>NZ_CP066801.1:1860000-4380000 GCF_016598575.1 Streptomyces sp. HSG2
CCGGTCGCCCTCTCAGGCCGGCTACCCGTCGTCGCCTTGGTGAGCCACTACCTCACCAACAAGCTGATAGGCCGCGGGCTCATCCTGCACCGCCGGAGCTTTCCACCACCACGGATGCCCGTGACAGTCAATATCCGGTATTAGACCCCGTTTCCAGGGCTTGTCCCAGAGTGCAGGGCAGATTGCCCACGTGTTACTCACCCGTTCGCCACTAATCCCCACCGAAATGGTTCATCGTTCGACTTGCATGTGTTAAGCACGCCGCCAGCGTTCGTCCTGAGCCAGGATCAAACTCTCCGTGAATGCTCTGCCGGTCACCCGGCACACAACACGGGAGCGGGACCACCGGAGGAATAACCCGATGATCCACAGCGTCCTCGCTGTGTTCTACTTCAAAGGAACCCGTCCACCGGAACAACAATCCCGGCGTCGGGGTATCAACATATCTGGCGTTGACTTTTGGCACGCTGTTGAGTTCTCAAGGAACGGACGCTTTCTTCGTACTCACCCGAGAAACACACTCTCTCGCGGCTTTCCTCCGGGCGTTTCCCCTTCGGTTTCACCGACTCTACCAGACCGTTTCCGACCCGATTTCCTCGGCCGCCTTCCCGAAAAGCACTTCCGCGCTTCCCTTTCCGGCCTCCCCGACTCTACCAGGAAATTCCGACCGGTCCGACCGGCTCTCGTTTCCGATTCATCGGGGCTTCGTCGACGCCGGCACACGCGATGTGCGGCGATTCGCGAAGCGGATAGATGTCCCACCGTCACCCTCGGGACCATCGGCCCGCTCTAGGCAACTGTTCGAATCTACCTTCCCGCCGGCACCATGTCAATGGCCCCGGCGGAACGGAGAGGACAGTACCAGGTTCCGGGCGAGCGGCGCACCTCAGCCGGCGACGGGAACCACCGCGCCGCGCTCGGCGGCCTTGAGGTCTCCCCGCTCACCCTCGCGCGCGGCCCGGCCACCGAGCACGTGGACGTAGAGGAGGAAGAGGATCTCGGCGGCCACGCCTATTCCGATCCTGGTCCAGGTGGGCAACCCCGAGGGAGTGACGAAACCCTCGATGGCCCCCGCTACGAGGAGGACCAAGGCCAGGCCCACGGCCATGCCGACGGCCGCGCGGCCCTCCTCGGCGAGCGCCGTGCGCCGCGGTCTCGGACCGGGATCGACGAGCGTCCATCCCAGGCGGAGCCCCGTTCCCGCCGCGACGAAGATCGCCGTGAGTTCCAGCAGTCCGTGGGGGGCCAACAGGCCCAGAAAGACGTCCAGGCGGCCGGCCGAGTACATCAGACCGAGCCCCACTCCCAGGTTGAGCATGTTGAGGAAGAGGACCCACAGCACCGGCAGACCGAGGAAGACCCCGAGCGTCAGGCAGAGAGCGGCGACCCAGGCGTTGTTGGTCCAGACCTGGGCGGAGAACGACGCGGCCGGGTGCGTGGAGTAGTAGGACTCGTACTCGCCCCCCGGACGCGTGAGCCGCCGCAGTTCGTCGGGCGCGGCGATGACGGCCTGGACCTCGGGGTGCGTTCCCGTCCACCAGCCCAGCAGCGCGGCGACGGCGAGGGAGAGCAGGGCGGTCGGCACCCACCAGTGCCGGGCCCGGTGGACGGCCGCGGGGAAACCGGCGGCGAGGAAGTGCGTGACGTCGTGCCACGACGTCCGCCGGGTTCCGGCGACCGTCGCGCGGGCACGGGCGACGAGCCGGCTGAGTCGACCGACCAGCCGAGGATCGGGCGCCCCGGAGCGGATCACGGAGAGATGGGTGGCCGTGCGCTGGTAGAGGGTCACGATCTCGTCCGCCTCCGCGCCGGTCAGACCGCGACGGCGTCGGAGCAGGGCGTCGAGCCGATCCCACTCCGCTTGGTGCGACGAGACGAAGACGTCGAGGTCCATCGGGTGCCTGCTCCTGAGCTGTCGGACGAGGGCATCGCGAATCCGATCGTCCTCTTGGGATGATCGCGCCCTCAGCTTGGCAGACTGTCCGTGTTCGAGGGTGTGCGAGGGAAGGACGACGGACGTGGCCGCATGGGTGACGGGCGAGGCGGTGGCCCTGGAGCTGCGGCCGGCGCGGCTGCCGAGCAGGGCCCTCGCCCTGATGCTGGACCTCGCGCTGGCCTTGACCACCTACGTGGTCGTGGCCGTCCTCGTGTTGGTGGCCACCGCGTCGTTGGACGAGGCGGCGCGGGCCGCCGTGTCGCTGGCCACCTTCGTATCGGTGATGGTGGGGGGGCCGGTGGCCGTCGAGACACTGAGCCGCGGCAGGTCCCTGGGCAAACTGGCATGCGGTTTGCGGGTGGTACGCGACGACGGCGGACCGATCGCGTTCCGGCACGCCTTGGTGCGGGGGTTGCTCGCCGTGGTCGAGATCCTCATGACCCTGGGTCTCGTCGCCTGCGTCGCCTCGCTGGTGTCGGCGCGAGGACGGCGGCTCGGGGACGTGTTCGCCGGGACGTTGGTAGTGCGGGAGCGCGTGCCCGCCGGGCCGGTCGCCTTCGTCCCGCCGCCCCCGCCGGGCTCCGAGAGGCTGTTCACCGGCCTGGACCTGTCGGCCGTACCGGACGACCTGTGGCTGGCCGTTCGACAGTGCCTCACGCGGGCGGGCGAGTTGGACCCCCGAGTGGGAGCGGCGATGGCGGCACGGCTGGCGTCCGACGTCGCCGCCCTGACGGGAGTCGCGGCGCCACCGGGGATGCCGCCTATGGCCTACCTGGCCGGTGTGTCACACGAGCGTCGGGCACGCGAGGTCCGCCGGGCACACCTCTCGGGCTCCCCCTCCCAGCGCGTCCCGGGCGAGGGGGTCGGGCACCCGGCGCCCCCGCGGCATCGGGCGGAGGGGCCGGCGCCCCACGGGACGACCCATGACCCCGCCGGTCCCGCCCCCGCCTCGGCGTCGAACCGCGAGGGGTTCTTCGCGCACCCGCCGGCGACGGGGCCGGTCGACTCCCCCGAGCCGCCGGAGGGCGGGGCGCCCTCCCCCGGGACCCGCTTCAGCCCTCCGGGGTGACGCGGGTTCGGGGGAAGACGGACGGTGGCGAGTCCAGGGCCTCCAGCTCGACCCCGGGGGCGGCCAACACCACGTCGCCCGCGACGTGGACGGTGTGTCGCTCGCCCGTGTCCAGCGCCGTGACGCCGTACTCGTCCACGAGGAGCGGGCCGTTGTCGGTGGCGTGTGTTTGGGTGTCCACCACGGTCCAGGACCGGTCCACCGTCCGCGGCGCGAGGACCGGTTCCGTGAAGGCGACCAGACGCAGTCGACCACTGGGTGAAGAGGGGGTGAGGCGCAGCAGCCGCGTGGCGGCGACCAGCAGGGCCGGGGAGGTGCCCGCGAAGCCGTGGGCACGGGCGGTGCCCTCGATGGCACGCGTCCCGGCGAGGTCCGTGCGGACCCAGGCCAACCCGTCCGACACGCCGCCCCGTACACGCCAGGGCCCGGTGCTCAGTTCCAGCCGGAGCGGTCGGCCGAGGGCGTCCAGGGTCAGATCGACGGAGCCCCGGTCGTCGCCGGCCGGAGTGGTCGTCCGCGAGACGTAGCGCCAGCCGGAGGGACCGAGGGCACAGTGGAAGTGCTCTTCCCCGAGAGGAGTGTGATCGAGGGGGTCGTGAAGCGAGTACCGACCGCGAGGCATGGACGTCCAGGATCGTGACGGACTGGTGCGTGCGTACCGAGAGCCCCGGGCGGGGCCGTCGGCGGACCGAGGGGCGGGCCCCCCGACACGGGGGTGCGGGGGGCCCGCCCCGGAGGTGCCGTGGCGGCGGCACCTCCGGGGGGACCCGCGGACCGGCTCAGTAGCGGTAGTGGTCCGCCTTGTAGGGGCCCTCGACCTTGACTCCGATGTACTCCGCCTGCTCGGGGCGGAGCGTCGTCAGCTTCACCCCGAGTGAGTCCAGGTGGAGGCGGGCGACCTTCTCGTCCAGTTGCTTGGGCAGGACGTAGACGCCGGTCGGGTAGGCGTCGGGCTTGGTGAACAGCTCGATCTGCGCCAGGGTCTGGTCCGCGAAGGAGTTGGACATCACGAACGAGGGGTGCCCGGTGGCGTTGCCCAGGTTCAGCAGGCGTCCCTCGGACAGCACGATGACGACCTTGCCGTCGGGGAAGGTCCAGGTGTGGACCTGCGGCTTGACCTCGTCCTTGACGATGCCCGGGATCTTCGCCAGGCCGGCCATGTCGATCTCGTTGTCGAAGTGGCCGATGTTGCCGACGATCGCCTGGTGCTTCATCCGGGCCATGTCCGAGGCCAGGATGATGTCCTTGTTGCCGGTCGTGGTGACGAAGATGTCGGCCGTCTCCACGACCTCGTCCAGGGTGGTGACCTGGTAGCCGTCCATCGCGGCCTGGAGCGCGCAGATCGGGTCGATCTCGGTGACGATGACGCGCGCGCCCTGCCCGCGGAGCGACTCCGCGCAGCCCTTGCCCACGTCGCCGTAGCCGCAGACCACCGCGGTCTTGCCGCCGATCAGGACGTCGGTGGCGCGGTTGATGCCGTCCACCAGCGAGTGCCGGCAGCCGTACTTGTTGTCGAACTTCGACTTCGTCACCGCGTCGTTGACGTTGATGGCCGGGAACAACAGGGTCTCGTCCCGCTGCATCTCGTACAGCCGGTGCACCCCCGTCGTGGTCTCCTCCGTCACGCCGCGGATCTCCGAGGCGAGCCGGGTCCACTTCCGGGCGTTCTCGCCCAGGGTGCGGGTCAGCAGTTCGAGGATGACACGGTGCTCGTCACTCTCGGCGGTGTCGGGCGAGGGGACCTTGCCGTCCTTCTCGTACTCGACGCCCTTGTGCACCAGGAGGGTGGCGTCCCCTCCGTCGTCCAGGATCATGTTCGGGCCCCCGGTGGCGGCGTCCGGCCAGGTCAGCGCCTGCTCCGTGCACCACCAGTACTCCTCCAGGGTCTCGCCCTTCCAGGCGAACACCGGAACGCCCCGCGGCTCACCGGCCGTTCCCCCCGGCCCGACGGCGACGGCCGCGGCGGCGTGGTCCTGGGTGGAGAAGATGTTGCACGAGGCCCAGCGGACCCGGGCGCCGAGCGCCACCAGGGTCTCGATCAACACCGCCGTCTGCACGGTCATGTGCAGCGAACCGGTGATCCGTGCGCCGGCGAGAGGGCGCGCCTCGGCGTATTCCGCGCGGAGCGCCATCAGGCCGGGCATCTCGTGCTCGGCGAGGGTGATCTCCTTGCGGCCGAACTCGGCCAGGGACAGGTCGGCGACCTTGAAGTCCTGTCGGTTCTCGACAGTCGTCATTACGGGCTGCTCCTCGGGTTTCGGTCGAGGTGGGTACGGCTGACCTGCGCGACGGCGGACGCCGAGGCGCCCGAGGAGGGCACCGGCAGGCCCGGTCACGCGCGGCGCAGTCCGTCGGAGGCCCTCTCTCCCTCGGCCGGCCCTGATGCGACCGCCCGACCGCCATCAGCAGCGACGTCTGGCTGCGACCAAGCTACACCGCCACCCCCGCCGCGCCCCAGCCCGCGAGCGACCGGGCCCCGTCGCAAGCGCGTCGCGGGCAGGCTCAGCCGGACGGCGGGATCGGGCCTCCGGGCGTGGCCTCCGGGTCGGCGCCCCTGGCGGCCTCCGTCTCGCTGTAGATGTCGGGTTCGAGGTAGATGACCCGGGCGATCGGGACGGCCGCCCGGATACGCGCCTCGGCGGCGTCGATGGCGGCGGCGATCTCGGTGGCCGTGCCGTCGTGCCGGACGGCCACCTTGGCGGCGACGAGCAGCTCCTCCGGACCGAGGTGGAGGGTGCGCATGTGGATGAGGCCGGTGACCGTGTCGCCGTCGACGGCGGCGTCCTCGATGCCGCGCACCTCGTCCGCTCCGGCGGCCTCGCCCAACAGCAGCGACTTGGTCTCGACGGCGAGGACCAGGGCGATCAGGATGAGCAGCGCGCCGATGCAGAGGGTGCCGACGCCGTCCCACACGCCGTCGCCGGTGAGCAGGGCAAGGCCGACGCCACCGAGGGCGAGGAGCAGACCGACCAGCGCGCCGAGGTCCTCCAGCAGCACGACCGGCAGCTCGGGCGCCTTGGCGTGCCGCACGAACGCCGTCCAGGACTTCTCGCCCCGCAGGACGTTGGACTCCCGGATCGCGGTCCGGAAGGAGAACGCCTCGGCGATGATCGCGAAGACGAGGACGCCCACCGGCCAGTACCAGTGCTCGATCTCGTGCGGATGCCTGATCTTCTCGTAGCCCTCGTAGAGGGCGAACATGCCGCCGACGGAGAAGAGCACGATGGAGACGAGGAAGGCGTAGACGTAACGCTCCCGCCCGTACCCGAAGGGGTGCCGAGGCGTCGCGGCCCGGCGGGCGCGCCTGCCGCCGAGAAGGAGCAGTCCCTGGTTGCCGGAGTCCGCGACCGAGTGCACGGCCTCGGCGAGCATCGACGACGAGCCGCTGAAGAGGAAGGCCACGAATTTGGCCACCGCGATCGAGAGGTTGGCGACCAAGGCCGCCACGATCGCCTTCGTCCCGCCTGACGCGCTCATGTACCCCGTTGTCCCTTCGACGTCGTCCGCCCACGGCCGTGCCCACGCGCCACGGCGGCGTCATTGTCGCAGCTCGAAGGCGGCCCTGTCCCCCGTCCGGCGGGTAGGGGTCACAGACGCACGGTGGCCCTGAAGAGGGTGCCGGAGCCGGAGACGTCGGTCCGCTCGCCCGCCGGGACGAAGACCGAGCCGCCGGCCGTCAGCTCCTGTCCGTCGACGCGCACCGAACCCGCCGTGCACAGCAGGATCTGCGGGACGGGGCGGGTGAGGTCATGGGCGGCTCCCCCCTCCGACAGGACGTAGCGGGAGAGTCGGAACTCGTCGGTCGGGGTCTCGTAGACCTCCTCGTCGCCGAGGGACGCCTCCGGGCGCAGGACCCCCGGATCGCCCGGCTCGAAGCGGACGACCCGCAGGAGTTCGGGGACGTCGACGTGCTTGGGGGTGAGCCCGCAGCGCAGCACGTTGTCGGAGTTGGCCATGATCTCCACGCCGAGGCCGCTCAGGTAGGCGTGCGGGACCCCCGCGCCGAGGTAGAGGGCCTCGCCGGGGTGCAGCGTCACGTGGTTGAGCAGCATCGCGGCCAGGACTCCCGGGTCGCCCGGGTGGTGGTGGGCGATGCCGGCGTAGGGGGCGTAGACGCCGCCCAGGCGGTCGCAGGCCGCCTCGGTCTCGGCGACGGTCCGGGCCATCCGCTCGCGGTCGGCGGTCAGGACGGCGGTCAATACCTCACGGAGGGCGGCGTCCTCCGGCCGGGCGTGCAGGAGGTCGACGTAGGGCTTGAGGGAGTCGACGCCGAGTCCGTCGAGCAGGTCGGCGGTGTCGGCGGGGGGCCGGAAACCGCACAGCCCCTCGAACTCGGTCAGAGCACAGACGAGTTCGGGCTTGTGGTGCGGGTCGCGATAGTTGCGGTCCGGCGCGTCGACGTGGACGCCGCGCCGCTCCTCCTCGTCGTAGCCCGTGCGGGCCTGTTCCCGGTCGGGGTGGACCTGGAGGGAGAGCGGCGCCGCCGCCGAGAGGATCTTGAGCAGGAAAGGCAGCCGCGGGCCGAACCGGGCGACGGAGGCGGGGCCCAGTTCCCGCGTGGGCGCCGCGTCGATCAGCTCCAGGAGGGTGCCGCGAGCGGTACGGGAGGGTGCGCCGGGGTGGGCGCCCATCCACATCTCCGCCTGCGGCTCGCCGGTCGGCTCGACGCCGAGCAGGTCGGGAATCGCGGTCGTCGAGCCCCAGGCGTAGGGGCGGATGGTGTTGTCGAGGCGGTCCATGGGCTCTCTCTGGTTCTCTCGGACGCGTGCGGCGTGCCGCGGCGGGTTCCGGTGCGTCGGGGGACCGGCGGCCCGTCCGCTCTCCGCGTGTTCGGGGCGGGGCGCTTCTCGCGTGGGGCTCAGGGCCGTGCGGCGAGGGCGAGGTAGACGGCGGCGAAGTCCGTGACGGCGATCAGCTCCGCGAGGGTCTCCAACTCCCCGCCGGCCTCGGGTTCGAGTTCACTGACCGGGGTGTCGTGGCCCAGGGCGAGTTCGCGGGCGGCGGGTGCGGCGGTCAGTCCCGCGATGGGACGGTCCCGCAGGAGGACCACCCGCGCGTGGAGGGCTGCCCGCTCCTCCACGCGGTCCCGGAAGAAGTCGTCGGGATCGGCGCCGGCTGCCAGGGGTCCGGCGAGCAACGCGCCGTGGGCGGCCAGCGCCTCGGGCAACTCGGCGACCATCGCGGGGACGCCGGACAGCTCCGCCAGAGCGGCGGCGAAGCGTCGACCGGCCGGTCCCGCGGAGACCCCCTCGGTCCACACCAGGGGCAGCGCGTCGGCCAGTTCGGCGGCGAGGGTCTTGGCGGGGTTGCCGTAGGCGGCGATGGCCGGACCGCACCGCTCGGCCACCCGGTCGAGGCGGTCGGCTACCCCCCGCACGGCCGCGGGCGGCGCGGCGAGCAGTCCGGTGCGGTCCAGCAGCACCAGGAGCGGGGTCAGCAGCGCCCACAGGACGCCGGGGGCCGCGCCGGCGAGCGGCTCCTCCTGGTCGTAGGGCGCGGTCGCCATGGGAACGAACAGGCCGTGGGCCCCCGCGACCGCCTCGGCCAGCGGGCTGTCGCCCGGCGCCACGGCGGCGACGGCGCATCCCCTGCGGTACGCCCGTTCGGCCAGGAGGCAGAGCCCCGGCTCGGTGCCGTCGGGGGTGGCGATGAGCAGCAGGTCGACCGATCCGGCCCACCCCGGCAGATCCCATCGGAGCGCCCCGGCGTCCGGGGCGACGCCGGTGGGTGCCAGGCGCGTGACCGGACTCCCCGCGCCGGCGAGAGTGCCCAGCAGGTCGGCGGCCTGCGTGGCGGCGGCGCCAGGACCCGCGATGAGGACGGAGCGGGGGCGGCCGTCCGGGCGGAGTTCGCCGACCCCCGCCTCCGCCGCGTGACGGGCCGCCGTGCGCACGCGCGCGCCGGCCTCCGCCGCGCCGCGCAGCAGGCCGCGCCGGTCGGTCTCGGACAGCCCGTCGGGGTTGTCGAGCAGTGATTCGTCGAACATGGCGGCGGTCTCCGATCACCGGGGTGACTGGGGTGCGGTGCGTCGACACCGCCGCTACCCCGGGCGGCGCGCCTCGTCGACGAGGAGGACGGGAATGCCGTCGCGGACGGGATAGGCCAACCCGCAGTCCCGCCCGGCGCAGACGAGTTCGGCCTCGCGTTCCTCCAGTGGCGCGTGGCACGCCGGGCAGGCGAGGATCTCCAAGAGGCCGGCTTCGAGCGGCATGACGGTTCCCTTCGGGAGCGGTGGGCTCGCGCGTTCGCGTGTCCTGACGTGCTGGTCAGCGTACCTCCGGTGGGCGTCGCCCGGCCTTCCGCGGCCCGGGCCCGCCTCGGGGGCCCTCAGCCTCTGATGATCGCCAGCACCTCGTCGCGAACGCGGGCCATGGTCGTCTCGTCCCGGGCCTCGGCGTTGAGGCGCAGCAGCGGTTCGGTGTTGGACGGGCGCACGTTGAACCACCAGTCGGCGGTGGTCACCGTCAGGCCGTCCAGGCCGTCCAGGCCGACGTCCTCGCGGTCCCGGTACGCGGCCCTGATCGCCTCGAGGCGCTCCGCCTGGTCGGCCACGGTGGAGTTGATCTCCCCCGATCCGACGTACCGGTCGTACTCGGAGACCAGCGCGGACAGCGGGGCGCGCTGCCCGCCCAGGGCCGCCAGCACGTGCAGGGCTGCCAGCATGCCGGTGTCGGCGTTCCAGAAGTCGCGGAAGTAGTAGTGCGCGGAGTGCTCGCCGCCGAAGATGGCACCGGTACGGGCCATCTCGGCCTTGACGAAAGAGTGCCCCACCCGGGTGCGCACCGCGGTGCCGCCGTGCTCGGCCACGACCTCCGGCACGGCCCAGGAGGTGATCAGATTGTGGATGACCGTCCCCCGGCCACCGTGGCGGGCGAGTTCCCTGGCCGCCACCAGGGCGGTGATCGCGGACGGGGACACCGGTTCGCCCCGTTCGTCCACGACGAAGCAGCGGTCCGCGTCGCCGTCGAAGGCGAGGCCGAGGTCGGCGTCCTCTTCGCGGACCCGCTTGCGCAGGTCGACGAGGTTGGCCGGGTCGAGCGGGTTCGCCTCGTGGTGGGGGAAGGTGCCGTCCAGCTCGAAGTAGAGGGGAACGAGGTCGACGGGGAGTCCGGCCAGGACGGTGGGCACGGTGTGCCCGCCCATGCCGTTGCCCGCGTCGACGACGACCCGCAGCGGACGGATCCCGTCGAGGTCCACCAGGGACCGCAGGTGGGTCGCGTAGTCGTCGAGGGTCTCCCGCGCGCGCACCTCGCCCCGACGGGCCCCGGGCTCGGGGGGGCCTCCCGCGCCCCATCGCTCGACCAGCTCACGGATGTCGGCCAGGCCCGAGTCCGCGCCGATCGGGGCGGCACCCCGACGGCACATCTTGATGCCGTTGTACCGGGCGGGGTTGTGCGAGGCCGTGAACATGGCACCCGGCAGGTCCAGGGAGCCCGAGGCGTAGTACAGCTGGTCGGTGGAGCACAGCCCGATCTCGGTGACGTCGGCGCCCTGACGGGACGCCCCGTCGGCGAAGGCGCGCGCCAGGCCGGGGGACGAGGCCCGCATGTCGTGTCCGGTCACGATCGCGGTCGCGTCCGTGACCCGGACGAACGCGGCGCCGAAGGACTCGGCCAGCGTCTCGTCCCACTGGTCCGGGACCACGCCGCGGATGTCGTACGCCTTGACGATCTGCGACAGCTCAGCAGCCACGGGCGAGCCTTCCTGGGTTTCCGTGTCGGTGACCCCAAACTACCCGCTGCCGCGGACCACCTCGCCGGAGGGACCGCGCGCGGAGGGCCGGACGGCCCGGTCGCTCAGCCCTCCGGGGACCGAAGGACCCGCAGATGGCCTCGCCTGGCGACCTCCATGGGGTCCGCCGAACGGGCGACACCGCCCGCTTCCGCGACGCGCTCCCGGGGGCGCGCCGCCTCGCGCACGGCGTCGGCCAGGGCTTCCAGGTCGTCGCCGCGCGGGCGGGCGGGCGCCGAACCGTCGAGGAGCCGGACGACCTCCCAGCCCCGAGGGGCGGTGAGCCGCTCGGAGTGCTCGGCGCACAGGTCGTAGCAGTGAGGCTCGGCGTAGGTCGCCAACGGGCCGAGGACCGCCGTCGAATCGGCGTAGACGTACGTCAGCGTCGCGACGGCGGGACGGCCGCAGGCGGTGCGCGAACAGCGACGTACAGGACTCACGGTGTTGGACGGTACCGCACTCCTGAGCGGGCCGCGATGACTCTCCACCGGGTCACCCGCCCGTGTCGCCCACGCCACCGGGCGCCGAACACGCCCGACGCCACCGCCCCGAACTGCCCGAACACCGCTGATCACCGACCCGAAGCGTGGCGTCGTCGATCGCGCGCGAGGGGACGAGCCCCGCCTCGCGCCCCGGGAGAGCCGGGCGACGCGGGGCGACGCGATCGAGCCCCGCCTTGGCCGAATGCGCACCCTCGCGTCCTGGCGACACCCCGACGCGAAGTCGCCCGCCGCGTGGCGCCCCCGGGACTCGCACTCGGCGGGCCGGGGAACGGGGTGTCGCGACCGGCCGGGTACTAACCTTCAGCCTTGATGGACAGTCCCGTACCGCCCCGTTCCGCAGACCCGCCCGGGCCCCGTCGCCGCGACCGTCACGGCCGGGGCATGCGCGGCCCGATCGCGCCGCCGCAGGTGCCACTGGCGGCCAGCAGGGCGGAGACGTTCGCCGACCTCGTGCAGGACTCGGTGGAGCGGCTGGAGCGCCGGTGGCCCCAGCTCGCCGACATCGACTTCGTGGTGCTGGAGGTCCCCCGACTGGAGCGGTCCGACGACGGCTGGGGCGACGAGGTCGTCCCGCTGGGCGGATCGGCGGCCGCCCGGGAGGGCCGCCGTGCCCGGGTGGTGGTGTACCGGCGTCCGGTGGAGATCCGCAGCAGGGGGCGGGACGAGCGCGCGCTGCTGGTCCACGAGGTCGTGGTCGAGCAGGTCGCGGAGGTACTGGGGCTGACACCCGAGACGGTCGATCCGCGCTATGGGGAGGAACGGGGCTTCGGGGAGGACTGAGCCCCCCGGGCCCGCGACGGGCCCCGCGCGGGGCGCGTCGCGGGGCCGGGGCGGTGGGCTCCCGGTCGGCGCCACCCGCGCGGTCAGCGTCGGACGAGGACCGACAGGTCCTGCCGCGCGTCGGGGACCGCCACCGTCCCCCGGTCGTCGGCGAGGGGCTGGACGGTGAAAGCGGGCACGTCCTTCACCGGAACGCTCAGCGTCCTGGACGCGTGCACCGGCCCGCCCGAGACGGGTTCGACCGTCAACGCGTAGACCCCCTTCAACCCCTCGGGGACCGGGAAATCCACGTCCTGGGTGGTGCCTCCCTCGATCGTGTACTCGCGCGACAGCCCCTCGCCCCCCTCGGAACCCGCCGACGCCGTGATCCGGACCCGGGCGGTCTCCCCGGGAGCGGTGACGTACAGGGTGGTGCCCTCCTTCGGCTGGTCCGGCGAAGTGGCGCGCGTCACGATCGGGCCGGTGGCCGGCAGGAACGCCGTCTCCCGGTCCTCTCCCTCGCCGCGCGTCACCCGGAGGGCCGCGACCACCGGGACGTCGCCGCCCGTCGGCGTCAGGACCAGCGACCCCGCCTCGCCCCGGGTGATGTCTCCCAGGTCGACCGCGGTGGTCAGACCGGCCTTGACCCGCACCGTCTCGTGCCCGGCCGGGGTGATCGGACCGGTGGGGGAGGCCAGGCTGACGTCCAGGTCGGCGTCCACGTCGCCCGGTGTGAACATCACCAGGCGAACGGCGGTCGCGTCCTTCGGGATGCCGGGGAGGACGAGCCGGGCGGCAGGGTCCGCGGACGCGGTCAACCAGTCGCCGCCCGCCTCCGCGTCCAGGGCGAGCACCGCGGCGCCCACACGCCCGCTGCGCACGCCGACGTGCGCCGTGAGGTCCGTCTGACGCTCCTCGGCGAGCGTGCCGAGCAGAATCGGCCTCGTGGCCCGCGCGGGGACCGTGATGCCCTCGCCCAGCTCGGACTCCACCTCGCCGTCCTCGCCGTACAGGGTGATGTCCACCACCGCGGGCGTGTCGTCGGGGTTGGTGAGGTGTACGTAGTCGGTGCGGTCGGCCTCGGTGCCGACCCCCGGGAACCAGAACTCCGTGTCCGGGGCCCCGCAGGCGAGACCCGACAGCCCGCGCCCGAGGCCGGCGGCGATCTTCGTCGTCATCCCCACGCTCCACCCCGGGGCCACCTCGCCCTCCGCGGTGCCGAGAAGGGCGGGGGCGTCGTCGCCGGTGTGCTCCCCCGTCGTCGGGGTGCCCGGACCCGCGGGTTCCAGGACCGCCTCACCGGAGGCCTCCTCATCCCCCTCGCCCGCCTCCGCGTCCCGCGTGAGCGGGAGAAGCTCGGCCGCCCCCTCCCCCTCCGCACCCTCCGTGACCGGGGTGAACGACGTGTACGTCGTCTCCGCGACGTCCGAGGAGCCGGGCGACGGGCAGAGCACGACGCTGCGGTCGACCGGCAGGCGAGTGGCCGACGCTGCCGACGCGTCGTCGGCCGCGTCGCCGGGCGTGGTGATCGCCGCCGTGCCGGTGACGACGGCCAGCGCGGCGACGCAACCGAGGAAGGACAGGGTCGTACGTCTCACAGTCGGCTCCCGTCGGGACGCTCGTCGGTCGTGCCGTGCGGATGGCGGGGGTCGACCCCCGGCCCGCGGATCGGGTCGTACACGGCGGACGGATCATGGGCGTCGCCGCCGTAGGACGCGAGGTGGTCGGTCCCGTACGGCGCGCCGCCCGCGTCGTACCCACTGCCGGGCGTCGCGTCGTACGCGCCGTCGTGGCCCGGGTCGTACTCCCCGCCGAGCGCGGGGTCGTACGCGCCTCGGTAGGACGCCTCGTACCCGCCGCCGGGGGCGACGTCGTACCCGGCGTCGTACGAGGCGGGAGGCTCTTGCCGGTACGGCGGGAGCGAAGACGGGTCGGGCGCGACGCCCCCTTCGTGGTGGGCGCCGTACGACGACTCGTACGCGGCACGCGGCTCGTCTCCGACCGGGCCCACGCCGGGGTGGTCCACGGCGTACGCGACCCCGGGGCCGCCCTGCGCGGGGATCCCGAGGGGATCGGCCGGGAACGGGGCGGACGCCTCGGAACGGTCGTGGGCGCCGTACGACGACTCGTACGCGGCACGCGGCTCGTCTCCGACCGGGCCCACGCCGGGGTGGTCCACGGCGTACGCGACCCCGGGGCCGCCCTGCGCGGGGATCCCGAGGGGATCGGCCGGGAACGGGGCGGACGCCTCGGAACGGTCGTGGTCGGCGAGCGGGCCGCCGATGCCGTCCACCGCGTCCCCCGCCGGCTCCCGGGGCGCGTCCGCCCAGGTGCCGGGCGGGTGGGGGCCGCTCTCGCCCGCCGCGCCGGCGGCCTGGGCGCGCAGTCGCCGTGCCCGGCGGCCCTCCCCGGCGGCGGAGGGGGTCGAGGGCTCGTCGGGGAGGTCGTCGTCGACGTCGCGGCGCCGCCCGGGCAGCACGAGGACGACGAGAACGGCCGCGAGCAGGCCCTGGCACCACAGCCAGGCGGTGTGGGCGAGCGGGGCTTCGTGGGTGACGTCGAGTCTTCCCCCGCTGTCGGGCAGGGCGAACCCCTGGGCCCAGCCGTCGACCGTGGTACCGGTCAGCGGCTTCCCGTCGAGGGTGGCCGTCCATCCGGAGTCGGCGGTGTCGGCGAGGCGGAGGACGCGGCCTTCCGCGCCGGCGGGGATGTCCGTGTGGATCTCCACCGGTCCGGCCGCGACCGGCAGGGCGGTGCCCGAGCCCTCGGTGATCGTCGCGCGTGCGATCTCCCCCTCGACCCGCCACAAGGCGACGCCGTCCTGCCTGCTCAGCCTGGTCAGACCCACGGTGGAGTCCAAGACCCGGGCGATCTCGCGCGGGGCGCCGTCGTGCACGAGGACGTAGCGGACGGCGAAGTCGCCCAGTCGCGCGGCCTGGTCGGCCCCGGACCCCGCCACGAGAGAGGCGACGACGTGGTCGAGTCGGGTGTTCGACCCCGCCGCGGCGGCCGTCTCGGCATCGCCGAGACGGGCCCCGGAGCCGCGAACCAGGACGTAGCGCACGGCGGTGGCGGAGTCGCTGTCCAGGACGAGGGTGCGGGCCTGGTCGCGCGTGCGGCTCTCCTCGGCGACGAACGCGGGCACCTGCTCCGGGGCGCGACGCTCCAGCGGGTCGCCGGCGCCCCGGACCATCCACCCGGCTGCGGCGAGCAGCGGACCGGCGGCCGCGGCGAACGCGACGAGCGCGGCGAGCGGTTGGCGCCAGCCGAAGCTCCGCTCGGCCACCCGCGCCCGTGCCCCGTCCGCGCCGAGGACGGCGGCGGCCAGCAGGCCGACGCCGTACACCAGGGTCGCCGGCCCCGCCCAGGCCGAACCGTTGGCCAAGACCGCCAGGAGCAGACCGGCCAGGGCGGCGATCCAGGCGGTCCCGATGGCCGAGCGGCGGTCGGAGCGCAGGAGGGCGGCCAGCGCCGCCGCGACGACGCCGAACAAGAGGGGTCCGGAGAGTGTGCCGGGCCCCGAGGGATCGGCGCCCAGCAGGTCGTGGGCCGAGGCCGCGGAGGAGTCGTCGGCGAGCCCGGCCTCCCGGAGGAACCCGAACGGGAAGAGCGAGAACGACCACGGCGCCAGGAGGATCAGCGGGGTGGCGAGCTGGGCCAGTACCCGCGGCCCGTACGCGGTGAGCTCGCGCCCGCGCGACACCAGGACGACGACTCCGAGGACCAGCGCGACGGGCCACACGATCGGGGTGAAGGCGGTGGCGACGGTCAGCAGCAGGGCGTGGCCCCACGCGGCCCGCCAGCTTCCGCGCGCGCCGTCCGCGCGCGACAGCCCGGCGGCGGCCACGCCGGTGCGCGCGGCCCAGGGCAGGAGGACGGCGAGGACCGCGGTGCCGATACGACCGCCGGCGACCGCTCCCGTGACCGCGGGGAGGAAGGCGTAGGCGACGGCGGCCCACGCGCGGAGCAGTCGCGATGTCACGAGTGGGCGGGAGGCGAGGTAGGCCGACATCCCGGCCAGCGGCACGGAGCCCAGGAGCGACAGGGTCACCGCGAGATCGGGAGAGCCCAACGACAGGACCGCGGCCAGGGCGAGCAGGGCGAGGTAGGGCGGCGCGGCGGACGCGTCGCCCGTGCCGACCGGGTGCCAGGCGGCGCTGAAGCGGGCCCACAGCTCGCCGGGCGAGTCGGGGGCCGGAAGCAACGCGCCGCCCGACAACCCGCCCTCGCCGAACAGCGCGCGGGAGGCGGCGAGGGTGGAGAGCACCAGGACCAGGGCAAGCAGCGGCCCGGGAGCGCGTGCGACCCGCCGGAGCCTGGCGAACCGGCGGGCCTCGGGGGGCACGGCGTCGTCGGCGCCGAGCGTCGTCGCTCCGTGCCGTCCCGCCCCCGGGGTCGCCTCCCCGGACGACCGGCGCCCGAACCGGCCGGCCGTCTGCTCCAAGGCGGCGCGGAGGGTGGCGCCGGGCGGTGGGAAGAGGGACCGCAGCTCGCGCCGCGTCACCTGCGGGCGGCCTCGGTCACGCCGTCCGGCGAGGACACGTCCGGGGCGCAGCACCACGCTCAGCAGACCGCGCAGCTCGTCCAGGGCCTGGCCGGGGGCCTTGCCGAGGAGCGCTACGCCCGCGCGCAACAGGGTGCCGAGGACGAGCCGGAGGACGACCCAGGGCAGGGCGACGGTGGCGGTGTCGACCAGCAGGGTGCGGACGGCCCCCGCCTTGTCGACCCGACGGGGGGAGGCAACCGCGCGGCCGACGCAGTCGATCGCGCGCCGTTCACGGGAGGCGGCCTCCGCGTGCCGGACGACGGCCTCCGGCGCCACCAGCACCCGGTACCCGGCGGCCTGGGCGCGCCAGCACAGGTCGACGTCGTCGCGCATGAGGGGCAGGTGCCGGTCGAATCCGCCGAGGCGCTCGAAGACATCCCGACGGACGAGCATGCCGGCGGTGGACACGGCGAGGACCGGGCGCACGTGGTCGTGCTGGCCCTGGTCCTGTTCGCGACGGTCGAGTCCGGTCCAGCGGCGGCCGGAGGCGGCGATGGTGACGCCGACTTCGAGGAGTTGTCTCTCGTCGTACCAGCCGCGGAGCTTGGGACCGACGACGGCGACGTCGTCGCGGCCGAGCTCGGACTCCGACTCCACGACGCGCAGCAGCTCGGCCAGGGCGGCCGGGTCGGGCGCGCAGTCGTCGTGCAGCAGCCACAGCCACTGGACCGGTTCGCCGTGAGGCAGCTCCGGCAGTTCGTGGACGTCGTCGCGCCAGGTGCGCGTGACCGGGTCCCAGGCGTCGGGTCGTCTGAGGTAGGGGAGGTCGTCCGGGGTGAGGGCGGGGGCGGTGCGGGCCGCCTCCGCGACGGCCTGACCGAAGCCGGCGCGCCGGGCGAGGTGCACCACCCGGTCGTCGCCGAGGGCCTCGGCCAGGAGCCGGGCGCAGTCGTCGGAGCTGCCGGTGTCGGCGGCCGTGACCTGCTGGACGGGGCGCTCTTGGCCGAGGAGTCCGGCGAGCGCCTCCGGCAGCCAGCGGTCGCCGTCGTGCGAGACGAGGACCGCGGTGACGACGTGGCGCGGGAACTCCGGGGCGTGGGACGGGTCGAACGCGGCGGTGGCGGCGCCGGGGTGACGGGCCGCCGGGTGGCTGTGCACGGACATCGAGGTACGGGCCCCGGTTCGGTGGACTGCGGTGGACGCCCGGCCCACGGAGGGGACGTCGGGCGTCTCGGACGAGCGCCCACACTATCGGCTGGACCGGGCGGCCGATCGCCGCCTGTGGACAACTCCGGCCGGCCCCCGGGGCCCCGCGGACGCGGCCCCTCCGGACTCGCCGCGGAGACGCCGGTGTGCGATCCCACCGCTCGGCGTTCGATCGGGGCGGGGCTTTCCCGGAGCCGCTCCCGCCCCCCAAGGCGGCGCCCCCGGACTCGCCGGGGGTGCGGGCGACCTCACCGGCCCCGCACGGAACGCCGGTGAGGTCGCGTCAGACCGCCGCCTTCTTCAACCGACGACGCTCGCGCTCGGAGAGGCCTCCCCAGATACCGAAGCGCTCGTCGTTGGCGAGCGCGTACTCCAGGCACTCGGAGCGCACCTCGCAGGCGAGACAGACCTTCTTGGCCTCGCGCGTGGAGCCGCCCTTCTCCGGGAAGAACGACTCGGGATCGGTCTGGGCGCACAGCGCGCGCTCCTGCCAGCCGAGTTCCTCGTCCGCGTCGTCGACCAGCAGTTGCTGCACCAGCTCGGTCATGTGCGCCCCTCGTCTGTCTTCCGCGTCCCCGTGATCAGCCGTCACCGAATCCGGCCAAACGACACGAGTGAAATTACAAGTGTGCTGCTCCGGGCGAGTCAAGCCGAGATCTGCTAATGAGTCCCTTATTCACCCTGCGGAACCAAGGCCCCACAGAAAGTGTGGATATCGCCAAAAAATGCGACATATCCACGGCGCACCGATGCTCTCTCGCCGGCCTCCTCCGCGGGACAGGACGCGCGCGTGACCGATCCCGTTCCGAGACGACCCCTTTCGCGAGCTTGATCACTTCCCGATCGCGGCGTCGCCTCGGGGGTCGCCGACCCGGCCTGTGCCGCATGTGTCCCCTGGACCGCCGGCGCAAACCCCGGACACCCCGAACGGACCGGAAGAGGTGAACCCTGTCCCACGGAGCGAGCATCGTATTGACAGCGCCGGGCATGAGCCGCTGTCCTTGACGGCATGCTCGCGAACCCGGTGCTCGCCCCGACCCGCCCGTCCGGGTCTCTCGGTGCCGTCCTCTCGCGCTGTCGCTGTCGTCGCTGTCGCTGCTGTTGAGCCGCCCGCGCTCCCGCCGACCGGCCCCGCCCACCTCCTGACCCAGCCCCGCCCGCGTGGGCGTACGCGTACGCCCACGCCCGGTGCGCAAGGTCCGGGCCGACGACCCTCGCCCGCACTCCCTCCCGCCGAGGAGCCACCACCCCGTGAACAGCGACAGCGACCTGCAGATCGCCGGCGACATCCTCCAGGTCCCACACCTGCTGCGAACCCCCCGCCGACACCCTTCCACCGTGGCCGACTTCCTCGGGCTCGCCCGATCTCTCGCCGCCGAGCCCGAACGGTGGCGCCCACTGGTCCGCTACGACCCCACCACCCGCTGGTACCACCGGCTGCGCTCGGGACCCGGCTACGAGGTGTGGTTGCTGTCCTGGCTTCCCGGCCAGGGCACCGGGCTGCACGACCACGGCGGTTCGTCGGGGCTCCTCACCGTCCTGGAGGGCTCCCTGACCGAGCGCTCCCCGAGCGGGACCCGGACCCTGCGGCCGGGGCCACACCGGGTGTTCGCCCCCGGCTACACGCACGAGGTGGTCAACGACGCCTGGGAGCCGGCGGTCAGTCTCCACGTCTATCACCCCGGCCTGACGCGGATGACGGCCCACACCGACCGCGACTCCGCGGCGATCGCGGACCCGGCGGCAAAGGCACTGCCCGCGATCTGACCCGATCCGCCTCGCCGACCGCACTCGGGCGTGCGGCACCGGGACCGGCGGGCGCGGCGGGCCGCGACCGCGTGGCCCGGGCCGCCGGCGCCGATGCCCACGACCGCCCGCGTCGACGTCCACCGGGCCTGCCACACTGTCGCCATGCGCATTGTGGTTCTGGCGGGCGGCATCGGTGGAGCCCGCTTCCTGAGGGGCCTTCGACGGGCCGTGCCCGACGCGGACATCACCGTCGTCGGCAACACCGGCGACGACATCCACCTCTTCGGCCTGAAGGTCTGCCCGGATCTCGACACCGTGATGTACACCCTCGGTGGCGGCATCGACGAAGAGCGGGGCTGGGGGCGGGCCGACGAGTCCTTCCGCGTCAAGGAGGAGCTCGCCGCCTACGGGGTGGGGCCCGAGTGGTTCGGCCTGGGTGACCGGGACTTCGCGACGCACATCGTGCGGACACAGATGTTGGATGCCGGGTTCCCGCTGAGTGCCGTCACCGAGGCGCTGTGCGACCGCTGGCGCCCGGGCGTGCGGCTGATCCCGATGACGGACGACCGGGTCGAGACCCACGTCGCGGTCGAGTCGGACGGCGAGCGCAAGGCGATCCACTTCCAGGAGTACTGGGTGCGGCTCCGGGCCTCGGTGACCGCGGAGGCGATCGTGCCGGTCGGCGCCGAACACGCGAAACCGGCGCCGGGCGTCCTGGAGGCGGTGGCCGAGGCGGACGTCGTCCTCCTCCCGCCGTCGAACCCGGTGGTGTCGATCGGCACGATTCTCGCCGTGCCCGGCGTCCGCGAGGCGGTGGCGGGCGCGGACGCTCCGGTGATCGGCCTCTCCCCCATCGTGGGGGGCGCCCCGGTGCGAGGGATGGCGGACAAGGTGCTGGCCGCCGTGGGAGTGGAGGCGACGGCCGCGGCGGTCGCCGAGCACTACGGCGCGGACCTCTTGGACGGCTGGCTGGTCGACGCCGTCGACGCGGACCACGTGGACCGGGTGGAGGCGGCGGGCATCCCCTGTCGCGCGGTGCCGCTGATGATGACGGACGTCGAGGCGACAGCGGCGATGGCCCGTGAGGCCCTGGCCCTGGCACGGGAGGTACGGCCGGCGTGAGCGAGGAGGGATACCGGGTCTGGGCGGTGCCCGGCCTGCCCGAAATACTGCCCGGCGACGACCTGGCGAAGATGATCGCGACCGCCGAACCGACCCTCGTCGACGGGGACGTGCTGGTGGTCACCTCCAAGGTGGTGTCCAAGGCCGAGGGGCGGTCCGTGCCGGCCACCGATCGGGAGGCGGCGATCGACGCCGAGACCGTGCGGGTGGTGGCCCGGCGCGGCCGGCTCCGCGTCGTGGAGAACCGACAGGGCCTGGTGATGGCGGCGGCCGGGGTGGACGCCTCCAACACCCCGACCGGCACGGTCCTTCTGCTCCCCGAGGACCCGGACGCCTCCGCCCGCCGCCTGCGCGACGGGGTTCGCGCGGCCCTCGGCGTCACGGTGGGCGTGATCGTCACCGACACCTCCGGGCGTCCCTGGCGGGCCGGACTGACCGACATGGCGATCGGCGCGGCGGGGGTCCGGGTCCTGGACGACCTGCGCGGCGCCTCTGACGGGCACGGAAATCCCCTGGGTGCCACCGTCGTCGCCACGGCGGACGAACTCGCGGCGGCCGGCGACCTGGTCAAGGGGAAGCTCGCCGGACTCCCGGTCGCGGTGGTCCGCGGGCTCGACCACCTCGTCGACGCCGAGGACGGAACGGGTGCCCGGGCCCTGGTCCGCGACGCGCGCGACGACATGTTCCGACTGGGCACCTCCGAGGCCGTCCGGGAGGCGCTGACCCTGCGCCGCACAGTGCGGCGGTTCTCCGACGAGCCCGTCGACGGCGAGGCGGTGCGCCGCGCGGTGGCGTCGGCCGTCACGGCACCGGCGCCGCACCACACCACGCCGTGGCGATTCGTGCTCCTGGAGTCCCCCGCCTCCCGCACCCGACTGGTCGACGCGATGCGGGAGGCATGGATCGTGGACCTCAGGCGCGACGGCAAGAGCGAGGAGTCGATCACGCGTCGCGTCCGACGGGGAGACGTGCTGCGCGACGCGCCCTACCTCGTCGTCCCCTGCCTCGTGACGGACGGCGCGCACCACTACGGCGACGCACGACGCGACGCCGCGGAGCGGGAGATGTTCGTGGTGGCGGCGGGGGCCGGTGTGCAGAACCTCCTCGTCGCGCTGGCCGGGGAGCGTCTCGGCTCGGCGTGGGTGTCCTCGACGATGTTCTGTCGGGACGTGGTGCGCGAGGTGCTCGGGCTGCCCGCCGACTGGGACCCGATGGGGGCGGTGGCGGTGGGACATCCCGCCGAGGAGCCCCGGCCCCGGGCACGGCGGGACCCTGAGGCCTTCATCGAGGTCCGCTGAGGGCCCGCCGGCTCGGCGCGACGGCCCGCGACCGCCGCCGCCCGGCGTCCGACGCCTCCCGGCCGGCGCGAAGGGCGCGCCGGCACGGGACGACCGCGACGTCGCCTAGGCTCGTGAACCGTGGCAGGACGTCTCACCCCCCGACAGGCCGGGCCCCCCTCGCGGGTTGCCGGACCCGTCGGTCCGCCCCGGCGCGCCGCCCCGGGGCGGGTGCGCGCCTGGGTGCCCGACGGGCCGCTCGACCTGGCTCTCGTCCTGGGGCCTCTGCGTCGCGGGCCCGGTGATCCGACCTACCGCGCCCTCCCGGACGGCTCGGTCTGGCGATGCGGTCTGACCCCCTCGGGCCCCGGCACGCTCCGCGTGCGAGCGCTCGGCGGCGAGGTGCGGGGCGAGGCCTGGGGGCCGGGGGCGGAGTGGCTGCTGGAGGGGTTGCCCTCGCTGCTGGGCGCCGACGACGACCCGACCCGTTTCACGCCCAGGCACCGACTGGTGGCGATGACCCGGCACCGGCGTCCGGGGCTGCGGCTCACGCGGACCGGCCTGGTGTTGGAGTCGTTGATCCCGTCGGTGCTGGAGCAGAAGGTGACGACGGTCGAGGCGTACCGGGCCTGGCGGCTGCTGGTGACCCGGTTCGGGCTGCCGGCTCCGGGGCCGGCGCCCGCCGGGATGCGGGTGATGCCGGAGCCGCGTACGTGGGCGCGGATCCCCTCCTGGGAGTGGCATGGCGCGGGGGTCGACGACAAGCGGGCCTCCACCGTGCTCCGGGCCGTCCGGGTGGCCGGACGGCTGGAGGAGGCCGCGCGCATGGACCCGGTCGCGGCGCGGGAGCGGCTGGAGCGGGTGGCGGGCATCGGGCCGTGGACCTCCGCGGAGGTCGTCCAACGGAGCCATGGGGCGGCGGACGAGGTCACGGTCGGCGATCTGCACCTTCCGGGCATCGTGGGCTGGGCCCTCGCCGGCGACCGGGATGCCGACGACGACGAGATGCTCCGGCTGTTGGAGCCTTACACGGGCCAACGGCATCGCGCCGCCCGATTGGTCCTGTTGAGCGGGCGGGTGCCGCCGCGTCGGGCGCCCAGGGCGGCGCCCCGGGACTTCCGGCGTCTCTGAGCGTGACCTCGGGGGCCCGACCGCCGGAGCGCGGGTGGGTCGCCCCGCGTAGGCTTGCCCGGGTGAACGACCGTCACCGAACCCCCGCCGACCTGTTGGCCTCCGCGTTCGCGGCGGACCCGGGCAGGCCCCTCGTGACCTTCTACGACGACGCCACCGGCGAACGCGTCGAGTTGTCCGTGGCCACCTTCGCCAACTGGGTGGCCAAGACGGCGAATCTGCTCCAGGACGAACTGTCCGCCGAGCCGGGCGACCGGGTGGCACTGCTGCTGCCGGCGCACTGGCAGACGGCGGTGTGGTTGCTGGCCTGTGCCTCGGTCGGGGTCGTCGCCGACGTGGCCGGCGAACCGGCCGCGGCCCAGGTCGCGGTCAGCGGTCCCGAACCGGAGTCGCTGGAGGCGGCCCGGTCCTGCTCCGGGCCCCGCGTCGCCCTGGCGCTTCGCCCGCTAGGCGGGCGGTTTCCCCGGGTTCCGGACGGCTTCGCGGACTACGCGGTGGAGGTGCCGGGGCAGGGAGACCGGTTCGCGCCGTACGCCCCGGTGGACCCCGACGCCCCCGCGCTCATCGTGGCCGGGCGGGAGTTCAGCGGGGCCGAGGTGGTCGAACGGGCGGGGGCGGAGGCCCCCGCACTGGGGTTGACGGGACCAGGCGCCCGGATCCTGTCGTCGCTGCCGTACGACACCTGGGAGGGGTTGCACGCCGGCCTGTACGGTCCGCTCGCGACCGGCGGCTCCGTCGTGCTCTGCCGGAACCTCGACCGGCTGCCGGCCGAGGACCTGGACCGGCGCATCGAGGCCGAGCGGGTCACCGTCACCGCGCGTTGAGGAGCGCCCGTCCACGAGGCGGCGGCGCCCGTGTGGCTCGCCCTTTCGTGGGCCGGGCGCCACCGGGACTCGCCCGGCCGGGCCCCTGCGTCGGCCAGGCCGACGGACACCCGCCGCCGTCACCTGTTCGGCTCACTCCGGACTCCGCCGGGCACCGATCCGGGGCATCGTCGGAGGTGGCGTCGACGTGGGAGCGCGACGCCGCCTGCGGGTGCGCGGCACGTTCGGAACGGCGTGAGGGTGGTGCCAGATGGGCGACGGGTCGGAGGCACCGCGGGACGGGGATCTTCCACCGGGGTCGAGGCCCGGGGCGTCCGCCACGGGGTCCGGGCTGCGGCGCCGGCGGCGGCGCCGGCGGCTCGGCTGGGCGGGGCTGGCGGTCTCCGGAGTGCTGGTCGGCGCGGCGGGGGCCGGCTTCGCCGCGTACGCCAAGCTGGAGGGGAACATCACCCCCGACGAGGCCGCGGCGGCGGAGTTGGAGCGGTACGAGGCGGAGCGCCCTCGCTCGCCGGTCGAAGGGGCTCGCAACATCCTCCTGATCGGTTCCGACTCGCGCTCGGGCGCGGACAACGCCGACTACGGCCGGGATCCGGGTACGGAGCGTTCTGACACGGTGATCCTGCTCCATCTGTCGGCGGGGCGGGAGGACGCCACCGCCGTATCCCTCCCTCGCGACCTGATGGTGCGAATACCGGATTGTCGAAGTCCGGACGGCTCCCGGACCGGTCCGGTCTTCGCCCAGCTCAACTTCGCGTTCGAAACGGGTGGATCGGCGTGCACGATCCGGACCGTGGAGAAGCTCACCCGTATTCGCGTCGACCACCACGTGGTCGTCGACTTCCAAGGCTTCAAGCGCATGGTCGACGCGGTGGACGGCGTGGAGATCTGCCTTCCGGAACCGATTCACGACCAGGCGGCGAGAATCACGCTGCCCGCCGGGCGCGTCGTTCTCGATGGCGAACAGGCGTTGGGATACGTCCGGGCCCGGAAGTCGCTGGGCGACGGAAGCGACACGGAGCGGATGGCCCGACAGCAGGAGTTCCTCGGCGCGCTCGCCGGCAAAGTCCTGGGCAATGGCGTCCTGCTGAATCCGGCGAAACTGTATCCGGTGCTGGACGCCGCCACCTCGTCGCTCACCACCGATCCCGAGCTGGCCAGCCTCCGCGGTTTGTACGACCTGGTGCGCGGCCTGCGCGATATCCCCTCCGAAAGTGTGCGATTCATGACCGTTCCCCGCGAGTCCTACCCGGAGGACGCCAACCGCGACCAACTCGCACAACCGGCGGCCCGTGAACTCTTCGACCGACTGAGGAAGGACGAGCCCGTCACGGTCGAGAACCGGGAGGGCGAGGACACGCCCGACGGATACGCTCCGTACGGGTCCGACGACACGGCGCCGCCGGAAAAGGGTGACTCGCTCGCGCGCGCGAGCGAATCCCCCGCACCCACCTACACCGGTAACACGGCCGCCGAGGACTCCTGCTCGTAAAGGCCGTTCCCAGGGGACGCACAGGACGCGGCACATCTCCTCACGATTGAG
Organism: Streptomyces sp. HSG2; assembly: GCF_016598575.1. Taxonomy (NCBI): domain Bacteria; kingdom Bacillati; phylum Actinomycetota; class Actinomycetes; order Kitasatosporales; family Streptomycetaceae; genus Streptomyces; species Streptomyces sp. HSG2. The sequence goes on from NZ_CP066801.1 coordinate 1,885,334, forward strand.
TGAATTGCCCGGGTTTTCGGAACGTGGAATGTGTCACCGCCGTCGCCGGATACCGGGGGAGGCCGTTAGTGTGAGCGATCCGTGCACCCGACCCCGACAGCGTCATGGCGTGGGTCGCGCACCGAGCGACAGACCGAGCGCCTCACGGGGGAAGGCGCCGCGCCCCGACGGAGGATCGGACGACCGTGGACGCGCAAGGCCGTGGGCGGGGAGACAGCATCGATCCCGCAGACCAGTGGGTACGCAACCCGCACACCGGCGAATACGAACTGCGACTGCCCACTTCCGCTCCGCAGCCTTCGGTGCCCGGGCCGCGCAGGGGGGCGCCCGGCGGTCCGGGCATGCCCCCCCATCGGGCCCCGAACCCGCGCGACGACCTGCCAGGAGACCGGTCGCCCGGGCGGCGCGGCCGACGGCCGGTGAAGGCGACCTCGCGGGCGAAGAAGATACTCGGGTGGACCGGCGGCACCCTGGCCTTCGTCGTGCTCGGCACCGCCGCCGGCGCCTACCTGTACCTGGACCACCTGAACGACAACATCACGGCCGTGTCCGACGACGGGGCGAGCACCGGCGGCTTCCGCAAGGGCGAGGCCATCAACATCCTGCTGATCGGGACGGACAAGCGCACCGGCGAGGGCAACGAGGGATACGGCGACGCCGACAGCGTCGGCCACGCCGACACCACGATCCTGCTGCATGTCAGCCAGGACCGTTCGAACGCCACGGCCCTCAGCATCCCCCGCGACCTGATCGTCGACGTCCCCGACTGCCCGACGGCGCGGGAGGACGGGACGACGGAGGTCATCCCGGGGGCGACGGGGGTGCGCTTCAACACCAGTCTGGGCCAGGACGGCCGCACGCCCAGCTGCACCCTGCGCACCGTGACCGAGTTGACCGGGGTCCAACCGGACAACTTCATGGTGGCCGACTTCAACGCGGTGAAGACCCTGACGACGGCGGTCGGCGGCGTCGAGGTCTGCCTGGACAAGGACATCGACGACGAGAAGTCCCAGCTGAACCTGCCGGCCGGGGAACACCTCATCGAGGGCGACGAAGCTCTTGCCTTCGTCCGCACCAGAGGTTCCGTCGGCCTCGGCAGCGACCTGAGCCGGATCGAGATCCAACAGCAGTTCCTCAGCTCGCTGATGCGCAAGCTGAAGTCCGAGGACACCCTGACCGACCCGTCGAAGATGCTGAGCCTCGCGGAGGCGGGCACGGAGGCCCTCACCGTCGACACCCAGCTCGACAGCATCGGGAAACTCGCCGATCTCGGGCTGGAGCTGGGCCGGCTCGACACCGGGAACCTGACGTTCGCGACCGTGCCGGTGGTCGACAACCCCGCCGAGACGGTGAAGGCCACGGTCGTCCTCGACGAGTCGAAGGCCGGTCAGGTCTTCGAGATGATCCGGAACGACGTGTCGTTCACCGAGGTCGAGGAGGCCGAGAAGCAGGAGAAGGCGGAGGAGGCCGCCGCCGTGGCCGCCCGCCTGGAGGGGCCCAGGGCCGAGCCGGCCGAGATCCGGGTCCGCGTCCTGAACGGCGGGGCGCCCAGCGGCAGCGCGCAGCAGGAGCTGACCTGGTTGCAGACCGAGGGCGGCGTCCTCAAGTCGGAGAACGGCGGCAACGCGGGCACCACTCTCGCCAAGACCACCCTGGAGTACGCCTCCGACCAGGCCGACCAGGCCCGCGCCCTCGCCGATCTGCTCGGCCTCTCCGCCTCGGCGCTGAAGCCCGGCGAGAGCGCCCCCAACTCGCAGGGGCTGCCCACGATGACCCTGACCCTCGGCGAGGACTTCCTCGGCGCCGGCGTGAAGCTGGATTCCGCTTCGACGAAGGCCCCCGCCGAGGTGGAGACCTCCACTGCGGACGAGGTCGTGTGCGCGAGTTGACGCGCGGCGGAGCACAGGACACCACGAGGGCCGGCCAGGGCACGCCCGAGGCCCACGAGCGGGCCGTCCGTCCCACGGCGAGCAGCGCCCGCGTCCCGCAGCCGGTCGCCAAACCGCCCCCGGCGGGCGGCCCGGCCGAAGCCGGGCCCTCCGACCACGGCCCCGCCCTCCGCGACGACCAGTCGATCGCACTCGGCACTCCACACCCCACCGCCCCCGAGGGAGCGCGGCCCGGGCGACGCCGGCGCCGGGTCCTTCGCTGGACCGCCGTCACACTCGCCGTGCTGATACTCGGAACCGCCGGCACGGGATACCTGTACTACCGGCACCTGAACGGCAACATCCAAAAGCGGGCACTCGACCTCGGCGACGTCGTGGTCGCCGAGCCGACGCCCAACGCCGCGGGCCAGACGCCGCTGAACATCCTCGTCATCGGCTCCGACGCCCGGGACACCGAGGAGAACCGGGAACTCGGCGGCGCCCGCGAGACCTTCGGATCGGCCCCGCTGGCCGACGTGCAGATGCTGGTGCACCTCTCCGCCGACCGCACCAACATGTCCGTCGTCAGCATGCCCCGCGACACCCTCGTCCACATACCCCGGTGCACCGACCCCGAGGACGGGACGGTGTACCCGGCCGGCGACAGCAGGACGATGGCCAACCAGAGCCTCGGACACGGCGGACCCGGCTGCACCGTGGCCACCTGGCAGCGACTGACCGGCATCCGCGTCGATCACTTCGTCATGGTCGACTTCGCGGGGGTGGTGTCCATGGCGGACGCCGTCGGCGGCGTCCCGGTCTGCGTGGACGCCCCGATCCTGTCCCGGGACGCGCGCGGCCACGGCTCGGGGCTCAAGCTCGACGAGGGCACCCACGACATCCAGGGCGAACAGGCCCTGCAATGGCTGCGCACCCGCTACGGCTTCGAGGACGGCAGCGACCTCGCCCGCGCCAAGGCGCAGCACATGTACATGAGCGCGATGATCCGGCGACTGCGCGAGAACGCCACCCTGAGCAACCCCGACAAGCTCCGTCGCCTGGCGGAGGAGGCGACGCGGGCACTCACCGTCGATCCCGACCTGGGAAGCGTGAAGAAGCTGTACGACCTCAGTACCGAACTGCGCCGGGTCGAACCCGAGCGCATCACCATGACCACGATGCCCAACCGCTACGTCGGCCACCGGGTCGAACCGACCGAGGAGGCCGAGCAGTTGTTCCGGCTGATACGCGAGGACGTCCCGCTGGACGGCGCGGGTCGGGAGACGGCGCCGCCCGCGTCCCCGGCCTCGGCACCCGAGACGGACGCCGAGGCCCCGTCGACGGCACCGGACCCGGACGACGCCGAACGATCCGCCGCCGACGAGGACATCGCCGTCCTGGTGCGCGACGGCACCGGCACCGCCGACCCGGGGGCGGGGGACGGGCGCGCCGACGCGATCACGAAGGCCCTGGCCGACCGAGGATTCCGCCGCGCGGTCGCCGACCCGACGGGAGCCGAGGAGGAACCGTGGACGGTCGTCCACCATCCGAGCGCCGAAGAGCGGGCGGACGCGCTGCGAGTCGCCGAAGTCCTGGGGATTCCGTCGAACGCGGTCCGTTCCTCACCGGAGGTCTCCGGCATCACCCTCACCGTAGGCGCGGACTGGCGGGAGGACACGGTCTACCCGAAGGCCGAGGGGGGCGGCGCCGCTCCCGACTCCGTCGAGGCGCTGAACGGGGCCGACACGGACGCCTGCATGCGCGTGGACCCGGCCTTCAGTTGGTCCTGACGGTCCCGAGGGGCCCGTGTGGCGGGTCGTCTCAGGAGGCGCCCGCGGCGTCGGACGCCGGCGCCGGTCGCCGGCCGGCGACGACCTTTCGTGCCAGGGACCGGGGGCTCGTCAGGAACCCCCAGCCCCAGGACAGGTGCATCGTCGCCAGCGCCACCGGGATCCGGATCCGGGCACGCGGGGGCAGCCCCCGACCCGCGGGCACGGCGCCCGCGAGGATCGCGGCCAGATATCCTCCCGGCACCACGAACCCCCAAGGCGTGACCGCGATCCCCACCACCGCGCCGGCGACGATCGCGCACAGCGCGACCGGCGGCGCCAGATAGCGCAAGTTGACGGAGCCCCGGTGGTAGCGGGCGACGACGTGCCGCCAGCGACCGTAGTCCCGGTACTGACGGGCCAGCGCGCGGACGCTCGGCCTCGGCCGGTACGACACCCGCAGCTCCGGCGAGAACCAGATCAGCCCACCGGCCTCGCGGATGCGGAAATTCAGCTCCCAGTCCTGGGCCCGGACGAACTCCTCGTTGTACCCGCCCTGACGCTCCAACGCCTCCCGGCGGAACACCCCGAGGTAGACGGTCTCGGCGGGCCCCGCGTGGCCACCCGTGTGGAACGCGGCGTTTCCGACGCCGATCCTCGACGTCATCGCCGCTGCGACCGCGTGTTCCCAGTCGTTCTCGCCCTCGGCGCGCATGACACCACCGACGTTGTGTGCGCCGGTCTCCTCCAGCAGCCTGACGGCGGTCGCGATGTAGTCCGGCGACAGTATGCCGTGACCGTCCACGCGCACGACGACGGGGTGGCGGGACGCCCGGATGGCGGCGTTCAGCGCGGCGGGCGTGCGTCCCGACGGGTTGGGCACGGTGCGCACCCGCGGGTCGCCCGCCACCAGCTCGGCGGCGATCTCGTCCGTCCGGTCGGTGGACGGGCCGAGAGCGATCACGACCTCCATCTCGCCGGCGTACTCCTGGGCGAGGATGGCGCGGACCGCGCCACGCAGGTGCCGCTCCTCGTTCAGGACGGGCATGATCACGGAAACGGCGGGGTGCCGCGCGTCGGACTTGGCGTTCATCGGGGGTCACGTTACCGCGAACGGGGGACACCGATGCGCCGCGCGGGTCCCGGTGCACCGGGCCGCAGATCGTATCGTCCTATCGTGCACGGGGTCCCCCACCCGGCCCGCGGTCCGCCGCGGACCGCCCCCGCCGCGGAGGTGTCCCCTTGCCCACGCCGCCCCGCCCCACCGCACGACGGGCCGAGGAAGACTCCGCGAGGGGCGGCCCGACACGGCGCGGGAGGCGGCCCGGTACGCCCGCGCGCCGGGAAGGACGGCGCGGACGCCGCTGGGCCACCCGCGCCTGCACCGCGCTGTCGGCGGCCGTCCTGGCCTGTGCCGGGATCGGACACGCCGTCCTGTCCACCGTGGACGACGAGATCGCCCGGGTGGACGCCTTCAAGGACATGAAGAACCGCCCCGAGGCCGGCCACGGCACGAACATCCTCCTGGTCGGCACGGACGGCCGCGACAACGTCTCCGCCGAGGAACGACGCGAGTACCGACTCGGCGGCGCGCCCTGCCACTGCACCGACACGATCATGGTCGTGCACCTCTCGGCCGCCCGGGACCGGGCCACCGTCGTCAGCCTGCCTCGGGACAGCTACGCCGTGGCACCCGCCCACACCGACCTGACCACCGGGGAACGCCACGGCGAGCACGGTCTGAAACTGAACGCCGCCTACGCCGAGGGCGGTCCGCGACTCACCCTCCGCACCGTGGAGAAGATGACCCGGCTCAAGATCGACCACTATCTCGAAGTCGACTTCACCAGCTTCATGAAGACCGTCGACGTCCTGGGCGGCGTACGCGTGTGCACCTCCGTCCCCCTGAAGGACAGTCACAGCGGCCTCGACCTGCCCGCCGGCGAGCACCTGTTGAACGGCGGCCAGGCCCTTCAGTACGTGCGCGCCCGTCACGTCGACGGTGCCGCCGACCTCGGCCGCATGCGGCGGCAGCAACACTTCCTCGCCGCCCTGGTCGACCGGGTGGTCTCCTCCGGGATCCTGCTCCACCCCGTCAGGTTCCGCGAGGCCACTCGGAACGTGCTCGGTTCGGTACGCGCCGACGTCGGCCTCGGAGCGGACGAACTGGTGGCCCTCGGGCGTGCCATGCGGAGCCTCTCCCCCGCCTCCTCGGAGTTCACCACCGTGCCCGTGGGGCGGGGCGGCAAGACCGTGAAGGGCGCCGGGGCCACGCTGTCCTGGGACCGAGAGGCGGCCGAGCGACTCTTCGCCGCCCTGCGCGAGGACCGCCCGCTGTCCGACCCCACGCCCCGCGAGAAGAGGGCGGCGCGTCCCGTCCCCGTCGCCCCGGGGGCGATCCGGGTCCGCGTGGAGAACGGCACCGACACCGAGGGGCTCGGCGAACAGGTGCACGACGCGCTCGCGGCGGCCGGGTTCCGCACCACCGGCGCCCCCGTGAACGCCCCGGAGCGCGGCGTCGAGCGGACCGTCGTCGTCCACGACCCCCGGTGGGACCGTTCCGCCGCCTCGCTGGCCGCCGCGCTGCCCGGCAGCGCGCTCCGGGAGGTCGCCGGCCAGGGCGCCACGCTGCGGGTGGTCGTGGGAGCCGACTTCGCCGGCGTCCGCGCCGTGCGCCCGGCGGACCCTCCCCGGGAGCCGGGCACGGCGGTCCGGGGCGACGCGGTGGTCTGCGGCGGTGGCTGATCCCGCGCCCACCGGGCGGCGCCGGAGGCGGGTCAGTCGCCGGTGACAGTGACCTTCTCGTCGTTCTTCAGCTGGCGCACCAGCTCCTCGACGCGGGGCGTGTCCCAGAGCAGGTTGCCCCCCGCGGTGCTGCCCGCGAGGGGCATGTTCATGGAGGTTCCGTCGCCGCCGCTGACGCCCTTCATCGCCCAGAACATGTCGGCCAGGTCCAAGAGGCCCATGTCCTCGTCGACGATGAGCGCGTCCAGTCCGGCACCGAGCGTCGGGTAGAGGGTGAAGGGGTTCAGCACGGTCGCCGGGGTGGCCACCTGGCCGGCCAGGGCCGACAGGAACTTCTGCTGGTTCTTGGTCCGGTCCAGGTCGGAACCGGCCAGGGCGTACCGGGTCCGGACGAAGGCCAGCGCCTCCTGGCCGTCCAGGGTCTGGCGTCCGGCCTTCAGGTCGGCGCCGGACTTGGCGTCCTTGATGTCCTGCGGGATGTCCATCTCGACGCCCCCGACGGCGTCGACGATGTTGGCGAAGCCGGCGAAGCCGATCTCGACGTAGTGGTCGATGCGCAGCCCGGTGTTGTACTCCACCGTGCGCACCAGCAGCTCGGGGCCGTCCTCCGCGTAGGCGGCGTTCAGCTTGACCTGCCGACCGGTGCCCTCGTAGGTCTTGCCGGACTCCGAACCGACGAACGTCGGTATCTCCACATTGGAGTCGCGGGGCAGGGAGATCAGGGTGGCGCCGTTGTCCCCGGTGTGCAGGATCATCATCGAGTCGGTGCGCTTGCCCTCGGCGGACCCGGTGTGCAGGTCCTGCTTCTCCTCGTCGGTCATGCCCTCCCGGCTGTCGGAGCCGACGATGAGGTAGTTGGTCCCCTCTCCCTCCTCCGGCCGGTCGATGACCTTGGACAGCTCGACCTCGCGGTCCAGCCGGGAGTCGGCCCACACGTACGTCCCGACGCCCGCGGCGAGCAGCGCCGCGGCCACCGCGAAGGCGACGACCTTGACGCGCCGCCGCCGGTTCGGCGCGCCGCCCGCGCCGCCCTGTCTCCGCCCGGAGGGGCCCCGGCCGCCCGGGGTCCCGTAAACCTGCCCGGTGTTGTACCCGTCGTGGTCGCCGCCGTGCCCGGGGGCGTACGAGGGCTGGCGCGGAAACTCGCCCTGTCCCGGAGGCCCCGTGCGGCCCTGCCCGGGCGCACCGGAACCGCGGCGAACCTGCCGCATCACGCGGGCCTTCTCGGGCCGCGCGCTCGCGCTGCCGCGTCCGTAGCCGCCACGCTCGTCGCCGGACCGCCCCTCGGGCCATTCGTTCATGCGCCCCAGTGTGCCGGGCACCCCCCGGCGGCATACAAGGGTCGTCGGAAAACCGGAGCGGGCTCGTTGCCAAGCCGGCACAAATCGTACGGGAGTCCGGGGGACATAGGGTGGGGCCATGACAGAGCAGGCACAACAGGCCTCGGCCGGCGGGCCGGACACCCCGGAGATCCCGGGCAAGCCGACCTCGGCCTCCCGCACCACCCTCAGCCCCATCATGACGCACAGCGGCACCGACCCGCTCGGTACGGTGCGCGGCGGCGTGATCATGAAACTCGTCGACGACGGCGCCGGCGCGGGGCGGCACTCCGGTGGACCGGCGGTCACGGCGTCCATGGACGAGACGGCGTTCCCGGAACCGGTCGGGGTGGGCGACCTGGTCCACAGTTGATCCCCCAAGACACAAATACGCTGACCAGCAGAAACGTGCGGCGAGGGTCTACAGGGCGGCCCCGACATCGTCCCGGCACGGTGTCGGGGCCGCCCTCTTATGGTGGAGAACATGACTGATCAGGGCCCTACGTCGGCAGGGGACGACCTTCCCGGCAAGCCGACATCGGCGTCGCGCACGACGCTGTCGCACATCATGACGGCGAGCGAAACGAACCTGCTCGGGACCGTTCACGGCGGCGTGATCATGAAACTCGTCGACGACGCGGCCGGGGCGGTCGCGGGGCGGCACTCAAGCGGGCCCGCCGTCACCGCGTCCATGGACGAGATGGTGTTCCTCGCACCTGTCAGAGTGGGTGATCTCGTTCATGTGCGGGCGCAGTGCAACTGGACGGGGCGCAGCTCCATGGAGATCGGCGTACGGGTCCTCGCCGAGCGGTGGAACGAGTCGACGCCGGCGCAGCAGGTCGGCTCCGCGTATCTGGTCTTCGCGGCGGTCGACGCGGACGGCAAGCCGCGGCCGGTGCCGCCCGTGATCCCGGAGACGGAGCGGGACAAGCGCCGATACCAGGAAGCGCAGATTCGCCGGACGCACCGCCTCGCCCGCCGACGCGCGATCAAGGAACTTCGGGAGCAGCGAGCGGCGGAGGGACTCGACGGCTGACACGGCGGCCCCGGCGCCCCTGTGCGGGGTGACGGGGCCGTTTCCGTGCCGGGGCCTTGGATACCGGCGGCGGCCGTCACGCGGGAGCGCGGGGATCGGCCGCCGACATGTCGGCGAACTGCCACGAGTACGCACCCCCGCGTTGCCGACATCGGAGCGGGCGTCGCCCTCCCCGACATACCGGCGGGCCACGGCGGCCGACTCGGGGGCCGGGGATCGGGCCGCGACCGACAGGAAGCGGACGCTACCCTCCCCGGACCCTCCGAACACCCCTTCGGCAAACCCGCGAGAACCCTACTGGGGAAGGTTCCTCGCCATGACGATCCGCTGGACCTGGTTCGTCCCCTCGTAGATCTGTGTGATCTTGGCGTCGCGCATCATGCGCTCCACCGGGTAGTCGCGCGTGTAGCCGTAGCCGCCGAGGAGTTGGACGGCGTCGGTGGTGACGTCCATCGCGACGTCGGAGGCGAAGCACTTGGCGGCGGCGCCCTGGAAGGTCAGGTCGTCGTCGCCGCGCTCGGACTTGGCGGCGGCGGCGTACGTCAGCTGGCGGGCGGCCTCGATCCTCATCGCCATGTCCGCCAGCATGAACTGGACGCCCTGGAAGTCCGCGACGGGGCGGCCGAACTGCTTCCGCTCCCGGACGTAGCCCTTGGCGTAGTCGAGGGCGCCTTGGGCGATGCCGAGGGCCTGCGCCGCGATGGTGACGCGGGTGTGGTCCAGCGTCCTCATGGCGGTGGCGAAGCCGGTGCCCTCCGCGCCGATCATGCGGTCGGCGGGGATACGGACGCTGTCCAGGTAGACCTCGCGGGTGGGGGACCCCTTGATGCCGAGCTTCTTCTCCGGGGCGCCGAAGGAGACGCCCGCGTCGGACTTCTCCACGACGAAGGCCGATATGCCCTTGGAACGCTTCTCCGGGTCGGTGACGGCCATCACCGTGTAGTACTCGCTCTCGCCGGCGTTGGTGATCCAACGCTTGACCCCGTCGAGGACGTAGTGGTCCCCGTCCCGGACCGCCTTCGTCTTCATCCCGGCGGCGTCGGAGCCCGCGTCCGGCTCCGAGAGGCAGTACGAGAACATGCCCGCACCCTGGGCGAGCGGCGTCAGGTACCGCTTCTTGAGCTCCTCGGAGCCGGAGAGGATCACCGGGAGGGATCCGAGCTTGTTGACCGCCGGGATGAGCGAGGAACTCCCGCAGACGCGCGCCACCTCCTCGATGACGATCACGGTGGCGAGGGCGTCCGCCCCGGCCCCGCCGTACTCCTCGGGGACGTGCACGGCGTGCAGGTCGTTGCCGACCAGGGCTTCCAGCGCCTCGCGGGGGAAACGCGCCTCCTCGTCGACGGCGGCGGCGTACGGGGCGATCTTCGCCTCGGCCAACGCCCGGACGGCGTCGCGGAGCATGCCGTGCTCCTCGGACGGGCGGTACAGGTCGAAATCAGCCGATCCGGCCAAGGTGTCTCACGCTCCAGGACGGTGTGGGGATGACGTGGCTACTGTTAAGTAACTCCAATTTTAGAACCCCGGGGAACCCCTGGATAGGTGAGTTGGACGACAGCCGGGGCACCGCCCCCGCAACGGTGCGACAGACCCCGGATATGCTCGCCCGGCACGTCGGCCCTACGCCCCTGGAGCACCCATGGCCCTCAAGATCACCGTGATCGGCACCGGCTATCTCGGCGCGACCCACGCGGCGGCCATGGCGGAGCTGGGCTTCGAGGTCCTGGGACTCGACGTCGTGCCGGAAAAGATCGACACGCTGCGCCGAGGCGAGGTCCCCCTCTACGAGCCCGGCCTCGAAGAGCTGCTGCGCGCGCACGTCGAGGGGATCCCCGGCTCCACCGGTCGGCTGCGCTTCACCACCGACTACGCGGAGGCCGCCGCCTTCGGGGACGTGCACTTCGTGTGCGTCAACACCCCCCAGCGACACGGGGAGTACGCCTGCGACATGTCCTACGTGGACGCCGCCGTCGCCTCGCTGGCACCGCACCTGCGCGGCCCGGCGCTGGTCGTCGGCAAGTCGACGGTGCCCGTCGGGTCGGCCGACCGCCTGGCCGGATACCTCGCCGAACACGCGCCGGCCGGCGCGGACGTGGAGCTGGCCTGGAACCCCGAGTTCCTGCGGGAGGGCTTCGCGGTCGACGACACCCTGCGCCCGGACCGGATCGTGATCGGCGTGCGTGGCGAACGAGCCGAGAAGCTGCTGCGGGAGGTGTACGCGACGCCGATCGCGGAGGGGTCGCCGCTGATCGTCACCGATTTCCCGACCGCCGAGCTGGTGAAGACCTCCGCGAACAGCTTCCTGGCCACCAAGATCTCCTTCATCAACGCCATGGCCGAGATGTGCGAGGCGGCGGGCGGCGACGTGGTGAAGCTGGCCGAGGCCATCGGCCACGACGACCGGATCGGCGGCAAGTTCCTGCGGGCGGGCATCGGCTTCGGCGGGGGCTGCCTGCCCAAGGACATCCGGGCGTTCATGGCCCGGGCCGGCGAGTTGGGAGCCGACCAGGCGCTCACCTTCCTCCGCGAGATCGACTCGATCAACATGCGCCAGCGCGGCCAGATGGTGGAGTTGACCCGCCAGGTCCTGGGGGGCGGACCCTTCCTCGGCCGACGGGTCGCGGTGCTCGGGGCGACCTTCAAGCCCGACTCCGACGACGTACGGGATTCCCCCGCGCTGAACGTCGCCGGGCAGATCCACCTACAGGGCGGACAGGTGACCGTGTACGACCCCAAGGGCATGACCAACGCCAGGAGCCTCTTCCCGACCCTCGACTACGCGGAGTCGGCCGTCGAGGCGGTCAGGGGCGCGGACGTGGTGCTGCACCTGACGGAGTGGCGAGAGTTCCGGGAGATCGACCCGGCGGCACTCGGCGAGGTGGCCGCGGGCCGCGTGATCCTCGACGGGCGCAACGCGCTGGACGGGGAGGCCTGGCGCCGAGCGGGGTGGACCTACCGGGCGATGGGGCGCCCCACCGCCTGACCGGCGGGGCCGTCACGCTCCACCGCGCCGCGCCCGACCGGACCGTCCGCGACACGGACCGACCTCGTCCGCGGCCTCGGCCCGCCGGGGCACCACCGCACCGGGGGGGCGGGCACCTCCGGGGCCCTAGCCGTCCAGGGCTTCCCGAGTGGCGTTCGAGGGGCCTCTGAGGGCCTGCGTCCGCCGGGCCACGTCCTCCGCCGCGCCCAGGACTCGAACCGCGTTCCGCCAGGTCAGCTTGGCCAGGTCGGCCTTGGACCAGCCTCGGTCGAGCAACTCCGCCAGGAGGCGGGGGTAGCCGGAGACGTCGTCCAGCCCGTCCGGGGTGAAGGCCGTGCCGTCGTAGTCCCCGCCGATGCCGAGGTGGTCGACGCCCGCGACCTCGCGCATGTGGTCCAGGTGATCGGCGACGGTCGCCACGGTGGCGAGCGGGCGTGGGCGACGCTCCTCGAAGTCGCGGTGGATCCGCATCGCCTCGGCGCCGGTGTCCAGAGGGTGGAGTCCGTGCGCGCGCATGTTCTCGTCCGCCGCCGCCGTCCAGTCCGCCGCGGCCCGGAGGACGAACTTCGGCACGAAGGTGACCATGGCGACGCCTCCGTTGGCCGGCAGCCGCTCCAGGACGTCGTCCGGGATGTTGCGAGGGTGGTCGCAGACGGCACGCGCCGAGGAGTGGGAGAAGATCACCGGTGCGGTGGAGGTGTCCAGCGCGTCCCTCATCGTGGTCGCCGCGACGTGGGAGAGATCGACGAGCATGCCGATCCGGTTCATCTCGCGCACGACCTCGCGGCCGAAGGCCGTCAGCCCACCGGCCCGGGGCTCGTCGGTGGCGGAGTCCGCCCAGCCGACGTTGTCGTTGTGGGTGAGCGTCAGGTAGCGGACGCCGAGGAGATACAGGCCGCGCAGGGTGGCCAGGGAGTCGGCGATGGAGTGCCCGCCCTCCGCGCCCATGAGCGAGGCGATCCGTCCCTCGGCGCGGGCCGCCTCCATGTCGGCCGCCGTGAACGCGGCCCGGAGCCGGGTCGGGTGGCGCTCGATCAATTGCCGCACGCAGTCGATCTGCTCCAGCGTCGCCGGGACCGCGTCGGGCAGGTCGGAACGGACGTACACGGACCAGTACTGGGCACCCACGCCACCCGCGTCGAGCCGGGGCAGGTCGGTGTGCAGCCGTCCGCTCTGGTCACGGGAGATGTCGCGGGCGTCGTGGTCGTAGCGGACCTGGGAGCGCAGGGCCCACGGGAGGTCGTTGTGCCCGTCGACGACGGGGAACTCGCGCAGCAGTTCCCGTGCCTCGTCCAAGCGGGTCACCGGGGGCCCGCCCCGAAGCCGATGCCCGTTCCGGCGCCCCCGGCCCGGGATCGCAGCCGTCGGCCCTTCTCGGTGGCCTGCTCGGTCAGCTCCCGCTGGAACTCGCTCATCCGACCGCGCAATTCCTCGTCGTGTGCGGCGAGCATCCGGACGGCGAGCAGCCCGGCGTTGCGGGCGCCGCCGACGGAGACGGTCGCGACCGGCACCCCGGCGGGCATCTGCACGATGGAGAGCAGCGAGTCCATGCCGTCGAGGTGCCTGAGCGGGACGGGCACCCCGATCACCGGCAGCGGCGTGACGGAGGCGAGCATGCCCGGCAGGTGGGCGGCGCCACCGGCGCCGGCCACGATCGCCCGCAGCCCCCGCCCGGCGGCCTCTTCCCCGTAGGTGATCATCTCGCGTGGCATCCGGTGCGCGGAGACCACGTCGACCTCGTACGGGACGTCGAACTCGTCGAGGGCCTTGGCCGCCGCCTCCATCACGGGCCAGTCGGAGTCCGACCCCATGACGATGCCGACCAGAGGGTTCGCGGATGTCATGCCGTGATCGTTCCTCGTAGGTAGTCGGCCGCGTGACGAGCGCGCGCCAGCACGTCGTCCAGGTCGTCGCCGTAGGTGTTGACATGCCCGACCTTGCGGCCCGACTTCACGTCCTTGCCGTACATGTGGATCTTAAGTCGGGGGTCGCGGGCCATGCAATGCAGGTAGGCCGCGTACATGTCCGGGTAGTCGCCGCCCAGGACGTTGGCCATGACCGTCCAGCGCGCGCGGGGACGGGGGTCGCCGAGCGGGAGGTCCAGGACGGCGCGGACGTGGTTGGCGAACTGCGAGGTGACGGCGCCGTCCATGGACCAGTGGCCGGAGTTGTGCGGGCGCATCGCCAGCTCGTTGACCAGGATCCGCCCGTCCCGGGTCTGGAACAGCTCGACGGCGAGGTGTCCCACCACCCCCAACTCCTTGGCGATCCTCAGCGCCGTCTCCTCGGCGCCGAGGGCTAGCGCCTCGGGGAGGTCGGGGGCGGGGGCGACGACCGTGTCGCAGACCCCGTTCACCTGCCGGGACTCCACCACCGGGTAGGCAACGGCCTGGCCGTGGGGCGAGCGGACCACGTTCGCCGCCAGCTCCCGGACGAAGTCCACCTTCTCCTCCGCGAGGACCGGCACCCCGGCCCGGAACGGCGCGGCGGCCTCCTCGACCGAGCCCACGACCCACACGCCCTTCCCGTCGTAGCCACCGCGCGCCGTCTTGAGGACCACGGGGAAGCCCTCGCCCTCGGCGGCGAAGGCCGCCACGTCGGCCGGGTCCGCCACCACCCGGTGTCGCGGGCAGGGGACGCCGATGGCCACGAGCCCCGCCCGCATCACCGCCTTGTCCTGGGCGTGCGCCAAGGCGTCGGGCCCGGGGCGCACCCGTACGCCCTCCGCCTCCAGGGCCCTGAGGTGCGCCAGAGGCACGTGCTCGTGGTCGAAGGTGATCACGTCGCAGCCCCGGGCGAACGCGCGCAGCGTCGCCAGGTCGCGGTGGTCGCCGACGACGACTTCGCGCACGACCTGTGCCGCGGAGTCCTGGGGCGTGTCACTGAGGAGTTTGAACCTGATGCCCAACGGGATGCCCGCCTCGTGTGTCATCCGAGCGAGCTGCCCCCCGCCGACCATGCCGACTACCGGGAACGTCACCCCCCCAGCGTATCGGTCGTCGCGGGCCCGCCGGCCCGCCGCCCACCCGGCGCACGGGTGCCGTCGGCGGTGGCGCGGGGTCGACCGCAGGAAGATCGCACGAACGTGTGGATAGCATGGGCGGATCGACACCGACCGACGGACGGGGGCCTGCACGACGATGGGACGCGGTTCCGCTGCGCCTCGCCCACCCCACCCGCCTCCGTCCTCGCGTGCCGGGCTCTTGCGGCGCGTTCGGAGGTCGACGTCCGAGATCGCGAAGTTCGGCGCGGTCGGCGGCGCCGGGGTCCTGGTCAACCTCGGGGTGTTCAACCTGGTCCGGCAGACGACGGACTTGGCGGTGGTCAGGGCGGGCGTCCTGGCCACCGTCGTCGCGATCGCCTTCAACTACGTGGGCTTCCGGTACTTCACCTACCGCGACCGCGACAAGACCCACCGCACCCGGGAGCTGTCGCTGTTCGTACTGTTCAGCTCCGTCGGACTGGTGATCGAGAACGGCGTGCTCTACACGGCGACGTACGGACTCGGCCTGGACACCCCCTTGCAGAGCAACATCTTCAAGTTCCTCGGCATCGGACTGGCCACGCTGTTCCGCTTCTGGTCCTACCGCGGCTGGGTCTTCCGTCGCCTCCCCTCCCGCGACACGGTCGTCCACGCGGAGAGTCTCCCGGAGTCCGTCGACTCCCAGGCGGGTGCGTGGAGCGACCCCGCCCCCCTTCCGGCGGGGGCCGCGCGGCGACGGCCCACCGGCGCGACACGGCTCGACCGGCGTCCCTGACCCCGGCGACTCAGCGGACGGTGCGGTCCGTGGAACCCGTCTTCGCCGGCGGCGTCCGGGACAGGAAGAGTCCGAAGACCGGCGGTTTGGACTGGAGCAGTTCGAGTCGCCCGCCGTCCGCCTCGGCGAGATCCCGGGCCACGGCGAGCCCGATGCCCGTGGAGTTCCGTCCGCTGATGGTCCGCTCGAAGATCCTCGCCCCGAGGTCGGCGGAGACGCCCTGTCCCTCGTCGGTGACCTCGACCACGGCCTGGTTGCCGGTCACCCGGGTCCGCAGGGCGACCGTGCCACCACCGTGCATCAGCGAGTTCTCGATCAGTGCGGCGAGCACCTGTGCGACGGCTCCCGGGGTGCCGACCGCCTGGAGATGCCGCTTGCCGGAGCTGACGATGGCACGCCCGGCGCTGCGGTAGGCAGGCCGCCACTCGGCTATCTGTTGCTGGATCACGTCGTCCAGTTCGAAGGTCACGGCAGAGCCGCTGCGTGGGTCGCGGGAGTGGGTCAGCAACCGCTCCACCACGTCCGTGAGGCGCTCGATCTGACCCAGCGCGATCGTGGCCTCCTCGCGCACCGTCTCCGGGTCGTCGGCGACGGTGATCTCCTCCAGGCGCATCGACAGGGCGGTCAGCGGGGTGCGGAGCTGGTGGGAGGCGTCGGCGGCCAGGCGACGCTCGGCGGTCAGCATTCGGGCGATCCGTTCCGCCGACGCGTCCAACACGTCGGCCACCCGGTCCAGCTCGGGGACGCCGTAGCGGCGGTGGCGCGGCCGGGGATCGCCGGAACCGAGCCGCTCGGCGGTCTCGGCGAGGTCGGTGAACGGCGAGGTGAGGCGATTGGCCTGGCGGACCGCGAGCAGGACCGCGGCGACCACGGCCAGCAGCGCGACCAGCCCGATGATCGCGAGGGTCCGCCCGACCTCCCGGGTGACTGAGGAACTGGGCTCCTCGACGACGACGGTCTCCCCCTCCTCGCCGGTGGCCTCCCCCCGGATGACGTCTCCCTCCGGCTCGGTGCCGACGGTGATCGTCGGCTGTCCCGGGACGCGGATCTCGGCGTATCGGTCGCCCGTGACCTGTCCGCGCAGGACGTCGGCGTCGACAGAACCGGTGCCGATGCGGCGGCCGTCCACGATGCCGGCGAGTCGGGCGGCCTCCAGGTCGACCCGTTCCTGGGCGGTGTTGGTGATCGTCCTGGTCTCCACGAGGACGAGCGAGACCCCGAAGACGGCGATCACGACGAGCACCACGGCGAGGGTGGACTGGATCAATCGGCGGCGCATGTACTCCTGCCCGGACCTCGGCGACCCGGGTGCTGCGGGTCGGATGGCACGCGGCGTCTGGTTCGCGCGCGCGGGGTGTCGTCGGCCACGCGGGGGTGCGCGCGGCCCCGGCTCCCCACCGGAGCCCGGTCGCGGGGGCGCCGCGTCCGTCGACCGGGGGGAGTCGGTCCTCCTCGAATCGGGGTCAGCTCTTCTCGAATCGGAACCCCACGCCGCGCACGGTGGCGATGTAGCGCGGGTTGGCCGCGTCGTCCCCCAGCTTCTTGCGCAGCCAGGAAATGTGCATGTCCAGGGTCTTGGTCGACGACCACCAAGTGGTGTCCCAGACCTCGCGCATCAGCTGGTCACGGGTGACCACCCGACCCGCGTCGCGGACCAGCACCCGCAGCAGGTCGAACTCCTTCGCGGTGAGCTGGAGCTCCTCCTCGCCCATCCAGGCCCGGTGCGACTCGACGTCGATGCGGACGCCGTGGGTGGACGTCGTCTGCTGCGGCTCGGCCGCGCCCCGGCGGAGCAGGGCCCGCACCCGAGCCAACAGCTCGGCCAGACGGAAGGGCTTGGTGACGTAGTCGTCCGCGCCCGCGTCCAGACCCACCACGGTGTCCACCTCGTCGGCACGCGCGGTGAGGACGAGGATCGGCACGCCGTGTCCGTCCGAGCGCAACCGCCGGGCGACCTCCAGGCCGTCCATGTCGGGCAGTCCGAGATCGAGGACGACCAGGTCGATGCCGCCCTGAAGGCCCGCGGCCAGCGCGGTCGGGCCGTCCTCGCGCACCTCCACCTCGTACCCCTCGCGCCGCAGGGCGCGGGCCAGAGGCTCGGAGATGGACGCGTCGTCCTCGGCGAGCAGTACACGGGTCATGTCCTGATGGTAATCCGCCGGCGGCTCCGGCCGGGTGGCGGGCGGCCTCGCGGCGGGGGGCGACAGCGTGCCGTGACCCGCCGCCGACGCCGCCCCCGCCTGCGCGATCCCGGTTCCCCAGGGGGTTGTGACCCCCCTCTCAATACCTTTCATATCGGTCATTCTCATGCAGTAATATGCATTGACTCTTGTATCGCCACACGGGATGCCCAGTGATCGTCGTCACGGTGCGTCCCGTACTCCGCGGACCGGCCACTCTCGAACGGGCCGCGGCCGGGCCCGGGGGCGCGAAGGCGCGCCGCCGGGCCCGGGTCGAGCGGTCGCCGTCCCCCCTTACCGCCCCCGGGCGGATCCTCGCGATCCCCGCGGCGCGGACCGGCACGGACCGGGGGTCGACCGCCTCACCCCCACCTCACGGGCGCCACGAGCACGCCCGTCTGTCCTGAGCAGCGAGGATCGAGCATGGCGTCCAGCCTGACGAAGGACTCGGTGGCCCCGGGAATCCCCGGCCCCGAGAAGACCTTCCTCGGCCACCCACGAGGTCTGGCCACCCTCTTCCTGACCGAGATGTGGGAGCGCTTCTCCTACTACGGCATGCGGGCGTTGCTCCCGCTCTACCTGGTCGCACCCGGTGGCCTGGGACTGAGCCTCGGCACCGCGACCGCCGTGTACTCGGTGTACCTGTCGCTGGTGTACCTGCTCACGATGCCCGGCGGCTGGTTCGGCGACCGGGTGTGGGGCCCGCGCAAGACCGTGGCCATCGCCGCCGCCGTCATCATGCTGGGCCATCTGACGCTGGCCCTGCCCGCCGCCGGCACCTTCTACGCGGGTCTCGGCCTGGTGGCGGTCGGCTCGGGTCTGCTGAAGGCCAACATCTCGACCATGGTCGGGCAACTCTACGACGGGCCGGACGACCCCCGCAGAGACGGCGGGTTCACCGTCTTCTACATGGGCATCAACCTCGGCGCCTTCGCCGCGCCGCTGGTCATCGGCACCGTCGGGGAGAGTGTGAACTGGCATCTGGGCTTCGCCCTGGCGGCCCTCGGCATGGCCCTGGGGGTGACCCAGTTCCTGATCGGGAGCCGGCACCTCGCCCCGCGCTCGGGGGTCGTGCCGAAGCCGCTGACGGCGCGGGAGCGGACCACGACCCTGCGCAAGGCCGCCTTCTGGGCCGTCCTCGCGGCGGTCTCCTACACGATCCTGGGGTTGTCGGGTCACTACACCCTGAACTGGATCCTGGTGCCGCTCACGCTGCTCGGCGTGATCATTCCGGTACTGGTGCTGACCCGCATCCGCCGGGACCCGGAGCTGGACACCTCCGAGCGGTCCAAGATGTCGGCGTACGTGTGGTTCTTCGTGGCCGCGGCCGTGTTCTGGATGATCTACGACCAGGGGGGCTCCACCCTGGCGCTGTTCGCCGACTCCTCGACCGACAACACCGTCCTCGGCTGGGGTTTCCCGGTTTCTTGGTACCAGTCCGTCAACCCCGTCCTGATCATGGCGCTGGCCCCGGTGTTCGCGTTCGTCTGGTTGGCGCTGAACCGGCGGGGCCGGGAGCCGAGCACGATCGTGAAGTTCTCCTTCGGCCTGGTCCTCATCGGCGTCTCCTTCCTGCTCTTCCTGGCGCCGCTCGCCATCGCCGGGAGCGGCGCGCAGGCCGCCGCGGCGTGGATGGTGGCGATCTACTTCGTGCAGACCGTGGCCGAGTTGCTGCTCTCGCCGGTCGGCCTGTCGGTGACGACCAAGATGGCTCCGGCGAAGTACGCCTCGCAGATGATGGGCGTCTGGTTCCTGGCCGTCACGGCGGGCGACGCCACGACCGGACTGCTCTCCCTCGCGGGCGTCGATCTGAACACGTCGGGGGTCGTCGCCGCCGAGGCCGTCCTGGCCCTGGCCGCCGGTGCCGCGATAGGGATGTACCGCAAGCGCGTACGCGCGCTCATGGGCGACGTGCGCTGACCCGGGCCGGGCTCCCCCGGAAGCCCGGGGCGCGGGCACACGCCCGCTCACCCGTCAGCCGCCGGGCGGCCCGACCCGCCCGCGGACGCGCAGCCACACCGCGCCCGCCAGGCCGGTCAGAAGGGCGACGCCTCCCAGGGCCCCGACGATCGACACCGCGTCCCCGGGGCCGGTGCGGGGCAGCTCGTCACCGAGCCCCGGACCGGCGGGGGCCGCCTCGGCCGGGGCCTCCGGAGCGGGGTCCCGGCCGCCGTCCGCGGCGACGACGTCCAGCGTCAGCGCGGGAGCGGGGTCGCCGGCCGGTACGCAGGTCGTGGTCGTGCCCAGCGCCCGGATGGTGAGCGTCCCCGCCGTGAGGGTGACCTCGCCGGACCCCGAGGGGCGGTAGGTCCCGCCGAGATCGTCGACGCGGATGGGGGTGTCCGGGGGGACCGGCGCGGAGTTCACCGGGCCGGTCAGCTCCACGGTCTGGCGGTCCGCCCCCTCCACACGCACCGTGGCGCTCGGGCTCATCGCCCCCGTGCCCAGTTCGACGGGGCTGGAGGACACCCCTCTCTGCCACGACATGGTGATCCGGTAGCCGTCCCCCTCGCGTTCCGCCGAGATGTCGATCGGCGACACGGCCCGCCGCTCGCCTATGGGCGTGTCGCACCGGTAGTCGACGTCGACGACCTCGGCGAGCGCGGTCGGGGCGGACAGCCATACCACCGAGCAGGCCAGGGTCGCCGCGGACACGAGAGCGACGGTTCGCTGCTGGTTCGGCACGGCGCCCCCCGCTTTTCTGACTGCCCATCAGATGAGCTGCCAACGTACGCGCCGCCGCGTGGAGAGGGAAGACGCGCGACAGACCCGCCTCACCGAGAGGGGAGGCCGCCGACGGTCGCCGGGGCGGGGAGTCCCGCCAGGGCCGGGTGCGGAGCCCTAGCGAGCCCCGACCGGCGGGGTCCGGGAGGGGCCCGGCCGACCCGAAGGCGGGAGGGGAGGGGCCGCCTCGCGGAACACCCCCTCGCGGGCCGCTCCTACGCGGGGGCGCCGAGTTCCGCCCAGACCGTCTTCCCGGCGACGCCGGGGGCGCGGACGACCCCCCAGTCGAGGCAGAGCCGCTGGACGATGAACATGCCGTGGCCGCCCGGCCGACCCGCTCGGTGCGGGGTGCGGGGCGCGGGCTGACCGGTGCCCCGGTCGGTGACCTCCAGCCGGATGACCTTCCGGTCACAGGAGATCCACAGCCCGGCGGGGCCCTCGGCGTGCAGGCAGGCGTTGGTCACCAACTCGGAGACCACGAGCAGCACGTCCTCGGCCGCCGCGCGGCGATCGGCGGTCGTCGCGGGAAGCCATCCCCACGCGTGCAGCGCCTGCCGGGTGAAATCGCGGGCCAACGGCACGACTCCGCTGGCACCCTCCAGATCGAGACCGCGACTCAGCCCCCCCGCCACGCCCTCGGGCGGTCCGCCCCCCGCCGCCGCTCCGTCCGCGGGCGCCGGCGACGCGGTGGGCCCCCCGGGGCCCCGGGTCACGGGCGCGCCGCGCGCGGGCGCCCCGGAAGCGCTGGGCTCCCGACCGCGGTCGCCCGGCGAGTAGGGCCGGGTGGTGCTCATCAGCGCTTCACCTCACCGATTCACCGGTTCATATGGTCGATTCCTGTTGCCGCCGGTCGCGTGACGCGAGCGACGCGCGCCCCTCGGCGGGGCGTCGAGCACGCGGACGTTCAGCATCTCTCCTGCCCGGGCCGGCCGGAGGAACACCCCCCGTTCCCGCCCGGATTCCGGACGGGTGCCCGAGGCCCGGCCGGGGCGCGGCGCCGGAGGAGGCCCGCGAGGGGCGATTCAGCCGGGGCCGTCGGCGGAATCGTCGTCCGACAGCGCGTCCCGCAGCGTGTCGTGGACGGTGAAGACGGCCTCCGCCCCCGTGATCTCGAAGACTCGGGCGACGACCGGCCTCATCGCCGCCAGGTGCACCCCGCCGCCCGCCGCCTCGGCCTTCAGGCGGGCGCCCAGGAGGACGTTGAGCCCGGTGGAGTCGCAGAACTCCAGCCGGCCACAGTCCACCACGAGCCGGTTGAATCCCTTGGCCAGGAAGTCCTCCAGCGGCTCACGCAGCAGATCGGCGGTGTGGTGATCCAGCTCACCCGCCGGCGCGACGACGGCGCTGTGGCCCTCTTCCCGCACCTCCACCAGAAGCCGGCCCGACTGTGCGTTGCCGACCGTCCCGCGGTCCATGCCGTCTCTCTCTCCCGGGGTGGTTCATGCTTCCGACGTCCGCGAACACTACGCCCTCCCACCTCTCTCCGACACCCGAACATCGCCACGTAACCGGACATAATCGCACGTAATGCACTTGCGATCGATGTCCTGAAGCCGGTAGGCCTAGTGGGTACACGAAATCGACACGGCCGGCTTTGGAGGCGCCGCACACCGCACGTGCACGCAACCGGCTTCGGCAGCCGCATGCCGAGAACGATGGAGGACACCATGTCACCCCGGCTCGACGGATCGCCTACCCCCAGAGCGACGTCGACACCCCCTCCGGAACATCTGGATCCCATCGAGCAGCACGATCCCGCCGTCCCGGACGGCGCACTCCTCGGACTCCCGGACATCCCGGCCTACGACGAGGTGGCCCCGGCGGACGCTCGGGCCCTGTCCAAGACCCTCTTCGAGCGCCTGGAGTCGCTGGAGGAAGGCACCCACGAGCACGCCTACGTCCGCAACACGCTCGTGGAGCTGAATCTCGCGCTGGTGAAGTTCGCCGCCTCCCGGTTCCGTTCGCGCAGCGAACCGATGGAGGACATCGTCCAGGTCGGCACCATCGGCCTGATCAAGGCCATCGACCGGTTCGAGTTGTCCCGCGGCGTGGAGTTCCCCACCTTCGCCATGCCGACCATCATCGGCGAGATCAAGCGGTTCTTCCGGGACACCTCGTGGTCGGTGCGCGTCCCGCGCCGGCTCCAGGAGCTCCGGCTCGACCTGGCCAAGGCGGGCGACGAACTGGCCCAGCAGCTCGACCGGGCCCCCACGGTGCAGGAGCTGGCCGAGCGCCTCGGCCTCTCCGAGGACGAGGTCGTGGAGGGCATGGCCGCTTCCAACGCCTACACCGCCGCCTCGCTCGACGCCCAGCCGGAGGAGGACGACGCCGAGGGCGCGCTGGCGGACCGGATCGGCTACGAGGACCACGGGCTGGAGGGCATCGAGTACGTCGAGTCGCTCAAGCCGCTGATCGCCGAGCTCTCGCCCCGGGACCGGAAGATCCTCTCCTTCCGCTTCGTCGCGGGCATGACGCAGTCGGAGATCGGCGAGGAACTGGGGATCTCCCAGATGCACGTCTCCCGCCTGCTGTCCCGCACGCTCAGACGACTGCGCAAGGGCCTGACCGTCGTGGATTGACCGCCTGGGCGCGACGCTCTTCGCGGGGGCGGCGGGAGTCCGGACAGCGCCGGCGCGAGGCCGGGTCCGGAGTCCGGACCGCCCCTCGCGCTTCCCCGTCTTCTCTCCGGCGCCCCACGCTCAGACCACCCTCGCCCCACGCCGCCACACGGCCCGGACCAGGGGAACGCCGGGGCGGTAGGCGAGGTGGACGTGGCTCGGGGCGTCGAGCAGGATCAGGTCCGCGCGGGCGCCGGGTCCGAGACGACCGACGTCGTCCCTGCGCAGGGCCCGCGCGCCGCCCGCGGTGGCGGCCCAGACCGCCTCGTCGGGCGTCATGCCCATGTCCCGGACCGCCAGCGCGACGCAGAACGGCACCGAGGACGTGAAGGAAGAGCCCGGATTGCAGTCGGTCGACAGTGCGACGGTCACGCCGGCGTCCAGGAGCCGGCGGGCGTCGGGCCACTCGGCCCGGGTGGAGAACTCCGCACCCGGCAGCAGCGTGGCCACTGTGTCACCGTGTGCCAGGGCGTCCACGTCGGCGTCGGTCAGGTGGGTGCAGTGGTCGGCGCTGGCCGCGTCGAGCTCGACCGCGAGACGGACCCCGGGCCCGGCCGAGAGCTGGTTGGCGTGGACACGTGGCAGGAGGCCCCGGGCCCGGCCGGCGGCGAGGACGGCGCGGGCCTGGTCGCCGTCGAAGGCACCCCGCTCGCAGAAGACGTCGATCCAGCGGGCGTGCGGCGCGCAGGCGTCGAGCATCTCCCCGGTGACCAGCGCGACGTAGGCGGCGGGGTCGTCGGCCAGCTCGGGCGGGACGACGTGGGCGCCGAGGAAGGTCACCTCGTCGGTGTGCCGTGCGGCGACGCGCAGCGCGCGCGCCTCGTCGGCGACGGTCAACCCGTAGCCCGACTTGGTCTCCAGTGTGGTCGTGCCCTGGCGGAGGGCTTCCGCGAGATGACGGGTGAGAGTCGCCTCCAGCCGCTCGTCGCTCGCGGCGCGGGTGGCCGCCACGGTGGTGCGGATACCGCCGACCGAGTACGGGCGGCCCGACATGCGGGCGGCGAACTCCTCCGTGCGGTCGCCCGCGAACAGCAGGTGGGAGTGCGAGTCCACGAAGCCCGGCAGGACGGCCCCGCCCCCGGCGTCCACGCGGCGGTCGGCGGCGGGCGCCGCGGTCGTGGCACCGACCCAGGCGACACTCCCGCCCTCCAGGACGACGGCCGCGTTCCGCACGGTTCCCAGCGGGGAACCGTCGCCCAGTGACGGGTCGTTGGTGACGAGGGTGCCGATGTCGGTGACGACCGTGCTGCCGCTCAACGCGAACCTCCGAGGAAACCCGCGGCCCGCGCCCCGGGGTGGAAGGAAGTCCGCCGCCGTCGACGGGGACATCGGGGTGGGCCGCTCACGCGCGCAACGCCCGGATCGCACGGGACAGCTCTGCCGGCACGTCGTGCACGAGCGTGTGCGCCCCGTCCCGGACGACGTGCCTGCCCGCCACGACCGTGTGCCGCACGTCCGCCGCCGTCGCCGCGAACACGGCGATCTCGGCGCCCAGTCGGGGCGGCGGCCCGGCCGTCCTGACCGAGTCCAACGAGATCGTGGTCAGGTCGGCGCGGGCGCCGGACTCCATGACTCCGACGTCCCCCCAGCCGAGCGCGGCGTGGCCGTCGACGGTGGCGGCCCGCAGCAGCGCGGCGGCCGTCCAGTGGCCGCGGGCGCGGGTGCGCAGCCGCTCGTGGAGTTCCATCGCGCGGGCCTCCTCGAAGAGGTCGACCACGGCGTGGCTGTCGGAGCCCAGGGACAGCGGCGACCCCGCCCGTCGCAGGGCGCTCGCCGGACCGATGCCGTCGGCGAGGTCGCGTTCCGTGGTCGGACACAGGCACGCCCCGGTCCCGCTGCCGCCGAGCAGGGCGACGTCGGCGTCGGTGAGGTGGGTGCCGTGCACCGCCGTGGCTCGCGGCCCGAGAACCCCGTGATCGGCGAGGAGCCGGGCCGGCGTCCGGCCATGGGCGGCCAGGCACGCCTCGTTCTCGGCGACCTGCTCGGACAGGTGGACGTGGAGCGGCGCGCCCCGTTCCGCGGCCCAGCGGGCCACCGTCCCCAACTGGTCGGCGGGGACGGCCCGCACCGAGTGCGCCGCAGCCCCGATCCGGGCGTGCTCTCGGTCCACCAGACCGGAGCAGCGCTCCGCCCAGTCCTCGGCGGTCCCGTCGTGGAAGCGGAGTTGGTGACGCCCAGGGGGCTCGCCGAAGCCGGCGGACAGATAGCAGGCGTCCAGCAGGGTGAGGCGGACGCCGGCGTCGGCGGCGGCCTGGATCAACGCCTCCCCCATGACGTTCGGCTCGGCGTACGGCTTCCCGCCGGGAGCGTGGTGCACGTAGTGGAACTCCCCCACCGAGGTGATCCCGGCCAGGGCCATCTCCGCGTACACGGCGCGGGCCAGGCGGTGGTAGCTCTCCGGGGTCAGTCGTTCGGCGACGGCGTACATGACCTCGCGCCAGGTCCAGAAGGTGCCGGAGCCGACCTGGACGGTGCCGCGCAGGGCCCGGTGGAAGGCGTGGCTGTGGACGTCGGCCAACCCCGGAAGCGTCAGCCCGCGCAGGACCTCCGCGCCGGACGGCGGCGCCTCGACGTCGGTGCGGACCGCCGTGAAGCGCCCGTCGGCCACCTCCACGGCCACCCCGGGCTCCACATGGGTGCCGAGCCAGCCGTGCTCCAGCCAGTAGACGCGCGGCGGGGCGGTCATCACGCCTCCCCGGGGGCCACCGAGGCCCGCATGCCGGGAAGGGGACCCCGCTCGCCCGGACCGAACCTCCGACCGGCGCGGCGAAGGCCCGGCCGGAGGTTCCCCGAAGGGGGCTTGGGCCGGGGCGCGCTTCGGGTGGACGGTGGGCGACGGAGAGGGCGTTCACCTGCGGGCATCACGTGCGGGCCAGTCCTTCCAGTACGTCGGCGAGCGCCAGGACCCCCGCCACGCAGTCGTCCTCGGCGGCGAACTCGGCCGGGGAGTGGGACACCCCCGTGGGGTTGCGCACGAACAGCATGGCCGTCGGGACCGCCCCGGAGAGGACTCCGGCGTCGTGTCCGGCCCCGGTGCCCAGCACCGGCACCCGGCGGGAGGGGTCGGCGTCCCGGGCCAGGAGGCGGACCAGCGCGTCCCGCAGGCCGTGGTCGAAGTCGACGAGGGGGGTGAGGGACTCGCGTGCCACGTCGAGGGCGACGCCGTGGGCCGCGGCGTGGCGCCGGGCGGCCCGCTCCACGGCGCCGACGAGGGTGTCGAGGGTGTCCGGAGCCGGCGCGCGGGCGTCGAGCCAGCCGCGCACGAGGGAGGGGACGGCGTTGACGCCGTTCGGCTCGACGGCGACCTTGCCGAACGTGGCGACGGCACCCGTCCGTTCCGCCTCCCGGCGGGCCGCGAGGACGGTCTCGGCGTAACCGATCATGGGGTCGTGTCGGTCGGCCAGGCGGGTGGTGCCGGCGTGGTTGGCCTCGCCCCGGAAGTCGAACCGCCACCGACCGTGCGGCCAGATGGCCGACGCGACGCCGACGGGGTCGCCGGTGAGTTCCAGAGCGCGCCCCTGCTCGACGTGGAGTTCGACGAAGGCCCCGATCCTCGCGAGCCGCTCCGGATCGGGGCCGATGGCGTCGGGGTCCTGACCGGCGGCCTCCATCGCCCGGGGGAGGGTGACGCCGTCCCCGTCGGTCAGCCGGCGGGCGCGCTCGGCGTCCAGCGCGCCGGTGAGAAGCCGGGACCCCAGGCAGGCCGGACCGAAGCGGGCCCCCTCCTCCTCGGCGAAGTTGACGATGCCGAGGGGCCTGCGGAGCACGGCGCCCCGGGAGCGGAGTTCGTCGAGGGCGGCGAAGGCGGACACCACCCCGAGCGGGCCGTCGAAGGCCCCACCGTCCGGCACCGAGTCGAGATGCGATCCGGTGACGACGGCGTCACCCCGGGCCGGGTCGCCGAGCCAGGCCCACTGGTTGCCGTTGCGGTCCGTCTCCTGGGACAGCCCCCGCTCCCCCGCCTGCCGGACGAACCAGGCACGGCATTCCGCGTCTGCGGCGGTCCAGCCGAACCGCCGGTAGCCGCCGGTGGCGGAGGAACGGCCGACCGGGAGAAGCTCCGCCCACATTCCGTGGAAGCTCACCCCGCGTCCCCCTCGCGCATCGGCACGCGGACGCCGCGTTCCCTCGCCACGGCGTCCGCGCGTTCGTAGCCGGCGTCGACGTGGCGGACGACGCCCATACCGGGGTCGTTGGTGAGCACCCGGCGGATCTTCTCCCCGGCGAGCGCCGTGCCGTCCGCGACGGTGACCTGGCCGGCGTGGATCGACCGGCCCATGCCGACGCCTCCGCCGTGGTGCACGGAGACCCAGGAGGCACCGGAGGCCACGTTGACCATGGCGTTGAGCAGCGGCCAGTCGGCGATGGCGTCGGAGCCGTCGAGCATCGCCTCGGTCTCGCGGTAAGGGGAGGCGACCGAGCCGCAGTCGAGGTGGTCCCGCCCGATCACGATCGGCGCCGCCAGTTCCCCGCTCGCCACCATGTCGTTGAACCGCTCGCCGGCCCGGTCCCGCTCTCCGTACCCGAGCCAGCAGATCCGCGCGGGCAGCCCCTGGAACCGAACGCGCTCGCCGGCCATCCGGATCCACCGCGCCAGCGACTCGTTCTCCGGGAACAGGTCGAGGACGGCCCGGTCGGTCCTGGCGATGTCGGTCGGGTCGCCGGAGAGGGCCGCCCACCGGAAGGGCCCCTTGCCCTCGCAGAACAGCGGCCGGATGTAGGCGGGCACGAAGCCGGGGAAGGCGAAGGCGCGGTCGTATCCGGCGAGTCTCGCCTCGCCGCGCAGGGAGTTGCCGTAGTCGAACACCTCGGCGCCCGCGTCGAGGAAGCCCACCATGGCCTCGACGTGCCGTGCCATGGACTCCCGGGCACGGGCGGTGAATCCGGTCGGGTCCTGGGCGGCGGCGTCCGCCATGTCGGCGAAGTCCACACCGAGGGGCAGGTAGGCCAGCGGGTCGTGGGCGGAGGTCTGGTCGGTGACGATGTCGATCGGCGCGCCGGTGGCCAGCAGCCCGGGCACCACCTCGGCGGCGTTGCCCAGGACCCCGACGGAGAGCGGCCGGCGGGCGTCCCTGGCCTCCTCGGCGAGCCGCAGCGCGTGGTCGAGGGAGTCGGCCCGGACGTCGAGGAACCCGTGCGCGAGCCGTCGGTCGATGGCGCGCGGGTCGCAGTCGACGCAGAGGGCCACACCGTCGTTCATGGTGACGGCGAGCGGCTGGGCGCCACCCATGCCGCCGAGGCCCGCCGTCAGCGTGACGGTCCCGGCGAGCGTGCCGCCGAACCGCTTGGCGGCGATGGCGGCGAAGGTCTCGTAGGTGCCCTGCAAGATGCCCTGGGTGCCGATGTAGATCCAGGAACCGGCCGTCATCTGGCCGTACATCGTCAGCCCGAGCGCCTCCAGCCGGCGGAACTCGTCCCAGTTCGCCCAGTCGCCGACGAGGTTGGAGTTGGCGATGAGGACGCGGGGGGCCCACTCGTGGGTCCGCAGGACGCCGACCGGCCGACCGGACTGGACCAGCATCGTCTCGTCCTCGCGGAGGGACTCCAGGGTGCGGACCATGGCGTCGAAGGAGCGCCAGTCGCGCGCCGCCTTGCCGCTGCCGCCGTAGACGACCAGGCGGTCGGGGTGCTCGGCGACCTCCGGGTCCAGGTTGTTCCGCAACATGCGCAGGGCGGCCTCCTGGGGCCACCCCCGCGCGGTCCGCCGGCCGCCGCGGGGCGCTCGGACTGACCGGGGTCCTGACATGGGCTGCCTCCTGATGGCCCGCTCACCGCGGGACGGCCGAACCGCGCACTCGGATATTCACATCCTGTACCGCTGAATAGAACCAGTCAATACGGGGGTCGGGGCCGGCGAGGACCTCCCCCGGGTGTTTCGCTGGGACGCATGGAGAGCGGCGAGGCGGACACCCGAGGGCCCGCGAGCGACCGCCCGCCGCCCGCCCCGGCCGCCGGGGCCGACGCGCGAAGGGTCGCCCGGCGGGACCGCGCGGTGCGGGCCGCCGTGACACAGAGGCTGCTCGGTCCCGACACCCCGATGGTGGCACTGCTGGACGTGGCCGGCGTCCGGGAATCGGCGGCCGGTCTACGGGCCGCCTTCGACGCGGTGCTGCCGCCCGGCACTCCCGTGCTGCACACCTTCGCCGTGAAGGCCTCCCCGCTGGTGCCCGTCCTGCGACTGCTCCGCGACGAGGGAATGGGCGCCGAGGTCGCCGGCCCGGGCGAGCTGGCACTGGCCCGCGCCGCCGGAGTACCACCCGAGCGGACGGTGTGGGACTCCCCCGCGAAAACCCCGGCCGACCTGCGCGAGGCGCTGGCCCTCGGCGTCGCCGTCAACGCCGACGGACCCCAGGAGCTGGCGCGCCTCGACGCGCTGCTGGGGTCGGCCCCCGGTCGCCCGTCCCTCGGCCTGCGGGTGAACCCCCAGGTCGGAGGTGGGTCGATCGAGGCACTCTCGACGGCCACGGCGACCTCCAAGTTCGGCGTGGCACTCCGCGACGAGGGCGCCCGGGAGTGGGTCGTGCGGGCGTGCCTGCGGCGCCCCTGGCTGACCCGGCTGCACGTCCACACGGGCTCCCAGGGCGTGCCGCCCGCCTTGATGGCCGAGGGGGTCCGGCAGACCTGCCTCCTCGCCGAGGAGATCAACGCCAGGGCCGGGCATCGCCGGATCGACACTCTCGACATCGGCGGCGGACTGCCGGTGAACTTCGCCTCCGACGCGACCTCCCCCACCTTCGCCGCCTACGCGGACCTCCTGCGCGCCGCCGTGCCCGACCTCTTCACCGGCCGGTACGCACTGGTGACGGAGTTCGGCCGGTCCCTGCTGGCCAAGCACGGCGTGGTGGTGACCCGTGTGGAGTACACCAAGCGGGCGGGGGGCAGACGGGTGGCGATCACCCACGCCGGCGTGCAGGTCGCGACGCGCACGGTCTACGCACCGGCGACGTGGCCGCTGCGGATCGTCGCCTACGACTCCTCCGGGGCGCCCAAGGGCGGCCCGCCGCTGATCCAGGACGTGGCGGGCCCCGCCTGTTTCGCCGGCGACCTGCTGGCCGCGGGCCGCTCGATGCCCGAGCTGGAGCCCGGCGACCACGCGGCGGCGCTGGACACCGGGGCCTACTACTTCGCCCACCATTACGCCTACAACTCCCTGGCGCGGCCACCGGTCCACGGCTACCACGAGGACGCGTCCGGGAGGACACGCTTCGCCGTCGTCCGCGACGCCCAGACCACTCGGGAGATCGTGGCCGAGGCGGGAGGCGACCACACCGACGCGCTCGTGACGGCGGCGACGCACCGGGGGGAGGCGGACTTCGCCGGGTGACGGGCGACGATGCCGAGGAAGAGGCGGTACTCCGACCTACGCCCGTCGCCGCCGGTCGGCCCACCGATACCGAAATCCGCGCCGTCCAGAGGCACGGTCCGCGCCCGCACACACCCGGCATGACGGTTGGTCAGAACGACGAGAGTCCAATGCTCACCAGGCCCGAAAACGCACCGCTCCCCCCCGCTCGTCATCGGATTGGGTTCACGTGCCATCCACGCGACAAACGGGGCGAAGCTCCCTGTACTGCGGGGTACGGCGTGTTCCGCGTATCGGACCTGTTCAGCGACCGACGGATCCGACAGGGGAACCGGATTTCACCGCAAGCGGCCATCGCTTTCCGGCCGGCGATGCGGTTGCCTCCGCGACGCGTGATGACGGTGTGTCTAGGATGCCGCGCACGACAGGCCACGGACTCCGCCACCGCAGCCACTACCCCTGACACATGACCGCGGCGGGCGCGTGCCACCCGTGTCCGACCTGAACCGCCCGTGCCCCGGGCCTGGTCCGGACAACGACGGATGCCCCCCCAGCGAGGAACCGGCCCATGGCCGACGAAATGGTGCGCGCAGCCAAGCGATTCAACAACCCCGCGACGCTGCTGTTCGGCATCGGCGCGCTCGTCCTGACCTGGTTCGTCATCGCACACCACAAGAAGGGCAACCACTCGTGACCACCCGCCTGTCCCGTCGGCTCGTCCTACGCCGGGCCGCCTTCCTGGCCGCGGGCACCGTCGTCGCCGCTCAACCGCTCTCCTCCCCTGCCTTCGCGAACCCCACCGGTCCGGAGCCCTCGCGGCTCCGGAGTCGGTGAGACGGGCGCGGGAGCGCAGCGAACGCGCCCTCAGCGGCGTCCCGTCGGCCAACGGCCGGGAGATGGAGAAGACCGCCGACGCCCACGGACACGTCTACACCCGCCCCGTGCCCGGACTGCCCGTGGAGGGCGTCCGGGTCCGCATCGGCGACGTCGAGACCCTGCTGGTGCACGTGCTCCGCCGCTTCCACTACGAGGTGGAGGAGCTGCGCCCCGACGACGTGACCGGCTGGCACAACCCATCCAGGCTCCGCAAGGGGCTCCCCGAGTCCAACCTGGTCTCGGGCACAGCGGTCCGGATCCGCCCCGGCGCCTACCCCGCCGGTGTCCGCGGCGGGTTCTGGCCCCGGCAGCTGGCGGCGATCCGCAGCATCCTCGACGAGTGCGACGGCGTGGTCCGCTGGGGCGGCGACGACAAGCGCCCGGACGAGGCATTGTTCTACGTCGCCGTCGCGCCCGGTGACGCACGGCTGCCGCAGCTGGCCGAGAGGATCGTGCGGTGGAACTGGACCCCCGGCCGGGGTGCCGGTTCCGGCGCGATCTGACACTGGTCGCGCCCCACGCCATGGCAACACCGTCGCGTTGTGCGGTTCGGCGTCCTGTGGGTGGGCGCGCCGCGAGGCGACCGACCCGGTTCCACGCCCCGGACCGG
This sequence comes from Streptomyces sp. HSG2, assembly GCF_016598575.1. Taxonomy (NCBI): domain Bacteria; kingdom Bacillati; phylum Actinomycetota; class Actinomycetes; order Kitasatosporales; family Streptomycetaceae; genus Streptomyces; species Streptomyces sp. HSG2. Next base: position 1,917,123 of record NZ_CP066801.1, read on the forward strand.
CCGGCCGCCGGTTCCCGGGCTCGCGTGGGCGCGCGTCAGGCGGCGACGGGCCTCCGGCGCGCACCGCCCGGAGCGGCGTCCCCGGCCGCCACCCCGGTGCTCCGATAGCCCCGGACCTCCTGGCGCACCGGACCGCCCGAGCGGGCGAGCCAGTCGACGCGGACCCAGAGCAACGCGTCCCGCGCCTGTTCGAGGCGGCCCAACCACAGCGACTTCAGCCAAAGGCCCACTCCGCATCCGGCCAACATCATCCCGCCCGCGGCGGGAACGACGACGGCGGAACCGACCGCCGCCAGGAAGGCGAGCAACAGCCACCAGCGGTGACCACGTCGCCAGTCGCGGAGGGTCACCACCCGGTCCCGCAGCACGTCTTGCCTGCCCGCGCGGGAGGCGGCCCGGGCCAAGGCCCGGTAGCGGGAGCGGCGGACGGTCGCCACCACGGCGGCGGCCACCAGGAAGAGGGCGGCACCCGCCAGTACCCCGATCCGCCGTCCCGTCCAACCCGGCTGGACCAGTCCGATCCCGGCCGCGCCCACTCCGAGCCACCACAGCGGCGCGGCCCCCGCCCGCACGACGACGGCCACCCGAGCAAGCCCCTGTCCTCCACGCGTCACGTCCCGCCTCCGTCTCTCGTCCTTCGAGGGGATTCCCGAGCACGGCAGGATAGCCCCGGGACGTGAGACGGATCTGAGAGCGCGGGGCGCCCGACACCGGGGACGGAGCGGCTGCGCGAGCGCGGGCCGAGGACGGGGACGCTCGTCGCCGCGGAGGCCGGGACGGGCGGCGTCGACGGCGGAAGGGGGCCACCGGCACCGCGCCGACCGTCCGGGCACGAGCCGAGAGCGGTGCCGGACCCTCAGTCCACGAAGAGTCCGCGAGCCGCCGCCCTGCTGTCGAACTCCTCCAGCCGTGCCTGCGCGTCCGGCAGCGCGTCGCACATCGTCTCCAGCAGGACCCGGCCGAGCAGCATCGGCGCGCAGACGGTGTCGAAGGCGAGTCCGGTCCCGACGGCGGCCGGCAGCAGCAGGTCCGACGCCTTGGCCACCGGGGCGAAGGCGGAGTCGGCGACGGTCACCACGATCAGCCCCGAGTCCTTGGCATGGGTCAGGGCGTCGACCACCTCGCGCGGGTGCCTCGGGAGCGCGAAGCAGAGCAACGTAGTGGCACCCGCCCGGACGGCCGCGTCGACACCGTCGAGGACGACGGTGCCGCCCTCGTCCAACAACCGGACGTCCGGATGCACCTTGCCCGCGAAGTAGGCGAAACCGCGTGCCTGGGCCGCCGCCGCGCGCAACCCCAGCACCGGCAGGGGGCGAGTGGCGGCGAGCAGCCGACCGGCCTCCCGCACGGGCGCGGGGTCCGCGAGCACCTCGGCGAGGTGCCTCAGGTTCTCGATCTCGCCCTCCACCGCCCGCTGGTACTCGTTGCCCGATGCCGGTTCCCCCGCCGGTCCGACGGGCGTGATCTCCCGGAGCCGCCGGCGGAGCGCGGGGTAACCGTCGAAGCCCAGGGCGACCGCGAAGCGGGTGACCGAGGGTTGGCTGACGCCCGCCGACTCGGCCAGCTCCACACTCGACAGGAAGGGGACCTCGGCGGCGCGCCGCACCATGCTGTGGGCGATCCGCCGTTGCGTGGGCGTCAACCGGTGCCCCTCGAAGAGCGCCTGCAGCCGCATCGCGGGGCTGTCGCTGCTCTCGCTCATCTCCAGCGCCCCTCCCCCATTCATCCGAGACCGATTCTGCATACCGTTATACAGCCGGCGGTGCCCCTCGGCACGACGGGGTGCCGGGCGGGCGAGGCGGGGCGCCGCCCGCGAGTCGGTGGTCGCCGCAGTGGGGGCCTGGAAGGTGGGGGCGGCGCGCACGATCGAGACAGGGCCCCCTCCGGCGGGGTTCCTCGCCTTCGCCGGATCGGCGTCGGCGCCGGCGAGGAACCCGTACCGGTGGACGTGTCAGACCACCGGCGCGTCGACCCGCTCGACTCGCTGGGTACCGCTGCGGGTGCGGTAGGAGCGGGCCCACGAGACCGTGGCGTCGGCCTTGGTCCGGTCGGACAGGGTGTAGTAGTCCATCTGGGAACGGTCGGCGGTCACGTCGAGCACGCCGTAGCCGTGGTTGTCCATGTCGACCCATTTGACGTGGCGGTTGGCGAGCCGCACGGCCCCGCTGGCGACGACCGAGACCGTGCCGGGCGCCACGCGCAGGACGTCGTCGAGGTTCTCCGTGGTCACCGAGGCCACCACGAACTCGGAGGCGGCGGAGGCCGAGAGCGGATAGGTCGCGGCCTTGACCGGCACGTCGTTGGCCCAGGCCGTGTGGATGTCCCCGGTGAGGAAGACGGTGTTCTCGATGCCGCGATCCACCAGGTGCCCGAGCAACTCCCGGCGGTCGTCGGTGTAGCCGTCCCACTGGTCGACGTTGACCGCGAGCCCCTCGCGTGGCACCCCCAGGAGCTCGGCGAGCGGGGCGAGCAGATGGGCGGGCAGCGAACCGAAGGCGATCGGGGAGATCATCACCGAGGTGCCGACCAGCCGCCAGGTCGCCCGGGAGGACTCCAGTCCCGACTTCAACCAGTCCAACTGCGCGCGTCCGGTGATGGTGCGATCCGGGTCGTCGACGTCCTTGCTTCCCACGGTCGCCTGCTGCGAGCGGAAGGACCGGAGGTCCAGCAGGTGCAGGTCGGCCAGTGTCCCGAAGCGCAGGCGTCGGTAGACCGTACCGGCGGTGGAGGCGCGGACCGGCATCCACTCGAAGTACGCCCGCTTCGCGGCGGCGGCGCGCGCGGCGTAGTCGCCCTCGCCGCCCGGGGTGTGGTTCTCCGCGCCGCCGGACCAGTTGTTGTTGGCTATCTCGTGGTCGTCCCAGATGGCGACGAGGGGGTGGGCGGCGTGCATCGCCTGGAGGTCGGCGTCGGTCTTGTAGGTGCCGTGCCGGAGGCGGTAGTCGGCCAGGGTGAGGATCTCGTGCGTGGGCTGGTGCCTCCTGATCACGTATTCCTCGTCGGGGATGCGGCCGGTGCCGTACTCGTAGATGTAGTCGCCGAGGTGGACGACGGCGTCCAGGTCGGTCCTCGCGGCGAGGTGTCGGTAGGCCGCGAAGTACCCCGACTCCCAGTTGGCGCAGGAGGCCACGCCGAACCGGAGGCGGGACACGGCGGCGTCCTCGGCGGGCGCGGTGCGGGTCCGGCCGACGGGCGACACCGCGCCCTGGGCGCTGAATCGGTAGTAGCAGACGGTGGCCGGGCCCAACCCCCGTACGTCGACCTTGACCGTGTGGTCGGACGCGGTGGTGGCGGTGGAGCTCCCCCGGGCCAGGATCCGGGTAAACCCGCGGTCGGCCGCGACCTCCCAGCCGACCTCGGTGTCCGGCCCCAGGCCGGAGCCGGGCCGGGCGTCGGGTGTCGGGGTGACGCGGGTCCACAGGAGGACGCCGTCGGGGAGCGGGTCGCCGGAGGCCACGCCGTGCAGGAAGAGCGGTCCGGTGTGCTCGGAGGACCGCGTGGCGGCGGGGAGCGAGGTGGCGGAGGCCGAGGCGGTGCCGGCCGTCAAGGAACCGGCGACGGCGGTGGCGGCAGCGGCCTTGACGACCGCGCGTCTGGTCGTGGTGGTGCTGTCTCTTCTCGTCACGCCCCGTCAGGCTACTGGGAGAACGGCGGGGCTGACAGGGCGTACGCCGTACCTTCCTCCGCCCGTCGTGCGCGGTCGGGCGGAGGAGGCGACGTGCGCCGGAGCCGACGGCAGGGTAGCGGGCGGGGGAGCCCGCGTGTGGGCAGGGCGGGGACGTGGGGCCGGATTGTGCGCGCAGCGGGCGGGGGAGCCCGCGTGTGGGCAGGGCGGGGACGTGGGGCCGGATTGTGCGCGCGAGGACCGCCGCACCCCCGTCGTCGGGGGGCGGGACGACGGCGGTCCCCGCGCGACGCGCGTCGGCCGTGGAGCCAGGCGTCGCGTCCCTGGCGTCCGTGGAGGTCCGGGAGCCGCTCCGGAGGTCCTGACGCCGTTCGGCACCGATCGACCACGCTCCTCCCGCACGATCCCCGGGAACGGACCCGCGTCCGACCGACGCGCACAATCTGCCGGGCCGGTGTCAAGGGCGTGTTGCGCGGACGTGACGCGGGCGTAGCACTTCCGCGAAGCCTCCCGGACGGGGCGAACGAGCGTGCGCCCTCGCCTCTCGGCCACGGGATCGCGGTTCGCGGCGTGGGACCCGGGCCCCCGACTCCGGCGCCCCGTCCGAGGTCCCGCGCCCCTTTCCGGTGGCGGCGCGCCGAGGTCGTGCGTGTCTCGGCGGGCGTGTCCCCCGGCCGGAGTAGGCGAATTCCCCCGGGACACGGGCCGTCCTCGGGACATCCGGGGCCTCGAAGAGCGCCGATCGTGGTCAGGAGAACGCCAGCCCGTCAGCCGGAATGAGGAGTCGTGACGAGCGTGACGCCCCCAATCGACGCAGCGCGCCTGCCCACCGGGCGTCTGTCGGAGGAGGACGCGGGAACCTCGCGTCGGGAGCCCCCGCCGACCGGTGCCACCCCCGCCTATCTTCTCGGCGGATCGGCGATCATCGGCGGAATCGCGGGCTGCGTCGTGGGCGCGGGGCTGGGCTTGGCCGTGATCGGCTGACCGCCCTCGCCCCACCCCCGACGAACGTCCCCGAAAGGAACCCCGAGCGCCATGACGATCGAGTCCGTGATCGAGGAGTGCCACGCGCACCGACTCACCGAGCGGGACACCGGCACCGTCCGCACCACCGGCCACGTGATCGGGGTCGCCATGGCCGTGACGATGGTGATGGCGGGAGCGGGCGGGTTCCTCGCCACCGTCGGGGCGGGAGTCGGCGTGGTCCACGCCGTTGTCGGCGGCTGACCCCGAGACCTCCTGCCGCCGGGCCCGCTGGTGCCCCGGCGGGAGGACGGGGCACCCCGTCGGGCGCGGGACCGGCGCGTCCTCCGGGCGGATCAGCCGCCCGTGGCGGTGAGGAAGGCCAGCAGGTCCTGCCGGGTGACGATCCCGGCGGGCTTGCCGTCGACGAGCACCACGGCGGCGTCACGGCCCTCCAGGGCCGACATCAGGCGGGCCAGCGGCTCGCCGGACCCCACCACCGGCAGCGCCTCCGACAGGTGCTTCTGCAGGGGGGTGTCGGCGGGCGTGTGTTCGGTGTAGAGGGCGTGCAACAGCACCCGTTCCTCCACGGCCCCGATCACCTCTCCGGCCATCACGTCGGGGTGCCCGGCACCGGGCGCGACCACGGGCATCTGCGACACCCCGAACTCGCGCAGCACCTTGATCGCCTCACCCACGGTCTCCGTGGGGTGCATGTGCACGAAGTTCGGGATGCCGCCGGACTCCGCGTCGGCCTTCTGCGCCAGGACCCGACCGGCGGTGGGCTCCGTGCTCGGCTTGTCCTCGCCGAAGCCGTGCTGGCCGATCCACTCGTCGTTGAAGATCTTGCTGAGGTACCCCCGTCCGCTGTCCGGGAGCAGGACGACCACCACGTCGTCCTCGCCCAGTCGCGAGGCGACCTTCAGCGCGGCCACGACGGCCATGCCACAGGAGCCGCCGACCAGCAGGCCCTCCTCGCGGGCCAGCCGCCGGGTCATCTGGAAGGAGTCCTTGTCGGAGACGGCCACGATCTCGTCGGCGACCGTCCGGTCGTATGCGGTCGGCCAGAAGTCCTCACCGACGCCCTCGACCAGGTACGGGCGCCCGGAGCCGCCGGAGTACACGGAGCCCTCGGGGTCCGCGCCGATCACTCGCACCCGTCCTTCGCCGACCTCCTTGAGGTACTTGCCGGTGCCCGAGATCGTGCCGCCGGTGCCGACGCCGGCGACGAAGTGGGTGATCCGCCCCTCGGTCTGCTCCCACAGCTCGGGGCCGGTCGAGTGGTAGTGGGACAGCGGGTTGTTCGGATTGGAGTACTGGTCGGGCTTCCAGGCGCCGGGGGTCTCCCGCACCAGACGGTCCGAGACGTTGTAGTAGGAGTCCGGGTGCTCGGGGTCCACGGCCGTGGGACACACGACGACCTCGGCGCCGTAGGCGCGCAGCACGTTGATCTTGTCCGTCGACACCTTGTCCGGGCAGACGAAAACGCACTTGTAGCCCTTCTGCTGGGCCACGATGGCGAGGCCGACGCCCGTGTTGCCGCTCGTCGGCTCCACGATGGTGCCGCCGGGCCTCAGCTCGCCGCTCTGTTCGGCCGCCTCGATCATGCGCAGGGCGATGCGGTCCTTCACCGACCCGCCCGGGTTGAAGTACTCCACCTTGGCCAGGACGGTGGCCCTGATGCCGTCGGTCACGCTGTTGAGTCTCACCAGCGGGGTGTCGCCGACGAGGCTGATCATCGAGTCGTGGAAATGCACCGTTGTCTCCGGATGCTGCGAAAGATTGCCGTCGTGATGGTTCCGCCAGCCTATGGCCTGTGGCTGCCCCTTGGTGTTCGTTCCCAGGTGGCCGAGATTGGACGGCGTGCGCTACGGGGCAAGGAGTGGGTACGGCTCGGAGGAGGTGACGGCGGCGCGTGAGCGACATGGCGAGGGCGAGGGTGGCCCGGCGGATCGCGGCGGGTGCGGCGTACGGCGGCGGCGGTGTCGGCCTGGCCGGTGCCGCCGCCGTGGGGCTGCTGCTGGCGGAGGTGCAGTTGGCCCGGCGGCGGGTGGGCGTCGGCACACCGGACCGCGTGCCGGACGCGGGCGGCCTCTACGGAGGCGGGGCGGCCGGGGAGGGCGCCGGGCGAGAGGAGCCGCTGCGGCTGGCGATGCTGGGCGACTCGACGGCGGCCGGCCAGGGGGTGCACCGGGCCGGGCAGACTCCCGGGGCGCTGCTGGCGTCCGGGGTGGCGGCGGTCGCCGAGCGTCCGGTGCGGCTGGTGTCGGTGGCGCTGACCGGAGCCCGGTCGGACGACCTGTCACGGCAGGTGACCGCCGTGCTCGGGGAGCACGCACAAGCCCCCGACATCTGCGTGATCATGATCGGCGCCAACGACGTCACCCATCGGATGCCGGCCACGACATCGGTCCGGCACCTCGCGGCGGCGGTCAGGCGGCTGCGCACGGCGGGCGCCGAGGTCGTCGTCGGCACCTGCCCGGACCTCGGCACCATCGAACCGGTCTGGCAGCCGCTGCGCTGGTTGGCCCGCCGCGCCTCACGGCAGCTGGCGGCGGCGCAGACCATCGGAGTCGTGGAGCAGGGCGGCCGGACGGTGTCCCTGGGCGATCTACTGGGGCCGGAGTTCGCGCAGAACCCGCGAGAGCTCTTCGGCCCGGACAACTACCACCCCTCCGCCGAGGGGTACGCCACGGCCGCCATGGCGCTGCTCCCGACGGTCTGTTCGGCACTGGGCCTGTGGCCGGCCGACGAGGAGCGCCCGGACGTGGGCCGCCGGGAGGGTTTTCTGCCGGTCGCGCGGGCAGCCGCGGAGGCCGCCTCCGAGGCCGGTACCGAGGTGACGGCGGCGATGCCCTCCGGACCACGAGCCCGATGGGCGCTGCTCAAGCGGCGCCGGCGCCGCCGGGTCACGGAGCCGGACGCCGCCCCGACGCCGCGCTCGGGGTGACGCCGCTGTCCAAGCAAGCGCTTGGACAGCTGCGGCCCACGTCACACCCCGTCACAGGTGACCCAGGCCATACGGACGGGTAACTTCCCAACGGACGCGCCCGACCCTCGCACCCCGCCATGGAGCCGTGATGCCCGAAGCCGTGATCGTCTCAGCCGCCCGTTCCCCCATCGGCCGCGCTTTCAAGGGCTCCTTGAAGGACCTCCGTCCGGACGACCTCACCGTCGAGATCGTGCGGGCCGCGCTCGCCAAGGTGCCCGAGCTGCCGCCGGAGGACATCGACGACCTGATGCTCGGCTGCGGCCTGCCCGGCGGTGAACAGGGCAACAACCTCGGCCGGATCGTGGCCGTGCAGATGGGCATGGACCACCTGCCGGGCTGCACGATCACCCGGTACTGCTCCTCCTCGCTCCAGACCAGCCGGATGGCGCTGCACGCGATCAAGGCCGGAGAGGGCGACGTCTTCGTCTCCGCCGGCGTCGAGACGGTCTCCCGGTTCGCCAAGGGCAATTCCGACAGCCTGCCCGACACGCACAACCCCCTGTTCGCCGACGCGGAGGCCCGCACGGCCGAGGTCGCCACGCTGGAGGGCACCGATTGGCACGACCCGCGCGAGGACGGGCTGACCCCGGATCCGTACATCGCGATGGGTCAGACCGCCGAGAACCTCGCCCGGTCCCGGGGCATCACGCGTCAGGAGATGGACGAGTTCGGCGTCCGCTCGCAGAATCTCGCCGAACAGGCCATCGCCGACGGCTTCTGGGAGCGCGAGATCACCCCCGTCACGCTGCCCGACGGTAGCGTCGTGTCCGCGGACGACGGGCCCCGGGCCGGGGTCACCCTGGAGGGCGTGTCGGGCCTGAAGCCGGTCTTCCGCCCCGACGGCCTGGTCACCGCGGGCAACTGCTGCCCGCTCAACGACGGAGCCGCCGCCCTGGTGATCATGAGTGACGTCAAGGCCCGCGAACTGGGCATCACGCCACTGGCCCGGATCGTGTCCACGGGCGTCTCCGGCCTGTCCCCCGAGATCATGGGACTGGGGCCGGTCGAGGCCTCCCGACAGGCCCTGCGCCGCGCCGGGCTCACCATCGACGACATCGACCTCGTCGAGATCAACGAAGCCTTCGCCGCCCAGGTCATCCCCTCCTACCGAGACCTCGGCATCCCGTTGGACAAGCTGAACGTCAACGGCGGTGCCATCGCGGTGGGACACCCCTTCGGCATGACCGGCGCGCGGATCACCGGCACACTGATCAACTCCCTGCGGTGGCACGACAAGCAGTTCGGCCTGGAGACGATGTGCGTCGGCGGGGGCCAGGGGATGGCCATGATCGTCGAACGCCTCGACTGACGCCCGGGCGAGACCTCGGACGGGGTGCCCGCGAGCCGGCGTGAGGGCGAGGGGCCGACGACACTCCACGTCACCGCCCCGCCACGCGGCGAGGCGGGGCGCCGCCCGGAGCGGGAACGTCCGAGGTCCGGGCCATTTCGTGACCTGGTCTCCTCCGGGATGTGACAAATCTCCCTCAACGGGATGACTGCGCAGGTCAGGAGCTTGATCCAGGCGTCCAGGCGCCGCGATCGAGGCCGATGGGGGACGCCCCGCACTGACAGCGGGTCAGTGGACCCGTCAAGCTGAGGGGAGAAGTCGGGCTCGACCTGCAATCGGGAGTACGTCGTGAGCGCCACATCGATCGCCCTGCTGCTCACCACGGCCGCCACAGGCGCGGTGGGCGTCGCCGTCCTGCGCGGCGTCCTCGTACTGCGCAGGCAGGTCGCGGCCCTGCACGCGGACCTCCTCGCCCACCGGGTCGACGTCGCCGCCGCGCGGCGCGTCCCGGCGGCCCGCACCACCCCCGAGGCGGAGGAGATACGCGCCGCGATCACCGAGGCGCTGGCCGAGGAACGCGAACGGGAGCTGGCCGAGGCACGCGCTTTCTGGGCCGCCCGGGAGACCCGGGACGGCGACACCCGCCTGCTGCTCGGACTGGCCGAGGCCGAAGCCGGCCCGTGCGGCCCGACCGACCTGGACGGCCTGGAGTCCGTCGCAGAGCCGGCATGGGAGAGCGACGAGCCGACCGGGGCGGTCGGGGACTCGGCCGACCTTGCCGCGGCCCGACGTCGGCACCCCTCCCACCCCGACTTCGTCCCCCACCGGGTGTCGGGTGCCGAGGACCCGCAGACCACCGGCGCGGTGCTGACGGAACTCGCCGCCGACCGGGTGGAGCTCGCCGATGTCCGCCCCGGCCCACTGGGCACCCTCGACGTCTACGTGTTCGCCGACGGCACCACCCTGTGCCTCACCCCCGGCCACCGCGAGACGGCGGAACGCCTCTCCGCGGCGCTGCGGGAAGGAGACCGACCGACGTTGCTCGGCGGCTCGGGCATCTCCGGCGCCTACGCCCTGACCTTCGCCTGCCGGACGGAGCACGTGTACCTCTTGGCCGACAGGGTCGTCGCGTCGCGCTAGAGGGCGTGCTTCGCACGCCGATCGGCCTCCGGGCCCGCGCCGGCGCGCGTGGGCTCAGACCCCGGCCCTGCTCCGCGCCTCCTCCACCAACCGCACCGCCTCCGCGACCTCGTCGTCGCCGCGCAGCACCAGAGCCAGGTCGTGGGCGGCCACCCCGATCTGGTCCGCGGCGGCGAACATGCCGGCGTCGGGCATCCGCAGGGGCTCGCGCGCGGGGTCCTCGGCCAGTTGGGCCCGCCGGGCCAACTCCCGGGCCAACTCCAGCGCCTCGGCGGCGGCCCCGCGCTGCAACCGACTCTGCGGAGCGGCCCGCAGCCGATCGGCGAAGCGGTCCACCGCTCGGGTCAAGGGCGTCGTATCAACCACGGCGTGAGCGTACGCTCACCCGTGGGGGTGTTGCCAACAGGCGACCGCTCGGGCACGGTGACGGCAAGGACCGGCCTACAGCCCAGGAGCCCGGAGGCGCCGATGTCCCACGTCCTCTCGGAGGAGACCCACCGCAATCTGCTCGCCCGCATCCCACACCGCACCGGCCGGCAGATCTCCGACTGGCTGCGCACCGTCGAGGAGGGGCCGGCCCTCCCCTTCGAGGAGAAGGTCAGCTGGCTCCGCCACGAACACGACCTCGCGTACGGCCACGCCAAGGCGATCATCCACGAGCACGCTCTGAGGAGAGCCGCGCGCAGACTCCTCTGACGACCCGGCACCCCCACCACGACGAAGGGCCCCGGAGACCGGGGCCCTTCCACCTGCCCGCGCGAACGCGGGACGAGGTCAGTCGCTGCTGTTGAGGATGGAGATCAGACGGAGGAACTCCAGGTAGATCCAGACCAGGGTCATGGTCAGACCGAAGGCCGCGAGCCAGGACTCCTCACGCGGCGCGCCATAGGCGATGCCGTCCTCGACCTGCTTGAAGTCCAAGGCCAGGAAACAGGCACCGAGAATGATGCCGACGACGCCGAAGACGATGCCCAGCGTGCCGCTGCGGAAGCCCAGCCCGTCACCACCACCGAAGACGGCGAAGAGCAGGTTCACCCCCATCAGCAGGACGAAGCCCATCGCGGCGGCCATGACGAAGCCGTAGAACCGACGGTTGACCCGGATCCAGCCCGCCCGGTAGGCCACCAGCACACCCGCGAAGACCGCCATCGTGCCGATCACCGCCTGCATCGCGGCGCCGTTGGCGATGTGGGTGTCGACGACGTTGGAGACGACGCCGAGGAAGACCCCCTCGAACGCCGCGTACGCCAGGATGAGCGGCGGCGACGCCTTGCGCTTGAAGGACTGGACCAGCGCCAGGACCATGCCGATCAGGGCGGCACCGATGGCGATGCCGTAGGACCGCCCGAGGTTGGCCTCGTCGACCGGCAGCAGCGCCCAGGAGAGCGCCGCGGCCACGACGAGGAGACCGAGGGTGGAGGCCGTGCGGACGACGACGTCGTCCATCGTCATGCGGCCCGCGACGGGCCCCTGCGGCGGCGCGCCCTGCAGGACGTCCTGCTGGGCGTAGGGGTTCTGCGCGTACGGGTTGCCGGCCACCGGCGCCTGCGGGTCGGCCTGCGTGGCGACGGCGGGTCCCCCGGCCTGCGGCGCGGCGCCGAAGCCCGCGTAGCCGCTGTCGCGGCTGAACCCCCGTCGCGAGAAGACCGGGTTTCTGCTCCTCATTTCACTCCTCCATGGCCACACTGCGTAGGCCTTGGCTCAAAGAGTAATGGAACGGCAAAGGGTTGACCCTAGTGCCTGGGGAGGATCTTTCCCCCCCGATACCGTCCAACACGCTACGCCGTACCCCGATTCCCCGCACCGCAGGGGTCGTCCGACGACCCGAGGGGTCGTCACCCGCGAGGAGTGACGGGCCGACTGTGAGGCACCTCACCCGAACGAGGCCGGTTACCCACCCGAACCGGTGCCATCCGGACACCCGGTCCTCTTTCGCCCGTGACGGCGAGCGCGGACGACGACGAACGCGAGGGTGCGAGGATCCCTCACCGAGGGGGGATTTCCGGCCGGCACGCATCCGGAGTCCGCGCCGAAGTCGAAGTCCCGGGCGAGGACGGGTAACCCGGGGCGGGCGCCGCGTGGTGGTGCCCGGAGCCGGACTCGAACCGGCACGCCCGCGAGGGGGCAGCGAGGTTTAAGCTCGCCGTGTCTGCGTTCCACCATCCGGGCAGGTCGCGGGGGTCCGCGCAGAGGTGCCGACCATATCGGGGGCGTATCGCCCCGACGGCGGAACGCTGATCCGATGTTGTCTTATTTTATTGCCGCCTGAGAGGGCATCAGTCACTCAAGCGGACCAACCACGCCTGCCCATAGCCTTGCGTGCGGCACCACCGCCCGGGTGGCGAATGACGGAATTTCACCGGCCCACCCGGGGCGGCCGACCTGTTATCGCGCCGCGTACCCCGCCGGACGGCGCGAAGCCCGGGTCCGCCTGCCCCTCCCGGCGGGCACCCGAACCGGCGACGCGCGTCGAGCCGTCGCACCCCCGGGCGGGCCACCGGACCGCTCGCGCGCCCCCGGGTGTGCGAGAGGAGAGGGGCGGATGAGCGGAGGGGCGAGGACCGCCCCGCCTCCCACCCCGTCAGCCGGTCCAGACACGGGCCCGCAGCGACAGGCCGGACCCGCCGTCCTCCGGGGTCCGCACGGCCAGCACCTGGTTCACACCGATGCGGTTGCGTTCGAAGGCGAGGGCGGAGGCCGCCATGTACAACCGCCAGACGCGGGCCCGACCGGCCCCGGCCAGTGTCGCCGCCCGCTCCCACTCCGCCTCCAGATTGGCGACCCAGCGGCGCAGCGTGAGTCCGTAGTGCTCCCGGATCGACTCCACGTCGCGCACCTCGAAGCCGGCCCGCTCCAGCTGGGCGACGGTGACGCCGAGCGGTGCCAGTTCGCCGTCCGGAAAGACGTAGGCGTCGATGAACGCGTCCACCCGGTACGCCCCCTCGTCTCTCCGGGGACGCCGGGCGATCTGGTGGTTCAACAGCCTGCCGCCCGGTGCCAGCAGCGCGTGCAGGTCACGCGCGTAGTCGAGATAGCGCTCGGCACCGACGTGCTCGGCCATGCCGATGGAGGAGATCGCGTCGTAGGGGCCGTCCGTGATGTCCCGGTAGTCCTGGACCCGGATCTCGACACGGTCGGCGAGCCCCTCGTCGGCGACGCGTTTACGAGCGTAGGCCGCCTGCTCCTGGGAGAGCGTCACGCCGACCACCGCGGCCCCGTGTTCGCGGGCGGCGCGCACGGCCATCGAGCCCCACCCGCATCCGACGTCCAACAGCCGCCTTCCCGGCCCGAGGCCGAGCTTGCGGCAGACCAGGTCGAGCTTGTCCCGCTGGGCCGCCTCCAAGGCCCCGGCAGCGTCCTCGCCGGAGGTCGGACCGTCCCAGTACGCGCAGGAGTACACCATGGACGGGCCGAGGACCAGCTCGTAGAAGTCGTTCCCGACGTCGTAGTGGTGGCTGATCGCCCGCCGGTCGGTGCGCCGGGTGTGCAGGGGGCCTCCACGCCGCCGGACCTCCTCCGCGGGAGGGGGCGGGGGCAACGGCGATCCCCCCAGGCGCACCAGGCCGCGCACGGCGGCGCGGGCCTCGGGGTCCCGCAGCGCCTGTCGGAGTGTGCGGGCGTCCTCCGCTCGCTCCCAGATCAGACCGGAGAGCAGGTCGAGGGCGGTGTAGAGATCGCCCTCGACATCGAGGTCGCCGGCCACCCAGGCGCGGGCCAGACCCAGTTCGCCGGGCTTGAAGAGCAGGCGGCGCAGGGCGCGGCGATTGCGGACGATCATGACCGGCGCCCCCGGCGGACCGGCCTCGGAGCCGTCCCATGCGCGGACGCGGACCGGGAGCGGAGCCCCCAGCACCTGTCCGACGTGGTCCCTCAGCCGCTGCGCGGCGTCTGCCATGGCGCACACCTCCGTGACACACGAGCCCGGATGCTCTGTCACCACGTAAACACCCGCAGGGCGGTCGCGCAGTCCCGCATTGGAGTTATGCGGCACGGGAGTCGGGCCGGTCGGCCGAGGTCGAGACGGCGAAGGGCCACCCGCACCACGGACGGTGGGTGGCCCCTGGGACGCCGCCGCCCGGCGGCGGTGGCCCGGCGGTCGACGGAGGGTCAGGAGACCCTGGCCGCCTCCCCGCTCACGGTCGCGGCCTCCGCGGGCTTCGGCACCGCTGCCGGAGTCGGCTTGGCCGCCTCGTAGAACTCCTCGCGCGGCGACTCGACGGCGCCGAGCGAGACGACCTCTCGCTTGAGGAACATGCCGAGCGTCCAGTCCGCGAAGACGCGGATCTTGCGGTTCCAGGTCGGCATCGCCAGGCCGTGGTAGGCGCGGTGCATGTACCAGGCGAGCCGGCCCTTGAGCTTGATCCGCTTGCCGCCCACGACGACCATCGCGACGCCCTTGTGCAGGCCGAGGCCGGCGACGGCGCCCTTGTTGGCGTGCCGGTACTCCTTCTGCGGGAAGCCGCGCATGCCGGAGACCACGTTGTCGCCGAGCACCTTGGCCTGGCGCAGGGCGTGCTGGGCGTTGGGCGGGCACCAGGCGTTCTCGTTGCCGGCCTTGCGGCCCACGAGGTCCGGGACCTGCGCGTTGTCGCCGGCGGCCCAGACGTGGTCGGTGCCCGCGACCTGGAGCGTTGGTTCGCAGTCGATGTGCCCTCGGGGACCGAGTGGCAGGCCGAAGCGGGACAGGGCCGGGTTCGGCTTGACACCGGCCGTCCACACGATGGTGTGGGCGTCGACCTCCAGGCCGTTCTTCAGCACCACGTGACCGTCGACGCAGGACTCCATCGACGTGGACAGGTAGACCTCGACACCCCGACTCTCCAGGTGCTCCCGGCCGTAGACGCCGAGCTTCGGGCCGACCTCGGGGAGGATCTTGTCCGCGGCGTCCACCAGGATGAAGCGCATGTCGTCGCGGGAGACGTTGGTGTAATACGCCGACGCGTCCCGGGCCATGTCCTCGACCTCGCCGATGGTCTCCGCGCCGGCGAAGCCACCCCCGATGAAGACGAAGGTGAGGGCCTTTCGACGAATCGCCTCGTCGGTGGTCGAGTCGGCCTTGTCGAGCTGCTCCAGGACGTGGTTGCGCAGGCCGATGGCCTCCTCGACGCCCTTCATGCCGATGCCCTGCTCGGCCAGTCCGGGGATCGGGAAGGTGCGGGAGACCGCGCCCATCGCCACGACCAGGTAGTCGAAGGGAAGCTCGTACGCCTCGCCCGTAAGCGGGGCGACGGTGGCCACCTTGCGCTCCTGGTCGATGGTCGTGACCCGACCGGTGAGCACCTCCGCCTTGGGGAGCACGCGCCTGAGGGGGACGACGACGTGCCGGGGCGAGATGTTGCCGGCGGCGGTTTCGGGGAGGAAGGGCTGGTAGGTCATGTACGACCGGGGGTCGACGACCGTGACGGTCGCCTCTCCGTAGCGCATCTTCTTCAGGATGCGCCGAGCTGCGTACAGGCCTACGTACCCACCGCCTACTACGAGGATCCTGGGACGCTCCGTGGTGCTCATGGGATCGAGTATCCACCCGCATCGGGGGGGTGGTTCGTGCGCCCCTTCACAAGCTCGACCAGGGGTCGTGTTACACTCCCGGGCTCGCGTGAGGAAGATCATGTCATCGCGGGGAACCGAGCCTCCGCCGACGGCGTTGTCAATGCCGCGTGAGCTGCCCATCCGACGCCACCAAGGGCTCGGGGGGCCTGCCCGAGGCTCGGCCCTCACCACCTCGCCGACCGCCCGCCGCACCATGCTGATCGGGTGGACGACCCCTCGATAGGGTCAATCGGGCCCGTCGAGCGGACCGAACGCCCCAGAATCCTTGTGAAGAACTTCACGAACCCGGTCCCCCGAACCCCGCCCTACCGGCCGGTAAGTCGGTGGAGGCGCACCCCCGAGCGCGCCGGCGCCGAGCCGACAGAGCGCCGCCGACGGCTACGCGGCGCCCCCCGCCACGCTCATCACGATGCCGTCCAGGATGTCGTTCTCGCTCACGACGACCTCCTCGGCACCCGTGCGTTCCATGATCGACAGCAGCACGAGGGCACCCGCCCCGATCACGTCGACCCGGCCGGGATGCAGGGACTTGACGGCGGCTCGGCTCGCGTGCGTCGACCCCAGCAGCCACTCCGTGATCTGCCGCACCCGGTCCCGGGAGACCCGCGCGTGATGGATGGCCGCGGGGTCGTAGGCGGGCAGGTCCATGGCCATCGCCGCCACGGTCGTCACCGATCCGGCCAGCCCCACCAGCGTGCGCGCCCTCGCCGGCGACACGGTCTCCTCGACCCGGTCGAGTGCGGCCTCGATGTCGGCCCGCATCGCGTCGACCCGCTCGCGCGGGGGCGGGTCGAGTACCCGTCCGTCGCGCACCAGGTGCCGCTCGGTCATCCGGACGCAACCCATGTCGACGGATCGGGCCGCGTCCACCCGGTCGTCGCCCACGACGAACTCCGTGGAACCACCGCCGATGTCCACCACCAGGAAGGGACGTGGGAGGTCGGCACGGCCCGCCAGCTCGCGGGTGGCGCCGGCGAAGGACAGTTCGGCCTCCAGTTCGCCGCTGATCACCTCCGGTTCGACGCCGAGGATCTCGCGGACACCGTCGACGAACTCCCGACGGTTCTCGGCGTCCCGGGAAGCCGAGGTGGCCACGAAGCGCAGCCGCCGAGCCCCGTGCCCGTCAATGGCCGCCGCGTAGTCGCGGCAGGCCGCGAAAGTCCTGTTCAGAGCCTCGGGTGCGAGCCGGCCTGTGCGGTCCACGCCCTCGCCGAGTCGGACGATCGTCATGCGCCGGTCCAGTTCGGTCAGCGCCCCGGTCGCCGGATCGACGTCGGCGACCAGCAACCGGATCGAATTCGTACCGCAGTCGACCGCGGCCACACGGCTCATCGGCCGGCCTCCCCCGCCGTGTCCCCCTCCGGGGTGGCGACGCAGGCGCCCTTGCTCCACCACGGTGGCAGCATCGCGAGTGCCTCGTCCCCCAGCGGGTTGACGCCCGGCCCCGCCGCGAGGGAGTGGGCGACCAGGACGTGCAGGCACTTGACCCGGTCCGGCATGCCGCCGGCGCTCGGGAAGTTCCGCAGCTCCTCGATCTCGTCGCGGCGCCGAAGGTAGTCCTCGTGGGCGGCCCGGTAGGCCTCGGCCAGTTCCGGGTCGACGGCGAGCCGCTCGGACATCTCCTTCATCACCCCCTCCGCTTCCAGCGTGCCGATGGCCGAGTTGGCACGCGGGCAGGTGAGGTAGTAGAGCGTCGGGAAGGGGGTGCCGTCGGGCAACCGGGGGGCGGTCTCCACCACGTCCGGTCGTCCACAGGGGCAACGGTGGGCGATGGCGCGCAGGCCGCGGGGCGGCCGGCCGAGTTGCCGCGTGAACGCCTCGACGTCCGCGTCCGTGGGCTCGGTTCGCGGGGTGGGCGGCGGAACGTGTTCCATGGGTGTCTTCCGGGCGTCTTTCTGTCGACGGTGGTGGGTGCGGTGTCGCCGGCGTTCCGGCTCCGGGTCAGCGGCCGGCCGCGTCGACGCGGTCCACGCCGTCGAGAACGGTGCGCCACCACGGCCGGCCGGACGCCTCGCGGTCCGCGCGCGCCCGCTCGGCCGCCTCGGGGTCCCGCATGACGTAGCCGGTCTCGCCGGGCCGCACGTAGTGCAGTCGGGCGCGGATCTCCCGGGCGGCGAAGGCGTCGTCCTGCCAGCGTGCCGCGAGGTCGCCCAACTCCTCGACCCGGTCCCGGGATCGACGGCTCTCCTCCTGGAGGTCGGCGATCTCCGCCCGCTGCGCGACGTACTGGCGCATCGGGTAGGCCAATGCGACCACCATGGAGCAGACCACCAAAGCGAGCAGCGCGGCCCGACCGGTCAGTCGGGACCGACGGGCCTGACGCTTGCTCTGGGAGCGGTAGGCCCGGGCCGCGGTGCGCTCGCCGAGAAGCCGGATCCGCGCGGTGGTGGAGAAGCGGTCCCGGTCCTTCGCGGCCATGTCCCGCCTCCCGTTCGCCTCGGAGCGTCGCACCGGACGCGCCCACGTCCCCGCACACGGTACGGGACCGGGTGCGAGGACGTAGGGACGACGCCGATCCAGCGCGGAGCCGGCGGCCCGCCGCGGTCAGAGACCGGCGGAGCGGAACCGGGGGAAGGCGCTGCGGCCGGCGTAGACCGCGGCGTCGTCGAGGATCTCCTCGATGCGCAGCAACTGGTTGTACTTGGCGACCCGCTCCGAGCGGGCGGGGGCACCGGTCTTGATCTGACCGCAGTTGGTGGCGACGGCCAAGTCGGCGATGGTGACGTCCTCCGTCTCGCCGGAGCGGTGCGACATCATGCACTTGAAGCCGTTGCGCTGCGCCAGTTCGACCGCGTCGAAGGCCTCGGTGAGCGAGCCGATCTGGTTGACCTTGACGAGCAGCGCGTTGCCGGCGTTCTCGTCGATGCCGCGCTGGAGGCGCTCGGGGTTGGTGACGAAGAGGTCGTCACCGACCAGCTGGACCTTGTCGCCGAGCTCGGCGGTGATGGCCTTCCAGCCCTCCCAGTCCTCCTCGTCCAGCGGGTCCTCGACGGACACCAGCGGATAGTCGGCGACCAGCTCCGCGTAGTAGGAGATCATCTCCTGTGCGGTGCGCTCGCGACCCTCGAAGACGTACCGGCCGTCCTTGTGGAACTCGGAGGCGGCGGCGTCCATCGCCAGGGCGATCTGCTCGCCCGGAGTGTAGCCGGCCTCCTTGACGGCCTCGATGATGAGGTCCAGGGCGGCACGGTTGGAGTCCAGGTTCGGAGCGAAGCCGCCCTCGTCGCCGAGGCCGGTCGACAGGCCCTTGGCCTTCAAGACCTTCTTCAGTGTGTGGTACACCTCGGTGCCCCAGCGCAGGGCCTCGGAGAACGACTCCGCCCCGATCGGGGCGATCATGAACTCCTGGATGTCCACGTTGGAGTCGGCGTGCGCGCCGCCGTTGAGGATGTTCATCATCGGCACCGGCAGCAGGTGCGCGTTGGGGCCGCCCAGGTAGCGGAAGAGCGGCAGGTCGGACGCCTCGGAGGCGGCGTGCGCGACCGCGAGGGAGACGCCGAGGATGGCGTTGGCGCCGAGGGAAGCCTTGTTGTCGGTGGCGTCCAGGTCGGACATGGCCTGGTCGATCAGACGCTGCTCGGTCGCGTCGTAGCCGACCAACTCGGGGCCGATCTGCTCGATCACCGCGAGGACGGCCTTCTCCACGCCCTTGCCGTGGTAGCGGCCGGCGTCGCCGTCCCGCAGCTCGACGGCCTCGAAGGCGCCGGTGGACGCGCCGGACGGCACGGCGGCACGGCCCGTGCTGCCGTCGTCGAGGCCGACCTCGACCTCGACCGTGGGGTTGCCTCGGGAGTCCAGGATTTCCCGGGCTACGACGACGTCGATGGACGGCACGAGCATCTCCTTCTTGGATGTGACACGGATGGCAGTACCGCGCGTGAGGTGCTGCGGCACGAGCCTAACCGCCTCCGGCCGATCGACTTCACGCCGGACGGTCATCGGACCGCGCTCGGCCGGATACCGGTGCCGGGGCGGTGCTGCGACGCGCGAACCCCGTCCCGGCGCGCCGAGGACGCGAGCCGGGACGGGGGCGGGGAGCCTGGGCCGCCTACTTCAGGTGCAGCTGCTGACCCGGGAAGATCAGGTCGGCGTTGTCGACGATGTCGTTGTTCAGCTCGAACAGCTTGTGCCAGCCGCCTTCGACACCGTGCTCGGCGGCGATCTCGCTGAGCGTGTCGCCCTTGACGACCTCGTACTCGCCGTCGCCCTTGGCGACCTGGTCGCCGGTCGGGGTGGTGACGGTGTCCTGCGCGACCTCCTGGGAGGACTCGGCCGCGGAGCGCTCCTGCGAGCGGGAGGCGGGCTGCTCGGTCTCGTGGGTCTCGGCCGGAGCGGGAGCGGCCTCCGTCTCGGCCGGAGCGGGAGCGGCCTGCGTGTCGGTGGCGGTGTCACCGTCGTAGGCGGCGCCGGAAAGGCCGGTGCCGCAGACCGGCCAGGCGCCCTTGCCCTGACCCGCCAGAACCTTCTCGGCGATCTCGATCTGCTGGGCCTTGCTGGCCTGGTCGGCGGTCGAGGCGTACTGGGTGCCGCCGTAGGCGGCCCACGTCGAGGCCGCGAACTGCAGCCCGCCGTAGTAGCCGTTGCCCGTGTTGATGGACCAGTTGCCGCCGGACTCGCACTGCGCGACGGCGTCCCACTCCGCGGCGGTCGCCGCCGAGGCGGTGCCGGCCGCCATCAGCGGGGCCGCGGCGGCGACACCGGCCACGCCGACGACGGCGATGGCCCGGGCGGTCTTGGACGGACGACGGTGGTTGCCCTTGCCGGAGAACAGCATGGATGGATCCCCTCACCGACGCCTACGAGGTGAGCTGTCGGGTTCGGGCCGGTGGAATTGCCCGGCCGGGTCCCTCACGGGACGCGGCTTCACCCCTAGCCGCTCCGTCTCGACTTCCCGGTGCGGCGCCTACCTTGGTTCCCCCGCTCCTGCCTACGGCGCTCGACGCGACGACTGTTGCCGGAAGCCGCTGGCAGGATTCGGCGTAGCGGCACCGGTGCCCGCGATGGCGAGCGATCCCGACCGTAGACACGCGGCCGGGGGATTATCAAAGACGATCAGAACTTCTGAGAGCTATGTCTCACGCGCTCGAATTCGGACATCAAGGAACATTCAGGGCGTGAACTCGCTTGGCGCCGACAGCGCTTGGCCCGCCACCCTCAGGGTCTGACCGGGCAGGATGTGGTCGGGATCGTCGCCGATCACCGCCCGGTTGGCCGAGTAGAGCGCGGACCATCCGCCGCTCGTCCCCCGGCCCTCCGCGATCCGCGACAAGGTGTCGCCGGACCGGACGGTGTACTCGCCGGCCGCCTCGCCGCCATCGCTCTCGTCGGCCGGCTCCCCGCGGTGCCGGCCCGTGCCGTCGCCCTCCCGCCGAGGGAGGCGGTCCTTGCCGTCGCGCCCGGTCACGGAGGGAGCCGAGTCCGCCGTCTCGGCGTCCGATCGGGGATCCGCGCCCGGGCGGGTGGACGTCTCGTCGCCGACCCCTTCGCCCGGCTCCTCGTGGGGCTCCTCGACCGTCCCGACGTCCGCACGGGATGCCTCCCGACGGTCCGACGCGTCCGCTTCGTCCGCCCCCGGCGCCGTATCGGGGTCCGAAGGGGTCCCGGCATCGGCGGCGAACGGCGTGGCCGAAGCACCACCGGCCCTCGCGCCCCCCTCGCCTCGCCGCTCCGACCCGGCGGCCTCTTCGACGCCCTCGATCTCCTCGGCCCGCTCCACCGCGCCGGCGGCCCCTCCAGCCCCGACCGAGGGCCCGTCGGGCGCGGCGGGGTCGTCGATCGTCGCGCCGACCCCCTCCACCAGCCCGGCGAGCGGGCCGCAAGTGGGCCAGGCGGCGACGCCCTCCGCCGCGAGGATCCTCTCGGCCGTCTCGATCTGCCGGGAGCGGCTCGCCTGGTCCGCGCTGGAGGCGTGGTCGAGCCCGCCGTACCTCTCCCATTGGTCCTGGGAGAGTTGGAGCCCGCCGTAGTAGCCGTTGCCGCCGTTCCGGCTCCACGCGCCGCCGGTCTCGCAGTCGGCGACCCGATCCCAGGCCGTGCCGTCGGCCGCGGCGGCGCCGGAGGCGCCCAACAGCGGGATGGCGATGGCCGAGCCGGTGACGCCGGCCGCGACGACGAGCGCCGAGGCCTGGCTGGGGCGACGGTGACGACCGTTCCCGGAGAGCATGTGCGGACCTTTCGCGAGACGGCGGCTTCGCAGCGCGGCGACCACGACCTGCCGCGCTGATCCGTGAACGTATCGGCAGGTGATCGCATGTCACAAGCCGATGCCGCACAGATCACACGAAGATCACAGACGTTCGACGGCCACCCGGGGAAAGGGGTTCGGCGCGGTGCCGTCCCGTGGGGACCGAGCCACCGCGGCCCGGCCCCTACGTGTCCACACGGTCCGCCGCGCCCTCGGGGGTGAACGCGACGGGCAGCGTCCGCAGCCCCCGCATGATCAACCCGCCGCGCCGGCGCAGCGAGGAGGGATCGGCGTCCAGGCGGAGGTCGGGAAGCCGGGTGAGAAGAGTGGCGAGCGCGGTCCGCCCCTCCGAACGGGCGAGGGGCGCGCCCAGGCAGTAGTGGATCCCGTGCCCGTACCCGAGGTGGGGGTTGTCCTGACGGGTGAGATCGAGAGTGTCGGGATCGGCGAAGCGCTCCGGGTCCCGGTCGGCGGCGGCGAGCACGACCAGGACCGGGTCCCCTGTGGCGATGTCCTGACCGCCGATGCCGAGCGGGCGGGTGGCGAAACGCCAGGTGGCCATCTCCACCGGCCCGTCGTACCGGAGCAGTTCCTCGACGCCGGTGTCCAGCGTCGCGCGGTCCCCGACGGCCAGCGAGCGTTGCAGGCGCTCCCGCTGAGCCGGGTGGGTGAGCAGCGCGTAGGTGCCGTTGCCGATGAGGTTGACGGTGGTCTCGAATCCGGCGAAGAGCAGGATGAAGGCCATGGCCGCGACCTCGTTCTCGGTGAGGTGCTCGCCGTGGTCCGAGGCGCGGATGAGGGCGGAGAGGAGGTCCTCACCGGGGGCGGGCTCGGCGGGCAGCGCCTTCCGCTTGCGGTGGATCAGATCGGCCAGGTACCCCCGCATCATCTTCACCGACCTCGCGACCCCGCCCCGGGGTCCCTTGTCGTGCCGGATCATCATGCCCGCCCAGTCCCGGAAGTCCTCCTGGTCCTCGCGTGGGACGCCCAGCAGGTCGCAGATGGCGTAGATGGGGAGCGGGAAGGCGAAGTCGTGGATGAGGTCGGCCGAGCCCCGGGACGCGAACCGGTCGACGAGGCCGTCGGCGAGTTCCCGCACGCGGGGCTCGAACTCGGCGACGCGGCGAGGGGTGAACGCCTTGCTGACCAGTCGCCGCAGCCGGGTGTGGTCGGGCGGGTCGATGTTGAGCAGATGCGTCGTCAGCTCGGCCTTGCGCTCGCCGGGGATGCCGGTCTTGCCCTTGGCGTGCGCCGGCTCGTCGTGGTGGGCGGGGTTCTTGGACAGCCCCGGGTGCGCGAGCGCGCGCCGCGCGTCGGCGTACCGGGTGACCAGCCACGCCTCGACTCCACTGGGCAATCGCGCGCGGTGCACGGGCGCGTGCTCGCGAAGCCAGGCGTAGGCGGGATAGGGGTCGTCCGCGAACTCACGGGAGAACAGGGAGGGAGCGGGCGAGTCGGGCCGGTGCTGATCGGTCACGGGTCGACGGTATCGGGAGGGCCGGTGGCGGCCCTCCCCGCCCGAGACCTCGGCGACGGGTCACGCGCCCAGCGCCGTGCCCGGGCGGGGCGGCGGGGTCCGTCTCGGGGGCGGAGCCGGGCGGTTCCGACCGGCTCACCGGGGTCGGGGGTGGCTCGCACTCGGGGAAGCGGGCTCTCCCGCTCTCCGCTCGGCCTCCTTGATCGCGTCCCGGTAGCTCCGGGCCGCCGCCCGGAGCGCCGCCTCCGGGTCGACGCCCTCGCCCTCGGCCCGGACCGCCAGGGCGAGCAGGTCGTATCCGACGCCCTCGACCGGAGGGAGGGGCACGTCGAGGCCGGCCGTACGGACACGGGAAGCCAACTTCGCCGCCAGGGCCAGACCGGGCTGGCCGAGGGGGACGCCCTCGGTGACCGAGGCGCGTCGCTTCTCGACCGCCTTGCTCCGCAGCCAGTGGCCCTCGACCTCCTCGGCGGTGGTGGCGGTCTCCTCGCCGAACACGTGCGGGTGGCGGTGGATCAGCTTGGCGACGATTCCGGCGGCCACGTCGTCGACGGAGAAGGGGGCGTCACGGTGCTCCTCGGCGATCCGGGCGTGGAAGATCACTTGGAGCAGGACGTCCCCCAGTTCCTCCCGCATCTCCTCCCGGTCGCCCTCCTCGATCGCCTCGACCAGCTCGTAGGCCTCCTCCAAGCCGTACTTCGCGAGGTCCTCGTGGGTCCGGCGGGACGACCACGGGCACTGGAGACGGATGCGATCCATCACCCGCACGAGGTCCAGCAGTCGCGCGCCCGGCAGGTCGTAGGAGGCGGGCAGCAGCTCCAGCTCCGGCATGCGCACACGACCGGATCCCGCCATCCGGGCCAGCCCGTCGGTCAGGCCTGGTTCACCCTCGGCGGTCGCCACGACCACCACGCTCCGGCCGCCGGCGCAGGACTCGACCAGTCGCTCCGCGATCGGGGCCGCGATGTCGACCGATATGCCGGCCTCGCCGAGATAGGGGAGCTGCGGATGCCCGCCGTCGGCGCACAGGACTTCGTCGGCGTCGCGCAGCGCCTGCCAGGCGGGCCAGGACAACAGGCCCGGCGCGACGCGGTGACTGGTGGTGAGCAGGACGACGCGGCCGGGGTCGGCGGGCGTCTCGTGGCTGGTGGCGTTCACACCACCGAACGTAGCGCACCTGGCCGACGGTGCCCGGGGCCGTCCACAGAGCGTCCGCCGGCCCCGGCGGCATCCTCGGGACGACGGGTCACACCGGGCGGAGACCCGCCGCCCAGCCGGTGTCCCGTACCCAGGGTGTCTCGGTGTCGACGCGACCGCTGTGCTCCATGTCCCAGCTGCCGTAGCGGGGGTTCAGGTCCACCGCGAGGTCCCGCGACGCCTCGGAGAGGGCCTCCCAGAACGCGGGCTGCCCGGTGTCGGTACCGAGCCTCTCGGCCAGCTTCTGGGCCTCCAGTTGGAGCCCGAGGTTCTCGTCGAGGCGCGCGGCCGAGACCCCGTACTGCTCCAGCCAGACCGTCTCCAGCGCCCGCGCGCCCCCGGTCCGCTGTTCGAGACCCTCGCGCATCGCCTGGACCTCCTTGCGGCCGACGCTCACGCCCTCCCGCTGCGCGGCGTGGTGCAGCACACGGTCCAGGACCATGCCGTGCAGGGTGTCACGCGCGAGACCGCCCGTGCGGGCGACCGCCTGGCGGTACTGGGCGTCATCCGAGACGGCCGCCCGACGCGCCTCCCGCACCTCCCCCACGCGCTCCTCCAACTCCGCCACGGTGATCCGCTCCCCGCCGACGACGGCCGCGGCGCCCGGATGTGCCTGACCCCCGCACGCGGTCAGCAGGGAAGCCGAGGCGGCGAGCGCCGTGGCCCAGAGGGTGGCGGTGCGTCGGCGGGGCAAGGGGACCTCCCGTGGGGACGGCGACGACGAGTGCGGCACGTGGTGCCGCCACCGGCGACGGCAGTGGTGGATCGGGCGGACGGGCGCGGTCGTGCGGTGACCGATGGTAGGCGGGGGACGGGCCCCGGCCAACCCATTCGACCAACGACGCGTCGTCTCCCGGGACACCGCCGCGCCTACCGGTCAGTCCGGGCATTGACGCAGCATCATTTCCTTGTCCGCCGAGGTGACCGGAAGGTCGTAGGCGAGCGCGGTCTGGGCGAACCGGACCACGTAGGAGCACCGGATTCGCTTGTCCGGCGGCAGCCACGAGGCCGGGCCGGAATCGCCCTTGGCCGCGTTGGCCGGACCGTCGACCGGCAGGAGGTTGAGCGTGTCGTTTATGTCGGCACCCGTAACTGTCTCACCACTCCTCCCGTTATGTGCGCGTACGGCTTGTCTCACACGGGGAGGGTGGCTTGCACGCGATGGAGCCAGAGGAAGACGGCGCCGAGTCCGAGGTGACGGTGCTGCTGCACAGAACGGCACGCGGGGCATCACCCGCCGACCCTCTCCCCTTCGACGGGGAGTCGGTACTCCGGCGAGTCGGCGCCAACGACGGGCGGCCCTTCATCCTGTGCCCGGACGGCAGCTACGACCTCCACCTGAACCGCTTCCTGCGCGACCTGGAGCACTGGGGCGTGCGGTCGGAGAACAGCCGCATCGCCTACAGCACCGACGTCATGCTCTACTGCCGCTTCCTCCACGAGTCCAGGGGCGGCAAATCCATCTGGGAGACGGACGGTGCCGATCTCCGCGCCTACAAGGCCGTCCGGCTGCACAGCAGCGGGCCGGGCAGCGTGTCGGTGGCGACCTGGAACCGATCGCTCGCCGCGCTCGACAAGTGGGTGCAGTGGTCGCTTCACGAGGAGCTGCTGCCGGCCGAGCCATTCAGGTACGTCGACAAGACTGTGGTGTCGCCGCAAGGACCGAAGCGGGTACGGGTCAACGCCGACGCCGAGCCCGAAGCGCCCCGGCAGCCGATCCGGTTCCTGTCGCACGAGGACTTCATGCTCTGGCGGGACGTCGGGATGCGCGGACTGCTGCCGGACGGCTCCCCGGACGCCAAGTGGCGTGGGCGCAACGGCGAACGCAACGCCCTCTTCGCCGACCTCCTGGTCTGCACCGGCATGCGGCTGGGCGAGGCCGCGAGCCTGCTGACGACGGAACTGCCGCCGGTGACCGGAAGACGCCTGATCGGCGACATCACCGTCTCGGCCGCCGTGGCGAAGCGCGGCCACCCGCGCACGGTGTACGTCCGTCCGCGGGTGGCCCGCGACCTGCACCACTACGTAGGTATGGAGCGTGACGAGCTGCTGCATCGGCGACGCACGCAGGGGGTGTACGAAGCACCTGAGGACCCACTGCCGGTACGCCGGGCGAACCGGCACGCGCTGGTGATCGAGAACGGAAGCAGCTGGTCGTACTCACGCATCGGCGCGGCGGACCGGGCACGGCTGGTCCAGGTCGACGGCCGAGGAGGAGTGGTCGGCCCCCTCTGTTTGTGGCTCGGCGAGAACGGGCTGCCGCTGCGGCGCAGTACCTGGCAGTCGGTCTTCCAACGGGCGAACGAGCGGTGTACCGCCTTCGGTCTCGACTTCGACGTCCACCCACACACCCTGCGGCACACGTTCGCGGTGCATATGCTCGGCCTGCTGCTGCGACAGACCGTCCGGGCACTGGGCATGTGTGAGGACCGCCGGTTCACCCACGCGGAGGTGAAGCGCCTGCTCATCGGCAACCCTTTGCGCAAGCTCCAACTCCTGCTCGGTCACCGTCACGAGGCCACCGTCTACACATACCTCGACGTCCTGGACGAAGCGCAGGAGATCGTGCTCGCGGCGCTCGGCGACTGGGACGAGCAGGCCGCCACCTTCGAGCGGATCAACCTGGATGCGGAGGAGGTCCGGTGAGCCCGCGCCGCGTCCGCTTCCCTGCCGCTGTCGAGACCCCCGCCGCGGCCGAGCCTGTACCGACGATCGGTCCGGTGATCTTCACCGTGGATCTCAACGGAAGTCCCGAGAGCATCGACCTGTCAGGACTCCCGTGTCCGCGTCTCACCCGAGCCCTCGGCACCGCACTCGCTGAAGTCGTCAGCGCTCCCGGCACCCTGCGTGACCGGAATGGCGTCCGCTATGTCGTCAAACGCATCCGGGAGTTCGTCCAGTTCACGGCCGCTGCTCTCCCGGACCCCGCCGCCGACCTGCGTCTGAGTGACCTGGAGCCCGATCTCCTGGACGCGTTCGAGACGCGTCTGATCGCTCAGTACGGAGAGACGAGCAAGGAGCCGTACCTCACCATGACGTACCTCGTGCGGCTGCTGAAGCTGGTGCACGAGGCACACCCCGACGCCTTCGGGGCCGCGTTTCACGCCCGTCTGGGCTTCACATCGGCGTCGGCCCACCGGGCGTCGAAGCCTCTCGACGCGTATCCGTTCCCAGTGCTCGACGCGTTGGAGGCCGCCGCCCGGGACGACGTCGCCCGTATCCGCGACCGAATCCTGGAGGGCGAGAAGCTGGCGGCTACGGGCCGCGACCCGCACCAACACGGTTGGGACCGGCTGGAGAACGTCCTCTGGTACATCGCCAACTACGGCCCGCTGACCGTCGACGACGCCTCTTACAAGGTCCTGCGCCCTTTGGGCGGAAGAGAGGAACTCAACGGTCGTCTCCACCTCACTGCTAGGGACCTGGTGCCCTTCCTGCTCCTTCTCGCCTGTCAGACGGGCATGGAACCCGAGTGCATCCGACAGCTGCGCTCCGACTGCCTGGCGAGTCCGGCGCGCGGCTACGTCAGCATTGCCTACGTCAAGAAGCGCGCCCCGGGTTCCACGCACAAGACGATCAGGGTCACCGATGGCGGCTCGCTGCGCTTCCCCGGTGGCGTGATCCGACTGGCCCTACGTCTGACGAAACGCACCCGCGAGCTGATCGGCAGCGACGCCCTGTGGTGCGACGTCGGTCGTCACGGGCAGGCCCGGTCATCCTTCGACGGTCCGCAAGGATCGGCCATGAGCCGGCAGTGGATGTCCGAGCATGGGCTCGACCGCCTCACCGACCGCGACGGCGGGCCGGTCGCCCTGGACCTGCGGCGGGTACGCAAGACCGTCAAGTCCCGTCAGTACCTGCGCGCCGGCGGGGTCCTTGAGGACTTCGCCTCCGGCCACACCCGGCCGGTCGCCGCGAAGCATTACGCGGACATCGGCGCGCACGAGGAGACCCACGAGCAGGCAGTGGAGGCGGGCCTTGAGCAGGCGCTCGGCGCGGCGCTTTCACCACCTGTAGTGCTGTCCGACGACGGCGCACGACTCGATGACGGCCAGGCGGCGCTGACCACGCGGGAGATCGAGTCGGCGCTCTCCGGCGAGCAGGACGTATGGCTCGCCTCCTGCCGTGACTTCTTCGCCTCACCGTTCGCGCGCAAGCCCGGGGCGGCCTGCCCCGTCCCGGCCTGGGGATGCCTGGAATGCCCGAACGCGGTGTTCACCAGCCGCCACCTGCCGAGCCTGCTGTCCTTCCTGGACTTCCTGGAGCGACAGCGCGAGGAG
This sequence comes from Streptomyces sp. HSG2, assembly GCF_016598575.1. Lineage (NCBI taxonomy): Bacteria > Bacillati > Actinomycetota > Actinomycetes > Kitasatosporales > Streptomycetaceae > Streptomyces > Streptomyces sp. HSG2. Next base: position 1,945,819 of record NZ_CP066801.1, read on the forward strand.
TATCCGGCCGCTGAGTGGACCGCGCGGTTCGGTCTCGCGTGGGATCGCATCGTCCACGGTGTCCGCGCCCGATTCAGTACGCGTCAGATCGCCACGGCGCAGGCCATCGCCGAGGGCGGCGGCGATCACCTGCTGCTGCCCGCGTCGTTCCTGGAGGTCATCGCATGACCGCCGTCCCCAAGCCACGAACCGGTGATCACGACCTGTCCTCGGCCTCGGAGTACGTGCTCCCGGAGCGGCTCACGCTGGGCCTGCCGAGCCGAGGTCCGCTCCTGTCCGAGGACGTCTGGGACCTGCGGTGCGTGCTGCCCCGCACCTGGCGGACGTGGCGGCTCGACTTCACACAGATCGGCGATCCGCTGACACGGCGTACGGCCAAGGAGTACGTCACCTCACGCCTCCACCGGGGCTCCCTGGGCCTCGGCCCCATGAAGGCCACAGCAGCTGCCGGAGAGCTGCGCGTCTTCATCGCCGTGATGAACGACCTTCGGGAGATGGGCGCCCCACGGTTGGCCGCCGTCGGCCGCACCCACCTGAACGCCGTGCTGACGAGGTGGATGGCCAGCCCGGGCAATGCCGTCCGTAACATCACGCTTCTCAAGCACCTGGCTGCCCACGGGCCGTTCCTGTCCCAGGACCGGCTGAACGTCCTGCCCTGGAACGGCCGCAGTGCCTATGCCGTCGCCGGGGTGCGGCGGATCAAGGGAGAGAACGCCACCCCACGCATCCCCGAGGAGGTCCTCGCGCCGCTGCTGCGGACAGCGCTCTTCTACGTGGAGAAGGCCAGCGGCGACGTCCTCGCCGCCCAGCGGGAGGTCTCCGCGCTCGAAGCAGCGCGCAAGGGCCAGAACCTCGGCCACGGCCAGGCACGCGAAAGGGTTCTGGCCTTTGTCTCCGAACGCCGAGCGGCCGGTCGAGGCATCCCCGCGCTCCCCCGCGAGACCGCGCACACCGTCCCCGACGCCGTCACCGTCGACGGCGTACCGCAGAGCCCCAACCACCGCCTCGTCTCCCTTCTGAGCGGCTGCGGCAACTCTGCGCATCTCCGACCGTTGATGGCCCAGGCCGGCGAGGACATCGGCTACGAGGAAGGCGGCCTGGACACTCCGATGTCCGAGTGGCCGACCACCGGCAGGCCGTGGCGCCCTCGACTCAGCCCCTTCACGTTGGCCAACGAGCTGTCCTTTCTGCGAACGGCGTGCTGGATCGTCATCGCTTACCTGTCAGGGATGCGGGACGTGGAAGTTCGTGAGCTGGACCGCGACTGTGCCACTACCGAAACCGGCGCCGACGGGCGGCCCCGGTACAAACTCCGCGGACGGGTCTACAAGGGGAAGGACCGCAAGCTCAGCGGGGACGAGGCAGAGTGGGTGGTCCTCGATGTCGTACACAGGGCTGTCGCCGTTCTCAGGGAGATCAACGACGACCCGGGCCACCTCTTCGGCTACGACGGTGGCGGCCACAACGGGTACGTACTCCTCAGCAACATGCCCCGGCGCATCAGAGCCTTCCGCGACCACCTCAACGATCTCTTCAGCACGGCGGATGAGCTCTACATCCCGCTGACGACAACGCCCCCGGACGCGCACTCACCGGACGAAGAAGACGAGGTCGAGGAAGACGCGCCAGAGCACACGGCGCTTCCCTGGGCCTTCGACACCAGGCAGTTCCGGCGCAGTCTCGCCTGGCACATCGCCCACCAGCCCTTCGGCGTGGTCGCGGGCGCCCGCCAGTACAAGCACGCCGCGATCACCATGTTCGAGGGTTACGCGGGAACCTCCGCCTCCGGCTTCGCCGACGAGGTCGCCGCCGAGGAGGCCGTGGCCAAGCTCGACTACGTCGAGGACCTCTACCACGACTGGAACGAGGGCGGTCGTTCCGCCGGTGGCGCCGCCCAGCGCATCGAGGCCGAGTTCGACCGCATCCGCCGTGAACTCGGGGACTTGCCGGGCGCGGTGGCCAGCCCGTCCCGGCTGAGGACGCTGCTGCAGCACCTGACGAAGACCCTGCACCCCGGCATCCTGAACGACTGCTTCTACCAGGCGGAGACGGCCGTGTGCCGCAAGCGGGCCAAGCCACTGGGACGCCCCGTCCCGATGCTCGACATGTGCCTGCGCTGCCCCAACTCGCGGCGCTCCGCCGTCCACCTTCCGCGCCTGGAACGAGCGCACGACATGGCCCGAGCTGAACTCACCGACGCCACCGGCGTTCCTCGGCTTCAGCAGCTCGCCATCACCGAACACCTGGCCACACTCACCCGCCTGATCGCGGAGATCGACCACGAGGACAACCACCGATGACCGACTCCACGGACGAGACCCTTCAAACCGTCCGCACGGCCTTCGCCCGCCTGGCCCGGGAGAACCCCGGCCTGACCGGCATCGACCACAAGATCATGCACGCTTTCGAGCAGCTCATGCTCGGCCGCCCCGAGATCACCGACGGCCGGACCTCGGCAGTGAACATCTGCGCCGAGGCCGGCGTCTCCCGCGCCTCGTACTACCGCTCTCCCGTCGCGGGGATCATCAAGGATGTCCTCAGTTCCCCTGGCGCCCGACGCCCCGACCTGGACGCACTCCAGCAGGAGATCGCGCACCTGAAACAGTCCGAAGCACACCTTCGCCGCGAGAAGGCGACCGAGATCCGAGAGCTTCGGGCCACTGTCGCGGCGTATGCGAACCAGATCCAGGTCCTGGCCCTGCGGAACGCCGAGCTGGAATCGGACGTCCGTCACCTCCACGCCCAGCTCGACGGGCGGCGAGAAGGCGTGATCAGGCAGCTCAAGCGCCCGGGCACAGGCACCGAGTCTCCTTCGGGCATGGCAAGTCAGCCGCTCACCGATGGGTGAAGCCGGTCACTCCGCCGCGATAAGCAGCTCGTCGATGGCAGTGCGGATGGCCTCGTCTTCGGTGAAGGCGCGCCAGCCACCGAAGTGGTGAAGGCGCCGGTCACAGGTCGGCAGGTCGCTCAGAAGGTGAGCAGCGGGCTGGGCGACGCGTCCGATCCGGGTCAGATGGCGCACTGCGGGGAGCATGACCGGTAGGTAGGTCCCCTCGACCAGGTCCTGCACGGCCTCCAGGAGGGTCGGGACGGAGTTCTCGGATTCACCGGTCGCGGCCCATAGGGCGTGCGCGGCCTCGACGCTGGTCCAGGTGTCGGCGGCGCCGACCATCGTCTGGAGCTGACTGGCGAAGGGAGCGGCGTGCGGGCCGAGATCGGCCAGCTTGCGCAGGGCGGGGTGGGAGAAGCGGCCCTCAGTGGCGGCAGGCCCCAGCACCTTCAGGGCCGGCTCTGGCTCCCCGCCGACCTGCCAGTATGCCCAGGCTGCGAGTTCCGCGTCCGCGCCGGCGCCTGCGGTTGACCGGGCCAGCAGTAGTTCACGTCCCCCGTTGCCCGCCGGACCGATTCCGGCCAGGGCTGTCGCCGCAGCAGCCCACCTCTGATCGTCCCCCAGCAGGTCGAGCAGCTGCGGCACTGCTACCTTCGCGGCGGGCCCCCAGGCGGCGAGTACTTCGCAGAGCTGATTGAGGATGCCAACGTCCGTAGTGGTGCCCAGTCGGTCACAGATACCGGGCAGCAGCAGCTCCGCGTGGTCCGGGAGGCCGATCAGGACCTCATGGAGGGCGGGGAGGGCGGGGTGGTGCCCCGAGCCCGCGCTGCCGTAGGAGGCGGAGACCGGCGCGAAGCCGGACCGGTTGCTGGCCACACGCTCGGCCAGGCCTGGAACGCAGCGCGGATCGTTCATCCGGGCCAGCGCCCACAGGGCCGCCTCGGCCACTGTCTCCCCCTTCCGCGTCCTCCGGGTGGCGGTGTCGCCGAGCAGCTCGGCAACCATGTCGGCACAGGTAGCTGCTGATGGACCGAGGCAGGCCAGCAACTCGGCTGCTCGGTAACGCACTTCGGCGGATGGATCGTCCAGTCGAGCCACAATGGCCGGTAGCAGCACATCCGCCGGCGAGCGCCACTGCGACAACAGCCCGCCCGCCTGCGCCAGACCGCCGACCCGCTGCTCTTCATCGCGATGATCGGCCAGCAGGCCCAGTGCGAAGGCGGGAGACTCGCCTGCAAACAACCCGGCAGTCCAGTGCTGGACACCCCGCGCCCCGGTCTCCACCGAGCTGGTGCGCTGCCACAACTCCACGCTCGGATCACGGACCGCGTCCAATACGAGCTCCAGCTGGCTCGCCGCCAGGCCCGAGTCGCCGGCCGTGAGCGCATGCACGGCCGCGAGGCGAAGCTGAGGCTCCGGAGAGTCGAGCAATGTACGGAGGAGGGCGCTGACCTCGTCGGCCCGGCCGCCGACCGGCTCCCGCCTGACCGCCTGGCCGAGTGCGAGGACCAGGTCAAGGCGGTTCACGAGGTCGCTCTCTGCCCGCCAGCAGCGCAGGAGCGCGGGCAGCAGGAGAGCACCGGGGCTGGCGCAGACACCGACCACGTCGGCCGCGGCCCGCCGGATCTCCGGATCAAAATCGCTCAGCAGATTGAGGACATCGGGCAGCGCTCGTTCCCACGTCGGTGACCAGCCGGGATCCAGGGACCTTTCGGCAACCTGCCCGGCCTCCGCTGCCAGCCTCGACACCAGCTCCAGCACCGTGCGACGGCTCTGCACGTGCGGGTCGGCAGCCATGTGGAGCAGAAAGGGCAACGCGGCCGGGGCAGCAGAACAGATCCAACCACCCTGGTGAAACAGCACGTTGAGCAGTTCGAACGCCGCCTCCTGCGCGTCCTCCGGACTCTGCCCCGCGCATCGGCGCAGCAGGCCAGGCACGTCCTCAGCGGACCCGTAGTTGTGCTCCAGACCCGCCCAGTCGACCGCTTCCAGCCCCTCCCACATGCGAGTGACTCTACCGCTGGCCGAGACGCGGGCGAAAAGGCTTCAACACCGGGAACGGCAGGCTCAAGCACCACATTGCCGCAGCATGATGCTCTTGTCCGGGCCCGTGACAGCAAGGTCATACTTCAGGGCCACCTGCGCGAACCGCACCGCGTACGAGCAGCGGATGGCCTTGTTCGGCGGTAGCCAGGACGCCGGGCCTGAGTCGCGCTTGGCGGCGTTCGCGGAGCCCGAGACCGGCAGGAGATTCAATACGTCGTTGGCCAGCCGCTGCCGCTTCTCCTTGCTCCAACGCGCGGCGCCCATCTGCCAGGCATACGACAACGGCACCACATGGTCTATCTGCACCTCGGCGGCCTTCGCCTTCTTCCAGACGATGTCCTTGCCGGTGTACGGGTCGTACAGGTCCATCGACACGACCACGCAGTCGGAACCGGCGCGGAACCGAATGTTCTGCCCGTGCAGTTTCAGCAAGTCGTTCCGTGTGTCACAGCCGTTCCGGGCCAGCGGCACACCGTCCGCCGTGTCCATCCACGCGTAGCCGAACTCATCCCGGCCGTATCCCGTCTTCGGTCCTCGCCCCCTGGTCGGCAGCTTGGAGATCACCTCACGAGCGGTCGTCTCGTCTTTCTCGGACGAGATCGGCGCCAGCCCCGGCCTGGTTCCGTCAGGGCCGGCCAAGGGACTCGTCCCGTACCTGGCGGACGAGCCACCGCCTGATGAACCGCTCTCGCCGGAGAGTCCGCCTCCCGTACAGCCCGCCAGGACCGCCGTCCCGGCAACCAGTACAGCCCCGGCATGCAGCACGCGGCTCGTGAGACACCGCCGGGCCACACGACCACCCCTCCCCTGAGACACATCACCGTGAGACATCTACACCGCCAACATAATGTCGTTGGCCAGTCGCCGACGCTTCTCCTCACTCCAGTGCGCCGCGCCCATCTGCCAGGCGTAGGACAGCGGCACCACGTGGTCGATCTGGACGCGCGCGGCGTCCTCCTTCTTCCAGGCGATGTCCTCGCCGGTGTAGGAGTCGCGCAGGGTCATCGAGACGACGACGCAATCGGAGCCGGAGCGGAACCGGACGTCTTGCCCGTGCAGCCGCAGCAGGTCGTTGCGCGTGTCGCAACCGTTGCGGGCGAGGGGGACGCCGTCCGCGGTGTCCATCCAGGCATACCCGAACTCGTCACGGTCGTATCCCGTCCGCGGCCCTCGACCCTTGGTGCGCAGCTCCTCGATCAGCGCCCTGGCCTCGGCCCGGTCGCTCTCGTCCGTGATGGCCGCCAATCCCGGGGCCGTGCCCTCGGGGTTGACCAGGGGGCTCACGCCGCCGCGGTCGTCGGACGGTGTCCCCGCGTCCGAGGAGGCGTCCTCCTCCGGACCCTGACAGCCGACGAGCAGGACCAGCGCCCCGCAGACCGCCACGACCGGACCGATCCGGCGAATCCCACTCCGCGCGTCGCTTCCACGCCCCAACCCGGCCTCCCCCTGTCCCGCTTCGTACCGGGCACAACCGTAGCCGCCTCCGGGGGCGGTCCGCACCACGCCTCGACGGGCGGGATCCGGCCGCCGGACGTATCGTCGGTGTCGATCGACGTCCGAAGGGAGCCCGCCATGGGCATCTGGGACAGGTTCCGCAGGCGTCGCGCCGGAAGCGAGGCGGGCGACGCCGCCGACTCGACGACGAGACCCGGGGCGAGGCCGGGCGACGACGACCTCGAGCAACGGGTCGACCCGGCCCGCCGCCCGCCGGACGATCGCTTCCGGGTCCCGCGAGGCGAGCACCTTCGCGAGAGTGGGTCCGACGACTGACGGACCCGCCGGCCCCGCACCACGCCGCCGCCCCGAGGAGCGCGGGCACCGCGGTCGTGTCCGCCCGCGCTCCCCCGCCGGCACGGACGCGGGCGTCGTGGCCGCGCGTCATCGGACCCCGAAGACCGCCGTCAGGAGCCGGGGATCGTCGTCAGGAACTCCCCGGTCCAGGCCAGCAACTCCCTGCCCACCAGTGGCCGCCCTCCGACCTTGGCGGTCTTGGGACGCGGCACCAGCACCTGACGGGCCGCGGGCTTGAGGACACTGCCCGGATACAGGCGCTTGAGTCGAAGCTCCTGCGACTCGCGCAGTTCCACGGGGCCGAAGCGGACGTGGGGACCCTGGAGCACGATCTCCGCCACCCCGCAGCTCCGCGCCAGCATTCGCAGGCCCGCCACCAACAGCAGGTTCTCCACCGGCTCGGGCGGCTTGCCGTAGCGGTCGGCGAGTTCCTCGCGCACCGAGGCGATGTCCTCCTCGCCGACGGCGGAGGCGATCGACCGGTACGCCTGGAGGCGGAGCCGCTCACCGGGGGCGTAGTCGTGGGGGACGTGCGCGTCGACCGGCAACTCGATCTTCACCTCCAGCGGTGGCTCCTCCTTGGCCCCGCCCTCCAGTGAGGCCCGGTAGTCGGCGACGGCCTCGCCCACCATCCGCACGTACAGGTCGAAGCCGACGCCGGCGATGTGCCCGGACTGCTCGCCCCCGAGGAGGTTGCCGGCGCCCCGGATCTCCAGGTCCTTCATCGCCACGTACATGCCGGCGCCCATCTCGGTGTGCTGGGCGATGGTGGCCAGCCTCTCGTGCGCGGTCTCCGTGAGCGGCTTCTCCGGCGGATACAGGAAGTACGCGTATCCTCGCTCACGGCCTCGGCCGACCCTGCCTCGGAGCTGGTGCAACTGGCTCAGGCCGAAGTTGTCGCCGCGCTCGACGATGAGGGTGTTGGCGTTGGAGATGTCGATTCCGGACTCGACGATGGTCGTGGAGACCAACACGTCGAACTTCTTCTCCCAGAAGTCGACCACGACTCGTTCCAGCGCCTGCTCGGTCATCTGGCCGTGCGCGGTGGCGACGCGGGCCTCGGGGACGATCTCGCGCAGCCTGGCGGCTGCGCGGTCGATCGACTCCACCCGGTTGTGGATGTAGAAGACCTGGCCCTCGCGGAGCAACTCGCGACGGACCGCCGCACCGATCTGCCTCTCCTCGTAGGGGCCGACGAAAGTCAGCACCGGGTGCCGTTCCTCCGGCGGGGTCGTGATCGTGGACATCTCCCGGATGCCCGTGACGGCCATCTCCAACGTCCGAGGGATGGGCGTCGCCGACATCGTCAGCACGTCGACGTTGGCCCGCAGCTTCTTCAGCCGCTCCTTGTGCTCGACGCCGAAGCGCTGCTCCTCGTCGACGATGACCAGCCCCAGGTCCTTGAAGGTCGTCTCGGAGGAGAAGAGGCGGTGCGTGCCGATCACGACGTCCACCGAGCCGTCCCTCAGACCCTCCAGGACGGCCTTGGCCTCGCTGTCGCTCTGGAAGCGGGACAGCGCCCGGACGTTCACCGGGAACTGCGCGTACCGCTCGCCGAACGTCCCGAAGTGCTGCTGCACCAGGAGCGTCGTGGGCACCAGCACAGCGACCTGCTTGCCGTCCTGTACGGCCTTGAAGGCGGCCCGCACCGCGATCTCGGTCTTGCCGTAGCCGACGTCGCCGCAGACCAGACGGTCCATCGGAACGGACTTCTCCATGTCCTCCTTGACCTCGGCGATGGTGGTGAGCTGATCCGGGGTCTCGGCGTAGGGGAAGGCGTCCTCCAACTCCCGCTGCCAGGGCGTGTCGGGCCCGAAGGTGTGCCCCGGCGCGGCCATCCGCGCGCTGTAGAGCCTGATCAGATCGGCGGCGATCTCCTTGACCGCCTTCTTGGCCCGGGCCTTGGTCTTGGTCCAGTCCGCCCCGCCCAGCCGGTGCAGAGAGGGCGCCTCGCCACCGACGTACTTGGTGATCTGCTCCAGTTGGTCGGTCGGGATGTACAGGCGGTCGCCCGGCTGGCCGCGCTTGGCGGGGGCGTACTCCACCACGAGGTACTCGCGGGTGGCGCCCTGCACGGTGCGCTGCGCCATCTCGATGTAGCGGCCGACACCGTGCTGCTCGTGGACGATGAAGTCACCCGGTTCGAGGGTGAGCGGGTCGATGGTCTTGCGCCGGCGCGCCGGCATCCGGGCGCCGTCCCGCCCGGCGGCCTTCTGCCCCGAGAGATCGGTCTCGGTGAGGACGGCCAGCCCCAGCGCGGGGGCAACGAAGCCGTGGTCGAGAGAGCCACACGCCACGTGCACCACGGAGGGGGTCGGCTCGGCCAGGTCCGGCTCCAGCCGGGCCGGGATTCCCTCGGCCGCCAGGACCTCGACGGTCCGGGCGGCCGGGCCGTGGCCCTCGGTGAGGTAGACCGTGCGACGACCCTCCGCCAGCCAGCCCTTGGTGTCGGCGAGCGCCCGCGCGGTGTCCCCGCGATACGCCTCGGAGGCGCGCAGGCCCAGTGTGAGGGTGTCGGCCTCGTCGAGGTCGGTGCCGGCGGCGAACGGCGACACCGACCACCACATCATGTCCAGCTCGCGCGCCCGCTCCCGGACCTCCGCGATGGACCGCAGGGAGGCCGCGCCGACGTCGATCGGCGCCTCGCCGCCTCCCGCCGTGGCGGCCCAGGACGCCTGGAGGAACTCCTGGCTGGTGGCGACGAGGTCGGCCGCGCGGGTTCGCACCCGCTCCGGGTCGCAGACGAGGGCCATGGAACCCCGGGGCAGCACGTCCAGCAGCAGTTCCATGTCGTCGACGAGCACCGGGGCCAGGGACTCCATGCCCTCCACGGCGATGCCCTCGGCGATCTTCCCGAGGAGTTCGGACAGCTCGGGGTGGCGCTCGGCCAGCGCCCGCGCGCGGTCGCGGACGTCGGCGGTCAGCAGCAGCTCCCGGCAGGGTGGCGCCCACAGGCCGTGCTCGGCCACTTCCAGGGAACGCTGGTCGGCGACCTTGAAGTAGCGGATCTCCTCGACCTCGTCGCCCCAGAACTCCACACGCAGCGGGTGTTCCTCGGTCGGGGGGAAGACGTCGAGGATGCCCCCGCGCACCGCGAACTCGCCGCGCTTCTCCACCAGCTCCACCCGCGTGTACGCGGCGGCTGCCAGGGCCTCGACGACCTCCCCGAGATCGGCGCTCCGCCCGGCCCGCAGCGCCACGGGAACCAGCTCGCCCAGCCCCTTGACCTGCGGTTGGAGCACCGAGCGGACCGGGGCGACGACTACCGAGACCGGACCGGCGCCCGGGTCGTCCCCGCTCGGGTGGGCGAGCCTGCGCAACACGGCCAGCCGGCGCCCCACGGTGTCGCTGCGCGGGCTGAGCCGCTCGTGCGGGAGGGTCTCCCAGGAGGGGAAATCCACGACGCCCTCGGGCGGCAGCAGCGAACGCAGGGCCGCCGTCAGGTCCTCCGCCTCCCGCCCCGTCGCCGTCACGGCGAGCACGGTACGGCCCGTGTCGCGGGCCAAGGCGGCCACCGCGAGGGGACGGGCGGCCGGCGGCCCGACAAGATCGACGTGCATGCGGTGGCCGTCGACCGCCGCGGTGATCGCCTCCGCCAGGGCGGAGTCCTCGACGACGGCGTCGAGCAGACCGTGCAGGCTCATGGTGGTGCATTCCGTCCCGGGTGGACAACACGACAGGCCCGACGCGCCTCGCGCCCCGGGGCATCCACCCTACGACGGTGCGCGAGGGAACGCCGGGGGTGTGGACAACACCAGGGGGTGTGGACGACGCCGGTGGCCGGAGGTGGCCCCGGCCCCTCCCGTGGATGCCTCGCCCCCTCGGACCGAGGGATGCCAAGCCCCCGGGTGCGTCGCGGGCGGGGAACCTCCCACCGGTCCGGAGCGGCCCCCGCCGAGACCGGTGAACCGCCCCGAGGACATCTCCCGGGGCGCGGCACCGCGTCGCCCGGGAGGACAAACCCACTCTCCACGCCGGCGCCCGCGCCCGGTGCCCTCGCGCGCGCTCCCCGGGCGCCCGGCCGTCAGCCGGTCCGGGCGGGACCCTCCCCGGCTTCGCCAAGGCACCGCGACAGCGCCCCGCCGACCGCTCTCGCCTGGATGGTCCGCCGGTCTTCGGGCCCCACGACGCGGTCGAGGTCGTGGACGAGGTCGACCAGGATCTCGTGCGCCTCCGCCGGGAGTCGGGCCTCGAACAGGAGAGTGCCGAGCACCTGGCGGTAGTAGAGAAGATCCTCGTCGTCGGGGTCCGCGAGCGCCCCGCGCGCGTCGGCGACCAGGTCGCGCGCCAGCCGCACGGCCTGGGCGAGTCGGTGCTCGCGGAACAGATCGCCCGCGGGGCCGCACGAGAACGCCGCGGCACGCGTGTCCACCACGAAGGCGGCGCGGTCGCGCAGCCCCTCGCGGGTGTTCCCGCCGCCGTAGGCGGGGTTGGCGAACAAGGCCAGGTCCGCACCCGCGCCGACAGTCCGCGACAGTGGCCGCTCTCCACCGGTGGCGGCGAGGGAGGTCGCGATCCGGCGGTGCAAGGTGACCAGGTCCAGGTGTCGGGGACCGTCCGGGACACCACGCAGCACCACGTCGAGCAGGGCGCCGGTGAACACCGTGGGCTGGTCCTCGGCGCCGATCCGGTAGTCGGCCCGCCGCCCCGCCTCCGTGGCCGTCAACAACTGGACTCGCTCCCCCTGGGGGGTGCGCAGGGCCCAGCCGGCGAAGCAGCAGTCGAGGATGGCCACATGGAACCGGGCCGGAACTCCACGCATCGTCGCGAGGACTTCCGCCAGCGGCAGCGAGGTGCCGGCGGAGTGGCGCGAGTGGTCCAGGGTGCCCGTGAGGGCCAGGCAGACTTCGCTGCCCGAACCCGACCGGATCGCGTGACCCGCGAAGTAGAAAAGGAGCACGTCGAGTTCTCCGTCGACGTCGGCGGGCTCCAGCAGCGGGCCGAGCACGTCCGCCCGGGTGTGCGGGTCGACTCGCAGCCGAACACGGTGGGGCTCGAAACATCCGTGCTCACCGCTGAGTACCGGGGCCAGCGACTCGATGTTGCGGGCCACCGAGGCGATCGGATCGAGCTTGCTGGGGGTGACGTGGGTGGCCGTGCCGACGAGCACGGCCAACGTGTGGGAGCGGCGCGGCACCAGTGCCGCCCACTCCGATCCCGCCATGCCCGCCTCCCTCACGGACCGGGGCGCGCCACCGGATCGCCGCCGGCGACATCTCCCTCCCCTTCGTCCGACGCCGACCGCCCTGCGGCGAAGTCCTCGAATCGCCGCAGAGCCTCGTCGAGGCTGGCCTCGTCGACGGTGATCCTGCGGGTCACGCCGTCCTGCCGTACCTCGAAGGTGACGGGGGCGGCCGTGGCCCGCTGCCCGAGCCAATAGCCCAGGGCGCCGACGGCGGCGGTCAGGATCGGCTCCACCGCCCCCACGATCTCGAGCGCCTCGGCGAGGCCGCCCATCCTCCCGGGCTCGACGGGAACGGTGACCAGTCGGACGAATCGGCGGAACTCCTCGTCGCCGTCCAATAGTTCGGCTGCCTCGCGGGCGAGTTGGTCTCGCTCCTCCGCCGACCCCTGGAACGTGATCCTGACCGTGTCGCTCACGCCGCGCCTCCTTGGTGGTCGTCTCGTCCGAAGTGCGCCGGTGGTTCGGGGAAGGGGATTCCTTCCTCCGGCCCCGGCGGCGCCGCCCGCGCGCGAGCGGCCGGTGGCGGCGGTGCGGGCGGGTGGAACACCGGCGGACGCCCAGGTGTCTCGTAGGGGAATCGGAAGGCGGCGTTGGTCTCCGCCGTGACGACCCGGGCGACGAGGGCCCGCTCGAACTCTCCGAGCGGCACGGGCACGTCCTGCTGGTGCGCCAGGGAGAGCCAGACGTCGTGGAGTGTGGCGAACGCGTGCCAGGCACGACGGACTTCCTCCGGGTCCCGCACGGGGCTGACGACGGCCGCGGGCGGCCCCGGCCGCGGGTCCCCTGTCGAGGTCTCGCCGTCTCTCCCGGACATCACGGACGCGACCCACTCCGGCAGTTCGGGCGGTATCGGCCGGTCGGCGGCCAGCGTCACGCGCATCCGGTAGCCCCGCCGCACGTGCGCCCCGTCCGACAACCAGGCGTAGAAGTCGGCGGCACGGGCGGCGAACGGGATTCCCGGCTCCTCCCGGCCGATCGCCGGGTTGAAACGGCCCGGTCGCGACAAGATCTCGAACGCCTGGGCGAGTCGACGCGCCGTCTCCGAATCCCGCACCCGCCAAGATGCGGGCTCCAGTCGCACACCGAGAACGACGGTACCCGGGGTGCGGGCGAGCTCGGCCCAGACCGGCTGCCAGTCGACCGCCTCCGTGGGGTAGGGATCCAGGGTCATCCCGACCGGGAACGGCGCCTCCGACCGGCGGATCGACTGCCAGTGGATTCTTCTGCGAACCTCGACCACGTGGGCGAGGTGACCCGGGAAGGGGCTGAGCGCGGCAGCCGTCTGTTCACGACTCATCGGTTCCGAACGCACGTGGCGCGGCAGTGCCGACATGCCGGTCGAGAGTGTCCCCGCGAGGGCTCGAGCCCTTCGCCCGTCGGCGGCATAGGCCCGGGCGAGGAGTACGCAGGAGAGCCGCCCCGACCCCCCGGTCGACTCGCCTCCCCACTCGCCGGCGATCGTCCTGAGCTCCCAGCAACGACCGTCATCCGCCCACTGGCCGTCCAGCCATGCCCGCTCCGCGCGCGCCAGTGATTCGCGCCGCTGCCCCTCCGGGAGTCCCGCCGCGGCGGCACTGTGCGCGGCGGCGGGATCCGGCGCGATCCGCAGCCCCGAGTAGCAGTAGCTCGCCCCTGGGGAGCCGGACTCCAGGAAGCCGCCGTCTCCCGGTGTCAACGGTGGTCGTCCTCGCGCTCGCCCGCCCGCCGGTGGTCGTCGGACCGCGCCCCGTGTTCGGCATCCCGCCACCGCGCGGTCCCCTCCGGACGCTCCGGCTTGTCGAGGATCGGCCCCACGGGCATCGGCGGCGGCTCGGCCGGAACGGCATCCCCGGTGGGCGCTGCCTGCCTCGGCAGATCGACCCCGCTCCCGGTGTACTCCGGCGAGGGGGAACCCCCGTACTCGGCGGGGGCGTGGTACCCAGGCGCGCTGGTCGGCCCCAGACCCCGGGCACCGGGGAGTCCCTCCGGAAGGGCACTCTCGTGGCCGGCGTCTTCCAACGCCACCATCAGCCCCTCCCGCGAGGCCATGTGGACGGCCTCGCGCATCGCCCTGGCCCGCTCGCTCCGCAGGATCTGGTGATCGATCTGGTTCTGACCCCTGACGCTCTCCCACATGTCGCCCAGGAGACGCCCGATGAGCTGGTAGCCCCGCCGAGAGCGCCACATCATCCACCCGAGGTAGAGGCTGGTGCCGTACCCGAAGACGGAGATGTACGCGACGTATCCCCGCTCGCGCAGCACGAGCCGACCCTGCTCCTCGGTGACCCTCACCGGGAACCCCCTGGCCCTGAGGACCTTGCGAATCCCCTCGTGGGCGTGCTCCTTGCGCCCCTCCCGCTCCGCCAACAGCACCCGCCACTCCGCGATCGGCTCCGGCTCCCTGGAGAGGAGGACCACCAGCCAGAAGAGAGCCCCGCAGCCGAAGGAGGACAGCGTCATCCACGCGCCGGCGGCCTCGAAACCGCCGCCGATCAGCAGGAACAGCCCGAAGAACGCCGCCACGCCGAAAGCGACGAGGGAGACGACGAACGCGCGGGCGAAGAGGAAGAAGATCTGGGCGATGCCGACGGTCTCGTTCAACCGCGTCTCGATGTCGGTGAAGCGGAGCGTCTTGTCCAGGTACGCGGCGTTCCCGTCGCCGCCTCGCCATCCGGGAAGCCCTGGGTCCTGATCCGAGAACATGAGCCGTCCACCCCTCTGCCACACGGTTCATCATCCATCGCGGAGAGTGACCAGAATCGCACACGTCGCCACACACGAAAAGGGATGTTGCCGAACTCGCACCCGTATTCGGTATTTTCTCCTGAACCCGACATTCCGCTTGCCTCCGCACCCGACACGATGCCGACGAACACCGCGAAGCACAGCACCCCGTGCACATGACAACGCGGTCGTGACAGGCTGGCCCCGACGACCGGATGTATGGGGAAACGATCGGGAGGGGCGCGGAGGTGGCCGGCGCGGAATCCGCTGTGCACGAAGTCGGACGACCGGTGGGAGCCGAGCGGCGAGGAGCCGTGGTCGCGGCGTTGATGCTCACCATGGCCCTGGCCGCCCTGGACGCGACCATCGTGGCCACCGCGGTGCCACAGATCGTCGGCGACCTCGGCGGGTTCTCCTACTTCTCCTGGCTCTTCTCCGGCTACCTGCTGGCCGTCACCGTCAGCCTCCCCCTCTACGGGAAGCTCTCCGACACCTTCGGCCGGAAACCGGTGCTCGTCACCGGCGCGGCGATCTTCCTGCTGGGGTCGTTGCTGTGCGCCCTCGCCGGGAACATGACGGCCCTGATCGCCTTCCGGGTGGTCCAAGGGCTGGGAGGCGGGGCCCTCCAGGGCACGGTGCAGACCCTCGCCGCCGACCTGTACCCGCTCCGGGACCGGCCCAGGATCCAGGCCCGGCTGTCCGCCGTGTGGGCGGTGTCCTCCGTCGCCGGTCCAGGCGTGGGGGGTGTCCTCGCCGCCCACGCGGACTGGCGGTGGATCTTCCTCGTCAACCTTCCGATCGGCTCCGTGGCCCTGTGGTTGATCGTCCGCCACCTGCGCGAGCCTCGGCCGGCCCGTCCTCCGGAACCGTCACCGTGGACGCGGGTCGACTGGCCCGGCGCCGTCGCCGTCCTCGCCTGCGGAGGGGTGTCGCTGACCGCCGTGGTGCAGGGCGGGGTCGCCTGGCCCTGGCTCTCGGCACCCTCGCTCTCGCTGTTCGGCGCCGGACTGGCGCTCCTCGCGCTGACGGTGGTGATCGAGCGCCGGGCGGCGGAGCCGATCATCCCGGGGTGGGTGTGGCGGCGCCGGCCCATAGCCGCCGTCAACGTCGCCATGGGCGCCTTGGGGTTGTTGATGGTGGCCCCCGCCGTGTTCCTCCCGACCTACGCCCAGGCGGTGTTGGGACTGACGCCTGTCGCCGCCGGCTTCGTCCTCTCCGTGTGGACCCTGAGCTGGCCCGTGTCGGCGGCTCTCAGCCAGCACGTGTACCGCAGGATCGGCTTCCGCGACACGGCCCTGCTCGGGATCGGCACCGCCTGCCTCGTCCTGGCCGCCTTCCCCTTGCTCCCCTACCCGGGCTCCGCCTGGCAGCCCACCCTCCTGATGCTGCTGCTCGGCGCGGCCCTCGGCCTCTTCCAACTTCCCCTCGTCGTCGGCGTCCAGTCGACCGTCGACTGGGGGGAGCGGGGCACCACCACCGCCTCCGTGCTGTTCTGCCGGCAGACCGGCCAGACCCTCGGCGCCGCGCTCTTCGGGGCCGTGGCCAACGGCGTGCTGGCCGGCCGGCTCGGAGAGTCCGGCGATCTCGACTCCCTCGCGCACGGACTGGGGGCGGGCGCCGCCGCCGAACCGGTCCGACGCGCCATGGCCGACGCCGTCCACGCCGTCTACCTGGGAGCGGCGGGGGCGGCCGCCCTGGCCTTCCTGGCCCTGCTGCTCCTGGCGCCCAGGAAGTTCCCCGTCCGCACGGAGTGACCGCCGGCGAGAACGCTCTGGGCCGGTCAGTCCACAGCCCGGCCCGTCAGCGCGCCGAGCCGGTCGCGCACCGCCTCCAACTGGGCCCTTACCTCGTCCCGTCGGTCCTCGTGCTCCCGCAGCACCCGGTCGGTCTCCCGCTCCACCTCGTCCCGGCGGAGCACCGCCGCCTCCGTGATCTCCGCCGCCAGCCGGCGGGCCATCTCCGCCCGGCCGCGCGCCAACTCCCGGGCCTCGGCGACCGCGCGTTCGGACAGGGCCAGCGCCGCACGGGCACGCGTCGCCGCCTCCTCGTCCCGCGCCTCGCCCTCCTCGGCGCGGGCCACGGCGGCCCGCTCGACCTCCGCGGCCCTTCGGTCGTGTTCCTCGGCCTGCTCCGCGAGGCGGGCGCGGGCGTGCCGGCGCGCCTCGCGGAGTACCTCCAGGGCCTCGCGCCGCGCCGCCTTGACCTCCCGTCGGACCGCGATCCGCACCGCGTCCGCCTCCGCTCGCGCGGCGCGCAGCCGTCCCAGGGCGAACGTGTCCGCCTCGTCGCGGACGGCGTCCCCGCGCTCGCGGGCCTCTTCCCGGACGGCCGCGGCGTGCGCGCGGGCAGGCTCGATCATGGCGTGCGCGGCGCCGCGCGCCTCCCGCGTCAGCGCCGCTGCCTCCTCCTCCGCCAATCGGAAGAGCCGCTCCGCTCCCTGTCCGAGCGTCCGGTACGTCTGCGGGACGAGGCCGGCGAGGGCCTCACTCGACGCCCGTGCCTCCTCCGTCATCTCCCGCGCCAACACGGTCAACCGGGCGGCCCGTTCCCATGCCGCGTCGCGCCGCCGGGAGAGGGCCGCCACCATGGCGTCGACCCTCTCGGGGGGATAGCCCCGTGCGAACACCGACACACGCCGGAAACGGTGGGGGGACGCCGACGCGCTGTTCATGCTGGACACCCCTGGAGTGGAGGCTACGCACTACCGGACCCGGTCGACCCTAGGAAACCGTCGGCCGTCCCACCAGGCGACACACCACACGGACACGCGCCCGGTCGGGGCGGCGACCGCGTCGGGGCTCGGTGCGCCCTCGCGCGGCCGCGTCCGCCGCGGCACGGAGCCGCTCGGCGGCCCTCGGCCGCGGCAGAACGCCGAGTTCGCCCCGCGCCGCCGCGACGGGGCCCCCACCGGCCGCCCGGGCCCGGGCCGGGCATCTCAGAGAAGTCCGTCCCACATCTGTTCCAGCAGGACGGACCACCAGCTCTCCGGGGATCCGAGCGCGGCCGGATCCAAGGAGGCCAACCGGGCCTGGAAGTCGACCGTCCACCGGCCCGCCTGCTCCTGGTTCAACCCGCGCCGCAGCGGCCACATGCCTCCGAGCAGGGCGAGGCAGCGGGCGAACTCCACGATCCCCGTGTTGACGAAGCGCGGCGGCGCGGGGACACCGGCCGGGGCCGACTCCACGGGCACCGCGACGATGGCGGCGGTGCCGTACTGCACACAGACGGCCCGACCGAAGTCGCTTCCCACCACGAGGTAGGACGCCGCGTCCGCCACCGGGCGCAGACCCTGCTCGGCGGCGAGTTCGGCCAACGTGGGCACCGGACGGCCGGGGCGCGCCAGCGCCCAGAAGAACGGGCCCGCGTCCATCGGCAGCCCGGCCGCGGTGAGCGTGCGCGCCACCACCTCCGGCACGCCCTGCCGGGCGACCGCGGCCGGCTCGCAGCGGAACACCCCGGACCCGTAGGCGGCCGTCAACTCCCGTCCCACGACCTCCGGGGGGACCGGTGCCACGGGACGCACGGGCGGCAGCGGGGCACGGACGGGCGCGGGGCGTGACGGTCCGGCGGCCACCTCGCGGAGCTCGTCCTGGTGCGCCAACAGTCGGCGCACTCCCTCCCGTCGACCGGCGTGGTCGGTTCCGTAAGGTGCGATCGACGTGATCCGCGCCTGGGGCCACTGTTCGCGGATCATCCGCGAACAGTAGGCGCCGGGCAGGTCGCAGGAGCGCAACTCCGTGTGGAGTTCCAGCACCTGGTCGGGCGGCACGTTGGCGGCCCGCAGTTCGTGGTAGATCTGCCACTCCGGATGCGGTGCCCCGGGTGCGGAACGACGGATGATCTGGTGCTCGGCTCCGTCGGGCCCCCGGTAGCGCAGGACGGCCTGGTAACCCGGCCCCACGGTGGGCGGGGAGGGCGGCGGGGCGCCGTGGGCGGGCGCGCCGGGTCCGGGGAGGCCTCGGGGGCCGTCCTGCGCGGGTGCCGCCTCCGGGAGCGGCTGTCGGCCCGCGTGCGCGCCGGGGCGGGGAGCGGCGAGCGTGGTCTCGGCGTGGGGGACGGCCCGGTGTCCGCCGCCCCCCGCTCCCGGGGCGGGGGGTGTGTCCGGCGCAACGGGCGGCGGCGCGGCCGGCATCGGCGGCGGTCCCGGTCGGGACGGTGGGACGCCGGGTGGGCGGACCGACGGGGTGATCATCGTGTCCGCTTCGTGCAGCCCTGCCGGGGCCCGGTCGTCGGGGAGCGGTCCGCCCGGCGCGGCGGGCGGACCCGACCGGCGGGGCGACCGGGGTGGGCCGGGGGGTGCGGGCGGTCCCGGGTCGCCGGGCTCCGGTGGCCCGGGCGGCGCCGGGGCCGGAGTGGCCGGGTGTGGCTCGTCGTCGAGGGAGGGGACGGGAGGGGAGGCCGGTGGACACGCGGGAGAGGGCACCCGGCCGCCCTCGGCCGGCGTCGACGACAGGGGGCCGTCTCCGCCCGCGGGGCGATCGGGATCGGACGCCGTCCCCGACGCCGGGGCACGACCCGCCGACGCCGGGGGCGCGGGTACCCCCGGCGGCCCGGGCGCGGACCCGTGCGGGCGACCTTCGTCGTCCTCGTCGGCCGGTGGGGACGCGAAGACCGTCTCGGGCAGGGGCACGGAGCGGTCCTCGCCCTCCTCGGCGTTGGTGTCCGTGCCCGCCCAGGGTGTCGCCCCGGGCTCCTCCCGATCCCGGTCGGGGTCGGGACGGTCGGGAGCCGGCTCCGACGGCCGGGCCGGGGCAGGCCCGGCGCCCGCCTCGTCGCCCCCGAGGCGCGGTGTCGACGCGGCCGGGGCGTCGGCGGGCGTGTCGTCGGCCACCTCTACGTCGCGCTTCCCCGCCTCGGGCACCGGCGAGGGTGGGCCGGGGGGCGCCTCGGGGGCCCCTCCGTCCGGGCCGGCGGCACCGGCCTCACCGCCGCGGTCGCCGAGGCCCAGTTTGTCCGCCGCCTCCTGCAACCATTCCGGTGGGCTCAGCAGGAAGGACGTCTGGTTCAGGTCCAGCCGCTCCGGAACGACCGCGTCGGGCCTCGGCGGCGGGTCCGAGGGACCGTACTCCTCCTCGTACCGGCGGATCACCTCGCCCACCGGCAACGACGGCCACAGGGTGGCCTCGCCACTGTCCCGCGCGACGACCAGGCGCTGTGCGCCGCCCTCGGAGCGGGGCCCGTCCGGCCGGTCCTCGGCCCAGATCACGAACCCCGAGCCGAATTCCCGCACCCGCACCTCGCGACGCAGGTGTTCCGGGACATCGCCGTTGACCCATTCGGTGCCGCGCTCCAACGCCTGCGCGAACGTCACCATCGCCGACCTCACCCCTCGGAGGGTGCCACCGGCACCCTGCGCGCGAATCCACCGTCCACCATCAGCCCGGCCACCGTCTCCAACTCGGGCGGAGAACCGGCCAATCGCGCCAGGAAGGCGTCGAAGTCCTCGCCACACGGTCGCAGCAGACGCTCCGCCCGCTCGGCCGGCGACCACGAGGGGTCCGCGTCCCGGACGTCGTCGTAGGGGCAGAACCAGACGGAACCGGACCGGTCGCCCCGCACCTTGACCGCCAACAGGCCCCCTTGGACGAAGGCGACGCCCAGGAAGTCCTTGGTCAGATGATCTCGCAGGCACTTGTTCACGTAGACGAGGTCGTTGACGGCCGCCTCGTCGCGCACCGTGAAGAAGGGCTGGTCCAGCAGGATCCCCAACCCCGCGTCCAGCGCCGTCCCGACCGGGGCACAACCGCCGGCCGCCTTCAGGAACGACCGGTAGGGGCCGGGGAGTCGACAGCCGAGGTCCTCCTCGACACCCTGCACCTGCTGCTCGCCTACGGCCGTCCCCGACTTCGGCAGCCCCACGTGCGCGGGTCTGGTGTCCCGCAGGGGGCGCGTCCCCCGCTTCCCCTGGTCGACCCTCGCGGTGGCCATTCCCCCATGGTGCCGCAGCAAGGCCTTCACCTCGACGGGAATCAGCTCCAACCGCCGTGATCCGACGACGTGATGCCAGGTCCAGCCGTGCGGGGTGGCCACCGGGGACACGGTGTCCCACAACGCGTGCCCCGAGGCGGACAGGGCGGCGTTCGCGGACACGTAGTCCGTCAGACGCAACTCGTCGATGCCGAACCCCTCGGGAGGGTCCGCGATCTCCGCGGCCACCCTGGCGTAGGGGGAGAAGTCGGGGAACCCCCGATCGTCCACCCGCACCCCGTTCGGGTGGCGAGCGGCCCTTACGGGGTCCGGGAAACGCACGACCTGACCCGCGTAGGCCGCGTTCGGCGGCCCGGTGCCCGCCCCGTCCCGACCTCCCGGAAGCGTCTCCGCCCCGAGCCGACCTGTCGTCATGGCAGTTGCCCCCTGGAGTCTCTGTCCACCTGTCAGCAGTCGCCGGAACACCGCGCGAGCCCGCGGCCCGAGACAGCCTATGCCGTCCGGCGAACCCGGGTGCCGGCCCGGGGCGGGCTCCGGACCCCGCCCCGCGACATGCCGTCACCCCGCCGTGACTCACCGCCCATACGGCGGAGTGTCGCACCGCGTCCGCTTTCCCAGGAGCCCGCGAATTTGGCAATCTGTGACCTCCGGGGGATGCTCAGGAGGGGATGACGACGATGAGCGCGACACAGACGGGGCCCCATCCCCTCACGCCGGACGCCCCGGCGGGCGCCCCACCCGGGGCGAGCCCTCCGGCGGGGGACCCGCGCGTCGGCTGGAGCACCAGCGACACCCCCGACCCCCCTGACCTGCGCCACCGCCGCGACGGCGTCCTCCCGACCGTCGCCGCCGCGCTCTCCGTGCGCGGCACCACGCTCACCGGCACCGCGGCGCGCCAGGACACGCCACCCCCCCTCCACCCGCTCGTCCGGGACTTCCTCGACGCCCTGGCCGCCGGCCAGAGGGACCGTTTCACCGGCCGCTGTGCCGAGACCCTGTTGATCTCCCGGCACCTCGGCGTCGCGGACGCGGCCCGGAGCAAACGCGCCTCGCGCAAACCCATGACCAACGGCGAAGCCCGCAAGGCGCTCAGGAACGGCAAGCTCACCACCCGCCGCATCCGCGAGGCCGGCGATCCGCTGCACGGCACCTTCGCCCCGCCCTGCCGCGCCTGCACCGCCCTGAGCGCCCACTTCGGCGTCCGCGTCGTCGACCCCGTCGCCGACGACTGACGGCCCGACCCACCACCGCAGACGATCCAGAGGCCGATGCACGCCGACCACACCCCCGCCGACCGTTTCCCCAGCGCCGTCGACGCCGCGCTCCGCGCGGCCGGATGGCGGCCCGGACGCCGCGACATAGAGCGCGCCGAGGCATGGGCCGACGCGCTACGGAACCACCGCTCGCCCGCAGGGCACCGCCACACCGTCGTACCCGCCGCCGTGGAGGCCTGGGCCGAGTTCGGAAGCCTCACCATCGCCCCCACCGAGCCCGGCCGCCATGTGGCGGCGCTCTCCCTCGACATCGACCCCATGCACGGCCTCCACCTCGCCCGCACCCTGGCCGACCTCGGTCGCGCCCTCGGCACCGACCTGTGCCCCCTCGGCGCGGACACCGAGTGCCACGGCCTTCTCGCCATGGACGCCGAGGGCCGGGGCTACGCCCTCGACCACGCCGGGGACTGGTATCTCGGCGACGACTTCGGGCAGGTCCTGGCCACCCTCCTCACCGGCACCACACCGACCCGGCTCGTCGCGGGCTGAGACCGCGCACCGGGCATCGCGCGATGGCGGGCACGGCCGGGCCGAACGCGGGGGCCCCGCCGGCGGAGCGGGCATCCGCCCCGGCGCCTCCCGCTCCCCCGCCGCGCCCCGCACGACCCCGGCACCGCCACCCCCACCGGCCGGCCGGGCACGGTCGGGGGTCAATCCGAGGGGATCACCGCCGAGACGCGGAAGCCCCCCTCGTCCGTCGGCCCCGACACGAAGACCCCGCCCAGTGCGGACACCCGCTCGCGCATCCCCACCAGGCCGTTGCCGCCGGACGGCAGCCCGGCCGACCCGACCGGACCGACGCCGGGCGGCGGCTCGTTCTCCACCTGGGTGGCCAACTCCGACAACCGGTAGGCCACCCGCACCCGGGTCCGCGCCCCGGCCGCGTGCTTGTGCGCGTTGGTCAACGCCTCCTGAACCACCCGAAACGCCGTCTGCTCGACCTCGGGCGCGTACGACCGTCGCTCGCCGTGAAGCGACAGATCCACCGCCATCCCGGCGGCGGCGGACTGCCCCACCAACTCGCGCAGGTCGTCGAGGCCGGGCCCCTCGGGCAGCGGCTCCGCCGGCGTTCCCCCCGGGCGCGGCCCGTCCTCGGCCACCGCCACGCCGTCCGACGCCACCGCCGACGACGCCCGCGCTCCCGCCCCCGCCGCGCCGGCCCCGGCGCGCAGCACCCCGAGCATCTCCCGCAGTTCGGTCAGCGCCTGGCGCCCCATCTCCCCCACCAGGCCGGCGTTGAGCGCCGCCTTCTCCGGGTCCTTCCCGACCACCGCCTGCAGAGCCGCAGCGTGCACCACCATCAGGCTGACCCGGTGGGCGACCACGTCGTGCATCTCCCGCGCGATCCGTCGACGTTCCTCGTCGCGCGCCCACTCGGCACGCTCCTCCGCCCGCTCCGCGAGGAGCTGCAACTCCCGCTCCAGGCTGTCCGCGCGCTCACGCAGGCTCTCCATGAGGCGCCGCCTGGCCCCCACGTACAGGCCGGCCAGCAGCGGCGGGGCCGTCAGTCCGACGGCCATGGTCACGGAGGCGAACGGCACCACCCAGGATTCCGGCACCGGGTCCCGGGGCGCCGCCTGGCCGGTCCGCACCAGCGTCGCGATCAGCGTTCCGAGCAGCGACACCGCGGCCAGGGACCCGATGACGCGCCTGGGCGACTCCGAGGCAGCGAGCGAGTACAGCCCGACCACGCTCAACAGGAAGCCCATCTCCGCGGGGGTGACCGCGACGGCCACCACCACCACGGCCGCGGGCCACCGCCGGCGCACTGCCAACACCGATCCCGCGGACATCCCGAGAACGACGCCCGCGACCGGCGGAATCCCGGCCTCCCTCGCGAAGGACACCCCTTCCGCCCCGCACTCCAGCGCCGAGAGGGCGGCCAGTCCGACGTCCAGGGCCGCGCTCCGTCGCCGCTCCCACCACCAGGGCCCGCCCCGAACCGACACCTGATCTCCCCCCGCCGCTGTCATGCCCTCCACCCTACGGTCGCCCCCCGCAGGCGCTCGCGGACGTCGTCCCGGCGGAGGCCCGTCGCGCCGGGACCGTCTCAGGGACCCGGTGCGCCGTGCCCGCGGACGCCGGTCCGCGCGGGCGGCCCGGCGGACGGTCTCCCGCGGGCGAGCCGCTCTCCGGTATGGTCTGAGGCGCCGTCCCCCGTGGTGTAACCCGGCAGCACACCAAGTTTTGGTCTTGGCAGGTCAAGGTTCGAATCCTTGCGGGGGAGCCAGCGCGCCCCACTCCGCGCGATCCCGTGGTGATCAAGGAGCGGACCCGCGGCCGTGCCCCCGCGAGGGCCCCCGCTATTCTGCGGTCGTCCGAGCACCCACAGCCGAAGGGCATTCCGTGAGCGCCAATCGCCCGGCAGCCGTCGTCGTTCTCGCCGCGGGTGAGGGCACCCGCATGAAGTCGGCCACCCCCAAGGTCCTGCACGAGATCTGCGGCCGTTCCCTGGTGGGTCACGTCGTGGCCGCGGCCGGGTCCCTGGAGCCCGAGCATCTGATCGTCGTCGTCGGACACGGGCGGGAGGAAGTCGCCTCCCACCTCCGCGAGATCGCCCCGCACGTGCGGACCGCCGTCCAGGAGGAGCGGAACGGCACCGGTCACGCGGTACGGACGGCCCTGGAGACGCTGGGTGGCGACGTGGCGGGCCCGGTGGTCGTGGTCTGCGGGGACACGCCGTTGCTGACGGCGGGGACGCTTCGCGCCCTCGGCGAGGCGCACGAGGCGCAGGGGAACGCGGCCACTGTACTGACGGCCGAGGTACCGGACCCCACCGGCTACGGTCGGATCGTGCGGGACGGCGCGTCCGGCGCGGTGACCGCCATCGTGGAGCACAAGGACGCCACCGAGACGCAACGCGCGGTGCGCGAGGTCAACTCGGGGGTGTTCGCCTTCGACGGCGAGTCGCTCGCGGACGCCCTGGGCAAGGTGCGGACGGACAACAGCCAGGGTGAGGAGTACCTGACGGACGTGGTCGGCATCCTGCGTCGGGCCGGTCGGCGGGTGGGCGCCTGCCTGGCCGAGGACCACCGCGAGGTCGCGGGGATCAACAACCGGGTGCAGCTGGCCGAGGCACGCCGGGTGCTCAACGAGCGGTTGCTGACCCGGGCGATGCTGGCCGGCGTGACGGTGGTCGACCCCGCCACGACGTGGGTGGACGCCCAGGTGACCTTCGAACGCGACGTGGTGGTGCACCCGGGCACCCAGTTGCAGGGCGCGACCCACCTCGCCGAGGGTTGCGAGGTGGGTCCGGGCTCGCGCCTGGTGGACACCAGGGTCGGGGCGGGCGCCCGGGTGGACACGACGGTGTCGATCGAGGCCGAGGTGGGGCCCGCCGCCTCGGTGGGACCGTTCGCGTATCTCCGGCCGGGCACCCGGCTGGGCGGGCGGGCGAAGGTGGGCACGTACGTGGAGACGAAGAACGCGACCATCGGCGAGGGGTCGAAGGTGCCGCACCTGTCGTACGTGGGCGACGCGACGATCGGCGAGCACACCAACATCGGCGCGGCCAGCGTCTTCGTCAACTACGACGGCGAGCGCAAGCACCACACCACCGTGGGGTCGCACTGCAAGACCGGTTCCGACAACATGTTCGTGGCGCCGGTCACGGTCGGGGACGGGGCCTACACGGCGGCCGGGTCGGTCATCACCAAGGACGTGCCGCCGGGTTCGCTGGCGGTCGCCCGGGGCCAGCAGCGGAACATCGAGGGCTGGGTGGCCCGCAAACGCCCCGGGAGCGAGGCGGCGAAGGCGGCGGAGGCGGCGTCGACCGAGACGGGCTCCGAAGTCTGACCGGAAAGCGGTGCCTCCGAGTGGGCGTACCGTGATAAGTGCACACCCGCACCCCACACCGGCCCGGGGCTCGCGCCACCGGCCGGGAGACCTCTGAGGAGACAGTGCTGTGACCGGGATCAAGACGACCGGCGAGAAGAAGATGATGTTCTTCTCCGGCCGCGCCCACCCCGAGCTTGCCGAGGAGGTAGCCCACCAGTTGGGAGTCGGTGTCGTCCCCACGAGGGCCTTCGACTTCGCCAACGGCGAGATCTACGTACGCTACGAGGAGTCCGCGCGGGGTGCGGACTGCTTCCTGATCCAGAGCCACACGGCTCCGATCAACAAATGGGTCATGGAGCAGCTCATCATGATCGACGCGTTGAAGCGGGCCTCCGCCCGCTCCATCACGGTGATCGTGCCGTTCTACGGCTACGCGCGGCAGGACAAGAAGCACCGCGGGCGTGAACCGATCTCCGCCCGCCTGATCGCGGACCTCATGAAGTCGGCCGGCGCGGACCGGATTCTCGCGGTGGATCTGCACACCGACCAGATCCAGGGCTTCTTCGACGGTCCCGTGGACCACCTGTTCGCCCTGCCGCTGCTGGCGGACTACGTGGGCGCCAAGGTGGACCGGGCCAAGCTCACGGTGGTCTCGCCGGACGCGGGCCGGGTCCGGGTCGCGGACCGCTGGTGCGACCGGCTCGGCGCCCCCCTGGCCATCGTGCACAAGCGCCGCGACAAGGACGTGGCCAACCAGGTGACCGTCCACGAGGTCGTCGGCGACGTGCGCGGCCGGATCTGCGTCCTGGTCGACGACATGATCGACACCGGGGGCACGATCTGCGCCGCGGCGGACGCCCTGTTCGCGCACGGCGCCGAGGACGTCATCGTGACGGCCACGCACGGCGTTCTCTCGGGCCCGGCGGCGGACCGGCTGAAGAACTCCAAGGTCAGCGAGTTCGTCTTCACCAACACCCTGCCGACGCCGGACGAGCTGGAGCTCGACAAGATCACGGTTCTCTCGATCGCCCCGACCATCGCGAGCGCGGTGCGCGAGGTCTTCGAGGACGGTTCGGTCACCAGCCTGTTCGACGAGCAGTAGCGGACGGATCCCGCCCCCTCGCGGCGGCGGGAGATCGTTTTGGGCGCGGCCTCGGGCGCCGAGTACACTCCCCGGTGTTGCTCGGCGAGGGAGGCCGCGCCCGTTCTCCGACGGGGCCGGCTGTCCGTTATCGACGCGCTCTTCGTAGCAGGCCGCTCGTGGCCGGGTGACCACGTCCGTTCTGATTCCACGAGGAGTGATCATGTCCGAGGTGAAGATCTCCGCCGAGACGCGCACCGAGTTCGGCAAGGGCGCCGCCCGCCGCATCCGTCGCGCCGACAAGGTTCCCGGCGTCCTGTACGGCCACGGCTCGCAGCCGGTGCACGTCACGCTGCCCGGTCACGACATGCTGATGGCCCTGCGCACGCCGAACGTCCTGCTCTCGGTGGAGATCGACGGCGCGCCGAACGCGCTGGCGATCCCGAAGTCCGTGCAGCGCGACCCGCTGAGGGGCTTCCTGGAGCACGTCGACCTGCTGCTGGTCAAGCGCGGCGAGAAGGTCCAGGTGGACGTGCCGGTGGTGGCCGAGGGCGACCTGGCCCCCGGCGGGAACCTCCTGGAGCACGTCCTGACCGCCCTCCCGGTCGAGGCCGAGGCGACGCACATCCCGGAGCAGGTCACCGTCTCCGTCGCCGGCCTGGAGTCGGGCGCGGCCGTGCACGCCCGCGACATCGCGCTGCCGTCCGGCGTGTCGCTGGCCGTGGAGGGCGACGCGGTCGTCCTCCAGGTGCTGGCCGCACAGGTCGAGGAGACCTCGGCCGAGGACGAGGAGACCTCGACCGAGGTCTGATCCCCGGACACGGTGGCATCGCGTCGGCCGCCGCTCCCGCGTGGAGCGGCGGCCGACGTGCGTGGAGGATGGTATGAACGGAGGAGGTGGCGGGTTGACGACGGACGAGACCGCTCCCTGGCTGGTCGCGGCTCTGGGAAACCCGGGGCCGGACTACGCGGGCAATCGGCACAACGTCGGTTTCATGGTGGCCGACCTGCTGGCCGAGAGGTGGGGCGGGCGGTTCAAGCGCCACGGAAAGGCGCAGGCCCAGGTCCTGGAGGCACGAGTGGGGCCGCCCGGGCCGGCGAGTCGGCGCGCGGTACTGGTGAAGCCGATGTCCTACATGAACCTGTCCGGTGGTCCGGTGACGGCGCTGCGCGACTTCTACAAGGTGCCGACGGAGCGCGTGGTGGCCGTCCACGACGAACTGGACATCGACTACGGAGTCCTGCGGCTGAAGCTCGGCGGCGGCGACAACGGGCACAACGGGCTGAAGTCGATGACCAAGGCGATGGGCGCCGACTACCACCGGGTGCGGTTCGGGATCGGCAGGCCGCCGGGACGGATGCCGGTGGCGGACTTCGTGCTGCGGGACTTCTCGTCGGCGGAGCGCAAGGAACTGGACTACTTCGTGGACCGGACGGCCGACGCGGTGGAGTGCCTGCTCACCGAGGGGCTGGAGCGGGCGCAGAGCGCCTTCAACGGCTGAGGCGCCCCACCCCCCGCCGGGTGGCGAGGGGCGGGCGCGGGCGTGCGGCCCACCCCGACGGCCCGCACGCCCTCGCGTCGCCCCGGTCAGCCGGTGTTGCGCAGCCCCGCCGCGACCCCGTTGACAGTGAGGAGCAGGGCCCGCGAGAGTAGCGGGTCGGGCTCCTCGCCTCCGCGCGCCGCGTCGCGCTGGCGCTTGAGGAGGGCGACCTGGAGGTAGGAGATCGGATCCAGGTAGGCATCACGGATGCCGAAGGTCTGCTTCAGCACCGGCTGGTGATCCAGGAGCCCCTCCTCGCCGGTGACCCGGAGGACCTCGGCGACGGTGAGACGGTGCTCGGCCTCGATGGTGGCGAAGACGTGGGCGAGGTCGTCGGGGACCAGGGAGTCCACGTAGTGCCGGGCGATCCGCAGGTCCGTCTTGGCGAGCGTCATCTCGACGTTGGAGACGAAGTTCCGGAAGAAGTGCCACTCCCGGTACATCTCCTCCAGCACGGTGTCCAGGCCGGCCTCGCGCAGCGCCTTGAGGCCGGAGCCGACGCCGAACCAGCCGGGCACGATCTGCCGTGACTGGGTCCAGCCGAACACCCAGGGGATGGCGCGGAGGCCGTCGAGCCCGGCGCCCGAGTCGGGACGGCGCGAGGGTCGGGACCCGAGATGGAGGTCGGCGAGCTGGTCGACCGGCGTCGAGGCGAAGAAGTAGGCGGGCAGGTCCGGGTCGTCGACCAGACGTCGATAGGCGGCGTGAGCGGCGTCGCTGACCACGTCCATGGCCGCGTCCCAGCGGGCCAGGGCCTCGTCGGACTGGCGGGGCGCGGTGTGCAGGGCGGAGGCCTGGAGGGTGGCCGCCACGGTCAGTTCCAGGTTCTCCCGGGCGAGCGAGGGCACCAGGTACTTGTCGGAGATGACCTCGCCCTGTTCGGTGACCTTGATCTCTCCTTCGAGCGTCCCCCACGGCTGGGCGAGGATGGCGTCGTGGGACGGACCCCCGCCCCGGCCGACGGTGCCGCCGCGGCCGTGGAAGAGGCGCAGGCGCACACCGTGCCGGTGCGCGACGTCGCGCAGTCGGCGCTGGGCTCGGTGGATCTCCCACTGCGAGGTCGTGATCCCGCCGAACTTGGAGGAGTCGGAGTAGCCGAGCATGACCTCCTGTACGTCTCCGCGCAGGGAGACCAACCGTCGGTAGGAGGGGTCGGCCAGGAGGTCTTCCAGGATGGTGTCCGCGGCCCGCAACTCGTCCGTCGTCTCCAGCAGGGGGACGATGCCGATGCGGGCCCGGCCACCGTGCAGGTCGACGAGTCCGGCCTCGCGGGCCAGGACGGTGGCGGCGAAGACGTCGTCCGCGCCCCGGCACATGGAGATGACGTAGGACTCGACGACCTCGGGGCCGAAGACCTCCAGGGCGCGCGCGACGGTCCGGAAGACGTCGAGGGTCCGCCGGCCCGCCTCGTCGACGGGGGCGGGGGTGGGTGCCAGGGGCCGGCGTGAGCGAAGCTCCCGGGCGAGCAGCTTGGCGCGGTAGTCCCGGGGCATGTCCGCGTATCGCCAGGACTCCTCGCCGAGTCGGTCGAAGAGCTGGCCGAGGGCGTGATGGTGGGCGTCGGCGTGTTCGCGCACGTCCATGGTGGCCAGTTGGAGACCGAAGGCGGCCAGCGTGCGGATGGTGCGGGCGAGCCGGCCGTCGGCGAAGAGCCCGCCGCGGTGCTCGCGGAGCGAGGTCTGGACCACGCGCAGGTCGTGCAGGAGCGGGCCGGTGCCGAGGTAGTCGCGGCCCGGACGGTGCGCGGTGCCCTCGGCCAGGCGCCGCTTGGTGTTCTCCAACTTCTGGCGGACGCAGGTGACCTTGAGGCGGTAGGGCTCCTCGGCGTTGAGGCGCTTGTAGCGGGGGCTGATCTCGGGGAGGTTGTCCAGGTCCTCGCGGAGCGAGTCCAGGAGTTCCTCGGTGGCGCCCGCGTAGCGGATCGAGTTGGAGAGCAGCCCGCGGAGTTCGTCGACGGTCTCCAGCGCGTCGTTGATGCCGTGTTCGTGCTGGAGGATGAGAACGTCCCAGGTGACCCGCGGCGTCACGTTCGGGTTGCCGTCGCGGTCCCCGCCGATCCAGGTGCCGAAGGTGAGGGGGCGGGTGTCGTCGGGCAGGGTGACGCCGACCCGCTCCAGTTCGGCGGCGAGGTCCTCCAGCACGTCTCCGACGGCGCCCGCGTGGAGTTCGTCCAGGTAGTAGACGGCGTTGCGGGCCTCGTCGGCGGGTTCGGGCCGCACCACGCGCAGTTCGTCGGTCTGCCAGACGAGGTCGATGTTCTCGGCCAGCCGGGTGTCGACGCGACGCCGGTCGGCCTCGGCCACCGGGGTGTCGAGGAGGGCGGCGACCCGGCGCAGCTTGTTGAGAACCGAGCGCCGGGCGGCCTCGGTGGGGTGGGCCGTGAAGACCGGGCGGACGTTGAGGTTTCGCACGGTCCGCCTCAGGTGCGCGGGGTCGGCGTCCTTGAGGCGGTCCGCGGTCCGGGACAGGAGCCCGCCCTCGGAGGCGCGGCGCGCGCTCAGCTCTCGACCTCGGTGTACCTGCTCGGTGACGTTGGCCAGGTGGAAGTAGGTGGAGAAGGCACGCACGAGCTTGGCCGCCGTCTCCGGTTCCGTGCCGCGCAGCAACTCGGCAGCCGCTTCCCCGTCCTCCCTGGTGAGACGGCGCACCTTCTCGACGAGTTCGAGCAGTTCGGGGCCCTCCTGTCGGACCAGGGTCTCGCCGAGGAGGTCGCCGAGGCGGCGGATGTCCGCGCGCAGGGCGGCGCTGTTCGTGGTCGTGGTGTGGTCGTCGGCACTGCTCACGGGTAGCGGCTCCTTGCAGTAGTCCGCCGGCGCGTCGCGTGGGCGACGAGGTGGGGGCGGCGGGCGACGGGTGGGATGTCCGGGGCCCGGGCGGGCGTCGCACGCGGCGGGTACCGCGTGGCGGCCGGGCCGTCCGGGGGCACTTCAGAGCGGACCGCGCTGTCCGACCGCCCTCAGGATAGGCGGCGGCGAGGACGCGCCGGCTCGTGGGCCCTTGCCGCCGGACGAGGCGCTGCCATACTTACGATGCCGTAGGTTACGCGACCGTAGGGTGGCCGTGTCGTCCCGCGGCACGGTAGCCGCACCGACCTTCGACCCCCCAGGGGACGCGCATGACCACGAGCTCCGACACGCTCGAAGACACCGCGAAGAGGCCCGACGAGACCGACCCGCCCTCGGCGACGCTGGGAGGCGAACGGAAGGGCTCGATCGAACAGCTCACCCTGTTGCTCTTCATCGTCGTCCCGTTCCTTGCGCTGGTCGCCGCGGTGCCACTGGCATGGGGGTGGGGGGTGAGCGCGCTGGATCTGGGCCTGATGGTGTTCTTCTACTTCCTGGGCTGCCACGGGATCACCATCGGCTTCCACCGCTACTTCACCCACGGGGCGTTCAAGGCGCGGCGTCCGCTGCGGATCGCGTTGGCGGTGGCCGGCTCACTGGCGGTGGAGGGCCCGCTGGTCCGCTGGGTGGCCGATCACCGCAAGCACCACCGGTTCTCCGACGCGGAGGGCGACCCGCACTCGCCGTGGCGGTACGGCGAGTCGGTCCCGGCGTTGCTGAAGGGGCTCTGGTGGGCCCATATCGGGTGGATGTTCGACGAGGAGCAGACCTCCCAGGAGAAGTACGCGCCCGATCTGATGAAGGATCCGGTGCTGCGCGCGGTCTCCCGGCAGTTCGCGCTCTGGACGGCGATCTCGCTGGCGCTGCCGGCCGTGATCGGCGGCCTGGTCACCATGTCGTGGTGGGGGGCTTTGACGGGGTTCTTCTGGGGGTCCCTCGTCCGGGTGGCCCTGCTGCACCACGTGACGTGGTCGATCAACTCGATCTGCCACGCGGTGGGCAAACGGCCCTTCCGGTCACGGGACCGCTCGGGCAACGTGTGGTGGCTGGCGGTGCTGTCCTGCGGAGAGTCCTGGCACAACCTGCACCACGCCGATCCGACCTCGGCCCGCCACGGCGTGGAGCGCGGCCAGATCGACTCCAGCGCCCGGCTGATCCGCTGGTTCGAGCTGGCCGGATGGGCCTACGACGTGCGGTGGCCGTCCCGTTCCCGCGTGGACTCCCGCCGCCTGGAGGGCGCCGGCGCCGCCCGGCGGCGGAGGGATCCGGCGAAGGCGGCATGATTGACGCCGTGGCGACCGACTCCAGTGTTCCGAGCGACGACAGGCCGAGGCGTACCCGGCGCACCCGCATGACGGGGGCCGAGCGCCGCCAACAACTACTGGAGATCGGCCGTACCCTCTTCGCCGCCAAGGGCTTCGAGGGCACCTCGGTGGAGGAGATCGCCGCGAAGGCCGGCGTGTCCAAGCCGGTGGTGTACGAGCACTTCGGCGGCAAGGAGGGGTTGTACGCGGTGGTGGTGGACCGCGAGATGCGGCGGCTGCTCGACATGGTGACGGGCTCGCTGACCGCCGGGCATCCGCGCGAGCTGTGCGAGCAGGCGGCGTTCGCCCTCCTGGACTACATCGAGGAGTACACGGACGGTTTCCGGATCCTGGTCCGTGACTCCCCCATCCCGCAGTCGACGGGTTCGTTCGCCTCCCTCATCTCGGACATCGCCACCCAGGTCGAGGACATCCTGGGCCGCGAGTTCAAGAGTCGCGGCTTCGACGCGAAGCTGGCCCCGCTCTACGCGCAGGCGCTGGTGGGCATGGTGGCGCTGACCGGCCAGTGGTGGCTGGACGTGCGCAAGCCGAAGAAGGCCGAGGTGGCGGCGCACCTGGTGAACCTCGCCTGGCACGGGTTGGACGGGCTGGAGCCGCGACCCCGGCTGATCGGGCACCGCAAGAACTGAGGCGGGGCGCGGGCCGAGGGGGTCCGCCCGCCGCCGCCCCGACGGGGCGGCTCGCCGCCTCGGCCGGGGCGGCGGCCGGTCTCACACCGGGTCCGCCGGCTTCCGGGCGACGGCGAAGACCCTGCGGAAGGGGAAGGGCGTGCCGTGGAGTCCCGGCGGGTAGGCGTCGCGCAGCGACGAGCGGTAGTCGGCGAGGAACGCCTCGCGGTCCTCGGGGGCGTCGTCGAGTGCGGTGAGCACGGGGCGAAGCGCGGTACCGCGCATCCAGTCCAGCACGGGGTCCTCGCCGGTGAGCAACTGCGCGTAGGTGGTCTCCCAGACGTCCGCCGCGCAGCCGAGGGCGGTGAGGCGGTCCAGGTAGACGACGGCCGGGAGGACGGCGTCCCGGCGGGTGGGCAGCCCGGCCAGTCGGGTACGCCATCGCGGGGTGTCCGTGAGTTCCCGCAGCAGTCGATGGCTCGGGGCCTCGAAGTTGCCGGGGACCTGGAACGCGAGGACGCCGCCCGGAACCAGGTGGCGGGTCCAGCGGTCGAACAGGCCCGCGTGGTCGGGGACCCAGTGGAGTGCGGCGTTGCTGACGATCAGCTCGCACGGCTCGGCGGGCTCCCAGGAGCGCAGGTCGCCGAGCGCGAAGTCGATCCGCCCGCCGCCGGGTGTGGGGCCCGCGTGGCGGCGGGCGCGGTCGAGCATCTCGGGCGAGGTGTCGTGGCCGGTGACGTGGGCGGTGGGCCAGCGCTCGGCCAGCAGTGCGGTGGCGTTCCCCGGTCCGCAGCCGAGGTCGACGACGCGGGGCGGCCCCCCGTCCCGCCGCGCGGGCAGGTCGGGGACGCGGGCGATCAGGTCGGTGAACGGTCGGAGCCGGTGGTCGGCGTGGCGGAGGTACCGGCCGGCGTTCCAGGAGGGCATGGTCATGGTGGCTCCCGGGTGAGGCGTGCGGGACACGGGGTGCGCCCCGGAGACCATTTTATCTCGACGTCAAGAGACTTCACGTCGACACAACCATTACACTGATCGGCATGGAGGACGAGGTCGATCGGTTGGTCGCGGCGTGGCGCAGGGAGCGTCCCGATCTCGACGTGGAACCGCTCGAGGTGCTCAGCCGGGTGAGCCGCCTCGCCCGCCACCTGGACCGCGCCCGCCGCCTGGCCTTCTCCGAGCACCGCTTGGAGCCGTGGGAGTTCGACGTGCTGACGGCGCTGCGTCGAGCCGGCCACCCCTACCAGTTGTCACCGGGACAGCTCCTCACACAGACACTGGTGACCTCCGGCACCATGACCAACCGCATCGACCGGCTCGCCAAGAAGGGCCTGGTGGAGCGCCTGCCCGACCCGAGCGACCGGCGCGGGGTCCTGGTCCGGCTGACCGAGGGCGGTCGCGACAGCGCCGACCGCGCGTTGGCCGAACTCCTGGACCAGGAGCGCGCCATCCTGGCGGAGTTGTCCACCGCCCAGCGCGCCGAGTTGGCGGCGCTGCTACGCCGGCTGACCGCGCCGTTCGACAACGTCCCCGGCTAGCTCCGCGGGTCCGACCCCGGCGCGCCTGGCCAGGGCCACGGCCGCCAGGGTGGAGTGCACGCCGAGCTTGCCCAGGACGTTCTGCATATGGGTGCGGACGGTGTGCGGGGAGAGGAACAGCCGCTCGGCGACCGCTTTGCGCCCCAGCCCGGCGACCATGCAGCGCAGCACCTCCCGCTCGCGCGGGGTCAGCGACGCCACCAGCCGTTCGCTCTCCGTGCGATGCCTGCGGGCGGCGGTCAACTCCCGCAGGACCCCGGTGAGCAGGGCGGGAGGAAGATGTGTCTCCCCCCTCAGCACCCCTCTGATCACGGTGAGCAGCCGGGAGAGCGAGCAGTCCTTGGCGACCCATGCGCACGCCCCGGCCTGGAGCGCCAGGGCGGCCCGTCGCGGGTCGTCCTTGGCCGCGAGCACCACCGTCCGCACCCGCGGCTGCGCCGACCGCACCCCCGCCACGACCGAGATGCCGTCGGCGAACCGCTCCTCGCCCCCGTCGCGGACGGGCACCGGGGCGCCCGGCCGGGCGGGGGCGGCACGGGCCGCGCCGAGGTCGGCGTCGACCAGCAGGGCGTCGAAACGACGCCCCTCGGTCGCCGCCCGTTCCAGGCAGCGCAGGGCGGCCGGGCCGCTTCCGGCCGCGGCCACCTCGACGTCGGTCTCGGCCGCCAGCGCCGCGGCCAACGACTCGGCGAAGATGCGATGGTCGTCGACGACCAGGACTCGGATGCGCACCACGTAACCCCCTCCCCCACGCTCCGGAGGAGCCGGGGTGCTCGGCCTCGGACGACGACCGGTACCGGCCCCGGGGCCTCGTGCCCCCGACCGACCGCGGATCTCCTGCCGTACGGTCGACCGCGGTACGCGAAAGGGCCGCGCCACCCGCGCCGCACCCGGCCGTTCGCCCCTGAAAGGCGCCGACCCCCACCGGCGCACCTCATCAGAGTACGGACGACACCGCAGAGGGGAAGACCCTTTGCGGAACTGACGGACGTTCGCGGCACGGCTGGGCCGGATGTGACCTCCTGTGACGGAAATCGACTCGATACGACGACATGCGCCCCTCGGCAGCGCGGGCGAAGCGAACCGGCCGCCCCGTACCCGTCGGGCCGACGCCCGCGTCACACCCCTCGCGATCGCGAATCCGACCCGGCCCCACCCGACCGGGGGCGCTCGTCGTTCCCCACCCCGCGAACGGGGCCCGCCCGGCCCGCCGCCGCTCAGCCCGGACGCCGCACCCGCCGGGCGAACTCCCACGCGTCGGCGACGATGCCGTCCAGGTCGGTCCGGGTCGGCGCCCAGCCCAGGGTCCGTCGCGCGACATCGGCCGAGGCGACCAGGACGGCCGGGTCACCCGGTCGGCGCGGCCCGTCGACCGTCGGGATCGGGTGCCCGGTGACCCTTCGGACGGCCTCGACGACCTCCCGCACCGAGAAGCCGTCGCCGTTGCCGAGGTTGCAGATCAGATGCTCCCCCGGCGTGGCGGCGGCCAGGGCCAGCAGGTGCGCCTCGGCCAGGTCGGCCACGTGGATGTAGTCGCGCACACAGGTGCCGTCCGGCGTGGGGTAGTCGTCACCGTGGACGGACAG
This sequence comes from Streptomyces sp. HSG2, assembly GCF_016598575.1. NCBI lineage: Bacteria > Bacillati > Actinomycetota > Actinomycetes > Kitasatosporales > Streptomycetaceae > Streptomyces > Streptomyces sp. HSG2. Next base: position 1,981,872 of record NZ_CP066801.1, read on the forward strand.
CGTCTCCCTGAGGCCCAGCGCCACCTCCAGGGTCAGCGGCACGAGATGCGTCTCGGGCGAGTGCCGCTCGCCGTGTCCGCGATGGGCACCGGCCACGTTGAAGTAGCGCAGCGACACCGCGCCGAGGCCGTGCGCCGCCGCCTCGCCCGCGATCATGTGGTCGACGGCGAGCTTCGAGGCGCCGTAGGGGTTGGTGGGCCGGGTCGGCGCGGTCTCCGGGATCGGCACCCGCTCGGGTTCTCCGTAGGTCGCGGCCGTGGAGGAGAAGACGAGGGTGCGCACCCCCCGTTCCCGCATCGCCGCCAGCAGGGCCCCCGTGCCGCCGACGTTGTTCTCCCAGTACTTCTCCGGCCGCAGGACCGACTCGCCCACCTGCGAGAACGCCGCGAAGTGCAGGACGCCGCGAAAGCTCGGATCCAACCATCGCCCGGCCTCGCGGACATCCGCCTCGACGAACCCGGCGCCCGAGGGCACCCCCTCGCGGAACCCCGTCGAGAGGTCGTCCAGGACGACCACCTCGTGTCCGGCGTCCAGCAGGTGCCGGGCGACGACGCTCCCGACGTAGCCGGCCCCGCCGGTCACCAGGTACTTCCCACGCATCGGCCCGCTCCCTCGGTCTCGACTCGGTCGACCGATGCCACACCGGCCGACGTCCGCCGGCACCGGCCGCTCGGACGTCGGCAAGCCTTCCAGGGGAAGCTGGGAGCGCGCTGAGCACGCGCGGGTACTAGCCTTCGGCGTCGTCCGGACGCGGGGGGTCGTCCGCCCGCGAAGGCCCGGCCCGGTCGAGCAGCCCCGTGCGCGCCGCGAGTGCGGCGGCCTCCAGCCGGGAGCCCACGCCCAGCTTCATCAGCACCCGCTGCACGTGTGTGCGGGCCGTCGAGGGCGCGATCCCCATCCCCGCCGCGATCACCCGGGTGTCCTCGCCCTCGGCGACCCGCACCAGCACCTCGACCTCTCTCGGCGTCAGCATCCGAAGCAGCCGCTGCCCCTCGTCGTCGGGCTGCTCGGACGGGTTCAACAACTCGCCGAAGGCACCCTGCAACAACGCCGGCACCACCGCCGCCTCGCCCGCCCGGGCCTTCGTGATCGCTCGTTCCACCCCCTCGATGCGCTCGTCGTGCCGCACGTAACCCACGGCTCCCGCCGCGAACGCCGCGGCGATGCCCCGGGGGCTGGGCACCGGGCCGAGGACCACCACCGCCACCTGGGGCCGCTCCCGCTTGATCCTGGCCACCGGGGCGAACGCCCCCGGCTCGGCGGGCGCCGCCGTGCCGAGCAGGCACACCTCGGGTGCCCGACCGATCACCAGATCGGCGGCGCCCGCCACGGGCGCCGTCGCCGCCAGCACCCGGTGCCCCCGCAGCTTCAGCGCCGAGGCCAACGCCTCTGCCAGCAACCGGTGGTCGTCGACCACGATCAGCCGCGCTCCCATCGAGCAATCCCCCCAGCCCCCGGCCCCTGACGACCGGTCCCTGATCACCATCCGCAATGCCCGGAAGCTACACGCTTGTTCGACGTCGCGCTGCCCCTACCGGCAAGAACCGCACCGGATCGCCGAAATTCCCCGCATTACGCGACACGCCCCCGCTCCCTCCGGCCGGCCCGTCCGGCCCCGGCCGGGCGGCGCGAGGGCCGGATCCGCCGCCCCGGGGCCGCGCGTCAGGCGTCCTCGGCCAGCTCCAACCAGCGCGACTCCAGTTCGTCCCGCTCGGCGGCCAGCGTCCGCAACTCGGCGTCCCACTCGCCGACCTTGGCGAAATCGGTGGCGTTCTCGGCGATTCGGGCGTGCAGGGCGCTCTCCCGCTCCGAGAGGCGATCCAGCCGACGCTCGATCCTCTGCAACTCCTTCTTGGCGGCTCGTTGGTCCGCGGCGCTCCGATCGGAGCCGTCCCCGCCGCCGGCCGGGCCCTTGCCCGCCGTGGCCGTCGCCGCGGCAACGGCCTCCTCCTCCAGCCGTCGGCGGCGCTCCACGTACTCGTCGATCCCCCGAGGGAGCATCCGCAACGCGCCGTCGCCGAGCAACGCGAACACCCGGTCGGTGGTGCGCTCGACGAAGAAGCGGTCGTGGGAGATGACGACCATCGAACCCGGCCAGCCGTCGAGCACGTCCTCCAACTGGTTCAGCGTCTCGATGTCGAGGTCGTTGGTGGGCTCGTCGAGGAAGAGCACGTTCGGTTCGTCCATGAGCAGCCGCAGCAGTTGCAACCGGCGGCGCTCGCCACCCGAGAGGTCGCCGACCGGCGTCCACTGCCTCTCCTTGCCGAAGCCGAACGTCTCGCAGAGCTGACCGGCGGTCATCTCCCTTCCCCTGCCCAGGTCGACGCGTTCGCGGACCCGCTGCACGGCCTCCAGGACCCGCCACGTCGGATCGAGTTCGTCCACCTCCTGCGAGAGCCACGCCAGGCGGACGGTCTTGCCCACCCGGACGCGCCCGCCGGCGGGCTGCCGCTCGCCCTGGCTCTCGGCGGCCTCGGCGAGGGCGCGCAGCAGCGAGGTCTTGCCGGCGCCGTTGACCCCCACCAGGCCGACACGGTCACCCGGGCCGATCTGCCAGGTGACATGCTCCAGCAGCTTCTTGGGGCCCGCGTGGACGCTGACGTCCTCCAGGTCGAAGACGGTCTTGCCCAGCCGGGACGACGCGAACTTCATCAGCTCGGCGCTGTCCCGCGGCGGCGGCACGTCCTTGATCAACTCGTTGGCGGCCTCGACGCGGAAACGCGGCTTGGAGGTGCGGGCGGGCGCTCCCCTGCGAAGCCAGGCCAGTTCCTTGCGGACCAGGTTGCGACGCTTGGCCTCCTCCGTCGCGGCCATCCGCTCGCGCTCGGCCCGGGCGAAGACGTAGTCGGAGTAGCCGCCCTCGTACTCGTGGACCGCGCCACGCTGCACGTCCCACACCCGGGTGCAGACCTGGTCGAGGAACCACCGGTCGTGGGTCACACAGACCAGCGCCGACCGGCGCTCGCGCAGGTGGGCCGCCAGCCAGGCGATGCCCTCCACGTCGAGGTGGTTGGTCGGCTCGTCCAGGACGATCAGATCCTGTTCCTCGATGAGCAGCTTGGCCAGGGCGACGCGGCGCCGCTCGCCACCGGAGAGCGGGCCGATCACGGTGTCCAGACCCCGAGGGAAGCCGGGCAGGTCGAGCCCGCCGAACAGTCCGGTCAACACGTCGCGAATCCGGGCGTCACCGGCCCACTCGTGATCGGCGAGGTCCCGGATGACCTCGTGCCGGACGGTGGCCTCGGGGTCGAGGGAGTCGTGTTGCGTGAGCACCCCGAACCGCAGTCCGCCCGAGTGGGTGACCCGCCCTCGGTCCGGCTCCTCCAGCCTGGCCAGCAACCGGATCAGCGTGGTCTTGCCGTCCCCGTTCCTGCCGACGACACCGATGCGGTCGCCCTCGCTGACCCCCAGGGAGACTCCGTCCAGCAGGGCGCGGGTGCCGTACACCTTGCCCGCGTTCTCCACATTGACGAGGTTGACGGCCATCTCACTCCTGCCTGGGGGGACGATCAGCCCTCAAGCGTAGGCCCTGCGGCGCGGGGGGCGGCACGGACGTCTGCCGCACCCGCCCCGGCACCGGCCCGAGGGGGCCGCCCGCCCCGCCTCAGACCACCACGGCCCCCGGCACCGGCCCCCGGGCGATCCGCACCGCCTCGCAGGTACCCGAGGCCCGCAGCACCGCCGCGACCTCGGCCGCCGACGACTCGTCCGAGGCCAGGAACGCCGTGGTGGGCCCCGAACCGGAGACCAGCGAGGCCGACGCTCCCGCCGCCCGTCCGGCGGCGAGGGCGTCCGACAACTCGGGACGCAGCGAGAGCGCCGCCGCTTGGAGGTCGTTGCCGACGGCCACCGCGAGCGCGTCCTCGTCGCCGGCCGCCAGCGCCTCCAGCACCGCCGGGTCGGCGACGGGCGCGGGCACCTCCCGGCCCTCCGCCAACCGGTCGAACTCCCGGAAGACCGCCGGAGTGGCCAGCCCGCCTCCGGCCATCGCGAACACCCAGTGGAAGACGCCGCCCACCGCCAACTCGGTCAGCTTCTCGCCCCGCCCGGTCCCCAGAGCCGCCCCCCCGACCAGGCTGAACGGCACGTCGCTGCCCAGCTCGGCGCAGAGCGCCAGGAGTTCGTCACGCGTGGCGCCGGTGCCCCAGAGCGCGTCGCAGGCGACCAGGGCGCCGGCGGCGTCGGCGCTGCCTCCCGCCATGCCGCCGGCGACGGGGATGTCCTTGTCGATGTGCAGGTGCACCGCCGGCGCGCGACCTCGGGCCGAGGCGAGCAGGGTGGCGGCCCGAGCGGCGAGATTGGTGCCGTCCAACGGCACCCGGTCGGCTCCCGGACCCGCGCACGTCACCCGCAGCGCCTCGGCCGGGGTCGCGGTGACCTCGTCGTACAGGCCGACGGCGAGGAAGACGTTGGCGAGGTCGTGATATCCGTCCGCGCGGGCCGGGCCGACCCCGAGCTGGACGTTGACCTTGGCGGGAACGCGGACGGTGACGCTCACGGGGCGGGCTCCTCGGACACGGCGCGACGGCACTCGGCGACTCGCGCGAACTCCTCGACGGTCAGGGACTCCCCACGGGCCCGGGGGGACACTCCGGCGGCGACCAGGGCGGCCTCCGCCGCCGCGGCCGAACCGGCCCACCCGGCCAGCGCGGCCCGCAGCGTCTTGCGGCGCTGCGCGAAAGCCGCGTCCACGACGGCGAACACCTCCCGACGGGTGGCGCTCGTGCGAATCGGCTCGGCCCTGCGGACCAGCGACACCAGGCCGCTGTCGACGTTGGGCGCCGGCCAGAAGACGCTCCGCCCGATGGCACCCGCCCGCCTGACCTCGGCATACCAGTTCGCCTTGACGGACGGCACGCCGTACACCCGCGAGCCGGGGCGGGCGGCCAGCCGATCGGCGACCTCGGACTGGACCATGACCAGCGTCCGCTCGATGGTCGGGAAGGCCTCCAGCATGTGGAGCAGCACGGGCACGGCCACGTTGTAGGGGAGGTTGGCGACGAGCGCGGTCGGCTCCGGCCCGGGCAACCCCGTCACGGCGAGCGCGTCGGCGTGCACCAGCGCGAACCGCTCGGCGCGCTCCGGGAGCCGCGCCGCCACCGTGGCGGACAACGCGCCGGCGAGGACGTCGTCGATCTCCACGGCCGTCACCCGGTCGGCGATCTCCAGCAGCGCCAGGGTGAGCGAGCCGAGTCCGGGCCCGACCTCGACGACGACGTCGTCCGGTCGGACGCCCGCGGTGCGGACGATCCGCCGGACGGTGTTCGCGTCGATCACGAAGTTCTGGCCGCGCTGCTTGGTGGGGCGGACTCCGAGGGCCGCAGCCAGCTCACGGACGTCGGCGGGGCCCAGCAGGGCGTCGGGCGGGATGGGGCTGCTCACCAAGCAAGGGTATCCGTGCCCCGACGCGGCCCACGCCGGCGATCCGACGCCGACCGTCCTCACCCGTGCAGCCGGCTGCCGCAGTGCGGCCATGGACTGGCTCCCCGACGCAGGTAGAGCCGCTTGGCGCGGTGGGTCTGCTCGGCGGGCGACGCGTCCTGAGGGCGGCCCTGGCCCCCCACGCTCCGCCACGTCCGCAGGTCGAACTGGTAGAGACCGCCGTACGTCCCCGAGGGATCGACCGCGTCGGGCCGCCCCCCGGACTCGCAGGCGGCCAGCGACCGCCAGTCCAGATGGTCCGCGCCGCGCACCGACGTGGGCCGTGCCCGGGTCCCGAAGCGCACCACCCGGGCGCGCGGCTCGCGCACCACCTCGCTCCCCACCTCACGGGGCTCGCCCCGCACCCCGTCGACCACGCGCACCGTGTAGACCGTGCGCCGCAGTCCCTTCCTGCCCGCCTGACCCACCACCTCCGTGCCCCGGTACAGCGACGCGTCGGGGACCCGCCGCACGACGAACGGCAGGGCCTCCTCGCGGACCTCGCGCTCCCCCCTGATCCGCAGCACCGTCACCGTCTGACCGTCGCGTGGGAAGTCGTCCGCCGGCACCGAAAGGGCGTCCTCCCCGCGCAGGGTGATCCCGGCCTCCGCCACGACCTCGCCCACGCTCGCCGCGTTGGTGCGGACGGCTCGGGAACGCCCGTCCGCCAGGACCGTCACGACGCGTTCGGTGCGCACGTCCAGGGCCACGCCGTCCAGTCCGATGCGTCGGGAACGGGAGGCGGACAGGTGCGCGCCGTCCGCGCGGACACCGAGCTGTCGCAGTGCGCCCTCGACGGTCTCCGCCGTGGTCCACTCGCTGCTGCGCCGGCCGTCGAGAGTGAGTCGCACCGGGCGCCCGTGTCGGACCGAGACCCGGCCGCCGTGGGTCAACCGGGTCTCGGGAGAGGGGTCGGGGCGGTCGTGGGCACCGAGGACGACCCCCTCCTCGGCGAGGAGTTCGCCCACGTCGTCGGCGAAGGTGCGCAGCACCCGGGACTCGCCGTCCACGGTCAGCTCCACCCGCTTGTCCTCGGCGACGAACGCGGAGGTCCCGCCCGCCAGGCAGGCCACGACCAACGCCCGCGGCAGGAACCGGCGCACCGCGCCGCGTTCCCCCCGTCCCCGGGCACGGGCGGCCCGTCGCCGCGCCGCGCGCCCCACGGGCTCGGCGGACACCGGGGACGGGGAAGCCCCGGGTGGGCGACACGGCGGGGCCGGGGGGCCGTCGGACGGGGGCGCGCACGGCGTTCCGTCCGGGTGGGTCGAGGGCGCCGTGTCGACACCCGGGGAGACGGTGGCGGGGTGCCCGGCGCCGTCCCGGCCGGACCGCCGGCCCGGGTGGGGCGTCCGAGGCGGGGCGTCGCCGAACGCGTCCCCCGGACGGGGCCACGCGCCGGACGGCTGCCAGGCGTCCGGCCTGCGGGGGGTGCCCCTGCCGTGCGGGGGGACCCACCCGGGCGGCTCGGACTGCGGACTGCTCACCATGTCACGCTCCAGCGGTACAGAGGGTTCCGGTTCGCGCGACCCGAACCTAGCCCAGCGGCCGTGACTCTCCCAAGCGACGCGACCACGCGGCGTGGCCGTGCGCGCGGACGGACGGCCACCCGCGCGGCGCCCGGACCACTCGCCCCCGCCCGAGGCGCGACGCCAGGCCGAGGACCCCGACCGGCGCCCTCTCCCGGGGCACACCGCCCCGGCGGCACATCGACCCGGCAGCGCTCAGTAGGCGAAGGCGCGCGCCGTGTTGGCGGCCAGCGTCGCGGCCATGGCGTCCTCCTCGACACCCCGCACGGCTGCCATGGCCCGCACCGTGACCGGCACGAGATACGGCGCGTTGGGCCGGCCACGCCAGGGCGCCGGTGTCAGGAAGGGCGCGTCCGTCTCCACGAGGACGAGCTCTCGCGGCGCGACGGCGAGCGCCTCACGGAGGGAGCCCGCGTTCTTGAACGTGACGTTGCCCGCGAAGGACATGTAGTACCCGGCGCGGGCGCAGACCGCCGCCATCCGCGCGTCCCCGGAGTAGCAGTGGAAGACCGTGCGCTCGGGCGCGCCCTCCTCGTCGAGCACTCGGAGCACGTCCTCGTGGGCGTCACGGTCGTGGATCACCAGGGTCTTGCCGTGGCGTTTGGCGATCTCGACATGGGCGCGGAAGGACCGCTCCTGCGCTTCCCTGCCGCGCTCGCCGGTGCGGAAGTGGTCCAGCCCGGTCTCGCCGACCCCCTTCACCCAAGGGAGCGCCGCGAGACGGTCGATCTCCGTCAGGGCGTCGTCCAGTCCGGCGTGCCCGGCCGGGGCGCGGACCTCCCGCCCGGGTCGGCCCCCCTCGGCATCGGGCGGGTCGCCGTGGACGATCCGGGGAGCCTCGTTGGGATGCAGGGCGACGGTGGCGTGGACGACTCCCGGATGGGCCGCCGCCGTCTCGGCCGCCCAGCGGGATCCGGGGACGTCGCAGCCCACCTGGACGACGGTGGTGACACCGACCGCCGCCGCCTTGGCCAGACCCTCCTCGACGGTACCGGCTTGCAGGTCGAGATGGGTGTGCGAATCGGCGACCGGCACCCTCAGGGGCTCGGGCGGCGGAGGCGGGACGGAGCGGTCGGCGGAGGAGGCAGGCATGCGCCGATCCTACGGAAGGACCGGACCCCCCCGTCCTCGGCGGCGGCAGACCCCTCGGTTCAGCCGCGCCGCAGGTGGAGGGCGTGCAGCAGGCCCGGCAGACGGCGGTTCCGTCGGGGCTCGGCCTGCGCGGGCACGCGGGCCACCCGGTGGCCGGCGCGGCGGGCACCGGCCACTCGGCCGGGGCGCATGATGCGCACGACGTGGCCCTCGCACCTGCGGCAGGCGGGCCGGCTCAGCGGGGAGGGCACGATCGCGCCTCCCGTCAGGTACCGCACGAACTCCCTGCCCTCGACGTCCGTGTGGTGCTCGATGTCGTACGACTGCTCCCAGCCGTGACCGCAGCGCATACAGGCGAAGGAGTACGACTCGTGGACGACGGCGATGGCCGCGGCTCGCAGTTCGGGCCGTCCTGTGATGTCGCTCATACCAGCTCCCTTGGGTCGAAGGAAGCGGGGACGGGTGCGTCTCCGCCCCCTCAGTGGACACCCGCGTGGGGGCGCCGGCACGCGACCTGTCGACTGTTGGACGGATCTTGGGAGACTCTTGCCCCGAACCCCCTCGGCTTTACCCGACCATGGCCGGACGACCTCGGGGAACACCCCGATCCCGGGGCTCGGGGCCGCTCGCTCCGGCCGCTCGCACGGTCGTCAGGGCGCCGTCCGCTTGGCGGCCACGACCGCGTCGAACACCCGCCGCTTCGGCAACCCCGCCTCGGCCGCCACCGCGGCGATGGCCTCCTTGCGCCGCTCGCCCGCCTCCTCGCGCCCCCGCACGCGCCGGGCCAGCTCGGCGTCGTCCACGTCCTCCGGCCCGGTGTCCGGGGCCCCCTCGACGACCACGGTGATCTCCCCGCGCACCCCGTCGGCGGCCCAGGCGGCCAACTCGCCGAGCGGGCCACGCCGGACCTCCTCGTAGGTCTTGGTCAGCTCCCGGCACACCGCCGCCCGCCGCCCCGGGCCAAACGCCTCGGCCATCGCCGCGAGGGTGTCGCCCAGCCGGTGAGGGGCCTCGAAGTAGACCAGGGTGCGGCGCTCCGCGGCGACCTCGGCGAACCGCGAGCGCCGCTCGCCGGCCTTGCGGGGCGGGAAGCCCTCGAAGCAGAACCGGTCGACGGGCAGACCGGACAGGGCGAGGGCCGTCAGCACGGCGGACGGGCCGGGGACGGCCGTGACCCGGATGTCACGCTCGACGGCCGCGGCGACGAGCCGATATCCCGGGTCGGACACCGACGGCATGCCGGCGTCGGTCACCAGCAGCACCCGGGCCCCGTCGGTCAGCTCCTCGACCAGCTCCGGGGTCCGGGCCGCCTCGTTGCCCTCGAAGTAGGAGACCACCCGTCCGCCGAGGGCGACGCCGAGCGCCTGCGCGAGCCGCCGCAACCGCCGGGTGTCCTCGGCGGCGACGACATCGGCGCCGGCCAGCTCCTCGGCGAGCCGCGGCGGGGCGTCGGCGACGCTGCCGATGGGGGTGCCGGCGAGGACGAGGGTTCCGGATTCGACTGTCACCGCCCCATCCTCGCAGGACCCCCTCGACCTGCCCCGCCGGGGCGAGGGCGGGACGCGCGGGGAAGCGTTCCCTACGATGGCGCGGTGACCAGTACCGCGTCGTCGACCGACACCCGGAAGGATCCGGCCCCGCACCCGGACGCGTCCGCCTGGCAGCGGCGGCTGCGCCGCTTCGGCCACCAGGGGCGGCAGGCCGACACGGGAGTCCGCGAACGCCTGGTGCCGCCGTACGCGCGATCGGGCCCCCGGGTGTGGGCGATGTTCGGCCTGTCGGGAGCCGGGGCCGACCGGGCCGCGCGCTGGTCGGCATGGGTGGGGCCGCTGCTGGTGACACTGCTGGCCGGCGTGCTGCGGTTCTGGCGACTGGGCAGCCCGCACGCGGTGATATTCGACGAGACGTACTACGCCAAGGACGCCTGGGCACTGATCCGGCGCGGATACGAGGTCAACTGGGACAAGGAAGCGAACGCCCTGATCCTGGGGTCCGGCGGCGACGTCCCCGTGCCGGTCGACGCGGCCTACGTCGTCCACCCGCCGATCGGCAAGTACGTCATCGGCCTGGGCGAGTGGCTGTTCGGCTTCGATCCGTTCGGCTGGCGTTTCATGACGGCGCTGCTCGGCACCCTGTCGGTGCTGTTGCTGTGCCGGATCGGACGCCGACTCTTCCGGTCGACGTTCCTGGGCTGCCTCGCGGGCACCCTGCTGGCCGTGGACGGGCTGGCGTTCGTGATGAGCCGGACCGCGCTGCTCGACAGCGTCCTGGTCTTCTTCGTGCTGGCCGCCTTCGGCTGCCTGCTGGTCGACCGCGACCGTGCTCGCGAACGGCTGGCCGCCGCCCTGCCCGAGGACGCCGACGGGCACGTGCGCCCCGACGCGCGCGTCGCGACGACCACCCGCCTCGGAGCCCGGCCCTGGCGCTGGGCCGCCGGGTTGATGCTGGGTCTGGCCATCGGCACCAAGTGGAACGCCCTCTACATCATGGCGGCGTTCTGCGTCATGGCCGTGCTCTGGGACGTGGGGGCGCGACGCGTCGCCGGCGCGCCCCGGCCGAGGGTGGCCGTCCTCCGCCGCGACCTGGCCCCGGCCTTCCTGTCGACGGTGCCGGTCGCCCTGTTCACCTACACCGTGTCCTGGCTGGGGTGGATCCTGTCGCCCTCGGACGGCTCGGGCGGCTACTACCGCGACTGGGCGTCCACCGAGGGCAAGGGCGGCTCCTGGTCCTGGCTGTTCCCCGACTGGGCGCGCGGCCTGTGGCACTACGAGACGCAGGTACTCGACTTCCACACCAGCCTGACCTCGCCGCACACCTACCAGTCCAACCCCTGGAGCTGGCTGGTCCTCGGCCGCCCGGTCTCCTACTTCTACGAGTCCCCCGCCCCCGGGGTGGACGGGTGTCCACTGGACGCGGGCGAGAAGTGCGCCCGCGAGGTCCTGGCGATGGGCACCCCGATGCTGTGGTGGCTCGGCTGCGTGGCGCTGGTGTACGTGGTGTGGCGGTGGGCCTTCCGACGCGACTGGCGGGCGGGCGCCATCGCCTGCGGTGTGGCGGCGGGCTACCTGCCCTGGCTCTTCTACCAGGAGCGCACCATCTTCCTCTTCTACGCCGTGGTGTTCGTGCCCTTCCTGTGCCTGGCGGTGGCCATGCTCCTCGGGGCGCTGGTCGGCAGGCCCGGCTCGAACCACGCCCGGCGGACGGCGGGAGCGGTCGCGGCGGGGGTGCTGGTCCTGCTGATCATGTGGAACTTCGTCTACTTCTGGCCGCTCTACACCGGCACCGCCATCCCGATCGAGGACTGGCGGGCACGGATGTGGCTGGACACCTGGGTTTGACATCCTCCCCGGCCCAAGCTCAGATTCGCTTCACCACCGGCCTGAGCCCGGTGCACCGCGAATAGTCCCGGTAGCCCCGGCCTTCACGAGTGGGCCGTCCGGCGTGTCGAGGCTCGGGGAAGCGCCCCCGACACGCGACGGCAGAACCTGTCCGGGGTCCGGGTCGTGCCGTGGCCACCGCCGCCCTCACCAGTGCGGAGGCGGGCGGCGAGCCCGCCGCCGTCCACCCTCGTCACGGCCCAACTCCCCCCGCCTGTCGGGAAGCACCGCTCCGGGCTCCACCGCACGGAACCGAAGTGGCTCCGGGCGCGGGAAGTCGATCCGGATCCGCTTCCCGTACTGTGGCGCCGAGGGGATCCCGGATGTCGGGACGGCGTCCGGTGGGAGGTCTGGGAGCGATGAGTTTCCGGCCGGCGTCGTACGCCGTGTGCATCGAGGCCGAGCGAGTACTGCTCGCCCGTCACGTGCCACCGAAAGGTGAGAGCAACTGGACTCTTCCGGGGGGTGGAGTCGAGCACGCGGAGGATCCGTTCGACGCGGTGGTCGAGCGTCTGCTGGGCGTGGACTCCCGAGTGATCCCCGCTGCGGAACGTGCCATCCCCGGCGGCCAGAGCATCAGAACGGGGATCGGGTAAGGCGCGCGGAGCCGACCGCCTCGATTGCCGCGCCGCACGGGACCGGTGGATGCGGGCCTGTGGCCATCTGGGGTGATCGTTGTCTGGATGATCCGGGATGGCGTGGTGGGGGTACCGTCCGGGTGTCGCCGCAGAACGGAGTTCGCCGTGTCGCAGAGCATCGAGGAGCACACAGGCGCTCGGATCGCCCGGATCCGGAAGCAGCGCGGCCTGACACAGCAGGGCCTGGCGATGCGGTCTCACGTGTCGAAGTCGCTGTTGTCGAAGGTGGAATGCGGGCAGAAGCCCGCCTCGCCGGCTCTTGTCGCCGCCTGTGCCCGCGCCCTGGGGGTCTCCACTTCTGATCTGCTGGGGCAGCCGTACGCCGAGGAGCTGCGCCGGGACCGGATGGACGCACTGATTCAGCCGATCCGTGAGGGCATGGAGAACTGGGACATCGCTCTCGACTGGGAGACGGCTCCCCGTCCGGCTGCCTTGATCCGGTCTGACGTGCGGCGTGCCCTGGTGCGGCGTCGACAGGCGCAGTACACGGACATGGTGCGCGATCTGCCGGCACTGATCGAGGAGTCGGTACACGCGGTGCACACCAGTACCGGCGAAGAGCAGCGGCTGACCTACGAGTGTCTGGCAGGGACTTTCCGGTGTGTGTTCACCGTGGCGTGGAACTTCGGATACATCGATCTGGCGACCGTCGCGCTGGACCGTCTGGCGTGGACCGCCCCGCGGGCCGACGATCCGGGCCTGGCTGCGATGCACGCCTACCTGCGTGCGCAGACCACGATGTCTTCCGGCCGCTATGACCTGGGTATCCGGGTCATCGACCGGGCTCTGCGCGACCTCGACGGGCAGGACGCGCGCCGCCCGGAGGGCCTTGAGGCGATGCGGGGCGTGATGCAGCTGCGGGCTGCCGTGATCGCGGGGCGGATGAAGGACCGGGGTCTCGCGGACGCCCGCATGGCCGAGGCCCGAGCACTCGCGCGAACCACAGGTGAACTGCCCGACTTCGGCGTCACCTGGGGGCCGACCAATGTCGGTGTACACGCCGTGGCCATCGCTTCCGAGATGGATGACTGCGAGCGGGCGATCGAACTCGCGGAGGACGTACACATTCCGCGCGGCTGGACCCGTTCCCGGGCTGGGCACCACTGGATGGACCTCGGCCGGTCTCATGCCTGGACGGGCGACCCGGAGCAGGCTCTGGACTGCCTGCACCGGGCTCGGCGCATCGCCCCGCAGCAGACGCGCTACCACCCGACCGTCCGGGAGACCGTGCTGGCGCTGAAGCGGCGGGAACGGGCGCGAAGCGACTCACTGGCGCGGTACGCGGAGTGGGTCGGCATCTAACAGATCGCGGGCAAGAGCGGTTGCACTTCTCAGTGCAACCGCCGTTCGGCGCCGGTCGCCAGACTGACGTCTCGTCAGAGCCTCCGCGATCAGGCGAACGATCAGGGGCCTGGCCAACGCCGACAAGGAGCGTCAACGTGCCGCACTTCATCGTCCGCATCTTCGAGCCGCGGCTGCTGTTGCCCGCGCCTGGCCGCCATCGCAGCCCAGATCAGCCATCCGCCGTCCCCCGCATGGAAGCTCCGACCGCGCGCCTGTCCCGCGCATCGGCTTCCCCGGCACCGCGAGGTGAGCAGATCGGACTGGTCCGCCCGTACCCGGTCACGCACGAGCGCCTGGAGCGAGAGCGCCGACGGGCACAGCGCCCCGTAGTGCGGATGGCCGTGCATGGCGTCGACACCGTTGCCCAGCTGATCAACGGAGTGGAGTCCCGGGCGTGGTGAGCACAGCGGGTCAGCCGCGTCTGCTGCCCTGGACCGGGCCGGAGGGCAAGCCGTGCCGGCTCGCGGGCGACGGCACAGGGTACCTGTCCCGTCTCGCGGACGACATGGAGTCGGCCCAGCTCGGTCTGGCTGGTGAACTCCTCCAGGAGGCCCAACGCGTTCTGGACGGGCGTCAGTGGACGCCGGGTGAACTGCATCTGCTGGCCGTCCGGTTGACCGAGGCGCTGACCCATGTGCACCGAATCGCGGTAAGCCGAGGAGAGCGTCTTCCCGCACCGGCCTACGAGGACCTCGACGCCTTCGACGACGAGGACGACCCGTCGGACCCCCTCCAACCCACACAACGCATCTGACCTGCGCACCGCCGCACGCATCCGCATTTCGCACGAACAGCACTCATGACCATCCCCTCGTAGCGTGGAGCCCGTGATTGCAGGGGAAGTTGGGATTCATGGGGTCCAAGAAGAAGCCGCCGTACGACGTCGAGTTCCGTGAGGGCGCGGTGCGCATCGTGGTCGAGACCGGGAGGCCGGCCGGGGAGGTCGCCGGGGAACTCGGCATCAACCCGGGCACGCTGCACAGCTGGGTGTCGCGGTGGCGGCGCAACGGGACGACGTCCTCGGACCGGCCCGTACAACCGGCAGCTGCCAGTGGCGGTGGGGGTGGCGGTCGGGTGCGGGAGGCCGAGCGCGCCGAGCTGGAGCGGCTGCGTCGGGAGATCGGGGAGAAGAACAAGCGGATCCGGGAGCTGGAGATGGAGCGTGATGTCTTCAAGCGATGCATGGCCCTCTGGGTGAAGTGACCGAGAACGCTCCGGAGGCGGTGGTCGCCTTCATCGGTAACCAGAGGGTCGGGCATGGCGTCCCGCACCGGGTGTCCTGCCGGGTGGTCGGGGTGAGCGAGGCATGGTTCCACAAGTGGCGCCGGCGTCCCGACGAGCCGACGAAACGCGAGGTCAGGAGGGCGAGGCTGGAGGAGCGGATCATCCACTTCTTCACGGAGTCCGGCGGTACCTACGGCTCGCCGAGGATCACTTGGGTCCTGTGGGCGGAGGGCTGGCAGGTGTCGGTGAACACGGTCGCGGAGATCATGGCCGGGCTCGGTCTGCGGGGTCGCAAGCCGCCCAGGCGACGGTCGCCGACCCGGCAGGGCAAGCGGAAGGCTGCCCCTGACCTGGTGAATCGCCGTTTCGACGCGGTGGCCCCGGACGTTCTCTGGTACGGCGACATGACGGAGATCGAGACCGGCGAGGGCAAGATCTATCTGGCCACGGTCATCGACGCGTTCTCGCGCCGTTGCCTCGGCTATGCCATGGGCGAGCACCATGACGCGGCCCTGGTCGAGGCGTCGTTGAAGATGGCCACAGCCACGCGCGGTGGCCGAAGGGACGGGACGATCTTCCACAGCGACAGGGGAAGTGAGTACACGTCAGAGGCGTACAACACCCTGTGTGACCGCCTGGGCGTGGTGCAGTCCATGGGGCGGGTGGGCTCCGCGCTGGACAACGCCGCCGCGGAGTCGTTCAACTCGCTGATCAAGGTCGAGTACATCCACCGGCACCGGTTCGCCACCCGCACCGAGGCCCGCCTGAAGATCGCCACCTGGATTACCGGGTTCCACAACCCACGACGCAGGCACAGCGCGGCCGGCGGCCTGCCGCCGGAGGAGTTCGAACGGAGCATCACCGAAGCACGCAAGAAGAGCGACCAGAGGTGCCAGGCCGCATAGGAGAGGTCTATACGAAACCAGGGGATTGACACTCACCGACCCCGCCGCCCATCCCGCGCCCCTGCTGGCACACACCTATGCCGAGCGGTGGGAGCACGAGACCGCCAACAAGATCTTGAAGGAGCTGCTCGACCCGGTCGGCCGGATGCTGCGCTCCAAGAGCCCCGAGCTGGTCGAACAGGAGGTGTTCGGGCTGCTGCTGACGCAGTACACCCTCGCCGCTCTGATGTGCCGGGCGGCCTCGGAGGCCGGGCTCGACCCCGACCGGCTCAGCCCCACCCGCACGCTGCGGATCGTGCGCCGCCGGATCGCCGATCCGGCGGCCGTTTCCCCCTGAGGACCTGACCGCCGCGGTCACCGAGATCCAGCACGAGATCACCCGCAAACGCCACCTCAACCCCCCACGGCGCCAACGCAGTTACCCCCGCAAGGTAAAACGCGTACGACGCAGCCGCTTCCCTGCCAAACGACCCGGCGACCGAGGCGTCCGCCACGCCGGGCCACCCACCGTACGCCTGGTCAACCTGCCAGAGCAGGCCACCCGGACAGCCTGATCAACTTACGCTACGTGGCATTGGGCCTGGACCCTCACCCGGCAGTCACGCTCCGCAAACCGGCTGCCCGACCGACGGACACCCCTCCCCGACTAAATTCGAAGACCCGCTAAACGTCCAACCCAATCAAATCCGGTCGCTTCTCGGGAGAGCCCCAGTCCAGAATCTCGCGAAGTTTCCGAGGGAGATTTTCCACACCCATCTCAACCTCACTCAGGTTCACTTCAACGGGCGTTGAGATCTCAAGAATCTCCGCATCCTCGTCAGTGAATTCCAGCGTCAGAACCCGGTCGGAGAGTCGCACGCTCCGCAGGCATCCGTATACGGTGAAGCCTCGCTCAGTAGAGACGTTGTAGGAATCCATTCCAGATGGAATTTCCTGCTCATCCGGTTCGTACGTGGATCGCTGGATTGAGAATGATCTCTGGACACCGGACTCATCCACCCCGGCAACGCCCACCTCAAGGGCCTCTTCGCCCTCGTAATCCTCGAAGAACCCAACCTCTGCGGCGGTCAATCTCATTGTTAGCGCCTCCTCCTTCCAGCTGTCCTGACCCAGCCCCCTTGGCGCCGGACCATTCATACGTGACCGACACTCCCAACTCGTTGACCATGCGATTCATCGCACCCTTGCATCGCGAACAAGGGGGGAGTTGGCCTTGCATCCCAACCGAATCACCAGCACTCAAAGGGAACTTGCCGGCGAACGGGTCATTCGGGAGTGAAACCTTCGGCCCTGTAGAGGCACCAGCCATCCGCGAGAACCGGTGCTCGGTATGCGTGAAAGCTGCATTATTTGGATACCCAAGCCCCGCCTCTTCAGGCGTCATATCGCCGCTTTCAAGCGAGATATCACTCGTGCTTCCGTCTGATGACGTCACAGAGATATCGCACATGTGGCCGTTGCCGCCAGTGTTATGAACAAGGACCGGCGTGGCCCCCGCCAGCACATAGTACGTGTGCTACGCGAAGCCTTCGACCTGCTTTTTCGCAGCTCAAGTGCGGTTTGCTGGTCCGGTGAAGTGCGTGGGCGTCCGTGGTTGTGCGGGGTTGTTGCCGTCGCTACTGCCGTCAGACGGTTCAGCCCAGGTACGGCTTCTCGCGCTGTTCCAGGAAGTGTTGGAGCCTGAGCCGTTGGGTGTGGTGCATCGGCAACTGCTCGATCTCTTCCGGCTGTACGAACCGGAGTTCGGTGGACTCGTCGGAGATAGCCAACTGACCGCCGGTGATGCGGGCGGTGAAGCAGACGTTGAACTGGCGGCGGACCTCGCCATCGGTGTAGGCGATGATGTGTTTCGGATCGGTGTAGGTGCCGACCAGGCCGGTGATCTCGACGTCCAGGCCGGTCTCTTCTTTGACTTCGCGGACTGCCGTGCCTGGCAGGGAGTCGGTGAGGTCCATTCCTCCGCCGGGCAGCGCCCACAGGTCGTTGTCGCGGCGGCGCTGGAGGAGGATGCGGCCGTGGTCGTCGGTGACGACGGCGGAGGCGGCGACGACCATGCTGTTCGGCTTGGGGGCGTTCGGGTCGTCGTAGTACTCGCTGCGGGCCACGGTCAGCCTTCCTCTCGTACGGGGGTCGCGGTCGCCCACACCGCGTCGAAGCTCTCGGCATAGGTATCGAACATGCCGCCTGTCTCATGTCGCCGAAGATGCCATACGGGGGCGGCGTACGCGTTGACGCCCCAGACGTGTGCGTTGACGAGTTGCTGGTCGTCGGCGCGGTAGAGGGAGTTGTAGAGCGTGGTGCTGTGGGTGCGGACTTCGATGCCGGGGGTGTCGGCGAGCGGCTTGTAGTGCATGAGTGCGAGGCGGCAGCGGGATTCGATGCCGTGCCCGAACCGCTCCTCTTGGCCGCGGGCTTGGACGTTGCCGCTGTCGGCGTCTCCGATCGCGATGCGGACGGTGCAGCCTTCGGCGGCGCGTTCGGTGAGGAGTTCGTTCAGCCGCGGGTATGCCTCGTGGAGGAAGACGGCCGCGTAGACGAGGATGTCGATCCGCTCCCGGGCCTGGGCCATCAGGTCGGTGAACGTCGAGACGGGGAGGTCGGCCCGCTGCTCGTAGAGCGCGACCAGTTCAGGGCTGATGGCGCGAGCGGGGCGGGCCTGACGGAGCGCCGGCCAGAGTGCGTGCACGTCTTCTCCCAGGGCCTTGGCCGCCTGGAGGGCTGTGGCACGACGTGGGGTACGCCTGAGGTTCACCCAGCGCTCGACCGACTTGGGGTCAACCTCGACCTGCTGAGCGAGTGCGGCGTACGTCCAGCCTCCCGCCGCCATGACGGCTCGTAGTCTCTCGTTCGGCACGAGTCTCCCCCTTCGTCCCAGGACGGCACGAGGGACGTTCTACACGGTGCGGGACGTCCCGAAGTGGGGTTTGGTGGAGGTTCCTTCGTCCCGGTGACCGGCGTGAGGATCGGTGCCAACCCTGCGGCACCAACAGGCCCAAGGGGCACACGCATCAACGCCGCCGAGGAGCGTCACCGTGCGAATGAGCGCCACCCCACGTGTTCCCGCCCTGCGACTGGTCGCCCGGCCCCGCGCCGCCTCGCCGGGGTGGTCACGATGACGGCCCCCACCCCTGACGCCGACGGGCACACCGCCTCGCCCGATGCCGGCGCCCTGGTGGTCGACCGGCGAAGCGGCAAGGTGGGCGTGGTGATAGGGCATGTGGGGCCGTACGTGCAGCTTCGGCCACCGCACGGTGGCCAGGAGTGGGACGTGCCACCCGAAGACGTGCTTACGCCGACTCCGACGGAGGAGTTGAGCGCGAAGGTGGCCGTGGCCAACCGGAGGTGGGGACGGTGACCCCGCGCTCGGTCCTGCGCTACGAGACCTGGACGCTCCAGCCCGACCGCGAGCCGGACGCGGAACCGGTCCTGTACGCGATGCAGTGCGCCGTGGACGGAGAGACCTCACCTCCGAGCGAGGACTTCGCCGAACCGCAGGAGTGGGTGCTGCGGCACTGCGGTCAGAACCCGTCCCACCACACTTACCGGGAGATCATCACCCGCCCCTGGCGGACCTGGCGCCAGACGTGATCCACCTTGCTCGCCCAGGCGCCGCACCGCGCTGACCACCCGACTCCCGTCTCTGCCGGGCGCAGCCGATCGAGGCTCCCCGCACTCGTCAGCCCCGGCAGGGACGGGCCCTCCGTGCGTGCCGTGCCCATGGCCGTGGGGGTTGTGGCCTCTGCCACAGAAAGTCAGCCACGACGGCGGGCGCGCCGACCGACCACCCGCCACGTGTGTCTCGCTCAACCCCGCACCGGCATCGGCCCCGTTATCTCCATCGTCACGGCCCCCAGCCAGGCAGCAAGCATGGGCGTCCGGGACGGCGCGAGCCCGCCGGGCGGCCTCTCAGGTGCCCGGCCAGCCTGCTGCTGAGGGGTCGGACGGGGGCTTCCGATTGGTGGTCCGGCTACGCTCCCGGGCTCTGCGCGCCGAGTGGTCGGCGGCCGTCGCCAGCGGGGCGGCAGACAGGAGCGGGCGGCGGTCGCCGACCGCCGGCGCGCGGCGGCCCGCGTCAGCGGGGCGCCCTTGTTGTGATCAAGGAACTCCTCGGCCACGCCCGCATCGGCGTCTACGCCCACGTCCGCCTCCGCCTCCAACGCCAAGCCATCGACACCCTCAACGACGCCCTCGGACCGGCTGACGACAGCGACGACGAACCACCCGGCGCAGCCGTCGTCCGCTGACGTTTCCGTCAGCGTTGCCGTCAAACGATCCGAGGGTCCCCTCCGCGCAGAAGGTACGCATTCAGAAGGAATGGGCCTGATCGGTGACGGTGTGTGAGGGTACCTGGTCAGACGTTCTGGGCGATGGATGGCATCCAGAGGTTGCCGGTGAAGGCGCGGTGGATAACCTCGAAGGCGCCGAGGCCATGCTTGCGGGCGGAGTCGAGGTAGGAGCGCACGCGGAGCCAGGCCGTGGCCCCTGTCTCGGACTGGTGACAGCCGGAGATCTTCAGCTGGGTCTTGACCGGCCGTAGCGCCCGTTCGCCGCAGTTGTTGGTGAACGGCACGTGCCGGAGATCGTCCGCGAAGCGGAGGATGTCGTGGGCCTGGTCGCGCAGGCGCTCGAGGAGGTTGCGGGCCGGGCTCTGTTTCCGGCCCGGGGCCCTGGGGTGGAGCGAGAGCCCCACGGCGATGCCCTGGTGGAAGGCTGTGCGGTACAGCAGGAGGGCGGCGGGGACGATCTCGCCGATCTCACCCTTGCGGACTCTCATGGCCTGGCGGTTCAGGCCGGCCAGGGCCCAGCGGATCTGCTGGTGCCACTTCTGGTCGGGGAAGTCTTTTTCGGCGACGGTGAGTTCGCGGATCAGGTGGGCGCCGCACAGCTGGTGGGCGCAGGCGCCGTAGCCGGCGTACAGCGAGAGCGCGTCGTGGATCAGCACGCCGCGGTAGTGCGGCAGGACACCGCCGGCATCCGCTCCTTCGCGGGAGCGGGGCGCAAGGTGCAGGAGGGTGAGGAAGTCGGTGCAGGCCACGTGCAGCCAGCGGCGCACACTCCCGATCCGGGTGGTTGTCTCGTCCGCGTGCGGGATGTGCCCCATGACCAGCGGGGCCCGGATGAGGTTCACCGAGTCGGTGACCAGATAGGCGGCCTCGGGCAACAGGGAGGCGACCCAGCCGGTGGAGACCTCCGCCCCGGTCACATCCTCGATCAGCCGGGCGGTCCGCTCGACCGGAACATGCTGGAAGACCAGGAGGTAGACGGCCAGCGCCCGCAGGCTGGGGCCGTAGGAGGACGGCGATCCGGCGACCTCGCCGGGCATGGGTTCAGCGGTCACCGTGCCGCGGACGCACCGGCAGCGATGGGCCCGGTGCTCGGTGACCGTCACCGTGACCAGCGGGACGTCGCGAACCTGGCGGCGCTCGAAGCCGATGCTGTCATCCGGGGACAGACTGCCCCCGCAGCCGCTGCAGGCCACCGGAACATGGTCCTCGGTGACGTCGGGCACAGCGACCATGGCCAGACCGGCTCCGCCCGCACCCGGCTGACGGCCCCGCTTGCGCCCGCTCCCGGGCGCTGTCTTCTTCTCCGGCCGCCCGAAGGTGTCGCTGGACGGCGGCATCGAGGAATTCCCCGAGTTCCGGCCAAGACATCGCTCCAGCTCCGCCACCCGAGCGGTCAACCGCTCATTGGCCACCGCGAGTTCGGCCGCCCGCGCCTCTGCCGCTTCCGCCCGCGTCTCTGCGGCCGCCACCTGCCTCTGGAGCAGCCCGATCAGCGCGAGGAGATCCTCACGCGACGCAGACTCCAGAGCAGACGACACGACCACAGATCCTGCCGCACCCACCCCGCACCTGTCACATCGTCAAGAGACGGACGCACGACCGACCTTCTGAATGCTTACGCAGCAGTACCGGACTGGCTCGCCCCGTTGTCCGATGCGTCCTGGGCGGAACGCTACGGAGCCAAGGTCGGCAGCTCGAACCGGCCGATCTTCATGAAGGTGCGCCCGTACCGGTACTACAGCCGGTTGTTCACGTGACGTGACGGTGATCGGACTCGTTGGTGGTTCATGGGGCTGATGCTGCCGCCGGGTCTGGTCCGGCGTGATGAGTTGACCGCGGACGAGGTTCGGTCCTGGGATGCGGATCTGGAGGCGTTGTGCGCGTCGGTGGACGATGTGTTCTGCCGGCCGGCGTCGCGGGAGAATCTGCGGGCGATGGTGCGCGGACTGCTGTCGGACGTGCCGCGCAAGAACATGTGGCAGGTCGCGGAGGCGGCCGGGCATGCCTCGCCGGACCGGTTGCAGGACTTCCTGGCCCGCGCGTCCTGGGACGCCGACGAACTGCGCGACCGGGTACGGGAGTTCGTGGTGGACTCGCTGCGGGCCGAGGACGCGGTGCTGATCGCGGACGAGACCGGCGACATCAAGAAGGGCACCAAGAGCGCCGGGGTGGCCCGCCAGTACACCGGCGTCACCGGACAGGTCGAGAACGCCCAGGTCAGCGTGCACCTCTCCTACGGATCCTCGCGCGGGCGGGCGATCATCGACCGGGAGCTGTACGCCGGGCAGCACTGGGTGGGCCGTAGCGAGGAACACCGCCGACGCTGCGAGGAGGCCGGGGTGCCCGAGGAGCGGGCCCGCACGGTGGTGACCAAGCCGGAGCTGGCCCGGCGCATGGTCGAGCGCGCCCTCGCGGCCGGGGTGCCCTTCACCTACTTCCTGGCCGACGAGCTCTACGGCGGCTCGCGGTCCCTGCGCGCCTGGCTGGAAGAACACCAGGTCCGCTACGTGATGGCGATCCCGAAGAACGAGGTGCTGCCGCTGGCCGACGGCCGTACCCAAGAAGCGCGGCAGCTGTGGGCGAGGGTGCCCGAAGCATTGATGGAGCGCCGCTCGTGCGCGGACGGCGCCAAAGGCCCGCGCGCCTACGACTTCGCCGTCGTCGACCTGGCCGACACCCCTCATGGCCTGGCACGGACCCTGCTGATCCGCCGCTCCACCGTGCCGAACAAGAAGAACACGAACGGTGAACTCGTCCGCGAGGTGGCCTACTTCCTGTGCCACCACGCCCCCGGCACCACTCTGGCCGAGCTGGTGACCGCCGCTGGTCAGCGATGGATGGTCGAGGAGACTTTTCAAGCGGCGAAGAACGAGGTCGGCTTCGACCAGCACGAAGTACGCAAATGGTGTTCCTGGTACCGGCAGACCACCGTATGCATGCTCGCCCTGGCCTTCCTCGCCGACGTGCGGAGCCGACGCATACGCCCCTGCCACCCAGGGCCCCGGCGAGTGCCTGAATTGCCCCAGCTTGGGGTGTTGATCTCGGTGGTGGGCCCCGGAAGCAGGCGAACACGGCACCTGTGGATCATGGAGTTCTCTACGCTTCAAGATCCACGAAGGTGCCGTGTTCGTTCCTCCATCATCCCCTGTCGCTGCCCCCGCTTGCGCGGTGCCCCGCCTGGAAGCCCTTGGCGAGGGGGCCGCCAAGGACCAAGTCCGCCGCCTGGTCGCCGAGTTCGAGTCGGTCACCGACCCGAGAGGGACTTGCGGGGTGCGCTACCGGCTCTCCTCACTGCTGGCCCTGATGGTCTGCGCGATGACCCCGTCCGGCCACGACTCGATCACCGCGGCGGCGGAGTGGTGCCGACGTGCGACGCCGGAGGAACTGGCCGCCTTCGGCCTGCCCTACCACCCGCTCCTCGGCCGCTACCGGGTGCCGAGCGAGAAGACCCTCCGCAGCGTCCTGGGACGCCTGGATCACGGTGAGATCTGTGCGGCGGCTTACGACTACCTGCGGCCCTTGCTGTCCGCACAGCCCCGCCGGCCGGAGCCGGTCATGCCCGACGGTGGCACCGAGCGTTAACAGCGCCGGGCCCACCGGGCGGCCGCCCATGCCGGGCCGGTACGGATCCGGCGGCGGGCGATCGCGGTGGACGGCAAGTGCCTGCGGGGCGCCAGGCGCCCGGACGGCAGCCGGGTCTTCGTCCTGTCCGCCGTCCGCCACGGCGACGGTGTCACGCTCGCCTCCCGCGAGATCGGCGCGAAGACCAACGAAATCCCCGAGTTCCAGCCCTTGCTCGACAGAATCGACGACGCGGATCTCGCGGGGTGGTCGTGACCGCCGATGCCCTCCACGCCCAGCGCGACCACGCCACCTACCTGCACGAACGCGGCGCTCACTACCTGCTGACCATCAAGAACAACCAGCGCGGCCAGGCCCGTCAACTCCACGCCCTGCCCTGGAAGGAGATCCCCGTCATCCACCGCGACGACGCCCGCGGCCACGGCCGTCACGAACAGCGTCTCGTCCAGGTCGTCACCGTCAACGGCCTGCTCTTCCCCCACGCGGCCCAGGTCCTGCGGATCCAGCGCCGTCGCCGTCTCTACGGGGCCAAGAAGTGGTCCAGCGAGACCGTCTACGCCATCACCGACCTGCCCGCCGAGGAAGCGAACGCAGCCGAGATCGCGTCCTGGGCTCGCGGGCACTGGACGGTGGAAAACACCGTCCACTGGTGCCGAGATGTCACCTTCAACGAGGACAAGTCCCAGGTCAGGACCCACAACACGCCCGCCGTACTCGCTGCCCTGCGCGACCTGATCCGCAGCGCGCTCAAGCTCGCCGGCTATGTCAACACCGCCGCCGGACGACGAGCCCACACCGAACGCCCCCGCGTCCTCGCCCTCTACGGCATCACATGATCAAACCGGACGATCCAGGCACTCGCCGGGGCCCTGACGCCACCCCACCCCCTGAGCACACCGACCCGACCAACGAGGAAGAGGCCGCCGTCGTCCCGCTGTCCCTGAACGAGATCCGCCGCATGTACGACCGGATCGTCCTGGCCCCCGCCCGCGCCGCCAGGACCTGGCTCGCCCTGCACTGGAACCGCTGGCGCCGACGACACCAGACACAAGCCCGCATCAGCCACTACCACCGACGAGAACACCCACCGTGACAACACCGGCTGTAGTACCGGGCGGCTTTGTACTTTGCGGTCGCTCACTCTACCGAGACTCAGTAGCGAGTAAACGAGTTCTCGAACTCCGCAAATGCACTAGAGATCAAATTCGTATCGAGTTCTCCATTGATCCATCGGAGCAAGAACTCAGTGCTCGACAAATCAAAGAATTCCCAGTCCCCGTCATAATCTTGGACTGCAATTCGCCGACCGGCCGGAAAGGAGCCCTCCTTGGGCACCACCCAGTAGATGTACTCACCGTCACCGGTGCTTGCCCAGGAAATCAGCCTGTCATTCTCCCGATTAACCTCCGGAGGGATCTCTTCCCCAGCGCCCCAGAGAAGCTCCAGTGCCGTTTCCCGCTCAACCGCCCAGGACGCAAGATCGTAAGGCTCCCCTTGCTTTCGGGGTGAGTGAATCCAGATATGCCGGTCGAAACTCCCACCTCCGAACGTATCGATCATTTCTCGATAATCATCCGGAAGGAGAGTGCGAAGCTCTACAGGGACGCCGCTCCAGTCCACCTCACCCGGAGCCTGCGGGTACGAGACGTTTGCCCATCGCGCCAACTCTGCTACAGACACTTCGGGGTCACCTTTTCCTGTTGACGATCGTGACATCCAGAGAGAATCCTGCGTTTCCACGCCCAGAAAGCGTAACCCCCAAGGGAAGTGGATTACTTCCAGAGTAAATCGGCGTCGCCCTGTACAAAATATTCTCACCGGCTTTGACGGCATCACGAACCTGTAGCTCGAACCCTCGCATCACGGGAGAATTCGCATACGCGTGCATCGTGACGAAATTTCTCTTGTCATTGTTCACCCCTCCCAGCACTGCCGCCAACAGGTGCGCGCGATTGTACCCCTGTCCGCTCTGCCAACCGGCCGGGTCAACCGAAGGACTCGTCTTGCCTCCGATATTACTAGGAGTGAGCATCGCCTCGACGCCGGTAGCGCGCCCACTTTGATCCAGGCCCCCGTAGGTTGCGTTGCAGTTGTGAACCAGGACCGGCGTCTGCCCCGCCAGTACATGGTACGTGTGTTGGTTGGTGATGGTGAGGTTGTGGACGGTGGTGGTGGGGGTGGTCCAGCGTTTGATTGCGGTGATCTGGACGTGGGTGCCGGCGGCGGTCTGGAGCCAGGTGTTGGGGGTGAGGTCGGTGGCGTCGATCCACTGGCCGAGTTCGGGGACCCAGAAGGGGTGTCCGTCGGTCGCGGTGATGTCGGCGGTCTGGTCGCCTTGGTCGCCGTCGGTGTCCAGGGTGATCTTGACGAGGTGTTTCTCGCCCTTGCCGGTGATCTGAGCGGTCACCTTCTCGGCGGAGGTCTCGCCGGTCTCGGGGTCGGTGGCCACGACGGTGTCGCCGCCCTCGAGTTCCTCGATGGGTTGTGCGGTGCCGTCGGCCATCAACACGCGGGTGCCGGTGGCGAAGCTGTTGCCGGTCGCGCAGGAGTCGGCGGGCTTGCTGGTGTTCCCGCCACCGCTGGTGCCGCCATTGGAGCGGGCGGAAGCGCCGCTGGAGCCACCACCCGACCCGCTACCGGAACCGCTCTTGCTCGTGCTCGTGCTCGTGCTCGATTTGCCGCCACTGCCGCCGGCACCGGAGGAACGGGCGGCGGAGACCTTCGGAGCCGCCTTCGCCTGGGCCGTCTTCTGTTTGGGATTTCCGGTCTTCCGCGCTACCTGAGACGCCCGGTTGCTGGTGGTCTGGCGTTTCTCGGCGGCCTTCTTCTTCCTCGCCTGAGCGGCCTTCTTCCGTTGCTCGATCCGCTTCTTCTTGGCCGCCTTGGCCTTGGCTATGGCGGCCTTCGCCTTCGACAGCACCCGCTGCGCCGCCGCCTTGGCCTTGCGCCAGGCACTGACGGCACTCATGACCTTCTTGACGGCCGAGTAGACCTTGCCCGCCATCTTGAAGGCCTTGGTCCACGGCATCAGGTCCAGGACCACGTTCGCGCAGGACCAGACCGAGCCCCCGACACAGGACATGATGTCGTTGATGCCGAGGAAGTCCCGCAGGATCGACCCGGCAGCGGAGGCGACCGCGGACGCCATCGACCGGTTGGCGTCCCGCTTGGCCTGGGAGACATCGGCCATCGACAGACCGGCACCAGCCAAGGCCAGCGACATCTCCTTGGAACTCAGCGAGATGGACAGACCCGTGGGATCGCTGTAGGTGACCGGGTTGTTGTGAGCGTAGGCGTAGCCCCCACGCTGCATCGGGTCCAGCAGATCCAGCACCGGGTCGGCCGACAGGAAACGACCCGTCCCCGGCTCGTACAACCGGGCACCGAGCATCGTGAACCCGGTGGAATCGTCCCGGCCGGCACCCAGGAACCCCTGGGCGGTCTGCAACCTGTGCGCGGTGTCCGAACCCTTGCGCGCGGCACCGAACGGATCGGTCTTGCGCACGCGGGTCTCCATCCCGCTCTCCAAGGCGACCTCGGCATAGGCCGACCCCTGATGGTCGTACGTCAACGCCGCCATCCGGGAGGTACCCGCGGCGTACGAGCCGTAGGCGTAGCGCAGCACGCTGCCACCCGGGACGGCATAGGTGCGCTCCACCCGCACCGGCGCGCCGTCCTTGTCGTTGGTGATCTCGGCCTCGCCCAGGTGCAGGGTCGCCTCCTGGCCGCGCAGTGTCAGCAGGCGGGTGCCGCCGGGTGCGTAGACGTAGCGGGCCTGGTCCTGGGGGTGGAAGCGCTGCGCGGCGGCCGAGGAGTCGCACGCGGCGAGTCTCAGGTCCGTGCCCGCGGCCGGTGAGCTTCCCGGCACCGCCACGCACAGCCCGGAGGGCACATGCCGCAGGGCGCCGGTCTCGTCACGGGAGAACTCCTGCGCGGCGGTGCCCGCGCACTCGCGGATTGTCATGGCCGAGCCGGACGTGGTACCGGTGGCGGTGGCGCACCAGTGGCCGAAGGCGCGCAGGCCGCCGGTGTCGGCGTCGGTGTCGGGCCGGTCCGGGACGAAGGCGAACTTCTGGGCCTGGGTACCGTTGCAGGAGTAGACCTGGAGAGGTTGGTCGGTGGCGGCCAGCCCGGATTGCACGTCCAGGCACATGTCGTCGACGGTCCGGTAGGTGGTGCGGCCGTTGGTGCCCTGGCCCGACACGGTCTCGGGAAGTCCGTCGTGGGTCCAGGTCAGTTCCTGGGTGTCGCCGCTCGCGCCGGTGATCGAGGTGGTGTTGCCCGCCGCGTCGTGGACACGGGCCAGGGTCTGCCTCACCCTGGCGCCGGCCTCGCTGGTGTACTCGTGCACCAGCGACGTCAACGCGTGCGGCCCCGCCGCCCCGGCACCATAGCCGTAAGTGGTGACCGTGTCCCTGGCGGAGTCACCGGCGAGATCGTGTTCCACCATCGAGGCGCGCTCGGCGGACAGCCCGGCGTAGGCGTAGTCGGTCCAGTAGCCGGAGCCGTCCTCGCCCTTGGCCACGTCGGCGGCCGAGTCGGCGCCGCCGGTCGCGCAGGCGTCCTGGTCGGCGGAGGTCCACGCCTCGTTGAGGCGTCCGACCAGGTCGTAGCGGAAGCACTGGCGTTCGCGGATGCCCGCGGCGCCCTGGCGCAGGGAGGTGATGTTCCCCGCGCCGTCGTAGGTGTAGGAGGTGGCCGACACCTTGTTTCCGGTGACGACGCCGCTCTCCCCGGCCTGCTGGCGCCAGGTCTCCATGCCGGTCAGCTCGCCCGACGCCTCGTCGTACGAGGCCGTCGACCAGACCCGGTAGGGGTTGGAGCCGAGGGTCGAACGCAGGACCTGGCCGTAGGGGGAGTAGACGGTCTGGCTTCCGTACCAGTCGTGGCCGGAGACGGAGTCGGTGAGGCCCTCCTCGTCGTACCGGTTGATGACCTCCTCGGCCGGGAGCGCGCCGACGGCCGGCAGTCGGGTGGAGTGCGGCAGTCCCGCCTCGGTGTACGTCTGGGTGTAGGTGTAGCGGGGTTCGAGGCCGTACTGGTCGGCCAGGTCCTCGGGCAGGGCGGTCGAGGTGACCGTCGGTTGGTAGTCGTTGGTGTAGCCGCTGATCAGGGTCTGGGCGGCGTCGCCCGACTCGGTGTAGCGCAGCGCCGAGTACGGCATGCCGACGCCGCCGCCGGCCTGGTCGTAGGAGTAGGCGCCGAGGAGCCGGCCGGAGGAGTCGTTCTCCCGGGTCAGGATGGGACGGGAGAGGATGTCGTAGCCCGTCCACAGGGTGGTGCCGCGCGCGTCGGTGGTGGTGACCGGGCGGTCGAGGTCGTCGTACGTCGTCTTCGAGGTGCCGGTGTCGGGGTCGGTGCTCTCGACGATCCGGCCGATCGCGTCGTACTTCCAGGTCCAGGCGGTGCCGTCGTCCTCGCGGGCCTCGGCCGGCCGGCCGTGCTCGTCGTAGGTGAAGCGGATCGACTCGAAGGTGGTGCGCGCGACGTCGGAGAAGGTGTCGACGCGGGTGGTGCGGCCCAGGCCGTCGGTCCAGGCCCGGTAGGAGGCGGTGCCCGGCGGGTTGACCACGGTGGAGTGGTCCAGCCCGTACTCGTACGAGGTCCGGCGCTCCGGGACGTCGACGCCGTCGAGGATCGGGACCTCGGTGAGGACGCGTCCCATGCCGTCGTAGGTGTAGCGGGTGGCGTTGGGGACCTCGCCGGAGGTCTCCGGGAAGAACAGCGTCGTGCTCGGTTCGCCGGTGGTGAAGTAGGCGTTGTTGGTCTTCCACACCTCCCCGGACGCGTTGTGCAGGGTGTCGGTGATCAGTCGCCCTCCGCCGGTGGCGGGCTCCTGAGTCTGGCGGACCCGGCCGAGACCGTCGTACACCGTCACCGAGGTCTCCACGCGGTCCTCGTGACCCCGGGTGCCGACGACGACCGCGGCGGGTTCTCCGGAGTGGACCTCGTAGCGCACCTGGAGGTCGGGGACCTCGTGGGTGCCGGGGGCGCGCCCCGGGCCCCAGGCCTGGACCAGGCGGCCGAGCGGGTCGTAGACGGCCTGGCCGGTGTGCTGGTTGGCGTCGGTGGTGGTGAGGGTGGTGCCCCGGCCCGTCTCGACGGTCTCGACGCTGGTGTGGCCGAGTTCGTTGGTCTCGGTCACCCGGTGCGGCAGGCCCGCGGCGGGGTCGTAGGCGATGGTGGCGGAGGCCGTCCGGCCCGGCTGGGTGACCTGGACCGTCCGCCCGAGGGCGTCGTAGCCGGTGGTCCCGTTGGACGTGAAGCCGGAGCCGTCGCCCTTCAGCGTCCATGTCTCGGTGGGCATGCCCCGGGTCGGCGCGGTGCCGTACCCGGCCCCGTCGTAGGCGACCCTGGATGCCTCGACCAGGGTCGACAGGTCGGAGAAGTCGGCGGCGGCGCAGGTCGTGGGGGACGTGCGGATCTGCCGGGTCAGCCCGATCAGGTGCTTGTCCGGGTTGCCGGTGTACTCCGTGAACGTGCAGGACTCGTCGCCGCTCACTCCGGTGTCGCCGAGCATCTCGATGTGGGTGGGCAGGCCGTCGTCGTCGTACCGGGTGGAGGAACCGATTCGGCGCAGGGTGCGGGGGTCGTCCCCGGAGCCGGACGACTTCGTCCAGGAGTTCTCGGCGGTCTCGGTGACCCGCCAGGCCACCAGGTCGTCCAGCCCGTCGCCCAGGTCTCGGCGGGCCAGCTCGGTGGCGGTCAGCTCCGTGGTGGAGCGGCTGATCCAGCCGGTGGCCCGGTCGGCGGTGGCCGAGGGGTAGTCGACCTGTTCGGCGATGCGCCCGGCGAACGCCTTGTGGTCCTTGCCGATCTCGGCGCCGGTGACGTCCTCGACTGACACGTCGGTGCCCAGCCCGCGGTAGAAGCGGACCATGCCCTTGGAGCGCTTGGCGGAGGTGAGGTTGTCGTCGCTGCCGGTGATGGTGGTGACGGTGTCGAAGCCGGCGAACTTCGCCCAGGTGCGCTGGTTCTTCTTGGAGAACTCCGACTCGGCCCGCTGCCAGGCCGGGGTCCCGTACTCGTAGGCCGTGGCCGTCGCCTGCGCGCCGGACACCGCGGGGAGTTCCTCGACCTGGGTGACGACGTACTTGTGGAACCAGTCGATCTCGTTGTCGACCGACGGGTCCGGATGCCAGGCGACGGGGTAGCAGAGTTGGTCGTTCTCGTCCTGCTCAGGGAAGCCCTCCCCGGTCGCGCAGGCCCCGGACGGGGTGGAGTAGGTGACGACGGTCTCCCCGCCGTACTCGTTGACGACGCGGCCGATGCGCTGCCGGGCGAAGCCGGGGCGGGGGTCGTCAGCGCCGCGCAGGACCCGGTTGGGCATGTACTCGCCGGACGCCTGGAAAGTCACCGGCGGCAGCGTCTCGTACACGCCGCCACTGGCGCCGCCCGGACCGTATCCGGTGCGGGTGATCGACTCCAGCCACAGTGCCGTGTTGGCGCCCGTGGTCATCGTCGGGAAGGACTGCTTCAGCTGGTAGACGTCGACGGTGTACCGGGAGGAGGAGCCTTCCTTGCGCTGGGCGCTGGTGGAGACCTTGTCGATCCGCTTGCGGGTGAAGAACGACGGCGCCGCGTTCCAGCAGTCGCCGGTGTCCTTGCACTGCAGGGAGACGGGGGTGTCGTACCAGATGCGGTACTTGCCCGGGTCCTTGGCCGTGAAGTTGGCCTCGGTGCAGGCCAGCGAGCCCTCGGCGA
The DNA here is from genome assembly GCF_016598575.1 of Streptomyces sp. HSG2. Taxonomy (NCBI): domain Bacteria; kingdom Bacillati; phylum Actinomycetota; class Actinomycetes; order Kitasatosporales; family Streptomycetaceae; genus Streptomyces; species Streptomyces sp. HSG2. The sequence continues at coordinate 2,012,971 of NZ_CP066801.1, forward strand.
AGCAGCGCTCCTCCATCGTGAACCAGACGCGCGCCGGTGCCGCGGTGGTGTAGAGGGAGTCGGAGCGCAGGCCGTAGTCGATGTGGCGCAGCCAGCCGCCGCGCTCGTAGGTCACCGGCTTCTTGAACTGCCAGTTCTGGGCGTATCGGTTGGTCTCGGCGGTCCACCACAGGGTCATGGCGTTGCCGTTGGGGTCCACGACGTAGTCGAGGTTCCACTTCCACGCCTGGTCGCAGAAGGAGCCGGCGAAATCGCCCGCCTTGTGGCAGGGCTCGCCGTCGTGGTTGCCGGCCACCGGCACGGTGAACACCGAGCCGGTCTCCGCCTCGCCGTCCTTCCATCCCGGAAGTCGGTTGCGTCCGAAGTGGTACTGGACGCCGTCCTGGGTGGTGACGCGCCAGTACTCCCCGTCCGCGTCGCCGTTGTTCAGCCCGGTGTCCTTGAGCAGCTCGACCTTGGAGCCGTCGCCGGAGGACGTCGTCCAGCCCTTGCCCGACTCCCACACCAGGCTGACGGTCTGTCCGCCCAGGGTCATCGTGGCGTTGTTCGAGCCGTAGCAGAGATCGTGGGTGGGGTGCTTGGCGTTGTTGCCGCCTGCGCGGGCCTTGGCGTCCTGCTTGCAGTTGACGTACCGCCGGGTGATCGAGCCGGGCTGGTAGTCCCAGCCGTCGCCGATCGCGGAGGCCTGGTTGTTGGAGGCGCTGGTGCGCCCGTCGACGGTCTGCGAGGAGTAGGCGAAGGAGACGTCCGGGGCGAGCCCGCCGGGCACCTCGGGCACCTGGAGGCCGTAGGAGTAGGTGAAGGCCCCGGAGGACGAGCCGGCGGCCCAGTCGCCCGAGGAGGACAGCGGGCTGGCGGTGAAGTCGCCGGAGGCGGAGGCGCCCAGATCGATGGCGCCCATGACGGTGGGGGAGTCGCCCGTGCCGGCGGCCCGGAAGGCTGCCGGGCGCGCGCTCGTGCCCTCGGACGCCCGCGCCGGGGCGTCCGGCAGCGGGGTGTCGGACTCCTCGGCGTCCGGCGTCGGGGACGGCTCGTCGGCCCCGGGCGTCTTCTCCTCGCCTTCCGGCGCGGTCGGCGTGTCCCTGCCCGTGTCGGGGGTCGTGGGGGCGCCGGCGTCGGTGAGCAGGGAGACCGGGACGACGCCGGTCAGGCGCCGCTCGGTCTCCGCGGGCTCGGCCCCGGACCGGGGCGCGGAGAGGACCCGGTCCACCTCGACGGAGGACTCGACCGGCACCAACTCGGGGCCGGTTCCCTCGTCGACGGACATCGTCGTGACGCCCTCGCCGCCGCAGTCGAGCGTGGAGGTGTCGGGGAGCGAGCAGTCCTCCAGCACGGTCAGCCGGAAGCGGTCCGCGGCCTGGGTGCCGAACAGGTCGGTGAAGGTGCTGTGGTCGACCTCGACGGCCACGGAGGCGGTGGGGTCGACCCCCTCGGGCGGGGTCACCGCCATCAGCACGCCGGGCACGTTGGCCTCGGTGGAGGCGTCCACGGAGGCGAGGTCCACCTCCCAGGTACCGGCGAGGGAGTCCGGGTCCTCGCCCTCGGGCACGCCGAGCTTGACGGGGGTGGTGCCGACCTGCACCGACTCGCCCGCGTCCAGCTCCGTCAGGTCGGCGGTCTGGTCCGTCGCCGCGTCCCAGGGGGCCACGTGCGCGGGCTCGTACTCCTCCACCGGCACGTCGGCCGGGCGCGACAGCTCGGTGGGCTCGTCCGAGTCGAGGTCGACGGCGGTCGCCTCGTCCAGCTCCGGCAGGTCCACCTTGGCGTTGGACGCGCGGTCCATCCCGTCTCCGGGGACGGCGAAGGCCGTGCCCGTCATCGGAGCGACGGTCAACACGGTGGACAGCACGATCACCAGCGCGGCGCGTCTCGGCCGGCGCCGGGCTCGCACCGCGGCCGGCACGGCCAATCGTCCCCGCCCCGACCAGGACATCCCGATCCGACGACGCATCACGTAACTCCCCACCCCACGCCCCGTCAGAGGCGCGCCGGGACCCTCGAAACCAGCGAATTGCAGCGAACGCGCGCATGAATGACGGACATTCGCGCACTGGGCACGGGAGCTTTCACGACTCTCACCGAGTCCGTACAGGTGACGCACAGCGACCGGTCACGAGTCGGACACGGAATGCCCCCCGGAATAGCCACCAAGATCGACTCAGGATGGTCGGAACAATCCCCTAAGGGGTGTGAAGTGCGGGAAGTCGGTCATTGCCGACTGATCGCCCGGAGCCGAATGCCCGGAAAAAGGATGATCACCGACCTACCCGGTGTCACGCCCGGTGATCGACAACGAATCGATCACGTTCGGGTCTCCGGTCCGCCATCGACAACGGCCCCGTTCGCACGGCAACGTGTGCGGGCCCGTGCCCGAACGCGCCCAGGTTCGCAGTCGTGATCACCTGGCGGGGGGACGGGCGCCGTGCCCGTCGTGTTCCCGGGGAGCCTGCCGTCGTGTCCGACCGATCACCCAGCCGTTCGCTCGTCCAGGCCGGGCCGCGATCCCGTATCGCCGTCCTGGCCGTGTCGCTCGTCGCCGCCCTGGTGGCGGGCCTCCTGACCTGGGCACCCTGGCACTCGGGCACGACCGGTGCCGCGTCGCCGGGCGCGGACAAGGACGACGCCCCCGCCGGCGCCGAGGCGGCGATGCGCGAGGCGCGGGAGACGGACGAGGAAGTGGTGGTGGAGACGGAGACCACCGAGTCCTCCCTCACCTACGCCCTGCCCGACGGGACCTGGCGCACCGAGAGCCACGCGGTGCCCGTCCGCGCCCAGCGTCCGGACGGGAGTTGGGCGCCCGTCGACGCCCGGTTGCGGTCCGTCGGGGACGGCGGACGGCTGCGTCCGGCCAACACGCCGGGCGCGGTGGAGTTCGCGGGGAAGGCCGCGGCCGAACGTGGTGCCGGCGGAACGGGCCCGGCGACGGCGAGCGCCGGCGAGGGCACGGGGCCGGCCGTCGCCGCCGTGTGGCGTCCCACCGCTTCCCGGGGGGAGGCCCGGAAGGTCGCCGAGGCCGAGGTGCCGGAGACCTTCCTCGCCTCCGCCCGGTACGAGGGGCACACCATCACCTACTCCTGGCCGGGCGAGCTGCCCGACCCGGTCGTCGAGGGCAACCGCGCGCTGTACCGGGAGGTGCTCCCCGGGGTGGACCTCCTCCTGGTGGCGCGGGAGGTGGGCGGCTTCGGACAGCTGCTGATCGTCAAGGACGAGGAGGCGGCCCGGCAGGAGGCGCTGCGCGCGGTCTCCTACGGCCTGGCCTCGGACACCGCCGAGTTCACCCTGGACGCCGAGACCGGCGGGGTGACCATCACCGCCGCCGACACCGGCGACGTCGTCGGCGCCATCCCCACGCCCTTCGCCTGGGACTCCGACGGGCTGGAGAGCCCCGAGGACCCGGAGGCGGAGCCGTACACCGACACCACCACCGCCAGGAACACCCTCGCGCTGACCGGACTCACCGGCCCCGAGCCCGGCTCGGCCACGGCCGTCCTGCCGGCCCGGCTCGACGGCGAGGGCACGGGCTCGGCGACCCTCACCCTGGACGCCGAGGCGACCGGCCTGCTGACCGGCGATCTCGTCGAGCGGGGCGAGGTGCGGTTCCCCGTCTTCCTCGACCCCACGGTCGAGCGGACGGAGAAGGGGTGGACGATGGCCTACCGCCCCTACCCCAACAGCAACTTCTACAACGGCACCAATTTCGGCGGCGGAACGGACGAGGCGCGGGTCGGCTACGAGACCCAGACCGGTGGCCTGGCCCGCTCGTACTGGAAGATGAACTTCGGCGGCGGCATCGCCGGGTCGAAGATCCTCTCCGCCTCCTGGAAGATCAAGAACGTCCACTCCTGGTCCTGCGAGAAGCGGCAGATCGAGCTCTGGCAGACCGGTTCCATCTCCACGTCGACGACGTGGAACAACAAGCCGAGCAAGAAGCGCGAGCTCGACGCCAAGTCGTTCGCCCACGGCTACGGCAGCGCCTGCCCGGACGCCTACGTGTCCTATGACGCCAAGTCCGGCGCGCAGGACGCGGCCGACGGCGGCTGGACCTACCTGACGCTGGGTCTGGAGGCCACCACGGAGACCTCGAAGTACACCTGGCGCAAGTTCGACGCGAACTCGGCCGTCCTCACCGTCCACTACAACCGCGCCCCGGAGCAGCCCGTCAAGGGGACGATCTCCAACGGCTCGTGCGACACCGTCATCGGCGAGGAGGTGGTCGGTCTCACGGACGTCGTCATGAGCGCCACCGCCACCGACCTGGACTCCAACCTCAAGGGGTTGCGTTTCCGCCTCTGGGAGACGGGAGCGAGCACCAAGATCCTGGACAAGGTCGTCACCGGCACCGGCGGTTCGAAGACCCAGACCGCCTCGGTCACCGTCCCGGCGTCGCGGCTCGCCGACGGCAAGACCTACTCCTGGGACATCCGCTCCGAGGACACCGAGGGCGCCGTATCCACCTACTTCCCGGACGGTCCCGACCCCTGTCGCTTCACCGTCGACGACACCGCGCCCGCCGCGCCCACCCTGACCTCCTCCGACTACCCGGAGGTCAACGACGAGGGCAGCAACTGGGCCGTCGACGCCCCGCACGGGACGACCGGCACCGTGGTCCTGGACTCCAGCGCCTCGGCCACGCGCTACGCCATCGCCTTCAACGGGATCAACTACACCTACATCCATCTCGACGACCCGGGCAACGGGCAGACCTTCCGCGTCGACCGCAACGCCGTCTCGGGTCACCTCGTCGAGTCGGTGACCCGCGCGGCCCAGGGCGAGCCCGTCACGATCACGCTGCGGGCGCCCACCGCCGGCCCGACGTACATCCACGCCTACGCGTTCGACGCCGTCGGCAACCGTTCCGTCCGGGGCCAGATCCGGACGTTCATCCCGGCGGGCAGCACCGACGACGGTCCCGGCGACGTGACCGGCGACGCCCAACCCGACCTCGTCGTCATCAAGGGCGACGGAAGCCTCTACACCTATCCCGGTGAGGTGGGCGGCGAGGTCTACGGGGGGCTCTACGCCTCCTACGACGGCACCGGACGCCAGACGCCTCCCGGGCACTGGTACGACCCGGACGCCACCGCCACGTCCAAGAAGCACGCGCTGATCTCCAAGTGGGGCGACCTCCACCCCGGCGACGGCCTCACCGACATCCTGGCCCGCACCCCGGACGGCGGCCTGTGGATCTACCCCGGCGACGGCTACGGCAGCACCGACACCGACCAGCGCGTGCGAGTCCTGCTGCCGGACAACGCCCCGGACCCCGCCACCTGGGACGAGATGCGGACCGCCGGTGACGTCACCGGGAACGGCGAGGGCGACCTCATGATCGTCACCGACGCCGGCGAACTGTGGTTCCTCGGCGGGTACACCGCCGGCGCGTACACCGACGCCGTCCGACTCCTCGGCGGCGGCACCTGGGCCGGTCGCGACCTGATCAGCCTCGTCGACGTGGATCTGGACGGCACCGCCGACCTGCTCTGGCGCAACCCGGACAACGGCAACATGTACATCCGGCACGGCGAGCCCGTCGCGGGCGGCGAGGGCCTCGACCCGATGTCCCTCGCCCTCGCCGTCAACTCCCGCGAGGGCAAGGACACCCTCTACGGAACCCACTGGACCGCCGAGAACCTTGACCGGGTCGTCTCCATCCCGGACACCAGCGGCGACGGAATCCCCGACCTGTGGGCCAGGGAGACCGACACCGGCAACATCCGCGTCTACCACCCGAGCAAGACCGACACCGAGGAGATGGTCAAGATCGTGATGACCGCCGACTGGGGCGACTACCTCGACCTGACCTGACCCGGTCGGGCCCGACCGGGCCCGCGGGGATCCGTAGGCGACGGGGCCGCGGCCCCGTGCGGCCCGCACGGACCCCCGTCCGCCGCCTCACCGACACCACCACCACCGGAAGGACCCTTCGTGAAGCCCCTCGCCCAGACCGTCCGGAAACGCCCGGTACTCCTCGCGGGCGTGATCACCACGGTGGCGGCCCTCGCCGCGGCGCTGGTCCTGCTCCTGCCCGGAGACGGTCCCGTCCGGCCCGACGCGGGCAAGTGCCGGGAAGAGGCCGTCGCGGAGGTCGAGGCGGCCGTCGCGGACGGCAGCGAGATCGCCCGGGACATGCCCGCGCACTGCCAGGGCCTGCCACGGGAGGAGCGCGACGAGATCGTGGCGGAGAGCGCCGACGACGTGGTCCGCGACGAGATGCGCGAGGCCCGGGAGGCCATGGAGCGGATGGCCGCCACGGCGGGGCCGTAGTCGGGGGCGGCGGTCGCGAGGGGCAGGGCCTCGGAGACGCGGGGTGCTCCCCCTCGCACCGGGCCCCGGTCGCGCCGGCCGGGGCCCGGTGCGACGTCGGCGGCCGCGCCCGTCGTGTCAGCTCGCCGCCACGAGGGTCGGCGAGGGGAGCGTGCGCAGGGGCTTGGCGTAGCAGAGACACTCTTCGTGGAAGCGGTAGTAGCCGAACTTCTCGCAGGGCTCGTAGCCGCTGGAGGCGTAGAGGGAGACGGCCTCCGGCTGCCGCTCGCCCGTCGACAGCACCATGCGGACCCTGCCCGCCGCGCGGGCGTCCTCCTCCAGGGCGGCGAGGACCCGCCGGGCGAGGCCGCGCCCGCGCGCGTGCTCGACCACGTACATCCGCTTGAGTTCGGCGTCCCCGTCGAGGTTGCCCGTGTCGTTGGCGTCCTGGGCTCGCCAGCCGCCGGAGGCCAGCGGGGCGCCGTCGTCCGCGTAGGCGATCAGGTACAGCCCGTTGGGCGGGGTGAAGTCGGTCGGGTCCACTGTGGTGGCGTCGCCGCCGTCGCCGTAGCGGACGTGGTACTCGGCCTGCACCGCGTCGTCCAGCCGGACGGCGTCGGGGTGGTCGAAGGGGACCCGGCGGATGTTCAACGTCTCTGCTCCTGTGGGTGAACGAGATCCAATAGTTGACGCCGTCCAGTGTGCGGTATCGTGCGCCGGATGCTGACCGTGACCACCGTGAACGTCAACGGACTCCGCGCCGCCGCGAAGAAGGGCTTCGTGGAGTGGCTCGCCGCGACCCCCGCCGACGTGGTGTGCCTCCAGGAGGTCCGGGCGGAGCCGGCGCAGCTTCCCGAGCACGTCCGCGCCCCGCGCGGGTGGCACGTCGTCCACGCCCCGTCCCGGCTCAAGGGTCGGGCCGGTGTCTCCCTTCTCACCCGGCGCGAGCCGGAACGGGTGCGGGTGGGCTTCGGCTCCGCCGAGTTCGACGACAGCGGTCGCTATGTGGAGGTCGACCTGCCGGGCGTGACGGTGGCCTCCCTCTACCTCCCCTCCGGCGAGGTGGGCACCGAGCGCCAGGACGAGAAGGTCCGTTTCATGGGCGAGTTCCTCGGGCACCTCAAGGAGTCGCGTGAGCGCGCCGCCGCCGACGGGCGCGAGATGCTGGTGTGCGGCGACTGGAACATCGCGCACCGCGAGGCCGATCTGAAGAACTGGCGGGGGAACACGGCCAAGTCGGGTTTCCTGCCCGAGGAGCGTGCGTGGCTCGGGCGGGTGCTCGACCCGGCCGAAGGCGGCTACGTCGACGTGACGCGGGCGCTGCACCCGGACGTGGCGGGACCCTACAGCTGGTGGTCCTACCGGGGCAGGGCCTTCGACAACGACGCGGGGTGGCGCATCGATCTGGTCGTCGGCACGCGGGGCGTGGCCGGGCGCGCGGTGCGGGCGTACGTGGAACGGGCCGACAGCCACGCCGCGCGCTGGAGCGACCACGCGCCTGTCACCGCCGTCTTCGCCGACCGCTGATCGCCGACCGTCGACCGCCGATCGCTGGTCGCTGATCGCTGATCGCCCACCGTCGGCCCCTCTCGCGGGGCCGGTCCGGGCTTCGGCGTCGGGGCGGCGCGTCCGGGCCGAGAGCGGTGTCCCGGGCACCGATTCGCCGCTCGCCCCCTACCCCTCGGTAGCGACCTCCTCTAGCCTCCCCTCTGCGTGAAGGTCCACTGACAGGGTCCCCGGGGGCGGTCGGGGCCAGCGGCGATGCGTGGAGGCGTCTGGATGGCCGGACACGAGCATGTACGGGTGGCGGTGATCGGTTCGGGGTTCGGCGGGCTGGGGGCCGCCGTGCGGTTGCGCCGGGAGGGGGTCACGGACTTCGTGCTCCTGGAGCGGGCGGACGAGGTCGGCGGTACCTGGCGGGACAACAGCTACCCCGGGTGCGCCTGCGACGTACCGTCGCACCTCTACTCCTTCTCGTTCGCGCCGCACTCCGACTGGCCCCGCACCTTCTCCGAGCGGCGGGACATCCGCGACTACCTGGAACACGTCACCGACACCTTCGGCCTGCGCCCGCACATCCGCTTCGGGACCGAGGCTCGCCGCATGGCCTGGGACACGCGGAATCTGCGGTGGCGGATCGAGACGGCGCGCGGGGAGTTGACGGCGGACGTCGTCGTCTCGGCGACGGGGCCGCTCTCCGAGCCACGCGTCCCCGACATCCCCGGCCTCGACACCTTCCCGGGCAAGGTGTTCCACACCGCCCGCTGGGATCACGACCACGCCTTGGCCGGCAGAAGGGTCGCGGTGGTCGGCACCGGCGCCTCGACCATCCAGATCGTGCCCGCCATCCAGCCGAGGGTCGGCCACCTCACTCTCTTCCAGCGCACCCCCGCCTGGGTCCTGCCGCGCATGGACCGGGCCATCGGGGAGACCGAACGGGCCGTGCACCGGGCCGTGCCGGCCACCACACGGCTGCGGCGCGGACTCCTCTGGGCCGTCCGCGAGCTTCAGGTGCGGGCCTTCACCAAGCACCCGGGCGCGCTCGGCGCGGTCGAGCGCCTGGCCCGCCGTCACCTGGCGCGTGCCGTCGCGGACCCCGCTCTTCGGGAAAGGCTCACCCCCCGCTACCGGATCGGCTGCAAGCGGATCCTGCTGTCCAACGACTTCTATCCCGCCGTCGCCCGCCCCAACGTCGACGTGGTCGCCGGCGGGCTCGCCGAAGTGCGCGGCTCCACCCTCGTCGCCTCCGACGGCACCGAGACGGAGGCCGACACCCTGATCTTCGGCACCGGCTTCCGCGTCACCGACATGCCCGTCGCCGAGCGGGTGGTGGGAGCCGAGGGGCGCACGCTCGCGGAGGCGTGGAGCGGAGGCATGGCCGCGCTGCGCGGCGCGACGGCCGCCGGATTCCCCAACTGGATGACCATGATCGGACCCAACACCGGCCTCGGGAACTCCTCGATGATCCTGATGATCGAGGCCCAGTTGAACTACCTGGCCGACTACCTGCGCCTGCTGGACACCCTCGGCGGCGGCGCGGCGCTCGACGCGCGGCCCGCCGCCGTCGCCGCCTGGAACCACCGGCTCCAGGGGCGGATGCGACGCACGGTCTGGAACACCGGCGGCTGCACCAGTTGGTACCTGGACGCCGGGGGCCGCAACACCACGCTGTGGCCGGGGACCACGACCGAGTTCCGCAGGGCCACCCGCCGCGTGGACCCGGCGGAGTACGACGTACTGCGCCCGCCGGGCGACGACGGCGGCCCCGCCGTGACCGCCGGACACGGCGCGGGGGCGGGCGCGTGACCCGCCCCGCGGCCGTGACCGCCGGGCCCTACGCGCCCCCCGCCCCGGCCGGACGGCCGGCCGTCACCTCCGCCGACGGCTCCCCCCTCCACGTCGAGATCCACGGTCCGTCGGGCGCGCCGGCGGTCGTCCTGTCCCACGGCTGGACCTGTTCCACCGCCTTCTGGGCCGCGCAGGTCCGCGCCCTCTCCGACGACCATCGGGTGATCGTCTACGACCAGCGGGGTCACGGCCGGACCCCGGCCAAGGGCGGCTGCGACACCCGGGTCCTCGCCGACGACCTGGAGGCGGTGCTGCGCGCCACCCTCGCGCCGGGGGAGCGCGCGGTCGTCGTCGGACACTCGATGGGCGGCATGGCGGTGCTGGCCGCCGCCGCGCGTCCGGCGATGCGCGAGCACGCGGCGGGGGCCCTGCTGTGCAGCACCGGCAGCGCGCGACTGGTCGAGGCGGCGACGCTGGTGCCGCTGCCGGCCGGTCGAGCGCGGTCCCTGCTCACGCGAGCCGCGCTCACCACCCGGGCCCCGCTCGGCCCGGTGACCCCGGTCAGCCGCGCCGTGCTCAAGTACGCGACGATGGGGCCCGGTTCGACCCCCGCCATGGTCGAGGCGTGCGCCAGGATCGTGCACGCCTGTCCGCGCCGGGCGCGCCTGGACTGGTCGCGCATGCTCCACCGTCTCGACCTGGACCGGGAGGCGGGCGAGCTACGGATGCCCACCGAGGTCCTGGTCGGCACGGCGGACCGGCTCACCCCTCCGACGCTCGCCCGCGCCCTGGTGGCACGGCTCCCGGACTGCCTGGGGCTGGTCGAGGTACCCGGGATCGGTCACATGACGCCGGTGGAGGCGCCGTGGCTGGTCACCGACCGGATACGAGCCCTGGTGGCGGCGCGGATTCCCGCGTCGCGGGCCGCGACGGGCGCCTCCGCCTCGCCGTCCGCGGCGGAGGCGACGGAAGGGGACGACGCCATCGAGGTGTCCGAGGACTGCGGTGGGCTCCGGCCGGGCGCCTCCCGGCCCGGGGCGACCGGCGCACCCCGTCGTCCGGGCGGCGCCGACCGTTCCGCGGGGTCCGTGTCCCGATCGGAGGGGGCGTCGTGAGCGGGGGCGCTCTCGCGGGACGGGTCGCGGTCGTCACCGGGGCGGCGCGGGGGGTCGGCGCGGCGTCGGCGCGCGCCCTGTCCGCCCGGGGAGCGCGCCTGGCGTTGCTCGGGCTGGAACCAGAGGAGCTGGAGAGGGTCTCCGCCCGGCTGCCCGGGCAGAGCGCACACTGGCACGTCGACATCACCGACCATGAGGCAATGGACGCGGTGGCCGCGTCGGTCCGGGAACGGTTCGGGCGGGTCGACGTCGTCGTGGCCAACGCGGGTGTGGCCGCCGGCGGTCCGTTCGCCGACTCCGACCCGGACGTCTGGCGTCGGGTGATCGAGGTGAACCTGATCGGTTCGGCGGTGACGGCTCGGGCCTTCCTTCCGGCGCTCCTGGCCCAGCGTGGCTATCTGCTGCAGATCGCCTCCCTGGCCGCCATCGTGCCCGCGCCCATGATGACGGCGTACTGCGCGTCCAAGGCGGGTGTCGAGGCGTACGCGCACAGCCTGCGGGCGGAGGTCGGGCATCGGGGGGTGGGGGTCGGGATCGGCTACCTGTCCTGGACCGACACCGACATGGTGCGCGGCGCGGACGAGAACGCGCGGCTGCGCGAGTCGAGGCGACGACTGCCCTGGCCGGCCGGGAAGACCTACCCGTTGGAGCCGGCGGTGGAGCGGCTCGTCAAGGGGATCGAGCGGCGCTCGACGCATGTCTACGGGCAGTGGTGGTTGCGCGGTCTGCAAGCGGCTCGCGGCGCCCTCCCCGTGATCGTCGCCGAAGGAGGGCGGCGGGAGATGCGGCGCTTCGCCGACCGACCGGCCGGCCCGCCGACCGGTCTGGTCGGGGCGGGGGGCGCGGCGGACGAGCGTCGGCGGGGCGACCGGAGGTCCTGAGCCACACCCGTCGGGGCCCGCGCGCGAGCCGGGCACGCGGGTTCGCAGGGGGCGTCGACCGCGCCGGAGAGCCGGTCACCGGCGGTCCCGGCGGAACGTGATCCGATACACGCACATCCACGAACGAAACCGTTTCGTTTCGCGCGGGCGATGGGCTACGGTGTCCATGTGTACGAAACGGTATCGTTCGGAGGAGGTGAGAGGGGGATGGCCGAGACGGCGACGGCACGTCGCAGCAGGCTCACTCCCGAACGCGAGGCCGAGTTGTACGGCGCGGTCCTCGACCTGCTCCGCGAGGTGGGCTACGACGCGCTGACCATGGACGCCGTGGCCGCCCGGACCCGCTCCAGCAAGGCCACGCTCTACCGCCAGTGGGGCGGCAAGGCCGAGCTGGTGGTGAAGGCGATCCGGCAGAGCAAGCCCGTCGAGATCGACGAGGTCGACACCGGTTCCCTCCGCGGGGACCTGCACGCCCTCACGGCCCGCGACGACGACTGCACCATGGAGCGGAACTCCGCACTGATGCGCGGTGTGGCCATGGCCCTGCACCAGAACCCCGACCTGCGCCAGGCGTTCCGGGAACAGCTCGTCGAGCCGGAGACCCGGGCCTTCCGCGGGCTGTTGCAACGCGCCATCGACCGGGGCGAGTTGCGGGCCGACTGCCCGGCCCTGGACTTCCTGGTGCCGATGCTCGCCGGCGGTTTCGCCACCCGGACGCTCCTGGACGACCAGCCGCCCACCCGAGCCTTCCTGCACTCCTACATCGACGCCGTGGTCCTCCCCGCCCTCGGCGTCCCCACCACCTGACATCTCCCCGCAAGCCCACCTTGACGTCGCCGCTCACGTCGTCGGGCTGCCCCTCCCCGCCCTGAACCACCACGACCTGACCGGGAGTACGCCTCCGTGGCCACGTTCCTCTACAAACTCGGCCGTCTGTCCTTCCGACGACGGCACGTCGTCGCCCTCGTCTGGGTGGCCCTCCTCACGCTGGCGGGTGTCGGCGCCGCCGGCGCCCCACCCGCGGGCTCCACCTCGTTCTCCATACCCGGCACGGAGGCCCAGAAGGCCTTCGACCTGCTGGAGGAGCGCTTCCCCGGCACCAGCGCCGACGGCGCGACCGCACGCATCGTCTTCCAGGCGCCGGACGGCGAGTCGATGACCGACGCCGTGAACAAGGCGACGGTCGAGAAGACCGTGAAGGAGCTGGCCGACGGCTCCGAGGTCACCTCGGTCGCCGACCCCTACACCGCCGGCTCGGTCAGCCAGGACGGTACCGTCGCCTACGCCTCCGTGCGTTACGACGTCTCCGGTTTCGAACTGGAGCAGTCGAGCAAGGACGCGCTGGAGGACGCCGCCGAGTCGGCCCGGGAGAGCGGGCTGACGGTGGAGATCGGCGGCGACGCCCTCCAGGCGGTGCCGCACACCGGCGCCACCGAGGTGATCGGTATCGGGGTCGCCGCAGTCGTCCTGATCGTCACCTTCGGCTCGCTGGTCGCGGCCGGGCTTCCGTTGGTGACCGCCCTGATCGGCGTCGGGATCGGCGTCTCGACCATCGGGGCCCTGGCCAGCACGCTGGAACTCGGCACCACCACCTCCACCCTGGCGATGATGATCGGCCTCGCGGTCGGCATCGACTACGCCCTGTTCATCGTCTCCCGCTACCGGGCCGAACTCGCCGAGGGACGCGAACGCGAGGAGGCCGCCGGACGGGCCACCGGCACGGCCGGCTCCGCGGTGGTCTTCGCCGGTCTCACCGTCGTCATCGCCCTGGTCGGCCTCGCGGTGGTCGACATTCCGATGCTGACCAAGATGGGTGTCGCGGCGGCCGGCACCGTCGCCATCGCCGTCGTCATCGCCCTCACCCTGATCCCGGCCCTCCTCGGCTACGCGGGTCGCAAGGTCACCCCGGCCGGCGAGAAGCGCGGGCGGCGCCAGGCCGGGGGCGAGGACGCGACGCCGGACCCGGCGCCCCGGGCCAACCTGGGCACGCGCTGGGCGAGCTTCGTCGTCCGCCGGCCCCTGGCCGTGCTGCTCCTGGGCGTCGTCGGACTCGGCGTCGCCGCCGTGCCGGCCGGCTCGCTCGAACTGGGGCTGCCCGACGACGGCTCCCAGCCGACCTCCACGACCCAGCGGCGCGCCTACGACCTCGTCTCGGAGAACTTCGGCCCGGGCTTCAACGGACCGCTCCTCGTGGTGGCCGACGCCCGGGACAGCGACGCTCCGGGGACCGTCTTCACCGATGTCGCCGAGGAGATCCGGGGCCTGCCGGGGGTGGTCGCGGTGACCCAGCCGCAGCCCAACAAGGACGGCGACACCGCGATGATCACGGTGATCCCGGACTCCAAGCCGTCCTCCGTCGAGACCGAGGAGCTCGTCCACGCCATTCGCGACGCGGGGGCCGCCATCGCCTCGGACACCGGCGCGGACGTCCTGGTCACCGGCTCCACCGCGATGAACATCGACGTCAGCGAGAAGCTCGACGACGCCCTGCTGCCCTACCTCGCGCTGGTCGTGGGCCTGGCCTTCCTGCTGCTGATCGTGGTCTTCCGGTCGATCCTGGTGCCGCTCAAGGCCGCCCTCGGCTTCCTGCTGAGCGTGTTGGCCGCCCTCGGCGCCGTGGTCGCCGTCTTCCAGTGGGGTTGGCTGGCCGGACTCGTGGGGGTCGAGGAGACCGGCCCGGTCATGTCGATGATGCCGATCTTCATGGTGGGCGTGGTCTTCGGCCTGGCCATGGACTACGAGGTCTTCCTGGTGACCCGGATGCGCGAGGCGTACGTGCACGGGGAGAAGCCTCGCCAGGCCGTGGTCACCGGCTTCCGACACGGAGCCCGGGTGGTCACCGCCGCGGCGGTCATCATGATGGCGGTCTTCGCTGGCTTCATCGGCTCCAGCGAATCCATGGTCAAGATGATCGGCTTCGGTCTGGCCGTCGCGGTGCTCTTCGACGCCTTCGTGGTCCGCATGGCGATCGTCCCGGCCGTCCTGGCCCTGCTCGGCGACCGGGCGTGGTGGCTCCCGAAGTGGTTGGACCGCGCCCTGCCCAACGTGGACGTCGAGGGCGAGGGGCTGCGCGCCGGCGACGACCCCGGTCTCGACGACGGGGAGAAAGAACTGGTCCGCGCCTGACACGCGACGGCGAGACCGGCCCGTGGTGTGTGGGCCTCCCGTCCCGGGGGGCCCACACCCTTGTCCCTTCCCGTGCTCCCGCTCCCGGGCGCCGGGGCGGCTGGATGCGACCCGCGCCGGGGCGGGGCACCCTGGAAGGGAGGGCTTCGGAGGTGATCGTATGCACACCACAGTGGGATGGCATGTCGAGCTGGAGTTCATGGAAGACGACCAGCACACCCGGGCGGCGGCGCTGGTACGGCTCCCCGACGGTGCCGAGGTGCGAGGCCAGGGGCACGCCAGCCGACACCGGTCGGACCCCAACCAGCCCCGGGTCGGGGAGGAGATCGCCGGCGCCCGAGCGCTGAACGAGCTGGCGATGCGCCTGCTCTCCAAGGCGCACGGCGAGATCGACGACGCGTCCGGCCGCGTCTCCCACCCGATCCACATCTGACGCCCGCCTCGTCTGGCCGTCGCCCCGCCGGCGGCACGTGTCCCGAGGCCGGGGGTCGGCGCGCGACCCGCCGTTCGGTCAGCGGACCGCCGCCGCGGAGGCCGGGTCGAACCCGAAGGGCAGCTCCAGCCGGTGGGCCCGCATGAACTCCGCGTCGCCCAGCAGGTCCGCCGTGGGGCCGTCCGCCGCGATCACGCCGTCCCCCAGGACCAGCGAACGGGGGCACAGCTGGAGCGCGTAGGGCAGGTCGTGCGTGACCATGAGGACCGTGACGTCCAGCGAGAGAAGGATGTCCGCCAGCTCGCGGCGGGAGGCCGGATCCAGGTTGGACGAGGGCTCGTCGAGGACCAGGATCTCCGGTTCCGTGGACAGGACCGTCGCCACCGCCACCCGGCGGCGCTGTCCGAAGGAGAGGTGGTGCGGGGGCCGGTGCTTGACGTCCGCCATCCCCACCCGGGCCAGCGCCCGGTCCACCCGCTCCTCCAGCTCCGCTCCCCGCAGCCCCGCGGCGGCGGGGCCGAAGGCCACGTCCTCCCGCACGGTCGGCATGAAGAGCTGGTCGTCGGGGTCCTGGAAGACGAGGCCGACCCGACGCCTGACCTCCGCCATGTGCGTCCGGTCCACGGGGAGCCCTCCCACCCGCACCGTGCCGGCGCCGGCCGTCAGGATGCCGTTGAGGTGCAGGACCAGGGTGGTCTTGCCCGCGCCGTTGGGGCCGAGCAGGGCGACGCGCTCGCCTCGCGCGATCGAGAAGTCGACCCCGAAGAGGGCCTGGTGGCCGTCGGGATAGGCGAAGGCGAGGCCGGACACCTCCAGCGAGGCGGGTGTGTCGGTCAAAGGGTCCATCCAAGGAGGCAGAGGGCGAGGGCGGTCGCGGGGAGGGCGAGGGCGTGGGCCCACTGCGCCCGGGAGGCGGTCACTTCGTCGATCACCGGCATGGCCCCGTTGTAGCCGCGGCTGAGCATCGCCAGGTGAACGCGTTCGCCGCGCTCGTAGGAGCGGATGAACAGGGCGCCGGCCGAGGTGGCCAACACCCGCCAGTGACGCACGCCCCGGGCCTCGAAACCGCGGGACTCCCGGGCGATCCTCATCCGCCGCATCTCGTCGGTGATGACATCACCGTACCGGATCATGAACGAGGCGATCTGGACCAGCAGCGGCGGCAGCCGCAGTCTCTCCAGACCCAGCAGCAGCTCCCGCAGGTCGGTGGTGGCGGCCAGCAACACCGACGCGGCCACCCCCAAGGTTCCCTTGGCCAAGACGTTCCAGGCCCCCCACAGCCCGCCGACGCTGAGCGACGCCCCGAGCACCTCGACCCGCTCGCCCTCGGCCACGAACGGCAGCAGCACAGCGAAGGCGACGAACGGCACCTCGATCAGCATCCGCCTCAGCAGGAAGCCGGGAGGCACTCGTGCGACGACGGCCACGGCCGCGAGCAGGACGGCGTAGAGGCCGAAGGTCCACACCGCCTCACGCGGAGTCGAGACGACGACCACCACGAAGGCGAGGACGGCCGCCAGCTTGGTGTGCGGCGGCAGGGTGTGCACCGGCGACGAGCCGTGCCGGTAGAGGCGGTGCGCGTGTCCGGCACCCACCTCAGACGCTCGTCTCCGCCGGTGTCCGACCGCCCGAGCGGCGGCGACGCACGGCCCAGAACACCGCCGTGCCGCCGACCGCGGTGGCGGTCACACCGATCACGCCCGCCAGGCCGCCGGAGAGCCGGGCGTCGGCGACGTCGGCCACGCCGTAGTCGGCGAGCGGAGAGCCGGCGCTGTGGTGTTCCGTCGCCGAATCGGCGAAGCCGGTCTCCTCGGCCACCTTCTCCAGGCCGTCCGGCGAGGCGGACGCGTAGAAGCTGACGAACCCGGCGAGCAGCAGCGACACGAAGAGGCCGGCCGCCCAGAGACGACGGGGAGAGCGGCGGGCGGCGGGCTCCGCCGCGGCCGGACCGGCGGGGGCTTCGACGAGTCGGCCGCCGACCCGGAGTCGGAGCGGTCGGGCAAGCCCTCGGGCGCCGTGCACCAGGTCGGGGCGGACGGCGAGGACCGCGCCGACGGTGAACGCGGTGATGGCCGCCTCGCCCACCCCGATGAGGAGGTGCACACCGACCATGGCCCCGGCGACCTTGCCGATCCCGATGTCGGTGGTGCCGCCGACCCAGTAGAACAGGGTGAAGGCGAGCGCGGCGGCGGGGACGGAGAGCAGGGCCGCCACGAACGATGCCGCGGTGGCCGAGCGCCGGGAGCGCGGCAGCACCTTGACCAGGCCTCGGAAGACCGCGTAGGCGACGACCGTCCCGACCACGCCCATGCAGACGACGTTCACCCCGAGCGCGGTGATGCCGCCGTCGGCGAACAGGACCGCCTGCATGAGCAGGACCACCGATATACACAGAACGCCCGTGTAGGGACCGACCAGGATCGCCGCCAGCGCCCCGCCGAGCAGGTGTCCGCTGGTACCGGCCGCGACCGGGAAGTTCAGCATCTGCACGGCGAAGACGAACGCGGCGACGAGGCCGGCCAGGGGGGCGGTCCGCTCGTCCAGCTCGCGTCGCGCGCCACGCAGGCCGACCGCGACGGCGCCGGCCGCGACGACCGCTGCCGCGGCGGAGGTGGGGGCATCGATGAATCCGTCAGGTACATGCACGGCAACGATGATGACGGCACCTGCGAACGAGTTGCAATAGCCAGAGGTCGGCTCGTGCGTGCCCTTGCTCTCACTTCGACCGAGAACCCGCGCCCGCCGGCCGGGGTCCCGGGCCCCGGCCGGCGGGTGCCTTTCCGGCGATGTGCGACATTGGAAGGGGGGCAAGGCGCACCGCGCACGCCGGTGCGCACGGCGTAAGGGGCACACGATGTCCGTGGTCGAGCAACAAACACACGCCCACATCCTCACCGACACCGACGGTCCCGTCGAGGTCGACGGCGGCACCGTCCCGGTCGTCCTCCGCTACGACCCCGAGGACGATCCCCCCGCCGTCCGGTTCGGCGTGCCGCCCGCGACGGACGGTCCTGCCGGCCGGCCTCGCGAGTGGACCGTCGACCGCTCCCTGCTGGAGCGTGGACTCAAGGCCCCGGCGGACGAGGCGGGCGTTCGCGTCTGGCCGTGCGGACGGGTCCAGGCCGTCGTCGAGTTCCACTCCCCGCAGGGGTGCTCGATGGTCCAGATCGACTCCAAGGCGCTGCTGCGCTTCCTGCGGCTCACCCACGCCGGCACCGACGCGCCCGCCGCGCGGTGAGTCCGGCAGGACGCGTGGGAGAACGAGGTCGGGCCGAAGGCCCCGCCGATCGCACGAAGCCGACGAGCGCGGGCCGCCGGGGCGCCTCGGATCAGCGGCCGGCCCGCAGGAGCGCCGCCACCATCGGACCGGCGGTCTCGCCGCCGTGGCCGCTCGCCCGGACCACACCCGCCGCGGCCAGATCGTTCCGGTAGGCGGTGAACCAACCGTCGGCCTCTTCCTGCCCCACGACCTCCGCCGAGCCCGTCTTCGCGCCACGCTCACCGTCGACTCCGGCCATCGCCTCCTTCGCCGTGCCCTCCCCGGCCGTATACGCCATCAGGTCGCGCAACTGGACCAGCGTGGCCCTCGACAGGGCGCGTTCGGCCCGGTGGTCCGCGCTCTCCCCGGCCGCTGGTCGGACGAGGTAGGGCGGACGGAACGTCCCGCCGCGCACGGTCGCCGCGACCGACGCCATGGTGAGCGGGCTCATCCGCACTCCCCCCTGGCCGATCAGCGCGGCGGCCATGGAGGCCCCGCGCTGCACCGGGACCGAGCCTCCGAAGGCCGGGATCCCGATCGCCCAGTCGCCGCCGCCCAGTCCGAACACCTCGCGAGCCTGGCGGGTCAGATCGCCGGCGGCCAGGTCGGGCGCCCGACCGACGAAGGCGGTGTTGCAGGAGCTGCCGAAGGAATCCCGGAAGTTGCCTCGCTCGATCTCGAACTTCTTGTCGTTGTGGAACTTCCAGCCGCCGTGGGTGAAGTACTTCGGACAAGGGTGCGGGGCGTCCGCCGAGGCCAGGCCCTTCTCGATGAGCAGCGACGCGGTCACCACCTTCATCGTCGAGCCGGGCGCGAGCGCGCCGCGCAGGGCGGTCCAGGACGCCGGGTCGCTGTCGGCCACGGCCAGGATCTCGCCGGTCGACACCCGGGTCACGACCACCGAGGCGCGCGCCCACCCGTCCACCTGGAGTCGGGCCTCCGCCTGAAGCTGTGGGTCCAGCGTCGTCCGGACCGTCCGCCGGGAACCGGGGGCCACCTCCAGCAGGGTACGGTCCGACAGACCCCGCCGCCTGGACTCCGCGCCACGGACCAGGCGCAGCTCCGCACCGACGGGTCCGGCGCCGCTCGCACCGTACTCCTCGTCCAACTCGTCCAGCAGCGCGACCAGCGAAGGGTGTTCCGCGGCCGTCAGCTCCCCGCCTTCCCGGTCCAGCGCCCGCACAGGCTTTCGCCCGGTCGTCAGCCGGTCCCCCGGGCGCAGATCGGGGTGCACCACCGAGGGACGCCAGTCGACGCGGGGAGCACCGCCGTCCCGGTCGGGGACGACGGTCAGGGCACCCGCGTAGGTCAGCCGTGCGGTGGCGTCGCCGTGGTTCACCGTCGCCCGCACCGAGAACGGGACCCTGGCTCCGGCGGCGGGTCCCGGAGTCAGCGTCAGGTCGCCCACCCGGGCGTCGCGGGTGTACGAGGTGATCAGCTCACCGGCGGGCCCGCGGTCGTCGGTCGCCGCGGCGGCCTCGTCCACGTCGCCCCGCTCCCAGGCGTCCAGGAACCTCGCGGCGGCCCGTTCGACCTGCTCGCGGGTCAGGGCCTCGCCGCCCGGCCCGGCCCGGCCCGCCGGCGTCGCCGCGCCGGGCGGCGAGGCCCCGTACAGCGCGTAGCCGCCGATGGCCGCCGCGACCACGGCCGCGGTGACCACCCCGCCCACGGCGGCCGACCCGGCGCCCCGCCATCCGATGACACGTTTCCCGTCGCCCACTGTCGCCCGTTCCCTCGCTCGTCTCCCGCGCTCCGCGTCCGTGCCCACCCGAGGAGGGAGGGCCGGTGGTGGGCGAACCCCGCCGGCCGCCTCGACCGGGCGCGCCGCCGGGTGCGGACCTCGTCGGAACCCGCACCCGGTCCGCCTCTCGACCGCTCCGCTCAGCGCTTCTCACAGAGGGCGTAGGAGCGCGACTGGCCGTTGAGCATCTTCGTCACCCACGAGTTCGGTTGCAGGTAGGAGGGCGCGTTGACGTCGACCATGTCGGCGATCAGCGGCGGTGAGGTCTGCGGGTCGTCCACCGTGACGGGCACCGCCTCGTAGCCGCCCCCGATCAGCCGCGTGCCGTCCGGGCACGTCGCGTACGAGGGCTGGCCCGGTTCGGACAGGGGGCCGATGACGACCACGGGGGCACCGTCGCCTCCGGTGGTGTCGGCCAGCGCGGGGGCGCCGGCCGAGCCGACCAGACCGACGGCCACGCCGCCGACGATCGCGGCGCTTCGCAGCGCGAGCAGCAGGCCACGCTTCTTCATCTGCTTGTCATCTCCTCCGTGCGGAGCCGGTGTGCTGATGCGCACAGTACGGAGATCACTCTGTTCGACAGGGCTCGACGCCGGCCCGCTCCGGCACGCCGCCCGCGCGGGTTCATCCGGACTGCGGACACGACGCCGGGCCACCCGGCCCAACCCCGCCGCCTCGCCCCTACGGGTGGGCGCCCATAGTGGGGGTCCGCGGAGCCGACGCGCGCTGCTCCCCCTGACGGCGTTTCCGCGGGGTGCGATCCGAGGCGTAATTCGAGCAAGGGGATTGAGTGTGTCTGATTGGCCGGCGCTGTTGGGCGAGATGGAAACGGCCAAGCGCGTGCTGGCTGTCAGCGACGGAGACGGGCTATGGCGGCATCGGTCACGTCGACCTCCGGCCACTCGGGAGAGGATCGAAGGAATCGCCACAGTGACGTGCTGCCCTGTGGACCCCGAGTACGCGGACTTCCTACTGCACACCGATGGCTGGCCGGCTGTCCTGCAGGACATCGACCTGTTCGGCACGGCAGATTTCGGTGGTGCCGGCTACCTGGAGGCCGCGGAACTCGTGCGTGTGATCGCGGAGGAGACAGAGATCGGAACAGGAGGGGAATTCGCGCACTTGATCCCCATCGGAGCCTCACGAACAAGTATCGACATCTTCGCAATGCCGCGAACGACAGGACCACACCGGACAACACCGGTGATCTGGCTCGCGGGCGGAGAAGTAGAAAGATATCGAACCTTCTCGGACTTCTTCCGCTCGATGATCACGGAGAATCTCGCGGAGGCGGAATCCTTGGAGCCCTCACTCCCCGCCCTCGATCCACCGTGTGGTGAAAGGCCGTCGGGCGGAGGAATCCGAGGAGATGCCCACCGATGGCGATGACGGGAGTTTCCACGCGTCCGGCGCGCACGACATCGGACGGCGACAGAGTGTTTCCGGTTCAACCCGAAGCGAAAGAAGGAAGAGTGACCAGGGAGCCGATCGAGGAATGGGAGCCCGGAACTGATCAGCAGATCCGCGCGGCCGCTTCACGCGTACCCGAGATCGGTCCGCGGTCCATCTCGCGCCTGATCGGCGTCGACGTGGCCTACTGCGACAGCAGGGGGGCCGCTGTCGCCGCCGGAGTGGTCTGGGACCGTACCGAGAGAAGGACCGTGCTGGTCGCTCGGCGGCCGGGTAGACCCCCCGTTCCCTATCGCTTCGGACAACTGGGCAGGCGCGAGGCCGGGATGGCGGAAGGGGTCGTGCGTGATCTGGTGAAGGACGGGGATGTCGTGATGTGCGACGGGCACGGACTCATGCACCCCGAGCGCATGGGGCTCGGGGTCCACTTGGCGGCACGCCTGGCACGTCCTGTGGTTGCCGTAGCCAAGAACCCGCTTCGCAGGGAGATGCCGAACACTCCGGCAGAGCGAGGGTCGGTTCGGATGATATCGGACTCGGAAGGCATCGTCGGCGCCGAAGTGAGGACAGCGGACGGCGTCCGACCTGTCTACGTTTCCGTGGGTGGCGGCATGTCCTTGGACTGCGCGATTCAGCTGACCCTCGAGGCCGCCCGCTACCGGATTCCCGAACCGCTGAGGTCGGCGGACCACGAGGCCCGAAAGGGAATTCTCGAGATCTCGGGGGTGCCTGAATAGTAGCTATTCAGCCGGGTGTGCGGGTGATCACGCGATCACGCAGCGGCGGCGGCAGCTTCGGGGGTGAGGGCGTGTGGGATCCATGCCCCGGTGGTGAAGAGGTGCTTGAGGGCGTCGTAGCGGTTGATGCCCCACTTACCGGCGGTGGACAGGTAGGACTGGACGATCGCGTAGTCGGCGAGCCCGGTCAGGGTGTGCCAGCAGCCTCCAGAGGAGCGTTGCTGGACCTTGGCCGGTCGGATGTCCCTTTCCGCCAAGTTGTTGGTGAAGGGGACGGTGAGGTCGGTGGTGAAGTGGAGGATGACCTCGCGGTGCTCTTCGAAGCGGCGGGCCAGGGTGCGGGCGTGCGTGGCCAGTTCGGTGTTCTTGTTCCGGTTGTCTTGGCGGGAGCGGGCAAGTGCGCCGGCGTACAGCCGGTTGACGGAGGGGCCTTGACCCCGAATCCTGGACACGGGCTATGCGGCTTGAGCCAGCGTAGTTGATGTTGCGGCGAGTGCCGTCTCGTAGGCGATCGGGCTGCGTTGTCCGAGTCGTGAGTGGCGGCGTCGGGTGTTGTAGCGGTTCAGCCATCGGAAGGCGTCGAGCCGGGCTTCGCGCTCGCTGGACCAGCTCTTGCGGCCTTGGAGGGTTTCCCGCTTGAACGTCGCGTTGAAGGACTCGGCCAGCGCGTTGTCCGCCGAGCTGCCGACCGCGCTCATGGACTGGCGGACACCGGCCTTCGCGCAGGCGTGGGCGAAGGCCCGACTGGTGTATTGCGCCCCGTGGTCGCTGTGCATGACGGCCCCCGCGAGGCTGCCGCGGGTCCGTATCGCCGCGTCCAGGGCATCGGTGACGAGCTCGGTCCGCATGTGATCGGCCAGCGCCCATCCGGCCAGGCGGCGCGAGGCGAGGTCGATGACCGTGGCGAGATAGAGGAACTTCCCACCGTCCAGCGGGAGATACGTAATATCGCCGGCATACCTGGTGTTCGGCTCCGTGGCGGTGAAGTCCCGGCCGATCAGGTCGGGCGCCTTCGCGGCGGCCGGGTCCGGGACCGTGGTGCGGTGTCTGCGGCGCAGGCGCGTCCCGGCGATACCGGCAGTGCGCATGAGGCGGGCGACGCGCTTGTGGTTGACGCGCTCACCGTCCTCGCGGAGCTCGGCGGTGATCCTGGGGACACCGTAGGTGCCGTCCGACTCCCGGTGGACGGTTTGGATCCGTGCGGCGAGCTGGGCGTCGGCCGCCCGGCGGGCCGCCCGGTCCGGTGCGGTCCGGCGCCAGTAGTAGAAGCTGGAGCGGGCGATGCCCAGGACCTGGCACAACCGCTTCACGCCGTATCGGCGCTGGTGGTCGCAGACGAACTGGAAGCGGTTCACCAGCGCGTCTCCCCGGCGAAATACTTCGCGGCCTTCCGCAGGAGCTCGCGTTCCTCCTCCAGCTCGCGGATCTTCTTCCGCGCGGCGGCGAGCTCTGCCTGAAGCGAAGACTCCGGCACCGCCGGACCCTCCGGGCGGCGGCCACGGGGACGGGCGGCACCGGCCGCCCGGATCCAGTTCCTCAGCGTCTCCGGGTTGACCCCCAGATCAGCGGCGACCGACTTGATCGTCGCCCCGGGCCGCGACTCGTACAGCGCGACCGCGTCCGCCTTGAACTCAGGCGGGTAGTGCTTCATGACCACGGGACATCCGTTCTCCTGGACCTTCAAGATCCAAGTGTCTCGGGTGTCCAGGATCCGGGGTCAAGGCCCGGGCGGGGTGCACGCGCTGGACGGACTGTGGCACCGGCTCGGCCTCGACGCTGTCGTGCACCGCCAACTGGCCGGGCGGCGGCTGGATCCGCGCGTCGAGCGGGTGCTGTTCGCGCTGGTCGCCAACCGGGCATTGGCCGCCTCCAGCAAGCTCGCCGCGACCGAGTGGATCGCCGACGACGTCCACATAGACGGCCTGGAGGCGATCGGTGACGAAGCCTGCTACCGGGCCATGGATTACCTGCTGGCCATCGAACCGGCCCTGGCCAAGGAGGCGTGCTTCCAGGTCACCGACCTGCTCAACCTGGAGGTGGACCTGCTGTTCTTCGACACCACCTCCACGTACTTCGAGACCGAGGACGCCGACGATCCTGTCGTCCGCGACGACCGCGGCGAGCGCCTGGCCGCCGACGCGACGGCCGAAGACGCGGTGCGGCACGACGGGTTCCGCACCCACGGCAGGTCCAAGGACTCCCGCGACGATCTGCCCCAGGTCGTCATCGGCATGGCCGTCACCCGGGACGGGATCCCGGTGCGCGTGTGGTCCTGGCCCGGCAACACCGGTGACCAGGCCCTGATCCGGCAGGTCCGCGACGACCTGCGCGAGTGGACGCTGTCGAAGATCGTGTGGGTCGCCGACCGCGGCTTCACCTCCGCCGCCAACCGCCGGGCGCTGATGCGCGGAGGCGGCGGCTACATCATCGGCGAGAAACTCCGCACCGGATCACCCGAAGTCCGCGCCGCCCTCTCACGACAGGGCCGCTATGCGACCGTGCGCGACAACCTCCAGGTCAAGGAGGTCAACATCGGAACCGACGACCGGTTCGTGATCTGCTTCAACCCCGACCAGGCCACCCGCGACGCCGCGATCCGTCAGCGGATGGTCGCCCAGCTCACCGAGGCGATCGAGGGCACTGACAAGCTAGCCAGGCCCGAACGCGACAAGCTGGCCGGGATGTTGTCCACCAAGCCCGGCCTGAAACGGTTCTTGCGCACCACCCCGGGCGGGCTGCTGCGGGTGGACAAGAAGAAGATCGCCGCCGAGGCCAACCTCGACGGGAAGTACCTCCTGCGCTCCTCCGATCCGAAGCTGGCGGCCGAGGACATCGCGCTGGGGTACAAACAGCTCCTGGAAGTCGAGCGCGGCTGGCGCGATATGAAGCAAATTCTCGATCTCCGCCCCGTCTACCACCGCCGCGAAGACCGCATCCGCGCCCACGTCCTGCTGTGCTGGCTCGCCCTGCTCCTGATCCGCGTCGCCGAGACCTCCACCGGCCAGACCTGGAACCGCCTGCGCGCCGAACTCCAGCGCCTGCACGCGGTCACCTACACCGGCCCGGCCGGGACCTTCCGTCAGTCCACCGACCTCACCAAGCCCCAGCGCGACATCTTCACCGCCCTGAACGTCACCCCGCCCAAGAAGATCATCGATCTGACCACAGGCCGCTGACCAGGCACTATCCCCCCGCCTAGTGACACGCCATCTCGGCGTGCTCACAGGCATTTCCGCAGGTCAACCCACGTTTCCGTTCCCTAGCCGACACCACCAACTGTGGAACTCAGGCAAGGGCGGCACCAGGTAAGTGACCTCGACCGCGTGCGTGCGCAGACCAGCCCAGTACCGGCCAGCCGACGCAAGGGTAAGTTCGGGCAGGACCACGACAGACATGCCCAGGACCGCAGGCCACAGGTAGTTCATCCCGAGGATGCCGAGCCCGGACATCCGCATCGACACACCGAACCGGGACGGCCGACGCCCCATCAGGTCCGTCAACGCGCGGCCGCCCGCCTCGTAGGCATGGCGCAGCTGGCCGTGCGTGAGCACCACGCCCTTGGGGTCCGAGGTGGAACCCGAGGTATAGCTAATCATCGCGGTGTCCGATGACAGCGGCGGGCTGTCCCCCCGAGCGGCGGCGTTCTCGGTACAAGTGTTCCGTTCGGGATCGATGACGACGTCCACGTCGCTTAGTGTCAGCACCGAGCGGATTGTGTCGTGTCCCCATTGGCTGTCGATGGGCACGACGACGGCCCCCGCCCGCCACACGGCAAGAACCGTCGGGACCACGTTCGGGTCATCGACCATGACCACGGCGCACCGGCTGCCGCTTTTGGTGCCGGCGGCGCGCAGGGTGTCCTCGATCTTCTCGCTCTGGTTCACCACGTCTCGCCACGTCAGGACCGTGCCGATGTGGGGCGCGCGGTCGAAGGTGATCGCGGGGTCGTCCGGTGTTCGCGCGGCGAGCCTCTCGTATACGTCAAGCAGTGTCACAACTAGTCCTTTCCAGCAATGCCAAGGCGCAATCGGCCGGTCCGGTGGCCAACGCGAGGACCTCGCGACTGGAACTGGGTAGGCTCGCTAGATTGATCAGGAGGTCCGGCGTGCCCAGATGGCTCAGCATCGGGATGTTGTCCACAAAGACGTCGTCCATGGCGATGCTTAGCGCGCTGCCGAACAGGCGTATGGTCGGCAGTCCATAGTTGTTGCACACCAGGCGCGGCTGTTGCGGCAGACCGCGTTCCTTGGCCTCGTTGCGCATGGAGCGCAGGGCGCGCCCCAACGTCACGAGCGTGGGCCCGAAGTCCGTCGAGTGGTCGAATTTGGCCGTCTCCAGGAACGCGCGGCGCAGCAGCCAGCGCAGGGTCCAGCCGCCCCCGCCGGACGTGACGACACAGCTGGCCACACCGTCACCGATGGCCGAGACCGCGGGGGCGAGCTCGCGGGAGTCGCCGTCACGCATCCGGCCGACGGCGACGACCAGGATGCCGCCGGTCGAATCACGCTCCACCATCAGGGCCGCGTAGTCGATGGCACTCAGTACGGCGCCACACCCGCCGAAGGTCAACGCTGTCACCGGGGCGTGGCCGAGGCCCAGATCCGCGCACGCCTTGTAGAGCCGGCCGCGTGCCTGCTCGTGCGCCGCCCGCGATCCGCTGACCGTCATCGTCTCGGTCGTGACGAGGATGTGGCGCACCTCGTCGGGGGCCAGCCCCGATGCGGCCAGTGACGCGCCGACCGACTCGGTGACCAGCGGTATCTCGTCGTCGGCGACAGGGCAGAGTCTCTGTCCACGATCGACCAGTTGGCGGGCCACATCGGGCGAGACGGCGTCTTCGGGCAACTCCGTGATCACCGTGGGGATGCCAACAGCGCTGGCCACCCCACGGATGACCGCACTCATGCCGACTCCTCCTGCGGGTCCCATCGCACCTGGGTGCCGTGCGGGGTCGTCCTGGCCAGCAGGACGCGCTTGTTCGTCGGCCACAGCTCGCAGACCAGGTTGACCACGCTGGAGTCGTCAACGCTCGGTTCCAGCGAGATCCACGCCAGGGGCTGGTCTTCGCCGGTCGCCGCGCCGCGAGTGCGGATGAGTTTCGCGAACCGTGCCCGCTCGTCCGCGTCGAAGTAGGCGAGCACGATCGAGTGAAAGATCACCGTGGTGTGGCCGGGCGTCAGCTCCTCGATGTGCTTGAGGACCCAGGAGCACCCGTCAGCCGCGTCAATGGAAAGTCTTGGCGCCGACCGGGCGACCTCCAACGCGGCGTCGAGCCGGTGCACGCGCTCGACGTGTTCGGGCCACACGAACGACCGCAGCAGGTTCGCGGTTTCCGGCGCATAGACGTCGATCGGGTTGAGGTCACAGCCCCGGCGTTCGGCGATGTCGAGCCTCGCGGCGCGCGGCCGACCCGACTCGAAGTGTCCGACCAGCCGCAGAACCGAATCCGCCGGACCCCACGACTCGTCGCTGCCCGCCACGAAGTATCGGTCAAACAACAGATTCAGCCCGGCGCTGGCACCCACTTCGAGCAACCGAAGCGGCAGGCCAGTCGCCGTCGCGACGTAGTTCATCGCCGCGGACAGCGGCGCGGCGCGCCCCACCTCGTTGGTCTGCACCGAAATGCTCATCTGTTCCCGGACGGCGGGCAGGTTGGCCCCCAGGAAGTCGAAGAACGCGGGCACTACCTTGTCGACCTCGGTCTCGCCGCCAAACGTGGGGTAGTACGCGGTGAGCCAGCTCGCCGATTCGGCCATCGCGATCCGGTTGACCGCGCCGAACAGCCGAAGACACAGGGCGGACTGAATGGGGTCCTGGTCATCGGCGGTGAGCAGCTCGGTGACGGCCTCGTCAGCACCAAGCCGCTCGATCAGCTCCGTGATGATCGCGACGTAGGTGGGGGAACCGTTCTTGCGGCACAGTTCGCGCTGCCATTCACAGCCCGCGCGTACCTGGTCAATGGTCTGGCTCACGGCGACACCACCAGCTGGTAGGCACTGCGCAGCGTGGACAACACCTCGACGGTGGCGGCCTCCGGCGCGATCGCCGCCCCCCTGGTGTTCTCCAGGAAGAAGAAGAACTCAAGGACCAGTAACGAATCCAGCAGGCCCGACTGCACGAGCTCGGTGTCGGCGTCCACGTGCTCGGCCGCCTCGCCAAGCCGTTCGAGCAGGAACTCCCGACCTGACTGGTAGAACTGCTGTTCATCTATCATCATTCACTCCATCGCTCGTCGCGTGCGCCAAGGTGAGCCGCGCGACTTCTTCGTTGAACTCATGCCCCAGCTCGGGCAGTACCACATGGCGGGCCCGTGCGCCCAGGTAGCCCGATGCCAGGTCCGAGCGGACGTCGTCGTGCCGCACGAACCGGTCACGCCCGCCCGTCACCACCAGGGCGTCGACCACTCTGCTCGCGGCGGCCTGATCGTCGCCGCCCGGCACTCGGCCGCAGACGAGCACGGCTCGGCCGCAGACCGATGAGTGGACCAGCACCGCGGCGGCCACCGAGGCACCCTGGGAGAACCCGACGGCACAGGTCTGGCGCGCCGGCACCTGATAACGCCGCCGCAGCCGCTCGATGTACTCGGCCACGGCGGGTGCCGCCTCGCGGGACCGCTGCGCGATCACAGGCGCATGCGAGGTGATCGCATACCACGCCCGTCCCCCCAGTGCGAACGCCGGTACGCAGGACCCATCCGGCCCGACGATCACGGTGTCGCCGTCCGCGCCGCTGCTCCTGCCGCCGACCGCCGCCAGCACACCGGCGATGGCCTCGCCCGTCCCGCCGTACCCGTGCAGCGCGACGACGAGCCGACGAGCCGCCCTAGTGTCCGACACTGGACCCCACCCCCGCTCCCACCAGCGGTTCATCCAGCCAGGCGAGCCACTCCACCGTGGCAAGCAGCGCGAACGCCACGGTGGACGCTACCGCGTCGCCCCGCGTCAACCGCTCGCGCAGCCCCAGCGGGCCTTGACCCCGAATCCTGGACACGGGCTATGCGGCTTGAGCCAGCGTAGTTGATGTTGCGGCGAGTGCCGTCTCGTAGGCGATCGGGCTGCGTTGTCCGAGTCGTGAGTGGCGGCGTCGGGTGTTGTAGCGGTTCAGCCATCGGAAGGCGTCGAGCCGGGCTTCGCGCTCGCTGGACCAGCTCTTGCGGCCTTGGAGGGTTTCCCGCTTGAACGTCGCGTTGAAGGACTCGGCCAGCGCGTTGTCCGCCGAGCTGCCGACCGCGCTCATGGACTGGCGGACACCGGCCTTCGCGCAGGCGTGGGCGAAGGCCCGACTGGTGTATTGCGCCCCGTGGTCGCTGTGCATGACGGCCCCCGCGAGGCTGCCGCGGGTCCGTATCGCCGCGTCCAGGGCATCGGTGACGAGCTCGGTCCGCATGTGATCGGCCAGCGCCCATCCGGCCAGGCGGCGCGAGGCGAGGTCGATGACCGTGGCGAGATAGAGGAACTTCCCACCGTCCAGCGGGAGATACGTAATATCGCCGGCATACCTGGTGTTCGGCTCCGTGGCGGTGAAGTCCCGGCCGATCAGGTCGGGCGCCTTCGCGGCGGCCGGGTCCGGGACCGTGGTGCGGTGTCTGCGGCGCAGGCGCGTCCCGGCGATACCGGCAGTGCGCATGAGGCGGGCGACGCGCTTGTGGTTGACGCGCTCACCGTCCTCGCGGAGCTCGGCGGTGATCCTGGGGACACCGTAGGTGCCGTCCGACTCCCGGTGGACGGTTTGGATCCGTGCGGCGAGCTGGGCGTCGGCCGCCCGGCGGGCCGCCCGGTCCGGTGCGGTCCGGCGCCAGTAGTAGAAGCTGGAGCGGGCGATGCCCAGGACCTGGCACAACCGCTTCACGCCGTATCGGCGCTGGTGGTCGCAGACGAACTGGAAGCGGTTCACCAGCGCGTCTCCCCGGCGAAATACTTCGCGGCCTTCCGCAGGAGCTCGCGTTCCTCCTCCAGCTCGCGGATCTTCTTCCGCGCGGCGGCGAGCTCTGCCTGAAGCGAAGACTCCGGCACCGCCGGACCCTCCGGGCGGCGGCCACGGGGACGGGCGGCACCGGCCGCCCGGATCCAGTTCCTCAGCGTCTCCGGGTTGACCCCCAGATCAGCGGCGACCGACTTGATCGTCGCCCCGGGCCGCGACTCGTACAACGCGACCGCGTCCGCCTTGAACTCAGGCGGGTAGTGCTTCATGACCACGGGACATCCGTTCTCCTGGACCTTCAAGATCCAAGTGTCTCGGGTGTCCAGGATCCGGGGTCAAGGCCCGTCAGCAGTGCCCACATTTCCTGTTCGACACCGAAGGGGTCGCCCGAGCGCAGCCGCCGGCCGTTCATGAGCGTGTGACGCAGCGCGTAGTAGGCGGATTCGTGCTCCCACCGCTGGTGGTAGAGACGTGTCAGGGTGGCCGCGGGGTAGCGGCGGGCGTCGGTCAGGGTCGTCACCAGCCGGTAGGAGCCGGTGAAGACGGTGCCGTCCGCGCAGGTCACCGTGATCTGCGCGTCGATGACCCGCACCCGGGCCGTGCCGATCACCGACAGATAGGAGCCGTCACACAGGCGGGTCAGCACGGGGGTGCGGCGGTTGCTGCGTAGCCGGCCCAGGATCTGGGCCCGGGTGGCGATGACCGCGGCGAGGAACGCGTTGCCGTCGAACCCTTTGTCCCACAGGACGAGCAGGTCCGGCCGCAGTAGATGCAGCAGGCGCCTGGCGTAGCTGGTCTCGCCCTCGGCGGTCGGGCCGAAGACCGCGCCCAGCAGGGCCCGGGTGCCGGTCTCTACCAGCGCCATCAACTCCAGTGTCGGATAGCCCTGGTTGGTACGCCGGCCCAGCCAGGAGCGGTTGCGCTCGGAATCGGCGACCCGCTGCGAACTGCAGCCGTCGAACGACACCGTCCGGTACGGCCCGAACCGCACCCCTGGCGTGGTTGACTGGGCCAGTAGGCTGGCCAGCACCTCGAACAACGCTCGTACCGGCGTGACGCCGAGTCGGCGGCGCAGGTCACGCAATGCCTTCGCGCTCGGCCGGACGACCGGGAGCCCGGGCAGGCCGGCGGTCAGCTTGTCCCAGACCAGCCGGTAGCCGACCTCGGGGAACAGACACATCGCGAGCAGGAAGTAGACCCCCACCCGGGAGGGAAGATCACGCAGCCGCCGCTGCACCGTCCCAGTCTCCGCCAGGACCGCATCAACGAGTTCGAACGGCACGACCTGCGTCAGCTCCCCCAGATGGCCGGGAGCGAACCGGCCCGCGGCCACCGTGACCGTACGGGTGATAGCCGTCAGTGCCGACGGCAGGACAGAGTCAAACGGCAACGGAGCTAACCGCACCACGACGCGCGGGGTGGGCCGGCGGCGCACGGCATCGCCGTCCGGCGGTGACGCGGGTTTTGGAGAGGCCGGGCCGGTGGCCGGAGCGGTGAACGGTCGTGCCGTGTCGGCGGGTGCCCCCGCGCGGGACGCCGGGACGGGGCCGCGCTCAGCGACGGGAGTGGCCGAAGAGCAGGCGGTAGGCGATGAGCAGGACGAGCGATCCGCCTATCGCCGCCACCCAGGTGGCGCCGTCGTAGAAGTCCTTGGTGATCGGACGGTCCAGCCAGTGGGCGGAGATCCACCCTCCGACGGAGGCGCCGGCGATCCCGATCAGGGTGGTGACGACGAGTCCCCCGGGGTCGCGTCCGGGCAGCAGGAGCTTGGCGATGCCTCCGGCCAGCAGTCCCAGAATGATCCAACTGAGGACGGTCATGCGCGTGCCCTTCTCGCGGCGTACCTGTTCTCGACCGCGCCCCCCACGCCGTCTCACCCTTAAAGGACGGTATGACCGTATCCGGTGGTTCCCTCGAACAGTAGGCTGCCGGCCATGACTTCTGCCGCCGGCCCGGAGCTGCGTCGGACGCTGGGACTCGGTGACGCCGTGGTCATCGGACTCGGCTCGATGATCGGCGCGGGCATCTTCGCGGCGCCCGGGCCCGCCGTTCGCGCGGCCGGTTCCGCGCTGCCGGCCGCGCTCGCCCTGGCCGCCCTGGTCGCGTACTGCAACGCGGTCTCCTCGGCGCGGCTGGCCGCGCGCCACCCGGCCTCCGGCGGCGCCTACGTCCACGGTCGCGAGCGACTCGGGGCGTTCTGGGGATACCTGGCCGGCTGGGCGTTCATCGTCGGCAAGACGGCGTCGTGCGCCGCGATGGCACTCACCGTGGGCGCCTACCTCTGGCCGGAGCGCGCGCACGCGGTGGCCGTGGCGACGGTCGTCGTGCTGACCGCGGTGAACTACGGCGGGGTCGCCAAGTCGGCGTCGCTGACCCGGGCCATCGTGGCCGTGACACTGGCCGTCCTGGCGGCGGTGGTCGTCGCCTCGGCGAGTTCGGACCGGTCGGACGTCGGCCGTCCCGACTGGGGCGGCGGTCTGGACAGCGGGGTGTTGCAGGCCGCGGGCCTGCTGTTCTTCGCGTTCGCCGGGTACGCGCGGATCGCCACCCTGGGCGAGGAGGTCCGGGACCCGGCGCGCACCATCCCCAGGGCGATCCCGCTGGCGCTGGGGATCGCCCTGGTGGTCTACGGGTGTGTCGTCCTGGCGGCGCTCTCGGTGTTGGGGACGAGCGGTCTCGGCGAGGCGACGGCCCCGCTGGCCGACGCGGTCCGCGCGGCCGGGGTCCCCTGGCTGGCCCCGGTGGTCCGGGCGGGGGCGGCGGTGGCGGCCCTCGGCTCCCTGCTGGCGCTGATCCTCGGAGTCTCCCGGACGACGCTGGCCATGGCCCGGGACCGTCACCTGCCCCGGGGACTGGCGGCGGTGCATCCGCGCTTCGCGGTGCCGCACCGGGCGGAGGTGGCCGTCGGCGTGGTGGTGGCGGTGCTCGCCGCCACGGTGGACCTGCGGGGCGCCATCGGGTTCTCGTCCTTCGGCGTGCTGGTGTACTACGCGGTGGCGAACGCGTCGGCCTGGACACTGGACCCGGCCCCCCGGGCGCGGCTGCTTCCGTTCGTGGGCCTGCTCGGATGCGGGACGCTGGCCTTCTCGCTGCCGACGGCGTCGGTCGTGGCCGGGTCGGTGGTGCTGCTGGCGGGCGTGTCCGTGTACGGGGTGCGCCGGCGCCTCGCCAGATGGTCCGGAGGGTGAGGCACGGAGGCGGACGGGGCGAGGGCGGCGAGAGGCGGCACCTCGGCGTCCCGGCTCGACCCGGGCGCCGGGTGCGGAGGGACGGGCCGATGCCCGGTCGGAGGAAGTGATCGCCGGGCGCGGTCGCCGAGGGCAGGGTCGAACCCCACCGGCGAGGACGGACGCCTGGGGCGAGGGTGACCCCCGGGAGTGGCGCGGGGAGACGGTGGAGGACGGCCCGTGGGGGCCGGAAGCCGCCGGCCCGGGACCCGTCGCGCCCGGGACGCGAGCCGTCGAACGGCGCCGCACAGCCCCGCCCATAGCGACGCCGGGCCCGGAACGGGTCCACGAGAGCGCCGCTCAGAACCCCGCGAAGGGCTGGTCCGTGCGGACGATCTCCCGGCCCAGCGGGAGCAGGGAGACCGGGATGAGCTTGAAGTTGGCGATGCCCAGCGGGATGCCGATGATCGTCACGCAGAGCGCGAGCCCGGTCACGACGTGTCCCAGCGCCAGCCACCAGCCGGCGAGCACCAGCCAGAGCACGTTGCCGACGCAGGACGGCGCCCCGGCGTCGCGCCGCTCGATCGTGGTGTAGCCGAACGGCCACAGTGCGTAGACACCGATCCGGAAGGCGGCGATGCCGAAGGGGATGCCGATGATCGTGAGGCAGAGCAGCAGGCCGGCGGTCACGTACGCGAGGAACAGCCAGAAGCCGCTCAGGACGAGCCAGATGACGTTCAGGATGGTCTTCATCGGTGGCCACCTGCCATCTCTTCGAGTCGGGCGATGCGTTCCGCCATCGGCGGGTGCGTGGCGAACATCCTGGACATTCCCTGACCTGGGCGGAAGGGATTCGCGATCATCATGTGGCTCGCCGTCTCGATGCGGGGCTCCGGGGGCAGAGGCAGTTGTCGGGTGCCCGCCTCCAGCTTACGCAGGGCACGCGCGAGGGCGAGGGGGTCGCCGGTGAGGCGGGCACCGGAGGCGTCGGCCTCGTACTCGCGAGAGCGGCTGATGGCGAGCTGGACGAGCGACGCCGCGAGCGGGCCGAGGATCATGACGAGCACCATGCCGATCAGGCCGGGACCCTCGTCGTCGTCCGTGCGGCCGATCGGTATCAGCCAGGCGAAGTTCACCAGGAACATGATCACGGACGCGAGGGCGCCGGCGACGGAGGAGATCAGGATGTCCCGGTTGTGGACGTGGCTCAACTCGTGACCGATGACGCCGCGCAACTCCCGTTCGTCGAGTAGGCGCAGGATGCCGTCGGTGCAGCACACCGCCGCGTTGCGCGGGTTGCGCCCGGTGGCGAAGGCGTTGGGGGCCTGGGTCGGGGAGATGTACAGGCGGGGCATGGGTCGGCGGGCCTGGGTGGAGAGCTCGCGGACGATGCGGTACAGGGTGGGGGCCTCGAACTCGCTCACCGGTCGCGCGCGCATCGCACGGAGGGCGAGCTTGTCGCTGTTCCAGTAGGCGTAGGAGTTCGTCCCGAGGGCGACGAGGACGGCGACGACGAGACCGGTGCGGCCGAAGAGCCCGCCGATGACGATGATGAGCGCGGACAGTCCTCCGAGGAGGACGGCTGTCCTCAACCCGTTGTGCCGGCGGTGCACGGTGCGCCCTCCCTGTGGTGCGGCGGAGGGGACCCTTCCGCTCACTGGCCGTGGTTCGTCGGGGCCACCCGTGCGCGGTCGGCGCCGGCGGTGCCGCGGTGTCCGTCCACTGGGTCCCTCCCATGAGGGTCAACGCCGGGCGGTGGGGCTCGGTTCCCGGGCGGGTCGGGAGGGACGGGGCCCCGCGGATGGCCGCACCCGTGGCGTGCCCCCGCGCCCGGTGCCGCGTGGGGCACGACGGGGGGCGGTTCAGAAGAGGCCGGCGTCGGTGAGGCGCAGCAGCGGTTGGGGCGCGAGGGACAGGGCGAGGGCGAGAAGCGCGGTGACGGCCAGGGCCAGGGCGAGCGGCGGACTCCATCGGTGCTCCCGCGCCACCTGGGCGGGCCCTCGGAACAGCAGGGCGGCCCACCGGAGGTAGTAGTACATCGCGATCACCACGTTGGCGGCCATGATGCCGGCCAGCCAACCCGACCCCGCGTCCACGGCCGCCGCGAAGACGACGACCTTGCCGAACACACCGACGATCCCGGGGGGCAGACCGGCGAGGCAGAGCAGGAAGAAGGCCAGGAGCAGCGCGGTCAGGGGGTGGGTGGCATACAGGCCCCGGTAGTCGACCAGCCGGTTGTCGGCGCGGGCACGCCCGACCCATGCGGCCACGGTGAACGCCCCGAGGTTCGCCGTCGCGTAGATCAGGGCGTAGGCGAGCGTGGCGCCGACGGCGGGTCCGGGCTCCTCGGTGTACGCGGCGGCGGCGATCGGCACCAGGAGGTAGCCGGCCTGGCCGACGGAGGACCAGGCGAGCAGGCGGACCGCGCCGGAGGGGCGCGCGACCGACTGGCGGAGCGCCCCGGTGTTGCCGACGGTCATGGTGAGCGCGGCCAGCGCGGCCAGCGCGGGCCCCCAGACGTCGCCTTGGGAGGGCAGGGCGACGACGGTGACCAGGATCAGCCCGGCGAGACCGGCGGCCTTGCCGGTGACGGAGAGGTAGGCGGCCACGGGCAGCGGCGCCCCGACGTAGGTGTCGGGGACCCAGAAGTGGAAGGGCGCGACGGCCGTCTTGAAGGCGAACCCGACGAGTGTGATGACGACCCCGACGTGGACGAGGGTGCCGAGTTGTCCGTCCGCGGTCGGGACGCGGCGGGCGAGGTCGTCGAGGAAGAGGGTGCCGGTGGCGGCGTAGAGGAAGCTGACGCCCATCAGGGTGACGGCGGTGGCGGTGACGGACGACAGGAAGAACGTGAGGGCGGCCTCGGCGGAGCGCCGGTCGCCGTGCCGCATCCCGACCAGGGCGAAGGCGGGCAGGGAGACGACCTCCAGGGCGACGACGAGGGTGGCGAGGTCGCGGGCGGCGGGCAGCAGGGCGGCGCCCGCCGCCGAGGAGAGCAGCAGGAACCAGTACTCGCCCTGGGGCGCGGGGTGACGGTCCTGGCCCCGCCGGGTGACGGAGAGGAGTGCGGCGACCAGGGCGCCGCCCAGCACCAGGAGTTGTGTGACCAGGGCGAAGGGGTCCGCGACGTAGGCGCACAGGTCCGGCTCGCGGCTGAGGCAGAAGGTGCGCCGCTCGCCGTCGGCCAGGAAGGGGAGGGTGAGCAGTGCGGTGCCGAGTCCGCCGACGGAGAACCAGCCGAGGAGCGCCTTGTCACGGGCCGGGAGGAAGAGGTCGGCGAGGAGGACGCCGAGGGCGACGAACGCCACCAGGGTGGGCGGGGCGATGGTGAGCCAGTCGACGGACTGGACGAGGCTCTGGGCCAGTGGCTCGGGCGGGGAGTTCATCGGCCGCCTCCCAGGAGGAGTCGCTGGACGGCGGGGTCGGTCAGGCCGAGGAGGGCGCGGGGCCAGAGTCCGACGAGCACGACGAGGGCGACCAGCGGGCTCCAGGCGGCGAGTTCGTATCCTCGCGCGTCGGGCAGGCGGGGGCCGCGCCCCTCGGTGGGGCCCATGCAGACGCGGCGGACCACGATCAGCAGGTAGGCCGCGGTCAGCAGGGTGCCGAAGGCTCCGACGGCGGTGAAGGCGAGGTAGGCGGGCCGGTTCAGGCCGGGCGCCGGGTCGAAGGCACCGAAGAGGGCCAACATCTCGCCCCAGAAGCCGGCGAGTCCGGGGAGTCCGAGCGAGGCGACCGCGGCGAACGCCAGCAGCGCGCCGAGCCGGGGCGCCCTCCCGTACAGCGCGGCGCCGCCCCGCTCGGCGAGGGTGTCGAGGTCGGTGCCACCGGCGCGTTCCCCGACGGCGCCGACGAGGAAGAACAGCAGGCCGGTGACGAGGCCGTGGGCGACGTTGGCGAAGAGCGCGCCGTTGACGCCGGTGGGAGTCATGGTGGCGATGCCGAGCAGGACGAAGCCGATGTGGCCTACGGAGGAGTAGGCGATGAGGCGTTTCAGGTCGCCGCCGGCTCCGGTCCTGGCGAGGGCGAGACACGCCAGTGAGCCGTAGACGATTCCCACGACGGCGAACGCGGCGAGGTAGGGCGCGAAGACGCGGAAGCCGTCCGGGGCGATCGGCAGGGCGACGCGGACGAGGCCGTAGGTCCCCATCTTCAGCAGGACGCCGGCCAGCAGGACGGAGCCGACGGTCGGGGCGGCGGTGTGGGCGTCGGGCAGCCAGCTGTGCAACGGCCACATCGGGGCCTTGACGGCGAGACCGATTCCGATCGCGAGGACGGCGGTGATCTGGGTGGTCGTGGTCAGCGAGCGGCCGTTGTCGGCGGCGAGCGCCACCATGTCGAACGTGCCGGCGCCGAGCCCGATCAGCAGCAGGCCCAGGAGCATGACGACGGAACCGAGGAGCGTGTAGAGCAGGAACTTCCAGGCGGCGGCCGACCGTTCGGCGCCGCCCCAACGGGCGATGAGGAAGTACATCGGGACGAGCACGGTCTCGAAGGCGAGGAAGAACAGCAGCAGGTCGAGCGCGGCGAAGGTGGCCAGGGTCCCGGTCTCCAGCAGGAGCAGCAGGGCGACGAAGCCCCGCGGGCCGTGGACCCGGGGCTTCTCGCGCGCGGAGTGGAGGGCGCAGAGGAAGGTCAGCAGGGCGGTGAGGAGCAGCAGCGGGAGGGAGACGCCGTCGACGCCGAGGTGGAGGCGCACATCGAGGGCGGGGATCCAGCCGATGTCGATCGTGGCCTGGGTGCTGCCGGACCGGCCGTGGTCGAAGCCGAGGGCCAGGACGACGGCGGCGGCGAGGACGGCCCCGGTGACGGTGACGCCGTGGCGCAGTACGGCTTGTTCGGGGGAGGCGCCCCTCAGCCCCGGCGGTGCGGGCAGCAGGGCGGCGACGGATCCGAGGAGCGGTGCCAGGACGACGAACGCCAAGAGGAGCACCATCACGGACTCGCTGATGTCGATCACGTCGGCTCACGCTCCCGTGGCGGCGAGGACGGCGGCGACCGCGAGCACGACGGTGCCGGCGAGCAGCGCGGTCAGGTAGGTCTGGACGTTGCCGGTCTGGGCCCGGCGGGCGGCGGCGCCGAGCAGTCGGGGCAGGGCGCCGGCGCCTCGTACGTAGGTGTCGACGACCTCCCGGTCGAGAAACCGCACAAGGGTCGCCCCCGCCAGGATGGGGCGGACGAAGAGCCTTGTGTACACGCGGTCGAGGTGGAAGCCGAGGGCCGCGTGTCGGTACAGCGGGCCCAGCAGGACGGCGCCGGGGTCCGTCGCCCTCGGCTCGGGTGGGAGAGGCGAGGCGCGGTGGCGAGCGGCTCGGGTGTGCAGCCAGGCGCCCCAGGTGAGGAGGCCGCCGGCGAGGGCGACCCCGGTGCCCAGCACGGAGGTGGTGAGCGTGGGGGCCAACTCGCCGCCGTCGAACCACTCGGGGATCACCCGGAAGGCGATCCCGCCGAAGGCGAGCGAAGGCACGGCCAGCGCCCACAGTACGGCGTCGAGCACGACCGGTCGCCGGACACGGTCGGGGGCCTCCGGTCCGTCGCCTCGGAAGGCGAGCAGCCACAGGCGCGTGGCGTAGGCGCCGGTGAGCAGCGCCGCGAGGACACCGGAAACCAGGATGAGCCCACCGGACGCGGCGGGCACGCCCGCGATGTGGCCGGAGACGGCCCGCTCGGCGGTTCCCAGGACGGACTCCTTGGAGAAGAACCCGCTGAATGGGGGGACGGCGGCGAGCGCGAGCAGCGCGATCGTCATCGTCCAGAAGGCGTCGGGCACCCGGTGACGCACCCCGCGCATCCCGGACATGGCGGCCAACGAGTGGGTGCCGACGGCGAGGGCGAGCACCCCGGCGGCGAGGAACAGCAGGGCCTTGAAGGCCCCGTGGGCGAGGAGGTGGAAGACGGCCGCCCCCCGGTCCGCGACGGCCAGGGCGCCGACCATGTAGCCGAGTTGGCCCATGGTGGAGTAGGCGAGGACGCGTTTGACGTCGTCCTGGGCGAGCGCGGCGAGCCCCGAGCCCACCATCGTCACCGAGGCCATGACGGCGAGGACGATCATCGCGGCTCCGGAGGCGGTGAAGACCGGGAGGAGCCTGGCGACGAGGTAGACG
The DNA here is from genome assembly GCF_016598575.1 of Streptomyces sp. HSG2. Taxonomy (NCBI): domain Bacteria; kingdom Bacillati; phylum Actinomycetota; class Actinomycetes; order Kitasatosporales; family Streptomycetaceae; genus Streptomyces; species Streptomyces sp. HSG2. The sequence goes on from NZ_CP066801.1 coordinate 2,052,392, forward strand.
CCGGCGGCGACCATCGTGGCGGCGTGGATGAGCGCGGAGACCGGGGTGGGGCCGGCCATCGCGTCGGGGAGCCAGGTGTGCAGCGGGAACTGGGCCGACTTCCCGGCGACGCCGGCCAGGAGCAGCAGCGCGATGGGAGTCGGGTGGTCGAGGTCGCCGGCCGCCACGGTGTCCAGGATTCGGCGCAGGGCGAAGGACCCGGTGTCGGTGGCCAGCGCGAACAGACCGATCAGGAAGGGGACGTCGCCGAGCTTGGTGACCAGGAAGGCCTTCGGCGCGGCCGAACGGGCCCGCGACGTCTCCCAGTGATGGCCGATCAGGAAGTAGGAGCAGATGCCCATCACCTCCCATCCGACCAGGAGCAGCATCAGGTCGCCGGAGTAGACGACGAGGAGCATGGCGGAGGTGAACAGCGAGATCAGCGCCGCGTAGGAGGGGTAGCGCGGGTCGCCCGCGAGGTAGCCGGTCGAGTAGACCTGCACGGCGGTGGCCACGAAGGCGACCAGGACGGCCACGAGGGCGGCGAACCCGTCGACGTACAGGGCGAGCTCGATCGGGATCGACCCGGTGGGTGTCAGTTCGGTGGCCGCCGCGAGCGTCGCGCCTCCCCCCTGCCGGGCGGCGACCGCCACGGCCAGGGCGAGGGCGGCGAGCGTGGGCAGCACCGCGAGCGGGCGGGCGAAGCCGGGGGCCCGACCTCCCGAGAAGAGCGCGACCACGGCGCCGAGGAAGGGCAGCAGCGGCACGAGGACAGCGAGGCTGATGGTGGTCACGGGGTGGCCTCGGTCCTCTCGTCGGGCCCGGTGGACGGGCTCGGACCGGCCGGACCGCCCGCTCCCGTCTCCCCCGGGTGGGCGGGCTCGGCGGTGGCGCGCGACCCGTCGATGCCGGAGCCGCCCCGGGCCCGGTGGACGGCCAGGACGATCGCCAGTCCGATGCCGATCTCCGCCGCGGCCACGGCGATCGTGAACAGGGTCAGGACCTGCCCCGAGCGGAGGGTGTCCACGGCCGCGCGGCCGAGCCACACGTCGAAGGCGACCAGGTTGAGGTTGACGGCGCTGAGCATCAGCTCCACGGACATCAGCACGAGGATCGCGTTGCGGCGGGCGAGGACCCCGTACAGCCCGACACAGAAGAGGAGCGCGGACAGGACCGCGGGGTAGGCGAGGTGCATCAGCCGGCTCCGCCCCGCCCGTCGCGCTCCTCGGCGGACGGGCCGCCCGCCCGGCGGGCGGAGGCACTGTCCGCCGCCCGGTCGGACGCACCCGGCCTCCGGGACAACACGATCGCGCCGACCAGAGCGGCCAACAGGAGCACGGAGAGGGCCTCGAAGGGCAACACCCAGTACCGGAAGAGGCCGGCGCCCGTCACCCCGGTGGATCCGGCGGGCGGCCCCCCGAGGTCGATCCAGGTCGTCCGGAAGGCGTCGACGACCACCCAGACCAGGACGGCGGCGGAGGCGAGGGCGACGGCGAGCGCGGCCACCCGGTTGCCCGAGTCCGCGTCGGGCGAGGGGCCGATCGGCGCCCGGGTGAGCATCAGCCCGAACAGCAACAGCACGACGACCGACCCGACGTAGACGAGGACCTGCACCCACGCGATGAACTCGGCGGTGAGCAGCAGGTACTCGACAGCCAGGCCGCCCAGGGCGACCACCAGCCACAACGCGGCGTGGACAAGCCTACGGGTGGTGACGGTCAGGACGGCGGCACCGAGGGTGACCAGACCGACCATCAGGAAGGCGATCTCGACACCGGTCGGGGAGAGGAAGCCGGCTGACTCCGCGGCCACCGGGAGGACGACGTGGCCGGAGGCAGGCGCGGGGACGCCGACGGCCGCCGGGACGCTCACCCCCCGTCCTCCGGCCGCCGCCCCGACGCGCCGGAGGACCCGGCACGGTTCGGCTTGTCCACGCTCCGTCGGGCGGCGGCGAGTTCCTTCGCCTCCTCCGCCCCCGGATCGAGGGCGGGCGGCGCGGGGACGGTCCACATCCACTCACGGAGCCGGTCCCGCTCGTGGGTGAGGTCCCGGATGTCCGTCTCCGCGTACTCGAACTCGGGGGACCAGAACAGGGCGTCGAACGGACAGACCTCGATGCAGATGCCGCAGTACATGCAGAGGGCGAAATCGATGGCGAAGCGGTCCAGGACGTTGCGGCTGCGCTCCCTGCCCCCGGGGGTCGCCGGGGGGAGGGTCTCCTTGTGGGAGTCGATGTAGACGCACCAGTCCGGGCACTCCCGGGCGCACAGCATGCAGACGGTGCAGTTCTCCTCGAACAGCCCGATCACGCCCCGGGTACGGGGCGGCAACGAGGGCTGGACCTCGGGATACCGCTCGGTGACGGCGCGCCTCGTCATCGTGCGGAGGGTGACGGCCAGACCCTTGGCCAGACCGGAACCGGGTACGCGGCTCACCCGCTGATCACCACCTTGACGACGCCGGTGAGGGCGATCTGGGCGAGCGCGAGGGGAACGAGCACGGTCCACGCGAGTCTCTGCAACTGGTCCTCCCGCAACCTGGGGTGGGTGACCCGCGACCAGATCACCACGAAGACGAGCAGGGCGGTCTTGAGCAGCGTCCACACCCAGCCCAGCCCCTCGGCGCCCCAGGGGCCGTGCCAACCGCCGAGGAACAGCACCGCGGTCAGGCCGCACAGGACGACGATCCCGGCGTACTCGGCGAGGAGGAAGAAGGCGAAACGCAGCCCGGTGTACTCGGTGTAGGCACCGAAGACGATCTCCGAGTCCGCCACCGGCATGTCGAACGGGGGACGCTGCAACTCCGCGAGGCCGGCGACGAAGAAGACCCCCGCGCCCACGATCTGCCAGGGAAGCCACCACCACGCGAAGGCGTCCAGGATGCCCACCAGCGAGACGGTGCCCGCCGCCATCGCCACGGACGCGGCGGCCAGCAGCATCGGCAGTTCGTAGGCCAGCAGTTGGGCGGCGGTGCGGACTCCTCCGAGCAGGGAGAACTTGTTTCCCGAGGCCCAACCGGCCATGAGCGAGCCGAGGACGGCGACGGCCATGACGGCGAGGACGAAGAAGATCCCGGCGTCGACCACCTGGCCGACGGCCCCCTCCCCCGGACCCACCGGGATGACCGACAGCACCAACAGGTACGGCAGCAACGCCACCGCCGGCGCCATCCGGAAGACCACGCGATCGGCTCCCGCCGGCACCACGTCCTCCTTCTGGGCGAACTTGACGCCGTCGGCGACGAGCTGCGCCCAGCCGTGGAAGCCACCGGCGCGCATCGGGCCCAGCCGGCCCTGCATGTGCGCCATCACCTTGTGCTCGGCCTGGCCGACGAGCAGCGGAAGGACGAGGAACGCGGCGAAGACGGCCAGGATTCGCGGGGCGGCGTCGAGTACGGCGGTCATCGGGTCCCCCCGCCCGGCTCCGGCCGGTCGTCCGTCCCGGAACGCTCCTCGGCCTCGGACCGGTCGTCCGACTCCCCCCGGCCGGCCGGCCCCCGTCGGCCTTCCGCCTCCGGTGGATCCCCCGACTCCGGCCCGTCCGCCGGGTTCGGTCGATCCACCCGCTCCTCGGCCTCCGGGCCGTCCGGAGCGTCGGAGTCGCGGGTGGGCGCCCCGCGCCGGCGGTCCGTCGGTCCCGACGTCTCCTCGAAGGCGTTCTCCTCGAAGGCGGGAACGGCGTGATGCCAGGGGGCATCGGAGGCGACGGGAGGCGCCGCGTCCCCGCCGCCTGGCGGCGTTCGGCGCGCCCCGGGCTCCCCCTCGGGCCTCGCCGGACGCTCCTCCGCGCTCCCGCCCGTGCCGGACCCGGATCCCGTGCCGGGTCCCGTGCCGTTGCCGGAACCCGGCTCCGGTGCCGCCGGTCCCGGCGCCGAGGCGCGGCGGCTCGCCGAGCCCTCCGAGGCGCGGCGGGACCGCCGGGGGCCGGCGGGGCGGGCTTCGGACGCGGCTCGTTGCGAGGCTGAGCCCCCGGCGGCGCTCCTGTTCCGTCGCGCTCGGGGGGCGGCCGCGCCGGACGTCCCGGAAGTCCCCGGTCCCGCCGCCCCGGGAGTCTTCGGACCAGGAGGGTCGGGGGCCGGGCCGGGGGCCGGCCGGCCGGTCCTGTCGCGCCTCGCCGGGCGGTTCGATTCGGGCCCGCGCCGCCCGCTGTCCCCGCTGTCCCCGCTGTCGTCCGGTTCGGCTACGGCGCCGGCGTCGGTCGGGAGCGCCGGGGCGTCGGCGGGGGCGGCCGGGGGGGCTTCCCGCAGCGGACCCCACTCGCGGGGGTCGGGTACGCCGGGCGGCAGCACGGGACGGCGTCGACCGGCTCGGCCCGTGCCGGCGGATGACTCCCCCGGCTCCTTCGCCCCGGGCCACGCCTTGGCCACCCGGGCGGCCAGGACGAAGTCCTTGCGCAGCGGGTGACCTTCGAAGCCGTCGGGCAGCAGCAGGTGGTCCAGCCCCGGATGGCCCCGGAAGTCGACGCCGAACATCTCGTGGGTCTCGCGCTCGTGCCAGGCCGCGCCCGCGTAGACGTCCACCGCCGACGCCAGGACCGGGGAGACGTGCGGGACGGTCGTCCGCAGCAGCAGGCGACGCACCGGCGACAGGGCCACCACGTGGGCGGCGACCCGGAATCCGTCGCCGGGCTCGTCGACCGCGCTCAGCCAGTCGAAGTAGGAACAGCCCAGCCGATCCCGCGCGGTGCGCAGGGCGCCGACCCACTCGACGGGCGGCACGTCGACGGTCAGCACGTCGTAGGCCTCCTCGGCGCGCGCCCCGGAGCCGAAGAGTTCCTCGGCTCCGGCGGGCAGCCAACCGACCGGGGTCATCGGCCCTCTCCGTCCGCGCCCTCGCCGGGGGTGTCGGGTCGTCTCGGCGACGTCCGGGGCGGCGCCACCGGGTCGCTCCGCAACTCGGCCGGCGAGGGTCGGGAGGGGGCGTCGACCCCGTACCGCTCCGGCAGCGACTCCCCGGCGATCCGCTCCTGGAGCTTCAGGATCCCCTGGAGCAGCGCCTCGGGACGCGGGGGGCAGCCCGGGACGTAGACGTCGACGGGGATGATCTGGTCGACGCCCTTGGTGACGGAGTAGGAGTCCCAGTAGGGGCCGCCGCAGTTGGAGCAGGCACCGAAGGAGATCACGTACTTCGGCTCGGGCATCTGCTCGTAGAGGCGCTTCACCGCGGGTGCCATCTTGTCCGTCACCGTGCCCGACACGACCATCAGGTCGGCCTGGCGCGGGCCGGGGGCGAAGGGGATGACGCCGAGCCGGATGAAGTCGTGACGGGCCATGGAGGCGGCGATGAACTCGATGGCGCAGCAGGCCAGACCGAAGTTGAACACCCAGAGGGAGTAGCGCCGACCCCAGTTCAGGACGACCTTCATCGGCTCGGGAGCCAGCCGGGCCAGCGCGCCGAGCCGGCCGGGCGCCGCCACCGGCACCGGTCCGGGCCGCGACTCCGGCAGCGGGTCGCCCGCCGGTCGCGCCCACACCGGTCCGGCCGGCCGTTCCGGCCCGGGCCCACGACCGAGGCCCGGGGAGTCGGGATTCACGTCCACGTCAGGACGCCCTTCTTGTACGCGTACAACAGGCCGACGGCCAGGAAGCCCAGGAAGACGAACATCTCCACGAGCGTCGTGGCGCCGTAGGCGGGGTCGGCGAAGACCGTCGCCCAGGGGAACAGGAAGACGGAATCGATCGCGAAGATCACGTAGAGGAACGCGTAGACGTAGTACCGGACCTGGGTGTGGGCCCAGCCCTCCCCCACCGGATCGACGCCGCACTCGTAGGTCAGGAGCTTCTCCGGGGTGGGCACGACGGGTCGCAGCAACCGGGCGGCGCCGAACGCCCCGGCGACGAACAGCGCCCCGACGACGGCGAGCAGGCCGACGACCGAGTAGGACGCGAAGTAGTCGGCGGCCACGGACGTCGTGGCCACGACGGTCGGTTCCGGCACGTCCGCCCCTCGTTCCTGATCTTCGCTCACGGTCGGGTCCGGACCGCGCGCCCCGGCCGTGCCCCGGTCGCGCGCCACGCCGGCGCGCACGCCGTCGGCCTCCCGGGCGCTCGGCGTTCCGTACGCACGGGAGTCTAGTGCCGCTTCCGGTCGCCTCCGCCCGTCGGGGAACGATGCCGCGCCGGGTCCCGGGCGCGCCGCCCGGGACCCGGGGCGTTCGAGCCGGGGTGGGGTTTGCCCCAGGGAGACCCGGTGGGGCCGCCCGATGGCGCCGAACGGCCGGACACCGGCAGGCTGGGCGGCATGACCGAACCCCCGATGTCGCCGGCCCGTCCGATCCCGGGCCGCGGAGCGGACGCGGACCGCCCGCCGCCGGTCCGCCTCGCCTACGACCGGCGCACCTGGAAGGAGGTGGCCCACCTGCTGGCGAACCTGCCGGTGGCGCTGGTCGGTTTCGCCTACGTCGCGACGGTGCTGCTGACCGGGCCGGTGCTGGCGGTGACGGCCGTCGGGCTCCCCCCGCTCGCCGCGGGGCTCCTGGGGGCGCGCAGGTTGGGGGAATGGGAGCGAGCGCGGGCGCGAGCGCTGCTCGGGGTGTGGGTGAGGGAGCCGACCCCGCTGCCGGCGCGCGGATGGACGGGCTTCGGCCGCCCGATGTGGATGGCGCTGTCCGACCCGGTCGCCTGGCGCGCGGTGTTGTACCACTTCGTCCGGGGGCCGTGGGCGGTTCTCGCCTTCGGCGTGACGGTGGCGTCGCTGCTCGTGTTGTGGCCTGCGCTGCCGTTCGTCGCTCGGGCCCTCACCAACGTGGACCGGATGATGGTGAGGTGGCTGCTCTGCCCCTCCGACGCGCTCGAACGCCGGATCGCCGAGCTGGAGTCGGACCGGGGTGTGGTGGTGGACACCGCGGCCGCCGACCTGCGGCGCATCGAACGCGACCTGCACGACGGCGCACAGGCGCGCCTGGTCAATCTGGCGATGGGCCTCGGACTGGCCCGCGAGAGGCTGCGGGAGGACCCGGGGGCGGCGGCGGCGCTGGTCGACGAGGCGCACAGCGAGGCGAAGCTGGCGCTGCGGGAGCTGCGGGACCTGGCTCGCGGCATCCATCCGGCCGTGCTCACCGACCGGGGGTTGGACGCCGCGTTGTCCTCGATCGCCGCGCGCTGTCCCGTCCCCGTCGACGTGCGGATCGACCTGCCGAGCAGACCGGCCGAGGCCATCGAGGGCATCGCCTACTTCACGGTCTGCGAGTTGCTCCAGAACGTCGGCAGGCACAGCGGTGCCGAGACGGCGTCGGTGGAGGTGTGGCGGGTCGGGGGACGGCTGTTGATCCAGGTCCGGGACGACGGCCGGGGAGGGGCGCGGCCCGCCGGGGGCACGGGCCTGGCGGGGCTCGACGAACGCCTGGGCTCGGTCGACGGGCTGCTGGCCGTCGACTCTCCCGAGGGCGGACCGACGGCGGTGACGGCGGAGTTGCCGTGGCGGGACCGGGACTCGCGGGCGGGCCGGGAGCGAGCCTCCCGGCCTTGACGGACCTCGGCACAGGACGCCGCCGCGCTCCTCGGTGGGGCGACGGCGGCCGGCACGGGCGGGTGGCGCAGGGCGACCCGCAAGGCGACGAGGAGAGGGAGGACACCGATGGCCACCGGCCTCGGACACGATCGACGGGCCCCCGAGCCCGGTTCCGCGCACTCCGGCTCCGGTGGGCGGGCGGCGCACGATCGCGCCCACCGGTCCCGCGCGCGCCGGCGCGGCGGGGAGTTCGGGTACCTGCTGCTGGGTCCGCCGATCGGCGTGGCCTTCCTGTGCTGCTTCGTCCTCTCGACCGTGGGGATGGGTCTGGCCCCGACGTTCCTCGGACTTCCCCTGCTGGCGGCCGGACTCGCCGGTTGTCGGGGGCTCGGCGCGCTGGAGCGGTCCCGGGCTCGCGCCCTGCTGGGGGTCCGGATCGCCGCGCCCGAGCCGACGCGGCGGCGGGGCTCGGGGGCGACGGCGTCGATGACGGCGGTGATCCGCGACGGCGCCTCGTGGCGGGCGCTGCTCTACGCCCTGCTGCACCCGCCCCTGACGCTCGTCTCCTTCGTGGCGACCGTGACGGTCGGCACCTGCGGGGTGGCCATGCTGACATACCCGCTCTGGTTCTGGGTTTTCCCGGTGTTCGTCGGCGAGGGGGGAGTCCAGCCGTATCCGGACGGAACCCACGAGATCCGCTGGGACGGCCCGTGGGAGATAGCGGCGATCGCCGTGGGGGGACTGCTGCTCGCCGCTCTCGCGACGCTCCTCGTCCGGGCTTTCACGACGGTGGACCGCCTGCTGGTGCGCGGTCTGCTGGGAGCGCGTTCGAGGGCGTGAGCCCGAGGTCGCCGGGCAAGGCGCCGGCCGACGAAGGTGGCCCCCCTGGGGCGGGCCCCGGGGTGGCTGGGATGCTGGGGGTCGTCGGGGACGTGGGCGACGGGCTCGCGCGGGCCGGGGGGAGCGGGATCATGGGGGACGGGGTACGGGTCGTCATCGCCGAGGACTCGGTGCTGCTCAGGGAAGGGTTGACGCGGCTGCTGACGGATCTCGGCCACGAGGTGGTGGCGAGTGTCGGCGACGGCGAGCGGCTGCTGGCGACCGTCGCCGAACTGGACGGACGGGGGAAACTCCCCGACGTCGTCGTGGCGGACGTGCGGATGCCGCCGACCCACACCGACGAAGGGGTGCGGGCGGCGGTGCGGCTGCGTCGGGCGCACCCGGACCTGGGGGTGCTGGTGCTCTCCCAGTACGTCGAGGAGCGTTACGCGACCGAGTTGTTGGCGGGTTCCACGCGGGGGGTGGGCTACCTGCTCAAGGACCGGGTGGCCGAGGTCCGCGACTTCGTGGAGGCGGTGGTGCGGGTGGCGGGCGGTGGCACCGCGCTGGACCCGGAGGTGGTGGCACAGTTGCTGGGGCGCAGCCGCAAACAGGACGCGCTGGCGGGACTGACGCCGCGTGAACGCGAGGTCCTGGGACTGATGGCGGAGGGACGGACCAACGCGGCCATCGCCACACGCCTGGTGGTGGGTCAGGGTGCGGTCGAGAAGCACGTCGGCAACATCTTCCTCAAGTTGGGACTGCCCCCGAGCGCCGGAGCCCACCGCAGGGTCCTGGCGGTCCTCGCCCACCTCGGCTACTGAGCACCGGGCTCCGGGCGCACACCGAGGGTGGGGGATCGAACCCGCCACGCCGTACTCCTCATCCGAAGGGACGAGCGCGAACGCCGCTCGGGCACGGGTCGTTCCCACTGGTGTGGAGTGGGACGACCGGCCGACACCGGCCGCGGCGGACGGCGCTGGACAAAGCCGCCGCGAAGTTGTTCAACTCGCTGATCAAGGTCGAGTACATCCACCGGCACCTGTTCGCCACCGAACCGAGGTCCGCCTGAAGATCGCCACCTGGATCACCGGGTTCTACCACCCGCGACGCAGGCACAGCGCGGTCGGCGGCCCGCCGCCGGAAGAGTTCGAACGGACCATCACCGAAGCACGCAAGAAGAGCGACCAGAGCTGCCAGGCCGTATAGGAGAGGTCTCTACGAAACCAGAGGATCGACAGGGGTGCTCGCTGGTCACACATCGCGTGCGCGTGCCGCGGGTTGATCAGGATGTGGGCAGTTGAGTGATCGAATTTCGGACAAGATCATGTGTGGGTAGCCTCGGGCCTGTGAGTGTGGCATGCAGTCACCTGCGAGCCGGGAACGACCCGGTGCACGGCCCCTTAGGGGCTCTGCGTGCTTGGGGGAGGAAATCTTCATGCGTATGGGCGCCACGCTTGCGAGCGCTACCCTGCTGTTCGGGTCTACGCCTGCTTCGGCTGGCACGACCGGCGCCTTGGCGCTTTCCTGCAAGACCAGCGCCGGCAGCACGGGCGGCTGCGCGGAGTGCACCGGCTCCGGCCAGTGGCGTGCGAAGGCCGTGTGCGACTGGGAGGGTGACAGATACTCGGAGCGGGCTGACCAGAAGACCGGGACGGTTCGGGTCTACCTGCCGGACTGCAAGTGGAGCATTGAGAAGGTCGTTGTCGAGCTGCTCTGACGCTCACCGACTGAGCGCGCTGGGGCGTGGCGAACGTACGCCCCAGCGCTGTCAAGAGGAACACACATGCCACTACTCGAAGTGAAAGACCTCCATCAAGGGTACAGGCGCAAACCGGTTATTCGGGGGCTCAGTCTGGAACTTGAGGCCGGAGCCTTCGGTCTGCTCGGTCCCAACGGCGCTGGGAAGAGCACGCTACTGCGGAGCCTCGCCACCGTAAGTCGACCCACTTCGGGCAGCGTTCGCCTGTTCGGCTTCGGGCTCGCCACGGCCAAGGAGCTCCGGACAGCCCGGCGAGAGATCGGGTTCCTGCCGCAGAGCTTCGCCTACCCCGCTGACTTCACGGTGACCGATTTCGTGAGGCACTGTGCCTGGCTGCGCGAAGTTCCACGACGTCGCATCCCGGAGGCGGCGAAGGAGGCCATTGAGCGGGTGGAACTGGCTGATCAGGCGAGCACACCCCTCCGAAGGCTGTCCGGTGGCATGCTGCGTCGTGCTGGTATCGCCCAGGCGATCGCCGGACATCCGCGGCTGGTGATCCTCGACGAGCCCACCACAGGGCTCGACCCGCATCAGAGGGTCAGATTCAGGAAACTCATAAGAGACTTGGCCCAGGACAGCTGTGTCCTCCTGAGTACTCACCTCGTGGAGGACGTCTCGCACACGTGCTCGCGTATCGGTGTGTTGTATCAGGGAACCCTGCGCTTCGTTGGTGCGCCGGCCGAACTGGAGACGCTGGCCGCGGCTGATGCGCCCGGTGATACGCCTTTGGAGAGGGGCTATGCCTCGGCCCTGGGCGCTCCGCCCTCACAGGACATGGCCGGAGCGCCATGACGGGCTTCGTTGTCGAGCTTCGCCGAACTCCCATGCGTTGGGCGGCACTGCCCCTGATCGTCGCGGCTGCCGCCATGGTCTTCTTCGTCGGCGGTGACTGGAAGGGGTCCTGGCCGGAGACCTCGGCCGCGGCAACCAGAGCGGCCATGCCGCTGATGATCGCTGGAATGGGTCTTGCCGCTCACCGCGCGTCCCAAATGCGGCGTAGCGGCTCGGACACACTCCTTGCCGCGCGCCCCCTGCCGCAGGTCGAACTGACACGCCTGACCGCCGATGCCGTGTGGCTCAGTGCTGTCTATCTGCTCTGCACCGCGCTCGCGTGGATGGTCACAGCCGGTGCCCCGGGTGCGCCGTGGCCCGAGTACGTCCTCTTCGGTCTCTCCGGGATCCTCTTCGCGCTCGCACTTGGCTACTTCACCGGCCGAGTGCTACCCAACCGTTTCACCGGTGCGATCGCAGCGGTCGGCGGGTTCCTGCTGTTCAGCCTCGTCTTCAGCTCGCAATCCTCCCCGCTCGCCCACGTCGTCTTCTACCACTCCATCGACGTTCGTCTGTCGGCAACGCATCTGGCATGGCGACTGTCCGTCACCGCGTTCGCCGTCGCGGCCATGTGTACCGTCAGTTCGCTGTTGAGTCGTGACGCGCGTATGAAGGGAGCGGCCGGCGCAGGGGGGGTCCTCTCACTTGCGACGCTGGTCTGTCTCTTCGCCATGCCGGGCAACAGCAGCGCCTTGCTCGAGCCTCGCCAGGCGGCAGAACCCGTGTGTGTGCCCGGCGGCGGAAGCTCGGTTTGCGTATGGCCTGAACACGCGAAGCGCCTTCCCGAAGCCGTCGCGGCGGCGCAGAAGGTGGCCGGCGCCGCGCAGGGAGTTCTCCCTCCCCCACAGCGCTACGCGGAGCAAGGGCTGGGGAGAACCGGGTCGGGTGGCTTCACCCTGGACCACGGGCAGCGTGACCTGCTGCACACCGTCCTTCTTGAGATGACGGCCCCGCACAAGACGTGGTGTGAGGCCGAACCAGAGGCCAAGACGGAACAGAGGATGTACGCGGGGCTTCGCCTTGAGGCGTGGCTGGAAGCACGCGCCACGGGCTCGGACAAACTGCCCGCGTACGACTACTCAGGGGACACGACTTGGCAGTCGGACGTACGTGGTGTCCTGAACCTGCCGAGTGGAGAGCAAGCCGTCCACGCGAAGCGGTGGGCGGCAGAGGCGGGGGCGTCGTGCTGACTGGTGAGCGCGGCTTCTCACCCCTCAGTAGCCACATCAGATCGCACCACGGCCTGCGATCCTTCGCGTTCATGGTCGCCTGTGCCGTCGTGCTCACCTGGTGGGGCGGGCAGGCTGTCCTCTTCCCGAACATGGGTGGTGCAGAGCCCGTTCCCGCCTCTGGCGCAGCCTTCATGCCGCTGTTGCTGGCTATCGGAGTGCCGGTCTCGACCATCGACGGGATGGGGGACTTCTCCAAGGCCGCGGCCTTGCCCCGACGCCGGGTACGAGCACTGCACCTGGCTGGGGCATTCGGAATCGCGGTGCTCCTGGCGTGCGCCGCGCTTCTGGTCTCAGGCGATCTGGACACGCTCCCACTTGCTCTCAGGAACTTGCTGGGGTTCACGGGGCTGGCGGGGGTTTCCGCCGCTATCCTCGGTTTCAGGCTCTCTTGGCTGCTCCCTCTTGTCCAGACAGTGCCTGCATTTCTGCTAGGTACCCCGGGCATGGGCGGAGCCGAAGCACAGTGGTGGGAATGGCCCAGGGCAAGTATGGAGAGCGGACTGGCATGGGGGATGGCAACCGCCCTGATGGCAGGGGGTACGTTCCTGACCGTACTCTGCGGTGATCGCAGGGGGTGATCTGAGGTCCCCCGTTGTCTCCCGTTGTCTCCCGTGCGACACGACAGGAGGTGACGGCCCTGATCATTGCCTGACACGCCGGCGCCTCGGTGGGGGTGTTCTGAACCCCTGATGCACACCGAGGGTCGGGGATCGAACCCGCCACGCCGTACTCCTCACCCGAACGGAAGAGCGCGAACGCCGCTCGGGCACGGGTCGTTCCCACTGGTGTGGAGTGGGACGACCGGCCGACACCGGCCGCGGCGGCCGTGGCGGACGGCGGAGGAACCTCGTTCAAGATGCGAATGTCCAACCGACGTCGACCACTCCGGACGTAGGCTTGATCCCGGGATGGTCCGCGGGCGACCACGCCCCGGACAGCCGCCTTGAGGGAGGTCCACGTAGTGACCAGTGAGGTCAGCAGCCCAGCGGAGCAGGTCGGCGAAGACGTCGAGGGAGAGCGGCGCGGCGCGGCGGAGGGCAAGGACGTCCGCCGACTGGACCGGGTGGTGATCCGGTTCGCGGGTGACTCCGGCGACGGCATGCAACTCACCGGCGACCGCTTCACCTCGGAGACCGCGTCCTTCGGCAACGACCTGTCGACGCTCCCGAACTTCCCGGCGGAGATCCGTGCCCCGGCCGGGACACTGCCGGGTGTCTCGTCCTTCCAGTTGCACTTCGCCGACCACGACATCCTGACCCCCGGCGACGCCCCCGACGTCCTGGTCGCCATGAACCCGGCCGCGTTGCGGGCCAACCTCCCCGACCTGCCGCGCGGTGCGGAGATCATTGTCAACACGGACGAGTTCACCCGGCGCGCACTGCAGAAGGTCGGCTATCGGGTGTCCCCCCTGGAGGACGGGACCCTGGACGGCCACCAGGTCCACCCGGTGCCGCTGACCACCCTGACGGTGGAGGCCCTCGCGGGGTTCGACCTGAGCAGGAAGGAGGCCGAGCGCAGCAAGAACATGTTCGCGCTGGGCCTGTTGAGCTGGCTGTACCACCGGCCCACGGAGGGGACCGAGGAGTTCCTCCGGACGAAGTTCGCCAAGCGTCCGGAGATCGCCGAGGCGAACATCGCGGCGTTCCGGGCGGGCTTCAACTTCGGCGAGACGACCGAGGACTTCGCCGTCTCCTACGAGATCGCGCCCGCCGCCCAGGCGTTCCCTCCGGGTGTCTATCGCAACATCTCGGGCAACCTGGCACTGGCCTACGGGCTGATCGCCGCGAGCCGGCAGGCGGACCTTCCGCTCTTCCTGGGGTCGTACCCGATCACACCCGCCTCGGACATCCTGCACGAACTGTCCCGGCACAAGAACTTCGGCGTGCGCACGTTCCAGGCCGAGGACGAGATCGCGGCCATCGGCGCGGCACTCGGGGCGGCGTTCGGCGGGTCGCTCGCGGTGACGACGACGTCCGGCCCCGGGGTGGCCTTGAAGAGCGAGACCGTCGGGCTGGCGGTCTCCCTGGAACTGCCGCTCCTGATCGTCGACATCCAGCGTGGCGGCCCGTCGACGGGTCTGCCGACCAAGACCGAACAGGCCGACCTCCTGCAGGCGATGTACGGCCGCAACGGCGAGGCACCGGTGCCCGTGGTCGCCGCCCGCACGCCCGCGGACTGCTTCGACGCCGCTCTGGAGGCGGCGCGGATCGCGCTGGTCCACCGCACCCCCGTCTTCCTCCTCTCGGACGGATACCTGGCCAACGGCAGCGAGCCCTGGCGCGTCCCGGACCTGACCGAACTGCCGGACCTGACGGTGCGGTTCGCCCAGAAGGCCAACCACACCCTGGAGGACGGCAGCGAGGTGTTCTGGCCCTACAAGCGGGATCCGCGGACACTGGCGCGCCCGTGGGCCGTCCCCGGGACCCCAGGACTGGAGCACCGGATCGGCGGGATCGAGAAGCGGGACGGCTCGGGCGAGATCTCCTACGACCCGGCCAACCACGAGCACATGGTGCGCACCCGTCAGGCGAGGATCGACACCATCGACGTCGACGATCTGCGGGTGGACGACCCCGACGGCGCCGCCCGCACCCTGCTGCTGGGCTGGGGGTCGACCTACGGGCCGGCGACGGCGGCCGTCCGACGGGTCCGGGCCGGCGGTCGCCGGGTGGCCCAGGCGCACCTGCGGCACCTCAACCCCTTCCCGTCCAACCTCGGCGCGGTCCTCGACCGATACGACAAGGTCGTGGTCCCCGAGATGAACCTCGGTCAGCTCGCCACCCTCGTCCGGGCCAGGTACCTGGTCGACGTCCGCTCCCACAACCAGGTCAACGGCATGCCGTTCAAGGCGGAGGACCTCGCCGCGGCGCTGAAGGAGGCCATCGATGACTGACCCGGGCACCCTGCTGCATCTGGTCCCCCGAGCGGAGGGCCGGCAGACGATGAAGGACTTCAAGTCCGACCAGGAGGTGCGCTGGTGTCCCGGTTGCGGGGACTACGCCGTGCTCGCCGCCGTCCAGGGCTTTCTCCCGGAGCTCGGCCTGGCCAGGGAGAACATCGTGTTCGTCTCCGGCATCGGCTGCTCGTCCCGCTTCCCCTACTACATGAACACCTACGGGATGCACTCCGTCCACGGACGCGCCCCCGCCATCGCGACCGGGCTGGCCGTCTCCCGACGCGACCTGTCCGTCTGGGTCGTCACCGGGGACGGGGACGCCCTGTCGATCGGCGGGAACCACCTCATCCACGCTCTGCGCCGCAATGTCAACCTCAAGATCCTGCTCTTCAACAACCGTATCTACGGGCTGACCAAGGGGCAGTACTCGCCCACCTCCGAGAGCGGCAAGATCACCAAGTCGACGCCGATGGGTTCCCTGGACGCCCCCTTCAACCCGGTCTCCCTGGCCTTGGGCGCCGAGGCGGGCTTCGTCGCCCGCACGATCGACTCCGACCGCAAGCACCTCACCGAGACCCTGCGTCAGGCGGCGGACCACCCCGGCACCGCCCTCGTCGAGATCTACCAGAACTGCAACATCTACAACGACGGCGCCTTCGAGACCCTCAAGGACCGGCAACGGGCCGAGGACGCCGTCATCCGACTCGAACACAGCCGGCCGATCCTGTTCGGGGCGGACGGTTCCCGAGGCGTCGTACGCGATCACCGCACCGGGGACCTGGAGGTGGTCACGGTCACCCCGGAGAACGGTTCCGAGGTCCTCGTGCACGACGCTCGGGCGACGTCCCCCACGACGGCCTTCGCTCTCTCCCGGCTCGCCGACCCGGCCACCCTGCACCACACCCCCATCGGGGTCTTCCGCGCCGTCCGGCGGCCGGTCTACGACACGCTCATGAGCGACCAGCTGGAGAACGCCGTCGAGCGGGAGGGCAAGGGTGACCTCGCGGCCCTGCTCGCGGGGGGCGACACCTGGACGGTGCCCGGCTGACCCGAAGGGACGCCCGACGCCGAGCCGCCACGAGGTCCGGACCGCGCCTTTCGGTCCGGACCTCGGTGTGTGACTCGCGCGACACCCGCGAGGAGGGTCAGCAGGACCACTCGCCCCTCCCACCGGCCTGATCCCCACCCTCCCCCGCACCCGTCCCGCACTGTCATGACCGTATGGCGATACAGGCATGACAGACGACGGGTGGCGACGTTACCTTCGTCCCGGCACGAGCGACGACGAGAGGTGGTGCCCGTGGCCGGGTCATCGAGGGGCGATCAGCGCACTGGCCTGCTGAACGGCGTCGCTGCGTACGGGATGTGGGGGCTCGTCCCCTTGTTCTGGCCCCTGCTCATGCCCGCCGGCGCCACCGAGATCCTCGCCCACCGGATGGTGTGGTCACTCGCCTTCGTCGCCGTGGCGCTCCTCGTCGTGCGTCGCTGGGCGTGGGTGCCGGATCTGCTGCGCCGTCCGCGTCGACTGGCCCTCGTCGCCGTCGCCGCCTCGGTGATCTCGGTCAACTGGGGTCTCTACATCTGGGCGGTGAACAGCGGCCACGTCGTGGAGGCGTCGCTGGGGTACTTCATCAATCCCCTGGTCACCATCGCCATGGGGGTACTGCTCCTGAAGGAGCGACTGCGGCCCACCCAATGGGCCGCCGTGGGGACGGGCTTCGCGGCCGTGGTCGTCCTCACCGTCGGGTACGGCCGGCTCCCGTGGATCTCCCTCTGTCTCGCCTTCTCCTTCGCCGTCTACGGACTGGTGAAGAAGCGAGTCGGCCTCGGCGGCGTCGAGTCCCTCGCGGCCGAGACGGCCATCCAGTTCCTCCCGGCGCTCGGCTTCCTGTGGTGGCTGGCGGCGCGCGGCGAATCCACCTTCGCGAGCGAGGGCGTCGGGCACGCGGCCCTACTGGCCGCGACGGGCCTGGTCACGGCCGTCCCCCTGGTCTGTTTCGGCGCTGCGGCCATCCGTGTGCCGCTCTCCACCCTGGGCCTGCTCCAGTACCTGGCTCCTGTTTTCCAGTTCCTCCTCGGCGTGCTGTACTTCCGCGAGGCCATGCCGCCCGAGCGGTGGGCCGGCTTCGCGCTGGTGTGGCTGGCTCTCACCCTGCTGACCTGGGACGCGCTGCGCACGGCCCGGCGCGGTGCCCGCGCGCTTCGTGAGCGGGCGGCGGCCGGTTCCACCGAAGCCGGCGCCGCCACGCTCGCCGCACCGCGTCCCCCGGCAGGCGAATCGACGGCACCCGCGGCCGACCCCGTCCCCCGATAGGAGGCCCGCGGACTCCGCCCCGACCGGGCCCGACCAGAGGACGAGGAACACCGCCCCGTCGACTCATTCTGGACGGCGTGACGAAACCACACCGCACCACCGCCCAGGGAGGCGTGTCCCCATGGCCATCGACCTTGATCACGCGATCGTCCGCTCGACCACCACCCTGGTCGCGCACGACCGGCCGACCCTGCGGGAGGACGACCTCGGCATGGCCAAGCCGACCGGCTCCGTCGTCACCTTGGCGCCGGTGATCTTCATCGGCGGCGTTCTCTGCGCCACCATGGCTCTCTGCGCCGCCGCGACCGTCGCCCACGCCACCGTGGGCGACCCCGAGTAGAACGACGCGCCGCCTCGCGGGCCGGGGCGGTCGCGCCCTTTGGTGGAGAGAAGACCCCCCGACGAGCCGGCCGACCGGATGACGCGCGGACCGCGACGACGAGCCACTCTGGAAGAGCCCGTAGGAGCACCCGAAGAGCCGAAGTGACCACACAGGAGACCCGACAAGATGACTGCCACGCACACGAGCCACGGTGACCGCTACGCCGACACTCTCTCCGCCAGCCTTCCGGCGGACCTCCGGGAGAACGACAGCGGGACCACCCGTCCCGTGGACGGCCCCGTCGCCTCCACTCCGGTGGGCATCGCCTTCACCATCGCGACCGTCGTCGGCTTCGCCGCGCTCGGCAAGGCCGTCGGCTGACTCTCCCGGCACCCCCGCCCTCCGGGGCTCGCGGGTGGTGTCACTCCCCGCCGGTGCCGACCGGGCGGCCCGCCGCCAGAACGTGCCGGACCCGCCGCAGCGCCGCGATGTCGGCCAGCGGGTCACCGTCGACGACGAGCAGGTCGGCCCGCATGCCGGGGGCCAGTGCGCCGGTGTCGGAGAGGCCGAGAGCGTGCGCCGCGTCCACGGTGGCCATGTCGACGACCTCACCCTCGCCACCACGACGCGTCATCCCCGCCCGCCGGCGGGCGGGCCGGACGCGTCGTCCTGGTCCAGCACCGCGATCATTCCGAGCAGTTCCCGGCGCATGGCCGGGGTCATGGCCCCCGCCCGCATGGCGATGGCCCGCACCTGGTGATCGGCGAGCCGCCGGCGGAGCAACTCCTCCTCGGGGTCCTCGGGAGCGATCAACGTCCGCACGGTGATCGGGGCGGCGCCCGCGGGTCTGTGGTCGTCGAAGAATTTCGCGAGGGCCTCCAGCACGCCCAGCGACGGGTTGGCGTGCGACCCGTTCCGCAGCATGGCGAGATAGCTCCGCGAGAGGGTCGTCGCGTGCGACGGGTCCTCCGTCACCGCCTGGGCCACCTGCGCGGTGGAGAATTCCTTGCGCCGACCCCGGGTGTCCGCGGAACAGGTCAGGGCGAACAGGGCGTTCAATCGGTCGGCCAATGACCGCCGCCGCTCACCCCCACCCTCTGTCGTCGTGACCACGGCCCCAGCATAAATTCGGCCCTCGCATCGCGGCGATCACAGATCAGCCATTTCATGTCGGTCTCTCGGCCTATATGGATCATTGGTTGACCTCAAGTAGGCCTCAGTGCCAATATTTTGGAGTCTTGCCGAAAGGCAGGGCGATCACGGGGAAGGCGACAGGGGAGCAGCGCGCGGGGGACGCTGTCGTCACGATGTGGGCCACACCTCCAGGAGGTGTGGCCCACATCGTCTCCACGCAACCGATCGACAGGCGAACAGGTCTTCTCCGTCGGTCGGCGGATCGTCGGCCCGCCACACCGCCGACCACGAGAAGGCCCCGCGTTGACATCCCGCCCCCCGGCGACCGGACGTCGCCTCCCGCCCCTCTGGTCGCTGCCCGCGCTGTGGACGGTGGCCCTCGGGCTCTGGGAGCTGTCCCGTCAAGAGAGCGTGTGGCGTGACGAGGCGGCCACCTGGCAGGTCGCCCTGCGGTCCCCGGGCGAGATAGGGCACCTGCTCGGACAGGTCGACGCCGCTCACGGGCTCTACTACCTGTCGATGCACGGGGTCTTCGCCGTCTTCGGGCCCGGCGTCTCCGCGCTGCGACTGCCGTCCGTGCTGGCCGTGGCCGTGGCCGCGTCCTGTGTCACCGTCATCGGCCGCCGGCTGGGCGGGAACATCGCCGGTCTCGGGGCCGGAACGGCCCTCGCCCTGCTCCCGGCGGTGCAGTTCCACCTCCAGGAAGGCCGGCCGTACGCGCTGGTCCTCGCCGGTGTGGCGATCTCCACACTGATGCTGGTGACCCTCCTCCTGGACCCCTCCGGGGCGAGCGCGCCACGCTGGGTGGCCTACGGCGTGACGATACTGGCGACCGCGCTGCTCAACTGGCTGTCCCTGACGATCCTGCTCGCCCACGCGGTCACCCTGACCTGGACGGGCGCCCGCCGCTCCGTGTGGATCCGATGGGCCCTGACAGCCGCGGCGGCCGGGGCGGGAGCCCTCCCCCTCGTTCTGCTCAGCCTGGGCCAGTCCGCCCAGGTCTCCTGGATCCCCGCGCTCACCTGGCACACGCTGATCGGCCCGGCGGTACTGTCGGCGGTCGGCGGTCTCGGCGCGCTCCTGGAACGGCCGCGCGGACGCCGGCTCTCGGTGACCGCCGTCGGGCTTCCGCTGCTGGTGGTGCCACTGCTCACCCTGGCGCTCCTCTCCCTGATCCGGCCTCTCTTCGTCGACCGGTACGTCCTGTTCGCGATGCTCGGCCTCGCCCTGCTGATCGGGGCCGCCCTGGAGGCGGCCGTCCGGGCCGCGAGACCTCGATTCCCGCGCGCCGCCCGATGCGTGCTCCCGGTCGCGGTCGTCCTGGCCTGGTCGGCGCTGCTCCCGCACTCGCTGGCCACCCGGTCCCCCGCGAGCCGGGTCGACGACGTCCTCGCCGCGGCGGCGGACGTCGACAGGCTCGCCTCACCGGGGGACGCCGTCCTGTTCGTGCCCGCAGCGCGCCGCGACACCAAGTCCGTCTCGCCCGGGGCGTTCACGGGGCTCCGGGACATCGCGCTGGCCCGGGACCCGGTGGAATCCGGCACGTTGAAGGGGGTGGAGGAGTCCCCTGACCGGATACGCCGGGAGATGCTGACGCGTCGACGGATCCTGCTGGTGACCGACGCCCCGGAGGCCGCGCGACCCCTCTCGGCGGAACGGGATCGCGTCAAGACGGACACTCTGCGGCGATACTTCACACCGGTCGCGGACGAGCGGGCACGCGGACGGCGAGTGATCGTCTACGAGCGGGGCGAGGGCTGACCGCGCCCTCCCGGCGGGCCGCCGCCTCGGTCAGCCCGTGCCGGCGCGGACCCGATCGGCGAGCCTGCCCATCCGCGCTCGGGCGGCCCGCAACGCGTCGAGGTCGGCGGCGGCCGGGCCCGGCTCGGCCGCCAACTCGCTCCACAACTCGATCAACTCGGCACCGAGTTCCATCCCCTGCCGGGGGTCCCGGACCGCGCGCCAGGCGGTCAGCGCGCCGTGGACACCGCCGTAGGCGGCCTCCGGGTCGCCCGTCCGACGATGGGCGCGCGCCGAATCCAGGCAGAGACGCAGCGCGCGGACGGGGTCCCCGGAGAGGAAGGCGACGTAGGCGGACACCTCGCGCAGGCGCAGCACCTCGGGATGGTCCGGCCCGAGGAGTCGAGAGGCCCGTGCCCGTGCCTCGGCGGCCTCCCGGTCCGCTTCGGCCGTTCGACCGGACCGGATCGCCTCGTGGATCCGTCCGACGGCCTCCGCGAGGAAGGCGGGCGTCTCGATGGCCGGCCGCTCGCCGCCCGGGTCCGCTCCCAACACCGCCTCGGCCACCGCGTCGAAGCCGCGAGGCGGGGTGCGTGAGGGCGCGGGCGCCGCGTCCGCGCCGGTGGAGGGGCGCGCCGGGGGCTCCGGTGGGCCGCCCGGCGCCTCCATCCGGGGAGGCGGGCCGAACGCGCCCGTCGGGGGCGCCACCGTGCCCCGGACGACCGTGGGGGCCGTGGGGGAGGCCACGAGCGCGAGGGTGACGGGCGTGGACGCCGGCGTGGTGGCGCGGGGCGCCGACCGCGTCGGATCGGGTACCGCGCGTGGTCGGTCCGCGGCGGGCTCGGTGGCCCGCACGGGGTCGCCTGCCAGGTGGCTGGCCCCGTCCGGGTCGACGCGGAGCGGGACGACCCAGCCGATCGTCTCGTCGTGGACGGTGGCCAGGACCGGCCGACCGGCGGCGAGTGCCAGGCACTGCAACCGGTCGAGCACGGCGGCCTGAACCGACTCGCCGGGGCCGGGCGAGACCGGGACGCCGTCGACCGAGCCCGGGCCCTCGCCCCGTACGCGGACCTCCAACGGCCCGGCCCGCCCGGCCCCCGAGGCGGAAGGGGTGGAGACGAACGGCCTCTCGACGGGCCGGTCGTCTCGTCTGCGGTCGCGGCTGAGTCGAGCCATCGTCCCCTCACTCGTCGGCGGGCCGCGCGGCCCGGTCGCCGCGTCCGGCTCCGCACCGTCGGCGCTGTTCGGGCCGTCGCCTTCGAGTGTCTCCGGCTGTCCACGGCTCCCGCGTCACCACGCTGTCACAGGCTCGTCCCAGGAGGTCGCGCCCCGCCGGTGGGGGCGAGGGGTTCCTGGTGCGCGGGGCGGACGGACCCGGCGCGCGGACCGGGCCGAGAGACCGGGCCCCCCGGGGGGCGGCGGCGAGCGTCGGGAGATCCGTCCGACCGGAGCCGCGGCCACGCCGACCACCTCGCGGGCATCGCTTGGCGCGGTCCCGCCCGCGGCTCCGCTCCCGCCGGTCCGGCGGACGTGCCACCGCCTCCGGGCTTCTCACCCGAATCGGTGAGGAGGGGCGCTCCCCCGCGACGTCCGGGCGGTCGGAGTCTGGGCGGGCGGCCGGTCGGTGTCGGGGCGGGGCGTGGGGGCCGTCGGCCCCGCCGGGGTCGCGGGCGGGTGCGGACGCCCGATCCCGAGGGCACGGCCCTTGCCCTGCCGCGGTGGGGCGTTCCGCGCGGGGGCCGGGCGGGAGCCCGGGGTCGCTCAGCCGGCCCGGTGGACCACGGCGTCGCAGAGATCCACCAGCGCGGTCTTGGCCTCGCACTCCGGCAGTGGTGTCAGGGCGGCGCGGGCCTCCTCGGCGTATCGGACGGTGTCCCGCCGGGCCTGGAGCAGCGCCGGGTGGGCGCGCAGCAGGCGCACCGCCTCGGCGAGCCGGGCGTCGTCGCCGAGGTCGGCGTCGAGCAGCTCGCACAGCTCCCGGTCCTCGGGCAGCCCGAGGCGCGAGGCGCGCTCGCGCAGGCGCAGTACCGGAAGGGTGGGGATGCCCTCGCGCAGGTCGGTGCCGGGGGTCTTGCCGGACTCGCGGGAGTCGGAGGCGATGTCGAGCACGTCGTCGGCGAGTTGGAAGGCGACGCCGAGCCGCTCCCCGTACTGGGTGAGCACGTCCACCACGCTCTCCCGCGCGCCGGAGAGCATGGCGCCGAAGCGGCAGGAGACCGCGACCAGGGAGCCCGTCTTGCCGCCCAGCACGTCGAGGTAGTGGTCGACGGGGTCCCGCCCGTCCTGCGGCCCGGCCGTCTCCAGGATCTGCCCGGCGACGAGCCGCTCGAAGGCCTGTGCCTGGACCCGGACGGCCTCGGGGCCGAGGTCGGCGAGGATCCGAGAGGCACGCGCGAAGAGGAAGTCGCCGGTCAGCACGGCGACGGAGTTGGCCCAACGGGTGTTGGCGCTGGGCACCCCGCGGCGCACGGCGGCCTCGTCCATCACGTCGTCGTGGTAGAGCGTGGCGAGGTGGGTCAGCTCCACGACGACGGCAGACGGGACGATGCCGGGGGCGTCGGGGTCGCCGAAGCGGGCGGCGAGCATCACCAACAGGGGACGGAACCGCTTGCCACCGGCTCGCACCAGGTGCTGGGCGGCTTCCGTGATGAACGGCACCTCGCTCTTCGTCGCTTCGAGCAGCCCTTCCTCGACAGCCGCCATCCCGGCCCGGACATCGGCCTCCAGAGCCTGGTCCCGCACGCTCAGCCCGAACGGCCCGACGACGGTCACGAGGGGTCTCCTGTCTGCTGGTGTCTTCTGGCGGCTACGCGGTTCGTCGATAGGTCGCCGACCTCATCCGCGTCAGCGTATCCGGTCACGTTTCGATCACCGCGAGCGCCCGCCATCGGGGGTCGGGCGGCGTTCGATCACGGAAGGCCCCCTCCGATCAGGTGATACGCCGGACCGGCGGCCGGCGGGTCGCTCACGGGGGCCTCCGGCACGCGGGAGGCCCCTCGGGCCCCCGCGCTCGACCCCGGCTCGCTCCGACGCCGCCCCGCCCCCACGGGACGCGCACCGCCTCGGCGGGAGATCAACGCCCGATTGTCGCTTTCCATACCTTTTGCCACCTTCCCGATCGGGAGTGAGTTGACTCACCCGACCCAGGTGTCACCGCGGTCACCGTCGCCCCCTCCCGGCCCCGGACGAGGGCCAGTTGACCCCCGACAGGACCCCGCCGCCACCCCGGCCCGGGGGGCGGATCTCGGATGCCCGGCGATTCGGGCGAATCAACCCCTTGTTCCGGACATGCCCCCTCGCATACGTTCCCGGCTTGTCGGGTGGACGCCCAGTCCTGCCGCCACCCGAACCGACACCCATCGATCGACCCACCCACGGCAGGAGCGGGGGACCCAGGTACATCGCCGTACGGTCACCCACCGGCACGGCTCGGGGTGAAGCCACGTCCCTCGCGGGCGCGGCCGGGCATCTCCCGCCCGAACCCGACAGCTCACCTCGCAGGCGTGGGAGAGGAACCCCATCACATGTTCGCCACAGACCCGCCCCGCCCCGCCCGGCCCGTCCGGAACGGGCGCCTCGCCCGCAGGCTCGCCGCCCTCGGCGCCGGCGCCGCCGTCCTCGCCCTCCCGCTCGTCGGCGCCACGAGCGCCGTCGCCGCCACGAGCGCGCAGCCGGTCACGACGGCCACGTCGGCCGGCTACACCGACGACCTCGACGGCTGGATCCGCGCCTCCCTCGACGTCATGGCCCGGCACGGCATCCCGGGCTCCTACGACGGGATCCACCGCAACATCATGCGGGAGTCGTCCGGCGACCCCCAGGCGATCAACAACTGGGACGTCAACGCCCTCAACGGCACTCCGTCCAAGGGCCTGCTCCAGGTGATCGACCCCACCTTCACCGCCTACCACGTGGCCGGCACCTCCTGGGACCCGTACGAGCCCGTGGCCAACATCACCGCCGCCTGCAACTACGCCGCCGCGACCTACGGCTCCATCGACAACGTCTTCGGCGCCTACTGAGCCCCGGGGGCGCCCCGGCCCTCCCCGCACCGCACCGCGCCGTCGCCGCCGACTCCGACCCGCTCCGCCCACGCGGACGCGGGGCCGGGGCGTCGGCGTCGGTGTCGGCGCGGCGATCAACTCGGGAAGAGCCGCTCCAGGACGGCCGCGACCCCGTCGTCCTCGTTCGATCGGGTGACCTCGTCGGCCACCGCGAGCAGTTCGGGGTGGGCGTCGGCCATCGCGACGCCGTGCGCGGCCCACCGGAACATCGGGATGTCGTTGGGCATGTCGCCGAAGGCGACGGTCTCCTCCGGCCCGACCCCCCACCGTGCGGCGGCCATCGCCAGTCCGGTCGCCTTGGTGACCCCCGCCGGCTGCAACTCCACCGTGCCCGGCCCCGACATCGTGACCGTCGCGAGAGTCCCCACCACGCCGCGCGCCGCAGTGGCCAACTCGTCGTCGCTCAGGCGTGGATGGCGCAGCAACACCTTGCTGATCGGCGCGGTCCACAGGTCCTCGCGGCGGTCGACACGCACGGCGGGCAGCGTCGGACGCGGCATCCGGTACCCCGGCTCGATCAACGTCAGTCCGTCGGTGCCGTCCTGGTCGACACCCGCGTACACCTCACCCACCTCGGCCTCGATCTTGCCCAGGGCGGTCTCGGCCGGCTCCCGGTCCAGGGTGACCGACCACAGCAGCCGGTCGCTCCCGGCGTCGTAGAGTTGCGCGCCCTGGCCGCACACCGCCGGACCCACGCAGCCGAGTTCCGCCAAGAGCGACCGTACCCGGGGCGCGGGCCGGCCGGTCACCACCAGGTGCCGCGCACCGGAGTACACCACCCGCGCCAGAGCGGCCCGCGACCGCGCCGACACGGTGTCGTCGCCGCGGAGCAGCGTTCCGTCGAGATCGGTGGCCACGAGCGTGTACGCGATGGGGTCCATGATCAGAGAATACGGACATCGCGTTCCGCCGCCCCGGGCCCGGACCACACCCGAAACGGTCGCGATGGCGGACGGTCAGGAACGGTCCGACGCCGCGCGGTTCGCGCCCGGTTGCCGGCGCATCCGGTACCGCCCGCGAGCCACGCCGATCGAGCCCCGAGGCCGGACCCGGCGACCGCTCGCGACGCCCAGGCCCCGAGACCGTCGCCCGTTCCCGTCCCGCGCGCGACACCGGAGCCCTGCCCAGGACCCACGCGTCACACGTAACGTGGGCGCGGCCCGCGGCCACCCCGGCGACGGCACTCGACCGCGGCACCACGCACGGCGCACCCCGCGCAGACGCGAACACGAGAGCGAGGCAGCACCCGATGCCCCCCTTCGATGTCCCCGAGGGCGACCCCTTCGGCCCGCACAACCTCCCGTACGGCGTCTTCTCCCTCCCCGACACCGGGCGGCGGACGGTGGGCGTCCGGCTCGGCGACCACGTCCTCGACGTCGGCGCGGCGGCCCGGGCGGCCGGCTCCCGTCACGCCTCGCTGCTCGACCGGCCGAGCCTCGACCCCCTGCTCGCGGCGGGCCCCGCCGTCTGGTCGGACGTACGGCGCGATCTCCTCGCCTGGGTGAGCGAACCCGCACACCGGGAAACACTGGAACCGCTGTTCCATCCCCTGGCGTCGGTCGCCCTCCACCTGCCCTTCACCGTGGCCGACTACGTCGACTTCTACGCCTCGGAGAACCACGCCCGCAACGTCGGCCGCATCTTCCGCCCGGACGCGGCGGACCCCCTCACCCCGAACTGGAAGCACCTGCCGATCGGCTACCACGGCCGCTCCGGCACGGTGGTCGTCTCGGGCACGGACGTCGTGCGCCCGTCCGGGCAGCGCAAGGCACCGGCCGACGCCGCCCCCGTCTTCGGTCCGTCCCTCCGGCTGGACATCGAGGCCGAGGTGGGCTTCGTGGTCGGCAAGCCCTCCCCGCCCGCCCGCCCCGTGCCACTGGGGGACTTCCGCGAGCACGTCTTCGGCCTGTGCCTGCTCAACGACTGGTCCGCGCGGGACATCCAGGCCTGGGAGTACGTCCCGCTCGGCCCCTTCCTCGGCAAGTCCTTCGCGACCTCGGTGTCGGCCTGGATCACCCCCCTGGACGCCCTGGAGTCGGCCCGGGTGGCCCCCCCGGAGCGCACCCACCCCCTGCTGCCCTACCTGGACGACTCCGGCGAGGAACCCGGCGGCTACGACCTGAGGATCACCGTCGACGTCAACGGACACCCGGTCTCCGAGCCCCCGTTCGCCACCATGTACTGGACCGCCGCCCAGCAGTTGGCCCACCTGACCGTCAACGGGGCGTCGCTGCGGACCGGCGACCTGTACGGCTCGGGAACCGTGAGCGGCCCCACCGAGCGCGAGCGGGGCTCACTGCTGGAACTGACCTGGAACGGCCGACGGCCGCTGGCCCTCCCGGACGGAGAACGGGCCTTCCTGGCGGACGGGGACGTGGTCACCCTCTCCGGCTGGGCCCCGGGCGCCGGCGGCAGCCGGGTGGGGCTGGGCGAGGTCACCGGACGGGTGGTCGCCGGCTGACCGGAGCCCGGCCCCGAGACCTCCGCGCGGCCGGTGCTCGACGGGGAAGCGCCGCGGTGACGGGCGCGCGCCCCGCGGCAGGGGACGGCTCGCAGGCGTCCGGCTCCGGCGGCTGACGTGAGCCGGCGCGTTTGGGCATACTGGCGGGCGGGTGGGAAGGGCCATGCGCCCCGGGCACGGCCCTTCCCACCCCCCGCGGCCGGCACCCCCGGCGTCGGCGCCCGCGGGCTCCGCGTCCGACGGCGAACGCGGAGGTGTCCGCGCTGTCCGCATGGGAAGGGCTCATGGCCTTCTGTCTGCTCCTGCTGAGCGTGGTCGCGCTGACCACCGCCGTCCCGGCGGCGCGGGCACTGAGCCGGGCCGAGTGGACCGAACGCGATCCGATCGTCGGGCTCTGGGCGTGGCAGTGCCTCGTCGCCGGGGCGCTGCTGTGCATCCCCGCGGCCCTGGCGCTGGGCGGCTCCGCCGTCTTCGACACCGTCCACGCCCGGCTCTTCGCGCCCGCCCCGCCCGAGGTGGCCGCGGCCTACGCCCTGTCCCCCGGGCCCGCCGGAGCCGCCGCGCTGGTCCTGTTGCCGGCCTGCGGCGCGGGTTGGACGGTCGCCGTCCTCGTCCGCGAACTGCTCGCCGCGCGTCGCCGCCACGCCAGGTCCCGCGCCCGGCTCCGGGAACGCGCCCCAGAGTTGCCGGCGGGGCTGGCCGGCGGGGCCGACCCGCTGCTCGTCGTGGAGGACGCCTACCCCGACACCTGGCGGGTGCCCGGTCGGTCGCCCCGCCTGGTCGTCACCACCGGCGCGCTGCGACGCCTGAGCGACGGCCAGCTCGACGCCGTGCTCACCCACGAGCGCGACCACGCCCGTGCCCGGCACGACTGGCTGCTGCACCTGTCCACCGCGCTCGCCGACGGCTTCCCGCGGGTTCCCCTGTTCGCCCACTTCCGCGACCAGACACACCGGCTGGTGGAACTCGCCGCCGACGACGCGGCCTCCCGCCGCTGCGGTCACCGGACCACGGCCCTGGCCCTCATCGAGCTGAACCAACACCGCGGAGTGCTCTCCTGCGCCTCCAGCCACCGCCTCCTCGGTGAGCGCGTCGGTCGACTCCTGGATCCCCGGCCCCGGCCGCGCCGCCGACGACGCGCTCTGGCGACGGCCGCCGCGTCGCTCGTCCCCCTCCTGCCCCTGGTGATCACCTTCGTCCCGGGCCTCACCGCCCTGCCCTAGCCGAGGCGCGCGGCCTCCGGGGGCCCGGTCCCCGGAGGCCGAAGGAGAGCGGTTCCCTGGGCGCCCCGGCGTCGGGCCGGGGTCCCTCGGGGTCAGTCCCGCGCGGGTGGCTCGTCCGCGCCCTCGGGAGCGAACGACTCCGCTTCGTCCGGCACGGCCTCGGCCGGAGCGGCGAGGCCGGCCAGCACCTCCAGCACCGCATCCCCGTACGTCTGGAGCTTCTTCTCGCCGACCCCGGTGACCGAGCCGAGCTGGGAGATCGAGGTCGGACCGACCGCGGCGATCTCGCGGAGCGTGGCGTCGTGGAAGACGACGTAGGCGGGCACACCCTGCTCGCGCGCTCGCTCCCCCCGCCAGGACCGGAGCGCCTCGAAGACGGGCACCAGCTCGGCGGGGAGATCCGGCGCGGCCGTCCGCTCGGCGCCCCGCTTCCTCGCCCCGGCGGGCCCTCCGCCCCCGCGGGGGGCCCGCTCCTTTCTCAGGGGCACCTCCCGCTCCCGGCGCAGGACTTCGCCCGCCGCGGCGGTCAGGACCAGGGTTCCGTACTCGCCCTCGACGGCGAGCAGTCCCTGGGCGAGCAGCTGCCGGATCACACCCCGCCACTCCGCCTCGGTCAGGTCCGCGCCGATGCCGAAGACGGAGAGCTGGTCGTGGTCGAACTGGACGACCTTGCCGGTGCGCTTGCCCAGCAGGATGTCGACGATCTGTCCGGCACCGAACTTCTGGCCGCGCTCCCGCTTCAGCCGGACCACCGTGGACAACGCCTTCTGCGCTGCGACGGTGCCGTCCCACGTCTCCGGCGGGTCGAGGCAGACGTCGCAGTTGCCGCAGTCGGCCGCCGCCCGTTCCTGGCCGAAGTAGGCGAGGAGCCGTCCTCGCCTGCATCGGACGGTCTCGCAGAGCGCGAGCATCGCGTCCAGGTGCCCCTGGGCGCGGCGGCGGAACGCCGGGTCGCCCTCGCCGGACTCGATCAGCTTGCGCTGTTGGACGACGTCGTTGAGGCCGTAGGCCATCCAGGCGGTGGAGGGCAGGCCGTCGCGCCCGGCCCGCCCGGTCTCCTGGTAGTAGCCCTCGACCGACTTGGGCAGATCGAGGTGGGCGACGAAACGCACGTCGGGTTTGTCGATGCCCATGCCGAAGGCGATGGTGGCGACGACCACCAGCCCCTCCTCTCGGAGGAACCGGGCCTGGTTGGCCGCCCGGGTACCCGCGTCAAGGCCCGCGTGATAGGGGACCGCCTCGACGCCGTGCCGGGTGAGGTACTCCGCGGTCCGTTCGACGGAGTTGCGCGAGAGGCAGTACACGATGCCGGCATCGCCGGCGTGCTCCTCCCGCAGGAACCCCAGCAGCTGCTTCCTGGGGTCGGTCTTGGACACGACGCGGTACCGGATGTTGGGCCGATCGAAGCTGGCGACGAAGTGCCGGGCGTCGGGCATGTCCAGCCGGGCGGTGATCTCCTCGTGGGTCGCGGGGGTGGCCGTGGCGGTGAGGGCGATCCGAGGGACCTCGGGCCAACGCCGCCCGAGCAGCGACAGGGTCAGGTAGTCGGGCCGGAAGTCGTGGCCCCACTGCGAGACACAGTGCGCCTCGTCGATGGCGAACAGCGCCACCCGACCCCGGGAGAGCAGGTCCAGCGTGCCTTCGAGACGCAACCGCTCGGGGGCAAGGTAGAGCAGGTCCAGCTCTCCGGCGAGGAACTCGGCTTCCACCATGCGGCGTTCCTCGAAGTCCTGGGTGGAGTTGAGGAAACCCGCCCGGACGCCCAGCGCCCGCAGCGCGTCCACCTGGTCCTGCATGAGCGCGATGAGCGGGGAGACCACGACGCCGGTGCCGGGCCTCACCAGGGAGGGGATCTGGTAGCACAGCGACTTGCCCCCACCGGTCGGCATGAGCACGACCGCGTCGCCGCCGCCGACCACGTGGTCGATGACGGCGCCCTGCTCTCCGCGGAAGTCCTCGTATCCGAAGACCCGGCGCAGCGCCTCCCGCGCCGCGCTCTCCGACCCCGTCCGTACCCTGTCGCCGATCACGCTCGTCCCGCCCGTCATCCCGGCCCCCGCACTCCCTGGTCTCGGTCCGCGTCGCACCGGACCTCCCGTGTCCCACCCTCTCCCCACGATAGAGGCCCGCGGCCCCTCTCCCACGGCCGTCCACAGGCCCGGGCACGCCGCGGGCCCGGCGCCCCCGAGGAGCGCCGGGCCCGCGGCCGGGTATCCGGCCGGTCAGCGCACGAAGACGCCGGCCTGGCCGGCCAGGTCGAGGAAGTACTGCGGCGCCACCCCGAGCACGACCGTGACCAGGAGGCCGACGCCGATCGCGGTCGTCGTCAGCGGCGAGGGGACCGCGACGGTGGGCCCCTCCGGCTTGGGCTCGCTGAAGAACATCAGCACCACGACCCTGATGTAGAAGAAGGCGGCGACCGCCGAGGAGAGCACGCCGATCACCACCAGCGGCACCGCCCCGCCGTCCGCCGCGGCGCTGAACACGGCGAACTTCCCCGCGAAACCGGAGGTCAGCGGGATGCCCGCGAAGGCCAGCAGGAAGACCGCGAAGACGGCGCCGACCAGGGGGGACCGGCGACCCAGCCCCGCCCACTTGGACAGGTGTGTGGCCTCGCCGCCCGGGTCTCGCACGAGGGTGACCACCGCGAAGGCCCCGACCGTCACGAACGAGTAGGCCGCGAGGTAGAACAGCACGGACGACACCCCGGCGGGGGTGGCGGCGATGACACCGGCCAGGATGAACCCCGCGTGGGCGATCGACGAGTACGCCAGCAGGCGCTTGACGTCGGTCTGGGTGACCGCCAGGATCGCCCCGCCCAGCATGGTGACGATGGCGACGGCCCACATGACCGGCCGCCAGTCCCAGCGCAGCCCGGGCAGGACGACGTAGAGGATGCGCAGCAGCGCGCCGAAGGCCGCGATCTTGGTCGCCGCCGCCATGAATCCCGTCACCGGCGTCGGGGCTCCCTGGTAGACGTCGGGAGTCCACATGTGAAACGGCACGGCGCCGACCTTGAACAACAGTCCCGCCACGACCAGTGCGGAGCCGATCAGCAGCAGCGCGTCGTTGCCCATGGTCTCGGCGAGCACCGGGGTCACGTCGGGGACGGTGCCGTCCACGACCTGCGCGATCCTGCCGTACGAGAGCGAACCGGCGTACCCGTAGAGCAGGGCGATGCCGAAGAGCAGGAAGGCGGAGGAGAAGGCGCCGAGCAGGAAGTACTTCACCGCCGCCTCCTGCGACAGCAGCCGCCGGCGACGGGCCAGGGCGCACAGCAGGTAGAGCGGGAGCGAGAGCACCTCCAAGGCGACGAACAGCGCCAGCAGGTCGTTGGCCGCCGGGAAGACCAGCATCCCGGCGACCGCGAAGAGCAGCAGCGGGAACACCTCGGTGGTGGTGAAACCGGCCTTGACTGCCTTGCGTTCGCCCTCGCCGCCCGGTACGGCGGCGGCCTGTGCCGCGAAGGAGTCCACCCGGTTGCCTTCGGCCTTGGGGTCGAGGCGCCGTTCCGCGAAGGTGAACAGACCGACGAGGCCGACGAGGAGGATGGTGCCCTGTAGGAAGAGCGCCGGGCCGTCGACGGCGACGGCACCCATCGCCGCGATGCCGGCGCGAGTGGTTCCGTAGCCGTTGGCCGCGAGGGCGACGACCGCCGCGAACGCCGCGGCGAGCGCCACCGCCGAGAGGAAGACCTGTGCGTGGTACCGGTACCTGCGCGCCACGGTCGCCTCGACCAGGATGCCGAGGACCGCGGCGGCCACGACGATGAGGATGGGGGCGAGGGGCCCGTATTCGATCTTGGGAGCGTCGATCCGCTCCACTGGCTGCGCCGCGACCGTCCACAGGCTGTGGATCGCTGTGCTGCTCACCTGGCCGCCTCCACCTCGGGCTGGGGGTCTGTCATCCGGACGTCCGACATGGTCCGCTCGACAGCGGGGGCGACCACGTCCGTGAGGGGCTTGGGGTAGACGCCCAGCCCGATCAGCAGCGCCACCAGCGGCGCCACCACGACCAGTTCCCGGACTCGGAGGTCGGGGAGCCTGGCGATCTCGGGTCGGACCGGCCCGGTCATCGTCCGCTGGTAGAGGACGAGGGTGTAGAGGGCGGCGAGCACGATCCCGAACGTGGCGATGACGCCCACGACCGGATAGCGCGTGAAGGTGCCGACCAGGACGAGGAACTCGCTCACGAACGGCGCGAGCCCCGGGAGCGAGAGCGTGGCCAGACCGCCGATGAGGAAGGTGCCGGCGAGGACCGGCGCGACCTTCTGCACGCCGCCGTAGTCGGCGATGAGCCGCGACCCCCGGCGGGCGATCAGGAAGCCCGCCACGAGCATCAACGCGGCGGTGGAGATGCCGTGGTTGACCATGTAGAGGGTGGCGCCCGACTGTCCCTGGCTGGTCATGGCGAAGATCCCCATGACGATGAACCCGAAGTGCGAGATCGACGCGTAGGCCACCAGCCGCTTGATGTCCCGCTGACCCACCGCGAGCAGGGCTCCGTAGACGATGCTGACCAGCGCGAGCGCCAGCACCACCGGCGTGGCCCAGACGCTGGCCTCGGGGAAGAGCTGGAGGCAGAACCGCAACATCGCGAAGGTGCCGACCTTGTCGACGACCGCCGTGATCAGCACGGCGACGGGGGCGGTGGATTCCTGCATCGCGTTGGGCAACCAGGTGTGCAGCGGCCACAGCGGCGCCTTCACCGCGAAGGCGAGGAAGAAGCCGAGGAACAGCCACCGCTCCGTGCTGGTCGCCATGGTCAGCTCGCCGGACGCGCGGGCCTCGGCGATCTCGGTGAGGGAGAAGGTCCCGGCGACGACGTACAGGCCGATCACCGCGGCCAGCATGATCAGACCACCGGCCAGGTTGTAGAGGAGGAACTTCACCGCCGCGTAGGACCGTTGTGTCGCCGCGGCCCTCTCGCCGTGTTCGTGGGCCCGGTCTCCGAAGCCGCCGATCAGGAAGTACATCGGGATCAGCATCGCTTCGAAGAAGACGTAGAAGAGGAAGACGTCGGTCGCCTCGAAGGAGACGATGACCATCGCCTCCACCAGCAGGATCATCGCGAAGAAGCCCTGGGTGGGGCGCCAGCGCCCGCTGCCGGTCTCCAGGGGGTCGGCGTCGTGCCATCCGGCCAGGACGATGAAGGGGATCAGGAGCGCGGTCAGGGCGATCAACGCCACCCCGATGCCGTCCACGCCGAGTTCGTAGCGGACCCCGAAGTCGGCGATCCAGGCGTGCGACTCGGTGAGTTGGTAGCGGTCGCCGCCGGGGTCGAAGAGCACCAGGATCGCGATGGCCGGCACGAGCGTGGCCAGCGAGAAGGAGAGCGCGAGCCACTTCGCGGCGGTCCGCTTGGCCGCCGGCACGGCCGCCGTCGCGATCGCGCCGAGGGCCGGGAGCGCCGCCGTCACGGTGAGCAGGGGAAAGGACATCGCCATCAGACCGCCCTCATCAGCAGGGTCGCGGCGACCAGGACCGCCGCGCCGCCGAACATCGACACCGCGTACGAGCGCGCGAAGCCGTTCTGCATCCTCCGCGCCCGCCCGGAGAGGCCGCCGACCGAGGCCGCCGTGCCGTTTACCACGCCGTCGACCAGGGTGTGGTCGACGTAGACCAGGGATCGTGTGAGGTGTTCGCCGCCGCGGACGAGGACCACGTGGTTGACGTCGTCCTGGTAGAGGTCGCGCCGGGCCGCTCGGGTGAGCAGGGAGCCTCGGGGAGCGACGGCGGGGACCGCCCTGCGCCCGTACTGCGCCCAGGCGACGCCCACGCCCACGACCATCGTGGCGACCGTCGCCAGGGTGACCGTGAGAGCGCCGATCGGTGGATGGCCGTGCTCGTACGCGGTGATCGGTTCGAGCCAGTGAACGAAGCGTTCGCCGATGCCGAGAAAGCCTCCGGCGAATACCGAGCCGAAGGCGATCACGATCATCGGGACCGTCATGACCTTGGGCGACTCGTGCGGCCGCGGCGGGGTGTGGGCAGCCGCCCGCGCGGTGTCGGGGGTGGGCCCCTCGCCCCCCGCCGCCGTCGGGGGACGGCGCCAGCGCTCCTCGCCGAAGAAGGTCATCAGCATCACGCGCGTCATGTAGTAGGCCGTCAACGCCGCGCCCAGGAGGGCGACGCCGCCGAGAATCCATCCCTCGGTGCCCCCCTTGGCGAACGCCGCTTCGATGATCTTGTCCTTGGAGAAGAAGCCGGACAGACCGGGGAACCCGATGATGGCCAGGTAGCCGAGGCCGAAGGTGGCGAAGGTGATCGGCATGTACCGGCGCAGCCCTCCGTACCGGCGCATGTCCACCTCGTCGTCCATGCCGTGCATGACGGACCCCGCGCCGAGGAACAGTCCGGCCTTGAAGAAGCCGTGGGTCACCAGGTGCATGATGGCGAAGACGTAGCCGATCGGGCCGAGCCCCGCCGCGAGGACCATGTAGCCGATCTGCGACATGGTCGAGCCGGCGAGCGCCTTCTTGATGTCGTCCTTGGCGCAACCGACGATCGCTCCGAAGATCAGCGTCACCGCGCCCACGATCGCCACGACCAGTTGGGCGTCGGGCGCCCCGTTGAAGATCGCCGCGGATCGGACGATCAGGTACACGCCCGCCGTCACCATCGTGGCGGCGTGGATGAGCGCGGAGACCGGTGTCGGGCCCTCCATGGCGTCCCCGAGCCAGGACTGCAGGGGCACCTGGGCGGACTTGCCGCAGGCGGCGAGCAGCAGCAGCAGCCCGATGGCGGTGAGTCGGCCCTCGCCGGCCTCGCCCGCCAGGCCGACTTCGCCCTGGCCTCCCAGCACCGGTCCGAAGGCGAAGGTCCCGAACCAGAGGAACATCAACATGATCGCGAGGGACAGGCCCATGTCGCCGACCCGGTTGACCAGGAAGGCCTTCTTCGCCGCGGTGGCCGCGGTGGGCTTGTGCTGCCAGAAGCCGATCAGCAGGTAGGAGGCGAGCCCCACACCCTCCCATCCCACGTACAGCAGGAGGTAGTTGTCGGCGAGGACGAGGAGCAGCATCGCCGCCAGGAAGAGGTTCAGGTAGCCGAAGAAGCGGCGGCGGCGCTCGTCGTGCTCCATGTAGCCCACGGAGTAGAGGTGGATGAGCGAGCCGACACCGGTGATCAACAGCACGAACGTCATCGACAGCTGGTCCAGCCGGAAGGCCACATCGGCCTGGAAACCCTCGACCGGGATCCAGCTGTACAGGTACTGGGTCAGGGTGCGGTCCTCGGCGCCCCGGCCCAGCATCACGGCGAAGAGCACCGCCGCCAGGACGAAGGACACCGCCGAAAGCGCGGTGCCGACCCAGTGGCCGACGCCGTCCAGCCGGCGTCCCCCGCACAGCAGCACGGCCGCTCCGAGCAGGGGCGCCGCCACGAGCAGCGCGATCAGATTCTCTGCGTTTGTCACGGTTCTAACGACCCCTCACAGCTTCATCAGGCTCGCGTCGTCGACCGAGGCCGAGTGGCGGGAGCGGAACAGGGACACGATGATCGCCAGTCCCACCACCACCTCCGCGGCGGCGACGACCATCGTGAAGAAGGCGATGACCTGGCCGTCGAGGTTGCCGTGCATGCGGGCGAAGGCCACGAAGGCCAGGTTGCAGGCGTTGAGCATCAACTCGACGCACATGAACAGCACGATGGCGTTGCGCCGAAGGAGCACCCCGGTGGCGCCGATGGTGAACAACAGCGCGGCGAGGTAGAGGTAGTTGACGGGGCTCACTCGGCCTCCTCCTCGGCCCGACGGAATCCGGTCGGCTCGATCTCCGTGCGCTCCAGGCGCTCCTCGGACCGCTGCTCCAGGGCGCGCAGCCCTTCGAGGGCCTCACGGGAGACGTCCCGGACCTGGCCCCGCGCGCGCAGCGTCCCGCTGACCGTCAGCTCCGAGGGCGTGCCGTCGGGCAGCAGCCCGGCGATGTCCACGGCGTTGTGGCGGGCGTACACGCCGGGCGCCGGCAGAGGCGGCACGTGGGTTCCCTCGCGGACCCGTCGCTCGGCCAGCTCGCGCTGGGAGGGGGGGCGCTCGGTGCGCTCCCGGTGGGTCAGCACCATCGCCCCGACGGCGGCCGTGATCAGCAGAAGGCCGGTCAGCTCGAAGGCGAAGACGTACTCGGTGAACAGGGCGGCGGCGAGACCCTGCACGTTGCCCCCCGCGTTCGCGGCGCCGATGCCGGCGAACTCCGACAGCGAGGCGTTGCCGATGCCGCCGACGAGCAGCGCCCCGAAGCCGAGCGCGCAGACCAGGGCCCACCACCGCTGACCCCTGAGGGTCTCCTTCAACGAGTCCGCGGCCGTGACGCCGACAAGCATCACGACGAACAGGAACAGCATCATGATGGCCCCGGTGTAGACCACGATCTGCACGACACCGAGGAAGTAGGCCCCGTTGGCCAGGTAGAAGACGGCCAGCACGATCATGGTGCCGGCCAGGCAGAGCGCGCTGTGCACCGCCCGCCTCAACAGGACCGTGCCCAGGGCGCCGACCACCGCGACCGTGCCGAGGATCCAGAACTGGACGGCCTCCCCGGTGGAGGTGGTGTAGGCGGCGAGGTGGCCGGTCATCGCTCGATCACCTTGCCCGAGGCCGGTTCGTCGTCGCCGAAGGTCGAGGCGGCCTCCTGCACGGTCTCGTCCTGGGAGGCGACCGTCTGCCGCTCGGTGCCCGGCGCGGCTTCCGTCACCAGGCCCCGGTAGTAGTCCTGCTCGTCGGTGCCGGGGTACATGGCGTGGGGGCTGTCGACCATGCCTTCCTCCAACCCCGCGAGCAACTGCTCCTTGGTGTAGATGAGGTCGGCGCGGGTGGAGTCGGCCAGCTCGAACTCGTTGGTCATCGTGAGGGCCCGGGTGGGGCACGCCTCGATGCACAGCCCGCAGAGGATGCAGCGCGCGTAGTTGATCTGATAGACGCGCCCGTATCGCTCTCCCGGGGAATAGCGCTCCTCGTCGGTGTTGTCGGCGCCCTCCACGTAGATGGCGTCCGCCGGGCAGGCCCATGCGCACAACTCGCAGCCGACGCACTTCTCCAGACCGTCGGGGTGCCGGTTGAGCCGGTGTCGCCCGTGGAAACGGGGAGCGGTGGTCTTGCGCTGCTCCGGATACTGTTCCGTGAGGCGCTTGCGGAACATGGCCTTGAAGGTCACGCCGAAACCGGCCACGGGGTTGTGGAAGCCGGGTTCGCTCCGTCCGGCCTCCTCGGGCTCCTCAGCCATCGGACCCCTCCTTTCCTTCGGTGGATCGACCCAGCGGCACGTCACCGTGAGCATCCGGTCCGCCACTGACGATCAGCTCCCGCTCCCGGCGCGGCCGGCGGCGGGGCACCGGTGGCAACTCCTGCCCCGGAAGCGGAGGTACGGGGAAACCGCCCGCCATGGGATCGAACGGGGCGACCGCGTCGGCGGGCTCCTCCGCCGGTGGCTCCGCCCCCCGGGCCCGCTCGCGGTACATGTCGACCACGAAGGAGAGCAGAAGCAACGCGAGCACGGCCCCACCGATCCAGAGCGCGATGTCCGCGAAGCCATAGCCCTCGTTGCGCAGGGCCCGCACCGCGGCGACGAGCATCAGCCACACCAGCGAGACCGGGATGAGCACCTTCCAGCCCAGCTTCATCAGCTGGTCGTACCGGACCCGGGGGAGGGTGCCCCGCAGCCAGACGAACCCGAACAGCAGCAGCACCACCTTGACGACGAACCACAGCATCGGCCACCAACCGTGGTTGGCGCCCTCCCAGAAGGTGCTGATCGGCCAAGGCGCCCGCCAGCCGCCGAGGAACAACGTGGTCGCGATCATGGAGACCGTCACCATGTGCACGTATTCGGCGAGCATGAACATCGCGAACTTGATCGACGAGTACTCGGTGTTGAAACCGCCGACCAGGTCGCCCTCGGACTCGGGCATGTCGAAGGGGGCCCGGCTGGTCTCCCCGACCATCGTGACGACGTACAGAAGGAAGGAGACCGGCAGCAGCACCAGGAACCAGCGGTCCTCCTGCTGGCCCACGATCGAGGAGGTCGACAGCGAACCGGAGTACAGGAAGACCGAGGCGAACGCGGCACCCATGGCGATCTCGTAGGAGATCATCTGCGCGGCCGACCGCAGTCCGCCCAGGAGGGGATAGGTCGACCCGGAACTCCAGCCCGCCAGCACCATGCCGTAGACGCCGACCGCGCCGACCGCGAGGAGGTAGAGGGCCGCGATCGGCAGGTCGGTGAGCTGCATCGTGGTGCGCTGACCGAAGATCGAGACCTCGTTGCCGGCGGGCCCGAAGGGGATCACGGCGATCGACAGGAAGGCCGGCACCGCCGCGACCACCGGGGCCAGGACGTACACCACCTTGTCGGCGCGCCGGACGACCACGTCCTCCTTGAGCATGAGCTTCACGCCGTCGGCCAGGGACTGGAGCATGCCCCAGGGCCCGTGCCGGTTGGGACCGACACGACGCTGCATCCAGGCGACGACCTTCCGCTCCATGACGATGGAGATCAGGACCGTCACCATCAGGAAGGCGAAGCAGAACACCGCCTTGAGCAGCACCAGCCACCACGGGTCGCGGCCGAACATCGACAGATCGTCGGCGGCCAGGGGGATCTCCCCCGCGACGAGGAACCCGCTCACGCGCCCACCTCCCGGTCCCGACCGGCGCCCGACGCCGGTCCGACGCGGACGAGGGAGCCGGGCGAAGCGCCGGCATCGGCGGCCACACCCCGGCCGACGGAGTTCAGCGGGAGCCAGACCACCCGGTCCGGCATGACGGTGACCCGCAGGGGCAACTCGACGGTGCCCGCCGGACCCGTGACGGCGAGGACCGCGCCGTCCTCGACGCCCGCCTCGGCCGCCGTGGCGGCGGATACCCGGGCGACGGCGGGGTGTCGGGTACCGGCCAGCGCCTCGTCGCCCCGCTGGAGCAGGCCGTGGTCGAGGAGCAGCCGGTGTCCCGCCAGCACTGCCTGCCCGGCGGCCGGTCGCGGCAGGGCCCCGGCCGTGGCGGTGGGCCCCGCGGCCCGGGGCCCGCCCCAGACACCGAGCCGGTCCACCTCGGAGCGCAGCGTCCGCAGGTCCGGCAGCCCGAGATGGACGTCCATGGCGTCCGCCAACATCTGCAGAACCCGCGCGTCGGTCGGTGCCGGGGGCCGGGTCGTCTGCTCGGGTTTGAGCGCGGCCTCGAAGGAGCGGACCCTGCCCTCCCAGTCGAGGAAGGTGCCCGCCTTCTCCACGACCGCCGCCACGGGCAGGACGACGTCGGCGAGGTCGGTCACGGCACCGGGCCGCAGCTCCAGCGAGACCAGGAACCCGACCTCGGCGAGGGCCGCGCGGGCGCGGGCCGGATCGGGCAGGTCGTCCACCTCCACGCCCGCGACCAGCAGGGCCTGGAGTTCCCCGGACGCCGCGGCGTCGATCATCCGCGCGGTGTCCCGCCCGTGCCGGCGCGGCAGTTCGGCCACGCCCCACAGGGCCGCGACCTCCTCGCGCGCCCGGGGGTCGGTCGCGGGACGCCCACCCGGCAGCAGAGTCGGCAGCGCGCCGACCTCCACGGCGCCCCGCTCCCCGGCGCGGCGCGGGATCCACACCAGCCCGGCTCCGGTGGCCGAAGCCGCCCGCACTGCGGAGGTGAGCCCTCCGTCGACCGCGGCCAGCCGCTCCCCCACCACGATCAACGCGCCCTGCGTCCGCAACGCCTCGGCGGCCGGCCCACCCTGCTCGTCGAGACCGACGCCGCCGGCGAGCGCGTCCAGCCACTCGGTCTCGGTGCCCGGTGCCGTCGGCAGCAGCGTCCCGTCGACCTTGCGCAGCCCTCGGGTGGCGTGACCGGCCAGGGAGAACACCCGTTGCCCGTGCCGGCGCACGCCCTTGCGCAGTCGCAGGAACACGCCGGGGGCCTCCTCCTCGGCTTCGAGACCCACCAACAGCACCGCGGGCGCGCGCTCCAGGGAGGTGTAGGTCGCTCCCGAACCGTCGAGGTCGACACCGCGACCGGCGACCCGCGCGGCCAGGAAGTCGGCCTCCTCGGCGCTGTGCGGCCGGGCCCGGAAGTCGATGTCGTTGGTGCCCAACGCGACCCTGGCGAACTTGGCGTACGCGTAGGCGTCCTCGACGGTGAGGCGGCCACCGGTCAGCACACCCGTCCGGCCCCGCGAGGCCAGCAGCCCCTGGGCGGCGACTCGCAGTGCCTCCGGCCAGGAGGCGGGCTCCAACTCGCCCTCCGGTCCGCGCACCAGCGGTGTGCGCAGCCGGTCCCGCTGCTGCGCGTAGCGGAACGCGAAGCGCCCCTTGTCGCAGATCCACTCCTCGTTGACCTCGGGGTCGTCCTCGGCGAGCCGACGCATGACCCTGCCGCGCCGGTGGTCGGTGCGGATCGCGCACCCTCCCGCGCAGTGTTCGCAGACCCCCGAG
The DNA here is from genome assembly GCF_016598575.1 of Streptomyces sp. HSG2. Taxonomy (NCBI): domain Bacteria; kingdom Bacillati; phylum Actinomycetota; class Actinomycetes; order Kitasatosporales; family Streptomycetaceae; genus Streptomyces; species Streptomyces sp. HSG2. Next base: position 2,093,011 of record NZ_CP066801.1, read on the forward strand.
GAGGACACCAGGTCGAAGGGGCGTGACCGGAAGCGGTACGCCGCCGAGGTGAGCGCCCCCACCGGACAGATCTGGATGGTGTTTCCTGAGAAGTACGACAGGAACGGGTCGCCCTCGCCGCTGCCGACCTGCTGAAGAGCGCCGCGCTCCAGCATCTCGATCATCGGGTCGCCCGCGATCTGCTGGGAGAATCGGGTGCATCGCGCGCACAGGACGCATCGCTCGCGATCGAGCAGCACCTGGGTGGACAGCGGTACCGGCTTCTCGAAGGTGCGCTTGCGCCCCTCGAACCGGGACTCCGCCCGACCGTGCGACATCGCCTGATTCTGCAGGGGGCACTCGCCGCCCTTGTCGCAGACCGGACAGTCCAGCGGATGGTTGATCAGCAGCAGCTCCATCACGCCCTGTTGGGCCTTCTCCGCGACCGGCGAGGTCAGCTGGGTCCTGACCACCATCCCCTCGGTGCAGGCGATGGTGCAGGAGGCCATGGGCTTGCGCTGGCCCTCGACCTCGACGATGCACTGGCGGCACGCGCCCGCCGGGTCGAGCAGCGGATGGTCGCAGAACCGGGGGATCTCGATGCCCAGGCGCTCGGCCGCGCGGATGACCAGGGTGCCCTTGGGCACGGTGATCGCCGCCCCGTCGATGGTCAGGGTCACGGCGTCCTCGGGGGGGAGGGCCGCCTCGCCCCCTCCGGAGGCGGTGTTGGTCGTCACGGTCACGCGTTCACCTCCGTGAGGTCGGCCCAGGCTGTCGACCTGGCCGGGTCGAAGGGGCAGCCACGGCCCGTGATGTGCTGCTCGTACTCCTCGCGGAAGTACGCCAGCGAGGAAAGGATCGGCGAGGCCGCGCCGTCGCCCAGGGCGCAGAACGACTTGCCGTTGACGTTGTCGGCGATGTCGGTCAGCTTCCCCAGGTCGTCCATCGAGCCCTTGCCGGCCTCGATGTCACGCAACAGTTGGACAAGCCAGTAGGTGCCTTCCCGGCAGGGCGTGCACTTGCCGCAGGACTCGTGCGCGTAGAACTCCGTCCAGCGGGTGACGGCACGCACCACACAGGTCGTCTCGTCGAAGCACTGCAACGCCTTCGTGCCCAGCATGGAGCCCGCCTCGGCGACCGCCTCGTAGTCGAGGGGCACGTCGAGGTGGTCGGCGGTGAGCAGCGGCGTCGAGGAGCCGCCCGGTGTCCAGAACTTGAGTCGGTGCCCGGGGCGCATGCCGCCGCTGACGTCGAGCAGCCGACGCAGCGTCACACCGAGAGGCGCCTCGTACTGGCCGGGGGCGGCGACGTGGCCGCTCAGCGAGTAAAGGGTGAAGCCCGGGGACTTCTCGCTGCCCATGGAGCGGAACCAGTCCTTGCCACGATCCATGATGGCGGGAACCGAGGCGATCGACTCGACGTTGTTCACCACGGTGGGACAGGCGTAGAGGCCCTCCACTGCGGGGAAGGGCGGGCGCAGTCGGGGTTGGCCCCGCCGACCCTCCAACGAGTCGAGCAAGGCGGTCTCCTCGCCGCAGATGTACGCGCCGGCTCCCGCGTGCACCGTGATGTCGAGGTCGAGCCCGCTGCCCAGGATGTCCCGGCCGAGGTAGCCCGCCTCCCGGGCCTCCGCCACGGCCGCCCGCACCCGCCGCAGCACCGGGACGACCTCGCCGCGCAGGTAGACGAAGGCGTGCGAGGACCTGATGGCGTGGCACGCGATCACCATGCCCTCGACGAGGCTGTGCGGGTTGGCCAGCAGGAGCGGCATGTCCTTGCAGGTGCCGGGCTCCGACTCGTCGGCGTTGACCACGAGGTAGTGCGGCTTGGCATCACCCTGCGGGATGAACTGCCACTTCATCCCGGTGGGAAACCCCGCCCCGCCGCGCCCGCGCAGTCCCGACTCCTTGACGTACGCGATCACCTCGTCCGGATCCATGGCAAGCGCCTTGCGCAGCCCCTGGTAGCCCCCGTGCCTGTGGTAGACGTCGAGCGACCAGGACCGCTCCTCGTCCCAGAAGGCCGAGAGCACCGGTGTCAGCAGCTTCTCCGGACTCGTGTCCTTGATCTCGGCGGCCAAGGTCCTCACTCCCCCTCCTCGGCGGTGGGCCCGGACGACGCGGAGGGCCGGGGTGGGGCCCCCTCGTCACGGGTGGCGGACGGCGGCCGGTCGGGCCCCGGCGACGACGGGGCCTCACGCGCGCCGCTCCTCCTCTCCGGCCGATCGGCCGGAGACCGTTCCTCCTGCCCGGGCTGCGGGCCGCCGACCCGTGGCTGTACCACGCGCGCGGCACCCTCGCCCTTGGCCAGACGCAGCCCGGCCAGGGATGCCGCTCCCGCGCCGCCCCCGCCCTCCACCGCTCCCTCGCGGGTGTCGGGGAAGCCCGCGAGCAGCCGGGCGGTCTCCTTGAAGGTGCACAGTCGGGCACCCCGGGTGGGTGTGACGGGCCGGTCGTGGCGGAGGTCGTCGACGAGACGGCGGGCGCTCGCGGGCGTCTGGTTGTCGAAGAACTCCCAGTTGACCATCACCACCGGCGCGTAGTCGCAGGCGGCGTTGCACTCGATGTGCTCCAGGGTGACCTTGCCGTCCTCGGTGGTGCCGCCGTTGTCGACGCCCAGGTGGGCTCGGAGCTCCTCGAAGATGGCGTCGCCGCCCATCACCGCGCACAGGGTGTTGGTGCAGACACCGACCTGGTAGTCGCCCGAGGGCCCGCGCCGGTACATGGAATAGAAGGTGGCCACCGCCGTCACCTCGGCGGTGGTGAGGCCGAGGACGTCCGCGCAGAACCGGACACCGGTGCGGCTGACGTGGCCCTCCTCGGACTGCGCCAGGTGCAGCAGCGGCAGCAGCGCCGACCGGGGGTCGGGGTAGCGGGCGACGATCTCGCGCGCGTCGGCCTCCAGGCGCGCCCGGACGTCGGCCGGGTAGTCGGGGGCGGGCGGCTCGGGCATACCGAGGCTGACGCCGCGCTCCGAGGAACTCGCGGTCACCGGTCGACGCCTCCCATCACGGGGTCGATGGACGCGACGGCGACGATGACGTCGGCGACCTGGCCGCCCTCGCACATCGCCGCCATCGCCTGCAGGTTGGTGAAGGACGGGTCTCGGTAGTGGACCCGGTAGGGGCGGGTGCCGCCGTCGGAGACGGCGTGTACGCCCAGTTCTCCCTTGGGGGACTCGACCGCCGCGTAGACCTGGCCGGGCGGTACTCGGAACCCCTCCGTGACCAGCTTGAAGTGGTGGATCAGGGCCTCCATGGACGTGCCCATGATCTTCTTGATGTGGTCGAGGGAGTTGCCGAGGCCGTCCGGACCGAGCGCGAGCTGGGCGGGCCAGGCGATCTTCTTGTCGTCCACCATGACCGGCCCGGGCTCCAGCCGGTCCAGGCACTGCTCGACGATCCGGAGGGACTGGCGCATCTCCTCCAGCCGGATCAGGAAGCGACCGTAGGAGTCGCAGGTGTCGGTGGTCGGCACGTCGAAGTCGTAGGTCTCGTAGCCGCAGTACGGCTGCGCCTTGCGCAGGTCGTGCGGCAGTCCGGTGGACCGCAGGACGGGACCGGTGGCGCCCAGGGCCATGCACCCCGCCAGGTCCAGGTGGCCGATCCCCTGGAGGCGCGCCTTGAAGACCGGGTTGCCCGTGGCGAGCTTGTCGTACTCCGGGAGGTTCTCCCGGAGGGTGCGCACCAACTCCCGAACGCGGTCGACCGATCCGGGTGGCAGGTCCTGCGCCAGGCCACCGGGGCGGATGTAGGCGTGGTTCATCCGGAGCCCGGTGATCAACTCGTAGATGTCCAGGATCAGCTCGCGGTCGCGGAAGCCGTAGATCATGACGGTGGTGGCGCCGAGTTCCATGCCTCCGGTGGCGATGGCCACCAGGTGGGAGGAGAGGCGGTTCAGTTCCATCAGCAGCACCCGGACGACCGTGGCCCGGTCCGGGACGCGGTCCTCGATGCCGAGGAGCCGCTCGACCGCGAGGCAGTAGGCGGTCTCGTTGAAGAAGGACGTCAGGTAGTCCATGCGCGTCACGAACGTGGTGCCCTGGGTCCAGGTGCGGTATTCGAGGTTCTTCTCGATACCGGTGTGGAGGTAGCCGATGCCGCACCGGGCCTCGGTGACGGTCTCGCCGTCGATCTCCAGGATGAGGCGGAGCACCCCGTGGGTGGACGGGTGTTGAGGACCCATGTTGACGACGATGCGTTGGTCGTCGGCGCGGGCGGCGGACTGGACGACCTCGTCCCAGTCGCCTCCGGTGACCGTGTAGACCGGCCCCTCGGTGGTCTCCCGGGGCGAGGCGTGCGAACTGCTCATGTGTACGACCTCCGCTGGTCCGGAGCCGGGATCCGGGCGCCCTTGTACTCGATCGGAATGCCGCCGAGGGGGTAGTCCTTGCGCTGCGGGAAGCCCTGCCAGTCGTCCGGCATCATGATCCGGGTCAGGGCCGGGTGGCCCTCGAAGACGATGCCGAAGAAGTCGTAGGTCTCCCGCTCGTGCCAGTCGTTGGTCGGGTAGATCGAGACGAGCGAGGGGATGCGGGCGTCGGCGTCGGGGACGCCGACCTCCAGGCGGATGAGCCGGTTGTGGGTGATCGACCGCAGGTGGTAGACGGCGTGCAGCTCGCGTTCTCGGTCCTCGGGGTAGTGCACGCCGCTGACGCCGGTGCACAACTCGAAGCGCAGGGCGGGGTCGTCGCGCAGGGTGCGGGCGACGCTCGGCAGGTGTTCGCGGGCGACGTGGAAGGTCAGTTCGTCGCGGTCGACGACCGTCTTCTCGATCGCCTCGTCGGGCGGGAGGTCCTGTTCCTCCAGCGCGCCCTCCAACTCGTCGGCGACCTCGTCGAACCAGCCGCCGTACGGCCTGCTCGCCGGTCCGGGGAGGCGGATCGAACGGACCAGGCCGCCGTAGCCGGAGGTGTCGCCGGCGCCGGTGGCGCCGAACATGCCTCGCTGGACGCGGATCTCCTCGCCGCCCCCCTCGCGTCGGCCGGGAAGGCCCTCCCCGGGCGGTCGCGGCTCCGGTTCGGTCCCGGTGGGGTCGTCGCTCATCGCCGCCGCCCCTTCATCTCGATGGTGGGCAGGGCCTTGAGCGCCGCTTCCTCCGCCTCGCGGGCCGCTTCCTCGGCGTTCACTCCGAGCTTGGAGTTCTGGATCTTGTGATGCAGCTTGATGATCGCGTCCAACAGCATCTCGGGCCGCGGCGGACAGCCGGGCAGGTAGATGTCGACCGGGACGACGTGGTCGACGCCCTGGACGATCGCGTAGTTGTTGAACATGCCGCCGGAGGAGGCGCACACCCCCATGGAGATCACCCACTTGGGGTTCGGCATCTGGTCGTAGACCTGGCGCAGCACCGGCGCCATCTTCTGGCTGACCCGACCGGCGACGATCATGAGGTCCGCCTGACGGGGGGAGCCGCGGAATACCTCCATCCCGAAGCGCGCCAGGTCGTAGCGGCCGGCGCCGGTGGTCATCATCTCGATGGCACAGCAGGCCAGGCCGAAGGTGGCCGGGAAGACGGACGACTTGCGCGCCCATCCCACGGCCTGTTCGACGGTGGTCAACAGGAAGCCGCTCGGCAGCTTTTCCTCGAGTCCCATGACGTGTGGCCCCTCAGTCCCATTCCAGGCCGCCGCGCCGCCATACGTACGCGTACGCGACGAAGACGGTGAGCACGAAGAGCAGCATCTCCACGAGCCCGAAGAGCCCCAGGGCGTCGAAGCTGACGGCCCAGGGGTAGAGGAAGACGATCTCGACGTCGAAGATGATGAAGAGCATCGCCGTCAGGTAGTACTTGATGGGGAAGCGCCCGCCGCCGGCCGGCGTGGGGGTCGGCTCGATCCCGCACTCGTACGCTTCGAGCCTGGCCCGGTTGTACCGCTTCGGACCGATCATCGTGGCCATGACCACGGAGAAGATCGCAAAGCCTGCTCCGAGGGCTCCCAGTACGAGGATGGGCGCGTACGCGTTCACCGCTCCTCGCTCCTCTCAGTCGGCGCTGACTGCTGGCGGTTGCACGAGGCTCGCGTCCGCCTCGGCATCCCCGCGAACCCCGGCGGTACCCGACGAAGATCGCGAACATGTGAAGCAGGTCACAAGCCCGACTGTCCCGCATCCTATGCCCGTCGCTCTGTGATCTGCGACACGGGGTATCCCCCGATGTTTGTGATCTCCACCACCTGACGAAGGATCATGAAGTCGGATCAGCGGTGAGCTTCACACCAGAAGTGTCCGACTGATCACCATAGGTGACAAATTCGCTCGTCATCGCAGGCCGGAGCGGTTGTTCCCATATCAAGAGCGCTGCCGGGCGGGCAAATTCGCGACCCGCCCCCCGCCCTGATAATGCGACGCGTCCGCTCATCGACGACGCCACCGAGGACACCCGGGCACGTGCGCGCGTTCACGAGCGGACCCGGACGCGTCGACCACCCCCGGACGCGAGCCGGAGCGCCGCCGTTCCGTGACCTCGGTCACGGACATGAGAGACGCGTGAGAAGCGGGCTTGGCCATCCGTCCGGACCGGTGGTAGGCGATGGGCAATTCGGGCGTAACGATCAAAGCCCGAGATCACAGGCGTATCACGGCTGTCCGCTATGTCCGTTACGGCGTCAATAAAGCTCGACACGCCCGGGATTCGACGGGGTGGTTGAACAACTGTGGCGCACCCCACGTTCCTTGAAGGTATGGACAAGCTCCTGATACCGGTTGTTTCCATGTCCCACACCGCTCACATACGGAGTCACCGGAAGCCCCGCCGCAGCGCGTCCAGGATCGCGATGCGGGCCGGAGTCGCCGGCGGCGTCCTCAGTACCCTGGCCGTCGCCGGGGCCTCGGCTTCGGCGAGCGCCGCCGAGCCACTCACCCAGACCTTCGAGCTGCCCACGCTGACGGGCGACCTGGCCGCCCAGGTCGCGCAGTCCGCCGAGGTCACCGAGCAGGCGGCCGCCCACTACGAGCTGCGCGCCGAACGCGACGCCGCGGTGGCGAAGGCCGCCAAGCAGGCCGAGACCGACCTGGAGAAGGCCAAGGAGCGGGCGGAGGCGGCGAAGAAGGCGGAGGAGGCCCGGGAGCGGGCCGAGGAGGAGGAGCGTGAGGCCGCCGCCGAGCGCGCCTCCCGCGACGCCGAGCGGACCACCCTCACCGCGGCCGGCGGAACGACCGCCGCGTCCGACACGGCCTCCGCGCCCTCCGCGAGCGCGGGCACGACCACCACCGCCCCCTCGGCCACCGGCTCGGCCGCGGCCGTCGTCGCCTTCGCGCGGGCCCAGGTCGGCGACGCCTACGTGCTGGGCAGCTCCGGACCCAACTCCTGGGACTGCTCCGGTCTGGTGCAGGCGGCCTTCAAGCAGGCCGGCATCGATCTGCCCCGCGTCTCGCAGTCCCAGTCCACCGCGGGCACCCAGGTCTCGCTGGACAACCTGCTGCCCGGCGACATCCTCTACTGGGGCGCCGCGGGCAGCGCCTACCATGTCGCCGTCTACATCGGCGACGGCCAGTTCGTCGGCGCGCAGAATCCGTCCACGGGCGTGGTGCAGCAGCCGCTCTCCTACGACCCGCCGAGCGGCGCGGTGCGGGTGCTCTGACACGAGCGCCGGGCGCGCGCCCGGAGTCCGGGGCCGCCGCGCGCGGACGGACCTCGGGCGCGTGCCGACACACCACGCGCCCGCGCGGACCACGATCCCGCGCGGGTAGCACGCGGACGGCACGCGCGCGGGACCCACCCCGCGAGCGCTCCCCTTTCCCTCAGGCCTTGGGTGCCACCCGGCTCAGACCGTTGATGACCCGGTCCATCGCGTCGCCGCCCGTCGGATCGGTGAGGTTGGCGAGCAGCTTGAGGGTGAATCTCATCAGCATCGGGTGAGTCAGCCCCCGCTGGGCCGCGATCCGCATCACCTGCGGATTCCCGATGAGCTTCACGAAGGCCCGACCGAGGGTGTAGTAGCCCCCATAGGTGTCCTTCAGGACCCGGGGGTAGCCCCGCAGCGCCGTCTCCCGCTGCGCCGGCGTCGACCGGGCGTGCGCCTGGACCACGATCTCGGCGGCGATCTGTCCGGACTCCATCGCGTAGGCGATCCCCTCTCCGTTGAAGGGGTTCACCAGCCCCCCGGCGTCGCCGACGAGCAGCAGACCCCGCGTGTAGTGCGGTTGGCGGTTGAAGGCCATGGGCAGGGCGGCCCCCCGGATCGGGCCGGTCATGTTCTCCGGCGTGTACCCCCACTCCGGGGGCATCGACGCGCACCAGGCCTTCAGGACCTCGCGCCAGTCGAGCTCCTTGAAGGAATCGGAGGTGTTCAGCACGCCCAGACCCACGTTGCTGGTGCCGTCTCCCATGCCGAAGATCCAGCCGTAGCCCGGCAGCAGCCGGTCCTGGGGGCCGCGACGGTCCCAGAGCTCCAGCCAGGACTCCAGGTAGTCGTCGTCGTGGCGGGGGCTGGTGAAGTACGTGCGGACGGCCACACCCATCGGACGGTCCTCGCGCCGATGCAGCCCCATCGCCAGGGACAGCCGCGTGGAGTTGCCGTCCGCCGCCACCACCAGCGGCGCGTGGAAGGACACCTCCCGCTTCTCCTCGCCGAGGCGCGCCCGCACGCCGGTGACGCGCCCGGTGCGGTCGTCGACGACGGGCCCGGACACGTTGCACCGCTCGTACAGGCGGGCGCCGGCCTTCCGGGCCTGCCGAGCGAGTTGTTCGTCGAAGTCGTCCCGCTTGCGCACGAGTCCGTAGTCGGGGAAGGAGGCCAGGTCGGGCCAGTCCAGCTGGAGCCGGACGCCGCCGCCGATGATGCGCAGGCCCTTGTTGCGCAGCCAACCGGCCTCCTCGGAGACGTCGATGCCCATGGCGACGAGCTGCTTGACCGCGCGGGGCGTGAGGCCGTCGCCGCAGACCTTCTCACGAGGGAACGCCGTCTTCTCCAGCAGGAGGACGTCGAGTCCGGCCCTGGCGAGGTGGTACGCCGTCGTGGAGCCGGCCGGCCCCGCGCCCACGACGATCACGTCCGCGGTGTTGGTGTTGCCGGACAGGGGCTCGGTCACGTCGGGTACTCCCCCGGGTCGGTGAACCACGTGCCGAACGGCACCGGACACCGGCAGTCTATGCAGCGTCCCCACTCCCCCGGCCCAGGGGCGGTCGGTGAACCGACCTCCGGAGCGCCGGCGTTGTCCGGCCGGGGGGCCGCCCCGGCGCCGCGACGCCCGCCCGGCCGACACGCTCCCCGGACGCCTCTCGGGGCGGGACACCCGCCCGGTTCGAGGCGGGTCAGCCCTTGAAGCCGCGGTGCAGGGCCACCACTCCGCCGGTCAGATCGCGCCAGGCCACCCGCGACCAACCCGCCGCGGTGAGCCGGCTCGCGAGCCCCGCCTGGTCGGGCCATGCGCGGATGGACTCGGCCAGGTAGACGTAGGCGTCCGGGTTCGAGCAGACCGTACGGGCGACCGGCGGCAGCGCCCGCATCAGGTACCCGGTGTAGACCGTGCGGAACGGCGCCCAGGTCGGGTGCGAGAACTCGCAGACGACGATCCGCCCGCCCGGACGCGTCACCCGGTACAACTCGCGCAGCGCGGCGTCGGTGTCCTGCACGTTGCGCAGACCGAAGGAGATGGTGACGGCGTCGAAGACGTCGTCGGCGAAGGGCAGCCGGGTGGCGTCCCCCGCCGTGAACGGCAGCCGCGGATGCCGACGCTTGCCGACACGCAGCATCCCGAGGGAGAAGTCGCACGGGACCACGTGGGCCCCGGCCCGCGCGAAGGGGAGGGACGAGGTGGCGGTGCCCGCGGCCAGATCGAGGATCCGCAGGCCGGGGCGGGCGTCGACGGCCCGCGCGACCTCCCTGCGCCACGCCCGGTCCCGGCCGAGCGACAGCACGTCGTTGGTGAGGTCGTAGCGCTCGGCGACGCCATCGAACATCGTGGCGACTTCACTGGGCCGCTTGGTCAGGGAGGCACGGGTCACGCGCCCATTCTCGCAGGACCACCGGCCGACCCCACCGGCGGGGCGTCGCGCCCGGGGCGCCACACCGACGGCCCGCGCGCCGGGCCGACCCACCGTCCCCCGGCGGCACCCGACGGAAGGGCCTCGGCCCACCGATCCGCGGCGCGCGGAGGCGACCGCGACTCCGGCGGTCGCCGCGCCCGGGCGCGCCGGCGTCCGCCGTGGCCCGCCCGACCACCGAGGTGAGCCCTACGCGCGCCGGTGGACCAGCCTCCCGCCGATCACGGTGGCCACGCAGGTCGAAGGGCCCGAGCGGGCCAACGCCGCCAGGTCGGTCACGGCGAACACCGCGAACCGGGCCGGACCGCCCACGACCGGCCCCGGCAGGAGCACCAGCGGCGACGGCCAGAGGGAGGCGGGGCCCTCGGGGGCGTGCGGGCGCGGCGCGAGGGCAAGGCCGGCGCGCCGCACCGCGTCCTGGACGGGTCGGGCACGCGGCTCGCCGGCGATGGCGACGGTGCCGTGCGCCAGCATTCTCCCCACGCCGCGCCGCGCGGACGCGCCGAGGGCCGTCGCGTCCGCGCGCAGGAGGCTCCGGGCGCGCTCGCCAAGGACGGGTTCGGTGCCCAGTCGCTCGGCCTCCCGGGGGTCGGGGTGGTAGGCGTGCTCCAGCAGCTCCGGACCGTACGGGTTGAGCAGGCCCGGGGTGAGGACGCCGGGCCAGCGGCGGACCCGCGCGCGCGGGTCGGCGGCGGCCACCTCCTCGTACGGTCCGACGGCCGCCAACCGCGCCCCGTCGACCAGCACGGCGAGCTCGGGCGACGCCTCCGCGACGTGGACGGTCAGCACGGGGCGGTCAGTCGGCCGCGAGGAGGGTGAGTTCGGGGTGCGCGGTCCCGCCCTCGATCGCGGTGGACGACAGATGGGAGACGATTCGCTCGTCGGTCGGGTCGTCGGCCGGATCGTCGTGCACGACGAGGTGCTCGTAGGTGGTGGAGCGCTGTGCCGGGACGCGGCCCGCGCCGCGGATCAGGTCGATGATCTCCAGCCGGTTGGATCGGTGCCGGGCGCCGGCCGAGGAGACGACGTTCTCCTCCAGCATGATCGAGCCCAGGTCGTCGGCGCCATAGTGCAGGGATAGCTGCCCGATCTCCTTGCCCGTGGTCAGCCAGGAACCCTGGATGTGCCGGACGTTGTCCAGGAAGAGGCGGGCGACGGCGATCATCCGCAGGTACTCGAAGATCGTCGCCTGGGTGCGTCCCTTCAGGTGGTTGTTCTCCGGCTGGTAGGTGTACGGGATGAAGGCCCGGAAGCCACCCGTGCGGTCCTGCGTCTCGCGGATCATCCGCAGGTGCTCGATCCGCTCGGCGTTGGTCTCGCCGGTCCCCATGAGCATGGTGGACGTGGACTCCACGCCGAGCCCGTGCGCGATCTCCATGATCTCCAGCCAGCGCTCGCCGGACTCCTTCAGGGGCGCGATGGCCTTGCGGGGCCGCTCCGGCAGGAGTTCGGCGCCGGCGCCGGCGAAGGAGTCCAACCCGGCCCGGTGGATCCGGGTGACGGCCTCCTCGACGGAGACGCCGGAGATCCGCGCCATGTGCTCGACCTCGCTCGCCCCCAGGCTGTGGATGACGAGCTGCGGGAACTCCCTCTTGATCGCGGAGAAGTGCTCCTCGTAGTACTCCACGCCGTAGTCGGGGTGGTGACCACCCTGGAACATCACCTGGGTGCCGCCCAGCTCCACCGTCTCGGCGCACCGGCGCAGGATGTCGTCCAGACCGCGTGTCCAGCCCTTCTCCTTGTCCTTGGGAGCCGCGTAGAAGGCGCAGAACCGGCAGGCGGTGACGCACACGTTGGTGTAGTTGATGTTGCGCTCGATGATGTACGTGGCGATGTGCTCGCTGCCGGCGTAGCCGTGCCTTCGCACGGCGTCCGCCGCGGCCCCGAGCGCGTGCAACGGGGCGTCCCGGTACAGGACCAGGGCTTCGTCGGGGGTGATCCGCCCACCGGCGGCGGCGCGGTCGAGGATGGGCTGAAGGTCGGCCTTCTCGGTCACCGGCGTCCCTCTCAGGGGTGGGGTGTGGACGGGCCGGACCAGCCTACGCCGGCGGCCCCGGACGACCGGCGTCAGGCCGAGCGGGCCCCCACCAGCAGCCCCAGCAGGGCCCCCGCGAGGAGAAACGGTCCGAAGGCGATGGCCGTCCCCCGGCCCGCCCGCCGCCGGAGAACCAGCAGACCGCCGTATCCGGCGCCCAGGACGAACCCGGCGGTCGTGCCCAGCAGCAGCACCGGCCAGCCGTACCAGCCGAGGACGGCGCCGACGCCGAGCGCCAGCTTCACGTCGCCGAACCCCATGCCGGCCGGGTTGAGCAGCCACAGCGCGAGATGACCGGCCCCCAGGACGAGGCCGCCCGACAGGGCTCCTGTCCAGGAGCCGGCGGCCCCGGGGGCGGGCGCGACCAGGCCCAGCAGCACCACCGTCGCACCGGCGAACGGCAGAGTCAGCGGGTCCGGAAGCCGCGACACGCGCAGGTCGACGACGGCCAGCAGCACCCCGACCGGGGCCAGCGCCAGCCAGACCGCCAGCTCGGGCCGGACACCGACGGTCGCGGCCAGGGCGACACAGACGAGCGCGGTGACGGCGGGGAGTGCCGGACCGGGCCCGTAGAAGCCCCCAGGGTCCCCCACCGACCCGCCGGCACACGACACACACCGCGCGCGCCCCAACCAACCGGAGATCGCGTGGCCGCCGGGGCAACGGTCCCGCCACGGCTCGCCGGCCGGGGCCGCGAACCGATACGCGGCCCTCGGCAACAGCACCCCGGCGACCACGCCCCACAGCAGGGCGCCGACGATCACCCAGGACTCGGCGGCCCCCCATGCCCCGAGCCCGGACAGCCCGAGATCCGAGGGGACGGCGCCCGACTGCCCGATCCCCGTCCCCGCCGCACCCGGCGGGCCAAGGCCCGCGCCCGGGTCCCCCGTACCGGCGACGCCGGCCGGTGTCGCCCTCATCCCGCCGCGGCGGCGCTCTCACGCCACGTCGGCAGCAACTCGTCCAGCAGCGCCTCCGTCCGGGGCGGAACCCCCCGGGGACCGCCCCGCGCGACGAGGTCGACCGCCAGGGCGCGGAGACGGTCCGCGTCGCCGGTGGAGTGCGTGGCCCGCAACAGCCGGTGCCACAGCCGTTCGTCGCCGGGCGCGGTGCGCAGGGCGGCGGTCAACGCCTCGATGGCCTTCTCCGCGCGGTCCTTCTCCAGATGGAACTCGGACAACGCCAGCCCGATGTCGGCCACGAGCAACGGCAACCGGGCGTCGACGATCTCGTGCCCGAGCCACCGGTAGCGGCCCTCCGGCCGATCGGCCAGCAGCGGTCCCCGCACCAGGACCAGGGCGTCGGTGAGCATCCGCCCGCGCACGGCCCGGTTGTCGGCGCCCCCGCCCTGGGTGGCCTCGTGGTACAGCGAACGCAGGACGTCCAGATCCGAGACGACGGACCGGGAGAGGACGAGCCGCCCGGCCGCGTCCGCACGCAACCGGGGGCCCTCGCCGGGGTCGGCGCCGAGCCAGTCGCGCAGGCGGGCAAGGAGCGCCTCCCGCACGTCGTCGGGAACCCCACGCGGCCACAGCGCGGAGCTCAACACCCGCGGATGGACCCCCTCGCGGTGCAACAGGAGCAACGCGAGCGCCTCGCGCAGGAGCTCTCCGCGCTCCTCCTCGGGCGCGTCCAGGCCGATGATCTCGTACGGGCCGACGAGACGTGCGTACACCGCCGGACGCCCCTGCTCGGTCACGTCCACCAGGAACGGCGGCGCCGACGCCGGCCCGCCGTCCGGCCCGTCCCCCGGACCCCGCTCGGGGTCGGCGGCGACGAACAGGTCGAGTACCGCTCGCTGCTGCGCGGCCGGCAGCAACTGGGCGTCCAACTCCAGGCCGAGCAGGGGCGCGATCAGCCGCCCCTCCGGAGTGATCTCCATCTCCCAGGTGGCGCCGGGGAGTTCATTGGCGTCGGTGGCGACGAGGTAGCCGATGCCGAGGCGCCCCGCACCGGCGGCGAGTTCCGCCAACCGTCGGGCGTCCTCCGCCGAGGGCGGCGCAGCGAGAAGAACCAGATGAGGCGCCCAACGCGTGTGCCGGGCGGGACCGGTACGCCCGGTGAGGACGGAATCGTGACCGGCGGTGCCCAACGCGCTCCGCCGCTGCCGCGTCTCCGCCTCCATCGTCTCGAACAGGGCTTCGGTGTCCTCAAGATGGCGAAGCCGGTTGGGTGCCAGCGGCGTGAGATGCCCGCCGAATCCCACCAGCGTGATCGTCATCCGGTCCGACCAACCGTTGGTCGCCAACTCGGCCGCCACGGAGGCCAGTACCGCGCCCCGGTCGGACTCGCGGCCACGCAGGGACACCAGCCCGGGCACGGACTCCACGTTGAGCAACAGGCGAGCCCCGTCCATCGTGCCGAGACTCACCAGTCCGGGATACGGGGCCGCGGTGTCCACGTCCGCGTAGCGACCGGCCTCCCCCTCGGACAGCACCCAGAAGGTCTCGTCCTGACCCAGCCGCCAGGGCGAAGGCGGGGTTCCGGCCGGCTGCGCGAGCTGCAGGTGCAGTTCGCCGTCGCTGAGCCAGGCCGCGTAGACCACCGGCAACGGACGCGACTCGTCCCCCAGGGCGGCGGACAGCCCCCGCAGCGAGCGGTCCAGCATCCGGACCCCTTCGGGGTCGGCGCCGACCAACAACGCGTCCATCGCGTCCCGCGCCTCACCAGTGGGCGTGGGCGGCTCGGCAGCGCGCCGCCCCGCGACGCCGGCCCACGCCGACTGCCACAGCGCCTGCCGCCGCCGGTGCCCCAGCGCGCCGAGGAGCCCGGCGGCGAGGAGCGGAGCCGCGAGCAGGGCCCCCGGCAGGCCGAAGGCCCCGTCATCGGCCGTCGCCCCGATGTCGCTCGCCCCGGAGGAGGTTCCCGCTCCCCGGGTCATGGCGGGGGCGGACGCCGGGGAAACGGCGCCCGCCCCCGCCACGCCGACCTCGTCGCCGACATCGGCCCGTGCGACGTCGCCAGGCGCCACCGCGCCCTCGCCGGTGTCCGCGTACTCCTCGATCTGCCCGCGCAACGACTCGGAGACCTCGGGAGCCTCTCCGGGCATCTCGACCAGCTCGCCCCCACGGGCGTCACCCGGCATCTCCATGATCCACCCGGGGCGAATCAGACTCGCCTCCGACAGCCGCGAACCGTCCGGCTGGGCACGGTCCTTGTTGAGAGCGAAGATCTCCTTGTAGCGACGACCGTCCCCGAGGTGCCGCTCGGCGATCTCCCAGAGAGAGTCGTGATGACGTCCCTCGGGAGGCTGAATCCGGTAGTACTTCGTGTCCCCCTGCCCGGCGGCGCGCTCGCCGGCCCCCGCCCGCTCGGGTGACGCCGTGAGCGGCACACTCGCGGCTCCCTCCGCGGACCGGTCCCGTTGCGCGGGAACATCGGGCGTCCGCTGCGCGGTGGCGGCCGGACCCTGCCGGCCGCTCTCCACTCCGTGCCCGAGCTGCGACAGCCCGGGGGTGATCCCGGCGGCGCCGGCCCCGATCAGCAGAAGTGCCGCGACCAACTGCCGGGCGAGCAACTGACTGGGACCGGACCCGGGCACCCGTCCGGGCACGCCGACCCCCGACAACGCGGCCTTGACCTCCACCAGCACACAGGCGGCGAACTGCGCCCAGGCCAACCAGACGACGACGGTGAGAACACCGAGGAACGTCTGGACGGTGATCTCACGCTGCAACCACTCCAGGCTCGGCGCACCACCGGGCAACGGCCACCCACGCCACACGGCCAGCCCCAACGGCACGCCGGCGACCAGCCCGAGTAGGGAGACGAACGCCAGAAACGCCTTGACGACGTCCCCGAACGTCCGCCGTCGCACCCGCACGGGTCGCGGCGTCCGGTTCACCGGAGCCGAGGGGCGTGCCGGTGGGCCGGGAGAGCGAGAAGTGCGGCGTCGCGACATGACGGGCGTCCCAGGTTGTCGTGGGGGGCGAACGGCTCGGAGCCCGAGCCTACAGAGATCCTAGGGACCCGACTTGAGCCACCCGAGGCAGCCGGGACGCCCGAAAGCACCCCAGCGACAATCCACTTGAGCATCCCGCCCTCGGACGCCGATCATCGACCCTCCCACGTCGCAGGAGCGGCCTCGCTCACCGTTCGCCGTGGGGCGTGGCCCGCCCCCTTCGGCACGAGCCCGCGAACCGATCAGTCGCCGTCCTGGACCGCACCGAAGCCGACCCCGACAGCAGCGCTCCACCTCGCGGCGACACGACCGCGTCCGCCAAGCACGGCTCCACGGTCGATCGGACGACGAGCGTCACCCGCTCCCCCGCCCTTCGGCGAGTCGGCCTCGCACCCGGCGAGAAACGCACGACCCGTGCTCTCACCCCTGAACTACGCTGCCCGACAACAGCGTTCACCGTCCTGGAACACGAAACCCGGTGGTCGAGCTCAGCCGGAGAGCCGGGCAAGGGGTGGACACGATCCGAATGACCATCATGGGAGAGACAACGTGAAACCCCGTCCCCTGCTCACGGCCGCCGCCCTCACACTGACGGCCACCCTCCTGACCGCCTGCGGCGCGGACCAGAGCACGACCGACGACACCCCCATCGCAGGCGCCGACCAAAGCCCCACCCCCACAACCGAAAGCGAGACCTCCACACCCACACCCTCCCCCGAGAACGCACCCGACGGCGTCGACCTCTCCCTACCCGACGACATCAACCTCCTCTTCGAATGGGACACCCCAGACGACCAAAACGAAGCAGCCGCCCTTGAAGACGCCGCGAACTACATGAGGGCGATCTACCGGGGTGTCTCGCAACGTACGGCAGCAGAGCCGGCAGTGGCCAACTACGCCAAGGACCACGGGATCGAGTACGCACGGACCCAGATCGACGCCAGACTCGAAGGCGGATGGACCGCGACGGGAACCAAGCGATTCTCTCAATCCGCCACCCGCTCCGCGCCGAACGGAGACGTCGTAGAGGTCACTTTCTGCTCGGACTCCACCTACTTCTACGGAAAGGAGGTCGACACGGGCAAGGTCCTCAAGACAGAACCCAGCATCGTAGATTTCAGTCACTACAAGATCGTCATGATCGAGCATCCGAGCCTTGAGGGACTGTGGCAGGCAGCACAGGTCTTCGTGGAGCCGGAGGCAGAGAAATGCCGGTAAGAATCCCACAACGCCTACTAACCCCCACCTCCCTCTGCCTAGCACTGACTCTTTCCCTTGCGCTTCATCAAAGTCGCGCTACTGCTGCGGAGACCCCCAAAGAGCAAGTTGGCGCACAATCCGAGGTGGATGGTGGAATCAAGGAAAACAACCTCTACGCCGTGGCACGGATCGAGTACTCCGGATCGGTCGCCACGAACGGCGAAGGAACCGGAAACCTCAACGCCACCTCACCCGACTGGGACCCTCCCGGATGCTGGTACGCCCCCTACCTCGGAGCGAAAGCCTTCAAAAAGGAAATGTCCCAGGAAATCGAAGATTTAAGGAACACGCCCGGGATGGCTGGCCACGCCGGTGCCGCAATCGCCGAAATGGAGCGCCACTACACCGACGAATACGCATTCTCGGACACCCCCGGATACGACGACTACAACGTCGACAAAGACGGCGAAGGCATGTTCTGGGCCGGCGTGGAAAACCCGAACGAACCCGATCTATTGAAACGGCACGCCTGCTCAGCTCCACCCTTCTGGGTCGAGAACGGCGAAGCCCCACCACCCCAGTACGAACAAGCCATCACACCGGAAATCCTGGCCGCACTCGCCTACCAACAAATGACCCTCCCCGAGACCGACATCAACCTCGCCCCCGAAACCACCACCAAGGTCAACCTCCCCACCTGGATCTGGCTGGACAACACCGTCTTCACCCCCGTGCAGGCCACAGCCTCCCTCAACACCCCAGGCTTCACCCTCCAGGCCACCACCACCGCAACCCCCGTATCCCTGACAGTCGAACCAGGCACCCCACACGCCCAGACCCACCCCACCTCGGGCACCTGCCCCATCCAACCGGACGGCACCATCGGACGCCCCTACACCCAAGGCAACGCCGAACAGACCCCACCCTGCGGACTCACCTACCACCACTCCTCCGGCACCGACACCTACCCCCTCCAGGCCACCGTCACCTGGCAAATCAACTGGACCGGCACCGGCAACGCCGGAGGCGACCTACCCAACGGCACCATCGAAGAGACCAAGAACATCACCGTCCAGGAAATCCAATCCCTCAACCGATAACCAGGCTCTTCGATCTTGATGGGGGTACCGCCGACCGTCGGCACCTCGGCGTGCGCCGACTGCCCGTCGAACGTCATGGCCGGGTCGCGCTCCGTGGGGCGGCCGAGGCCCGTCAGCCGACGAGCAACCCCACCGACTTCCAAGCCCCCGATAGCCACCCCACGACAACCACCCGGGCGCGAGAACAGGCCTCCGCCATCACGGCCGTGAGCCCCCGTTCCTGTGCCCATGGGACAGGACCCGCCGCGCCCCGTATCGACCACCGGACGTGCCTGCTTCAGGGGACGCGAGAGCCCTGCGCAGCAGGTCGCGCAGATGCTCATCCGCGCACAGCACACAGCAGGACTCGATCATGTTCCGGTCAACACTTGTCACTACTGGTCAGCATCCACCCCTCCCCCTCCCTGCGACCTAATGTGCGACCACCGAACGCGCCGGAGGTGACTCCGGCCCACCGCCCATCGGAAGGGGAGACAGCGTGGCGAGTGTGGAAGTGTCGCTCAAGGAGATGATGACGGGGGTCGAGGGCGCCCTGGGCGCGGCCGTCGTCGACTACACCAGCGGGATGGCGCTGGGCACGTTGGGCGGGGGTGGCGACCTTGACCTGACGCTCGCCGCGGCGGGGAACACCGACGTGATCCGAGCCAAGGTCCGCACCATGGAGCAGTTGGGTCTGCGCAGTGAGATCGAGGACATCCTGATCACCCTCGCCGGGCAGTACCACCTCATCCGCCTCGTCGGCGGTCGCTCCGGACACGGTTTGTTCCTCTACCTCGTGCTGGACAAGGGACGCTCGAACCTGGCAATGGCCCGTCACCAGCTACGACGCGTCGAGGAACAACTGGAGGTTTGACGCCCACCCGGGTCCGTTCCTTTTCTTTGCCCACGATGTGAAGAATTCTTCAATTCGGCACATCAGCAAGATCCGAACTCGCGGATCACGCAACCGCCCTCCCCGAGGATGGATCGGCAGGTAAGAGCAGGATCGGCGGCGGCACCCCGAGTGTCGCCGCACCCCGGCCCCCACACCCGCCATGGAGCGCGCGCATGCAAGTACCCCTCTACCAAGCCAAGGCGGAGTTCTTCCGCATGCTCGGGCACCCGGTGCGCATCAGGGTCCTGGAGCTACTCCAGAACGGTCCGGTGCCGGTGCGGGACCTGCTCGCGGACATCGAGATCGAACCCTCCAGCCTGTCGCAACAGCTCGCGGTCCTGCGGCGCTCCGGCATCGTCGTGTCGAAGAGAGAGGGGTCCACGGTCAGCTACGCGCTCGCGGGCGGCGACGTCGCCGAGCTTCTGCGCGCGGCCCGTCGCATCCTCACCGAGCTACTGGCCGGCCAGAACGAACTGTTGGCGGAACTCCGCGAAACCGACACCACACCATCGGCCTCCGGCAGCACTCGATAGTGCCGCACCGGACCACCTACCCCTGGGCCTCACGGGCGGCGAGACCGCAGTCGGTGACGCGAACCTGGCCCGAAGGCGCCCCCGTGACGGACGATCTGGACACCCGGGTTCCAGGACCGAGGCCGGCGCGAAGTACCCTCACCGGAGGAGACCGACATGTCGTGTCAACGGTGTATGTCACTCCTGAGCACCACGTCGGCTCGACCCCGACTGTCCGTGTTTCGGCCCGCGGCAGAGGCCGGCGCGTCGGCGGACAGAGCACGACCGGCCCTTCGAAAAGGACCGGTCGCTGTCGATTCGAACGATGCCCCCCGTCCGCCGTCGGGTCGGGAGGAACCGTCAGCCGACCGCCATGGTGACAGTGGCGAGGACCACGTGAGCCGTGACGATGGAGACCGCCACAGCGGCGTGCGCCAACGTGACAGGAAAGGCGTGCTGCGGGCTCACACCCTGGCTCTGCTCGGTCAGTTCTTGATCAAATTGCTCAGAGATTCTCACCGTCGCTGTCATGGCCACCTCGATTCCTCGTTCGGACTCTTCTTTCTCCGGGGCCGACTGGCCATGTCCGGATGCCGATGGTTTACTTGTGACCTGGGACACCCGGACGTGGTGGCCAGGTCCTGTTGTCGGACCGTGAGCCGGGTTTGCGTCGAGCCGACTCACTCGGACGTATGGGCTGGTCAGACTCGTGGGCTGGCACTGATTCGACAGGTTGACCCTCATCGGTGGAGAGCCGAGCGGCCCACCTGGTGTGAGTGGGCCGCTGTGTCACTCCCATAATCAGTGGAGCCGTTGTCCCCCTTCGTCCCCCATTCGGGGGACATGGCCAGAGGAAGAGGCATCCCCCACACGGAGGAGACCTTCTGGCGGCGGGAGGAGAACCAACCGGGACCGCGCCGCCGGTGCCGGATCCCGCGTCACCGTGACCCGCCCCCTCCAACGGTCGATGCTTTCCCGGCCACGATGACGCGAGAGAATCACAGGGCCTTTGGCCCCACGTTTGTCGCCGCACCGCCCTGATGCCGCGCCTCAGGCCCTGGGGATGAACAGCCTCGACCGGCCTGGGACCATCGGAGCCTTCCTTCGTGGATACCCCTGGTCTTGGCCAGCTTTACCTCAAGGCGGAGCAGTGGGACGCCCCTCCGCCCCTTCGTCCACATACCGACAAGCACCATCTATCAGTCCAGACTCATCTTCAGAGCGAGTCGCACTTCACAGTGAGAGGGTCTGAGCCATTTCGTCAACCATGTCTTCCAGAAGTTGGTCGAGTACCGGTTCTGTCCAGGAAGCCATGAGCCTGGATCCACCGCGTGATACTCGGCCTGCGGGCGATGAAAAGAGAAGAGGTGCCTGCTGACCTGGGACGATGGGAGTTCCTACGCCCACACCAGTCCCACGAAGCAAGGCACCTCGTAAGTGAAAGTCTCCCACAGGCCCGCGGAGCTCTTCGCCGCGTTCGACGACCCTGACCTGATCGCGCACGCCGGGCTGGTCCCGACGGTCCGGCTGGCCGAGCGGTGCGGTCTGCCCGCTCTGGTGGCCGAGAAGGTTGACCTGACCACTGCGAAGAACGGGGCCGGTACGGCCGCCGACGCGAAAGCGATGTCGATCGTGGGCGGCATGGTCGCCGGGGCGGACAGCATCGACGACCTGGACATACTGCGTCACGGCGGGTTGCCGCGCCTGTTCGGCGGGGTGCGGGCGCCCTCCACGCTGGGCAGTTTCCTGCGTGCCTTCACCTGGGGGCATGTGCGCCAACTGGAGTCCGCTGCACGGGCGTTCACCTGCCGCCTGGCCGCGCACACCGGCCTCATCCCGAAGCGGGACGAGGTGGTGTTCGTGGACATCGACTCCAAGGTCAAGCAGGTCTACGGCCCTGCCAAGCAGGGCGCCTCCTTCGGCTACACCAAGCAGCGGGGCTGCACTTCCAGATCGTCACCGTGAAGACGTCCACCTGCGCCCCGTGATCGTGGCCACCAGGCTGCGCAAGGGTTCGGCAGGCTCCGGCAAGGGCGCGGCGAGTCTGCTGCGCGAGGCACTGGCCACGGTCCGGGCCATGGGCATCACCGCCCAAGTCGTCGTCCGCGCGGACTCGGCGTACTTCTCCCACAAGGTCGTCGATGTGTGCCGCAAGGCCGGCGCCGCGTTCTCTCTGGCCGTCGCGGTCAAGAAGACCATCCGCGAGGCCATCGCGGGCATCCCGAGGACGCTTGGACGCCGATCAAGTACGCCAGCGCCGTCTGGGACGCCGAGGAGGAACGCTGGATCTCCGACGCCGAGATCACCGAGATCCCCTTCACCGCGTTCACCAGCAAGAAGAAGGCGTTCCACACCACCGCACGGCTCATCGTGCGCCGCGTGAAGCGGCTGAACCCCACCGGCGTGCCCGCCGGCCAGGCCGAACTGTTCGGGGTCTGGCGCCACCATGTGATCTTCACCGACAGCCCCTTCGTCCTCGCTCAGGCCGAGCCGATGCACCGCGAACACGCCGTCATCGAGCAGGTCTTCGCCGACCTGGAAGACTCCGCCCTCGCCCACCTGCCCTCGGGGAAGTTCACCGCGAACGCCGCCTGGTTGACCTGGCCGCCACCGCCTACAACCTCACCCGTGCGAGCGGCCACCTCGCCTCCGCCTTCCACGCCAAGGCGAGGACCGGCACCATCCGCCGCCACCTCATCAACATCCCCGCCCGGATCGCCACCGGAGCCCGCCGCCTCACCCTCCACCTGCCCGAACGCTGGCGCTGGTGTGACGACTTCACCGACCTGTGGACCGCCACCGGCCAGCGCATGCTCACCTGAACCACGCAGCCGACCTGACCACCCACGACCTGAAAAACCTCGGAGACCCCGCACCGGACGGCCACCCGGCCCATCGTGCTGCCCGCACCCCGAAAGATCACCCCGAGCCCGCCGGATACCGGAGACGAGAATTCACGCGGTGGATCCAGGATGAGAGTAACCGCAGATTTGACCCCAGGCGGACGAACACCATAAAAAAGCGTGCGAATCACTGGGCGAGGTCGAAGCCGATGCCCTCGGTCCTCGAAAATGTTCTGACGGAGACGGATGGCGTCACCCAGCGGAAGTCTCCTACTCTCCCATAGCGGCGCCCCGAAATCGCCACCACTGAGCATGCGCTCTGTCAGCAAGTCGAGAGTCACCTCGGGGATGATGGAATCCGGGTTTATCACATCGATTTCCAGAATGGCTGCGACCCTGTCGTGCCCGCTGACGTACCAGGCTAAGGCTGCGAAAGGAGTGCGCGTCTGGCAGTCCTTGGCGACTCGCTCCAGATCCCGAGTCAGACACCTGGGGTCTCCCTTCTGGGCATCCCTCTCGTACCGTATGGCAACTTCCCGCCCCTGCGACTCGGCCCAACTTCGGAGGTCGCCATCAATTGAAACAGGGATCGCAACCCAGTCTTCCGAGCATCGGAGCGTCAAGTGAGAGAATTTCCCTCTCTGCAAGAGACTAATCCGTCCAATTCAACGAAGCGGCGACAGCATCGAATAGCTCCGACATGGCTTCGGCAAGAAACTCGAGGGGGGTTGAAAAGGTCAATAGCAGAATGGCCCGGGCGCGGGGTACCGGTATGTGGTACTCCACAATAAGAGAACGCAGTCCTTGATCAGCACCTGCCACCGACTCGGGCAGTGACGTCCATCTCTGGACCCGAACCGCCCCACCGGCGGGAAGGTGCCTGATGCAGATCTTCCGATCGGCACCTCCGTCGTCGCTTCGTTCTCCCTCTTCTGGCCGGCCACACGAGACCACCAGCGAGTCCGCCAACGCCTGCAGCGGCAGTGCCCCCGGTTGCGGAATCGGCGTCAGACTGACCAGCATGGAGGCCGGAATCGTCAACAATGCCACGTAGCGTAAGTTGATCAAGCTGTCCGGGTGGTCTGCTCTGGCAGGTTGACCAGGCGTACGGTGGGTGGCCCAGCGTGGCGGACACCGCGGTCGTCGGGTCGTTTTGCCGCGAATCGGCTGCGTCGTACGCGTTTGACCTTGCGGAGGTAACTGCGGTGGCGGCGCCGGGGGTTGAGGTGGCGTTTGCGGGTGATCTCCCGCTGGATCTCGGTGACGGCGGCAGCCAGGTCCTCAGGGGGAAACGGCCGCCGGATCGGCGATCCGGCGGCGCACGATCCGCAGCGTGCGGGTGGGGCTGAGCCGGTCGGGGTCGAGCCCGGCCTCCGAGGCCGCCCGGCACATCAGAGCGGCGAGGGTGTACTGCGTCAGCAGCAGCCCGAACACCTCCTGTTCGACCAGCTCGGGGCTCTTGGAGCGCAGCATCCGGCCGACCGGGTCGAGCAGCTCCTTCAAGATCTTGTTGACGGTCTCGTGCTCCCACCGCTCGGCATAGGTGTGTGCCAGCAGAGGTGCGGGATGGGCGGCGGGGTCGGTGAGCGTGGTGAGCAGGCAGAACAGCTCGCGGTCGGTCGTGTCCCCGCGGTCTTCGACCTCGTACTCCACCACCCGTACCAGCCGGGCCCGTTCGGGGTCGGGTTCTGCTCCGGCGCGGGCGGCCTGGAGCAGGCGCGCGCGGGCGGCGGTCGTGACCGACGGCGCGTAGATGAGCGCCAGGTAGGAGCCGTCGCCCAGGTCCTTCACCCTGGGCAGTTCCGGGCCGGCTCCGACCCGCCACAGCAGCTCGGCCCCGGTCTGCGCGGCCCGGCACCACAGATCGAAGCCGAAGAGCCCGGCGTCCGCGGTGGCCAGCATGCCCTCCTCGAGGTAGTCGAGCAGACCGGCGAGCAGGGTGCGCTCGCCGCTGCCCTTGCCGTGGCACGGGGCGATCTCGGCGGCCAGCGGAGCGCGGGGTCCGTCCTCGATCAGAGTGAGCAGACGCAGCTGGGGGAAAGCGGAGCGCTCGCCGGCCGATCCGGGGTAACCGTAGGCGCCCGCGTTGGAGGGGGTGTCGGGCATGTCGAGGGTGGTGCCGTCGAAGGAGACCAGCCGCAGGCTGCCCAGATGGGCGCCGACGGTCAGCAGATCGGCGACCGGCACCGCGGTGCGGCGGAAGACCTCGCGCATCACCTGCGGGCCCAGCCGCTTGCGGGCCTGGGTAATCGCGCTGGCAGTGGGCACGGGATCGCCGCTGCGGCAGGCACCCAGGCGGGCCAGTGGCTCGATCATGCGGGCGGCGACCTCCTCGTAGTCCTCGCCGCGGAACAGCGCCAAGCCCATGACCAGGTAGACCACCACATGCGGGGGCAGCTTGCCGTCGGAGCGGCGAGCCTGCCTGCCGTACTCGGCCACCACCTCGTCGATCACATCACGCGAGACATCGGCGGCCAGGACCCCCACGGAGACCAGATCCTGCAACTTCCGTTCCCGCAACGCGTCCTGATCCATGCCCGGCACGGTAGCCAACCCGACGGGCGGGGTGACGCGAACCCACCCCAACAACAAGATCAACTTACGCTACGTGGCATTGGAATCGTCAACGGTCCGATCGACTGCAGGCTCAGGTACAACGCTATGCCGCCTATTCTGTAGGCCTTGGCAGCGCGCCGTCGCATATCCCTCCGAACCTCGCCCTTAAGATGGGGCGCGTTGTCGACACCCTGAAACTGGCGCTCTATCAGTGCATCAATACAGGCGTCCCGATCCTTGGGATCCAAGAGAATGCGAAACCAGCCCTCGGGCAAAATTACTTGGTAGTCGCTCGGAGGGGTCGCCTTCGGCTGCCCTTGACTCATGATGCCTTCTCCGCTTCTTGTGAACGATGCAGCGGTCGGTCCAGCCGAAGTGAGCGCACTCGGTGCAGGACATAGGGCGCCGTCTGTGCAGTCACCCCTAGAACTCCCATGATGACTGCTGCCCAACCGAACGAAGGATGAGTATCGCGGACGTGCAGGCCTACGAATACGGAGAGCACGGAACCGAGTGCCATGATCGATGTGGAGGACGGTCCCGCCACAGTGCTCGGAAATCGGACCATGCTCCGAGCGGCTTTGGCCGTTCCCGGCAGGAGACCCATTCCCAAGGTCGGGCCTTTGGGCCAAATCGACCGAGGGCCCAAGCGTCGCTGGGACAGGGAAAGTCCAGAGGTCCGGCGAAGGGAGTCCCACTCTGCGGCCCCCCTTTCGCCCGCGAACCACAGCTGCCACGGAAGGACCGCCCGCATCTGTGTTCCCGGGCCCCGAAGTTCGACACCCACCGTTTCGCCCCTGACGTCCACGACACGGACCATGGTGGTGACAGCGTGCGGGCCGGTAAGCGGCAGCCAGCACTCCATCCCACCAAGATCTCGCAGAACCAGGTCATGGCTCTGCACCCGTAGTTCGGTGCGTCGACAGAATCTGAGCGTGGCACCGGCGCCAGGCGCCGGAGAAGGCCGGATCCGAGCCAGAACCGGCGGCTTGAGGCGAAGCAGACGGCGTTGTGTCCAGAATCTCAGCGCAAGTCGCGCCGCTGGGGCGGCGAAAGCCGTGACAGTCAGAACCACGAGGACCGCCATGGACACATGCTCAGCCTGGATCCACCGCGTGAATTCTCGTCTCCGGTATCCGGCGGGCTCGGGGTGATCTTTCGGGGTGCGGGCAGCACGATGGGCCGGGTGGCCGTCCGGTGCGGGGTCTCCGAGGTTTTTCAGGTCGTGGGTGGTCAGGTCGGCTGCGTGGTTCAGGTGAGCATGCGCTGGCCGGTGGCGGTCCACAGGTCGGTGAAGTCGTCACACCAGCGCCAGCGTTCGGGCAGGTGGAGGGTGAGGCGGCGGGCTCCGGTGGCGATCCGGGCGGGGATGTTGATGAGGTGGCGGCGGATGGTGCCGGTCCTCGCCTTGGCGTGGAAGGCGGAGGCGAGGTGGCCGCTCGCACGGGTGAGGTTGTAGGCGGTGGCGGCCAGGGTCAACCAGGCGGCGTTCGCGGTGAACTTCCCCGAGGGCAGGTGGGCGAGGGCGGAGTCTTCCAGGTCGGCGAAGACCTGCTCGATGACGGCGTGTTCGCGGTGCATCGGCTCGGCCTGAGCGAGGACGAAGGGGCTGTCGGTGAAGATCACATGGTGGCGCCAGACCCCGAACAGTTCGGCCTGGCCGGCGGGCACGCCGGTGGGGTTCAGCCGCTTCACGCGGCGCACGATGAGCCGTGCGGTGGTGTGGAACGCCTTCTTCTTGCTGGTGAACGCGGTGAAGGGGATCTCGGTGATCTCGGCGTCGGAGATCCAGCGTTCCTCCTCGGCGTCCCAGACGGCGCTGGCGTACTTGATCGGCGTCCAAGCGTCCTCGGGGATGCCCGCGATGGCCTCGCGGATGGTCTTCTTGACCGCGACGGCCAGAGAGAACGCGGCGCCGGCCTTGCGGCACACATCGACGACCTTGTGGGAGAAGTACGCCGAGTCCGCGCGGACGACGACTTGGGCGGTGATGCCCATGGCCCGGACCGTGGCCAGTGCCTCGCGCAGCAGACTCGCCGCGCCCTTGCCGGAGCCTGCCGAACCCTTGCGCAGCCTGGTGGCCACGATCACGGGGGCGCAGGTGGACGTCTTCACGGTGACGATCTGGAAGTGCAGCCCGCGCTGCTTGGTGTAGCCGAAGGAGGCGCCCTGCTTGGCAGGGCCGTAGACCTGCTTGACCTTGGAGTCGATGTCCACGAACACCACCTCGTCCCGCTTCGGGATGAGGCCGGTGTGCGCGGCCAGGCGGCAGGTGAACGCCCGTGCAGCGGACTCCAGTTGGCGCACATGCCCCCAGGTGAAGGCACGCAGGAAACTGCCCAGCGTGGAGGGCGCCCGCACCCCGCCGAACAGGCGCGGCAGCCCGCCGTGACGCAGTATGTCCAGGTCGTCGATGCTGTCCGCCCCGGCGACCATGCCGCCCACGATCGACATCGCTTTCGCGTCGGCGGCCGTACCGGCCCCGTTCTTCGCAGTGGTCAGGTGGACCTTCTCGGCCACCAGAGCGGGCAGACCGCACCGCTCGGCCAGCCGGAACGTCGGGACCAGCCCGGCGTGCGCGATCAGGTCAGGGTCGTCGAACGCGGCGAAGAGCTCCGCGGGCCTGTGGGAGACTTTCACTTACGAGGTGCCTTGCTTCGTGGGACTGGTGTGGGCGTAGGAACTCCCATCGTCCCAGGTCAGCAGGCACCTCTTCTCTTTTCATCGCCCGCAGGCCGAGTATCACGCGGTGGATCCAGGCTCAGAGAAGACGAAGACAGTGAAGGCTACGAACCACAGCGAGCCGGCGAGCAACCGTGTGGCCCAGTACCAGGCGGGAAACGCAGTACCGGGATCCAATGAACGACGGAATCCGGCAGGAGCTACCAGCGGATCATCGCGATCCCGTACCACACGCAGTGGGATGCCTGCGGTTTCCAGGAGGCTCGCCACGCCGCTTCGACCGAGCAGTTGTTCACCATGGATCCACCGCCTGGGGAGCAGCGGTGCTTCGGGCAGCCAATTCCGCACCTCGATCCGCGCAACGAGGCACCCCTCGTGGTTCTGCAGTTGCAGTTCGCCCCATGAACCAGTAACGAGAGGGCCCATCCGTGCCTGATTCGCGCCCGCCACATCGATGAAGACAGCGCGCGTGATCCCGCAGCCACCGATCTCATAGCGCACAGTACGTTTGCGAGTCCGCAGGACCAAGTCGCCTCCTTCCACGAAGAGCCGTGACAGATGGCATAGTTCCAGCCCCGGACCGCGTGACGCGGCAGGCCGGAGAGCCGGCTCAGGAGTCACTTGGGCCCCCGTTGAAGAGTTCGGTCACCGCACCGTAGGCACCTTCCGCCCCTGCTGCTACCCCAGCAGAAGTGGCTCCTACCCAGACGTTTACCTGACCACCAAAGTTTTCGACTGCGCGAGCGACCGAAGACTGTCCACTCGCGGCAGGTGCCATCCCATCGATGTTGGCGGCGGCTCTGGCCAGCGCAGGATCCAAGGTCCCGGCTGAGGTCGGCGGCACAATATCTGCGACGGCGTCCTGCCACCGACTTCTTGAAAGCGCGTTGCCGACCGATCTCGTCGCATCGAACGCATCCCGGGCGACGGCCACGGGACTGAAGCCCTCCCTGATATTGCTCCAGTTCGGAAAAGGGCCCTTCGGAGCGTTCGCAAGTGCATGCGCGGCCTCTCTGCCCCGAAGCATTCCCTGAGTACCTCTATTCGCCAGGTTCCAGGCAGCATTCGGCTTACGGCCGCTCGCCATCGCTTGCCGGAAGAGGTTGCTCCGGGCGAGCGCCATGCTTCCTGCCGCTGCGGCTTGTGCACCGAGAACAGCAGCCCGGCCGATTCCGAAAGTGGCTACCCCCACAGCGTCCAAGGCGACCGACTTCCAACTCCCCGCGCCTCCCAAGACGAGCACGAGGTCCGTGGCGAGTGCGACAACACTCGCCACCAGAGCGACAATCGTGGCGAGTGCGGCGAGGGCTTGGCCTATGACGGGGATCCAGCCCAGCGCCAGGGCGGCTACCCCCGCCCACAGCGCAATACGCCCCGCCCAGGCAGAGACCTGACCGAGCCAATCGGCATTTTCCTGAACCCAGTCTTCGAACTTGTCCGTCCATCCATCTTTCAGTCCATCATCGTGATGAACGTCATTTATGGCGTCTGCGGCACGTCGAGCCGCTACATCGCGAACTTCTTTGGCTTCTCTTAGGCTTTGATTGGCGCGTGACAGTGCGAGCAGAGCCTGGCGCTCTCTTTCTTGCTCCCTTTTCAGCAGACCATCAGAATCTCCGTCCATGCCCTCGCGCTGGACATCGATCGATTTTCGGGCAGAGGTTAAACTTTCTTGAGCGGCCTCGGCATCACGAAGTGCCGCATCGGCCAACTGTTGCGCCCGATTCAACTCGGAGGCGTATTCATTGCTGGCCATTCCATCTGTGAGACGAGTACCCAGAGCACTCGCCGCCTCATCGTATCGCCTGAGCGCCCTTCGAAGCTTGTCCCCTGCGCCCGATGCGGCTTCACGGAATTCGGTAGCCGCCTCACCCTTCCACCCCTCGACGGACGACAGTTGATCGATCTCGCGGGCCTGCCTCCCAATGGCATCTGCGGTCTGCCGCAGTCGTCGCCCCAATTGGGCCACGGCTCCGGATCGCCAGGTACCGGATCAGAGGGCTCATCCAGAACAGC
Source organism: Streptomyces sp. HSG2 (assembly GCF_016598575.1). Classification (NCBI taxonomy): domain Bacteria; kingdom Bacillati; phylum Actinomycetota; class Actinomycetes; order Kitasatosporales; family Streptomycetaceae; genus Streptomyces; species Streptomyces sp. HSG2. Next base: position 2,122,695 of record NZ_CP066801.1, read on the forward strand.
CCAGCGGTGCCCAGCAGGTCGCGCTGTCATGAAGAATTCCCTTCGTCCGAGCGACGCAACGCATCGACCAAGGCCCGGTCCAGTTCCTCATACGACTGAGCCGCTCCCGCTATGATTCGTTGCAGCGCGTCCAGTTCACCCATCAACTGCTCACGTCGAATCCTCCAGTTGCTCTCGAAATCGTCGAATCTTTGGAGGATCAGCTGCGAACCGATCTCATCGACGCCATATCCCTGGGCCGGGTTCGCCTGATCACCAAGTGCTTCACGAATCCGCCGCAAGTCGCGAGCGCAGTCCCTCATTCTCCCGACGTCGGCTTCCTGATCACCCACGTGGCACTCACCCCACTTCGTTCTCCGCGACCGCCTGTCCGCGGACCACCACGTCGCCGCCGTAGAACACGCCGGTGAACACCGGGGAGTAGGTGAGCTGTACCTCGACCTGGACTTGGGCGGCGTCGGCGCTGAGGCAGTGGGCGGCGGCGATGTCGGGTGCGGCCATGTCCATCTCGGCGGCGAACTCCTTGACGCGTGCGTCGCAGTTCTCGTAGTTGATCGGAGCTGGCCCGCCCGCGTCCTCGTAGAGGGCCTCCCGGTCGATGTCCTGGGCGGCGTAGCGAGCGGCCTGCTCCGCGATGTCGGCAGCTCGTTCGCGCCGGGAGATGGACAGGCCGCCGTCGATGACGAACGCCGCCAGAGCCAGGAAGACGAGCGCGAAGACGATCACCGCGCCCGCGCCGGAACCACGGTCGTCAAGGTGGAGGCGGTGGACCGTCGAGAACTCGCGCAGTGCGGTCCGCGGGCTTCTCGCGCTCGTCACGTCGCGGGTGCCCGAGTGTCGCGCCCCACCGCCGGGGTCGCGTCTCCCGTCAAGGAGGCCATCCGATTTGACGGCAGGTCCGAGGTGGCGTGGACCCCGGCGCGCGCGGCCGGGTGCCGGTTCGGGGAGGACAGCGCGGCGCCCCACCACCCGGGCCCGTCGCCGAGCGTCCGCCACTCGCCTCCCCACCCTCGCCCTTCGCCCGCCCGGCGGCACGCGCGCGTCGCTCGCATTCCGTCGCCCGCCACCATCGCCCAGGAGGTCCCGTGTTCCGCTCACGCCGTCCTCCGGTACGGATCGAGGGGAGAGCTGAAGGCGGCCGACAGCGTGGTCGGGATGTCCAGGCCCACCACCGCCAGCCCTCTCACCCGGCAGCTCACCTCGACGGTGAAGAGGGTGTCCGGCTCGAAACCCTGGCTGGTCTGCGTCACCGACACGGGACCCGAGCACACGTCCACGAGGTTCGCCTCGGCCGCCTTCCGGGCCTCTGCCATGGCCGTGGCGTGATCCTTCTGGATCGAACCCGCTCGGGCGGCGTCACGGGCGGCACCGTCGACGGCCCCCCGCCCTCCCACCAACTGGCCCAGGCCGACCAGAACAAGGACGAACAAGATCATGACCGGGGCGATGATCACCACCTCGACGGTGGAGAGACCTCGGTCGTCGAGTGCCCCAGACGAGAACCCGGCGCGGCTTTCCTCTCCTCGCCCGATCCGCGTCACTGGCCGCCTCCGTCCTGTACGAAACGCTCCACCGGACCCACGGACCGCGCCCGCACCGTCAGGTCCAGGCCCGGGAAGACCGTCGGGATCCGAGCCGTGACCTCGACGCCGACCGTGTTCTGCTCCGGCTGGAGCAGCCGCACATCCGGGCCGAGGACCAATTGGGGTCCGAGTTGCCCGATGTAACGGTCGACCACCTCACGGGCCTCGCCCTGCCACGCTCCAGGCCGCGCGTCCGCGGTCGCGCGGGCCTTTCGCGCGCCCGCCTGGGCCGCCGCCTGGGCGACGTGGTCGGCGAAGAAGTACAGAGCGAACTGGACCGTCGCGAAGATCATGAAGAACAGGACCGGGGTCAGCAGAACGAACTCGATGGCGGTCATCCCCGAGTCGCCGCGCTCGGCGGCGGCCTTCCGGGCCCTCGACATCCGGTGACAGGCCCACCGGCGGACCCTCCCTCGCACCTTTTGCACCTCCTCGCCCCCTTCCGGCCGACTCCGTTCGTCGCGCGTGCCTCCGCGCCTCCGGTCAGCAGGTCGAACCCGCGTCGGCCCCCGCGATGCACTCGCCGACCTTGGTGGCTCCCTCGCTCAGAGCGGTGTTGATGATCGCGGCGACCGCGCCGACGATCGCGACCACGACGGCGGAGATGATGACCCACTCCACGGCCGAGGCACCGCGGTCCCGGCCGCCGGCGCGCGCTCGCTCCACACGCGCGCGCAGGAAAGTGACCAGGAAGTCCACGGCGGGCACACCGGAACGGAACTCTCGTCCGATCATGCTGTCTCGTCCTCTCAGAGTCGTTCGCGACATCGGGCTTGCCGACGTCGTATGTTCAGGTCGGCACTTGATGGATGAGGTCGGACACCGGCGCCCGAGGTCGAGGCGTCGGTGGCGGGCCCAGGCCGGGTCCGGTGTCGCCACGCGCTCACACCTGGAACACTCGGATCGCGGCCGGGTAGATGAGGAAGACCAGGAAGCCGGCGCAGAGCAGCAGCTGCGCCACGAGCATCGACTGGGACTTCTCCCCGGCGCTGCCCTCGATCTCCGCCAGTTCGCGGTGGCGCATGGTCTCCGCCCGTGCGGCCAGGGACTCCCGCACCTTGGCGCCGTCGTCCGAGACCAGGGCCAGGGACGCGGAGAGGTCCTTGAGCTCCTCGACACCGAGTTCCTCCCCTAGCTGGCCGAGCGCCTGCCACTGGCTGATCCCGGTGATCCGGGCGTCGGACAGGGCGCCGCGGATCCGCCGGTTCGCCCAGCCGTCCGACACCTCGGCCGCCGCCATCAGCGCCTCCGGCAACCCCCGGCCGCCGGCCAGGCTCATGGAGACCAGGTCCAGATACGCCCCGATGACCCGACGCAGATCGCGCCGCCTGTCGGCCGCGTCCCGCCGCACCTCCAGGTCGGGGAGGAAGAAGAACACCGCTCCACACGCCAGGGCCATCCAGACCGGGACGGCCACCCCGGACCCGAGACCCAGCTGCCATACGGCCACGAACAGCATCGGGCCGAAGAACAGACCGGCCGCCCCCAGAAGGGCCTTCGTGGCCAGGAAGTGCTCCCAGCTCCGCTCCAGGACCGCCAGGTCCGCGCGCACGGAGCGCAGCTCCCACCCCTGCTGCCGATACAACTCGGCGATCCGGACTCCGGCCCACGCGCGAAGGGATCCCAGGTGGCCGACGTCCGGCGCCGAGGGGGAGGACTCGTGGCGCGCACCGCGCGCCCGCAGCGCGTCGACCCGTGCCACCTGCGCCAACGGATCGCCGCTGCCGGGGAAGAGGGCACGCAGCAGAATGTGGCAACCGAGCCCGAGGAGGCCGCCGACGACGAGGGTGATCGTGATGTTCACCGCAGGGCCCCGTCTCTCGGTCCGGCCCCCGCCGGGGCCGCGCCGGAGGGCTCGGGACGAGCGAACCACACCGGGGGCTCGTCCCGCACGAGGAACCGCTCGGGTGTCTCGATGGTCGACAGCTTGCGCAGCCACCAGAAGCCGAGCGCGAACAGCCCGCAGACGCCGGCGAGGACGAGCTGCCCGACCACCGTGCCGTACGGCTCGACGAACTCCCGGTTGAAGATGGCCAGCCCCAGGACGAAGGCGACGGACACCGCCACCACGATCTGCACCGAGCGCCGGGTGGCGGAACGTTGGGCCATCACGCGCTGCCGCATGTCGACCTCCTCCCGGGCCGACTTCGCCAGCGCCCCCAGCACCTGGCGTAGGCCCGGCCCACGCAGTCGGGCGTTGAGGATGAGTGCGGCGACGATGATGTCGGCCGAGGCGTCGTCAATCTCGTCGGCGAGCAGGTGCAGGGCGTCGGGCAGCGGGGTCCGCGCGCGCAGACGGTCGACGAGGGCGTCCAAGTGGGGCCGGAGCACGGGGGCGGCGGCCCTGGCGGAGGCCGGGATGGCCTGCTCCAGGCCGACCGCGCCGGCGATGGTGTCGCGCAGGGACTCCGTCCAGGAGGCGAGCGCCTCCACGCGGCGCATGGCCGCGCGTTCCTCGGCGGCCCCTCCGAAGAGCCGATCCCAGAAGAAGACGAGGACTCCGGCCGCGATCCCGGCGACGGCCCAACGGGACAGGACCAGGACGACGATGCCGACCAGAACGGCGATCGAGCCACGGCGTCCGAGGTAGACGAGCAGTTCGCCGGCGCGTTCGGTGGTCAGCCGCTTCTCCCGCTCCGGCTTGACGGGCAACCCTCGCAGCGCGGTGAAGAGCAGCGCGAGTCCGCCACCGATGGCGAGCCCGCAGCAGAGGGCGTAGAGGAACGTGATCGAGAACAGGCCGCTCGGGGACCCGCCCGCGCCCAGCGCGGCGTCGGTGGTCGCGATCACGCTCCGCTCACCCCCCATGCGCCGCTCGGTCGGTAGCCGTGCTCGATCAGTTCCTCCAAGCAGGACAGCGGGGCATGGGCCACGACGTTCCCGTCGGGTCGCTCGGCGAACACCTCGCTGGAGAGCACCCTTCCGTCGACGCCGTTGACCTCGCGCACGGAGGTCACCACGCGTCGCAGCTTCCCACCGCTCTGGAAGTGGTTGCGTCGCTGGACGAAGACGACGAAGTTGACGGCACCGGCCACCAACATCTGACTGGCCTCGATCGGCAGTCGCTCCGACGCCTGTAGGGCGTAGGTCGAGATGCGGTTGAAGACCTCGTGGGAGCTGTTGGCGTGGATCGTGGAGAGCGAGCCGTCGTTGCCCTGCGACATCGCGTTGAGCATGGTCACGATCTCGTCGCCGAGCACCTCGCCGACGATCACTCGTGACGGGTTCATCCTGAGTGAGCGGCGGACCAACTCCGCCATCCCGATGGCTCCCTGACCCTCGGAGTTCGGCAACCGCTCCTCGAACGCGACCACGTTGGGATGCAGCTCGTCGAAGGTGTCGAGCCCCAACTCCAGCGCGCGCTCCACGGTGATGAGGCGCTCGTGTGGGGGGATCTCGTTGGCGAGCGCGCGCAACAACGTCGTCTTCCCGGCGTTCGTGGCACCGGCGATCATGATGTTCTTGCGGGCGCGGACCGCGCAGGCCAGGAAATGACCCAGCTCCGGGGTGAGGGTGCCGTTGCCGACCAGGTCCGAGATGAACACCTGGCCCATCCGCGAGCGACGGATGGACAGCGCGGGACGCCGCGCCACGTCCATCACGGCGGAGAGACGTGACCCGTCCGGGAGTCGCAGGTCGAGTTGAGGGTTGGCGGAGTCGAAGGGACGCGAGGAGAGTCCCGAGTACGCGCCGAGGACCTGGATGAGCTCGATCAACTCCTCGTCGGTGTCGGCGACCGCCTCGGCCCTGACCTCGCGACCATCGGCGTAACCGACGAAGACGTTGTCGCACCCGTTGATGTCGATGTTCTCGACGGCCGGATCGTCCAGCAGCGGCTGCAACCGGCCCACGCCGAAGAGCGCGGCGTGCACCGCGGCGGCGTACTGCTCCTCGGACTCCGCGTCCGGTGGGGTCCGCCCCGCGTTGATCTCGGTGCGGGCGTGCTCCTCCAGGATCTGCGCGATGACGGCTCGGGCGTACTGCCGCTCGTCCTCGGCCGTCATCGGGGCCACGCCGCCCACCTGATCCAGGCGACGCTGCTCGGCGATGCGGTCGCCGGCCTCCTGCCGGAACCGCTTGACCAACTGGTGATCGACAGCGGTCACCGGCCGGCCCCCGTGGGCCCGCCGACCGGATCGCCGCCGACGCCGGCCACGGGGGTGGACCAGGCGGTCCCGTACTGCTGGTGGAGATCGGCCGTGACCTTGCGGGCGGACCGGATCAGCAACGACTTCTCCAACCGGCCCCGCCTGCGCCCCGCCAGTTGGGCCGCGCCATTCGCGTCGTCGGCCAGCGTCCCCACCACCCGCGCCCCGGTCCGGGCGTGCACGAGCATGTCGTTGACCTGTCCGGCGAGCTTCCCGGCGACCGCGGTGTCGGCGATCAGGACGACACCGATCGCGGGCATGGCGATGCTCCCCGCTCCACGCGGTCCGCCGTGCAGCGAGGCCGAGAGAGCGGTGGCACGATCACGCACCCGAGCCAACGCCTCCGGCTCCACACGGGAGATCAGCAGCACCAGCGAGGCGTGCGGGAACAGCTCCACCGCCGGTGAGCCGCCACTGACGCGCCCACAGTCCGCGATCACGTCCGCCGGCGCCTGCGGGGACTCGGCGAGCGAGGTGAAGGCGCGCCCGAGCGTTGGCCATAGGCCGGCCAAGCCGGCGGCCTGCTCGGACGTGCCGAGCCCCACGAGCACGTCCAACCCCCCGCTCAGTGGCTGCACATGGTCCCAGAGTTGGTCCGGCACGAGCCCTCGGCGGGCGGTGGCCGCGATGGACAGCATGCCGGTGTTGGGGTCGAGGGGTCCACCATGTGCGGCGGCCGACCGGTAGACGAGGTCCCCGCCCGCCGGGTCGGTCTCCGCGAGCAGGACACGGCGCGGCCACACGGCCGCGAGGGCGACGGCCGCGGTGGTGACGCCGGGCGAACCCTTGTCAGCGGCCAGGGCGATAAGTGCCATGTTCGACGGTCCGCCCTACCGGTCGTCGGCGGGCAGGAGGACGAGAGCGACCTCGCCGGAGGCGGCGGCACGCGCCAAGGGGGCCGCGTCGGCCGAGTCCACGGTCAACGTCACCGGGAAATAGGCACTGCCGGTGACGTCGCCCTCGTCGTCGCCCGTGGTCTTGACGACGTTCCTGACCACCGCGCGCTCGACCAGCGGAGACTCCGCGCTCGTGGATCCGCTGAAGGCCTCCCCGTCGCCGCTCTCGGCGGGTGCGTCGCCGACCCGGTACGCGGCGACCTCGTCCCCGTCGGCCAACCCGGCGGGGTAGTGCCCCTGTTTCAGAGCCAACCCGACGGCGACCTCACCGGCGTCCATCGAGGCCTTCTCCCCGAACATCTGCCCCACGAGCACGGTCTTCGCGTACAGCGTCGACTTGGCGCCCAGTTCCTTCAAATTCTCGCGACTCGTCCACGGTACGAAGTCGGCCCCGGAGTCGCCGTTCACCAAGATCGGCTGGATGTCGCCGTCACTGATCGAGGCGCCCTTGGGAACGTCCTTCTTCAGCTGGACGACCTCCAGCCGGTCTCCCGCACGCAAGACCAATGTCGTGGCCCCGAGGGCACCCAGCAGGATCAGAAGCACCGCCAGCGCCGCCATCGCCGGCCTACGTTCACGGGGGACCGTAGGCAGTCGATCACCGCTCGGCTGACGAGCCGGAGCGGCGGCACGACCCGTGCCCGCCCCCGTACGCTCCTGGATCTTCACGCGACCGCTCCCCGTTACACCCAAGAAATTCCGATGGCTCGCCCTCGAATCGGGCCCCACCCGCTTCGGCGCGTCGACTCGACCGCCGGTATCCCCGAACCGCCACGTCCGCCCTCGTCCTACGAGGAAGGCGACGCCGCCCGTCAAGCGGTCGCACCGTATCAGCCCCGTCCGGGGCCCTCAAGGCGCTTCCAACTCGGCCACACCTCTCCACGACCTCCACCCCACACATACCCGACGCAGCGTCAACTACCGCGCGGCACAGCGCATACCGGGACCTACGACGGCCGCCGGCGCGGACTGCCCCGCGCGCCTCCAAGAGAACCCATCCCGCGATAGCGGGAACACCCCCGACCCCTCACACCAAGCGGAGCCAACACCCTCCGCACGACTCCGACCCGCCTCTCCACCGCCCCACGACCCCGCCGCCACCACCTCACGCCACACCCCGCGAAACAGGCACGGACCCCACACACCACACTCGGTCACCGAGGGGGCACTCTCGCCCCTCTCTCTGCATCCCCCGAGGATCCCCGCGCCACACGTGTCATGCCGACCGATCCGCGCCGACCGCCAGAAACAAGCCGTGCGACCTGGTTCACGGGTCCGGAAACAGCGAGGCGCCCCGACGGACCGCACCCCAAAACCGCCATCACGCCCACGGCGCTGCCCGCACCGATCGGCCCCCAGCACCTTCACGGCCCGAGACTCGCACACCTCGACACCACAGCGAGATGCGACCGTCCGGCTACCCCCGACCGTCACCGTTCCCGTCGCCGACCTCGTCCGGGTACACGACGAAGGTCCCCTTGGCGGGAAGCGTGACCACCAGGCCACGTTCGCGGAGTTCACGCGTGGCTCGACGGGCCGTCAAGTGAGCGACGCCATATTCAGCGGCCAGATCACGCTCTCCAGGCAAGCGAGCTCCGGGCGGGATCTCGCCCTTGGCGATCCTCCCGGCGATGTGGTCAGCCACCTGCATGTAGACGTACGCGATCTTGTTTGGATCGATGGGTGAAGAACCGGAGTCAGGGGCCATATCGAACAACGTACGACGCCGGAGTGTTGCGTGCTCCATAGGAGCACGCAACACCGCTATACACCACCCATAGCCACCCTGTAGCGTGGCCCGCATTGCAAGCGCCCCGGCGACGGTAGTGGCCGTCCCGGGGCATGGCCAACGCCCGCTACGGGAGCGTCGACATGTCGGACCTTACCCTCCGAGCCCTCATCTGGGTTCTGACCCTCACCACCCCACGCCCACGGGGCCGCCACCGCCTCGGCAGCCTGCAACCCCTGCGCTTCACACCCACCCCACCGCCCAGGCCCCGCACCACCGAGCGACTCCGCGTAGGCACCTCCCGCCGCCCGGTACCCCATCGTCTCCTCTCACCGGCGGAACTTCGCCTCGCACACCACCAGGCGGCGGCCCGATGAACCATCGCCCCGCATTGCGCATGTGCGTCCGCTGTGAACGCATGACCGACGAACCCGTGGTCATCCACGTAGTACACGCGGCCACAGGGCCGGGCTTCAACGTCTACGCCTGTCCCCCGTGCGCCACCCACTACCCACCCCCGGCCGACCCGCTCGGCCTCTTCCCCCCACGTACCACTCCCCAGACCGACACGACCCACGAGGCGCCGGCACGACCCACACACCACCCCCACGAGCGGTAGCCGGGCCCACTCCTCCAACACGACCAGGCCCCGAAGGCGCTTGCCCCGCCTCCGGGGCCTGGCCCACCCACGCCCCCCGACGCCCACCGCCGCGCCCCGACCCGCCGCGCGTCGGATCTGGTAGGCGCCGACTCCAGCGGTTCACCCCGGAGGCAAGCCCATGGCGGTCCCCGGGGTCGACCGGTAGTCCCCGGGCAGCCAACTCGGTCCCGTGCTCGCCTCCAAACACACAGGAACCACGTCTCCTTACGCGAGTCAGGCACCATCACACCCAACAGGTGCCGGCCCGACCAAGCGCGAGGTTTCGCACCGAACCAGGTCTCGGAACCTCGGTTCCCGTCGAGCGGTACCACCCCCACTGGAAGGTCGGCGTCAGCAGTGGGCGATCCCACCTGGCCCATTGGTCTGACCACACGCCCCCCGAAGTCGCACCGCTACAACCCCGACGAGCAGCCGCATCCGGTGATGCCCCATCACCGGCAGCGGCTGACGCACCCGGGCCAGCCCCGCACCACACCTGGAACATCCCGAACCAGTAGCGCTGGGGCGTTACTTCCGCTGGCGAATCGGCGGCCCGTCCCGCTAACGTCTGGCCACAGCAGAGTCGCAGTCATACGGGGAGCCCAAGTGAAGCGCTTCACCTTGCCCACCATTCCTAACGGGCCGGCTACCCCCCAGCGGGCTGCCTGCGACAGACCCCGAGGCGCTCCCTCTGCCGACGAGATCACCCAACCCGACAAACGCCCTCCCTGTTCAGGCATCGCAGTAAGCCGGCCTTGTACGGCGGAGCAACCCAGGCTGTCACTCACCCGTCACATCCTGCAGGTCCTCGAGGGCACGCATGCCCAGAACCCCGGGGGAACGGGTCCTCGAAGGCAGTGGAGGTCGGGCGGGATGGTGCTTCTCCCCGCACGCCCGGGCAGCTGTCAGTTCTCGTCCCGCCAGCAGCCTCACGAGTCCCGAAGCCGTGCGGCACAGCACCTGCCTGGCCATTTCCTCCGCCAACTTCGTATACCCGGAAAATGGCCACCAGCAAGACCGTGAGACAGCAGCACACCAGGCCACTGCTCGGGCATGGCGGTGAGGCCACCAAAGCAGCTATCACATCGAATCCTGTAGGACCAAGACGACTCCTCTGATATGCCTCCAAGCTCCTCGGGCGGCCAAGAGCCGCAGGCCGCCATCCCGGGAGACGTCCATCTGAACCGGCACAGGGTGCATGTCGGGAGATCTGCCGAATGTAACCTCTGACAGCACCAGCAGGTAAGCGTCCAAGAGATTCAATTCATCAACCGCCGACACAGGGATCGCAAGCACGGGATCCCTGCACACATAAAAAAAGGGGGAAAACATGGCCGATCTCCAAGCAGACTTTGACTTTCTGACAACATCACTGAAGCAACTTCAGTTCATCCAGTCCGACCTTCGCGATCTCGACGAATGGCGAGATGAGTTGATGCCTGCAGTCGGAGCGCCGAAGCTCCGCGACGCCATGACTGATTTTATCGACAACTGGGATGACAATAGGGGGCGATTAATTGATTCGATTGAGAGCGTCGGAAAGCTGATCGAGGAGACTCGCGAAAGGTTTAGCTCGGTGGAGAACGAGCTGACGAAACTCAACAGACGTCGAGGCTAATAGACCTAATTCGTAACTCGCCCTCAACGGAGCTACCATGGCACGGCCCCAAGACTGGCGCCCACTACGAGAAGCCGATCCCGTCCCGGGAGACCCGGTCGACATACGTGCGCAAGTCGCGCACATGAACAAGATGGCTGAGCATCTTAGATCTCAGGCAAGAGCGCTTGCATCCATCGGGAAATCAGACCTCCTGAAGGGCGAGTACGCGGACGAGCTTGTCGATTCGACTCAAGAACTGAGCGGAAAACTCGGCCAAACTGAGGTCCGATATCGCGAAGTGAGCAGTCACTTGGGCAGTTGGGCTGACGAACTTGAAGATATCCAATCGCGAGCTGATCGTGCCCTGCGAGACGCTCAAGAGGCAGAGAGAAGCGCGAGACCGGACTCGATGCCCGGGCGAAATTCTGAGCAACAAGGCGCCGACTCGCCCGCCGGAACCGAGGATGATCGGACGACGGAACGCGCTAGGGAAGAATTGGAGATTGCGCGCCAGCGCCTCAGTTCTGCCGAGGCCGATTATCATGAGCGATCCGAGAATTACGCCGGCCGGATCCTCGGCTCAGTCGACGACGGACTGAAGGACAGTCTATGGGACGACTTCACCGGACTGGTAGCTGATGCCGAATGGCTGGACGATGTGGCCAATTGGGCAAGTTGGGCAGCTACCGTTATTGGCATCATCGCGATCATCTTCCCAGCCGTGGGTGTCATAGCGCTCGTTCTCACGGGTGTCGTGATGGCCATCAATCTACTACAAGCTACTACAGGCAACGGGTCCTGGTTCGATGTTGCTATGGACCTCGGTTGCCTGAAGCTAGCGAGAAGCGGGATCAAGGCTGCACGGACAATCAGATCACTGCAGAGCAGCTCCAGAGATGCTGCCGCCGGCATCGCTCGCTCCAGTGCAACGACACGCGCCGCCCAGGCCACCTCTAGACAGCACAAAACTGCCACGCGGGCAGGAAGACGCCGCGGTGGATCCTCTCGCAGGCTTCGTGAGCGTGCTCGTGCTAGGAAGCTTCACATTGAGCAGAAGAACCTTGCGATTGGCAAGAATGCTGCTCAAGAGGTCAGAGACGCACCTCTTCCCAGACCAACATTTCGCGAGAAGATGCAGGCGATCGGCGATGAGTCTCTCGCCAGGCAGATCAAGGACATCAACAAGTGGAGTAGCGCCCATCCGAATAACGAGTTCCTTTCTCGCACTGCAGTAGAGGCCGAGCGTCAAAGGCGCATTGTCAGAGGAACCTGGGGGATCTCCACTGCATTGGATTTCGGCGACAAGAGCGGCGATTACATCAGCCAAGGCGAATATGGTGAGATGAAGGGTCGCATGACCACGACCGTCGGTTCCCAATGGTGAAAGGGGTGCAGCACTAATGGCGATTCAGCCTGACAACGACGCCACCCGAGAAAGCAGTTGGCTTCCATACGGCATCGCTGCCCTAAAGATCTCTTTCGTATTGTCCCTGTTCCGAATTTTCGCCCCATCCTTCTCGGAAGAGATGCTTGGAATCGAGGGCGTGCCTTATCCGACATGGGAGTGGGTTCTCTTCTCGATCACTCCAGTGATGCTTGTGTGCTTGAGCCGATCTCCAGCCAACTGGCTCACTCTGAGGGGCGAAATCGATCTCGTATGGTGGGCACTTGGCTATAATCTCGCTTACGCGATCATTTTCGCTTTGACCATGGGGTCCGAAATCCTGTGGGTGGCTGTGCTGCTCAGCAGCATTGGCGCAGCGATGGTCATGTACTCAAACCACAGGAATACGCGTGGGGCCGAAGAGTAAAGCAGACAGAAATCTGGCAGGAGATCCGCCTGCAACGGGATACCGGATCATGTTGCCTATGAAATGGGCTCACATTCCACTACGCCAAGGAACCGATCGTGTCATTCAACAGATTTTGAACGAATCCTTTTCGGCAATCCCAGAGCATCTCCCATCGAGTAAGATTCGCTCTTACAAGAAGGACGTTGCCGAGCAGCTCAAGGCCGCAGTCGTCCAGGCCCAGAAGCGCAACGGACTGGACATATACTTGCCTGTCAAGGGTCTCGATGAACGAGAATTCGGCTTGGGAGCCTCCATCTTCGTCACCGAGGCTCTCCTTCCAGGCAAGAAACGAAATGATGCGGGTCCCTACCGACCTGTTGACATTGCTGCGCAACTTCTGGCGCGCGGAAATTCAAAAAGTGTCGATACCACTGTAGGTGAAATCGACGGTTCAGTTGCCGTGCGGCGCGATTCTGTTGTCGGTCCCGACCCTGATAGCGCCATCGATACCGCATCCCGCCGAATCGAATACATTGCCGCCGTCCCCAACGCGTCCCGTAGATGGCTCATCCTCGCATTCTCGACTATCGGAGCGGGCGATCCGCGGGACGACCTTGCGGAGATTCTCGTCGAATGGTTCGATGCCGTCATGGAAACTTTTAGGTGGCAGTATTCATGAACGAAGAATTTTGGCCGATCATCGACATTGAGTACGTGCCCGACCACCCTTGGGTGATCGTCCCGCCCCGGTCCGGCCCATCCGCTCCTTTCGACGAGTGGTACGACATCGACTCATCTGCTCTGGATTACGCCGAAGACCTGTGGGCTGATCGAGAACTCGATCCGGGGAAGGACGGTGTTTCTTTCGTGGGTGAGACCATAGCCAAATGTGCCAAGACTTTCTGTCCCCCCGAGTCAGACCACTGGCTTTTCCTGCACATGGATCATCCCCTGGATATTCCACTACCAGTACTCGCGGCAATCGGCAGGGCAGAAGGAACTCGTGATACGACGCTGCGGGCACTTACCGAGGCCGACGACAAGAACTCGGTGGAAACTCCCGTGGTCAAGAGCTTCACTTCGCCATATCTCGGCGAGGGCCTGACCACGTTTCGGTACGTCCCTCAAGAAGAATCAGATAATCTTATCGCGTGCGTTAGATACGCATGGCGAGTAGAAGAACATGATGCGGATGTCGTGATGTGGACCGCGACCGAGGAGGCTTACCGAATTATCGAAACTGCGGAAGACCTGGATGATCTGGCTCGTTCACTCGCGATCTTTATACCGTGATCTCTACGTTTGACGGGATCGACGGTTCGGCTTCGATTCCGGATTCGCGGCGTTTGGCTTCTGCGCCGCCATCTCTAGGAGTAATCAGTGCATTCTCGCACTCTTTCGGCTGTCACACTGGCCCTATCCGCATCATTTTTCCTCACCGCTTGTGGCGCAGCAGATTCCGGACCGGATGAATCAGGTGACAGTAGCATCAAGGGAGCGGAGTCAGCTATCAGTGCGCCGCCTCTTCCTGCCTCGACTCCCGCGATTGAGCGACCCGACATGACGCTGCCAGAAGATGTGGACGAGACTTTCGAGGACTGGGAAACTGGTGACTCGACTGTGGATGCAGTACTGATCGATGCGGCTAATGCTCAAACTGCGGTCACCTTCTCGGTAACACAGGGGAATCCGGAATCCGATGGATTGAAGTTCTACCAAATCGGTACGGCGCTGGCCGGGAGTCAAGACTGGGTGAAGGATATCGTGGACTCCGGCCTGACTTATTCCGGATCGGCATCCTATTTCGCACCGGAGGTGGAGATCTTCGACGAAAAATCAGCGGCTGTCACCTACTGCGCAGATGAGCGCACAGCCTTCAACAAGAACCGTCAAACCGGAGAGGTGGATGAAATCCCCCCGTCGGACGACTCGTTTGTGCGCTACAGCACGCGTCTCGAAAAGGGCGAGAATGGAGTTTGGCAGACAAGCAAGCTTGAATCCGAGCGCGGTAATCCGACATGCATTCGATGAAAAGCTACCGTTACCTTCTCCTCTCATTCATGACAACGAACGTCTTGGTATTCTCGTCGGGTATGGCTTTCGCTTGGGGAAGTGCTGGCTCCAATGGTGAGCAGAGTGATACTCGTGGAATGACGAGCGCCGATTCTGTCGCTTCACGCGTCGAGTACCGGATGTCCGTGAACCTCGCAGGGACCGAGGGCGCTGCAAAGGTCCAGCCCACCAACGACTGGACTCCTCCGGCATGCTGGTACGAACCGCGAACTGCCGAGGAATTCGCTCGCCATGTCGAGGCGGTTTATGCGAAAACGATCGAGTCGCCAGGTCAGCACGGCTACGCGAAGGTAGCCGTGGGAGAGTTCCGCAAAGAATACAGCGAGGGGAAGTACGAGAACTACAATCAAGGCAAGAGCGATGAAGGATCTTGGTGGGTGTCCGTGCGAGATGAATCTCGGTGGATGGAAGCGGCAGCTCAGGCCTGTGACAGGCCGCCGCAATGGGTGGAGAATGGCGAAACCCCTGATGCCCCTGAGGCGATCACGCCTCAGGTCCTGGCCGAACTGGCTTACAACCAGGTCCGGCTTCCCTCGGTTGAGGTTTCCCTGGCCCCCCAGGGCGCTGCGAAGGTCAACCTGCCGACGTGGGCCTGGCTGGACTCGGAGCGCTTCCAGGAGGTTTCCGTGACGGCCTCGCTGGACGTGGGGGGCCTGCACATCGAGGCCACCACGACGGCTACTCCGGTCTCTCTCGGGCTGGAGCCCGGGACTCCCGACGCACGGACCCATCCCGGCTCGGGTGAGTGCCCCATCGACGCCGACGGGTCCATCGGGCGGCCCTACACCGCCGGGCAGGCCGACCGGGAGCCACCCTGCGGCGTCACCTACCTCAGAGCTTCCGGGGAGTCCGGCTACGACCTTCACGCGACCGTCACCTGGGACATCTCCTGGACCGGTACGGGAGGCGCGGGAGGCGACCTGCCGGACGGCACCTTCGGCGGCGAACAGACCGTCGTCGTCCAGGAGATCCAGTCCGTCAACCGTTGACGGTCCCCGACCGCCCGCCCCCGCTCGGACCACTCGGGACCACGCCGCATGGGCACGGTGGCCGCCCGGCCGACGGGTGGGAGTTCGCGCCGTCCACCCGCCGACCGAAGCCCGGGCGGCCCGGGCCGCCCGCGTCAGCGACTGCGGATCGACTGGGCCAGCTCCTGGTCCATCGCCTCGAACTTGTCGGCCGCCATGGTCAGGTACTGTCCCATGCCGTCCAGGCCGTCCAGCGTCGTCTTCGCCCCGTTGGTGAACTCCTCGAAGTTCTCGTCGAACGCCTGGGACGAACTCTTGGTGACGTAGCCGGACTGCACCAGGTTGTTGATGTACTTGCGAAGGCCGTCGAGCTTCTCCTGAAGCCGCTCCTTCTCCCTGACGACATGCCGCGAGGCTTCCCGCATCTCCTCGTATGTGACGTCAAGATCCTTGGCCATGTGACCGCTTCCTCTCAACCCGCCGCAGGGCCGACCCCCGTGGCTCCCTGTCCGCGGACGGCCCGCCCCCGTGGGGAACTCCCCGACCGACGCCGGGGCCCGTCGATGGGTCCGGTCCCGCCCGTCAGGTCTGATCGTCCGCTCGTGCGGCAGCAGCTTACGATGTCCGGCTGAGCGTCACATGCCAAGCTGTACAACGGGGTTGGTGCCCGCCGACCCCCCACGTCCCGGCATATCCGACCATGTTCGCACCCCTGTCGCCCCGTTGTCGCGGCGCGAGGGGCAGCCGATATCGTCGGCGGGTATGCCGAGCCGCGAAAGCGGCCGACGGGGCCTTGGGGGACGAGCGTGCGCCTGACTCTGACCGTTGTCGACCCCTTGGGCGGGCAAGCCGCCGATGTCGTGCTCGACGCCGATCCCGAGTCCACCGTGGGGGACATCTCGGCGGAGTTGGCCCGTCGGCTTGGCCTCGGGAACGCTGCCCGGGTCGTCCCGATCGACCAACAGCGTCGAGGCGGTGCGACCGCCTCACCCGGAAACGTCGGCGCCGAGTTCCCGGGGACGGCCTCACCGCATGTCGGCACGGCAGCCCTCGCCCCTCGCGAGGCCGCGGCCGTCCCCCGCAACGCGCCGCGGGTGTACGTGGACGGCTACGCGGTCGACCCCTCGGCGACCGTCGTCGGCTCGCCGCTGCGCGAGGGCGCCGTCGTCAGTCTCCAGGACCCCAGTGGCTGTCTGCCCGGCGAGCCGAGCGGGCTGGTCGAGCTGCGCGTGGTCGGCGGCCCGGACGCCGGGACCGTGCACCGACTCGGCGTGGGCAGGTACGACATCGGCAGGGGCCCAGCCGCCTACATCCGGGTCGACGACCCCGAGTTGGACGAACGCGCCCTCACACTCACCGTCGCGTCCGACGGCACCTGCGGGGTGTGGGCGCACTCCTCCGTCGAGAGCGTGACCCTCGACGGCGCGCCGCTGACCGACGACGCCGATGCCGGCGGGAACGGCACGCCGGACGACGGGGAGTCCGGGAAGAGGCGTCCGGGCCGGAAGGGGCGGCGGGCCGGGGCGAGAGGGACGGGCCGAGGGCGCGGCGCGGGCGGCGGGACTGCCGCGAGTGGGGAGGGGCGCGGCGGCCGGGTCCGACGCGAACGCTCGGGGGGGCTCGCGGGGCGGGGGCCCTCGCTCGACGGCGGCGTCCGCAGACCGGGCGGCCGGGGGCTCGGCGGGCGAAGGGACCCGGGGCACGACGCACGTGACGGCGGACCGGAGGGACCCCGCCACGGGGACGGAAGGGGGACGTCGGACGGGGCACGGACACGGGCCGGCGGTGTCCTCCGATTCGGCGGAAAGGGGTTCGGCGGAAGGAGGAGGGCGGCCGTCGAGGGGAGCGGCGCCGACGGGCCGCCGGAGGTGTTCGACTGGCCGCTGGGCGGGCAGATCGCGGTGGGGAACACGCTGGTCGAACTGGCCCGGTACACCCCACCCGACGCCGCGCTCAAGTGGTCGGACGACGGCATCGGGCTGGACTACAACCGTCCGCCGCGGCTGCGTCCGCCGGAGCGGCAGACGAGCTTCCGACTTCCGGCGGCACCACGGGAGTTCGAGGCTCGGCCTCTGCCGTGGTTGATGGCGCTCACCCCGTTGGTCGCCGCGGTGGTCTCGGTCATGATCTTCCAGCGGTGGTACTACCTGATCATGGCGGGGCTGAGTCCGCTGATCCTGTTCGCCCAGTACTTCAACGACAAGAAGCACGGCCGCGTCTCGCACGCCAGGCAGGTGCGGGAGTTCCGGGAGCAGAAGGCCCGTATCGAGCGGGACGCCCAAGACGCGCTGGTCGTCGAGCGGGACGATCGACGACACGCGATCCCCGACCCCGGGCGGGTGTTGTCGGTGGCGACGGGGCCGCGCACCCGCCTGTGGGAGCGGCGCAGAACCGACCGGGACCATCTGCTGATGCGGTTCGGCACCGGGCGACTGCCCTCCGAGGTCGTACTGGACGATCCCGAGCAGGACGACCACCGGCGCCAGATCACCTGGAGCATCGAGAACGCGCCCGTCGCCCTCTCCTTGCGCGGCCTCGGGGTCATCGGGGTGGCCGGACCGGGGGACTCGGCGCGCGCCCTGGGGCGCTGGGCCGTGGCCCAGACAGCGGCCCTGCACAGCCCGATGGACGTACGGATCTACGTCCTCAGCGAACAGGCGGCGCGGGATTCCTGGGACTGGGTGCGGTGGCTGCCGCACGTGCGGCCGTCCGGCGGACAGGACGTGAGCGCGTTGATCGGCACCGACGCGGAGACCGTCGGGGCCCGAGTCGGCGAACTCACGCGGATCCTGGACGCGCGGAAGAAGGCGGCCGAGGAGAAGCGGGCTTCCGGCGGGGCGTCGTTCGCCGATCCGGACATCGTCGTCGTCTGGGACGGCTCGCGTCGGCTCCGCTCGCTGCCGGGTGTGGTCCGGCTGCTGCGCGAGGGGCCGTCCGTGTCGATGTACGCACTGTGCGTGGACACCGAGGAACGGTTCCTCCCCGGCGAGTGCCAGGCGTTCGTGGTCGCCGAGCCGACGGTCCCCGAGGAGTCCTCGCGCTCCGCGCGTCCGGCCGAGACGCCCGTGCCCGCCGGCGGATTCCCCTCCTTCCACGCCTGGCACGCGGGGGCGGCCCGCCTGGGCGACGACGACGGCCGGGGCGAGCGGCGGCCGGGGGCCCTGCGGTTGCGCGTGGAGGAGGCCGGCTCGGAGCGGCTGACCGGGGTGCGGCCGGACTTCGTGACGGGGGCGTGGTGCCTGCGTCTGGCCCGGTCCATGGCGCCGCTGCGGGACATCAGCGGCGAGAGCGAGGATTCGGCGTTGCCGGGCTCCAGTCGACTGCTGGACGTCCTGCGGCTGGATCCGCCGACCGGCGAGGAGGTGGCGGTCCGGTGGCGGGCGGGCGGGCAGTCGACCCTGGCCGTGATCGGCGAGTCCTACGACGGTCCCTTCGGTGTCGACCTGCGCAAGGACGGCCCGCACGGGCTGATCGCGGGAACCACCGGCTCCGGCAAGTCCGAACTGTTGCAGACGATCGTCGCCGCCTTGGCCGTGGCCAACACCCCGGAGAACATGACCTTCGTCCTGGTCGACTACAAGGGCGGGTCGGCGTTCAAGGACTGCGTGAAGCTCCCGCACACCGTCGGCATGGTCACCGACCTCGACGCGCACCTGGTGGAGCGGGCCCTGGAGTCGCTGGGAGCGGAGCTGAGGCGGCGGGAGCACATCCTGGCCGCCGCCGACGCCAAGGACATCGAGGACTACCAGGACCTGGTGCGCCGCGACCCCTCTCACACGCCGGTTCCGCGCCTCCTGATCGTCATCGACGAGTTCGCGTCCATGGTGCGCGACCTGCCCGACTTCGTGACGGGCCTGGTCAACATCGCGCAGCGTGGTCGTTCCCTCGGCATCCATCTGCTTCTGGCCACGCAGCGCCCGAGCGGGGTCGTCTCCCCGGAGATTCGCGCCAACACCAACCTGCGGATCGCGCTGCGCGTCACCGACGCCGGGGAGTCGACCGACGTCATCGACGCGCCGGAGGCCGGACAGATCGCGAAGAGCACCCCGGGCCGTGCCTACGCCCGGCTCGGGCACGCCTCCCTCGTCCCCTTCCAGTCCGGGCGGGTGGGCGGCCGGCGGCCGGGGGCCGTCGACCCGGCGGCGTTGGCGCCCTGGGTGGGGCCGCTGGCCTGGGAGGACCTGGGTCGGGCCGCGCCGGCCAAGCCGAGGGCCGAGGCGCGCGAGGACGACGAGATCACCGACCTCAAGGTGCTCGTCGACGCGGTCCGCCAGGCCGCCGGCGCGCTCGGTGTGCCGGCCCAGCACAGTCCATGGCTTCCCGCCCTGGGCGAGACGCTCCTCTTGGACGACATCCCGACACCCGCCTTCGAACCGGCGCCGGGCGCGCTGCCGCCCGCGCCGTTCGGCGTGGCGGACCTGCCCTCCGAGCAGGCACGACGACCGGTCGTGGTGGACTTCGCCACGTTCGGGCACCTGATGATCGGTGGCGCCCCGCGAAGCGGCCGTTCGCAGGTGCTGCGCACCATCGCCGGATCGATCGCCCGCACTCACTCCACGGCGGACGTGCACCTGTACGGCATCGACTGCGGCAACGGGGCGTTGAACGCGCTGACTCGGCTGCCGCACTGCGGCGCGGTCGTCGGCCGTAACCAGACGGAGCGGGTCGTGCGGCTCGTCAACCGGCTCAAGGGCGAGTTGTCGCGACGGCAGGACCTGCTGGCGGAGAAGGGCTTCGCCGACATCGGGGAGCAGCGCGCGGCGGTGCCCGAGTCGGAGCGGCTGCCGCGTCTCGTGGTGCTGCTGGACCGCTGGGAGGGGTGGGAGACCACGCTGGGCGAGGTCGACCACGGCGCCCTCACCGACGACTTGCAGACGATGATGCGGGAGGGCGCCGGCGTCGGCGTCCACCTGGTCCTGACCGGCGATCGGACGCTGTTGGTCGGCCGGGTCGCGACGCTGACGGAGGACAAGTACGGGCTGCGGCTGGCGGACCGGGGCGACTTCTCCTCCCTGGGGATCCCGGCGCGCAAGGTGCCCGAGGAGATCCCGCCCGGCCGGGCCTTCCGCAACGAATCCGGCACGGAGACGCAGTTCGCGTTGCTGTCCCAGGACACCACCGGCCAGGGGCAGTCGGCGACGCTGGCCGCGATCGGCGAGGCCGCGGCGGTCCGGGACGCGGACGTGCCGCGTTCCCGGCGGCCGTTCCGGGTGGACACCCTGCCCGGCCGGATCTCCTTCGAGGATGCCTGGGAGATGCGCGAGCCCGCGGCGTCGGAGTCCCGCCTGTGGGCGCTGGCCGGCATCGGCGGCGACGAGATCGTCGGCTTCGGGCCGGACCTCGCCGAGGGGGTGCCGGCGTTCGTCGTCGCGGGCCCCGCCAAGTCGGGCCGGTCGACGGCGTTGACGAACGTCGCCCGTTCGCTGCTGGCGGGTGGTGCCCGGCTGGTGGTGGCCGCCCCTCGGCCCTCGCCGCTGCGCTCGTTGGAGGGCACGGAGGGGGTCTTGAGGGTCTTCACCGGTGACGACATCGGCGAGGACGAGTTCGAGGAGGTGCTGGACCGGGCGGAGCCGTCTCCCGAGAGGCCGGTCGCCGTGTTGGTGGACGACGCGGAGATCCTGGAGGACTGCGACGCCGAGCGTCACCTGAAGCGGATCGTCTCGCGTGGTGCCGAGCGGGGCCTCGCGCTCGTCGTCGCCGGTGACGAGGAGGACGTCTGCGGTGGCTTCTCCGGGTGGCAGGTGGACGCCAAGAAGGCCCGCCGGGGCGTCCTCCTGTGTCCGCAGGAGTCCTCAAGCGGCGACCTGATCGGCGTGCGGCTGAACCGGAGCATGGTGGGCGGGCAGGTCGCCCCGGGCAAGGGGATGCTGCACCTGGGTGACGGCGAGCTGCGCACGGTGGTGATCCCCGGCTGAGGACGTCGGCGCCGTCGGGGCGGACGCCCCGGGGCGGGCGCGGGCGCCTTCCGGGGACGCCACCGTCGGGTCCTGTCGACCACCCGTCGGGGCCTCCCGCGCCCGGCGGGCCGTAGGCGCCCGGGCTCAGGGCGTCAGGAGGTCCACCCGCACGTCGGCCGGGAAGCCGGTGGTCGGTCCGACCCGGCGGGCGAACTCCGCCACCGCCGCCAGCTGCGAGGACCCGAAGCGGAAGTCGAGGGTGGTGAAGTACCGCTCCAGCGTCTCCTCGTCGAACTCCTCCCACCGGGCGGCCTGCTCGGCGACCTTGCCGACCTCCTCCAGGGAGAGGTTGCGCGAGGCGAGGAACGCCTCGTGCACGGCTCGGGTGATGGCCGGTTCGCGTGCGGCGTACTCGCGGCGCGCGGCCCAGACCGCGAAGACGAAGGGCAGCCCCGTCCACTCCTTCCACAGCGCCCCGAGGTCGTGGACCTCCAGACCGAAGCGCGTGCCGTCCAGCAGGTTGGCGCGGAGAGCGGCGTCCCCGATGAGCACGGCCGCCTCGGCCTCTCGCATCATCAGGCCGAGATCGGGTGGGCAGCTGTAGTAGTCGGGGCGGACGCCGAAGCGCTCGGCCAGCAGCAGTTGGGCCAGACGGACCGAGGTGCGCGAGGTGGAGCCGAGGGCCACCCGGGCGCCGTCCAGCCGCTCCAACGGCACCTGGGAGACGATCACGCAGGACATCACGGGACCGTCGCATCCGACCGCGATGTCCGGGAAGGCCACCAGGCGGTCGGCGTGGCGGAGGAACTCGATCAGCGTGACGGGGCCGATGTCGAGGTCCCCTCGCACCAACCGCTCGCTGAGCTTCTCGGGGGTGTCCTTCGTCAGCTCGATGTCGAGGAGCGTGCCCGTGCGCGCGAGCCCCCAGTACAGGGGCAGGCAGTTCAGGAACTGGATGTGACCCACGCGGGGCCGGGTGCGGGAATTGTCCACCTCGTGAGGCTAGCCCGACGGCGGCCCCCGGCGGGGCCCCGCCCCCGGCTCGGAGGCCGCGGGGGACCGGGTTCAAACATTCGAGTGAAGTGATCTTGGCCTCTGTTGCATTCGGCCTGGCCCGTGCTAGGCTCGCCGCAAGTTGCAGTTTGGTTTCCCTTGCAGTGCAGAGCCTGCGGAGCATGTGACCGCGGGCTCTCGTCATTATCAGACAGATGCAGTTGTGCAGAATTCATCTTCACATTTGCTGGTTCTGGAGCAGGGCAACCCTTTGAGCCCAAGGAGGGCTTATGGCTACCGGAACCGTTAAGTGGTTCAACGCCGAAAAGGGCTTTGGTTTCATCGCCCAGGAAGGCGGCGGCCCCGACGTCTTCGTCCACTACTCCGCGATCAATGCGACCGGCTTCCGGTCCCTCGAGGAGAACCAGCAGGTGTCCTTCGACGTCACGCAGGGCCCCAAGGGCCCGCAGGCGGAGAATGTCACTCCTGTCTGATTGACAGCAGTACCCAAGGAGCCCCGCGCCATCCCGGCGACGGGGCTCCTGCCCTTTCGCCGCCGCATCCGGGGAACCGGCCCTCCAGGCGCGGCTTCACGTTCCCGACCCGCCGGGTCGGCCCACCGGGACCGACACGCGCGGCGAGCCCTCGACTCCCTTCGCACCCGCGACCCCGGTTCCAGGTGACTTCGACCGGGTGGCGTTCCGTCGCCCCCAGCGGCGAGAGGATCGCCCGACCGCGTGGACGCGAGGGTGAATTTCGCGTGAATCTCGCCGCTTCCGCGTCGGTGGCGCGTGCCGCCCCGGCGGACTCGGCCTCACGGTGTCGCCCCTCGGTCGGAGCAACCGCCACCGGCACTCGGGCGAGGTGAGCCGGTGCGGCGGGCGCCGGTCGCGGCGCGTCACGCAGTCCTGTCGCCCCCGTGCTCTCGCTCGTCGCCGCACGACCCGCGGACCGGGGCACCGGCGGCGCGCACCCTCCGCGCCGGGCCGCGAAACGCCCGCCTCCCGCCCGTCGTCCGGCTCCCGGAGGAACGGTCGACCGGCCGGAGGCGGGCGAGGAGGTCGGAGGGGCGCCGGCCCGCCGACACGGGTGTCGGGTGGCCGCGGCCGTCAGGCGACGGCGGCCACCGCCCTGCCCTCCTCGACGTCGACGGAGGACGACGCCACGCTGTCGTACTTGTCGCGGTCGAGGATGTTCTCGCGGGCCGCGACGAGTACCGGGGCCACGACCTGGCCGGCGACGTTGGTGGCGGTGCGCATCATGTCCAGGATCGGGTCGATGGCGAGCAGCAGGCCGACCCCCTCCATCGGCAGCCCCAGCGTGGACAGGGTGAGCGTCAGCATGACCGTCGCGCCGGTGAGTCCGGCCGTGGCGGCGGAACCGACCACCGAGACGAAGGCGATCAGCAGGTAGTCGCCCACGCCCAGCGGGACGTCGAAGATCTGGGCGACGAAGATCGCGGCGATGGCGGGGTAGATGGCCGCGCAGCCGTCCATCTTGGTGGTGGCGCCGAAGGGCACGGCGAACGAGGCGTACTCGCGGGGCACCCCCAACCGCTCCGTGACCTTCTGCGTGAGCGGCATCGTGCCGACCGACGAGCGGGAGACGAAGGCCAGCTGAATGGCGGGCCAGGCGCCCTGGAAGAAGCGGATCGGGTTGACCTTGGCCACCGTGGCGAGCAGCGTCGGGTAGACCACGAAGAGGACGAGGGCGCAGCCGACGTAGATGTCCGCGGTGAAGGTGGCGTACTGGCCGAGCAGGTCCCACCCGTAGGTCGCGATCGCCTTGCCGATCAGACCCGCGGTGCCGATCGGGGCGAGTCGGATGACCCACCACAGCGCCTTCTGAAGGAGGGTGAGGATCGACTCGCTCAGCGTGAGGATCGGCTGGGCCTTCTCGCCGAGTCGGAGCGCGGCGATGCCGGCGACGGCGGCCATGAAGACGATCTGCAACACGTTCAGTTCGGTGAACGGCGTGATCACGTCGGTCGGGACGATGCCGGTCAGGAAGTCCAGCCAGGAACCGGTGTTCTCGGGCTTGGCTCCGTCGGCCGGCGAGAGGCCCGTGCCGGCGCCCGGATTGGTGAGCAGGCCGATGGCCAGGCCGATACTGACGGCGATCAGCGAAGTGATCATGAACCAGAGGAGGGTCCGGGACGCGAGCCGTGCCGCGTTGTTGACCTTCCTCAGGTTGGTGATCGAGACGAGGATCGCGAAGAACACCAACGGGGCGACAGCCAGCTTCAACAGGCCGACGAAGGTGTCTCCGACCCTCTCCAGGGCCGTGACGAGCCAGGAGACGTCCTGGTTGCGGGCTATCCAGCCGAGCAGGACGCCGAGGACGAGACCGGCGAGTATCTGGGCCCAGAAGGGCACCTTGGGGAACTTCGGTCGTGAAGACACGGACAGGCTCCGTTGGGGACGGGACGCGCGCGGGAACGAGGCGGGCGGACGACGGCGGGAAGTGCGGGGGAGTGCGGGAGCGTCAGGGGCGACAGTTCGCCGACGCGCACCGACAGAGGTCCACGTGCGGGCGCGCCACGAGCGGGACGCTCGACGACGACGTGGGCGCGGCTGCCGGCTTCATGCCCGAGACCCTAACACCGCTGCTTTGAGACTCCCCAAGCCTGACTTTGATAGGCGCGAAGTCGACGTCGCCCCGTGAACGCAAGGGACACCGGGGATTCGCTCCGGACGCGGGGTCCATCGACGCCGTGATCTGTGACGAACCTTACGGCGACGACGGCCGGATCACGAGGTGGAGGTGCGGGCACTCTCGTCGACGTCGTCCTCTTGGCCTCGGTTGGCCTCCAGCGCGGTCTTCACGCGCTCCACGCGCCGCACGACGCCTGCCGAGGCGCGATCCCGTTCCTTGCGCAGCGCCACGAGGCTGATGGGCGCGGAGAGGAGCAGGGCGAGCAGGAGGATCCACATGCCGTTGGAGTCGCCGAGACCGCGAGGGAAGACGCCGAGGTAGACGAGACCCCAGACCGCGACGAGGCAACCCACGAAGATCCCGAGGCGCATCAGCGTGTAGCGGAGCATCTCAATTCACTCTTCCGTTTCCGGCACAAAGGAGGCACCGTCCAGTGAAACACGGGGGCCGGGCGAGTCCGCAGGGGGGTTCGGCACCCGACCCCCGCGACCTCGGCGTCCGGCCCCCGTCACGCGGAACCGCCACCACCCGCCCCGGCTCGGCCCAGCGGCAGCAGCATGATGACATCGTCGCGGTCGTCGTCCGGAGCGACCCGGATGGCGCCGGGGATCCGGCCGACCTCACGGTAGCCGGAGGCGGCGTAGAACCGCTCCAAGCCGGCGCCGCCCCGGCAGGTGAGGCGGATCGCCTCGATGCCTTCCAACGAGCGGGCCGCGCGCTCCACCTCGGCCAGCAGGCCCCGTCCGAGGCCTCGCCCCTGATGGTCGGGGTGCACCATGACCGTGCACAACCACAGCCAGTGGATCATCAGTCGGTGGGTGTTCGACGCGAGGAACGCCGTCGCGAGGACGCGACCGTCCGCGTCCCGCCCGACGATCAGTCGGGTCGTCCCGTCGGCCATCGCGACCAGGTGTCTGACCAGTTCGGGCCGGACGGTCTCCCGGTCCACCGGGGGAACGAACCCGACGGAGCCGCCGGCGTTGGAGACGTCGGTCCACAAAGCGAGCACGCCGTCCCGGAGTTCGGGCGTTACGGGAGGATCGAGGCTGAAGTTCACAGGCACACCGGTAGGTTATGCCGCGCCGCGGCACGGCTCGCGGTCACACCCGCATCGGCTGCGGAGCGTCCCGCCGCGCCGGGTCCGGGCCGGCGTACTCGCGGATCACCGCGTAGCGTCCGTCGCGCTCGACCGGCCGGAGACCGGCGTCCCGGATGGCGTCCAGCAGGTCGTCGCGGGTGGGCTCCGGCGAGGCCCCGCCGACCTCGGAGGCGCCGTCGTGGTCCGCGACCGTCCCGGCGATGTCGTCCGCCCCGTGTTGCAGGGCGAGTTGGGTGGTGTGCGCCCCGTGGATCGCCCAACTGACCCGCAGATGAGGCACATTGTCGAGAAGGAGCCGGGAGACGGCCACGGCCTTGAGGATCTCGGCGCCGGTCGCCGGGCGAACGCGGGCGCCGATAACGTCCGCGGCGGTGTCGCCCGGCGCCCCCCAGGTGTCCTGCCGACGCGGCAACGGGGCGAAGACCCGGAAGCCGCCGGACGCGTCCTGCGCCTCGCGCAGCCGCAGCACGTGGTCCACCCGATGGCCGGGCTCCTCGACCCGGCCGTGGAGCATGCCGCAGACGGTCCACAGCCCCTTGTCGTGCGCCAGGCGGTGGATGCGAGACCAGTCCGCCCAGGGGGTGGCGTGGACGCCGAGGCGGCGACGCACCTCCTCGTCGAAGATCTCCGCCCCGCCGGCGGTCAGCGACTCCAGCCCCGACTCGATCAGTTCGTCGAGGATCTCGGAGGCGTCCGCCCCGGAGACCGTCTCGACCCGGTGGATCTCGCCCGCCGACAACGCCCTCGGCGAGAGCCCGGCCAAGGCGGCCCGCAGCTCCCCGACGGAGCGCGGATCGGGCCTCGAGGGGCCCGGGCGTGAGTCGTCGTCGCGGGGCGGACCGGCGAGAGGCCCCACGTCGAAGAGCGCGGCGTCGCCGTTCTTCCGTGCGCGGGCCCGGTGGCCGAGGCCGCCCAGCCAGGCGAGGTCGTCCGACCCGTACAGCGCGATGCCGTCCTCACGGGTCAGGCGGACACCCTCGCCGACCTTCTCCTCCAGCTCGCGCCTGAGCCCGACGTCCATGCCGCTTCCTCCATGCCGAAGATCTGCCGAAGAGTCCCGAGGTCCCACCGAGGGGCCTCGCCCACCGTACGCCGGGGTCGCTACAGCGCCTCCGGGAGCCGGCCCACACGGTTCTCCCACTTGGTGGAGAGCACGATGGTGGTGCGGGTGCGGGAGACTCCCCGGATTCCGGACAGGCGGCGGATGGTCCTCTCCAGCCCGTCCACGTCCGCCGCGCGAACCTTCAGCATGTAGGAGTCGTCACCGGCGATGAACCAGCAGTCCTCGATCTCGTGCAGATCCTTGAGGCGCACCGCCAGGTCCTCGTGATCGGTGGCGTCGGAGAGCGAGATGCCGATCAGGGCGGTGACGCCGAGGCCGAGGGAGGCGGCGTCCACGGTCGCGCGGTAGCCCGTGATGACACCGGCCGCCTCCAGCCGGTTGATGCGGTCGGTGACGCTGGGCCCCGACAGGCCGACGAGTCGTCCCAACTCCGCGTAGGAGGCACGCCCGTTCTCCCTGAGGGCCTGAATGAGCTGCCTGTCCACCGCGTCCATGCGATCGAAGCCTTCCGAGAGTCGTCCGATGAGGATGAGAGGGGGTCGAGGGGCCGGCGAGGACGCCTCGGGGCCGGGGACGGAGATTCCCCGGCCGGTGGCGCGCCGCGGTCGGCGGTCAGCGTCCGGTCGCGGCGCCGCCCAACTCGCCCCGCCAGCGCCGGTACAGCCCGTGCTCGACGCCCGCGGCGTCGAGCACCCGCCCGGCGACGAAGTCCACCAGGTCCTGTATGTGCGTCGCGCCCGCGTAGAAGGCGGGCGAGGCGGGGACCACGGTGGCACCCGCGCCGTCCAGCGCGACGAGGTGCCGGAGGGTGGAACCGTCCAGGGGCGCCTCCCGGATGGTCACCACCAGCGGGCGCCGCTCCTTGAGGGTGACGCTCGCCGCCCGCTGGAGCAGGTCCTTGGACAGCCCCAGCGCGACGCCGGCCACACACGCCGTGGAGGCGGGCACGATCAGCATGCCGCGTGTCGGGTAGGACCCCGAGGACGGCCCCGCGGCGAGGTCCCCGGCGCTCCAGTACCGCACGCGGTCCGGCGCCGGGTCCACGTGGAAGGCGTCCGGCTCGCCGTCGGCGCCGCGGGACAGCCATCGCAGGAGGTCGTCGCGCCAGTGGGCGTCGCGGAAGGAGATGCCGGTCTCGTCGAGCAGGGTGAGGCGCGAGGCCCGGCTGACGACGAGATCCACGCTCTCGCCCGCAGCGAGGAGCGCCCGCAGCACGGAGGCGGCGTACGGGGTGCCCGAGGCCCCCGAGACCCCCACGATCCAAGGCACCCGTGTCGTCTGTCCTGGCATGGCTGGGTTCACGGGAGCGAGCCTATCCGGCCGGGGACGGCGGGAACCGGGCCAGGGGTGTCGGGCGTTCTCCTCACGAGAGGCCGAGTGACGGGGGTCGCCATGGTCATGGGACCGGACACGCGGCGCGGGGAGCCGGGGTCGGCCCGCGCGGACCGCGTGCGGACGGCCGCCCGGCTGATGTCGGGTTGGGTGGCCCTGCTGTGGGTCCTGGAGATCGTCGACGTGGCCACGGGCAACGCGCTCGATCGCTTCGGCATCGTGCCACGCGTCCCGTCGGAGTTGGTCAACATCGTGCCGGCCGCGTTCATCCACTTCGGTTTCGCCCATCTCGTGGCCAACACCGTGCCACTCCTGATCCTGGGCTTCCTCGCGGCCTTGGGGGGCATCCGTCGGTTCCTCGCCGTCTGCGCGTTGATCATCGTCGTGGGCGGACTCGGCGTCTGGCTGGTCTCCCCGGCGCACAGCAACACGGCGGGCGCCTCCGGCGTCGTCTTCGGCCTCTTCGGGTTCCTGGTGGTCAGCGGGTTCGTGGAGCGGCGCCCGCTGGGCATCCTGGTCGGGGTGCTGGTCGCCGCCGTGTGGGGTGCCTCCGTCCTCGGGGGCATCGCCCCCGCCCAGTCCGGGGTCAGCTGGCAAGGGCACCTGTTCGGCCTGATGGCGGGCGTGGCGGCGGCGTTCCTCTTCCGCCGCCGGGAGGCGGGCGACGACCCACCGCTCCTGTGAGACCGACGTCGGGTCAGACGGTGAGTCCCCTGACCAGCAGGTCCAGTAGGGCGCAGAGGAAAAGGGCGATGCCGATGAAGCCGTTGACGCTGAAGAACGCCCTGTTGACACGCGTGAGGTCGTGGGGGCGGACGATGCTGTGCTCATAGGCGAAGGCGCCCACGACGACGAGCAGTCCCAGCCAGAAGAAGGCGCCCGCGTCGGTGGCGAGCGCGTACCAGACGAGCAGGGCGGTCGTCACCGCGTGGCACACGCGGGCGCCCCGGACGGCGGCGGGGACCCCGAATCGGGCCGGCACCGACCGCACCCCCGTCCGCCGGTCGGCCTCGACGTCCTGGCAGGCGTAGACGAGATCGAAACCACCGATCCAGACTCCGACGGCGAGGCCCAGCACGACGGCGTCCCATGACCAACTGCCGGAGATCGCCAGCCAACCGCCCACCGGCCCCATCGCCTGGGCCAGCCCCAGGATGGCCTGCGGGAAGTCGGTGAAGCGTTTGCCGTACGGGTACACCACCATCGGCACGACGGCGACGGGTGCCAAGGCGAGGCAGAGCGGGTTGAGCAGCGCCGCGGCGCCGAGGAACACCGCCAGGGCGATCGACGCACCGGTCCAGGCGTGCCGCACCGACACGGCGCCGGTGACCAGCTCGCGCTGGGCGGTGCGCGGGTTCCGCGCGTCGATCTCGCGGTCGATGACGCGGTTGACGGCCATCGCGAACGTGCGGAGCCCGACCATAGCGAGGGTCACCAGGAGCAGCCGGCCCCAGTCGATCCGCCCGTCGCCCTCGTACATCGCGGTCAGCGCGGCGATGTAGGCGAAGGGGAGCGCGAAGACCGAGTGCTCGATCATCACCAGCCGCAGGAAGGCGCGGGTGCGACCGGGCTGCCGCGGCATCGCGGCGGAGGCGCTGGTCACAGCCCGTACTCCTTCCAGCGGCGGTCGACCTTGGCCGCCGTCTCGGGATCGGACAGCACCATCTCGGGCCAACCACCGTCGCGCGTGTATCCCTCCTCGGGCAGCTTGCGCGTGGCGTCGATCCCGGCCTTGCCTCCCCAGTACTGCTGATAGGAGGCGTGGTCGAGGTGGTCGACGGGGCCTTCGACCACGGTGAGGTCGCGGGCGTAGTCGGTGTTGCCGAGGGCCCGCCAGGACACCTCGTGCGGGTCGTGGACGTCGCAGTCCGCGTCCACGACGACGATCAGCTTGGTCAGGGACATCATGTGGGCGCCCCAGATGGCGTGCATGACCTTCTGGGCGTGTTTGGGGTACTTCTTGTCGATCGAGACGATCGCGCAGTTGTGGAATCCGCCCGACTCGGGCAGGTGGTAGTCCACGATGTCCGGCACGATGATCTTGAGGAGCGGGAGGAAGAAGCGCTCGGTCGCCCGGCCCAGGGGACCGTCCTCCGTCGGCGGCCGACCGACCACGATCGACTGGAGCAGCGGGCGGCGGCGCGTCGTGACGCAGTCGATGGTCAGCGCCGGGAAGGGCTCCCGCGGCGTGTAGAAGCCGGTGTGGTCGCCGAACGGCCCCTCGGGGAGCGTCTCGCCCGGCTCCAACCAGCCCTCCAGGACGACCTCGGCATGGGCCGGCACCTGGAGGGGCACCGTCAGGCAGTCGACCATCTCGACCCGCTTGCCCGCGAGGAAACCGGCGAAGAGGTACTCGTCGATGTCCCCGGGCAGCGGCGCCGTGGAGGCGTACGTCACGGCGGGCGGGCAGCCGAAGGCGATGGCGACCGGCAACCGCTCACCCCGCCGTGCGGCGACCTGGTAGTGGTTCCGACTGTCCTTGTGGATCTGCCAGTGCATCCCGATGGTGCGCTTGTCGTGCCGCTGAAGGCGGTAGAGGCCGAGGTTGCGGACACCCGTCTCGGGGTCCTTGGTGTGCGTCAACCCCAGATTGAAGAAGGAACCGCCGTCCTGCGGCCAGGTGAAGAGCGCGGGCAGCCGCTCCAGGTCCACGTCGTCACCTCTGAGGACGACCTGTTGCACCGGCGCGTCGCCGGGTTTGACCTTGCGCGGCGGCACGTGGGCCATGGCACCCAGCTTCCCGAACGCCTCCCGGACCCCGACGAAGCCGTGCGGCAGCTCGGGCTTGAGCAGCCCCCCGATCCTGTCGGAGATCTCGTCGTACGAGCCGAGCCCGAGCGCCTTGAGCAAGCGCCGGTCGGTGCCGAACACGTTCATCGCCAGCGGCGTCGAGGAGCCCTTCACGTTCTCGAAGAGCAGCGCCGGACCGCCGGACTTGTTCACCCGGTCGACGATCTCCCCGACCTCCAGACGCGGGTCGACCTCGGCCTTGACACGTTTGAGGTCTCCGTCGCGCTCCAGCGCTCTGAGCAGGGAGCGAAGATCGTCGTAAGCCATGCCGTCCAGTATCCCCGAGCCGCTACCCTGACCCTGTACCGCCCACCCCTTCGCCTGACCGCTCGTCGGGAACCGAAAGAGGTCGCATGCTTCGGGTGCTGATGTTCCTCGTGCCACTGGCGTTGAGCGTCTACGCGTTCATCGACTGCATCGGCACCAAGGACGAGGACGTGCGCCACATGCCCAAGGCGCTGTGGGCGATCCTCGTGCTGCTGTTCCCCCTGGTCGGATCGATCTCCTGGATCATCGCGGGGAAGAAGCGACACGGCACGGGCCCGCTCGCGGGACGCGCCGCGTGGGTGGCGCCCGACGACAACCCGGAGTTCCTGAAGTCCCTGGGCGATCCCGCCCCCGGCACCCCCGACCCCGGGACCGAGCCCGAGGAACGGCGAAAGCGCGACAAGGACCGGGACGACGACGGCGAGAAGGACCGCGACGCCTGACGTCGGCCTCGGCAGGGGGCGTCGGCGGTCCCGAGACAGGCGTCGAGCCGCGCACCCGGAGCCGAACCACGCCGCCGCCACGCCGGGCGGCGGCTCCCGGACAAGCCTCGCACCCTCGCGCCCTGCCGACCCGGCCCCTCCGGCACGCCGGGATCCCCGCCCGCCCGGCGAACACCCCGCCGGCGGCGCGCCTCGACGGGCCCGGCCGCGAGCCGGGGTACGTCCCGGTACGGAGGTCGCGGCCGACGCGACGAGAGCGCGCCGACCTCCCGACGACGTCACGCCGAACGAGTCCCCTCTTGTGACGATCGATCCCCCTGCGTCACGATTTCTCCACCGACCGTGACGGAGGGAATACGGATGGAACCGGGAACGCTCGTCTACGACCCGCGCACGCGCCGAGTGGGCGAGTACCAGGGCCAGGTGGGCACGTGCGCGGTGCTGCGTCCGGTCGGCGGGGGACGGGCGTGGCGGGCGGATCCGGCCCTGGTCCGCGAGGCCACCTCGCAGGAGCGGCTGCACGCCGAGGTGCGGGCGGCCAACGACCGTTCCACCAGCGGGCTGGTGACCGCCTACCCCTTTGTCTCCGTGGGCCCGCCGCCGGAGCCGCTGTCGGACTGCGCCGAGTGCGCGACGCTCGCCTCCCGGCGCGACGCGGCACGGGCGGGTGGGGACGAGAGCGCGGAGACCGACGCCGACGTTCTGCTGGCCCGCCACCACGAAAATCGACACGTCGAGGAACGGGTCTGGTACGTGCCGTACACGATCGTGCGGGACCCGTCGGCCGAGCCGGAGTACCAGGCCAGTTGCGTCTCCGCCGACGGGACGGGCTGCGGGGCGGCCTCCGGACCGTGCGCCTCGCCGGAGGAGGTGGAGCAGTGGCAACACCGGCACACGCGGGAGACCCGGCACACCCGCTACCGCCGGAGCTTCGCGGACTACGCGGTCCTGGACCGCCGGCCCGAGCCCGGCCGCTAGCGCCTCCGGCGGGGCTTCCGCCCCCCGCACGCGCACCGTCGCGGCGGCCCGCCCGACGCGTGCCCCCCCGGCCGGCCCGATCCACCCGCCACGCCGGTTCAACTCGGCCGTTCCAGCAGGTCCAGGAGGCGCTCGAAGCGGGCGCGCCAGCGTTCCTCGCTCTCCGGTCCGCCGCGGAACTCGTGGGTGAAACGCAGGGTGGACGCATCGTCACCGTCGCGCTCCAAGTGGAAGCGAAGGCGCGCGCCGTCCTCCAGCGTGTACTCCGCGACCCGGTCGACGTCCCAGGCCGTGATCCGTCCGGCACCCACTCCCCTCAGGCTGACGGCCCCGCCGAGGCGGGGTTCGAGGGTGTCGGCGCGGGTGTACCAGGTCGAGAGGCCGCCGGCCGTGGTCAGGACCGGCCAGACGATCTCCATGGGTCGCGGGAGCCTCACCAGGAAGTGCAGCAGCCGAGAACCGCCGCGGACCCGGGCTTCCTCCTGCTCGATGGAACCGGTCATGCCTCCAGCGTCACTCGCGGCGGGCGCGGAAGCGAACCCGGTCGTGGGTCCCGTGCCGCCCGGGCGCGCCCGAGGTCGGCGGCGCGTGGCCGGCGGGACGGATCAGAGGCCGACGGCGCGCAGGGCCCCCAGGCCGACGTCGGCGTACGAGTGCTTGCCGGAGACGAGCAGGTTGACGCCGTAGTAGTTGAACAGCCAGCAGGCGAAGGCGGCCAGGGCCAGATAGGCGGCCCGGCGGCCCTTCCAACCGGCGGTGGCACGGGCGTGGAGGTAGCAGGCGTAGGCGATCCAGGTGATGAACGACCAGACCTCCTTGGGGTCCCAGCCCCAGTACCGCCCCCAGGCGTCGCCGGCCCAGATGGCGCCCGCGATGATCGTGAAGGTCCAGAGGGGGAAGACCGCCGCGTTGACCCGGTAGGCGAACTTGTCGAGGGAGGCGGCGGCGGGCAGGCGCTCCAGGACGGATCCGGCGAACCGGCCGGGTCGGCCGCCGCTCGCGAGTTTGCTCTCGAAGGCGTCCTTGAAGAGATAGAGGATGGTGGAGACCGCGCCGACGTAGAAGACCGCCCCACAGAAGATCGCGGTGGAGACGTGGATCCACAGCCAGTACGACTGGAGGGCGGGCACCAGCTGGTCGCTGGCGGTGTAGAGCACGGTGACGGCCAGGCCCAGGTCCAGCAGGACGGTCGTGGCCAGCGGCAGGCCGAGCCAGCGGACGTTCTTCCGCAGGGCGAGGAGGACGAGGAACACACCCACGACGGTCGTGGTGAACGTGATGTTGAACTCGTACATGTTGCCCCACGGCGCCCGGCGGACCGAGAGGGCGCGGGTGAGGACGCCGCCGAACTCCAGGGCGAAGGCGAGGACGGTGAGCGAGATCGCGACGCGTCCGTAGAGGTCGCCCTTCTCCGTGCCGCCGTGGGCGCCGGGGCCGTCGGGCACGTCCCGCGATCCGGCGGCCGAGCGGACGACGACCTCGGGGCGGTCCAGGACGGCGGTCTCGCCTCCGCGCCGCACGGTGACGGTGGGGGGCGCCGTCTTCCGCGCGGGTTCCGACGTGGTCGCGGTGAGCGCGGCGGCGGTCCGTCCCACCTTGCTGCGACTACCGAAGATCCATTCGGCGATGTAGGCGAGGAAGGCCAGGGTGTACACCGCCATCGCCGAGTAGATCAGCGAGTTGCTGGTGTCGGCGAGGCTCTCGTTGGTGGCCGCGGCCAGGTCGGCGGCGACGGCGAAGGGGGACGTGGCGGCGAGAGTCACTTCTTCTCGGCCCTCTCGGCTGATGCGGCTGCGGGGTCGGATGGGTCGGACGCCGAACGTCCAGATCCCGGCGGCCCGGCGCCCGGACCGCCGTCGGCGGGCGGGCCGGAATCCGGCGGGCCGTCGGCGGCCTCGGGGGCGTCGGCGGGCGGGGCGTCGGCTTCGGGGAGCCCCGGCGCGCGCGCGTAGAGGGCGGCGGCGAGGTCTCCGAGTTCCTCGGGCAGTCTGGCGGACTCGCCACGCCCGAGGCCGGCCATCTCGACGACGGTCACTCCGTCGGCGCCCTCGACGGCCCGCACCCAGACACGGCGGCGCTGGACGAACAGGGAGGCGGCGAGACCGCCGATGGCGGCAACCGCGCCGGCGAGGGCCCAGCCGCCGGCCGGCTCACGGGTGACCTGGAAACCGGCCCACTCCGTGACGCCCTCGAAGGTGACGGTGCCGGCACCCTCGGGCAGGGTCATGGTCTCACCGAGGGCCAACCGTTCCTTGAACAGCTCGCCGTCGTCGTCCCGGAACTCCTCCAGGTTGGTCTTGTCGAGCCGGTAGACGCTCTGCGGGAGGCCCGCGTCCACGCCGAGGTCGCCGTGGTAGGCGGAGAGCGCGAGCATCGGGTTGATCAGCGCGGGGAAGCGGGAGAGCATCGTGGTGCCCTCGCCGCCGTAGGTGGGGAGGAAGAAGGCGTTGAAGCCGAGTTGTTCCTTCTCCCCGGCCGCGTTGCGGTAGCCGTCCATGACCTTGACGGCCCCGGAGGAGGTCACGTTGCCGTCCAGGGGGAGCAGCGGCACCGCCTCTCGGTCCATCGCGACCTCGCCGCGGGCGTCCCGCACGGTCAGGATCGGCGCGTAGCCGTGGCTGACGAGGTAGACCTTCGAGCCGTCGACCTCCAAGGGCTCGTTGACCTTGATGGTGGCGGCCCGCTCCTCGCCGTAGGCGCCCTCGTGGTACGTGATGTCGGCCTCGAACGTGCGAGGGGTGCCGCGGTTGGGGCCGGTCGGCTCGTAGGTGCCCTTGAAGTCGTTCAGGGTGAAGCCGAAGGGGGCGAGGTCGTCCGGGGTGAAGAGGTTGCCGGACCGGAAGTCGTCGAACTGGGTGAGCGTGTTGGAGAAGCCACCGCCCTCCAGGACCAGCTTGTTCCCCTCGTACCGGAAGAGCTGTCCCCAGGCGAACGCGACCAGCATCACGATCAGCGCGACGTGGAAGAGGAGGTTGCCCGCCTCGCGCAGATACCCCTTCTCGGCGGACACCGCGTCCCCGCCGGTCTCGACCCGGAAGCGGCGTCCGCGCAGCACCGCGAGCGCCGCCTCCCGGACCCGCTCGGGCGCGACCTCGGTGCGCCAGGTGGTGTGGGCGGGCAGTCGGGTCAGCCGGCGGGGCGCGCCGGGGGGGCGACCGCGCAGTTGGCCGACGAACTGCCAGGTGCGGGGGACGATGCAGCCGATCAGGGAGACGAAGAGCAGGATGTAGATGGCGGAGAACCACACCGAGCTGTAGACGTCGAAGAGACCGAGCGCGTCGTAGACGGGGGCGAGGGTCCGGTGGCGTTCGCGGAAGTCCTCCACCTGCGTGGCGTCGATGCCGTTCTGCGGGATCAGTGATCCGGGGATCGCGCCGAGGGACAGCAGCAGGAGCAGCAGCAGGGCGACGCGCATCGAGGTGAGCTGGCGCCAGAACCAGCGTGCCCAGCCGACGATCCCCAGGGCGGGTGGCTGGGTCGTCTCCTCCTCGGGCGCCGTGGACAGCCGGGTGGCGGCGTCCTCCGTCTGGGCGTCGGTCCCGTCGTCGGTTCGGCGGGGCGTGTCGGTGGTCGGGTCGCTCATCGGTCAGATCCCCACCACGAAGCCGTCGGACCAGGTCTGCGTCTGCGCCACGATGCCGTCCCAGGCTCCGGTGAGCAGGAGGATACCCGTGACGATCATCATCGTGCCGCCGAGGCGCATCACCCAGACGTAGTGACGCTTGACCCAGCCGAAGGCGCCGAGGGCCTTGCGGAAGGCGACGGCGGCGACCACGAAGGGCACCCCGAGTCCCGCGCAGTAGGCGACGGTCAGCAACGCGCCGCGCCCCGCTCCGGCCTGGCTGGAGGAGAGCGCCAGCACCGAGGCGAGCGTCGGGCCGATGCACGGAGTCCAACCGATGCCGAACAACGCGCCGACCAGGGGCGCGCCGGCCAGGCCGGTCACGGGGCGCTTGTGGAAACGCAGGTCCCGCTGGGTGAACCAGGGCATCAGGCCCATGAACAGGGCACCCATGAGGATCATGAAGGCGCCCAGTATCCGGGAGAGCACGTCCCTGCTCTCCTGGAGCGTGGCGCCGAAGTAGCCGAACAGCGCGCCGCTGGAGACGAAGACGGCGGTGAACCCGAGGACGAAGAGGCCGGCGCCGGCGACCATCCGACCGCGGCGGGCCTCGGCGAGGTCCGCGCCGGTGACGCCGGTCACGTAGGAGAGGTAGCCGGGGACGAGGGGCAGGACGCAGGGCGAGAAGAAGGAGACCAGGCCGCCGAGGACGGCGATCGGCAGGGCCATCAGCAGAGCGCCGTTCAGGACGGTGTCGTTGAGACCCGTCGCGGCCGACAGGGACACTGTCGTCACGTCACTTCTCCGCGAGGACGGGGTCGAGCATCGAGCGAAGCCTCTCCTCGCTGAGCCCCTGGAGGGCACGTGCGGCGATCTTGCCGTCCCGGTCGATGACGAGCGTGGACGGGATGGCCTGGGGGTTGAGCGTGCCCTTGGGGAAGCGCAGCATCAGCCGGCCCGACGGGTCGTTCAGGCTCGGGTAGGTGACGCCCTGCTCCTCCTCGAAGCGGAGGGCCGCGGCGACGCTGGTGTCACGGGTGTTGATGCCGACGAAGCGGACGCCCTGGTCCTTGGTGTCCTGGTGGACGGCCTCGAAGTTCTTCGCCTCGGCGCGGCAGGGCCCGCACCAGGAAGCCCACACGTTGAGGACGACGACCTCGCCCCGGTAGTCGGCGATGTCGAGCCGACCGCCGTCGACGGTCTCACCGGACAGTTCGGGCGCCTCGTCGCGCTCGGCCTTGGCCACCGTGGCGATGCCGTCGGGACCGGCGACGAAGTTCGTCTCGCCGCCGCCCCCCGAGATGCCCCCGGCACCGCACGCGGTCACGAGCAGGGCGCTCACGACGGCGGCCGCGATCGGCGCGACCCGGCGACGGACGCGGGCGGCGGTGCGGGGAGGGCGCACGGGGGCGCGGCGGGCGGGACTCATGTGAAAAGTTTCGCATGGCCTAGGCGGGGATCTCGCGCACCCCCCTCGAGGGCGCACCCGCGGACTCGCACCGCAGGTCGCGGGCGTGGCACCGGCCGACGAAATCCCGTCGCCCACCGCGGATCCGGGCCCACGCCTCACGAGGCCCCGGAAGGTGATCCCGTGCCCCGGTGGACCGTCGGTGGCCCCGGCCCGGGGTCCCCACGGCGGCGGGGGCGACCCGACCGTCCCGTCGCGGGGTCGCGCGTGCGGGGCCGCCCTCGCCGCGCCCGGGGCTCTCAGGCCCCGAACGCCTTCGCTCCGCCCTTGACGGGCTTCGCGCCGGCCAGCAGATGGGCCGGCACCAGGTCACGTGCCGGTTCGGTGTAGCCGACGGAGACGATCCGGTCGCCCTGATAGGTGAAGGTGGTCAGGGAAGCCAGGGTGCACTGGCGGCGACGCGGGTCGTGCCACAGCCGCCGCCGCTCCACGTGGGACCGGACGATCCAGATCGGCAGCTGGTGACTGACCAGCACCGCCTCGTGGCCACGCGCCCGGTCCCTGGCGCTGTCCAGCGCGGCCCGCATGCGGCTCACCTGGTCCACGTACGGCTCGCCCCAGGAGGGTTTGAACGGGTTGACGACGTGTCTCCAGTTGGCGGGGCGGCGCAACGCCCCGTCGCCGATGCCGAAGGTCTTGCCCTGGAAGACGTTCTCGGCCTCGATCAGTCGCTCGTCCTCGCCGACGTCCAGCCCGTGCGCCCCGGCGATCGGCGCCGCCGTCTCCTGGGCGCGTTCCAACGGGGAGGCGGCCACGTGGACGACGTCGCGGTCGGCGAGGTGTGCGGCGACCCGGTCGGCCATCCGCCGGCCCAGCTCGGACAGGTGGTAGCCGGGCAGCCTGCCGTAGAGCACGCCCTCCGGGTTCTCCACCTCGCCGTGGCGCATCAGGTGGACGATCGTGGTGTCGCCGCTCGCCGCTCCGGGCCCGGGGGTCGCCACGCCGCCGCTCACGCCGTGGCCTCCGCCGCCGCCCGAGCGGCCGCCGGCAGGGCGTCGGCGACGCTCTGGAGTGACCGCTCGTCGTGGGCGGTGGACACGAACCACGACTCGAAGGAGGAGGGAGGCAGATAGACGCCTCGCGCCAACATCGCGTGGAAGAAGGCGGTGTAGCGGTGGGTTTCCTGCGCCCTGGCGGCCTCGTAGTCGCGTACGGGGCCCTCGGCGAAGAAGACGGAGAACATGTTGGCGGCCCTCTGCACGGTGTGCGCCACGCCCTCCTTGGAGAGCGCCTCGGAGACGAGCTCCCCGATCCGTGCCGACACCGCGTCCAGGCGGTCGTAGGCGGCGGCGTCGAGAAGGCGCAGTTGGGCGAGGCCGGCGGCGGTGGCCACCGGATTCCCGGAGAGCGTCCCGGCCTGGTAGACCGGTCCCGACGGGGCGAGGTGGTCCATGACGTCCGCCCGACCGCCGAAGGCGGCGGCCGGGAAGCCGCCTCCCATGACCTTGCCGAAGGTCATCAGGTCCGGTGCGACCCCCTCCACGCCGTACCAGCCGGCCCGGCTGGTACGGAAGCCGGTCATCACCTCGTCGGAGACGAAGAGCGCGCCCTCCGCGGCGCACACCTCCTTCAGTCCCCGGTTGAAGCCCGGCAGGGGCGGGACGACGCCCATGTTGCCCGGCGCGGCCTCGGTGATCACACAGGCGATCTCGCCGGGGTGGGCCGCGAACGCCTCGCGCACGGCGGCGAGATCGTTGTACGGGAGCACGATGGTGTCTCCGGCCTGCGCCCCGGTCACCCCGGGGGTGTCGGGCAGCCCGAAGGTGGCCACCCCCGAGCCGGCGGCGGCCAGCAACGAGTCCACGTGACCGTGGTAGCACCCGGCGAACTTGACGACCTTGCCGCGCCCGGTGAACCCGCGGGCGAGCCGGATCGCGGACATGGTGGCCTCGGTGCCGCTGGACACCAGGCGCACCCGCTCCAGCGGCGCCACCCGGTCGACCATCTCCTCGGCCAGGGCGACCTCGCCCTCGCCGGGCGTGCCGAAGGAGGTGCCGCGCGCCACGGCACGGGTCACCGCGTCGACCACCTCGGGATGGCCGTGGCCCAGGATCATCGGCCCCCACGAGCAGACGAGGTCGACGTACTCCCGCCCGTCCGCGTCGATCAGCCGGGGTCCGTCCCCGGACACCATGAAGCGGGGTGTCCCCCCGACCGCGCGGAAGGCGCGCACCGGCGAGTTCACGCCACCGGGGGTGACGGCCGCCGCACGGTCGAAAAGGGCCTGCGAGGCGGGCGCTTCGTACGGGTATGCCTGTTCGCTCATGGGATGCGACTTCTCCGACCTTCTCGACCTTCTGCGACTTCCCGGACTCCGGAGGCCTGGGTGACCTCATCAGGGTAGGCCAGGGGCGGCGAGGCTCCGGTGGCCCGGGCGGGCCGGGCCGTCCGGGCGGGCGACGCGGGCGGCCGGCGGGGCCCGGTGTCGCCGGCCGCGGCGGCGCGTTCCCCGAAGGGACCCGACGGGGACCCTCGGTGCGGCCGGGCCGACCCACACGGCACTTTACGGCCGGATGATCCGACAACCCGTCCGGTCCGGGTGTCGTCTGCCAGACTGGGGGGCGGAAACACGCAGTTCACCAGGGGCACATGGCCGGACCTCGCGGAGGACCGCCGGCCCCCCGCGGGCGGATGAGTTCATCGCACGTTTCGGCGGGCGGCCGTGGGGGAGGTCACTGGCACGATGATCGGGTTGCGCGGCGAGATCCGCGCGTCCTGGAACAGCAGTCGGGTGGAGATATGCATCGCGGTGGCGGACTGGGCGAGGGGACCGACGACCTGGGTCCTCGACGTGCCCGGCGGGGAAGGCACCGACGCGACACAGAGACCCCACCCGAGGCCCACCGGCCCCACGGGGCGGACGAGGCGAACGGGAGGGCGCGCGATCCGGGTCGCGGCGGCGACGCCGGTCGTTCCGGCACGGCGAGCGGGAATGGTGGTCGGGTGGGGGTGACCTACAAGTACTTCGGGGCGCCGGACGGCGCCACCGCGGCCCGAGTCCCCATCTCCATGCGCCCGGAGGAACTCGGCGGCGACGAACTCGGCATGAACGGCATGTTCACCCGCATCAAGCCCGAGACCATGGCCGCCATGGTCCTCACCGGCATCCAGGGCGTGCCCCTGCATCGGGTGCCCCCACTGGAACTCGTCGTCCTGCACCCCGACTACGCGGTCGTCAAACTGCCGACCACGGTGGTCGATCCGCTGCGCCGGATCGGCGAGGAGGCGGTCGGCGCCGCGGCCTTCATCTGGTCGACCGTGCCGGACCGGGGCGGACCGCGCGACGCCTTCGACGTCTACCGACTGCTGCACGAATGGCAGGACTTCAGCCACCGTCTGCACGAGGCGGGGCACCACCCGTACTGCCTGGTGTGGCCCTGAGCCGAGGAGTCGGCGGCCCCGGCCGGCGGAGGGCCGCGGGGTGGCCGGGGCGCGTGGAGGACCCCGTTGGAGTCTCCTGACGGTTCGTGAGGCAGCCCGTCGAACCCCTCCGGCGGCCGTCGCGAGACGGCGCGAACCTATCCCCCGCCCCCGGCCCCTCCAGAGGGCGCGCCGGCCCGATCCCCGCCTCGCCCCGCCCGGCGCGCCGACCGTACGAACAGCGCGCAGGCCGATACGTAGATCGCGGCGACGTACAGCGAGGCGTCCGTGCCCGAAACCTCGGTGGCGAGCGCCCCCGCGGCAGCGCCGGCTCCGAAGAGGACGAGCACCGAGGCGTACAGGACGGCGAGCCGGAGGTCCGAGCGACTTCGGGTGCGACGCGCCGTCAAGGCCGTGTGCGTGAAGCGGGTCAGATTGCCCGTCATGGCGATCGGGAGGAACGTCGCGGGCCTGACGGCCTGGAAGAAGACGACCTGGAGGGCGGCGGAGAAGCCCACCGACGTGGTCACCGCGCTCTGCGGCAGCCCCGCCGGGGCGAGGGCCACCGTGGCCAGTACGGCCGCCTCCAACACCAGCGCGTACGCCAACGGATTCCGCGGCCGCCCCGATCGGGACCTGAGGCCGAGAAGGGACTCGGCGACGATCACACCGGCGACGAACGCGAGGATGGGCCAGAGCCGGGAGAGCGGCTGCTCGGTGTCGGGCCTGGCCAGATCCACGCAGAAGAGGACCAGATTGCCCGTCTGCGCGCCGGCGAAGACCCCGCCGTGGGCGATGAAGAGGTAGGCGTCGGTGTAGCCGTTCGCCGTGATGACGAGAGAACTGACGGTGAATGAGGCGGTGGTCTCCTCGCTCATCGTGCCTTCCTCGGTCGGTCCCCGGAGACGACCGGGCCCCGCGCGCGGCGCGCGCTCGCGGGGACGACACCGGCCGAGGACCGGGGCGCCCCGTGCCCGCCCCGGGCAGCGCAAGCATAGGCCGGGCACCGCCCGCCGACCCGGCTGCGCCGCGCCCCGGGCGTGGCCCGCCTCCCCGCCGCCGGTCCCGCTCGCCGTCCCCGCGGGGCCGCCCCTGGGCCCCCGCGCGCGACGCCCGAGGCGTGGACGTCGCCGCGCACCGGCCCGCCCGCCAAGATCCTCGCCTGGCCGGGCACGCCGGACGAGACCGCGGACGGGCCGGCCCGCCTCAGGAGCCGGTGAGGGAGATGGCGAGGTCGGTGATGGCCAGCGGGAACTGCCCCAGCGAGGTGATCTGCCCGGTGAGGATGTCCACCCGGTACAGCGACGGGGTGGAGGCCCCGTAGGGGGTGAGGGAGGCGAACGCGGTGTTGTCGACCGTCTTGCCACCGGACAGCGTGCTGTAGATGTCCATGCCCGCGTTGATCCCGGCGTCGATGCCGATGCCGCCGGTCGCGGCGAGGGTGCCGTTGTTCGCCGGCGACTGAAGGACGACCTGGTCGGTGGCGGTGTTGATGTCGACCAGGGTGGTCGCGGTGGCCCCGACGAGATCGTTGTTGGTGTAGGCGGCGGCGGAGACCCCCTTGGTCGTGCCCTCCGAGGGCGGGGTGTTGAGGTTCAGGTCCTGGATGGTGCTGTGGTCGTTGACGTTGTGCCGCAGGTTCTGCCCGAAGTCGCTGATCACCCGGAGTCGGTCGGCGGCGGGGTTGAAGTCGACGCCGAAGTTGGCCCCGTGGAGCGAGTACTGAAGCTGGGACACCTTGGTCACCACGACGTCCGGGGTGACCGGCGGGGTCTTGATGGTGTAGATGCCCCCCTTGTCGCCGACCCCGTACATCAGGCCGTCCTGGACTCGGAAGTCGATACCGACCAGCGAGGTGTCGCCGC
This sequence comes from Streptomyces sp. HSG2, assembly GCF_016598575.1. Lineage (NCBI taxonomy): Bacteria > Bacillati > Actinomycetota > Actinomycetes > Kitasatosporales > Streptomycetaceae > Streptomyces > Streptomyces sp. HSG2. Next base: position 2,165,897 of record NZ_CP066801.1, read on the forward strand.
TGAGCCCGGTGACGACTCTGACCCAGTCGAGGACCTGGGGTCGGTCGGTGGTGAAGGTGGCCATCAGGGTCCCGTCCGAGCTGATCCCGAAAGCGCGCAAGCCGGCGCTCGGGTCCGGTGTCGGATCGACGGGTGACGCCGAGGCGGTACCGGGCGTGCCGAGCGCGACCGCCGCCGAGGTGGCGAGGACGGCGAGCGTCGTGGCGATTCTCTTCCTCACGCCTGCCTTCATGGCCTGGGTTCCCTCCCTGTGGGCGGGCACCGATCGGGCGCCCGCGCGAGTTCGTGTCCCGTCGCGATGCGTCACCGCCGCCGCCGACGGGTGGTCGGGGCGGTTTCGGGTGACGCTCGACGGGCCTCCGGCGGGTGCTCATTAACCTCGCTCCACGACGCCGCCACAACCCGAACGACCCGACGGCCGGCTTGGGACAGGTGTTTTCTGCGCGACGGGACAAGACGGGGCCGGGCCGACCCTCGCCGCGTCGCGACAAGTGACAAAGCACCGTCCGGATCTGGCCTGTCGACCCGCTCCCCCCTCGTGACATGCTCGCCACCATGGGGAGCCTCTTCGTCGAGCTGGCCCGCCGGGCGCCCGCCAACGCTCGTCGCGAGGTGGAGGCCCACACCCGCCGCGTTCCGGGGTTCGCGCTCCTGGAACGGAGTCCCCGCGCCCGCTCCAGGACGATGGAGCACCTGATCTGGCTCCGCCGACGGAGCGTCGAACTCGGCCCCGAGGAGGAGCCCCTCGACGCCGCCGACCTCGCCAGGATCTCCTCGATGGGAGAGCTGAGGGCGGGCGCCGGGCTGTCGCTCGACGCCCGCCAGCGACTCCTGCACGTCCACACCTCCCTCGTACTGCGCGAGATCGACGAGGCGAGCGAGGCCGACCCGGGGGCCGTCGACGAACTCGTCGGCGCTGTGGGCTGGTTCGCGGCGCAGAGCGCCCGGGGCATCGCCGCCTATCGGCGGGGGTTCCTGCGCGCGTTGCGCGGACGGCTCCCCTACACCGAGCAACTCACCTTGCTGACGCGCTCGCTGTTGCGAGGGGACCCGCTGTCGGCGGAGCTCGCCCGCGCGGTCGACATGGACATCCCCGACCGCTGCGCGGTCACCGTCTTCCGCCTCCCGGAACGGCCGGTGGTCGACCGCCTCCTGGAGAACGAGATCGGGACGCTGGCCAAGAGCCACCGGGCCCCGGTGATGTGGGGCGCGGAGCGGGAGGACGGGAGCGGCGAACTGATCGCCCTGCTGCCGCTGTCGCCCGAAACCGCCCACCCCCCGGAATCCGACGCCCGGGAGACTCGCCGCATCCGGACCGACGACGCCGATCCGGGCCCGTGCGGGCCCGGGAGAACCTCGGCGCGTCCCGGCACGCCGGTCCGGCACACGCGGGAGGACGGCGCGGCCGAGGTCGGCGGGGCGCCCCCGGGGGAGGGGGACGCAGAGGCCCCCCTCGTGCCGCGACGCGAGGCGACCGGCGGGGTTGCGGGGGAGCCGCTCCCCGAGGATCCCGCGCTCGAACGGCTGCGCCCGGCCGTCGGCGACTTCGCCCGGGTCCTCGGCCGCCCCTGCGCCGTCGGCACGGTGCCCGCCCGCCCGCCCCGGCTGGCCGAGGCGCTGGAGCGCGCCCGCCGTATCAGCCGCACCGCGCCCGCCCGGCGGGCGTCCGCTCCGCCCAGACCACACACCCTGGCCGACGTCTTCGTGGAACTGGCCGTCGCGGACGTGCCGTTCGTCGAGGACTGGCTGTGCGGACTGGCCCGCCGCCTGGAGAGCGGGCCCGACCTGCTCGTGACCCTCGACGCCTACTACCGGCACGACATGCGTCGCCGCAGCACCGCCAGCGCCCTCAACATCCACACCCGGACCCTTGACTACCGTCTGCGCAGGGCCCGCGAACTGACCGGCATCGACCCGGGGTCGACACGAGGGGTGCGCACTCTCAGCGCCGTCGTCACCCGGCGCGGGGCGGGCGCCTGGGGCTGAGGCCGGGACGGGCGCCCGAGCCTCCCGGCCCCGCGCCCCCGGCGGGAGAGGTCGCGCCGCCCGGGGCCGACACCCGGTCCGCGCGGCCGGGGTGCCGCCTCGGCGGAGGAGAACCGGACATAATGCGCCCATGCCCCGCCAGCCTTCCCTCGGTCGCACCCCTCCGGACTGGCTGGTGCGGAGTCTGCGCTCGGAGCACGCGCGCGTCGACCGCGCCCGTGTCCTGCGCGCCGCCGTCGCCCTGCCGCTGCCCCTCGCCGTCGGACTCCTCGTCGACCGGCCCGACTACGGCGCGCTGGCCTCCATCGGCGCACTGCTCGGCGTCATGAGCGACACCGCCAACGCCTACCGCATGCGGGTGCTCGGCATCGCCGTCCCCCAGGTGCTCGGCGCCGTCGGCATCACCCTGGGGTCCCTGGTGAGCGGGCAGGGCTGGATCTCCGTCGTCTGTCTGACGGCGGTCGCCCTGGTCTCCGGGATGATCTCGACGGTGGGGGCGCTCGCCTCCGCATCGGGACTCTTCCTGCTGCTCTTCGCAGTGGTGGGCGAGGACCTGCCGATGCCCCGGCCCTGGTGGGCGCCACCGTGCCTGGTCCTCCTCGGCGGACTTGTCGTCCTCGTCCTCGGCCTGCTCGCCTGGCCGTTGCGCGCCGGGGTTCCCGAGCGGCGGGCGGTGGCCGACACCTACCGCGCGGCAGCCGACCTGTTGGAGGCGGGCGGCGCGCGCGGCACGGGCCCGCCGACCGGCTACGAGACCGCGCGCCGCGCCACGACGCGCGCGCTGGACGACGCCTACGACGCGGTACTCGCCCGCCGCACCCGAGTCCAGAGCTGCAACCAGGAACTCGCGCGGCTGCTGGCCGAGTTGAACGCGGTGATCCCGCTGGTCGAAGCCGCGTCCGCCCGGCGGCTCAGCGACGAGCCGCTGCCCGCCGCCGTCCCGGCCGCCGTCCGCCGACTGGCCTCGGCGGTCGAGAGCGGGCGGGCCCCGTCGACGCCACCGGCCCTCCCCCCGCCGACCGACCGAACCGGGCGGGCCGTCGACCTGGCCCTCCGACACGCCACCGACGTCGTTTCGGCCCCCCTCGTCGACCCGCGTGGTCTGGAGGACCGGCTGGGGCGGCCGGCAGCGCTGCGGGTCCGCGCGGTCCGCGCGGCGCGCGGCGTCGTCCTGTCCCCGGCCGCCCGGCGATACGGGCTGCGTCTCGCGCTGAGCATCGCGCTGGCCCAGGCCCTGGTGTCCCTCGTCCCGGTACCGCGCTCCTACTGGGTGGCCGTGACGATCGCCTTCGTCCTGAAGCCCGACTTCGGCCCGGTCTTCTCGCGCGCGCTGCTGCGCGCGGTGGGGACCGTGGCGGGCCTGGTGGTGTCGGCCGCGGTGCTGGCGGAGGTGCCGCGAGGCTGGTGGGACGTGGTCGTCCTGCTCGTCGTCGGCGGACTGGTCCCGGCGTCGACCCCCCGCGGCTACGGCTACCAGACGGCCGCGATCACACCGGTCATCCTGATCCTGTCCGACATCCTCAGCGGCGAGGGCACGGCCTTGCTCCTCCCCCGGCTCGTGGACTCGCTCCTGGGCTGCGCCATCGCGCTGCTGGCCACCTACCTGTTGTGGCCGGAGCGCTGGTCGACCCGGGTGGGCGACCGCCTCGCGGAGGCCGTGGCGAGCGCCGCGCGGTACGTGGAGTGCGCCTTCGGCGGGTGTGACGACCGGGCCGCGGAGGCGAGGGCACGTCGCGCCCTCTACCGCGATCTGGCCGCCATCGGCACCGAGGTCCGGCGCGCACAGGCCGAACCGCCGCCCACCGGTCGCCACGCCGCGGCGTGGTGGCCGCTGGTCGTGGCGGTCGAGCGGGTCGTGGACACCACGACGGCCGCGTCGGTACAGGTCCGGCACGGAGCGGACGCTCCGGCGCGGGCGGAGGTCGAGGAGGTGACGCGGGAACTGTGGGGGCTGTCCAGGGGGCTGCGCGCGTCCGAGGTGCTGGTCGGCGTCGACGCGCGGTTCGACGGCCCGCCGGAGAGCGTGCTGGAGCCGGTGCGGCGGGAGGTGGCCGCCGCGCGGGCGGTCGCCTCCCCTCGGTGACGCCCCGGGCGGTGACGGCCCGTCTCCGCCCGGGGCAGCACTTCGTGTCCCTCCCCCGGCGCACTCCCGCTGGTCCCGGGCACGAGCGCGGGCGACGGTGGTTTCGGGCCCGGCGCGCGGCGGTGGCGGGCGGTGGCCCGGTCCGGGCGTGTCCCGGTCGCCCGCCGTCAGCGAGGAGAAGGCGATGTCCCGTCCCGCGGAGCCCGGGTCGCTCGTCCTCCGTCCCGGTGCCCGCCGCGCGGACGACCCCGCGCGCACCTCCTGACCCGGCGGGAAGGCGCCGATGTCCAGCCAGGGCACCCTCCTCCTGATCACCGCCATGGCCGTCCTCGCCCCCGTCCTGGTCTACGCCACCGCGCCCCGGATCCGCGTCCCGCTGGTCATCTTCGAGATCGCGCTCGGCATCCTCGTGGGCCCGGACGTCCTGGGCTGGGCCCACTCCGACACCGTGATCGACACGCTCTCCGACCTCGGGCTGTCGATGCTCCTCTTCCTGGCCGGCTACGAGATCGACTTCTCGGCGATCCGCGGCGACACGCTGCGTCGGGCGCTGCGGTCCTGGATGGTCTCCCTCGCCGTCGGCCTCGGGTTGGCGGCGTCGCTCAGCGGCGGGGACCTGTGGGCGGCCGTCGTCGTCGCCACCGCGTTGACCAGCACGACGCTCGGCACCGTGCTCCCGATGCTCCGCGACCGGGGCGAGATGAAGGGACGATTCGGGGCGGTGCTGTCGGCGTTCGGCGCGGTCGGCGAATTCGGGCCGGTGGTCGCCGTGGCCCTGCTGCTCAGCGGGCGCCGGCCCGCGGAGTCGGCGGTGCTGCTCGCCGTGTTCGGCGCGGTGACGGCCGCCGCCGTGTTCTGGGCCCTGCGCCCGCGGCCCCGTTGGTTCGGTCGGCTCACCGCGCTCACGCTGCGCAACAGCGCGCAGTTCGCGGTCCGGTGGGTGATGCTGGTCCTCGCCGCCATGCTCGCCCTCGCCCAGGTACTCGGCCTGGACGCGCTGCTCGGCGCGTTCGCCGCCGGTGTGCTCACCCGGCTCGTGCTGCGCCGGGAGGCGCCGGACAGCAGCGACGAGGTGCTGGGCAAGGTGGAGGCCATGGGGTTCGGTTTCCTGGTGCCGCTGTTCTACGTGGTCACGGGCATCGAGTTCGATCTGGACGCGCTGCTCGGCGACCCGGTGGCCCTGCTGCTCGTGCCGGTCTTCCTCGTCCTGGTGGTCGCGGTCCGCGGGCTGCCCGTGTACCTGCTCGCCCCACGGGACCTGGGTCGTGCCGACCGGGTGGCGCTCGCGCTCCTCTCCTCGACCTGCCTGCCCCTGGTGGTGGCCATCACCACGATCGGTGTCGACCAGGGGCTCATCGGCTCCGATCGAGCCGCTTCCCTGGTGGGCGCGGCGATGCTCTCCGTACTCCTCCTGCCGCTGATCGCGGGACGCCTGCGGGCCAGGGGCCACCCGGCCGAACGGGCCGGGCGGAAGAGGCCCGACGGATCCGAGGCCTGGTGACGACCGACAACGCCGAGGCCCCGGCCCCGGTCACCCGGGCGGCGGCGCCCACCACGGCACGACACCCCGGCACGGCCGATCCTGACATCATGAGCCGAGCAGACAGAGCGGGCCGGGCGTCCCGGTCCCGCGCCCGGGCCTCCGGGCGCCGCCGCCCCGAACTCACCGCCTCCCGGGTCACGGCCCTGGTGCTGGTCGCCCTCGCGATCGTCCTGATCGCGGAGAACACCGAGTCCGTCGAGATCCGGCTGATCGTGCCGATCGTGACGATGCCTCTCTACCTGGCGCTCCTGCTGATGTTCGTGATCGGTGGCCTGTGCGGGGCGCTGTTGTTGCGCCTTCGGGACCGCTGACGCGTCGGGGGCGCCCGGTCGTCTCCGATCCGACGTCCGGTCCCGGCCGCTCGCGGGACGCGCCGGCACGGTGCGCGCGCCGCCCCCTCGGCACCCAGGCACCCGTCCCACAGGTGGGCCGCCTACGCTGGGCGGCGAGACCGACCACCTGAGGAGTCGCGCATGGCCACCCCCGCACCGTCCGAGGCGTCCGGGATCGCCGTCGTCACCGGCGCGAGCAGCGGTATCGGCGCCGCCACGGCGCGCCGCCTGGCCGCCGCGGGCCACCGGGTGGTCCTCACCGCCCGGCGCAAGGACCGGATCGAGGCGATCGCCGAGGAGATCACGGCCGCCGGCCACTCCGCCACCGCCTACCCGTTGGACGTCACCGACCGGGCGGCCGTCGAGGAGTTCGCGACCGCGTTCCGGCGGATCGGCGTCCTGGTGAACAACGCGGGGGGCGCGCTCGGCGCCGACCCCGTGGCCACCGCCGACCCCGACGACTGGCGTCGGATGTACGAGACGAACGTCATCGGCACCCTCCACCTCACCCAGGCGCTGCTCCCCAAGTTGGAGGCGAGCGGCGCGGGCACGGTGGTCGTCGTCTCCTCCACCGCAGGCCACGCCACCTACGAGGGTGGTGCCGGCTACGTCGCCGCCAAGCACGCCGAGCACGTGCTGGCCGAGACCCTGCGCCTGGAGATCGTCGGACGCCCGGTCCGGGTCGTCGAGATCGCGCCCGGCATGGTGAAGACCGACGAGTTCGCCCTGACCCGATTCGGCGGCGACCGCGACCGCGCCGCCAAGGTCTACGAGGGGGTGGCCGAGCCGCTGACCGCCGACGACGTCGCCGAGACCGTCGTATGGACGGTGACCCGCCCCCCGCACGTCAACGTCGACCTGCTCGTGGTCCGCCCACGTGCCCAGGCGTCCAACACCAAGCTGCACCGGGAGCCTTGACCCCGAGCACCGCCGCGGCGGGCCGGCGCCGCGACCACTGCGGCGAGTGCGCTACACATGGTCGGGTGTCGCCGCCGGTCGCCCCCGGGCGGGGACCGGCCGAACCCATCGTCGAGAGGAGCCCCGCCATGCGGCGCAAGGCCCACGTTTCCGGTGCCGCCGCGCTGCTCGCGGCGCTGCTCACGGCATGCACCACAGGCTCCTCCGGCGAGGGACGGGTCGACGACGCCAACCCGGGGGGCTCGCAGACCGCGGCCCGGACCGCGGAGCCCGGCAGATACCGCACACTCCCCGACGCGTGCGCCGCCGTGCCCGAGGACACCCTCTCCAGCCTGCTCCCCGGCATCCGGCAGATCGCCGACACCGACGCGCGCGCCGCCGCCTACGAGGGCGAGCCGACCCTGACCTTCGACACGGACCGGAAGGTCGGCTGCCGCTGGAGCGGGTCGTCCACCGAGGCCGTCCACCACCTCTTCGTCGACCTCGAACGCGTGGTGTCGTACGACACGGCCGTGAGCGACGACGACCAGGCCCGCGCGCTGTTCACCGGCGAGAAACTGGCCGCGGACATCGCCGAGCCGTCGGCCGCGGCGGACGAGTCGCCCCAGGGCACCGCCTCCGCCTCCCCCGACGACGCGTCCACCTCCCCGAGCCCCCTCACCGACACCTCCGCGAGCGCGGCCTCCGCGAGCGCGGCCTCCGCGAGCGCCGCCGACACGATGTCGGCGATCCCCACTCCCAGCGAACTCCAGCCACGCACCCTCGACGGCCTGGGCGACGAGGCCTTCGTGGACGACTCCCTGGACAGCGCCGGCACGGCCGAACGCCGGACCGTGACTGTGGCGTTCCGCACGTCCAACGTCATCGTGACCGTCGAGTACGTGGAGCAGTCGACGACGCCCACGGCCGTGCCGGACAGCGAGGAACTGCAGGACAGGGCACGGAAACTGGCCGCCCTCCTGGACGACGCACTCGGCGGCTGAACCCGCGACGTACCCGCCGGCTCCCGCGACGAACCCGGCGGACCGGGACCGCTCGGGCTCGACCACCGCGTACCGTGGCCACCCGAACCACCGCAGGAACACGAGCGTCATGAGTGAAGGAACCATGCAGCGACGAGCCCAGCGAGACCAGCGCGCCCGGCCCGAACCGGGAGCGGCCACTCCGTCCCGGACGCCGGCGCTCACCCGCCGGAGCCGCGCCCTTGTCGGAGCGTTCGCCGTGCCCGCGATGCTGCTGGCCGCCGGCTGCTCCTCCGAGTCCGGCTCCGACACGGACAGCGCGAAGGCCGCGAGCCAGGGGACCTCGGCGAGCCCGTCCCCCACGGTCCGCGCGGCCGTGTACGGGGCGCTCCCGGAGGCCTGTTCCGTCGTGCCGGAGAAGACTCTGGAGGACCTGGTGCCCGAGGGGGACTCCTCCGGCAAGGAAGGATCCTCCAACGACACCGCGTATCGGGCCAGTTGCTCCTGGGACAGCCTGGACGACGAGGGCGTGGACGGCTCGCAGTTCCGCTGGCTGAACGTCTCCCTGCTCCGCTTCGACTCCGACATCGCCCGCGGGCCCGGGGACGAGTTGGCGCAGGAGTACTACGACAAACAGGTGGAAGACGCCCAGTCGGTGGACGGTGCCGAGAAGACCGAGACGGAGGCGCTCTCCGACCTGGGTGACGTCGCCACGGCGATCGGCTACGACCTGGAAAAGGACGAGGGCGACTTCACTCAGCGGACGGTCGTGGTGCGCGCCGAGAACGTGGTGGTGACCGTCGACTACAACGGCGCCGGCCTCGCGGGCGGCGACACCCCGGACGCCGACGCCCTGACGAAGGGCGCTCGGCAGGCCGCGGAGGACGCGGTCGCCGCGGTCGCCGCGGTCGCCGCCGCCGGGGAGAAGGACTCCGACGCCAAGGACACCGACGAGAAGGAGCCCTCGCCCTCGGCCTCCGAGGAGACCTCCGCCTCGCCGTCCGCTTCCCCCTCGGACGAGGGCTGACGGCCGAGGGAGGCCCGTCGGGCGTGGCCGCCGGAATCGAGCGGCCACGCCGGTCGGTCGGCGCCGGTCAGCCGGGCAGGTCGCCGGTGTAGCGGTAGATGTTGCCCGCCGCGTTCACCCCCCACACCGTGCCGTCGGCCGCCGCGCCGATGTCCGTCAACGCCCCCGGCACCTGCACCCACGGACTCGCGTCGTTGTTGGTGAAACGGTAGATGTTCCCCGCCGCGTTCACCCCCCAGACATTCGACCGCGAACCCGCCGAGATCGCCTTGAGCCCACCGCTGATCTGCTTCCAGTGGCCGCAGTCCTGATCACCGGTGTAGCGGTAGATGTTGCCCGCCGCGTTCACCCCCCACACCGTGCCGTCGGCCGCCGCGCCGATGTCCGTCAACGCCCCCGGCACCTGCACCCACGGACTCGCGTCGTTGTTGGTGAAACGGTAGATGTTCCCCGCCGCGTTCACCCCCCAGACATTCGACCGCGAACCCGCCGAGATCCGCACCAACGCCCCATTGATCTGCTTCCAGTGGCCGGCGCCTTGGTCGCCGGTGTAGCGGTAGATGTTGCCCGCCGCGTTCACCCCCCACACCGTGCCGTCGGCCGCCGCGCCGATGTCCGTCAACGCCCCCGGCACCTGCACCCACGGACTCGCGTCGTTGTTGGTGAAACGGTAGATGTTCCCCGCCGCGTTCACCCCCCAGACATTCGACCGCGAACCCGCCGAGATCCGCACCAACGCCCCATTGATCTGCTTCCAGTGAGCCATCCCACCGGCCCCTCTCCGCTCGGGAATGCTGCACGGGAACACTTCCCGGGCGGACCGACTCCGTAGATGTCTCCCTATGACACGTGATCATGACTTTTGTCCGGTTGTCGGCGTTTGACGGCACGCCCGTGGGTCGGACCGGCCCCGCTCCCGAAGCGGGGCGCACGCGACATGACGTGAAGCGGTGTCACCGGCGTGAGTGAGACCGCCTCGCCCTCTTGACGCGGTCGGTCGGGTGGGTCAGGCCCCCAGGAGTGTCCGCACCCGCTCCTGCCCCACCGCCAGCAGCAGCGTCGGCAGGCGCGGGCCGGTGTCCCGACCGACGAGCAGGTGGTAGAGCAGGGCGAAGAAGGACCGCTGAGCGGCCTTGATCTCCGGCGGCAGCTCCTTGGGAGTGGCGTCGGCGGAGAAGCCGGCCCGGACCTTCGGCACGCCGTAGACGAGATGGCCGAGCCCTTCGGGGGACCAGTGCTCGGCGAGGCCGTCAAGGAGCAGCCGGAGCGACGCGCGGTCGCCCTCGCCCAACGACGCCAGCAGCGCCGCGTCGGGCTCCTCTCGCACGACGGTGCGCTGGTCGGTCGGAACGTAGGTGTTGATCCACGCCTCGGCCCGGTCGTACCTGGGCCGGACGTCCTCGAGCGTGGTCGGCGGGTCCGCCGGGTCCAACTGCGCGAGGATGCGCAGCGCCTGATCCCGGTCCCCGGCCGTGACGTCGGCGACGGAGGCCAGGGTCCGGTAGGGCAGCGGACGCGGAGTGCGGGGCAGCTCGGTCCCGGCGGTGCGCACCGCGCGGGAGTACGCGGCGAGGTCGGCGGGCAGGGCGCCGCCGTCGGCGACCCTGGCGTCGAGGCGGTCCCACTCGTCGTACAGCCGTTGGATCTCCTGATCGAAAGCGATCTTGAAGGACTGGTTGGGCCGACGCCGGGCGTACAGCCAGCGCAACAGCTGCGGCTCCATGATCCTGAGCGCGTCCGCGGGCGTCGGCACCCCACCCCGGGAGGAGGACATCTTCGCCATGCCGCTGATGCCCACGAAGGCGTACATCGGCCCGATCGGCTGCTCGCCGCCGAAGATGCCGACGATCTGCCCACCGACCTGGAAGGAGGAGCCGGGGGACGAGTGATCGACACCGCTCGGTTCGAAGATCACGCCCTCGTGGGCCCACCGCATCGGCCAGTCCACCTTCCAGACCAGCTTGCCCCGGTCGAACTCGTCGAGCCGGACCGTCTCCGAGAAACCGCAGGCCTCGCAGCCGTAGGTCATCTCGGTGGAGTCGTCGTCGTAGGCGCTGACCGTCGTGAGGTCCTTCTCGCAGTTGCCGCAGTACGGCTTGTACGGGAAGTACCCGGCGGTGCCCGAGCCGCCGTCGTCCTCGCTCGCCGCGCCGGAACCCTCGACGGCCTCCGACTCGGCCTCGTCGACCGGCTTGCGGGACGGCTTGGGCGACGACCGCTGCCTGGTCCGGTATCGGGCGAGCACCGCGTCGATGTCGAGGCGGTGACGCATGGCGTGCAGGACCTGCTCACGGTAGGCACCCGAGGTGTACCGCTCGGTCTGGCTGATGCCGTCGAACTCGACGCCCAGCTCGGCCAGCGCCGCCACCATCGCGGACCGGAAGTGCTCAGCCCAGTTCGGGTGGGCCGACCCCTTCGGCGCCGGGACCGAGGTCAGCGGCCTGCCGATGTGCTCGCTCCAGGACGGGTCGACGCCCGGGACGCCGTTGGGGACCTTGCGGAAGCGGTCGTAGTCGTCCCAGGAGATCAGGTGCCGCACCCGGTGTCCGCGGCGGCGGATCTCGTCGGCGACCAGGTGCGGCGTCATGACCTCCCGCAGGTTGCCCAGGTGGATGGGGCCCGACGGCGAGAGCCCGGAGGCGACGACGACCGGTTTGCCCGGGGCCCGACGCTCCGACTCGGCGATGACCTGGTCCGCGAAACGGGAGACCCAGTCGGTCGTATCGGTGCTCTGAGCCACGGTCGGCACGCCCCCTTGAATGCTGAATCGATGCTGGACTCGGGAGCCGGACGTCCGCCGTCTCCCGCCATCTCCCCATCCTCCCAGAAGGCCGGGCGACCCGGAAAACCGCTTCTCCCCCGTGAGAGACTGGCCTGGTCAACCGATCCCACGAGGAGAACGGCACCCCTGACTATGGCCTCGGTCACGCCCCTCAGCGACTCCGTCCGGCAGCGGCTCGCTTCCGCCCTCCAGGTCGTCCGACCGGAGACGGCGGCGGACCCGCTCCTGCGCCGCAGCGACCGCGCGGACTACCAGGCCAACGGCATCCTCGCGCTCGCCAAGCGGACCGGGGGCAACCCGCGCGAGTTGGCCGCCGAGGTGGCCGCGCGTGTGGCCACGGGCGAGCCGATCGGCGGGATCGAGGTGTCAGGCCCCGGCTTCCTCAACATCACCGTCACCGACCGCGCGATCGTCGAGACGCTGGCCGGGCGCCACGCCGACGACACGGGCCGGCTCGGCGTGCCGCGCGCCGAGCGCTCCGGCACGACGGTCGTCGACTACGCCCAGCCGAACGTCGCCAAGGAGATGCACGTCGGCCACCTGCGGTCGGCGGTGATCGGTGACTCGGTGATCCGGCTGCTGGAGTTCACCGGCGAGACGGTCATCCGGCGCCACCACATCGGCGACTGGGGCACCCAATTCGGCATGCTCATCCAGTATCTGAACGAGCACCCGCACGAGTTGGACCACCGGTCCGGCCAGGACGGGCCCGCCTCCGGCGAGGAGGCCATGTCCAATCTCGACCGGCTGTACAAGGCCGCCCGTGAACTCTTCGACGCCGACGAGGAGTTCCGCACCCGGGCCCGGGGGCGGGTCGTCGACCTCCAGGCCGGCGACCCGGACACGCTGGCCGTCTGGCAGCGGTTCGTCGACGAATCGAAGATCTACTTCTTCTCCGTCTTCGAGAAGCTGGACATGGAGCTCCGCGACCCCGACATCGTCGGCGAGTCCGGCTACAACGACATGCTCGCCGACACCTGCCGCCTCCTGGAGGAATCGGGCGTGGCCGTGCGCTCGGAGGGCGCGCTGTGCGTGTTCTTCGACGACGTGAAGGGACCGGACGGCAACCCGGTCCCCCTGATCGTGCGGAAGTCCGACGGAGGCTACGGCTACGCGGCGACCGACCTGTCGGCCATCCGGGACCGCGTCCACCGACTCGGCGCCGACTCCCTGCTCTACGTGGTGGACGCCCGCCAGTCCCTGCACTTCCGGATGGTCTTCGAGACCGCGCGCCGGGCCGGTTGGCTGAAGGACGGCGTCAAAGTGGCCCAGCTCGCCTTCGGCACCGTCCTCGGCAAGGACGGCAAGCCCTTCAAGACACGCGAGGGCGAGACGGTCAAGCTCGTGAACCTCCTGGACGAGGCCGTGGAGCGCGCCTCGGCCGTCGTCCGGGAGAAGTCCCCGGGCCTGACCGAGGAGGAGATCGCCGAGCGCGGGGCCCAGGTGGGCATCGGCGCCGTGAAGTACGCGGACCTGTCGACCTCGGCGAGCCGGGACTACAAGTTCGACCTCGACCAGATGGTCTCGCTCAACGGCGACACGTCCGTCTACCTTCAGTACGCGTACGCCCGCGTCCGGTCCATCCTGCGCAAGGCGGGCGAGGCCCGGCCGGTCCCGCACCCGGAGCTGGAGCTGGAGGCACCCGAGCGCGCCCTCGGCCTCCACCTGGACGCCTTCGCCGCGACCGTCGCCGAGGCGGCCGAGGAGTACGCCCCTCACAAGCTGACCGCCTACCTATACCAACTCGCTTCGCTGTACACGGCGTTCTACGACAAGTGCCCCGTGCTCAAGGCCGGGACGCCCGAGCGGGTGGCCAACCGGCTGTTCCTCTGCGATGTCACGGCCCGGACGCTGCGCCAGGGCATGACCCTGCTCGGCATCCGGACGCCCGAGCGTCTCTGACCCCGGCGCCGCGACCGGCGGTCGCTCCCCGCCCCTCCCGGAGGGCCCGGGAGCGACCGAGCCCGGGGGTCAGCCGGCGAGCCGGCGCGCCACCTCGGTGGCCCAGTAGGTCAGGATGATCCGCGCGCCGGCCCGCTTGATGCCCGTCAACGCCTCCATGATCGCCTGGTCCCGGTCGATCCACCCCTTCTCGGCGGCGGCCTCGATCATGGCGTACTCGCCCGAGATCTGGTACGCGGCGACCGGCACGTCCACGGCATCGGCCACTCTGGCCAGGATGTCCAGGTAGGGGCCGGCCGGCTTGACCATCACCATGTCCGCGCCCTCGGCGACGTCCAGCGCCACCTCCCGCAGCGCCTCCCGCGCGTTGGCCGGGTCCTGCTGGTAGGTCCGGCGATCCCCGCTCAACGAGGAGCCCACCGCCTCGCGGAACGGCCCGTAGAACGCGGAGGCGTACTTGGCGCCGTAGGCGAGGATCGCGACGTCCTCACGGCCGACTCGATCCAACGCCGCGCGGACGTGACCGACCTGACCGTCCATCATGCCGCTGGGACCCAACACGTGCGCACCCGCCTCGGCCTGCGCCCGGGCCATCTCCGCGTACCGCTCCAGGGTGGCGTCGTTGTCGACACCGCCCCGCTTGTCGAGGACCCCGCAGTGACCGTGATCGGTGAACTCGTCCAGACACAGGTCGGACATGACGAGCAGGTCGTCGCCGACCTCGGACCGCACGTCCCGCAAGGCCTGTTGCAGGATCCCGTCCGGGTCGGTGCCCGCCGTGCCCTCCGCGTCCTTCTTCTCCTCCGCCGGGACCCCGAAGAGCATGATCCCGGAAACCCCGGACGCCACCGCCTCCGCGGCGGCCCGACGCAGGGTGTCGCGGGTGTGCTGCACGACCCCCGGCATCGATCCGATCGGCACCGGCTCGCTCACGCCCTCGCGGACGAAGGCCGGAAGAATCAGGTCGGCGGGGCGCAGCCGGGTCTCGGCCACCATCCGACGCATGACGGGGGTGGACCGCAGCCGCCGAGGGCGGGTGCCGGGAAAGGAACCGTACGTCGTCATACCCTCCACGCTACGCCCGCGGCGCCGGTGCCCTTGCCGACGCGGAGTCGGGCCCCGGAGGGCCGGCCTCGGCCGGCCCTCCGGGGCCTCAGGTCGTGGTGGACCGTCGTCTTCGCGATCCCGGCCGACGCTCACTGGGCCGCGTCACCGGGTCCCCCGCCTCGATCGCCGCCGCCCGGCGATCGGCGCCGAAGTCGGCCAGCGCCTCAGCGAGCCGCAACACGGACGGCTCGGGAGCCATCACGTCGACCCGCAGGCCGTGTTCCTCGGCGGTCTTGGCGGTCGCCGGACCGATGCAGGCGATCACGGTGACGTTGTGCGGCTTGCCCGCGATGCCGACGAGGTTCCGCACCGTGGAGGAGGAGGTGAACAGCACGGCGTCGAACCCGCCGCCCTTGATCGCCTCTCGGGTCGGCGCCGGCGGCGGCGAGGCGCGCACCGTACGGTAGGCGGTGACGTCGTCGACCTCCCACCCCAGCTCGATCAGCCCCGCCACGAGCGTCTCCGTGGCGATGTCGGCCCGGGGCAGGAACACCCGGTCGATGGGGTCGAAGACGGGGTCGTACGGCGGCCAGTCCTCCAGCAGACCGGCGGCCGACTGCTCGCCGCCGGGCACCAGGTCCGGCTTCACGCCGAAGGCGATCAACGCCTTGGCCGTCTGGTCGCCGACGGCGGCGACCTTGATCCCGGCGAAGGCACGGGCGTCGAGCCCGTACTCCTCGAACTTCTCGCGGACCGCCTTGACCGCGTTGACCGAGGTGAACGCGATCCACTCGTAGCGCCCGGTGACCAGGCCCTTGACGGCGCGCTCCATCTGCTGCGGCGTCCGGGGCGGCTCCACGGCGATGGTCGGCACCTCGTGCGGCACCGCGCCGTAGGAACGCAGCCGGTCGGAGAGCGACGCCGCCTGCTCCTTCGTCCGCGGCACCAGGACCTTCCACCCGAACAGCGGCTTGGACTCGAACCAGGACAGCTGGTCGCGACGGGCGGTGGTGCCCCGTTCACCGACCACGGCTATGGCGGGCCGGCCGCCTTCCGGCGACGGCAGCGCCTTGGTCTGCTTCAGCGTCTGCCCGATGGTCCCGAGCGTGGCGCTCCAGGTGCGCTGCCGGGTGGTCGTGCCCGCGATGGTGACCGTCAGCGGAGTGTCCGGCTTGCGACCGGCCGCGACCAACTCTCCGGCGGCCGCGGCGACCGCGTCCAACGTCGTGGAGACGACGACCGTGCCGTCGGAGGCACCGATCTCCGCCCAACACCGCTCCGAGGCCGAACCGGCGTCCAGGAAGCGCACGTCCGTCCCGGCGGCGTCGCTCAGCGGCACCCCCGCGTACGCGGGCACTCCGACGCCGGTGGCGATACCCGGGACCACCTCGAAGGGCACCCCGGCGGCGGCGCAGGCCAACATCTCGTCGGCGGCGTGGGTGTCGAGTCCGGGGTCCCCGGAGACCGCTCGCACCACCCGCCTGCCTCCTCGCGCGGCCTCCATGACAAGATGTGCGGCATCCCTCGCCGAGGGGGTGCCGGCGGCCTTCGGAACGCTGTCGACGACCGTCAACTGCGGTGCGGTCGAGGCGGTTTGCTCCGCGTCGGTCAACACCTCGGCGACGCCACGCCGGGCGTGGGTGCGGACGACGTCCAGCACCTCGTGCTCGGCGACGACGACATCCGCGTGCGCCAGCGCCTCCACGGCGCGCAGGGTCAGCAGTCCCGGATCCCCGGGTCCGGCACCGAGGAAGGTGACGTGCCCGTGTTCCGGACCGACGGCGGGAAGGGTGGTGGGGCTCACAGCGCTCGCTCCCCCATCAGACCGGCCGCGCCCCGGGCGAGCATCTCGGTGGCGAGTTCGCGACCGAGAGCCTGTGCCGCCTCGTGTGTGTCGGGCACGGTTGCGGTGGTGGACAGCTGCACCAGCGTCGAGCCGTCGGTGGTGCCGACGACGCCGCGCAGGCGCATTTCCTTGACAGTCCGCTCGTCGGCACGCGTCTCCCCCCGCTCCAACGGAGCCGAGAGGGGAGGAAGGTCGGCCAAGGCGCCCACAGGGGCGCTGCAGCCGGCCTCCAGTGCCGCGAGCAGGGCACGCTCGGCCGTCACGGCGGCCCGCGTGAGCGGGTCGTCCAGTGCGCCGAGCGCCGCGACCAGCGCGGAGTCCCGGGCATCACGCCCGGCCCCGCACTCGATCGCCAACGCCCCCTGGCCGGGGGCGGGCAGAACGGTGTCGACCGACAGGAAGTCGGTCGCCTCGTCGATGCGGCCGATCCGGTGCAGTCCGGCGGCGGCCAGCACGACCGCGTCCAGCTGTCCGTCACGGACGTATCCGATGCGGGTGTCGACGTTGCCCCGGATCGGGACCGTCTCCAGCCGCAGGTCGTGGGCGCGGGCGTACGCGTTCAACTGCGCCATCCGCCGGGGCGCGCCGGTGCCGATCCGGGCGACGCCCGAGCGCGACGCGGCGGCCAGTTCGGTGAGCTTCAGCGCGTCCCGGGCGACGATCACGTCCCGGGGGTCCTCCCGCTTCGGGACGGCCGCCACCACCAGGTCGTCGTGGGGCGCGGTCGGCAGGTCCTTGAGCGAGTGCACGGCGAAGTCGATCTCGCCGCGCAGCAGGGCCTCGCGCAGCGCCGCCACGAACACACCCGTGCCACCGATCTGCGCCAGGTGCTCGCGCGAGACGTCGCCGTACGTGGTGATCTCGACCAGCTCGACGGGGCGCCCGGTCACCCGGCTCACCGCGTCGGCCACCTGCCGGGACTGGGCCATGGCGAGCTTGCTCCGCCGCGTCCCCAGCCTCAGTGCCTTCTCCGTCATGCCGGCCCTCGGTTCTTCTCGGTGCTGGTTGCGGCCCGGGAGACGGAGGCCACCGTCTCCGGGTCGAGGTCGAACAGGGTGCGCAGCGCGTCCGCGTACCCGGCTCCGCCGGGCTCGGCCGCGAGCTGCTTGACCCGGACGGTCGGGGCGTGGAGCAGCTTGTCCACGACACGCCGGACGGTCTGGGTGATCTCGGCACGGTGGCGGGCGTCGAGGCCGGGCAATCGGCCGTCCAACCGCGCGATCTCGCCCGCCACGACGTCGGCGGCCATGCTGCGCAGCGCCACCACGGTGGGGGTGATGTGGGCGGCGCGCTGGGCCGCGCCGAAGGCCGTGACCTCGTCGGCGACGATCCGTCGGACCTGGTCGACGTCGGCGGCCATCGGCGCGTCGGCGGACGCCTCGGCGAGCGACTCGATGTCCACCAGCCGTACCCCGGGCAGCCGGTGGGCCGCCGCGTCGACATCGCGCGGCATCGCCAGGTCGAGCAGGAAGAGCACCGGTTCCGGCCGCTCGGCCTCGGCCACCGCCCCCGGCCGTCTGCGCTCGGGGATCCGGCCGGTGTCGGCCACCGTCGTGGCCAGGGCGCTGATCAGGTCGGCCTCCGCCTCGGCGCCCCGGGGGCGGTCCACGGCGGTCCCTCCGGCGACCCACGCGGCGTGCTGCTCCAGGGTGGCGGCGTCCATGCCCGCGACGGCGGCCTCGCCGAGCACGGAGAACCCGCCTCTCGGAGCCGGGGGCAGGTCCAGCGGACAACCGCCGGGCGTTTCGGGTGTCTCGTGCGTCGGGGCGGAGGAAGACGGGGCGGGGCCTTCCCCGCCGCGCGTCTCGCCGTCCTCGACCGGTCCGGTGAAGCCCGAACGCCCCGCCACGGCCTCGGCGATGTCGTCGGCGCTCAGCACCAGGCCCGTCGCCCCGGTGCAGGAGACGGCGATGTCGGCACGTGACAGCTCGAACGGCACCGACTCCATCGGTACCGCGCGGGCGGCCACGTCCCGGCCGGCGTCGCCTTCACCGCGGCGTCCGTACTCGTCCTCGACCAGGGCGGCGAGTCTGCGGGCGCGTTCCGCCGTCCGGTTGGCCACGACGATCTCGGCGACCCCGGCCCGTGCCAGCGTGGCGGCGGCCAGCGACGACATCGACCCCGCGCCGATCACCAGGGCCCGCTTGCCGCGAACCCAGGTCCGCGCGTCGCCGGTGTCGGAGAGTCGCTCCAGGCCGAAGGTGACCAGGGACTGCCCAGCCCGGTCTATGCCGGTCTCGGAGTGCGCGCGCTTGCCGACCCGCAACGCCTGCTGGAACAGGTCGTTGAGCAGCCGCCCGGCGGTGTGCAGCTCCTGAGCCCGGGCCAGGCAGTCCTTGAGCTGCCCGATGACCTGGCCCTCGCCGACGACCATCGAGTCCAGCCCGCAGGCCACCGAGAACAGGTGGTGGACGGCCCGGTCCTCGTAGTGCACGTAGAGATGGGGGGTGAGTTCGTCGATGCCGAGGCCGCTGTGCCGGGACAGCAACGTGGACAGCTCGGCCACACCGGCGTGGAACTTGTCCACGTCGGCGTACAACTCGATCCGGTTGCAGGTGGCCAGGACCGCCGCTTCGGTGGCGGGCCCGGCGGCCACGGTGTCCCGCACCAGCGCGGCCCGCGCCTCCACACTCAGCGAAGCGCGTTCCAACAGGCTGACCGGGGCACTGCGGTGACTCAGCCCGACGACCAGGAGGCTCATGCCGGCATCACGGCGGGGAGGTCCCCGTCCGGTCCTTCACGGCGGCTCGCGGCGCGGACGGCGGGCGCGGCCCGCTCCGGCGCGTTGCCCTCGCCGGACTTGCGCTGCTCGTGGAAGGCGAGGATCTGCAACTCGATGGACAGGTCCACCTTGCGCACGTCCACGCCCTCGGGAACGGACAGCACGGTCGGCGCGAAGTTCAGGATGGAGGTGACACCCGCGGCCACGAGACGCTCGCAGACCTGCTGGGCCGCTCCGGCGGGGGTGGCGATCACGCCGATGGACACCCCGTTGTCCCGGATGATCCCCTCCAGGTCGTCGGTGTGCCGTACCGGCATCCCGGCGACGGGCTTCCCGGCCATCGCGGGGTCGGCGTCGATGAGCGCGGCGACCCGGAACCCGCGGGAGGCGAAACCGCCGTAGTTGGCGAGGGCGGCGCCCAGGTTGCCGATCCCGACGATCACCACCGGCCAGTCCTGGGTCAACCCGAGCTCGCGCGAGATCTGGTAGACGAGATACTCGACGTCGTATCCGACACCCCGAGTCCCGTAGGAGCCGAGGTAGGAGAAGTCCTTGCGCAGCTTCGCGGAGTTCACCCCGGCGGCGGCGGCCAACTCCTCGGAGGAGACCGTCGGTACCGAACGCTCGGAGAGCGCCGTGAGCGCGCGGAGGTACAGCGGAAGCCGGGCGACGGTGGCCTCGGGAATCCCTCGGCTGCGGGTCGCCGGTCGTTGTGCTCGGCCAGTTGCCACGGTGCTCCTGCGGGTAGCGCGGGGCTCTGGGCGGCCGTACAGCCCGACGCGACCGCCCCGTTCCGTGCAGGCTATGTCTTTGTGAACGCGTGCACAAAGATGGTGTCCGATTTGCCCGGCCAACGTGACCGGGGTCACGCACCTCCGGGACGCCATGCGGGAACCGACGCCAACATCCCCGCGCGCCTCTCTCTTCGAGGGCAAACCAGCACCCACTCCTCACGATCCATTGCCCCCGCAGCCCCGTCGCCATCGATCCTAAGCGAACATCCGGACTACTCGGACTACTCGACCAGTGCCCCGCGAAGCCGTTCCTCGTTCACACGCCAGAAGGTGTGCTGCCTGCCGTCGACGAGGACCACCGGGATCTGCTCCCAGTACCGCTCGTGCAGTGCCGGGTCCCGGGTGATGTCCCTCGTACGCCACTCGACGCCCAGGTCGGCGCAGACCCGCTCGACGACGGCCTGCGCGTCGTCGCACAGATGACAGCCGGGCTTGCGGATGAGAGTGACGAGATGCTTCTCAGGGTGCTGGGACGACGCGGCTTCCGGCGTGCTTCGGCGGAACAGGGGGCTCATGCGGGCCATTCTCGCGCGCGAGGGCGAGACCGGGTACCCCCCGGGGCGGGGCGCGTCGCGTGCCGACCCCGTTCGGCGACGCGCACGGGCCTCGCCGACCCGCGCCTTCTCGTCGGGGAGAGTTCACGGCGTGCCGGCCGCTCGTCTCCGGCACTTCCGAACAGACTGACTATGCTCACGGACATGGCCGCTCTCGCATGGCTCACCCCCCGTAGGCGCCCCGCCACGGCACGCAGCGTGCTGGCCGGCGAAGCCTCGGCGGAGGCCGCCCGCTCGTGCGCCGAGGAGGCGCCGCCGACCGCCGAACCCGACTTCCCCGTCGTCGGCGACGACCGGGCCGCGGCCTTCTTCGACCTGGACAACACGGTGATGCAGGGCGCCGCCCTGTTCCACTTCGGACGGGGCCTGTACAAGCGGCAGTTCTTCGAGACCCGCGACCTGGCGCGGTTCGCCTGGCAACAGGCCTGGTTCCGACTGGCCGGCGTCGAGGACCCCGAGCACATGCGGGACGCCCGCGACTCGGCGCTCTCCATCGTGCGGGGCCACCTCGTCAGCGAACTGCGCTCGATCGGCGAGGAGATCTACGACGAGTACATGGCGGGGCGGATCTGGCCCGGGACCAGGGCGCTGGCGCAGGCACACCTGGACGCGGGCCAACGGGTCTGGCTGGTGACGGCGGCACCGGTGGAGATCGCCCAGGTGATCGCGCGACGCCTTGGACTGACCGGCGCGCTGGGGACGGTCGCCGAGTCGGTGGACGGCGTGTACACCGGCAGGCTGGTGGGAGAGCCGCTGCACGGACCGGCGAAGGCGGAGGCGGTCCGCGCCCTCGCCGCGGGCGAGGGCCTCGACCTGGCCCGGTGCGCGGCGTACAGCGACTCGCACAACGACATCCCGATGCTGTCGCTGGTGGGACACCCCTACGCGATCAACCCGGACGCCAAGCTGCGCCGGCACGCCCGGGAGCGGGACTGGCGGCTGCGGGACTACCGCACCGGAAGGAAGGCGGCGCGGGTGGGCATCCCGGCCGCGGCGGGGGTCGGCGCCGTGGCGGGCGGCACCGTCGCGGCCCTGGCCCTGCACCGACGCCGTCGATAGCCGAGGGCGGCGCCGCACGCTCCGTTCGATCCGATCCGGCCGCACGGGAAGCATCCTGCGGTCGCCGGAAATCACACAACTGACGCCAGAAACCGATCACCTTTCGATACCGAACGGACCTTCGGTCGCGCAGAGAAGCGATGTAATCGACGATTTGAGCAACTGGGCGTAGCAGCGCCTACACGAAGCGTTATTCTCCTCAGACGCATACCGGTACCCCTCCGTCGCCACGACGGGTGAACGGTCCCGCACTGCTCGTGATGGAAGCTCTGCCTCTGGGAGTCCCGTGTACCCACACGTCGGGGTTGACGCCTCGGGCCTGGCCACGCTGCGCGCGACGGTCGAACGGTTCCAGGACCTGTTCCGCGACTTCGCCCCCGCCGCGTACGCCGCCCCCGCCCTCACCGCGGCCACCGCCCCCGCCGGCCCCTGCTACGCGCTCGCGGAGGGCGGAGCCGCGGTCGGCAGACGCGCGAGGTCGTCCGGGACCACGACGGCACGCCGTCCCGCGGCCGACAGCGACAGCGCCCGCATGATGGAACTGGTCGAGCGGGCCCAGGCCGGGGAGGCCGAGGCCTTCGGCCGGCTCTACGACCAATACAGCGACACGGTGTACCGCTACATCTACTACCGCGTGGGCGGCAAGGCCACGGCCGAGGACCTCACCAGTGAGACGTTCCTGCGCGCGCTGCGCAGGATCGGCACCTTCACCTGGCAGGGCAGGGACTTCGGGGCATGGCTGGTCACGATCGCGCGCAACCTCGTCGCGGACCACTTCAAGTCCAGCCGCTTCCGGCTGGAGGTGACCACCGGCGAGATGCTCGACGCCAACGAGGTCGAGCGCTCACCCGAGGACTCGGTGTTGGAATCGCTCTCCAACGCGGCCCTCCTGGACGCGGTGCGGCGACTGAACCCGCAGCAGCAGGAGTGCGTGACCCTTCGCTTCCTCCAGGGGCTGTCCGTCGCGGAGACCGCCCGCGTCATGGGGAAGAACGAGGGCGCCATCAAGACGCTCCAGTACCGGGCCGTCCGGACCCTCGCCCGGCTCCTCCCGGACGACGCCCGCTGAACCCCCCGGTTCCGCCACCCCCTCACCCTCAGCCATCCCCAAGTCACCTTTGGTGAAAGTCTGTTGACTCCGTCGCCCGCCGTTGCCGAGTCCGTAACCCAAGTGCCGCGCCGCTCGTTGTGCGGGATGCAGGCTCCCTGTGGTCGAACACCGCCCCACCTCGATCACCCGATCGTGTGGTTTAGGCCCGGGAGCGCACCCCTCAGGACCCCCTGGGGAGTCGACCGTCATGACGAGAGGAGGTGCCGCCAGTGATCGCGAACGTATCGGCGCACCGGCGGGCGAACGCCTTCGCCCACGCTCTGGAGGAGCAGCCCGATCGGGGTGCGGCGGCCGAGCAGTCAGGAGGACCGGCTCCGTCCGAGGGCGCGGAGCGGGCCGGCCAGGAGCGCCTGCTGGCGCTCGCGGCCGGCCTCGGCGCGCTGCCGCGGCCGGAGCTCGACGCCGAGGTCAAGGTCGCCCAGCGGGCCCGGATCCTGGCGGAGTTCGAAGCCATCCTCCGGGCCGACGGCGCCGAAGGCGAACCCGGGACCCCGGCGCTCCCCGAGCAGCGCGGAGGCAGCGGTGCCCGGCGGGCCGCCCCGCTGCGTCGGCTCCGGCCGCGCGGCCGACTCGCCAAGGGGCTCACCGCGGGCGGGCTCAGCGTCGGGGTCGCGGCCGGGGCGTTCGGCGGCGTCGCCGCCGCCAGCTCCGACGCCCTGCCCGGCGATTCCCTCTACGGCCTCAAGCGTGGCATCGAGGACTTCAAGCGCGGCTTCGCGGACGACGACGGCGAGCGTGGCCGCGCCTACCTCGACCAGGCGTCGACACGTCTCGGCGAGGCCCGGCGGCTGATGGAGCGGGACCGCGGCGGCCCCCTCGACCACGAGTCCCTCGGCGAGGTGCGGCACGCCCTGTCCGATGTGCGACACGACGCCTCGGAGGGACATCGCCTGCTCAGCGAGGCCTACGCCCGCGACCCGGAGTCGCTGGGGCCCATGCGGGCTCTGTCCGCGTTCTCGCAGTCCCAGAGTGGCACCTGGGGCACGCTTCGGGAACGGCTGCCGGTACAGCTCGGCGATGTCAGCGAGCAGGTGTCGTCGGTCTTCGAGGCCATAGACGAGGACGTGGCACCGCTGCGCTCCTTGCTGCCCGCCTCCCCGGACGAGCCGGGGGACGACCGCCGGCCGGCCGCCTCGCCGGAGTCCGCAGAGGCGCCGAGCACCAGCCCGGCGGCACCTGGCGACCCCACCGCCCCCGCGGGCGAGGTGGACCCCACCGCCGGCTCGGCGGACCCCGGCCGACGGATGGACGTCCCCCCTCCCGCCGCCGACGGTCCCGGCGAGCCCTCCCGCTCCGAGACCCGGCAGGACGGCCTGCTCGGCTCGGACACCGGCGGGTTGCTCGACCCGCCGGCGGAGGACGACGGTGGCACCACCCCGTCTGCCGAGGGCGACCAGGGCACCCTGCCCGAGCCCGACATCACCCTCCCACCCCTGCTGCCCGGCCTGCTCCCGGGCCTGGGCGGTGGCGACACGGAGGACGGCTGACCCGGGGTCGGGGCGTGTCCGTCAGGGACACGCCCCGACCCCCGGGGAGCGGTTCCCGGCGCGTCGCGCCCTCGCCGGCGCCACCCGGCTAGAAGAACACCGAGCGGCGCCGTACCAACAGCTTGTACAGCGTGTGTTGGATCTGCTCACGGACCTGGTCGGTGAGGTTGAACATCACCATGGGGTCCTCCGCCGCCTCCAGCGGGTAACCGTCCGTCGGGATGGGCTCGCCGAACTGGATGGTCCACTTCGTCGGCAGCGGCACCACGCCAAGCGGGCCGAGCCAGGGGAAGGTCGGAGTCAAGGGGAAGTAGGGGAGGCCGAGCAGCCGCGCCAGTGTCCGGGCATTGCCGATCATGGGGTAGATCTCCTCGGCACCGACGATCGAGCAGGGCACGATCGGCGTGCGCCGGCGCAGCGCCGTGGAGACGAAGCCACCGCGACCGAAGCGCTGGAGCTTGTAACGCTCGCCGAACGGCTTGCCGATGCCCTTGAAACCCTCCGGCATCACCCCCACCAGTTCCCCCTGTCCCAGCAGCCGTTCGGCGTCCTCCGCGCAGGCGAGGGTGTGGCCGAGCTTGCGGGCCAGTTCGTTGACGACCGGCAGTGCGAACACCAGGTCGGCCGCGAGCAGCCGCAGATGGCGACCCGCCGGGTGGTGATCGTGCACGGCGACCTGCATCATCAGGGCGTCCAAGGGCAGCGTCCCCGAGTGGTTGGCGACGATCAACGCACCGCCCTCGGCGGGGATGTTCTCGACCCCCCTGACCTCGACTCGGAAGTACCTCTCGTACATCGGGCGCAGCAGGGACATCAACACCTGGTCGGTCAGCTCCGCGTCGTAGCCGAAATCGTCGACCTGGTACTCCCCCGTGAGGCGTCGGCGCAGGAAGGCGAGGCCGGCGGCGACCCGCCGGTCGAGCTCCGAGACCGCGTCCCGAGCCGGGAGCGGCCGGTTCCCCTCCGCCCCCTCCCGAGGCTCCTCGGGCGGGCCGTCCGGCACGGCCGCCGGAACCGGCCCCCGTCCCGCGCCGTGCTCCGCCGCGCCCGCGCGTCGGCCCGCCGGGGACCGTCGACGCGTGGGGTGGGACGCCGCGCCGCCCCGCGACCGGTCGTCGTCGAACGGAATGACCTTGGCGTCCGCCATCGTTGCCCGCTCTCCTCAGTCGCCGTTCCGGGCGCCGCCGCGGACGGCCGGTGCCGCCATCCGATCGATCACGTCGGCCACCAGGCGGGGCGGAAGCGACCCCGTACCCTGGCTCCGTCCGAAGTCCGCGAGGGTCTCCGCCGTCGTGTACCGAGGGCGGAACCCCAGGGTCTCCCGCATCTGCGTGGTGTCCACGACCCGCCCGTGCGTCAACAGTCGGATCTGCTCGGGCGAGAAATCCGTCACCCCCAGCCTACGCACGACGGTGCTCGCCCAGGTGACCGCGGGGAGCAGCAACGGCACGGTGGGGCGACCCAGCCTCCTGGAACACTGGGACAGCAGGAGGACCCCGTCCCCGGCGATGTTGAAGATGCCACTGTTGAGCGTGCCGCGGCGCGGTTCGTGCACGGCGGCCCGCAGCACCTCGACCACGTCGTCCTCGTGGACGAACTGCAGTCGGGGGTCGTATCCGAACACGGTGGGGAGCAACGGCAGGGAGAAGTACGAGCCGAGCGGGGTACCGGCCGTCGGCCCGAGGATGTTGGCGAACCTCAGCACGCACACCGCCACATCCGGCCGCCGTCGCGCGAATCCCCGCACGTACCCCTCGACCTCGACGGTGTCCTTGGCGTAGCCGCCGGTCGGCAGGGACCTCGGGGGCGTGGTCTCGAAGCAGACCGCGGGATCGCGCGACGCGGACCCGTAGACATGGGTGCTGGACTTGACCACGAGGCGCCGTACACGCGGCGACTTCTGACAGGCGCCCAGCAACTGCATCGTCCCGATGACGTTGGTCTCCTTGACCGCCGCGCGCCCGCCCCCCGGCACGGGCGTGCCCGAGACGTCCATGTGCACGACGGTGTCCGCCCCGGCCTCGACGAGCACCCGACCGATGCTGGGATGCCGGATGTCGGCGCGGACGAACTCGGCCCCGCCCAAAGGATGCTCGGGAGGCACGACGTCCACGGCCACGACCCGGCCCACCGCAGGGTCCCGCCGCACACGCCGGATGAAGCGGCCCGCCAACGGCCGAGCGGCTCCGGTCACCAGCACGACCTCGCCCAAGATCAGCGCCTCCTTCCGCGGTCGCCACCCGGTCGGCGGCTCGCCCCAGCGGGTTCCCGCCCGGCGGTCGGCCCGCCGCACTCCCCGGCTACGCCCAACCTAGCGCCGGCGCGCCGGGGAGGCGCCGCGGTGGCCCGCCCGACATCGCCCGCGGAGCCGAGATCCGCCCCGCCGCGACCGTCGATCGGCTCCACCACGCGGCCGCGGAAGGCCTGGAACGTCCGTGGCCCCCCACCGGTTCCGGTGGGGGGCCACGGACACGCCATCGCGGCGTCGCGTCGCCTACTTCTTGTTGCGACGCTGAACGCGCGTGCGCTTGAGCAGCTTGCGGTGCTTCTTCTTGGCCATCCGCTTGCGCCGCTTCTTGATAACAGAGCCCACGACTACCCTCGCTCACTTCTCATCACTCGGTTGCTGGGCGCCATGGGCCCATACGACCTACGAGGGGCCAGCCTACCCGCCCGAACGCCGAGGTCGTAATCGAGGCCGGAGGGGGCTCACGCGGACGCCGCCCCCTCCTGGACTCCGTCAGACGGTGTCCACCCCCACGAAACTGTCGCGCAGGTAGTCGTGGACCGCGTGTTCCGGGACGCGGAACGATCGCCCCACCCGGATCGCGGGCAGATGACCGCTGTGCACCAGTCGGTACACGGTCATCTTCGACACTCGCATCACCGCGGCGACCTCCGCCACGGTAAGGAACCGAACCTCGCTCAGAGGCCTCTGGTCAGCAGCCATGACACACCCGAACCTTCCGCATTCGACCGTCACCGGCTTCCCCTCCCGGTGACTCTTCGTCGCTGCGTGCTCTCCCCAGGTTAGGTGCGGGTGATGCGAGAGAGGAAGAGGTGCCCGCCTCCCGGCCCGACCCTGGCGGACACGCCCGCGCGGATGCGTAGGAGAGGGACGCTCCGCGGCGGACGAAGCGCGCGACATGATCGCGGGTGTCGATGCGAGGCCCGACACCCTGCCACCTCCCGCGCCCGTGACTCCGGGACCACGGCAACCGGGCGAAGGCCCCCGATGCCTCCCTGACCTGCCCCGGGAACCTCATCTCGCACGCGGACCCCGCCGGCGGCCGGCGCCCCGCCGGCACCGACACCACCGCCGACACGCGCCCCGCTCCGGCTCTGACGCACGAGCGCGCGCCCCGGTCCGGGCACCGGCGTGGACAGGGGCGGCTTCTGTGATCCGACCGACCTCGCCGGGGCGACCGAGGGGGTGCGTACGTACCCCGAACCGGGTCGTTATGTCGACACGGCGACCCGGCAGGGTGGGGAGTGCGTCACCTCTCTCCGCCGACGCCGTGTCCGCCGGGGCGGCGTAGAAGTCGAGCAACCGGTGTGGCTCCCGCGCGACGGCCCGACGAGCCGACCCGATCGACCGGCCGCGGTTCAGGGGAGCAGGCCCCAGTTGGGGAACACCGCCCTACGGGTCGCCGTCACCGCCTGATCGAGCCGGCTGTCGGGGTCGTACCCCTCCTCCCAGTCGGCCCACCGCACCGGCCATCGCCCGTCGGTCATCCTTCTCGGAGCCGGTTCGCGGGTCCGGGCGTAGACCTCCTGCCGCCACCCCTCGGGAATCACCGTCTCCGGGGCGACTTCCCTGTCCGCGGCCACGCCGACCAAATGCGTCCAGGACCTGGGGACGACGTCGACCACGGCGTAGCCGCCCCCGCCGAGGGCGATCCAGCGGCCCTCGGCGTGCCGGTGCGCGAGACGGTGGCACTCGACCTGGACCGCGCGCTGCGCGTCGAGCGAGACCGTCAGGTGGGCCAGCGGATCCTCGAAGTGGGTGTCGGCACCGTGCTGGGTCACGAGCACCCGCGGTCGGAACTCCGCCAGCAGCTCGGGGACCACGGCGTGAAAGGCGCGGAGCCACCCGGCGTCCCCGGTGCCCGCGGGGAGGGCCACGTTGACCGCGGTACCGAGCGCGGCCCGGCCTCCCGTCTCCTCGGGCCGGCCGGTCTGCGGGAAGAGGGTTCGCGGGTGTTCGTGCAGGGAGATCGTCATGACCCGGGGGTCGTCCCAGAAAGCGCTCTGCACTCCGTCGCCGTGGTGCACGTCCACGTCCACGTAGGCGACCCGCTCCGCCCCCAGCTCCAGCAGTCGGGCGATGGCCAGGGCCGCGTCGTTGTACACGCAGAAGCCCGACGCGCTGCCCGGCATCGCATGGTGCAGGCCCCCCGCGAAGTTGACGGCGTGTGCGGTCTCCCCCCTCCACACGTCTTCCGCCGCCCCCACCGACTGGCCCGCGATGAGCGACGACACCTCGTGCATCCCGGCGAACGCCGGATCGTCGAGGGTGCCGAGCCCGTAGGTCGCGTCGGCGGCTTCGGGGTTCGCGGAAGCGGCCTTGACGGCCTCGATGTAGTCGGGGCGGTGAACCAGCCGTAGCGTGGATTCCCCCGCGGGTTTGGCCGCGACCGTCCTCACCGCGCGTCCCAGGCCCAGGGCGTCGACAAGACTCCGCGTGAGGGTGAGGCGAACGGGATCCATGGGGTGCCCGGGGCCGAAGTCGTAGCCGGTGACCGCCTCGTCCCACATCAACTGTGCGTGGCCGCTCATGGCCGCCACCGTATCCGGTCGGATCACGTCGCCGACCCCCGCCCGTTCTTGTCCCGTGGGCGGGAGTCCTCGGGACGGCGCGGGCCGGCTGGCGACGGCGCCGTCATTGGCCGGACGAGGGGCGGTCCGATCCGAGGAGCGCGATCAGCTCGGCCATGTCGGAGAAGTGGCCGTCGGCGTCCGTGAGGACCGCCGCCGGCGTCATGGCGGTGTAGCCGTAGACGTGCATTCCGGCGGCCCGGGCGGCACGCACGCCGGGCAGGCTGTCCTCGACCACCACACAGCGTCCGGGCGCCACCCCAATGGACCGGGCCGCGTGCAGGAAGAGGTCCGGTGCCGGCTTCCCCCGCGGCACGTCGTCCGCGCTGAAGAGAAGCCGCTCGTCGAACCAGTGGTCGAGCCCGGCCGTACGGTGTCCGACCCGGATCCGCTCGTGGCTGCCCGAAGAAGCCACGCAGTAGGGAATGCCGGCCGCCGCGAGGCTCCGCAGAACCTCGGCCACACCGGCGACCGGCCGGAGGTCCCGGCGGAACGCGGCGAAGACCCGCGTGTGGAAGACCTCGTCGAATTCGGCCGGAAGCCGGCGCCCGCTGCGTTCCCGGACCTGGTCGTGGACGCTCCGCATGGCCCGGCCCATGTAGTTCCGGACGGATTCCTCGAAGGAGGTCGGGTGGCCCAGCTCGGTGAGGTACTCGGCCATCAGGCGGTTGGAGATGCGCTCGCTGTCGACCAGGACCCCGTCGTTGTCGAAGATGACCAGGTCGTACCGCATCACGGGTTCCTCCCTACGTGCCCAACCACCGAATGTTCGTGTGCATGAAAAAAGGGAGGGTTCCCTCCCCCGACACAAAGCCGGAAGAAGGAACCCTCCCACAAAAATCGTTCGGCGGCGTCCTACTCTCCCACAGGGTCCCCCCTGCAGTACCATCGGCGCTGTAGAGCTTAGCTTCCGGGTTCGGAATGTAACCGGGCGTTTCCCCTACGCTAAAACCACCGAAACACAACGAAACAACAACCAGCACCCCACAACAGGGACAACCGTTCGTGGTTTCAGAACCAACACAGTGGACGCGAGCACCTACGGACAAGCCCTCGGCCTATTAGTACCGGTCAACTCCACACCTCACAGTGCTTCCATACCCGGCCTATCAACCCAGTCGTCTACTGGGAGCCTTACCCCATCAAGTAGGTGGGAGCCCTCATCTCGAAGCAGGCTTCCCGCTTAGATGCTTTCAGCGGTTATCCCTCCCGAACGTAGCCAACCAGCCATGCCCTTGGCAGAACAACTGGCACACCAGAGGTTCGTCCGTCCCGGTCCTCTCGTACTAGGGACAGCCCTTCTCAAGACTCCTACGCGCACAGCGGATAGGGACCGAACTGTCTCACGACGTTCTAAACCCAGCTCGCGTACCGCTTTAATGGGCGAACAGCCCAACCCTTGGGACCGACTCCAGCCCCAGGATGCGACGAGCCGACATCGAGGTGCCAAACCATCCCGTCGATATGGACTCTTGGGGAAGATCAGCCTGTTATCCCCGGGGTACCTTTTATCCGTTGAGCGACGGCGCTTCCACAAGCCACCGCCGGATCACTAGTCCCGACTTTCGTCCCTGCTCGACCCGTCGGTCTCACAGTCAAGCTCCCTTGTGCACTTACACTCAACACCTGATTACCAACCAGGCTGAGGGAACCTTTGGGCGCCTCCGTTACCCTTTAGGAGGCAACCGCCCCAGTTAAACTACCCATCAGACACTGTCCCTGATCCGGATCACGGACCCAGGTTAGACATCCAGCACGACCAGACTGGTATTTCAACGACGACTCCACCCACACTGGCGTACAGGCTTCACAGTCTCCCAGCTATCCTACACAAGCCGAACCGAACACCAATATCAAACTATAGTAAAGGTCCCGGGGTCTTTCCGTCCTGCTGCGCGAAACGAGCATCTTTACTCGTAGTGCAATTTCACCGGGCCTATGGTTGAGACAGTCGAGAAGTCGTTACGCCATTCGTGCAGGTCGGAACTTACCCGACAAGGAATTTCGCTACCTTAGGATGGTTATAGTTACCACCGCCGTTTACTGGCGCTTAAGTTCTCAGCTTCGCCCCACCGAAATGGAACTAACCGGTCCCCTTAACGTTCCAGCACCGGGCAGGCGTCAGTCCGTATACATCGCCTTACGGCTTCGCACGGACCTGTGTTTTTAGTAAACAGTCGCTTCTCGCTGGTCTCTGCGGCCACCCCCAGCTCAAGGCGCACAGCCCATCACCAGAAATGGCCCCCTTCTCCCGAAGTTACGGGGGCATTTTGCCGAGTTCCTTAACCATAGTTCACCCGAACGCCTCGGTATTCTCTACCAGACCACCTGAGTCGGTTTAGGGTACGGGCCGCCATGAAACTCGCTAGAGGCTTTTCTCGACAGCATAGGATCATCCACTTCACCACAATCGGCTCGGCATCAGGTCTCAGACACATGTCACGCGGATTTACCTACGCAACGCCCTACACCCTTACCCCGGACAACCACCGCCCGGGATGGACTACCTTCCTGCGTCACCCCATCACTCGCCTACTACCAGCTCGGACCACCGGCTCCACCACAATCCATCCCCCGAAGGGTCCGGAACGGCTTCACGGGCTTAGCATCACCAGATTCGACGTTTGACGCTCCACAGCGGGTACCGGAATATCAACCGGTTATCCATCGACTACGCCTGTCGGCCTCGCCTTAGGTCCCGACTTACCCTGGGCAGATCAGCTTGACCCAGGAACCCTTGGTCAATCGGCGCAAACGTTTCCCACGTTTGAATCGCTACTCATGCCTGCATTCTCACTCGTCAACCGTCCACAACTGCCTTACGGCGCTGCTTCACCCGGCAAACGACGCTCCCCTACCCATCCACACACCCGTTAAGGCAACCATGTGAATGACACGACTTCGGCGGTACACTTGAGCCCCGCTACATTATCGGCGCGGAATCACTTGACCAGTGAGCTATTACGCACTCTTTCAAGGATGGCTGCTTCTAAGCCAACCTCCTGGTTGTCTCTGCGACTCCACATCCTTTCCCACTTAGCGTACGCTTAGGGGCCTTAGTCGATGCTCTGGGCTGTTTCCCTCTCGACCATGGAGCTTATCCCCCACAGTCTCACTGCCGCGCTCTCACTTACCGGCATTCGGAGTTTGGCTAAGGTCAGTAACCCGGTAAGGCCCATCGCCTATCCAGTGCTCTACCTCCGGCAAGAAACACACGACGCTGCACCTAAATGCATTTCGGGGAGAACCAGCTATCACGGAGTTTGATTGGCCTTTCACCCCTAACCACAGGTCATCCCCCAGGTTTTCAACCCTGGTGGGTTCGGTCCTCCACGAAGTCTTACCTCCGCTTCAACCTGCCCATGGCTAGATCACTCCGCTTCGGGTCTTGAGCATGCTACTCCAACGCCCTCTTCGGACTCGCTTTCGCTACGGCTACCCCACAACAGGTTAACCTCGCAACACACCGCAAACTCGCAGGCTCATTCTTCAAAAGGCACGCAGTCACGACACACAAACCCCGAAAGGCTCGCATGCGACGCTCCCACGGCTTGTAGGCACACGGTTTCAGGTACTATTTCACTCCCCTCCCGGGGTACTTTTCACCATTCCCTCACGGTACTATCCGCTATCGGTCACCAGGGAATATTTAGGCTTAACGGGTGGTCCCGCCAGATTCACACGGGATTTCTCGGGCCCCGTGCTACTTGGGAAAATCCTCAACGAGCCGCTGACATTTCGACTACGGGGGTCTTACCCTCTACGCCGGACCTTTCGCATGTCCTTCGCCTACATCAACGGTTTCTCACTCGCCTCACAGCCGGCAGACCATGAAAAAAGACATCCCACAACCCCGCACACGCAACCCCTGCCGGGTATCACACGCATACGGTTTGGCCTCATCCAGTTTCGCTCGCCACTACTCCCGGAATCACGGTTGTTTTCTCTTCCTGCGGGTACTGAGATGTTTCACTTCCCCGCGTTCCCTCCACTCGCCCTATGAGTTCAGGCAAGGGTGACAGCCCATGACGACTGCCGGGTTTCCCCATTCGGACACCCCCGGATCAAAGCCTGGTTGACGACTCCCCGGGGCCTATCGCGGCCTCCCACGTCCTTCATCGGTTCCTGGTGCCAAGGCATCCACCGTGCGCCCTTAAAAACTTGGCCACAGATGCTCGCGTCCACTGTGCAGTTCTCAAACAACGACCAGCCACCCGTCACACACCATCCACCGACGATGCTTCACCAGGACCGGCACAACCGAGACCACGACCACACGGCCGCACCCTCAGACACCCAACAACGTGCCCGACCGAACCCCCACCCCGAACATGTCTTCCACACCCCCCACCACAGCAGGAAGCAGTACAAACACACCCGGAACAGAAAACCCGACCGAATAGTCAACGTTCCACCCACGAGCACACCGGCACCAGACACTCGCTGATGAACCGGCCTCTGCCCACACCCCCCACAACCAAGGGGAGGCACAGGAGAAAGCTCCTTAGAAAGGAGGTGATCCAGCCGCACCTTCCGGTACGGCTACCTTGTTACGACTTCGTCCCAATCGCCAGTCCCACCTTCGACAGCTCCCTCCCACAAGGGGTTGGGCCACCGGCTTCGGGTGTTACCGACTTTCGTGACGTGACGGGCGGTGTGTACAAGGCCCGGGAACGTATTCACCGCAGCAATGCTGATCTGCGATTACTAGCGACTCCGACTTCATGGGGTCGAGTTGCAGACCCCAATCCGAACTGAGACCGGCTTTTTGAGATTCGCTCCACCTCACGGCATCGCAGCTCATTGTACCGGCCATTGTAGCACGTGTGCAGCCCAAGACATAAGGGGCATGATGACTTGACGTCGTCCCCACCTTCCTCCGAGTTGACCCCGGCGGTCTCCCGTGAGTCCCCAACCTCCGAAGAGTTGCTGGCAACACGGGACAAGGGTTGCGCTCGTTGCGGGACTTAACCCAACATCTCACGACACGAGCTGACGACAGCCATGCACCACCTGTACACCGACCACAAGGGCACACCCATCTCTGAGCGCTTCCGATGTATGTCAAGCCTTGGTAAGGTTCTTCGCGTTGCGTCGAATTAAGCCACATGCTCCGCCGCTTGTGCGGGCCCCCGTCAATTCCTTTGAGTTTTAGCCTTGCGGCCGTACTCCCCAGGCGGGGCACTTAATGCGTTAGCTGCGGCACGGACAACGTGGAATGCTGCCCACACCTAGTGCCCACCGTTTACGGCGTGGACTACCAGGGTATCTAATCCTGTTCGCTCCCCACGCTTTCGCTCCTCAGCGTCAGTATCGGCCCAGAGATCCGCCTTCGCCACCGGTGTTCCTCCTGATATCTGCGCATTTCACCGCTACACCAGGAATTCCGATCTCCCCTACCGAACTCTAGCCTGCCCGTATCGACTGCAGACCCGGGGTTAAGCCCCGGGCTTTCACAACCGACGCGACAAGCCGCCTACGAGCTCTTTACGCCCAATAATTCCGGACAACGCTCGCGCCCTACGTATTACCGCGGCTGCTGGCACGTAGTTAGCCGGCGCTTCTTCTGCAGGTACCGTCACTCACGCTTCTTCCCTGCTGAAAGAGGTTTACAACCCGAAGGCCGTCATCCCTCACGCGGCGTCGCTGCATCAGGCTTGCGCCCATTGTGCAATATTCCCCACTGCTGCCTCCCGTAGGAGTCTGGGCCGTGTCTCAGTCCCAGTGTGGCCGGTCGCCCTCTCAGGCCGGCTACCCGTCGTCGCCTTGGTGAGCCACTACCTCACCAACAAGCTGATAGGCCGCGGGCTCATCCTGCACCGCCGGAGCTTTCCACCACCACGGATGCCCGTGACAGTCAATATCCGGTATTAGACCCCGTTTCCAGGGCTTGTCCCAGAGTGCAGGGCAGATTGCCCACGTGTTACTCACCCGTTCGCCACTAATCCCCACCGAAATGGTTCATCGTTCGACTTGCATGTGTTAAGCACGCCGCCAGCGTTCGTCCTGAGCCAGGATCAAACTCTCCGTGAATGCTCTGCCGGTCACCCGGCACACAACACGGGAGCGGGACCACCGGAGGAATAACCCGATGATCCACAGCGTCCTCGCTGTGTTCTACTTCAAAGGAACCCGTCCACCGGAACAACAATCCCGGCGTCGGGGTATCAACATATCTGGCGTTGACTTTTGGCACGCTGTTGAGTTCTCAAGGAACGGACGCTTTCTTCGTACTCACCCGAGAAACACACTCTCTCGCGGCTTTCCTCCGGGCGTTTCCCCTTCGGTTTCACCGACTCTACCAGACCGTTTCCGACCCGATTTCCTCGGCCGCCTTCCCGAAAAGCACTTCCGCGCTTCCCTTTCCGGCCTCTCCGACTCTACCAGACCGTTTCACCGACCTGATCCCCAGTCAGCGGGGTTCGCCTTCACGGCCGTTGAGCCGTTCCGACGGTGTGAGACCTTAGCCGATCCTCGACCCCCGAGCGAATCGGGTGTCACGCCCTTTCGAACGTCGTGCTCCTTCGAACACGGATTCATTTCCTCCAGGCGCACCAACGGAAATGCCCACGACTCTCGTCGTCGGCTTGACGGTGTGCACGGATTCGCCGTCCGGGGACCGACCGAGGTCGGCGCTCACGTCGGACAACTCGGGTGACTCTACGGACCCGGTCACGGGGTGTCAACTTCACAGCACGCCGGGCATCGGGGCCGCCGCGGACACGGAACCGCGCTACGGACTCGGCGCGATGGCCGAGCCCGTCGGCCGGGTCAGCCCCGGCTGCCCGAGGCCAGTTCGCGGCTACGGTCGCGGGCGGCCTCAAGGGCCGCGATCAGCGCGGCGCGCACACCGTGGTCCTCCAGCTCGCGGATGGCGTTGATGGTGGTCCCGGCCGGGGAGGTCACGTTCTCGCGCAGCCTGACCGGGTGCTCGCCGCTGTCGCGGAGCATCACGGCGGCCCCGACGGCGGACTGGACGATCAGGTCGTGCGCCTTGTCCCGGGGCAGTCCGAGCAGGATCCCGGCATCGGTCATGGCCTCGACCAGGTAGAAGAAGTAGGCCGGGCCCGAACCCGAGAGCGCTGTGCAGGCGTCCTGCTGGGACTCGGGGACGCGGAGGGTCTTGCCCACGCCTCCGAAGACGCGCTCGGCGTGTGCGAGGTGCTCGGCGGTCGCGTGGGTGCCGCCGGAGATGACGGACATCGCCTCGTCGACCAGAGCGGGCGTGTTCGTCATGACCCGGACCACCGGGGTGCCCGCTGCCAGCCGCTCCTCGAAGAAGGCGGTCGGCACCCCCGCGGCGCCGCTGACGACCAGCCGGTCGGCGGTGACGTGCGGGGCCAGCTCGTCGAGCAGCGTTCCCATGTCCTGCGGCTTGACCGTGAGGATGAGAGTGGAGGCCGCTCGGGCCGCCTCCGCGTTGTCGACCGGCGTGACCCCGTGGCGCAGACGCAGCTCGTCCGCGCGCTCACGGCGTCGCGTGGTGACCAGGAGATCCGTCGGAGACCAGCCGGCCCGGATCATTCCGCTGAGCAGGGCCTCACCGATCTTGCCGGTGCCGAGGACCGCGACTTTCTCGTTCAAGGTGGGGAGCCTCCAGCCTCCGGCGAGCCCGCCGAGGCGTGTCGTTCCGGTCGTTCCGGTTCCCGGCGGCGGGCCGCGCCGGGAGGTGTCGCGGGCGCCCGCCCCCGTGAAGGGCGCTTGCCCTTCGGGCGGCGCCCGACGCGTCAGCCGAGCGCGCTGACGTCGCGTACGGCCCCCTTGTCGGCGCTGGTCGCCATGGCCGCGTAGGCACGCAGCGCGGCGGTGACCTGACGGTCTCGGTTCCGCGGCGCGTACCTGCCGCCGAGGGCCTCGCGGCGTCGGGCCAACTCGGCGTCGTCGACCAACAACTCGACGCCGCGCCGTGGGATGTCGATCCGGATGCGGTCGCCGTCCTCCACGAGCGCGATGACGCCACCGGCGGCGGCCTCCGGGGAGGCGTGGCCGATGGACAGGCCCGAGGTACCGCCGGAGAAACGGCCGTCGGTGATCAACGCGCATGCCTTGCCCAGGCCGCGGCTCTTCAGATACGAGGTCGGGTAGAGCATCTCCTGCATGCCGGGTCCGCCCTTGGGGCCCTCGTAGCGGATGACCACCACGTCCCCTTCGGCGATCCGCTTGGTGAGGATCTTCTCCACGGCCTCCTCCTGCGACTCGCAGACGACGGCGGGGCCCTCGAAGGTCCAGATCGACTCGTCGACGCCGGCCGTCTTCACGACGCATCCGTCGACCGCCAGGTTCCCCCGCAGCACGGCGAGCCCGCCGTCCCGGGAGTAGGCGTGGTCGGCCGAGCGGATGCAGCCGGCCTCCGCGTCGTCGTCCAGAGCCTCCCACCTCTCGGACTGGGAGAACGCCTCGGCGGACCGGACGCAGCCGGGTGCCGCGTGCCACAGTTCCACCGCCTCGGGGGAGGGCGACCCGGCCCGCACGTCCCAGGTCTTGAGCCAGTCGGCCAAGGAGGGGCTGTGCACGGCGTGCACGTCCTCGTTGAGCAGGCCCGCGCGGTGCAGTTCCCCCAGAAGCGCGGGGATGCCGCCGGCGCGGTGGACGTCCTCCATGTAGTAGGTGCGGTCCCCGGCGATGTTGGGCGCGACCTTGGCCAGGCACGGGACCCGCCGGGAGAGGGCGTCGATCTCGGCCAGGCCGAAGGGGACCTCGGCCTCCCGCGCCGCCGCGAGGAGGTGCAGGATCGTGTTGGTGGAACCGCCCATGGCGATGTCCAGGGCCATGGCGTTCTCGAACGCCTGGAAGGTGGCGATGCCTCGCGGCAGGGCGCCCGCGTCGTCCTGTTCGTAGTACCTGCGGACGAGATCCATGACGGTGTGGGCGGCGTTCTCGTAGAGCGCCCGGCGGGCCGTGTGCGTGGCCAGGACGGAACCGTTTCCGGGGAGGGCGAGGCCGATGGCCTCGGTCAGGCAGTTCATCGAGTTCGCGGTGAACATGCCCGAACAACTGCCGCAGGTGGGGCAGGCGTTCTCCTCGATGCGGAGGACGTCGGCGTCGGAGACCCGGTCGTCGGCGGCGTCCACCATCGCGTCGATCAGGTCCAGGGTGCGGACCGAGCCGTCGACCAGGGTGGCGCGGCCGGCCTCCATCGGACCGCCGGAGACGAAGACGGTGGGGATGTTCAGCCGCAGCGCGGCGTTGAGCATCCCCGGCGTGATCTTGTCGCAGTTCGACACGCAGATCAACGCGTCCGCGCGGTGGGCCTCGACCATGTACTCCACACTGTCCGCGATCAGGTCGCGGGAGGGCAGGGAGTAGAGCATGCCCTGGTGTCCCATGGCGATGCCGTCGTCCACGGCGATCGTGTTGAACTCGCGGGGGATTCCGCCCGCCGCGCGTACGGCCTCGCAGACGATCCGGCCGACCGGGGCGAGGTGCGTGTGGCCGGGCACGAACTCGGTGAAGCTGTTGGCGACGGCGATCACGGGCTTCCTGCCGATGTCCGCTCCCGGTACGCCGGAGGCGCGCATCAGGGCGCGGGCTCCCGCCATGTTGCGGCCGTGAGTGACCGTACGGGACCTCAGCTCGGGCATCGTCGCTCGCTCCTTCCGAGAGTGCCGGCGACGCGGACCGCCGGCGCCGGCTGTGTGTCGAGCGTACGCCGGTCTCCCAGGGACCGGGACGTGACGTCCGGGATGCGGGACGGTCGTCTCGCCTCGGTCCGCCCTCGGCGGTGGCCCAAAAAAGCCGGGATCACGGACGCGGTGACCGGTCCGCCGGGAGGTGGTTCCTGGTGAACGCCAGGGCCTCGGCGAGGTCGGCCTCGCGCTCCGCGGCGGACATGGCCCGACGGGTGTTGACCTCGATGACCACGTGCCCGTCGAAACCGACCCGGGCGAGGTGCGCGAGGACCTCGGCGCACGGCTGCGACCCCCGGCCGGGCACGAGGTGCTCGTCCTTGGCCGAACCACGACCGTCGGCCAGGTGCAGGTGGCCCAGCCGATCCCCCATGCGGTCGATCATCGCCAGGGCGTCCGTGCGGGCGGTCGCGGTGTGGCTGAGGTCGATCGTGAAGTGCCGGTAGTCGTCGTTGGTGACGTCCCAGTCGGGCGCGTAGGCGAGCATTTCGCGGTCCCGGTAGCGCCAGGGGAACATGTTCTCCACGGCGAAGCGGACGTCCGTCTCCTGGGCCATCCGCCAGACGCCGGACACGAAGCCGCGAGCGTAGTTCCGCTGCCACCGAAAGGGAGGGTGGACGACCACGGTGCTCGCGCCGAGCCTCTCCGCCGCCGCGCGCGCCCGCAGCAGCTTGGTCCAGGGATCGGTGGACCACACCCGCTGGGTGATCAGCAGGCAGGGGGCGTGGACGGCCAGGATCGGCACCCGGTGGTGATCGCTGAGCCTGCGCAGCGCCTCGACGTCCTGGCTGACGGGGTCGGTCCAGACCATCACCTCGACGCCGTCGTAGCCGAGACGCGCCGCGATCTCGAAGGCCGTCGCGGTCGGCTCCGGATAGACGGAGGCCGTGGACAGGGCGACCTTCGCATCCGGGATGCGGACGACGTCCCTCGGTTCTGCCACGAGGGACAGATTACGGGGTACCGGGGCGCCGGGTCCGGGCGAGGGCCGGGCCGGGGCGGGGCGGGCGGCGGGCTCGGGGAGCGGGCGACCCGGTGCCCCCGGGGATCCCACCGGGCGGGCCCGGCGAGCGTCAGGAGGCGTCCATGTGGTCCAGACGGCGCAGGATGACCCCCTCGCGGAGGGCCCAGGGGCATATCTCCAGGGTCTCCACGTCGAAGAGGTCCATCGCGGCCTCGGCGACGAGCGCCCCGGCGAGCAGCTGCCCCGCCCGACTCTCGGACACACCCGGCAGCTCCGCTCGCTGCGCGGCCGTCATCCCGGCCAGCCGGGGGACCCAGGTCTCCAGCGACGTCCGCTTGAGTTCCCGCTGGACGTACAGACCGTCGGCGGAGCGGGCGGCGCCCGAGATGCGCGCGAGCTGCCGGAACGTCTTCGACGTGGCCACCACGTGATCGGGGGACCCCAGCCGGCTGAAATCGCCGACCGTGCGGGCGATCTCGGCCCGCACGTGACGGCGCAGCGCCCGAACGTCCTCCGGCCTCGGCGGGTCGTCCGGCAGCCGCGACGCGGTCAGCCGCCCCGCGCCGAGCGGCAGGGAGACGGCGGCGCCGGGCTCCTCGTCCATGCCGTAGGCGATCTCCAGGGACCCGCCGCCGATGTCGAGGACCAGCAGCCGGCCCGCCGACCACCCGAACCAGCGGCGGACGGCGAGGAAGGTGAGCCTGGCCTCCTCCTCGCCGGTGAGCACGGTCAGCTCGACCCCTGTCTCGGAACGCACCCGGGCGAGGACCTCGTCCGCGTTCCGCGCCTCCCGCACGGCCGAGGTGGCGAAGGGCAGCAGATCCTCGACGCCCTTGTCCTCGGCCGCCCGCAACGCGTCGTGGACGACCGCGACCAGCCGGTCGACGCCTTCCGGCCCTATCGCGCCCTCGTCGTCGAGCAACTGGGCCAGGCGCAGGTCCGCCTTGTGCGAGTGCGCGGGGAGGGGGCGCGCGCCGGGGTGCGCGTCCACCACCAGCAGATGCACCGTGTTCGAACCCACGTCGAGGACACCGAGTCTCATGGGCGGAACGCTACTGCGGGCGCGGGCCACGACATCCCCCGGGCGGCTCCCCGGGCGGCGCGCGGATGGTGTAGGGATCGCACACCGTCCACTTACCCTGGACGGGTGCCAAAGACGAAGAAGGCCAAGGGCGACAAAACCCCCTCCCCCCCGCGGGAGGGCGAGCGCGACGCGAAGGCGGAGGGCCGCCGCGGCCCCTCGGGCGGGCCGGGCGGCGCGCCCGAGCGCTCCGATGCCGGTGCCCCGGCGCCGCGGGCGGACGAACAGGGCCTCGACTTCGCCCGCGCGTGGGTGGAGTTCCCGGACCCGGCCGACGACGAGCAGGTCTTCCGTTGCGACCTGACCTGGCTGACCTCCCGCTGGAGCTGCGTGTTCGGCAGTGGCTGCCACGGCATCCAGGCCGGCCGCGCGGACGACGGATGCTGCACGCTGGGCGCCCACTTCTCCGACGAGGAGGACGAGCGCCGGGTCGCCGGTTACGTGGCGCGGCTGACGCCGGACATCTGGCAGAACCACGCGGAGGGCACCCGGCACGGCTGGACCGCCGAGGACGAGGACGGTTCCCGGCAGACCCGGCCCTTCGAGGGATCGTGCGTCTTCCAGAACCGGCCCGGGTTCTCCGGTGGCGCGGGATGCTCCCTGCACATCCTCGCCCTGCGGGAGGGACGGGAGCCGCTGGAGACCAAGCCGGACGTCTGCTGGCAGCTGCCGATCCGTCGGACGTACGACTGGATCGACCGGCCCGACGACACCCGGGTACTACAGGTGTCGATCGGCGAGTACGACCGGCGCGGTTGGGGGCCAGGCGGACACGATCTGCACTGGTGGTGCACCTCGGCCACGTCGGCGCACGGCGCGAGCGACCCGGTCTACGTGTCCTACCGCGCGGAGCTGACCGAGCTGATGGGCAAGGCCGGGTACGACCGGCTCGCCGAACTGTGCGAGCAACGGCTGGCCTCCGGCACGCCGCCGTGGGCGCCGCACCCGGCGGACCCGGCGGGCGCACCTGCGGTGATGGGCTAGGAAGCCGCCGAACCGGTGGGCGTCGGGTTCTCGTCGGGAGTGGGGGTGACATCGCCCGATCCGGAGGGGGACGGCTCGGGGAGCGTGGGTTCCGGGGGCGGTGACGCTGTCGGGATCGGCTCCGGAGGGGGTTCCTCCACGGCCGTCGTGGGCGGCGCCGGCTCCGGCAGGGTCACGGACGGCGTGGGGGTCGGCACCCCCGGCCAGGGGGCGGAGGGGGTCGGTCCGGGCACGGTCCCTCGGCCCTCGATGGAGACGACCACCCCCGCGGGCGAGACGGCGACCTGACCGCTCCAGCGCCCGGCGGGCTCGCGTGTCGCGTCCACGTGGACGCGTACCGTCGCCGTGCGACCGGGGCGAAGCGTTCCGGCGACCGGGGTCGGGCGAAGCCAAGGGGCGTTGGTGGACACGGACCAGCGCACCGGGGAGCGACCCGTCGCGGTCAGCGTGACCAGGGTGCTTCCCTCGCTGTCGCGGGCCCGCA
This sequence comes from Streptomyces sp. HSG2, assembly GCF_016598575.1. Taxonomy (NCBI): domain Bacteria; kingdom Bacillati; phylum Actinomycetota; class Actinomycetes; order Kitasatosporales; family Streptomycetaceae; genus Streptomyces; species Streptomyces sp. HSG2. The sequence continues at coordinate 2,208,009 of NZ_CP066801.1, forward strand.
CCCGGAGCCCCTCGCCGCCCCGCCGCCCCGCCCCGGCGACCCCGACCACCTCGACGGAGACGCCGGCGCCGACGTCCCCGCGTGGTCCGGCGGCGGTGTCCAGGCCGGAGCCGGCGGAGGTCGCCCGGTCGGCGTCCTCCCCGGGGTGCGGGCCGGACGCCTCGCCGGCGCTGGCCGAACCGGGATCCCGTCCCTCGCCGGCCGGGGTGCCGCGGTAGGCGGCCCAGACCGCGAGCACCGGGGCGGCCACCACCGTGGCCACCACCGTGGTGGTGACGGCGCGGGCGCGCCTGCGGTCGCGCCGGGCCGCGAGGTGCCGGGGGTCCACCGGGAACCCGCGTCGGTCGAAGCGGGGCGCGGTGAACCGCCCGCGTGGACGGGGCGTCGAGGCCGGCCAGAGGGCGGTGCGGGGCGCGGGAAGGACCGGCAGTTCCGCGGGCGTGACGCTGGTGCCCGGCCACCGGCCGGGGATGGCGCGCTCGGCGGTACGCCGGCAGCGGGGGCAGTCGTCGACGTGCCGGACCAGCTCGCGGCGGAGCGCTCCGCCGAACAGCAGCTGGTCGCTGCCGGTGAAGCGGGCCACCGCCGGGCAGGTTCCGGTCTCGACCACGGCGAGCGCGGCGCGGGTGCGCTCGACCTCACAGGCGGCGGAGGCGAGCAGCTCGCGGGCGGCCGGCGGCTCCATGCCGAGGACCGCGGCGACCTCGTCGGCCGCCAGCCGGTGGCGGACGGCCAACTCCAGGGCCTCGCGCTGGGCCGGACTGGCGTCGGCCGCCTCCGGCCAGGCGAGCAGGGCGAGTTCCCGCCGGCGCTCCGCCTGGACCTCCGGGGGGACGGCGGTCGCGGTGTCCGGCGCGACCGGGTCGTCCGGGCGGCCGGCGGGCGTGGTCGGGCGGCCCCCCGCGCCCCGGTGCCCCGCCTCGGTGAGTCGGCGCAGACAGGCCCAGCGGCCCAGGGCGTACAGCCACGCTCGGCGGTCGGACGGGGCGGCGGGGCAGCGGTGACCTCGGCGGTCGGCGACCGCGATGACGTCGCCGAGGACGGCGGTGGCGGCGTCGTGGTCGCAGAGCACGGAGAGGCAGTAGGTGAAGAGGCCGTCCAGATAGGGCTCGTACCGCAGCGCGGCCCGCTGGGCCACGGCGTGGGCCGCGGCGCGGTCCCGTGCTTCCCGCTGCGTCCGCTGGGTGCCGGTCGTACGCGTCGAGGTCTGCGGACTGCTGCTCATCACCCGGCGACCGTAGGTGGGGCCGGGTGGCGCGAAGTGGCGCATGGACCACTTTTAATCCGTACGGGTGAAACGATCCCTCGAAGGGGGACAGGACCGGCGCCGTGGCCGTGGGCGGGGTGTGGCGGATGGCCGATTCGGGACGGCGCATGGCCGAGAGCGGTCGGCGGGAGGGGGGACGCCTCGCGCGGGATCGGACCTGTCGGTGCCGGCCGATACCGTTTCCGCCATGGCTGCCCGCGCGAAGACCACCAAGGACCGGCCCTCCTACCGCTGCACGGAGTGCGGTCGGCAGACGCCCAAGTGGCTCGGCCGATGCCCGGAATGCCAGGCCTGGGGCACCGTGGAGGAGTACGGCACGCCCGCCGTCCGGACCACGGCTCCGGGGAGGGTCACCACGGCCGCACTGCCGATCGGCCAGGTCGACGGCCGACAGGCCGCCGCCCGCTCCACCGGCGTGCCGGAGTTGGACCGTGTCCTAGGTGGCGGCCTGGTGCCCGGCGCGGTGGCCCTCCTCGCCGGGGAGCCCGGCGTGGGGAAGTCCACCCTGCTGCTCGACGCGGCGGCCAAGTCGGCCGGGCCGGAGCACCGCACGCTCTACGTCACGGGCGAGGAGAGCGCGAGCCAGGTCCGGCTGCGGGCCGACCGGATCGGCGCCATCGACGACCACCTCTATCTCGCCGCCGAGACCGACCTGGCGGCGGTGCTCGGCCACCTCGACGAGGTGAAGCCGTCCCTCCTGGTCCTGGACTCGGTGCAGACGATCGCCTCGCCGGAGATCGACGGCGCGCCGGGGGGCATGGCACAGGTACGGGAGGTGGCGGGGGCTCTGATCCGGGCGTCGAAGGAGCGTGGCATGTCGACGCTGTTGGTCGGCCACGTGACCAAGGACGGCGCGATCGCCGGGCCCCGGTTGCTGGAGCACCTGGTGGACGTCGTGCTGCACTTCGAGGGCGACCGTCACGCCCGCCTGCGTCTGGTGCGCGGTGTGAAGAACCGGTACGGCGCCACCGACGAGGTCGGCTGTTTCGAGTTGCACGACGAGGGAATCACGGGTCTGGCCGACCCCAGCGGGCTCTTCCTGACCCGTCGGGAGGACCCCGTGCCCGGCACCTGCCTGACCGTGACCCTGGAGGGCCGCCGACCTCTGGTGGCGGAGGTGCAGGCGCTGACCGTCGAGTCGCAGATCCCCTCTCCCCGGCGCACCACCTCCGGTCTGGAGACGTCCCGCGTCTCCATGATGCTGGCGGTCCTGGAGCAGAGGGGGCGGATCAGCGCCCTGGGCAAGCGGGACATCTACTCCGCGACGGTCGGCGGGGTGCGGTTGTCCGAGCCCGCCGCCGATCTGGCCGTCGCCCTCGCCCTCGCCAGCGCGGCGTCGGACACCCCGCTGCCGAAGAACCTCGTCGCCGTCGGAGAGGTGGGGCTGGCCGGCGAGGTGCGACGGGTGACGGGGGTGCAGCGGCGGCTCGCGGAGGCGGGCCGACTGGGCTTCACCCACGCCCTGGTTCCCGGGGACCCCGGCAGGGTCCCGCCCGGGATGCGGGTGCTGGAGGTCGCCGACATCGGGGACGCGCTGCGCGTGCTCCCCCTCTCTCGTCGCCGAGAGGCCCCGCGAGAGGAGGAGGAGCGCCGGTAGACTTCGCCGAGGTCTCACCGCCGGTACGCACCGGGTGCGCACGCGGGAGCCACCGAATCTGCGACCGGAGGAGTGCAGTGGCAGCCAACGACCGGGCAGCGGCTCCCGGCAAGTCCGCAGCGAGTGCCGGCTCCGAGGGTCTGATGCGCGCCACGTTGAGCGCGGTGGCGCCCGGCACGGCGCTCCGGGACGGGCTGGAGCGGGTGCTGCGCGGCAACACCGGCGGCCTGATCCTGCTCGGTTCCGACCGGACGGTGGAGGCCATGTGCACCGGCGGATTCGTCCTCGACGTCGAGTTCACCGCGACCCGGTTGAGGGAGCTGTGCAAGCTCGACGGTGGCATCGTGCTCTCGGCGGACCTTTCCAAGATCCTTCGCGCGGGTGTCCAGCTCGTCCCGGACCCGACGATCCCGACGGAGGAGACCGGCACCCGCCATCGCACGGCGGACCGGGTCAGCAAGCAGGTCGGCTTCCCGGTCGTGTCGGTCTCGCAGTCGATGCGTCTGATCGCCCTCTACGTCGACGGGCAGCGGCGCGTCCTGGAGGACTCCGCGGCGATCCTGTCCCGAGCCAATCAGGCGCTGGCCACCCTGGAGCGCTACAAACTGCGTTTCGACGAGGTCGCCGGGACCCTCTCCGCCCTGGAGATCGAGGACCTCGTCACCGTCCGTGATCTGTCCTCGGTCGCCCAGCGGTTGGAGATGGTGCGGCGGATCGCGACCGAGATCGCCGAGTACGTGGTGGAACTGGGCACCGACGGGCGGCTGCTGGCCCTGCAGCTGGACGAGCTGATCGCCGGCGTGGAGCCGGAGCGCGAGCTGGTGGTCCGCGACTACGTGCCGGAGCCGACGGCGAAGCGGTCCCGGACGGTGGAGGAGGCGCTGGCCGAGTTGGACAAGCTCTCCCACGCCGAGCTGCTGGAACTGAACACGGTGGCGCGCGCCCTGGGGTACGCGGGGTCGCCGGAGTCGCTGGACTCGGCCGTGTCGCCGCGCGGTTTTCGACTGCTGGCCAAGGTGCCGCGGCTGCCGGGCGCGATCATCGACCGGTTGGTGGAGCACTTCGGGGGCTTGCAGAAGCTGTTGGCCGCCAGCGTCGACGACCTCCAGGCCGTGGAGGGGGTCGGCGAGACCCGGGCCCGCAGTGTGCGCGAGGGGTTGTCCCGGCTCGCGGAGTCCTCGATCCTGGAGCGCTACGTCTGATCCGTCCGGTTCCCGAGGCGGGAGCCGCCCCGAATCGGGGTCGCGGTCTCCGCCTCGCCGCGAGCGGAGCGCCTCGCCGCCCGCCGGGTCCCGCCCCCGTCACTCGTCCGTCAGCGTGAAGGAGGCACGGACGGCGGGCAGGCCGGGAGACTCGGCCTCGGCCAGGTAGCGTCCGGGCCCGGCCTTGCCGGCGGGGGGTGTGCCGCACTTCGGTGCGCTCGCCCCGCGGTCCCACCGCAGGGTGTGGGTCACGGCGGTGCCGGCGGGGACGCGGTAGGCGAGGCTCCCCGGGTCCTCGGGGCAGTGGCCGGAGGACCAGTACGCGTCCTGGTCGTCCTCGGGCGTGATGGTCAGGACGACCCGCTCGGGGCCGAGGTCGATCGCGCAGTCCGCGTCGGAGGTGTTGCGCACGGTCAGTTCGAGGGTCGGGGTGGCGTCGGTCGGATAGGTCTCCCGGGTGCCCCGGAGCCGCCACTCGACGGCGCTCGCGGCGCAGGCCTCGAGCCCGGAGCCCGCCGGGAGGACGTCGTCGGAACCGACGACCACGGGGGCGTCGGACGCGGTCGCGTCGCTCTCCTCCGGATCGGCGCTCCCGGAGCCGCGACCGGCGGGTTCCTCGTCCCCGGCATCCTCGTCGTCCGGCTCGTCCCGGCCGCCCGGCGCCCGGCTGATCGCCGGACCGGAGCTGGAGGGGCCAGGGGTGATCGAGGGAACGGGACTTCTCGCGTCGGCGTCCGATCCGGCGGCGCCTTCCCCGCCCCCGGCGTCGCCTCCCGCGGTCACCGCCCAGGTGATCAGCAGCGCCGCCAGGACGACCACGGACACCAGGATGGCCCTCCGTCGCCAGTAGATGGAGGAGGGAAGCGGCCCGACCGGATTGCGCAGAGATCCCACGGCCCAAACTGTACGAGAGATCGATGCCGGGCCTTGCCCCACCCGCCGGTCCGTACATCGACTTTTCCGGATCATCGTTCCGGTGAGCCGCCACTCTCGGTCGAATCCTCCCGGCGCCCGGCCTTCTCGGCCGAGGCGGACCGGACCGTCGCGCGCCGGGTCCCGCCGGACCGGGCGGCGAGGCGGGGGTCGCCTGGAGGCGTTCCGCCGAGGAGGCGTCGGGCTCGTGCGCGCGGTCCACACCGGGTCGCGCCCCCGGACCTACGCCCGGGACGGCCGCTCGTGCCCCCCGCCGGGTGGCGCTCGGCACCCGGCGGGGTGCGGTGTGGCCACGCGGGGCTCCGCCCGTGGCAGGATCGCAGAGCCATGACTGTGCCCACGAAGCCCTCGCCCACCGGTTCCCGTCACCCGGCCCCCGACTCCGTCTCCCCCGACGCTCCAGGCACCCCGGTACCGCCGGAGGACCGCCCGGGGCTCCCGTTGCACACCCCGGTCATCGACTGGTTCGACGAACACGCGCGCGACCTGCCCTGGCGGCGCCCCGAGGCCGGAGCGTGGGGGGTGATGGTCAGCGAGTTCATGCTCCAGCAGACTCCCGTGGCGCGGGTCCTTCCCGTGTACGAGCAGTGGATGGCCCGCTGGCCCCGGCCCGCCGACCTGGCCGTCGAGGCACCCGGGGAGGCCGTCCGCGCCTGGGGACGCCTCGGCTACCCCCGACGCGCGCTGCGACTGCACGGCGCCGCCACCGCCATAGCGGAACGGCACGGCGGCGACGTGCCGACCGAACACGCCCAGCTCCTCGCCCTCCCCGGCATCGGCGAGTACACGGCGGCGGCCGTGGCCTCCTTCGCCTACGGTCGGCGGCACCCGGTCCTCGACACCAACGTCCGGCGGGTCCTTGCCAGGGCGGTGTCCGGCGTGCGGTACCCGCCCAACGCCACGACGGCCGCCGAGCGCAGGCTCGCCCGGGAATTGCTGCCGGAGGACGACGCCACGGCCGCGCGCTGGGCCGCCGCCTCCATGGAACTGGGCGCGCTGGTCTGCACGGCTCGGAACGAGTCGTGCCACCGGTGCCCGATCTCGGAGCGGTGCGCCTGGCGCCTGGCGGGCAAGCCCGCCCACGCGGGACCGGCACGCCGGGGCCAGACGTACGCCGGCACGGACCGGCAGGTCCGCGGTCGGCTCCTCGCCGTGCTCCGCGAGTCGCACTCCCCGGTACCGAGGGCGACGCTGGACCGCGTGTGGCACGAGCCCGTGCAGCGGGCCCGCGCCTTGGACGGCCTGGTCTCGGACGGCCTGGTGGAGCCACTTCCCGACGGACGCTACCGCCTTCCGCTGGCCTGAGGTCGGCCACGGCGGTCGGCCGCCGGGTCCCGCGAACTGTCGCCGATCGGACTGTTACACGATCGAGGGGCAGTCGAGGGTCGACCGCTGGCCGCCTCGGACCGTGCCGTGACAACGCCTCCCTACCTTCGTGTCGTGCCCCGGCGGCAGCCGCGGGGCACGACACGACGGCACACACGGGAGGCGGTTCACCATGGCGCAAGGCGAGGTGCTGGAGTTCGAGGAGTACGTCCGAACCCGGCAGGAAGCGCTGCTGCGCAGCGCCCGCCGCCTGGTCCCCGACCCCGTCGACGCCCAGGACCTGTTGCAGACCGCCCTCGCCAGGACGTACGGGCGCTGGGAGAGCATCGAGGACAAGCGCCTGGCCGACGCCTATCTGCGGCGGGTGATGATCAATACGCGTACCGAGTGGTGGCGCGCGCGCAGGCTGGAGGAGGTGCCCACCGAGGAGCTGCCGGAGGCCGGCGTCGACGACTCCGCCCAGCAGCACGCCGATCGCGCCCTGTTGATGGAGGTCATGCGGGTGCTGGCCCCGAAGCAGCGCAGTGTCGTGGTACTGAGACACTGGGAGCAGATGTCCACCGAGGAGACCGCCGCCGCCCTCGGCATGTCGGCGGGAACGGTCAAGAGCACGCTGCACCGGGCGCTCGCCCGGCTCCGTGAGGAGCTGGTCGCCCGCGATCGGGACGCACGCGCGCCGGAGCGTGAGGAGCGGGAGCGGTGCGCGGCCTGACGGTCGACCGGAACTCCGGCTCGGCCGGGGGCACCCGGCGGAGTCGTGTGGGCGGGCGAGTGGTGGCCGCGGCGAGCGCGGGCTCCGCCGCTCTCGCCCTGGTCGTCGCCGGCTGCGGCGCCGGTGGGACCGGGACCCGCGACGAGGGGCCGGCGCGCGCGGGGGCGGTGACGGAGGAGACCGCGTCGCCCGTGTCCGCCTCGCCGATCCCCGACCGAGTCGACGCCGTCCGGCTGCTGAAGTCGGACCCGCGCGTCTCGGCGGAGGTCAAGAGCGAACTCGAACCGTGCGTGGCCGACGAGTACCCGATCGACGTCAGCTACGGGCAGCTGACGGGCGACGGGGCCGAGGAGGTCGTCGTCAACGTGCTGACCTGTGGTGACGCCGTGGGCGTGGGGAGCTACGTGTACCAGAGGGAGGCGGGCCGCTACGAGAACGTCTTCGCCGCCGAGGAGCCGCCGGTCTACGCGGAGATCGACCGGGGTGACCTGGTGGTGACCCAACAGGTGTACGACCATGGGGATCCGGTGTCCAGCCCCTCCGGCGAGAACGTGATCACCTATCGCTGGTCGGGCGGGCGGTTCGCCGAGGAGGCCCGCGCCCACCACGCGTACGACGGCGCGGACCGCTCGTCGACGTCCGCCGAGGGCCGCGGCTGAGCCCGGGCCCGGAGGGCGACACGGAGGTCCCCGGGCATCGGAGGGGCTCACTGGAGGTGGCGGGAGAACGGCCACCGCGCACACGAGGACTGAGAGCGACCGGATGGCAGACCAGACACACGTCCTGTTCGTCGAGGACGACGACGTCATCCGCGAGGCCACCCAGCTCGCCCTGGAGCGGGACGGTTTCGCGGTGACCGCCAGGCCGGACGGTCTGACCGGCCTGGAGGCGTTCCGGGCGCGGCACCCCGACATCGCCCTGCTCGACGTCATGGTCCCGGGGCTCGACGGGGTCAGCCTCTGCCGCCGCATCCGGGACGAGTCCACCGTTCCGGTGATCATGCTCTCGGCACGGGCGGACAGCATCGACGTGGTGCTGGGATTGGAGGCCGGCGCGGACGACTACGTCACCAAGCCGTTCGACGGCGCGGTCCTGGTCGCCCGCATCCGCGCCGTGCTGCGTCGGTTCGGGCACGCCGGAGGCGACGACCGCCGGGAGACGTCCGACCGGACCACCGGGACGGGCCCGCTCACCTTCGGCGACCTGGTGGTCGACACCGAGGGCATGGAGGTACGCCGCGCCGGACGGCCCGTCTCGCTGACCCCGACCGAGATGCGCCTCCTGTTGGAGTTCTCCTCCGCTCCGGGCACGGTGCTCTCCCGGGACAGGCTGCTGGAGCGGGTCTGGGAATACGGCTGGGGCGGTGACACCCGGGTCGTGGACGTCCACGTGCAGCGGCTGCGGACGAAGATCGGCCAGGACAGGATCGAGACCGTCCGCGGCTTCGGCTACAAACTGAGGGCCTGACCACGTGTGGGCCCCCCTGATGCGACCGGTCGCCGGCCGCGTGCGCCACACCGGGATCCGAACCGGCCTGCGGTGGCAGGTCAGCGCGGCGATCGCGCTGGTCGGCGCTTTGGTCGCGGTGGCCCTCAGCCTGGTCGTGCACAACGCGGCGCGGATGTCGATGCTGGACAACGCCCGCGACCTCGCCGACGAACGGGTCGTCGTGGCCCAACGGAACTACGAGCTGTCCGGGCGACTCGGCTTCCCCCAGGCGGAGATCGACGACCCGGAGTTGCCGGCCGCGCTCCGCGCGAGCGTCGAGGACGGGCGCCGGGCGACGTACGTGACGGAACAGCCGGACGGCGTGACCGACATCTGGGCGGCGGTTCCGCTCCGGAACGGCCAGGTGCTGTCGCTGCACACGCCGTTCACCGACCGCAGCTCGGACATCCTCGCCGACCTCGACAAGGCCCTGGTGATCGGCTCGATCGCGGTCGTGCTGGGCGGAAGCGTCCTGGGCGTGCTCATCGGCAGGGAGCTGTCCCGGCGGCTGCGACGGGCCGCCGCGGCGGCGAACCAGGTCGCACGGGGCGACAGCCTCGTACGGGTGAGGGACGCGATCGGGCCGAGGCTGCGGGACGAGACCGACGACCTGGCCCGCGCGGTCGACGCCATGGCCGACGCGCTCCAGGAACGGCTGGAGGCCGAGCGCCGAGTGACCGCCGACATCGCCCACGAGCTGCGCACCCCCGTCACGGGGCTGCTGACCGCCGCCGAACTGCTGCCTCCGGGACGCCCCACAGAGCTGGTGCTGGACCGGGCCAAGGCCATGCGCACCCTGGTGGAGGACGTCCTCGAAGTGGCCCGACTGGACAGCGCATCGGAGCGGGCGGAAGCGCAGGTCGTCCCGCTCGGCGAGTTCGTCGCCCGCCGTGTCGCGGCACGGTCCCCGGACGTCGAGGTGCGGGTGATCCGGGAAGCCGAGGTGACCACCGATCCCCGGCGGCTGGAACGGGTCCTGGTCAACCTGCTCGCCAACGCCGAACGCCATGCCCGACCCCCGGTCGTGGTGACCGTCGACGGCCGCGTCGTCCGAGTGCGCGACCACGGACCGGGTTTCCCCGCCGCGCTGCTGGCCGAGGGGCCGAGCCGCTTCCGCACCGGAAGCGCCGACCGGGCCGGGGGCGGGCACGGACTCGGTCTGACCATCGCGGTCGGGCAGGCCCGGGTCCTGGGCGCCCGGTTGTCGTTCCACAACGCCGCCCCCGAGGGATCGGAGACCGGGGGGGCCGTCGCCGTGCTGTCGCTTCCGGGCCGGGCGCCGTCCGCCGCCGAGAGCGGTCCCCTGCCGAGACCGCCGGTGAGCTGAGCCGCCCGGCGCCCACGCGAGGGGTCTCCTCGCCGGGCCGCCACACGCGGGCCGGACACACGAGGGGGAGCGGGCCCCGGTGGGCTCCGCTCCCCTCGGGCGGCCGGGCCGCTGGGCCCGTGCTCCGCCCTCGTCCTCGCGCGCGGCGCGGGTCCGATCCGTCAGACCGTGACGCCCTTCGACTGAAGGAAGGCGACCGGGTCCACGGCCGTGCCGTAGGCGGCGGAGGTGCGGATCTCGAAGTGCAGGTGAGGCCCGCTGGAGTTACCGGTGTTGCCGGACTTGGCGATCTCCTGGCCGGTCTCCACCGTCTGGCCGGCCCGCACCTCGACGTCGGAGAGGTGGGCGTACTGCGAGTAGCTGCCGTCGTCGTGCTTGATGACGACGGCGTTTCCGTAGGCCGGCCCGTCGCCGGCGCCGTCACCGCCCGCCTTCACGACCGTACCGTCGTGGATGGCCACCACCTGCGTGCCCACCGGCACGGCGAAGTCCTGGCCACTGTGGGTGGACTGCCACATGCCGCCGCTCTGGGCGTACCCGGCGGTCAGCGTGTAGTCCTCCACCGGGTCGACCCAGGCGGGAGCGGCCGTCTCGGCGGCGACCGGCTCCGCTTCGACCTGCTCGGCCTCGGCCTTCTCCGCCTCGGCGGCCTTCTCCTGGGCCGCCTTCTCCGCCTCGGCGGCCTTCTCCTCGGCGGCCTTCTCCGCCTCGGCAGTAGAGGAGTCCTGGGCCTCGGCGCCGGGGGCGGCGGCGCTGACGCTGGTGCTTTCGGTGGTCGCCGCCGTCTCTACGGCGACCGCGACCCCGGCCCCCAACGCCACCGAGGCACCGAGACCGGCGGCCAGCACGGCGGCGCGGGCACGGAACGTGGACGGCTGGGGGATGCGGGACGTGATACGCGGGGACATGCGGACCTCATGGGGAACGGGAGCGGGGGAACGCCCGACCCGGACACGCAAGGGGTCGCCGGGTGGGCCACCCCTTGGTAACCCAAGCGGTCATATCGACACAAAGGTGTGACCTACGACCCGCTCTCGTACATCTCCATGCCATCACCCCATCCAACCCAGATCACCCATATCGGACGCGGCGCTTCGAACGGCGACGGAACCCCCGCGCCGCCTCGCGGCCCGAAGGACGCGCGCTCCTACGACGCCTCGTAGGTGACGCGCGTCGCGTGCCGCACGTCACCGACGCCACCCACGACGACCGCCCGGAGCGTGGCCTGGACCACCCGACGCATCGTCCCGGGAGCGGCTGCCAGGACGGTCCGGTTCACGAACGCCGTCGCCCGCCGTCGGATCGCCCACCACCGTCCGCGGCGGGCGATCCGACGGCGGGCGAGGCCCGAGCCGGACACGCGAGGCGCTGCCGGGCGCCGGTCACGGAGCCTCGGCACGCCGAAGGGGCCGGTGCCAGGCACCGGCCCCTTCGGGTCGAGGTCTCCCCGCGGGACGGGGCTACGCCTCCTTGCTCAGGTTCGGACCGGCTCCGCCGGTCGCCTGCTCGATGGGCGGGACGTCGGGCAGCGCCGCCTTCTCCTCACCCCGGAAGGTGAAGGTCCGGGAGTCGCCCTCCCCCTCGGTGTCCACGACCACGATGTGCCCCGGACGCAGCTCGCCGAAGAGGATCTTCTCCGAGAGCGCGTCCTCGACTTCGCGCTGGATGGTCCGGCGCAGCGGACGTGCCCCCAGCACGGGGTCGTAGCCCTTCTTGGACAGCAGTTCCTTGGCGGACTGGGAGAGCTCGATCCCCATGTCACGGTCCTTGAGCCGCTCGTCGACCTTGCCGATCATCAGGTCGACGATCTTGAGGATGTCGTCCTGGCTCAGCTGCGGGAAGACCACCACGTCGTCGACACGGTTCAGGAACTCGGGACGGAAATGCTGCTTCAGCTCGTCCGAGACCTTGTTCTTCATGCGCTCGTAGTTGGTCTTCGTGTCACCCGCGGCGGCGAAGCCGAGGTTGAAGCCCTTGGAGATGTCCCGGGTGCCGAGGTTGGTCGTCATGATGATGACCGTGTTCTTGAAGTCCACGACCCGGCCCTGGGAGTCGGTCAGGCGACCGTCCTCCAGGATCTGCAGCAGCGAGTTGAAGATGTCCGGGTGCGCCTTCTCGACCTCGTCGAACAGCACCACCGAGAACGGCTTGCGACGGACCTTCTCGGTGAGCTGGCCGCCCTCCTCGTAGCCCACGTATCCGGGGGGCGAGCCGAAGAGCCGCGAGACCGTGTGCTTCTCGCTGAACTCGGACATGTCAAGGGAGATCAGGGCCTCCTCGTCGCCGAAGAGGAACTCGGCGAGCGCCTTGGACAGCTCGGTCTTGCCGACTCCGGAGGGGCCGGCGAAGATGAACGACCCACCGGGGCGCTTCGGGTCCTTCAGCCCGGCACGCGTGCGGCGGATGGCCCGGGAGAGCGCCTTGACCGCGTCCTTCTGGCCGATGACCCGCTTGTGCAGCTCCTCTTCCATCCGGAGCAGCCTGCTGGACTCCTCCTCGGTCAGCTTGAAGACGGGAATGCCGGTGGCCGTCGCGAGGACCTCGGCGATCAGCTCGCCGTCCACCTCGGCGACGACGTCCATGTCGCCAGCCTTCCACTCCTTCTCCCGCTTGGCCTTGGCGGCGAGAAGCTGCTTCTCCTTGTCACGCAGGGAGGCCGCCTTCTCGAAGTCCTGCGAGTCGATCGCGGACTCCTTGTCCCGGCGGACCCCGGCGATCTTCTCGTCGAACTCGCGCAGGTCCGGCGGGGCGGTCATCCGACGGATCCGCATCCTCGACCCGGCCTCGTCGATCAGGTCGATGGCCTTGTCGGGAAGGAAGCGGTCGGAGATGTAGCGGTCGGCCAGCGTGGCGGCCTGGACCAGCGCCTCGTCCGTGATCGACACCCGGTGGTGCGCCTCGTAGCGGTCCCGCAGGCCCTTGAGGATCTCGATCGTGTGCGGCAGCGACGGCTCGGCGACCTGGATCGGCTGGAAGCGGCGCTCCAGGGCCGCGTCCTTCTCCAGGTGCTTGCGGTACTCGTCCAGCGTGGTCGCGCCGATGGTCTGCAGCTCGCCTCGGGCCAGCATCGGCTTGAGGATGGAGGCCGCGTCGATGGCGCCCTCGGCGGCGCCCGCGCCGACCAGGGTGTGCAGCTCGTCGATGAACAGGATGATGTCGCCGCGGGTGCGGATCTCCTTGAGCACCTTCTTCAGGCGCTCCTCGAAGTCGCCGCGGTACCGCGAACCGGCGACCAGGGCGCCGAGGTCCAGGGTGTAAAGGTGCTTGTCCTTCAGCGTCTCGGGCACCTCGCCCTTGACGATGGCCTGGGCGAGGCCCTCCACGACGGCCGTCTTGCCGACGCCGGGCTCACCGATAAGCACCGGGTTGTTCTTGGTGCGGCGGGACAGCACCTGCATGACCCGCTCGATCTCCTTCTCGCGCCCGATGACCGGGTCGAGCTTGGATTCGCGGGCGGCCTGGGTGAGGTTGCGGCCGAACTGGTCGAGGACCAGGGACGTCGAGGGCGTGCCCTCGGCGGGGCCACCGGCCGTCGCGGCCTCCTTGCCGCCCTGGTATCCGGAGAGCAGCTGGATGACCTGCTGCCGCACTCGGTTCAGGTCGGCGCCCAGCTTGACCAGGACCTGGGCGGCGACACCCTCGCCCTCGCGGATCAGGCCGAGCAGGATGTGCTCCGTGCCGATGTAGTTGTGGCCGAGCTGGAGGGCCTCACGAAGCGAGAGCTCCAGAACCTTCTTGGCACGGGGGGTGAAGGGAATGTGTCCGGACGGGGCCTGCTGGCCCTGACCGATGATCTCCTCCACCTGCTGGCGGACCGCCTCGAGCGAGATCCCGAGGCTCTCAAGGGCCTTGGCGGCGACACCCTCACCCTCGTGGATCAGACCCAAGAGGATGTGCTCGGTGCCGATGTAGTTGTGGTTGAGCATCCGGGCTTCTTCCTGAGCCAGGACGACAACCCGCCGCGCGCGGTCGGTGAACCTCTCGAACATCGTTAATCGCTCCTCAGAGCGGTCAGGCAGTTAGGGGAACTTCCCCTCCCTGTCCTTCCGCAGCTTAGTCCCGCGAGCGGGGACCGCTCATTCCGACTGTCGACACCCGTACCTGGCCTCCTGACCCCGAACGCCGACATGTGCTCCAACCCGATGGTGCGAGACGATGTTCCCGCAGGCCAAGCGGATACCCCACTCGCCAGTACGCCGATGGCGAACGCGAGACGGTCGAACCTGCGTGTCGCCCCCTCCCACAAGGGATGTCCTACCCGAAGACCGGGGTCGGCCATGCCGATTCGCCCCTTCTCCTCCGCTACGGGCGAACAAGCCGGCGCCGCCGCCCGCCACCGTGCGGCACCCCTCCGGCGGCGGAACGCGTCCGCCCGGGTACTCGGTGTGGTCGGCTTCGGCCTTCTCGGACCCGTTCGCCCCCGGGCCGGCCCCCGCTGCGGTCGAGCGCCCTTCCGCGCCCGGCGTGGTGCGCACCGCGCGCCTCCGCGCTCGCCGGCCCCCCAGCCGACGAGCGCGACAGCCGCCCGCACGACCGGGGCACGTTCGCGCCCCGGCGTGGGAACACGAGATCCCGGCCCCCTCCGTCCCGCTCTGGCGGAGGACCGCCACCGCCTTCGAACCCGGGTGCGTCGTTCACCCGTGGTCCGTCGGTCGACTCAGGCGTTGGCCTTCTCGTAGGCCTCACGGATGCTCGCCGGGACCCGGCCCCGGTCGTTGACGTCGTAGCCGTTCTCCTTCGCCCAGGCCCGGATCGCGGCCGTGTCCTGGCCGGAGCCGGCGGAAGCCGAACGTCCCTTGCCACGTCCCGAGGCACGCCCGCCGGTGCGCCGACCGCCCTTCACGAAGGGCTCCAGCAGCCCACGCAGCTTGTCCGCGTTGGCGGTGGTGAGGTCGATCTCGTAGGTCTTGCCGTCCAGCGCGAACGTCACGGTCTCGTCAGCCTCGCCACCGTCGAGGTCGTCGACAAGAAGGACCTGAACCTTCTGTGCCACCGGATTTCCTTTCATCGATAACTGAGGACCTGGGGTGCCGGCGTCCCGCCGTATCGCCGTCCCCTGATATACGCAGTACTGCAGTACGCCGGAAAGCAAACCGCCTTTGCCCGGAAAACACAAACCCCCCGCCGCGCCGCCCCGCTCCCCGACCGTCCGGAAAGCTGCGCGTTTCGGACATAGGGAACCGCGACCCGGCGGCGGCGCCCGGAATAGCGCCACGGGGCGCCTCGGGATGCCGACGGATCACGACTCCCCCGAGAGATCACAGATGCAGAAGCATCCGACTGTTACCCAAGGTGTTCGGTTTCACTCGTTCGAGACCGAGGAACTCCGCGACACCCTCGTCATAGGAACGGAGCAGCTCCGCGTAGACATCGGTGTCGACCGGGGTCTCACCGATCTCGACGAAGCCGTGCCGGCCGAAGAACTCGACTTCGAAGGTCAGGCAGAATACGCGCCGAACTCCCAGCAGGCGCGCGGTCTCCAGCAACTTCTCCAGGACTCGGTGACCCACGCCGGCGCCCTTCAGGTCGGGCTTGACGGCCAGCGTCCGGACCTCGGCGAGGTCCTCCCACATCACGTGCAGCGCGCCACAGCCCACCACCTCGCCGTCCTCGCCGCGGACCGCCACCCAGAACTCCTGGACGTCCTCGTAGAGCGTCACCATCGCCTTGTCGAGCAGGATGCCTCCGCGGGCGTAGGCGTCGAGCAGGCCGCGCACGGCCGGGACGTCGGCGGTGCGGGCACGGCGAACGGTGAAGGTGTTCACGGGGGTTTGGGAACGCGCTGCTGACATGGGCGGACGTTATCGCCCGTCACCGTCCCGGACCGAGGCGGGGTTGACACCCGGGGCGGGATCGGCGACGCGGCCGGAAGCCCCTCCGAGGGCCCCCGCCTCGGGCCCCCGGACGACCCGGATGGCGTCGTCGAGTGCCCGATGCTGCTCCTCGCTCATCATCCCGAAGAAGGCGACGAGGGCGGCTGCCGGGTTGTCGCTCTGCGACCAGGCGTCGTTCATCAGGGCAGCCGCGTACGCGGCCCGGGTGGAGACCGCCTCGTACCGATAGGCCCGGCCTTCCGCCTCGCGGCGCACCCAGCCCTTCTGATGGAGATTGTCCAGAACGGTCATCACCGTGGTGTACGCGATGGACCGCTCCCGCTGGAGATCTTCCAGCACTTCCCGAACGGTGACCGGGCGGTTCCACTTCCACACCCGCGTCATGACCGCGTCTTCGAGTTCTCCCAATGGGCGAGGCACAGCTCAGCACAGTAGCGGCAGATCCCGCCAATTACCTGATGAATGAGCGTTTCGAGTGGCAAATGGGTTGGGGTGATGGCAAACGGGGCAACGAGGCGCACCGGTCGCACGAAATTCGGCGCGCTCCCCTCCGTGCATCGACGCGCCCTCCTCGGGGTCGGTGCACGCCCTCCTCGGGGTCGGTGCGCCCCGGTCCCACGCGCCCCGGTGCCCGGCTCAGGAACCCGGGGCATCCCGCCCCGACCGGACTCGCGCGAGGGCCGCGTCGACGACCGCGTCCTCCTTGGCCTTGTTGGCGCCCCCCTGGGACTTGATGATCACCCGGATCACGGCGACGAAGAGCACGGCCATGACGGCCGGCGGCAGGAGAGCGGAGACGTAGTCCATGGCTCCAGGGTAGCCGGCGGCCGTCCGGGGTCGGCGGTCAGCCGGCGGCGAGGCGGGCGGGGCCCGCGTGGCCGCCGGGAGCGGGCCGATCGGGCTTGCGCCGGGGGAACACCTCCCCCGGGGTGGGGATCGGCCGTTTGGGCGGGGACGGCCGGGGAGCGGGTTCCCGTGCCGGCTTCGGCGCCGGCTTGGGAGCGGGCCGGCGTTCCGGCTCCTTCTCCGGGGCGCTGGAGGGCTCGCGGTCGGGCGGTGTCGCGGCGCGGGCGGAACGACCGCCGGGGAGGGCCAGCAGGCGGGTCCGCGAAGCGAAGGCCACCGGGCGTCCTTCCGGCAGCCGCGCCGGGGGAACACCGGCCGCCTCCCTGGCACGGGGGAGGGCCGCGGGCGGCACGAGCGCTCGGCAGCGCTCCAGGAGGGGGCCGGCCCCGGGGTGATCTCCGGCCGCCAGACGGTCCAAGGCGGCGAGGTCGTCGGCGTGGGGGAGGTGACCCGAGGCCAACGCCTCGTCCAGACGGGTCAGATAGCCCGCGGCGGCCCCGGGCAGCGCCGCGCGGTACCGGGCGAGGTCGGCCGCCAGAAAGGCCCGCAACCGGGCGCTCTCCCGCGTCGCCTCGTCCAGGAGGACGGAGAGGCGGAGGCAGTCCTCGGCGTCCTCGGCCGAGACGGGGCTGGAGTGGAGGGCGAGGGCGAGGGCGCGACGGAGCACACGCAGCTCCTCCGCGCCGAACGCCAGGCCGCCGCGCGATCCGTATGGCGTGGGCATGCGGCGACGATACGCGCTAATCAGACAAACTCGACATACGGGGCGGGTGTGGCGTGTGGTGCCACCCGGGTGGGGGTGCGTCGCCGCCCCACCCGCCCATCGAGTCCCCCGGGGGCTACCCGCGGCCCACGTTGCGCTCGTAGACCATGCGCAGCCCCTTGAGGGTGAGCCACGGCTCGTGCTCGTCGATCACCGAGGACTCCCCCAGCACGACCGAGGCCAGCCCACCCGTCGCGATCACGGTCACCTCGTCCGGATCGTCGGCGAGCTCCCGCGCCATCCGCCGTACCAGGCCGTCGACCTGCCCGGCGAACCCGTAGACGATGCCCGCGCGCATCGCCTCCACCGTGTTCTTGCCGATCACGCCGCGAGGACGGACCACCTCGATCTTGCGGAGCTGCGCCCCCCTGACCCCGAGGGCCTCGACGGAGATCTCGACTCCGGGCGCGATGGCCCCGCCCACGTACTCCCCGCGCGCGCTGATCGCGTCGAAGGTCGTCGCCGTCGCGAAGTCCACGACGATTGCCGGTCCGCCGTACAGACCGGCGGCCGCGACCGCGTTGACGATCCGATCGGCCCCGACCTCCTTGGGGTGGTCGGTGAGGATCGGCACCCCTGTGCGCACGCCCGGCTCGACGAGCACCGCGGGCACGTCGCCGTAGTACCGCCGCGTCACCTCGCGAAGCTCGTGCAGCACCGACGGGACGGTCGCGCAGATCGCGATGCCGTCGATCCCGTCGCCCAGGTCGTCGCCGAGCAGCGGGTGCCTCCCCATCAGGCCCTGGAGCAGGACCGCCAGCTCGTCGGCGGTCCGGCGGGGGTCCGTGGAGATGCGCCAGTGTTCCACGACGTCCTCTCCGTCGAACAGGCCCAGAACCGTCTGGGTGTTGCCCACGTCGATGGTCAGCAGCATGAGGTCGCTTCCTACTCCGCCGGTCGCAGGTCGAGCCCGACGTCCAGGATCGGGGCCGAGTGGGTGAGAGCACCCACCGCGAGGTAGTCGACGCCGGTGGCGGCGTAGGCGCCGGCGTTCTCCAGAGTGAGTCGCCCGGACGCCTCCAGAGCGGCCCGGCCCCCGGTCAGGGCCACCGCCTCCGCGCACTCGCCGGGGGTGAAGTTGTCCAGCAGGATCACGTCGGCACCCGCCTCCAGGACCTCGCGGAGCTGGTGCAGGGTGTCGACCTCGACCTCGACGGGCACACCGGGGAAACGCTCCCGGACCGCCCGAAAGGCCGGCGCCACGCCCCCCGCGGCCACCACGTGGTTGTCCTTGACGAGCGCGGCGTCCGACAGGGACATGCGGTGGTTGACGCCGCCGCCGCACCGCACCGCGTACTTCTCCAACGCGCGGAGTCCGGGCGTGGTCTTGCGGGTGTCGCGCACCCGGGCGCCGGTGCCCGCCAGAGCGTCGGACCACGCACGGGTCGCGGTCGCGATCCCGGACAGCCGACACAGGAGGTTCAGCGCGCTGCGTTCGGCGGTGAGCAGGTCGCGGGTGCGTGCCGTGACCGAGAGCAGCCGCTCGCCGGGCGCGACCCGGTCGCCGTCCTCCCGGTGCCGTTCCACCTCCAGGGTGTCCGAGCACACCACGGAGAAGATCGCCTCGGCCACCCGGAGGCCGGCCACCACACCCGCCTCGCGGGCGACGAGGTCCGCGGTGGACACCTCGTCCTCGGGGATGGTGGCGACGGTGGTGACGTCCACCCCGCCGGCGAGGTCCTCCCGCACGGCGACGGTGGCCACGTCCTCGACCTCGACGGGGTCGAGACCGGCGTCCGCGAGGATCCGGGCGAGCGCGGGGTCCAGGCCGCACTCCGCGCGGTCCTCGTCGGCCGGGCGGGCGCGGTCGGCTCGGGTGCCGCGGCCGGCTGAGTCGAGGGAAAGTTCGGTGGAGGTCACGTCGGTCACTGCTCCTGAGGGCTCTGCCGGGGTGCTGCGGTCGGGGGGAAATCGGTGGACCCGGTGGTGCTCACAGCCAGAGCGCGGTCCGGGCCGAGACGGACGACGACGTGCCGGCGCCACGCGGCGTCGTCGCGGTCGGGACGGTCCTCGCGCCAGTGGCACCCGCGGGTCTCCTCGCGCAGCGCCGCCGCCGCGACCAGCACCCGCGCGACGCACAACAGGTTGGTGGCCTCCCAGGTGTCCACACCCGGTTCGGCGGTCTTGCCACGCTCGCGCAGCGCGTCGCGCGCCTCCGCGTAGAGGAGGTGGAGTCGATCGGCCGCGCGGGCCAGGGACTCGGCCGACCGCAGGACGCCCGCGCCATCGGTCATGATCCGCTGGATGGCGAACCGCGCCTCGGCGGGGAGGAGGGGGTGGCCGGGCGCCTCCGGGTGCGGAACGGGCCCCGGCACCCGCGCGGGCAGGCCGCCGGCGCGCGCGCCCGAGGCGATGTCGGCCGCGATGCGCTCGGCGTACACCAGCCCCTCCAGCAGGGAGTTGGAGGCGAGTCGGTTGGCGCCGTGGACACCTGTGCAGGCGACCTCGCCGCAGGCGTACAGGCCGGGGACCGTGGTCCGGCCACGGGAGTCGGTGCGGACGCCGCCGGATGCGTAGTGGGCCGCGGGGGCGATCGGAATCGGCTCGGTCACCGGGTCGATGCCGTTGGCGCGGCAGGCGGCGAGGATGGTCGGGAAACGGTGTTCCCACATGTCGGCCCCGAAGCCTCGCGCGTCGAGGTACATGTGCTCCGCGCCCATCTCCCGCATTCGCCGCATGATGTTCTTCGCGACGATGTCCCGCGGCGCGAGGTCGGCCATCTCGTGCCGGCCTCGCATGAAGCGCACCCCGTCCGCGTCGACCAGGTGGGCGCCCTCCCCGCGCACCGCCTCCGACACCAGGGGTTGCTGGCCCTCCGCGTCCGCGCCGAGAAAGAGCACGGTGGGGTGGAACTGCACGAACTCCAGGTCGCTCACCTCCGCGCCCGCGCGCAGCGCCAGCGCGACACCGTCACCGGTGGAGACCGAGGGGTTGGTGGTGGCCGAGTACACCTGACCCATTCCGCCCGTCGCCAGCACCACGGCGGGCGCGTGCACGGCACCGACCCCGTCGTGCTGTCCCTCCCCCATGACGTGCAGGGTGACACCGGCGGCGTGACCCTCGCCATCCGTCAGCAGGTCCAGGACGAGGGCGTTCTCGACAGTGCGGACGCCCCGTGCGCGCACCGCCTCGACGAGCGCGCGGGAGATCTCCGCGCCCGTCGCGTCGCCGCCCGCGTGCGCGATCCGGCGGCGATGATGCCCGCCCTCCCGGGTCAGCTCGAGACGGCCCTCCCCGGACTCGTCGAACCGGGCGCCGGTGTCGATCAGCCGGCGCACCGCCGCCGGGCCCTCGGTGACCAGGAGACGGACCGCTTCCTCGTCGCACAGGCCGGCCCCGGCCACCAGAGTGTCGCTCAGGTGCTGTTCCGGGGTGTCGCCCTCGCCCAGGGCGGCGGCGATGCCGCCCTGGGCCCAGCGGGTGGAACCGTCGTCGAGGCGTGCCTTGGTGACGACCACGGTGCGCAGACCGGCGGCCTCGCAGCCCAGGGCGGCGGTGAGACCGGCGACCCCGGAGCCGACGACGACCACGTCCGCGGTGACCGCCCAACCGGGCGCGGGGGCGTGCAGACGTATGCCCGTGCTGCTCACGAGGCGGCTCCGAAGGTGAGGGCGACGTTGTCGATCAGCCGGGTCGCGCCGACGCGCGCGGCGACGGCGAGCACGGCTTCACCGAGGTGATCGTCCCCGATCTCGGCGAAGTCCTCGGGATCCACCAGCGCCAGGTAGTCCAGCTCCAGTGGCGGGGTGAGTCCGGCCGCCTCCTCGAGTACCTGCCGGGCGGCGTCGCGGACGGCGGCGGCGGCACCGGGCTCGGCCAACGACACGGCGTGTGCGTCCGCCGCCGCGCGCGCCTCGCCCAGCGCGTCGAGCGCCTCGGCCCGGGATCGGGTGCCCGGCACCTCGCGGGCCCGGGCACGGAGCGCCTCCTGGGCGGCGTGCCGGTCGGCACCGGCGAACAGAGCCTGGGAGAGCGCCAGCGCGGTGCGCCGCTCGGGCACCGACAGGTAGCGGTTGCGACTGGAGAGGGCCAGGCCGTCCTCCTCGCGGACCGTGGGGACGCCGACGACCTCCACGCCGAAGTCGAGGTCGCGCACCATGCGGCGGACGAGTGCGAGTTGCTGGGCGTCCTTGCGGCCGAAGAACGCCAGGTCGGGTCGGGTGAGGTGGAGCAGCTTGGCGACGACGGTGAGCACCCCGTCGAAATGGCCGGGGCGGGAGGCCCCCTCCAGCCGCCGGCCCATCGGTCCCGCGCTGACCCGGACCCGCGGCTCGCCGCCCGGGTACACCTCCGCGACGGCGGGTGCCAGGACGGTGTCGGCGCCCGCCTCGGCGGCGAGCTCGACGTCCGAGTCGAGGGCGCGGGGGTAGCGGTCGAGGTCCTCGCCGGCTCCGAACTGGAGCGGGTTGACGAAGACCGTGACGACGACCTCGCCGGCCTGGCCGACTTCCGAACGGGCCTCGCGGATCAGGGCGGCGTGGCCCGCGTGGAGGGCGCCCATGGTCATCACCGCGGCCCGTCGCCCTCGCCGGGGCCGGGCGCGCAGCTCGGCCGCGGTGCGCAGCAGCGTCGTGGTCATCGGGCGTCTCCCTCGGTGCGGGCCGTACCGTCGGCGAGTACCCCGAGCAGGGCCTCGGCGTGCTCGGGTCGAAGCCGGCCACCGGCGAGCGCCCGGTCGGCGGTGGCGCGGGCCATCGCCACATAGCCGGCGGCGACCTGCGGGGCGTGCGCCCGCAACTCCTCGATGTGGGCCGCCACGGTGCCGGCGTCGCCGCGCGCCACGGGACCGGTGAGCGCCGCGTCGCCGGACCTCAGGGTGTTGTCCAGGGCGGCCCCCAGGAGAGGCCCGAGCATGCGGTCCGGTGCCTCGACGCCGGCCGCCCGCAGCACCTCCATGGCCTGGGCGACGAGAGTGACCAGGTGGTTGGCGCCGAGGGCGAGCGCCGCGTGGTAGAGCGGGCGCCTTTCCTCGGCGATCCACTCGGGTTCGCCGCCCATCTCGATCACCAGGGCCTCGGCGGCCAGCCGGAGTCCGTCGGGTGCCGTCACACCGAAGGAGCAGCCGGCCAGGCGCCGCACGTCCACGGGCGTGCCGGTGAACGTCATCGCCGGGTGCAGGGCCAGCGGGAGGGCGCCCTCCCGCTGCGCCGGGGCCAGGACACGCGCGCCGAACCGCCCGGAGGTGTGCGCCAGCAGTTGTCCGGGCCGTACCGCCCCGGTCTCGGCGAGCCCCCTCACCAGGCCGGGCAGCGCGTCGTCGGGGACGGTCAGGAGCACCAGTTCGGCGCGGCGCAGCACTTCGGCCGGCTCGACCAGGGGGACGCCCGGGAGCAGCGCCGCGGCCCGCTCGCGGGAGGCGTCGGAGACGCCGGAGACGGCGACCGGGCGGTGCCCGGCGAGTCCGAGCGCTGCCGCGAGCGTGGGCCCCACGCGGCCGGCGCCGACGACACCGACGGTCAGCCTGGCCGGGCGGGCGCGGGGATCGTGCTGTGAGGCTGTGTTCACGCGGAGGTGGCCTTCCCGTTCCAGTCCGCTTCGGGTACCGGACGACTTCTCGTCATGCTAACGCGCCGGATTCGGGCGGTGTCCCCCGTCGTCCCCGACGGTGGCCGAGGGCGGGCGGGCGCGAGCGCGGGCGGGGCCCGGCAACCGGGGCGGAATCCCCCTCCCTCAACGGACCGCGCGCGGGGGTCGGGCCGGGGGGCGACCTCCGGCGATCCGCCGGAGCACGCCCACGACGGACCGGCGCGAGCCCGCGAGGCGGCCCACGCCCCACCGGTACGCTCCGCGCGGGCGCGCTCGGGCGGAGGCCGTACGCCCCAGCCCGGCCGGCGGGCGCGCGGCCGGGCTGGGGCGCAGACGGTCTCGGTGAACGGCGAGAACGTACTCCTGGCTCGGGATCACGATCGGTCCGCCCTTCGTGGCGAGGTGACAGCGACGGTTCGGGCGGTATCGCCTCGACCGGACCCCAGGCTGTGCCACCCGCCCTCGACCGGGCACGCCGATTGACGCCGACGGTCAATCGGCGGCGGGCCCGACCGCCGACTCGTGCACCATGGGACGCATGAGCGTGACGATCGACGTGCGGGGACTCGCCCCCGAGCGGGTCGCCGTGGTGCCGTCGCCCCTGGCCGAACTCGGCATGGCTCTGCACGCGTTGGCCGAGCCTGGGCACCACCCCGGGCTGCGGGGGTGGGCGGCGGAGGTGACGACGCGTCTCGACCCGCATCTGGCGGACCGGATGTGCGAGGCGGACTTCCTGTGGCGCACGACGTTCTCCGACCTGTTCCTGGCGTTCGCCGGCGTCCCCGGCGGCGGTCCGCCGGGCGCCTCGCTCGCCGAGGAACTGGACCTGATGGACCGGCTCTCGGACGAGCGCTTCGCGGACGCGGCGCTGGAGTTCGTCTGCGCACGGCCGGGAGACGGCGGCTCCGCGTCGGTCCTCGCGGACCGGGAGACACGCCGGTGGGCCCTGGATCTGGCCGCGGCCCGAGGGCCGCGACAACTGCGCTTCAGCGAGCGTCTGCTGGCCGATCCACCGCGCGTGCGTTCCTGGCTTCGCGGGTTCGTGGTCGACTGCGACGAGGCCTTCTTCGCGGAGGTCTGGGCGCGGCTGCGACCCGGACTCCACGCGGACGCCCGACACAGGACGGAGTTGCTGCGGCGTCGGGGCCTGGCCGCGGCGCTGTCGTCCGTCTCGACCGCCGTGTCGCTGGACGAGGACGCCGGGCTGGTCGTCGTCGACAAACTGGCGGAGGGCCGCTCCACGGCCGGCGAGGACGGTCTGTCCCTGGTGCCGACCAGTCTGGGCCGACCCCATCTGGTGGTGCTTCACCGGCCCGGATGGCGGCCGGTGCTGCACTACCCCGTCCACGCCGGGGAGCCCGCCCCGGCCGAGTCGCCCGCTCGGCGGATGGCGGCCCTGGCTCACCCGCTGCGGACGCGGCTCTGCCGCGATCTGGCAAGGGGCGCCTACACCACGGGCGAGTTGGCGCGCACCCACGGGGTCACGGCACCGGAGGTGTCCCGGCACTTGGCGGTGCTGAGGCGGGCGGGGCTGTTGACGTCGCGCCGCCGGGGGCGGTACGTGCAGTACCGGTTGGACGCGACCGCGGTCGCCCGGCTCGGCGACGACTTCCTGGAGAGCGTTCTGCGCTGACCGGACTCGACACCGTCGCCGGTCTCGGCCAATGGCCTCCATGTCGGGTCGCGGCGCCGGAACCCCCCGGAAACCGGCGCGCGGCAGAGCCCGTCCGTCCACGAGCACGGCCCCGACGCGCCTCCTTCGGGACGCCGCCGTCCGCCGTCGCCATGCCCGACAGCGGACGCGGACCGCCTGTCCCCACCCGCCTGTAGGGTGCCGGGATGACGTCGATCAAGCAGTTCCAGGTGACCTTCGACTGCGCCGATCCCGAACGACTCGCGGGCTTCTGGTGCGAGGTGCTCGGGTACGTCGTCCCGCCGCCGCCTCCGGGGTTCGCCGACTGGGCGGCCTTCGACCGGTCGTTGCCGGAGGAGCGGCAGGGCTCGGCGTTCGCCTGCGTCGACCCCTCCGGCACGGGCCCGCGTCTGTTCTTCAAGCGCGTGCCCGAGGGGAAGGTCGTGAAGAACCGGCTGCACTTGGACGTCCGGGCCGGCACGGGCCTGGTCGGCGAGGAGCGCGTCGCCGCCCTGGAGGCGGAGTGCGAGCGGCTCGTCGCCCTGGGAGCCGAGCGGGTGCGCCTGCTGCGGGCGGACGGCTTCGACGAGTCCTGCCTGGTGATGCGAGACATCGAGGGAAACGAGTTCTGTCTCGACTGAACCGCGGGCGAGTGGTTCGGCGCGGGCCGGACCACGAGCGGCGCGCGGACGGGGCGGGATCGTGCTTCTGAGGGGTCAGCGTTGCGCGTGCTCGGCGGACTGAGCGCGCAGCTCTGCCAGCCGCCTTTGGTACAGGGGTCCGGCGACGTGCGCGGCCCGTGCCTCACTCGGGGTCCCTCACAGCGCGGACCCGAGCGGCAGGAGCGCGCTGATGCGGAATCCGCCGCCCGCCCGGGGGCCGACGTCCAGGGTGCCCCCGACCATGCCCACCCGCTCGCGCATGCCGATGAGGCCGTGTCCCTCGCCGCAGGTCCCGCGGGCTTCGAGGACCTCCCGGGTGGCTCCCCTGCCGTCGTCCTCGACGAGCAGCCCGAGCCCGTCGTCGAAGTAGACCAGGCGCACGCTGGCGCCCGCGTCGGGACCACCGTGCTTGCGGGTGTTGGTCAGCGCCTCCTGCACGATCCGGTAGGCGGTCAGTTCCACGCCGCCGGGCAGCGCCCGAGGTGTCCCCTCGACCCTGAAGTCGACTGGCAATCCGGCACCCCGGCACTGTTCGACCAGGTCCCCGATGCGACCCACGTCGGGCTGCGGGAGGTAGTCCCCCTCCTGCCCGGGCTCTCCGGTGCGCAGCACGCCGAGCAGCCGGCGCATCTCGGCGAGGGCCTGACGACCGGTGGACGAGATGGCCTCCAGGGCCGTCCTCGCCTGGTCCGGCGCGGTGTCCAGGACGAAGGCCGCGCCGTCCGCCTGCACCACCATCACCGACACGTCGTGCGCGACGACGTCGTGCATCTCCCGCGCGATCCGCGCGCGTTCGGCGGCGACGGCGATCTGGTCCCGTGCCTCGCGCTCCCGTTCCAGTCGGGCCGCCCTCTCCTCCAACTCGGCGAGGTAGGCCCGGCGGGTGCGGACGGAGTCGCCGAGCACCCAGGCGAGGGCGAACGGCACGGCCTGGAAGGTGGCGATCAGGAGACCGCCCGCCGGCCCCGTCTGATCGCCGGGCCAGCGCAGCTGCGCCAGCGGAGCGGCGCAGAGGCCGGCGACCAGCGCGACGCGCGAGGCACGACGCCCCCCGGTGGCCGCCGCCGTGTGGACGACCGCTAGCAGCGCGAAGTCCGCGACCGTGACCGCGACGTCGAGCGCCAGCTGACCGAGCCCGAGGGCGATGCCCAGCCGCAGCATCCGCTCAGGGAAACGCCGGCGCAGGGCCATGGCGAGGCAGAGCAGCACCACGAAGGGAACGATCAGCGCGAGGTTCCCGGTACCGCTCTCGACACCCCCGACGACCGCCGCCAAGGAGACCGACATCAGGACCAGCGCCCAGAATCCGTCGACCTCGGTCGGGTGCCTGCGGAGAAAGTCGTAGACGCGCTGCACCCGATCCAGCGTAGGGACGGCGCGGTGGCGTTCGGGTCGCTCGGAGGGCCGATCCGCGCCGGGCTCTCCTACTCCGCAGGGTGGAGGCCCGCGCTCCGCCGGGGCGCTACCCTGAGCCCGGTGAGCGTGGGCGCGACGGGTCGGTGGCGGGGCTGGAGGGCCGCCACGCGGGACGCGCTGTACGGGCCGGAGGGCTTCTACCGCGGCCCCGGGGGGCGCCCGGCCGCGCACTTCCGCACCTCGGTGCACGCCTCGCCGCTCTTCGCCCGGGCCGTGGCGCGGCTGCTGCGCCGGGTCGACTCGGCCCTGGATCACCCGGAGCGCCTGGACTTCGTCGATCTCGCGGCGGGCCGGGGCGAATTGGTCACCGGTGTCCTCGGCGCCCTCCCCGCCGGCGTCGCCGACCGGGTGCGGGCCCACGCCGTCGAGATCGCCGACCGGCCCGAGGACCTCGACGCCCGGGTCACGTGGCGGAGCGAACCGCCACCGGGCGCGGTCGGGCTGCTCTTCGCCAACGAGTGGCTGGACAACGTACCCGTGGACGTCGCGGAGGTCGACGCCGGCGGCATCGCCCGACACGTCCTCGTCGACGCCCTCGGGAACGAGCGTCTCGGGGAGCGGATCACCGGCGAGGACGCCGCGTGGCTGGGACGTTGGTGGCCGCTGCCGGCGGTGCCGGGGCTGCGTGCGGAGATCGGCGCGCCGAGGGACGCGGCGTGGGCGGGAGCGGTGGGCTCCCTGGCGCGAGGGCTGGCGGTGGCGGTGGACTACGCGCACACCCGGGCGTCCCGCCCGCCGTTCGGCACGTTGACCGCCTACCGCGACGGCGGGGAGGTCGCCCCGGTCCCGGACGGCTCCCGCGACCTCACCGCGCATGTCGCGATCGACTCCTGCGCCCGGGCCGGAGCGGGCGCCGGACCCGCCACACGCCTGTACCGGCAGCGGGACGCGCTGCGCGCGTTGGGCGTGTCGGGCGCCCGGCCGCCCCTCGCGCTCGCCTCGACGCGACCGCACGCCTACGTACGGGCCCTCGCGGACGCCGTCGAGGCCGCCGAGCTGACCGCGCCGGGGGGCCTCGGCGACTTCCGCTGGCTGGCACAGGACGTCGGCGAGGTGGAGACCCGCGGGCTATTTGTCGATGTCGCCGACCACGAAGAAGAGTGACCCGAGGACGGCGACCATGTCCGACACCAGCGTGCCGGGCAGCAGTTCCGAGAGGACCTGCACGTTGTTGTAGGACGCCGAGCGCAGCTTCAGCCGGTACGGGGTCTTCTCCCCCTTGCTGACGAGGTAGTAGCCGTTGATGCCGAGCGGGTTCTCCGTCCAGGCGTAGGTGTGCCCCTCGGGCGCCTTGAGGACCTTCGGCAGCCGTTGGTCGACCGGACCGGGCGGCAACTCGGCCAGCCGGTCCAGGCAGGCGACGGCCAGCTCCAGGGAGTTGTGCGTCTGCTCCAGCAGGCACTCGAAGCGGGCGAGGCAGTCGCCCTCCTCGCGGGTGACGACCCGCAGGGTGTCCCGCAACTCCCCGTACGCGAGGTAGGGCTCGTCTCGACGCAGGTCGAAGTCGACGCCGGAGGCCCGCGCGGCCGGCCCGCTCACGCCGTAGGCGTGGACCGCCTCCGGTGTCAGCACACCCACACCCCGGGTGCGCGCGCGGAAGATCTCGTTGCCCAGCACCAGGTCGTCGAAGACGGCCAGGCGGGAGCGGACGGCCGCGAGGGCCGCCCGCGCGCGACCCGTCCAGCCCGCCGGAAGGTCCTCCTTGAGGCCGCCGACCCGGTTGAACATGTAGTGCATGCGTCCGCCGGAGACCTCCTCCAGCACGTCCTGAAGCGTCTCCCGCTCGCGGAAGGCGTGAAAGACGGGGGTGATCCCGCCCAGTTCCAAGGGGTAGGACCCGAGGAACATCAGGTGGTTCAGGGCACGGTTCAGCTCGGCCAGCAGGGTGCGCAGCCAGACCGCGCGCACCGGGACCTCCATGCCCAGCATCCGCTCCACGGCGAGCACCACGCCGAGTTCGTTGGAGAACGCCGAGAGCCAGTCGTGACGGTTGGCCAGGACGATGATCTGCCGGTAGTCACGTACCTCGAACAGCTTCTCCGCGCCGCGGTGCATGTAGCCGATCACCGGCTCCGCCCGGGTGACGCGCTCTCCGTCCAACACCAGGCGCAGCCGCAACACCCCGTGGGTCGAAGGATGCTGCGGTCCGATGTTGAGGACCATGTCGGTCCCCTCGACGGCGCCGCCCACACCGACCGTCGTCTCGGTGCCCGCGCTCATCGGGGCCCTCCGGGGAGGGGGCGCCCTCCACGGCCAGCGGGCGAGGGGACCGGACCGGAGTCGGTCCCCCGCGGGGCGCCTCCCCCGGAGGCGCCGTGCCGGTCGCCGGGTCCCCGGCGGTTTCCTCTGGAGACGGTGTGGGACCTCAACGGGAGTCCTCCGGGGGCGGTCGTCGACGGCGTGGGACACCCGGCGGGGCGACCGCCGGGCCCGTTCCCGGTAGGCGGGGGCGGGGAGCGTCCGGTGCACAGTCTCTCCTACCCTGAGCCGATGAAGACCGGTGACCCCGAACGCCCGGAAGCCCCGACGGACCCGACGTCGTGGACACCGCTGCCGCCCGGACTGTTGCGGATGCGACGCCTGATGCTGTCGGCGACGCTCGCCCCGTGTGCCCTCGCCGCCGGTCTGCTCCCCGGCCTGCTGGTCGGTCCCGCCTGGGCACTGCTCGCCCTGCCGTTGTCCGCGCCGGCGGCCTGGGCATGGGTCCTGCTGGGACGCAACTGGCGGTCCTGGCGGTATGCCGAGCGCGCCGACGACCTCCTCATCCGACGGGGGGTGTTGTGGCGACGCCAGACGGTCGTGCCCTACGGCAGGATGCAACTGGTCGAGGTGACGTCGGGGCCGCTGGAGCGGCGGTTCGGTCTGGCCCGGGTGCGGCTGCACACGGCCGCCGCCGCGACCGACGCGACGCTGCCCGGCCTTCACCCGGCGGAGGCCGCACGGCTGCGCGACCGGCTCACCGAGATGGGCGAGGCCAGGGCGGCGGGGCTGTGACCGGGCCCGCGTCGGTGGGGTCCGCGCCGAGCGACCCCGAAATCCCGGAGACCGCGCCGGAGGGCGGCACCTCCGGGGCCGAAGGGACGGCCGGGGTCGAGCGGCGGTTGCACCCCCTGACCCCTCTGCGGAGGGCGTGGGCGCCGGTCGCGGCGGTGGCCGGCTGGGCCGCGCACGATCCGGGCCAGGCCCACCGGTGGTTCTCCGAGCTGACCTCCGCCACGCTGATGGCGGGGATGGCGGTGATCGTGCCGCTCGTCGCCGGCTACGCCCTGCTGAGCTGGTGGGTCACTCGCTTCTCGGTGTCCGACACCGAGCTGCGCATCCGCAGCGGCGTGTTGTTCCGGCGGACCGCGCACATCCGACTGGAGCGCCTCCAGGCCATCGACGTCGGCCGCCCGCTGCCGGCCAGGCTGACCGGCGTCGCCAAGCTCCGACTCGACGTGGTCGGCGCCGACGCCAAGGACGAGCTGGCGTACCTCACGGTCGGCGACGCCCGGGCGTTGCGCGCCGAGTTGCTGGCCCGGGCCGCCGGATTCACCCCCGAGGCGGCCCGGGAGGTCGGCGAGGCACCGGCCGTCGATCTGCTGCGCGTGCCTCCGGGCGTCCTGGTCCGGTCGATGCTGTTGACGGCCGGCACCTGGGTCATGCCGGCGGCGGCGGTCGCCGTGCCGGCCCTGGTGTGGTGGATCGGGGGGAGCGTGTGGACTGCCCTGGCCACCGCGCTGCCGATGGCCGGCGCGGCCGGCGCCCGCACCGTGGGGCGCTTCCTCGGGGAGTACGGCTGGACCGTCGGGGAGTCCCCCGACGGTCTGCGCGTGGACCGCGGGCTCCTCGACCGCGCACACGAGACGGTCCCGCCGGGGCGTGTGCAGGCGGTGCGGCTCGTCCAACCGGCGCTCTGGCGCCGGCCCGACTGGGTCCGGGTGGAGCTGGACGTGGCGGGGTCCGAGGACTCCCTGCTCGTCCCCGTCGCGCCGCGGCGCGTCGCGGAGGCCGTCGTCGAACGCGTCCTGCCCGGGGTCACCGTGCCGGCGCGCTCGGCGCTGCCCGGTCCACCACGCCGGGCCGCCTGGTGCGCACCGGTGCGGTGGAGGGGCTACGGCCTGACCGTCACCGACTCGGTCTTCGCCGTCCGCGACGGGCTGCTCCGCCGGAGGGTGACCCTGGTGCCGCACGCCAAGGTGCAGAGCGTCCGACTGACCCAGGCGCCGTGGCAGCGGGCCGCGGGCGTCGCCGACCTGCGGGTGGACACCGGGGCGAACACCACCGTCACCGCCCGGCTCCGGGACCGGGGCGAGGCGGGGAGGCTCCTGTGGGAGCAGGCAGAACGCTCCCGGACCGGCCGCCGGCTCGCGCCGCCGGACCGCTGGTCGACGGCCTGACACGGGCGGGCCCCCGGCCCGGAGCCGTCCGGGTGGGCGGACGGTCCCGGGCCGGGGGCCGGCGAGCGGCTCGGTCAGGACACCTCGTGACGCAGTCCGGCGACGTCGATGCCCTCGGTCTCGTCGTGCGCGGTCAGGTCGACCACCCGGCCGGGTCCGTGCCCGGCGAGCGCCGCCGCCCGGGGCGCCTCCGAGGGCTCCGCCTCGGAGGCCGAGTCGGCGCCCGCGCGCGCTGCCGGACCCGCCGCGAGGGCGCCGGGGGAGGGCGTCGGCCCGCCGGCCGTCGTGTCCTTCGGGCCTTCGCCCCCGGGCTCGCCGGCTTCCGGGGCGGTGCCCGAACCGGGTGCGGTGGCAGGGGTCCCGCCGGGACCGGCGGCGGGGGTGGAGCCGAAGAAGTCGAAGCCGCGCGCCGCGTTCTCCCGCTCGGGGGGAGCCGGGGCCGGTACCACCGTCACCGCCCGGGGCGCGGTCACCCGCCCGGCCCTCGACGGAGGCGGCGCGCCGGGGCCGGGGGGCGCCGGGCGGCGGGTGCCGTCCCCCGCCGTGGTGGTTTCGCGTCCGCCCGGCCCGGCCGGGGGGTCGCCCAGGGGCCGTGCACTGGGCGTGCCCGGCCGAGGGGGGGTCGCCGCGTCGGGCCCTCGCCGGGGCGCGCCGCCGCCCCCTCCTCCGTCCCCGTCGTCACCGTCGTGGCCCGGGTCTTCCCGCCCTGCCGCGTCGCGTTCCCGTCCGTCGCCGTCGCGGGTCTCGACCTCGCGGGTCTCGCCACCGGGTTTCCGATCCTCGTCGGCGGCATGGCCGCCCTTGGCGCCGGCGGCACCGGTGGGGGCGGCTCCGGACGGTCCGTCGTGCGCCGAGGCCGGTGCGCCGGGTCCCTCAAGCCGGTCGAGCGCGCCGCTCGCCCGCCGGAAGAGCACGGCGCCGGCCGGGGAGAACACGGCGGGCGGGGTCTGGCTCGGACTCCGGTCCCCGGCACGCCGCTCTCCCGTCGCCCCGGGGCGCCCCGCCGGCAGCGCGGGGGCGGAGGTCGTGGCGCTCGCGGACAGCAGGCGTCGACCCTCCAGGGCACCCGCCCGCTCCGCCTCCGCCGTGGCGTAGCGGCGGAGCAGGGCGGCGTGTTCGTTGCGCAGCCCCGCCAACTCGGCGCGCTTGGAGCGCAGCCGTTGTTCCAGCCGGGCGCGCAGCGCGCGCGACTCCTCCAGGTCGGATTCGAGGTCGGCCACGCGTTCCTCGTGCCGCCACTCGTCCCGCGCGCGGGCCCGGGAGAGGTCGGCGACGCGCTTGCCCGCCTGAAGGTCCCAACGGCGCATCACGACGGCACCGGTGACGGCGGTGACCGCCGCGGCGGCGGCCAGGGCCCGCAGGACGACCGCTTCGCGGAACAACCAGGGGCCGAGCGCGCACAGGGCGGACACTCCCACGATCGCCGTTGGGGGAAGCAGCCGGTGCAGGGGCGGGGAATGGCGATGACGTCCACGTGGCATGGCCAGAAACCTATCGCGGGAGGGCGATTCGCGGCTGCCCCGCCCTCCGGGAAAAGGCCGGCATCCCGGAACCATTCGACCGAGGAGGCCGAACACCGGACCGAAACACACAAGATCGTTGATCTTGATGGGCCTCCCGCCCGACCGTGTGGACCCACCAGGCCCGGTCCCGACGGAGCCGCCACGGGGCGGAGCGACGGCGCCACCACCCCGATACCGAACACCCGCGCGAGAACGGGGTGACGTCGGGGGCCTACGCTGAACACATGAGCAAGCAGACCGGCCGCCGCCACGTGGCGGGGCTCAGCGCGCTGGACCGCTGCGCGGTGATGGGGGTCGTCAACGTCACGCCCGACTCCTTCTCCGACGGTGGCCGCTGGTTCGACACGACGACCGCCGTCAAGCACGGCCTCGACCTCGTCGAGCACGGCGCGGACCTGGTCGACGTCGGCGGCGAGTCGACCCGCCCCGGCGCGACCCGAGTCGACGAGGCCGAGGAACTGCGGCGCGTGATACCCGTGGTGCGCGGACTGGTCGCGGAGGGCGTGACGGTCTCGGTCGACACCATGCGCGCCGAGGTGGCCCGGCGTGCCCTCGCCGCCGGCGCCGCCCTGGTCAACGACGTCAGCGGCGGGCTCGCCGACCCTCGTATGGTGCCGGTCGTCGCGGAGGCCGGCACACCGTTCGTCGTCATGCACTGGCGGGGCCCGCTGGAGCCGGGCAACGCCGGCGGCGTGTACGAGGACGTCGTCGCGGAGGTCGTGGAGGAACTCCGCGAGCGCGTGGCGGCCGTGGTGGAGGGCGGCGTCGCCCCCGACCGGATCATCGTCGATCCCGGCCTGGGCTTCTCGAAGGACGCCGAGCACGACCTGGCGCTGGTGGCCCGGCTCGACCGGCTGCTCTCCCTGGGTCGACCGCTGCTGGTGGCCGCCTCCCGCAAGCGCTTCCTCGGCCGGGTGCTGACCGGACCCGGCGGCGCCCCACCGCCCGCGCGCGAGCGGGACGCCGCGACCGCGGCGATCTCCGCCCTGGCCGCGGCGGCCGGCGCCTGGGCGGTTCGCGTGCACGCCGTCGCGGCGACCGCCGACGCGGTCCGGGTGGCGCGCGCGGTCGAGGGCGCCCGGTGAACGTTCCGCACGAGGACGTGGAGGAGGTCGAGGCGGCCAACGCCGCCTTCTACCAGGCGGTGGAGGAGGGTGACTTCGACACGGTCTCCGCACTCTGGTTGACCCCGTCCGACCTCGGCGTCGACGAGACCTTCCACGATCCGGCCGACGCGGGGGTGGTGTCCTGCGTCCATCCCGGGTGGCCGGTCCTCACCGGGCGCGCGGAGGTCCTCAGGTCCTACGCGTTGATCATGGCGAACACCGACTACATCCAGTTCTTCCTCACCGACGTGCACGTCTCCGTCACCGGCGACACCGCGCTGGTGACCTGCACGGAGAACATCCTGAGCGGCGGCCCGGCCCCCGGCGAAGGCGACGAGCTGGGTCCGCTGGTCGGGCAGCTCGTGGTCGCCACCAACGTGTTCCGCCGCACACCCGCCGGCTGGCGGATGTGGTCCCACCACGGCTCGCCGGTGCTGGCCGAGGGGACGGACGGGCCGGACGAGGAGAATCCGTCCTGACGTCGTCGAACGTCCGGGCGAGGTGTGGCTCCGGGTCGCGCCCACGCCCCCGGGACACCCCGGAACACGGATGCCCGCCGTCGGGAGGGTGAGCGACCTCCCGGCCCCGGGTCCGGATGCCGGGGCGACACGCGGGTAGATTCGATCGAGGCTCGGCGTGGCGTCGCCCGCGCCGCGCACCGAGAGCGACGACGTCAGGAGTGAAACAGGTGGATCGTGTCGCGCTGCGCGGCCTGAGGGCCCACGGACACCACGGAGTGTTCCCGGAGGAACGCGAGAAGGGGCAGACGTTCGTCGTGGACGTCGTCCTG
This sequence comes from Streptomyces sp. HSG2, assembly GCF_016598575.1. Classification (NCBI taxonomy): domain Bacteria; kingdom Bacillati; phylum Actinomycetota; class Actinomycetes; order Kitasatosporales; family Streptomycetaceae; genus Streptomyces; species Streptomyces sp. HSG2. Next base: position 2,242,339 of record NZ_CP066801.1, read on the forward strand.
GGCCTGGACACCCGACCCGCCGCCGCCACCGACGACCTGACCCGGACCGCGCACTACGGCGTCGTGGCCGAGGAGGTGGTGGCCGCGGTCGAGGGCGAGCCCGTCGACCTGGTCGAGACGCTCGCCGAGCGCATCGCGCGAACCTGCCTCCGACACCAGGGGGTGGAGGAGGTCGAAGTGTGCGTCCACAAGCCCCACGCCCCGATCACCGTCCCCTTCGACGACGTGACCGTCACCATCACCCGGAGCCGACATTGAGCGCCTTCGCCCAGAGTCCCGGCGACCCCACCGTCCAGCCGGTGCCGACCTCCGTCGTGGAGCGGGTCGACGCCGCCGACAGCACCCTGTCCGACCCCAGGAACGCCGTGCTCTCCCTCGGCTCCAACCTGGGAAACCGCCTGGAGACGCTCCAGGGCGCAGTCGACGCCCTGGAGGACACCCCGGGCGTGCGGGTGAAGCGCGTCTCCCCCGTCTACGAGACGGAGCCCTGGGGCGTCGAGCCGGGGAGTCAGCCGACGTACTTCAACGCGGTGGTACTGCTCCGGACGACGCTGCCGCCCTCCTCCCTGCTGGAGCGGGCCCAGGCCGTCGAGGAGGCGTTCCACCGGGTCCGTGACGAACAGTGGGGGGCGCGGACCCTGGACGTCGACATCGTCGCCTACGCCGACGTCGTCTCCGAGGACCCGCGGCTGACCCTTCCGCATCCCCGGGCCCACGAGCGCGCCTTCGTGCTCGCCCCTTGGCGGGACCTGGACCCCGAGGCCGCGCTCCCCGGCCGCGGCACCGTGACCGACCTGCTGGCCGCCGCCGGGCGCGAGGGGGTCGAGGTCCGCCGTGACCTGGAACTCCGACTGCCCGAGTAGTCGTTAGGACGACGAGCGACCGCGCGCCGCCGGGTACGCCCGCGGCGGGATGCGAAGGAACGACGTGAGACAACTGCGCATCAGGGTGCTGGCCGGGGTGTTCGTCCTGGCCGGCCTCCTGGCCTGGTCGGGCGCCCGACTGTGGAACGCGGTCGGCACGCTGCCGAGCGTGCCCCTGGCCGCCCCCGTGGTGCTCGCCCTGATCGCGGTGGTGCTGCTGGCCACCGCCCTCTCCCTCCGCGCCCGTCTACGGGCGCGACGCGAACGCCGACCGGGCGCCGCCGGCGTCGACCCCCTGATGGCCGCCCGAGCGGTGGTGTTCGGCCAGGCGAGCGCCCTGGTCGCCGCCCTCGTCGCCGGACTCTACGGCGGGGTCGGGGTGTATCTCCTGGAGTTGCTGGAGTTCCCGGCCCGACGCGACCAGGCCATCTACGCCGGGGCCTCGGTCCTGGCCGGCATCGGCGTGATAGCGGCGGCGATGTTCCTGGAGCGCGTGTGCAGGCTCCCGGAGGACGAGGACGACGACCACCCCGGTGCGGCCACCGCCGCGTGAGCCCCGCCGGTCCACGAAGGGCCGGGGAGGGTCCGCCCGGGGGCTCTCGGTCGACGGGAGCCGGCCGGGGCCGGCACGCGCTCCGGCCCCGCCGGCGCGCCCCGAGACCACCCACGGGGCGTCCGCGCCCTCGATTCCGCCCACCGGCGGACTCGGCTCAGCGGGCCATGATCAGACTCATCGCCTCCGCGCGCGTGGTCGCGTCGCGCAACTGGCCCCGGACGGCCGACGTCGTGGTCTTGGCGCCCGGCTTGCGCACGCCGCGGACGGACATGCACATGTGCTCGGCCTCCACGACGACGATCGCGCCGCGGGCTTCCAGGATCTTCATCAGGGAATCCGCCACCTGTGTGGTGAGCCGTTCCTGCACCTGGGGCCGGCGGGCGAACACGTCCACCAACCGGGCCAGCTTGGACAAGCCCGTGATCTTGCCGGTGTCGGCGGGTATGTAGCCCACGTGCGCCACGCCGTGGAACGGCAGGAGGTGGTGCTCGCACAGCGACATGATCTCGATGTCGCGTACCAGCACCATCTCGTCGTGCCCCAGGTCGAAGGTGGTCGTCAGCACGTCCTCGGGCTCCTGCCGGAGCCCGGCCACCAGCTCGCGGTAGGCCCGCGCCACGCGCGCGGGGGTCTCGCGGAGCCCCTCGCGGTCCGGGTCCTCGCCGACGGCGATCAGCAGCTCCCGGACGGCCTCCTCCGCTCGCCGCTGGTCGAACTCGCCGATCGAGCCCTCGCCGGTCGGCGTCACCGGGTCGGTCATGTACTGCCTCGTTCCTGTCGCTGTCGCGTCGGGCGGCGCCGGCACGACGGAGAAATGCCGTGTCCCCCAGGCTAGAACCTGGGGGACACGGCGGGCCTTGCGGGGCCGTCGGCCGGCCGGGGAGGTCAGCCCTCCGGGGTCTCCTCCGATTCCCGCTCCGGAGCGGGAACGGCCTCCGCGGAGGTGTTCTTCACGGTGCTGACGGCGGGCGCCGTGCCGTTGGCGCCGTTGGTCAGTGCCAGCTCCTTCGGGGAGAGCACGGGGGGCCGGGTGGACGGCGTCCGCCGCGAGGACCCGGTCCAGGCCGGCCGGGGCGGACGCTTGACGATGGGCGCGAAGATCTCGGCGATCTCCTCCTTGCCCAGGCTCTCCTTCTCCAGGAGCGCGAGGACGAGGTTGTCCAGGACGTCGCGGTTCTCGACCAGGATCTCCCAGGCCTCGTTGTGCGCGGCCTCGACGAGCTTCTTGACCTCCTCGTCGACCAGCGCGGCGACCTCCTCCGAGTAATCCCTCTGGTGGGCCATCTCGCGCCCCAGGAAGGGCTCGCCGTTGTCCCCGCCGAACTTGATCGCGCCGAGACGCTCGGTCATGCCGTACTGGGTGACCATCGCGCGGGCCAGGCCGGTGGCCTTCTCGATGTCGTCGGCGGCGCCGGTCGTCGGGTCGTGGAAGACCAGTTCCTCGGCCGCTCGACCACCCAGCATGTAGGCGAGCCGGTCGAGCATCTCGTTGCGACTGGTGGAGTACTTGTCCTCGTCGGGCAGCACCATCGTGTAACCCAGGGCGCGCCCCCGGGACAGGATGGTGACCTTGTGCACCGGGTCGGAGTTGGGGGAGGCCGCCGCCACCAGGGCGTGACCGCCCTCGTGGTAGGCGGTGGTCTTCTTCTCCTTGTCCGACATGATCCGGGTGCGCTTCTGCGGTCCCGCCACCACCCGGTCGATCGCCTCGTCCAGCATGTGGTTGTCGATCAGCTTCTGATCGCTGCGGGCGGTCAGCAGAGCGGCCTCGTTGAGCACGTTGGCCAGGTCGGCGCCGGTCATGCCGGGCGTGCGACGGGCGACGGCCGTCAGGTCCACGTCGGGGGCGACGGGCTTGCCCTTCTGGTGGACCTTGAGGATCTCCAAGCGGCCCTGCATGTCCGGGCGGTCGACGGCGATCTGGCGATCGAAGCGGCCGGGGCGCAGCAGCGCCGGGTCGAGGATGTCCGGCCGGTTGGTCGCCGCGATGAGGATCACGCCGCCCTTGACGTCGAAGCCGTCCATCTCGACGAGCAGCTGGTTGAGGGTCTGCTCCCGCTCGTCGTGACCGCCGCCGAGGCCCGCGCCACGGTGCCGGCCGACGGCGTCGATCTCGTCGACGAACACGATCGCCGGAGCGTTGGCCTTGGCCTGCTCGAACAGGTCACGGACGCGGGAGGCGCCGACACCGACGAACATCTCCACGAAGTCCGAACCGGAGATCGAGTAGAAGGGAACCCCGGCCTCACCCGCGACGGCGCGCGCGAGCAGGGTCTTTCCGGTGCCGGGCGGCCCGTAGAGCAGGACACCCTTGGGGATCTTGGCCCCGACGGCCTGGAACTTGGCCGGCTCCTGGAGGAACTCCTTGATCTCGTGGAGCTCCTCCACGGCCTCCTCCGACCCCGCGACGTCGGAGAACGTCGTCTTGGGCGTGTCCTTGGTGATCATCTTGGCCTTCGACTTGCCGAAGTTCATCACCCGGGAGCCGCCGCCCTGCATCTGATTCATCAGGAACAGGAAGACGAGCACGATCAGGACGAAGGGGAGCAGGGAGAGCAGGATCCCGACGAACGGGTTCTGCTTGGACGGCGAGACCGTGTAGCCGTCGGCGATCTGGTTGTTCTGGAACTTCTCCTGCAATGTGTCGGCCAGGGCCGCGCCCTGGTCTCCGATGTAGCTCGCCTGGATCTTCGAGCTGCCCTCGACCTCTTCACCGTCCTTGAGCTGGACCTGAACGGTCTGCTCGTCGCCGGTGGTCAGTTTGACGGAGTCGGCCTTGTCCTCGTTGATCGCCTGGACGACCTGGCCCGTGTCAACCGTCTTGTAGCCCTCGGACGAACCGACGACCTGCATCAACACGACCACGGCAAGGACGGCCAGCACGATCCACATGACCGGCCCACGGAAGTATCGCTTCACGTCCATCCACACGGAGCGGTGCCGCCCCGTCCCTCCTGCCATAGTGAGTTTGATAAGACAGTTCTCCCGACGGTACCCCAGCCCGGTCGCCCTCAGCTTCACAGCGGGGCCGGCGTTCCGTCTCCTGCTCCAACGGCGCGAGTCCCCCTCGGGTTCCCGGCGCCGCCGGAAGGCGCCTCGGCGGCTTCAGCCGCCGTAGACGTGGGGCGCGAGCGTACCGACGAACGGCAGATTGCGGTACTTCTCCGCGTAGTCCAGCCCGTAGCCCACCACGAACTCGTTGGGGATGTCGAAGCCGACCCACTCGACGTCGATGGAGACCTTCGCGGCCTCGGGCTTGCGCAGCAAGGTGCACACACGCAGAGAGGCCGGCTCGCGCGATCCGAGGTTCGACAGCAGCCAGGACAGCGTGAGTCCGGAATCGATGATGTCCTCGACGATCAGGACGTGCCGGCCCTTGATGTCGGTGTCCAGGTCCTTCAGGATCCGCACGACGCCGGAGGACTGCGTCCCCGCGCCGTAGGAGGACACGGCCATCCAATCCATCGTGAGCGGGGTGGACAGCGCCCGGGCGAGGTCCGCCATGACCATCACCGCGCCCTTGAGGACGCCGACGATGAGCAGGTCCCGGCCCTCGTACTCCGCGTCGATCTTCGCGGCCAGCTCCACCAGCTTCGCGTCGATCTCTTCTTTGGTGATGAGCACCCGCTGGAGGTCGTCACCCATGTCTTTCGCGTCCACCCGCATCACTTTCGGTCGTGCCCCGACTCGCTCACGCGGCTCCGCGTACGCGGCGTCCGCCGGGGGCCGGATTCAGCCTTGCCGAATCACCAGTCTGCCACCCTGCCGCTGGGCGACGACCCGCCCGGGCAGGTTGATGGCCTTCTGGCCGCGCCAGCCCGTGATCAACCGGTCGACTTCCTCGATGTGACGGGCGAACAGCGAGCCCGCCGGCGCTCCGGCGGCGACGGCCGCGCGGCGCAGGACGCGGCGACGGACGGCGGGCGGCAAGGCGTAGAGCCCGGCGCAGTCCAGACCGCCGGCGGCGTCGCGCACACCGGTCTCCGCCTGACGGGCCCAGGCGTCGAGCGCGTCGGCGTCGTCGCGGGAGAGCCGCGCCGTGCGGGCGAGGGCCTCGACGACGCCCTTGCCCAGTGCCTTCTCCAGAGCCGGCAGCCCTTCGTGGCGGAGGCGGGAGCGCGTGTAGGCGGGGTCGGTGTTGTGCGGGTCGTCCCAGACCGGGAGCGACTGGACGAGGCAGGCCTTGCGGGCGGTCTGCCGGTCGAGGCGGAGGAAGGGGCGACGGTAGCGGCCGTCGACTCCCGAGACGTCGGCCATGCCGGACAGGGAGCGGATGCCGGAGCCGCGGGCGAGCCCGAGCAGGACCGTCTCGGCCTGGTCATCACGGGTGTGCCCCAGGAGGACGGCGGCGGCGCCGTGGCGTTCGGCGGCGGCGTCGAGCGCGGCGTAGCGGGCGTCGCGGGCCGCCGCCTCGGGGCCGGCGCCCCGGCCGACGGTGACGGCGGCGGAGTCCACGGGGTCGAGGCCGAGGCCGCGCAGGCGCTGGATCACCTCGGCGGCGCGGAGGTCGGAGCCGGGCTGGAGCCCGTGGTCGACGGTGACGCCCCCGGCGCGAACCCCCGACCGGGGGGCCTCGAAGGCCAGGGCCGAGGCGAGCGCCATGGAGTCCGCGCCGCCCGAGCAGGCCACCAGGACCAGCGGGGGGCCGGGCGCGCGGTCGGCAGCGGGCGGGCCGCCGGAGTGTTCGATCAGGATGTCGTGGAGGACGCGGCGGACCGCCGAACGTATCGCCGCGACCGCAGGATGGGGACCCATGTCCGGTGCCCTTCATGGAGTTTCGGGGGATGAGCCCGATCGGTGTCACTCAGCGTGCGTCGATGGTGACAGAGACGGGCCGCCTCCCGAGCATCGCACGCCGGCCGAGGGCGGACGGTCCCTCGGACGGGTGATTGGAGCATCGTCCACCCGAGCGGGTGCCGGTGACGACGCCCCGACCGACACGGGATCACTCCTCCGGACGGCGGCGCACCCTGGCCACCCAGTCCGCGGGCCGGGCGATCTCCGCCTTGGTGGGAAGGGTGTTCGGCGAGGTCCACACCCGGTTGAAGCCGTCCATGCCGACCTCTTGGACGACCGCCCGCACGAACCGCTCGCCGTCCCGGTACTGCCGGAGCTTGGCGTCCAACCCCAGCAGCCTGCGCAGGGCCATGTCGAGTCGGGAGGCGCCCTTGGCCCTACGCCGCTGGAACTTCTCGCGAATCTCGGCGACGGTGGGGACCACCGAGGGGCCGACACCGTCCATGACGAAGTCCGCGTGGCCCTCCAGCAGCGACATCACGGCGGTGAGACGGCCCAGGATCTCCCGCTGGGCCGGGCTCTGGACCAGTTCCACCAGGGAACTCGCCTCGTCGTCCCGCTCGCCCTCGGGCCGGCCGCCGGCGAGGGCCTGGGCCGCTTCCCGGAGCCGCTCCAGGACGGTCATCGGATCGACGTCGGTCATGGAGAGAAAGGAGCGGACCTCGTTCTCCACGTGGTCACGGAGCCAGGGCACGGCCGTGAACTGGGTGCGATGGGTCTCCTCGTGGAGGCACACCCAGAGCCGGAAGTCGTGTGGGTCGACGTCCAGTTCGCGCTCGACGTGGACGATGTTCGGAGCGACCAGCAGCAGTCGACCTCCGCCGTTCGCCCCGGCCGGCAGCTCGCGGGTCGCGGGAGCGAAGGTCTCGTACTGGCCGAGCACCCGGGAGGACAGGAACGACAGCAACAATCCCACCTCGACACCGGTGACCTTGCCTCCGACCGCGCCGAGGACGGCCCCTCCCGGGGTGCCGTCCCGCCGGTCGCGCATCTTGTCGAGCAGGGGCTTGAGCAACTCGCGGAAGCCCGCGACGTTGGCCCGGACCCACCCGGGCCGGTCGACCACCAGGACGGGGGTGTCCCCGGAGGCGTCGGAGGCCATCCGGGTGAAGTCGCGGACGTGCTCCTCGGAGACCTCGGCGTGCCGACGAAGCTCGGCGACGATGGCGCGCGCCTCGTCGCGGGTGACCTCCGGTCCGGGACGGACCAGTCGGGTCGCGGTCGCCACCGCGAGGTTCCAGTCGACCATCCCGGAGGATGCGGCACCACCGATGCTCGTCATGCGTCAACCGTACGTGAGCGCCACCAGCCGGGGCAGGCCGTGCGGAACGGAAGCCGGCCGCGCGAGCGGCACGGGCCGAGCCGGCGCCGCGGGTCGGCGGGGGGCTCGACGGGGCCCGGGGCCGGGCCGTGTCCGCCCATCCCGACGGGGCGGCCGTCGGGCGGCTGCCCGCCCGGCTATCGGCATCCGCAGTCGGCGAGCGCCGTCACCAGGGAGTCCAGCGCGGTCCGGGCCTCTGCCGCGTTCGCGGTGCCGTCGGCCAGGAAGGCGAAGGCGAGGGCGCGGCCGTCCCGGGTGACCACGGTGCCGGAGAGCGTGTCGACGCCGGACAGCGTGCCCGTCTTGGCTCGGACGACACCCGCTCCCGCGTCGGCGTAGCGGCCGGCGAGGGTGCCGGTGAAGCCGGCGACCGGGAGACCGGTGAGAGCGGGACGGAGGTCGGGGCGGGCCGGGTCCGCCGCCACCACGAGCAGGTCGGTGAGGGCACGCGCCGTCACCCGCCCGGAGCGGTCCAGGCCGCTCCCGTCGCGCACCCGTACGCCTTCGAGGGCGACGCCGAGCTCGCCCAGGCGGCGCTCGATCGCGGCGGAGGCCCCGGCGAAGTCGGCGCGCTTCCCCGACGCGAGCGCGGTGTGCCGGGCGAGCGCCTCGGCCAGGTCGTTGTCGCTGTGCGTCATCATCCTCTCGACGAGCGTGGAGAGCGGCGGCGAGGAGACGGAGGCGAGGGTCACGGCCCGCTTCGTCGCCCGGGACTCGGACGGGGAGGTGGTCTCCACGCCGCGCTCCGCCAGCAGCGCGGCGAAGGCCAGGGTGGCCTGCTCGGCGGGGTCGGGGACGCGGTGGACGGGCCCGCTGACCGAGTCGTCCGTGCGCGCCTCGTCCACCATCAGCGCGGTGACCTCGGCGAGGTTGTCGTTGACCCCGATCGGGTGCTCGGCGTCGCCCGCGTAGAGGGAGGCGTCGTAGCTCAGGGCGACCTTGCGCAGGTCACGGTCGAGGAGGGCCTCGGCGGTGCGGTCGGCCAGCGTCCTCAGGTCGGCGAGTCCGCGCCTGCCGGGGCGGGCGGTGAGGGTCGGGTCGCCGCCGCCGACCAGGACCAGTCCGTCACCCTCGGGTTCGAGGACGGCGCGGGTGGTGAGGCGGTGGTCGGGGCCGAGGGCGGCGAGGGCCGCCACGGCGGTGGCGATCTTGGTGGTGGAGGCGGGGGTGAGCGGGGTGTCCAACCCGGTGCCGTAGAGGCGTTCGCCGGTGGTCAGATCGACGACCGAGGCGGTCTGGCGGGAACCCAGGGCGGGGTCGGAGAGGAGGCGTTCGAGGAGGTCGGAAACGCCTGGGCCGGTACGCGCCTGCTTTCCGCCGGTCGTGCGCCCCAGCGCGCGCAGCACGGGGTCCGCGCTGATCGCGGGGCGTGGAAGGCCGGCTCCCGCGCCGGGGTCCGCCGCGACACCGCCGTGATCTGTGCCACGCACGCCACCGAGGGTGACGGCGCGGTGCCGCTCGGCCGTACGCTGACCCGTGGAGTCCCAGGGACCGGCCGCGGTCGCCGCCGCGGTGGCCAGAGCCAGTCCCGCGGCGAGCGCGCCGACCGGGTAGCGCCAGGTCCGCGGACCGACGCCCCGGAGGGTCCGCGGCGTCGCGGTCCGCGCGAACCGCCCCACCCGGGGTGCGGCGGACCGTGCGCAACGGGCGAGACGCGGCCCCACGGCGCGCGCGGCCCGCGCCATGAGCGGCAACGCGCCCTGCCAGGGTCTCCGCTCCGGCACGACCACCAACCCCTTTCGCGATCATCCAGGTGCGTGAGGGACACTTAACCACCAGAACTATGTGTTGATCATGGAGGAGCCACCGGTGGAGTTCGACGTCACGATCGAGATCCCGAAGGGTTCGCGGAACAAATACGAGGTGGACCACGAGACGGGTCGGATCCGCCTGGACCGTCGACTCTTCACCTCGACCGCCTACCCGACCGACTACGGCTTCGTCGAGAACACCCTCGGCGAGGACGGCGACCCGCTGGACGCGCTGGTCATCCTGGACGAGCCGACCTTCCCGGGCTGCCTCATCCGCTGCCGCGCCATCGGCATGTTCCGGATGACCGACGAGGCAGGCGGCGACGACAAGCTTCTCTGCGTTCCCTCGACCGACCCGCGTGTCGAACACCTGCGTGACATCCATCACGTCTCGGAGTTCGACCGTCTGGAGATCCAGCACTTCTTCGAAGTCTACAAGGACCTGGAGCCGGGCAAGTCCGTCGAGGGCGCCAACTGGGTGGGGCGCACCGACGCCGAGGCCGAGATCGAGCGTTCCTACAAGCGCTTCGAGGAGCAGGGCGGCCACTGAGCCACCCGGTCCTCGACGCCCGCGCGGAGGACCCGCCGAACGGGTCGCACGCCTCGCGTGCGGCCCGTTCGCGTTCGGGTGCGCATACTGAGGTGAGAGGAGGGCGTGTTCACAGCAGGTCGGCAGGGAGCGCAACGCACGTGACGGACGCGGAGGACCGCAAGCCACAGTCGGACGAGGCCAGGAGCGCCTTCCGGTATCGGGCCGGGGCCGCGCCGCCGGACACCGAGTCCTCGACGACGTCCGAGTTCGCCGTTCCCGAGGGCTTGGACGTCCGTTCCGATCACGAGTCCGAGATCACCTCGGAGTTCGCCGTCCCGAACGGTCTGGGCGCGACGCACGCCCGGCAGCCCGAACCGGAGCGGTCGGCGTTCAACCCCCCGAGCACCTATGACGCCCGAAGCGCGCCCCCGGCCTTCACGCCGGCGAACGGCATCCCGGCGTTGGGGCTGGCCACCGACGCCCCCTGGCAGGACCGGATGCGGGCGATGCTGCGCATGCCGGTGGCCGAGCGCCCCGCTCCGGAGAAGGAGCAGCGCGAGGAGGACGAGAACGGCCCCGCCGTTCCCCGTGTGCTCGACCTGACGCTCCGCATCGGCGAACTCCTGCTGGCCGGCGGCGAGGGCGCCGAGGACGTGGAGGCGGCCATGTTCGCCGTGTGTCGCTCCTACGGTCTGGACCGGTGCGAGCCGAACGTCACGTTCACGCTGCTGTCGATCTCGCATCAGCCCTCGCTGGTGAAGGACCCGGTGACGGCCTCGCGGACGGTTCGGCGGCGCGGCACCGACTACACGCGACTGGCAGCCGTCTACCGACTGGTGGACGACCTCAGCGACCCCGAGCAGCACCTCTCGTTGGAGGACGCCTACGGTCGGTTGGCCGACATCCGCCGGAACCGGCACCCGTACCCCACCTGGGTGCTGACCGCCGCGACCGGGCTGCTGGCCGGCTCGGCGTCGGTGCTGGTCGGCGGCGGGCCGACGGTGTTCTTCGCGGCGATGCTGGGGGCGATGCTGGGCGACCGGCTGGCGTGGTTGCTGTCGGCGCGCGGGCTGCCGGAGTTCTACCAGTTCGCCGTCGCGGCGATGCCACCTGCCGCGATGGGTGTCGCGCTGAACCTGGCGCACGTCGACGTCAAGGCCTCCGCGGTGATCACCGGTGGCCTCTTCGCCCTGCTGCCCGGTCGCGCGCTGGTGGCGGGCGTGCAGGACGGTCTCACGGGCTTCTACATCACCGCCTCCGCCCGGCTTCTGGAGGTCATGTACTTCTTCGTCAGCATCGTGGCCGGGGTGCTCGTCCTGCTCTACTTCGGCGTCCAGGTGGGCGCGGAACTGGCGCCGGACGCGCGGCTGGGCACGGGCGACCAGCCGCCGGCGCAGATCGGCGCCGCCATGCTGCTCTCCCTGGCCTTCGCCGTGCTGCTTCAGCAGGAACGATCCACCGTCTTGGCCGTCACCTTCAACGGCGGCGTCGCCTGGTGCGTCTTCGGCGCCATGCACTACGCGGGGAACATCTCGCCCGTGGCCTCGACGGCCGCCGCGGCGGGCCTGGTGGGCCTGTTCGGACAGCTGATGTCGCGGTACCGGTTCGCCTCGGCGCTGCCCTACACCACAGCGGCGATCGGGCCGCTTCTCCCCGGCTCCGCGGTCTACTTCGGCCTGCTGGGTCTCGCCCAGAGCGAGGTCAACGACGGCATGGCGTCGCTGTCGAAGGCGGTCGCGCTGGCACTGGCGATCGCGATCGGCGTCAATCTGGGATCGGAGATCTCGCGGCTGTTCCTGAGGCTGCCAGGGGCGGCGAGCGCCGAGGGACGCCGGGCGGCGAAGCGGACTCGCGGGTTCTGAGCGGGGGCGGGGCGACGCGCGACGCCGACCGGGGGCGGGTCGTCGGCCCGCCCCCGGTCGGCGTGGGACCCTACTGGCCGCCGTGGGGCTGACGGTGATCCCGTCGGCCGTCGTACGTGGCCCGAGGGTCCTGGTCGCCACGGCCGTCGTGGGGGGCCGATCCGGGCGTCGAGTACGGGCCGGTGGGGCCGCCGCGGAAGTCCTGACCGGGGTACGGCCCGGGGGCGTGCCAGGTCTCCTGGGCCGGGTGGGGCGCCTGGGCGTGGTGAGGGTCCGGGGGGGTGTAGGGGTGCGCCGGGGCCTGGCCCGCCTGGGGCGCCCCACCCTCGGGGTGACGCGGCCGGCGGGGCTCCGCCGGCGGGTACGGGGAGCCGTACTCGTGCGCGTACCGCTCCTGGGAGGGGTCGATGCGGCGGAGTCGGGTCGTCGCGTCGTCCATCACCGGGTAGGGGGCCCGCTCCGACTCGGGCGCCGCGGAGGGCTCGGCCGCGGCCGCCCGCTTGTTCTTGCTCCGCTCCCGCAGGTACTCGACGATGATCGGCACCACGGAGAGGAAGACGATCAGAATGAGGATCGACTCGACGTTGGTGCGGATGAGCTCGATCTGGCCGAGCCAGTAGCCCGCGAGGGTGACGCCGGTGCCCCAGAGGATCCCGCCGGTCACGTTGTAGGTGAGGAAGGTGCGGTACTTCATCCGGCCGGCGCCCGCCGTGATCGGCGCGAAGGTCCGCACGATCGGCACGAAGCGGGCCAGGACGATGGCCTTGGGCCCGTACTTCTCCATGAAGTCGTGGGCCTTCTCCAGGTTCTCCTGTTTGAAGAGCCGGGAGTTCGGACGGTTGAAGATCTTCGGGCCGAAGACCTTGCCGATCGTGTAGCCCACCTGGTCGCCGAGGACGGCGGCGAGCACGATCAGCAGGCAGACCAGCCACAGCGGCTGGCTGATGTACTCCCCCTGTGCGACGAACAGCCCCGCGGTGAACAGCAACGAGTCGCCGGGCAGGAACGCGAAGAACCCGGACTCGGCGAAGACGATCAGCAGGATGCCCGGCAGGCTGAACGTCGAGATCAGATAATCCGGGCTGAGCCACTCGGGGCCGAGCGCAAGCGTGGTCACGGGACTGTGGCTCCTGGGGCTGGGAGACGGGCGGGGACTGGCTGTCCCAACGTATCAACGCGGCCCCGGTTCGCCGGGTTCCGTGAATCCCCCCAGGATCGGCTGTGGTTCCGCCGGGCGACCCGCGCGTGGCGCCCGCCACGGGCGTGACCGCGCGCCGGGGGTTGGCGGCGCGCGCGGCGCGAGTCCGGCGCGTGCGGGCGGGAGGGCCGATGGTGGCGCCCACCGGGCGCCCCGGTGCTGACCGCCGGCATGCCCTCGGGTCGAGGGGCGTGCCCCGTGCCCCGTGCCCCGTGCCACGGTGTGGCGATCGGGGCACGGGGCAGGAGGTCAGAAGGGGAACCGGCTCCGGCCGTGCTGCACCGAGATCCACTTCTGTGTGGTGAACGCCTCCAGCATGGCGTCGCCGTTGAGGCGGCCGAGACCGGAGTTCTTCTCCCCGCCGAACGGCACGATCGGCTCGTCGTGGACGGTGCCGTCGTTGACGTGGAACATGCCGGTCTCCACGCGCTTGGCGAACCGCACCCCCCGTTCGACGTCGGCGGTGTGGACGGCACCGCTCAGTCCGTAGGCCGAGTCGTTCACCAGGCGGACCGCCTCCTCCTCGCCGTCGAAGGGCACGACGAAGGCGATGGGGCCGAAGACCTCCTGCTGGAGCAGGGCGGAGTCCGGCGGCAGGTCCGTCAGGACCGACGGTTCCACCAGGTTGCCGGTGACCCGGCCGCGGAGCAGTGCCCTTCCGCCCTCGGCGAGGGCCTGCTCCACGACGCCGGAGAGGGATTCGGCCTGCGAGGAGTTGATCACCGGCCCGATGACCGTCTCCGGGTCGCGGGGGTCGCCGGCCTTCAGACCGCGCACCTTGGCGACGAACTTCTCGGTGAAGGCGTCGGCGATCGAGCGGTCGACCAGCACGCGGTTGGCGGCCATGCAGACCTGACCCTGGTGGATGTAGCGACTGAAGACGGCCGCGTCGACCGCGTAGTCGACGTCCGCGTCGTCCAGGACCACCAGGGCGCTGTTGCCGCCCAGCTCCAGCACGGCGCGCTTGAACTGCCGGGCGCAGAGCGTGGCCACGTGCCGGCCGACCTTGTCCGACCCGGTGAAGGAGATCACCTTGGGGATGGGGTGCTCGACGAAGGCGTCGCCGATCTCGGCGATGTCGGTGACGACGACGTTGAGCAGACCGGGGGGCAGTCCGGCGTCCTCGAGGATCTTGGCGACCAGGGTGCCGCCGACGATCGGGGTGTTCTGATGAGGCTTGAGGACGACGCCGTTGCCGAGCGCGAGCGCCGGGGCGACCGACTTCAGCGACAGCAGGAAGGGGAAGTTGAAGGGGCTGATGACCCCGACCACGCCGACCGGCATCCGATAGACGCGGTTCTCCTTGCCGGGCACAGGCGAGGGGATGATGCGCCCTTCGGGGCTGAGAGCCAGGTGGATCGCCTCGCGCAGGAACTCCTTGGCGAGGTGCAGTTCGAAGACGGCCTTCGGACGCGTGCCGCCCAACTCGGCGACGATCGCCTCGACGATCCCCGGCTCGCGCTCCTCGATCAGGCGGAGCGCCTTCTCGAACACCGCGCGTCGGGCGTAGGGGCTCGTCTCGGCCCAGGCCTTCTGGGCGCGCTCGGCCGCCCGGTAGGCGGCGTCGACCTCGTCGGTGGTGGCTATGGTCACCGAGGCGAGTTTCTCGCCGTCGTACGGGTCGAAGTCGATGATGTCCCAGGAGCCGCTGCCCGGGCGCCACTCACCGTCGATGTACTGCAGAGCCAGATCGGTGAAGTACGACGACATGTGATCCCTCAATCCCTTGCTGCCGAGGCAGGCGAGCCGACGAAATCCGCGGGCGACGATGATCCCGACCGGCGCCCGTCGGTTCGACCACGGCGCGGAACCCGATCACCATCGCAGTCTGATGGGACGTCATCGTACTGACGTTTCACTGAAGTTGAAGCAGACCCCGAAGAAGATCACGGCTCTCCTCCGGCCCCGGCCCATCCCGCATCAGTTCGTCGAGCACCCGTTCGTACTGGGCGACGTCCTCCCGCTTGTCGAGGTACAGGGCGCTGGTGAGCTGCTCCAGGTAGACGACGTCGGAGAGGTCGGACTCGGGGAAGCCGAGGATCGTGAAGGCGCCGCTCTCCCCGGAGTGGCCTCCGAAGCGGAACGGCATGACCTGGAGCCGGATGTTGGGGCGCTCGGACATCTCGACCAGGTGCCGCAACTGGCCCCGCATCACCTCGCGGTCACCGTAGGGGCGGCGCAGCGCGGCCTCGTCGAGGACGACGTGGAACTCCGGGGCGTTCTCCGCGACCAGATGCTTCTGCCGCTCCAGTCGCAGCGCGACGCGACGCTCGACGTCCTCGTCGGCCGCGTCCCGCATGCCGCGCCGGACGACCGCGCGGGCGTACTCGGCGGTCTGCAGGAGCCCGTGCACGAACTGCACCTCGTAGGCGCGGATCAGCGAGGCCGCGCCCTCCAGCCCGACGTAGGTGGGGAACCACGTGGGCAGCACGTCCGAGTAGCTGTGCCACCATCCGGCCACGTTGGCCTCCTTGGCCAGGAGCAACAGGGACGAGCGCTCCTGCCGGTCCGTGATGCCGTACAGCGTCAACAGGTCCTCGACGTCCCTCGTCTTGAAGCTCACCCGACCCAGCTCCATACGGCTGATCTTCGATTCGGAGGCACGGATGGCGTATCCCGCCGCCTCGCGCGTGATCCCCCGAGCCTCACGCAGTCGCCTGAGTTGTGATCCGAGCAACATCCGCCGGACCACCGATCCGGGCTCTCCCGCGCTCACGTTCGCCAGCCTCCCCAACCGTCCGTCAGGGTCGGAAGTCTGCCATCAAAACACTTCGAGCAGTACTCGCGCGGTTACGGAAACGGAGGCGAGCCAAAGAGAACGCACAGGTTCGCGCAGTAGGTGTCTAAGACCACAGCGCACCGGTGGGGCGGACTCGGTCGGGAGGGGACATGAAGTGACAGAGAATTTACTCAACAAGCGGTACGCGAGGGTCCATTTCGGTCACGTGCACGTGCATCTGCTCTTGCATCTCCGGTCCGCTTCCGAAACGATGGGCTCGCACCACCGCGCCGCCTCGCTACGACCGCGAACTCACGGGAGTGCCTCGCATGGGGACGAATGGATCGACCATGCTCGAGCCGTTACGGCAGGGCCTTCCGCCGCTGGACCCGGCGACCGTCTCGAACGCCGCCTCGCGCGCCCTGCCGCCCTGTCACGAGGCGGTTCGGCTGGCGCGACGCTTCACCGGGGCCACCCTCGACGGCTGGCGCCTCGACGAGCGCCGCGACGACGTCCGCCTGGTCGTCTCCGAGTTGGTCACCAACGCCCTGCGGCACGCCCTGTCGGCCGATCCCCGGCACGGGTGTGAGCCTCCCGCGGCGGTGCGGCTGCACCTGCTGCGCTGGCCGGGCCTGTTGGTCTGCGCGGTACGCGACCCGAGCCAGGAAGGTCCGGTCGCACGGCGGACCGAGGACTTCTCCGCGGAGTCGGGCCGCGGCCTGTTCCTCGTGGAGTCCTTCAGCGACGGCTGGGGCTGGCACCCGATGACCGGCGGCCCGGGCGGCAAGGTCGTCTGGGCGTCGTTCCGAGTGTCCCGGGGTCGCCCGGCCGGATGAAGCCGCCGGTCGGCGGGGGACCCGGCCGACCGCGGAGCCGAACCACGTGCCCGGCCCCGGCGACCCCCCGATCGACACGACGGGGGGACCACCGGGGCCGGACGCGGTTCAGCCGGCGATCAGGTGGTCGAACTCCCCGTCCTTGACGCCCAGCAGCATCGCCTCGATCTCCGCCCGGGTGTACACCAGCGCCGGGCCCTCCGGGAAACGCGAGTTGCGCATGGCGACCTCACCGCCCGGCAGCCGGGCGAACTCGACGCAGGAACCCTGTGAGTTGCTGTGCCGGCTCTTCTGCCAGGCCGCGCCGCGCAGTCTGGTCGCGGCCACCCCGTTGCGCGCGCCGGGCACAACGGCCTCGGTGTCGCCCTCCTCGTAGGTGCCACGGGTGTCGTACACGTCGTGGTTCACTGGTCGCTCCCCGATGCCGATGCGCACGGGTACCGGTGCGGGATCGGATCCGCACGGTCCTCGCGCCCCTTGGATGCAGTGGTCAACTGGATCGGATCATAACGCCGTTCGCGTGCAGATGCATGAGCGGATGCACGTGCACGCGGCGCGGGCACGCGACTACGGCGCGCTGTGTGAACGTCCTCCCCGGCCGTCTCCGTCACGCCCCGCGCACGGTGGCGGTCGGTACGGGTAACCCCCGCCCCCCGCGCGCGGGCCGATCGGAACGTCGGAGGCGCCTCGGCCCGACGGCGCCCCTCCAACCGACGTGAGCGTGCCGCGCGTGGATCCCCGAGGTTCCCCTAGCCTCGACGACCCCCGAGCGCGCGGGGCGCGGCGACACGGGCGCGATCCGCGGCGTCGGTCCCCGCGACCCAGCCCGCCTCGTCGTCCACGCCGCGGAGTCTCGTCGCGGTCGCCCGGGGGAACATCCGCTCCACCCGGTCGTCGACCGCGACCTCCCGGGCGGCCCGCACCGGCAGCGTCCCCCCGTCCTCCGGGTGCGCCGCCCGCGCGACCTCCCGCAGTCGACCCCCGACCCGTCCCGCGTACGCGGCCAGGAACGATCGCCGGAAGGTCTTGGTCCGCTTGCGCCCACCGGCGCGTTCCACCGCCTCCGCCCGCACCATCGCCGCGTCGGCCTGGACCGACAGCGAGGCGTACAGCAGCTCCACGACCTCCAGGTCGTGCTCGAAACCGACGACGGTGGAGAACCCGAGGTCCTCCTGCCACACGGCGCGACAGCCGTTGGCGCCCGCGACCGCGTCCAACAACAGCGCCTTGATCCCCTCATAGGGGGGATCAACACCGACCCGGCGCGCGGTGGGCGCCTCTCCGGCCGGCACCTCGGAACCTGCGAGGCCCGGCGTTTCGAGGCCGTGACGGGCGATCAGCTCCTGCGCCTTGGCGGTGAGCGCCTCCGCCTCGTCCGGGAAGTCGGTCGCCTCCGCCTTGGCCAACAGGGCGCGGACCCGGGTGAGGAGTCGGGATTCCGCGGGCCGCCCGGGTCCGCGCCGGGGCCCGTCCCGCCCGTCGCCCTCCAGCGCCTCCAGCACCGGGAGCCGGACCAGCAGGCGGTACGACTCCAGGACGACGGTGGCCCGCGAGAAGCGGTCTCCGGCGGCCGGCTCGCCGTCGTGCCGGTCCAGATCGCGCACCTGCGCCGCCCAGCGCTCGCACCGGGGCACGTCGCCGGGCGCCTGGGCGAGGATCGACTCGACGACCGGCCGCACGTGGCGGTCGCCCAGCTCCCGGCGGACGACCCGGACGACATCGGCGGGCATCCAGCCGCGCGCCCAGGCGCCGGAGACGAACTCGACGCCTCGACGAAGGAGTTCCGTGTCGGCCGCCGGATCGGCCGCCAGCAGCGACGCGGCGATGTCGAGACTCGCTTCGGCGGTGTCGTGGAGGGCGAGCCGTAGGGCACGGTCCACGGTGTCGGGCGTACTCACCCCCCGATGGTGTCACGTCCCCCCCACCGCCCACCGTCAACCCATGGTTGACGCGAAAGAGGGGTGCAACCTACGGTTGACACATGACCGAACACGCGAACCCCACGCCTTCCGTCATCGCCCCCACCGTGCGCCTGGACGACCTGATCACGGCCATCCGCCGGTCGCACCCGGCCCCTCTGGACCAACTGGAGGACGCGGTCCTGGCCGCCGAATACCTGACCGACATGGCCGACCACCTCATCGGCCACTTCGTGGACCAGGCCAGGCGCTCGGGCGCCTCCTGGACCGAGATCGGCGGCCGGATGGGCGTCACCCGGCAGGCCGCCCAGAAGCGCTTCGTCCCCAAGGAACCGAGCAGTCCCGAACAGGAACCGGGCTTCGGCCGCTTCACCCCGCGCGCCCGGGGCGTGGTGGCCGCCGCTCACGAAGAGGCCAGGGCCGCCGGCGCCACCGAGGGGCTCCCCGCCCACCTGCTCCTCGGCTTGCTGCGCGAACCCGGAGGGTTGGCCGCTCAGGCCATCGCCGCGCAGCACGTCTCCCCCGACGCCGTCCGGGAGGCGGCCCGGGCCACACTCCCGACGGCGGACCCGGAGGCGCCGGCGGTGGTGCCCTACGGCGCCGGGGCGCGAAAGGTCCTGGAACTGTGCACCAGGGAGGCGCTCCGCCTGGGCCACCACCACGTCGGCACCGAGCACCTGCTCCTCGCCTTGCTGGAGCACGAGAACGGCCGGGGCCCGCTCGGCGGGCTCGGCGTCGCCAAGGAACCGGTCGAGCGCCACATCACCGACACCCTCGCTCTGCTGACCCGGCCCGAGACCGCGACACCGGCGGACTCGGCCTCCGGCCGCCCGCCGCGGACCGGGCAGGACACCTGACGGGCCACACGCGAGGTCCGCCCGGCGCGGCGGTTCGTCGGCCGGGCCTCCGCCGCGGCGTCCGCGCCGACACCCCTCCGCCGGACGGGGGACAGGCGTTCCTCCCGGTACGGGGACGGTGAGGGGACGAGGGGTTACCGCCCTGGCTGAGAAGTTGGAGACCGTACGAACCCGAGCGAGGAGACGAAATGCGCGACAACCAGATCACCCACCGAGTCATCGCCCTCACCCACGCGGAACTGCGCGAGGACGACGACGGCTCGATGGTTCCGCACGGTGTGCCGACGGCTTCCCTGGGTGCCGCTATTGTCGGCGTGAGCGTCGCAGCCGTATTCGGAATCTGCGTCGCCTCCGCGGTCATCGCCAATATCGACTGAGGTCGGACCGACCAGCCCGGCTGCCCGCCCCGCGTCCTCACCGCGCGAGGGCGGTTCGGCCGTGGGATGACCGAGGCACCGGGCGAGTGGCCCCGCGCCACGAGCGGTGCCGCTCAACCGCCGTTCGTGTCCGCGGCGGTCGTGCGCGGCATCAGGCGCTCGGCGAGCAGCCCGAGGGCGACCCCGGCGGCCGCGCTCCCCACCGCCATCCACCGCAGAAGCCCGTCCACGGAGCCCCCGAGGCCCACGTGCTCGGCCCGCACCTCGATGAAGGTCGCCCCCGCGGCGACGCAGAGACCGGCCACACCGATCACGATCGCCAGCTCCACGCCGGACGCCTGACCGGCCCGCTCGACGGGGACCACCACCTGGGTGCCGATGCTGCCCAACGCCCAGCCCATGCCGTACCCGAAGCCGGTCAGCGCCAGCCCCGGCAGGTAGGCACCGAGCCCGCCGTCGAAGGACGCGACGAACAGTCCGAGCGCGCCGACCAGGGTCGCCAGGGTCATGGTGCGAGGCATGTCGAAGCGCTCGCCGAGGCGGCCGGAGAGGGGGGCCGCCACGCCCGCGGCGACGGACGCGGCGAGGAACACCAGCCCCGACACCAGCGGGGAGTAGCCGTCCACCTCCTGGAGCTGGATCGTGAAGCCGTACATGGCCACGACGAAGGCCAGGTTGGCGACCGTCGCCATCGCGGTGATGATCACATAGGGCTTGTTGCGGAACAGGTCGAGCGCCACCAGCGGCCAGCGTGCCACCCGCTCCCTGAGCACGAACAGGACCAGCAGCAACACCCCCACCACCGCGAGTCCGGCGACCACGCCGCCCGGCCAGTCCGTGGAACGGTCGACCGCGTAGGTGACGACCGCGATGCCGAGGGCGACGGCGAGGACGCCCGGCAGGTCGATCGAGCGGGGCACGGTGGTGTCGCGCGACTCGCGCACCCCGAGGATCACGACGGCGATGGCCACGGCGCAGGTCGGGACATTGAACAGCAGGACGACCCGCCAACTCAGCAGTTGGGTGACCCCACCGCCGAACACCGGCCCGAGCGCCAGCGCCACGGCACCGATCCCGTAGGCGTCGCCGATGGCGCGCATGGTGCGTTCGGGTGGATAGGCGTCCGTGATGACGGCGATGGCGAGAGGGAAGAGGATGCCGGCGCCGACCCCCTGGACGATGCGCATCACGATGATCACTCCGGCCTCGGAGGACAGCCCCGCGGCGAGCGAGGAGAGACCGAACACCGCCAGACCGACGAGCAGCATCCGTCGACGACCCAGGATGTCCCCCAGTCTGCCTCCCGGGATGAGCACCGCGGCGATCGCGAGCATGTACCCGCTGATCACCCACTGCAACGAGGTGGTCGTTGTGCCCAACTCGGTGGCCATGCGCGGCAGCGCCAGGTTGAGCGCGAGGAAGTCGAGCTGGACGACGAAGATGCAGAGGGAGGACGCCACCAGGGTGAGGGCCGGACGGGGGTGCGCCCGTCGGGGATCGTGGCCGCCGGGGCCGGCCCCTCGCCCCTTACCGTGCCGCCTCGGGTGACGG
This sequence comes from Streptomyces sp. HSG2, assembly GCF_016598575.1. NCBI lineage: Bacteria > Bacillati > Actinomycetota > Actinomycetes > Kitasatosporales > Streptomycetaceae > Streptomyces > Streptomyces sp. HSG2. The sequence continues at coordinate 2,263,478 of NZ_CP066801.1, forward strand.
TGTCCGAACCGCATGGCTGGCTCCCACTTTCCGTACCGACCGCCCGCCCGGCGGACCGGTCGGGCGCCCCGGCGCCGACGGTCGGGGACCGGCGGCGGCGCCGGGAGAGGAGGACGGCGCCCATCTTCGCCCAGGAGACGGCCCGAGGACGTTCTCCGGGGTTCCTCCGCATGTCCCCCTCCACCACCAGGGGCCCGGCGACGGGAGGGCCCAGAGCCCGAGCCGGCCGGACTGTCCCGACGCCCCGGGCGGGAACGCCCGGCACACGACCGCTTCGAGACCGTGTCCCACCGGGGGATGGAGTCGCCGCAGGTCTACCGTGTGACGGTGCCTCGGAGAAGTGGACACCAACGCGCCCGGTGGACCCGGACGCAGGTGCTGACCGTCTTCACCACCGGGCTCGGCCTCTCCATGGTCTTCCTCGACGCCCTGATCGCCAACGTGGCGCTGCCGGACATCCAGCGGGACTTCGGGGTGGGCGAGGCAGGGCTCCAGTGGGTGGTCGCCGCCTACTCCATCGGTATGGCCGTCTTCATCATGGCCGGGGCCACCACGGCCGACCGTTTCGGACGCCGGCTCCTCTTCCTGATCAGCGTCTCCGTCTTCACCGCCGCCTCGGTGGCCGCCGGGCTCGCCCCGAGCCTCACCCTGCTGGCCATCGCCCGCGCCGTCCAGGGCATCGCCGCGGCGACGGTGACGGTGACGTCGCTGGCCCTGGTGAGCGCGGCGTTCGACGACGTCGGGGAGCGGGCGAAGGCGATCGGCCTGTGGACCGGGGTGGCCAGCTTCGCCACCGCTCTCGGACCGACGGTGGGCGGGGTCCTGACGCAGACCGTCAGTTGGCGCGCGGTGTTCATGGTCAACGTGCCCGGCGGGGTGGCCGTCCTCGTGTTGACCCTCCGCCACGTCGTGGAGTCCCGGGAGAGCCGGCCCCGCGGGTTCGACTGGGGCGGGCAGCTGCTGTTCATCGTGGCCATCGGGGCGCTGTCCTACGGCCTGATCGAGGGCCAGAGCGCCGGGTGGGCGTCGACACTGATCCTCACCCTGTTGGCGGTCGGAGCGGTCGGACTCGCCGCCTTCGCCTGGTACGAGTACCGGAACCCGGACCCGATGATGGACGTCCGGCTCTTCGGCCGCCGCGTCTACGCGGTGGGCATCGCCACGATCCTGTCCGCGTTCTTCGGCGCGTACGGGATGCTGTTGATCGTCACGCAGTACTTCCAGAACATCGAGGGATACACGCCGGAGGAGGCCGGGCTGCTCATCCTCCCGTTCTCCTTCAACATCATGCTGCTCTCGCCCATCTCGGGGCGGCTGGTCGCGCGGTACGGGTCGCTGCGGATCGCGAGGATCGGGCAACCCCTGCTGGTCGCGGGGCTCGTCGTCGTCATCGTCGGAATGCCCCTGTCGCTGGCCGTGGTCGCCGCCGGTCTGTTCGTCTGCGGAGCCGGTGTGGCCCTGCTGGCCACCCCCGTGACCGCCCTCGCGATGAGCGCGGTGCCCTCGGACCGCGCGGGCATGGCCTCGGGCATCATGAGCGCGCAACGGGCGATCGGCTCGACCTTCGGCTTCGCCGTCCTGGGCAGCATCCTGGCCGTCTGGCTGGGCAGCACGCTCGACGACCGGCTGAACGACGTGGTGCCGGACGCCGAGGCCCGACAGGCGATCGTCGATCAGATCATCGACGACGCCAACCCCCGCGCATACGCCGCCGAGGTCGGGCCGGGCCGGGCGCTGTCGTCGCCGGCTCCCGGCCAGACCGAGGCCATCGCCGAGGCGGCCAAGCAGGACTTCGTGGAGGGGTGCCAGGTGAGCATCGCGTTCGGTGCCGCGCTGTGCGCGCTCACGATGGTCTCGCTGTGGAGGACCACCGGGGTGGCCCGGGGCGGGTCGCCGGAGCGACCCGCCTGACGGAGACGCCCGCGCGGCCTCGCCTCCCGGGGCCGATGCGCGATCCGGGCGGTCAGGGCCGGCGTGTCGAGGCGAGCGGGCGCCGTTCGGCGGAGTGCGGCCCCGGGACGGACGCCCGAGGCGGCCGACGCGGGAGTTCTCCCCGCTCGCCGTCTTCCGCCCGAAACAGCCACGGCAGCCTCGGCTGGACGACCGGGCGGGCGAGCCGACGAACCGGGGCCGACGCGAGCAGCATCGACAGGGCCACCGCCAGGACCACCACCAGTCCCTGTTCCCACCACGGCCCCACCCAGTCCATCCCCCACCAGCGCAACACCGGTCGCAGCACCAGCGGATGCAACACGTAGACATAGAGGCCACCGGCGCCGAGGTACGTCACCCACGGGAGTCGCCGGCGCGGCACCGCACGGACGAAGGCGAGCGCGATCACGGTCCCGCAGAGCAGCACCCCCGCACGGATCGTCCAGGCCCAGGGCAGGGACGTGGGATGGCCGGCGTCGTAGGGGCCGCTCATCCGGAGCCAGCCGAACGACACGTCGTGGCGGACGTACCAGGCCGAGACGGCGGTGACCGCCAGAACCGAGACCGCGGCCGGTCCGCTCCACCGGGCCCGCATCAGCTCGTCCAGCGCTCCCTGCCGCAGCCTCCAGCCGACGACGAAGAAGGGGAGAAAGCACACCGTCCGCGACAGCGACAGCGAACCGTCGAAATCGGACAGGTATCCGACGACCAGGGCCGCCACCACGGACGTGGTCAACGGGTGGCGAAGCCGCGCGAGGCACGGGAGGCCCAACCGCCAGAAGAACAGGGAGAGAAGAAACCACAGGGCCCACGGCGGATCGACCACCTGGAAGCTCCAGTCGCCGTAGAACCAGCGCTGTTGCAGGGTGTGCAGGAGACCGATGAGCAGGTACGGCACCAGGATCGACTCGACCAGCCGGCGCGCCCCCCTGGGGGTGAGGGTGTCGGCCCCGCTGAAGTAGCCCGCGACCATGACGAACACGGGGACGCGCAGCGCCCAGGTGGCGATCTGCAGCCAGCGCAGCCCGTCCCGGTCGGTGATCGTGTCGGTCGCGTGTCCGAGGACGACGAGGGTGCCCGACAGAAACCGGAGGTTGTCCCAGTGCGGGTCGCGGCTCTCGGCCGCCGCACCGCCCCGCGTTGATCCGAACCGTCGACTGCGCATCCCCACAAGATCCATCACCTCGACGTCCGCCCGCTGGACGCCAGGTGAACCCTCGTCGACGATCGCCCCGAGCGGAGACCGAAGGCCGCGCGGCCCTGCCCGCACGGAGGCGAGCGCGCCCCGCAAGCGTTCACCCCGGGGCGGGCGGCGCACACGCCTCCGGCGCCTCGCGGGTGTTCAGCCCACGCGCTGCATGGCCTTGCGCCGCCGCTCCGCGACCGCCGACCCGGACTCGCGCCGGGCCATCCGGCGGAGCAGGGGCGGGGCGATCAGCAGCCCCGCGACCGACCAGACTCCCAACGCCACCAGCGTCCCGAGCCGCCGCCAGGAGCCGCCCACCTCGGCGACGACGGCGTCGGCGGGGAGCATCGCCGAACGAATGCCCAACCCGCTCCAGTAGATCGGGAAGAACTGCCCGACCGCCTGAAGCCACTCGGGCAGCCGAGTCAGCGGGACGTAGATCCCCGAGACGGCCACGAGCCCCATCACCGGCAGCATCAACAGTCCGACCGTCCGCGGATTGGTGACGAGAGAACCGATCACCGCGCCCACCGGCAGGGTCGCCACCAGACTCAACGGCACCACCCACAGCAGCGTCAGCAACCCCGCGGCCCCCTGCCCGGCCACTCCGTCCACCAGGAGCAGACCCGCCACGAGTGCCGGCAGCATCGAGGCCAGCGCCGTGCCGGACACCATCACGATCTTGCCGACCAAGTGCCCGACCATCCCGTTCGGCACCGACTTGGCCCGCAGCAGCGTCCCGTCCTCCCGCTCGGCCGCCAGGATCTGGGCCATCGTGATCACGCCCGTGAAGACCAGCGTCATCCCGAGCAGACTCGGCAGGGCGAACGCCGCGACGGAGACCTCGGTACCCTTCAGCGAGTCGTCCCGGAAGAAGAACAGGGGCGCGATCAGCATGACCGTCCAGAGGGCGAATCCGAAGACGTCCTGCCCGTTGGTGAAGGTGTGACGCAGCTCCGTCACCCCTCGGCGCACCCCCACCCGCACCGCGTGCCACATCGGGTTCATCGCGCCCCCTCCCCCAAGCGTCGCACCGGACCGTCCTCGGGGACGATCCCCGCCTCCCACTCCCTGACCATCAACAGATAGGTGTCCTCCAGGCCGGCTCGGCGCACCTCCAGGTCGCCGATGGCCTCGCCGTGCTCCTCGAACAACCGGCGGACGAAGCCGGTGGGCTCTTCCGTCTCCCGGACGAAGGGCCGTCCCTGCCGCGTCCAGCGCACGGTGGCGCTCGCCGACGCCTGCCGGGAGAGTTCCTCGGCGGAGCCGTCCGCCACGATCCGGCCCCCGGCGAGAAGGAGGATGCGGTCCGCGAGTTTCTCCGCCTCGGCGAGGTCGTGCGTGGTCAGCAGGACCGTGGTGCGCTCGTCGGCCAGCCCCCGCACCAGACGGTGGAACTCGCTGCGCGCCTGCGGGTCCAAGCCGGCCGTGGGCTCGTCGAGGAAGAGCATCTCGGGCCTGCCCACGATGCCGATCGCCACGTCCAGACGGCGACGCTGCCCCCCGGACAGCGCTCCCACCCGCTGCCCCGCCTGCTCCGTCAGCCCGACGGCGGCAAGGAGTTCGTCGACGTCCCAGGGGCGCCGCACCGACGCCGTGGAGTACGGCGCGTAGTACGCGCCCAGGTGGGCCAACAGCTCCCGCACGGCCCACTTGCCGTGATCGCGCCAGGACTGCAGCACCATGCCCAGCCGGGCCCGCCACCACTCGTCGCCGGTGGCCGGGTCCACGCCGAGCACGGACACATGCCCGGAGGAACGCGCCCGGAACCCTTCGAGGATCTCGATGGTGGTGGTCTTCCCCGCCCCGTTCGGCCCGAGCAAGACGAGGACCTCCCCCCGCCGGGCCGTGAAGTCGACTCCGCGCAGCACCTGACGGTCTCGGTAGGACATCGTCAGGTCGCGCACCTCGACGACCGCGTCGTCCGGCGGCGAACCACCTCGCCCGTCGATCGACGCTTCGGCTTCCGTCATGGCACTCCCCCTCCGGCACCGCGCGGCCCGACCCAGGCCGCCCTTCGGCCACGCGCCCGATCGGGGCGGCTGTCTCCCCGGGTCTCGACGGCCGCGCGCCGTCCCCCACTTGTCGTACGACACGAGTAGTCGACCTCGGACACTCTACTGAAGACACCCGCGCGTGGCCCGTCCCCACGCACCCGGCGGGCGCATGAGGCGAGACGCGTCACCACACACCGGGATAGCGTCGGCACACCATCAGACCGCCAACCCCCGACAACCCCACGGTGACTCATGAGCGCGTGCCTACGAGACCGGCGACCCCCGTAGTCGACACACACGTGATTCTGCGCGACGGCGATCACGTGCTGCTCTCCCAGCGCGGCGGCCCCTACGGCTACGGCCGGTGGCACGCCCCCTCGGGCAAACTGGACGCCGGCGAACCGCTCACCGTAGGCGCCGCCCGCGAACTACGCGAGGAGACCGGCGTCGAGGTCCGGCCCGAACACCTACGACTCGTGCACGTCGTGCACCACAGGCAGGATGCGGCCAGTCAGCGGATCGGCTTGTTCTTCCTGGCGACCAGATGGACGGGCGAGCCGGTGAACCGTGAGCCCGAGAAGTGCCTCGCCCTGCGTTGGTGGTCGGTACACGCGTTGCCCGTGGACATGATCGAGTACCCGGCCGCCGGACTGCGCGGATACCTCGGGAACGCGGAGCCGCTCACCGAGCACGGCTGGCCGTAGACCGCGGCCGACCCCGCGCACTCGCCGTCCTGCCGTCAACTGCCCGCGATGACGGCCGTCGTGACCGTCACCGCGATGATCGTTGCCATCGCGTCGTCCGCGGCCTTCACCACGTTGCGCACGGCCGTCGCGGACCACTGGCCATGCGAGATCGACTCCATGACCGCCGCGGCCCGGCGCGTGTCGGCGTCCGGGAATGCCAGACGGTGCAGTTTCGCTCCGTGCAGCAGGGCCACCAGGCTCGCCGTACGAACATCCGGCGCCGCGCCCCGGAGGACGACCTCGTCGAGGCGAAGTCGTACCGCCGCCTCCACGGATCCGTCGGCCTCCGGATAGCGACGAACAGGGAAGAGACCGAGCACCTTCTTCCTCTCCTCCCAGACCAGCCCCTTCTCGATCAGGCCCGTGTTCGCCCGGGTCAGCGCCTCCGTCTTCAGTTGGTCGATCCAGTACTTGATCTTGCGCGGATCGGCCTTGTCGACGATGGCGGCGAGTGCGGTGTCGAGGGCGGGCTCGCCCAGCGGACTCGGATCGACGACGGTGACCTTGTCGTCGGTCACGTCGATCCGGTCGGCCAGCGCCAGTTCCACCAGCGAGGCCGCGGAGATGGCCAGGGCCACCTTCGCCGATTCCTTGGCGGTGCCGGATTCGTCGTCCAACGACAGGAGCAGGAGCTGCTCGCCGAGCGTGGTGGGGACTTCCGCAGAGTGTTCCATCGGTTTTGGTCCTTTCCTCCAGTGTTCGGGCGAGGTCGGTCGTTGACGACCACCGTCGGCGCCCTCAGCGGCCCGGTGAGTGGCCCCACCTCAGGCCGACGCAAGGTCCGGGATCGAGATGTTCCGCAGGTGAGCGGTCCGTGACGTGGAAGACCGAAGCTCCCTTGAGCGGGGTGACGCAAGTCGCCCTGTGCCTTCGGAGCCTCGGTGAATCGTCAGTCTGCCATGTGTGCCCGTCATGGAGTCGATGTCGCTCGCGTCGGAGCGGACGTTGCTACTGCGGCGGCCGGCCGAGGTGAGAGGCCCACGTGATCCTCGGGGCCGGTCCCTCTCGCTGGTGTCGTTGCTGTCGGTCACGCTGTGCGCGACGGCCGCCGGGTTCGGCTCGTACCGGGTCTAGCTCAGGATCAGCGTCCCGCAGCCGCTTGCGGCCCAACGCCCGCCGCCCGAACCCGGCCATCCGGCTCCTCACCGCGTTCCAGCTCCCGCAACCCGCGCGACACCGTCGACTCCGCACCCCCGCAGCACCCGCCACCGAGTGAATCCCGCCATGCCCCGCACGCGGGCAGCAGCCCCCCAACGCCGGCCGTCGCCGCCGCTCGTCCAGATGCGGCAGCAACAGCCCGAACACCTCCGCCAGTCCCGCCTCGATCCCCTCCGACACACTCGCATCCTACGGGCCAACAGCCTTCATAGCGCCAGGAGTTATTTATCGACAGCTCCCTGACCTCAACCCCCCTTGACACCAGTGGAAATCCCTTGACTTCCCGGCCTTGGGTCAAGGCCCTTCCGGGAAACCCGGGGCCCCTCAGTCACCACCGGACACGACATCGACCTCTACCGCCGGATTCAACGAACTACCGGTAGCTAAGACCGTGTGGCGACCCCGCACCCGTCACCCGCGGCCTGAATACGCTGGTCGATCGATGTGCTGCGGTCGTACGGATCGACCTCGGCACCGGACGCGCCGGTCGGCCGTTCCGTCTCGAAAGCTGGTGTGAAGTAGCCGGTGTGGGCGCCGCAGCCGCCGTTGGTCATGTCGAGTTTGTACGAGACGAGCGAGAGCGTTCCCGGCTTTGTGATCACCTTGGCCGGATCATCCCAGCTCATCACGATCTCGCGCCGTACGATCGTGCGCACGACCTCACCACTGCCCTCCGCCGCGCGCGTGACCGGGTAGACGAAGGTGACATCGGCGGTCACCTGGAGCGCACCACGCTCGCCTTCCCGATAGGAGATGCGGCCCCTGGTCTTGACCACATCTCCGACCACGCGTCCTTGCGAGGGCTGGAAGCGGCTGAACAGCAAGAGTGGGTCATTCTCTTCACTGGGTGTCCGAAACGCGGTCGCCAAGAAGGCCTGGACGTCCTGTTGGTGCGGGTTGATCAGCGCTATCGCCTCCTCGGGGTGCTCGCCCCGCAGTACCCCATGATCGAGGCTGGACGCGACAAGGAAGGCCCGGCTTTGTTCAAGAGCCCGTTCCACCTGGGCCGTACTCATCCACCCGATCGCCTTGGCCTCAGGCACCGTTATTCCTTCCGAACCGCTTGCCCAGCGCGCCGCCGGCGATCCCCTGAACGGTTCGTCAAGAGTTGGCCGCAGGGCGGGCTCCGCTGGAGGCGGCTGTTGTGGACGCCCGGTCTCCGCCGCCAGCCGCTCTGGGTCCGAACTTGCGCCGCCGAACAGCGCGACGATCTGCGCCGGGGCGAACGCCACGCCCAGCAACACCCCCGAAGCCAGAAGCCCGGCCAAGTACCAGCCCTTCCGCCGCCTGGGCCGGGCGGGCGTGTACGTACGCCATCCCTCTTGGTGGTCGGACTTCTCTCGGAGGCGGTTCGCCACGCTGCGGGCGCGCGCCGACGCTTCCCTGGGCGCATCGGTGACACCCGTCACCGACTCACGCAGGAACTGTTCCCATTCTTCGTCGGACCTGGACGAACCACTTCGCTCCCCACCCGCGCCCATACCGAATCTCCTCGCCTTGCAGCCTGTTGCAGCCCCCTCCTCAGCGCCGCGCCCGCATGATCGCACAGCGTCATCGGGCGTAACGAGAGGAGGTCCAAGGGTGGCGCGACTAGGAGGACCGTACGGGCATCGGCCCGCGCCCGGCCGCCGCCATTCCTCCATCGTTCGGCGCCAGGTGCTGGGCCTCCCGCCGCACGAGCCTTTCGATCTTGTGGTCGGTGATGCCATCCCGGCGTAAGGCGCGTGAAGGGGTCGGAGGGCTGTCCTGGCAACTGGAGAGGGCCTCCTGCCCCTGGGCTGCGGCCCGGGAAGCAGGGCCTGCCTACGTGGAGGCGAATCGGGGCCGAGAGTGGGCACTCGAGGCCGACATCCGTGACTGCTTCGGATCAATCCGTCATGACGCCCTCGTGGCCCAGGTGGCCCGACGCGTCGTGGACGGCTCGATGCCGAAGCCGATCCGGGTGTGGCTGCGGGCGGGGGTGCTGGAGGACGGGGCGAGTGGCTCATCAGGAGCGGGAACCCACAGGGCTCACCGGTATCACCGTTGCCGGCGAACATCGCGCTGCACGTCCTCGACGAGGCGTGGCAAGGCGAGGGACGACGGCTGGGCGTACTGGTGAGGTACTGCGACGACTTCGTGGTCCTGTGCCCGACCGTGGAGATTCTGCGGCACCCCAGATCAGCCAGACCCGCCGCTACGTGAAGGGGCGGTCACACCCGTCGAATGACGCGATGCGGCGGCTGGGCGAGTTCTTCGCCCCCACTCCCCAGGGCTCCGCCCCGGACCCGGTTTCCGGCCCCACTGAGACCAGAACTGAGACCCCCAGCACCCGCGCGGCTCGCTCCCTGCGCCGTCGCCGCATACGCTGAACGAGAAAACCCCAGGTCGGATTATGTTCCGACCTGGGGTTTGGTGGAGCCGCCTTCGGGATTCGAACCCGAGACCTACGCATTACGAGTGCGTTGCTCTGGCCATCTGAGCTAAGGCGGCGCGCGAAGGGCATCGGAGTGCGCTCGCGACGTCGGTAAGTTTACACAGGTGCGCGGAGTGCTCGGTACCGGCTCCCGGGAGCCCGGGAGCCGGTGCCCCTGCTGCTCTCGCGGTTCGGCCCCACGGTGTGTTCGTGGGGCCGCCGGGGCGGCGAGCGGCGAGGTGGGCCTCACCGGTACGAGCCCTCGCCCCCTCTGGCTGCGCTCAGCGGCAGCGGCGCCCGTCTTCGGGGGCCTCGCCGCGCAGCAGGTAGGCGTCGATCGCGCTGTCGACGCAGGAACTGCCGCGGCCGTAGGCGGTGTGGCCGTCGCCCTCATAGGTGAGGAGCCGCCCCGAGGCGAGCTGGTCGGCCAAGGCCTCCGCCCAGCGATAGGGCGTCGCGGGGTCACGAGTGGTGCCGACCACGACGATCGGCGCTGCGCCGTCGGCGGCGATCCGGTGCGGCCGACCCGTCGCCGCCACCGGCCAGTAGGCGCAGTTCAGCGACGACCAGGCGAGACTCTCGCCGAAGACGGCGGAGGCCTGCTCGAATTCGGGCAGCGCCTCGCGCACCTCGGCCGGGGAGGTGAATGCCGGCGGCAGGTCGAGGCAGTTCACCGCCGCGTTGGCGAACATCAGGTTGCTGTAGCCGCCGTCTGCGCCGCGCTGGTAGTAGCTGTCCGACAATGCCATCAGCGCGGCGCCGTCGCCGTCCTTCATCGCGGCGGTCAGCGCCTGCCGGAGGGCGGGCCAGGCACCCTCGTCGTACATGGCCGCGATGACGCCGGTGGTGGCGAGGGACTCGGTGAGGGACCGACCGTCGGCGTCGCCGGTCGGAAGAGGGGCCGCGTCGACGGCGTCGAAGAACTCCTTGAGCCTCCGGTCGACCTCCGCGGGAGATGTGCCGTCACCGCCCAACGGGCAGTCGCCGAGTGCCAGGCAGTCCGTCGCGAAGGCCCTGAACGCCGTCTCGAAGCCGGCCGTCTGCTCCAGACCGAGGCGACGGGCGGTCAGGGACGGGTCCATCGCCCCGTCGAGCACCAGGCGACCCGTCCGCCCCGGGAACAGGCCGGCGTAGGTCGCCCCGAGGAAGGTCCCGTAGGAGGCGCCGACGTAGGTGAGCCGCTCGTCGCCGAGCACCGCTCGCAGCACGTCCATGTCACGGGCCGCCTCCGCGGTGGACACGTGGGGCAGCAACTCGGCGGCGTCGACCTCGCAGCCTTCGGCGAATTCCCGAAAGGCGGCGACCAGGCCGTCGGTCTCCCTCCCGTCGTCCGGAGTCACGTCGGTCCGCGTGTACGCGTCCATCGCCCGTCCGTCGAGACACTCCACCGGCTCGCTCCCGGCCACTCCGCGTGGGTCGACCGCCACCAGGTCGTACTGGGCGCGGACCTCACGCGGGTATCCGACGCCGGCGTAGTGCTGCAGGTAGCCGACGGCAGAGCCGCCGGGACCACCCGGATTGACGAGCAGGGAGCCGAGGCGCTCACCCGGACCGGTGGCCTTCTTCCTGGCGACGGCGAGTCGAACGTCGCCCCGGGACGGCTTCGCGTAGTCGAGGGGCGCCGCCATCGTGGCGCACTGGTAGTCCGGGATCTCGCACGCCCGCCAGTCCAGTGTCTGCTCGTAGTACGGCGCCAGGGCGGCCGGGGTGGCCTCCGCCTCCGGAGCGGCGGATGCGGAGGCGCCCCGGGGGGAGCAGGCAGCGATGAGCAGGGTGACCGCGAGGAGGGCAAGGCCGGGGCGGGGGCAGCGGGGGGTGCGCCTGATGTGCATGAGACGAGAGTAACTCTCCGCAATGGATGACGTACTCTGTGTCCCCACGCGGCGGGGCGGGCGGGCACCCCTCCCGAGGGGTGCGGGTCACCCGTCTCGAAGGGCCATCGCCATCGCCTCGACCGCCAGCAGCGGGGCCACGTTCGCGTCGAGAGCCTCCCGGCAGGCGGCGATCGCCTCGATCCGACGGAGGGTGCTCTCCGGACCGGAGTCGCGCGCGAGCCGCTCCAATGCCTCCGAGGCGTCGGCGTTGGCGATGGCCGTACGGGACCCGAACTGCAGGGCGAGGACGTCTCGATAGAAGGCGGTCAGGTCGGTCAGGGCGACATCGAGGCTGTCCCGCTGTGTGCGGGTCCTGCGTCGTTTCTGCCTCTCCTCCAATTCCTTCATCACACCGGCCGTGCCGCGAGGCAGGCGCCCGCCCTGGGCCGCTCCCAGGGCGGCCCTCAGCTCCTCGGCCTCCTTGGAGTCCAGGCTCTCGGCGAGTTGTCCGGCGTCCTCCGCCGCGGCGTCGACCAGTTCCTGCGCGGCCCGCAGAGCCCCCCCGACCTGCTCGACCCGGAGCGGGAGTCGGAGAACGGCGGCACGGCGCTCCCGAGCCGCCGGATCGGTGGCCAGGCGGCGGGCCCGGTCGACGTGCCCCTGGGTCGCCCGAGCCGCCGCCTCCGCCACGTCCGGCGCGACGCCATCACGACGCACGAGCGTGTCCGCGACGGCCGCCACCGACGGCGTGCCGAGACTCACGTGCCGGCAGCGGGAGCGGATGGTGGGCAACACGTCCTGGACCGAGGGAGCGCACAGCAGCCAGACCGTGCGGGGGGCGGGCTCCTCGACGGCCTTCAGGACCGCGTTCGCCGACTTCTCGTTCAACCGTTCGGCGTCCTCGACGAGGATGGTCTGCCATCGGCCGTTGGCGGGCGAGGTGAACGACGTGCGCACGGTGTCCCGCATGTCCTTGACGAGGATCTCCGCCCCCACCGCCATCACCGTGGTGACGTCGGCGTGTGTCCCGACCAGCGCGGTGTGGCAGGCGTCGCAGAAGCCGCAGCCCGGGACTCCGCTCCCGGCGCGGTCCGGGCCGACGCACTGCAGCGCCGCCGCGAAGGCCCGCGCGACCCGCTCACGGCCGACGCCGGGGGGGCCGGTGAACAGCCAGGCGTGCGTCATCCTGGACTGCTCGGGCGGCGGTGAACCCGTCGCGGCGGCCGTCACCTGGGCATCGGCGTCCCGGGCGGCGGCGAGGAGCTGCGCGCTCGCCCTCTCCTGACCGACCAGTTCGTCCCAGACCGTCACAGGTCCCGCCGCCCTTCCGACGCCCGTCCCGCGTCCCACGCCGTCGGCGCGGGCACGCATTCCATTGTGCGGCGCGCCGCCGACACTCCGACGCGGTGGTCCACTACCGAGTCTCCGGGGGGCCGCGATCCGGCGGCGGCCTGGCTCGACCCGCTCACCCGCTCAGCGGTCCCGGCCGGGGGGCCGCCGCTCTCTCGATCCGCTCCGGTCCGCGTCGGTGTCGGTGTCTGCTGCCCCGTCTTCGTCGACCTGGTGAGGTCCGAGGAGTTCGTCGGCGAGCGACGGGAGATCGTCCAAGGGGGTCTCCTCGGCCCAGTCGGGTCGCCGTCGCGGGCGCGAGACGGGCTCCTCGACGTCCTCGGAGTCCGGGGCGCCGGATCCGTCGATCCGAGGCAGTTCCCTCGTGGGGTCGGCGCCCCCGCCACTCGGCCGTGCCCTCCCGGCGGAGTCGGCATCGGGCTCGGCACGACCCCCGCCGCCCGGTACCGACGACCCCGCGTCCCGGAAGTAGCCGGGTGGGACGCGGTCCGCGGGGTCGTCTCCGCGCACCGGCGGGAGCACGGCGGTCTCCGCTCCGGCGTCCGCAGGAACCGGGGGCAGTACCGCGGTGTCCTCGAACGCGCCGGCGGGGGCGGGGGGCTTCGGCAACTCGGCCGTGACCTCCGTCCCGGTCGGGCCGTCGTCACCGGTCGGGGTGTCGGGGCCGGTCGGGGTGTCGGGGCCGGTCGGGGTGTCGGGGCCGGTCGGGGTGTCGGGGCCGGTCGGGGTGTCGGGGCCGGAGCTCTCGTGGGGCTTCCCCCCGGGCCCGGTCCGGTCCCTCGACGGATCGGACCCGGGGCGTTCGTCGGAACGCCGGGGCGCGGCGCCGGACGGTTCCTCGGGGACGGCCCGGGGCTCCATGGCGGCGGGAGGCGCGGCGGGCCGGGGGCCGGCCGCCGCGGCCTCCGCCGCCAGCTCGGCCGCCCTGCGCGCCTCCTCGGCACGGAGCAACGCCCGTTCGGCCCTGAGCCGCGCCTCCCGACGTCGCTCCTCCTCCTCGGCGCGCCGACGTTCCTCCTCCTCGGCGCGCTTGCGGCGCACCTCCTCCTCGGCCTCCCGGCGAGCCTTCTCCTCGGCTCGGGCGCGTTCCTCGGCGAGCAGCCGGGCGCGCTCGGCCTCGGCCCGTCGGCGCGCCTCCTCCGCGCGCTGCCGAGCCTCCTCGGCCTGGCGTTCGGCCTCTCGTCGGCGGGCCTCGTCCTCCTCGCGCCGCCTGCGCTCCTCTTCCTCGGCGCGAACGCGAGCGAGCTCTTCGAGCCGCTCGCGCTCCAGGCGTTCGGCCTCGGCCTTGCGCGCGGCCTCCTCCTCGGCCTTGCGTCGGGCCTCTTCCTCGGCCTCCCGCCGAGCGCGCTCACTCGCCTCGACCTCCGCACGGGACAACGGCAGGACGCGGTCCAGGCGGTGGCGTACGGCGGTGGTGACGGCCTCGGGCTCCTGGCCGGCGTCGACCACGAGATACCGCTCGGGATCGGCGGCTGCCAGGGTGAGGAAACCGGACCGCACTCGCGCGTGGAACTCCGCCGGCTCCGATTCCAGTCGGTCCGGGGCCTCGGTGAATCGGTCCCGCGCCGTCTCCGGCGACACGTCGAGGAGGACGGTGAGGTTCGGGACGAGCCCGTTCGTGGCCCAGCGACTGATCCGGGCGATCTCCGTGGGAGAGAGATCGCGCCCTGCGCCCTGGTAGGCGACCGACGAGTCGATGTACCGGTCGGTGATCACGACGGCTCCGCGGTCCAGGGCGGGCCGGACCACGGTGTCCACGTGCTCGGCGCGGTCGGCCGCGTACAGGAGGGCTTCCGCGCGGTGGGACAGGCCGGCGCTGGACACGTCCAGCAGGATGGCGCGCAGGCGCTTGCCGACCGGGGTCGCCCCGGGTTCGCGGGTGAGGACGACCTCGTGCCCCTTGTCTCGGATCCAGTCGGCGAGCGCCTCGGCCTGGGTGGACTTCCCCGCTCCGTCGCCCCCCTCCAGGGCGATGAAGAAGCCGCTCGTCGCCGTGGCCTGCCGGGGGTCGTCGCCTCGGCGCACGGCGTCCCGCAGGTCGTCGCGGAGCGGCACGCCGGAGCGGTCGTCGATCTTCGTGAGCACCAGCGCGGCCACCGGCAGCAGCAGTGCGCCGATCAGCATCAGGGTGAACGCGGCCCCCCCGTGCGCGAAGACGAACCCACCGCTCTCCAGCTGGTGGGGCCCGATCAGCCCGGCCACCGCTGGGGCGATCACCGCGCCGAGCGCCACCGCCACGCGGACGGCGGCGTGCAGGTGGCCGGTGACCCGTGCCCTGCGGCGTTCCTCGACCTCCTGGTCGAGCAGCGCGTGTCCGGTGTGGGCGGCGACGCCCGCGCCGAGGCCCGTCAGGGCCAGGACCAGCAGCACGGTGGTGTCGTCGGGGACCAGTCCGGCCGCCAGCAGGCCGACGCCCGCCACGGCGACGGCCAGCGCCAGGAGTCGGCGGCGTGAGAGAGCGGGGAGGACGGCGGGGGCGGTGCGGAGCCCGACGACGACGGCGCCGGTGAGCGCACCGACCATGAGCCCGTACAGCACGGGGCCTCCGCCGAGGTCGGCGGCGTGTGGCACGGCGACGGCGACGGTGGCGGCGACGGCCCCGGCGACCGCCGCGCACGTGAGGACGAGTGGCAGGAGGATTCCGGTACGGCCCTTCTCCCACCCCCTCTCCCCGTTCGAGGCCCGAGGACGGCGCAGCCCCTCCAGCGGGGAGCGTGGGCGAGGGGTGCGCACCCGGGGGAGGTCGGAGGAGGACAGGACTGCCAGCGACGCGGCGAACAGCCCGGCGGCGAGGTAGGAGCCGAGCGCGGCCTGGTGCGTGGCGAACCAGGCGACGCCGACGCCCAGGAGGTTGTTCAGCAGACCCGCGAGGACCAGGGCCGCGGCGGCGGTCGGCACGGCCACGAAGGTGGTCCGCAAAGTCAACAGGCGGAGCGTCGCCAGGTGGTCGGGCGAAGGCCGTACGCTCGCCCCCTCCGGCGGCGGGGCGGGCAGGAGCGCGGGGGCGGCGCTCTCGCGGCAGACACTCCACAGGCGTTCGGCAATGCCACTCAGGAAGGCGGTGACCAGCAGGAACACCAAGGCCTTGGCGGCTGTCCAGTCGATCCACAAGGGCGCGACGAGGAACAGCGCGACCCGCGCCCCGTCCGCGCCGGCCATCGTCCACCGGCGGTCGAGCGGACCGTCCGGGGCGGTGAGCGCGGTGAGGGGGCCCAGGAGCACGGCGCCGGACAGCAGGGTCGCCAGGACGCGGACCGTGAAGACCATGGCCACCGCGAACGCCGCGCCTCGGTAGCCGCCACCGAGCGCGCCCGCGACCGTGACCGACTGCGCGGCCAGCAGCGCCAGGACGAGGACGGCGAGGATGTCACCTACCCCGCCCACCAACTGAGCGCTCCACAACCGCCTCAGTCTCGGCCGGCGCAGCAGGGCACGGACGGCGCGTTCGCGGGAGTCCGCGACCAAGGCGTCGTCCGGGGCCGGGTCAGGGGCCGTTGGCTGCTCGGCTCGCGTCATGCGTTCAGCCTATCGGCAGGCGACCCGCGGGCTCGCTCTGTCGCCCGCGCGTGCCGGACGCGCTCCGGCGGCCGGACCGGCCCGGTCGCCAAGGAGCCGGCCACCGGGCGCGCCGGCCAGTCGTCTCTCCCCCGCACCTCCTGGGCCGCCACATCGGGGACCGCGCGCACGGCGGCCGACGGCGCGCTCGGCCAGGCGGCGTCCGCCGGGTGGTGGCCCGAGCTCACCGGGGAGGTGTGCCGGCCCGCGGGCGGTCAGTCCGCGGAGCCGGTGGCCGTCTTCCCCGCGGCCGCGGTCGTCGTCCCCTCGTCCTGCCCCGCCTCGGACGCTCTCGACGCCGTCCCCTTCTTGGTCGCGGCCTTCTTGGTCGCGGCCTTCTTGGCCGTCGTCTTCTTGGCCGTCGTCTTCTTGGCGGCGGTCGTCTTCTTGGCGGCGGCCTTCTTGGCCGGAGCCTTCTTGGCCGGAGCCTTGCGGGCGGTCGTCTTCTTGGCGGTCCGCTTCGCCGGTCCCTTGGCCCGCTTCTCGGCGAGCAGTTCGAATCCGCGCTCCGGGGTGATCGCCTCCACACTGTCGCCGGAGCGGAGGGTGGCGTTGGTCTCGCCGTCGGTGACGTAGGGGCCGAAGCGACCGTCCTTGACCACGACGGGCCTCTCGCTGACCGGGTCGGGCCCCAGTTCCCTCAGCGGAGGCTTGGCCGCGGCGCGCCCCCGCTGTTTGGGCTGGGCGTAGATCGCCAGCGCCTCGTCGAGCGTGATCGTGAAGATCTGTTCCTCGGACTGGAGAGAACGGGAGTCGGTGCCCTTCTTCAGGTACGGGCCGTATCTGCCGTTCTGCGCGGTGATCTCGGTGCCCTCGGCATCCGCCCCGACCACGCGCGGCAGCGCCATCAGCCGCAGTGCCTCCTCCAGCGTCACCGTGTCGAGCGCCATCGACTTGAACAGACTGGCCGTGCGGGGCTTGACCGCGTTCTTGCCCGTCTTCGGGGTTCCCTCGGGAAGCACCTCGGTGACGTACGGGCCGTAGCGGCCGTCCTTGGCGACGATCGTCCGGCCGGTGTCGGGGTCGGTGCCCAACTCGAAGTCGCCGCTCGGCTTGGCGAGGAGTTCCTCGGCCAGTTCCAGCGTCAGCTCGTCGGGGGCGAGGTCGGCGGGGATGTCCGCTCGCTGGTGGCGCTCGCTGTCCCGCTCGCCGCGCTCGACGTAGGGGCCGTAGCGACCGACGCGCAGCACGACGTCGTCGCCCACGGGGAAGGAGGAGACCTCCCGGGCGTCGATCGCGCCCAGGTCGGTGACCAGCTCCTTCAGCCCGCCGAGGTGGTCGCCGTCGCCGTTGCCCGCCTCGGCCGCGGCGCCGCCCGCGCCCTCGCCGAAGTAGAAGCGGCGCAGCCACGGCACCGCCTGGGCCTCGCCGCGGGCGATGGCGTCGAGGTCGTCCTCCATCTTGGCGGTGAAGTCGTAGTCGACGAGCCGACCGAAGTGCTTCTCCAGCAGGTTGACCACGGCGAAGGAGAGGAAGGAGGGGACGAGCGCGGTCCCCTTCTTGAAGACGTAGCCCCGGTCGAGGATGGTGCCGATGATCGACGCGTAGGTGGAGGGGCGGCCGATCTCCCGCTCTTCCAGCTCCTTGACCAGCGAGGCCTCTGTGTAGCGGGCGGGGGGCTTGGTCGCGTGCCCGTCGGCCGTGATGTGTTCGGCGATCAGCCGGTCGCCCTCGGCCACCTGCGGGAGGCGCCGCTCGCGGTCGTCCAGCTCGGCATTGGGATCGTCGGCGCCCTCGACGTAGGCCTTGAGGAAGCCGTGGAAGGTGATCGTCTTGCCGGAGGCGCTGAACTCGACGGACCGGCCGTCCGACGCGGTGCCGCCGATCTTCACCGTGACGCTGTCGCCGGTCGCGTCCTTCATCTGGGAGGCGACCGTCCGCTTCCAGATCAGCTCGTAGAGCCGGAACTGGTCTCCGGTCAGCCCGGTCTCCGCGGGGGTGCGGAAGCGGTCGCCGGAGGGGCGGATCGCCTCGTGGGCCTCCTGCGCGTTCTTGACCTTCCCCGCGTATGTGCGCGGGGAGGCCGGCAGGTACTCGGCCCCGTACAACTGCGTGACCTGGGCACGAGCGGCGTCGACCGCCGTGTCGCTGAGCGTGGTCGAGTCGGTCCGCATGTAGGTGATGTGGCCGTTCTCGTACAGCTTCTGCGCGACCTGCATCGTGGCCTTCGCACCGAAGCCCAGCTTGCGGCTGGCCTCCTGCTGGAGGGTCGTGGTACGGAACGGCGCGTAGGGCGAGCGGCGATACGGCTTGGACTCGACGGACCGGACGTCGAACCGAGTCTCCTCCAGAGCCGCGGCCAAGGCACGGGCACCGGCCTCGTCGAGGTGGAGATGGTCGGGACTCTTGAGGCGTCCCAGGGAGTCGAAGTCCCGTCCCTGCGCGACCCGTCGCCCATCGACCGTCTGGAGGCGGGCGACCAGCGACGACGGGTCCGAACGATCTCCCGCGCGGCCGGTGGCGAAGGCGCCGGTCAGGTCCCAGTAGGCGGCGGAGCGGAACGCCATCCGCTCCCGCTCCCGCTCCACGACGAGGCGGGTGGCCACGGACTGCACGCGGCCCGCCGAGAGCCTCGGCATGACCTTCTTCCACAGCACGGGCGACACCTCGTAGCCGTAGAGGCGGTCGAGGATGCGGCGGGTCTCCTGGGCGTCGACGAGTCGCTGGTTGAGCTCTCGCGGGTTGGCCACGGCCTGCCGGATCGCGTCCTTGGTGATCTCGTGGAACACCATGCGCTTGACGGGGATCCTGGGCTTGAGGACCTCCTGCAGGTGCCAGGCGATGGCCTCGCCCTCGCGGTCCTCGTCGGTGGCCAGGAAGAGTTCGTCGGATTCCTTCAGGAGATCCTTGAGCTTCTTGACCTGGGCCTTCTTGTCGGCGTTGACCACGTAGACCGGCTGGAAGTCATGCTCGACGTCCACTCCGAGTCGCCGGACCTCGCCGGTGTACTTCTCCGGCACCTCGGCGGCGCCGTTGGGCAGGTCGCGGATGTGCCCGACGCTCGCCTCGACGACGTATCCAGGACCGAGATAGCCCTTGATCGTCTTCGCCTTGGCAGGCGACTCGACGATGACGAGTCGGCGGCCGCCCTTCGCGGTCTCGCTGGTCGGGGACAACTTCGCTCTTCTCTCCGGTCGACGCTGGGTCCGACCCGGGCGCGGGTCCCGGGGGTCGGGTCTTCTTCCATGTTCACTCGCGGCGTTGCGGAGTGCGACGGTACCTCCCGCCCCCGTGTCACACGGGAAAAGCCGCAACGGCCACTCGAACGGTAACCCGACGGAGCCCGTTCCCGCCGCCCGGAGTGCTCACCCACCTGGCACCCGTGATGTGGAGGATCACCCTCCGAGCCGCCGTGTCTCCCGCCACCCGCCACCGCGCCCGGCCGTCAGAGCAGGGCCAGACACCACGCGCCGAGCGCCAGCGCGATGATCCCCACCCCGGTGACCAGCCCTGCGGCGAGTCGTGGCTCCGCCCCGAGCACGACCGGTCGGCGATGCCGCAGACGAGCAGCCGTCCACCCCACCAGACCCGCCCCGAACAGGACGAACACCGCCCCTGTGAAGATCGCCGGCCCACGTTCCATGATCCTTGGCGCCCTTCGTCGTCGCCGTGCCCCCGGAACCGGCACCATGCCCCGCGCGAACCGCGACCCGACGAACCGCGGGTGAACGAACCATGACGAACGGCTCGGCCGCGTACCCCGCGGGGCCCGGTCAAGCCACCCGAGCCATGCCCGGCGGGACGGACCCAGCCCGAGAACGGGCACCGACAGCACGGGGAGGGGACCGGGACACGGACGCCGCCGACGCGACGGGGACCCGGGCACGCGGAGCCGGCCTCCGGGCGGATCAGCCGGAAGGTTCCAGGAACCCCTGCTCGACCAGACGCCGAATGCTCGCCGGGGTGCGGTCCCGCAGCAGCACCGGGTCCTCTCCCACCAACTGGGCGATGGCGTCCAGGATGCGGCCCGCGCTCATCGTGCCGTCACAGACCCCGGCGAATCCGGCCGACACGGTGTCGACCTCCACCGCTCGCCGCATGCCCCGGTTCTGCCTCAGCACGACGTGCTCGGGGTCCTCGGCCCCGGGCCGCCCGACCTGCTCCTGCACCACTTCGGCCGCCAGGGTGAAGCACTCCTCCAGCAGGGCCGCGTCGTCGTGGTCCCGGAGATAGTCGACCCGCTCGAAGTGGGCCCGAATGGTCTCGCCGAGCGGCTGCTCCACCGGGTGGGGCCACTCCTCCACGGTGATCGACGGCTCGACCGCCCCGGTCCGACGCAGAGTGATCCACCCGAAGCCGACCGCCCTCACCCCTCGACCCTCGAACTCCTCCAGCCAGGCGTCGTACCGTGCCCGGTACTCCTCGGGGTCGTCACGGTGGTCACCGGCGTCACGGAGCCAGAGCTCCGCGTACCGGGTCACGTCCTGGGTCTCGCGTTGCACGATCCAGGCGTCACAGCCGGGTGGCACCCAGGAGCGCAGACGGTCGGCCCATTCCTCCCCCTCCACGTGCTCCCAGTTCGCCAGGACCTGCGCGAAGCCGCCCTCGGCCAGCCGACCGCCCGCCTGCCGGACGAGGGTCCGGCAGAGATCGTCCCCGCCCATGCCCCCGTCACGGTAGGTGAGTCGCGCCCCCGGGGAGATCACGAACGGCGGGTTGGAGACGATCGACTGGTAGCGCTCCTCCTCCCCGACCGGGGCGAACAGCGAGCCCTCGCGCAGATCCGCGGCCGGCGCCCCCGAGAGCGCGAGGGTGAGCGCGGTGACGCGCAGGGCGCGCGGGTTGACGTCGGTGGCGGTGACCCGGGTGGCGTGCCGGGTGGCGTGCAGCGCCTGGATGCCCGAACCGGTGCCCAGGTCGAGAGCCGTCTCGACGGGGGTGCGGACCGTGATCCCGGCGAGCGTGGTGGAGGCGCCGCCGACCCCCAGGACGACCCCGGACGCACGGTTGCCGACGCCGCCCGCGCCCCCGACGGCACAGCCGGGGTCGGACACGACGAACCAGTCCTCCCCGCCCGGCCCGCCGTACGGTCGCACGTCCACGGTGGCCGTGACCTCGTCCCCCTCGGCAGGCCGCAGCCAGCCGTCGTCCAGACAGACATCGAGCGGCAGGACGTCCCTCAGCCCGGCCCGAGGCACCGACCGCCGGAGCAGGAAGAGCCGAACGAGCCGCTCCAGCGGAGTGGTGCCCCGGGTGGCTCGGAGAGCCGGCACCGTCTCGCCGCGGGACAACGCCGAGTAGGCCGGCGCGCCCAGCGCCTCCAACAGGCCGTCGGCGGTGAAGGAGGCCGCTAGCAGGGCCTCCCGCAGTCGGGCGACGGCCTCGGGGCGGTCGGCGCGGGGAAGGGGAAGCAGGCTGGTCTCACTCACGTCCCCATTGTGACCCCGACCCCGCGGTCACGGCAGGGCTGAGCGGGCGTCAGCCCTCGGCGGCCGACGCCGTGGCACTCGCCGACTTGCAACTGGGTTGTTCGGCCAGCGCCCGACCGACCTCGCCCTCCTCCAGCGCGCGCAACGCGTCGTTGCCGCTCCGGCCGAGCTTGTCCAGCTCGGCGGCGATGTCCTTGAGGCCGTCGGCGAAGTCCGCCTGGTCCTTGGTCTCCAGAGCCTCGACCTGCTTCTTCAGGGCCGCGTACGAAGCGGACAGACCGTTGAGCTCGGCGACGGCGTCCTCCTGCTTCTCGGGGCCGTCCTCCACGTCGGGGGGACCGGCCTTGTCCACCGCGCTGCCCATGGCCTTGTAGGCGTCGGACATGTCCTGGAACGCCGCCGCGTCCGCCGCCTGGACCTCCTGCGGCGTGCTGTTGTCCGTGGTCTCCTTCTGGATCGAGGCGTTGGCCGCCGCGATCTTCCCGGCCTGCGGCTGCACGGAGTCGCAGACGTCCTTGGCCCAGGCGTCGAGCTGTTCGCTCGTGTCCCCTCCGCCGCCGCAGCCGGCCAGCGCCAGTACCAGTACCGCGCCGCCGGACATCGCGGCCCCGAGCTTCTTGTTCACCGGTTCGGTCCCTTCCGTGGCTTCCCGGCCCCGGAACATACACGCCATCCGGGCGACACCGACGCCATGGACATCCCCTATGAGACCATTGCCACCATTTGCACCAGACGAGACAAGCCTCACGCGGGGGATGGCGACACCGCGAGCGGCGCGCGCGCGGGCGATCCGAGGACGATCACTCGCGCGCACGCGCGCGCCGCCGGCTCGTTCGGGCCGGAGCGGCACCTGTCGGATGCCTAGGAAAGGACCGCCGCGTCGGGTGAATGGGGCTCGTTGTCGGTTCCGTCCTCCTCCTCCACCGCGATGCCACGCCGCTTGGAGAGGTACACCGCGGAGACGATCACACCCAGCGAGACCAGGGCGATCACCACACGTGCCCCGGTGCTCGCGTCGGAGCCGTAGGAGAATTGGATCACCGCCGGGGCGATCAGCAGCGCGACGAGGTTCATCACCTTCAGCAGCGGGTTGATCGCCGGCCCGGCCGTGTCCTTGAACGGATCACCGACCGTGTCGCCGATGACGGTGGCCGCGTGCGCCTCGCTGCCCTTGCCGCCGTGATGGCCGTCCTCGACGAGCTTCTTGGCGTTGTCCCAGGCTCCGCCCGAGTTGGCGAGGAAGACCGCCATCAGCGTCCCCGCTCCGATGGCACCGGCGAGGAAGGCCCCGAGCGCTCCCACGCCGAGGGTGAAGCCGACGAAAATCGGTGCCATGACCGCGAGCAGGCCGGGAGTGGCGAGCTCGCGCAGCGCGTCCCTGGTGCAGATGTCCACGACCCTGCCGTATTCGGGCTGCTCGGTGTGGTTCATGATCCCGGGCTTCTCCCGGAACTGCCGCCGCACCTCGAAGACGACCGAACCGGCCGACCGCGACACGGCGTTGATCGCCAGCCCCGAGAAGAGGAAGACGACCGCCGCGCCCGCGATCAATCCCACCAGGTTGTTGGGCTGGGAGATGTCCATCATGAGGCTCATCGGCGCGCCCTCGCCGCTGAGTCGCTCGCCCACTTCCCTCGCACCGGTGGTGATCGCGTCGCGGTAGGAACCGAACAGCGCCGCCGCCGCCAGCACCGCCGTCGCGATGGCGATCCCCTTGGTGATGGCCTTCGTGGTGTTGCCGACCGCGTCGAGGTCGGTGAGGACCCGCGCGCCCTCCCCCTCGACGTCACCGGACATCTCCGCGATGCCCTGGGCGTTGTCCGAGACCGGGCCGAACGTGTCCATGGCGACGATCACGCCGACCGTGGTGAGCAGCCCGGTGCCCGCCAGCGCCACGGCGAACAGCGCCAGCATGATCGACGTGCCGCCGAGCAGGAAGGCCCCGTAGACGCCCAGACCGATGAGCAGGGCGGTGTACACGGCCGATTCCAGGC
Organism: Streptomyces sp. HSG2; assembly: GCF_016598575.1. Classification (NCBI taxonomy): domain Bacteria; kingdom Bacillati; phylum Actinomycetota; class Actinomycetes; order Kitasatosporales; family Streptomycetaceae; genus Streptomyces; species Streptomyces sp. HSG2. The sequence goes on from NZ_CP066801.1 coordinate 2,286,974, forward strand.
CGATCGAGACGCCGGCGAGGACGACCGTGGCCGGGCCTGTCAGCGACGTCTTGCCGATGTCCCGGACCGGTCTGCGGGAGGTCTCCGTGAAGTACCCGGTCAGCTGCTGGATGAGGGCGGCCAAGACGATGCCGATCGCGACCGCGACGAGAGCGAGGACCCGCGGGTCGCCGTCCAGGTTCGCGATCGCGGCGTCGGTGACGCCCGGGAGGTCCGCGTACCGGCCAGGCAGGTAGACCAGGACGGCCACTGCCACCAGCACCAGCGAGATCACCGCGGAGACGAAGAACCCCCGGTTGATCGCGGTCATTCCGCTGCGGTCGTTGCGGCGGGGCGCCACGGCGAAGATGCCGATCATGGCGGTCACCACACCGATCGCCGGGACCAACAGAGGAAACGCCAGCCCCGCGTCGCCGAACGCCACCTTGCCCAGGATCAACGCCGCCACCAACGTCACCGCGTACGATTCGAAGAGGTCGGCCGCCATGCCCGCGCAGTCGCCGACGTTGTCGCCGACGTTGTCGGCGATGGTGGCGGCGTTGCGCGGATCGTCCTCGGGGATGCCCTGCTCGACCTTGCCGACCAGGTCGGCCCCGACATCCGCCGCCTTGGTGAAGATGCCGCCGCCCACCCTCATGAACATCGCGATCAACGCCGCGCCGAGACCGAAGCCCTCCAGCACCTTGGGGGCGTCGGCCGCGTAGACCAGGACGACGCAGGATGCGCCCAGCAGTCCGAGCCCCACGGTGAACATGCCGACCACGCCTCCCGTACGGAAGGCGATCTTCATGGCCCGGTGCGAGACGCTCGTGAGATCCCTCGCCGGTTCGCCGTCCGCGGAACTCGCCGCGCGGGCCGCCGCGGCGACCCGCACATTGCTGCGCACCGCCAACCACATGCCGATGTAGCCGGTGGCCGCCGAGAATCCCGCACCGATCAGAAAGAAGACCGAACGCCCGACACGCTGACTCCAGTCGTCCGCGGGCAGCAGCATCAGCAGGAAGAACACGACCGCCGCGAAGACACCCAGCGTGCGCAGTTGCCTCGCCAGATAGGCGTTGGCGCCTTCCTGGACGGCCGCCGCGATCTTCTTCATTCCCGCCGTGCCCTCCCCCGCGGCGAGCACTTGGCGCACCAGGACACCCGCGACCACCAGCGCGGCGAGCGCGACCACCGCGACGACCACCACCAGGACACGGTTGCCGTCCGTCAGTTCCGCGGCGACGACTGTCGGTGGATCACCCGTGCGGTGAAGATCCGCCTGAAGAAAAGAAAGCCCCGCCATTCGTCCTCCTTGACGCTTGGGCTGAGCTCAAGATGTGGACGGAGTGTAGGTACCGGAACCCGATCGAAACAGTGCGGGACAAAAGGAACCGGCCCGAGGAACAACGGCGGTAACGCCCTGGGGGCATTCCGCGCGAACCGGGATCGGCAATCCTTCCGTCAGGCGCGTCGATACGTGAAGGAACTCACGTGCAGCACGTACGGGGTCACTCTAGGCGCGGGCGGCTCCGGCCGCACACGACAAAGGGCCCTTGGGGGGATGACGCGGGAAAGGGCGGGGTTCGTGCGACGGCGGCGCGCTCAGCTCGGCGGCAGCGCCTGAGGAGGGTTGGCGGGCCAGGTCATGCGGATCAGCCCGCCTCCCTCGTCCACGGTCACCTCGACATCGTCGACGAGCCCGCTGATGACCGCGAGACCCATCTCGTCCTCCTCGGCCTCGGCCTCGGAGCCTGCCTCGGGACCGGCCCCGGGAGGGGTGTGCGGGGCCTCGTCGCCGACCTCGATCGAGAACCGCTTCTCCTCCTCGACCAAGGCCACCCGGACGGGCGCCGTGATGCCCACGCTCTGGTGCAGGCCCACGGCCCGCGTGCATGCCTCGCCGACGGCGAGCCGGACCTCGTCGAGGACGGCCTCGTCCACTCCGGCCCGGCGCGCCACGGCAGCCGCCACGAGACGGGCGGTTCGGACGTGCTCGGGCAGCGCGCTGAAACGGAGTTCGACGGTGGCCATGCGTCCCCCTCTGAGCTGTGGGTGGCTGTCGAGGGGGCCGGGCCGCCGAAGCCCGGCCCCTCCGGTCCGACTCGGCGCTCCGGAGCCCGAGGGCCCGGGAGCGCACCGGTCGTCAGTCGGTGGCCGCCACCGCTTCCTCGACCGAGGTGTGAATCGGGAACACCTTGGTGAGGCCGGTGATGCGGAAGATCTTGAGAATACGCTCCTGGTTGCAGACCAGGCGCAACGAGCCCTCGTGGGCCCGCACCCGCTTCAGGCCTCCGACCAGCACGCCGAGCCCGGTGGAGTCGAGGAAGTCGACGCCCTCCATGTCGACGACGAGATGGAAGCTCCCGTCGTTCACCAGCTCGACCAACTGCTCGCGCAGCTTGGGCGCGGTGTATACGTCAATTTCGCCACCGACCTCGACGACCGTGCGATCGCCGACGGTACGGGTCGACAGGGACAGGTCCACGGATCCTCCAGCACCTTGCTATCGAGCGGTCGTCCCTCGGGACACCTCGGCTTGGGGCCCCCGGGACGGTTCGCCAGCCGCGATGGCATTCAATCACTTACCGGCAGGCGTGCACGACGCCTTCCTCCCATTCTCCGCCACGGCGGTGCGACACTCGATGCCGATGGCCCAGAATCACCGATCCGATCGACGCCCGAGTGACCCGACGCCCCGGGCGAGCCCACGCGTGGTACTGGACCGGCTCACCTCCACACCGCACCGGGCCGCGCGACTCACCCACACGGAGCACTTGCCCCCGCGGGAGGGGCGTCATGCCGTCTGGCCGGAGCGTGTTCGACCGGACGTGGTCGCGGCGGTGCGCGACCGCGGGGCGGGCCGCCCCTGGGCTCACCAGGCCCAGGCCGCCGCCCTCGCGCTGGCCGGGGTCTCGGTCGTGGTGTCGACCGGGACCGCCTCGGGCAAGTCCCTCGCCTATCTGGTGCCCGTCCTGTCGGACCTGACGGACGGCGCCGAGGCCACCGACGGCCGCGGCGCCACGGCGCTCTACCTGGCCCCCACCAAGGCGCTCGCGGCCGACCAGTGCCGTTCGGTGAGGGAACTGGCCCGACCGCTCGGCACCGCGGTCCGACCGGCCGTGTACGACGGCGACACACCGACCGAGGAACGCGACTGGATCCGCCGGCACTCCAACTACGTGCTCACCAACCCGGACATGCTGCACCGGGGGATCCTGCCGTCGCACCGACGCTGGGCCTCCTTCCTGAAGACGCTGAGATACGTGATCGTCGACGAGTGCCACGGCTACCGAGGGGTCTTCGGTTCGCACGTCGCCCAAGTCCTGCGCCGATTGCGACGCCTGTGCGCCCACTACGGCGCGTCGCCGGTGTTCCTGCTGGCCTCCGCGACGGCGGCCGAGCCGGCCGTGACGGCCCGCCGACTCACCGGGCTTCCGGTCCGAGAGATCACCGAGGACGCCTCGCCGCGCGGGGAAATGTTGTTCGCGCTCTGGGAGCCGCCCCTGACCGACGCCTCGGGCGAGCGAGGCGCGCCGGTCCGCCGAACGGCGACGGCGGAGACCGCCGACCTTCTCGCCGACCTCGCGGCCCAGGGAACACGCTCGATCGCCTTCGTCCGGTCCCGCAGGGGAGCGGAGCTGATCTCCGTGATCGCCCAGGAACGTCTGACGGAGGTCGACCCGTCGCTGGCGCGCCGTGTCGCGGCCTACCGCGGCGGCTACCTTCCCGAGGAGCGGCGGGCACTGGAAGGCGCTCTGCACTCCGGTGAACTGCTCGGTCTCGCCGCGACCAACGCCCTCGAACTCGGCGTCGACATCTCGGGGCTCGACGCCGTCGTGATCGCCGGCTATCCCGGCACCCGGGCGTCCGTGTGGCAGCAGGCGGGCCGCGCCGGGCGCTCCGGACAGGGGTCCTTGGCCGTGCTGGTCGCCAGGGACGACCCGCTGGACACCTTCCTGGTGCACCATCCCCGGACTTTGTTCGACCACCCGGTGGAAGCCACCGTCCTGGACCCCGACAACCCCTACGTCCTCGCCCCCCACCTGTGTGCCGCGGCGGCGGAGCTGCCGCTCACCGACGAGGACGTCCGGACCTTCGGACCGGCCGGCCGGGAGGTGCTCGGCCGCCTGGAGGCCAGCGGGGTGCTCAGACGCCGGACACGCGCCTGGCACTGGACCCGTCGGGAGCGTGCCGCAGACCTCACCGACCTCCGGGGGGAGGGCGGGCAGCCCGTGCGGGTCGTGGAAGTCGACACGGGCCGCCTGCTGGGCACAGTCGACCACGGAGCGGCGCCCGCACAGGTCCACCCCGGCGCGGTGCACCTGCACCAAGGCCGCACCTACCTGGTCAAGGAGCTCGACCTCGAAGAGGCCGTGGCGCTGGTCGAACCGGCCGCCCCGCCCTACTCCACGGTCGCCCGCGACACCACTGCCGTCTCCCTCCTCTCGACCGACCTCGCGGTTTCCTGGGGCGACGGGAGCCTGTGCCTCGGTTCGGTCGAGGTGACCCACCGGGTCGTCTCCTTCCTGCGGCGGCGTGTCGCGACCGGCGAGGTCCTCGGCGAGACCAGGCTAGATATGCCCCCGCGTACGCTCCGCACCCGCGCCGTGTGGTGGACGATCACCCAGGACGGACTCGACGCCGCCCGGATCCCGGCGGACGTCCTGGCCGGAGCCCTCCACGCCGCCGAACACGCCGCCATCGGGCTGCTTCCCCTCTTCGCGACCTGCGACCGGTGGGACATCGGCGGAGTGTCCGTCCCGCTGCATCCCGACACGCTCCTGCCGACGGTCTTCGTCCACGACGGCCACCCGGGAGGCGCGGGCTTCTCGGAGCGCGCCTTCCGCACGGCCCCCGCGTGGCTGGGCGCCACCCGCGAAGCCATCGCCTCCTGCGAATGCGACACGGGATGCCCGTCCTGCGTCCAGTCCCCGAAGTGCGGCAACGGCAACGAACCCCTGCACAAGGCGGGAGCCGTCCGGTTGCTGGACGCCCTCCTCCGAGGAGCTCCGCCCGCCTCCGACCACGCGCCCGCCCCGAAATCGCCCGCCGCTCCCGCGTCCCTCCGGAGTCGGGGAGCGACGGGTCGACGGTCGCCGGACCCGCCCGCGCCCTGACCCGGGCCGTCAGGGGAGAACGCCCCGACTCGACCGTCACGTCCGCGATCGGGCCCGCCAGCAGGCATCTCACCAGCCGCCCGCCCTGGGCGCTCACCACGCCTCCCGCCAAGGCGCACGCCCTGTCGGGCCCGGCGGACCAGTGGTCGGCGGCGGCCAGCGCCGCGAGATCCGCCCCGGTCGCGGCGCGATGCCGGGCCAAGCCGGCCTGGCCCACCGCCAGAGCGCCCGCGAACACCACGCACAACACCGCCACCGCGCCGACGCTCCAGAGGGTCGCCGAACCCCGGTCGCTGGGCTCTCCGACACGACACCCGCGGGTCACGGGGCGCTCCCCCCGGCACCCTCCACCGCCGCCACGGCCTCCTCGCGTGTCTCGAAGGGCACCCCGCTCAGGATCGGGGGCCGGGCGAGCACGACCACCCGAACCCGGTCCGCCTCCCGTGACACGCGGACCTCCGCACCCGCGGGCGCGGCCGCTCGCGCGACCGCCACGACCACGTCGACGCCCTCTCCACGAGCGGCGGCACGCGCTCCGGCGCGCGCCGCGTCCACGCTCCGAATCTGCGCGGAGACCAGCAACAGGCACCACACCAGCGCCATCGTGAACATCACCAGAACCGGCAGCACCACCGCCGTCTCCGCCGTCACGAAACCCGCGTCGTGGCCGCGGACCACCGCCGGCCTTGGGCCACGTCGGACCTCACATCCGCGCATCGAGTGCTCGCCGCACGATGCTCTGCAGCTCGGCACCGACCGCCTCGCTCGTCACCACCCTGTAGAGCACCACCGCGAACGCCACCGCCGCGACGATGCCCATCGCGTACTCGGAGGTCACCATTCCCGCGTCCCGCGCCACACGGGACCGCGCCCTTGTCCACACCGACCTGAACACCCGAACTCCCTCATGGATCGCCTTGTTCTGAACCACCCGGGGCCACCGGGCCACGCACGGCCGCCCGACCCAGCTCCCCACCGCCTCCCGCGCCCCGGTCCGTACGACGCGACTCCCACCCACCGCTCGCTCTCCCCGCCCTGTCCCTGCCGCGCCGGAGGCACCGGGACCGGGGCGCCGGGTGCCGACGGATCGAGCGGGGCCTCCCGTTACGGCGCCCCTCCTTCAAGCGCCCCGCTCGCCAGACCCATGACGACGGGCAGCACGCCCACCGTGATGAAGGCGGGGAGGAAACAGAGACCCACGGGCGCCGAGATCATCACGGCGGCCCGCCGTGACCGGGCCTCTGCCGCGCGAGCCCCGTCGCGCCGTGCCTGGGCCGCGAGCCGCCCGACCGGTCCGGCCGCGGGCAGGCCCGACACCTCCGCGCGCTCCAGCAACCTGGCAAGCGGTGCCGCGCCCGGCAACGCGCCCAAGCCTCGCCAGGCGACGCAGGGTGGCGCACCGAGCCGGATCTCCTCCGCGCCCAGCGCCATCGCCGTTCCCACGGGGCCGCCGAGCGCGGCGCCCACGGCACGGGCGGCGGTGACCGGGGACGCTCCGGCGGCCACGCAGGCCGCGAGCAGATCGGCCGCGAGGGGCAGCTGCCGCGCCGCCCCGGCCTCGGCGGCCCGTGCCTCCGCCGCGGGCGCCCCGGCCGCGAACCGGCGGTGCCACGCCGTGGCGGCCGACGCCGCCCCCACCAGGACACCGAGCGTGCCTCCGACGAGCAGCCAGCCGGTAGCGCACAACAGCGCCGGCACCACCCACCGCCGCCGTGCGAGCCTTGGGAGGGCTCTCATCTCAAGGGCGGCCGGGGTCGTCGCGCCGACGTGAGGGGAACCGAACAGACGCTCCGTCCTCCTCGAACGGCGCCACCGGTGGCCGGGCCACCGAACCCACCAGCGTCGTGCCGCGCCGGTCTCCCGGCCGTCGTCCAGGTGCCCTCCTCGTGCCCCCTTCTCGTCCGCGATCACGACGGCCCCTCCGCTCCGCGCACGATGCGCGCCACCCACCAGAGCCCCACCGCTTCCAGAACCCCTCCGGCGGCCAGGCAAGCCAGACCGGGGCCGGTGTGCAGGAGTACACGCAGCGGGTCGGCCCCCAGGGCGAACCCGATGAGGAGTCCCAGCGCCGGCAGACCGGCGAGCAGCACCGCGGTGGCCCTGGCCCCGGCGGACCGGGAGACGAGGTCGAGGCGCTGGTCCCGTTCGGCGCGCAGGGCCGCCTCCAGTCGGTCGAGGCCGTCGGCGAGACCGGCGCCCTGGCCCACGGCCACCTGCCAGCAGGCGGCGAGGCCCCGCAGTCCCTCCGCGCCCGGTTCCCGAGCCGCGGCCTGGAGCGCGGCCGGGACGTCGCCGCCGAAGCGGGCCGCGGCGACGACGCCACGTCCGTCGACGACGGTCGCGTCCGACCGTCGGACGGCCCAGACGAGCGCCTCCGTCGGCTGCCGTCCGGCCCGCACCTCCCCGGCCAGCGCCGCGCAGAGATCGATCACCGCGAGACGGCGACGCTCGCGGTCCCGCCGGACACGCGCCGCCGGGAGCGAGCGACGCAACACCGGCACGGCGACCACGCCGATGACGAGCGGCACCGCGGAGAGAGTCAGGAGCGCGAGCATCACGCCGGCGCACAACGCCCACCACTCGGGGCGAACCACGACGCCTGTCCCGCGCAGCGCGCCCACCGTCCGGCGGGCGGTCGGACGGCCCGCGCGGTACACGCCGGACGGGTCGAGGAGCCCACGCACCCGACGCGCGGCCGAGGACCTGTCCCGCACCAGCGTCACGACTCCCGCCGCACACCCGACGGCCGCCCCGACCGGGAGTGCCCCGGTCAGCTCACTCGGCACCGCCGCCATCGTGCTCCACCACCCTCGCCGGCGCACGGGGAGTTTCGTCCGGACTCCCTCCGACCGACCGGGCACGGGCCGTGGTCGCCCTCGGACCGCTCTCCGCCGAGCGAGCTCCCGGTCGCCCGGCCTCACCCGCTCCGCCGGCGCAGCCACGAAGCAACCGCCGCAACCGGTCCCAGCCACGCTCGGCCCGGAAGGCCCGCTCACCCCAGCGCAGCGCGGGGACGGTACGCACAAGCCCCGAAGAGTCCCGCTCCAGCACGCGGATCTCGGCGATCCGGCGCCGCCCGTCGGCGCCTCGGACCAGATGCACGAGCACCGAGACCGCCGCCGACACCTGGCTGTGGAGGGCTGCCCGATCCAGTCCGGCCGCCGTTCCCAGAGCCTCCAGTCGAGCCGGCACGTCCGCCGCGGCGTTCGCGTGCACCGTGCCGCTGCCCCCCGAGTGCCCTCCCTAACCCTCCATGGGTTCGGGGAACCGGCGCGCTCTAGGGACCTCCATGCAACAGCCCACCTGCGTGATTTACGACCGACTGTCCCGTCTCTTCGCTGAGGAAGCCCCCGACCACCGCATTGCCGCGTGCCGCGCCTACGCCGAACAGCGCGGATGGAAGGTGGTGCACGTCGCCACAGACACGAACGTCAGTGGGGCCAGCAAGCTCGAAGACCGGCCCGGTATGCGGGAAGTGCTCTCTTGGCTCCCGCGCGTTGACTACGTCATAGCCGCGAAGCTGGACCGGTACGCGCGGAGCGTTCTGGAATTTCAGCGACTTCTCGATGCTGCAAAATCGACCCGCACCACGGTCATCACAGCGGACGGCGTTGTGAGTCCGGAAAACGCAAGCATCATCATCAACGTTCTTGCTGCTTTCGCAGAGTATGAGCGCGACATGATTAAGGCGCGCATCACGGACAGCAAGAAGCATTTCCGTTCGCTCGGCAACCACCTGGGCGGGCTTGCTCCCTATGGATACGCGATTACCGGCCCGGTGAACGACAAGCGTTGGGCCATCGATGAGACCGCCGCAGCGATCATCCGAGAGTGCACGGACAAGCTCACAAATCACGGCGCAACACTGACCGGACTTGCTCGTGAGCTGAACGAGCGCGGAATCCTTCCTCCGGCAGAGCACGCAAGGCAGCGCGACGGGCGCAAGACGCGTGGCGGCAAATGGCATACCACGACGCTGCGGGACGTGCTCTATACGCCTGCCGTTCGCGGGTGGCTTGTACAGTCCGTTCCTGGCAAGAAGCGCGGAGCGGTCTATAACCAACCGGTCCTTGACACAGCAGGACGACCCGTTTCCGCCGGACCCGAGATCCTTAACGGTGAAACCTGGGCGGCAGTCCGCGCAATCATTGACGGCAAGTCAAAGGGGCGCGCAGTTGAGCGCAGCGGCAAGGCCCTGCTCCTTCACGTGGCACTGTGCTCCGAATGCAGCGGACCCATGTACCGGCAGCGCCGTGATGTTAACGGCAAGGACTACAGCACGTACGTATGCCGTGCCGGTGTCGGCAAGCGAGGGATTCACCGCCCGAACGTCGTCACGGCGCACTATCTAGACGAACTCGTTGCTGCCGACTTCTTGAAGCGGTTCGGCGCATTCGCGCTCATGCGCTGGATGGAGCCTGACGGCAGCGCGGTACTGCAACTCTCTGAAGTGACAACGCAGATTGAGCGCCTTGCCGGAAACCTGGCTCAGCTCGACCCGAATGGCACGGCGGCGCGCGTTGCCATCGCGCAACTGACAGCACTTGAAAACCGGCAGGCTGAATTGCGCACGGAAGCCGACCACTCCGAAGGTCGCTGGGTGGACGCTGGGGGGACCGTGGCGGATGAGTGGCAGCGTCGTTCCGACGAGGGCCGTCGAACCTTGCTTACCGACCTGGGGGCACGGGTCACGGTCCGCCCAGCAACACCCGGCGCGCCGCGACGGTTCGACCCATCACGGGCGTTGGTTGAGTTCGAAGGTCCGGCATGGTTCCGCGACGATCCGGCGGCAGCGGAACTTGCCGCTATCGCCAGCGTAGAAGGAGAACGCCAGAAAACTGTATAGGCCCGCCTGAACGCCCTTCGCGGCCCGTCACTGGAAACCCTCCAGGGGCGGGCCGTTCGTGTGCCTGCGGGCCACGCAGGGGTACTGGATGCCCGATGATGCCGGTTCGCGTATCTGCGGAACCGAGCGTGAGCCAGCGAGATGCGGTGGAACGGTGGTTCTTACCTTGTTTTCGCTATGCCTTGAGAAAGCCACAAGGAAAACAGAAACGACCCTCAAACCACCGTTTCACCGCAGCGAGCCTAGTTGGGGCGCGACCGCTCTAAGCTCAGGCAACCCTTGCGCTCTAGCACATGTGGGATGGAAGCGTGGGGCGACCGGCTAGCCGTTGAGGGAACTCCGGCGCTGGTCGCCCGCGCAACTCCCATGGACGCATGGCAGTGCGTTCCTGTGACCCAAAGCCCGGATTCCTTGCTGAGCGACCGCTGCCACGGTTGAGCAAGGAATCCGGGCCTTCTTCGTACCCCGATCACCGACTCACGTGAGTCGGTGATCATGATTTCCATTCCAATTAGGGGGCACCCTTGCATAGCGTCACCGAAACCCGCGCGCTCGTGCGCGCCCTATCGGCGCGAAGCGTCGGCGCAACGCTCACGATTCACGGTTATGGCATCGTATTCAACTCCCCATCTGCGCCGTTGGGGAGTCCGCCGCTCATTGAACAGATCAGCCCTGCTGCCTGGTCGCCAGAAAATGACGCGACGGACGTTCTGTGTACGTTCGACCACGACACCAGGAACTATCTAGGTCGCCGTTCCGCTGGAACGCTCCGGCTAGGCGCAGACCGGACCGGCATTTGGTTTGAATGCGACCTGCCTGATACCGCTGCTGGGCGCGACGTATTCGCGCTGGTTCAGCGTGGCGACATTCCCGGGTGCTCGTTCACGTTCCGTGCCGACGATGACGAATGGTCGAAAACGTCAGATGGAACCCCACTGCGTACGGTCACGCACATGCGCGTGCTCGAACTGGGGCCGGTTCTCACCCCTGCCTATCCCGATACCAGCGTTGCCGTGCGTTCCATGCGGAATGCAGGGCATTTCTCCGCCACTCCCAGCACCGAAAAGGGCGATTCCATGAATGACACCTACCCGTCCGGCATGACTGGTGTTGCGACCGACGATGAAGCCAAGCGTTCCCGCGCTGAGATCAAGCTCTTTGGCAGGCCACTTTCCGAGACGCGAGACGCTGACTGGATTGACGCAGAGGGAACGGCGTATGCGCCAGAAATTCTCTCCGCTGCGGGTAAGGGATCAAGACTCATCGAGAAGGTTTCCTCTTTCTCATTCAAGCGGCAGCGCGGCTATGTGCCGATTGCGCCCAGGGTGACGGCCGTGCTCCAGCCGCGAAATGAAGCGGCGACATTCATTCAGAATCAGATCACGGCCCCGGATTTCCAGGCGGTCAAGGTGTCGGCCATGGTGAGCATCGACAAGGACACTCTTTCCGATGTTCCTCCGACTGAGACGGCTATAAATACAGCCCTTGCCGCTGCCGTTGGCCAGCGAATTGACCACATACTCATCAACGGCGGGACAGACGGCGATGTGACCATTACGGGGATGCTCGCGGACGGGCACACGGCTACCGCTACGGCGATTGACTTCGACTCGCTGGCCGACGCCGTTGCCCGTATTGAGGATTCGGGCGGTGAGGCTACCGCGATTATGGGCCGCCCTTCCGATATCGCGGGAATCAAGAAGAAAGTGGACGGCAACAAGCTGGGCAAGCTTCCTGAGCTGATCAGCATTCCTGATCTGGCAGACGGCACCGTTGGCGTTCCTGTCGGTACGGTACTGGTCGCTGATCTTTCCTCTGTCGCCGTGGCGCTACGCGAGAGCCTTGAGATATTCAGGACTGAGGTAGCGCCGGAAGCCTTTGAACGGGATCGCGTTTTCATTGCCGGTCGTTCGCGGGTTTCCTCCGTCACCTTGGCTGACGTTGCCCGCGTTCAGATTCTCAAGGTCGGCGCGTAATGATTTGCCGATGCGGAACATGTGCGCAGCTACGCAAGGAAGAGCGAGAATCCCGCGCGGAGCGGCAAGCCAGGTTCTTGGAGAGCGTAGCCAGCAAGGCGACGGCTGCCGGTTTCCCTGGGCTCGTGCCGTGCCTTGTAGGTAGTTGCCGCACTGGTGACGCCATCCGGTATCACGCGCCGGAAGACGTGGACGTTGTGGACCCGCAATTGGTGCGCGAGCGCTGCGGCGTGAGGATTCCAACCGCCAAGAAGTCTGGTCTGTCCATCGCGTGTAAGCAGTGCCAAAGCGCACTTCACTGGGCGGGGGTGTTCCTGGTTGATTAGCGACCGGACCCGTGAGCGGCTGATTCGATGGGCAGCGATCATCCGGCCCGTACCGGCTGAGCGTGAGCCCCTGCTAGTCGAGACGGCAGCGCGCATGGCTGGGGTAGGCAGGCGTGGAATTCGTCTGCGGTGCGATTGCTGCGACGGCAACGGACCAGCGTCAGCGCTGGTGTTGGCATGGGCTACGCCTATTCGATCGGGCGGGAAGCGTGAGCGCCACAACATCCTTATGTCGTGCGTCGGTTGCTGGCGAGATATCGGCAGACACGATGGACTGAGCGTTCCTTATGGTGCCGCAATTGCCCGCAAGGCAGGTCCTCATACGGCAGACACAATCGTCTGCCTTTAGCGCTCAGGGGAGGGCGGGGCGCGTCGAAAGTTCCCGGCGTGGGCCCGCTGGCGATCCCGGCCCAAGCTCGAAATTTCTCTGCGTAACGAACACAACCTTCGGCGTTGTTCGTTTTCTCTGAAAGGAGGAATCCCCTTGAGGGTCACCACCTGCCAACACAAGCCGTGCGGAAAGCCGTTCGGCAAGAACACCGACGCGAGGCAGCGCTACTGCTCCGCCGCCTGTCGAGTTGCCGCGTCACGCGCGCGCAAGGCGACGGCATCGAACGGCAGGCTTGCCATCGTGACGCCCCTGAGCGCCCCCGAGAGCGCCCCGGAACGACTGGACGACGTACGGGCGCTCTGGGACTCCCTGATCCGCCAGGTAGCCACTGACGGCTTCATGGTCATGGGCGCCAGCGGGCTTCCCGTCGCTCATCCGGCGCTGAGGTACTTTTCCGCGCTGCACTCCGCGATGCGTGACCTTGAGACCGGTACGGAATCCAGCGGCACGGAATCCGCCCTCGAACAGATGCAGCGCCTAGCGATGCAAGCTCTTGACGAGTACGAGGAGGGAAGCGCCTGATGTTTACCGAGCATCCCGCCAGCGCCCAACTGACCACACTTGCCTGTCGGTTGGCTGATTCAGCCGATCCGCCGACTCACCCGTTGTGGGTTCCGTTCGCGGCGCTTTTCGCTGCGGAGTTGGGTCGGGCCCCCCTACCGACCGACCTGTATGCCTGCCTGGTGTGCCCTTGCCATTTCTAGACTTCGGCCCCGCCCGTGCCCCGCATCCCCGCCCGCTGGCACCCCGCACCGTGATCGGTGAAGGGCGTCGCCGCCACGACTGGACCTGATGACCTTGGCCCCCGATGCCTACCCCTCGTTCGCTGGGGTGGACGTCGGGGGCCTTTGGCGTATCTGGGAACCGAAGGTGAGGACACTTAGGATTTCCTGCCGGCGAGGGGGTCGGCCCCAGATGCCGCAAGGGTTTCGGGCCCCTTCGATTCCAAGGTGACCGAGTTGAGAACCGCCATCACCTCGGGTACCTCGGCGTACTCAGCGAGCCGGGCCAGCACGACCCGGACCCGCTCCGCCGTCCGCTCGCTGGCCACGTCCCGAGACAGGTCGATGACCCGTCCCGCAATCGCCGCCGCTTCCTCGGGTTCGTTGGCGTCGGCGCATGCCACAGCGAGCCACGACAGGTACAGGGCGAGTTCCCGCGTGTGGGTCGCGTCGTACCGGCTGAGCACGTCGCGGAGGAGCGGCACGGCGCGAAGGGGACGGCGCAGCTCGGTGTAGACGCGGGATTCCATGACCTGGAGTTCGCCAGCGTCCACCCAGTACAGCCATGCCGGTGACTCGGTTCCCTCGCTGTCCTCGGCCAGCGCTTCCCCTGCTTCCCCGAGGGCCCGCATTGCTTGCTGCGCGTTCTCGACGCCCCCGGCTTTGGTGTGGGCCCATGCCACCCGATCGAGATACAGCGCGCGAGCCTTCGGGGGTGCGTCCGGCCCGGCCCCGTGCAGCGCTGCCCGAGCAAGGTCTAGTCCTTCAACTTCCCTGCCAGTGTTGCTCAGTTGGTAGGCGAGCGATCCGGCAAGGTTCCCGGCCAACGTGTGGTCCTCGGCCTGTCTCGCTGCACCGAGTCCTAGCCGGTAGATCCGTTCCGCCTCGGCGTGCTGTCCGGCGTCACTGGCAATCCATCCGGCGATCTGTGCCAACTCCCCGATTTGGACGAGAAGTTCGCGACCGACTTCCCCGGTGTGGGCACCCTCGCGGTACAGCCGGACGGCGGATCGGAGTTCCCGCAGCGCGGGCCGGATGAGATCACCCCCGGCTAAAACGTCGTCGGCCAGCCGTAGGCCGTGCACGCGCTGCTGTAGGTCGCCCACCTGACCCATGCCGACCCTGCGGCCCTCACGGGCGCTCAGAGGGGCAAGCGGGTCACCCTCGGGCAAGTAGTCGGCCAGCGTCGGCAAAGGCGGCTCAGCGGGCGTCTGTGGCCCCGTGAGCGCTTCCGGGGAGATCCCAAGGGCGGCAGCGAGGAACGGCAGCCATTCGCGCGGCGTACGCTTCCCTGTCTCCCATCGGCTGACTTCTTGTCGGCCGACTGGCTCACCAATGACACCGGCCGCGCGGCACACCTCACGCGCTAGCCGGGCCTGACTCCATCCGAGGCGGTCACGCTCGCGCCGGATGTTGGCCCCGATTCCGCTGCTCATGCTTCCAGTCTGGCCGACAGTTGGCCTACACGTGGCCGCTAGTCGGAGATCAATTACGGCTAGACGCTGGACGCCGAATTGCCGATAGAGGGAACGGCGGACCGATGGCCACTCAGGAAAGCACCGCGACACTCACGGACCCGCGACCGGTTGCCGGTTGCGCGCACTGCGACAAGGTCGCGCAGGATCGGGACCGGTCCAAGGCGAACGGCGACGCGTCTAGCGTGAGTGACTGCAACGTCCGGTTGCGTCGGCACCTGGGGGCGGACCACTCGTGACCCACGCCCCTGTGAAGCCACAGAAGCGCCGTACGCGCGCTCTCCCAGACCCCGAACTAGTCAACCTCATAGAAATGCCCGGAAGCCCGTACGCGGACTCTCCGGCCGGTTGGTGGGACCAGTACGGCGGCGCGCTGGATCAGCGGTCCGGGGTCATCTACCTGCCGGGGCCGACTCACCCCCCGTCGCCTTTCCACCCTGACGACTGCCCGAACTGCGTGCCGTACGAGGAAAGCCCGTGAAGTACGTACGCCGGTTCGGCTGGTCCGTGTTTGTCTTCACGGTCGCCGCGCTGTCCTCGGCAATTCCCACGCTGGCCGCATTAGGCCGCCTTTGAACCCCCGTCCCCCTCGTGCTGCACAGCTCCCCCCGTACTAATTGCACAGGCGCGAGAGGGGACGGGTTCCAACTCCCGCCCCCGGTGATTCCTCAATGGACGGTCGAGTCATCGGGGGCGGGTTTCCAAACCCCAGGTGTAAGGAGACGCACAATGAGCACTGCCGGAAACCGTCTCTTATTCGCGTGGCTTGAGATCACGGGACTCTGCAATGAGTTCTGTGATCACTGCTACGCGGACAGTGGGCCCAAGGGAACACACGGAACCATGACCGTGCGGGACTGGCTGAACGTGATTGACCAGCTTGCCGACATGGGCACCCTGGACGTTCAGTTCATCGGGGGAGAGCCGACGCTCTACCCGAGTCTGCCCGCGCTGATCAAGCACGCTCACGGGCGGGGCCTCGGTATCGAGGTGTTCTCGAACATGACCCACATCCGCCCGGAACTGTGGGACGCATTCACGGAGTACGGCGTCAAGCTCGCAACGTCGTACTACTCGGACAGCGCCGAGGAACACGACGCGGTGACGCAACTCCGAGGAGCGCACAAGAAGACTCGCGCCAACGTGCAAAAGGCGCTGTCCCTCGGTATCCCGCTGCGGGGCGGAGTCGTCGCCGTGCGAGACGGACAGCGAGTGCAGGAAGCGGCACAGGACCTTACGGCGCTCGGTGTCGGCACGGTCGGAGGAGACCGCACCCGCGCATTCGGGAGAGCGAGTCAGGGGGCCGCGCCGACCATCGCTGATCTGTGCGGGCACTGCGCCCACGAGAAATGCGCCATCGGCCCGACCGGCGACGTGTGGCCGTGCGTCCTCGGTCGATTCCTGACCATCGGAAACGTACTGGAAAAGCCGATCTCCGATATCTGGGGCGGCGCGCAGATGACCGACGTTGCGGCGGATATCGCGGCGGTTCACGGGGATGGTGTCCAGTCGTGCACTCCTCCGCAATTCCTGCCCATGTGCGGGCCGTGCGGTCCGTGCGTTCCCTCGGTCGGGCACTGTGACCCCAGGGAAGCGGACAGCGCGGCTACGATCGGCGCACCGGCCTAATCCGCTGATCATGAGGGAGCGCACGCATGGACGATCACGGGGACGACTTCGGCCCGTGGGGGTGGGAAGGCGACGGAAACGCCATTCGGCGGACCGAGGATGAATGGCTGACCATCGCTCGGTACGTCCGGCACGCAGCCAACAAGCTCGGGCCGGATCTCCCGCTGTGTCTTCCTGGTGAACCGCAGGCATGCGGGCGGACGGCTCAACAGCACGTGATCGCGTGGGCCGCTCACCTCCGCGCGGTGTCCCATCACCTGATCGAACAGGCCACCCCGAGTGAGGCCAGGGGCGCGCATGCCATCGGCCCGCTGTATCAACGCCGCCTCGCGGAACTGCGCGCGTCTACCTCCGCCCCGCACTGAGCAACAGCGGCCCCCTACCGGCCCCGTCCGTGACGCTTCCCCCCGTGGCGTCCGGGCGGCGCCGTTGCTCGCTCCCAACTCTGCCTACTGACACGGGGGTTACTGGCCTCTCGCTCGCTCCCGAGGGTGCCGCTCCCCGCATGTATGGTTAGAGCAGGCACTCGCCCTCGTGTCCGGTGTTCAGCGCGGCGAGGAGCGCCACCACCTCTCTTCCCCGGACCTCACCTACGACCAGACGGTCCGGCCGCATCCGCAGTGCCTGCCGTACGAGGTCCTCAAGCGTCACCAGACCTGCGCCCTCCTGATTGGCGGGTCTGGCCTCCAGTCTCACCACGTGAGGGTGGTCCGGGCGCAGCTCGCCGGAGTCCTCCGCCAGGACGATCCGTTCCCTGGCACCCACCAGGCCGAGGAGAGCGCTCAAGAGTGTCGTCTTGCCACTGCCCGTGCCACCGCTGACCAGGAACGACAGCCGTGCCCCGACCAGGGCGCGCAAGAGGCGGTCCCCGCCCGGTGGCACCGTTCCCGCCGCGACCAACTCGTCCAGGGTGAATGCACGGGGGCGCACGACCCTCAAGGACAGACAGGCGCAGCCGACAGCGACCGGTGGCAGCACGGCGTGCAGGCGCGTGCCGTCGGACAGACGGGCATCGACCCAGGGCCGCGCGTCGTCCAGACGGCGCCCCGCCGTCGCGGCGAGGCGCTGGGCCAGACGTCGGACGGCATCCGCGTCCGCGAACCGCACGGACGTCCGCTCCAGGCCCCTTCCCCGATCCACCCAGACCCGGTCGGGCGCGGAGACCAGGACATCGGTGACCGAGGGATCGGCGAGGAGCGGCTCCAGGGGACCGCTCCCGACCAGCTCGGACCTCAGCCGCCGCGCGGCGCCAAGAATCTCCGTGTCCCCCAACACCCGCCCCTGTTCCCGCAGCGCCTGCGCCACCCGAGCCGGCGTCGGATCCGCGCCGCTCTCGACGAGCCAGCGCCGCACCCCGTCCAGCATCCCCACCGGGATCTCCGCACCGCCGAGGGGAGATCCCGCCTCGGCGCCCCGCGTCGCAGCCATCCTCGACTCCTGTCTTCCCGCACGCTCTTCCCGCCCACGTCCTCGCCCGACGGCCCGTCCGTCGGTGCCTCCCGCATCGGGGGTCGCACCCCCACAACCGTTCACACGGGCGCCGGTTCGGCCGACGCCCGGTCCCAGAAGTCCCGGCAGAAGCGGGCGAGTGCCCCGCGTCCTGCCTCGGCCGGCGGACGCCCGTCCTCCGCCGCCCGAGGCAGGCCGGCTTCGGCCGGAGCCTCGCCCGCCAGTGGCAGGGCGAGCAGTCGGGACACCTCACCGGCGTCCATGCCGGTGGCGTACGGGCCGCGCGAGACGACCCGCAGATCGCGAAGTGCCGGTCCCAGCACGGACGCCATCCGACTTCCCGCCGCGACGGCTCTGAGCTCGCCGGGGACCACCAGGAGGGCGAGATCGAGCTGCCCCAGGATCTCTGTCACCGGGTCGTCGACCCGGCGTGGCAGATCGACCACCACCACGCCCCCTCCCCGGCGGGCCGCCGCCAGCACGGCACGTACCGCCTGGGCGGGCACGGAGAGGCAGTCGCCCCTGTCCCAACTCAGCAGCCTGAGCCCATGGAGCCGAGGGAGCGACGCCTCCAGGGCTCCACCCGACACCCGTCCCCTGGAGGCGGAGAACGCCGGCCACCTCAGGCCCTCCGTCGCCTCGCCTCCGAGCAACACGTCGAGACCGCCGCCCAGGGGGTCGGCGTCGACCAGAACCGTGCGTCGATTCGCCCGAGCGGACGTGACGGCGAGGGCACAGGCCAGGGTCGAGGCCCCGGCCCCGCCCCGAGCACCGATCACGCCGACCGTCCGGGCGGGCCGACCCACGCCCTCGCAGACATCCGCGATCCGGTCGATCAGCCACCGCTCGCCGTCGGGGAGGACGAGGACATGGTCGGCACCGATCTCGACGGCCCGCTGCCACACGCCCGCGTCGTCCGGGTCCCGTCCGACGAGCACGACCCCTCGTCGCCGCCCCGCGCCCCGCATTCGGCGGGCGGCGTCGTCACCGACGAGGACGAGCGGTGCGGCGTCCCAGGCGCCCCGGTGCTCGGACGGCGAGGCGCACACCTCGGGTGTGGCACCGGCCGCTACACACAGACGCAGTAGGTCGTCCAGAAGCTCGGCGTCCTCGGCGACGATCAGGACGGCCCCGCGCTGTCCTCCGGGCACGGACGGCGCGGTGCCTGTGGTACTTCCGGTCATGGGTCGAGTCCCCTTGTCGTCAGGTGGGAGTTCCGGCGAGCCGGACCTCCAGGTCAACGCCCGGCGAATAGCCGGGCACGCGCGTCCGACGAGCCGGACCCGCCGCCTCGGGGGCGGTATGCGGACGCGAGGGAAACAACAGTGAGGCCGACGCGGAATTCGCGCGGATCTTGGAGGAAAACTGTGGACGAGCGACACGCTGTGAATATCGCTGCCACTCGAACAGGTGAGTCTCGTCTCACCTGCGTGCGACTTCCGTAGAGCAGCGCGATGATTACGGAAGGTCAGGGAAGCGGCGGGCGGCAGCCACGACCACTCCGCTCGCGACCCGGCTCCTCGCCTGGACGAACCCCCCGGACATCGGCACGAACACACCCCGGACATGCGACGACCCCCGCCGGGGGGGAGAGCGGGGGTCGTCTCCACGGCCGACTCGGGGGGGGAGGAGTCGGACCGGGTTAGCACGGTCGCGAACGATCCGTGACTTCCATGGTGTACCCGAGGGCCTTCTCAAGCAAACCCACACGCTGTGCCTTACGCCGAATGGGCTGCGCCTATGCTCAGGGTGTGGAAAACCACTCGTTGCCCCGGACGGCGGCCTTCTTCGACCTGGACAAGACGGTCATTGCGAAGTCCAGCACGCTGACGTTCAGCAAGTCGTTCTACCAAGGCGGTCTGATCAACCGTCGAGCCGTCCTGCGGACGGCCTTCATCCAGTTCGTCTTCCTCGCGGGCGGAGCCGACCACGACCAGATGGAGCGCATGCGCGCCTACCTCTCGTCGCTCTGCCGCGGCTGGAACGTGCGGCAGGTGCGGGAGCTCGTCGCGGAGACGCTGCACGACCTGGTGGACCCGATCATCTACGACGAGGCGGCTTCCCTGATCGAGGCCCACCACACCGCGGGCCGGGACGTCGTCATCGTCTCCACCTCGGGTGCCGAGGTGGTCGAGCCGATCGGCGACCTGCTCGGCGCGGACCGGGTGGTCGCCACCCGCATGGTGGTGGGGGACGACGGATGCTTCACCGGAGAGATCGAATACTACGCCTACGGTCCCACGAAGGCGGAGGCCGTCCGGGAACTGGCCGAGTCCGAGGGATACGACCTGAGCCGGTGCTACGCCTACAGCGACTCGGCGACGGACCTGCCCATGTTGGAGTCGGTCGGTCGGCCGCACGCCGTGAACCCGGACCGGGCGTTGCGCCGGGAAGCGGTCGCCCGCGGGTGGCCGATCCTCGACTTCCACCGGCCGGTCAGCCTCAAAAAGCGGATCCCTTCCTTCCGCGTGTCCGCGCGCCCGGCACTGCTCGCGGCGGCCGCGATGGGCGCGACCGCCGCGGCGGGGCTCGTCTGGTACGCCGGTCGCCGCAGAGCGGTCCGGTGACGAAGGGTGCCCCCGGACGCCCTACGCGGGCCCCTCGGCCGAGTCCCGTCGGGCCGATGGGCAAAGAACCGGGAAGAGGGCTTCCGCTCGCCCCGCCTCCGGAGTACAAAGGAATCAGTGGCCCGCGCGACCAAGGGCATCCGAGAGGATCACCCTCACACATCGGCCCACGGACCGCGTATGGACACAGGAACCCACGCGACGTCGACCCGTCGAATACGGGCCAGTCACACCGGGGGACGGGCGAAGTTCCCGACCCGATGTGCTCTTTCGAGGACGCTTGGTAACCCGATGCCCATACCCGCGGCGGTACGAGTCCTCGTGCCGCCGCGGTGCCGTGCGAAGTGCGGCGCCGAGCACCGAGCACCGAGGTTACGCGGCGCCGCGCTGCAACGCCTCGCACACGGCGGTCGACTCCCGCGCCCCCAGGCGCACCGCCTCGGCGCAGTGGACGATCCACCCCGCCACGCCCTCCGGCGTGCCCGACGCGTACCCCGCCAACGCCTCCAGGTAGGCACCCAGCCCGAGTTCGGCGTGTCCGGCCTCCGCCGGGCACACGGACTTCGGGTCCAGCCCGCTGCCGACCAGGACGATCCGCTCCGCCGCGCGGGCCACCGGGCCGTTGTGCGAGACGAACGGCCGTAGCGTCAGCAACTCCCCGTGCACGACGGCCGCGGTCACGAGCGCCGGTGCCGAGCTGCCCGCCAGGATCAACGCGGCCAGCCCCTCCAGGCGACCGTGCGCTTCCTCGGCACTCGCCAGCGGAAGCTCGATCAAGGGCTCGTCGACCTGTTCACCCGCCTGTCGCGGGCGGCCGATCACGTCGTCGCGTCCGGCCGCCGCCACCAAGTGCAGCCGGGCCAGGACGCGCAGCGGGGACTGGCGCCAGACGGAGAGGAGTTGTCCGGCCTCCGCGGTCAGCCGCAACGACGCCCCCACGGTGCGGGCCTCGCGGTCGTCGCCGAAGTCCGAACGCCTGCGCACCTCTTCCAAGGCCCAGTCGGCACCGGCCAGCGCCGCCGAGCCACGCGCGCCGCGCAGCGCGGCCTCCGAGGTCACCTCGTTGCCGCGGCGGCGCATGACCCGGTGTCCGTAGACCCGGTCCACGGCCCGCCGCACGGACTCCACTGACGCGGCGACGCCCGAAAGGGTGCCCAGTGCCGCGAGGGGATCGGGGGTGGCGCCTGGCGTACTCATGGGTACGACCCTACGCACTCGCCTACCGAGAGCCACGAAGGAGTGGTCCTTTCCCGCGAATACGGACGGTGCGCCACACCGAGACTACGCTTGGTGAACATGAAAATTGCTTTCGTCGGGAAGGGCGGGAGTGGCAAGACCACACTCTCCTCCCTGTTCGTCCGACATCTGGCCGCCGCCGGCGCACCGGTGTTGGCGATCGACGCCGACATCAACCAGAACCTCGGGGTCGCTCTCGGACTCGACGAGAGCGAGGCCCGCGCCCTGCCGGCGATGGCCGACCGGCTGGCACTGATCAAGGACTACCTGCGCGGCGACAATCCCCGTATCACCTCCCCGGAGACAATGATCAAAACCACCCCGCCCGGGCGGGGCTCTCGCCTGCTTCGAACGCACCAAGACGATCCGGTCCACGACGCCTGCGCACGCCCCGTCACGCTCGACGGCTCGTCCGCCCGCCTGATGGTGACCGGCGGCTTCACGGAGGCCGACCTGGGCGTCTCCTGCTACCACTCCAAGGCGGGCGCCGTGGAGTTGTACCTCAACCACTTGGTCGACGGTCCGGACGAATACGTCGTGGTGGACATGACGGCCGGCGCGGACTCGTTCGCCTCGGGGCTGTTCACCCGGTTCGACATCACGTTCCTGGTGGCGGAGCCGACCCGGCGGGGGGTCGGGGTCCATCGGCAGTACCGTGAGTACTCCCACGATTTCGACATCGCCCTGAGAGTGGTGGGCAACAAGACCCGGGGGCCCGAGGACCTCGCGTACCTCCGGGCCGCCGTCGGCGAGGACCTGCTCACGACCGTGGACCACTCGGAATGGGTGCGCGCCATGGAGAGGGGGCGCCCGGCTCCCTTCGCCACCCTGGAGAGCGCCACCCGGCGGGCCCTGGGGCGGATGCGGGAGGCCGTCGACGCCTCCTACGACTCCCGGGACTGGGAGCGCTACACCCGGCAGATGGTGGACTTCCACCTCAAGAACGCCCGGAGCTGGGGAGACGGACGAACCGGTGTCGACCTGGCCGCCCAGGTCGACACCGGTTTCGTCCTCGGTGAGGGGGCCGGAGCGCCCGCCTGACCGGATCCGGCGCGCCCCGTCCCCTCCGATGCCTCGCCGTCCCCTACTCCTCGCGAGCGGGGGCGCCGGGTACGCCCTTGGGGGTCGGCGGTGGGTCGGTGGCGAGGTAGGACGCCCAGCCTCCCTTGGGGGCTTCGCCGACCTTCAGCGCGCGCAGCTTTTTCAGCGTGCCGGGTTCCTGCGCGTCCAGCCAGTCCACGAGCTGACGGAAGGACACGCAGCGGACGTCCTTCTTGGTGCATACCTCTTCGACCACCTCTTCGATGGCCCGCATGTACGTGCCGCCGTTCCAGGACTCGAAGTGGTTGCCGATGATCAGGGGAGCGCGATTGCCGTCGTAGGCCCGGTAGAACCCGCTCAGCAGGCCGTCCCGCATCTGGTCGCCCCAGAGACGGTGCTTGGTCGGATCGCCCTGGGTCGTGGTTCCCGACTGGTTGACCATGAAGTTGTAGTCCATCGCCAGTTGCTCGAAGTCGTGCCCGGGGAAGGGGACGAGTTGCAGCGAAACGTCCCACAGCCCGTTCTTCCGCTCGGGCCACACCTGGTCGTTGACCCCGCTGCTGTCGTAGCGGAACCCCAGGTCGGCCGCGGCCCGCGTGAAATTCTCCTGCCCTTCGAGACAGGGCGTGCGAGCGCCGATCAGCTCTTTCTCGTAGTCGAACGGGAGCGGGGCCGCGTCGTCCGTTTCGGAGTTGGTCTTCCAGGATTTGACGAAACGTTTCGCTTGAGCGATCTCGTCTTTCCACTCCTCCACGGACCACTCACCCACGCCGCCCGCCCCACAGAAGTGTCCGTTGAAGTGGGTTCCGATCTCGTTGCCCTCCAGCCACGCCAGGCGCAGCTGCCGGACGGTGTCGGCAATGCCCTGAGCGTCGTTGAAGCCGATGTCGGACCGGCCGGGCGAGTGCTGGGGCGGGCGGTACAGATTTCGCTTCTCCTCGGGCAGGAGGTAGACCCCGCTGAGGAAGTACGTCATGGTGGCGTCGTTCCGCTTGGCCACCTCACGGAAGTGGGAGAAGAGCTTCTGGCTGTCCTCCCCCGCGCCGTCCCAGGAGAACACCACGAACTGGGGTGGCCTGTCACCGGGTTCCAGGCGTCGAGGTTTCGGCAGGTTCGGCTGGGCGCCCGTGTAGGCGGTGGAACCGTCGCCGAT
This sequence comes from Streptomyces sp. HSG2, assembly GCF_016598575.1. Classification (NCBI taxonomy): domain Bacteria; kingdom Bacillati; phylum Actinomycetota; class Actinomycetes; order Kitasatosporales; family Streptomycetaceae; genus Streptomyces; species Streptomyces sp. HSG2. The sequence continues at coordinate 2,310,884 of NZ_CP066801.1, forward strand.
CAGCCTCATCGCGCTGCCCGGCGCGGGAACCTCCTTCACCTTCTGTCGTCCGGTCGTGTCCCCCGAACCGTCCGCGCCGAAGCCACAGCCCGCCAGCGATGTGGCACAGACAGCGGCGATCAAGGCGCACGCCGTGTTCCTGCGATGGGTGGCCATGTGTCGCCCACCTTCTTCCTTCTCAGGGGCCGACGCCGTGCGGGCGCCGTCGTGTGCTGTGCCGGGAGGTGCCGTCAGCGCCGCCAAGCTCGCACGAAGGCGAGAACGGATTAGTACGACAAGCCGATGTAATGAGGGATTCACTCGTCTGAGCCGGCCCTTGGGCCATACGTGGGAGATGTCTATGCCCAGCCTTTACTCTGCATTACGATCCATTTACTGAGCGCGACGATCGGTGCTCTCCGTGAACACCGCTTCCGCGTCGCATCCCCCGCCGTACGCCGTGACCCACGGCCGCGCCCGCCCCACGCGGGGCGCCCCCAGACAACCGCGACCGCGCAGCCCCGGAGGAGACGGGAAAATGTCCGCCTGCGTCCCCACCCGCACCGCTGATCCAGACCGGGCCCGACCGCCCCACTCCCGCCCGTCGGGCGGCGGTCCACGCCGCCTCCGCGTCGCGGGCGCCGACGTGTCGGCCTCCATCGCGGTCTTCCTGATCGCTCTCCCGCTCTCCCTGGGCATCGCCCTGGCCACCGGCGCCCCCCTCCAGGCCGGGCTGGTCGCCGCAGCGGTGGGCGGCATCGTCGCCGGGTGGCTGGGCGGCTGCCCCCTCCAGGTCACCGGCCCCGCCGCCGGGCTCACCGTGGTCACCGCCGACCTCATTCAGCAATACGGCTGGCGGACCACGTGCGCCATCACCATTCTCGCCGGCTTCGCGCAGCTGGGCCTCGGCTGCCTTCGGGTGGCACGCACGGCCTTGGCCGTCAGTCCCGCCATCGTGCACGGCATGCTCGCCGGGATCGGCGTCACCATCGCCGTCGCGCAGTTGCACATCGTCCTCGGCGGAACACCGCAGAGTTCCGTGCCGGACAACCTGCGCGCGCTCCCCGCGCAACTCGCCGATCTGCACCCGGCCGCCCTGTCGGTGAGCACGCTGACCCTGGCCCTTCTCCTGCTCTGGCCGCGGCTTCCCGGTCGCACCGGTCGAGGGCTGGGCAAGGTCCCCGCCGCCCTTGTCGCCGTGACCGGATCGACGGCCGTCGCCGCCCTGACCGGCCTCCGACTTCCCAAGGTCGATCTGCCGTCCTGGAGCAGTCACGCGCTGGCCACGCTGCCCGACGGGCCGGTGCTGGGGCTCGTCGCCGCAGTGCTCACCATCACCCTGGTGTGCAGCGTGCAGTCCCTCCTGGGGGCCGTGGCCGTGGACAAGCTGGTCGCCGCCAGGGGCGACCTTCCGCCGAGGGCCGGACGCTCCGACCTCGACCGCGAGTTGTTGGGCCAGGGCGCGGCCAACATCGTCTCCGGTTCCCTGGGCGGCCTGCCGGTGGCCGGCGTCGCCGTGCGCAGCACCGCGAACGTCAACGCCGGGGCCGTCAGCCGGGACTCCACGATGCTGCACGGCGGCCTCGTCGTGGTCGCCACGCTGCTCCTGGTTCCCGCGCTGGAGCTGATCCCGCTCGCCGCGCTCGCCGCGTTGGTGATGGCGATCGGCGTACAGATGGTCTCGCTCCACCACATCCGCACGGTGACTCGTCACCGCGAGGTCCTGGTGTACGCGACCACCCTCGGCGGCGTCGTGATCCTCGGCGTCCTGGAGGGCGTCGCCCTGGGAATCGCCTCCGGTGTCGGTGTCGCCCTGCACCGCCTGACCCGTACGCGGATCACTCATCGACACCACGACGCCGAACACCATGTGCATGTGCGGGGGCAGTTGACCTTCCTCGCGGTGCCACGACTCAGTCGTGTCCTGCACCTCGTCCCCCCGAGCGCCCACGTCGTGGTGGAGCTGGACGGTTCCTTTATGGACCACGCGGCGTACGAGACCTTGCAGGACTGGCAGAAGACGCACACCGCGCGAGGCGGCTCCGTGCGGATCAACGGACGCCGCCCCGGCACGCGCATCTCCGAGCCGCGGGACGCCTCGACGCGTTGTCGCTGTCGCCCCTGGACCGCCTGGCGCAACCACCAATGCGACGACCCGCGCGCCACGCGCGTCGCCACCGACGACGCGGCCGGCCGGCCGCGTGCCGCCAGCGAGCGGGAACTCGCCCGGGGGATCAGCGCCTTCCAGCACAACACGGCCCCACTGGTACGCGACGAGTTGTCACGCCTGGCCCGCGAGGGACAGCAGCCCTCTCAACTCTTCCTGACCTGTGCCGACTCACGCCTGGTCACCTCCATGATCACGTCCAGTGGCCCCGGCGATCTCTTCGTCGTCCGCAACGTGGGAAACCTCGTACCGCCGCCCGGCGCGGAAAGCGGTGACGACTCCGTGGCCGCTGCCATCGAGTACGCCGTGGACGTGCTGAAGGTGCGGTCCATCACGGTGTGCGGCCACTCTGGATGCGGCGCCATGCAGGCGTTGCTGGCCGCCGACCCCTCCGACACCGACACCCCGCTACAACGGTGGCTCAGGCACGGCCTCCCCAGTCTGCGGCGCTTGAGGAGCGAGGACTCCGTCCGGCTGACGAGAGACCTGCCCACGGGCACGGTCGACGCGGTCGAGCAACTGGGGATCACCAACGTGGTCCAGCAGTTGGAGCATCTGCGCGACCACGAAGCGGTGGCCCGCGCCCTGCGCGCCGGCCGGCTGGAACTGCAGGGCATGTACTTCCACGTCGGCGAGGCCCAGGCCTACCTGCTCGACCGACGCGGGGACGACGAGATGTTCCTCGTCGTCAGCGAGGAGGCGGAACCGGAGGACCGGAGGGATGCCGTAGGCGGCGACACACCCCCAGACACGGACCGGGCCGGACAGCCGGTCTGACGCGACGAGGCCCATGCCAAGCCGACGCCGAGTCGCGGGCCGCGGGGAGCGTCGGCCGGCCCCCTGGCCACCGCCCGGGCTTCCACCACCTCCCCGCGCCGCCCGCACCGTCCCGCCCGGGAGGAAGGGGACAGGGGCACTCGCCGGCCGGATCACCGCGGGCGGGTCCACCAGGCGGGCGTTCCCTTGTCTCGGCACCCGCCGTCTGATGAGCTGTGGTCCGGGACACGTGGGGCACCCTCGGGGAATGGGAGATGTCGTGAGCAACGAGAGCCTGGCCAACCTCCTGAAGGAGGAGCGTCGCTTCGCTCCTCCCGCCGACCTCGCCGCGCGAGCCAACGTCAGGGCGGAGGCGTACGACGAGGCCCGTGCCGACCGCCTCGGTTTCTGGGCCGAGCAGGCGCGTCGGCTCACGTGGGCGAAGGAGCCGACGGAGACCCTGGACTGGTCGAATCCACCGTTCGCCCGTTGGTTCGGCGACGGCACGCTCAACGTGTCGTACAACTGTGTGGACCGGCACGTCGAGCGAGGTCACGGCGACCGGGTCGCCATCCACTTCGAGGGCGAGGCCGGGGACCGTCGGGTCCTCACGTACGCCGACTTGAAGGACGAGGTGTGTCGGGCGGCCAACGCCCTTCTCGAACTGGGTGTCGGCCCGGGAGACCGGGTCGCCGTCTACCTGCCGATGATCCCGGAGGCGGTGGTCGCGATGTTGGCCTGTGCCCGGATCGGCGCCGTGCACTCGGTGGTCTTCGGCGGTTTCTCCGCCGACGCCCTGGCCTCCCGCATCGAGGACGCGGCGGCGCGGGTCGTGATCACCGCGGACGGGGGTCACCGGCGGGGGAAGCCCTCCCCTCTCAAACCGGCCGTCGACGAGGCGGTGAGCCGCACGCGGGGGGTGGAGCACGTCCTGGTGGTGCGGCGCACCGGTCAGGACGTTGCCTGGGACGGCAGCCGCGACATCTGGTGGCACGACCTGGTCGCGCGCCAGTCGACCGATCACTCGCCGCTGCCGTTCGACGCGGAACACCCGCTGTTCATCCTGTACACCTCCGGCACGACCGGCAAACCCAAGGGCATCCTGCACACTTCCGGGGGCTATCTCACCCAGACGGCGTACACGCACTGGGCGGTGTTCGACCTCAAGCCCGAGACCGACGTGTACTGGTGCACGGCGGATGTGGGCTGGGTCACCGGACACTCGTACATCGTGTACGGGCCCCTCGCCAACGGCGCCACCCAGGTGATCTACGAGGGCACCCCGGACACGCCGCACCGGGGCCGGTTCTGGGAGATCGTGCAGCGGTACGGGGTCTCGATCCTGTACACGGCGCCGACGGCCATCCGGACGTTCATGAAGTGGGGAGACGACCTCCCCGCCTCATTCGACCTGAGCGGTCTCCGGGTGTTGGGCTCCGTCGGCGAACCGATCAACCCCGAGGCCTGGGTCTGGTATCGGGAGACGATCGGCGGCGGTCGGACGCCCGTCGTCGACACCTGGTGGCAGACGGAGACAGGGGCCATGATGATCACGCCGCTGCCCGGAGTGACGGCGGCCAAGCCGGGTTCGGCGCAGCGCCCGCTGCCCGGCATCTCCGCTACCGTCGTGGACGACGAGGGCAACGAGGTGCCCGACGGCTCGGGGGGGTACCTGGTCCTCACCGAGCCCTGGCCCTCGATGCTGCGCACCATCTGGGGAGACGACCAGCGCTTCGTCGACACCTACTGGAAGCGGTTCCCCGGCGTGTACTTCGCGGGGGACGGCGCCAAGAAGGACGACGACGGCGACATCTGGCTACTGGGCAGGGTCGACGATGTGATGTTGGTGTCGGGTCACAACATCTCCACCACCGAGGTGGAGTCCGCCTTGGTCTCCCACCCCTCCGTCGCGGAGGCGGCCGTCGTGGGTGCCGCCGACGAGACGACGGGGCAGGCGATCGTGGCGTTCGTCATCCTCCTTGGATCGGTGGCCGAGACCGACGAGCTGGCGGCCGAGCTGCGTCGACATGTCTCCGCGACGCTGGGGCCGATCGCCAGGCCCCAGCGCGTCCTCCCCGTGACGGAGTTGCCGAAGACCCGCTCGGGCAAGATCATGCGCCGGCTCCTGCGCGACGTGGCCGAGAACCGGAAGCTCGGGGACGTCACCACGTTGACCGAGACGGAGAGCCTGACCCGGATCGTCGACCGCATGAGGGCGCGGTCGACGAGCGAGGACGACGCGTAGCGCACGGTGCCGGAGGGGAGGGGCCCGGGCAGGCGGTCTCGCCGCCGACCCCGGCATCCGCCCCGACAGGCCGGAGAGCGTCCGGGATCCGGTGGTCGCAGGCCGGGCCACGCGAGCGGTCGGCGAGAAGGCGGAGCCGTACTCGCCGCGGAGGACCCGCCTCGCGGCCGGGCGCCGGGCAATGCCGGATGGCCCGATCGGGTGCCCCCGATCCGGTGAGCGTCGGTGTCGGCCGTCGGACCCGTGCCGGGCCGCGGCGCGGCGGCCTCTCCCTGTCCCGAGAGTCGGTGGAGCCGCCCGTACGGGAGCCAGACCCCAGACCACGCGAGCCGGTCGCCACCGGCCGAGGCGCCGGGGGCGCTTGGGGCGAGTGCCGCCGAAGGGTGGGAAGCGCGCCACGTGCCGAGGCGCCGTCGCCGGCCCCACCGGACCGCGCCAGGGCTCACCCGTGGACCCCCGGGAGAGCCGCGACGCCTTCCTGGCCTGCTCGATCTCCCTATTTCACAAGGAAGATCATCCGACTGCACCGGCGCACATTAGGTACGCTAAGGAACGCGCCAAAGGAAGAACGACAAGCAGAACCCCATGGTGAGCCGGGAAGTCTGGTCGGCAGGCGTTTCGTGCTGTCCAACAACCGGAGGTCCCCCTCGTGACCGAGCCCCGCACCAACCGCAAGGCCTTCGGACGCGTGTCGCTCCCCGAACGGAACTTCGTCGCGGACGCCCTGCGCACCGAGACGGTCGGCGGCGTCTTGCTCCTGGTGGCGGCGATCACCGCCCTGATCTGGAGCAACGTACCGGCCCTGCACGACAGCTACGAGAGTGTCAGCCACTTCAAGTTCGGCCCCGAGGCACTCGGCCTGAAGCTGTCGGTCTCGCACTGGGCGGCGGACGGCCTCCTGGCGATCTTCTTCTTCGTCGCCGGCATCGAACTCAAACGCGAACTGGTCGCGGGGGATCTCCGGGATCCCAGGGCCGCCGCACTGCCGGTGGTGGCCGCCCTGTGCGGTATGGCCATCCCGGCCCTCACCTACGTCGTCACCGCCCTGTCCATGGGCGGCTCGCTGGCCGGCTGGGCCGTGCCCACCGCCACCGACATCGCCTTCGCCCTGGCCGTGCTCGCGGTGATCGGGACCTCGCTCCCCAGCGCGCTGCGGGCGTTCCTGCTGACTCTCGCGATCGTGGACGACCTCTTCGCGATCCTGATCATCGCGATCTTCTTCACCTCCGAGCTGAACTTCCTCTGGCTCGGCGGCGCGCTGCTCGGGCTCGCGCTCTTCTGGCTGCTGCTCCGCTTGAACGTGCGCGGATGGTACGTGTACATCCCGCTGGCGCTGACGATCTGGGCGCTGATGTACAACAGCGGCGTGCACGCCACCATCGCGGGTGTGGCCATGGGACTGTTGCTGCGCTGCTCCAAGCGGGAAGGCGAGGACCACTCGCCCGGCGAGCACATCGAGCACCTCGTGCGCCCCGTTTCGGCCGGTTTCGCGGTACCGATGTTCGCCCTGTTCAGCGCGGGTGTCGCCGTCACCGGCGAGGCCTTGGCCGACGTGTTCACACAGCCCGAGACGCTCGGCGTGGTACTCGGTCTCGTGCTCGGCAAGACCTTCGGCATCTTCGGCGGCACGTGGTTGACGGCCCGTTTCACCAAGGCGTCGCTCAGCGACAATCTGGCGTGGCCGGACGTGTTCGCCGTGTCCGGGCTCGCCGGCATCGGCTTCACCGTGTCCCTGCTCATCGGCGAGCTGGCCTTCGTGGGCGACGCGGAGATGACCGCGGAGATCAAGGCGTCCGTTCTCACCGGTTCCCTGATCGCCGCAGTCGTGGCGTCGGTGCTGCTGAAGATACGGAACGCCAAGTACCGCAAGGTGATCGAGGCCGAGGAACGTGACGAGGACAGCAGTGGCATACCCGACGTCTACGAAGAAGACGATCCGGCCCACCATCTGAGGATCGCCGAGATCTGCGAACGCAAGGCCGCGGAGCACCGCCGGTTGGCGGAGGAGAAGGCACGCCGGAAAGGTCTCGCCGACGCACCCGACGCGACGGGCGAGCAGGGCGGCCGTCCGGCATGATCTGACCGGGATGGTAGACGTGGTGGGGCGGCTCGCGTCCGGCGGAAGACGCACGGCCATACGCCCGACCCGTACGAAGACACGCCAGTGGAAGAGGGAGACCGCGATGAGCGCACCCGACGGCAGCCCGGTCGGTACCGAACGCAGCCTCGGCCGGCTGGTCGCCTCGGCGACCGCCGAGATGTCGGAGTTGGTGCACGACGAGATCGCGCTGGCGAAGGCCCAGCTGAAGCAGGACGCCAAACGAGCCCTGAACGGCGGGGCGGCCTTCCTGGTGGGCGGCGTCCTGCTGCTCTTCTCCCTCCCGATGCTCAACTTCGCCCTCGCCTACGGCATCCGCGCCTGGAGCGGCTGGAACCTGGCCCTCTGCTTCCTGCTCTCCTTCGCCGCGAACCTCTTGGTCGCGGGCGTCCTCGGACTGATCGGCATGGTCTTCCTGAAGAAGGCGAAGCAGAGCCACGCGCCCCAGAAGGTCGCCGCCTCCATGAAGGAGAGCGCGGAAGTCCTGCACAGGGCGAAGCCGCACCCCCGTCCGGCGCTGCCGGAAGGGGCGGAGGGCGCGCCCACGAGTGTCGAGGCTGTGGCACGCTCGTCCTCATGACGGGCTCCTCCCCTCTCTCCGGACCATCCGACCCGGTACCGCCGAGCGTGGGCGCCTCGGCCTCGGCCGTGCGCCCGGCGATCCCCGACGGGCGTCGGGTGACGCACCGGGACGTGGCCGCCAACGGCGCCCGCTTCCACATCGCCGAACTCGGCGAGGGACCACTGGTCCTCCTCGTCCACGGGTTTCCGCAGTTCTGGTGGACCTGGCGACACCAGCTGCCGGCCCTCGCCGACGCCGGCTTCCGGGCCGTGGCGATGGATCTTCGGGGCGTGGGAGGGAGCGACCGCACGCCACGCGGCTACGACCCGGCGGGTCTCGCCATGGACATCACCGGGGTGATCCGCTCCCTGGGGGAGCCGGACGCCGCGTTGGTGGGTCACGATCTGGGCGGCTACCTGGCCTGGACGGCCGCGGCGATGCGGCCCAAGCTCGTACGACGCCTGGTGGTGGCCTCGATGCCGCATCCCCGGCGGTGGCGCTCGGCGATGCTGTCCGACATCCGGCAGTCCCGCGCGAGCTCGCACATCTGGGGGTTCCAGCGCCCCTGGATCCCGGAACGGCGCCTGACCGCGGACGGCGGGGCCCTGGTGGGAGAGCTGATCAGGGAATGGTCGGGGCCGCGCCCGCCGGAGGCGGGGGCGATCGAGACCTACCGACGCGCCATGTGCGTCCCGTCCACGGCGCACTGCGCGATCGAGCCCTACCGGTGGATGGTTCGGTCTCTCGCGCGCCCCGACGGAATCCAGTTCAACCGGCGTATGAAACGACCCGTACGGGTGCCGACGCTCCATCTGCACGGCTCGCTGGACCCGGTGTTGCGCACCCGCGGCGCCGCCGGTTCGGGCGAGTACGTGGAAGCTCCCTACCGTTGGCGGTTGTTCGACGGACTGGGGCACTTCCCGCACGAGGAGGACCCGACCGGCTTCTCAGCAGAGCTGATCAACTGGCTGAGGGACCCCGAACCCGACCGTTGACCACCGGGCGGTGGCACGGACCCGGGCGGATACGCACGCGACCCGGTCCACGAGTTGAGCACCCACACCCGAACGGTCCGCCCACGAAAGGCCACTTGCCCCGCGCATAGGCCGATCGGATGCGCCGGAGGCGATTATGGACCTTGGAGCTGGGGCACACGTCCCGGTATGGGCTGGACGCACGACTACGACGACGTAGTACGCAACGACCGCGCCACGCGGGGTGTGAGCACCCGTCAGCGAGGGCGCTCCCCACGGCAGTCGGGTACGGGACCACGCGTGGGCATCCCGCGCATCCTGCGTCGCCGGGCCCGCTGGGTCTCGGTACGCCTGCGCCACCCCCGGGGTTGATCCACCCGCGAGCCGCAGGCGTGGGAGTCCGGGGCGGCGGGGCTACATGGCGCAGCTGTCGGTGTCCACTGCCCGGCTCGCGGAGCGGCCCCGGACGATGTCCTCCTCGATCTCGTCCACGGTGAGCGCGTAGCCGGTCGCCGCGTCGTCGAGGGACTTCGCGAAGATCACGCCGTACACCCGGCCGTCCGGTGTGAGGAGCGGTCCTCCGGAGTTTCCCTGACGGACCGTGGCATGGAGGGAGTAGACGTCCCGACGCACCGTGTCACGGTGGTAGATGTCCGGACCGCTGGCCGCGATCCGCCCTCGCACCCTCGCGGCCCGCACGTCGTAGCCGCCGTTCTCCGGGAACCCGGCCACGATGGCGTCGTCCCCGCTCCCGGCGTCATCGGTCGCGAATCGCAGTACGGGCGCGCGCAGATCCGGCACGTCGAGCACGGCGATGTCCCGCCGCCAGTCGTACAGCACCACCGTGGCGTCGTGGCGCGGCCCCTCGCCCCCGATCTGCACGGTCGGTTCGTCGACTCCGCCCACCACGTGCGCGTTGGTCATCACCCGGCGCTCGGCGAAGACGAAGCCAGTGCCCTCCAGGACCTTGCCGCAGCCGGTGGCGGTGCCCATCACCTTGACGATGGAGCGCTGGGCGTCGTTCGCGACGAGGCTGTCGGCGAGCGCCGGGTCGGGGGGCTCGACCTCCGTGATCGGCTCGCTGGCGAAGGGGCCGAAGACCTGGGGAAGGCCGTTGCGGGCCAAGGCCGATGTGAAGTCGTCGAACCAGGTGTCGGCTTGGGTGGGCAACACCTCCTGGACGCCGAGCAGGACTCGGGAACTGCGGACTTCCTTGGCCACCGTCGGCATCGTCGTCCGCGCCACGGCCGACCCGAGGAGCCAGGCCACGAGCAGCAGCGCCACCACGTTGACGAGCGCGCCCCCCGTCGCGTCCAAGGCGCGCGCCGGGGACCAGGTGATGTGACGCCGCAGGACACCGCCCAGATGGGTGGTGAACGCCTGGCCCACCGACGCGCAGACGATGACCACGACCACCGCGACGACCGCGGCGGCCGTGCTCACCTCCGCGTTCTCCGTCAGGGAATCCCAGACGACGGGCAGGGCGTAGACGGCGACGAGGCCGCCCCCGAGGAAGCCGGTCACCGACAGGACACCGACGACGAACCCCTGGCGGTAGCCCACGATCGCGAACCAGACGGCGGCGACCAGCAACAGGACGTCCAGCACGTTCACCGCATCCACAGCCCCGCCTCGTCGATCCGCTCGCTCCGCCCGGCCGCCCGCGGCCCGGGAGCCGGCCCCGACGGGCACGGCACGCCGCCTACCTTGTCACGAGCGCCAGTCCAGAGGGACCCTTCTGCCGCGGTCCCAGGGTCGCTCCCAGCCCGCGAAGTGCAGCAGTCGGTCGATGATCCCGGCGGTGAACCCCCATACCAGGGTGGACTCGACCAGGAAGGCCGGACCCCGGTGGCCGCTGGGGTGCACCGTGGTCGCCCGGTTGGCCGGATCCGTCAGATCGGCGACGGGGACCGTGAAGACGCGGGCGGTCTCGTTGGGATCGACCACGCGGACCGGGCTGGGCTCGCGCCACCAGCCCAGCACCGGGGTCACCACGAAGTCGCTGACCGGGATGTAGAGCCTGGGCAGCGCGCCGAAGAGCTGCACCCCGGCCGGGTCGAGTCCGGTCTCCTCCCACGCCTCGCGCAGCGCGGCGCGCAGGGGACCGTCACCTCGCGGATCGCCGTCCTGCGGGTCCAGGGCTCCTCCGGGGAACGAGGGCTGTCCGGCGTGGGAGCGCAGGGACCCGGCACGCTCCATGAGCAGCAGTTCGGGACGGGGCGCGGGCCGCGGGTCGGCCTCGGGCCCGGCGCCGACCGTGGTACTCCGCGCGCCCTCCCGACCCGCCTCGCCTCGCGCGGCGGAGACGTCCGCCGCGCCGAAGAGGACGAGGACCGCCGAAGGACGGCCCAGGCCGTCGGCGGGCGGCAGGAAGCGGCTCAACTGGTCGGGTCGCACCGTCTCCGCCGCCCGTGCCACCGGCTCGAGCCAACCGGGCAGGCCCACCTTGTCCAGCGCGACCCCGTCGACATCGCCCGCGCGCGTCATCGCCGCCCCCTCTCCGCCGTGCCCGAGGCCCGCCCCCCGCACGTCGTCTCCGTCATGCCGATCCGAGCGGAGGCGCGGGCCGGCCTCCGGCGTCCAGGTAGGACCGCGGCGGCCTCAGTCGCTGGCCTGGGAGACCGCCCTTTTCGTACTTCAACAGCCTCTCGGCCTTCTCCGGGTCCGTCTCGCCCTCTCCGTAGGAAGGGCAGAGCCGCGCGATGGGACACGCGCCGCAGGCGGGCTTGCGCGCGTGGCAGATCCGACGGCCGTGCCAGATCACGTGGTGCGAGAGGTCCGTCCAGTCGGATCGGGGGAACAGGTCGCCGACAGCCGCCTCGATCCTGTCCGGATCGGTCTCGTCCGTCCACTTCCAGCGGCGGACGAGCCGCTGGAAGTGGGTGTCCACGGTGATTCCGGGACGCCCGAAGGCGTTGCCCAGGACGACGAAGGCGGTCTTGCGGCCGACGCCGGGCAGCCTGACCAGGTCCTCCAGACGACCGGGCACCTCTCCCCCGAACTCCTCCGCCAGAACCCGGGAGAGCCCGATGACCGACCGGGTCTTGGCTCGGAAGAAACCACAGGGACGCAGGATCTCCTCGACCCTCTCCGGGTCGGCCGCCGCGAGGTCCTCGGGGGTCGGATAGGCGGCGAAGAGCGCCGGGGTGGTCTGGTTGACGCGCAGGTCGGTGGTCTGCGCGGACAGCACCGTGGCGACCAGCAGCTGGAAGGGCGAGTCGAAGTCGAGCTCCGGGTGCGCGTACGGGTAGACCTCGGCGAGTTCCCGGCCGATCCGCCGGGCACGCCGGACCAGGGCGATGCGGGACTCCGGGCGCGCGGCCCCCGCCGGTGCCTCGCGGGCGGCCCGGGCGCGCGGCTCGGCACCGGAACCACGCGGGGCCGAGGACGACGCCTTCCGGGCCGACCTCCCCCGCGCACCGGGCGCGGCCGGACCGGCTGATCCGACGGCCTTCGAGACCCTCCCCGCCTTCGCGGCGCCGCCGCTCTCGACGCCGCCGCCCGCGTCCTCGCCGTCCGCCGAAGATCCCTCGGCCCGCTGCGCCTTCGCGGAGGCGGTGCCCCGCCCGGGGCCTCCCTCCGTGCGCGACCTCTCTCGCCCGCGAACCGCGGGGCGACCGTCGGCCACGGCAGGGCGTCCGGCACCGCCCGCCGTCCGGCGTGTCACCTTTTCGGCCGTGCCGCGCCCCTCGTTCCGTTCCGGGCGCTTCCTCCCGCCGCCGGGACCCTGTTCGCCCACGGCGGAATCACGGTGCTCACTCACCCGTCCAGCCCTCTCGGCCCGTGCTCTCACCGGCTTTTCCGACACTCGACCAGCCTACGGCTCGCCCGCCGACTCCGCCCCGGACCGGGACGATCCGCGCCCGATCGGCCCCCTGCCTCGTACCCATGGGCGAGCGTGCGGCATCCTTGTGACAGATCACACTGTTTGGACCGTCCGGCAGAATGGGCAGCACGGTGCCCTGGTAGACGGGGGAACAAGATCCCCCGAGCAGGTCGACAAGGAGAGACTCGTGGACGACGTTCTGCGGCGCAACCCGCTCTTCGCGGCGCTCGACGACGAGCAGGCCGCGGAGCTCCGCGCCTCCATGGGCGAGGTCACGCTCGCCCGCGGCGACTCGCTGTTTCACGAGGGGGACCCGGGCGACCGCCTCTACGTGGTTACCGAGGGCAAGGTCAAACTGCACCGCACCTCCCCCGATGGCCGCGAGAACATGCTGGCCGTGGTCGGCCCCGGGGAACTGATCGGGGAGCTGTCGCTGTTCGACCCGGGCCCGCGTACCGCCACGGCCACCGCCCTGACCGAGGTCAAGCTGCTCGGGCTCGGGCACGGCGACCTCCAGCCGTGGCTCAACGCCCGACCCGAGGTGGCGACCGCACTCCTGCGCGCGGTCGCGCGGCGCCTGCGCAAGACCAACGACGCCATGTCCGACCTGGTCTTCTCGGATGTCCCGGGCCGTGTGGCCCGCGCGCTGCTGGACCTGTCCAGGCGGTTCGGCGTGCAATCCGAGGAAGGCATCCACGTGGTGCACGACCTCACCCAGGAGGAACTGGCGCAGCTCGTCGGGGCCTCCCGCGAGACGGTCAACAAGGCCTTGGCCGACTTCGCCCAGCGGGGCTGGCTCCGGCTGGAGGCGCGGGCCGTCATCCTGATGGACGTGGAACGACTGGCGAAGCGCTCACGCTGACCTCGCGCCGGCCCTGGCCCCCACCCGACTCGCCCGCACCCGCTACTCGCCGGCCGCACGTCTCGTCCCCGGTCGAGGCCGGGCCACACACCGGCTCCGCCGAAGGCTCGACCCGACGCGCCTCGCCGCCGAGCGGTCCGGCAGCCGACGTGTCCGTCGGGGCTCGCTTCTCCCGCCCTGTCCGGCGCGGCGACCCACGAGCGAGCGTGTGCGCCGGTCACGAGAGCCGTCGCGGTGCAGGTACTGGTCTAGACCAGTCCGTGCTCTCTGAGGTACTCCAGCTGGGCCCGGACCGACAACTCCGCCGCGGGCCACAGGGAACGGTCGACGTCGGCGTAGACCCGTGCGACGACCTCTCCGGGGTCGTGAAGGCCCTCTTCCACGGCCGTCTCCACCTGTGCCAGCCGACCGGCCCGGTGGGCCAGGTAGTACTCCAGGGCACCCCGAGCGTCCTCCAGCACGGGGCCGTGTCCCGGAAGCACCGTCTCCACGCCGTCGTCGACGGTGAGCGACCGCAGCCGCCGCAGGGAGTCGAGATAGTCGCCGAGCCGGCCGTCCGGGTGCGCGACCACGGTCGTCCCCCGTCCCAGCACCGTGTCACCGGTCAGCACGGCGCGGTCGGCGGGGATGTGGAAGGAGAGGGAGTCGGCGGTGTGACCCGGCGTGGGCACGACTCGCAGCTCCAGTCCGCCGACCCGGATCCCCTCGCCCGCGACGAGACCCTCCTCGCCGAGCCGGAGCGCCGGGTCCAGCGCCCGGACGGGGCTGCGGGTCATCTCGGCGAAGCGTGCGGCGCCCTCCGCGTGATCCGGATGGCCGTGCGTCAACAGGGTGAGGACGACGCGTTTGCCCGCCCGCTCCGCCTCGCCGACCACGGCGCTCAGGTGGCCCTCGTCCAGCGGCCCCGGGTCCACCACCGCGGCACGGTCGGACCCGGGTTCGGAGAGGATCCAGGTGTTGGTGCCGTCCAGGGTCATCGGCGACGCGTTGGGGGCGAGCACGTTCACCGCGCGGTCGGTGGCCGGTCCGGACCGCGCCGCGCCCCTCGGCCTGCCCGGCGGGTCGGTCGCGTCCGTCATGTCGTGCCTTCCGGGCCCGGGCCGCTTGGATCCCCCGCCGGTGAGGCCGGACGCCGGTCGAACTCCTCGTGGCCCGGCCAGGTCAGGACGACCTCGTCGGCGACGAGGCCGGCCCGGGCCTGCACCGGCGCCAGGTCCCGACCCGCAGCGGCGGACAGGGCACCGGCCGCCGTGTCGTGTGCGGCGAGCGAGCGCAGGGTGGCGATGGTGGGGGGCATCATCAGAAGATCGCCCCGGTCGTAGCCGGCCGCCGCCTCGGTCGGACTCGTCCACACCGTCCGGTCGGCCTCGGAGGAGGTGTCGCGGGTGCGTTGGCCGGGGGGCAGGACGGCCACGAAGAACCACGTGTCGTAGCGTCGGGCCTCGAACTCGGGGGTGATCCAGCGGGCCCACGGTCCGAGGAGGTCGGAGCGGAGCAGCAGTCCGCGACGGTCCAGGAACTCCGCGAAGGACAGCTCGCGCGCGACGAGGGCGACCCGGTCCGCCTCCCAGTCGTCGCCGGTCGTGTCACCGACCACGGCGTCCGGTGCGGGACCCGCGAGCAGGACGCCCGCCTCCTCGTAGGTCTCCCGCACGGCGGCGCAGACGATCGCCTGCGCGCCCGCCTCGTCGACGCCCAGTCGATCGGCCCACCACCGGCGGGGTGGACCGGCCCAGCCGATGGCCCGGTCGTCGTCACGCGGGTCCACACCTCCGCCGGGATAGGCGTAGGCGCCCCCGGCGAAGGCCATGGAGGCGCGGCGCCGCAGCAGGTGGACCAGGGGCCCGCCCGCACCGTCCCGAAGCAACATGACCGTGGCGGCGCGCCGGGGCTCCACCGGGCGGATGTCGCCCGCGGCGAGCGCGCGGACGCGTTCGGGCCACTCGGTCGCGTACCACTGCCCATTCGCCATGGGCGGAGGCTATCCGGTCGAAGCCCGGGGATCGAGTGGTCGTGGTGTCCCCTCGACGGAGAGGACACCACGACGGCCTCGACCGGCCGCCCCTGGCGGCGGGCCGAGGACGCTCAGTTCCCCGCCAGCTCCACCTGGATCTCGACTTCCACCGGCGCGTCCAGTGGCAGCACCGCCACGCCGACCGCGCTCCGGGCGTGGACGCCCTTGTCCCCCAGCACCTCGCCGAGGAACTCGCTGGCTCCGTCGACCACGCCGGGCTGCCCGGTGAAATCGGCGGCGGACGCCACGAAACCGACGACCTTGACCACCCGTGCGATCCGGTCGAGGTCGCCGGCGACGGATTTGACGGCCGCCAGGGCGTTCAAGGCGCAAGTCCGGGCCAGCGCCTTGGCCTCCTCGGCCGTGACCTCACCGCCGACCTTCCCGGTGACCTCCAGCTTCCCCCGCACCATCGGCAACTGCCCCGAGGTGTGGACGTACGAGCCGGAGCGCACGGCGGGCTGGTAGACGGCGAGCGGCGGGACGACCTCGGGCAGGGTCACACCGAGCTCGGCCAGCCTGGCCTCGACCGCGCTCACGCCTGCCGCTCGCGCTTCAGGTAGGCCACCAACTGCTCCGGGTTCGGCCCGGGCACGACCTGGACGAGCTCCCAGCCGTCCTGACCCCAGTTGTCCAGGATTTGCTTGGTCGCGTGGACGAGGAGAGGCACGGTGGCGTACTCCCATGTGCGGTGGCTCGGTGTGGCCATGATCAGTCCCGAGGTAGTGACCGGTACGACTTGCACCCAGCAGCATACGGACGACGGCCAGCGGCCGACGCGGCGGAGCCGAAGCGGCAGCGCGGCCTCGCCGTTCCTCCCGGCGTACGCGGCGCGCGCGCCGGGAGGAACGGGCCGGACGGCCGCCTCCGGGGGCAGCCGTCCGGCCCCATCGTCCACAGCCTCCCGGGTGGGACGGGGCGGGACTGGATACGCTCGGGGTGTGAGCAGGCTCCAGGTCGTCAGCGGCAAGGGCGGAACCGGCAAGACCACGGTTGCCGCCGCACTGGCGCTGGCCCTGGCCACGGCGGGCAAGCGGACGCTCCTCGTCGAGGTCGAGGGTCGGCAGGGCATCGCCCAGCTCTTCGAGACGGAGGCGCTGCCCTACGAGGAGCGCAAGATCGCCGTGGCTCCGGGAGGCGGGGAGGTGTACGCCCTGGCCATCGACGCCGAGCGCGCCCTGCTGGACTACCTCCAGATGTTCTACAAGCTGGGCGGCGCGGGGCGGGCCCTGCGCAAGCTCGGCGCCATCGACTTCGCCACCACCATCGCGCCCGGGGTTCGGGACGTGCTCCTGACCGGGAAGGCCTGCGAGGCGGTCCGCAGGAAGCGGGCGGACGGGAGCCCGGTCTACGACCATGTCGTGATGGACGCCCCGCCCACGGGACGCATCGCCCGCTTCCTCAACGTCAACGACGAGGTCGCCGGGCTCGCCAGGGTGGGCCCGATACACCATCAGGCGCGATCGGTGATGAAGGTGCTGAAGTCTTCCGACACCGCCGTGCACCTGGTGACGCTGCTGGAGGAGATGCCGGTCCAGGAGACGGTGGACGGCGTCGGCGAGCTCCGCTCGGCGGGACTGCCCGTCGGGCGCGTCGTGGTGAACATGGCCCGATCCGAGATCCTCGACCTCGAGGATTCGACCGCCGCGCGAGCCCTGTCCCGTCCGGTCCTCGCCCGCGCGCTCTCGGACGCGGGGCTCGGCGGGGCGCGCCGGGGAGGGCGCGCGGAGCGACTGGTGGACCCACTGCTGGCGCAGGTCGCGGAGCACGCCGAACGGCACGCGTTGGAGCGGGAACAACGGATCTCCCTCCAGGGGCTGGGCCTACCGACCCACGAGTTGCCCCTGCTCGCCGAGGGCGTGGACCTCGCGGGCCTGTACGAGCTGGCCACCGAGCTGCGGAAGCAGGGGATCGCGTGAGCGGGGAAGCCGCGGAGCGGGAGCGGGCGGACGAGGCGGGCCCGGGGGAAGACGCCCTTCCCCCGGTCGTGGCGCCCGGTCTGGAGGTGGACCCCCTCCTGGACGACCCGGGGACGCGTATCGTCGTGTGCTGCGGCGCCGGCGGGGTCGGCAAGACGACGACCGCGGCGGCGTTGGGGCTGCGCGCGGCCGAGCGGGGCCGCAAGGTCGTCGTGCTGACCATCGACCCGGCGCGGCGCCTCGCCCAGTCGATGGGCATCGACGCGCTGGACAACACCCCCCGCCGGGTTAAGGGCGTCGACGAGGCCTCGGGCGGCGAACTGCACGCCATGATGCTCGACATGAAGCGCACCTTCGACGAGATCGTCGAGGCGCACGCCGATCCCGAGCGGGCGGCGGCGATCCTGGGGAACCCCTTCTACCAGTCCCTCTCCGCGGGCTTCGCCGGCACGCAGGAGTACATGGCCATGGAGAAGCTGGGCCAGTTGCGCGCCGAGGACGAGTGGGATTTGATCGTCGTCGACACCCCTCCCTCCCGCTCGGCCCTCGACTTCCTCGACGCACCCAAACGCCTGGGGTCCTTCCTCGACGGCAGGCTCATCCGGGTCCTCCTCGCCCCCGCCAAGGTGGGCGGGCGCGCCGGGGTGAAGTTCCTCAACGTCGGCATGTCGATGATGACGGGGGTCCTCGGCAAGGTCCTCGGCGGCCAGTTCCTGAAGGACGTGCAGACCTTCGTCGCCGCGATGGACTCGATGTTCGGAGGGTTCCGGACCCGCGCCGACGCGACGTACCGGCTGCTCCAAGCGCCGGGCACCGCTTTCCTGGTGGTCGCCGCCCCGGAGCGGGACGCCCTGCGGGAGGCCGCCTACTTCGTCGAGCGACTGGCGGCCGAGAACATGCCCCTGGCCGGGCTGGTACTGAACCGCGTCCACGGCAGCGGCGCGGCCTGGCTGTCCGCCGAGCGGGCGCTGGCCGCCGCCGAGAATCTCGAGGAATCAGGCATGGCGGAGGCGGATGGCGGGCAGGGTCGGGATCGCCACTCCCGGGCCCCGCAGGACGGTTCGGCACCCGCCCGGCCGGAGGGCTCACTCCCCCCGCGCACCCCGGCCGCCACCCACGACGGCTGCGAGGCGACGGACGGTGCCCACGGTGAGTCGGTCACGGAGGGGTCCGAGGGCCGGCGCGGGCCCGTCGACGCGTCGAGGGGCCCGTCCCACCTGCTCGCCGCCGGGCTGCTGCGCATACACGCCGACCGGATGCACCTGCTCGCGCGCGAGCGGCGCACCCGAGACCGGTTCACGGCTCTCCACCCCGAGGTGGCGGTGGCCGAAGTGGCCGCCCTCCCGGGCGACGTACACGACCTCGCCGGGCTGCGGGACATCGGCGACCGCCTCGGGGCGGGGCATGCCGAGCTGCCCCAGGCGCGCGAGTAGGACGCTCAGCCGACGGCCGCGTAGCCCTCGAACACCTCGTCCTCCTCCAACGGCCCCACCCCGGTGCCGCGCTCGTACTCCGTCCGCGCCGTCTCCAACAGCCGGCGCCAGGACGTCACCGTCGGCCGCCTGCGCAGCAGCGCGCGGCGCTCGCGTTCCGTCATGCCTCCCCACACGCCGAACTCGACGCGGTTGTCCAGCGCGTCGGCCAGGCACTCGGTCCGCACCGGGCACCCGGTGCACACCGCCTTGGCCCTGTTCTGCGCTGCTCCCTGAACGAACAGTTCATCCGGATCGGTAGTGCGACAGGCGGCCTGCGCACTCCAGTCGGTCACCCAGCCCATACCGGCGCCGTCCTCTCCCGAATCGAGGCTCCCCCACGGCGGCAGCGGCATATTCACCGCCACCAGCTGAGGACGTTACGGAAGGCGGACACGCCGCAACACCCCCGCTGGGCCCAATCTCGAATGGCCCGAACGGACTATGGGTAAGCGGCAGATCACCCGCAGGAGTGAGCTGGCGACATTCACGACGACCCTGACATTCGGATCGTCTCTCCCGTCTCACCGGGGACACGGCGCGACACACAGGACTTATCCGACGCGCGTTCGAGGGGACGGCGACACGCGCCCGCGCACACTCACGCACTCCGAACGCACGGCGCGCGAAAAAAACTTGAGCAGATCCGGAACGATTCGAGCCTGGGGAACGTATTGATACGTGACCTCACCGCTGTGACAGTCGAGCACAGCTTAGGCCAAGGCATACCCGCATGTCCGGCGAACGAGAACGTAGGCTGCCCTCATGCCAAAGAAGCGTTCGGGCGGTGGTCCGTCCCCCGCACAACAGGCCGCCAGGTTCGTCGGTGTCAGTGTGCTGGCCGGAGCCGTCCTCGCGGGCATCGCCCTTCCCGCCGTGGGCGCGCTCGGCCTGGCGGCGAAGGGCTCGGTGGAGAGCTTCGACGAGCTGCCCGCCAATCTGAAGACGCCCCCGCTGAGCCAGCGCACCACCATCCTGGACGTGGAGGGCGACCTGATCGCCTCCGTGTACTCGCGCGACCGCACGGTGGTCGAGCTCCAGGACATCTCCCCCTACATGCAGAAGGCGATCGTCGCCATCGAGGACTCGCGCTTCTACGAACACGGCGCGATCGACCTTAAGGGCGTGTTGCGCGCGCTGAACAAGAACGCGCGCAGCGGCGGTGTCTCCGAGGGCGCTTCCACGCTCACCCAGCAGTACGTGAAGAACGTCTTCGTCGAGGAGGCGGGCGACGATCCGACCAAGGTCGCCGAGGCCACCCAGCAGACGCTCGGCCGCAAGATCCGCGAGCTGAAGTTCGCCATCCAGGTCGAGGAGGAGTTGGGCAAGAAGAAGATCCTCGAGAACTACTTGAACATCACCTTCTTCGGCCAGCAGGCCTATGGCGTGGAGGCCGCCGCGCAGCGCTACTTCTCCAAATCCGCCAAGGACCTCGAACTGCCGGAGGCCGCGCTCCTGGCCGGCATCGTGCAGTCGCCGAGCCGCTACGACCCGGTCAACGACGAGGCCGAGGCCCGCAAGCGACGCGACGTGGTGCTCCAGCGCATGGCCGAGGTCGGCGAGATCACCCAGGCCGAGGCGGACCAGGCCAAGGAGACCCCGCTCGAACTGGACGTGAGCCGCCCCAAGAACGGCTGTATCACCGCCGTCCAGGGCGCGGGATTCTTCTGCGACTACGTACGCGAGGTGTTCCTGCACGACCCGGTCTTCGGCGACACCCCCCAGGACCGCGCGAAGGTCTGGAACCAGGGCGGTCTGACGATCCGCACCACTCTTGACCCGCAGGCGCAGGAATCCGTCCAGGACGCGCTCAAGGCCCACGTCGACAAGTCGGACTCGGTGGCCGCCGCGGCCACCCTGGTGGAACCCGGCACCGGCCGGGTCCTCGCCATGGGCCAGTCGAAGCCGTACGGCTACGGCCAGGACGAGACGGAGTACAACTTCTCCGTGGACGCGGACCACGGCGGATCGAACTTCGGCTTCCCGACCGGGTCCACCTTCAAGCCCTTCGTCGCCGCGGCGGCGCTGGAGCAGGGGCTGCCGCCCACCAAGCAGTACTCCTCGCCCTACGAGATGCCCTATCCCGACCCCGTGCAGACCTGCGGCGGCAAGCCCTGGATGAACACGGACGACGAGATCCTGCCCAACGAGGACGAGTCGGAGGTCGGCCCGTACCGCCTCGAAGAGGCGATGGCCTTGTCCGTCAACACCTACTTCGCCCAGATGGTGGCGGACATCGGGCTCTGCCCCGTGGTGAAGCTGACGGACGCCCTGCACATCGTGCAGGGCGACGGGAAGAAGCTCCCCGAGACACCCGCCGTCACCCTCGGCACCCAGGGCATCTCCCCGTTGCGGATGGCGAGCGCCTACGCCGCCTTCGCCGCTCGCGGCGAGTACTGCACGCCCATCGCCATCGACTCGATCACTCGGACCGTCGGCCACGAGCAGGAGTCGCTGGAGGTGCCGGAGACGACGTGCTCCCGGGCCATGAGCGAGAAGACGGCGGACACGGTGAACACGCTGCTGCAGGGCGTCGTCGACTCCGGAACCGGCCGGGCGGCCGGCCTCACGGACCGCGCCAACGCGGGCAAGACCGGGACCACCGACGAACGCAAGAACGCCTGGTTCGTCGGGTACACGCCCAACCTGTCCGGCGCCGTCTGGGTCGGCAGCGCCACCCAGAAGGTCGAGATGAAGAACATCACGATCGGTGGCGTGCATCATCCGCTGGTGTTCGGTGGCGGCGTGCCGGGGCCGATCTGGAAGGACGCCATGACCGGAGCGCTCGCCGGCAAGGACGCCCCCTCCTTCAACCTCGTCGACATCCCGAGCGGCAAGGCGCCCAAGGACCGCGCCGGACAGGGCGACGGCGAACGTCGGGATCGCGAGGAAGGCCGCAACGGCGACGACGGCGGCGGCTTCATCGGCGGCCTCTTCGACGGCGGGGGCGGGGACGACACGGGGACGGGCGTCATCGGCGGGGCCCTCGGCGGCGGGGACGGCGGGACCGTGGGAGGCGCCACCGGCGGCGCCGGGAGTGACGCCACGGGCGGCGGAGACGGTGGGGTCGGAGGCATCGGAGACGGAGGCGAGACGACGGGCGGTGTCGAACCCGAACCGGAACCCGCCTTCTCCGTTCCTGGCGGACTCTTCCAGGGCCCGGGGAACGGCCCGGGCGGACGCTGACCCCGCCTCCACCCCTCCAGGGGCACGGCGCACGAGCGCGCCGCTTCCCCGGCCCGGGCCGGGGAAGCGGTACTCGATCAGCCGGCCAGCAGCCGCTTCACCGCCGCCGCGACCCGTCCGCCCTCGGCCCGCCCGGCGATCCTCGGGTTCACGATCTTCATCACGGCGCCCATCGCGCGCGGCCCCTCGGCCCCTGCCGACCGGGCCTCCCGGACGGCCTCGGCGACGATCGCGTCGAGTTCCGCGTCGGACAGCGGCTGCGGCAGATAGGCGGCGAGCACCACGCCCTCCGCCTTCTCCCGCTCGGCCTGTTCGGGCCGC
Organism: Streptomyces sp. HSG2; assembly: GCF_016598575.1. NCBI lineage: Bacteria > Bacillati > Actinomycetota > Actinomycetes > Kitasatosporales > Streptomycetaceae > Streptomyces > Streptomyces sp. HSG2. The sequence continues at coordinate 2,333,265 of NZ_CP066801.1, forward strand.
CCGCCCTGGGCGAAGGCGTCGGCGGCCTCACGCCTCTTCTTCGCCTCGCGCGCGATCACTGTGAGCACCTCGTCGTCGGAGAGCTCGCGCTTCTCCGTCCCCGAGACCTCCTCCTTCGTGATCGCGGTGAGCGTCAGCCGCAGCGTCGAGGAACGAAGCTCGTCGCGCTCCTTGATCGCCGCGTTGAGGTCTTCCCGCAACTTCGACTTGAGCATGGTCATGGAGAGATTGTCGCAGGTGTCCGAGGCGTCCCGGCGGGTTCGGTCCCGCCGGGACGCGGCCGTGCGCGCGACCGAACTACGCGACCACGCGCGGCGCTACGACCTGTCGGCACCACGCCGGCCGCCGGGGACCGAAGACGCCGCCGTCTGCCAGGATGGACACATGCGCGCGCGATACGGAGTGCCCTTGTCCCTCACGGCGGCGGGCGCCGCCGTTCTGGCCTACGGGGCGGGCTTCGAAGCCCGGTCCTTCCGCCTGCGACGGGTGACCGTGCCCATCCTGCCGGCCGGGTCCCGTCCCCTGCGGGTCCTGCAGGTCTCCGACATCCACATGGTGGGCGGCCAGCGCAAGAAACAGCGCTGGCTGCGCTCCCTGGCGGGCCTCCGCCCCGACTTCGTGGTCGACACAGGCGACAATCTCTCCGACCCGGAAGCGGTACCGGAGGTCCTGGACGCGCTCGGCCCCCTGATGGAGTTCCCCGGCGCGTACGTCTTCGGCTCCAACGACTACTACGGTCCCCGACTGCGCAACCCCGCCCGCTACCTGGTCGAGAAGGCCCGAGGCCGGCACGGCCTGAACGGAAACCCGCCCGCCGTGGACGTGATCCACAACCCGTGGGAGGAACTGCGGGACGGCTTCGAGGCCGCCGGTTGGCTCGACCTGACCAACGCTCGCGGCAACCTCAAGGTCGACGGCTCCACGATCGAGCTGACCGGCTTGGACGACCCCCACATCAGGCGGGACCAGTACGCGCGGGTGGCCGGAGGCCCGTCCACCGACGCCGACCTGTCGATCGGCGTCGTCCACGCCCCCTATCTCAGGGTCCTCGACGCCTACACCGGGGACGGCTACCCCCTCGTCCTCGCCGGCCACACCCACGGCGGACAACTACGCGTCCCCTTTCGCGGTGCGCTGGTCACCAACTGCGACCTGGACACGGGCCGCGCCCGCGGCCTGTCCACCCACACGACGCACGACCACACCTCCTACCTGCACGTCTCGGCGGGCTGCGGAACCAACCGCTACACGCCGGTGCGCTTCGCCTGCCCCCCCGAGGCGACCTTGCTGACCCTGGCGGAAACCACCGCGTAGACGAGCCTCCGCCCTCCGCGCCGACGCCTGAGCACCCACGCCGGCCCGGCCACGGCGCCGACCTCCAACGGATTTCGCCTCCGGCCGGCGGTGGGCTAGAGTAATCGACGTCGCCGCGAGGGCGGCGACACTCGGGGTGTGGCGCAGCTTGGTAGCGCGCTTCGTTCGGGACGAAGAGGTCGTGGGTTCAAATCCCGCCACCCCGACATTCGTAAGACCAGGTCAGGGGCATGATTCACTCAGTGGATCATGCCCCTGAGTGGTTTCCGGGGTCGCCTTGGGAGCCGTTTGGGAGCCGACCTCGGAATCCGGCTCCCGCTCGGCTCCCGGGAACAGGCCGGGGTCCCAGAAGCAGGGCGCGATGGACTGCGCCGGGATCCATACACGCCACAGGCTCTGAGCGACCGGCCTGACGCCGCCGGGCGGACGGGGGGCGGAGTGGATCATCTCTTCACTGTTTCGGGTCCGACGGCGACACCGGTCTCACCTACCGGGCTGGCTGCGGAAGGGCTGCTCGAACGGGAACACCTCCAGGAGTGGGTGATCGACAACCCGTGGATCCTCGGCGACTCGGTACCGGTCATCACCGCGGAGTTCGACCGGTGGGCCGGCATGGACGGGGTTCCGGCACGGGACCGGCTGGACGTCCTGGGACTGGACGCCACGGGCCGCCTCGTGGTGGTCGATCGAGCTGAAGCCGGGGACGGCCGACCGTGACGTCCGCCTTCAGGAAAACACTGAGATGGCCCTGTGGCAGCGGAAAGGCGCGCCCCGACCAGGTACGGGGGATTTCCCTGGCCGGGGCTGTCTGTGAAGCGGACACCGTGGCTTCTCAGAGGATGCTCAGGTCGACCTCCGAAGAGCTCGCCAGGTAGCCAGCGTCGCTCGGATGGAGACCGTCCTCAGAGAGGTAGCCGGGACGGGAGCGGTTGGGGGTGCTCGGATCGGACATCGCCCGTTCGGCGTCCACCACTTCGTCGTACTCGCCACTCGTGCGGATCCAGTGGTTCAGCCGCTGACGGACCTGGTCACCGGCGTCGTCGGTGAAGGGGAACACCGCTCCCAGGACGGGCAGGATGGTGACGCCGATGGCTTTGACGCCGTGGGCGTGGGCAACCCTGATGAGCTCGCGGTGGCCGGTGATGAGCTGTTCGACCGTCACGGGCCGGTGGTTCTTCAGGCACGTGTCGCCCTCAGCTGCCATGGCGATGTCGTTGGCGCCGAGGTGGATGAAGACGGTGCCGATGGCAGTGCGGTCGCGCAGCTCCCGTTCGAAGCGGGACGTGCCTCTCGGGCCGTAGCAGGGGGAGTCGTACAGCAGGCTGTTTCCGGAGAGGCTCGCGTTGACCATCCCCCGCGGACTGCGGGAGGCCACCAGGCGCTCCATGAGCTTGTCGGAGAACGAGAACGTCCAGCGCGGTGAGGTAGTACCAGGCATGGGTGGCGGACTCGGTGAAGTCCTCCACGGCGGTACTCCACACGTGGTCGCCCGGTGCGCGGTAGGACGTCGCTGTGGTGAAGCGGTGCATTGTGACGGGCCCGGTGGAGGTGTCGAAGCGCAGGCTCACGGCCAGCTCCTCGCGGTTGGCGGTTGGGAAGAGGAGCTCGTCGGTGGTGACGTCCCGGCCGACGGGGACGGTCGTGGACGGCGAGCCTCCGAACGTGAGAGCGCGCAAGGTGCCGGGCCGCGCCTTGGCACCGCCGTCCGACCTGGCCACCGTGCCGCCGGCGATCCGCAGGGGCCTGGTGCCGTACGCGTTGGAGAGGCGGATGCGGATCTTCGTGCCGCCAACGCTGAGCCGGACGACCTGCCGCACGGTCTCGTTGGCGAAGCCTTGTCGGGACCAGTCGCCGTCGGGATCCGACGGCTCCTCGTGGGCCGGTTGTACCGCCGCTCCCCAGGAGGCTGTCCAGTGCGCGGCCCCGGTCATCCCGCGAAGGGGCACTCCGGATCCGGGCCCGGAGTCCGCATGGACACACGCCGCGACCAGCGTTGTCGCAAGCGCCATCAGAAGAGCCCCACCGAATTCCCATCGCCGTGACGGTCGCATACGTTGCACTCCCAGTCATCACTGAGCTGTCGACCTGCGCTGTGTGGATCACCCCCGTTATGGCCCTTATGGCCGGCATCGCGCGATGCGTGGATCCGCAACGCCTCATGCGTCCCTCGTGATGCGCGCTATCGTTCCTCGGACGAGTCCGGCGCAAGGCCCCCGTCGTCGCGGTTCTCCCGCGCGGGTGCGTCGCTGTTCGCGAAGTACGTCGCCACGGACATCAGGATCCGGTTCGCGTACGTGAGCTCCAGGACCTCGTTCTCCAGTTCCGCGATCCTGCGCTCGGCTGGTCCTGCGGGGACGGTCCGCTTGTCCTGGTCTTCCGCCATCATGCGCACTCCTCCCTCGCGGAATTCAGTCCCGGCTGAACCGGCGCAGCACGTTCGTCATGAAGACCATGACGAGCAAAGCCGCTGAGACCAGGACCGTCATCACGGGCTGGATATCTGCCATGTCGCGGCTGGCGCGTAGCGCGCCCATGTAGTCGAAGACAGGCAGACCATTGGCCACCGTGTACCAGAGCGGCAGGTAGATCGCCTGAAAGAGGCGGTGCGTGCGGCTCAGTATGCCCAGAGCCAGCGCCAGCGACGGGATGAACATGGCACCGCCGACCCAGGCGGCCACGCCCGTCCATTCAGCCGCCATCACCAGACGTACGAGGGGTCCGGCACCGACCACGGCCGTCAGCGCGAAGCCCGCGCCCCACTCCGCGGCGACCCGGCGGCGTACCGCGGGGTAGGCGCCGAGTATGCCCTCCACACCGTGGGGCCTTGACCCCGGATCCTGGACACCCGAGACACTTGGATCTTGAAGGTCCAGGAGAACGGATGTCCCGTGGTCATGAAGCACTACCCGCCTGAGTTCAAGGCGGACGCGGTCGCGCTGTACGAGTCGCGGCCCGGGGCGACGATCAAGTCGGTCGCCGCTGATCTGGGGGTCAACCCGGAGACGCTGAGGAACTGGATCCGGGCGGCCGGTGCCGCCCGTCCCCGTGGCCGCCGCCCGGAGGGTCCGGCGGTGCCGGAGTCTTCGCTTCAGGCAGAGCTCGCCGCCGCGCGGAAGAAGATCCGCGAGCTGGAGGAGGAACGCGAGCTCCTGCGGAAGGCCGCGAAGTATTTCGCCGGGGAGACGCGCTGGTGAACCGCTTCCAGTTCGTCTGCGACCACCAGCGCCGATACGGCGTGAAGCGGTTGTGCCAGGTCCTGGGCATCGCCCGCTCCAGCTTCTACTACTGGCGCCGGACCGCACCGGACCGGGCGGCCCGCCGGGCGGCCGACGCCCAGCTCGCCGCACGGATCCAAACCGTCCACCGGGAGTCGGAAGGCACCTACGGTGTCCCCAGGATCACCGCCGAGCTCCGCGAGGACGGTGAGCGCGTCAACCACAAGCGCGTCGCCCGCCTCATGCGCACTGCCGGTATCGCCGGGACGCGCCTGCGCCGCAGACACCGCACCACGGTCCCGGACCCGGCCGCCGCGAAGGCGCCCGACCTGATCGGCCGGGACTTCACCGCCACGGAGCCGAACACCAGGTATGCCGGCGATATTACGTATCTCCCGCTGGACGGTGGGAAGTTCCTCTATCTCGCCACGGTCATCGACCTCGCCTCGCGCCGCCTGGCCGGATGGGCGCTGGCCGATCACATGCGGACCGAGCTCGTCACCGATGCCCTGGACGCGGCGATACGGACCCGCGGCAGCCTCGCGGGGCCGTCATGCACAGCGACCACGGGGCGCAATACACCAGTCGGGCCTTCGCCCACGCCTGCGCGAAGGCCGGTGTCCGCCAGTCCATGAGCGCGGTCGGCAGCTCGGCGGACAACGCGCTGGCCGAGTCCTTCAACGCGACGTTCAAGCGGGAAACCCTCCAAGGCCGCAAGAGCTGGTCCAGCGAGCGCGAAGCCCGGCTCGACGCCTTCCGATGGCTGAACCGCTACAACACCCGACGCCGCCACTCACGACTCGGACAACGCAGCCCGATCGCCTACGAGACGGCACTCGCCGCAACATCAACTACGCTGGCTCAAGCCGCATAGCCCGTGTCCAGGATTCGGGGTCAAGGCCCGTGTTCGTGGCGCTGGGTGCCGAGGCGCGACCAGATCAGCACGGGCCAGATCCAGGCCAGCGGCAGCATGACCCGAGTGACGCCGTCGAGAGGTGCGGAGAGCCCCGCGACCAGAATCACCGCCGCGCCCAGCCACCACCACCAACGCACACCCTGCAGAAGGACCCTGACCTCGCCGGCCCACATACGCAGCGCGACGGGGCCCGGCTCAGGGCTGGTGCGCAGCACGGCCGCGACGTCCGGCCGGGACGGACCGGCCAGGTGAGGTACCTCGTCGATGACGGCTGGCTGACTCACACCCGCAGGGTCTTCGCCCTGGTCGGCGATGCCCGGCATACCAGAGAACCTCCCCTGGCCCTGCAGGACACGAGCGGGGTCGAAACGGCCGAACCACAGGGCGGGCAGCAGGGCGATGGCCACGGCGATCAGAAGCATCGTCACCCGGCCCAGCACATAGTCCGCGGTCGGAGTGAACCCGTCCCACGTGAACAGCTCAAGCGGCTTGTCCAGGTAGGTGAGGCCGAGGCTGAACTCCCCGCTGACATCGACCCCCTGCGCGACCATGTCGGCGTACATCGCTTTGACGACGCTGTTCACGCCGATGCCGTCCAGCGGCAGTCCGGGCCCCTGGCCGGCGGTCGCGATGACGAGCCAGGCACAGAACCAGACCACGTTACCGAGCCCCGTGCGCAGCAGGGGTAGCGATTCGAAGAGGAGGGCGAGCGCCGCCGTCACCGCCACCAGGGGCAGCGCGATGAGCAGGAAGGGCTGCCAGAGCGCGACAAGGTCGACTTGTCTGGACTCCCCGCGCGCCAGCTGCATCACCAGGGCTGTGAGCGCGAGCACCCCCAGCATCGAGGACAGCAGCATGAGATTGCTGAGGAACTTCCCGGCCATATACGCCGAGGTGCGCAGTGGTGTCGCGGCGAGCTGCTGCCCCACCCTCGTCGCGCGATCACGCTCGATGGAGTTGCGGACGATGTAGAAGCCGCCAAGAGTGATCCACAGTCCGCTGGCCAGCGCCGTCACCATGCCGACGTACGCGCTGTTGTAGATGCCGCGGTGGTCCCCCACCTGCATGATCATCCACTTGGCGTCCGGACTGGGCACCGCGACGTAGCCGAGAAGGACGGCCGCGCCGAGGATCACCACGTACGCCGGTCGGCGCACGCGGTCACGGAAGTCGGCGACGGCGAGTCCGGTGAGCATTCGTATCATCGGGTTCACACCGCCCGTGCTTTGTGCTGCAGCCGCCGCTCGCCGAAGCTCGGCGTTCCCTCCTCACCGGATGCCCCTCGGATGACGGTGAGGTAGGCATCCTCCAGGTCGGGCGTCAGTGGCACCGCTCCCTCATACGGCCTTTCTTGCGCGAGGAGGCGTATCCGTACGCCCTCGGTGGTACGCACCATCCGGATGACCGTGTACCGCGACTGAATCAGCGGTACGGAGCCGGGATCGACCAGCACCTCCCACACCCGTCCGTCGGCCGAGCGCAGCAGGGCCTCGGGGGTGCCGCGGGTCCGCAGGCGGCCGTTCGAGACGACCGCGATGTCGGACGCCACGGACTCGATGTCGGAGACGATGTGGGTGGAGAGCAGCACGACCCTGTCAGCGGCCAGGTCGCTGAGCAGATTGCGGAACCTGACCCGCTCCTCCGGGTCGAGCCCGGCGGTGGGCTCGTCCACGATGATCACCTGTGGGTCGGCGAGGAGCACCTGGGCGATGCCGACCCGTCGCAGCATGCCACCGGAGTACTTCCCCAACGGGCGCTTCACGGCTTCGGTGAGGTTGACGAGCTCCAGCAGCTCGTCAATGCGTGCCTTGGCGGAACTGGCGGACAGCCCTTTGGCAGCCGCGAGATACATCAGGAACTCACGCGACGTCAGATTGGGGTAGACCCCGAAGTCCTGCGGGAGGTAGCCGAGTGCCTGGCGCAGGGCCTGCGGCCTGGCGACCGCGTCCTCCCCGTGGAAGAAGAGTTGTCCGCTGGTCGGCCGGGTGACGGTCGCGGCGATGCGCATCAGGGACGACTTGCCCGCGCCGTTGGGGCCCAGGAGCCCCAACATGCCGGGTTTGAGGTTCAACGTCATGTCGTCGACGGCGCGTTTGCCGCCGCGGTAGACCTTGGTGATACCGACGAGGTCGAGCACGGTCACTTCTTCTCCAGCTCGACGTCGTCCTTGGTGACGGCGATGCCCTTCGGCACCTCGACCTCGAACTTGGCGTCGCAGATGGCGAGGCCGCTGCAGCCGGCGTCGATCTCAAGGGTGTCGTCCTTGAGCTCCCACTTCAGGCGCGTGTTGCCTGCCTTGGAGTCGAACCAGCGAGTGACCTTGATGTCCTCCCGGTCCGCCGTGATCACTTTGGTGGCGACCTCATGGGTCTTCAGCTTCAGGGTCTTGCCCGTGTACGGGAAGGCCTTCGTCTCCGGGGTCGCCGAGGAGGCGTCCACGGAGCAGCCGGTGAGGCCCAGCGTGGTGGCGAGGACCGCCGCCAGGGCGAGGGTGGCGGGCCGCTTCGAGCGCGTCGTCCTTGACGGCATGGGTTCCTCCTGAGGTGTCGGGTAGGGCACTCCCAAGATGATTCCGAGCCGGGACCTACCGCACATCTGCCGATCGGCAGATATCTGATCAGGGATGCGCCGTCGTCGGCAGGAGGCACATGACCCGCCAGCCTTCGTCATGCGGGCCGGCTTCCAGGCTGCCGCCGAGAGCACTGACCCGTTCGGCGAGGCCGACCAGTCCTGTGCCGCCGCCCTGCCGGGTGGCGGTGGGCGCGCCATGGCCCGCATCGTCGGCCACGGTGATCTCGACCGCACCATGATCGGCGTTGGGTCGGACGACGATGTCCACTCGGGTCGCACGTGCGGCGTGACGGCGCACGTTGGTCAGGGACTCCACGACGACCCGATAGGCCGTGTCCTCGGCCTCCCGGGACAGGGTGCCGAGGATGCCTTCCGCCATGGACAACCGCACCTTGGTGGTGGACATGGTGGTGAAGCGGTCTGCCAGTTCGGCGAGGTCCGCCAGTCCGTGGAGGCGGGTGGACGGCGACTCGCCACGTTCGCCGTCCGCCGTGCGCAGCGCGGTGACGGTCTGGTCCATGGACTCCAACGCCCGCAGCCCGGCCTTCTCGATCCGGGCGAGGATCTCGCGATACTCCTGCTGCCCAAGGTCTCCCAGCTGGGCTGCCTGGGCCTCCAGGACGATGCCGGTCACCTCGTGGGCGACGAAGTCGTGAAGATCACTGGCGACCTCGAGTCGCTGCTGGCGTCTGGCCTGTATGACGGCGCGGATGCGACGATTCTCCAGGGCACGCAGGTAGAGCCCTACGCCCGCAGCGCAGACTACGGGAAAGAGGGTCAGTGCCGCCGCGAAAACCGACTCCTTGAGCCCCGAGCCCGGCTCGTGGAGGGTGAACCGCAGCGGGAGCAGGAGCGCGGCCGCGCCGGTGAGAGCGCCGGAGACCGCCACGCGGCCGGCGGGTACCCGTCGGATCACGCGCACCAGGACCACGAGCAGCGCGGCCAGTTCGAAGGGTAACCAGAGCAGCGAGAGGCCCGGCTTCCCGAAGTAGCCGATGTCCAGGGCCAGGGAGAGCACGGCGGGGGCCTTGACCCCGAATCCTGGACACGGGCTATGCGGCTTGAGCCAGCGTAGTTGATGTTGCGGCGAGTGCCGTCTCGTAGGCGATCGGGCTGCGTTGTCCGAGTCGTGAGTGGCGGCGTCGGGTGTTGTAGCGGTTCAGCCATCGGAAGGCGTCGAGCCGGGCTTCGCGCTCGCTGGACCAGCTCTTGCGGCCTTGGAGGGTTTCCCGCTTGAACGTCGCGTTGAAGGACTCGGCCAGCGCGTTGTCCGCCGAGCTGCCGACCGCGCTCATGGACTGGCGGACACCGGCCTTCGAGCAGGCGTGGGCGAAGGCCCGACTGGTGTATTGCGCCCCGTGGTCGCTGTGCATGACGGCCCCCGCGAGGCTGCCGCGGGTCCGTATCGCCGCGTCCAGGGCATCGGTGACGAGCTCGGTCCGCATGTGATCGGCCAGCGCCCATCCGGCCAGGCGGCGCGAGGCGAGGTCGATGACCGTGGCGAGATAGAGGAACTTCCCACCGTCCAGCGGGAGATACGTAATATCGCCGGCATACCTGGTGTTCGGCTCCGTGGCGGTGAAGTCCCGGCCGATCAGGTCGGGCGCCTTCGCGGCGGCCGGGTCCGGGACCGTGGTGCGGTGTCTGCGGCGCAGGCGCGTCCCGGCGATACCGGCAGTGCGCATGAGGCGGGCGACGCGCTTGTGGTTGACGCGCTCACCGTCCTCGCGGAGCTCGGCGGTGATCCTGGGGACACCGTAGGTGCCGTCCGACTCCCGGTGGACGGTTTGGATCCGTGCGGCGAGCTGGGCGTCGGCCGCCCGGCGGGCCGCCCGGTCCGGTGCGGTCCGGCGCCAGTAGTAGAAGCTGGAGCGGGCGATGCCCAGGACCTGGCACAACCGCTTCACGCCGTATCGGCGCTGGTGGTCGCAGACGAACTGGAAGCGGTTCACCAGCGCGTCTCCCCGGCGAAATACTTCGCGGCCTTCCGCAGGAGCTCGCGTTCCTCCTCCAGCTCGCGGATCTTCTTCCGCGCGGCGGCGAGCTCTGCCTGAAGCGAAGACTCCGGCACCGCCGGACCCTCCGGGCGGCGGCCACGGGGACGGGCGGCACCGGCCGCCCGGATCCAGTTCCTCAGCGTCTCCGGGTTGACCCCCAGATCAGCGGCGACCGACTTGATCGTCGCCCCGGGCCGCGACTCGTACAGCGCGACCGCGTCCGCCTTGAACTCAGGCGGGTAGTGCTTCATGACCACGGGACATCCGTTCTCCTGGACCTTCAAGATCCAAGTGTCTCGGGTGTCCAGGATCCGGGGTCAAGGCCCGACATAGGCCACGGCGGACTCGCGGTCAGTCTCAGCCTGGATCCACCGCGTGATACTCGGCCTGCGGGCGATGAAAAGAGAAGAGGTGCCTGCTGACCTGGGACGATGGGAGTTCCTACGCCCACACCAGTCCCACGAAGCAAGGCACCTCGTAAGTGAAAGTCTCCCACAGGCCCGCGGAGCTCTTCGCCGCGTTCGACGACCCTGACCTGATCGCGCACGCCGGGCTGGTCCCGACGTTCCGGCTGGCCGAGCGGTGCGGTCTGCCCGCTCTGGTGGCCGAGAAGGTCCACCTGACCACTGCGAAGAACGGGGCCGGTACGGCCGCCGACGCGAAAGCGATGTCGATCGTGGGCGGCATGGTCGCCGGGGCGGACAGCATCGACGACCTGGACATACTGCGTCACGGCGGGCTGCCGCGCCTGTTCGGCGGGGTGCGGGCGCCCTCCACGCTGGGCAGTTTCCTGCGTGCCTTCACCTGGGGGCATGTGCGCCAACTGGAGTCCGCTGCACGGGCGTTCACCTGCCGCCTGGCCGCGCACACCGGCCTCATCCCGAAGCGGGACGAGGTGGTGTTCGTGGACATCGACTCCAAGGTCAAGCAGGTCTACGGCCCTGCCAAGCAGGGCGCCTCCTTCGGCTACACCAAGCAGCGCGGGCTGCACTTCCAGATCGTCACCGTGAAGACGTCCACCTGCGCCCCCGTGATCGTGGCCACCAGGCTGCGCAAGGGTTCGGCAGGCTCCGGCAAGGGCGCGGCGAGTCTGCTGCGCGAGGCACTGGCCACGGTCCGGGCCATGGGCATCACCGCCCAAGTCGTCGTCCGCGCGGACTCGGCGTACTTCTCCCACAAGGTCGTCGATGTGTGCCGCAAGGCCGGCGCCGCGTTCTCTCTGGCCGTCGCGGTCAAGAAGACCATCCGCGAGGCCATCGCGGGCATCCCCGAGGACGCTTGGACGCCGATCAAGTACGCCAGCGCCGTCTGGGACGCCGAGGAGGAACGCTGGATCTCCGACGCCGAGATCACCGAGATCCCCTTCACCGCGTTCACCAGCAAGAAGAAGGCGTTCCACACCACCGCACGGCTCATCGTGCGCCGCGTGAAGCGGCTGAACCCCACCGGCGTGCCCGCCGGCCAGGCCGAACTGTTCGGGGTCTGGCGCCACCATGTGATCTTCACCGACAGCCCCTTCGTCCTCGCTCAGGCCGAGCCGATGCACCGCGAACACGCCGTCATCGAGCAGGTCTTCGCCGACCTGGAAGACTCCGCCCTCGCCCACCTGCCCTCGGGGAAGTTCACCGCGAACGCCGCCTGGTTGACCCTGGCCGCCACCGCCTACAACCTCACCCGTGCGAGCGGCCACCTCGCCTCCGCCTTCCACGCCAAGGCGAGGACCGGCACCATCCGCCGCCACCTCATCAACATCCCCGCCCGGATCGCCACCGGAGCCCGCCGCCTCACCCTCCACCTGCCCGAACGCTGGCGCTGGTGTGACGACTTCACCGACCTGTGGACCGCCACCGGCCAGCGCATGCTCACCTGAACCACGCAGCCGACCTGACCACCCACGACCTGAAAAACCTCGGAGACCCCGCACCGGACGGCCACCCGGCCCATCGTGCTGCCCGCACCCCGAAAGATCACCCCGAGCCCGCCGGATACCGGAGACGAGAATTCACGCGGTGGATCCAGGCTGAGCGCAAAGCGGCCCACATCACCGGCGACACCTACGCCATATTCGAGCAGTCCTTCCAGCTGGACTACCGGCCCCGCACCACCACAGGACCGTGTGAACCGCCCCGGGTGAAGTGGAGGCTCCGTTCCATGTAAGGATTGAGTCATGGCACGACCCTCCCGTTACCCGCTTGAGCTCCGCCGTCGTGCGGTGCGCATGGTCGCCGAAGTGCGCGACGGCCACCCGAACGAGACGGCCGCCTTGCAGGCAGTCGTGGACAAGCTCGGCATCGGTTCCCGCGAGACACTGCGGAACTGGGTGAAACAGCACGAGATCGACGCGGGGACACGTCCGGGGACAACGACGGAGGAGTCCGCCCAGCTCAAGGCGTTGAAGAAGGAGAACGCCGAGTTGAAGCGGGCCAACGAGATCCTGAAGGCGGCGGCGAGTTTCTTCGCGGCCGAGCTCGACCGGCCACACTCACGCTCGTAGCGTTCATCGACGAGCACCGGGACCGCTTCGGCGGGGTCGAGCCGATCTGCAGAACGCTCACCGAGCATGACTGCAAGATCGCCCCTTCCACGTACTACGCCTGCAAGAAACGCCTCGAAACTCCTTCGGCCCGTTCCGTGCGCGACGAGGTTCTCAAGGAGCGGATCCAGGAGGTCTACACGTCCAACTACCGCGTCTACGGCGCGAGGAAGATCTGGCGCGAGCTGAACCGGCAGGGGCATGCCGTGGCCCGCTGCACCGTCGAGCGCCTGATGCGCGAGCTCGGTATCCAGGGCGCGGTGCGCGGCAAGCGCGTCATCACCACGATCCCCGGCGGCCAGGCCGAGCGGGCCCCCGATCTGGTCGACCGCGACTTCGTCGCCGACGCCCCGAACCGGTGCTGGGTCGCGGACTTCACCCACGTGAAGACCTGGGCCGGTGTCGTCTACGTCGCGTTCGTCGTGGACACCTTCTCCCGTCGGATCGTCGGCTGGTCCGCCGCGACCGTGAAGGAGACGGTCTTCGTGCTGGACGCCCTGGAGATGGCGGTCTGGCAACGCGACCGCGACCAACAGCCCGTCCGGCCCGGAGAGTTGATCCATCATTCCGACGCCGGGTCGCAATACACGAGTTTCCGGCTCGCCGAACATCCCGGGTTCGACGTAATTCGGCAGTCTGGAGAGGCGAATCTGGGGCCTGACCTGGGTGGACATGCGTGTGTCCGCCTGGAGGGCGTGTCTCTAGGCGGTGGTGTTCTCGCTGGTCAGCGAGGTGTGGGCTGAAGTGAGACGACCTGCTTGGGGGCGGGGATGTCCAGCTTCGCGAGTAGGTCGCGCTGAGGCTTGGTCAGGGTGGTGACCTGCTGGAACGTGCCGGTGCGGCCGGTGAAGGTGCCCAGATGGAGGCGGTCGAGTTCGCGTCGGATGTGCGGCCAGGTCTTGCCGGTGGTGGTCTCGGTGATCCGGATGAGGAGGAGGGCGAGCCAGCAGAGGATGACGTGGGCTCGGATGCGTTCTTCGAGGCGGTGGTAGACGGGCCGCAGGTCGATGATCTGCTTCATGTCGCGCCAGCCGCGCTCGACTTCGAGCAGTTGCTTGTAGCCCAGCGCGATGTCCTCGGCGCTCAGGTGGGGGTCCGAGCAGCGCAGGAGGTACTTCCCGTCGAGGTTCTCCTCCGCCTTGATCTTCGCCTGGTCGACGCGGAGCTTGCCGGCCGGGGTAGCGCGAAGGTAGCGGTTCAGGCCGGGCTTGTCGGCGATCTTCCCGCGTAGTTCACCCCGCTTGAAGTCGCTGAGCTTGTCGGTGTCGGCGATCAAGCCGGCCAGCTGGGCGACGAGTTGTTCGCGCATGTGCCGGTCACGCTCGGCCGCTTCAGGGTTGTGGCAGATGACGAACCGGTCGGTGTCGGATATCCGCACCTCCTTGACGCGCATGTTCTCGCCGACGTCCTGGTAGCGGCCCTGGCGGAACAGGGCGGCCTGCACCTCGGGACTTCCGGAGCGGAGCTTCTCGCCGATGATGTAGGCGTGGTCGCCCTTGCGCAGGTAGCGGCGGTTGGCGGCGGAGGAGAAACCGCGGTCTGCCACCCACACGATCTTGGACAGGGTCCAGTCCCGCATCTCGTCCTTGACCTGCCGGATCAGCGTCTGGTCGGAGGTGTTGCCCGGCCAGCACCAGCAGCGGACCGGGATGCCGTCCCTGGTGACGGCCATGCCGATCACGATCTGCGGCAGGTCGTCGCGGGAGTCCTTCGACTTGCCGTAGGTCCGAAACCCGGCCTGCCTGGCCTCGTTGTCGTCCACATCGTCGGCGTCCAGGCGCCGGCCCGCGTCGTTGCGGGCGAGGGGCTCGTCGGGCTCCTCCAGTTCGAAGTAGGTGCTGGTGGTATCGAAGAACAGCAGGTCGACCTCCAGGTTCAGCAGGTTCGCGACCTCGTCGAACACCTGCTTCTCCAAGTCGTCCTGCACCTCGTGCAGCCAGTCCATCGCCCGGTAGCAGGGCTGTTCGCCGGTCTCGGCCAGGCCGTCGATGTGCACGTCGTTCGTGATCCACTCCGCCGCCGCGAGCTTCGACGACGGGGCCAGCGCCCGGTTGGCGACCAGGGCGAACAGCACCCGCTCGGTCGCGGTCATGTACCGGCGCCGGCCTCGCTTGGGCTGCCCGACCCGGCCCACGATCTGGTCGATCCGCAGCCGGCGCCACAGCTGGTCGAGCACATAGGCGCCGCCGAACGGCACCGAGGAGACGAACTCCAGGTCCGACGCCGCGGTTGCGGCCAGCGCGTCGCCCGGCTCCAGCAGCTTCGATAGAGACATGACCAGACGCCTGACCGCCTCGCGGTCCAGGTCGTCCTCGCGGCCGAAGGTGAACAGCACCTTCGGCACCGCCCGCCCCTTCACCGGATCCCACTCGTTGTGGGCCAGATGCAGGTACCGGACCGTGCCGGACTTGTTCTCCCGCTTCGTCGTCCTCACGTACATGGATCCAGACGATAGGCCGAAGTAGCAGGCCAACACAGGTGAATCAAGAAAGTCGTGTCTCTAGGCCATTCCAGCCGTTTGCGCCGTCCGCGCCCCGATGACCTGCACCTTCAGCCCGCAAGAGCCTCCAGGACCCTCGAATTACGTCGAACCCAGGAACATCTGGACGCCGCCGGCATCGCCGCCTCGATCGGATCGGTCGGAGACGCCTACGACAACGCCCTGATGGAGAGCACGATCGGCCTGTTCAAGACCGAGCTGATCAAACCCCGACGGCCATGGAAGACGCTGTCCGACGTCGAGCTCGCCACCGCCGAGTGGGTCGACTGGTACAACCACCGACGACTCCACGGTGAGATAGGCCACATCCCACCCGTCGAATGCGAAGCCAACTACTACACCGAACTCATGAAACCCCAGGTCATCACCACAATCTGAGATCTCTACCGAACCCGGGGCGGTTCAGTGGATCCGCAGCAAGTTCAACTCGCTCGTCGAAGCCACGGCCAAATACATCACAACCTCGCATCAGGCGAGACAAACGGGTGCCAGCCTATCTCAGCCGCCCAGCAATACGCCCAATGGCTCACGCAGATCGGCAGGTTCGCGATAGTGCAGACCGGTCATCCCGAGCCCGACTGCGGCTTCGACATTCTCAAACCGGTCATCCACAAAGAGGCACCGATTCATGGCAACGCCCACCTGACTGGCCGCGATCTCATAGATCTTCCGGTCCGGCTTGGCCACCCCCACCCGGGCACTGCTGATGACGTGGTCAGCGAAATCCGCCAGACCCAGCGACGCCAAGTCGTCCTCCAGCTCCACGGTCGCATTGGTCACCAGCACCAAGGGCACGTGCATCCGCACCTGCCGAAGCATGGCGACCACAATGTCGTCCGCCCAGAAGGGCGCTTTGGCGAGCGCTGTCCCCAGCTCACGCGCCTGGGTCTCCGGCACCTGCCCTGCGAGGCCGACCGCGATGGACTCCACCCACTGCTCCTTGGTGATCTCACCGCGAAGCAGTGGAAGGTCTATCTCCGGCGCGTATGCCACGCTCTCGGTCGACCCTTCCGCAAGCCCCGCACTACGTTCGAGGCTTGCCAGCTCCGTCGTGTCATAGAAGCGGATCACGTTGTCGAGGTCGCACAGCACCGCGTCGAAGGGCCTACTGGAGATCTTGGAAGTCGTCACTGCCCTTGGATAGCACAGCGATGGGACACCGGTGCCTCACCTTGAGCGAGACAGGTGGGCGCCCGAGATCTCGCTCAACCTGAGGCAGGTCAGAGCGCTGCCCTGCCTCAGGTTCAGAGAGACCGGACATGAGCCCCCAACGCGAGCCCCGCCGGCGGTGGAACTCCGCGGTCGTGGCGAGCCGGAGGGGGCGATTCCTCCGGCACGGCTCGGTCGAGGAGCCGTCCGGCGGCTGTCGGAGACCGTCCTCAGACCGCCGGCCCGGTCGTCGAAGCCGGGTGGGGCACGTCCCGGTCCCCGGCCTCCGGCACGGGAGGCCGACCCCTGACGGTGGTGTCCGCCGCGGGGCTCGGTGCCGCGCTCCACCGGACGCCTCGCCGCGCGCGGTGCGATGCCTTGACGTGACCGACGAACGCGGTGAAGGCGGTGGCGGTGACGGACAGGACGCCCCGATCGGGGGTCTTGGTGTCGCGGATGGCCATACGGGTGGGCGCCACCTCCGCCACCTCGACGCAGGTGTTGCCGTTCCCGCCGTCCGAGTAGGACGACTTCCGCCAGGGCGGGGCCTCGGTCATGGCTTGCCTCACAGTTCCTTCGCCAGACGGTGGATGAGGTCTCGTGACGCCACGGGACCGAGTGACGCGTTCGCCACTCTGCGGAAGAGCGTGCGAAGTTGCCCCAAGTCGGCCTCGGAGCTGACGAAGGCGGTGCCGGTCGGCGCGTCCCGAAGTACCGTGTCCAGGCGAGGTACGGGCCCACCCGCGTACAGCATGGACGCACCGGCCCCCGCGAACCCGTCCTGGTCGACCGGGATGACGCGAACGACGGCGCTCCCTTCCTCGGTCACGTCGAGAAGCCGACGTAGCTGCGCGAGGCTCCCCCGACGGTCGGTCACTCGGACACGGAGGGCGAATTCGTGGACGATCGTCTCGTATGGTGTGGCCCGGTCCCCGAACACGTTGTCCTGGCGCCTCATTCGATGCTCGACCCTTGGGTCCACCTCGTTCTCGGGCAGGCCCGGCATCATGAACGTGTAGACGGCTCGGGCGTAGTCGGCGGTCTGGAGAAGGCCCGGGACGTGCGTGACAACGATCTCGCGCAGGTAGGCCGCATGGTGCTCGACCTCTGCGGTGTCCATGAAGACCGGAGGTAGCACACCCCGGTACGCCTCCCACCACCCTTGCGTGCGATCGGTCGCCATTGAGGCCAGTGCCTCGACCAACGCCTCGTCCGGGCAGGCGTATAGGGCGGCGAGGCGACGTACCCGTTCGGCGCTCACTCCCGCGACACCGGACTCGATCTGGCTCATCTGGACCGAGTCGGCTGCGAGAAGCGTCGCGGCTTCCCGGGCTCTCATGCCGGTGGCCTCGCGTAGCCTGCGCAGTTCGAGACCCAGGCGAACTCGGCGAGCCGTGAGATGCCTCTTGGGCGGCACCGATACTCCCTTCGCCTCGACAGCCCGGCCACGTACGGCTTCCTAAAGTTGGGAAATGCCGTCGGTGATGTGGGGTGCGCGCCGCGTAGCGCCAGGTCGCTGGGGGTGCACTGCCCTGAGCTGCCTGGTCGACAGACCTGGCGGCGGCCCCGCCCGCCCGTCGTGAACTCTCCTCACGCCACCGAACGGAGCCTACGCATGCCCGAAGTCCAGCCCTGGGAGTACTCCCTGTACGTCCCGAACGACCCTCGCGCCGTCACCGTCGGCCGCCGCACCCTTCGTCTCATTCTCACCGTGCACGGGATGACGCTCCGCGCCGACGTCGCGGAGCTGCTCGCCACCGAACTGATCACGAACGCGGTTCGGCACACCCAAGGGCCTGCCGCGCTGCGGGTGCGATGGGCCGGTGGGGTGCTCAGGATCGGGGCGTGGGACGGTGATCCCCAACCTCCCGAAGCGATGCCTGAGCCCCGGAACCCGGCGCTCTTGGAAGGTGGGCGGGGGCTTGCCATGGTCCGGGCCTGTGCCGACGGATGGGGGTGGCAGCCGCTCTCCCGCTTCGGGAACCGAGGCAAGTGCGTCTGGTGCGAACTCGGCACCGGTGAGCCCGAGGCGATCAGAAGGGCCCCCTAGGGAAAGCGGGCTGCCGGCCTTGGCCGAGGAGGACGGCTCGACTGTGCCGGCCCACCTCCGGCGCCGGCCCGCGGGGGCGGGTCGCCTTCGGGCGGAGTGCCGGGGCGGGCCGGTCGGATGGGCCCCGGGGGCGCGCTCAGTATCCGGAGGGGCGCACCAGCCCCGACTCGTAGGCGAACACGGCGGCCTGGGTGCGGTCCCGAAGGCCCAGCTTCACCAGAATTCGACCCACGTGTGTCTTCACCGTCTGCTCCACGACGAACAGCCTGTCGGCGATCTCCGCGTTGGTCAGCCCTTGCGCGATCAGGGTGAGCACCTCGGTCTCCCGTTCGGTCAGGTCACCGACGCGCTCCTTCGACGGGGCGCGTGGGCGATCCTTCAGCCGGGAGAACTCCGTGATCAGGCGGCGGGTCACCGCCGGGGCCAGCAGGGCGTCTCCCGACGCCACCACCCGCACCGCTTCGGCGAGTTGCTCGGCGGACGCGTCCTTCAGAAGGAAGCCGGACGCGCCGGCGTGCAGTGCCTCGTACACGTACTCGTCGAGATCGAAGGTGGTCAGCATCAGCACCCTGATCGCGGGATCGGAACCGACGATGTGGCGGGTCGCCTCGATGCCGCCCATCCCGGGCATGCGGACGTCCATCAGGACCACGTCCGGCCGGAGTGTCTCGACCTTGGCGACGGCGTCGTGGCCGTCCACCGCCTGGCCGGCCACCTCGATGTCGGGCTGGGCGTCCAGCAGCACGGTGAAGCCCTGCCGGACCATCTGTTGGTCGTCGGCGATGACTACTCGGATGGCTCCCGGGGTGGTGTTAGTCAACCGGACTCCTTCTCGGGGCAGTAGCGGATGTTCGTGTCGTCCGGCGGGGGCGGGCCCGTGCCGTCCGCGGGCAGGAACGCCGTCACTCGGTAGCCGCCGTCGGGCAGGGAGTGCGCCGCCAGAGTGCCCCCGAGCATCGCCACCCTCTCGCGCATCCCGAGCAGCCCGTGGCCCGCTCCCCGGGACGGCGCGGGGGTCCGCTCCGGTGGGGAGTTGACGACCTCCAGCCGCAGACCGGTCGGCAGATGGGTGAGGCGGACCCGGGTACGGGCGCCCGGGGCATGCCGCAGGACGTTGCTCAGCGCTTCCTGCACGATCCGATACGCCGAGAGTTCCACCCCCGGCGGCAGGGAACGGCGCGCCCCGCTGATCTCGGTGGTCACGGTCAGGCCGGCGGAACGGGTGTTGTCCACCAGGGAGTCCAGCCGCTCCAAGGACGGCTGCGGGCTGTGCGGGACGAGAGCGGCGCCGGCGGTGCCCGACTCGTCGAGCGGCTCGCCGCTCTCCGGGCGATCCGAGCGCAGGACGCCCAGCACACGCCGGAGCTCGGTCAGTGCCTCCAGGGCGTTCCCTCGGATGCCGGCGAGGTTCTCCTTCAGTTCGTCGGTCGGGTGCGGGACGAGATGCGGTGCCACCTGTGCCTGAATGGAAATCACCGACATGTGGTGCGCGACCACGTCGTGCAACTCGCGGGCGATGCGGCCCCGCTCCTCCAGCAGCGTGCGGCGGGCACGCTCCTCGGCGGTGAGCGACGTCTGCTCCTTCAACTTGGCCCGAGCCTCTCGGCGTCCGCGCAGGGCGGTTCCGAGCAGGGTGACGACGCCGAACAGCGCGACGGCCACCACGCCGGTGGACTGGTGGGACGGCCCGCCCCACAGACCCTGGAGCGCGTAGGTGATCAGCGTGCTGAAGGCCACGGCCTCCCCCGCCACGCGGGTGGGCACCCGGAGCGCGAGGAGCAGCAGGACGACCAGATGGGCGATGATCCCGGCCGCGGTCCACGGCCACGTGAAGGCCTGGCCGTCGGGGTGGGGTTCCATCGCGGCGCGCACGGCCGACGCCGTCAGCACCGTGGCCGCCGTCGAGATCCACCAGGCCGGAACCGGGAACCACAGCGCGAGCACCATCGCACCGGCCTGACCGAGCCCGATCAGGAAGGCCGACTCGGCCGGCAGCCCGCCGTTCTCCCGTAACTGGGCGCTATCGCCCGCCAGCACGCCGATCGCGGCCATACAGACGAGGCCGTGCGGCACCCAACGAAGCCAGACGGACGGCGGCAGGGGGTCCGCGCGCCACCACCACAGGTCGCTCCGCGACATGCCCAGCCGGTGTGGCGAAGCGCTCCCCCTGATCCTCACCCCTTCACCCTAGGCTCTGGACGGCTCGACGGAGCCCACAGGTCGTCGTCCCGCGTGCGCCGGCACCTCGCCCGGTGCGGGACTCGCCGTCCGGTGCCTCTCTCGACGCCGTGGAAGGCCACTTGGCAACATGCCAGCGCGAGGGCGAACACGGGCAGCCAGGCCGACCGGGTCGCGACCCAGGCGGGGTTGTCGGGGAGGGTGTGCAGGCCGGGCAGGTGGCCCGCGAGGAGACCGGTGGCGGTGGTCGCCATCAGCGCCGTCTGGTGCCAGAGGAAGATCGTCATGGCGGAGCCGTTGGCCAGCGTCACGGGCGTCCGCACGCGTCGCACGCGCATCGCGCGGCGGAGCGGTCCGCGCGACAGAAGGGCGAGGCCGCACTGGGCCAGGCCGAAGGTGACGGCGGCCAGCGTGGGTGGGGAGAGATTGGAGACCGGCGCGCCGGGAACGCCGACCATGGACGCCGGATAGCCGGCCCCCGCGACCAACACCACCGTGGTGACCGTGCCGCCGAGGAGCAGGACGGCGCCGGGACGGCGACCCTCGATCTCGCCGCGGGTCCACGCGGCGCCGAGGGTGAAGGGCACCAGCCAGCCCGCGCCCAGATTGACCCACCCCAGCCAGGAGGGTCCGCACAGGCCGAAGCGCAGCAGGTCGACGTGGAGGACGACGGCCAGGGGCCAGAGTGGGTGCAGTCGAGTCAGCAGTGGGGTGGCGGCCGTCAGCGCCGCGAACACCAGCAGGAACCACAGCGGCGACAGGGCCAGTTCGAGCAGAGTGCGCACCGTGTCGAGATCCGCGCCGGCCGGGATCAGCGCCACCGACACGACCGTCCACAGAGCCATCAGGGGCACGACCGGGCCGAACAGCCGGGACAGGCGGGTCGAGAGCCACTGACCGTACGAGACGCCACGGGCGCGGGCGGCGGCATGGCCGCGGGTGGCGACGTGCCCGCCCACCAGGAAGAAGACGGCGAGAGTTTGGAGGACCCAGGAGGCCGGGGTCAGCCATGGCAGGTGCCGCAGTGGACTCGCGACGCGCAGCGAGGTGCCGTTTGCGACCAGCGCCGTCACCCACCAGTGGCCCAGGACGACGCCGAGGATCGCGCCGGCGCGCAGGGCGTGGACGGCCGGGTCCCGGTGGGCCGGGGGGAGCGGCGCCGTTCGGGCATCGCCGGATGTGCCCCCGGGGAAGCCGTGCCGCGCGCGAGAGGCGAGTGCGGGCGCGGGGGCGCCTTGGGCGTCTCTCACGCGTCTCCCGCCTTCACGCCCACACCCAGGACGATTCGGGTGAGGTTCGTCAGGGATGGGGAATCGGGGGCGAAGTAGTCACTGTGGGTGGCGCGGCCGGCGTCGAAGACCCGGGCGCCGAACTCCGGGGAGATCGGATCGGTTCCGAAGCCGACGGTCGTACCGAACAGGTCGGCGCTGACGTGGGGTATGCGACCCACCCAGTCGTGGGTGCCGCGCGCGGCCCATAGACGGGCGTCCGTTCCCAACCCGGCGGACGTGTCCGCGCCCGTGCCGGGGCTGCCCAGCAGAGCGATGTCCGTCACGTCCAGGCCGGCCGCCGCGCGGCCGCACACGACGCTGCCGTAGGAGTGGCACACGAGCGTGATGGGGGTGCCCGGGGCGGCGAGGGTCCGCAGAAGTCCGACGAGGGCGCGTAGGCGCGGGGCGGCTTCCTCGGCGCGGTCGGTGGTGGTCACCGCGGCGCTCACCGTGCCGGGCGTCTCGTAGCCCAGCCAGGCCACGACGGCGGTTCGCGAGCCCTCGGGCGCCTGCGCGCGAGACTGCCGTTGGAGCGCGACGGCCGAGGCACGGAACCTGCCGTAGGTGTCCAGCCCGGTGTCGGAGCCGGGGACCAGGACGGCGACGCGGTCGGCGTGGGCGAGGTCGCCGAGGACTTCCGTGACCAGGCCGGTGCCCCTCCCGTCGAAGGCCAGCAAGGACCGGGCCGGGTCGGCCAATGCCCGCTCGACACCGGCGCGGTGGCCATGGCCGTGCTCGGCCGCCATACGGGAGGCCTTGGCGGCGTTGGCCCGATGGGCCGCGTAGACCTCCTCCAGGGTTCGCGCCGTCACCGGGTCCGGGTCGGCCGGGGCGGGCGCGGGGATCGTCGGGCGGGCCGCCGCCGACAGCGGGAACACCACGGAGGCGGCGAGGAGAACGGTGAGGAGGGCGCGAGACCACCTGCCCGGGTGCCCGCCACGTCGCCGCCCCCGCTCCTGGGCAGCCGGATACCGCGCCATGTCGCTTCCCCCTCCGCCCGCCCGTCCATCGGGTGGGCTTCGGAGGAGAAGCTACGGAGCGCGCCCCTTGGCCCGCGTCACTCCACGGCACTCGTCCGCGGCGTAGTCCTCGGGTATGACGGGTACGACGACCGGCCGGCGATCCTGCGGCTTCCGCCGCGACCCGCTGCCGGGCGGTCGCGATCGGTGTCCCGTCGTGCTCGTTCGCGAGGCCGCTCGCCCGTGTCGGTCGGCCTCGCCGGGCCCGCTCCGCCCACCGTCCGTGGTGTTCCCGGAAGTCCTTCGCGATGCCGGCCACGACCACGGCCACCGGGCCGAGGGCCCGGATTCTCGGCCCCGATCTCCGGGCAGGTCGCCCTCCGGCCGCGACCGATCCGATCCCGGGTTTCTCGCGGCCCCGCCTCGGTGGTTCCGGCGTACTCCCCACCGGCGACGGCCGAGGCCCGGCGCCCTGGAACGAGGCTCGGCCGGTCGTGTCGGCGCGAGGGGGGGGCAAGCCCCTCCCCGCGGCGGCACGCCATCGGTCGCCCCCCGGGCAGGACCGAGGCAGTGCAGAGGGGTGGTTCGTCCCCCAGGCGGGGGATTCGGCGTCGACGACACAAAGGAATGTGCAGTGGACAGGGACCCCCGACCCGGGGCCATAGCCTGTCAGTGTCAGACCGAAAAGACCGAAATCAGGGGAATCATGTCGAATCAGATCAGCGCGGCGATATCCGACAGTCGGCACGGCCCTCTCGTCGAGACGGACGAGGGTTACTTGCGGGAGGGCCACGTGGTGGTCGCCTCGTGTCCCTACGTGGTCGTGAGCGCTTTCGCCGCCGCCGTCGTCGGGGTCTGTATCACCGCCAACATCGACTGACGCGGCATGACGACGGAGTCCGGTCGGAGGTCGAGCCACGAGGGTTCGGTCTCCGACCGGACTCCCGGTCGTCCGGCGTCGGGACGGGGCGGCCTGGCGGCTACTCGCCCTCCTCGGGCTTCTCCGCGTCGTTGACGTCCTGCTCCAGGCCGAGCTGTCCGACCAGCCACCGGTCGAACTCGATCGCGGCCCGGACCCAGCTGACCGTCGAGGAGACGAAGTGTTCCAGGCTGACCCCCATGCCGATCAGCATCTGTGCTTCGCCGATCAGCCGCACGGTGCCGTCGTCGTGGGTGTGGGTGTAGAGCTTGGGCCACAGCGTGCGGCGGTTCCAGTCGTCGATGGACTCCAGGAGCTGGGGCTTCTCCTCGATGCCGTGCGGCCTGTCGTAGAACGTCCGCACCGAGAAAATCCGCTGCTCGCCCTCGCCGCGGAACATGAAGTACGTACGGAACTGCTCCCACGGGGCCGCGAGGTCGCCTTCCTCGTCGACGACGTACTTCAGCTCCATCTGGTCCAGGAGCTGCTTCACAAGGTCCTGATCCGGTACGACGGGGCCCGCCGGTCCCTTGGGCTGCGGCTCGGGCTTCTTGCCCCCGAAGTTGGGAATCGAGGACGGGTCGATGGACATACTGGGACACTCCTGCGGTCGTCTGGCGTCCGGCCGTCGCTGAGACCAGACGTACGCCCACCCTCTCTCTCTTCGCCGTCACCCGGCAACCTGCCTGGCCGAAGCGGTTCGGTCGGCGGTGCGTCCGGTGCGCGACCCTCCGGAGCGTCGCGGCGCCCCGGAGGGTCACGGAGCCCTCCTCCTACCGGGCCGGTCGGGCGTCGGAATCGGGGGTGTCGCCGGTCGGTGCGCCCCCGACGGGTTCGACGACCAGGCCGTCCGGGCCGGTGTCCACGCGGACCGTGTCGCCGTCCTTGACCTCGCCGGCGAGGATCTCCCGGGCGAGTCGGTCGCCGATCGCGGTCTGAACGAGCCGGCGCAGTGGCCGGGCGCCGTACGCCGGATCGTCGCCCTCGTCGGCGAGCCAGGCCAGCGCGCGGTCGGTGATCTCCAGGGAGAGCCGGCGTTCGGCGAGTCGTCGGGAGAGCCGGTCGATCTGGAGCCGTGCGATCCGGCTCAGCTCCTCCTTGGTGAGCGCGTGGAACACCACGAGGTCGTCGAGACGGTTGAGGAACTCGGGCTTGAACGAGGCACGGACCACCTCCAGAACCCGCTGCCGCTTCTCCTGCTCGCCGAGGGCCGGGTCCACGAGGAACTGACTGCCGAGGTTCGAGGTCAGGACGAGAATGGTGTTGCGGAAGTCGACGGTGCGACCCTGCCCGTCGGTCAGCCGACCGTCGTCCAGCACCTGGAGCAGGATGTCGAAGACCTCGGGGTGGGCCTTCTCGACCTCGTCGAGCAGCACCACGCTGTAGGGCCGTCGGCGGACCGCCTCCGTGAGCTGGCCGCCCTCCTCGTACCCGACGTAGCCGGGCGGGGCGCCGACCAGGCGGGCCACGCTGTGCTTCTCGCCGTACTCGGACATGTCGACGCGGACCATGGCCCGCTCGTCGTCGAAGAGGAAGTCCGCGAGCGCCTTGGCCAGCTCGGTCTTGCCGACGCCGGTGGGGCCGAGGAGGAGGAAGGAGCCGGTTGGCCGGTCGGGGTCGGCGATCCCGGCGCGGGAGCGACGCACGGCGTCGGAGACGGACCGCACCGCCTCCGCCTGCCCGATCAGCCGCCTGCCCAGTTCGTCCTCCATGCGCAGCAGTTTCCGGGACTCGCCTTCCATGAGGCGGCCGGCGGGGATACCGGTCCAGGAGGCGACGACGTCGGCGATGTCGTCGGAGCCGACCTCCTCCTTGACCATGGTGTCCCGGGCGGCCTCCTCCTCCGCCGCGGAGGCGACCTCCAGGTCGTGTTCCACGGCCGGGATCTCGCCGTAGAGCAGCTTGGAGGCGGTGTCGAAATCTCCGTCCCGCTGTGCCCGCTCGGCCTGCCCGCGCAGTTCGTCGAGCTTCTCCTTGAGCTCGCCGACCCGGTTCAGGGACTGCTTCTCCTTCTCCCAGCGGGCGGTCAGTCCGCGCAGCTCCTCCTCCTTGTCGGCGAGGTCGCGACGGAGCCGGTCCAGGCGTTCCCGCGAGGCCGCGTCGGTCTCCTTGTCCAGGGCCAGCTCCTCCATGCGCAGCCGGTCGACGGCGCGCTGCAGCTCGTCGATCTCGACGGGAGAGGAGTCGATCTCCATCCGCAGCCGCGAGGCCGCCTCGTCCACCAGGTCGATGGCCTTGTCGGGCAGGAAGCGGGAGGTGATGTAGCGGTCCGAGAGGGACGCGGCGGCCACCAACGCGCTGTCGGCGATCTGGACCTTGTGGTGCGCCTCGTAGCGCCCCTTCAGGCCGCGCAGGATGGCGACGGAGTCCTCGACACTCGGTTCGGCGACGAGTACCTGCTGGAAGCGCCGCTCCAGGGCGGGGTCCTTCTCGATCCGCTCGCGGTACTCGTCCAGGGTGGTGGCGCCGACCATGCGCAGCTCGCCTCGGGCCAGCATCGGCTTGAGCATGTTCCCCGCGTCCATCGCGGAGTCGCCGCCCGCTCCCGCCCCGACCACGGTGTGCAATTCGTCGATGAAGGTGATGATCTGCCCGTCCGACTCCTTGATCTCGGCGAGTACGGTCTTGAGGCGTTCCTCGAACTCCCCCCGGTACTTCGCGCCGGCGACCATGGCGCCGAGATCGAGGGCGACCAGTCGCTTGTCCCGGAGGGACTCGGGCACGTCGCCCTTGACGATCCGCTGGGCGAGCCCCTCGACGACGGCGGTCTTGCCCACGCCGGGTTCGCCGATCAGCACGGGGTTGTTCTTCGTGCGCCGGCTCAGCACCTGCACCACCCGGCGGATCTCCTGGTCCCTTCCGATGACCGGGTCGAGCTTCCCCTCCCGCGCGGCGGCGGTGAAGTCGGTGCCGAACTTCTCCAACGCCTTGTACTGGCCCTCGGGGTCGGCGGTGGTCACGCGGCGGGTGCCGCGGGCCTTCCGGAAGGCATCCCGCAGCCGGTCGGCCCCGGCGCCCTGGTTCCGGAGCACCTCGCCGGCCGCGCCGCCCTTGGCGGCTACGCCCATGAGCAGGTGCTCGGTGGACACGTACTCGTCGCCCAGTTCCGCCGCGCGGGCCTGGGCGTCGGCGACGACGGCGAGCGTCTCGCGGTCGGGTCGCGGCGGCGCGACGGTGGAGCCCGCCACGCTGGGCAGGCCGGCCAGGATGCGCTCGGTGCCGGAGCGCACGGCGGCGAGGTCGGCTTCGACGGAGCCGAGGAGATCGGTGATGTTCTCGTTGTCCTGCCCCTGGAGCAGAGCCAGGAGCAGATGGGCGGGGGTGAGGTCGGGGTGTCCCTCGGTCACGGCGCGGTTGCTCGCGGCGTTGATCGCGTCTCGGCTCCGGTTGGTCAGCTCGGCGTCCACGTTCGGCTTCTCCTCCTGGTCTTCCGGCCGGGTCTCCAGCACCTCGCGCACCAGCGTCGGGTCGCGTGCACAAAGTTGAGTCTACTCCACTCAAGGAGCGCGCCGGGGTGGTGTCGCGTGATCGGCGGAGGGAGGTGTGTCGCGGGGGCGTGACGCGGCAGCGCGGCGGCGATTTTCGGCCACGGGCGGCATCGGTCGAACACGTGACGAATCCCCCCGGAGAAACTGGCAGCGGCGTCACCGTGTTCAGGTCACGGTGACGCCGCTGCTGGGGGGAGTGCCCGGGCGATCTGTTACGACGGGGGGATCGCGTCAGGCACTTCGGGGGGTGGCTGGGACGGAGGTGGAGGCGGGGGTCTCTGGTGGTGCGAGCCGGTGATCCCGCTGATCCAGGTTCACGAAGATCATTCCGTACCGTATGGCGCACCGCACGGGCTTGGGGGCCCCGCGGGGGCGACGCAGGCAACGGTAGGCACGCACGTCCCCGTCCTCGTCCCGGGTGATGACGACCGGCTCGCCGAACACGGTCACCACGAGCTGGTCACCGCTGTACGGGATGGCCGTGACCAGGTCGATGAAGTGCCAGCCCGAACGGTAGGCCGTGGCCATCTCCCGTCGGAACGAGCGATCGTCGGGTGGAGTGGTCAACGCCATCAGTCCCAGGACGTGTCGTTGGTGGGGTTTCCGCCGACGGCGACCTCACTGGACTCGATTTCCGCTCGGACATCGCTGGACTTGCCTGCCAGGCCGCTCGCGGCCCCGAACACCACAATGGCGGAAAGAGCAGCGGCAAATACCGAGCGAAGCATTCTCTTACTCATAGTCGGCTTCGTCCTCACTCGATGGTCTCCTCTTCCCCCGTCGCTAAGACGATGGCTCATTCGGGCACGTCATGGCCACACGATCGGTGCATCATGTTCCTGCATATTCAGGACCCTGGGGGGTGGAAAATTGGGGACAGAAGACGTGAAAGCGACACATCCCCATGCCATGACGGACCTGTGCGACGAAGGTGCCCGCCTCTACACGGGTGCGCTGCGGGCGGGGCGCATCGCCCGGGCCGATGCCGACGTCGCTCCCTGTCTGATGGAGTTCGGCCTGCTTCACCCCGATCCCGACGACCTCGACTGGGTGCGTCCGGTCCCTCCGTCCGTCGCGTTGGCCCAGCGGCTGCACCCCCTCGAACGCGAGATCACCGAGCGCCGGCGCCTCTCGGTGCAACTGGCCGACCTCTTCGAGCCGTTCATGGCCGCCGGCGCCCAGACGCCGTCGAGCACTCATGCCATCTCCGTGCTGGAGGGCAGGGACCGGATCAACGCCGCGCTCAACATCGCCACCTCCGAGTCCCGCACCGAGGTGCTGGCCGTGCAACCGGGAGGTCGACGCCTGGAGAGCAACCTGCTCAAGGGGCTGGAGCGGGACCGGCCGTTGATCGAGAGGGGTGTCCGCCTGCGAACCCTCTACCAGCACACGGCGCGCTACAGCCCCCAGACGCTGGCCTATGTCGAGCAGATCGCCGACGGGAAGGTCGAGGTGCGGACGATCGACGAACTGGTGGAGCGTCTGATCATCTGCGACGAGACGGTGGCCTTCATCCCCACGCGGGAGGATCGGCAGATCGCCTTGGAACTCCGTCATCCCGGCCTGGTCGGCTATCTGATCAAGGTGTTCGAGTTCATGTGGGCCCGGGCGGTGCCCTTGAAGGTCGGCACGCCCTACGTGACCGCTCCGGACGGGATCCCCGACATCCAGCACTCGATCGCCAAGCTGCTGGTAGAGGGTCACGTGGACGAGGCGATAGCCCGGCGGTTGGGGATGAACGTGCGCACCTGTCGCGCCCACATCGCCAGGCTCGCGCAGGCCCTGGGCAGTGGAAGTCGTGCCCAACTCGGCTTCCTCATCGCGAGGTCGGGCATCCTGGAGCGCGGCTCGCGCGACTCCGGCGACACGGCGGGCTGCTAGGGCCCCGCAGGGGGACGCGGGTGCCTGGCGCGGGCGGGGGCCCACCGGAATCCGTTCCCGACCCGACAGGTTCCGCCCGGGGGCGTCACGCGGGGCCCACCGGCCTCGTGGCGGGGGAGAAGGGGGGCGTGCCGGCGCCGCCTCCGGGGCCGTCCAGCCCCACTTGGGCGATGCGCACGCCCAACTGCGTGCGGCTGGCCGCCCCCAACGTCTCCGAGAGGCGCGCGATGTGGGCACGGCAGGTGCGCACGCTGATGCCCAGCCTTTCCGCGATCACGGCGTCCTGGTGGCCCTCGGCCAGCAGCGCCGCGATGGAGCGTTCACGGTGCGAGATCCCCTCGATGCCGGTGTCGGGGAGCGGGGCGGTCAGGGGGATCGCCAACCACCAGAGCCGCTCGAAGACCGTCACCAGGTACTCGACCAGGGCAGGGTGCCTCAGCTCCAGCGCGATCGTCCGGTCCGCGTTGGCGGGGATGAAGGCGACCTTCCGGTCGAAGACGATGAGCCGGTCGATGACCTCGTCCAGGGTGCGTGCCTCGACGGCGTCGCCCATCAGCTCCAGGTAGTTGAGCAGCCCTTGGCCGTGCCGTGCCACATGGGTGTAGAGGTCGCGCATGCGCACGCCGCGGCCTCGCAGCGTCATGGCCCGGTGCAGCCCCTCGGACAGCTCGGGTTCGCGGCGGATGCCGCCCGGCTGTACCGTCCGCACCTCCGCGGCACAGGCCTCGGTGGCCTCGTCCATGGCCGTCTGTATGCGGGCCAGCCCCTCCAGGACCCGGATCGCCGCCTGGCCGTCGGCCGGGACGGTCGGCACCCGGCTGCCCAGCCCCGCGTACCACTCGAAGGCGGCGACGGTCGCTCCCATGCGTCGGTGCCCGGCGCTGACCTCCTCGTGGACCGCGCGCAGCAGGCGGGACATGACCTCCTGCGGCGAGGTCGGCACCAGCCAGTCCATGTCGTCGGGATCGGGGTGCAGGAGGGCGAGGTCGAGGAGGCAGGGCACGTCCAGCGCGTCGTCGCGCGACACGCGTCCGTGTCGCACGGCTCGGGTGTAGACCCGGTCCGCCGCTTCGCACAGTCGGTCGGCACCGTGTGGATGCTCAGCCACGCCGTGCCCGGACATTGCCCATTCCACCCCCGGTTCCGGCCCTTCCGCAGCGCAACTATGCGCGGCCGGGACCGCCTCCGCAACACGGCTTCCCCGGCGGACGACGATCGACACGTGCGCCGGACCGGATTCGCGGGACGCTCCTCGGGGCCCGCCGTCGACCATGCGAGCCCCGCTCACCCGGCGCCGGTTCGCCGGTTCGCTCCCGCCGTCCGTCGGGTCGGCGCCGGTGCGTGGGAGAGGGCCGCCGCCGGGTCTCCCGGCGCCGCTGCGGGGACGACCGGGGGCCCGGAGGTCGACGAGTACGACCTCCGGGCCCCGACGGCGCGACCGGACCTCAGCCCGGCTTCCGCTTCGGCCGCCACACCACCAGGGCACCGGACTGCTGGACCTCCTGGTACGGCACCAGGTCGCGCCGGTACGAGGCGTGCACCGCCGCCTCGCGCTGGCGCATGGCGGTGGCGGCGCCGTCCAAGGCGTCCTGCAACTCGACGATCCGGGACCGGAGCGCGGCGACCTGGTTCTCCAGTTCGATGATGCGCTTGATGCCCGCCAGGTTGATGCCCTCGTCCTGCGACAACTGCTGGACCTGGCGGAGCAGTTCGATGTCGCGGGCGGAGTAGCGGCGCCCCCGTCCGGCGGTGCGGTCCGGCGAGACCAGGCCCAGGCGGTCGTACTGGCGCAGGGTCTGCGGGTGCAGGCCGGAGAGTTGGGCCGCCACCGAGATGACGTAGACCGG
This sequence comes from Streptomyces sp. HSG2, assembly GCF_016598575.1. Taxonomy (NCBI): domain Bacteria; kingdom Bacillati; phylum Actinomycetota; class Actinomycetes; order Kitasatosporales; family Streptomycetaceae; genus Streptomyces; species Streptomyces sp. HSG2. The sequence continues at coordinate 2,364,053 of NZ_CP066801.1, forward strand.
GGTGTCCTGGTTCAGTTCGTACGGGTTGCGCCGACGGCCGTCCATCTGCCTCAAGCTCCCTTCGCGGCCTGGAAGAGTTCCGCGCGCGGGTCCGCCTCCGCGGTGGCCTCGCGGTAGGCCTCCAGCGCCTCACGAGCCTTCCCCGTCAGGTCCTTCGGGACACTCACCTCGACGGTGACCAGCAGGTCTCCCCGGGTGCCGTCCTTGCGGACGGCCCCCTTCCCACGGGCCCGCATGGTACGCCCGTTGGGGGTGCCGGCGGGCAGCTTGAGCGTCACCGGTGGTCCGCCCAGCGTGGGGACCCGGACCTCGCCGCCGAGCGCGGCCTCGGCGTAGGTGACCGGCACGGTGATGGTGAGGTTGTCGCCTCGGCGGCCGAAGACGGGGTGGTCCTTGGCGTGGACGACCACGTACAGATCGCCCGCCGGGCCGCCGCGTTCGCCCGGGGCGCCCTTGCCGCGCAGCCGGATGCGCTGCCCGTCCGACACGCCGGCCGGGATGCGGACCTGCATCGTCCGCGAGGACTTGGCACGCCCGGAGCCCTTGCAGACCTCGCAGGGGTCCTCGGCGATCAGGCCGCGACCCTTGCAGTCCTGGCAGGGGTCGGTGAGCGAGAAGCCGCCGCCCGAGCCCCGCGCCACCTGACCGGTGCCGACGCAGGTCGGGCACACCCTGGGGGTGCCGTTCTTGTCGCCGGTGCCCGAGCAGGCCTTGCAGGGTTGCTGGGAGGACATCCGCAGCGGGACCGTCGCGCCCTCGATCGCCTCCGTGAAGCTGAGAGTGACCTCCGACTCGATGTCCTGGCCCCGCCGGGGCTGCGTCCGCGCCCCGCCGGCGCCCCGGTTGAACAGGCCGCCGAAGACGTCGCCGATGCCGCCGCCGAAGCCGCCCGCGCCGCCCTGGGCACCGCCGCCCTGGGCACCGCCGCCGAACAGGTCGCCGAGGTCGAAGTTGAAGGAACCTCCGCCCGCCCCGGGGCCGGGCCGGTATCCGCCGTTGCCGAAGAGGGAGCGGGCCTCGTCGTATTCCTTGCGCTTCTTCGGGTCGCCCAGGACATCGTTTGCCTCGGAGATCTCCTTGAAGCGCTCCTCGGCCCGGGCGTTGTTCTTGTTGGCGTCCGGGTGGTTCTCGCGAGCGAGCTTCCGGTACGCCTTCTTGATCTCGGCCTCGGTGGCGTCCTTGGGGACGCCGAGGACCTTGTAGTAGTCCTTCTCGATGAAGTCCTTGGTACTCATCCCCGACGTCCCTCCTTCCCCTCGGTGTCGACGTCAGCCCTCGTCCGGGCCACCGTTGTCCTTCTCGTCCGCGGAGTCCGCGCGCGCCTCGGTCTCCTCGTCCGCCGGAGTGGCCGCCTGCGTGCCCGGTTGGGGCTCGGCCACCGCCACCCGGGCGGGCCGGATGGTGCGTTCGCCGATGCGGTATCCGGGCTGGAGGATCGCCACGCACGTCGTCTCGGTGACATCCGGGGCGTAGGAGTGCATCAGTGCCTCGTGGACCGTCGGGTCGAAGGGCTCGCCCTCCTTGCCGAACTGGTGCAGGCCCATCTTGGCCGCGACGCCCTCCAGCGACTCGGCGACCGACTTGAAGCCGCCGACCACCTCGCCGTGCTCCCGCGCCCGACCGATGTCGTCGAGCACCGGGAGCAGCTCGGTCAGCAGGTTCGCGACGGCGACCTCCTTGACCGCGACCCGGTCCCGCTCGACGCGGCGGCGGTAGTTCTGATACTCGGCCTGGAGCCGCTGGAGATCGGCGGTGCGCTCGCTCAGCGCGGTGCGCGTCCGGTCCAGCTGTGCCGTCAGGCTCGCTTCCTGGCTCGCGTCCCCGGCCGGGGCCGCCCCCGCCTCCGCGGAGGGGGCGGCGGCCGTCGGCTCGGCGTCTTCGGGGGTGGCGCCGGAGGGGACGTCGGGCTTCTCGTCGAAACCCGGGGTCTCCTCCGTCACGCGGCACCGTCCTTGCGCTCGTCGTCGACGATCTCGGCGTCGACCACGTCGTCGTCGGCGGGCTTGGCGCCACCGGCGGCGGCACCCTCGGGCCCGCCCGCGGCCTGCGTCGCCTGGGCGTCGGCGTACATGGCCTGGCCCAGCTTCTGCGAGACGGCGGCGACCTTCTCCGTGGCGGTGCGGATCTCCGCCGAGTCGTCGCCCTTCAGCTTCTCCTTCAGCTCGCCGACGGCTTCCTCGACCTCGGTCTTGACCTCGGCGGGGACCTTGTCCTCGTTGTCCTTGAGGAACTTCTCCGTCTGGTAGACGAGCTGCTCGCCCTGGTTGCGGCTCTCGGCGGCCTCGCGGCGGGCGTGGTCCTCCTCCGCGTACTTCTCGGCCTCCTGGCGCATCCGGTCGACCTCGTCCTTCGGCAGCGAGGAGCCGCCGGTGACGGTCATCTTCTGCTCCTTGCCGGTGCCCAGGTCCTTCGCCGTGACGTGCATGATGCCGTTGGCGTCGATGTCGAAGGAGACCTCGATCTGGGGGACGCCGCGCGGCGCGGGCGGCAGACCGGTCAGCTCGAACATGCCGAGCTTCTTGTTGTAGGCCGCGATCTCGCGCTCGCCCTGGTAGACCTGGATCTGCACGGAGGGCTGGTTGTCCTCGGCGGTGGTGAAGATCTCGGACCGCTTGGTCGGGATCGTCGTGTTCCGCTCGATGAGCTTGGTCATGATGCCGCCCTTGGTCTCGATGCCGAGGGACAGCGGGGTGACGTCCAGCAGGAGGACGTCCTTGACCTCGCCCTTGAGGACGCCGGCCTGGAGCGAGGCACCGATGGCCACGACCTCGTCCGGGTTCACGCCCTTGTTGGCCTCCTTGCCGCCGGTCAGCTCCTTGACGAGCTCGGCGACGGCGGGCATGCGGGTCGAGCCGCCGACCAGCACCACGTGGTCGATCTCGGACAGCTCGATCCCGGCGTCCTTGATGACGTTGTGGAAGGGCGTCTTGCAGCGCTCCAGCAGGTCGGCGGTGAGCTGCTGGAACTGGGCCCGGGTGAGCTTCTCGTCCAGGTGCAGCGGACCCTCGGCGGACGCCGTGATGTACGGGAGGTTGATCGACGTCTCGGTGGACGAGGACAGCTCGATCTTCGCCTTCTCGGCGGCCTCGCGCAGCCGCTGGAGGGCCATCTTGTCCTTGCTGAGGTCCACGCCGTGGCCTGACTGGAACTGCTTGACCAGGTAGTCGACAACGCGCTGGTCCCAGTCGTCACCACCGAGGTGGTTGTCCCCGTTGGTCGCCTTCACCTCGACGACCCCGTCGCCGATCTCCAGCAGCGAGACGTCGAACGTGCCGCCACCGAGGTCGAAGACCAGGATCGTCTGGTCGTCCTTGTCGAGGCCGTAGGCGAGGGCGGCGGCGGTCGGCTCGTTGACGATCCGCAGCACGTTCAGGCCCGCGATCTCGCCGGCCTCCTTGGTGGACTGCCGCTCGGCGTCGTTGAAGTACGCGGGGACGGTGATGACCGCGTCGGTCACCTTCTCGCCCAGGTACGCCTCGGCGTCCCGCTTCAGCTTCTGCAGGACGAAGGCGCTGATCTGCTGCGGGTTGAAGGGCTTCCCGTCGAGCTCGATCTTCCAGTCGGTGCCCATGTGGCGCTTGACCGAGCGGATGGTCCGGTCCACGTTGGTGACCGCCTGGCGCTTGGCCACCTCGCCCACGAGGACTTCGCCGTTCTTGGCGAAGGCGACGACGGACGGCGTGGTCCTGGCGCCCTCGGCGTTGGTGATGACGGTGGGCTCGCCGCCCTCCAGAACGCTGACGACGGAGTTTGTCGTGCCCAGGTCGATGCCGACCGCACGTGCCATGGTTGGTTCCTCCAGCTGACTTGAGTGCAACAGGCTCAAGTGTGCACCACGGGTCCGACTCGGTCAACAGACCTGAGTCAAGGAGGCTCAATTCTTATCCGTTCTTCACGCGCAAGGGTGTGCTGACCTGCGATGTCCCATGGCGCCGGACCTGGCGGACCGGAAACGTGGGCGCGTCCTGGGAGCCGACCCGCTGGCGGGGCGTCACGCGGGGGCGACGTCCGTCGGCTCGCCTCGGCGGCAGCAGCGCGAGGACCACCGCCGCCGCGCCGCCCGCCACCCAGAGCGCCGCGGACCCGCCGGCCACGCCCGCGTGCACCGCCACCGCGACGGCCACCCCCGAGAGGGCTCCCGTGCCGAGCAGCACCACTGTGCCCCGTGTCGTGCAGCCGAGTCGGCGCAGTCGGTGCGCGAGGTGGTCCGGGCCGGACCGCAACAGCGGGCGCCCGGCTCGGTGTCGGGTGAGGGCGACGAACACGACGTCGGCCACGGCGAGAGCGGCGAGCGAGAAGAGCACCCCCGCGGCGCTCGCCGGGCCGTGCCCGACACCGACCGAGACGGCGCCGGCGGCCGAGACGAAACCCGCGGACAGGGCTCCGCACGCTCCCAGGCCCAGTCGTGTCGGGGGACGGTCGCGCGACAGCAGACCGAGCAGCGCCGCGGCCATCGCCACCATCAGCGCCGCGAACCCCGTGCCCGGATCCGACCACGCGCACAACGCGACCCCTACGGCGGTCGCCAGACCCACCGCCCCCGCCAGCCCCTCCGCGTGGTCCAACCCCAGGAACGCGGTGGCCACGAAGGTGATCCAGCAGACCGCCACCGCCCCGGTCGCCCAACCCATGGCCTCGTAGGGGATCGCCCACGCGGCGGCGACGGCGGTCCCGGCCACCGGCCAACGCCTGCGGATCCACCCCGCGTCGGCGGCCAGCCCCAGCACCGCCACCGCGCCGCCCGCGAGGGCCACGGCCGTCGCGCGCGGCCCCAGGGGCATCAGCCCGGTGCCGTGCGCCACGCCGATCACCACCCCGGTCGTCAGCGCCACCCCGGCGCCGCCGAGCGGGGTCGTTCGCCTGCCCCGACGCGCCACGACCCCCAAGCGGAGGGCCGCGGCCCGCACCGGGGCGGCGGAGAGCGCGGCGAGGACAAAGGAGGCGAGAGCGATGATTCCGTAGAGCACCGCCCTAAAATAGGGCGAATATCACTCAATGCTACGAGCGGCGCGCCCGGCCCGGACGCGCTTCCCCCGTCCGCCCCAGCGGTCAGGGTGACCTCAGCGACACAGATCACCGCGACCCTGGCTACAGTGCGGCGGGAGATCCGGGTAGTGTCGTACGGACCGCCTAAGTTACCGATCAGTAATCGCATCTCGCAGGCCCGAGGAGCCCCCATGCAACTCGCCGCGATCATCGTGTCGCTGGTGCTGACCGCGGTCGGCGTGGCGCTGCTCGCGCGCGCCGTCGGCCAGTTCGTCAGGTACTTCCGGCTCGGTCAGCCCGTCCCCGCCGGCACCCGGACCGACAACCCCTACCAGCGCAGCGTGACACTGGTACGGGAGTTCCTCGGGCACACCCGGATGAACCGTTGGGGAGTGGTGGGCGTCGCCCACTGGTTCGTGGCGATCGGGTTCCTGACGCTGCCTCCGACGATCGTCAACGCCTACGGGCAGTTGTTCCAGGCGGATTGGACGCTCCCGATCCTCGGCGGCTTCCTCCCCTACGAGATGTACATCGAGTTCATCGGGGCGATGACGACGCTGGGCATCGCCGCGCTGATCGTGATCCGCCTGCTGAGCCTGCCGTCCCGGCCGGGCCGCAAGTCCCGCTTCGCGGGCTCGAAGATGGGTCAGGCGTACTTCGTCGAGTACGTCATCCTCACCATCGGCCTCGCCATCTACGTGCTGCGTGGCCTGGAGGGCGCGATCCACCAGGTGGACCACTACGAGGCCGCGTACTTCGCCTCGTACCCGCTGGTGCTGGCCTTCGACGGGCTGAGCGTGACCGCGCTGCAGAACCTCGTCTACCTGTTCGCCATGATCAAGCTGGGCACGACCATGGTCTGGATGATCACGGTCTCGCTCAACATCAACATGGGCGTCGCCTGGCACCGCTTCCTCGCCTTCCCGAACATCTGGTTCAAGCGCGACGCCACGGGTGGGACGGCTCTCGGAGCCCTTCAGCCCATGACCTCCGGCGGCGAGCCGATCGACTTCGCCGACCCCGGCGAGGACGACGTCTTCGGCGTCTCCCAGGTCGAACAGTTCTCCTGGAAGGGGCTGCTGGACTTCTCCACCTGCACCGAGTGCGGCCGGTGCCAGTCCCAGTGCCCGGCCTGGAACACCGGCAAGCCGCTCTCGCCCAAGCTGCTGATCATGTCCCTCAGGGACCACGCGCACGCCAAGGCCCCGTACCTGCTCGCCGGCGGCGGCAAGACGGCGGAGGGCGAGGAGCGGGGCACCGAGGAACAGTTGGCGACCGTCCCCGCCGCCGCGCTTGCCGAGGCCGAGCGCCCGCTGATCGGCACGGCCGAGGAGAACGGTGTCATCGACCCAGACGTCCTGTGGTCCTGCACCACCTGCGGCGCCTGCGTCGAGCAGTGCCCGGTGGACATCGAGCACGTCGACCACATCGTCGACATGCGTCGCTACCAGGTCATGATCGAGTCCAGCTTCCCCTCGGAGGCCGGCACGATGCTCAAGAACCTGGAGAAGAAGGGCAACCCCTGGGGCCTGGCCAAGAAGCAGCGCCTGGAGTGGCTCAAGGAGGTCGACTTCGAGGTACCCGTGGTCGGCAGGGACATCGAGGACCTCACCGAGGTCGACTACCTGTACTGGGTCGGCTGCGCGGGCGCCCTGGAGGACCGGGCCAAGAAGACCACCAAGGCCTTCGCGGAACTCCTCCACATGGCGGGCGTGAAATTCGCCATCATGGGCGGAGACGAGAAGTGCACGGGCGACTCGGCGCGGCGACTCGGCAACGAGCCGCTGTTCCAGGAACTCGGCATGGAGAACGTCATGTCGCTCAACACCGCCTTCGGCGAGGAGCTGGACGACGACGGCAAGGTCACGCCACAGACGCGAAAGCCCAAGTCGGCCAAGCGGATCGTCGCCACCTGCCCCCACTGCCTCAACACCCTGGGCAACGAATACCCTCAGCTCGGCGGTGACTACGAGGTCATCCACCACACCCAGCTGCTGCAACACCTGGTGGACGAGGGCAGACTCACCCCCGTCACCCCGGTCGAGGGGATCATCACCTACCACGACCCCTGCTACCTCGGCCGTCACAACAAGATCTACACCCCTCCCCGCGAGATCATCGGCAAGGTCCCCGGCATTCGCAACGAGGAGATGCACCGTCACAAGGAACGCGGCTTCTGCTGCGGCGCCGGCGGGGCCCGGATGTGGATGGAGGAGCGGATCGGCAAGCGCGTCAACAACGAACGCGTCGACGAGGCCCTCTCGTTGAACCCCGACATCGTGTCGACGGCCTGTCCCTTCTGCCTCGTGATGCTGACCGACTCCGTCAACGGCAAGAAGAACGACGGCACGGCGAAGGAATCCGTCCAGGTCGTCGATGTCGCCCAGCTGTTGCTGGAGTCCGTCAGGACCCCGGTGGACCCGGACGGCGCGGCGGCCGACGGCGAACCGCGGCCCGAACCGGTGAAGTAGCCCCCCACCGCCTCCCCGCCGTCCGGCGGCCGAGGCCCCCGGCCCACCCGCCCCCGGATCGCCCCGCGACCGGGGGCGAGGTCGTCCCCGGGGCCGAGATCCGTGGGGGCGTGCACCCGGCGGTGCGCCGCACCCACGAGGGTCGGCGGCAGTCCCGTGGGGGATGTCACAGGTCGGCAGCAAAACCGGTTCCGGCAGGTGGGGAGTGACACGCCGTACAGCCGGAGAGGGTACGTTCGAAGACGTGGCTGGATTCAGGATCGGACGCGGCAGGGACGACGGCGCTCCTCAGGCGCGCCCCCAACACCCCCCGCGGGGACGGCAGACGCCGCAGGGACCGTCGTACGGGCACCCCGCGGCGCGGGATGGTTCCCCGCAGCGGCAGCCCTATGGAGACGGTCCGGCCTGGCCGCACGCGGCGGGCGGCGGGCCGGGGGAGGGCCACGGCGAGCCCGAGTACTTCGGCGCCCGGCCCCCGGGCGGTCCGCACGGCGCCGGCGCGCACGATCCGTACGCGGCGGACCAGCCCGGCCACACCCAGGCGTTCGCACTCGGCGAGGACCCCTACTCCCAGGGCGACACCTACCGGGCAGGCGCCGCGCCGACCGGCCCCGTCGGCCCTCGGTTGCACTGGAAGGAGCTGCTGCGGGGGATCGTGCTCTCCCCCGACAGCACCTTCCTCCGGATGCGCGACTACGCCGTCTGGGGCCCCGCGCTCGTCGTGACCTTCCTCTACGGACTGCTGGCGGTCTTCGGTTTCGACGGCGCCCGCGAGGACGCGATCAGCGCCACCCTGTCGAACGCCATTCCGATCGTCCTGACGACCGCCGTGGCGATGGTGCTGAGCGCGGCCGTGCTCGGAGCCGTCACCCACACGCTGGCCCGCCAGCTGGGCGGTGACGGGGCCTGGCAGCCGACGGTCGGGCTCTCGATGCTGATCATGTCCGTCACCGACGCCCCCCGGCTGGTCTTCGCCATGTTCCTGGGCGGCGACGCGACGTTCGTCCAGGTCCTCGGCTGGGTCACCTGGGTCGGTGCGGGGGTCCTGCTGACGCTGATGGTCCGCCGTTCTCACGACCTCCCCTGGCCGAAGGCCCTGGGAGCGTCGGCGATCCAGCTGATCGCCCTGCTCTCGATCGTGAAGCTCGGAACGTTCTGACCGGGGTCGGCGTCGGAGCGGGAAGCTGGACCGCCGATTCCCCCTCCGCGTGGGCCGGGGTCGTGTGCGCGGCGGGCCCGGCCCCGAAGCGCTCGCGCACCCGGCGGCCCGCTCGCCTTCCCGGCACCGCCGAACGGCGTGCCCCGATGCGGGCCGCGACGCCGCGGCGGGGGCCGATCGTCGGCTCCCTTGGCCGTTCAGGAGGCCCGCCGACACCGCCGCCGGCGGGTCAGACCCGCGTGCGGTGGAACGCCATGAACGAGCGCGAGGCCGTCGGCCCCCGCTGTCCCTGGTAGCGCGATCCGTAGCGCTCGCTGCCGTAGGGAGCCTCCGCGGGAGAGCTGAGCCGGAACATGCAGAGCTGTCCGATCTTCATCCCGGGCCACAGCTTGATCGGGAGCGTGGCGAGGTTGCTGAGTTCGAGCGTCACATGCCCCGAGAAGCCGGGATCGATGAACCCCGCGGTCGAGTGCGTGACCAGCCCCAACCTGCCGAGCGAGCTCTTGCCCTCCAGCCGCGAGGCCAGGTCGTCGGGAAGCGTGATGACCTCGTAGGTGCCGGCGAGGACGAACTCGCCGGGATGCAGGATGAACGGCTCGTCGCCCTCGGGCTCCACCAACCGCGTGAGGTCGGCCTGTTCGACGGACGGGTCGATGTGGGGGTACCGGTGGTTCTCGAACACCCGGAAGTACCGGTCGAGACGCACGTCGATGCTCGACGGCTGCACCATGGAGTCGTCGTAGGGATCGATCCGCACGCGCCCGGCGTCGATCTCGGCTCGGATGTCCTTGTCTGAGAGAAGCACGCCCCGAGGATACGCAAGCCCGGCGGGACGGCCGTCACCCCACCCGCCCTTCGGCGCCCGTGAAGGGGAGCCTCCGCGGAGCGAGCGGGTGGGTGCGGGGCTCGCGGGACCCGGGGGCGGAGTTTCGCGGGGGAGCCCTTCCGGCCGCCCGGGGCCCGACGCGGTCCCCGTCCGGCTCCACGAGTACGGCGAGCCCCGTCGCCAGGGCTCGCCTCACGTCTCTAGCCGCGCTGCCCGGCAACCGGTACCGCGCTGCGCAGCCGAGCGCACCGAGGGCAGCGGATGAGCCGCCCGGGCCCGAGGCGCCCTGCCTGCCGCATCGGGAACGACGAGGTGCTGAACATGTGCCCATCGGCACAGCGGACGACCGTGCGCTGCATCAAGTCCCCTGGATTCCTTCCCCACTAGCCGCTTTCCGCCACCGCCTGGCGGGCGGCGAAAGCCACACTACGGGACGAAAGGAGCGACCCCTCGGGCGGCGCTCCGCTCCGGGGGTGGGAGTGTGGCCGGTCGGCTCAACCAACCGCGCGACGTCGCCCGAGCGACCCCCAGGAGCCCACGCTACGCCCCAACTTCCCCCCGCCGCAGCGGTATCGCCCACACGGGCGGAGACGCCGACCGAGGGTGGACGGCGAGCCCGACGGATGGGGTAGAGTGGGACCGCAATCGGAGGTGATCGCCGCTTGTGGTGGTCGTTCCCCTCGCGGGTGTAGTTTAATGGTAGAACATCAGCTTCCCAAGCTGAGAGCGCGAGTTCGATTCTCGTCACCCGCTCCATGCGAAACCCCCAGGTCAGTGACCCGGGGGTTCTTTGTTGTCCAGACCAGTGAGCGGGTGGCGCACCACAACCGCACCATTAGCCCGCCGACGGCTCCTCGCTGTGGTGCGCACGGTTGTCGGTGTGGTGCTTCGCACGCTCGGCGCGCACGAGGTCGTCCAGTCCGGCGGCGACCTCCTGCTGCCGGTCCTCGTCGGAGTGCTGATAGATCAGCGCCGCCTTCTCGGAGGACTGTCCGGCGCGCACCATCGTGTCCCGGAGGGTGGCACCCGAGCGGGTCGACAGGGTGTGTCCGGTGTGGCGGAGGTCGTAGAAGCGGAAGCCGTCCGGGAGACCGGCGACCTCACGGGCCCGCCGCCACTTCCGCCCGAACGAGGTGCGCCGGAAGGCCGCGCCCTTCTCCCCCACGAAGACCAACCCGTCCGGGCCCTTCTCGGCGAACCAGTCGAGGTGCCGCTTCACCTCCTTCCGGAGGAAGGGCGGGAGGACGACCACACGGGCACCCGCGTCGGACTTGGTCGGGCCGGGGGCCCGCTTGCCGTTGGTCCGCTCCGGCTCGGCGACCCGCACGCGGATCACGAGGCTGTCGACGTCGACGTCCCGACGGCGGAGGCCGGCCAGCTCCTCCGGCCGCAACGGACCGTAGGCGCCGAGGTAGACCATGAGCCGCCAGCGGATGCCGATCGCGTCGGCGAGCGCGTCGACCTGGGCGACGGTGGCGATGCGCCGTTCCGCCGCCGACTCCTTGCCCGCCCCCTTGATCCGGCATGGGTTGCGCGTGATCAGGTCGTCGTCGACGGCCGTCTCGAGGATGCCCTTGAGAAGGCGGTACGCCTTGGCGACGGTGGTCTTGGCACGGGTGGCCCGGAGCCGTTCGGCGCGCCACTCACGCACGCGCGGAGCCGTGATCTCGTCCAGGTCGAGCCCGCCGAACGCCGGGAGGATGTACAGGCGCAGCAGGTGCCGGTACAGGTCCTCGGTCCGAACGGCCAACTCCCGCTCCTCGACCCACTTCTCGGCGTAGACACCGAAGTCGACGGCCCCGGTATCAGGAGCGCGCCAGTCCCCGCGGCTGAGGTCCGCCTCGACCTGGGACAGCCAGATCTCGGCGCCCTTCTTGGTCTCGAAGGTCTCGTCCGCGCGGATGCGCTCACCGTCGGGCCCGAGGTATGAAGCCGTCCACCGGCCGGACCGGTACTGCCGCACCGCACCGAAGCGCCGGCGCCTGCCCTTCTTGTTGGCCATCAGGCAGCCCTCCGCAGTCCGGCACGGCGGAGCCTCACCGGTTCCACGGTGTGGGCGGCGAGGTAGTCGCGAACGGCGCTCTCGGGAATGCGGACGTGCCGGCCGACCTTCACGTACCGGATGCGTCGCTCCTCGATGAGCCGCCGCGCGAAGCGGACGCCGGTGCCGAGGCGTTCGGCGACCTGGTCCACGGAGAGGAGTCGCTCCATGGTCACCACTCCCCCTCGGCCCCGGCTTGGTCGCGTAGCGCTTCGCGGGCGGTCTCGCGGTTGAGCCGGATGTCCCGGGCGATGGTGGCGGCGAGGGCGGATTCACCGGGGGTGTGGCCGTGTCCGGCGTACTGCCAGTCCGCCAGGACGAGGACCGTGTCCGGCTCGCGGTCGTCCAGGCCGAGGGCCCCGGCGTCCTGTGCGGCGCGGTAGTCGGCGCGTGCCTGGCGGAGTGCGCCGAGGGTGGTGGAGTAGTGGCGGGACTTCGAGGAGAAGTGGCCGCGGAAGCCGAGCATGTGAGCCCAGGCCCACAGCCGCCTGTCCGGATACAGCGGGTCGAGGTCGCGGCAGGCGATGATCAGGCGGCGGGTGTGGTCGGGCACGCCGTGGTGATCGAGCTCGGAGATCTCCCCGATACGGCGGTCGAGGGTGCCGGTGTTCTCCGCGGCCTTGGTGGAGTACTTGGCGACGTACGAGGCGACGGCCTGTTCGGTGATGTCGGAACCGTCCCCGAAGGCCTTCACCTGCCGGACGTCGAGCTGTGTGCCCCAACGGAACGACCGGACCGGCTGGTCCCCGACGGCCGGAACCGAGACCGACGTGTAGGAGTGCGCCGCAGCCGCACCGATCGCATCGGCGAGGACACCGACCGTGGCCCACGCGGGCGGCGGTGTTCCGGGACCCTCCGGCCCGTCCAACCGGATCACGGCATGGAAGTGCAGGGCACCGCGCTTCTGGAACTCGGCGACCTTGCCGTACGAGAGGCGGACGTGATCGGCGAGTTCCCGGCGGGGAAGGCCGCCGCGGGCGGCGAGTTCGCGGCGCAGCCGAGTGGTGAAGCGCTGCCAGAGCTGCCCGGCGTGGTTGTTGAAGAGGACGGCGCCCGCATAGTCGTACGTCGTCGGGTCGAGGGCGGTTCCCAGTTCGGGTGCGTCGGGAGCGTGGCGGGTGCCGCAGCGGCAGACGCCGTGATCGGGCCGGTTGTGGACCGGACCGAACGAGGGCGCGGTGAGCGTGGCGAAGACGCGCGGGTGATCCCGGACGGTGGTGGGGACATCACGGTGGTCGTCACCGGCGAGGCCGGCGCGGATGAGGTGGTAGGTGTCGCCCGCGTAGGTCCAGGCGCAGGCCGGGCAGCGGGAGGCACGGCGGTTGCCGCAGGCGAGGCGGAGGCGTCCGCCGGGTTCGTCGGCGGTGGTGTAGTGATGCAGGGTCTCGCCGGTGGTCTTGTCCTTGTGGAGCGTCCAGCCGGTGAGGTGGATGGGGTCGGAGCAGCCGCCGGTACGGCGGATCTGGTCTTCCCATCGGGTGTAGTCGTCGGCCGAGGCCACCCGCAGCAAATCGCCGAGGACGACCGGGTCGAGCAGAGGCTCAGGCGCGAGTGAGGCGCGATGCGCCATGCTGGGTGCTTCCTTCCGGTTGACAGATCGGACAGGGGCGGCTCCCGGGCGGCGGATGCTTGGCGGTATCGAAGCCGCCCGGGAGCCGGTCAGCGACGCTTGGCGTCGGCGTTGACGAGCGAGCGGATCACCAGGGCGCAGACGGCGACCGAGGCGCCCGTGATGGCGACGGCCAGGAGCATGGAGACCAAGACGGTGCCGACGACCAGGACGACGGCCGTACCGCCGCCGACGAGGGCGAGCGCCGCGCCGGGGGTGAGCTGGACCGTGGGCCGGGACGGAACCGGGACGGTGGCCGGCGGGGTGGAAGTGCCGGGGGTGATCGTGGTCGGTTCGACGACGGTGGGCGGGGTGACCGTGCCGGTGGGCTGAGGCATGGTCGGGAGCTTGGGCCGGAACATCAGCGGATCTCCTTACTTGACGGCGGTGTCGATGAGCGGGGCGAACACGCTGTCGGCGAGGAGGAAGCCGCCGAGGAGGAGCACGGCGATGAGCCACCAGGGCGGGCGGACGAGCTTGACGCCGAGCCAGCCGACGACGATCAGGGCGAGCCAGAGCGGGACGTCCATGACGGGTGGCCTCCTAGCGGACGCGGCAGCGGTGGGTGCGGGCGGCGAGCTGGGCGGCGGACTGGCTGGAGTAGTCGGCGGACCAGCCGCAGCCGTCCGCGCTGCACACGGCGGCGTGCTTGGTGTGGCCGTTGCGGTCGCGGTGGGTGCCGATCTGCACCGGGCCGATCCGCATCACGGAGTGGAAGAAGTCGCGGGCGGGCATGTCAGTCGGTCTCCGTTCGGGTCGGGTCCGGGGCGGGGAAGGTGGCGCGGATCGCGGCGGCGGTGGCCGGGTCGGCGGTGAGGCGGGCGGCCTCCTCGGCGAGCAGGTGGGCCAGGTAGGGCCGGTTCGCGGCGGTCATCTCGCGGGTGGCGTCAAGGTGGTCGGCGGCGGTCAGGTCGGCCGGGTCGATGAGCACGGCATGTCTCCTGTCGGGTCAGGTGAGCTGGGCGGCGATGGCGTCGGCCAGGTGCGGCGGGACGCCGAGGCGGGCGCGCAGGGTGTCGGTGTCGATGCGTGCGCCGGTCCGCTGCTCGTGGTCGTCGGCGACCTTGCGGGCGTGGTCCACCAGCGCGGCCGGAACCGGAACGGAGTGGACGGGCGGGAGGGGCGGGGCAGCGTCGGCGGAGTCAACTGGGGCCGGTTCCGGCTCAGCAGCGGAAGCCGGTTCGGGTTCCACCTCGGGCACGGGGACCGGCACCGGAGCAGGGTCCGGCGAAGCCGAGGTGTGGTCCGCGGACGAGTGGGCGAGGAGAGTGCCGCCCATGAAGGCCAGTGCCGGCCATGCGGCGACGAGGATGCGCAGCCAGGCCGGGACGGCGTCCAGGTCGAGGAGTCCGGCGGTGGCGACGTTCGCGCCGAGCGAGGCGACGAGGGCGATCAGGAACCAGCACCAGGCCAGCCGGGACGGCCCATCCGTACGCAGCCGTCGCCAGGCGGCGACGAGGAGCAGGTCTACGGAGACCGGATAGGCCCAGGCCTTCCAACCGTCCTGTCCAGCGGCGGCGGCGAGGTCGTGAAGGTGGGCGAAGGACAGTGCCCCGGCGATGACGGCCTGAACAAGTACGGCGTCCACGCGGAGGGCGGAGCGGGTCATGAAGGCTCCTCCTGTGATCGGGCCTGGCGGGGGTAGGGACCCGGCGCGAAGGGCGGTCGCGCCGACCGTGGGGTGTGACTTCAGGCCGTGGCGGGGGCTGTCTTGGACAGCGGCACACGGGCCGAGGGCAATGCGGCGACCGGGGGCCGGAACTCGGCCAGGGCCGGGAGTTCCGGGGTGCGGTCGGCGTGCTTGTTGCAGGTGTTCACGGCGTGCCGTAGCGAGGTGTGCGGGGCGCGGATGCGGTGCCAACCGCCGGTGGAGTCACCGGCGATGGCGAGCCCGCGCGTCTCAGCGGGAATCTGGATCGCGGCAAGGACCGCATCCGGGGCGATGTCGCCGAAGGCCATGTTCGCCGAGGTCTCGTCGTTGACACGGTGGGCGGTACGGCCGGTGAGCTGGGCGCGCAGCATCGTGATGCCCTTGCCGAGTTCCGAGCCGAAACGCTGCCCACAGATCTCCAGATAGATGCCGGCCGCGCGGCCGAGCTGGGCGAGGCGGACCAGGGCGGTGATGATC
The DNA here is from genome assembly GCF_016598575.1 of Streptomyces sp. HSG2. Classification (NCBI taxonomy): domain Bacteria; kingdom Bacillati; phylum Actinomycetota; class Actinomycetes; order Kitasatosporales; family Streptomycetaceae; genus Streptomyces; species Streptomyces sp. HSG2. Next base: position 2,379,273 of record NZ_CP066801.1, read on the forward strand.
CGGTCCCGCCGCTTCTCCTCCTCCTTGCTCGCGAAGAGAGCGAGTTCGGCGACCTCGTCGACCAGGACCACGACCGGCACCGGCCGCAGGCCTTCCGGCAGGTCCCAGATGTCGGCGGCAATCTCCGCATCCGGCACGGCGACGCTGACGCGCTGCTCTGCCCGGATGAGCTGATACACGTCCCCCATGTGGGACACCAGCGCCTCCAGCAGTTCCAACGCGGTATCGGGGTTGTCGGCGAGCGCGGAGAACCGGCGCGCCAGCGGGAACAGCTCCACCCCTTGCTTGCAGTCGATGCCAACGAGGGCAACGTTCTGCGCGGCGAGGCCGGCGACGAGGTTGCGCTGATAGACCGACTTGCCGGACTCCGTCGCACCGAGGGTCAGACCGTGCGGGACGGCACGGTAATCGCGGTAGTGGACCGAACCGTCCTCCCGCAGCGCCACCGGAACCCGCATCGGGCGAGCGTCGGTCTTGGCAGGCATCTGCACCTGCTTGAGTACGTCGTAGCCGGTCATCCGGATCTCGACGACGCCCGAGCGCAGCTCACGGGAAGTGACGCCGTACATCCCGAAGGAGTGGCGCAACCGGTCCGAGGCGGCAGCGACGTCGAAGGCGTCCTGTCCGGGCCGGAGCTTGAGCCGCAGGACCAGTCCGGTACCGGTGGGCCGCACCCGCAGGATGCGCGGCGCGCGGGACTCCGGCGCCGGGCGGTTGGTCATCCGGGCCAGCGCCAGACGCCAGCGCGAGGGCGGAACCGTCAGGCCGCAGGCGTCCATGACCGAGCCGTACCGGACCAGGACCCGCAGGACAGCGAGGGTGACCCCGAAGGTCAGCCAGTACCAGGCGGGGCGCCGCCACCGCAGGAGACCCGCAGCGGCGACGACCACCAGCAGTAAGACCGTGGGCCACGTCATGGCTCAGGCCGCCTTCGAGGCCGAGTCGACGTCGACCAGCGACGTGACGGCGACCGCGCGGAAGGCAATCCCGTGCCGCTTCTGGCCGTTGAACTCGTTCTCCCACGGCCGCGCGACCAGGCCGGTGAGCGCGACCGGGGTACCCATGGCCAGATCACCGGAGAAACCGGTCTCCGGAACAGTGATGGAAAGGATCTCCACCTCGTCGTTCGCCGCGAACATCACGTCGACCGTCATCAGCTTGACGCCGGTCTCCATGTCGGTGGCGATCTCACCGGTACGGCGGTCACGGACCTTGGGCTGCGGGGCCTTGGCGACCATCACGGTGGCACCGGACGTCTCCACGGGAATCTGACGCACAGCAGATCACTCCTCTATAGATGTCGAACTCCGCCACTCATGTACATGAGTGATGGGAAGAAGAGTGCCTGACTCCTATACATGAGTCAACCCGCCGCGGCTACGAAGTCGCGACGGGTTGCGAGGAGTTGAGCGGGCGTCAGTCGGCGGCGGGGATCCGATACTCGAAAACGAACTGGTCAGCGGCCATGAGCGTGTCACAGACCTCGACCACGAGCCCCGCAGTCGTGCGAGCCTCCCGAACCAGGTGAACCACCGGCGCACCAGGGCTGAGCGCCAGCTCGGACGCCTCCGCCTTGGTCGCCGGACGCGCTTGCAGCGTCTCGACGAACTCGGCGAACTCATGCCCGTGGTCCTCGAGTCGGGCATAGATGCCACCACCGCCGGGATTCTCGGCGAACAGTTCCGGGATCTCCTTGACGACATCCCACGGGAGGTACGAGGTGGCGGTCTCGACCGGGGTGCCGTTGCGGAAGTAGAGACGCCGGCGCGCGAGCACCTGAGTGCCGACGGGTACGCCGAGCCGCCGGGCGGCATCCTTGGGGGCCTCCAGGGGCCCGATGTAGAGGACGCTCACTTTCGCCGTGGCACCGGACTGCGCCGACTCCGCGAGATACGCAGCCTTGCCACCCTGCCGAAGGGAGCGCCGGAAGCGATCCGAGGAGCGGTGCCGCACCGGCGGCCGGTCCTTCACGATCGAGCCCTTGCCGTGCCGGGTCTCGACGAGCCCGCTCGCCCGCACCTCGACCATGGCCTTACGGATCGTGCCGCCCGAGACGCCGTAACGCTCCACCAGCTCCGATTCACTCGGCACCATGTCACCAGGCTTGAGCACACCGGCCCGGATCTGCCGCACGATCTCATCGGCGATCTGCACATACCGAGGCCCCGACCTGCCCCCCTCTACCGCAGTTCCCATAGCCCTTCTCTGCCTCCTATGCTCCTGTACATGAGTCAATCACAGGAAGCAACGGCCTCACCCCTGCACTCCGTATCCGTTGCCGGAGTCGTGGTGCGCGAGGACGGGCGCCTCCTGGCGATCCGCCGAGCCGACAACGGCGCATGGGAGCTCCCCGGCGGCGTGCTCGAACTAGACGAGACCCCCGAGGCTGGCGTAGCCCGCGAGGTCTGGGAGGAGACCGGTATCCACGTCGAGGTGGACGAACTCACCGGCGTCTACAAGAACACGACCCGCGGCATCGTGGCCCTGGTCTTCCGCTGCAAACCCTCCGGCGGCACCGAACGCACCTCTGACGAGTCGACAGCCGTCTCCTGGCTCACACCCGACGAAGTCAGCGAGCGCATGGCCGAGGTCTTCGCCATCAGACTCCTGGACGCCTTGGACGGCAACGGCCCCCACGTACGAAGCCACGACGGCAAGCAGCTCATCTCAGCGGGATAAGACTTTCCCTACTCCATCAAGAGCCCGCGCACGGCGCGGGCGCGCGCCGCCTCTGCGGCGCGGCCTGCCTCCTGTCTGCGCCCCGGCTGACCGCGCCCGGCGGCGCGCCGGCGTCTGCGGGCATGAAGGTGGGAGAAACCCTCTGTGGCTGGGGCGGTCGGCTCCACGGCTTTAGGCCAAGGCCGTGAAGTTACGGTCCGGGCTGGGTTGTCGATAGGGCTGTGATCTGCGGGTTCGGGAGACGCAAGAAGCGGAGCCCCGGTAGAACTGGCAGTCGACCAAGACAACCGTTCACTCACCGGAGGCTCCGCTGTCCGGACAGTCTGCCATCACGCGTGTCGTCAAGGTGGCCGAAGGACTCTATGCCCCGGGTCACTTAGGTGAGTTGACCCGGATCGTTCCGTTCGAGCTGGTCGATGCCGTGCTTGTCGAGTGCGGAACGGTCCAGCAACGGCTGCGGAAACTGCCCGCGCGGGTCATCGTCTACCTGCTGCTGGCCGCAGCCCTGTTCGAGGACTGCGGCTATCGCGAGGTATGGCGCAAGCTCACCGGCGCCCTGGTGGGGCTGCCCCTGGTGAAAGTGACCGCGACCGCGCTGTGGCACGCCCGCTGCCGGCTCGGCGTGCGCCCGATGCGAGCCCTGTTCGACGTCCTGCGCGGACCCGTCTCCGCGATCCGTACGACCGGAGCACGCTGGAAGGGCCTGCTCGTCGTCGCGATCGACGGTACCCACCTGGACGTCGCCGACGACGAAGCGGTCCGCGCCAAGCTGGGCAAGGGGTCCAACCAGTACACCGCCGCCTCGGGATACCCGCAGGTCATGCTGGTGGCCCTGGTCGCCTGCGGCACCCGCGCGGTCATCGACGCGGTCTTCGGGCCCCGCAAGCCCGGCGAGTCCGTCCTGGGCCGCCGCCTGGCACGCTCCCTGACCAACGACATGATCGTCCTGCTGGACCGGGGATTCTCCTCCAATCCGTTCCTGACGACCGTCGCCGGCGCCGGAGCGGACTTCCTCGCCCGTCTCTCCTCGGGACGCAAGCCGCCCGTCCTGGCCGTCTTTGCGGACGGCTCGTTCCTGTCCAGGATCGGTGACATCGAGGTCCGCGTCATCATCTGCGAGATCACCATCGCCACCAGCGCGGGCCGCCGCACCGGCGCCTACCGGCTGGCCACCACGCTCCTTGACCATCGCACCCACCCGGCATTCGACCTGGTCAGGCTCTATCACGAGCGCTGGGAAGTGGAATCGGCCTACTTCGAGATCAAGAAATCGATGCTCGGCCGACGCGTCCTGCGCTCTCGGACCTGGCCCGGCATCGCCCAGGAGATCTACGCTCTCCTGACCGCCTACCAGGTGATCCGGATCGCCATAGCCGACGCTGCCCAGGCATCCGGCGCCGATCCCGACCGATGCAGCTTCTCCATCGCCCTGAACACCGCCCGTGACCAGATCGTCCAGGCTCAAGGCGTGATCGCCGACACCGTCATCGACCTCGTCGGCGCGATCGGGCACGCGGTCCTGGGCACTCTCATGCCCGCCCGGCGAATCCGCCTCGGCCCCCGCGCGGTCAAACGGCCCTTGTCCCGATACGCCTACAAGAGCATCAAAGTCGACCGCCACACGTACAAGGCCACCATCAGCATCGACATCTTGACGTCGGCTCCCGAACCCTAACTTCACGGCCTTGGGCTTTAGGCAGCCACTTTGGGGCGAGCCTCTAAGATCATGGCCCCAACGTCGTGCTTTAGCGGGCAGGTCCACAGACTGCCCGACGCGCCGGAAGCTTACGGGGCCATGATCACTCGCCCCAAAGCAGCTCCAGCCCAAAGCCGCTCCGCCGACCGCGTGAATACCCGCAGCCGTGGGCGGCTACCCAAATTTCACGCATGGATCTCGCAGCGTTGGCTAGATGACTTGTTGCTGTCCCTGCTGTGGCTGATCAAGCTGCTGTTCTCTCATGCGTTGCTCCGCACGCAGCCCTTCTACAGTGGTGGCATAAGTTCTAAGATTCTCTTCCTCGTCGGCCGCAGCATAGGGGGCGATGCCTAGTTCAAGGGCAGTGGTGTGCTGCTCAATACTGTCAGCTGTCTGCTGCAGATTGAAGGCCCTTTCACGGGGCTTGAAGTAGCCAGCAGCAGCGGTGATTACTGTGACCGTAGCGCCTAGCCCAATCAGAACACCCTTTGCCGGTTGTGGCGGATCATACCAAGCGGTGACGCCGGTGATCGCCGCCGAACTAATGAAGAGAAGCCATTGCATCAGCAGGTGCAGGCGTCGGTAATGGCGCGACTCTTTACGCAACCGGGCAATCTCCCAAGGGATTATCTCCTTATAGGATGCCTGCCGGTCCGTAACAGGCGGAGTATGTCGTCGCGCCTCAAGGACGTGCCGCTCCTCAGCCAAGGCAAGTTCGAGCCGCAATTTCCTGACGGGAGTCTCAGAGTCCGCCCATGGACTCCCGACTCCGAACTCAGCAATTCCCTGGATCACCGAGGCTGTTGCTAGGATGAGTGCAACAGCAGCAAATATTCCATTGACCGCAGTTGGGGTATCTCCATGCAGCCAGATGAAGACCTTGACACCAGCCCAAGCGAGGAGGGTCACAATTAAGAAGATTGGAGTGGCGTAAAGACCGAAGACCTGCAGGCGGCGATTTTTGATCCGCTGCAAGAGATCGGCGATTTCTCGGCGATGTTCGATGAGAAGATCGGTGGTATAGCCACCAGAAGGATTCCCCAGCATCTCGCGCAACTCCTGATGAATGTCGTTGAGGCTCTGCCAGCCTAAGCGCCTTCGCGCTCCCCGACCGACGGCTCCTCTTGAAACTTTAGCACATCTCCCAAAAACAGGTAAGTTCCAGTGATGTACCGAGATGCCTCATATTTAGTGACGTCGGCGTGTGCTCCCTTGTTTCCGGCGTCAGCGAAGGCGTCTAGGCGGCGACCCAGATATTCCAGATCGGCCACGATTACGTCTCTCTGGGTCTCACTAATGCCGGGGCGATTCACGATCCAGTCAACAAGCCGGTTGATGAAGTGAGCATCGGTCATCGGACGCTTACCCACCGGCTCACCTGGAGGTCTCAATTCGTCGGCTACCGACTTGATCAACCTTCGACAGGTTGTTAGCAATGCATGACAGTGAGGGCATGCGTCTGCACAAAAGCTGCCTATGTGACCAATTTTGCAGTATGTGCCATCTTTCTGACGCTGTTGTTCGGTGAGCACATCGCTGCAGACGCTTCATGGACCGTTGACCGGAGGCGAAGGAGCGGCTGGGCCAGGCATTCATGTTCCTAGGAGACTCGTGCGGCAGGAGGGATGGGTGGTCAAGCAGCAGCCGCTGGGCCGTCTCTGGGCCGTCTCTGGGCCGTCCGAGGGCGCTCGAAGGCGACCGGCGACGACCACCACTGACAGGTGTGGCAGTCGGCACCCGCAGGTCACCCATCCGGATCTGCGACACTGGACGAGCCATGCCTAAGCCCGGAGAACTAAACTGACGTGCGGGTGATCCAGGCATCGGGTGAATGTTTAACTGCGTGACAACGCCGGTCGAGCGCGGACGTCTGCGCACCATCGGCGCAAGTGAACGGCACGACCTCCGAAGACGCTACGCCTACCGATGTCACTTCGGGACGAAAAGGGCAAAGCAGTATGGGTGATTACTGTGCTGTGAACACGCCTTCAGCAGCGGTTTTCGGTCAGCCCCCACATTGCCGGTCCTTTGCTGTGGCATGGCCAGTACAGTCAGTCAGTTCTGACATGGGAAACGACCCGAACCAGACAGCACCGACCGCACGGGCGCGCCACCCGCCAGCCGAAGGGGGAACCGTTCCATGTACCAAGAAGCAGTCATGGCCGTGAGTACAGGAGCTGCCAGTGGAGTCCTCTCCTACCTGCTCCAAGGTCAGGCCGACGCTTTGCGCACCCGGATTTCGGCCATCTTCCGTCGCGGTGGCAACCCTCAAGAGGAGACCGCTGCCCTACAGGTGCTGAACGAGCACGCAACAGCCCTGGCTCGGCATGAAGTCAATGAGCGCACTGTCACAGACGCCTGGACCGAACTGTTTGCTGCCTTTCTCAAGGCTCACCCCGACGCCCGTGCTGACATCGAGGAACTCAAGGCAACGGCACCGACGAAGACGGTCAACATCGGCTCACAGCACAACCACGGTTCTGGGCCCTTTATCGGTAGCGACCACTACGGCGACATCAACATCAACACCCGAGACGGCCGATGACCACCGACGACGCGGCGCCTCCGGAACAGCGCCATGTCCAGATCAACTACGGCGACGGGGCTTTTGTCGGCCGTGACCATCACGGTGACATCAACATTCATCACGAGATCGACCCACAGACCCGGGTCACGCTGACAAAGATTGGGAGGATCGCGCCCGGGCTGTCCCAGATGCTCGAACAGGCCCTGCGAGATGGCGTCATCTCCCCTGAAACGGCAAGCCAGATCTCCTTGGCCGCCAGGAGTATCAACGAGGACGTCGCCGACCAGATCTCGCGCGCTTCCCGGAGTATCAACGAAGACGTCGCTGGCCTACTCGGTCATGCAAGCAAGAGCATCAACGAAGACGTCGCCCACCAACTGAGTCACGCCGCGGAACAGCTATCCCGCACCTCCAAGAAGCTCGACTTTGACAAGCTCGACCACATGGTCAGGCGCCTGGAAGGGCTTCTCGACCCCCAGGGAGGAAACAATCTGCACAGAGTTGCCACCCGGTTGGAGGGCAGTCTGAGCGAGCTCAGCGAAGCAACGCACCGGGTTGGAAACTTGAAAGGACACAACCCTCAGACAAGCAAGCTAGAGCAGGTGACCATGTCGCTCGCTGAGATTGCGAGGCGCGTGGAGGAAAGGGTTACCCCACCCCCGCCGGTGATCCTGCCCGATTGGGTGGGACGGTGGCGTTGGCTTGGCATAGGCGTTCTTCTTGGGATCGCCATATCGATCGTGGTCGTGACTTACTCGTAGCGCGAAAGGCCGTGCCGGATTCACTTGTGGTCTCGACCATGGGACCCAAGTCGCTGGGAGAATCGTAGGACAAGGTCAGCCGACGCCGACCGACAATTGACAGAAGCCCACGGCATCTGAACTGGTCAGAGCTGTGGGCTTCCTCGGGCCCGCTGGTCAGCGAGGCCGGTGACCAGTAGACCGGCTCTCGGGCCTTGACCCCGGATCCTGGACACCCGAGACACTTGGATCTTGAAGGTCCAGGAGAACGGATGTCCCGTGGTCATGAAGCACTACCCGCCTGAGTTCAAGGCGGACGCGGTCGCGTTGTACGAGTCGCGGCCCGGGGCGACGATCAAGTCGGTCGCCGCTGATCTGGGGGTCAACCCGGAGACGCTGAGGAACTGGATCCGGGCGGCCGGTGCCGCCCGTCCCCGTGGCCGCCGCCCGGAGGGTCCGGCGGTGCCGGAGTCTTCGCTTCAGGCAGAGCTCGCCGCCGCGCGGAAGAAGATCCGCGAGCTGGAGGAGGAACGCGAGCTCCTGCGGAAGGCCGCGAAGTATTTCGCCGGGGAGACGCGCTGGTGAACCGCTTCCAGTTCGTCTGCGACCACCAGCGCCGATACGGCGTGAAGCGGTTGTGCCAGGTCCTGGGCATCGCCCGCTCCAGCTTCTACTACTGGCGCCGGACCGCACCGGACCGGGCGGCCCGCCGGGCGGCCGACGCCCAGCTCGCCGCACGGATCCAAACCGTCCACCGGGAGTCGGACGGCACCTACGGTGTCCCCAGGATCACCGCCGAGCTCCGCGAGGACGGTGAGCGCGTCAACCACAAGCGCGTCGCCCGCCTCATGCGCACTGCCGGTATCGCCGGGACGCGCCTGCGCCGCAGACACCGCACCACGGTCCCGGACCCGGCCGCCGCGAAGGCGCCCGACCTGATCGGCCGGGACTTCACCGCCACGGAGCCGAACACCAGGTATGCCGGCGATATTACGTATCTCCCGCTGGAAGGTGGGAAGTTCCTCTATCTCGCCACGGTCATCGACCTCGCCTCGCGCCGCCTGGCCGGATGGGCGCTGGCCGATCACATGCGGACCGAGCTCGTCACCGATGCCCTGGACGCGGCGATACGGACCCGCGGCAGCCTCGCGGGGGCCGTCATGCACAGCGACCACGGGGCGCAATACACCAGTCGGGCCTTCGCCCACGCCTGCGCGAAGGCCGGTGTCCGCCAGTCCATGAGCGCGGTCGGCAGCTCGGCGGACAACGCGCTGGCCGAGTCCTTCAACGCGACGTTCAAGCGGGAAACCCTCCAAGGCCGCAAGAGCTGGTCCAGCGAGCGCGAAGCCCGGCTCGACGCCTTCCGATGGCTGAACCGCTACAACACCCGACGCCGCCACTCACGACTCGGACAACGCAGCCCGATCGCCTACGAGACGGCACTCGCCGCAACATCAACTACGCTGGCTCAAGCCGCATAGCCCGTGTCCAGGATTCGGGGTCAAGGCCCCTCCAATCGGTGGCCTCGGCTGGTCGCCACGCGGAGTGTGTCCCTCAGGGCTCCGGTCAGGTTCTTCGCCAGGAGCCGCATGTCGTCCGGGGCCGTGTCGGCGACGAGCATGTCGATCGCTTGGTCCAGTAGTTCGGTTGCCGTGCCGAGTTGTACTGACTCGATGTTGTCGGCCAGGCGGGACATGTAGCCGCCGTTGTCATCGGTGCTGAGAAAGCACGGCTTGCCGTCGGGCCCCGTCCAGGGGAAGAGCCGCAGTTCGTTTGACGTCGTCATGTTTTCGCCGACCTCTCGTCGATCACGTAGTGAGTGGTGAACACCGCGTCGGTGCGGTCTCCCGGCAGCACCAGGAGGGCCGCCTCGACCACGCGTCCAGCGGTGTCGGCCGTCTGGCGTGTGACGGCGAGGACTGCCAGGGCAGAGCTGATCCGGAGAGTGGATGCCTCCTCCGGTGTCGGGAGGCGAACGCTGATCTCCTCCCGGACCTCGGCCGGCGGCGGGCGGAGTTCCGTCAGTCGCGTCACCACCGCCTCGTACGGGAGTGGCTCGCGGAGCATGGTGGCCGGCGCCAGGTCGCAGGGGACGTAGATGCGCGCCAGGCTGTGAGGTCTCTCGTCCTCATGGCCGAGACAGAGGATCTCAGTCAGAGGACTGCCGGTCGGCATCTTCAGCAGGGCCGCAAGATGCCCGCGGGCCCGCACCCTGGTGGTGTGGACGGTGACGCTCAGGGGGGCAAGATCCATGCTGTGCACGTCCAGGGTTCGTCTCCCGCCGACGTACGTGATCCTGTGCAGCGGACGGCGGACGAAGTTCCCCTTGCCGTGGGCCTTCTCGATGAGGCCTTCCGCCTGGAGTACGGCGAGGGCATTCCGCAGCGTCGGCGTGCTGACCATGTACTGCGCGGCCAAATGCGCCTCAGAAGGCAGGCGTTCGCCGGGCTTGAGTCGACCGGTGACGATCCGCTCCCGGAGGTCATCGGCGATAGCGTCGCGTCGCGAGGGCACGGGCGGGATCACCGCCTCTCACTCGCACGAGCCGCAGGGCGACGAGCCGGGTCCCGGTGTGGATGGTCAGCAACTCGCCGGAGTCGAACACGAGTCGTTTGGCTCCGCCGGGCAGTTGGAAGAGGTCGGTCACCCGGCACTGCTGGCCCCCGACCTGGATGACGTCGCCGAGCTGCACGCTGGTCGAGGTGATCTCGACAGGGGAGAGCACCGCGCCGCTGAGTGCCGGCCCCCTCACCGTGCCGCCTCCGTCGGTACTGGGCACTCGGCGGTGGTGTGGCACGAGCAGGCGCAGGCTTCATAGATCACCGGCACATCGACCGGTGCGGTGACCGGGGACGACTCCGCGCAGGCATGGTGTGTGCCGATGCGGCAAGAAGTCGACCGGTAGGAATCGGGCCCCGGTTGGGAGGTGTGGGGCTGTTGGCGGGAAGGCATCAGCGGTCACCCGCCGAGGCGTACCTAGGACCGGCGAGGGGAGCGCGGCTCACGGCCACCGAGCGGTGCCGTGCTCGTGCCTCACTGGCCAGTACGTACGGGCGGACGAGCGCCGTTTCCTCCCCCACGAAAACGCCCGTGTGCTCGCGGTGCCGACGCAGGAATAGCACTGCGCCGTAAGCGACTTCCGGGGGCACGGCCACCGGTCGCGCAGGCGTTTCGGAGCGGCGGTGCCGACCCTTGTGGAGGTACCGCTCCCTGAGGCGCGAGGCGGTACGGCGGATACGATTGAGCACGGTGTTCAGCTCCTATCGCTGATGCCCCGGTCCCCCGACATCGCCCGTTGCGGGGACCGTTTGCGTACGACCGCCCAGAGGGTGCGGTCGTTCGAACTGGTGGCGAGGAGGCCGAAGCGGTCGGCATCGGCCACCGCTTCCAGGACCTCCCGCCATGACTCGGCGGAGAGTGGTTCCGGCACCTCCGCCTCAATGGCCGTGCAGTCGTCGCGCTCCTCCACACGCGTGGCGAGCCCGACAGCCGATAACCGGGCTGCGATGGCCTCCGCGCGCGCCTTGGAAGCAGGCACAGGGCAGCCCTCCGGTTAGCGGCGATCACTTTGAGTGAAGCTAGTTAACTAGATTAGAGCTAGTGGACTAGATTTTCCATATGCCTGAGCAACCGCCCTATCTCCGCATCGCCGACGAGCTACGGTTGCGGATCGCGGAGCACGAGTGGGAGCCGGGGGACCGGCTTCCCTCCCGCGCCCAGATCGGCCAGGAGTACGGCGTCGGCGACAACGTGGTCCGCCGGGCGCAGGAGTTGCTGATCTCCCAGGGTGTGCTCGAAGGCCGCGCCGGTTCCGGCACCTACGTCGCCGAGCCAAGCCAGCGCGTGCGGATGGTCCGGTCATCGGCGCGCGAGCAGCTCAGCGGCTCCCCGTTCCGGGCGGACATGAAGGCCGTGGGCAGGCAGGGCGACTGGGAGAGCCGGACCGAGGCCAAGGTTCCGGCACCGGCGGAGATCGCCACGCGTCTCGGTGTCTCCGAAGGAGAGCTGTGCGTGCGGACGGCGTACGAGTTCCTCGCCAACGGCAGGCCGGTTCAGCTGTCGACGAGCTGGGAGCCGTACGACCTCACCGCCGGCACACTCGTCGTCCTCCCCGAGGGAGGGCCGCACGCCGGAGCGGGCGTCGTGAACCGCATGGCGGAGATCGGCATCACCGTCAGCCACGCCGTGGAGCAGCCGGAACCGAGGCAGGCGACCGCCGAGGAGGCCTCACTCCTGGGCGTCCAGAAGGGCGCGCTCGTCACGCACATCCGGCGGACGTACTACAGCGACCAGGGGCGGCCCGTGGAGACCGCGGACATCGTCGTGTCCGCCGCACTCTGCGAGATCGTCTACGAGATCCCGATCAGTCGCCAGCCGCGCACCACAAGCGCACCAGACCGAGCGGGAAACAGCGGGGAACCACGGTGAAAGCCGCCAAGGCCGACGAGGCGGCATCCGTACCGTTCGTGCAGGTCAGCGGCTGAGTCGGCCGTGAATGATCGCAGCTTCCCAAGCTGAGAGCGCGAGTTCGATTCTCGTCACCCGCTCCACGAAGAAGGCCCAGGTCAGAGACTCGGGCCTTTTTGCTGTGCGCTGCTCTCAGAGTGCGGTATGTGGCGTTCTGTCGGTCTTGTCATCGCTCGATGGTGTGACGTTGGGGCATCGTTGCCGGTCAGGCGTTCGGGGTTCGCTTGGGTTGTGGCATGAGCATGCGCAAGCCGTACCCGAGTGATCTCACCGATGAGCAGTGGGAGCTCGTCGAACCCGTGATCACGGCGTGGAAGGCCCGGCATCCGTCGGTCAGCGGGCATCAGGGGAAGTACGCGATGCGGGAGATCGTGAACGCCATCCTCTACCAGAATCGCACGGGGTGTCAGTGGGAGTTCCTGCCCCACGACATGCCCCCGCCCGGAGCGGTGAAGTACTACTTCTACCTCTGGCGCGACGAGGGCACCGACCAGGACATTCACGACCTGCTGCGCTGGCATCTGCGAGAGAAGCGGAAACGATTAGCCGACCCGAGCCTGGTGATCCTGGACACGCAGAGCATCCACGCCGCAGTCGGCGTCCCGGCCACGACGACCGGCAAGGACGCCGCGAAAAGGGTGCCGGGGAGGAAGAGATGCCTGGCCGTGGACGTACTGGGCCTGGTCGTGGACTGCGTCGTCCTGCCCGCCTCCGCGCACGAGAACACCGCCGGCATCGCCCTGCTGGACGGTGTCGCCGGGCAGTGCGACACCGTGGCCAAAGCCCTGGTCGACCAGGGCTTCAAGAAGAAGGTCGTCGATCACGGCAAGAACGTGGGCATCGACGTCGAGATCGTCGAGCGCAACCCGGCCGGCAAGGGCTTCGTCGTGCAGGCCAAGCGGTGGATCGTGGAGCAGACGAACGGGATCCTGATGTTCTACCGCCGTCTCGTACGCGACTACGAACACCGGCCCGCCTCCTCCCGATCCCGCGTCTTCTGGGCGATGACCTCCGTGATGAGCCGCCGACTCACCGGAGCCACCCTCGCTTCCTGGAGGACCACGTGAGCGAGAACCCACAGGTCAAAGCCATCCTGGAACACATCGAAACCCGCGAGCGTGAACTAGCCGACCAGGCCGGGCAGTTCCGGGACCGCATCGAGGAGCTCAGAGTGCGGCTCGGCGAGATCGACGCGGAGAGCGAGAACCTGCGCATCACCCGCAAGACCCTCCTCGCTCTCCCACTGCCCACACCCGCCACTGAGCCGGACCGCCCCGACATCCCGGACCACCCCGCCTACCAGCAGATCCTCACCGCCCTGGCCGACGAGGGCCGACCGATGCGCGCCCGCGACCTCTGCCAGGCCCTCGACCTGCCGACCCTCCCGAAGAACACCGAAGGCATCCGCTCCAAACTGAAACGCCTGGTCAGCCGCGGCATCCTCGTCGAACCTGAACCCGGCTTGTTCACCCGCCCCGAGACCTGAAGGCCACCCCGAACCCACGACCAGCGGTCCTTCCCCAACCCTCAATCACGAAACGGACAAGAGCTCACGTTCCGCACTCTCAGTCGCCGCGTGCCAGATTCGTATCAGAAGGCCTGCCGCACGTCCTCTTCGCCTCTTCCGCCCGAGGCTTCTTCGCGGTCACGTCAAGGCTGCCTTGGGCAGCGCCACACCTGTCGAGGGCGAGGCAGCGGCTGAGGACCGGAATGCGGCACGAGCAGGGTCGCAGAGCCCGGGCACCGTTCCCGATCTACCGGTGACTCGTCGGTGGGTTCGGCGTAGGCGAAGACGGTCAGCGGCCGGGCATGCCTCGAGACGCGGCAGTGTATGCCCTTGAGGAGGGTGGTAAACCCCCAGGAAGGCTGCCTGGGGGTTCCTCCTTGGCCGAGCGCTTGGCCGGCGCCCGTAGCCGGCCTCGGTTCGCCGGCGGCGTCTCTGCACGGCGTACGAACCCACCCTTGCTGTGCCTCGGGCCGGCGACACGTGCGTGAACGTCCAGCAGGGATCGAGGGGCGGAGGCGGTCTGCTTCACTCCTCGGAGAAGCTAGAAGCGCCCCCGGATCTGCTTACCCGCTTCGCTCTCGGGGCGGTTCAGTGCGTCGTAGACCTTGTGGCCGGAGTCGCGGGCTCCGCCGGCCCAGGAGACGGCTCCTCGATCAGTGACCTTGGCCGCGATACCGCTCCAGTACTTCGCCTCGCGCTCCCACTTGACGTCCTCCAGCAGTCGCTCCAGGGTGACTCCGTCGGTAAGGGGGTCGGTGCTCCAGGACATACAGCGGTTGATGGTAGCGCCGAGGCCGGCAACGACAGCGGGGGCGGTGATGGCGGTCTTGGAGTGGAAGAACTGGGCGTTCTCCTGGAGGAACGCGCCCATCGTCTCCATGACCTCACGCTGCACGACTGCCCTGTCCGGCCGGGTGCCACTCTCGTCGACAGGGATGTCCTCGTGTTCGATACCGGTCGACGCCGCGTGGATGCCAGCCTTTCCGAGCATGGCAGTGGCGATGAAGGTTCGCAGGACGGACATCGTCATCCACTCCGCCGCCTTGTCCGACACCTGGCGTTTGCCGGTGAGGATCAGGCTGGACAGCTGGGCTGTCGTCTCGCCCACCGGTACTTTCAGTGACTCCATCAGCTTGCGTGTCACCGTCGTCCCGAAGTCGCGGCCATCCATGGACATGGCCAAGGACTTGTCGACCGGCACGCCCTTCATGTTGCGGTCGTGGAAGATCTGGCGGGCGGCCATGATGCCGATCCCGTGGAAGATCTCGAACGACAGCGGGACCGCTCCGAAATCGAAGTCCTCACTCAGGTCGTACGCACCTGGGTGGGACTTGATCCGGTGCCAGGCGGTCACCTGGGTCTCACTGTCGAGGACGTAGAGGCCATCCTTGATCGGCAGGGCGGATGAGCCCTCTTCGGAGATCATCAGTGGACGTGGCGACCAGAGGGTGATCTGTGGCAGCGACCAGGCTTCGTCGTAATCTCCTCGCAGACCTGCCGCGATGTAGTCGGCGTACTCGCCGACATTCTTGGCCTTCTTGCTGCCGGCCGTACCGAGAAGCCGCTGAACCCCGGCGCGCGTGCGGGCGTACTCGCCGATCGGTCGGCCGGCCTTCTGGGCCCGTTTGGCAGCGTCCTCGACCTCTTGAGGGTCGTTGACGATCGCCAACAGGTTCTCGCAGTCGATGACGCCGTTCGCCATGACCCCCCTACGGATCTCCCGGAGTTCGACTGGGAGGCCGGTCGTCACAGCCTTCAAAGGTGTGGGCATGCGTAAATCCCCATGTTCCTGAGCGTCCCTGACGTGCCGTCAGTGGCAAGTATGCCAGTGCGTGACTCGTTTGCGGGGCGACTGATCAAGAGGGAGCGTCAGCCGTCCTCGGACGCGATGCCGTCGGGGCCTTGTCATCCGACCTGGTTTCCTGGTCGGGACGGAGCGAAGTGGGACGTCGAGCGGGTGTGGTGTGGGCCGCCGCTCGATCGCGCGGGAACGGCACATCCCCCCAGGGGGGTTGATCGGCCAGGGTGACGGTGTCGCAGGTGTGGGAGCCGGATCGCGTGACATGGGTCGACCTCAGCTTCACGTGTCTGACGGTGGGAAAGCCGATCTCGACCGGGATCGGTCCTCAAGAGGGCAGAAGGGGCCCATGGGGTTGCGAGGCCCGTCATGGGAGTGGCCCCCGTTCTTCGTCTTCGCTGGCGAGAATCGTTGCCGTCGACGGCGGCGCGGGTCGCGCCTTCGAGGCGCTCCGCGGAGGTTTCGGCGGAGGGCAGGGCGCGGCGCGGCCCTGCCGCGGGGGGCGGTGCGCGCGATCGACGGGAACGGGAGGGGCACGCGTCGTAGCGTCGCCCCTCGCCTCGGTCTATCCGGCCGCGGAGCCCTCGGGCCGGGTGTCGGTGTCCGGGCCGAACCTGCGGTCGCGTTCGGTCCGCCAGCGCTCCATCATCCCCGCCACCTCTCGCTCCGCGAACTCGAAGAAGGCGACGGTCTCGGTCAGGCGTCGGCCCGCCGGGGTGTCGGGGCCGAGTCCGGCGACACCTTCCCTGAGCGCGTTCCCCCAGTGGCGAAGGACGGCCTCGCGGTTGGTGAGGGCCTCGTACCAGTGGTCGGCGGGCAGGCGGTAGCGCTCGCGACGCGATCCGGGCTCGCGCTCCCGGGACACCATGCGCACCTGTGCCAGGTAGCGCACGGCTCCGGAGACGGCCGCGGGCGAGATCCGCAACTGCGCGCCTAGTTCGGCGGAGGTCATGGCGCCGCTGTCGGAGGCGAGCAGGGCGGCGAAGACGCGGGCCGCCATGCGGGGCAGCCCCGCCTCGACGAGTTGGGCCGCGAAGTGCTCCACGAACCGGGAGACGGTCTCCGGGTCCCGTCCCGTCGCTCCGGCGTTCTCGCGCTTCGGTCGCGTCATGCCTCGATCTTCTCCCTCGCGCGCGGCGCGGCGGTCGTTCACGTGCACGAGTCTACCGGGTGTTTTCGTGGTTCCGTATCTTCACAAAATTCTGAATACCTCGTACATTCTGGGCATGACCAAGGCCATCACCGTCGCGGGGCTGGAGAAGTCCTTCGGACGGACGCGCGCACTGGACGGGCTCGACCTGGAGGTCGACCAAGGAGAAGTACACGGCTTTCTCGGACCGAACGGGGCCGGCAAGTCCACCACCATCCGCGTGCTGCTCGGGTTGCTCCGCGCCGACGCCGGCACGGTCCGGGTCCTCGACCGTGATCCGTGGACGGACGCCGTCGAGCTGCACCGCCGACTCGCGTACGTTCCCGGGGACGTCGAGCTGTGGCCCCACCTGACCGGGGGAGAGGCCATCGACCTCCTCACCCGATTGCGCGGTGGGAGAAGGGGCGGGCGAGGCGCCACCGACCGTCGCGTCCGGAGGCGCCGCGACGAGCTGACCGAACGGTTCGACCTGGATCCGACGAAGAAGGGGCGGTCCTACTCCAAGGGCAACCGGCAGAAGGTCGCCATCGTCGCGGCTCTCGCCTCCGACGCCGAACTGCTCCTCCTCGACGAGCCGACGGCGGGTCTCGACCCGCTGATGGAGGTCGTCTTCCAGGAGGTCGTCGGGGAGGCCAAGGCCGCCGGCAGGACCGTGTTGCTCTCCAGCCACGTCCTGGCCCAAGTGGAGCGACTCGCCGACCGGGTGAGTATCGTCCGGCTCGGTCGCATGGTGGAGTCCGGCAGCCTCGCCGATCTGCGACACCTGGCGCGCACCACCATCGAGGCCGAGACCGCGCTGCCTCCCACCGGACTGGACACCCTGCCCGGCGTCCACGATCTGCGGGTCGACGGGGCTCGGGTGCGCTTCACGGTCGACGGGCCCGAGGTCGGCGCCGCCGTGCGGAAGCTGACCGAGTTCGGCGTTCGCGGTCTGGCGGGTCGCCCCCCGACCCTGGAGGAGCTGATGCTCCGCCACTACGACGACGCGGCACGGCGAGGCGGCCCTCGCGAGGGCCCGCGCGACGGGATCGCATCCCGTGGTCGGGTCGCGGCCGGCGAGCGGGTCGAGAGCGGCGGACCCCTCGACGACGGTCCGGGCGGGGGCGTGCGATGAGCACCACGACGCCCCCCGCCGAGAACCGCGCCGTCGGTGCGCCGGGCGCCGGCCCGGGCTCGACGGCCGGAGCCGGGGCGCTGGTCGGCACCGGCAGCCTGTTCCGCTTCGCGCTGCGCCGCGACCGGCTCCGGCTCGCCGTCTGGATGTCGGCGGTGTCGCTGGGCACACTGGCCGTCGCGAGCAACTTCCGGCAGCTCTACGCCGACCCGGAGGACCGGGCCGACGCCGCCGAGGCGCTGGGCAGCCCGGCGGGGCTGGCCATGTCGGGGCCGCGCGGCTATCTC
Organism: Streptomyces sp. HSG2; assembly: GCF_016598575.1. NCBI lineage: Bacteria > Bacillati > Actinomycetota > Actinomycetes > Kitasatosporales > Streptomycetaceae > Streptomyces > Streptomyces sp. HSG2. The sequence goes on from NZ_CP066801.1 coordinate 2,397,238, forward strand.
GACGAGTACACCTTCGGAGCCATGCTGGGTCAGCAGATGCTCGGTTTCACCGCCGTCCTCGTCGGTCTGATGAGCGTGCTGATCGTCACCCGGCACACCCGTGCGGAGGAGGAGACCGGGCGGGCCGAGCTGGTGCGCTCGGCCGTCGTGGGCCGTCACGCACACCTCGCCGCGGCACTCGCCGCGGCCGTGGTGGCCAACCTGGGCGTGGCCCTGCTCCTCGCCCTCGGGCTGCCCGGCCTCGGGATCGACAGCGTCGACGCGAGCGGGTCGCTGCTCTACGGCGCGAGCCACGCGGCGGTGGGAGTCGCCTTCGCAGGGGTGGCCGCGATCACCGTCCAGCTGACGGAGCACTCCCGGGGCGCCACCGGCATGGCCCTCGCCACCATCGGTGTCGCCTACGTGCTGCGCGCCGCCGGAGACAGCGGCGGGAACGAGGCCCTCTCGTGGCTGTCCCCGATCGGATGGGCGCAGCGCACCTACGTCTACGTGGACGATCGTTGGTGGCCCGTGTTCGCCTGCCTGGCGACGGCCGCCCTCTGTGCCGCCGCCGGGTTCGCGCTGTCGACCAGGCGGGACGTGGGAGCGGGACTGCGTCCGCGAGCCCGGGGCGCTGCGTATGCCTCGTCCGTGTTGCTCACCTCGCCCGGCCTCGCGTTCCGCGTGCATCGCGGCGCGCTCCTCGGCTTCGGGGCCGGCCTGACGCTGATGGCCGCCATGTACGGGGCCATCCTCGGGCAGGCGAGCGATCTGCTCCAGGACGTCGACCAGCTCCGGGAAGCCCTCGACCGCCTCGGTGGCGCCGGGCCGGCCGAGGCGTTCGCGTCGATGGTGCTGATGGTGCTGGCCGTCGTGGCGGCGGTCGCCGTGGTGTCGGCGAGCCTGCGACCGCGCGCCGAGGAACTCGCGGGGCGTGCCGAGCCGCTGCTGGCCACCGGTCTGTCCCGCGACCGGTGGCTGGCCGGTCACCTCGTCGTGCCCCTGGTCGGTGGGCCGCTCCTGCTGACGACCGCCGGGCTCGTCCTCGGTCTCACGGGTGCGGCCTCCACCGGTGACCCCGCGCTCGTCGTGCGCCTCACCGTCGCGGCGCTGGCGTACGCGCCGGCTCTGTGGGTCACGGCCGGTGTGGCGGTGGCTCTCTTCGGCTGGTTCCCCCGCGTCGGCTCACTGGTGTGGATCGTGCCCGTGTACGCCTTCGTCGTGGGCTACCTCGGGGAGATCCTGCGGTTTCCCGGTTGGTCGAACACTTTCTCGCCTCTGGGGCACGTGCCGCGGCTGCCCTCCGCGGAGGCCGCCTGGACCCCACTGGTCGTCCTGACTCTGGTGGCCGTGGCCCTGGTGTGGACGGGCCTGGTCGGATTCCGCCGTCGGGACCTGACGACGAGGTGACGGGCGCCCCGCGTCGTGCGGGCCCGGGGACTTCCCGGCGCCCGGGCCCACACTGGCGCGGCAGGGGCGTCGGCCGTCGCGGAGCCCGCTCGTCGCTCTCGTCAGCCGCCGGCGTCGCTGTCGGGGAGCCACAGCGACCAGGCGCCCTCCCGCACGGTCCACGTCCTCGTGCGGACCGGCATGGACTCCCAGGTGTCGGCCTGGTAGCGAAAGTGAGGACCGGACACGGAGAACGTCCTCCCGGTGGCCGTCAGTGGCGGGGTCGTCCCCGCCGGTCGTGCGCGGACCTCGGCCGCACCCGAGCGACCGCACCGCAGCGTGACGCCGGCGACCGGCTTGTCGAGGTCCACCAGTGTCACCCCGTCGACCTCCACCCGGAGCCGGTACGGTCCGCCGGCCGTCGCCCCGCCTCGGGATCGGGACGCCAGCGTGCGAAAGAGCGCGCGGCAGCGCCACAGCCGGCTCGCGCGCGAGGTCCCGCCACGGTCGCCGTGCCCGGCGCTCGCCGGCTCCTCGCCACCGCCCCCGAGGCCGGTGCTGCCGGGGCCGGGCGCCGTGCCCTCGTCCTCGCCGGCGAAGCCGGGCGGGATGCCGACGGTGCCGATCACCACGCCGTCGGTGTCGTCGACCAAGAGGTCGAGCCCGCGCTCGGCGCCGTCCAGCGCGGTCCGAGCCGCCTCCACGGCGTCGGTGGGCACACCCAGCGACCGGGCCAGCTCACGTCGGGGGCCCACCGGTACCACCGCCAGAGCGCACCCCGCCAGCTCACGGTCCCGATGGAGCAGCGACACCGCCCGCACCAGGGCCTGGTCGCCGCCGACCACCACCGGGCGGCGTGATCCCCGTCGCCGCAGCGCCCTGGCGAACTCCTCCGGTCCGTCGGGAAGACAGACCTTGGTGTTCGCCGCACCCGCGCTGAGCACGTCTTTCGCGATGCGGACGGACTCGCCGTCCGTCCGCGGAGCGGACGCGTCGATGACCACCAGCAACTGATCGGACCTCGCGGAAGTCGCCACCTCGGCTCCGCCTCGCTTCCTCGGGTAGCATCTTTGTGCAAGAGCCCCTTGCGCTATTGCGCCAGGGGCTTCGTCTATTCCGGGGCACCCGGTCCGACGGTCGGCGGCCGGCGACGGTCGCGGTAAACGCGGCTGAAAACCTCCGCGTGAGCCCTCGACCATGGACATGCCCCGTCCGGAAGGGGTGTACGCGCGTGCCCGCACTTGTGCTGCTCGGTGCTCAGTGGGGTGACGAGGGCAAGGGAAAGGCCACGGACCTGCTCGGCGGCTCCGTCGACTACGTGGTGCGATACCAGGGCGGCAACAACGCCGGCCACACGGTGGTCGTGGGGGACCAGAAGTACGCCCTCCACCTGCTCCCTTCCGGAATCCTGTCTCCCGGATGCACGCCGGTCATCGGCAACGGCGTCGTCGTCGATCCCTCGGTCCTGCTCTCCGAGCTGAGCGGGTTGAACGAGCGCGGCGTGGACACGTCGAAGCTTCTGATCAGCGGAAACGCGCACATCATCACTCCGTACAACGTGATCGTCGACAAGGTCACGGAGCGTTTCCTGGGCAAGCGGAAGATCGGCACGACCGGCCGAGGCATCGGGCCGACCTACGCTGACAAGATCAACCGGGTGGGCATCCGGGTCCAGGATCTCTACGACGAGTCGATCCTGACACAGAAGGTCGAGGCGGCCCTCGACGCCAAGAACCAGATGCTGACCAAGCTCTACAACCGGCGGGCCATAGAGGCCGGCCAGGTGGTCGAGGAACTGCTGGGCTACGCCGAGCGGATCGCGCCGTATGTCGCGGACACGACGCTGGTGCTGAACCGGGCGCTGGACGAGGACCGGGTCGTCCTCTTCGAGGGCGGCCAGGGGACGCTGCTGGACATCGACCACGGCACCTATCCCTTCGTGACCTCCTCCAACCCCACCGCCGGCGGTGCCTGCACCGGCGCCGGTGTCGGCCCGACCCGGATCAGCCGGGTGATCGGCATCCTCAAGGCCTACACCACCCGCGTCGGTGCCGGCCCCTTCCCGACGGAACTGTTCGACGAGGACGGCGAGGCGCTGCGCTCCATCGGCGGTGAGCGAGGCGTGACCACCGGGCGCGACCGCCGCTGCGGCTGGTTCGACGCGGTGATCGCCCGCTACGCGACCCGTGTCAACGGCCTGACCGACTTCTTCCTCACCAAGCTCGACGTGCTGACCGGCTGGGAGCGGATCCCGGTCTGCGTGGCCTACGAGATCGACGGCCGTCGAGTCGAGGAGCTGCCGTACTCGCAGACGGACTTCCACCACGCCAAGCCGGTCTACGAGACGCTGCCCGGTTGGTCCGAGGACATCACCGGGGCCAAGACCTTCGCCGAGCTGCCGAAGAACGCCCGGAACTACGTCAAGGCCCTGGAGGAGATGTCCGGCGCCCCGATCTCCGCCATCGGCGTCGGACCGGGCCGGGACGAGACCATCGAGATCAATTCCTTCCTCTGACGACCGTCGCGCACCGGGTCTTCCGGGACCCGGTGCGCGGGCCCGCCGGGGGCGGGGCCCACGCGTCGGAGCGGGACGGCGAGCAGGAACGAGCGGACGAACGAGGGAGGCCGACGGATGCGGATCGCGACGCTCACCCGACCGGGTGTCCGGGTGGGTCTGGCGGTGCTCTCGGTCGCCGCGCTCGGTGTGTTCCTCCTCTTCGACGGCGTTCGGGTGACCGCCGCGCCGGAGGGCGGGGATCCCCGGTGCGCCGAGGTGCTCTCCCGACTACCCGACGATCTGCCCGGTGCCGGGCGCGACTGGGCTCCGCTGGGTTCGGGGGACGGGGTGGCGACCTGGGGCGGCCGTTCGGCGGTGCTGCGCTGTGGCGTTCCGGAGCCCTCGCCCACCGTCGACCTCTGCATGACCGTGGACGGCGTGGACTGGGTCCTGGACGAGCGCCGGCTCGACGCGGACGGCGTCAGCGTCCTGACGACCTACGGGCGGTCGCCCGCCGTGGAGGTGGCCTACTCGGGTTCGCGGACCGAGGTCGGTGGAATCCTGGCCTCCGTCGGGCCGGCGGTGGAATGGATCACGCCGGACCGAGGGTGCGTGGGCGTCGGGGATGTCGTCTGACGTGTGGCGGCGCCGGACCGCGGGGGCTCCGCCTCGGGAAGCGAGGGCCGGGCGAGGCGGGACCGACCGCGCCATGGTGTGTCGCCGCCGAGCCGGGCCGTGGGTGGATCAGCTGAAGACGATCATCGAACCTTGGGCCAGGCTCCGGGTCACCGCCGCGTGCAACCCCAGCCAGACGTGCCGCTCCCGGGCGAAGGGGCTCGGGTCGTACGGCGCCGCGGCGGCCGGTTCCTCCAGCCCCGTGGGCGCGGCCGGCGGGCGGGGAGGGGCCGGAGGGTTGGCCGCGTCGATGCCGATGGCCGGGGCGACCGCCTCCAGCTCGCGCAGCAGGGCCTGGGAGGACCCCAACGGTCCTCCGTTGGCGAGAAGTTCCTCGCTGGACAGCGGGGTGGCGAAGTCGATCGGGACGTACGATCCCGCGTGGTCGTAGTGCCATACGAGGTGTGAGCGCTGCGCAGCCGCCTCGAACATCTCCAGCAACTGCTCGTAGTCGCCTCCGAGTTCGTCCACGGGGGTGACCGGGAGCCCGCAGACCCGCAACAGGTGCGCGCGGCGCAGGAAGTGCAGCGCGGCGTAGTCGAAGCCGGCCACGGGCGCGACCTCGCCGGACAAACCCGGCATGTAGGGGTGCACGGGTACCGCGGGCAGTCCGGCCGCGATCAGCACTCTGTCGTACTGGGCGAGTTCCTCGGCGAAGGGGTTGTCGGGTGCGTGGCAGAGGACGTCGACGAGCGGCACCAGCCACAGGTCACATGCCAAGACAGCGCTCCTCACACGGCGGGGTGGTCAGGGCAGGCAGCGTAGTCGGTACCGCTTGTGCGGAGCCCTACCCCGGAGCGGGCGCCCGACCCTCCCCCGGCGGCGTCCGATCCGTCTCGTCCGGTGCGATCCTGTCGATGAGCGCCAACGAGTGGGCGTTGTAGGCGTGGACGATCTCGCGCGCCCCCTCGGTGTCCTGCCGGGCGAGGGCGTCCACGAGATCCGTGTGGTCGGCCCACAGCACCCCCCGCAGATCACCGAGCCGGCGCAGGTGCTGGACCGTGCACACCCAGCTCTGCACCCGGAGTCGGTGCAGGAAGTCGGAGAGGTAGCGGTTGCCGAACATGGTCGACAACTCGCGCCAGTAGCGCAGGTCGTAGCCGATCAGGATGGTGAGATCCCCGGCCGTCGCGGCTCGCTGGGCCTCCTCGCCGCGGCGACGGAGCCCCGCCAGCGCTCCGGTGATCCGCGGATCGTCGAGGCGGGTGTCGCCGTCGACCAGGGACTGGAAGATGCCGTCCGTGACCAGGCCGCGCGCCTGGACCATGCCGCGGAAGTCGACGAGGGAGTACTCGCGGACCCGGAAGCCCCGGTGTTGGTCGGCGTCCAAGAGGCCCTGCGCGGCGAGGTCGACCAGGGCCTCACGCACCGGTGTGGCCGACACGCCGTACTGGTCGGCGATCTCCCGGACGGTGAACTCCTGCCCCGGCTGAAGGCGTCCGGACAGCACCTCGTCGCGGAGGGCCGCGGCTATCTGCTGTCGCAGGGTGCTGCGCGTGACGGCGCCGTTGCCGCTGGGGCCGGCCATGGGCGGGGTCTCCTCGTCGCGATCGGGTGGGGGTGTGCTCTCTCGGCACGGGTCCACCGATGGGGCCGGTGGACCGGTCCTCGCTCACCGGGAGCGCGGAGGTCGGTGAGCCGTCGGTCCCGGCCCGCGCGGATCGCGCTCGCCGCCGGGCCGGAGGCGAGCCTCCCGTCGCATCGGGGTGGGCGCGGTCGCTCCCGGCCGTCCGTGCCGGCTCGTCCATGCTACGAAACACGCCATCGTACCCGCTCCGGGGCGCGTGGCCCCTGGTCGCGGGGCGGCGGGGCAGGTCGGTGCCCCGCGATTCGCGGGGAGGGTCACCCCCGGGGCTCCGGCGGACGCTGTCGCGGCATGTGGGGACGCGGCCCGGCCGGCGGGGGAACCCCGAAGCGCCCCGCCCCCGGCGCGGCCTCGGGGCGGGCCGGGGGGGCGCCCGCCGGGGACGGTCCGGCGGGGGCTTCCGGCGCGGAGCCACCCCCGAACTCCGCCATCCACGCCGCCGTCTCCGCCCGGACCAGCTCCGTCACGTCCTCCGAGAACCGACGCAGGACCGACAGGCACCGCTCGGTGGCCTCCCCCGCGGTGCCCTCCGCGGGCCCGAGGACCTCCCGCACGCTCTCCGACGCCCAGTCGAACTGCAAGGCCTGTACGCGACGCTGCACCGCCTGCGCGGTCGCCATGTCGCGCATCCACCCCGAGGTCACGGCGAAGTAGCGGTCCCCGACGACGCAGGCGAGGCCCAGCAGGAGGGACAGATAGCCCCAGGGCGCCGCCCCGGCCACGACCCCGGTCATGTCGAGCAGCGGAAGCGCGGCGCCCGCGACGGCGCCCGCCGCCGCCCCGCCCCGCAGCAGTCGCGCCCCCCGCCGCTTGCGCGCGCGGCCGGCCAGATACCACTCCACCGTGTCCAGGGCGCCCCGCTCCACCCAGCGGTACAGCTCGTCCAGGCGGTCGGCCGGGCAGGACCAGTCTCCGTGGGGGAACGTCCGCCCCCGCAGGTCGTGCCGCGCCCGCGGCGGTGCGCCGAACCCGGCCCCCTCGCCGACCCGCCCGCCCGGGGACGGCTTCTCGGGCTGCTTCTCCGGCTGACCCACCCGGCACTCCCTAACCGACCCTCGATCACGGTACGTGACGACTGGCGACGCCACGGGCTCGCGTAACCAGGGGTTGACGCGCCGAAACCCTTCCTACCGCCCAATGGGTGGCGAAGGGTCGGTTTCGGCCGTTTTTCCGCCCGTACGGAGGTCTCGATCAGGTATAGGGTCCACCACCGAATCACCCGAAAGAGTGCTGGGGCGAAGCCCGCACGGAGCACGTAGGCTCGTGTCGAACGGCAAAGTACAGCGACAGCGACGACCCCTCGCGGTGAACAGGAGCCGAACGTGATCCCCGGTGGCGGCCAGCCCAACATGCAGCAGTTGCTTCAGCAGGCCCAGAAGATGCAGCAGGACCTGGCGCGGGCCCAGGACGAACTGGCCAGGACGGAGGTCGACGGGCAGGCGGGCGGCGGTCTGGTGCGGGCCACGGTCAACGGCTCGGGGGAGCTGCGGGCGCTGCGCATCGACCCGAAGGCGGTGGACCCCGAGGACACCGAGACGCTCGCCGACCTGGTCGTGGCGGCCGTCCAGGCGGCCAACGAGAACGCCCAGACTCTCCAGCAGCAGAAGCTCGGCCCGCTCGCCGAGGGGTTCGGCGGGGGGATGCCGGGGCTGCCCTTCTGACGGCCGGGGGTCGCCGGTCCCGGCGGCCCCGCGTCGGGGGTCCGCGGTCGGCGTCCCCGCGGATACCGGCTTCTCCGAGCGGCCTCGGCGCTTTACCGTACGTAGTGAGGGAACCCAGGGAAGGGCGGCAGTCCGTTGTACGAAGGCGTGGTCCAGGACCTCATCGACGAGTTGGGGCGGTTGCCCGGCGTCGGTCCCAAGAGCGCGCAGCGGATCGCCTTCCACGTCCTCCAGGCGGAGCCCGCCGACGTGCGTCGCCTCGTCCAGGCCCTGACCGAGGTGAAGGCGCGCGTCCGGTTCTGCGTCGTCTGCGGCAACGTGGCGCAGGAAGAGCGGTGCGCGGTCTGCCGCGACGCCCGCCGCGACCCGGGCGTGATCTGCGTGGTGGAGGAGCCCAAGGACGTGGTCGCCATCGAGCGCACCCGCGAGTTCCGGGGCCGCTACCACGTGCTGGGCGGGGCGATCAGCCCCATCGACGGCATAGGGCCCGACGACCTGCGCATCCGCGAGCTTCTCGCACGGTTGGCGGACGGTTCGGTCGGGGAGCTGATCCTGGCCACCGACCCGAACCTGGAGGGCGAGGCCACGGCCACGTACCTGGCTCGCATGATCAAGCCCATGGGCCTCAAGGTCACCCGCCTGGCCAGCGGCCTCCCGGTGGGTGGCGACCTGGAATACGCGGACGAGGTGACTCTCGGCCGGGCCTTCGAGGGGAGACGACTCCTAGATGTCTGACGCCACGCTGCACGCGACCCATCAGAATCCCGACGACTTCGCGGTCCAGATCGCGGATCAGATCGAGAGCTTCCTGGTCGCCGTCACGGAGGTGGCCAGGGGCGACGAGCCGGACTCGGCGGTCCCCTTCCTCCTGCTGGAGGTCTCCCAGCTCCTGCTGGCGGGCGGTCGCCTGGGGGCCCACGAGGACATCCTCCCGGAGGAGCGCTACGAGCCGGACTCCGGCCCGGAGCAGGACGTGGACGAACTCCGCGAGAACCTCGCCCGGATCCTGGAGCCCATCGACGTCTACTCCGAGGTCTTCGACCCCTATGAGCCGCGCAAGGCCCCCGTCCCGGCCCGCATCTCGCACGATCTGACCGACGTCATCACCGACCTCCGCCACGGCATGGCCCACTACCGGGCAGGTCGCACGACGGAGGCCCTGTGGTGGTGGCAGTTCTCCTACTTCTCGAACTGGGGCTCCACGGCCTCCGCCGCGCTGCGCGCGTTGCAGTCGGTCGTGGCCCATGTCCGGCTCAACCAGCCGCTGGCGGAGCTCGACGGCCTGGACACCGACCAGCACGCGGGCGACGAGACCCTGGAGGCGGAGGCCGGGCAGGTCATGGCGGAGGAGTTGGCCCGCCCGCTCGGCATGCGCCCGGTATGACGAGCGCTCCCGGCGGGTCGAAACCTCCACGAGCGTTTCTGTGACACACGGCACTTTCCCGAGTGAGGGCGGCGGCGATGGGCATGAGCCGTCCTGAGCGGGCCGGGTCTCACCATGCGACATCGCGGGGCTGAAATCCGGACGCTCGATAGACTGAGCCGACCGCGGTGCGGCACGCACGCGCGGACAGAGACGGAATGAGCGAGGAGCGCACGTGGGCCTTGTCGTGCAGAAGTACGGAGGTTCCTCCGTAGCCGATGCCGAGGGCATCAAGCGCGTCGCCAAGCGAATCGTGGAAGCGAAGAAGAACGGCAACCAGGTGGTCGCCGTGGTCTCCGCGATGGGCGACACGACGGACGAGCTGATCGATCTCGCCGAGCGGGTTTCCCCCATCCCGGCGGGTCGGGAGCTGGACATGCTCCTGACCGCGGGGGAGAGGATCTCCATGGCGCTGCTGGCCATGGCGATCAAGAACCTGGGTCACGAGGCCCAGTCCTTCACGGGCAGCCAGGCCGGTGTCATCACCGACTCCGTCCACAACAAGGCCCGGATCATCGATGTCACCCCGGGTCGTATCCGCACCTCCGTGGACGAGGGCAACATCGCCATCGTGGCGGGCTTCCAGGGCGTGAGCCAGGAGCGCAAGGACATCACGACCCTGGGCCGCGGCGGGTCGGACACGACGGCGGTGGCGCTGGCCGCCGCGCTGGACGCGGACGTCTGCGAGATCTACACCGACGTCGACGGCGTCTTCACCGCCGACCCCCGTGTGGTGAAGAAGGCCCGCAAGATCGACTGGATCTCCTTCGAGGACATGCTCGAACTGGCGGCGTCCGGATCCAAGGTGCTGCTCCACCGTTGTGTGGAGTACGCCCGCCGCTACAACATCCCGATCCATGTCCGCTCCAGCTTCAGCGGGCTGCGGGGCACCTGGGTCAGCAGTGAACCGATCAACCAAGGGGACAAGCCGGTGGAGCAGGCCATCATCTCCGGAGTCGCGCACGACACCTCCGAGGCCAAGGTCACGGTCGTCGGCGTCCCGGACAAGCCGGGCGAGGCGGCGGCCATCTTCCGCTCGATCGCCGACGCCGAGATCAACATCGACATGGTCGTGCAGAACGTCTCCGCGGCGTCCACGGGGCTGACCGACATCTCCTTCACCCTGCCCAAGACCGAGGGCCGCAAGGCCATCGACGCGCTGGAGAAGAACAAGGCCGCGATCGGCTTCGACTCCCTGCGCTACGACGACCAGATCGGCAAGATCTCGCTGGTCGGTGCCGGGATGAAGACCAATCCGGGGGTCACCGCGGACTTCTTCACCGCGTTGTCCGACGCCGGTGTCAACATCGAGCTCATCTCGACCTCCGAGATCCGCATCTCGGTCGTCACGCGCAAGGACGACGTCAACGAGGCCGTCCGCGCCGTGCACACCGCCTTCGGGCTGGATTCCGACAGCGACGAGGCCGTCGTCTACGGAGGCACCGGCCGCTGATGGCCGGTCCCGGAAGGCAGCCGGGCGGGTCCGGAGCCGCCGTCCGCCCGACGCTCGCGGTCGTCGGCGCGACCGGCGTCGTCGGTTCGGTGCTGCTCCGGATCCTGTCCCAGCGCGCGGACGTCTGGGGGGAGATCCGCCTGGTCTCCTCCCCTCGCTCGGCCGGCCGCCGACTGGTGGTGCGCGGCGAGGAGGTCGAGGTGGTGGCCCTGGACGAGGCCGCCTTCGATGGCGTGGACATCGCCTTGTTCCACGTACCGGACGAGGTGTCCGCGAAATGGGCGCCCGTCGCCGCGGCGCGGGGCGTGGTCGTCGTGGACGGCTCCGCCGCCTTCCGGGCCGATCCCGACGTGCCGTTGGTCGTGCCCGAGGTCAACCGCCACGCCGTGCGCTCCCGTCCGCGAGGGATCGTCTCGTCCCCCGGCGGCACCACGCTGTCCATGATCGTCACGCTCGGCGCCCTGCACGCCGAGTTCGGCCTGCGCGACGTGGTCGTCTCGACCTACCAGGCGGCGAGCGGCGCGGGGAGGACGGGCGCGGAGACGCTGCGCCGCCAACTCTCCCTGGTGGCCGGAACCGACCTGGGGACCCGACCCGGCGACGTCCGACGGGCGGTCGGCGACGACACCGGTCCCTTCCCCGAACCGGTCGCCCTGAACGTCGTCCCGTGGGTCGGGACGGCGTGCGAGGACGGCTGGTCCTCGGAGGAGATGGGCGTGCGGGAGGAGTGCCGGAAGGTCCTCGGACTGCCCCGGTTGCCGATGGCGGTGACCTGCGTGAGGGTCCCCGTGGTCACCACCCACTCCCTGACCGTCCACGCCCGCTTCGAGGCTCCCGTGACCGTCGGGCGGGCCCGGGACATCGTCGCCGCGGCGCCCGGAGTCGTGCTCTTCGACGACCCCGCGGCCGGGGAGTTCCCGACCCCGACGGACGCCGTGGGCACCGATCCGACCTGGGTCGGACGGGTGCGCGCGGCCCTGGACGACCCGACCGCGCTCGAACTCTTCGTGTGCGGCGACAACCTCCGCAAGGGCGCCGCGCTGAACACCGCCCAGATCGCCGAGTCGGTGGCCGCCGAGCTCGCCTGACCTCGCGGCGCGGGAAGGCCGGAGGCGACGGCGGGCGTCCCCTTTGGGGCACCTGTGTACTTCTTGTGATCCATCCGTTGTCGGGATCACTTGAAGATCTGCCCGGTGACGTCGGAGGATGCTGCTCCCGCCCTCCGCCACCCGCGGACGCGGGGGGCGCTCCACCACCGCCCGGATCCCACCCGATCCGAGGTGAGGGGCGCCGAGGGCGGGGCGTGGGGACGTCCCGCCGACGTCTTCACGGGGGGAGCGGGGCGGATGCGAAGGAACGGGACACCCGGACGGGTGCCGGGGGACGACAGCGCGCACACGGCGGAAGCGGCGTACAACCCTTCCGGGACGGCGGGTGTCCAACCGGCGTGGCAGACGTACTCGAACTTCGCCCGCTCTTCGAGCGGAGCGCGCCCCCGGGGGCGCGCGGCCGGTCCGGCCCGTGCTCGCCCCGCCGGGCGTCCCGCCCCCTGCGGCCGGACCCGGCCGACGGCGAGCCGGTGACCACACCGATGACCGCAGCGCACCCGGCACGTCTGCCGAGCCCGCGCGGGGGTGCCGACGAGGTCGTGGCGGGCACCACCGTCGACCACCTCACCGAGACCTACCGCACCCACTACCGGTCGTTGCTCGGCTTGGCGGCCCTGCTGCTGGACGACACCGCGTCCTGCGAGGACGTCGTCCAAGAGGCCTTCATCCGGGTCCACTCCGCGCGCAGACGCGTCCGAGACCGGGACAAGACGCTGGCCTACCTGCGCCAGACCGTCGTCAACCTCTCCCGGTCCACGCTGCGCCGCCGAATCCTGGGCCTCAGGCTGCTGTCCAAGCCGATGCCCGACATGGCCAGCGCCGAGGAGGGCGCATACGACCGGTTGGAACGCGACTCCCTGATCAAGGCCATGAAGGGGCTCCAACGACGCCAGCGCGAGGTCCTCGTTTTGCGCTACTTCGCCGACATGACCGAGTCACAGGTGGCCGAGACGTTGGGGATATCGCTCGGCTCGGTCAAGGCCTACGGCTCCCGCGGCATCGCCGCGCTGCGCGTGACCATGGAGGCGGCCAAGTGAGCGGCGGACCCGACGGACGGTGGCCCGACCATCCCCTCGACCGGTGCGACCGGCCGACGCCCCCCGGTGAACCGGCACGCGACGAGGTGCCCGGGGCACGCGCCGAACTCCCGGGCCGCGACGCGTACGGTGGCACGGCGCGGTGGGCGCCGGCGCGAGAGGCGGACGTGCCCTCCTCCGACGAGGCGGCCCTGCGAGGCATGCTGCACGACGCGGTGCGGGAGGTGCGACCGCGCGACGGCGCCCTGGACCACCTGCGCCGCGCGGTGCCCGCCCGGCGCGCCCGCAAGCGCCAGGCCCTGGTCGGAGCGGCGGCCGTGGTGATGTTGGTCGGCACCGCCGTTCCCGCGCTCACGCACGCCACCGGGTCGGGACCTTCCCCGGCCGGTCGCGAGGTCGCGGACCACGCCGCCGAGGCGGAGGACGGGAGCGGGGCGGGCGAGAACCCGGCCGGCGGCAGCGGCGGCAGCGTCGACGGTGACGGTCCGACGGCCGGGGAGGAGAAGCGGGCCCCGGCCGCGGACGAGCGCGAAGAGCCGACGGGCGAGCCGGGCGGCCCCACCGACGGAGGAGAACCCTCCGCCGAGGCGCCGACCGCGCCCGCCTGCACGGCGGACCGGCTCGGACCCGTCGGTGGATCGACGGCCGCGCCCGACTCCGCCGGGGTGGTACACGGCGTGTTCCGCGTCGCCAACGCCTCCTCGGAGGCGTGCGTGGTCACCGGGCCCGGCACGGTGCGGGCGACGGCGGAGGGCGCGGCGGACCCCGCCCGGGTGGACACCACGCGTCACACGGCGGGGGACACCGTGGTCGGGCTCCCCGACCCCCGGCTGGAGCAGCCGGGGCTCACGCTCGCGCCGGGCGCCGCGTACGAGGTGCGCTTCGCCTGGGTGCCGTCGGAGAGCTGTCCCACCCGGACCGGTCCCGGTGGGACGGTGGACGAGAGGGGCGAGGGCGGCGAGGGCGACGCCGTCGAGGACGGCGAGCCCGCCCCCGAGTCGCCGACGGAGGAGGGAACGGCGGGCGTCGAGGGCGCGGACGTCGCCGGTGGCACGGCCTACGCCGAGGACTTCGGACTCGCGCCCCAGCTGACAGCGGAGGACGCCCCCGGCGGTGGCGGGGTCGTCGTCGGCTGGACCCCCGACACCGCGCCTGGCGACGCGCGGGACGCCGGGGCGGCGGTGGAGGAGGCCACCGCCAGGATCGCGGACGCCTGTGCCGGAACCGTGTACTGGACCGGCGTGCTGGGCGCGTCCTAGCGTCCGTGGGGGGCGGGCGGATCGCGCCTCCTCGCGCCGCCCGCACGCCGCTCCGCGCCCGGTAACTCGCGGCGGGCGGCACCCTCCCGGGAGCCCGAGTGGCGCGCCGCGCCCCCGGGGAGGGCCGGCCGCGCCCCGCCGGGGCGCTAGGAGCGCGCGGCGTCGGCGAGACCGGCCGCCTCGTCGCCCCGGCCCGCCTCGGCGTCGCGGGCCAGCTCCACTTCGCGCCGTACCAGGCGGAACCACATGAAGACCACGAATCCGGCGAACGCGAACCACTCCGCCGTGTAGCCGAGGTTCTGGAACGCCTTGAGGTCCAGACCGGTGTTGTCGGGCGTGCCGACGGGCGCCGCGCTCATCCCCGAGTCGCCCTCGTTCAAGGTGATCCAGGCGTCGTACACGTCGTAGGGCACCTGGTTCACCAGGATGGCCGTGCTCACCGAGGCGATCCGACCGGCGGGCGCGCCTCCGCCGAGCGTGCCGGGACTCTCCGACGCGTGCAGTGCCCCCACCACGTCGACCTCGCCGCCCGGTGGCGCCGGGGCGCGGGCCGGGTCGGGCTCGCCGGGGAGCCAGCCCCGGACGACGGGCAGGGCAGGGCCTTCGTCGGTGCGCAGCAGGGTGAGCACGTAGAAGCCGGTGCGGCCGTCCAGCTCGCGGTCCGGCACCAGGAGTTGCTCCGCGTAGCGCCCGCTCGCGGTCGCCTGGCCGCCGACGGTGGACCGGTCCACCGGGAGCAGTTCCCCCACGGGGCGTGCGGGTTCCCGGCGAGCCTCGTCGGCCTGGGCCTCGGCGGTCCGGTGGACCTCGACCCGGTCCTCGAACCGGCCCAGCTGCCACGACCCCATGAACACGCAGAAGGGGATCGAGAGCGCGAGGAAGACGTTGATCCCCCACCACCGGGGCGTCAGCAGAAACCGGTACACGACCCCCACGGTACGGGGCGCGGGTCGGAGAGCCGGGCGCGGGTCCGGGCGGTCCCCGGCCCCACGATCCGCGCCGTGCGTCCGGGGTGCGCGGCGTCGCCGGAGGGGCGGCGAGGCCCCCGACGTCGGCCCGGGGAGGCAAGGGGCGGCGGGCGGGGGGCCCGGGGAGGCACTATGGGGCCATGACTGAGGAGCGCATCGGGTCCGACCCGCGGGACGGGCGGGGACAGGAACGGCAAGGGCGTGAGCGCCCGACGGGCGAGGGGGAGGAGCGTGGGCAGGCCGCGCGCGAGGGGCGCGTCCCGGGCGGGAGCGCGGATCGCGACGGCGTGACCACGCCCGACTGGGAGAAGCGGTTCCGTGCGCCGCGTGTCTCGTTGCCGGACTGGGCGGAGAACGCCCCCGACCGTTCCCTGTTCGTGTCGAACGCCACGGGGACGTACGAGCTGTACGCCTGGGACCGCTCGACCGACGAGCGGCGGCAGGTCACGTCCCGGCCCAACGGCACCACCGATGGGACGCTCTCCCCGGACGGCGAGTGGATCTGGTGGTTCGACGACAAGGACGGCGACGAGTTCGGGGTGTGGCGCCGGCAGCCTTTCGTGGGAGGCGAGGACGAACTGGCGGTACCCGGGCTCGACCCCTCCTACCCGGCGGGTCTCGCGCTCGGCAGGGACGGGCGCACGGCGGTCGTGGGACGGTCCACCGACGAGGAGGGGACGACGATCCACGTGGCCCGCCTCGGCGAGGCGCCCCGCGAGATCTACCGGCACCGCGAGTCGGCCGGCGTCGGCGATCTCTCCCACGACGGTTCGTTGATCGCCGTCGAGCACACCGAGCACGGCGACGCCACGCACTCGGCGCTGCGCGTCGTGCGGGTCGACGGCTCGACCGTCGCCGAACTCGACGACACCGAGGGCGGCACCGAGGAACTGGGGCTGGAGGCCCTCGGGTTCGCCCCGGTGTCCGGCGACACCCGGCTCCTCGTCGGACACCAGCGGAAGGGCCGCTGGGAGCCGATGGTCTGGGACGTCGCCACCGGGGAGGAGACGGAGCTGGCACTGGAACTGCCGGGCGACGTGAGCGCCGAGTGGTACCCGGACGGCACCGGGCTGCTGATCGTGCACGGCTTCGAGGCCCGCAGCGAGCTGTTCCGGTACGACCTGGCCCGCCGCGAGCTGGTGGAGATCCCCACCCCACCCGGCACCGTGTCCGGCGCCACCGCCCGCCCGGACGGCACCGTGGAGTACCAGTGGTCCTCCGCCGCGCTGCCCTCCACGGTCCGTTCCACCACCGGGCACGTGGTCCTGGACCCGCCCGGCTCGCGGTCGCCGGGGTCCGTCCCCGTCCAGGACGCGTGGGTCGAGGGTCCCGGGGGCCGGATCCACGCGCTGGTGCAGAGGCCGGCGGGCGCGACCGGCCCGGTGCCGACGGTCTTCGACATCCACGGCGGACCCACCTGGCACGACAGCGACTCCTTCGCCGCCGGCCCGGCCGCCTGGGTCGACCACGGGTACGCCGTGGTCCGGGTCAACTACCGCGGTTCCACCGGGTACGGACGCGCCTGGACCGACGCGCTCAAGCACCGGGTGGGACTCATCGAGTTGGAGGACATCGCCGCGGTGCGGGAGTGGGCGGTGCGGTCGGGGTTGGCGGACCCCGAGCGGATCGTCCTCACCGGCGGCTCCTGGGGCGGCTACCTCACGCTGCTGGGCCTGGGAACCCAGCCGGGGCTGTGGACCCTGGGCATCGCCGCCGTCCCCGTGGCCGACTACGTGACGGCGTACCACGACGAGATGGAGGGGCTGAGGGCCCTCGACCGGACCCTGCTCGGCGGCACGCCGGAGGAGGTCCCGGAGCGCTACGCCGCGTCCTCCCCGCTGACGTACGTCGACGCCGTGCGGGCCCCGGTGTACATCTCGGCGGGGGTCAACGACCCCCGGTGTCCGATCCGGCAGATCGAGAACTACGTCGCCCGCCTGGAAGCGCGCGGCGCGGTCCACGAGGTGTACCGGTACGACGCGGGGCACGGCTCCCTGGTCGTCGACGAACGGCTCAAGCAGGTCCGGCTGGAGCTGGACTTCGCCGCCCGCCATCTGCCGGACCGTTCCTGACCCGGCGGCGTCCGGCCGGGTCGGGCGCCGGTCGGGGGCGCGGGGGGAGAGACGGGCGCGTGGCAGCGGGCGTGGGGCGGGTCGGGGGCCCGAGGGAGCCGACGCGCCCCCGCCCGGCGCGGGGCGGGGTCGGTGCGCTCCGCCGGCGCCCCGACTCTCACGCGTCCGCCCCCTCCCGGCGTCGGCGTCTTCCCGTCAGCTCGGCCAGACCCTGTCGCGTCGCCGCCATGACCACCCGGTCGCCGCCCCGCAGCACGTACGTGTCGGGCAGGTCCCACACCAGCCCCGAGGGCAGCGGAGGTCCCGCGCGGCCGTCGCCTCGGGGGCCGGGCGTGCCCGCCGAGGCGCCCATGTCCAGGGCGAGCACCCGCCATGCCCCGGCCCGGAACGCCTCCCCGACCGTGCGGCCCTCCAACTGCGGCTGCCCCGCGACCGTCACCGCCGCGAAGAGCAGGACGCGGCGCTCCACCGGAATCGCCCCCAGGATCTGCCGGCCCATCACGGCCCCGGCGAACGCGGGAGCCGCCAGTTGGGTGACGCTGCGGCTGCGCGTGAGGGCCCTGGGGTGGGTGGCGCGCAGCGTGCGGTACACGGCCGTGGAGAAGTCGTCGTCGAACAGGCGCATGACCACCGACAGGTCGGACCGCACGGACCGGGCGTACAGGACGGCCTCCAGGTTGGTGCTGTCGACGCTGGTCAGAGCCAGGAGCGACCGGGCCTTGTGGATCTTCGCGGCCTCCAGGACGCCTTCCTGCGTGGCGTCCCCCACCACCACCGGCACGCGCAGCCGCAGTGCGGTCGCCATGCCTCGCGCGTCGGGATCGGCCTCCACGCACACCACGGGGATGTGCCGTTCCCTGAGCCGGGTCAGTACACGGGTGCCGACCTTGCCGAGGCCCAACAGCACGACGTGTTCCTTGAGCCCCCGAGGCGGACCGCGCAGCGCCGAGGCGGTCCGGAAGGTCCCGAGTGCCTCCAGCGCCGCCGCGAGAAGCACCGGCAGCAGCAGCAGGCCCGTCAGCCCCGTCAGGAGCTGGAGGATCTGCTCTCCCAGGGGCCGGCCGACGGCCGGGTCGTTGATGGCGAACAGGTTCAGGAGAGTGATGTAGACGGCGTGCGGCGGATCGTCCGGGCCGAGAATCGCCAACGCGACCGTCAGAGCGGCCACACAGGCCGCCAACCCCGCCAGCGACCACCGCAGCCGATGGGAGAAGAGCGAGGCGAACGGAGGGACCGCCGCCCGCCTGGGCGGCGCCGGCGGACCGGCGTAGGCGACCTCCTCCAGGGCGACGATGCCACGCCCGGTGGCGGCGTCGACCGCCGCCTGGTCGGGCAGCAGACTCGGTTCCTCGTCGGAGCTTGCCGAACCGGCGCGCCCGGAGTCGCCGGCGCCGTTGGAGGAGAGAAGCGCCAGCGCGCACAGCCCCGGATCGGCGACCTCGCCCTCGGAGGGCGGCTGCCGCTCTACGGCGCGCAGAAGCAGCCCGTCCGTCTCGACGACCTTGCTGGTCCCGACGAGTGTCGTGGCGACAAGCGCGGGCGCCGCGGTGTCGGCGTCGGACAGCACCGTGGTCGAGGCGTCAAGCCCGGCCGTTCGCGGATCGCCCGCGGCCAGTGTCGCGGCCTGGTCCAGGAGCGCCTCGATGTGCTGTCCCAACCGCCGGTTGTACAGCCGGAGCACCAGCCTGAGACGCGGGTTGAGACGGCGGGCGGTGAGCGCGGCCCGGATGTTGGTCTCGTCGTCGTCGTACACCAAGGCCAGCGCCGCGGCGCGCTCCACGCCCGCGGCGGCCAGGACGCTCTCCGTCGGCTCCGCGGCGTCCAGTTCCCGCCCCGCGCGGCCAGGTTCGAGCACCCCCGTCCGGTTGACGGCCGAGTTGACCAGGTCCAGCAACGCCACCGACGCCGCCCGCGCCCGACCCACGACCGGCTGCCGGATTCGCCGCCCGGAGGGCGGGGCGACGAGCGTGACCCTCTCGCCGTACACGTCGCGCAACTCCGCCGCGAGCCGGTGCGCGAGACCGTCGTCACCACACACCACCATGTGCGCGTCCGGTTCGCCCGGCGGACTTTGGTTCGGAACGTTCCCCACGCGGCAAAGACTGCCCCACCGGGAAGCGCGGTTCCAGAGGCGTGCGGCATGAACGGCATGGGGGCGCCGGCCGTTGACAAGGATGAGGACGACACCGGCGAGGGTGAGGGGACGTCACACGTGGTTGTGGGCGGAGCGGCGCGTCGACGGGAGCGCGCCCGCGTCGACTCCTCCCTGCTCGTCGTGGTCCTGCTGGTGTCGGCCGTCCTGGCGCAGGACGTGCTGCGGGCCGCGCTGTCCGCGCCGGCGATGCAGACGTGGACCACGATCTTCGTGGCGGTCGTCGTGCAGGCGTTGCCGTTTCTGGTGCTGGGCGTCCTGCTGTCGGCGGCGATCACCGCCTTCGTGCCCGCGGCGTTCTTCGCCCGACTGCTGCCGCGAAGCGCCCCGTTGGCCGTCCCGGTGGCGGGTGCGGCGGGAGCGGTGCTGCCGGGTTGCGAGTGCGCGTCGGTGCCGGTGTCCGGCGCGCTGGTACGTCGAGGTGTCGCCCCCGCGGCGGCGCTCGCCTTCCTGCTGTCCGCTCCGGCGATCAATCCGATCGTGTTGACCGCCACGGCCGTGGCCTTCCCCGGCGAACCGGCGATGGTGTGGGCCCGACTCCTCGCCGGACTGCTGGTCGCTTGCGCCATGGGCTGGTTGTGGCAACGCCTCGGGCGGGCGGAGTGGCTGCGCCCGCGCGTTCCCGACGTCCACCCCGACCGGGATCGCGCGGCCACGTTCTGGGGTTCCGTCCGGCACGACGTGGTGCACGCCGGCGGCTTCCTGGTGGCGGGCGCGATGGCCGCGGCCACCCTCAAGGCCCTGGTGCCCGCCCGGTGGTTGGGCGCGGCGGCGACCGATCCCATCCTGTCGGTGCTGGTCCTGGCGGCCTTGGCGGTGGTGTTGTCGATCTGCTCGGAGGCGGACGCGTTCGTGGCGGCCTCGCTGACCCAGTTCTCGCTCACCGCGCGGCTGACGTTTCTCGTGGTCGGCCCGGTGGTGGACCTGAAGCTCTTCGCGATGCAGATCGGCACCTTCGGACGGGCCTTCGCCTGGCGCTTCGCGCCCGCGACACTGGTCGTCGCCGTCGCGGTGTCGGTCCTGATCGGTACGGTGCTGCTGTGAACCGGTGGGCCCAGGCGGCCGTCCTGTTCGTCCTCGGCGTGGCGCTGGTGCGGGTCGGGGCCACGGATCTGTCCTTGCGGTACGTGAAGGCCGGGCTGCGGCCACTGGTCGTCGCCTCGGGTGCCGTGCTCGTCGCCACGGCCCTGGCCACGGTCCGCTACGAGCGCCGACGATCCGAGGACGGAGCCGCGGGCGATGGGGACCGAGGTCGCGAGGACGGCCCCGGGGACGGCGGCGCCGACCGGCGGCCCGGCGCCGACGGAGGCGGACGGGGCGGCGAGACCGGTGCCGCGCCTCGATCCGCCGCGCCGGGCGCGGCGGACGGGCACCGACCGCACCCCGAGCCCCGCGTCTCCTGGCTGCTGCTTCTGCCCGTCCTCGCCCTGGTCCTGGTCGCGCCCCCGGCCTTGGGGTCGCACAGCGCGCTGAACGCCGGGACCGCCGTGCAACGCCCGCCCGCGTTCCCGCCCTTGCCCGACGACGGCCGGGCCCCGCTGCGGATGGGACTCGCCGACTACGCGGAGCGGGCCGTCCACGACGAAGGAAGGACCCTCGACGGGCGGGCGCTGACCGTCACCGGCTTCCTCGCCGTCGACGAGAGCGGCACGCCCCACTTGGTCCGCATGACCCTGGACTGCTGCGCGGCGGACGCGCAGCCGATCAAGGTCGGGCTGACAGGCCGTCTGCCTCCCGTACTTCGCCCCGACACCTGGCTCGACGTTACCGGCCGATACCTCCCACGACGGGAGAGGGACCCGGTCAACGGAGGCCCGATCCCCTTCCTGGAGGTGGACTCGGCGGTGCCCGTCCCCCAGCCCCGGGACCCGTACGACGCGGGAAGCGGGGCCTGAGCCCGTCGGGAGAACGCTCGCACTCGCGAGCGAGCGCGGCATCGAAGAGGCGTGAACATTGCCGGACTCCGGCAATGACGCCCAGGGTCTGGGGATGTCAGGATTCATCACGTCGGAGTTCGGCGGCGGGGCGAGAAGGGGGCGCACATGGCCTGGTTCCTCGGACTGGGCATCACGGGGGTTGTGCTGCTCGCTCTGTCGCTGTTCTTCGACGGACTGCTCGACGGCGTCTTCGGGGGAGCGCTCGACGAGGTCCTGGACGGATGGCTGTCGTTGCCGGTCATCGCCGGTTTCACGGCGATGACCGGCTTCGGCGCCGCCATCGTCCTGGGGAACGGCTGGGCCGGTCCCCTGGGGGCGACCGGTGCCGGCGTGTTGTCCGGATCGGGGGCGGCCTGGTTGACGTATCGGTTCAGTCGGACGCTGATGCGCGACGAGACCGCGGTCGCCCCCACCATCGACCATCTCCTGGGTACTTCCGGCAAAGTGGTGACGGAGATCCCCGCCGACGGATTCGGCGAGGTCATGCTGCACCTGGCGGGTCAGCCGCTGAAGTGCGCGGCGCGCAGCGCCGTGCCGGTGGCGCGCGGGACCGAGGTGTGGGTGGAGGCGGCGCCGACCCGGACGTCGGTCGTGGTCCGCCCGGTGGACCGGTAGTCCCACAGGTTCTTCATCGAGCCGGACCGACTCTCGTCCGGCTCCCCTTCCGATCTGTCGAATTCGGGGTTGTCTTCATGGATGCTGTATCCGTCGCCGTGGTGGGAGTCGTGGTGCTCCTGCTGTTGCTCGCGTTGGTGGTCGTCACCCGGTACAAGGTGGCCGGTCCCAGCGAGGCGTTCATCGTCACCGGGCGGCGCGGCAAGAGGTCCACCGATCCGGAGACCGGGAGGGTGTTCACCGACAACAGCGGCCAGAAGGTCGTGGTCGGCGGGGGCGTCTTCGTGGTGCCCTTCGTGCAGCAGCAGTACACCCTGGACCTCTCCTCGCGGCACATCCCGATCGCCGTGAACGGCGCGGTCACCCTGCGGGGGGTCAAGGCCCATCTCGAAGGCGTGGCCATCGTCAAGGTGGGCGGCACGGAGGACGCCATCCGGGCCGCGGCCCAGCGGTTCCTGGTGCAGCAGGACGGCATCGTCGGCTTCACCCAGGAGGTGCTCTCCGGGGCGCTCCGTGCCATCGTCGGCCGGATGAGCGTGGAGGACGTCATCCGCGACCGGGCCGCGTTCGCGGGGCAGGTGGCCGAGGAGGCCGAGGCCAGCCTGTCCGGCCAGGGGCTGGTACTGGACGCCTTCCAGATTCAGGACATCAGCACCGAGGGCTCCTATCTGGAGGACCTCGGCCGGCCGGAGGCCGCTCGGGCCAAGCAGGAGGCCGACATCGCCGAGGCCGTCGCCCGACGGGCCGCCGAACAGGCGCGATTGAAGGCCGAGGAGGAGATCGCCGTTGCCCAGCGCACCCTCCAGCTCAAGCAGGCCGAGATCAAGGCCGAGACCGACCAGGCCGTCGCTCGCGCGGACGCCGCGGGCCCGCTCGCCGAGGCCGCCCGGCAGCAGGACATCATCGCCGAGCAGGAGAAGGTGGCCGAGCGTCAGGCGGCACTGAAGGATCGCCAGTTGGACACCGAGGTGCGCAAGCCCGCCGACGCCAAGCGCTACGCCGCGGAGCAGGAGGCCGAGGCACGCCGGGTGGCGCGGGTCAAGCAGGCGGAGGCCGAGCGGTCGGCCGAGATCGCGGGGGCCCAGGCCGAGGCCGAGCGTGCCCGGCTGACCGGTGAGGGCGAGAAGCAGCGTCGTGGGGCGCTGGCCGAGGCGGAGGCCATCGAGGGCCTCAAGCAGGGCGAGGCCGAGCGTTCCCGTCGAGCGGCGATCGCCGAGGCGGTACGGCTGGAAGGAGAGGCGGAGGCGGCGGCGATCAGCGCCAAGGGCGCCGCCGAGGCCGAGGCGATGGAGAAGAAGGCCGACGCCTTCGACCGCTACGGCGACGCCGCCGTGCTCCAGATGCTGGTGGACATCCTGCCCGATGTCGTGGCCAAGGCGGCGGAGCCGCTGTCCGCCATCGACAAGATGACGGTCATCTCCACCGACGGAGCGAGCCGCCTGTCCCGCACGGTCGCAGACAACGTGACCCAGGGCATGGAGGTCCTCAACTCCACCACGGGCGTCGACCTCTCCGCGCTCCTGCGGAAGGTCGCCCTCGGCGGCTCCGCGCCCACCCCGGCTCCGGCGGGCGACGAGGTGGACACCGGCAAGCCCAACGGGACCGTTCAGATCACCGACTGACGTCAGACGGCTCACCCCGGGGCAGCGGAAGGCGAGGTCGATCGCCACCCGCGCCCCGGGGGCGTGCGTGCTCGGCCCCGGGGCGGGCGCCGACGCCCGGCGTTCCGCCTGTTCGGCGGCGTGCGCGGTGGGCGCCCCGGGACCCGCGCACCCGCGGGGGCGAGGCCCGACGGACCCGCGCCGGCGCACGCCGAGAACCCGGAGCCGGGCGGGCCGCGCCCCACTCCGCGTCCGGCGCGTTCAGTGGGGGGCGGCGGAGGCACCACAAGTGAGGGCCGACCAGGTGGAGGGAGCGGCGCTCGCGTCAAGAAGCGGCCCCCTCCCCGCGGGGTCGCGGTCGAGCGCGAGGTCATCGAGCCGGCCCCCCTCTCGTGGCCGCCGGCTTCGTTCAAGCGCTCGCGTCGGCATCCATTCGAGGGGTCTGGGGCGGAATGTGCGGCAGCTTTCCGGCCGACCGCAGGATGATCACGTAGGGCGCGGCGTGGCTCGCCTGGTGGGACCGGTGGTCCCGCCAGGCGCCGCGGACTCGCATTCATCGCCGGATCCGGGGTCGCCGTGAGTTGTTCACTCCCTGTCCACAAGTGGCCGGCTCGCGTCACAGGCGTCGACCCGGAGGCGCTCTGGCCGCCTTCGTCGAGCCCGTGTCACCGGGGGGCCGGAGACACCGTCACCACCGTCGAGGAGCACGGATGCACCTGATTCCGTCCGAGCAGGAGAAGCTGCTGTTGAGCGTCGCGGGGATGCTCGCCAGCTACCGCAAGGAGCGTGGCGTCAAGCTGAACTACCCCGAGGCGGTGGCCTACATCAGCTGTTGGGTCATCGAGGAGGCCCGAGCGGGCAACTACACCGTCGACCAGATGATGAGCGACGCCGGCGTTCCCTTGGAGCAGCGGAAAGGCGACACCCTGGGCGTGGGCGAGACCGTCCTCACGACGGCCGACGTCATGGAGGGCGTCGCCGAGATGCTTCACGTTCTCCAGATCGAGGCGACGTTTCCCGACGGCCGCAAACTCGTCACCCTCTACGACCCGATCCGCGCCCCGAAGCCCGCCCCGACGCCCGCCCCGATCCACTGAGGACGGACTTGTGCCCTACTTCCGACCGCCGGCGGCGAAGCCGACGCCGACCGTGTGTCCGCGCGTGCGACCTGAACGCCCCGTACCTGCCGAGTCCTTGCCGCCCTCCGAGCTGGATCCGTGCGAGGTCCACGACTTCTCCCGGCACGAGGTGGGCGGAGTGTGGGTCAGGGAGCCGAACACGGAGCATGTCCTCAACTCCGAGGAGGGCAAGGCGACGGTCTATGTGGTCAACGTCGGTGACCGAGACATCCAAATCGGTTCGCACGTCCACCTGGCCGACGTCAACGAGGACTTGCTCTTCTTCACTGACGAGGAAGCGGCCGCCGAGGCCGAGAGGGCGCTGATGGACCCGCGGCTTTCGCGGCTTGAGCAGATCGCCGCCGCCCGCCAGTTGGCGCACGATCGGTCGAAGACGCCGGGAGTGGCCCCCTGGGGCCACCGCCTCGACATCGCTCCCGGGGACTCCATGCGGTTCAGCCCGGAGCACGCGCCCAGCGACGCGATCGAGGTCGTACCGATCGGCGGGAATCGACGTGTTCCTGGCCTGCGCAAGGACAAGCGGCCCGGCGACGTCGATCTCGACTGACCGCGCCCTCGTAAACCCGGCTGGAGCAGAGCAATGGCGAACATCACGCGGAAGCAGTACGCGAAGTCCTACGGCCCGACCGTGGGCGACCAGGTCCGCCTGGGCGACACGAACCTCTGGATCGAGATCACCGAAGACCTGACCTTCGGCGGTGACGAGGCGATCTTCGGCGGCGGCAAGACCATCCGCGAGTCGATGTTGCAGGGAACCACCACCAGCGTGCGGGGCGCCCCCGACACGGTGATCACCAATGTGATCATCCTGGATGTCGCTCCCGCCCTGAAACGGCGGCGCAGCGACACCGTCGTACGCGCCGACGTCGGGATCAAGGGCGGTCTCATCGTCGCGATCGGCAAGGCCGGCAACAGCGACGTCATGGACGGGGTCACCGACGGGCTGGAGATCGGCCCCTCCACGGACGTGATCTCCGGCGAGGGCAAGCTGCTCACCGCCGGCACCGTCGACACCCATGTGCACATCATCTCCCCCTCTGCCGTCATGGAGGCCGTGGCCACCGGCACCACCACGCTGATCGGCGGCGGCGTGGGCCCCTCCGAGGGGACCAAGGCGACCACCGTGACCCCTGGCCCGCAGCACCTGGTGAACCTCCACCGCAGCTTCGACGACCTGCCGGTCAACGTCATGCTGCTGGGCAAGGGCAACACCGTCAGCGAGGACGGCTTGGACGAGCAGGCGCTGGCGGGCGCCGGCGGCTACAAGATCCACGAGGACTGGGGGGCCACCCCGGCCGCTCTGGACGCCGCGCTGAAGGTCGGAGAGGAGTGGGGCCTGCAGGTCACCCTGCACGCCGACTCCCTCAATGAGGCGGGCTTCGTCGAGACCACCCTCGATGCCATCGGCGGGCGCGGCGTTCACGTCTTCCATGCCGAGGGCGCCGGCGGCGGGCACGCCCCCGACATCCTGAAGGTGGCGGC
The DNA here is from genome assembly GCF_016598575.1 of Streptomyces sp. HSG2. Taxonomy (NCBI): domain Bacteria; kingdom Bacillati; phylum Actinomycetota; class Actinomycetes; order Kitasatosporales; family Streptomycetaceae; genus Streptomyces; species Streptomyces sp. HSG2. The sequence continues at coordinate 2,423,271 of NZ_CP066801.1, forward strand.
CGAGGAGAACGTTCTGCCCGCCTCTACGAACCCGACGCTGCCGTACACCAGGAACACCGTGGCCGAGCACATCGACATGCTCGCCTCCGCCCACCACCTCGACCTCGGCAACAAGAACGACCAGGCGTTCGCCGACTCCCGGATCCGCTCCACCACGATGTTCGCCGAGGACGTGCTGCACGACATGGGCGCGATGTCCATCACCTCCTCCGACGCCCAGGCCATGGGCCGGATCGGGGAGGTCGTGACCCGCACCTGGCAGGTCGCACACGTCATGAAGGAGTGGAGCCACAAGACCTTCCAGGACGCGGACTTCTTCCACCGGTCCGGTCGGGGAGTGGGCGACAACGCCCGCGCCCTGCGCTATGTGGCCAAGTACACGATCAACCCCGCCATCGCCCACGGCATCGACGAGTACGTCGGTTCCGTGACGGAGGGCAAGCTGGCCGACCTGGTGCTGTGGGACCCGCGGTTCTTCGCCGTACGACCCGAGATCGTCATCAAGGGCGGCGCCATGGTGCTCGGCAACCTGGGCGACCCCAACGGCTCGGTGTCGACGCCTCAACCGACCGTCCTGCGACCGGCGATGGCCCACGCGATCGCGTCCCGGCTGTCCTACTCGTTCGTGTCGGGCAAGGTCCTCGACCCGCCGCCCGGCACCGACCCCTACGATTCGGTGAGGGGCAAGGGCGTGTTCAAGGACTCTCTGCGTGCCACCCTCGGCCTGCGCCGCGAACTGAAGGGGGCGAAGCCCGTCAAGGACGTCGGGAAGGCCGACATGGTCTTCAACGCCGAGCGGTTCGGCATCGACATCGATCCGAGTACCTTCAAGATCGCGGTGGAGATCCCGGAGCTCGCCACGACACCGAATCACAGCCTCACCAAGCACAAGAGCCGAGCCGGATTCTGGTATCTCGACCAGCCGAATCCGCCGAAGAACCTGCCGCTCGCCCAGCGCTATCTGATGTTCTGAGGCGTCCTGTGAGCACCACCTCCTCACTCCTGCTCGCCCTGCTGGGCGACGCCCGGCTCCCGTCCGGGGGACACACACAGTCATCGGGCCTGGAACCGGCGTTGCGGGCCGGTACGTCATCGGCCCAGGTGCCCTCCTATCTGCGTGCCCGTCTCCGCACGGTCACGCGTGTGGAGGCGGGGGCCGCCGTGGTCGCCCGTGCGGTGGCAGCGGATGGCGGCGACCTGGCCGAGGTCGAGGTCGCCTGGGCCGCCCGGACCCCCAGCCAGGCGCTGAGGGCCAACGGGCGGCGCCTGGGGCGTGGTTACCTGCGCGTCCTGCGGACGCTGTGGCCCGGCCCCGTGGACACGCGCGCACGCACCTGGTCGCGTCCCGTCGTGCTGGGGCTGCTCGCCCACCGCGCCGGGATGGGCCCCGTCGACCTGGCCCGCCTGGTCGGGTACGACGACGTCCAGACCGTGACGGCGGCCCTGCTCAAACTGGAGCCGCAGGACCCGCTGCTCATCGCCGCGTGGGTGAAGGACCTGCTGCCCGACATCGACGAGATGGCCGCTCAGGTCGCCCACCTGCACACCACCGAGCAGATCCCGGCCCAGGGCGCCCCTCTCATCGAGCGCTGGGCCGAGACCCACGACACCACCACGGAAAGACTCTTCAGTGCCTGAGAACACCACCGCCCCCACCCGCGCCATGCGTCTGGGCGTAGCCGGTCCCGTCGGCACCGGCAAGAGTTCGCTGATCGCGACCTTGTGCCGGGCGCTGTCCGGCGAACTGCGCCTGGGTGTCATCACGAACGACATCTACACCGACGAGGACGCCCGCTACCTCAAGAGTGCCGGGGTGCTGGACCCCGAGCGGATCCGCCCGGTGGAGACGGGAGCGTGCCCGCACACCGCGATCCGGGACGACGTGACCGCCAACCTGCTGGCGGCCGAGGACCTGGAGGCCGACTTCGGCTCTCTGGACCTGGTCATCATCGAGTCCGGCGGCGACAACCTCACCGCGACATTCTCCCCGGCCCTGGTGGACGCCCAACTGTTCGTCCTGGACGTCGCCGGCGGCGGTGACGTCGTACGCAAGGGCGGCCCCGGCATCGCCCGCGCCGACCTGCTCGTGATCAACAAGACGGACCTGGGCCCGTACGTGGGCGTGGACGTCGAGCGTATGGCCCGCGAGGGCCGCGAAGCCCGCCAAGGGGGCTCGGTGGTCGCACTGTCCCGACACGACGAGGAGTCCATCCGGATGCTGACCGGCTGGGTCCGCGACACCCTCGCCCGCTACCGCGCCGGCGACCACACCCCCGTCGACCCCGGCCCCATGGCCCCGCACACCCACGCCGACCGGGACGCCGAGAGCGGTCACACACACACTCACGCCGACAGCGCCACCCACACTCACGACCGAGCACCCCTGCATGCGGGGCCCAGCGCGTGACCGGCCCGACCCGCCTGAACATCGCCCCCGCGGGAAGCCGCTGCCACCTCCACCACCAGACCGGGCACCTGACCGTGCGGGTCATGAACCAGGACGCGGACGGAGCCAGGGTGGGCCTGATCGCCACCCAGGCACTGCTGCTGTCCGGCGACGACGTCCGCATCGAGGTGGACGTCGCTCCCGGTGCCTGGCTCGACGTCGTGGAGACGACCGGCACGGTCGCCTACGAAGGCGAGGCACCCTCGTCCTGGACGGTCGACGCCACCGTGGGCGACGGAGCCATCCTGACCTGGGCAGGCAAACCGTTCGTGGTCTCGGACGAGATCGCGACCCACCGTCGCACCCGAATCCGGCTGCATGGCACCGGCAGGGCACTGATGCAGGAAAAGGTCGTACTGGGGCGTGCCGGGCAACTGGGCGGGGATCTGAGCATGTCCCTTGAGGCGAGCGACGACACCGGGCCGCTGCAGGTGGAATGCCTGGAGCTGGGCCAGGAAGCCCGCCGGATGCCCGGCATCCTCGGAAACCTCCGCTCCATGGACACGGTCACCGCTCTGGGATGGACACCTGAACCAACCGGTGAACCCGAGGCCGGCACCACCGGCCCCGGGGAAACCTACTTCCCCCTGGACCGGTCCGGCGCCGCACTGCGCTGGATGGGCATCGGCCGATTCCGTGATCGGTTGTGTGACGCCACCTTCACCGCCTGGCACGAGGAAGCGATGACCGCCGTGCGGCCGAGGCGGTGCGCCGCCGCGTCGACTTCAAGTACGCCCTCGGCCCGGAGCTTGGAGACCCCGGCTTCCACCGCGTTCTGACCGACGTCCGCGACCGGCTCGCCGAGGGCGACCACGTTGATCTCAAGGAGCTCGACCGGCGGCCTGCCGCCGGCCGAGTTCGAACGGACCATCACCGAAGCACGCAAGAAGTGAGGGCCTCGGGTTTCCCGGACAGGCATCTGGCCGCTTCTTACGCGACGGACGTCGGTCTCCTACTTGTCGGATCGTGCGCTCGCATTTGGCAGTGGTGCTCCGAGGACGGAAGGGAGCTGGCCGATCCGGCCATCTGCCAGTTCTCGGAGTTCCTGATCCTCCTCGGCTGCGCGTTCGAGGGCCGGCCGATGGCGCGCTGCCCGTTCGCCTGGGTCGACCAGCCCGTGTCCATGATGCGCGGCTGGGTGCAGGGCATGCCCAAGCAGTTCGGCGCCGTCCACCAGACGAGGCCGGTGACCGTCGGGCGGGCGGGCTCGCGGCTCGCTTCCGGCGGACGCTTCGATGGTGCGCTCTCCGTCCACGGTCGGCCTGTGGTGGAGGCGTCGGTCACGGTTGAGCGCTCCACTGACCGGCCCCCGGCGCTGCACGACGTTCCTCTGGCGCACAGCCTCGTGTTCCCGCAATGGGCACCGTCCGATACGCCGTCACGGGCGCTACTGGTTGCCTCGGAGGTGAGCGGCGTCGAATTCTCGCCAATCTGGAGCGGTCCCGGACAACTCACGTTCTTTGACGGCCTGGGGGAAGATTTCGCGTTGCTCTCGCCGTTGGAAGTGTGCAACGGTCATGTATTCGCGTATGGAGAGACGCTGCATGGAGGCCGACTCCTCGGCGAATGCTAGCCATCAAGACATTGGCTGTAATCACGGGGGGACAGTGCTCAGCCTGGATCCACCGCGTGAATTCTCGTCTCCGGTATCCGGCGGGCTCGGGGTGATCTTTCGGGGTGCGGGCAGCACGATGGGCCGGGTGGCCGTCCGGTGCGGGGTCTCCGAGGTTTTTCAGGTCGTGGGTGGTCAGGTCGGCTGCGTGGTTCAGGTGAGCATGCGCTGGCCGGTGGCGGTCCACAGGTCGGTGAAGTCGTCACACCAGCGCCAGCGTTCGGGCAGGTGGAGGGTGAGGCGGCGGGCTCCGGTGGCGATCCGGGCGGGGATGTTGATGAGGTGGCGGCGGATGGTGCCGGTCCTCGCCTTGGCGTGGAAGGCGGAGGCGAGGTGGCCGCTCGCACGGGTGAGGTTGTAGGCGGTGGCGGCCAGGGTCAACCAGGCGGCGTTCGCGGTGAACTTCCCCGAGGGCAGGTGGGCGAGGGCGGAGTCTTCCAGGTCGGCGAAGACCTGCTCGATGACGGCGTGTTCGCGGTGCATCGGCTCGGCCTGAGCGAGGACGAAGGGGCTGTCGGTGAAGATCACATGGTGGCGCCAGACCCCGAACAGTTCGGCCTGGCCGGCGGGCACGCCGGTGGGGTTCAGCCGCTTCACGCGGCGCACGATGAGCCGTGCGGTGGTGTGGAACGCCTTCTTCTTGCTGGTGAACGCGGTGAAGGGGATCTCGGTGATCTCGGCGTCGGAGATCCAGCGTTCCTCCTCGGCGTCCCAGACGGCGCTGGCGTACTTGATCGGCGTCCAAGCGTCCTCGGGGATGCCCGCGATGGCCTCGCGGATGGTCTTCTTGACCGCGACGGCCAGAGAGAACGCGGCGCCGGCCTTGCGGCACACATCGACGACCTTGTGGGAGAAGGGGACCTGTCCCCGAGTGGTGGACACCTCTGAGCCCGACCCCGCCAGGGGCCGGGTAGGAGGCATCTTTTATGGTGATGAAGATCTACTCGCCCGAGTTCAAGGCGGACGCTGTCGCGCTGTACCTGTCGGACCCGAGCCACACCTTCGAGGGCATCGGCAAGGACCTGGGGATCAGCCGCGAGACGCTGCGTAACTGGGTGCGGGCCGAACGGGCCCGCCGCGGCGGGGGCAGCACGACGAGCACGGAGAAGAGCACGGTGGATTCCCCGCCGACGGCCGAGAAGCTTCAGGCCGAGAACGAGGCCCTGCGCCGGGAGCTGGCGGCAGCGCGCAAGGAGATGCAGAAACTCGCCACCGAACGGGACATTCTCCGCAAGGCGACGAAGTTTTTCGCACAAGAGACGACCTGGTGACCAGCCGCTTCCAGTTCGTCGAGGACCATCACCGCGCCTGGGGCGTGAAGCGGTTGTGTCAGGTGCTGGAGGTCGCCCGCTCCAGCTTCTACAAGTGGCGGGCCGGCCGCGCGGCCCGCGCCGCGCGTGAACAGGCCGACGTCGCTCTCGCCGAGCGGATCAGGGCCGTGCACGCCGAATGGGACGGCACCTACGGCCGGCCCCGGATCACCGCCGATCTGCGCGAGGACGGCGAGCGCGTGAACCACAAGCGCGTCGGACGAGTCATGCGCAAGTACGGCATCGCCGGGCTGCGGCTGCGCAGGCGCCAGGTCACCACCGTGCCCGAACCGTCCGCCGCGGCGATGCCCGACCTGCTGGGGCGCGACTTCACCGCGAGCGCACCCAACACGAAGTACGTCGGCGACATCACGTACCTGCCGGTGGGCGACGGCGAGTTCCTGTATCTGGCGACCGTGATCGACTGCTTCTCGCGGCGGCTGGTGGGCTGGTCGGTCGCCGACCACATGCGCACCTCGCTGGTCACCGACGCGCTCCGGGCCGCCGCCCGGACGCGGGGCAGCCTGGCCGGCGCCGTCTTCCACAGCGATCACGGAGCCCAGTACAGCTCCCGTGAATTCGCGGCCGTATGTGCCGATTTGGAGGTGAAGCAGTCCATGGGCGCGGTCGGGACCAGCGCGGACAACGCCCTCGCCGAGTCGTTCAACGCGACCCTCAAACGCGAGACGCTCCGTGGCGCCCGCCGCTTCGACGGGGCCCGTGCCTGCCGCCTGGCGGTCTTCCGCTGGACCACCCGCTACAACACCCGCCGACGGCACTCGGCGAACGGACAGCAGGCACCAATCGCCTACGAACAGCAGTCAGCTACCCTGACGCTTGCCGCATAACGACACGAACAGGTGTCCACCCTTCGGGGTCAAGGCCCAAGTACGCCGAGTCCGCGCGGACGACGACTTGGGCGGTGATGCCCATGGCCCGGACCGTGGCCAGTGCCTCGCGCAGCAGACTCGCCGCGCCCTTGCCGGAGCCTGCCGAACCCTTGCGCAGCCTGGTGGCCACGATCACGGGGGCGCAGGTGGACGTCTTCACGGTGACGATCTGGAAGTGCAGCCCGCGCTGCTTGGTGTAGCCGAAGGAGGCGCCCTGCTTGGCAGGGCCGTAGACCTGCTTGACCTTGGAGTCGATGTCCACGAACACCACCTCGTCCCGCTTCGGGATGAGGCCGGTGTGCGCGGCCAGGCGGCAGGTGAACGCCCGTGCAGCGGACTCCAGTTGGCGCACATGCCCCCAGGTGAAGGCACGCAGGAAACTGCCCAGCGTGGAGGGCGCCCGCACCCCGCCGAACAGGCGCGGCAGCCCGCCGTGACGCAGTATGTCCAGGTCGTCGATGCTGTCCGCCCCGGCGACCATGCCGCCCACGATCGACATCGCTTTCGCGTCGGCGGCCGTACCGGCCCCGTTCTTCGCAGTGGTCAGGTGGACCTTCTCGGCCACCAGAGCGGGCAGACCGCACCGCTCGGCCAGCCGGACCGTCGGGACCAGCCCGGCGTGCGCGATCAGGTCAGGGTCGTCGAACGCGGCGAAGAGCTCCGCGGGCCTGTGGGAGACTTTCACTTACGAGGTGCCTTGCTTCGTGGGACTGGTGTGGGCGTAGGAACTCCCATCGTCCCAGGTCAGCAGGCACCTCTTCTCTTTTCATCGCCCGCAGGCCGAGTATCACGCGGTGGATCCAGGCTCATCGTTACTCCACACAAGTCACGATGATCAACGGTGGCCGCACCCGTCTCCGCACCGGCCCCGACCAGCAAGAGCACGAACTACAGCTGGAGTATTAGACAGCCTTTCGATTGCTTCTTCTATCACCGTCTTCCGCTTGCAGAAGGTGAACCGTACCTGGCTGCGGCCGGCTTCCGGATCGTCGTAGAAGACGGAGTTGGGCACGGCGACGACGCCGCAGCGCTCGGGGAGGGCGCGGCAGAAGGCGTAGGCGTCCTTCTCGCCGAAGGGGGTGATGTCGGTCGTGATGAAGTAGGTGCCCTGGGGCCGGTAGACCTCGAACCCGGCGGCGCGCAGGCCGTCGCCGAGCAGGTCGCGCTTGCGCCGCAGGTCGGCGCGGAAGCCGTCGAAGTACGCGTCCGGCAGGCGGAGCGCCTCGGCGATGGCGTACTGGAAGGGGCCCGCGCTGACGTACGTCAGGTACTGCTTCGCGGTGCGGACGGCGGCGACGAGTGGGGCCTCACCCGTGACCCAGCCGACCTTCCACCCGGTGTAGGAGAAGCTCTTGCCCGCGGAGGAGATGGAGACGGTGCGCTCGCGCATGCCGGGCAGGGCCGCGATCGGTCGGTGGGCCCCGTCGAAGACCAGGTGTTCGTACACCTCGTCGGTCACGACGAGCAGGTCGTGCTCGACGGCGAGCGCGGCGATGGCGTTCTGCTCGTCGGCGGTGAGGACCATCCCGGTCGGGTTGTGCGGGGTGTTGAGGAGCAGGAGGCGGGTGCGCGGGGTGATCTTGGAGCGCAGCTCGTCCGGATCCGGGCGGAACGACGGGGCACGCAGGGTGAGCGGTACGCGCACCGCGCCGGCCATGGCGATGCAGGCCGCGTAGGAGTCGTAGAAAGGCTCGAAGGCGATGACCTCGTCGCCCGGCTCCAACAGCGCCAGCATGGCCGCGGCGATGGCCTCGGTGGCGCCCGCGGTCACCAGGACCTCGGTGTCGGGGTCGAGGCTCACGTCGTAGAAGCGTCGCTGATGGTCGGCGATGGCCGCCCGCAACTCCGGGACGCCCGGCCCCGGGGGGTACTGGTTGCCGCGTCCGTCCCGGAGCGCGCGTACGGCCGCCTCCCGGACCGACTCCGGTCCGTCCGTGTCGGGGAAGCCCTGACCCAGGTTGATTGCCCCGGTCGCGGTGGCCAACGCCGTCATCTCCGCGAAGATCGTCGTCCCGCGCCCGTCCAACCTGCGGTTCAGCAGCGGTCTGGTGTTCAACTCTGCGCGATCCTCACTACTCGGGGCCGTCGGGGTACAGACCCCATCCTGACGCATCGCCCACCACACCCCACCTCACGTGGCCGGCCTCCGGGGCATCTCGACCGGGCCCCCGTCACGACAGCCGCCGGTCCGACGGGGGTGCGTCGGATTCGCCACCCGCTGAACGCGACGCGCGCACGCTCCCCTCTGCCGCGTCCTTCGGGTCGCCCGCCGGGGCTTGTCCTCCGTATGGGGGACACACGTTCCCCCAGGGTCGCCGGCCGTCCGGTGGTGACGGACAGGGCGACGCCCCTGAGAACGTAAGGAGTGGTACGCCGCAGGAACAGCGGGTGACGGGTGTCGTCCGATGTTCGGTGGACGCCGGTCCGCCCCGGCGGCGAACCGGTTTTGCCCGCCTCGCTCCACAGGAGCTTCGTTTCCTCCCCCGGCCCTGAGCCGAGGGCATCCACGAAGGAGAACCCCGATGACCGACTACGCGATCGTGCGAGCGGCGACCGTTCACGGCGACCCCGTTCTGCGGGAGACCGACCAGGGGAAGGAAGTCCCCTCCCCCCTCGCGGTCGCCTCCCTCGGCGTCGTTGTCGCCGCGATCACGGTGGCCGCGGTCGTCGGCAGCGCCGGATACGTGGTCAACGCGGCGGACGGGGGCTGACGCACCTCCGCTCGCCGCCGGCCGCCCTCCGCGTGCAGGGCGGCCGGCGGCTCGGTACGCCGAGCCGGCGACATCGGGCCCGGAGCGGCACACCACACCGAAGGGCGGTCGGGGAACGACGCGTTCCCCGACCGCCCTTCGGTGTTCTCGATCGAGTGGTCCCCGGCGACGCCGATCCCGGCGGTGCTCGACAACGGGAGGCCGGCCCCGGCGGCGAGCGTGCGACCGAGCCGATACGAACCGGGACGCGCCCCTCCTCGTTTCACGGTCCGTTGAAGGCCACTTGAGTACGGCCCGGACCGGCTCGGGGGCGACCGATGGTTTCGCTCGTCATCACATCTCGCCAAGACCTCACACTATGGGGCTATTTCGTATTTCTGGGCGTTTGCCGGCATCCGAGCGCGGAGATCGCATCGTTGGCGATCCGCATCGGGCGGATGGCCACCGAGGAAGGAAGCCTCCCTCATGACGTCACCGGCCATGACCCGAGTCCGGCTCTGTGCGGCGGTCTCGGCGCTGCCGCTTGTCCTGTTCACGGGGGCGACCCCCGCGGTCGCCCACCCCGCGCTCCCCTCCACGGCGACACCGACCGCCCCGCGTGTGGTGGTCGGAACACCCAGCGCGGCCGGTCAGACCTCGACGGCCCTCTGCCCCGCCGGCACCAGGGTCGTCGGGGGCGGCCACTACTCCACTTCCTTCCACTACTCCGATCGCGGCGACATCCACGACGCCGTGCTCGCCAACGCTCCCACCCGGGCCGGGGGCGGCTGGGTGGTCAGACAACTGAAGGGAAGGTCACAGGCGTTGGCGCTGTGCGTACCGGCGAAGGAGGCACCGCGTGTGGCCGTGGGAGCCGCCCGAGCGGCCGGCAGGGCGTCCAAGGCCACCTGCCCCACCGGCACCCGCGTCACCGGAGGCGGGTTCCTCTCGAACACCTTCCACCGCGCCGCCGGCGGCACGATCCACGACTTCGTGCGCACCAGTTCGCCCGACCGCTCAGGAGGGGCCTGGTTGGCCGCGCAGGTACGCGGGAAGGTCCGAGCGGTGGCGTTGTGCGCGCCGACCAGGACGGCACCGCGCGTGGTCGTCGGCGCCGCCGGAGCGGCCGGCAGGACCTCCAAGGCCACCTGCCCCACCGGCACCCGCGTCACCGGAGGCGGCCACTACGCGCGGACCTTCCCCCACGACAGCTCGGGCCCGATCCACGACGCGGTCTCGGCGAACACCCCGTCGCCCGCCGGGGACGGCTGGGTGGCCCGGCAACTGACGGGTGAGGCGAGGGCGGTGGCGCTGTGCGCACCGGACGGCCAGGCGCCGACGGTCGCCGTGGGAGCCGCCGGAGCGGCCGGCAGGGCTTCCAAGGCCACCTGCCCCACCGGCACCCGCGTCGCCGGAGGCGGGCACTACTCCCACAGCTTCCCCCACCGAGGCGGCGGCCCCATCCACGACTACGTGCGCACCAGTTCCCCGTCGGGATCGGGTGACGGCTGGATCGTCCGACAACTGAAGGGCGAGGTACGGGCGCTGGCCCTCTGTGTCAGGAAGTAGACGGCCAAGGGGACTCGGGGACCGGATCGGGCGATCCGGCGCGATGCGATGGGGTCCCGATCGGGCGGGTGGGCCCCACCGCCTCGCGGACCACCCGTCGCCGGTGCGCGACCAGGCGCTCGGCGCGTTCGTGGGCGCGCGGGGCCCGAAGAGCGCACACCGTGGGAGAACACGTGCGCTGAGGGACCCTCCGAGGGAGGTAAATACCATGAAGTTGGGTAAAAACACTGTGCCGCCGCGCTGGTTCGTGGTTCGCTCTCCCTCACCCACGCAGCCCCCGGACGCGCCATGCCCCTCCTTGGCGACGCCGACGGCTGAACGGGCCGCACGGCGGGCGCGACCGACGTGCGATGGACCCGCCCTTCCTCCTTGTGCGCCTGCGGAGCCGATCCATGCTCACGACCCTGACCACCGCCTACACCGACACGCGTGCCTCGGACCTGGCCTGGGCCCTGGGGCGGGAGCCACTGCCCGCGCTGGCCACCCTCGATCTCCGACTCGGTCCGTCGGCACTCCAGTTGCGGCTCCTCGGGGCGTCACACCAAGTGATCCTGGAGCAGGAGCGGGGGGTGTGCTCGGAGACGGTGGCCTGCATCCCGGGCAGCAGAACCCCCCTTCCCCTGGGCGTGGCCAAGCGGATGGACGACTGGGAGTACGAGTTCGCCGCTCGCGTGGAGCTGCTCTCTCCCGGTTCCTTCGCCGTGCGGGCCCAGGAGTTGCTGGCCCTGGTCAGCGATCATCCCCATGGCCTCGCGGGCGTCTTCCCGGGGAGTCCGCACGCCTTCACCGCCCTGCTCGCCAGTCACCACGCCGGGCAGGTGCACTGGCGGACCTGGCACGCCTATCCGCAAGAGGGACAGGTGGTGGCCACACGCACCCGCGTCGGGGTGCGTTCCGCCACGACCCCCGGGGAGGCATCCGCTCCCTCGGAGCCTCCCCGACTGCGGCCGTCGGTGGTCTGACGGCCCGGCCCCGCCCACCGGCGACGGTATCCGGCCGGGCCGCGATCTCGGCCTTCCGGTCCCGGGCGCGCCGACTCCGGTATGGACACAGGGCAGGAACGGCGCCGGCCCTCGCGGTCCGAACCGCCCTCCCGCATGGGCTCGGACGCCACGGGAACCCACCGGTCGGGATCGCCGGGAGGCCGGGTCCGCGGAAGGGGGCCCTCCTCTGGTCGCCCGGGTCGCCGCTCGTGGGTAGGGTGCGTTGACATGCAGCACGAGGTGTTCGTTCCGGTTCCGGCCGAACGGCTCGGGCGGACGTTGGCCGATCCCGAGCGGGTCGCCGACGCCCTGCCCGGGCTCCAGCGGGACGGCGGGGCCGAGCCCGTCAGTGGGCGGCTCAGACTGCGGATCGCCGGACACTCCATCACGTACCAGGGCACCGCGCGCCCGGTCGCGCGAGACGATCCGCGGGGGGCCGCCCACTTCGAGGTCGAGGGCGCGGAGGTGCGCGGCTCCGGCACGGTCTCGTTGCGCGTCGCCCTCGGGGCCAGGGAGACCGAAGGGGGTGCCCTGCTCGTCGTCTCCGCCGAGGGCTCCGCGGGTGGACGCATCGTCGAGCTTCCGCCGGACGCCGTCGGCGCCTGCGCTCTGAAGCTGCTGAACGGGTTCGCCCGGAACCTGGCCGGCATCGCCGCGGAAGCGGGCTCGGAGGGCGCCGAGCCCGCGCCGGGAGCGGAGGGCGAGGCGGGTTCCGCGCCCCCGGGGGATCGGGATGCGGCGTCCTGGGAGGCGACGGCCGCCCCCGACCCGGAGGACGTGCCGCGCCCGACCGCCGACGGCGGGGACGAAGCCGACCCGGCACCATCCCCGCCGTCCGGCTCCGAGGCCGAGGACGCCTTCGACGACCTGCCCGAGGCGGGGTCCGTCCCCGAGGTCTCCGCTCGCGACGACGATCGCGCGTCCTCGCCGTCCTCCCCCGATCTCGACGGCTCCCCCGATCTCGACGGCTCCGCCGAACTCCGCGGCTCCGACCCGGACGCCGACGGACGGTCGGATCCGGCCGGTTCGTCCTCCGAGGCGGCCCACGCGCGGCGGACCATGATCGGACGCAGCGCCGAAGAGGTCGACCACGCTCCGCCCCGTGGCCGCTACGCTCCCGAGCCGGGGCGGCGGGCCACGGCATCGGCGGGGCCGCTGCGCTGGGCGGCCCCCGCCGCGGCGCTGGCAGTGGCAGGGGCGGTCGTGGTCGGGCGGGCGCTGCGCCGGAGGCGCTGAACACCGTCGGGGCCGGTGGGGAGGCTCACCGGGCCGGCGGTGCCCTCGCCGTCGACCCGGAGCGCCTCGGAGCGGCCTCGAAACGTCGGGGGCGCTCCGCGGCGAGGGCCGCGCCGCTAGGGTCGAGCCGTGAGCGACGAGACGATCATTCTTTCGGCGGGTGAGGCGGAGGCGACCGTGCGGCCGAACAACGGGGGCCGGATCGCCGGGCTCCGTGTCGGCGGCACCGAACTCCTCCGGCAGGGGGACCGCTACGGATGCTTCCCGATGGCCCCCTGGTGCGGCCGGATTCGCGACGGCCGTTTCAGGGACGGCGGCTCGGTGCGCCAAATGCCGCTGAACTCCCCGCCCCACGCGATCCACGGCACCGCACGCGACGGCGCCTGGCGGACGGCGCGCGCGACGAGGGAGGAGGCGGTCCTCACCCACGACCTGGCCGCGCCCTGGCCGTACCCCGGTCGGGTCACCCAGCGGATCACGCTCGCCGATGACGGCCTGACCCTGGCGATGTCGCTGGAGGCGCACGGCTCGTCCTTCCCGGCGCAGGTCGGCTGGCACCCGTGGTTCAACCGTTCCCTGGACGGCGCCGAGGCCGCCCTCGCGTTCGAACCGGCGTGGCAGGAGGAGCGCGGCCCGGACCACCTGCCCACCGGGCGGCGGACGGAGCCCGCGCCGGGACCCTGGGACGACTGCTTCGGCATGCCCGGCGGCGTGGACGCCACCCTCACCTGGCCCGGCCGGTTGGAACTGCGGGTCACCAGCCCCGCCGAGTGGGTCGTGGTCTACGACGAGCAGGAGGCCGCCGTGTGCGTGGAGCCTCAGACCGGACCGCCGAACGGACTGAACACGCTGCCGCGCCTGGTCACCCCGTTGGAGCCACTGGAGGCGAGCACCACCTGGCGGTGGCGGCGCCTCTAAGCTGGCCCCATGACCGACCTCGACGAATCCCCGCGGGACGACCCGCGTGACGCCCTGCTGCGGCAGATCAAGGACAAGGCCGTCGTGCGCGGGAGGGTGACCCTCTCCTCGGGCATGGAGGCCGACTACTACGTCGACCTGCGCCGTGTCACCCTCGACGGCGAGGCGGCTCCGCTGGTGGGCGAGGTGCTGCTGGAGCTGACCGCCGGCCTCGACTTCGACGCGGTGGGCGGACTGACGATGGGCGCCGATCCGGTCGCCGCCGCCATGTTGCACGCCGCCGCCCGCCGCGGCCGGCGGCTGGACGCCTTCGTCGTCCGCAAGGCCGCCAAGGCCCACGGGTTGCAACGCCGGGTCGAGGGCCCCGAGATCGCGGGCCGGCGGGTGCTGGTCGTCGAGGACACCTCCACCACCGGGGGTTCTCCGTTGACGGCGGTCGAGGCGGTGCGCGAGGCCGGGGCGGAGGTGGTGGCCGTGGCGACGATCGTGGATCGCGCGACGGGCGCCGCCGCGAAGATCGAGGCGGGGGCCGGAGTGCCCTACCTCTTCGCCTACGGCAAGGACGAACTCGGCCTGGACTGAGCACCGGAGATCCGGACGCCCCGGGCCGGCGGGGTCGTCCTTCGGCCGGCGCGGAACTCCCCGACCGGCGGGGACGCCCCCGCGCACTCGGAGTATCCCGGTTCGTCTGGAAGGATGGGGGCGACGACGACGTCGCCCCCCAGGTCTAGGACAGGGCCCGTAGACACGCACGACGCCCACCCGCACATACAAGGAGCGGACAGATGCCGATCGCAACTCCCGAGGTCTACAACGAGATGCTGGACCGGGCGAAGGCGGGCGAGTTCGCCTACCCGGCCATCAACGTGACCTCCTCCCAGACGCTGCACGCGGCCCTGCGGGGCTTCGCCGAGGCGCAGAGCGACGGCATCGTGCAGATCTCCACCGGCGGCGCGGAGTTCCTCGGCGGCCAGTACGACAAGGACATGGTGACCGGCGCGGTCGCCCTGGCCGAGTTCGCGCACATCGTGGCCGAGAAGTACGACGTGAACATCGCGCTGCACACCGACCACTGCCCCAAGGACAAGCTCGACGGGTACGTGCGTCCGCTGCTGGCCGTCTCCGAGGAGCGGGTCCGCTCGGGGCGCGAGCCACTGTTCCAGTCCCACATGTGGGACGGCTCGGCGGAGAACCTCTCCGACAACCTCTCCATCGCGCGGGAACTCCTGGAGCGCGCCCGCGCCGCCAGGATCATCCTGGAGGTCGAGATCACCCCGACCGGTGGCGAGGAGGACGGCGTCTCGCACGAGATCAACGACTCCCTCTACACCACGGTCGACGACGCCCTGCGCACCGCCGAGGCCCTGGGGCTCGGAGAGAAGGGCCGCTACCTGCTGGCCGCCTCCTTCGGAAACGTCCACGGCGTGTACAAGCCGGGCAACGTGGTGCTCCGCCCCGAGCTGCTCAAGGAGCTGAACGACGGCGTCGCCGCGAAGTACGGCCGGGCCGGGGGGAGCAAGCCGTTCGACTTCGTCTTCCACGGCGGCTCCGGCTCCACCGAGGAGGAGATCCGGACCGCGCTGGAGAACGGCGTGATCAAGATGAACCTCGACACGGACACGCAGTACGCCTTCACCCGCCCCGTCGCGGGCCACATGTTCGCCCACTACGACGGCGTGCTGAAGGTGGACGGCGAGGTCGGCGACAAGAAGTCCTACGACCCCCGCACCTGGGGCAAGCCCGCCGAGGCCTCCATGGCCGCGCGCGTCGTCGAGGCCTGCCGCAACCTGCGCTCGGCCGGCACCCGCATGAAGTGACCCCGTCCCCGGCCCGGCGGACGGTCGCCGGGCCGGGGCCCTCGGTGTGGAAGGGCCCCGGCGGGAGGGGAGGTCAGACCTTCAGCTCGGCGTACGCCTCCTGGCTGCTGTCCCTGAGGAACTGCCGGCAACGCTCTTCCTCGTCCTTCTCGCCGATCGCTCCCGCGGCGCGGGCGAGCGCGGCCAGACACCGCAGGAACCCGCGGTTGGGGCGGTGGTCCCAGGGCACCGGCCCGTGGCCCTTCCATCCGGCGCGGCGCAGCGCGTCCAGCCCGCGGTGGTACCCGGTGCGGGCGTACGCGTAGGACTCCACCACCCGCCCCGCCTCGAAGGCGTCGTCGGCGAGCATGGCCCAGGCGAGGGAGAACGTGGGGTACCTGGCGGCGACCTCCGCCGGGGACTTCGATTCCTGGCCCAGCATGCGGTACGCCTCCTCGTTCTCCGGGAGGTGCGTCGGGTCCGGACCGCCGAGAAGGTTCCTGTGAGTGGTCATGGCGCCAGTGTGCCAGTGCCGTTCGATCGAGCGCGCACGGCGGCTCCTCCCGGCCGACTCCGGGGCCCGGGGCGCCTCGCGCGCCCATCGCGCCCACGCGGTTCGCCGGGTCCGGAGGGCCCCTCCCGCGCCGGCCCGCCCGAAATCCGCACCCGCCGGTCCGCGACCCGGGGCCCGGCGCCGCTCGCCCGCGCCGACGCGCCGGCGGCTCTTGCGCTCACCTGGGACGATTGCGGAGGATGCCATGGGGACCGGGGCCCCCGTGCCGGTGACGGCAGGGGCGGACCGCCACCCGGAACACGTCTCAGGAGACAGTGATGTCCCGACCAGCCCACCCGACCCCCCACCGGACGGGGGGCGAGGAGCCCGAGGCCCCCCACCTCGACTTCCAGGGCACGACCCCCTACGAGGACTACGTCAAGGCCGACGTCCTCACCCACCTGCAGCACCCCCTCTCGGACGACCCGGGAGAGATGGTCTTCCTGGTCACGACTCAGGTCATGGAGCTGTGGTTCACCGTCCTCGTCCACGAGTGGGAGACGGCCGCGCACGCGCTGCGCGGCGACGACGCCCGCACCGCGACCGAGGCCCTGCGGCGCTCGGCTCGCGAACTGGAGGCGCTCAACGCCTGCTGGCGACCGCTCGGCCGGCTCACCCCGGCGCAGTTCAACTCCTACCGCGAGGCGCTCGGGGAAGGGTCCGGTTTCCAGTCGGCGATGTACCGCAGGATGGAGTTCCTGCTGGGCGAGAAGTCCGCCTCGATGCTCGTGCCGCACCGCGGCTCCCCCCGCGCGCACGCGGAGTTGGAGAAGGCGCTGCACGAACCGAGCCTCTACGACGAGGTGGTCCGGTTCCTCGCACGGCGTGGCCACGACATCCCGGAAGCCGTGTCGAACCGCGACGTGGCGCGACCGTACTCGCCCTCCGATCGGGTGGAGGCCGCCTGGACGGCCGTCTACGACGGCGACCCGGACAGCGAGGAAGCCCGACTCGGCGAGGCCCTGACCGACGTCGCCGAGTTGGTGTGGCGATGGCGCAACGACCATCTCGTGGCCACCCGGCGCGCGATGGGCGCCAAGACCGGCACCGGCGGTTCCGCGGGAGTCGCCTGGCTGGAGAAGCGGGCCCGAAAGAACGTCTTTCCCGAGCTGTGGACGGCGCGATCCCATGTCTGATCTCCGGCACGAGGCCGAGCGGGCGGACGCCGCCGACCCGCTGCGCGGCTTGCGGGACCGCTTCGTCCTCGACGACGACGTGTACCTCGACGGCAACTCGCTCGGCGCCCTGCCCGCGCACGTCGCCGAGCGCGTCCAGGACGTGGTGCGGCGGCAGTGGGGGGAACTGCGCATCAGGTCCTGGGAGGAGAGCGGCTGGTGGACCGCGCCGGAGCGGATCGGCGACCGGATCGCTCCTCTGGTCGGCGCGGCACCCGGGCAGATCGTGGTCGGCGACTCCACCAGCGTCAACGTCTTCAAGGCGCTGGTGGCCGCCGTCCGCATGGTCGACGACGACCGTGACGAGATCCTCGTCGACGCGACCACGTTCCCCACGGACGGCTACATCGCCGAGTCCGCCGCCCGGTTGACCGGCCGGCACGTCCGGGCGGTGGCCCCCGACGACGTCACCGCCGCGCTGGGCCCGCGTACCGCGGCCGTCCTGCTCAACCACGTCGACTACCGCACCGGGCGCCTGTACGACCTGCCCGGGCTCACGGCGGCGACGCGTCGCGCGGGCGCCGTCGCCGTCTGGGACCTGTGCCACAGCGCCGGGGCCCTCCCGGTCGGCCTCGACGAACACGGCGTCGACCTCGCCGTCGGGTGCACCTACAAGTATCTGAACGGCGGCCCGGGCGCGCCCGCCTACCTGTATGTGCGGTCGGCGGCGCAGGACCGGTTCGACTCCCCGTTGCCGGGCTGGAACTCGCACGCCGAGCCCTTCGGGATGGCGTCCGCCCACATCCCCGCGACCGGCGCGCGGCGGGGTCGGGTCGGCACGCCCGACATTCTCTCCATGCTCGCCCTGGAGGCCGCCCTGGACGTGTGGGATGGAGTGTCCGTCGACGCGGTGCGGGCCAAGTCGCTGGCGCTCACCGACTTCTTCCTGCGCTGTGTCGCCGCCTACGTCCCGCGGGGACGGCTCACCACGCCGACCCCGGTCGCGCACCGCGAACGAGGCAGCCAGGTGGCGCTGCGCTGCGAGGACGCCGGGGACGTGATGGGGCGACTGATCGGGAAGGGCGTCATCGGCGACTTCCGCCACCCCGACGTGCTGCGCTTCGGCTTCACCCCGCTGTACCTCGGGTACGCGGACGTGGAGCGGGCGGCGCGGATCCTGGGGGACGTGGTGCGCTGACGTCCCGCTCGACCGGGCATCACCCCTCGTCACGGAGAGGCTCGACCCATGCCGAACACGATCACGGAGCCAGGGGGCGCCGCTCCGAGAGCCGGGGGCGGTCCGTTCGGAGAGGAGGACGCGGCGGCTCGGCGGGCCGCCGAGGAGGAGGCGTCTTTGTTCTCCCACGCGCCCGTCGCCCCGGACGCCACCTTCGCCTACGGCCCCCACCCCGACCAGGTGATCGACTTCCACGCGCCGCGCCGGGACGGCGGAGCGACTCGACCGGCTCCGGTCGTCGTCGTGCTGCACGGCGGCGCCTGGCGTGCCCCGTACGACCGGCGTCACGTCGGGCCGTTCGCCGCCTTCCTCGCGGGACGGGGGTTCGCCGTGGCGAACGTGGAATACCGACGGGGTCGGGCGGCGGGCGCCTCGGGGAGCGGCGCCGGCGCGGCGGTGGCCGGGCGGTGGCCCGACACCCTGGACGACGTGGCCGCCGCGCTGGACGCGCTACCGGCGCTCGTCCACGAGGAACTGCCGGAGGCGGATCCGCACCGCGTGGTGGTGACGGGCCACTCGGCCGGTGGGCATCTGGCCCTCTGGGGGGCGGCCCGGCACGTGTTGCCGGTCGGCGACCCGCGGCGCTCGGCGCGCCCGGCGCCGTTGCGGGGGGTGGTCGCGCTCGCCCCGATCGCGGACCTCGCGGTGGCCGCCGAGTCGGGTGTCTGCGGTGGGGCCGTCCGCGAGTTCCTCGGCGGGGACGACGCCTTCGCGGCCCGGCGCGCGCACGCGGACCCGGCGCTGCTGCTGCCGACGGGCATCGCCACCGCCCTGGTGCACGGTCGCGCCGACCGGGAGGTGCCCGGGGCGGTCGCCGAGGCGTACGCGCGGGCCGCCGCCGAGGCCGGCGAGGTGGTCGGGGTGACGCTTCTGGAAGGGGTCGGGCACTATGCCCTCGTCGACCCCGCGACCGACGCCTGCGCGGTGGTGGCGGAGGAGATCGCGCAGCTCGCCTGGTGACCCTCCGGCGGTACCCCGGTGAGGCCGACCCCCGCGTGGGCGGGGTCGGTCACGTCGACTCTAGGACGGGGCGAGAGGGCGTGGCGCCGAGGGTGATCGGCTCCGGGGTCGCGCAGCAGCCGCCTCCTTGTCCGGAGAGGGGGCCGGCGTCGGGCTCGTCGTAGAGACCCGTGCCGCCGCACACGCCGGTCTCCGGCAGGGTCGGCTCGACGCGCTCGGCGGCCTCCCGGTTGACGGCCAGGGCGGTGGCGGCCGAAGGGACCCGCTCGTAGCCGGACGAGGGGTTCGACGCCTCGCCCGGCGAGGTGGGCGGCGGCCGGGCCGATCGGGCCGGCTCCGACCACCACGACGGGACGCGGCCCGACGGTGGAGCCACTCCCGGTACTCCCCTTTGCCATGACATTCATCGAATCCATCCACCTTCGGCATGACACTCACATCGAAGACGGTCAACATGGATGAACGTCGATTCGATCTCCGTCCCCGGGTCTGCGCCGCTCCGGATCGGCCCCGCTCGGCCTCGCCTCGGAGCCGCCAAGTCCGCTCGGCTCGGGACCGCGTCACCGCGGCCCGTGCCACCATGGAGACATGTCGAACACCCAGGCGCCACCCCGGCCGGAGCCCCGGTCGCACGCGGTGGAGCCGTGCTGCCCGCCCTTGGACGAAGGCCCGCTCACCCCCGAGGAGGCCGAGCGCGCGGCGCGCATGTTCAAGGCGCTGGGAGACCCGGTGCGGCTGCGACTGTTCTCCGCCGTCGCCTCGCACGAGGACGGGGAGGCATGCGTGTGCGACATCTCCGACGTCGGCGTCTCCCAGCCGACCGTCTCCCATCACCTCAAGAAGCTTCGGGAAGCCGGTCTCCTGACCTCCGAGCGGCGCGGGACCTGGGTCTACTACCGCGTCGAGCCGTCGGTGGTGGCGGCCATGGGACGGCTGCTGGCCGTCCACTGACCCCCTGGCGGGCGGCACCGGCGCGGACGCCGTCCGACTCCGCCCGCCGTCGGCGGGCTCCGTGTTCCGACCAGCGGGTGCTCGGTGATGGTCCCCCCTCGCGGGGCGAAGAGGACGACGATGGTGAACAGCGGGCCGTAGAGCGCCCAGGGACCGATCCCGGGCGGGACGACGGACTCGGACCGCTCCCGCCCCATCCTCAGCTCGCCGATCGCGCGGGTCGGGAAGCCCGCGACCGGGGGAACGCCCGGGAAGACGGCCACGTCGAGCGTGATCCCCCACAGCGGCGAGCGCTACCTCGACTGGCGGCCGGACGACCCGACCGGGCAGGGGGTCGCCGCCGTCCGCCCGATCCGCGACCGGATCAAGGGCCTGGTCGAGAGCCTCATCGAGGAGATCGCGCCCGGTTCTCCCGCCTGAGACCCGCGATGCTCGCGCGATCCCGGCGCCCCGACGACGGGGTCCGGCGCCCCCTTCCTCTCCTCGGACGACGCGGGCGGTGGCGCCGGAGAGCGGTCAGTGACCGCTCAGTTGGCCTGCCAGCCGGCCGTGCATGTCGGCGCTCGGCTCGTTCAGGCCGACGATGGTGACCTTCTTGCCGCGCTGGGCGTACTTGTTCTCCACCGCGTCCAGCGCCGCGACGGAGGACGCGTCCCAGATGTGCGCGCGGGAGAGGTCGATGACCACGTCGTCCGGGTCGCCCTGGTAGTCGAACTGGTAGACGAGATCGTTGGACGAGGCGAAGAAGAGCTCGCCAGTGACCGCGTAGACGATCTGCCCGCCGTCCGGATCGAGGACACCGGAGACGTTGACCACGTGCGCCACGCGCTTGGCGAAGACGACCATGGCGGTGAGGCAGCCGACCACGACGCCGATGGCCAGGTTGTGCGTGGCGACGACGCAGGCCACGGTGACGACCATGACGAGGGTCTCGCCGAGCGGCATCCGCCGCACCGTCTCGGGCGCGACGGAGTGCCAGTCGAAGGTCGCGAACGACACCATGACCATGACGGCGACCAGGGCGGCCATCGGGATGTCGGAGACGACCGGCCCGAAGACGATGCAGAGCACCATCAGGAACACACCGGCCAGGAACGTCGACAGGCGGGTCCGGGCGCCGGAGACCCGCACGTTGATCATGGTCTGGCCGATCATCGCGCAGCCGCCCATGCCGCCGAAGAACCCGGTGACCACGTTGGCCACCCCCTGGCCGATCGACTCCCGGGTCTTGCCCGAGTGGGTGTCGGTGATGTCGTCGACCAGTTTGGCCGTCATCAACGACTCCATCAGACCCACCAGCGCCATGGCGAAGGCGTACGGGGCGATGACGGTCAGCGTCTCCAGGGTGAGGGGCACGTCGGGGAGGCCAGGCACCGGGAGCGAGGAGGGCAGTTCGCCCTTGTCCCCCACCGTCGGCACGGCTATCCCGGCCGCGACGGTGATCACGGTGAGGACGACGATGGAGACCAGGGGCGCGGGCACTACCGTGGTCACGCGCGGGAAGAACACCATCAGCGCCAGCCCGGCGGCGACGAGCGGGTAGACGACCCAGGGCACGCCGCTCAGCTCCGGCACCTGGGCCATGAAGATGAGGATGGCCAGGGCGTTGACGAAGCCGACCATGACGCTGCGGGGCACGAACCGCATGAGTCGGGCCACCCCGAGCGCCCCGAGGACGATCTGGAAGACACCGGCGAGGATCACCGCCGCGACCAGATAGCCCAGTCCGTGATCGCGGTTGAGCGGGGCGATCACCAGGGCGATGGCCCCGGTGGCGGCCGAGATCATGGCCTTGCGCCCGCCCACGACCGAGATGACGACGGCCATGGTGAACGACGCGAACAGGCCGACGGCCGGATCCACCCCGGCGATGATCGAGAAGGAGATGGCCTCGGGGATCAGCGCCAGCGCGACGACCAATCCGGCGAGCACCTCGGTGCGGAGCACTTTCGGGGAGGCCAGCCAATCGGGCCGGGAGGGTCGGAACCCGGGGGCCACGGACAGGGGTGAGGACATGCGACCGTTTCTGTTCAGGCACGCGCCACCCTCGGGGACGCACGCGCGTCGTACTCGGCTCGGATCCGTCGGGCGGACCCCCGCGGTGGCCGACCGCGTCGGTGGGGTCGGTCGTCTCCGCGCGGCGGCCGTCCGCCGCCGGTCGGGCATCATGGCCCGGAGGTCTTCGGACGCCATCGGGGCCGATCCGGGCCCGCGCCCTGGCGTTCGCGCGCCGCCGCGGCCCCCGGCCGCGGTCGGCACGCGGCAGACTCTACCCTGACGTGAGGGCAGAGTGCGCGGCGTGGCATGAGAATCACAGGCGAGCACTCGTAAACGCCCTGTGATTCGCCTCACCCGGCGCCGCGGGCGCGCGGATTCGGAAACCGAAGGCGGCGGCAGAGGAGATCATGGGGTGATGACGGACCAGCGACGTATGCGGATCGGAGAGGTGGCCGAGCGGACCGGCCTGTCGCTGCGCACCATCCGTCACTACGAGGACGTCGGTCTCGTGACCCCCTCGACACGCAGCAAGGGTGGCTTCCGGCTCTACACGGAAGTCGACGTCGAGCGCCTCATGGTGATCCGCCGGATGAAACCGCTGGACTTCTCGTTGGACGAGATGCGCGAGCTGCTCGACGTCACCGACCGACTGGCGGCCTCCGACGGGCTCGCCGGCGAGGAGCGGGAGCGGCTGCGCGAACGTCTGGACGCCTACCGGCGGATGGCCGACGATCGCTGCGAGACGCTCCGCGCACGACTGGCGATGGCCGAGGACTTCGCCGCGACCCTTCGAGGGCGACTGGGCCCTCGGGCAGCGACGGACACCTGAACCGCCCGCGCCGAGCACCCGGCCCCGACCGAGTGGGGAACGCCGACCCGAGCGCCCGCGCGCCGAGGAGAGGCGAGCCCGGTGGCCCCCCTGTCCCCGCCCGGCCGCTCCCCTCGTCGCTCCGCCGGGGAGGGCGCCCGCCGCGCCTTGACGACCTTGCGCGACACGGCATCGGGCGACACGTTTCCGCCCCCGAGAACACCCCCTCCTCGCAGAATCCGACAGCTCCTGTCAGTTGCCGTCAGGGCGCCGGAAATCACCCGTACGGCTGATACACATACCCCGCTGGGGCCACATGTCAGGCGTTCGTGCGAACGCACCGGATGGCACAACACGGTCGGGCAGAGGGGGAAAGGTGTCGGACCTTCACGAATCCGTTCACCAAGCCGGTTTCGGCGCGCTCTCCAGGGCTTTGGCCCGGTGCCGGGCCGACGGGACGACCACGGCGCTGCGCGTGCGCGGCAGGCCCGGCGGGGTGTTCCATCTCCGGCGAGGCCGGGTGATCGCCGTCGAGAGCCCGGGGGCACCCGGGGTGGACGCCCTCCTGCTGCGTTCCGGTCGCCTGAGCGAGGCCGACCGGGCCGAGCTCTTCCCCGCGCGCACCATGCCGGAGAACCCGGACGCCGGGCTCGTCGCACGCGGCCACGTGGGCGCCGCCGAACTGCAGGTCGTCTCCGCGATGGCCCTTCGAGACGCGGTCTTCGCCATCGTCGCGGGGGACGTGGCCGAGTGCGTCGCCACCCCGGACGCGACGCCGGACGGCCCCGTGGTGGCGGACGAGGATCCCCTGGCGGTCCTGGACGCCGCCGCCCGCCGGCTGGCCGGCCTCGCGGCCCTGCCCGAGGCGGTCCTCCCGGACCGGGAGCGGGTGGTCTCGACCCGGCGCGTCCCCGACCGGGCCGAGACCCGAACCCCCCGCCGCCTGGAGATCCTCTCCCTCGCGAACGGGCGGCGCACCCCCAGGGACATCGCGTTCGCGCTCGGACGGGGCGTGTACGGCGTCACCGTCGAGGTCTCCCGCATGCTCGGCGAGGGATGGCTGGAGCGGGCCGGCCAGGACGCCCCCTCGGGCGACACACCCCGGGTGTGGGCGGCCGAGGTCCCGACGCCGCGTCACGCGACGGCCGGCCCCGAGGTCGTGGCGTCGATCGAATCCCTTCCCCGACGCACCCCGGGGGCCAGTGGGTTCAGGGCGAACGCCCTGGTCGCGTCGGAGTCGACGACGAACTGGAAGGGACTGTTCCGATTCAAGGGCCGCACCCGGGCCGGCCTGTTCGGCGGGACCGAATCCTGAACCGCCCGGGGAGTCACGAACATCGTGCGAGGAGGTACGTGAGTGGATCACGAGGCGCTGGCGGGTGAGATGAGAGAGCTTCGCGACCGCATACCCGGGATCACCGACACGCTCGTCGCCGCGGTGGACGGACTGCTCATCGCGGCGGACACCGAGGACGGGATCGAGCCCGACGGCCTGGCCGCGCTCTCGGCCGCCCAGATGGGGATCTCCCAGCGGACCGCCGCGGCCACCGGACGCGGCACCCTCCAGCGCACCGTGGCCTGGTCGGGCCGAGGGTGCGCGGCGGTGTACACGGTGGCGGACACCGCCCTGCTCGTGATCCTCGGCGACGACGGCCTGGACGTCGACCGACTGCACGTGGAAGCCCAACCGATGCTCAAGCGCATCGGGGCCGTCCTCTCCGAAGGGAAATAGCGAAATGGCGACGAAACGCATCACGGGGTTCTCCGACCAAGTGGCGGCGCTGGTCAAGGCCCTGCGGTCGGAGACCCCCGACTGCGTGGCGGCCGGGGTGGTGGACATGGCCACCGGCATGCTCCTGTCCTACGAGACCGTCGACACCCACCCCACGGAGGTCCTCGACCTGCTCGCCGGTGCGACCCTCGACCTCTTCCAGGGCCGCACCGTCCTCATGATCGAGGACGTCTTCAAGGAACGACGCGGGGTGCAGGACGACCACCACTACTTCCAGGAGATCCTGGTGAACAGCGAGAACCTGACCCACCTGTTCATCCGCATGAACGAGGGTCAGGACGTCGTGGCGGTGGCGGTCTGTCGCAAGTCGGTGAACGTGGGCATGCTGTTCGCGCAGGCCCGGCGGGTGATCAAGGAGTACGGCGGGATCTGAGGTACCCCCCCTCGGCGCCCCGACCGGCGCCCCCGATCGGGGTCCCGCGGGACGACGCGCCCCCGCCCCCCGTCCGGACCGTACGCCGGGCGGGGGCGGGATCAACCGTCCGGCAGCGTCTGTTCGGCCCAGATGGTCTTTCCGGTCGCCGTCGATCGGGTCCCCCAACGCTGCGCGAGGCGCGCCACGATGAACAGTCCCCGCCCGCCCTCGTCGGTGGTCCGGGCGTGGCGCAGCCGGGGCGTGGTGTTGCTGGTGTCGGAGACCTCGCAGATCAGGAAGCGGTCACGGATCAGCCGGATTCCGACCGGTCCGCTCGCGTGGCGGATGGCGTTGGTGACCAGCTCGCTGACGATCAACTCGGTGGTGTACGCCAGGTCGTGAAGGCCCCATTCGGCCAGTCGGCGCGCGCACCGGACCCGCGCCTGGGCCACGGCCGCGGGGTCGGCCGGCAACTCCCAGAAGACCACCCGCTCCGAAGGCAGGCCGCGGGTGCGGGCGAGGAGGAGGGCCGAGTCGTCCGACGGGGGCCCGGGCAGCAGGGCGTCCAGCGCCCTGCGTCCGATGGCCCGAAGCGTCGGGCCGCCTCCGGCGAGGGCCTCGCTCAGCCGGGCCAGTCCGGTGTCGATGTCGCGGTCCCTGCTCTCCACGAGACCGTCCGTGAAGAGGGCGATCAGACTGCCCTCCGCCACTTCCATCTCGGCGGACTCGAAGGGCAGGTAGCCGAGACCGAGCGGCGGACCGGCGGGAAGGTCGGGGATGTCGGCGGCGCCGTCCGGACCGACGACGACCGGCGGGAGATGCCCGGCCCTGGCCAGCGTGCACCGCCGGGTGACCGGGTCGTACACGGCGTACAGGCAGGTCGCCCCGAGGAAGGCGGCGCCCCCCTCCTCCGGCGCCCACTCCTGGTCGTCCTCCTCCTCCATCAGCCCGATCACCAGGTCGTCCAGGTGCGCGAGGAGTTCGTCCGGAGGCAGGTCGAGGTTGGCCAGCGTACGGACGGCCGTCCGCAGCCGTCCCATGGTGGTGGCCGCGTTGATGCCGTGGCCGACGACGTCCCCGACGACCAGGGCGACCCGGGCCCCGGACAGGGGGATCACGTCGAACCAGTCTCCGCCGACCCCGCTCGGCGCGTCCGCCGGAAGGTACCAGGAGGCCACCTCCAGGGCGGATCTGCCCGTCAACTCCTGCGGTAGCAGGGATTTCTGGAGCGACCGTGCGGCCGTGCGCTCGCGGGTGTAGCGGCGCGCGTTGTCGATGCTGACCGCGGCGCGGGCCACGATCTCCTCGGCCAGCCGCACGTCGTCCGGTTCGAAGGGCCCCGAACGCCGCGACCGGGCGAAGGTGGCCACGCCCAGGGTGACACCCCGCGCCCGCACCGGGACGGCGATCAGCGAGCGGAACCGGTAGGCGCGGACGGCCTCCCCCAGGGCCCGGTCCTCCGTGATCCATGCGCTGGTGGCGAGATCCAGAGCGCGCTCCACCAACGTCCTTCCCTCTCGGAGACACCGGGTGACCGGCGATGTGGCGGCCCGCCTGGTCGCCTCCCCCAGGGCCAGACTCGATTCCGGCGCCCGTTCTCGGACCGACCGCAGCCCCGCCCGCCGGATCAGGGGCTCCGGAGCGAAGGGCCCGGGCGGCGGCTCCTCGCCGAGGACGACGCCCTCCAGCAGGTCGACCGCGACGAAGTCCGCCAGAGCCGGAACGGCCGAGTCGGCCATCTCCTGCGCCGTACGCGCCACGTCCAACGTGCTGCCGATGCGCGCCCCCGAGTCGTTCAACAGGGCCAGTCGCTCCTGTGCCCGCCG
Organism: Streptomyces sp. HSG2; assembly: GCF_016598575.1. Taxonomy (NCBI): domain Bacteria; kingdom Bacillati; phylum Actinomycetota; class Actinomycetes; order Kitasatosporales; family Streptomycetaceae; genus Streptomyces; species Streptomyces sp. HSG2. The sequence goes on from NZ_CP066801.1 coordinate 2,450,316, forward strand.
CCGTTCGGTGACGTCGATGACCATGTACCAGACGCCCACCGACCTGCCCTGGCGGTCCCGCATGGCGAAGAAGGACGCCGAGTAGACGCGTTCGCCTCGGGCGTCCATGTAACCGGTGGCGAACTCGTGGTCCATCAGGGGACGCCCGGTCCTGAGGACACCCCGCATGCGCTCCTCGAACGCCCGCGCGTTCGGTGAGTTCAGCACCTCGCTGGCCTTCCGCCCCAGACGTCGGGCGAGCGGCACCATGCGGTCCAGAGGCTCGTTCACCCAGACGTAGCGCAGGTCCAGGTCGAGGACGGCGATGCCCACCGGGGCGTGCGTGAGGAACGGGGCCAGCTGCAACTGGTTGACCCCTGAACCCGGCATCCGCCAGAAGGCGCGCCTCGGCGGCCTCCCGGCGAACCTGCCGAAGACCACGGCGGCGACCGTCGCGACCAGGACGCCGGGGACCATCTCGTAGACGTCGGATTCCAGCGGCCCGAGGTTCCGGTTGATCCGCCCCCACAGGACGACCGTGACCGCGCCGCCCACGATCCCGGCCATCGCCCCCGCCCAGGTCATCCGGGGCCAGTACAGCGAGAGCAGCACGACCGGCCCGAAGGCCGCCCCCAGACCGGCCCAGGCGTAGGCGACGATGCCGAGCAGTCCGTCGGCCCGCAACGCCACGACGTACGCGACGACGATCACGAGGAGGACGGCGGCGCGTCCCGCCCAGACCAGGGCACGGTCGGTGGCACCTCGACGCAGGAAGGCACGGTAGAAGTCCTCGGTGAGGGCGACCGAGGACACCAGCAGCTGACTGTCGGCCGTGGACAGGATCGCCGCCAGGACGGCGACCAGCAGCAGTCCGGCCAGCCAGGGGTTCAGCAGCGTCCTGCCGAGGACCACGTAGACGGTGTCCGGGTCGGGCAGGGGCGTGCCGAGCCACGCGATGCCGACCAGGCCGACCAGGGTGGCGCCACCGAGGACCACGACCACCCAGGCCGTGCCGACGCGACGGGCCTTCGGGATGGCCCGGATGGTCCGGATACCCATGAAGCGGGCGAGGATGTGCGGCTGTCCGAAGTATCCGAGGCCCCAGGCGAGCAGAGAGAGCGTCGCCACCGCTCCGAGCCTTCCGCCCTCCGACCACAGGCCGTCCTCGTAGCCCACGGCGGCACCCATGTCCAGGAGCCCCGGGGTGCGAGCCTGGACGGCGTGGCCCAGGTCCACGAAGCCGCCGAGCAGGGCGAGACCGGTCAGGGAGACCACCAGCAGCGCCAGCAGCATCAGCGTGGCCTGCATGACGTGCGTGGTACTGACGGCGAGGAAGCCGCCCAGACAGGAGTAGACGACGATCACCAGGGCGGTGAGCGTCACACCGAGCCCGAAGCGGAAGCCGAAGACCGTCTGGCACAACAGTCCGCCGGCGACCAGTCCCCCCGCCACGTACGCGGTGAAGAAGACCAGGGTCACCGCCGCCGAGACCGTGCGGAGGATCCGGGTGCGGTCCTCGAAGCGCTCCTCCAGATAGGCCGACAGGCTGACCGCGTTTCCGGCCCGCTCGGTGTAGGTGCGCAGCCTGGGGGCGACGAGCAGCCAGTTGAGGTAGGTGCCGATGGCCAGCCCCACGGCGATCCAGACGGCGCCGAGGCCGGCCGCGTACACGGCGCCGGGGAACGCGAGGAAGAGCCAGCCCGACATGTCGCTCGCCCCCGCGGACAACGCGGCGACGGTGCCGCTGAGTCTGCGACCGCCCAGGGCGAAGTCGGCGAAGGTGCGCGTGCGGGTGTACGCCCAGACTCCCGTACCGATCATGACGGCCACATAGACCAGGAACGTGGCCGTGATCGGGGCGCTCGTGTCGAACATACTGGCCCTCGCCTGCGAGGCTCAGGCGCGTCGGCGCGAGCGTCGGCGCGCCTGGCGACTACCTGCCCGGCGCGGCCATCAAAGCATCCGGTCGGGTCGCGTGCGACCGGGGTCGGCGAGGCGTCGTGGCCGGGGGCGGGCGGGTTGGGCCGGTCGGGCGAACGGGCGGACGGCATGGTCCGACGGGCCCCCCGGCCGTTCGCCGCCGGGACGGGCGGCCCGGCCCTCCGGCCTCCCGTCGGCCGCGCGTCGCCCCGAGATGTTCGAGGGGCGCTACGCCGACAGGGTCGGCCCGGGCCGCGACGCGGGCGCCCCCCGCGGCAGGGGTGGGCGCCCGCGAGACCGGTCTCAGGCGACGATGCCGGATTCCTCGACGACGATCTTCTTGGCGGTGGCTCCGGAGGAGCTTCCGAGGGACTCGACGGCCTTGACGACGTCCTCGCCCTCCACGACCTCGCCGAAGACGACGTGCTTGCCGTCCAGCCAGGGCGTGACCACGGTGGTGACGAAGAACTGGGACCCGTTGGTGCCGGGACCGGCATTGGCCATGCTCAGGAGGAACGGCCGGTCGTGCTTGAGCCGGAAGTTCTCGTCGGCGAACTTCTCGCCGTAGACGCTCTTGCCCCCGGTGCCGTCGCCTCGGGTGAAGTCGCCGCCCTGCAGCATGAAGCCGGGAATGACCCGGTGGAAGGGCGACCCCTGGTAGCCGAAGCCGTGCACGCCGGTGGCCAGCTCACGGAAGTTGCGCGCGGTCTTGGGCACCACGTCGTCGAAGAGGCGGAAGACGATGCGGCCGAGGTCCTCGCCGTCGGCCGAGATCTTGAAATACACGTTCTCACTCATGCCCATGATTCTCCACACCTGACGCGCTCAGGTCGAAGCGGCGGGGTGGCGAGGCGGGTACGTCGCGCGGACCCGCCGCCGGTGGCGTCCGCGCGTGCGCGTCGGCCGGCCCCGAGAGGCCGGGGGCGAGGGGGCCCGCGGCCCGCCTCCCGGTGGTCGGGAGGCGGGGCGAGGGTCAGGCCGACGCCGGGGCCGGGCCGACCAGTTCGGTCAGCACGTCCTCCATGGTGACGAACCCCAGGACCTTGCCGGTCTCCCCGGTGACCGCCGCCAGGTGTCCGCCGTCCGCGCGGAGCGCGGTCAGGGTGTCGTCGAGCGGGGTGTCGATCCGGACCCGGGTGACCCGGTGCAGCGCGGCGCGCGGGAAGGGCTTGTCCCGTTCGGCCAGCCCCAGGGTGTCCTTGATGTGCAGGTACCCGAGCAGGGCGTGGTCCGGGCCGGTGACCGGGAAGCGGGAGTAGCCCGCCTCGGCGGCCAGCCGTTCCAGCTCCGAGGGGGTGACGGTGTGCGTCACCGTCCGCATCTGCTGCGCCGGCACCAGGATCTCGCCGACCGGGCGGGTGCCCAGTTCCAGCGCGTCCCGCAGGCGTTCCCCGTCCCCGGGGGTGAGGAGTCCCGCCTCGCTGGCGTCGACGACCATGCGGGCCAGTTGGTCATCGGTGAAGACGGCCTCGACCTCGTCCTTGGGCTCCACCCGCAACAGCTTCAGCAGGGCGTTGGCGAAGGCGTTGATGCCGAACACGAAGGGGCGCAGCGCCCGGGTGAGGGCGACCAAAGGCGGGCCCAGGGCCAACGCGGTCGCCTTGGGGGCGGCCAGGGCGATGTTCTTCGGGATCATCTCGCCGATCAGCATGTGCAGGTACGTGGCGAGGGTGAGCGCGATGGCGAAGGCGATGGGGTGGACGAGCGCCTGCGGCACGTGGACCGCCTCGAAACCGGGCTCCAGCAGGTGCGCGATGGCCGGCTCGGCCACCGCGCCGAGCACCAGCGAGGACACGGTGATGCCCAGCTGCGCGGTGGCCATCAGCGCCGACAGGTGCCGCAGGCCCCACAGCGTCATCCGGGCGCGCTTGTCGCCCGCCTCCGCCCGGGGCTCGATCTGGCTGCGACGTACCGAGATCATGGCGAACTCGGCCCCCACGAAGAAGGCGTTGGTGAGGAGCGTGAACGCTCCCACGAGCAGTTGGATCGCGGTCACCGGGCCACCTCGGTCCGCTGTCCCGCCGCGACGGGGGCGGGCGTGGACGGGGCGGTGACCCGGACCCGGTCGGCCCGGTGGTGCTCGACGCCGAGCACGTCCACGCGCCAGCCCCCCAGCTCGATGGCGTCCCCCTTGGCGGGGATACGGGCGAGATGGTTGGCGACCAGCCCGGCCACGGTCTCGTAGGGACCGTCGGGAGCCGTCAGCCCGATGCGCGCGAGCTCGTCGAGGCGCACGGAGCCGTCCGCCTCCCAGGCCGGTCGGCCGTCGGGATCGGCGGGGGCGGGCAGCAGCACCGGCACCTCCTCCGGGTCGTGTTCGTCACGTACCTCCCCGACCACCTCCTCGACGATGTCCTCGACGGTGGCGACACCGGCGGTGCCGCCGTACTCGTCGATGACGACGGCCATGGTGCGGGAGGCGCGCATCCGCTCCAGCAGCCGGTCGGCGGGCAGGCTGTCCGGCACCAGGAGCGGTGACGTGGCCAGCTCGGTGACGGGCGTCGTGGCGCGGAGCCGGGGGGGCAGCGAGAGGACGTCGCGGATGTGGACGGTGCCCACGACCTCGTCCAGGCTCTCGCGGTAGACGGGGAAGCGGGACAGGCCGGTGGCATGGGTCAGATTGGCCGCGTCCGCCGCTGTGGCGTGCTCCTCCAGGGCCTTGACGTCGACGCGTGGCGTCATCACGTTCTCCGCGGTGAGCTCGCCCAGGTGCAGTGTCCTGACGAACAGCTCCGCGGAGTCCGCCTCCAGGGCCCCTTCCGCGGCGGAGTGCCGGGCGAGGGCGACCAGTTCCTCGGGGGTGCGGGCGGAGGCCAGCTCCTCGGCCGGTTCGAGGCCGAAGCGGCGTACGAAGCGGTTGGCGGTGTTGTTCAGGTGGGAGATGAAGGGGCCGAACGCGGCGGTGAAGCCGCGCTGCGGTCCGGCCACCACCTTGGCGACTGCCAGCGGTCGGGAGATCGCCCAGTTCTTGGGGACCAGCTCGCCGACGACCATCAGCACGACGGTGGAGAGGCTCACACCGAGAAGCGTGGCGACGGCCGGGGCCGCGCCGCCCAGGCCGACGGCCAGCAGCGGGCCACGCAGCAGCGCGGCGATGGACGGCTCGGCCAGCATGCCGATGACGAGGGAGGTGACGGTGATGCCGAGCTGGGCGCCGGACAGCTGGACGGTCAGACGCCGAACGGCCTTGAGGGCGCCCGCGGCGCCGCGCTCGCCGGAGTCGGCGGCGCGCTCCAGATCGCCCCGCTCGACGGTGGTCAGCGAGAACTCGGCGGCGACGAAGACCGCACAGGCCAGGGTGAGGAGGAGGGCCAGCAGGAGGAGCAGGACCTCGGTCACCGCGCCACCTCCGCTCCCACACGGTCCGCGGAGTGGTCACCGCGGGATATGGCACGGCCGGTACTGGGAGGCTCCATTACGGAACGGGGCTCCTTGACGAGTCGAGAAAAAGGTCAACACTCATGGTAAAGGGCAAGCAAAGCGTTTCGGTCAAGACGTCGGCGGCCCTCACTTTATTCCTCTTCCCGCCCGGGGCGGGATCCCGCCCCGGGCGGGAAGAGCCGTTCGGCGGCGGCCGGGCGGGCCGGATCGGGCCCCGCGCGGGGCCCGCCGACCGGGGCCACAGGCTCCGTCGGGGTTCCACCCCGCCTCGGCGCGGCGGGGTGGAACGCCGCGCCTCCCGCGCCCGGCGTGTGGCCGGGATCATCCCGTCGAGCGGCCCCTGGAGCGACCTGCCACCCCGGGAATCCGGCAGCTGACCCACACTGGTGACGACCCACGCCCGCCGGCGGCCCGATTCCGGCCCTGCCCGGTGGACGTCGACCGTGCCGACCGACAGGGACCCCATGCTCGGACTGAGTGAACTCGCCATCATCCTCATCGTCCTCATCGCCTTCCTGACGATCAGGAAACTCCCCGAGCTGACCCGCTCCGCGGGGAAGGCCGCCCGCATCCTCAAGGCCGAACGCCGCGCCATGAAGGAGGCGGAGCCGACCGGACGCGCCGGCGACGCCGACTCCGGGACCGCCGAGCCGGGAGACGCGCGGCGGCCGACGGTGATCGAGGGGGAGACGGTGCGCCGACCGGACGACCCGGCGTAGTAGGCCCGCCGCTCCGGGCGCGCCCGGGTCCTCCGGCCGGGCCGGAGGACCCGGTCACGCCCCTGCCGCGTGCGACGCCCTCCCGCACGGACGGCGGCCGGTTCGAGGTCGCCCACTTCCGGGTGAAATGCACCCGGAACACCCTTGTGTCGCGTTTCGCGCTTCGTCGGGCGATACTCGACGCATGAGTACGGCAACGTATGAGGTGCTGGCCGCGTCCCAGAACACGTGGAACATGATCGCGGCCTTCGTCGGCGGACTGGTCGTCGCCGGCGCCCTCGTGTGGGCAGTACGCGTCGGCATCCGGGTCATGGACCGCGAGTCGCCCCGCCCCAGCGCCGACGAGCAGCCGAGGCTCCCCGAGACGGGCCCGGTGCACGAGGAACGGGAGATGCGGGAACCGAAGGAGGTCCCCGTGGCCCCCGACGGCCGCACCCGCCTCATGCCGTACGAGCTCGACAACGCCTCCACCCGCAAGGGCAAGGACCAGGTCCGCCGGCGTTGGCTGCCCGGTTCGAGCGGTTCGTTCGGAGGCGGCGGCCCCGGCCGGGGGTGAGCGTCCCGCCCGCCCCCTCGCGACGCGCCGGCCGCCCGGACCCGCCCCGGGCCGCGCGCCCACGCACCCCGCGCGCCCTCGGGAGCCACCCGCCCCGAGCCGTCCGTGCGATCACCCACCCCGCGCCCGCGGCGCCCCGCAACCACTCGTACGTGGCCTCCCCGCGCGCGCCTGCCTCGCCTTCGGTTGGGTCGGACGGCGGACCCCGCCTCCTCCACCGGGCGGGCCTCTCGGGGGATCACGCCGACGGCGCCCGCGCGCCATCGTGGAGAGTGATCCGGACGTCCGGCGCCTCCACACGGACGTCGCGCCACGGCGAGGGACAGCAGCATGAAGGACGACACCGACGACATCATCCGCCCCCACGCACCGCCCCCGGCGGCCGTGCGCGGGCCCGACCTCGACAGGCGTCCCGTGACACCGGCCGGGTAGGAGCGCGGTGCGGCCCGCCCGCACCGAGCGGCCTCCGGCCGGCCACACCCGGGAGCATCCCGTGGCCACCCCCCTCGACCCCCCGACACCCGCCGACCGGTGGAGTGCGATCTGGCAGGGAACTCACCGGACCGCCCCACCACAGGAGACGTGGCGGCGACTGCGACCGGTCCTGTCCCGTGCCGGCGTGACCCGGGTCGCGGACGTGACGTCCCTGGACGACCTCGGCCTCCCCGTCTGGCAGGCGGTACGACCCAACGCCTGGAACCGACCCGTGGCACGCGGCACGGGCGTCACCCACGCGCTGGCCCGTGTCTCGGCCGCCATGGGGGCGGTCGAGCTGCGCTGTGCCGAGGAGCCCTCGCCGAGGACCACGCCGGCCGCGCCCGCCGAAATCGCCGCAGAACTCACCTACCACTGGCGAGACCTGCCCCTGCTGCGCGCCAACTCCCTCGCCCCCTCGACACGGATCGGCTGGTCCCCGGTCGAGGACCTGACGCGACGCACCGACACCTGGGCGCCGACGGAGTCGATCGCCTTCGACCTCCGCGTCCGTTCCTCCTGGGTGCCCCCCACCGTCCGGACCGCCCCGGAGGGACTCGGGGCGGGAAACGGACTCACCGAGGCCACCCTGCACGGCCTGCTGGAACTGGTGGAGTGCCACTGCGCGGTGACCGCGGGTCGCCTCGGCGACCCCTGGGCGTCGGCCGTCGCCGTCATGCCGGACGGATCCGGGACGGCGTCCAAGACCCTGGCCGGCTGCCTCCGCGCGGGCGCCGTGGTCGAGGTGGCCGACATCGCCGGGGAACTCCGGGTTCCCGCCTTCGCCGCACGGGTCTGGTCCCCGACGGTTCCGCGCTGGTTCGCCGGCGTCGGCGCCCACCCCGACGCGGACGTCGCGCTGTGCCGGGCGCTGACCGGTGCCGCGCGGTCCCGGCTGACCGCCGTGGCCGGTGTCGGCGACGACTCCGCGCCGTCCCACGACCTCCTCACCCGTCTGGCCGACACCCCCGCGCCGCGCCGACGTGGACCCGCCAGGGCCCGGACGGTGGCCGACCTGCTGGGCGACCCGGCGCAGACCTCACGCGGTCCGCGCGACCTGGACGCCGACCTGGACACCCTGCTGGAGCTCTCGGCACGCCGGGACGTCACGGTGCTCCGCGCCGACCTCACCCGCCCCTCCTACGCGATCCCCGTGGTGCGTGTCCTCGCGCCGGGGCTCGCCTTCGACTCCGGAGCGAGACCATGACCTCCCGGACACGGTTCGTCGTCACCGCCGGCCCCTCCATCAGCGCGGCGGCGATCCGTCGCGTCGCGCCCGAGGCGGACGTGCGCGCCCCCGTGGCCGCGGACGAAGTCCTGCGCTGGGACTGGGCCGAGGGCGACGTACTGGTCGTGATCGACGGGGTCTTCCGTCGGGCACGCGCGATCCGCCACGAGGAGTTGCTCTCCCTCCTCGACCGGGGGGTGACCGTCTACGGCGCCTCGGGAATGGGCGCGCTCCGCGCCGCCGAACTGTCGGCGTTCGGCATGCGCGGGGTGGGGGAGGTCTTCCGCGCCTTCCGTGACGGCGTCCTGGTCGGCGACGACGAGGTGGCGCTGGTCGACGCCGGAGCCGAGGACGGCTACCGGCCGACGAGTTGGGCGCTGGTGGACCTCCGGGAGGCGGCCGACCGGGCCGCCGACGCCGGTGTCATCGACCGGGCGACCGCGCGGACCCTGGTGGAGGCGGCCAAGAGCCTCCCCTTCTCCGCGCGTGACTGTCTCACCGTCCTCGACCGTGCCCGACGGCGCGGCTGTCGTCCCGCCGCGCTGGAGTCCTTCCGCGCCCACCGGGCCGCGCTCGGTCCCGGGGTCGGGTACCGGGACGCCGCGGAGGCCGTCACCCGGGCCGCGGTGGAACGGCGTTCCCCCGTGGCCGGACGCCCCCGAGCGGCCACCGGGCTGCGCTACCGGGGGGTTCCGACGCGGCTCGCCCCGACGACGTTTCTCCGGCTGCGCACCCCGACCCCCGTGCCGGCCGAGGCGAGCGGGCGGTCGGCGTCGGTCGGCGCCCCGCCGGGGCCGTCCGCGCCGCCCGCGCGGCGACGGCACCGGGACGACGAGATCCTGGCCCGGCTCGCCCTCGAATGGTCCGGATACCCCGAGTTCCAGCGCTCCGTGGCGGCCGAATGCCTGCTCTCCGAGTCCCGGACCCCGCAAGGAGCCGTCACGTCGGCGGGCGCGAGGAACGCCCTCGCCGGAGTGTGCGGCCCCGACGCCACCGTCGACCCCAACCGAACCCACCTGGAGTGGGGACCCCTCGCCCGGGCTCTGTTCCCCCGCCTCGCCCGGCTCGGCCTGCCGTCCTGTCGCGAGGAGGCCGGGGACGCCCTGTCGCTGCTGCGCGACGACGAACGCGGCCGGGCGTGGCAGGAGACGGGACCGCTCCTGGCCGCCCGGCTCTGGCTCGGCGACCCCCGGGTGGACTGGCGGACGCCGTTGATCGAACGACTGCGCGACCACCCGGCCCTGAGCCGGGCCTGGACGGCGGCGGACGAGGCCGCCGCCCGCCCGGATCCCGTCGTGGACCCCAGAACCCTGCGCGAGCTGTGCCGGGCGCTCCTCGCCCGTTGGGGCGCCACGCGGCTGAGCGACGTGCCGGCGGCCCTCCGGGACCACGGGTTCACGGACATGCGGGCGTTGGTGGACGCCGTTCGCGTCGCCCCCTCCGACGTCGTGTGGGGAAGCGGGCCCGCCGTCGGATGACCGGTTCGCCCGGACACCCGAGCGGCACCCCGGGCCGAACCAGGCGCCGAACCGACCGGTCCGCGTCGCGCCGCGAGGGCCGGCATCCCCCGCCGGCCCGGCACCCCGACCCCCGAGCGGTCGACCAGCGCCGGACGGAACCCGGTGCGACGGCCGTCGGCGCGACCGGAACGGCGGTCCCCCGTTCGGCCGCCCGCGGGGGTGCGCTCCGGAGAACCCCGTCCTTGACTGGGGAGGCCGGGAACGACCCCGGCCACGACGGAGCAAGGAGGCGACATGGCCGCTCACCGGGCGCGCCGGGCGGCTGGTGCCGTTCTCGTCCTGCTACTGGCCACGGCGTCGACCGGCTGCGGCGGCGACGAGAGCGAGCCCCCGCCCTCGTCGGCGGAGAGCGCCGCCAGCCGGGCCGCCTCCGCTGCGGCGTCGCTCGCCTCGCAGGGCGGGGACATCGTGGCCTCGGCGACGGCCGAGGCCGGGAGGTGGTTCGAGGAGATCACCGACGGTGTCGACGTGCGGCGGGACGTCAGTCTCGGCGACACGGAGACCGGCGACGACGGACACGTGACCACCGAGGTGACCGCGCGGAACACCGACGACACGACCCGGTCCTTCGCCGTTCTGGTCGACTTCACCGACGAGGACGGGAACCTGCTCGACACGGTGGTCGTGACCCTCGACGACGTGTCCGCCGGCGAGTCCTCCCGCGCCACCGCGCGCAGCACCCGCACGCTGGCCGGCGAGGTCCTGGCGGACGTCGTACAAGCCGTGCGCTACTGAGGCGTCGGACACCGGCGAGAGGAGCCTTCCCGCTCCGACCTCGTCTCGACGCCCCCCGCCTCCGTCGCCGGTCGATCCCGCCACGCGGGGGCGGCACGCGGATCGCCCCGGGCATCAGCGGTCCGGATCGATCCGCTCCCGGTGGGCGACCACGTCGCGGGCGGTCTGATACACCGTGGTCCCCCGGGCGAAGGCCCGGGCGCGGAGGCGGGCCAAGGCCTCCGCCGCGGGGATGCCGAGCTGAGCCATGATCATGCCGACGGCCTGATGGGCGGTGTCGTGACCGCCCCGCGGGCCGGTGGGCCAACGTCGTTGCAGGACGCCGGTCTCGTGGCCCTCACCGCCCTCGCCGCGCGCCGACGCGGCGAGGGCGGTGGCCAGGGCGTCGGCGATCCGCGCGGCGGCGGCGTACTCGGACCCGGCGAGTGGGCCGGGGGTGTCGCGGCTCAGGTCGAGGACGCCGATGGGGTCCGTCGGCCCCGTGAGCGGCAGGGCGAACGACGCCCGGACACCGACGGAGACCGCCTCGCGCGCGTAGAGGGGCCAGCGACGCGCGGCCGGGTCGACGGTCAGGTCACCCACCAGCACGGCGGCACCGGTGGAGGCGGCCTCCACGCCGGGCCCCTCGCCCAGCGTGGCCTGCGTCTCGGCCAGCCACGCCGCGCGTTCACCGCCGGCGCACCACGGGGCGGGCAGCCCGGCGCCCAGGAGGGAAACCCCGGCGTCGGTGACCCGAAGCACCCGGAGCACGGCGCCGCAGAACCGGGCGGGAGCCTCCTCGGGCGGGCCGCGCCGGATCTCCGTCGCGATCTCCTCGACGGCCCGCGCGGCGTACCGCCCCGCCGACGGCGTGTCGTCGTCGGGCTCCTCGGGGTCGGGAGGGGATCCACCGCTGGGCCACACGCCGACCGCCTCCTTCGCGCCACCGGTTCGACCGGCTCGTGGGCCGTTCCCCCTCCTCCCCCGCACAGGGGGCACACCACTCCCGGGTCGGGCCCGCCCCCGCCCGGGAGTCGACCGCGGGCACGGTCGCGGATCCGCCGGCCGCGCTCCGACTACCCCGCTCGGCCGCGGCCGAAACGAAGGGCGGGTGGTCGGCTCGGCGCGCCGGGGAGCCGTGCCCCGGGCCCCCGGGTCCGGGACGTCGGACCTGCCGAAGGCACCCTCTTCGCCGCCGTCCCCCGCACCGTCGTCAGAGGGGCGGCTGGGCGGGAGCCGGTCCGAGGGTGGTCGTGCCGGGGGCGGTGCGGTGACCGAGCCCCGTCCGGTAGGCGTCCAGGGCGGCCTCCACCCGGCCCGTGCGCCGCAGCAGGTCGCCGAGGAGGCGACACAGGTCGGCCAGGTCTCCGGCCGCGCCGGCCCGCTCCAGAAGGCTGAGCGCCCGCACGTAGTGTTCCTCGGCGGTCTCGGTGTCCTGGGAGTCCTCGGCGATGATGCCGAGCAGCCGGTGAGCGGCGGCCGAGTGGACCGCGCCCCGCTCCGAGGAGAGGTCGTCGAGCACCTCGCGCAGCAGGTCGGCGGCCTCGTGCGAGCGCCCCCGCCGGTGCAGCACGTCGGCGAGCTCCACGGCGGCCTGGCTGCGGTAGAGGGTGGCACGGCTGGCCGACAGCATGTCGAGCGCCTCGCGCAGTTCTGCCTCGGCTCGTTCCAGCTCGCCGTTCTGGGCGTGCACGTAGCCCCGCATCCAGTGGCAGTTGGCCAGTTCGGTGCGCAGTTGCAGAGAGCGGTAGAGCTCGGCCGCCTTGGCGAGGGAGGCGTCGGCCTCGTTCAGCCGGCCCTCCGCGAGGAGGGTGCGCGCGACGGAGCGGTGCATGCGGGCCACCAAGGCGGGGTCGGCGACGCTCGGGGCCAGCGCGAGGGCCAGCTCGGCGGCCTGGGCGGCCCTGGCGTGGGCCCCCATGTCCATGTAGGGGCCGATGGCACTGGCGTACAGCAGGAGTAGGGCGTCGGGGTCGTGCAGCCCACCGCGGTTCAGTTCGTCGAGGGTGGATTCCAGCAGGTAGACGGCGTAGCGCAGCTCACCGGCGAGGTAGTGGGCGACGGCCCGGCCGCGCAGCGCGGGGGCCCGCGCCGTCAGGGGGGCTCCGGAGTCGACCAGGCACGCCTCCGCGCTCTCGAAGAATCCCCGCCCCCGCTCCAGCTCGCCGCTCTCCAACGCGCAGTCCCCGAGCCCGAGCAGTGCCTCGGCACGGAGGTCGGACAGGTCATGGGCGTCCGCCTCGTCGAGCAGCTCCGTGTACTGCCGCGCCGCCCGCTCGGCGCCCTCGACGGCGAGCGTGCGGCGCGCCTCGGTGAGCCTGAGGCGCAGATCGGTGGCCAGGCGCGCCGGGCGTCCGGTGAGCAGTTCCTCGTAGGCGACGCCCAGGCGCCCGGCGATGTGGCGCAGGGCCTCCTCCGAGGGCCGCACACGCCCCGACTCCAGGGTGGAGACGTAGGCGGGGGTGTAGGCGGGTTCCGCCAGTTGCCGCTGGGTCAGCCCGCGGTCCACCCTGAGTCGTTGCACTCTGCGCCCGATCGCCACCGGGTCGTCCCGTTCCCGCACGGTCTGCTCCCCTGTCGCTCTTGCCGTTCGTCGGCCGCGCCCCTAGGTTAAACGGCGCATTAAACGTGCTTAACACATTGTTGTTGCGAGGTCGCCGTGTGGGAACGGACACGTACCGCCGAGCGCTTTGCCAGAGGCTGCGCCGCCGCCGTCGCCGCCGTGGCCGCGCTGATGCTGGCCGCCAACGCGGGCCCGGGGCGCCCGACGCCGCCCGCGCCGACCCAACAGGTCCCGCCGGCGGGGGAGACCGACGGCTATCTCCTCGGGGGCTCCACTCCCGACGTGGGGTGAGGACCGGAGGCGGACCGACCGACCGGGGTCGGATCACGCCGGGGTCCGCTCGGCCCGCAGGCGCGCCAGCTCGCGCCGGACGTGGTCGACCGCGCCGGCCCGCCCTCCCGGCACCCGCCCGCGCGCGTCGGCCAACAGGAGGCCCAGCTCCCAGGCGTGGTTCCGGTCGTCGACGCGACTCCACTGGTGGTGGGCCCGGTCCACCGCCGCCTCGACGGCCGGTGCGTCCTCGGGCTCACCCGCCTCCAACCTGACCCGCGCCACACTCAGCCAGACGCGGCAGCTGAGCGCCGGGTCGCCGGCGAGCATGGCGAGGTCGGCCCGGACCTCGGCCCAGTGCAGTGCCTGCGCGGAGGCCTCGCCGTGGTCCCGCTCGGCCGCGCGCTCGTGGCGGGCGGCGAGCGCCGCGGCCTCGGAGTGCCTGCCGGCCCGCACCGCCGCGGAAATGACGGCGTGCGGGTCGTCGAGCGGCGCCGGAGGGGGCGGGCGGTCGTCCGCCACGAGCGCGGGGACGCGCCTGGCGTGAGGGAGGCCGGCGCCTGCCGGCGGGCAGGGTGGCGAGTCGCTCGCGGGCGATCCCGGCGAGCCCACACCGTCCTCGCCGGCGGCCGGTCGTGCCACCAGCAGCGGCCTCGACGCCGCCGCGGGGCCCGCCGAGGCGTCGGCGCCCGCCTCCGCGAGGCGGACCAGCGCCTGCTGGTGCAGGACCGCCGGCGGGGGTCTGTGGCCGCTGCGCAGAATCGCCGCGACCGCGCGCATGTAGGCGGGAACCGCGACGGTGCGCCGCGCGGGCGGCGGTGCGACGCGACCGTAGACGGTGTGGTTCGGGCCGAACTCCAGCGGGCGGGAGGCCAGTCGGTCCCAGGTCTCCCGGTCGGTGTGCAGGTCGACCAGGAGGGTGGTCGTCCCCTGCGGACGCAAACGCAGTTCCTCCCGGATCCAGTGCCAGGGGACGGCGGTGTAGCGGACGGTCGGGGCGGTGGTCCTGGCCAACTCCAGGTGCGGCAGGCGCTGACGGCGATCGAGCCGCAACTGACCGGTGACGTAGACGGTGAGCGGTCCGGGGGCCGCCGCGGCGGCCCGGAGCCGGGTCAACACCGCCTGCGGGTCCAACGGGTCGGCGAGTTCGACGACGTTCGCGGTGTCGGTGCCCGACAGGACGGCGGGCGGTACGGCGGCGAGCAGCGGCAGCACCGACGCGGCGTCCACCAGGCGGCCCCGGCCGACGGGTGAGGCCGCGAGCAGCAGCACCGTTCCGGGCATGTCCCCTCCCCTCGCTCCGACGCGGGCGGCGGTGTCGGGTCGGCGCCCGTCGATCACGTCCACGTCTGGCAGCACGGTAGTCGCTCGGGCCCCGGGCCGGGGGCCTCGCCGGTGGACCGGAGGACGAGCGGGCCGGCCGCCGGACGATCGCGTGCCGTCGCCGGCGCGGGTCGGTGAGGCGGGGTCCGGGGGCGTGATCAGCGTCGGCGGCGGCGCACGGCGAAGATGGTGGTGTCGTCGGTCAACCGACCCTCGGTGTGCCTCAGCACGCCGTCCAGGACGAAGGCGACGAGACGGTCGGGGCCCTGAAGGTGCGGATCGGACTCGACGGCACGGGTCAGCTCGTCGACATAGGGATAGAACTCTCCCGCTGGATCCCTGGCCTCGGTCACACCATCGGTGACCAGCAACAACGTCTCGTCGGGTGCGAGCTCGACCCGACACACCGGCGGCAGACCCGAGCCGAGCGCGGCATAGCCCAGAGGGAGTCCTCCGACCACGACCGGGGTTCGCACGGCGCCGGGCCGGAGGACCAGAGGGGGGTCGTGCCCGAAGACGACGACCTCCACCGCCCCGGCGTCGCCCACCGGGAAACCGAGCAGCAGGGCCGTGGCGAAGCGGTCGCCGTCGGCCCGGCCGAGGGCCGCGGTGTGCGCCCGGTGCCGGAGCATCCGCTTCTCCAGGCGGTCGGCGACCTCCCCGAGGCCCTGGTCGTGGTAGGCGGCCTCACGGAAGGTGCCGAGCAGCGCCGCCGCGGCCTCGACGGCGCCCAGCCCCTTGCCCTGGACGTCGCCGAGGAGGACCCGGGTACCGTGCGGGCCGGGCTGGATGTCGTAGAAGTCCCCGCCGACGCGCGCCTCGACATCGGCGGAGAGGTAGACGGCCGAGTGCTCCAGGCCGCCCCACCCCGGTGGGAGCGGCCGCAGGACCACCCGTCCGGTGGTGTCGGCGATGTCGCGCATGTGCAGCATGCGGCGCACGCCCCGCAGTCGGACCGCGCACGCCACGGTGGCGAGCAGACCGCCCACCAGGACCAACACGAAACCCGCCACCTCGGTCTCGTTCCAGTGCCACCAGACGGACGTGACGAGGATGTACACGACCAGGGACAGCACGGCGAAGACCGCCGTCGTCCTGAGCCCGCTGAGCGCCGCGGCGATGCCCGGCACCAGAACCGTCCAGGCCACGATCCCGAAGACTCCGGTGGTGAGGTCGATCACCACGATGCCGACGAGCAGCACCAGCGGCGGCACCCAGGCGACGCTGTGCCCCCGCAGGGTGAGCGGCTTCTCCCGCGGGAAGGTGGTCTCCTGCCTGGCCGCCCGCACCACGCGGCCGAGCGACCGCGGCCCGCCGCGGAACCGGACCCGGTCGCGACCCCTCACCACCACAGACAAACACGCGTCCGATGGACTCGCACGCTGACTTGCCGGGACGGCGGCGGCGGTGTGCGCTGGAACCGGGGGAGCCCGGAGCGAGAGGAGTGCCCTCATGTCTCAGGTGGTACCGGGGTCCGGGCGAGCGCCCGCGACCGTTCCGGCCGAGCGGACGCCCGACGTCTTCGGGCCGCGCGTCCACCGTGTGGCGAGTTGGGCGACCCCGATCGCCGTGGGTCTGGTCTACGGCTACTGGGCGGCGTCGAACCGACGCGCGGGCGGACCCATCACCGGCTGGAACGTGCTGTTCGGTCTGGTGACCGCGCTCGCCTTCGCGGTGGCCTACGTGGTGGTGCGAGAGATCGCCGAGGGGCGGCGCCGGGAGGCGCACGCCGCGCTCTGGGCGGCGTTCGCGGGCTGCGCCTTCGGCTTCCTGTACAGCCAGACCGGCAGCAGCGTGCTGCTGTCGGTCGGCCTGTCCCTCCTGGTCGCCGCCGGTTTCCTCGTCGCGCTCGTCTACCGGTTCGCCACGCGGGAAGAGCCCGGCGACCCGGGCGACGGCCGAGGAACAGGCGGCGGGACCCTGCCCGTCCAGGGCGCGGACAACACGCGGACGACCAAGGAAGGGCGAGCGAGGACATGACGATCGACGACACACCCATCCATCTCACCCGTGCCGCGCACGTGGGGGTCTCGGTCTCGGATCTCGATGTCTCCATCGCGTTCTACCAGGCCCTGACCGGGCGGGAACCCGTCGCCCGGGGAGTGATCGACAGCGTTCCGTTCGGCGGCTCCCAGGGTCTGCCGAACGCCGGCCTCCGCTACGCCACGATCAACTTGGACGGTCTCGGCATCGACCTCATCCAGTTCCAGGACCCCGTGGGCGAGCGGACGAACGGCATGGCGAACCGTCCCGGCTCCATGCACCTGTGCTTCGAGGTCGAAGACTTCGACGCGGTGTACCGGCGGATGAGGGACGCCGGGTACGCCTTCCTCGGCGACGACTACACGTTCACGGCGGGTGAGGTCACGCCCGAGGACGCGCTGGGGACCAGGGTCGCCTACTTCAACGACCCCGACGGGACCAACCTGGAGATCATCCGGCCTCGAGGCGGCTTCGCGCGCTGACATCGCGAGCCCGGCGCCGTGCCGGACCCCGCCCGACCTCGATGTTCCCGGGCGGGGTCCGGCGCCACGTCAGGCGCCGATGTCGCGGCCGTCCTCCCGCCAGACCACCACGACCGCCGGGCGAACGAGTCCACCGGCTCCGTCGGGCCACGAGCTGGCCGGGTTCTCCACGGACGCCCCGTCGACCTCGCCCGGGTGCTGGACCGCGACGAGGACCCGACGGTCCTGAATGATCGGTCCGCAGGTCTCGGCGCCGGTCGGCACGGTCAGGAACTGCTTCAGCTCACCCCGTCGGTCGCCTCGGGTCGCCACGCCGAACAGCCCGTCGTGGCCGCCGAGCGCGTTGCCGTCGGTGGAGATCCACAGATTGCCGTGGTCGTCGAAGGCCACGTTGTCCGGACAGGAGATCGGGCTGACCCGGTCCTTCGGGAACCCGGCGAAGTACGTGGCGGGGTCCTCGGGGTCGCCCGCGACGAGGAACAGCGACCAGCCGAACCGGGTGCTGTCCGCCCGGTTGCGGTGTTCGGTCAGTTCCAGGACGTGTCCGTGCTTGTTGCCGACGCGAGGGTTCGCCTCGTCGGGGCCGGCCTGCCCCGTCCGGCCGCGCTGGGAGTTGTTGGTGAGAGCGACATACACCTTGCCGGTCTTCGGAGAGGGCTCGATGTCCTCGGGACGGTCCATCTTGGTCGCGCCCACCTTGTCCCCGGCGAGCCTGGTGAAGACGCACACCTCCTCGGCCGTCATCCCCGCCACGTGCGAGACGGCGCCGGAGGCGGAGGCGGTGACCAGCGGAATCCACTCGCCGTCGCCGTCGAACTCCCCGTCCGAGGGGAGCGTCCCGCTGCCGTCGATCTCGATCTCGGGAGAGTCCCCGGAGAGCCGGGCCACGTACAGGGTTCCCTCGTCGAGCAGCGACATGTTGTGCTCCCGGGCCCACAGGGAGTCCCCCCGTCGCATCCTCTCGCTTCCGACGAACTTGTAGAAGTAGTCGAAGCGCTCGTCGTCACCCGAGTAGACGACGGGACGGCCGTCCCCGGTGAGCCGCACGGTGGCCCCCTCGTGCTTGAACCGGCCCAGCAGCGTGTGCTTGCGCGGGGTCGAGTCGGGATCGTGCGGATCCAGTTCCACGACGTAGCCGAAGCGGTGCGGCTCGTTGGGTTCCCGCGAGACGTCGAACCGCTCGTCGAACCGCTCCCACTTGCGTGCGCCGGCGCCGGTTCCGATGCCGTAACGGGTGTCGGTCTCCCGGGAGCCGTTGGCGAAATACTGGTTGAAGTTCTCCTCGCCGTGCAGCGTGGTGCCCCACGGAGTGGCGCCGCCGGAGCAGTTGTTGAGCGTCCCGAGGACCTTCTCCCCGGAGGGGTCGGCGGAGGTGCGGCACAGCGCGGAGCCCGCCGCCGGGCCCGTCAGGCGGAACTCCGACGTCGCCGTGAGGCGCCGGTTGAGCCGATGGCGTCGTACCGGGGAGAGGCCGCCGCCGCGACGGTCCTCCTCGACCACCACGGTGGCCAGGCCGTGTGCCGCCCAGGCGATCTCGACCTGCTCCCGCGTGGGGGCGTCCGCGTCGTAGTCGCGGAACATCAGCGCCTCGTCGGTGTACTCGTGGTTCGCGACGAGGATCCATCGGCCCCGTTCCCCCCGGACCGGAAGCAGGGCGAGGAAGTCGTTGTTGTAGCCGAACTGGCCTGCCTGGGCCGCCGCCGACTGGTTCTCGGGGTCGAACTCCGGGGCCCCCCGAAGGATGGGCTCGCCCCAGCGGATCAGCACCCGCTGCCGGTAGCCCTCCGGTACGACGACGGCGTCCCGGGTGTTGGGCGCGACCGGCGTGAATCTCAGGCCGCGGGCACCGTCGCGGGCCCCGCCCCCGCCGTGCCCTCGTCCGGACCCGGGCACGGCCCGCGCCTCGGGGGCCCCCGCCACGGTGACCGCCGAGGCGCCCGCCGTGGCCACGGTGACCATGGCGGCGGCGCGCATCATCGAACGGCGGCTGAGAGCACCCGCGATGACGTCGCCGACGTACTCGTTGCGGCTGGTGTTGGGAACCTCGTGGAAGCAGGCGTCCCCACAGCGAAAACGACACGTCATGGCGGACCGGCCGCCAGGATGCGTACCGGACGGCGTTCCGATCAACGGCAGCGACTCGCGCACTGTTTCTCTCCCCTTGGGTTCCCTTGGTGTCAGCGTGAAGGTAGGGGCACACGCGTGCGGCGGCTAGACGTCGACGTGAACGCGACGTGAACCCGGACCCCTTGGGCACGTTTCGGGCCCGGCTCCGACCTCCCCGAAGCGGGCAGGACACCGTCCCACGACGCCGACGCGACGGGACCGCTCCTGCGCGGTGACGCGCCAAAGGGCCGCTAACCTTACGTGTCCGTGTTGGCCAGGGGTCGACGGGCCACAAGTCACGTGAAGGGGTGCACACATGGGCATTCTCGCTCGCCTGCGGAACGCGTTCGGACGATCACGCAAGGCACGTGAGGCCCCGGTCGAGGAGACGACCCAGGCGACGGCTGCCACGGGTGAGTCGTGTGAGGAGCGCCCTCGGCGGACGGCGGAACCGGCCCGGCCGGACTCGACCTCCGGAACCGCCGGCGAAGCGACGACACCCGCGGCCCGCGAGCGGGAGACCGCGGGGGCGCCACACGGCGCGGAAGCGCCCGAGCCCCGTGAACACGATCTGGTGTCCGCCGCCTTCGGCGGTCACACCTCGCCGCGGCCACCGGTGGGGCCCGCGGCGCCGGAGCCGGACACGGCCGACCGGCACGCCGCTCCCGGCGCCGAACGGGGCTCGGAAGCGGGAGGCCGCGGGGAGACGGACCGGGAGGACACGCCGGCGCGACAAGACGACGACCCACCGTCGACGCCCGCGCCCGGCCCGGAGCCGACCCGGAAGCGCACCGGGGCCGGCGACGCGGCGACAGGGACGCGATCCCGAGCCCGCACGGCACCGCCCACCGCCGAGGAGACCGAAACCGCCGGAGGCACGGACTCCGGCACGGGCACGGAGACCGGCACGGACACCCGGACGAACACGGCCACCGAAGCGGGAGAGCCGGTCGGGGCCGACCCCTCGCCGGCCGGACGGCCCGACGGCCGGATCACCGAGCCCGAGGCGTCCCCCGTTCCGCGTTCGGACTCCGCGCCGATGCCGGTCGGCGACCGGGGGTCAACCCCGACGCCGGACCAGGCACCCCCTCCCTCGCAGGCCCCCGCGATCCCGCACTCGCGTCCGACCGCCCCCGAAGCCGACGGGACACGTCCGTCCGCCACCGGCGACCCCGCACCGGGCGACGGCGGCGAGACCCGCGTCGCCGAGCGCGTCACCGGGGTCCCGGCGCCCACCTCACCGACCGACGGACGGGAAGCGACGGACGGGCCCGTCACGGTCGCCGCCGCGCGAGCCACCGTGCCGGCGTCGGACCCGCACCCCGCACCCGCACGGGTCGCCGCCGCCGCGTCCGCCGGGGCGGCCACGTGCGACGTCGCCGATCCGGCCCAAGCCACGCCGACAGCGGTCTCCCCCGCCACGACACCGCGACAGCCCACGTGCCCCGAACCTCTGCCCGTGCCCGCCGTCGCGCCTGCCCCGCAGGCCGCCGAGCCCACCCGGACCGACGGCACGCCCGGCCCCGCGGAGGAGGCTTCCGCCGCACACGGCGAGACGACCCCCCGTGGACCGGCGATCTCCTCGGCACGGTTGCGTTCCCGGGCACCCGGCCTGGCCGACTCCTACCGCGCGGCGGGCGCGGCCCTCAGGAAGCACGGGCTCGCAGGCACCCGGGCCAAGGTCTATCTGGTGCTCGACCGCTCCGCTTCCATGCGCCCGTACTACAAGGACGGCTCCACCCAGGCGCTCGCCGAGCGGACGCTGGCGCTGGCGGCCCAGGTCGACCCCGGAGCGACGGTGCGGGTCGTCTTCTTCTCCACCGAGGTCGACGGTGTCGGCGAGCTGACCCTCCGCGACCACGAGGGCGTGATCGAACGGCTGCACACCGGACTCGGACGGATGGGCCGCACCAACTACCACGCCGCCGTGACGGAGGTGATCGCGCTGCACGGGAAGTCCGACGACCCGGCCGCCCCCGCCCTCGTCGTCTTCCAGACCGACGGCGCCCCCGACGCCAGGACGCCGGCCACCAAGGCGCTCGCCCAGGCCGCGGCCGACCATCCGAAGGTGTTCTTCTCCTTCGTCGCCTTCGGAGACCCCCGGGGCAAGGCGTCCGACTACCTCAGGCGGCTCGGCACCGGCAACACGGGATACTTCCTGGCGGGCGAGTCGCCGCGCGAGGTGCCCGACAAGGACCTCTACACCGCCGTCCTGGCCGCCTGGCGGCCCTGAGGCAAGACGCGAGCCCGGTGGGTCGGGCCGGTCCCTCCAGCCCCTGAAAGGCGAGGCGACCGGCCCGATCGGGTCGGCTACGATTCCACGGTTCGACAAACAAGGGAGTGCCGCGCCAACCCGAACCGACGGCCGTCACCCCACGTAGCGACCTGGGAGCAGCCCGCGATGGCTCGACACCTCATCACCAGCGCCCTTCCGTACATCAACGGAATCAAGCACCTGGGCAACATGGTGGGGTCCATGCTCCCGGCGGACGTCTACGCCCGCTATCTGCGTCGGCGCGGCCACGAGGTCCTCTACATCTGCGCCACCGACGAGCACGGCACCCCGGCGGAGCTCGCCGCGAAGGAGCGAGGTCTGCCCGTCGAGGAGTTCTGCGCCCAGGCACACGACGCGCAGCGCGCCATCTACGACGGCTTCTCGCTCGCCTTCGACCACTTCGGCCGCAGCTCTTCGCCGCAGAACCACGAGATCACGCAGGAGATCGCCCGCGAGCTCAAGGCCAACGGATTCCTGGAGGAACGGTCGATCCGGCAGGTGTACTCCATCGCCGACGACCGTTTCCTGCCCGACCGGTACATCGTGGGCACCTGCCCCCACTGCGGCTACGACAAGGCCCGTGGCGACCAGTGCGAGAACTGCACACGCGTCCTGGACCCCACCGACCTCGTCGACGCCCGATCCGCGATCAGCGGCAGCGCGGACCTGGAGGTCCGGGAGACCAAGCACCTCTTCCTCCTCCAGTCGGCGCTCGCCGGCGAGGTCGAGGCCTGGGTGGACGAGCGGGCCGACGACTGGCCCGTCCTGGCCTCCTCCATCGCCCGGAAGTGGCTGACCGAGGGACTGCACGACCGCGCCATCACCCGCGACCTGGACTGGGGCGTACCGGTCCCGGCGGACACGTGGCCGGACCTCGCGGCCGAGGGCAAGGTCTTCTACGTCTGGTTCGACGCCCCCATCGAGTACGTCGGCGCCACCAAGGAATGGGCCGACCAGGACCCCGAGAACCGGGACTGGCGCTCCTGGTGGTGGGAGTCGCACGACGACGTCCGCTACACGCAGTTCATGGGCAAGGACAATGTCCCCTTCCACAGCGTGATGTTCCCCGCCACCCTGCTGGGCACCCGGGCGCCGTGGAAGAAGGTCGACGTCATCAAGGCCTTCAACTGGCTGAACTACTACGGCGGGAAGTTCTCCACCTCGCAGCGGCGGGGCGTGTTCACCCACGACGCGCTGGAGGTCCTCCCCGCCGACTACTGGCGCTACTTCATGATGGCCAACGCCCCCGAGTCGGACGACGCGTCCTTCACGTGGGAGCACTTCACCACGACGGTCAACAAGGACCTGGCGGACACCCTCGGCAACTTCGTCAACCGGGTCCTGTCCTTCTCCCGCAAGCGCTTCGGGGAGACCGTCCCGGCCGGCTCGGAACCCGGCGAGGCCGAGCGCGTGCTGGGCGCCGAGGTGGCCCGACTGCTGGCCGAGTACGAGGAGCACATGGAGGCGATCCAGTTCCGCAAGGCGGCCTCGACGCTCCGTGCCCTCTGGTCCGCGGGCAACTCCTACCTGGAGGAGAAGGCGCCGTGGCTGGAGATCAAGACGGACCGGGAAGCCGCGGCGCTCACTCTGCGCACGGCGATGAACCTGATCCATCTGTACGCGGTGGTGTCTGAGCCCTTCATCCCGACGACCGCGGCGACGATGCGCGCGGCCTTCGACCTCCCCGGTGACAGCGCCACCTGGGTCACCCCCGAGGAGGCCCGCGCGCTCGGTGCGGTCACCGCCGGCACCCCGTTCTCCGTCCCGCCGGTCCTCTTCGCCAAGCTGACCGACGACGACCTGGAGACCTACAAGACCCGCTTCGGCGGCACCACCGGCTGACGGTCCGGCGCCCGCCCTCCTCGGTACCGGGAACCGCGCGTCCGGAGCGTTCGCCGGTACGTCCGGGAGCCCGGACCGGGGACGTCTCCCGGTCCGGGCTCCCGGACGTCATCGCGGCTCTCCTACTTGGGTTGGGGCTTGCGCACCGAGAGGTGCAGTTCCCTCAGCCGGGCCTCGTCGAGCTCGCTCGGCGCGCCCATCATCAGGTCCTGCGCGTTGCCGTTGAGCGGGAAGGCGATCGTCTCGCGGATGCTGGGCTCGTCGGCCAGCAACATCACGATGCGGTCGATACCGGGGGCGATGCCACCGTGCGGGGGTGCGCCGAAGCGGAAGGCCCGAAGCATGCCGGCGAACTGCTCCTCGACGGTCTCCCGGTCGTAGCCGGCGATCTCGAAGGCCTTGAGCATGACCTCGGGCTCGTGGTTGCGGATCGCGCCGGAGGAGAGCTCGACGCCGTTGCAGACGATGTCGTACTGCCACCCCAGGATGTCCAGCGGATCCTGGGTCCGCAGGGCCTCCAAACCACCCTGCGGCATCGAGAACGGGTTGTGTGAGAAGTCGATCGCGCCGGTGTCCTCGTCCTTCTCGTACATCGGGAAGTCGACGATCCAGCAGAACCGGAACACGTCCTCCTCGAAGTGGCCGGCACGACGGGCGGCCTCCACTCGGACCGCGCCCATGATCTTCGAGACCTCGTCGACCTCACCGGCGCCGAAGAAGACGGCGTGGCCGGGGGCCAGGCCCAACCGCTCGGTGAGGGCCTGGATGTTCTCCTCGGTGAGGAACTTGGCGATCGGGCCGGTCAGGGACCCGTCCTCGGCGACCCGGACCCACGCCAGACCCTTGGCGCCCAGCGAGACGGCGAAGTCCCCGAGCTGGTCGAAGAAACGGCGCGGCTGGTCCCGTACTCCCGGGACGGGCAGCGCCCGGACGTGCCGGCCGGCGAAGGCCTTGAACTCCGACCCCTCGAAGACATCGCTGATGTCGACCAACTCCAGGCGGGCGCGTAGGTCCGGCTTGTCGGAGCCGTACCTGAGCATCGCCTCGCGGAAGGGGATGCGGGGGAAGGGCGAGGTCACGTGGCGACCTCCGCCGAACTCCTCGAACAGCTCCGTCATCAGCCTCTCGACCGGCTGGAAGACGTCCTCCTGTTCGACGAAGGACATCTCCACGTCGAGCTGGTAGAACTCACCCGGGGACCGGTCCGCTCGGGCGTCCTCGTCGCGGAAGCACGGAGCGATCTGGAAGTACCGGTCGAAGCCGGAGATCATCAGCAGCTGCTTGAACTGCTGCGGCGCCTGCGGCAGGGCGTAGAAGCGTCCCGGGTTGAGCCGGGAGGGCACGACGAAGTCGCGAGCCCCCTCCGGAGAGGTCGCGCTGAGGATGGGGGTGGCCATCTCGTTGAAGCCCAACGCCGTCATCTTGTGCCTGATCGCCGAGATGACAGCGGTCCGTAGCATGATGTTGCGGTGCATCCGCTCACGGCGCAGGTCCAGGAAGCGGTATTCGAGGCGTCGCTCCTCGTTCACCCCGTCCTCGGCGTTGATGGTGAAGGGCAACGGCTGAGCGGCACCCAGCAACTCGACCTCGCCCACCTCCACCTCGATCTCGCCGGTGGGCAGTTCGGGGTTGACGTTCTCCACGCCCCGGGAGACCACCCCGCCGTCGATCCGGACCGTGGACTCCTTGGTGAGGCGGTCCAACGTCTCGTACGCGGGGGTGCCGGGGCGGGCGACGAGCTGGGTGATGCCGTAGTGGTCGCGCAGATCGATGAAGAGAATGCCGCCCAGGTCGCGCCGATTGTGCAGCCAGCCGCTCAGCCGGACGTCGGTGCCGACGTCAGAGGCGCGGAGCTCGCCGCAGGTGTGGGACCTGTACCGATGCATCGTCGTTCATCCAGTCTTCGCGGATCGGGGGTGGTGTCTCACGGAGCGTGTTTCACGTGAAACACCCCCAGCGTACCGGTGCCGGGGCCCTCGCCCACTCGCTCTTTCCCTGGGGTGGACCCCCCGGGACGGGCAACCGGTGGCCCCTGTCGGCCGGTCCTTCCTACAGTGGGGACATGCGCCCAGGTAAGCCCGTGCCCGAGGTCGAGGACGTTCTCGCACTCCTCGACACCGGAGTGTGGCACTGGGACGCCACGGACGGCCGTCTGCGCCTCGACGCGGAGTCCGCTCGTCTGCTCGGCATGCCGGCCAGGGCGGCCGAGGTCCCGCCGAGCCGGGTGCGTGCCCTGCTGCACCCGGCCGACTGGAACGAGCTCGCCGAGGTGATCCGACTGGCCGCCGCGGAGAACGCCCTGGCCGAGTCCCGCCTACGCGTCCTGGACGACCTCGGCCATCCGGTCCGTGTCCTCCGTGTGCGTTGCGGACGGCCCGATCCCCTCGCCGAGCCACGCCGGCTGGCGGGGACGGTGCAGCAGGTCGCGGAACCGGAACCCGGAATCCGTGCGGGGCGTGCCGTGACCGGCGACCGGAGACGGGCCCGGGAGGCGTTCCTGCTGGACGCGGGGTTGTCCTTGGCCCAGGCGGAGTCGACGCGGGACGTGCTCCGGGTGGCGGCCGGGCTGTCCATGCCGGGGTTCTCGCCCAGCGGTCTGGCCGTCTTCCGGCCGGACGGCGAGCGACTGACGGTCGTGGGCCAGCGCGGGCATCCGTCCGCGGAGGGGACCCCGTTCGACCGGGTCGGGCGCGACGCCGACTGCCCGCCCGCCGAGGTGATCCGCACCGGACGGGCGGTCTACCTGTCCTCCGGTGAGGACTTCCGCGCCCGGTACCCTCACGCTTGGCCGCTGGTGGAGCCCTTCGGGCAGCGGTCCTGGGCGTTCCTCCCCCTGAGCGTCGCCGGTCGACCGACGGGCGCCTGGATGGCCTCCTTCTCCTGCCCGGTCGCGTTCACCCCGGACGAGCGATCGGTGCTGAACACGGTGGCCCGGATGCTGGCCCAGGCGCTCTCCCGAGCGGGCGCGGCCGACACCCGACGCGACTTCACCGAGGTCCTGCAGCGCTCCGTGCTCCCGGCATCGGGGCCCGAGATCCCCGGCATGACCGTCGCCGCCCGCTACGTCCCCACCGGCGGCGGCCTGGGGGTGGGCGGCGACTGGTTCGACGTGATCCCTCTGCCGCTCGGCCGATTCGCCCTGGTCATCGGGGATGTCCAGGGACACGACGGACGAGCGGCCGGGCTCATGGGACAGGTGCGTGTCGCGTTGCGCGCCTACGCCGCCGAGGGGCACCGGCCGGACACGGTGCTCGCCCGCGCCTCCCGCTTCTTCCGGGACCTGGCGGACATCGAAGACGACCCACGTTTCGCCACCTGCTTCTACGCGGAGGTCGACCCGACCACCGGAACCGTGGAGAGCGCCCGAGCCGGGCATCTGGACCCGGTGGTGCGGATGGCGGACGGGACCTCGATGATCCGGGCGACACCCGGCGGCCTGCCTCTGGGCATCGCCTCCGACGACGACTTCCCCCTCACCCGGCTGGCCCTCGAACCGGGCGACACCCTGATGCTGTGCACGGACGGCTTGGTGGAGACCGGCGGCCATGACCTGTTCAGCGGGTGGGACAGGCTACGGCCCGTTCTCGAAGACGCCACCGGGGATCTTGAGGATCTGGCGGACGCCCTGGTGGACGCCGTGCACGGCCCCTCCTCGCATCGCACCGTCGGACCGCTGGCCGAGCGACGCGAGGACGACAGCGCGCTGCTGCTGCTCCGCCGGGACCAGCCGGCGGACGAGGCGCGGGACACGACCGAGCGGACGTCGATGCGCCGGACCACACTCTCGGTGGCCCAGACCGAGCCGGAGCGCGTCGCCACCGCACGTGCCCACCTGACGGACCTCCTGCACGACTGGCCCAGCGACGATCAGCGGGACGCCGCCGTGCTGCTCCTCTCCGAGACGCTGACCAACGTGCTGCTCCACACCGACACGGACGCGCTCCTGGTCGCAGAGGTGACCGGGGAGCCGGGCGAACGCCGGATCCGAATCGAGGTCAGGGACGACGCCGACGCGCTCCCTCACCGACGTCGACCGGGCGAGATGTCCTCCTCCGGGCGGGGCCTGCTGCTCATCGAGATGCTCGCCGACACCTGGGGCGTGTCGCCGCGCGGCCGGGGGAAGAGCGTCTGGTTCGAGTTTTACGAGGGTTCCGGCCCGGGCTCCGGCCCGACCGCGTCACCACCCGTCCCCGCGCCGGGGGACGGCCCCGACTTCGGGTCTGGTGCCGGGTCGGGTGCCGCGTAGCGGTTGCGGAGTTCGTGGACGATCCCGAAGGCCGCGGCGGTGAGCGGCACGGCGAGCAGCATTCCCAGGATGCCGGCGACGGACGCCCCGGCTGTGAGGGCGAGCAGGACCAGAGCCGGATGCATCTGCACCGTCCGACTCTGGACCACCGGCTGAAGCACGTGTCCTTCCAGGAGTTGCACGGCCACCACGACGCCGAGCGCCCAGAGAGCGACGACGAACCCCCGGTCCGCCAACGCCACCAGCACCGCCAGGGCCCCGGAGAGGAACGCCCCGAGATAGGGGATGTAGGCGCCGACGAAGACCAAGGCCCCGAGCCCGAGGGCTCCGGGGACTCGCAGCAAGAGCAGCCCGATGGTGATGCACACGGCGTCGATGAGCGCGATGAAGGTGGTGCCGCGCATGAAGCCCTCGACGGCACCGAAGGCGCGTCGGGCCATCGCTTCGGCCATGTCGCCTCCGCCCCTGGGCACCAGCGCCCGCACCGTGCCGGCCGCCCGGTCCGAGTCGCGCTGGAAGAAGAAGACCAGCAGCAGGGCGAGGACGGCCATGGCCAGGGTCTCGCCGACGACGCTCACCCCGCTGACTACCCCGGACGCGGCGCTGCCGCCGAACCGGCGCAACAGCTCGCCGGCGTTCGAGGCGATGTCGTCGAGCGAGGTACCCGCGGCCCCGAAGTGTTCGGCGATTCCCTCGGCCGCGGTCCGCAGCGACTCGACGATCTGATCCCCGCTGTTGATGAGAGCGGCGGTGACCAGGTAGACGGCGCCACCGACGACGGCGACGACCGCGACGCAGGTGATCCCGGCGGACAGCGACCGCGGCACCCCCACCCGGACCAGCCTCCGGTGCAGCGGGCGCAGCAGCGCCGTGCCCAGCAGGGCCAAGAGCACCGGCGTGACGGCGGTGCGCAGTTCGACACAGAGCCGGATCGCCACGTATCCGACACCGCTGGCGAGCAGGACGACGACACACCAGGCGGCGAAGCGGCGCACCGGTTCGGGGAGCAGCTGCACCCCTCCACCCGACCACGCGTGTCCCGGCCGGGCGCGCCGGAGCGCCCCACCCGAGTGACGTGGCGTCAGCCCCCGGGGGCGGACGAGCGGTGCGCGACCGGGACCGTCCCCAGGCGTCCGCCGCGGAAGTCGTCGAGAGCCTGTCGCAGTTCCTCACGGGTGTTCATGACGAACGGGCCGTAGTGGGCGACCGGCTCTCCGAGCGGTCGCCCACCCAGGAGGACGACGTCCAGGTCGGTGTCGCGGGTGTCCTGCCGTCTGGCCGCGCTCACGGTCAACGAGGCGCCCGGGCCGTACACCGCGGTCTGTCCCCGCCGGATCGGACGGTGGTCCTCGCCCGCGCCGCCGTGGCCCGCCAGGACGTAGGCCAACCCGTTGAAGGCGCTCGGCCAGGGCAACGTCACCTCGGCGCCCGGGGCCAGCGTCGCATGGATCATGGTGATGGGGGTGTGGGTGACGCCGGGTCCGGAGTGCCCGTCGAGCTCCCCGGCGATGAGTCGGAGGAGGGCGCCGCCGTCCGGCGAGGTGAGCAGCGGCACGCTCCGCCCGCGGATGTCCTGGTAGCGGGGGGTGGTCATCTTGTCCCGGGCGGGGAGGTTCACCCACAGTTGCAGCCCGTGGAAGAGACCACCGGAGACCACCAGGGGCTCGGGGGGAGCCTCGATGTGCAGCAGGCCCGATCCGGCGGTCATCCACTGTGTGTCCCCGTCGGTGATGGTGCCGCCGCCTCCCTGGCTGTCCTGGTGGTCCAAGGTTCCGTCGATCATGTAGGTGACGGTCTCGAAGCCGCGGTGCGGGTGCCACGGAGTCCCCCGGGGCTCCCCGGGGCGGTAGTCCACCTCGCCCATCTGATCCATCATGATCAGCGGGTCGAGGTGCCGGTGGGCGATGCCGGCGAAGGCACGGCGGACGGGGAACCCCTCCCCTTCGAACCCGCTCGGCGCGGTGGTCACGGCCAGAACCTCGCGGGCACGGGCGTCGACCGGCGCGGCCACGCGCGGCAGACTCAGGGGGTTGTCGACGGTCACCGCAGGCATGTCGGACCTCCGCGATCGAGATTTAGTTGAGCCTTAAACCTTCACTCGATGGCAACGCCGCTACCCGCGAGGACATTCCCGCCCGATCCTCGACCGTCGGCGCGCGAGCGGCGCGCCGCCCCCTCAGCCGTACATGCGCCGCATCGCGAACTCGACCATCTCCTCGACCGCCTTCGCGTCGAACACCATCCGGTGCTCGCCCTCCATGTCCAACACGAAGCCGTAGCCGGTCGGCAGCAGGTCGATCACCTCGGCGCCGGTGATCACGAAGTACTTGGACTCCTTGCCCGCGTAGCGACGCAGTTCCTTGAGCGAGGTGAACATCGGGATCACCGGCTGCTGCGTGTTGTGCAGCGCGAGGAAGCCCGGATTCTCGCCACGAGGGCAGTAGACCTTCGACGTGGCGAAGATCTGCTGGAAGTCCTCGGCGACCAGCTGGCCGGTGGTGAAGGCCCGCACCGCGTCCGCGAGCGACGGCGGGGAGGGTTCCGGGTAGGCGGGCGACGGCTGCCCGTACCCGCCGGACATCGGCTGCTGCGGCGGGGCGTACTGCCCCTGGGGGCCCGCGGTCTGGTCGTAGCCGTACATGGCGCAAGCGTACCGAGCGACCACCCCCGACCGGGGGCGCCCCGGGCTCATCCGCCAAACCGGAAAGGGCACTTCCGTCGCGAACCGCCCACCGGGGCGCGTCGGCCGGCGGCGACGACGGCGGGGCGCGGGGACGGCGGGGAGCACCCGACGGCCCGCGGGCCGGTGGGGCCTGTCACACCTGCCGGAGAGGGGTTGCTTCTTATTACCGACGGGTAGCATCATCACAGTTACTGGTTGGTACGCGAAGCAGGCGCGAGGAGTCAGTGCCTCGCCGATCTCTCAACGGAGCCGTCGCCATGGGGCACTACAAGTCGAATCTCCGCGACATCGAGTTCAACCTCTTCGAGGTGCTCGGCCGCGACAAGCTGTACGGCACCGGCCCGTTCGCCGAGATGGACGTGGACACGGCCAAGAGCATCCTGGAGGAGATGACCCGCCTCTCGGAGAACGAGCTGGCCGAGTCCTTCGCCGACGCGGACCGCAACCCGCCGGTCTTCGACCCGGAGACCGGCACCGCCCCGGTCCCGGAATCCTTCAAGAAGAGCTACCAGGCCTTCATGGACTCCGAGTACTGGCGTCTCGGCCTCCCGGAGGCCATCGGCGGCACCACCGCCCCGCCCTCGCTGATCTGGTCCTACGCGGAACTGATCCTCGGCGCCAACCCGGCCGTGTGGATGTACTCCTCCGGCCCCGCCTTCGCCGGGATCCTCCACCAGGAGGGCAACGACGTCCAGAAGAAGATCGCCGAGATCGCGGTCGAGAAGCAGTGGGGCTCCACCATGGTGCTCACCGAGCCGGACGCCGGCTCCGACGTGGGCGCCGGGCGCAGCAAGGCGGTGCGACAGGAGGACGGCTCCTGGCACATCGAGGGCGTGAAGCGCTTCATCACCTCGGGTGAGCACGACATGTCCGAGAACATCATCCACTACGTACTCGCCCGCCCCGAGGGCGCCGGCCCGGGCACCAAGGGCCTGTCCCTCTTCCTCGTCCCGAAGTTCCTGTTCGACTTCGAGACCGGCGAGCTGGGCGAGCGCAACGGCGTCTACGCGACCAACGTCGAGCACAAGATGGGCCTGAAGGCCTCCAACACCTGCGAGATGACCTTCGGGGACCGCCACCCGGCCAAGGGCTGGCTGATCGGCGACCGCCACGACGGAATCCGCCAGATGTTCCGGATCATCGAGTTCGCCCGGATGATGGTCGGCACGAAGGCGATCTCCACGCTCTCGACGGGCTACCTCAACGCCCTGGAGTACGCCAAGGAGCGGGTGCAAGGCCCGGACCTGGCGCAGTTCATGGACAAGACCGCCCCCAAGGTCACCATCACCCACCACCCCGATGTCCGTCGCTCCCTGATGACGCAGAAGGCGTACGCGGAGGGCATGCGGGCGCTCGTGCTGTACACGGCCTCGGTGCAGGACTCGATCGCGGCCAAGGAGGCCGCGGGGGAGGACGCGAAGGCCGAGCACGCCCTGAACGACCTGCTCCTCCCGGTGGTCAAGGGCTACGGCTCGGAGAAGGGCTACGAGCAGCTCGCCCAGTCCCTCCAGACCTTCGGCGGTTCGGGCTTCCTGCAGGAGTACCCGATCGAGCAGTACATTCGGGACTCCAAGATCGACACCCTGTACGAGGGCACCACGGCCATCCAGGGCCAGGACTACTTCTTCCGGAAGATCGTCCGAAACCAGGGCTCCGCCCTCAACTCGCTCGCGGGCGACATCAAGGAGTTCCTCGCCCTCGGCACCGGCGGCGAGGAGCTGGCCGAGGCCCGCGAGCAGCTCGCCCGGGCCGCCACCGAGCTGGAGTCCCTGGTCGGCCTCATGCTCACCGATCTCGCCGCCACAGAGCAGGACGCGAAGAACATCTACAAGGTGGGGCTCAACACCACCCGCCTGCTGATGGCCTCCGGTGACGTGATCGTCGGATACCTGCTGCTCAAGGGCGCGGCCGTCGCCGTCGAGAAGCTCCCCACGGCCGCCGGCAAGGACCAGGCCTTCTACACCGGCAAGATCGCCGCGGCGCGGTTCTTCGCCACCACCGTCCTGCCGGGCGTCGCGCTCGCCCGCGAGATGGCCGAGGGCGTCGCCCTGGACCTGATGGAACTGGACGAGGCGGCCTTCTGATCGGCTGATCGTCAGCCGATCGACCTCGCGCCGTCCACCGACGAGGGCCCGCTCCCGGGGAGGGGAAGCGGGCCCTCCCGCGTAGCTAGGGTGAACCCATGAGCGAACCCGCCCGCTTCGACCGCGGCCACACCAACGACCTGATGTCCTTCCTCGCGGCCGGCCCCACTCCCTACCACGCCGTGGCGAACGTCGCCGATCGGTTGGCGGAGGCCGGATTCCGCCAGGTCGCCGAGACAGACCCATGGGACGGCGCGAGCGGCGGCCGATACGTGGTGCGGGGCGGGGCGATCGTCGCCTGGTACGTGCCCGAGGGTGCCGAGCCGCACACCCCGTTCCGGATCGTGGGCGCCCACACCGACTCGCCCAACCTGCGCGTCAAGCCCCGCCCGGACAGCGGAGCGCACGGCTGGCGGCAGGTCGCCGTGGAGGTGTACGGCGGCCCCCTGCTCAACTCCTGGCTCGACCGGGACCTCGGCCTGGCCGGCCGACTGAGCCTGCGCGACGGCTCCACCCGTCTGGTCAACGTCGACCGCCCGCTGCTCCGCATCCCCCAACTCGCCATCCACCTGGACCGCGCGGTCTCCTCGGAGGGCCTCAAGCTCGACAAGCAACGCCACCTCCAGCCCGTCTGGGGCGTGGGCGACCATGTCCGCGACGGGGACCTCATCGCCTTCCTCGAAGCGGAGGCGGGAATTCCGGCCGGTGAGACCACCGGCTGGGACCTGATGGTCCACGCACTGGAACGCCCGGCCTACCTGGGCCGGGACGGCGACCTCGTCGCGGGCCCGCGCATGGACAACCTGCTGTCCGTGCACGCCGGGACCGCCGCGCTCGTCACAGCCGCACGAGGGCCCGCGCACATCCCCGTCCTCGCGGCCTTCGACCACGAGGAGAACGGCTCCCAGTCGGACACCGGCGCCGACGGGCCGCTCCTCGGCAGCGTCCTCGAACGGTCGGTGTTCGCCCGCGGCGGTTCGTACGAGGACCGGGCGCGCGCCTTCGCGGGCACGGTCTGTCTCTCCTCCGACACCGGACACGCCGTCCACCCCAACTACCCCGAGCGGCACGATCCCACGCACCATCCCCGGGTCAACGGCGGCCCGATCCTCAAGGTCAACGTCAACAACCGCTACGCCACCGACGGCGCCGGGCGGGCCGTGTGGGCCTCGGCGTGCGAGAGAGCGGGCGTCCCCTTCCAGTCCTTCGTCTCCAACAACTCCATGCCCTGCGGCACCACCATCGGTCCGATCACGGCCGCCCGGCACGGGATCCGGACCGTGGACGTGGGCGTGGCCATCCTGTCGATGCACAGCGCCCGCGAGTTGTGCGGCGCCGACGACCCGGGATCGCTGGCGGCCTCGCTCACGGCCTTCCTGGAGAGCTGACCCCCGAAACGGCCGAGACCGGAACCCGGCGGGGCCGGGCGGGCCGGGTCGCGGCCGGGGCTTCCGCGACCTCCGGCGTACCCAGGCGGGTGCGGACGACCGGCCCCG
The DNA here is from genome assembly GCF_016598575.1 of Streptomyces sp. HSG2. Taxonomy (NCBI): domain Bacteria; kingdom Bacillati; phylum Actinomycetota; class Actinomycetes; order Kitasatosporales; family Streptomycetaceae; genus Streptomyces; species Streptomyces sp. HSG2. The sequence continues at coordinate 2,484,160 of NZ_CP066801.1, forward strand.
GTCAGTTGCCCGGTGGGGACGGGTTCAGCGCGTGACCGGCGGTCGCGTCCACGTGGTCGGGCACCTCCTCGTGCCGGTCGCCGACGCTGAGCGTTCCCACCGGCTCGAAGAGCGGGATCTCGGTCGGGACCGCCGCGCCGGGGCGGTGCTCGACCCCACGTGGGACGGTGAAGACCGATCCGGCGGGCAGGGAGACGGCCCGCTCCCCGGCCGCTTCGCGCGAATCGATGCGAAGTTCGTCGGAGAGGACCAGGAAGAACTCGTCGGTGTCGTCGTGGGCGTGCCACACGTGCTCGCCCTCCACCTTGGCGATGCGCACGTCGTAGTCGTTGACGGCGCTGACGACTCGTGGGCTCCACCGCTCGTCGAAGGAGGCGAAGGCAGAGGCGAGGGAGACGGGATACCCACCCGTCCCGTCCGCCCGCCGGCTCACTCCGTCGACCGCACCGCTCGTCGAACCCCGCCCCTCACTCGTCCGTTGCGCCGGGGCGAAGTCGGGCCGGCGCGGGCCAGGCCGCCGACCCCCGCGAGGCCCGAGGCCCGGGCCCGGCTCAGCCGCCGGGCCTCACCCGCAGCACACGGTCCCGTAGTACCGGGAAGGCCTCCCTGGTCTCGGCCACCCGCGCGGGGTCCACCTCGGCCGTGAGGACCTGCTCCCCGGGGCCCGCCTCGGCGACGACCTCGCCCCACGGATCGACCACGAGGGAGTGGCCTGCCTGCGGAACCCCGGCGTGCGTCCCGGCCGTGCCGCACGCCAGCACGTACGCCTGGTTCTCCACCGCCCGTGCCCGGGCCAGCAGCGTCCAGTGGGCGCGGCGACGCTCCGGCCAGCCGGCCGAGACCACGAGCGTCTCCGCCCCCTCGGCGACCAGGCCTCGAAAGAGTTCGGGAAAGCGGAGGTCGTAGCAGGTGGCCAGGCCCAGCGTCGTCTCCGGCAGACGCGTCGTCACCAGATCTTCCCCGGCGCCCATGAGGAGGGCCTCGCCCCGGTCGAAACCGAACCGATGGATCTTCCGGTAGGTGGCGACGAGATCACCGTCGGGGGAGAAGACCAGAGAGGTGTTGTACAACCGACGTTCGCCCGGCGCGGGTTCGTGGGTCGAGGGCACTCGCTCGGGAATCGATCCGGCGTGCAGCCACACCCCGGCCGCGCGTGCCGCCTCCGCCATCGCCTGACCGGTCGGCCCTGTCGGCTCCTCGGCCTCGGTGTCGAACTCCTCGTAGGCGAACGCTCCCGTCGTCCACAACTCGGGGAGGACGACCAGGTCCGCGACGCCGGACCGCTCCCGCACGAGCGCGGCGGCACGGGCCCTGCGGGCCGCGGTCGTCTCCCCCTCGTTCACGGACATCTGGATCAACGAGACGCGCACATTGCCACCGTTCTGGCCCCCGGGCCGTCGACGTGGGAGGTCCCGGCGGGCCTACGATCGTGGACGAAAGCGCTGCCGGGGTACCGCACAGCAGCGTAACTTAGCGTCCCAAGACACCCGCCGACCGCAGCCGCCTTCCACTGGCATCGACGCCGCCACCCGCCCGTGTACCGACCGCCGAGGGGTCCCGTTCCGTGAGTCTGCATCCCACCCTCCAGCCCTACGCCGACGCCTGGACTCACTCGATCAGGGCGATATCAGAGCTGGTCACACCGCTGGCCGAGGGGGATTGGAACCGCAGGACACCTTGCCCGGCGTGGTCCGTGCGGGACGTCGTCTCGCACGTCATCGGCCGGGATTGCGAGATGCTGGGCGACCCGCGCCCCATCCACGCGCTTCCCCGCGACCTGTTCCACGTCACCAACGACCTTCAGCGCTACATGGAGATGCAGGTCGACGTCCGCAGGCACCACACCGCGCCGGAGATGACGGCCGAGTTGGAGTACACGATCATCCGCCGCGATCGCCAGCTGCGCAACGAATCCCGCGCCCCGGAGACCCCGGTGCGAGGACCGCTCGGTGTGGAGCGGACGTTGGAGGAGACGATGCGGCTGCACGCCTTCGACGTCTGGACGCACGAGCAGGACCTGCGGGCCGCGCTGGGGCGCCCCGGCGGCCTGGGCTCGCCCGGCGCCCTCGTCGCCCGTGAGGTGTTGCTGACCGCGCTGCCCCGGGTCGTCGCCGAGAAGGCGCGGGCGCCCCGGAGTTCCGCCGTCGTCTTCGACGTGCACGGACCGGTCGAGTTCCTGCGGACGGTCCGGGTGGACATCCGCGGGCGCGGAACCCTGGAGACCGCTCCCGCGCTGGGGCCCGCCGTCGGTCTCGCCCTCGACTGGGAGACGTTCTTCCGCCTCGCCTGCGGCCGGGTGACACCGGAGGCGGTGGCCGGACGGATCAAGACCGAGGGGGACCCGGCCCTGGCCACGGCCATCCTCCGCAATCTCGCCGTCACCCCCTGACGTCCCCGCGAGCCCGCGGCCTCGGGTCGGCGCCCGGGCCGTCGGAGACTCCGGGGGCGAGCGCGGAACCGCCCGTTGGGGGTGGCGTCGTCCTCCCCGGGCGCCCCCGTCCGCGCGGACGCGGGGTCCGCGACACCCCGAGCGTCTGGAGGACGAAGACCGAGGAGAAGGCGGAAGGGCCGAGACCTCGACCCCGAACCCGCCGACGGCGTCGAGGCCGGCCACGCCGAGCGAGGAGCGGAAGACGACGGCGACGAAGTACGCACGGACGCCCACGCCCACGCCCCGCACGGCGACGGCGCGCCCGTGCGCCAACCGGGCCCCCCGGGGGCCGCCGCCCTCCGCTCACCGCACCTCGCCCCGGGCCAGGTGCGAGAACGGAGGCCGGCCACGCCGAGCGAGGAGCGGAAGACGACGGCGACGAAGTACGCACGGACGCCCACGCCCACGCCCCGCACGGCGACGGCGCGCCCGTGCGCCAACCGGGCCCCCCGGGGGCCGCCGCCCTCCGCTCACCGCACCTCGCCCCGGGCCAGGTGCGAGAACCAGCCGATGTGCCGTCGGACCAGCTCCACCGCGCGGTCGGCCTCGCCGGCGCGGAGCGCCGCGAGGATCTGCCCGTGTTCGCCCGCGGACTTGGCGATCCGGTCCGGATGCGAGTGCATCACGGCGACACCCATCCGCAACTGCCGGTCTCTCAGCTGGTCGTAGAGCCGGGAGAGAATGTCGTTGCCGCCGCTGCGCACGATCTCGGCGTGGAAGCAGCGGTCGGTGACCGCCGCCCCCGCGAGGTCACCTTCGGCGGCCTGTCGGTGCTGCCGGGCGAGCAACTCCTCCAACCGTTCGACCAGCCCCTCGGGCGCGGGCACGGCCTTCCTGGCCGCGTGCTCCTCCACCAGCAGTCTGGTCTCCACCACGTCGGCGATTTCCTGCGCCGAGACCGACAGGACCAAGGCGCCCTTCTTGGGGTAGAGCCGGACCAGGCCCTCGACCTCCAGCCGGAGCAGCGCCTCGCGCACCGGGGTGCGCGAGACCCCGAGCGCCTCGGCCAACTCGCCCTCGGTGAGAAGGGTCCCACCCTCGTAGTCGCGTTCCAGGACGCCCTGTTTGAGATGGTGGTAGACGCGCTCGGAGGCGGCCGGTGGCTTGAGGGGCGCAGACATGCCGACAGCATAGATACAACAGTGAGGCGTGACAGCCCCCGTGCGGAATGCGGACACCACCCCGCGCCCCGCCGGCGGGCCCGCCCCGAGGGACCGACCCGCCACCGGCGCCTCACACCCAGGTGACGAGCCGCTTGGGGCGTTCCAGGATCGCCGCCACGTCGGCGAGCACCTTCGAGCCCAGTTCGCCGTCGACCAGGCGATGGTCGAAGCTCAGCGCCAGGGTGGTGACCTGACGTGGCTTCACCTTGCCCTTGTGGACCCAGGGTTGCGGCTTGATCGCGCCGACGGCCAGGATGGCCGACTCTCCCGGGTTCAGGATGGGGGTGCCGGTGTCCACGCCGAAGACACCGACATTGGTGATCGTCACGGTGCCGCCCCGCATGGCCGCGGGAGAGGTCCTGCCCTCGCGCGCCGTGGAGACCAGGTCTCCCAGGGAACGGGCGAGTTCCGGGAGCGTCTGCGCGTGGGCGTCCTTGACGTTGGGGACGATCAGCCCGCGCGGGGTCGCCGCGGCGATGCCCAGGTTGACGTAGTGCTTGACCACGATCTCCTGGGCGGCCTCGTCCCAAGAGGCGTTCACCTCGGGGTTGCGCCTGATCGCCACCAGCAGCGCCTTGGCGATCAGCAGCAACGGGTTCACCCGGAGGCCCGCGAACTCCCCGTCCCGCTTGAGTTCCTCGACCAACCGCATGGTCCGGGTCACGTCGACCGTGACGAACTCGGTGACGTGCGGAGCGGTGAAGGCCGAACCGACCATGGCCGCCGCCGTGGCCTTGCGCACGCCCTTGACGGGGACCCGGGTCTCGCGCTCCCCGCCCGTGCCGGACGCGCCGGCGACGGTTGTCACGACCTCGGTCTCCGGGACCGGACTCTCCTCCGGTCGGACGGGTGCCGCCGCGGCGTGCACGTCCTCCCGAGTGATCACTCCGTCCGGACCGGTGGGGGTGACGGTCGTCAGGTCGACGCCCAGATCCTTCGCCAGTTTCCGCACCGGAGGCTTGGCCAGCGGCCGGCCGGGAGCCGGCGTCGCCGGGACGCCCGGGGCCTCGGAGGCCGGGAGAGGGACGGGACCTCGGCCGTTCGCCCCGCTCGTGGTGGAGGGCGGCGGGGCAGCGGCGACCTGGGGGCCCTTGCGGGGGCGGCGCCGGGTCGAGGACGTGGACACCCCGTACCCGACCAGGACCGGCTGACGAGCCCGCGGCTCGGTCGTCTCGCCCTCCGTCGGGGACGCGGCGGGGATCTCCGCCTCGGGCTCGGGTGCCGGGGCGTCGCCCGCCACCTCCACGGTGATGATCACCGTGCCGACGTCCACCGTGGTGCCCTCCGGGAACCGCAGCTCACCGACCACGCCGTCGAAGGGGATGGGCAGTTCGACGGCGGCCTTGGCCGTCTCGACCTCGCAGACCGCCTGACCGTCGGTGACGGTGTCACCCGGTCGGACATACCACTTGAGGATCTCCGCCTCGGTGAGCCCCTCGCCCACGTCGGGCATCCTGAACTCGCGCACGTTCCCTCGCGTCATCGTCGTCACGCCCTCTCCTCAGTACGCCAGCGAGCGATCGACGGCGTCCAACACCCGATCCAGGTCGGGCAGGTACTCCTCCTCCAGGCGCGCCGGGGGATAGGGGGCGTGGTAGCCGCCCACCCGCAGCACCGGGGCCTCCAGGTGATAGAAGCAGCGCTCGGTGATCCGAGCGGCGATCTCCGCCCCGGAGCCGAAGAAGACGGGGGCCTCGTGCACCACGACCAACCGGCCGGTCTTCTCCACGGACGCCTGGACCGTGTCGAAGTCGATCGGGGAGATGGAGCGCAGGTCGAGCACCTCCAGCGAGCGCCCCTCCTCCCCGGCCGCAGCGGCCACCTCCTGACACAGCTTCACCATCGGACCGTAGGCGGCCAGGGTGAGATCGGAGCCCTCCCGGACGACGTCGGCCTTGTGCAGGGGGCCGGGGACCGCCTCGGTGTCGACGTCGGCCTTGTCCCAGTACCGTCGTTTGGGCTCGAAGAAGATCACCGGGTCGTCGCTCCGCACGGCCTGGCGCATCATCCAATACGCGTCGGACGCGTTGGAGGGACTGACCACCTTGAGGCCCGCCACATGGGCGAAGAGCGCCTCGGGGGACTCCGAGTGGTGCTCCACCGCGCCGATCCCGCCGCCATAGGGGATGCGGATGACGATCGGCATCCGGACCGTGCCCAGCGCACGGGCGTGCATCTTCGCCAGTTGGGTGACGATCTGGTCGTAGGCGGGAAAGACGAACCCGTCGAACTGGATCTCCACGACGGGGCGGTAGCCCCGCAGGGCCAGCCCGATCGCGGTGCCCACGATGCCGGACTCGGCGAGCGGGGTGTCGATGACGCGACTCTCGCCGAAGTCCTTCTGCAGCCCGTCCGTCACACGGAAGACGCCGCCCAGCTTGCCCACGTCCTCCCCCATGATCAGGACCTTGGGGTCGGCCTCCAGGGCGTGCCGGAGCGACTCGTTGATCGCCTTGGCGAGAGCCATCTTCTCCACGGCCATGATCAGACCCCTTCCGCGTCCGCGAACGACGCCTGGTAGGCGGCGAACTGGGCCCGCTCCTCGTCGACGAGCGCGTGCCCGTCCGCGTACACGTTCTCGAAGATGGCGTGCCGGTCCGGGTCCGGCATGGAACGAACCGCCTCGCGCACCCGTTTGCCCAACGCCTCGCTCTCGGACTCCAGTTCCTCGAAGAACGCGTCGTCCGCGTGGTGCGTGGCCTCCAGATGCCGGCGCAGGCGGAGGATCGGGTCCTTGGCCTCCCAGGCCGCCCGCTCGTCGTCGTGACGGTAGCGGGAGGGGTCGTCCGACGTGGTGTGGGCGCCCATGCGGTAGGTGTATGCCTCGATCAGCGACGGACCGTCACCGTGCCGGGCCCGCTCCAAGGCCCAACGGCTGACCGCGAGCGTGGCCAGGACGTCGTTGCCGTCCACACGCACGCCGGGGAAACCGAACCCCTGCGCGCGCTGATAGAGCGGCACCCTGGTCTGCTTCTCGTTCGACTCGGAGATCGCCCACTGGTTGTTCTGACAGAAGAACACCACCGGGGCGTTGTAGACCGCCGCGAAGTTGAACGCCTCGCTGACGTCGCCCTGGCTGGAGGCCCCGTCGCCGAAGTACGCGATGACGGCCGAGTCGGCGCCGTCCATGGCCACGCCCATCGCGTAGCCCGTGGCGTGAAGGGTCTGGGACCCGATGACGATCGTGTACAGCTGGAAGTTGTTGCCGTTGGGGTCCCAACCGCCGTTGTTCACCCCGCGGAACATGCCGAGGAGCTTGGCCGGGTCCACCCCGCGGCACCAGGCGACACCGTGCTCGCGGTAGGTGGGGAAGACGTGGTCGTCCTCACGCGTGGCACGACCCGAACCGATCTGGGCCGCCTCCTGGCCGAGCAGGGAGGCCCACAGCCCCAGCTCGCCCTGCCGTTGCAGCGACGTCGCCTCGGCATCGAAGCGTCGAGTGAGCACCATGTCGCGATAGAGGCCGCGCAGATCCTCTGGGGTGACGTCCTCGACGTACGTGTCGTACTCGGCGTTCTTGACGCGCTTTCCCTCGGGCGTCAGCAGTTGGATCGGCTCGCCCTCGCCTCGCGGGGCGCTCTTGCGGGTGGCGCGCTTGGTGCCGGTAGTGGTGCCGGCCTTGCTCCCGGCGCTGCGTCGCGGCTTGCGCGCGGCAGTGCTCTCCACGGTCACGTGTGCTCCTCCGTCGGTCCGGCCCCCGGGTTCGCCGGATGCCAGTGCGGCTCACCTGTCTTCCGGCGGACACACGGGGTGGGTGCGGCTCGGTCGGGGAACAGGCGGACAAGTGCCCCGGCGAGCACCCTGCACCATGCACGTTACCCAGTGCTCCACATGTCTGCGAAACCATTCCTGACCTGCGTTTTTCCTTGGATCTCCAAGTAAATCCGGCAGGAGGGGAACTGTCACTGGTCACAGCCTTGCAGGGGGCCGGAACAACGGCACGTTATCCCGGCCACCCCGGGCACGGGAAGAGCCGATGTGTGAGACTGGGCGACGTGGGCGAAATGGCCGTGATCCGTGTGTTCGTCCTGGACGACCACGAGGTCGTCCGGAGAGGTGTGCGCGACCTGTTGTCCGCCGAGCCCGACATCGAGGTGGTCGGTGAGGCCGGGACGGCGTCCGAAGCCCTCTCCCTGATCCCCGCCACCCGCCCCGACGTGGCCGTCCTGGACGTACGGCTGCCGGACGGCAGCGGGGTCGAGGTGTGCCGGGAGATCCGTTCCCGGGACGAGTCCGTCCGGTGTCTGGTCCTGACCTCGTACGCGGACGACGAGGCCCTCTTCGAGGCGATCATGGCCGGTGCCGCCGGGTACGTTCTCAAGGACATCCGCGGCGGGGAGCTGCTGGCCGCGCTCCGGGAGGTCGCCGCCGGCCGAACCCTGCTGGATCCCGTCGCCACGGCACGGGTGCTGCGGCGCCTTCGCGGGGGCTCCGGCACGGGCACGGACGCGGTGGACGACCGGATTCAACGCCTCACCGAGCGGGAGCGGCGCATCCTGGAACTGATCGGCGAGGGGCTGACCAACCGCGCCATCGGGGCTCGCCTCCACCTCGCGGAGAAGACGATCAAGAACTACGTGTCAGGCCTGCTCGCCAAACTCGGCATGGAACGACGCTCCCAGGCCGCGGCGTACGTGGCTCGCCGACAGGCCGAGCGCCGCTGACACCGGGCGCCGCCGGGCCCGATCACGCCCTCGGCGCGCCGCGTGACCGCCGGGCCGTGGCCCATCGTGCCCGGCCACGACCCCCGTGGGGGCCGTGCCGAAGCCGTGGCGGAGGACGGCGGGCGAGGATTCTCGGGCCGGCGGCCCGGTCAGAGGCCTTCGCCCTCACCACCGCCGGCGGCCCCGCCGTCGGCTCCCGCGGTGTCCTCGCCCCCGCCACCACCGTCACCACCACCGCCGGTGCCGTCGTCCGGCGGGGGCGACGGGGAAGCGGTGGCGGTGGAGGGCTCCTCCGTCGGCTCTTCCACCGTCTCGGTCGGCTCCCCCTCGTCCGTCGGCTCGACCGGAGGCTCCTCGGTGGCCGTCTCCGTCGGCTCGGGCGTCGGGGTGTAGGGCGGCGGCCACTGGCGATCCTGGTCACCGCCACCGCCACCGCCCGTCCCCGTGTCGGGCGAGCTGTCGACGGGCTCGTCGTCCGTCTCCTCGGTCTGCGAGGGACTGGAGGACGCCTCCTGGGAGGTCTGCGAGGTGCGAGGGGACGGCGAGGTACCGGTGTCGGCCTCGCCGGTACCGGCCTGGTCCATGTTCATCGCGAGGGCCACTCCCCCCACCACGGCGATCACCGCGAGCACCGCGAGGATCCACAGCTTGCCCCGCCCGCTGCCGCGGTTGCCGTGGCCCTCGAAGCCCCCGTCGTCGCCGCCGTAGCCGGCGGGCAGGATCGGCTGCGGGATCTGCGCCGTGCCGGCGCCGTGGTCGGGGCGCGGCATGGCGGTCGTCCCCTGGAAACCGCCGGAAGGGGTGGGGCGGCCGTCGTGCGACGCGACGGGGCCCGTGTTCCACGTGCCCGTGTGCCCACCCTGGTCGTAGAGCATCTGGAGCCCGTACTGGACCAGTCCGCGCATCTCCTCGGCGGTCTGGAAACGGTCGTCCGGCTCCTTGGCCAAAGAGCGCATCACCAGCCCGTCCAGCTCCGGCGGGCAGCCGTCCGACGCCTCGGACGGTGGGGTCGGGATGTCCTGGACGTGCTGATAGACCACCGACAGCGGGGTCTCCCCGGTGAACGGGGGGCGCAACGCCAGCAGCTCGTAGAGGAGACAGCCGGTGGCGTACAGGTCGGACCGGTGGTCCACGGCCTTGCCGAGGGCCTGCTCCGGCGACAGGTACTGCGGCGTGCCCATCACCATGCCGGTCTGCGTCATGGTCGTCGAGGCCCCGTGCAGAGCGCGGGCGATGCCGAAGTCCATCACCTTGACGGCACCGCTGTCGGTGATGATCACATTCCCCGGCTTGATGTCGCGGTGCACGATGCCGTGCTGGTGCGAGTAGGCCAGCGCCTCCAGCACACCCGAGACGATGATCAACGCCTGCTCGGGTCCGGGCGCCTCCGCGTTCATCAGGAGATCGCGGATGGTGTGGCCCTCGACCAACTCCATCACGATGTACGGCACCGACTGCCCGGCGACGATGTCCTCGCCGGAGTCGTACACGGCGACGATGGCCTGGTGGTTCAGACCGGCCACCGACTGTGCCTCGCGGGTGAAGCGGGCCTTGGACACCGGATCCTCGGCCAGGTCGGCACGGAGCAGCTTGACCGCCACGGTCCGCCCGAGGCGCACGTCCTCGGCGGCGAACACGTCGGCCATGCCTCCGCGCCCGAGCCGACGCGTCAGCCGATACCGGCCGTCGCCGACCAGCCCGCCGTCCCCCCATTGCTCGGGGGCGTCCGACGAGCCTCCGCCAGTCGCCTCGGGGTCGGACGGGCCCTGAGAGCGCTGCTGCTGTGCCATCAGTCCTCGCCGTCGTTTCTGCCCGCGGTGCGCGCGGTGTTGTCACGGTCTCCGTCGGCCACGCTACAGCCTCATCGCGGGGCCGCGGACCGGGATGGGCGCCGGAACCGACACAAGGTGGACCCGCGTCGCCACACCGCCGGACGGGAGCACGGCGCACCGACCGCACCCCGGGCCCCCAGCGCCCCACCGCGCGTGACGTCCCGGGCGAGCCCACGCCACGTCCTCGACGAACCCCGGCCCGGCACGCGGACCGTACGGGCGGTTTCGCGGGGGACCGAGAGGCCGGGGCGTGGCAAACCTCACGCGCCCCGGCCGGAGGTGGGTGCCGGGGCCCTCAGGAGCCACTGGTGCGCGGACAGGCGACGCCTACGGGCCGCACGCGGAAGGAGCCCTCACTGGCCGCCCCCGGACCGCCGACCCCGAACGACTCTCGGCCCGAGCGGTCGCCGGATGCGACGGTCACAGGTAAGGACCGCCGGTCCTCCCAACGGGGTGGGGCGGCTCCTCGCCGTCGTGACCGACTCCTGGCGGAAGGGCGCGACGCATCTGCTCCAGCTGCGCCCGCGCCGCCATCTGCTGGGCGAACAGCGTCGTCTGGATCCCGTGGAACAGCCCTTCGAGCCAACCGACCAACTGGGCTTGGGCGATGCGCAACTCGGCGTCGCTCGGCGTGGCCTCGTCCGCGAAGGGCAGGGAGAGGCGCTCCAGCTCCTCCACCAGCTCCGGGGCGAGCCCGTCCTCCAACTCCTTCACCGAGCCGGCGTGGATCTCCTTGAGCCGAGCACGGCTCGCCTCGTCGAGCGGTGCGGCGCGGACCTCCTCCAGCAACTGCTTGATCATGCTCCCGATGCGCATGACCTTGGCCGGCTGCTCCACCTGCTCCGTCACCGGGATCTCGCGGGACTCCTGATCCCCGCCGCCACCCAGCGCCATGCCGTCCTGGCCGACCACCAGGATCTGTGGCTTCTCCGACGACCCGTCGTTCCTCGGCGTTTCCATGGCGCCATTGTCCCCCACCATCACGCCGTTCGAAGAGGTGGCCCCGGGCCCGCCCGGAGCGGGGGCGCTCCTGGGACCACGCCGGACACGCCGCCCCGTGGCCGTCGTGGCCACCGGACGTCCACGGAACGCCGTCGGTCCGCGCGCCGCCGCGGCCGTCGGACGGCCCCTCCCGAGGTGCCACCACGCCCGTCGGGTGTGAGGCTGGGACCGTCGATTCCGCCGCCCGCGCCGCCGGAAAGGGGTGACCGCCATGTCCCCGTGGCTGCGCACCCTGGGAGCCGCGGGCGTGGCGGGAACGATCGGGATGGGCACTGTGCTGGGCATACCCCAGATCGGGTCCGCCCACGGCGTGGGCCGGAACACGATCACCCCGCTCGTGTCGGCCGTGCCGGACCCCACGCGCTCGCCGGGGAGATCGGGTTCGCCGGTCGGCGTTCACGGGCTGATATCGCTTCCCGATCCCGACGGGCCCCGGAGCGGGCCCACCTCCGCCACCCCGTGGTCGACCCCGCGCGCGAGCGCCACCCCTTCTCCTCCCCCTGCCGGGGAGACGGACCCGCCCATCATCGGGCGCGAGCCGGCGGGGGAGGCGCCGAGAGCGCCGTCGGCCGCGCCGGAGGCGTCGGCGTCGCGGCCGGCCTCGGGGGCACCTGGGCCGAAGCGCCCGGGCCCACCCTCGGCCTCCCGGTCGACCACGCCCCACGCACCGACGTCCCGACCTCCGTGGCCCCCGCTCGCTCCTCGCCCCTCCCGGGCGGAACCCCATCGGGACGACCGGCACGACGGACCACGACGCTGGGCGCCGGACGCCTCTCGACGATGGCATACGCCCAAGGGCGACGGGCCCGCCCGGGAGGTGCCGGGCGGCGCGGTGGCGGTACCCAGTCCTTCGACGTCGAGCGATCAGAGAGAAGCGGTGCTCGCCCCTTCCCGAACCGACCACCGCCCCGGCCGTCACCGTGACACGGCGGCGGCGCGCGTTCTTCCTCTGGGCAGTGGTCTGATGCTCCTCGGACTCGGCATGGCGCTCGCCCTGGCCGGCCTGCGACTACGGCGCGGCTGAGGACGGGGTGCGCGGCCGAGGCGGGTGGTCCCCCGACGACACCGTCCCTGCCCTCGGCGGACGGCCCCGGGCCGCCCGACCGTCGGACGGACGGCGCGGGCAGGGCATCCGCGTCCCGAGCCGAGGCGCCGTCCCTCAGCCCGCGAGGAGCAGGACCTTCCCCACGTGTCCGCTCCCCTCCACGACGCGGTGCGCGGCGGCGGCCTGGTCCATGGGGAGTTCACGATCGACGACGGGACGGACACGACCGGCCTCCACGAGGGGCCAGACGTGCTCCCGCACGGCGGAGACGATGGCCGCCTTCTCCTCCGGAGGTCGCGCCCGCAACGAGGTCGCCGTCACGGCGGCACGTTTGCGCAGCAGCCGCCCGATGTCGAGTTCGCCCTTGACGCCTCCCTGCATGCCGATGATGGCGAGGCGCCCGTTGACCGCGAGAGTCCGAATGTTCCGGTCCAGATACCGCGCACCCATGTTGTCGAGAACGACGTCCGCGCCGGCGCCCTCCGTGGCGCGCTCGATTTCCTCCACGAAATCCTGTTCGCGGTAGTCGATCAGGATCTCCGCGCCCAGTTCGGCGCAGCGCTCCAGTTTCTCCCGGGTACCCGCCGTCACGGCGACCCGCGCGCCGACGGCCTTGGCGAGCTGGATCGCCATGGTGCCGATGCCGCTCGACCCGCCGTGGACCAGCACGGTCTCTCCCGGGCGCAGGTGGGCGACCATGAAGAGGTTCGACCAGACCGTGGCGGCGACCTCGGGCAACGCCGCGGCCCGGGCGAGGGTGACGCCCTCGGGGACGGGCAGCAGTTGTCCCGCCGGGACGGCGACCCGCTCGGCGTAGCCCCCGCCTCCGAGGAGGGCGCACACCTCGTCGCCGACGGCCCATCCCGACACCCCGGGACCGAGGCCGGCGACGCGACCGGAGCACTCCAGGCCGGGGTAGGGCGAGGCACCGGGAGGCGGATCGTAGTGACCTTGCCGTTGCAGGATGTCGGCCCGGTTCACGGCGCTGGCGGTGACCTGGAGCAGGACTTCGCCGACACCGGGTACCGGATCGGGAACTTCCGCCCAGACCAGCGCCTCGGCATCTCCGGGTTCGGGGATCGTGATCGCATGCATGGGGCGACGCTACCGCCGCCCGGCTCGGCGACCGACCGGCGCCGAGGCCTCGGCCGGGTTCAGGCGGTCTCAGTCACGGGGCAGGGGCCTGACGTCGGGGGTGACCCGAGTGGCCGGTGTCGCCCTCACGATGGTGATCAACCGGTCCGTCAGTTCCAGCACGCCGACGGCCGGATCGTCGTAACCGAGCACACGGTGTCCGCGCAACACGCTCACCACCAGATCATCGGTCTCCCGCGGGCTGCGGCCCACCTCGGACTTTATGACCGGCCGTTCGACGAGGTCGAGCCCACTGCCCTGCTGGATCAGATCCTCCATGACCATCCCGGCGGCCGGGCTGAGCACGGAGAGTCCGAGGAGTCGCCCGGCCGCGCTGGCACTGGTGATCACCGCGTCCGCCCCGGACTGCTTGAGAAGCGGCGCGTTCTCCTCTTCTCGGACCGCGGCCACGATCTTGGCTCCTCGGTTGAGCTGTCGAGCCGTCAAGGCCACCAGGACGGCCGTGTCGTCCCGCTGGGTGGCGATCAGGATCTGTCGCGCCTTCTGTACCTCGGCGCGCTTGAGTACGTCGCTGCGGGTGGCGTCACCGATCACCCCGGCGTAGCCGTCGGCCGTGGCGGCCTCGATCACCTTGGTGCTGGGGTCGACGACGACGACCTGTTCCTTCCGGAGCCCGGTCGCGCAGACGGTCTGCAGAGCGGATCGTCCCTTCGTCCCGAACCCGACGACGACGGTGTGATCGCGCAAGGTGGACCTCCAGCGGTTGAGTCGCCATTCCTCCCGGGTGCGCTCGGTGAGTGCTTCCAGCGTGGTGCCGACGAGGATGATCAGGAACAGCACGCGCAGGGGCGTGATGACCAGGATGTTGGTCAGCCGGGCCGCGTCGGTCACGGGGGTGATGTCGCCGTACCCGGTGGTCGAGAGCGTGACAGTGGCGTAGTAGAAGGAGTCGAGGAGGTCGATGGGGCCGTCGGAATTGTCGCTGTACCCGGCGCGGTCGACGTAGACGATCAGAGCGGTGAGCACCAGGACCAACAGGGCGAGCGAGAGTCGCTTGGCGACCTGCCGCACCGGATGCTCCACCAGCTTGCGCGGAAGCTTCACGCGGTGCGTCACCAGATGCTCGTCCGCTTGGCGGGCGATGAGGTCTTGGCCCGGCAGTTTCACGTGAAACACACTCCGATTCCGCCGGTGGTCCACGGCAGGTCGAGCAACTCCGCGTCCTGCCCGACGTCCACGCCACCGGGTGGGACGACCGCGAGGGCGTCGGCCGCCGCGACACCCCTCAGCATCGCCGGTCCCGCGTAGGGCAGAGGTACCGCCTCGGCACCGCGCAGTGTCACCGGGACGAGCCGGGTGCCACCGGGGTGTCCTCGCACGGCGCCCGCCAGAGGGACCGCGTACGTCTCCGCGACCGGCCTGGCGGCCAGCGCCCGGAGCACCGGCTCGACCAACGTCAGCAGACCCGAGACGGCCGCGAGGGGGTTGCCGGGCAGACCGACGAACAACTGGGTGGGTCCGGTCCGGGCGAGCAGCATCGGATGCCCGGGGCGTACCCGCACGCCGTCCACGAGGCGTTCGGCGCCCAGCCGGCGCAGCACCGCGTGGACGTGGTCGAGGGGGCCGGCGGCGGTCCCACCGGTGGTGACGACGACATCGGCCTGTGCCCGGCCGATCTCGCGGGCCAACGCGTCGGCATCGTCACCGAGGCGCCGTTCCGACACGACCTCGGCGCCGAGCGCCCGCAGCCAAGGCGGCAGCATCGGCCCGAGGGCGTCCCTGATCATCCCGTCGTGTGGCGGACCCGAGCGAAGCAGTTCGTCCCCGAGGACGAGCACGGCGACCCGAGGCCGTCCGACGGCGACCAGGTCGTCGTAGCCGGCCGCCGCCGCGAGTCCGAGAACGGCCGGGGTCACCGTGGCACCGGCCGGCAGCAGGCGGTCACCGCTCCGGCACTCCTGGCCTCGGGGGCGGATGTCCTGGCCCGGGACGATCTCGTGAAGGGCGTGCAACCGCCCCCCGTCCGTGAGACGGCCGTGCTCGGACCGCAACACCGCGGTGGTGTCCGGCGGAACACGGACACCGGTCGCGACGCGGACCGCCTCGCCGTCCACGAGCGGGGTGGACTCGGCGTCCCCGGCGGACAGGCTCCCTCGCCGTACCTGCCAGGGCCCGGGCCCGGCCAGCGCCCAACCGTCCATCGCGGACGTGTCGAAGGCAGGAAGGTCCGTCAGCGCGGTCAGTGGATCGACCAGTGTGCGGCCGAGCGCCTCCTGAAGCGGTACGGCACCGGCCGTCGAAATCGCCCGAGCGATGGCGCGTCCGGCCGCGACCGCGTTCTCCCGAGCGTCGGGCCAAGAAAGGTCGGCCGTCGGGGGGGCCTGCGGGCTCGCGGTTTCGCCCGTCGTGTACCGCGTGCCGCCGGACTCCGGGCGGTGAGGGGCGGGCACATCCCTCACCAGCGCGAGCGCCTCCTCGATGTCCGGGTCGTCCACGTCCGGTCGGGCGCCGTGCCCGACCGTGCCGTCGGCTGCCTCGGCGGGCGCGTCGGCCGTGACGGCCTCGGGTCCGTCCGGGGCAGGCGCGGGGTAGGGGGTCATCCGTGCTCCTCGCGGGCACCGAGAGCGGGGGAAGGGGCGGCGTCGAGAGTGCCGGAGCCCGTCGGATCCGCCGGGCCGCCGGTCTTTCCCTCGTCGGCCCAGCTTCGGGCCAGCGCGGTGGCCGCCCGCACCGCTTCGGCGACGGCGAGAGGGCCCCCACCCGACCGCGCCGCCGCGTAGCCGACGAGGAAGGTGGTCAGCGGCGCCGCCGGACGGGCCACACCGTGGGCGGCGTCACGGGCCAGGTCGAGCAGCGACGCGGCGTCGACATCGAGGTCGACCCCAAGCTCCTCCTCGACCGCGGAGATCCATTCGTCCAACACGAGCCCATGCTCCCTGATACGAGCCCTCGCCCTGGCGATGTCGTCCCAGGTGTCGCAGTCGAAGGACGCGACGGGGTCCTTGACCCGTTCCACGGCCAATGACGCGGTGAGTACGCGCAGGGGCAACCCGTCGAGGACCCGGTGCTCCCGACGCAGCCGCGTCAGGGCGTGGCGCAGGGCACGACCTCGGTAGACGGCGACCAAGGGTTGCTCGCGCCCTTCCGCGTCCGTCGTCAGCACCCCGTCCGCCGTGCCGGCCGCGAGGGCGTCGAGCAGTCGGTGTACGTGGGCCCCGGTGACGAACGGCAGGTCGGCCGAGAGGACCACGATCCGTTCCGCCTCGGTACACCGGGCCCCGGCCTCGAGGGCGGCCAGCGGCCCGGCGCCGGGCGGGTCCTCGCCGGCCCATGTCACCGGCCGCGCGACCGGTGCGGGCTCGGCCACCACCACGGTGGCGCAGGCATCGGCGCAGGACCGGAGCACCCTGTCGAGCAGCGTGCGCCCGCCGACCCGCACGGAGGGCTTGTCGACGCCGCCAAGCCGGCGGGCGGCGCCCCCGGCGAGAACGACGGCGTCGTACCCGGCGGGCCCGCTCCGGGAGCCGGGGCCGGCCTCGACGCCGCGGGCGCCGCTGCACTCGTACGCGGTCATCCCCCGAGTATGCGGCCCCGCTCGGGTCCACGGAACGCGGGGACCCGAGCCCGGTCAGAGTGTGCGCAGCAGCACAGCCGGCTGTTCCACACAATCCGCCACGTACCGTAGGAAACCTCCCGCAGTGCCCCCGTCGCACACCCGGTGATCGAAGGTGAGCGACAACTGCACGACCTGCCGCACGGCGAGTTCCCCGGCGTGCGCCCAGGGCTTGGGTGCCACGCGCCCCACACCGAGCATCGCCGCCTCGGGATGGTTGATGATCGGCGTCGAGCCGTCCACGCCGAAGACCCCGTAGTTGTTGAGAGTGAAGGTGCCTCCCGTCAACTGGGCAGGCGACAGCGTGCCGTTCCGCGCCGCCTCCGTCAGCCGCGCGAACTCGGCCGAGAAGGACTCGGCGCTGCGCGTGTGCGCGTCCCGCACCACCGGGACCACGAGCCCACGCGCGGTCTGGGCCGCGAAGCCCAGGTGGACCCGGTCGAACCGGACGATCTCCCGGGCCTCGTGGTCGACCCTGGCGTTCAACTCCGGGTGGCGAGCCAACGCGGCGGCGCAGATCCGCGCCAGCAACGCCATCAGGGAGACCCGCGGACCGTCCACGCCGTTCACGGCGGCCCGGGCACGGATCAGTTCGGTGGCGTCGGCGTCCACCCAGCAGGTCGCGTCAGGGATCTCGCGCCTGCTACGGGACAGCTTGTCCGCCACGGCGCCACGCAACCCCCGCAGCGGCGTGCGGACGCCATCGACGCCGGGAGAGGGGGACGTCGGAGCCCCGCCCCTCGGTCCGGGATCCGCCGGGGCGGCCGACTCCGACGACGGACGCGCCGCCTCGCCGCCCGGTCGCCCGATCGCCCGCCGGTCCACGCCCAGGACGTCCTCCACGTCGCTGCGGAGGATCAACCCCTCCGGACCGGACCCCCGCAGCTCCCGCAGATCGACTTGGTGTTGCCTGGCCAGTCGGCGGACCAGCGGGGAGATGACGGGCACCGGGCCCTCGGGCCGCTTCGCCGGGCGTGGGTGCCCGTCCGCTCGCCCGCCCGCGCCGGTCGGACGCGCCGCCCCCGCCGGCCTCACCCTGCGGCGTCGCGAGGACGCCCCAGAGGTGCCGTAACCGACCAGGACGTTCCCGGACCCTCCGGTCGCGTCCGACGCCTCCGGGGAACCGCTTCCCACGCCGGGCGCCCGCGCTCCCCGGTCCCCGTCCGGGGCCTGCCCGTCCACACCGATCGCCACCGTCAGCAGGGGCGAGCCCACGGGCAGTTCCTCGCCCTCCTCACCGAATCGGGCGGTGACCACCCCCGCGTGAGGGCAGGGCACCTCCACCGACGCCTTGGCGGTCTCGACCTCCACCACCGGCTGGTCCACGACCACGACGTCACCGACATCGACCAGCCAGCGCACGATCTCCGCCTCGGTGAGCCCTTCGCCGAGGTCGGGAAGCCTGAACTCCAGCGCCCGCGTCATCGGCTCTCCGCCTCCCACTGCAGACGCCCCACCGCGTCAAGGATCCGGTCCACGCCGGGCAGATGATGGCGCTCCAGCATGGGCGGGGGATACGGCACGTCGAAGCCCGCCACCCGCAACACCGGCGCCTCCAGCCGATGGAAGCAGCGTTCCGTGACCCGGGCCGCGATCTCCGCGCCGGGCCCCGCGAAGGATCCCGCCTCGTGGACGACGAGGGCACGCCCGGTCCGTCGCACGGAGGCGCACACCGTCTCGTCGTCGAACGGGACCAGAGACCTCAGATCGACCACTTCCAGCTCCCAGCCCTCGGCGACGGCGGCCTCCGCCGCCTCCAGGCAGACCGGGACGGAAGGCCCGTAGGTGAGAAGGGTGACGCTCCGCCCCGGACGCCGCACCACCGCCCGGCCGACCGGCTCGACGGCCGCGGGCGCCTCGGGGTCCCACGGCTCCTTCGACCAGTAGAGGCGTTTGGGTTCGAGGAAGACCACCGGATCGTCGGAGACGACGGCGGCGCGCAGCAGACCGTACGCGTCGGCGACCGTGGCGGGTGTGACGACGTGCAGCCCCGGCGTCGCCATGTAGTACGCCTCGGACGAGTCGCTGTGGTGCTCCACACCGCCGATTCCTCCCCCGTAGGGGACGCGAATGGTCAGGGGCATGGGCAGGCGGCCTCGGGTGCGGTTTCGCATCCGGGCGACGTGCGACACCAGTTGTTCGAACGCCGGATAGGCGAAGGCGTCGAACTGCATCTCCACCACCGGGCGCAGACCGTACATCGCCATCCCCACGGCCGTGCCCAAGATGCCGGCCTCGGCGAGCGGGGTGTCCGTGCAGCGGTGCTCGCCGAACTCCTCGGCCAGCCCGTCCGTGACCCGGAAGACGCCGCCGAGCTTCCCGACGTCCTCGCCCATGACGTGGACACCGGGATCGGCGGCCATGGAATCGCGTAGCGCGCGTCGGAGAGCGCTCGCCAGAGTGGCCGGCTTCTCGGCGAGAGTCGTCACCGGCCGGCTCCTTCCGCCTCCGCGCTCAGCTCGGCGCACAACCCGTCACGTTGCTCGCGAAGCTGCCGGGTGGGTTGGTCGTACACATGGGCGAAGAGCGCGAGGGGATCGAGCTGGGGGGTGACGTTCATCCGCGCTCGCAGGTCCGCGGCCATCCGTTCGGCCTCCTCCTCGACGGCCCGCACCCCCTCGTCGTCGAGCAGGCCACGACGGGTCAGCTCCCGACGCAGGAGTTCGACGGGGTCGTGCTCGCGCCAGGTCTCGACCTCGTCGTCGCCCCGATAGCGCGTGGCGTCGTCGGCGTTGGTGTGGGCGTCCACCCGATAGGTGATCGCCTCGACCAGAGTGGGCCCGCACCCCTGCCGGGCCTGGTGGACGGAGTCGGCGAGTACCTGGTGGACCGCGACGACGTCGTTTCCGTCGACCAGGCGACCGGGCATGCCGTAGCCGACCGCCTTGTGAGCCAGAGACGGGGCAGCGGTCTGCTTGTCGAGGGGGACGGAGATGGCGAAGCCGTTGTTCTGCACCAGGAAGACGACCGGCGCCCGCCAGACGGCCGCGAAGTTCAGCGCCTCGTGGAAGTCTCCCTCGCTGGTGCCCCCGTCGCCGACCAGTGCCAGGGCGACGACGTCGTCGCCCTGGAGACGGGCCGCGTGCGCCAGCCCCACCGCGTGGGGCAACTGGGTGGCGAGCGGCGTGGACAGCGGGGCCACGCGATGCTCACGCGGGTCGTAGCCGGTGTGCCAGTCGCCCCGGAGCAGGGTGAGCGCCTCGACGGGGTCGACGCCCCGGGCGACGACAGCGAGCGTGTCACGGTAGCTCGGGAAGAGCCAGTCGTGGTCCCGCAGGGCGTGTGCCGCCGCGATCTGACACGCCTCCTGACCCGCGCTCGACGGGTAGACGGCGAGCCGCCCCTGCTTCGTCAGCGCCGTGGCCTGGGTGTTGTATCGCCTGCCGCGCACCAGCCGAGCATGCAGGGCGAGGAGCGACTCGGGGTCGATGTCACCGGCCGCGGCCGTCCCGAGGACGCGGTACGGCTCGGCGTCGGGCAGCAACGGCGCGGGGTCCGTACGGGGCTGCCAGGCGGGTGGCGGCGTGGGCCGGTACCCGACCCGCTGCTCCGTGACCGTCATGACGGCACCTCCTCGTGGGAGCGGCTTCTCGGCCCCCACGGGTGTGACGGGCCTCACCTACCGATTGTTCGGTCGCCGGGGCATTTTGGCTACAGGCGGCCCCGGGCTGTGGACAAACGGTTGTCCACAGCCTGTGATGACAGCAGTACGTCCATCGTAGGAAGGCGGGGGGAGATGGCATCTGAACAAATGGCCGAGCCGGGGGACGGAGTCGAGAGCACCGCGGGGCAGGCACCTGTCCCGCGTCCGCTCTCCCGCCCCATGGACGCCGTGGATCGCGGCATCCTGCGGGTACTGCAGACGGACGGTCGCGCGTCGGTACGGTCGGTCGCCGAGCGGGTGCACGTCTCCCGCGCCAACGCCTACGCGCGCATCAACCGCCTCGTCGAGGACGGGGTCATCCGCGGATTCGGCGCCCGTGTCGACCACGAGCGGGCGGGGCAGGGGACATCCGCGTACATCACGCTGAGGATCGTGCAGAACAGTTGGCGCACGGTCCGCGAGCGGCTCAGGCAGTTGCCCGGGGCCTCCCACATCGCCTTGGTCGGCGGCGACTTCGACGTCCTGCTGTTGGTGCACACGCCGGACAACCGCGCCCTGCGGGAGCTGGTCCTGACCCGTATCCAGTCGATACCCGAGGTGCTGGGCAGCCGGACCCTGCTGGTCTTCGAGGAGGAGGACCTGGAGTCCGGCGACTGACCTCGCCGGCATCTCTCGACCGTGCCCGGGCCGCGCACCGCTCGCTCCGGCCGGTGTGGGCGCCCTGGGAGGACCCGCCCGACTGCCCGATCGAGGCCTCCACGTCGGGGCGGGCCCGCTCAGCGCTCCCGGCGCAGGCCCTCGAAGACGAGGCGGACCACCGCGTCGCGGACCTCCGAGGCACCCGTCTCCCGTCCCTCGGGGCGATACCACTCCACGATGGAATTGATCATCCCGAAGGCGAGGCGCGTGGCGAGCCGGGCCTCCACGTCGTCCCGCACGTCGCCCTCGCCGGCGGCGGCCCGCAGCAGCTCCGCCACCCGCCGGTCGAACTCGCGGCGCCGTTCCAGCGCCCAGCGCTCCGTGGCGGTGTTGCCGCGCACCCGGAGCAGCAGGGTCACGTGGGGCAGCTCGGCCATGAGGACCTCGACCGTGCGCCGCACCACGTACTCCAGCCGCTCCACGGCCCGGCCACGCCGCGCGGGCTCCTCCTCCAGGATGCCGAAGAGCCCGTCCAGCGCACGGCCGACGGACCGGCGCAGCAACTCCTCCTTGCCGGAGACATGATGGTAGATCGACGACTTGGAGATCCCCGCGGCCTGGGAGAGGTGCTCCATCGAAGTGCCGTCGTAGCCTCGCTCCTCGAAGACCCGCACGGCGACGGAGAGCAGGGTCTCCGGGGTGTAGGTGTCGCGTCGGCCGGAGTTCACGCGGCCTCTCCCTCCCCTGCCCGACCGGCGTGGGCGTGCCGGCGAAGGGCGAGGGACGGCGCGTATCGACCGGAGGGGTCGCGGCGGTGAGCCTCGGAGAGGGGCCCGCCACTCGCGCTCGCGGAGGGGGCAAGGGCCACTCGGGTGGCCCGACGGTAGTCGAGGGCCAGGTCGAATCGGACCGCGGCGCCCGACTCCGAGGCGGTCCGGCCGTCGGCGAGGAACACACGACCGCCGCTCGGCAGGAGCATGCCCGAGGGCCCCTCCACGTCCCCGGCACGGACCTCGATGCCCGCCTCGCGGATCAGTGCGGGCAACTCGGCTGCCGGTTCGGCCGGTTCCCCGACGACCACGTGCCCGGGCGTCGTGCCGGCGGGCCGGGCGCCGATGGCGTCGACGGCCTCCCTGGCCCGCCCCGGAACGGCGTCGTAGAGCCGCACGGGATGTCCGGCCACCAGCGCCACCCGCGCTGTTCCCTGGCCCATCGTGCCCGTTCCGGCGACGGCCGCGGCACGGTCGAGGTCGAGTGCTGTCATGGGCGCGATCCTCCCGCACGGCGTCCGTCCACAGATGCGGGGGACCCCCTTGTCCCGACCGATCGTTCGGTTACTCTAACCCTGTCCGGCTGTTCCCGCCCAGAATTCCGCCCAGGTCCTCCCGTCCGGGCCGCGAGCCCGGCGGAGAGCTCTTGAGACGAGGAGTCGCTCCCCCATGGCCGCCGAACTCACCGCGCACTCACTGATCGCCGAACACCGGCCCACCCTCGACCGTGCGCTGGAGGCGATCACCACCCGCGCGTACTGGTCCCCCCACCCCGAACACCCCAAGGCATACGGGGAGAACGGCGGCCTGGACGCGACCGCGGGCAAGGCGGCCTTCGACGCCCTGTCGGGTACGCGCTTCGACCTCGGACAGCCGGGCACCGACGGATGGGTCGACGGCGAGTCCTCCCCGTACGGCCCCTCCCTCGGGGTCGGCTACCCTCACGCGGATCCCGACACGCTTCTCCCCGCCATGGAGGAAGGGATCCCCGCGTGGCGCGACGCGGGACCCGAGCTGCGTGCCGCGGTCTGCCTGGAGATCCTCGGTCGGATCGGCGACCGGACCCACGAGTTCGCCCACGCGGTCATGCACACCTCCGGCCAGGCGTTCATGATGGCGTTCCAGGCGGGCGGCCCGCACGCCCAGGACCGCGGTCTTGAGGCCATCGCGTACGCCTACGCGGAGCAGGTCCGTGTCCCCGCGAGCGCCCGATGGGTGAAGCCACAGGGCAAGCGCGACCCTCTGACGCTCACCAAGCGCTTCACCCCGGTCCCCCGCGGCATCGGCCTGGTGATCGGTTGCAACACCTTCCCCACGTGGAACGGCTACCCCGGCCTGTTCGCCTCGCTGGCCACGGGCAACGCCGTCCTGGTCAAGCCCCACCCGCGGGCCGTGCTGCCGCTCGCGCTCACGGTGCGGATCGCCCGCGAAGTGCTCGGCGCGTCGGGATTCGACCCGAACCTCGTCTGTCTCGCGGCCGAGCGACCGGGCGAGGGCATCGCCAAGACCCTCGCGGTCCGGCCGGAGATCCGCGTCGTCGACTACACCGGATCGACGGAATTCGGGGACTGGCTGGAGGCCAATGCCCGCCAGGCACAGGTGTTCACCGAGAAGGCCGGCGTCAACACCGTGATCGTCGAATCCACCGACGACTACCGGGGCATGCTGTCCAATCTCGCCTTCTCCCTTTCCCTGTACAGCGGCCAGATGTGCACCACCCCGCAGAACCTCCTGATCCCCCGTGGAGGAATCCGCACCGACCAGGGCCCCAAGACCTTCGACGAGGTGACCGCGGACCTCGCGCGGGCCGTCGACGCACTCCTGGAGGACGACGCGCGGGCCTGTGGACTGCTCGGTGCCCTCGTCAACCCGGACGTCAAGGCCCGTGTGGAGAGTGTCGCGGATCTGGGCGAAGTCGTCCTGGCCTCCCGCGAGATCACCCACCCCGAGTTCCCCGACGCCGTCGTGCGCACCCCGGCCATCGTGAAGGTGGACGGAGCGAAACCGGACGACGAGGCCGTGTATCTGAGCGAGCGGTTCGGCCCGATCTCCTTCGCCGTCGCCGTCGACTCCCCCGGCCACGCGGTGCGGCTGCTGCGCCGTAGCGTCAGAGAACAGGGGGCGATGACCGTCGGCGCCCACACCACCGACCCGGAGGTGGAACGGGCCGTCACCGAGGCCTGTCTGGCGGAGGCCGCCCAGCTGTCGCTCAACCTCACCGGCGGGGTGTACGTCAATCAGACGGCCGCGTTCTCCGATCTCCACGGCTCCGGCGGAAACCCGGCGGCCAACGCCGCCCTCACCGACGGCGCCTTCGTGGCCTCGCGGTTCCGCGTGATCGAGGTACGAAGCGAGGAGCACAACACCTCGGAGTCCGCCTGACGGCGGCCCTCACCGGACGGTGGCGGGGCGGGCCCGTGGTGGCCCGCGTCGTCCCCGCCCGCCCCGGCGCGCGGGGAGCGACATGCCCCTGGGCGAGGATCAGGACGGGCCCTCGTCTGGAGCGGCGAGGCGACCGACCGACGCGCCGGCGCTCCAGTGGTACAACGCCATGGCGACGCTGGTCGCCAGGTTGTAGCTGGAGACCCCGGCGCGCATCGGGAGCGACACCAGCCGGTCGGCCCGGCCGCGGAGTTCGCCCGAGAGCCCGTCGCGCTCGGAGCCGAAGGCGAGTAGGGCGTCGTCGGGCAACCGCAGGCGACGGAGGTCCTCGCCCGTCGGGTCGAGGGCGTAGAGCGGGCCGTCGGGGAGGCGGTCGACTTCCACGGGTTCCACGACCGTCGCGAAGTGCAGCCCCGCGCCGCCCCGCACCACGGTGGCGTGCCAGGGGTCGAGCGTCCCCGTCGTGACCACCCCCGTGGCGCCGAAACCCGCCGCGAGCCTGACCACGGCCCCGGCGTTGCCGAGATGGCGCGGCCGGTCGAGCACCACGAGCGGCGCCCGGCGGGGGATTCGCGCCAGCTCCCGGAGGTTGGCATCCCGCGAGGGGCGCTCGGCAAGGGCCGCCACGCCGGTGGGATGTGGCCGGGGAACCAGAGATTCGTACACGGACCCGGGGACCTCGTCGAGGATCGCGCCGAGTCGCTCCCGCAGGTCGGGTGCCAGCTCGTCGGCGAGGGCCAGCACGGCCCGGCGGTCCTGGGTCACCGCCGCGGGGACCTCCGCACCGAAGCGAAGGGCGTGCTTGAGCGCGTGGAAGCCGTCCAGCAGCACGGTGGAGGAGGCGAGCCGACGCCAGTCGGTCACGAGGTCGGTCATGCGGGGAAGCCTACGGGCGGCTCGGCGGGAGCTTCGCCCCGACGGCCCCGCACCGATCGGACCACGCGTCGACGGAGCCTCTCCCGCAGCCGCCCGAGCCGGCCGGCCACCCGGCGCAGGAAGGAGGTCGGGAGGAAGAACGAGTCGGACGCGATCATCGCCATCGAGAAGAAGGGCAACCCCAGAACGACACCGATCGCGAGGTGCTCCACCACCATGAACACCAACAACGGGTTCTTCAGACGCCGATCGAACAAGGCGAAGGGGAAGGCGACCTGTGCGATCACGGTCCCGTAGCTGACGACCATCACCAGCGTGGCACTGGAGGCGAGGAAGGCGGCCAGGGAAGGCCAGGGCGAGAAGTACTCCAGGTTCAAGGGGTAGTGGACGGCGGTGCCGTCCTGCCAGCGCGACCCCTGGATCTTGTACCATCCGGCCGTCGCGTAGATCAGACAGACCTCGGCCGCGATCACCAGCAGGGCACCGTTGTGCACGACATCGGCGATCAGGTCCAGCAACACCCTCGGTTCGCGGAACCGCTCGACGTGCCCGACGACCCACCACCATCCCTGAGCCGTCCAGACGGTCCAGAGAGCCACCGGCACCATGGGATCGCCGCCGAGCCGATCACCGAGCGTCGCCCCGAGCAGCGCGCAGCCGAAGGTGCCCCACAAGGCCGGCCCGATCCGGTCCGGGACTCGCCGTCCGCGCCCGCGCGCGGCGGCCGCGCGCCTTTCGCGGCGCGCGTCCAGGGACCACACCCGTCCGCACCGAGTGAGGACCAGGTACAGGCTCATCAGGTGCAGGACGTTGTCCCCGCCGTCGCCGACGAACACACTGCGGTTCTGGAGGGAGAGCACGCCCACCATGAAGAGCACCGACATGGTGCGGGTCCGCCAGCCGAGGAGGAGGAGAGCGCTGCTCGCCACGGCCGCCAGGTAGCCGATCTCGAACCACAGCCGGCCGTCCCGCCACAGAAGCGCCGTGAAGGCCCCGTTGTCGGCGACCAGTTGTCGGGCCAACGAGGTGTTCCACGGCCCGTCGGGTCCGTACAGCCCATGGCGGTGGGGGGCCTCCCGCAAGAGGAAGAGCAGCCAGGTCAGGCTGATCCCGATGCGCAGCAGTGCCGTCTGGTACACGGCGAGCGGCCCGTCGGTGACACGCCGGAGCCCGCGGCCCGCGGTCCGGATCGGGCGACTCATCCGGTCACGCCCCCCGACTCCGGGTGCGGAACCGACCACCAGGGGAGTTCCCGGTAGTGAGGTCGGAGGGACGTCCCCTCGCGGCCCCATTCGGGCGGCGGCACGTCGGTGGTCCGGGCGCGAAGCTGGACCCGGTGGATGGTCCCGCCCGCTCCGGCTGCTCCGTCGCGGTCCAGTCGCAGCACCGCGAGCCGACGCAGGTAGGACTCGGAGAGCGCGCCCCGCGAGCCGAGGGGCCGGTCGTCACCGTCGTGGGTCGCGAGGAAGAAGTCCCAGGCCCGGCGGAGTTGGTTCTGTCGCGTGTGACTGGGGGCCGGGTCGCCGTCGATGGCCCGCCCGTCCTCGGCGGACAGGTCGCGCCATTCGGTCGTCCGCCTGTCTCCGTCGGCCGTCCGTACCTCGGCCCGCGCCTCGACCGCCGTCTCCCTCTGAAGCGGGTTCGGGGCGAACAGCTTCCAGTTCTGCTCGAACTCCGGATAGATCCAGGCATCGATGGTCTCGGCGTGCCGACGCGACAGCGTGTTGTCCGGAGCGACGTGGAGGAACACCATGCCGATGTGGACGCACACCGTCACGGCGACCACCGTCACGGCCAGGAGGGCGCCTACCCGGTAGTGGAAGGACAGCGCGGACAGACGGGAGCGGGCCTCGGTCGGGACGGGGGCCTGGGAGCTTCGGGCCTCCGGTCCCTCGCGCGCTCCCTCGCGAGGCGGCGATGCCGGCGCCTCGGACGGAGGCGTCGCCTCGGGCGGGATTCGGGGGGCGGGGAGCGTGGAAGGGGTCTCGGACACGTCGGGGCGGCTCGGCTCGATGTCGTGCGCTTCCATTCCGTCCCGCTTTCCCTGTCCCACGGCGTCCGGCGCGGACCGCCCGCCTCCCGAGATCGCCGACGCTCACACCGCCCCGTCCCGGCCTCGCCGACGGCGTGTCCTGACGCGGTCGCGCGGCCCGGACCGATCCCTCCTCGGCAGCCCGCATGGGGGCGAGAGCCCTCGACACGAGCCCCGGCAGATTATCCACAGCGGTTGACAGCTCGGGAGGACCGTCCCACCATGGAACCTCGCAGACCGAACGATCGGTCGGGAGGATTCCCGGCAGACCCGGGCCAAGGGGGATCTCATGGCGACAGCGGCCGAGAAGGACACATCCGGTGCGGGTGAGGGCCCCGGTCCCGACCGACTCGCCGATCCACACGGCCACGAGCAAGCCTTCGACGCCGCCATCGCGGCCGACGAGCGCATCGAACCACGCGACTGGATGCCGGACGCCTACCGCGCGACGCTCATCCGGCAGATCGCCCAACACGCCCATTCCGAGATCATCGGCATGCAGCCGGAGGCCAACTGGATCACTCGCGCCCCCTCGCTGCGCCGCAAGGCCATTCTCATGGCCAAGGTCCAGGACGAGGCGGGCCACGGGCTCTATCTCTACAGCGCCGCCGAGACCCTCGGCGTGAGCCGAGAGGAACTGCTGGACAAGCTCCACTCGGGCCGACAGAAGTACTCGTCCATCTTCAACTACCCCACGTTGACCTGGGCCGATGTGGGGGCCATCGGCTGGCTCGTGGACGGAGCCGCCATCACCAACCAGGTGCCGCTCTGCCGCTGCTCCTACGGCCCGTACGCGCGGGCGATGGTCCGGGTCTGCAAGGAGGAGTCCTTCCACCAGCGGCAGGGATACGAGCTGCTCTTGGCCCTGAGCCGGGGCACGGCGGAGCAGCACGCCATGGCCCAGGACTCCGTGGACCGTTGGTGGTGGCCGTCGTTGATGATGTTCGGCCCCTCGGACGACGCCTCGCGGCACTCCGCCCAGTCGATGGCCTGGAAGATCAAACGCCATTCCAACGACGAGCTCCGCCAGCGATTCGTCGACATCTGCGTACCGCAGGCCGCGTCCCTCGGGCTCACCCTTCCCGACCCCGACCTCCGATGGAACGAGGAGCGGGGCCACCACGACTTCGGCCCCATCGACTGGGCCGAGTTCAGGGGCGTCCTCGACGGCGACGGCCCGTGCAACGACCAACGGATCACCCAGCGCCGCCGCGCCCACGAGGAAGGCGCGTGGGTGCGGGAGTCGGCCGCGGCCTACGCGGCCAGGCACACCGACGAGCACGAGGGAGCACGGGCATGAGCAGCACCGACTGGCCGCTGTGGGAGGTATTCGTCCGCTCGCGTCGCGGGCTCTCCCACACCCACGCGGGCAGCTTGCACGCGCCCGACGCCGAACTCGCCCTGCGCAACGCGAGGGACCTGTACACGCGCCGCGGCGAGGGAGTCTCCCTCTGGGTCGTCCCGGCGTCCGCTATCACCGCCTCCTCACCCGACGAGAAGGACCCGTTCTTCGCCCCGGCGGCCGACAAGCCGTACCGGCACCCCACGTTCTACGAGATCCCGGAAGGGGTGCGGCACCTGTGAAGACCCCGACCGCCCACCTCGGCCTGCCGGCGCCCGGCGCCCTCGCTCTCGGCGACGACGCCCTGGTGCTCTCCCACCGCCTGGGAGAATGGGCCGGCCACGCCCCCGTTCTGGAGGAAGAGGTCGCTCTCGCCAACATCGCGCTCGATCTGCTGGGCCAGGCACGCGTGTTGCTGTCCGCCGTCGGGGACGAGGACGAACTGGCCTTCCTGCGGGATGAGCGGGCCTTCCGGAACCTCCAGCTGGTCGAGCAACCGAACGGCGACTTCGCGCACACCATCGCCCGCCAGCTGTACTTCTCCGTCCACCAGCACGCGCTCTTCGACGCCCTCGCCTCGGGTTCCGGTCCGTTCGCCCCCCTAGCGGCCAAGGCGGTCAAGGAGGTCGCCTACCACCGGGACCACGCCGAGCAGTGGACACTCCGTCTCGGCGATGGCACGGAGACCGGACACGTGCGGATGCGCCGGGCCTGTTCCGCGCTCTGGCGGTACACCGGGGAGATGTTCCGGCCGGTGGAAGGCGTCGACGTCGACTGGGAAGGACTGGAACGCACCTGGCTGGAGACCATCGAGGACATCCTGCGTCGCGCGACCCTCTGTCTGCCCGAGGGACCGCGGTCCGGCGCCTGGGCCGCCGGCGCGGGCCGCCAAGGGCTCCACACCGAGAGCTTCGGCCGGATGGTGGCGGAGATGCAGCACCTGCGTCGGAGTCACCCCGGGGCGTCCTGGTGACCCCGCTGGAGGCGGAACTCCTAGAGATCGCCGGATCGGTGCCCGACCCCGAGATGCCCGTCCTGTCGCTGCGCGAGCTCGGCGTCCTCCGCTCGTTGCGCGCTCACGGGCCTGAGTCCGTCGAGGTCGAGCTGACCCCGACCTACACCGGCTGCCCCGCGATCGAGGCGATGGCGCAGGACATCCGGGAGGCTCTCGGCCGGCGTGGCGTCCGCGACGTCGAGGTCCGAACGGTGCTCACCCCGGCGTGGTCCACCGACGACATCACCCCCGAGGGACGGTCCAAGCTCCGGCGATTCGGGATCGCACCCCCGCGACCGTCGGAGGCCCACGGCCCCGTCTCCCTGAGGCTGGGCGCGACGCGACGAGGGGCGGTCGGCCCTTCATACGCCGAACCACCCGAGACGGCCGGGAGGGAAGCCCCTGTCCACTGCCCGCTCTGCGGCTCCCCCGACACCGAGTTGCTCAGCCGATTCTCCTCCACCGCGTGCAAGGCGCTGCGCCGATGCCGCGGTTGTCGCGAACCGTTCGACCACTTCAAGGAGTTGTGATGGCCCGCTTCCACCGCCTTCGCGTGGCCGCGGTCGACCGACTCACCGAGGACTCCGTCGCCCTCACCCTGGCGGTCCCCCCCGAACACACCCGGGACTTCCGCCACGTCCCCGGTCAACACCTCACGCTGCGCCGCTTCGTGGGGGGACGTGAAGAGCGCCGCACCTACTCGATCTGTTCCCCCGCACCCGACCCGCGAGCGGCGGCCCCCGAGTTGCTGAGAGTGGGAATCCGCTTGGTGGAGGGGGGAAGCTTCTCGACGTACGCGGCGAAGGAGATCGCCGTCGGGGACCAACTGGAGGCCATGCCCCCCGCCGGCCGCTTCACTCTGCGGCCCGCGCCGGGACACTACGCGGCGATCGTGGGCGGCAGTGGCATCACCCCGGTGCTGTCCATCGCCTCCACGCTCCTGGCATGTGAGCCCGCAGCCCGCTTCTGCCTCGTCCGGGGTGACCGGACGTCCGCGTCCACCATGTTCCTCGAAGAAGTCGCCGATCTGAAGGACCGCTTCCGGGAACGGTTCCACCTGGTGACGATGCTGTCGCGAGAAGAGCAGCAGGCGGGCCTGCCGTCGGGCCGGCTCGACCGAGCCCGCCTCGCCGCCTTGTTGCCGGTCCTGCTTCCCGTCGGAGGAATCGACGGCTGGTTCCTCTGCGGTCCACAGGGGTTGGTGCGGGCGGCGGAGTCGGCGCTGGAGGACCTCGCCGTCCGTCGGGACCGCGTCCACCAGGAGATCTTCCACGTGGACTCTCCCGCGCCGGACTCCGATCCCCTGCCCACCTTGAACCACGGCACGATCACCGCCCGCCTCGACGGACGGAGCGGCACCTGGTCCGTCCGACAAGGCGAGTCCGTCCTGGATACCGTGCTGCGCAACCGCGCCGACACCCCCTACGCGTGCAAAGGCGGGGTCTGCGGCACCTGCCGAGCCCTCCTCGTCTCGGGGGAGGTCCGTATGGACCGCGACTACGCCCTGGAGGCGGAGGAGATGGAACGGGGATACGTCCTGGCCTGCCAGTCCCGTCCCATGACCGAGGCCGTGGAAGTGGACTTCGACCGATAGCCTCGGGACCGGCCGGCCGGGCACCGCGAGATGCGCCGGCCCCCAGCGGCGCTCACCTCTCGCACCGAGAAGACGCCCCGCTTCTCGTGGGGGGAGGCGGACGGCTCCGGCTGCGGCCGAGCCGTCCCTCGGTCCGGACGGCGCGTTCCCATATCCGTCCGTCCGGTCTAAAGTGACGTGCCATCAGATGCGTAGTCCCCTCGTCCGCTCGCGCGGCCGAACGGTCGGTCGCACGCCCCCGGACCACAGGCCCTCTGGAGGATCCGCGTGGACTTCACCTTCACCGAGGAGCAGCGGGCCGCCGCGGAGGCCGCCAAGGGCGTCTTCGCCTCCGTCGCACCCGACGCGGTGACCAGTCCGACGCTCGCGCCGGGAGCCGTCGCCGAAGGATGGGACACACCCCTGTGGACGCGGCTGGCCAAGGCGGACCTGCTGGGTCTGCCCCTGAGAGCCCCCCACGGTTCCGGGCTGGACACGATCGCCCTGTGCCTCGTGCTCAGGGAGTCCTCCCGGGTACTGGCCCGCGTGCCACTCCTGGAGAACAGCGCGGCGGCGGTGGCCGTCCAGAGACACGCCCCTTCCGACCCGGGAGACGACCTGCTCCAGCGGGTGGCGCGCGGAGAGTCGGTGTTGACGGTGGCCTCCCACGGTCGGACCGGTCACGAGCCCGCCGAACTCGCGGTCTCCGCGCGACGGAACGGCGCCCGGTGGGTGCTGGACGGTATCCAGACCGCCGTACCGTGGGCGTTCGACGCGGACGTCGTCCTCGTACCGGCGTGCGCCGAGGACGGACGGCCGGTGGTGGCCCTGGTCGACCGCGAGCAGCCGGGAATCGAACTCGTCGAGCAGGTCTCCACGTCGGGTGAACGACTCGGCGAACTACGCCTTCGCTCCACCGAGATCGCCACCCGCGACATGCTGACCGGCGAGGGGGTCTGGGACGACCTGCGGGACCTGCTGACGATAGGCACGTGCGCCCTGGCCCTCGGGCTGGGAGAACGCGTGTTGCGCATGACCGGCGAGTACACCGGCGAACGGGAGCAGTTCGGCCACCCCCTCGCCACGTTCCAGGCCGTCGCCATGCAGGCGGCGGACCGCTACATCGACCTCCGGGCGATGGAGGTGACTCTCTGGCAAGCGGCATGGCGCCTGGACTCCGCAACGGACGGCCCACTTCCCACCCGCGCGGACGTGGCGGTGGCCAAGATCTGGGCCGCGGAGGGGGTGCGCCGCGTGGTCCAGACGGCGCAGCACCTGCACGGCGGATTCGGCGCGGACGTGGACTGCGTCCTTCACCGGTATCACGCCTGGGCCAAGCACCTCGAACTTGCCCTCGGCCCCTCCTCGGCCCACGAGGAGGTGTTGGGCGACCTGCTGGCGGCCCACCCCATGGCGATCAACTGAGGAAGGAGAGGCGGCCACCCCGGAGGGGCCCCACCCCTGCGGCATCCGTCCTCCACCGACGTCGTCGGCCGCCCGGAGGCCGGCCCGTCGCCGCCACGACTTCGCCCGCTACAGCACCTGCCCCGGCTCGTCTCGTTCCGTGACGACGGGCCGGCCGGTGGCGGCCCAGACCTGCATGCCGCCCGCCACGTTGACCGCGTCCACCCCGCGCTGAATCAGGTACTGCGTGACCTGTGCCGACCGCCCACCGCTCCGGCAGATCACATGGATCCGCCCGTTCGGCGGGGCCGCCGCGCTCAATTCGTCGTAGCGAGCCACGAACTCGCTGACGGGAAGGTGCACCGCGCCCCGGGCGTGGCCCGCCCGCCATTCGTCGATCTCCCGGACATCCAGCAGGAAGTCGTCGTCCCCGAGATGCGTGACCTCTACAGTGGGCACACCGGCTGCGAAACTCATGCCTCCGACGCTACCGGAAGGCAGGGCCACTGCCACGCCCTCGCCGAGCACGGCCTCGCTACGGCCGTCCCACCAGATCCGCGAGCTCCGCCTCTCGCTCGGCCACCTGGCCCTCCAATCGCTCCGCGATCTCCTCCAACAACCGGTCCGGATCATCGGGCGCCAACCGCAGCATGGCCCCTACGGGTCCCTCTTCCAACTCCCGCGCGACCTTGGTCAGAAGGTCCTTGCGCCGCGAGAGCCACTCCAGACGGGCATACAGTTCCTCGGCCCGACCAGCGACGGGACAAGGAGGCCGAGGTCCCGACTCCCACTCCGCGGAGAGCTCGCGCAGCCCACCCTCGTCCGCCCGTGCGTAGGCCGCGTTGACCCGTGTGATGAACTCCTCCCGGCGCACCCGGTCCGGCTCGTCCCGCGCCAGGTCGGGATGGGCCCCGCGCACCAGCTCGCGATAGAGACGACGGACCTCCTCCGGAGGCCGGACGCGCCGCGGCGGCCTGACAGGCCGGTCGGTGAGCATCGCGACGGCCTCCGGGAACAGCCCCTCCCCGTCCATCCAACCGTGCAGCAGTTCCTCGACGCCGGGCAGCGGGGCCAGACGCTCCCGTGCCTCGTCGGCGCGCCGACGGTCCTCCGCATCGCCGCTTCGGGCGGCGCGCTCCGCGAGAAGACGAGCATCCAACTCTTCCAACCGCGCGTACAGCGGACCCAACCGCTGATGGTGAAGTCGGGAGAAGTTCTCCACCTCGACCCGGAAGGTCTCCACCGCGATCTCGTACTCGATCAGCGCCCTTTCGGCCGACCGCACGGCCCGCTCCAACCGATCCTCGGGGCGGGCGTCTTGTCCTGGCGGCACCGACCCTTCAGGGGGTCCGCCATCGGCCTGTTCAGCTTCCGGGATCGTCACCCGACCAGCCTAGGTCACGGCCGGACCCATGCCGGTCCGCTCGCCGCCCCGCCCCCGGACAACCACGACAACGCGGAGGCGCGGGAGCCGAACCGCCACCTGTCACTCCCGGGCGGCGTCGACGGTGTGCCTGGGGCGAGACGTCCGGGGCGGCCCCTCGGCCCTCACACCCCCATCTCGGCCGCCACTCGACCGCCACGCACCGCCGCCACCAAGTCGGCGTGATCGGCCTCGGTCCGGTCCGCGTAGGCGAGGGCGAAGACGGCCCCGGCTTCGTCGAGTTCGTCGCTCTTGCCGCAGTACGCGGCGAGGAGTCTCGGGTCGACGGTGTGCGCGTGCGCGCGAGCGAGGAGCGCCCCGGTCATCCGCGCGTAGTCGTCGATCTGATCCGCCGCGAGAGCGGCCGGGTCGACACTGCCCTTCCGATTGCGGAACTGCCTTACCTGGAAGGGACGTCCGTCGACGGAGGTCCAGCCCAACAGGACGTCGCTGACCACCTGCATCCGCTTCTGACCGCTCACCACGCGCCGACCCTCGTGCTCCACCTCGGGCACGGCGAAGCCCACCGACCCCAGGTGGGGTGACAACACCGAGGTGCGAGCCTCCTTGACCTGCAACACCAGTGGCCGGCCCCGGTGGTCCAGCAGCAGTACGACGTAGGACCGGGTCCCGACACTCCCGGTGCCGACGACCCGAAAGGCCACATCCCGCACCGCGTAACGGGCGAGCAACGGATGCCGATCCTCCGGGACCGTGCGCAGGTAAGGCCCCAGGGCCGCCACGACCGCCGCCGCCTCCCGGTCGGGGACCCTGCGCAGCACCGGAGGCGCGTCCACGAAGCGCCGACCCCCGTCCGGGGCGGGCTCGGTCGACTTGGCCGCGAAGCGCCCGCTGGTGTTGGCCCGCGCCTTCTCCGACACCCGTTCCAGGATGCCGAGCAGATCGTGGGCGTCGGCGTGCGAGACCAACTCCTCGTCCGCGATGGCGTTCCACGCGTCCAGCGCCGGCAACCTTGCCAACAGACGCATGGTTCGTCGGTAGGAGCCCACCGCGTCGTAGGCGGCCTCCCGGCAGGTCTCGTCGTCGGCTCCGGCCTCCCGCCCCGCCGACACCAGCGACACGGCCAACCGCTTCAGATCCCACTCCCAGGGGCCGTGGACCGTCTCGTCGAAGTCGTTCAGGTCAATCACCAGGTCGCCACGGGCATCCCCGTACAGACCGAAGTTCGCGGCGTGCGCGTCACCGCACAACTGGGCGCCGACCCCGGTCACGGGAGTGCGGGCCAAGTCGTACGCCATCAGCCCGGCCGCCCCCCGCAGGAACGCGAACGGCGTCGCCGCCATCCGTCCGACGCGAATCGGGGTCAGCTCGGGGATCCTCCCCCGGCCGGATTCCTCGACAGCGCGTACCGCCCCCGGCCGCGCCGGGTCCCATACCACGCGCGCGTGCGCCGACCGCGGCACGCTCACCCGCAGCGCCTTGCCCCGCGCCTTGGGGGAGTCGGTCGCGGGCCATCCCGCGAAACCCGGCACCGAGGGCAACCGGTCCTCGCCGCCGGCACACTCCGTCCCCGCCCCGCTGATCCCCTCCGCCATCGTCGTCGTCCTCCCCGAGACCGTCTCCGCGCGCGCGGATCTCCGGCCCGGAGCCCGCGTGTCCCGCGAGGGAGTCACGCCGCGCAGGTGTCGCGCCGCCCTCCCCACAGCGGGACCGGCCCCACCGTACGCCCCGGCGCGCGCCCGTGTGGCTCGGGCTCGCACCACTCTCGACAGCCTCCTCACCCGTACGGCGCGCCGGCCGTTCGGTCGCTCTGCCCAGCGGAGGGGAATCCACTCACCACTGCCCCGCGTCATCGTCTCCCCCCACCCGCCCCGGTCCCCGCCCTCCCCGACCTGGACGTCGAACCGGCCCGACGGTGGCCTTCACACCTGCTCAGGATCGACGGCGTACGTCGGAGCCGCGGTCTGCGGCGGCACTCTCCATGTCCGACCCTCCACGCTGCCCTGACCGAGGACGGCCGGGCCGTACGTCGAGCCGGCCGTGGCCCTGATCGTTCGGGGATCGCTCTCGCTGATCACGCTCACGCGCCCTCCACGCGAAGACGCTTCACTCGCCACGAGCAAGCCGGCTCTCCGCGGTTCTGGTGCCACGAGCGGCGAACTCGCCGAGAAACCCAAGATCACCGGGCAGGCGCGCGGCCGGGAGTCGAACTACTTCCGCCCGCCACCATCGAGGTCGGGCGACCGGAGGCTGAGAGAGACATCACACCTCCGAGTCGCGTTCGCCGGTCCGAACCCACCCGCGCGGACCCCCCGGACTTCCGGCTCCGACGCGAACAAAGGAGACGGCTCTCGTCGTGATCACGACGAGAGCCGTCTCCATATGTATTGTGGGGCACCGACGAAACGCGCTGTTCAGGGCCTATTCGACACCCGTTGAAGATCGCTTCCCGCGCTGATGTATTGAGCCTGGATCCACCGCGTGAATTCTCGTCTCCGGTATCCGGCGGGCTCGGGGTGATCTTTCGGGGTGCGGGCAGCACGATGGGCCGGGTGGCCGTCCGGTGCGGGGTCTCCGAGGTTTTTCAGGTCGTGGGTGGTCAGGTCGGCTGCGTGGTTCAGGTGAGCATGCGCTGGCCGGTGGCGGTCCACAGGTCGGTGAAGTCGTCACACCAGCGCCAGCGTTCGGGCAGGTGGAGGGTGAGGCGGCGGGCTCCGGTGGCGATCCGGGCGGGGATGTTGATGAGGTGGCGGCGGATGGTGCCGGTCCTCGCCTTGGCGTGGAAGGCGGAGGCGAGGTGGCCGCTCGCACGGGTGAGGTTGTAGGCGGTGGCGGCCAGGGTCAACCAGGCGGCGTTCGCGGTGAACTTCCCCGAGGGCAGGTGGGCGAGGGCGGAGTCTTCCAGGTCGGCGAAGACCTGCTCGATGACGGCGTGTTCGCGGTGCATCGGCTCGGCCTGAGCGAGGACGAAGGGGCTGTCGGTGAAGATCACATGGTGGCGCCAGACCCCGAACAGTTCGGCCTGGCCGGCGGGCACGCCGGTGGGGTTCAGCCGCTTCACGCGGCGCACGATGAGCCGTGCGGTGGTGTGGAACGCCTTCTTCTTGCTGGTGAACGCGGTGAAGGGGATCTCGGTGATCTCGGCGTCGGAGATCCAGCGTTCCTCCTCGGCGTCCCAGACGGCGCTGGCGTACTTGATCGGCGTCCAAGCGTCCTCGGGGATGCCCGCGATGGCCTCGCGGATGGTCTTCTTGACCGCGACGGCCAGAGAGAACGCGGCGCCGGCCTTGCGGCACACATCGACGACCTTGTGGGAGAAGTACGCCGAGTCCGCGCGGACGACGACTTGGGCGGTGATGCCCATGGCCCGGACCGTGGCCAGTGCCTCGCGCAGCAGACTCGCCGCGCCCTTGCCGGAGCCTGCCGAACCCTTGCGCAGCCTGGTGGCCACGATCACGGGGGCGCAGGTGGACGTCTTCACGGTGACGATCTGGAAGTGCAGCCCGCGCTGCTTGGTGTAGCCGAAGGAGGCGCCCTGCTTGGCAGGGCCGTAGACCTGCTTGACCTTGGAGTCGATGTCCACGAACACCACCTCGTCCCGCTTCGGGATGAGGCCGGTGTGCGCGGCCAGGCGGCAGGTGAACGCCCGTGCAGCGGACTCCAGTTGGCGCACATGCCCCCAGGTGAAGGCACGCAGGAAACTGCCCAGCGTGGAGGGCGCCCGCACCCCGCCGAACAGGCGCGGCAGCCCGCCGTGACGCAGTATGTCCAGGTCGTCGATGCTGTCCGCCCCGGCGACCATGCCGCCCACGATCGACATCGCTTTCGCGTCGGCGGCCGTACCGGCCCCGTTCTTCGCAGTGGTCAGGTGGACCTTCTCGGCCACCAGAGCGGGCAGACCGCACCGCTCGGCCAGCCGGAACGTCGGGACCAGCCCGGCGTGCGCGATCAGGTCAGGGTCGTCGAACGCGGCGAAGAGCTCCGCGGGCCTGTGGGAGACTTTCACTTACGAGGTGCCTTGCTTCGTGGGACTGGTGTGGGCGTAGGAACTCCCATCGTCCCAGGTCAGCAGGCACCTCTTCTCTTTTCATCGCCCGCAGGCCGAGTATCACGCGGTGGATCCAGGTTGAGGCGGAACTGTTCAGTTGCCTATTCGAGGGTGTAGCGGACGTGGCGGGCGTGGAAGTAGCCGCGGACGTGGTGGGGCTGTTGCTGTCGGCGGTGGAGGAAGCGTCGGGTTTCGCGGGCGAGGTCGTCGACCGAACGGGCCCCGGGCGGCGTGGACTGGCCCGGGTTCCGCAGTTGATGTAGCGGTATAGTCCGTAGATTCGGGTGTTGACGTGCGGAAACGCGCCGTCGGCTGGTGGGACGGCGTGTATCTAGGGCCGGTGGTTCGTGCTGGTCAGCGGCTCGCGGGGGCGAGCTGGTAGATCCGTGGCGGTGGGTCGAGCTTGAGGGCGTTCAGCAG
Source organism: Streptomyces sp. HSG2 (assembly GCF_016598575.1). NCBI lineage: Bacteria > Bacillati > Actinomycetota > Actinomycetes > Kitasatosporales > Streptomycetaceae > Streptomyces > Streptomyces sp. HSG2. The sequence goes on from NZ_CP066801.1 coordinate 2,522,473, forward strand.
GTCGCGTTGGGGTTTGGTGATCTCGGTGCGCTGCTGGAAGGTGCCGGCGGGGCCGGTGAAGGTGCCGAGCTTGATGCGGTCGAGTTCGTGGCGCAGTGTCGGCCAGGTCTGTCCGGTCTGGGTCTCGGCGATGCGGGCCAGGAGCAGGGCGAGCCAGCAGAGCAGAACGTGAGCGCGTATGCGCTCTTCCTTGCGGTGGAAGACCGGTCGCAGGTCGATGACCTGCTTCATGTCCCGCCAGCCCCGTTCAACTTCGAGGAGTTGCTTGTAACCGAGCGCGATGTCCTCGCTGGTCATCTTGGGGTCGGAGGTGCGCAGCAGGTACTTGCCGTCCAGGTTCTCCTCGGCCTTGATCTTCGCGGCGGCGATGCGCAGCAGCCCGCCGGGCGTGACGCGCAGGTAGCGGTTGAGGCCGGGCTTGGTGGAGATCACCCCGCGCAACTCGGCGCGCTTGGCCGGGGTGAGCTTGTCGGTGTTGTCGATCAGGTCGGTGAGGTGGGCGACGAGGCGGTCTCTGACCTTCGCGTCGCGGTCGGCGGCGTCAGAGTTGAAGCAGATGACGAACCGTTCGTCCTCGCGGATGCGGACCTCCTTGACCCGCAGGTTGTCCCGGAAGTCCTGGTAACGGCCCTGGCGGGCCAGCGCCTCGGTGGCCTCGGCCGATCCGGAGCGCAGCTTCTCGCCGATGATGTAGTGGTGATCGGCCGTGCGGAGGTGGTGGCGGTTGCGTTCGGAGGCGAAGCCGCGGTCGGCGACCCACACGATCCGGGAGAGGGTCCAGTCGCGCATGTCGTCCTTGACCTGCCTGATCAGCGCCGAGTCGCTGGTGCAGCCGGGCCAGGACCACACCCGCACCGGGATGCCGGTGCGGGTGACGGCCATCCCGATCACGACCTGCGGGAGATCATCACGGTGGTCCTTGGACTTGCCGAACGACCGGAAGCCCCGTACTTGGTGCTCGTCGGTCGCCTCGTTCTCGCCGACGGGCCGGCCCTGCTCGTCGCGGGCGACGGCTTCGTCGGCGTCCTCGGTCTCGAAGTAGGTGGAGGTGGTGTCGAAGAACAGCAGGTCGACCTCCAGGTTGAGGAGGTTGGCGACCTGGTGGAACACCTCTTCCTCAAGCGCGGCGGAGATCTCGAGCAGCCAGTCCATCGCCCGGTAGCAGGCGTCGTCGCTGGTGGCGGGCAGCCCGTCGATCGCGACGTCGTCATTGACCCACCGGGCCGCCGCGAGCTTCGACGACGGCGCCAGGGCCCGGTTGGCGACCAGCGCGAACAGCACCCGCTCCGCGCTGGCATCGAGACGACGCTTCTTGAGCAGCCGTTTCATCGCCTTGCCGATCTGAAGCTGCTGCCAGAGCCCGTCCAGCACCCAGGTGCCGCCCAGCGGCCGGGACTCCACGAACACCAGACCGTCGGCCGCCGCGGACAGAGCGGCATCGGGGTCCAGGAACCGGGTCACCGAGGCCACCAGCCGCTGCAGCGCTTCTCGGTTGGAGGCGTCCTCCCGGCCGAAGTTGTAGATGACCTGCGCCTTGGACCGCTTCGCCGCCGGGTCCCACACGTTGTGCGCCAGCTGCAGGTAGCGCACCACCGTGCCGTCCTTGTTCCGCCGAGGAGTCGACCGCAGATACATGGACTAGAACCTAGCGCTACAACCCAAGGCAGGGACGGGAAAGCGCCTACAAGCGTGTATCTAGGCCGAAACTCGATTCCCGCCAGCCGTCACACCGCTGACCAGCAGGTTCGACCTCACCCGCGGCCCAGAACCCCGATTAACTGCGGAACCCGGGCCAGGCGGCGCAACGACTTCGTCGTCCACGTCAGCGGCTTCATCGGGTCGCCCCGCGTGTTGTCCTCGACCAGCTCCAGCAGGGCCGGCACCAGGCCCGGGTCCTTGTCCGCCAGGGCCGGACGGCCCGCTCCCGGCCGTCGCACCCGCCTGTCCGGCTCCGCGACGGCGTCGAGTTCGGCCAGGCCCCGGCCGACGCACCCCTTCGAAACCCCCGCAGCCCGCGCCACCGCGGCGATCCCGCCGTGCCCCAGCTGCCGGGCCTCCGCGCCGTAGAGGATCCGGCGCTGCCGCTCATTCAGATACGGCGTCACCGCCTCGAGCTTCGCCCGTAACGACCCCGTCGATCCATCAAAGCGCCTCATACCACATCAACGAGCCCAACTACCCCAAGCAACCCACTAAATCATCGACGACCACGTCGGCACCACACCCCAGCGCTCTCGTCCGTCACGTCCGAATCGTCAACGATCGACTCGCTCGGACTTTGATGGGCCGATGGTCTCTCGCGAGCACCGGGCGACTCGCAGGCCAGCACGTGCGAACGACGCGCTGACGCGGCGTGAAGGAGGAGGGCGGGCGGTGAGGAGTGGAATCCTGCGTCAGGCGAGCCAGTAGTAGGGCAGGCGCAGAAGTTCGGCGGCACGGCAAGCGACAGCCTCGGCATGAGGCGGGGCGCTTTCGTCGGCGAGGCCTCGCGTCAGGTGCAGGTGAAGGGACTGCAAGGTGGCGAAGGTGTTGAACGCCCAGGCCGGCAGTGGGCCCGGTCCTCCGCCCTCCAGAGCATCCGCCACCACCGTCAGCCACCCGACGGCCTCCTCGCTGTTCAGGCCCGGAGCTTGGAGGACGCGCGCGAGTGCCCGGGCGAGGCGCGCGTCCTCAGACTGGGTGTAAACGTAGTCGGTCCGCGCAACCGTCATTCTCCGGGCACACAGTTCGAGTAGTTCGGTGCGGCGGTCGGGCAATACCTTCGCGAATGCAGCGGCAGCATCGGCACCGTGTGCCACAGCGTGCAGCCAGCCCCTGGAGTCGTCCCATCCGCGTGTGTCCTGTTCGGCCGGATACCAGGCGGAGAATTCGGCATACCAACTTTCGACAGTGTTCCGGGGCACCAGACCGGGGGTGGTGTGCTCGCGCAGCAGTATGGCGCAGAGAATCAGCGGTGCGAAGGTTCGCGCCTGCACCTCGGGATGGGTGAAACGGCCGGCGGCAGTGTCGCCAAGCGCCTGGAGGACTCCGTCGAGATGCCCCCGTCCGATCCATCGGGCAGCACCTGTGTAAGCGTACTCGTCACGGATCCGTGCGTCGGGGGAGATCAACATGGCCGACAGCTCATCGGCGAGCCGAGAAGCCGATACTCCTCGACGGGGGAAGGGGAAGCCGTCGGCCGCGATCGACGGCCAGTCGAGAGGATCAGAAGTCATCGCACCCGGCTTTCTTGTCTCACTGTTGGCTGCGCCACGTCGGAGGGCAGGTCGACCCCAAGCTCATTCTCCCCGACCGCCACTCACTGAGCCTTTCCCGGTAAGCACCCGTCACTCGTTGTGATCGCGCTGGCGACGCTGCGGCCCGTGGGTCCCCAAGTCCGGTCAGGCGTAAGGCCCCTGGTAAGAACGATCTTGCGACAGATTCTTCTGACCGAGGGGCCTCACGTGTCGGCCAGTGTCACATGCACCGCCGTGCTCGATGTGAAGCGGTCCACCGCCGAGCACCTGGCCCGGCTGCTGCGCGACCACCGCATCGCGGCCGGAACTCGCAGGGGCAGGCGGGCGCTGGGCTGCTTCCGTCAGGCAGTGTTTGTCCTGCGATGGGACTCTGTTGCGCATTTTGCTGCGGGGTGCTCGTCGGGTCGGGGATGATCGTTCCGTTGGGTCCTGCCGGGTTGTTGCGGGGCCCGGGGAGGACGGTGCTCGGTGTCGATGCGGCCGCAGGGGTTACCAGAGGTTCCGGAGTTGACGGCGGCGGTGGCCGCGGTGGTGTTCCCGGACGGCTCGCTGGCGATGCGGGTTCGGGAGGAGTTGGCGGGGGTGTTCGCGGACGAGCCGTTCGCGGAGGCGTTCGGTGCGCGCGGGCCGGCGGGATTGTCGCCGGGGATGCTGGCGCTGGTCACGGTGTTGCAGTTCGCGGAGAACCTGACCGACCGGCAGGCCGCGGAGGCGGTGCGTGAGCGCCTGTCGTGGAAGTACGCGCTGGGACTGGAGTTGACCGACACCGGTTTCGACTTCACGGTGCTGGCGAGGTTCCGGGCTCGGCTGGTCGAGCACGGCATGGAGCGCTTGGTCTTCGACCGGCTGCTGGAGCACTGCCGCGGCAAGGGCCTGGTCGGCGGGCGGGAAACAGCGCACGGACTCCACGCACGTGATCAGTGCGGTGCGGGACCTGAACCGTCTGGAGCTGGCCGGGGAGAGCGTGCGCGCGGTGCTGGAGGCGCTGGCCGGTGCGGCGCCGTCCTGGCTGGCGGGCCGGTTCGGGGCTGAGCGGGTCGCCGAGTGGGAGCTGCGGTATGCGGCCCGCGTGGATTCCTGGCGGCTGCCGTCGTCGAAGACCAGGCGGGACCGGCTCGCCGAGGTCTACGGGCAGGACGCGCTCGTGCTGCTGCGCGCCGTGCGCGAGCCGGATGCCCCCGCTTGGCTGCGCGAAGTGGAGCCGGTGGAGTTGCTGCGGCGGATCTTCGTGCAGACCTACCACGTCACCTGCAACGCCCGGGGACGGGAGGTGGTCAGGAAGCGGGAGGCCGACAGTGACGGCGTCCCGCCCGGACAACTGCGGCTCGCCTCGCCCTACGACGCGGATGCCCGCTGGTCGGCGAAGGGAGACGAGCTGTTCTGGTGCGGCTACAAGGTCCACCTCACCGAGACCTGCGACAACGACAACGGCACTGACGGTGCGGGCGGCACTGACGGAACCGCTCCCGCCGCGGCCGGCCGCCCCGCACCTGATCACGGACGTGGCCACCACCGCCTCGACCGCGCCGGACGTGACTGCCACCGCCGCCATCCAGCACCGCCTGGCCGAACGCCAGGTCAAGCCGGGCGAGCACTACCTCGACTCCGGCTACCCCTCCGCCGACCTCGTCACCGACGCGGCCCGCGACGGCATCACCATGATCACCCCGCTCCTCGGCGACCACTCCCGCCAGGCACGGGAGGCCGAGGGCTTCGACAAGGCCGCGTTCCGGATCGACTGGAACACCCGCCAGGTGACCTGCCCCGAGGGCAGCACCAGCACCGGCTGGTATCCCGTGCAACAGCACGGCCGCGACGCCATCGTGATCGCCTTCGCCGGCGGTGACTGCCGCCCCTGCCCTCCCGCGAGCGGTGCACCGCTGCCGTCCGCGGCAATCGCATGCTCACCTGCGGCCCCGCGAGGTCCACGAGCACGTCACCGCCGCCCGCGCCGAGCAGAAGAGCGACACCTGGCAGGCCAAGTACGCCCTGCGTGCAGGTGTCGAGGGCACCATCAACCAGGCCCTCGACGTCACCGGGATGCGCCGGGCCCGCTACCGCGGCCTGCCCAAGGTCACCCTCCAACACGCCTTCTCCGCCACCGCGATCAACATCATCCGGCTCGACGCCCACTGGGCCAGCCGCCAGCCCCACCGCACCAGACGATCCTGGACAAGCCGCCTGTCCCGCCTCGTCTACCAACTCGCCGCGTAGCACCAGCCAAAATGCGCAACAGAGTCCGATGGTTCCTTGACGGCACGCGCCTGGCCCAACTCCCCCGCGACAACGACCTGTCGACCTCCACCGCATACCGCTACCTCCACGAGGGGCTGACCGTCCTGGCCGCCGGGGCACCGGACCTTTCGACTGCGCTTGAGCGTGCGAAGGCGGCCGGGCTTACTCATCTGAACCTCGACGGCACCGTCATCCGGACCGACCGCGTCGCCGCACCCGGCCCCTACGGCGCCGACCTGTGGTGGTCCGGAAAACACAAGCACCACGGTGGGAACGTACAGGTCATCGCCACGCCGGACGGCTGGCCGATCTGGGTCTCACCGGTCCGCCCCGGTACTACAGCCGTGAGTCGCAATCGCGGTCTCTTCGGTTGCGGGTGGCGTGATGGCATCGGAGGGCCCGGGCTTGGTGGGTGCGTCGCCAGAGCGATTGCGCTGTGACCAGGGCGGCAGCGATCGGCGGTGGGGGCCAGACGACGCGGTTGAGGAGTCGGCGGATCTCTTCGGCGCTGTAGCGGATCAGCTGCTCAACGGGTCTGGATCCCCCTTTTCGGGATGGTCGGGCTGGTCGGGTTCCGGGACGGGTGGTGGCGGGCTCGTGGTGTCGTCGGTACGGGTGGCGGTGACGTTCAGGAAGGCGAGGGCGGCCATGGACAAGGTGATATGGCGCATCCAGGCGTCCCAGGTGCGGACTTCGTAGTGGTCCAGGCCGCAGTCGGACTTCGCGGTCTCGAAGCAGTCCTCGATGGACCAGCGCAGCCCCATCACGCGGACGATCTCGCTGAGCGGGGTTCCGGTGCGGGCGTGGACGGCGAAGTAGGCGACCTTGGACGCGTCACTGATGGAGCGGCGGACCAGGAGCAGGTGGACGAAGCCGCGGCGGGGGCCGCCGTCGGAGCCGCCGGGCCAGATGACCTCGGCCAGCGCCCAGTCGTAACGGCGTTCTCCCTTGGTACCCTTCCCGCACGAGCGCCGCTCGAAGACAAGGGGGACCTTCCGGGTCAGGACATCGACCCGCAGCGGCCCGGTCCCGTGCGTGCTCGCGGTCTCGTCCACGGGGACGGCCAGCACATACGGGATGCGGCGACGTTCAAGTGCCGCCCTGAGCTCGCGGTCCTGGCCGTAGGCGCTGTCGGCGGCCACCCACCCGAGGGGCACACCAGCCCGGCGGCAGCGTTCCACCATGCGTCGGCCCAGCTCCGGCTTGGTGATGACCTCTTTCGCTCTTGGGCGGGGGATCTTCGCCTCCCGGCACCTGGCGGCATCCTGGGTCCAGACGGCCGGCACATACGGTTCCCGATCGATCAGTGCCCGTCCGGTGTCGACCGCGTAGGCGCAGAAGACCATGACCTGGCAGTTCTCGATCTGCCCGGTGACCCCGACGTACTGGCGGGCCACCCCGGCCGATTTGACGCCCTTCTTCAAGAACGCCGTCTCGTCCAGCACGAGCACCCCGTCCGCACGTCCCAAGTGAGTAACGACGAACGACCGAACACAGTCCCGGAGTTGATCGGGCAACCAGGTCGACCGCGACAGAAACCATTGCACCCTGTCCGGTGTCGCGTCCCCGACATGCTCGGCGATCTGCCAGCCGTTCTTCCGCTCGACCGGCGCGATCAACGCCTGCAGATACGCCATCGCCGTCCGCCGCCGATCCGCCCGCCCGAACACCCAGGCCAACGAGGCGAAGAACTCCTCGAACCAGCCCGACCACACCTGCACCGCACGCTCCGTACCCACGTACAGACCAACGCGTTACACACTCACAGGACACTCACGGCTGTAGTACTGGACGGCTGGGCTTTTCATGCAATCCTTCAGGAACGAGAGCTTCGAGTAGAAGCTGCGTTCGGCGACTGTGCCCCTCTTGTGAAGGTGTTTCTCAACGAGACGCGTGAGCAGGTCGAGGTCTGTGTCGATCGACGCCGCGTCCATTCCCTCGTGCTGCCGTGTCTCCAGGTATTCGATCTCGACCTGCCGCAGTTTCTGCTCCGGTGCACCGATGACCGCAATCTCGTCAGTCTCGATACCGAAGCAGTGACCCGTCACCGTGGATATCACATTGAGATCAAACCGGGTACGAGTGAAAGAAGGAAGTCGCCGGAACGTCAGCAAGGGATACTCGCGCGCGAGGTACTCCTCGAATTCTCTGTTGGCCACCTCAACTCCCTTGCGGAATATCTCCTCGCGCCGGAGGGAGTCTTCACGGAACTTCTTCTGCTTGAGTTGATACTTGCCGTTCGGGCATTCCTGGAAGGCTATGTGCCCCACCTCGGAATCCGGGTCGATGACTTCGAAGTTGTGCTGCACAAAGTGCCACCGGGTGAACTCGTAGCCTGGGTCGGTGATGAATCCGTCGAATTCTCTGGCCTCGATGGACTGCCACATGTCGCGAGTGAGCTCCCAGATGGAAACCTCGTCGAGGAGGTTCACCTTCCGCTCGATCTCGATGCCCTGCTCGTATGTGAAGTATGCGTTTCCCTCGATACGGACGTAGTCCGTCATCGCGTCGCTGACGGTGAGCGCCTGCCGTACCAGATCCGCGATATCCGTGCGGGCGGGGTGGTCGAAGCGGGCCACCCGGACGAAGAGGACTCCGATGCTGCGCACCCGTCCCAGCACCAGCACCTCCGTGTACGGGCGCGAGACGTTCGTATGGGTGCGCAGCATCATCAGCGGAACGAGTGACCCGAGGTCGCCAGAAAGCTGTGCGTGTTGCTCCAGTTCCGTTGTGAAGCCGGTGAAGTCCCAGGTCGGGAACGGCTCCGTGGGCTCGGAGAGCTTCCGTACCGGTCCGTTCGGTGGCACCAGGGAGAGGGAGCGCGCGGCCGTCCCGGCCGGCCGAAGGAACTCCAGAGCTCGCTCGCTCCCTCCCGACTCATCCTCCAGTCCGACAGCCAGGAGGGGCGCGGATGAGTGCGGCGCGACGGTGTACTGGTGGGCGACGTCACCGAATATGAGATTCCTCACCACTGCTCCGCCAGCACTCTCTCCATCCGAAATAATCTGCGCGTCCAAAACAACTCCTAGAGCGATTCTCGGCTGAAACGGGCCCATTTCCGCCCTCGACCGAGAGGGGAGCATCTGTTTTCGGCGAGGGTGGAACATGCCCCGTGGCATTAATCCGGAGACGGCACACCATGCGGTGATGCGAGAAATGGCAGGCCGACGGGCGTCGATCGGGCGACCGCAAAGATGCAGATGTGGAGGTTAATCGACTTTCCGATGGGCGTCAAACAGTCGGGAAGTCAGAGGGGGACTCCCCATAGAGCGACCCAATTGCCAAAACCACCAGGTGACTGAAGGATATTGAACAGAATGATCCAAATCGCCCCTCACTGCCGCTATGTGAATAAATCGGTTATGGATCTGCGGGAGCTCAAGTCCCCCTGGACTTAACCTCCTTGACACCTTCCGCCTGCCCGTGAAGACTTCTCAGTCGATCTTGCTGGAACCGCACCCTGCGTTCCGGCCGACCAAACGGGTGGGTCATGATCAGCGAAACCAAGAGACGTGTTCTCCTGCTTGTCCTCGACGGATTCGGCTGGGCCCCGGAGCGCCCCAACAATCCGCTCACGGAGGCGCGAACTCCGTTTATCGCGGGTCTGGAAAGCCGTCGGCCACCGGCACTCCTGGAGGCATCCGGAACCGTCGTCGGACTTCCGCCGGGGCAGGTAGGGAATTCCGAAGTCGGGCACCTGACCATTGGAACGGGCCGCACGATCCCCCAGGCAGCAGTCGTCATCGACCGGGCAATCGCCGAAGGTGGCCTGCGCGGCCGGCCGGAATTGGGCAGCGTCTTCTCCCGTTCCCGGGCCGCCGGCCGAGACGTCCACCTGATCGGCATCGCCTCGACGGGCGGCGCCCACGGGCACATCGACCACATCTCCGCGCTGCTCGACCTGGCCAGGGAGTACGGCTGGGCGGAACGCACCCACGTCCACGCGGTGACCGACGGCCGCGACGTACCGGCCCGCTCCGCACTCGGTGATCTCACCCGACTCGAAGACAAGGGCGCACGACTCGCCACACTCGTCGGGCGGAAACTCGCGATGGACCGCTCCGGGCGCACTGAGCGGACCGAGGCCGTCTTCGCCGCCTTGACCGGTGCTGGCCCGGCCCCCGTGACCGACTGGCGCACGGCCGTCGCAGATCAGTACGCCGACGGGCACGCCGACGAGAACCTGGAGCCCGTCATCGTGGCCGGGGCGCCGCGCATCACGCCCGGTGACGAGGTCGTCATGACCAACTTCCGCCCCGACGGCCTGCGTCAGCTCGCCGCACGGTTCGCCGCGGCAGGGCAGCCGCTGACCACCATGACGAAGTACAGCGACGACATCACTGCCTGCCCCGTCTTCGACCCCGGCCAAGTGGACGGCACCCTGGCCCAGGCGGTGGCCGAGGCCGGCCTGTCCCAGGTACACGTGGCGGAGCGTGAGAAGTTCGGCCATGTCACCTACCTACTCAACGGCTATACCCAGACGCTGCAGCCGGCGGAGCGGCATGTCCCGATCGCGAGCAGGACCGACGTCACAGGTTTCGACCAAGCGCCGGAGATGTCCGCATCCGCGATCACCGAGGTCCTCCTGGACGAGCTATCCTCCGGGGAGGCCGACTTCATGGTGGCCAACATCGCCAACGTGGACACCGTCGGCCATACCGGTGTGTACGACGCCGTGCGCCACGCTGCCGAGGTGGTCGACACGTGCCTGATTCGGATCGCCGAGGCCGCCGAGCGGCACGGCGTGGTGCTGGTGATCACCGCCGACCACGGCAATGGCGAGCGCATGCGTGACGCCGACGGCGTACCCGACACCCGGCACACCGCCAACCCCGTGCCGCTGTGGGTGGTCGGTTCCGACCACCCCACCTCCGCGACGGGCGATCTCCGCGATATCGCGCCCACCTGCCTCCACCTGCTGGGGGTCGATCCGCCAGCGGCGATGTCCGGCCGAGTTCTGCGAAGGGCGCTGTGATGACGCCACACCAGCCGTTTGACACCGTGTGGTTCGAGATACCGAAGGAGCTCGCCGAGAGCACGCCAGACGTACTGCAGGCCGAGCTCCGGCAGTACGCGGAACGCCACCTCGACGGTTCCCCGGGCTACTTCCTGTTGGCCGGGCTCGACCACCTCGACCTGGACGGATATCGGTCCTTCGCGGTGGCGGCGTCCAGCGCGCTCGGCCGACTCATGCCGCAGGACGGCGCGGGCTCGCTGTTGCGGGAGGTCCGCGACCGGGGCGTGGCGCTCGGCGAAGGTTCCACCGGGCGGTACTCCGACTCCCGCACGGGCGGGAATCTGCACACCGACTCCCCGCACCGGCCAACCGCCGTCCCCGATTACTTCACACTGACGTGCGTCCACCAGGCTGCCATCGGAGGCGACCTGCTCCTGGTCAGGCTGGCCGACGTCGTCGAGCGCCTGCGGGACCATCCCGATGCGTTGGAAACCCTGCGCAGACCCATGCACTTCGACACCCGTGACGACACCCCGGGCGTCCCGCGAACCGTGCTCCGCCCCGTCCTGGAGACCAAGGATAACCGGGAGCACGTCCACTACCTGCGGGAGTACATCGAGATCGGGCACCGGCAGCCCGGTGTCCCCCTCTCACCCCGGAACAGACCAGTGCTCTCGACGCCCTGGACGAACTGCTACCGTCGCCCAGTGCACCGGCCGCAAGCGGACACTCACCGTGCGGGCCCTGCTTCTCGGCATGTGGCTGGCCGCCGCGCGCAACGCCGGGACCGTCGTCTTCACGTCAGTCACCAACCTCCTCTACTTCTCCCTGACCGACGAGATGCGCGCACTCCTTGACATCCCCCACTACCCCGACCACGCCCGCGGCTTCGAAGCCGCGTACCACGTCGTCCGACGCCTGGCCCACCGCATCGAGAAAGCGGTTGACCCCTCACCACTGCCCAAGAACCACCGCCTTGACCGCGAGCTCGCCGCCCGCCTCCTTGCCGAGGCCGACCCCGAGGAACTCGCCGGCAGGCGCTCGCTCATGCTGCGGGTCGTCAACCGGATCCTTGCCATGTCCCTCCTCGACGCCCACCCCCTGCTGGAGGGCCGCTGGGACGGCTCGGCCGCCCTGGACGCCACCGTCATCGGTACCTACTCCAAGGGCCTGTCGGCCGACAGCCCGGTCACGGCGAGCGACCCCGACGCCGGCTGGTACGTCCGCACCGCCAAGCACAAGGACCCCCTCGTGACCGACGCACCGCCACAGGAGCGGATCAAGAAGCGCCTGTACGGCTACGACGCCTGCCTCGTCGTCGCACGCGACCCCGACCACGACGGCGCACCGCTGCCCGACGGCTCGGCCAACCCCGACGTCGTCCCGTCCCTGGTCGTCGCGTTCTCCCTCGACAAGCCCAGCCACCGCCCCGCCGAGGTCGCCCTCGAAGCCCTCCAGCAGGTCGATCCCCGCTACCCCCGCGGCTACCTCGCCGGCGACCGCCTCTACCCCGACCAGAAGCCGGACAAGTTCCAGCTGCCCATCCGTGCCCTGGGCTACCAGCCCGTCTACGACTACGCCAAGGACCAGCTCGGCGTGCAGGCCCAGTTCGCCGGGGCAGAACTCGTCGAGGGCAACTGGTACTGCCCCTCCATGCCCCAGCCCCTCAAGGACGCCACCAAGGACCTCGTCACCAAGAAGATCGACAAGCAGACCTGGATCAACCGGATCCGGCAGCGCACCGCCTACCTCTTCATGCCCAAACAGCGTGCCGACGCCGAGGGCCACCGCCGCATGATGTGCCCCGCCGAAGCCAACCGCGGCCAGTGCTCCCTCAAGCCCTACACCCTCGGCCGGGGCATCCACCTGCCCCTCATCGACCCCGAACCCAGCCCCGCCGGCTCGCCCACCGCCTGCACCCAGCGCACCATCACCCTCCCGCCCGAGGTTGGCGCCCAGCTCTGGCAGCCCCTCCAGTACGGCACCGCGGAATGGCAGCGCGTCTACTTCCGGCTCCGCAACGCCATCGAGGGGATGAACGGCTTCGGCAAGGACCCCCTCTACGAACACCTGGAGCCCGGCGGCACCCGCCGCATCCGCGGCATCGCCGCCCAGGCCATCCTCCTGGCCTTCCAACTCGCCCACGCCAACAAACGCAAGCTCGCCACCTGGGCCGGCAGCATCGCCCTCCACGGCGACCAGCCCCACCGCCGCCCCACCCGCCGTCGCAAGACCAAACCCCTGGGCACCTGGACACCCAAGGGGTACCTCACCGAAACGACTGCGTGAGAGGGGTCACACCCCGGCAAGCCAACTGAAGGCCAACAACCGAAGACCCGGAACACGACTGCCCGGCGGCTCCCCAGCCGCCGGGCAGTCACGCGCGCAAGCCGCACCACACCCCACCTGACCAGCAAGGAAAAGCGAAACGGTCGGCATCGTGATCACGATGCCGACCGTTTCGTCGGTGCTACCAGGACACTTTCGTCGGTGTCCCGTTGTGCGCGAGGGGGGAGTTGAACCCCCACGCCCTTGCGGGCACTGGAACCTGAATCCAGCGCGTCTGCCTATTCCGCCACCCGCGCATTTGGGTGAGCCGATCGGGCCCGAAACCACTGACCGGCCCCTCCCGACACCGAGAAGACTAGCACGCTGAACAGGGTGGTCTCACATCCCGCTCCGGCACCGCACTCGCGGGAGAGGCGGGAGAGAGCACGCCAAGCCGGGGAACGACACGTACACGTTCGGGTATCAACCGAGTACCACTCGGCCGGTCTGCGCCCGGGGGAGGTTCCGGCCCGCCCGCGGGTACGGGACACTTGCCAGTGACCCCCTCTACGATTCTGGGCATGAGTCCGCTCACGAGCGCCCCCGAGAGGTTCCGAACAGGGCTCCGGCGGGAACTCCGGGAGGCGTCGGGGCCACGTCGGGGTTCCGGACCCGCCCCGGCGGCCGAGTCGACGGGGGGAACCAGCCGACGGACCGGCGCGTGGATACGATCAGTAAGCAGTACCAGGTGGGCACAGCGCGAGGGCGCGAGGCGCGGACGGACGGGACGCGGATGAGCGGCGCACCGGGATACACGCAGGCAAGACAGAGCGGTACGCGGAGCAGTGGGCGGGACGCCAGCGACGGAGGAGGTGCCCCATGGGAGTCCTGAAGAAGTTCGAGCAGCGCCTCGAAGGTCTGGTCAACGGCACCTTCGCCAAGGTGTTCAAGTCCGAGGTGCAGCCTGTGGAGATCGCCGGGGCGCTCCAACGCGAGTGCGACAACAACGCGACCATCTGGAACCGTGATCGCACCGTCGTGCCGAACGACTTCATCGTGGAACTCAGCACCCCCGACTACGAGCGCCTCAGCCCGTACTCGGGACAGCTCGGCGAAGAGCTCGCCGGCATGGTGAGGGAGTACGCCAAGCAGCAGCGCTACACCTTCATGGGATCGATCAAGGTCCACCTGGAGAAGGCCGAGGACCTGGACACCGGTCTCTACCGGGTCCGCAGCCGCACGCTCGCCTCCTCCAGCAGCCACCCGGGTCCACCCCAGGGTCCGGCGGCGTCGCCCTCGGGATACGGGTATCCGCCCGCCGCGGGCGCCGGCGCGCCGCCCATGCCGTCCGCGCCGCCGCCGGGCCGGCCCGGCGGATACGGCCATCCCCACTCCGCCGAGAGCCCCCGGCCCCCGGCCGCCGCTCCGTCGAGCGGCACGACCCGCCACTGGGTCGAGATCAACGGCACCCGTCACCAGATCTCCCGGTCCACGCTGGTGCTCGGGCGCAGTACCGAGGCGGACGTCCGGATCGACGACCCCGGTGTCAGCCGCAGACACTGCGAGATCCGGACCGGGACGCCCCCGACGATCCAGGATCTCGGATCCACCAACGGCATCGTGGTGGACGGGCAACACACCACCCGCGCTACGCTCCGCGACGGCTCGCGGATCGTCGTGGGCAGCACCACCGTTATCTATAGGCAAGCCGAAGGGTGATGCGGGGGCAATGTCAGAGCTGACCCTCACGGTCATGCGGCTGGGTTTCCTGGCCGTACTGTGGCTGTTCGTGATCGTGGCCGTGCAGGTCATCCGCAGCGACCTGTTCGGTACGCGCGTCACCCAGCGCGCGTCGCGCCGGGAGTCCGGACGGGACCGCCAACAGGGCGGGCGTCAGGCGCCGCCGCAGCAGCGCCAGCAGTCGGGCGGCGGTCGGGCCCGCCGCAACGCACCGACCAAGCTGGTGGTCACGGAGGGCACGCTCAGCGGCACCACCGTGGCGCTCCAGGGCCAGACCATCACCCTCGGTCGGGCCCACGACTCCACGATCGTGCTGGACGACGACTACGCCTCCAGCCGCCATGCCAGGATCTACCCCGACCAGGGGGGCCAGTGGATCGTGGAGGACCTGGGATCCACCAACGGCACCTACGTGGACCGGTCCCGGCTGACTTCCCCCACACCGATCTCCGTGGGCAACCCGATCCGCATCGGCAAGACCGTCATCGAGCTGCGGAAGTAGTGCTACACCAATGAATGAGCGCGAGCGGAGCGAGCACGCGGCGGCGGCCGGCACCACGGGCCCCGGCGCGCTCCCGACCGGAGGGTGGGCAGTGTGGCGCGACACGACCGGCTGTACCCGGAGCCGACCGGCGAGGTGGGTATGAGCCTGTCACTGCGGTTCGCCGCCGGATCGCATCGGGGCATGATCCGGGAGGGGAACGAGGACTCCGGCTACGCCGGCCCCCGGCTGCTCGCCATCGCCGACGGCATGGGCGGCCAGGCCGCCGGCGAGGTCGCCTCCTCCGAGGTCATCTCGACCATCGTCGCCCTCGACGACGACATCCCCGGCTCCGACGTCCTCACCTCTCTCGGCACCTCGGTGCAGCGGGCCAACGACCAGCTTCGCCAGATGGTCGCCGAGGACCCCAGCCTGGAGGGCATGGGCACCACGCTCACCGCGCTGCTGTGGACGGGGCAGCGACTCGGGCTGGTCCACGTCGGAGACTCGCGCGCCTACCTGCTGCGAGACGGGACCCTCTCCCAGATCACCCAGGACCACACCTGGGTCCAACGCCTCGTCGACGAGGGCCGTATCACCGAGGAAGAGGCGGGCACCCACCCACAACGCTCCCTGCTCATGCGCGCCCTGGGCAGCGGCGACCACGTCGAGCCGGACCTCTCCATCCGCGAGGTCCGGCCCGGCGACCGCTACCTCATCTGCTCCGACGGCCTGAGCGGGGTGGTCTCCCGCGAGACCATGCAGGAGACCCTCGCCGGTCACCGGGGACCCGAGGACGCGGTGCAGGAGCTGATCCAGCTCGCCCTGCGCGGCGGCGGACCCGACAACATCACCGTGATCATCGCGGACGTTCTCGACCCCGACGCCGGGGGCGCCCCGACCGAGCCGCTGTACGACACCCCCGTCGTGGTCGGAGCCGTCGCCGAGAATCAGCACCAGCTCACGGACAACGGCATCATGCAGACCCCGGCGGGTCGGGCCTCCGGCCTCGGACGGCCGGGTGGAGGCCACGGCGGAGCCGACGGGGCATTCGGAGATCCCGGCGGCGGGCCGGAGGGAGCCGACGCGGTAGACCCCTCCGAGGACTTCGGCGGCGAGGCGTTCGTCAGACCTCGCAGGCGTCGCCGCTGGCTCAAGGTGTCCCTGTACTCGGTGCTGGCCCTCTCCGTCGTCGGCGCCGGTCTGTACGGCGGCTGGCGTTGGACCCAGAGCCAGTACTACGTCGGCGCCAACGACGACCACGTCGCCCTCTACCGGGGGATCAGCCAGGATCTGGCCTGGGTGTCCCTGTCGAAGGTGGAGAAGGACCATCCGGAGATCGAACTGCGATACCTGCCTCCGTACCAGCAGAAGCTGGTCGAGTCCACGATCGCCGAGGGCGACCTGAACGATGCCCGCTCGAAGATCGACGAGCTGGCGGTGCAGGCCTCCGCCTGCCAGAAGCAACTCGAACGCGCCGAACTGAGCGAGAGCGAGGCGGCGACGGCCGGCGACGAGGCGGCGGACGCCGCGGGAACCACGCCGGCGTCCCTGACGTCCAAGGCTTCGCCGACCCCGAGCCCGTCGTCACCCTCCACGGTGACCCCGTCGGACGATCCCTCGGTACCGGAGCCGACCTCGTCCGCGACCCCACCGAACCCCGACCCCGGCCCGACCCTCTCGGAGGAAGAACAGAAGGTCGTCTCGCTGTGCGGTCAGCAGTAGGCCAGGCGTGAGAGGCACCGTCACACGATGAGCAGCACACCTTCCAACCCGCCGACGCACCACACGTCGACCATCGGGGCGATCGGCGCGCCCAGCCGCCGCAACACCGAACTCGCGCTCCTGCTGTTCGCCGTGGCCATCCCGGTGTTCGCCTACGCCAACGTGGGTCTGGCGCTCGACGGCCGGGTTCCCGCCGGTCTGCTGAGCTACGGCCTCGGGCTCGGCCTGCTCGCGGGCGTCGGACACCTGGTGGTCCGCAGGTTCGCCCCCTACGCCGACCCGCTACTGCTGCCCCTGGCCACGCTCCTCAACGGCCTGGGGCTGGTCGCCATCTGGCGGTTGGACCAGTCCGAGCTGCTCCAGTCGCTGAACCTGGCCGGTGGCGCCGCCCCGCGCCAGTTGCTGTACACCGCCCTGGGCATCGCCCTGTTCGTGGTCGTGATGATCTTCCTCAAGGACCATCGCGTCCTACAGCGCTACACCTACATCTCGATGCTGGTGGCTCTCGTCCTGCTGTTGCTGCCATTGGTTCCGGGCCTGGGTCGCAACATCTACGGCGCCAAGATCTGGATCCAGGTCGGTTCCTTCTCGATTCAGCCCGGCGAATTCGCCAAGATCGTTCTGGCCATCTTCTTCGCCGGCTACCTGATGGTGAAACGGGACGCGCTCGCGCTGGCCAGTCGCAGGGTGATGGGGCTGTACCTGCCGCGGGGTCGTGACCTGGGGCCGATCCTCGTGGTCTGGGCGGTGTCGATCCTGATCCTCGTCTTCGAGACGGACCTCGGCACCTCGTTGCTGTTCTTCGGCATGTTCGTGATCATGCTGTACGTCGCCACCGAACGGACCAGCTGGATCGTGTTCGGCCTGCTCATGTCGGCCGCCGGTGCCGTGGGCGTGGCCAGCTTCGAGATCCACATCCAACAGCGCGTCGATGCGTGGCTCGACCCGATGGGGGAGTACCTGCTCTCCCGGGAGGGACTCGAAGGCCACTCGGAACAGGCCATGCAGGCCCTCTGGGCCTTCGGCTCCGGCGGCACGCTCGGTACCGGGTGGGGGCAGGGTCACTCCGAACTGATCCGCTTCGCCGCCAACTCGGACTTCATCCTCGCCACCTTCGCGGAGGAACTCGGCCTGGCCGGCACCATGGCCATCCTGCTCGTCTACGCGCTCATCGTCGAACGTGGCGTGCGCACCGCCCTGGCCGCCCGGGACCCCTTCGGGAAGCTCCTCGCCATCGGCCTGTCCGGGGCCTTCGCCCTCCAGGTCTTCGTCGTCGCCGGTGGTGTGATGGGGCTCATCCCGCTCACCGGGATGACCATGCCGTTCCTGGCCTACGGAGGCTCGTCGGTCATCGCCAACTGGGCGCTGGTCGGGGTACTGCTGAGGATCAGCGACACGGCCCGACGCCCCGCCCCCACTCCCGCCGCCCAGCCCGACGCCGAGATGACCCAGGTCGTGCGCGGGTGAACCGGTGCGGCGACGGCGCCCCCACGCCCCCGACGCGCGCACCGCACTCGCGCGGCGGCCCCTCGCCCGAGGAGCCCCGGCCCACGCCGCCGCGGCCGGACGCGGGGGAGAAACCGGACGACGCTCCCGTCGGTGGTCGTCGTGGCCGCCAGTGACTCCGCTCACGTCGGCGTCCTATCGCCGCACGTTGCGATACCGGTCCTGTATCAGGTGCCGAGCTTGACCGGGTGGCGTGAACTGAGCCGGGTACCGTAGGCCGGACGGCAGCCCCCGACCGCGCGGCCTCCGCCGGTCGGGACCGACGAGAGGGCTGGTAGGTAACCATGGAAGAGCCGCGTCGCCTCGGCGGCCGGTACGAGCTGGGCCAGGTGCTCGGCCGTGGTGGCATGGCCGAGGTCTATCTCGCCCGGGACACCCGGCTCGGCCGCACCGTGGCGGTGAAGACGCTCCGCGCGGACCTCGCGCGGGACCCGTCCTTCCAGGCCCGGTTTCGCCGGGAGGCCCAGTCGGCGGCCTCGCTCAACCATCCCGCGATCGTCGCGGTCTACGACACGGGCGAGGACTACATCGACGGGGTGTCCATCCCGTACATCGTCATGGAGTACGTCGACGGCTCCACCCTGCGCGAACTGCTGCACAGCGGACGCAAGCTGCTGCCCGAACGGGCCATGGAGATGACCGTCGGCATCCTCCAGGGCCTGGAGTACGCGCACCGCAGCGGCATCGTCCACCGTGACATCAAGCCGGCCAATGTCATGCTGACGCGCAACGGCCAGGTCAAGGTCATGGACTTCGGTATCGCCCGTGCCATGGGCGACTCCGGAATGACCATGACCCAGACCGCGGCCGTCATCGGTACCGCGCAGTACCTCTCCCCGGAGCAGGCGAAGGGCGAGCAGGTGGACGCCCGCAGCGACCTGTACTCGACCGGGTGTCTGCTCTACGAGTTGTTGACAGTCCGTCCTCCGTTCGTGGGGGACTCACCCGTGGCCGTGGCCTACCAGCACGTCCGCGAGGAACCACAGCCCCCCAGCGTCTTCGATCCCGAGATCACCCCCGAGATGGACGCCATCGTCATGCGGGCCCTGGTCAAGGATCCGGCCTACCGCTACCAATCCGCCGACGAGATGCGTGCCGACATCGAGGCCTGCCTCGACGGTCAGCCGGTCGCCGCCACCGCCGCCGTGGCATCGGTCGGCTACGGCGGCGACCGCCCGACGGCGACTCTGCACGCCGGTGGCTCCGGGCCGGGCGGCGGAGCCGCGACGACGATGCTGCCGCCGGTGGGCCCGGACGACGGAGGCTACGGCTACGACGACCGCCCCGACCGGCGACGTCAGAGGAGGAACGGCAGGACCTCCACGGTCCTCCTGGTCCTGGCCGGTGTGCTCGTCCTCGTCGGCGCGATCCTCATCGGCCGCTACGTGGTGACCGGTGGCGGGACGGGCAACGACCCGGTGCGGGTGCCCAATCTCGTCGGCCAGTCGGAGGAGGACGCTCGGCGCCTGCTCGACAACTCCGACCTGTCGCTGGGGACGATCGAGGAGCGAGCCTGCGAAGACCAGCCCGAGGGCTTGGTCTGTGAGCAGACTCCGGCGTCCGGCTCGGAGGTGGACAAGCTCACCGCGATCGACGTGATCGTGTCGACGGGGGCACCCCAGGTCAGTGTGCCCAGTGTGATCGGTCTCAGCCAGGAGGACGCCGAGGCCAAGCTGGAGTCGGAGGACTACGAGTTCGACGTGGAGGTCGAACAGCGGGAGTCCTCGGAGGATCCGGGCACCGTCCTCGACCAGGACCCGATCAAGGGCAAGGAGGTCGAGAAGGGCACGACGATCACCCTCACCGTCGCCAAGGCCGAGGAGCGGGCCACCGTCCCGGACGTCATCGGCCGTTCCTGTGAGGAGGCGAAGGCCCAACTGGAGGACAACGACCTGGCAGGCTCCTGCGTCGAGCAGGAGACGGACGACCAGGATCAGGTCGGAAAGGTCGTCTCGACCACCCCGCAGGCCAACCAGCAGGTCGACAAGAACTCCCAGGTGCAGATCTTCGTGGGCAAGGCCGCCGAGAAGGAGAAGGTGGCCGTACCCGAGGTTCGCGAGCAGACCTTGTCGCAGGCCCAGGACACGCTGCGCGGCAGTGGCTTCACCGATGTCCGGGTCGCCGGCACCGGTGAGGTCGACGGAGACTCGCTGGTGATCCAGCAGAATCCGGCCGCCGGCACCGAGGTGGAGGACCCCGCCGGGACTCAGGTGACCCTGGTCGTCGTCGGTGACGACGGGAACGGTGGGAACAATGGGAACGGCGGCGGGAACGGCGGGAACGGTGGAAACGACGGGGGAGGCAACGGTGGCGGAGGCGGGTTCATCGGTGGCCTGAGAGGCGACTGACGCCGCGCGGGCAACGGTAGGTGACCGTCGGTGCGACGACCTGTGCTCCCGTCGGACCGACGGTCGGGGGGCGCCGGGCCCCGACCGAGGTCGGCGATTCGTCGCCCCGGTTCACGCCGCTCCGGGCGTGCGTCGCGGGGGGCGCCGGGCCGGCCCGATCCGGGCACGCCGACTCGGTCGAACGGCGGGGCGGGCCCACCCTCACGCCGTCGTCGGGAGCGGGCCCAGAGCCGGTCCGCGGCATCTCCGCTCGGGGCTCTCCCGTCCTCGTCAGCGCAGCTCCGCGGGCGGCGTCCGCTCGCCGTCGACCTTCTCCGTGCGCACGAGTTCGCCCCAGACGACGTAGCGGTAACGACTCGTGTACAGCGGCGTACACGTCGTCAGCGTGATGTAGTGGCCGGCCTCCTCCTTGCCCGACCCTTCCGGGATCGGGGCGAGGACACCGACGTTGAACTTCGACGTCTCCGGCAGGATGCCGTAGACCTCGTAGACGTACCAGGTGTCCTTCGTCTCGAAGACGATGGGGTCGCCCTCACCGATCCGATGGATGTCGTGGAACTTGGCTCCGTGGCCATCCCGGTGCGCGGCCAGCGAGAAGTTTCCCCGCTCGCCCGTCGTCGGGAGCGCCGACTCCACGGGATCGGTGTAGTAGCCCGCGACGCCGTCGTTGAGGACTTCCATCGAGGTGCCTTCCTCGACCAGGATCTCCTCGCCCGACATCGTGGGGACGTGCAGGAAGCCGATACCGGCCTCGGTGTCGAGCGCGCCCGGTCCGGTCGGCGCCGCGTCGGCCTGTTCCCACGTCTCACGGACCGCTCCGGCCTGCCGTCCCGCCTCTCGGTCCGCGAGGACGTTGGTCCACCAGAGGGAGTAGGCGACGAAGAGGCCGAGGACGACACCGGCCGTGATCAACATCTCGCCGAGGAAGCCGACCAGCAGGGCGGCCGGGCCGGGCCCGCGTCTGCGGGCCGCCCTTCTTCCGGAGGAGCCCGGGGGTGGGGTTTCGGCAGGACCGTACGCGCCGTGCTTCGCGCGGTGGAGGTCGTGCCCCTGGTGCCTGTCGGTGGTTCCTGCCAACGGTCCTCTGTCCCTAGCTGACGAGCGCATCCGGTTTGCCCTTGCTGCGCGGCCGTTCTTCGACCATCTTGCCCCAGACGATCATCCGGTACTTGCTGGTGAACTCCGGGGTGCAGGTGGTCAGAGTGATGTAGCGACCCGGCTCGGTGAACCCCGACTGCTTCGGCACGGCTTCCAGGACACTGATGTTGCTCGGCGACGTGGCCGGGAGGATGGACGCCATCGCGTAGACGAAGTACCGGTCCCGCGTCTCCACCACGACCGGGTCGCCCGGTTCGAGCTTGTTGATGTATCTGAACGGTTCTCCATGAGTGTTGCGGTGGCCGGCCAGTCCGAAGTTGCCCGTCTTGTCCTCGGGCATGGCGGTCTTCAACACTCCCTCCGAGTAGTGCCCCACCATCCCGCGGTCCAACACGCGCTCATCGTCGATGCCCTCGGCGATCGGCACCACGACGTCGAGCTTCGGGATATGCAGCATGGCGAAGCCCTGTCCAGGCTCGAATGTCCCCGGGTTGCGCTTGCCGTTGGCCCAGTCGTCGTGGAGGCTGCTCGCCTCCTGGTTCGCGTGTGCGTGAGCCCGTACGTTCGTCCACCACAGCTGGTAGGTGACGAACATCAACATCAGCACACCGGTCGTGATGAAGACCTCTCCGACCGCCCTGCTGGCCATCACGGCGAGGCCCGGCCGACGCGCACGTGCCCGACGCCGGGCCTCCACCCGGGTCGGTGGACGGCCCTCGTGACGTGCCGCGTCGCGAGGATCCGGCGAGCCGGGCGAAGCGCTCTGCCCCACGGGGCTTCCTCGACGTCGCTTGGCGGCCCTCCTGCGCTCGGCTCGTCCGCCCACCGGAGGGGCCGGCACCGGGGGAGCGCCCGAGGGGAGACGCAGCGTGACCGTCTCCTGGTCGGCTGGAGGCGGCGCGGAGGGAGGGTGCCCCCACTCGGAAGCCGACGCGGCAGGAAGGGGCGATCGAAGCGCTCCAGGCGCTTCGCGCCGCTCGGAACCATGACCGGCGGCACGGCCCGAAGTCGCGAAGTTCTCGCCGCGAACGGCTTCCGATCGCGGGTACCGCCCCCCGAGCGACACCGGGTCCTCGTCCGCCCCCTGACCGGACGAGAACCCGGGTCCCCGCTCGGGACGCGGGGCGGTCACGCCGTCGCCCTGCCCACCACGGGAGCGAGACCGACCGATCTGGCCACGGCGCCCCGGTCGCCGCACTCGGCCAACCAATTGGCCAGCATGCGGTGCCCGTGTTCGGTCAACACCGATTCCGGATGGAACTGCACTCCCTCCACCGGCAACTCCCGATGACGCAGCCCCATGAGGGTGCCGTCGGGGGTTCGGGCGGTGACCTCGAGCTCGGCGGGGACGGTGCCCGGCTCCGCGGCCAGCGAGTGGTAGCGGGTGGCCGTGAACGGCGACGGCAATCCGGCGAACACCCCCCGACCCTCGTGTTCGACCGGTGAGGTCTTGCCGTGCAGCAGTTCGGGCGCCCGATCCACCACCCCGCCGTACGCCACCTGCATCGACTGCATACCGAGGCAGACCCCGAATACCGGGATGCCGTGAGCCGCGCAGTGCCGCACCATGTCCACGCACACCCCGGCCTGCTCCGGTGTGCCCGGACCGGGTGACAGCAACACCCCGTCGAAGCCGTCCTGGGCATGCTCCGTGCCGACCTCGTCGTTGCGGAGCACCTCACACTCGGCACCCAGTTGGTACAGGTACTGGACCAGGTTGAATACGAAGCTGTCGTAGTTGTCGACGACGAGAATGCGCGCGCTCACTGGTTGTCCACCGTCACATCGTTGAAGGGAATCAGCGGCTCGGCCCAAGGGAAGACGTACTCGAAGAGGACGTAGACCACAGCCGCGGCGAGCACCAGGGAGATCAGCGCCCTCACCCACGCGTTGCCCGGCAGATGCCGCCAGATCCAGCCGTACATGCCGCCCCTTCCTTTGCACCACGGCACCCGACTCAGGCCGTTTCGCACCAGACTAGCGGCGCAGGGACTCGGGTTTCCCCGCCTCCACCGGCTGTGACGACCGCAGGCTCGCCCAGACGACCAGACGGTGGCTGTGCCCCCACTCCGGTTCACAGGTGGTCAGTGTGAGGTAGCGACCCGGCCGGAGGTATCCGGAGGCACGTGGCAACGGACCGACCACCTCCGTGTCGGTCGGGACCGTTCGGTAGGGACCCTTGTCTATCCGGTACGTGAACCACGTCGTGCCGTCGGTCAGCACGACGTCGTCACCGGGTCGCAGTTCGGGGAAGTCGCGGAACGGACTGCCGTGCGTACGTCGATGTCCGGCGACCGCGAAGTTGCCCATCCGCCCCGGTAGGGCGGTGCCGACGTAGTGCCCCAGACCCTTCTCCAGGATCTCGGGGGTGGTTCCCTCAAGGACCGGCATGTTCCACGTGAAACCGAGCCGCGGGATGTGCATGATCCCGAAAGGGGTGTCAGGGGCCGGCGTGACCTGGCTCCGTGCCTCCGACTCTCGGCTCCAGCGGTCCCGTAGCGAGTCTCTCTGGTCCTGCATCGCCTCGGCGGCCCGAACCCCGCTCCAGAACAGCGCGTGGACCACGAACAGCGCGGCCAGGACCCCGACGGTGACGCACAATTCGACGATGGATCGGACGACGACGCGCACCGGCGGCTCCAGCGAGGCTCACTCCACGGGCTCGGCGTGGTGCATCTCCACTGTGCCGGAGTAGCCAGGCAGTGTCACGCTGTCGTTCTCCACGACTTCCCAGCCGAGGCCGTAGCCGTCGACGTACGCCAGATAGGTCTGGATCGCGGGCGAATCGTGCAACGCCTGGCGCAGTGTCTCGGGGTCTCCCACCGCCGTGACCCGATACGGGGGCGAGTAGACACGCCCCTGGAGGATGAGGGTGTTGCCGACACACCTCACCGCGCTGGTGGAGATCAGCCTCTGGTCCATGACCTGGATTCCCTCCGCGCCTCCCCGCCACAAGGCGTTCACCACGGCCTGCAGGTCCTGCTGGTGGATCACGAGGTCGTCGGGCTGTGGGTCGGGATAGCCGGGCAGCTTGGCACTCGCGTCCGGGGGCGCGTCGTCCAGGGTGACGCTGACCGCCCGACCGACGAGGGCCTCCGCGCCCGCCGCCCTCTCCAGATCGGTGAGCCGGTCCTCTTCCGCCCGAGTGCTCCCGTTGTCCCGCTCGGCCAGGACCTCCACGTCCTGGCGCAGAACCGCGTTGGCCTCTTCTCGCTCGCCGTTGTCCCGACTGCGTTCCTGGATGAGGTCCGACAGCTTCAGCAGGGAGGCGTCGGTGCGAATGTCGGTTCCCCGGGCCGTGTGGAAACTCGTCACGAAGAGAAGACCGGCCAAGGCGAAGGCGGAGGCCGTGAGCAGACGGACAGGGCGGAAACCTCGACCGGGGTCAGGGGTGGATACCGTCCCCGGGGAGTCGGCAGAATTGCTCAACGTACCCTTATCTCCTTCGGCGCCACGGAAGCACTACGCTAGCGGACGCCCGGGGGAGCGCTCAGGCGGCCTCCGGGCCGCCGCCCCAAGCAGACCGACACCGACCCACTCGTGCGCGGCCGCGCAGCGCATCGACAGGAGAGACCCTCGTGCCGAAGTCACGTATCCGCAAGAAGGCCGACTACACGCCGCCGCCTGCCAAACAGTCGACCACGGTCAACCTCGGCAGTCGGTCCTGGGTCGCCCCCGTCATGCTCGCCCTGTTCCTCCTGGGTCTGGCCTGGATCGTGGTCTTCTACGTCACCGACGGTTCACTGCCCGTCGATGCCCTGGGCAACTGGAACATCGTGGTGGGCTTCGGCTTCATCGCCGCTGGGTTCGGCGTCTCCACACAGTGGAAGTAGGCTGCCCGGGAGAACCGTTCAAGGGGCGCGGCACGGAGTTGTCCACAAGTTATCCACATGGGGAAAAGAAAAGACGATCTGTGGATAACTAGCGAGCGCACAGAGCCGTGGGCACACTGCGGCGAGCGTTGTCCATCCGGGCGTCTCCGGGGCTGACCTGCGTATAGGTGGGGCGCCCACGTGGCGCTCCACCCACCGACACGGTGACCGCGACCCGCTCGGCACTGTGGACAACAGATCGCTCAGGTGAGCTGTACCGTCCTCAGCAGGCACAACGCGACCGCGACCAGCAGGACCAGGCCGCAGGTCCCGTACTGGACGAGCGTCCTCCGCTCGCGTGGCGCGTGGACCATGGCGTAGCCGATGACCAGTCCGGCGACCAGGCCACCGATGTGTGCCTGCCAGGCGATGTTCCCCCAGGTGAAGGTGAACACCAAGTTGATCGCCAGCAAGGCGAGCACCGGCCGCATGTCGTAGTCGAGCCTGCGCATCAGCACGGCCGTGGCTCCGAACAGGCCGAAGATCGCCCCGGAGGCTCCCAACGAAGCGTCGGTCGGTCCGGACAGAAGGTAGGTGAGAGCGCTGCCGGCGAGCCCCGACAACAGGTAGAGGGCCAGGTAGCGGACCCGGCCGAGGGCCGCTTCCAGTGGGCCCCCGAGCCACCAGAGACCCAACATGTTGAACGCGATGTGCCAGATCGCCTCATGCGTGAAGATCGAGGTCAACAGGCGGTACCACTGCCCTCCCGCGACTCCCTCCACGGCCGGGAAGGGGGCCGGAGGCCAGCGACCGATGAGCACGAGATCGGCGAGGATCGTGGGCCAGACGTGCACGGCGACGAACACCGCCACGTTGACGCCCAGGAAGATCTTGGTCAGCAGGCGCGGGTCGGCGGCCACCGCACCTCCGGCGATGGTACGTGGTCGAGCGGCTCTCGGGCCGTGGCCGGTACCAGCCGCGGTACGCACGCATTCCGGGCATTGGAACCCTACCGCCGCGTCCACCATGCAGTCCGGGCAGATCGGACGATCGCAGCGGGTGCAGCTGATGCCGGTCTGTCGATCGTGGTGGCGATAGCAGACCTTCGGATGCCCCGCTTCCCGCGAGGTGCCATCTGCTGCCTGGTCCATGACGTCCCCTCGATCGTGATGTGACTGCTCGAGACCCGCCGTCCGTCGGGAGCCCCCGCCCATCGTGACGGGCAAGCGGGCGGCAGGGTTCCCGAGGCCGGCCGACCCGCTCAGCCCTGGCGGGTCTCGACGACGACGGACTCGATGACCACGTCACTCAGGGGCCGATCCGTACGCGGGTTCGTCTCCACGGCCGCGATGGCGTCGACGACCCGACGGCCCGCGTCCGAGAGGATCTCGCCGAAGATGGTGTGCTTGCGGTTCAACCACGTGGTCGGTGCGACGGTGATGAAGAACTGCGAGCCATTGGTTCCCGGTCCCGCATTGGCCATGGCCAACCGATAGGGCATGTCGAAGGCGAGCTCGGGATGGAACTCGTCGGCGAACTGATACCCCGGTCCTCCGGTTCCGTTCCCCAACGGATCGCCCCCCTGGATCATGAATCCGCTGATCACTCGATGGAACACCGTTCCGTCGTACAGCTTGGCAGCGGACTTCTCCCCCGTCGCCGGGTGGGTCCACTCGCGCTCACCCGAGGCGAGTTCGACGAAGTTCCTGACAGTCGCGGGAGCGTGATTCCGGAGCAGTCGGACGTCGATGTCACCGTGGGTGGTCTTGAGGGTGGCGTGGAGGTGCTCGGCCACGATGTGCCTTCCGTCGTCTCGGTGTGACCTCCCGATCCTCGCACGCGGGCTCTCGGCCCCGAAAAAGCGGCCGAGGCGATTCCGATCCATGGGTGCGGAGCGCGAGACGACGCCCCTGTCGGAACGGGACACACTGCCCTCGTCCCGCCACATGACCCGGATGCTCGCTCGCGCATGCCCGGTCCGGCACCGGCGGGCATGATCCGGAGAAAGGTGGACAGTCGGTCTACCGTACGCCACCGAGAAGGAGGATCCGTGACCCGCATCGACAGCGTGCGCGCCGCGACCGGCACGGCGAGGAACGGCGTGCTGCACGCCGCGGAAGTGGCGGGGCCCTGCGCCGACACGGCCAAGGACAGGGCCGCGCACTACGCCCATGAGGCCCGCGCACGACTGGCCCCCAGAGTGGCGCTCGCCGCCGACCAGGCCCGCACACAATACGGAGCCCACGTGGTGCCGCGCCTGGAGCAGGCGCGCTCTCATATCCCGCCGACGTGGGACGCAGCGGCGCAAGAGGCCGCCTTTCGCACCAGGATCGCGGCACGGCATGCGGCGGACTACTCCCGACCCAAGATCGAGCAGGCTGTCGCCGCGGCCGGCCCGGCCAAGGACGAGGCGGTACTACGTGGTGCCGCCGCTCTCGCCGCGCTGCGCGGCAGCGTCTCCGCCGAGGAGATCGAGAGACTCGCCCGGAAACGGCATCGGCGAGCCCAGGCCGGACAGACGATCAGGACTGTCGCGATCCTGGGCCTGGCCACCGCTGCCGTCTACTCGGTGTGGAGATGGTGGGAGAAGCAGAGCGAGCCGGACTGGCTGGTCGAACCGGCGGACGGCGCGTTCCGGGAATCCGGTCGGCTGACCTCGGTGGACGGCACCCGACCGGCCGACCTGGACGCCGACCCCAGAACGAGGCAAGCGGAAGGCGGAGCTCGCGACAACGGTGGACCACGCTGACGCCGCCCACAAGACTTGGCGTGATGCTCGTGGGGCGGCCAGGCCCGCCGTCACCGACACGCCGCTTCTCGTGGTTCGGGTTTCACGTGAAACCCGAACCACGAGAGGGCAAGGCCAGATCACCGACCGTAGCGTCTCTCACGCATCGAATAGGAACGCAGGGCTCGCAGGAAGTCGATCTCTCGGAAATCGGGCCAGTAGCACTCGCAGAAGTAGACCTCCGCATAGGCGGACTGCCACAGAAGGAAGCCGGACAACCGCTGCTCACCCGAGGTTCGGATGATCAGATCCGACTCGGAGCGCGCCTTCGAGTACAGGTGCTTCGAGATGTGCTCCATCGTGAAGGTCTCGATGAACTCGTCGATGTCACCGCCCGCCGCGCTGTGCTCCGTCAACGCGGAGCGAACGGCGTCCACGATCTCGCGACGGCCACCGTAGCCCACGGCGACATCGACCTTGGTTCCTCCCCGCCGCCCCTCGGTCGCGGAGACGGCTGCCTTGAGGCGGCTCGCCGAATCGGCCGGAAGCAGGTCGAGGGCTCCCACCACCTCGACCCGCCACGGGTTGCCGGGGGCCGAGATTCGCTCGACGACCTCGGCGATGACATCGATCAGAGGCGTGAGCTGGTCCTCCGGCCGATGAAGATTGTCGTCCGAGAGCATGAAGAGGCTCACATGCTCGATGCCTGCGGAATCACACCAGCGGAGAAAGTCCAGGACCTTGGCACCGCCCGCACGGTAGCCTTCCCGGGGGTCCTCGATCCCGGACATCTTGGCCCAACGCCGGTTGCCATCCAGCATGATGCCGATGTGCTGTGGCCGGGAACGCCCTTCTAGCTGCTTGACCAGCCGCTTCATGTACAGCGCGTCGAGAGCGGCCCGTACCTTCGCCCGCATGGCTACCCCTTCCACCTCGTCGACAGTGCCAAAACGGCCCCGACAACGATCCGTCCACCGACGGCACCGCCTCGGCCGGCTGAGGTTGCCGGTGTCCTGCGGGGTGACGATATCAAGAGCGCCCCCTGCGCCCGGCGACCATCACGGATAGCACACGGGCATCCGGCGGCGTCAACAGAGTTGTCCACGGTGGCAGTTGGCTCCATCGGACGCCAAGCGCCGCCCGCCCGACGCACCGGGCAGGCCCAGCGGGGACACCTGAGGAATCAGGCCACTACCCTCGGTCACCGACGCAGGTTGACGCCGTCGCCCTGGTCCCACTTCACGGCGACACGAGGTGCGCGCGCCGCGACCGAACGCACACGAAGGTTTCGCGGATCACCCTGCGGGCCACATTCACCCCATGGCCGTCCGTCCCGTGGTCAAACGCACTGCCCGCGCCGTCCTCCTGGACGGCGACGACCTCCTCCTGATCAAACGCACCAAGCCGGGTGTCGCCCCCTACTGGGTGACCCCTGGAGGGGGTGTCGAGCCGGAGGACACGACCGTCGTCAAAGCCCTCCACAGAGAGGTGCACGAGGAGCTCGGCGCGGAGATCGCCGACGTGGTCCCTTGCTTCGTGGACACGGTGGAGCACATCAGCGAGGACGGCGGAGCCGTCGGCGTCAAGGTGCAGCACTTCTTCGTCTGCCGACTGAAGGCGTTGGACCCCTCTCTGCGGCACGGTCCCGAAGTCGAGGAGCCCACCGGCGTCTACGAGATCGTGCGCGTCCCGTTCACCCGGCTGGGGATCGCCTCGGTCCATCTCGTCCCGCTGTCCCTCCGGCACTTCCTTGACGGCAACATCGAGGGAGTACGTGCCATGCACGCGCCCGACCTCGGCTGACTCCGGCTGTTCGAAGCGGACGCGTGCCACGTGTTCCACGTGAAACACCGGCGCTACGCCATACCACGCCAACCTCGGGGATCCACACCGCCGGGGACCGGGGCTCCTTCGTCGTACGGCGTGCGCGTAAAGACGAAGGAACCGAGATCCAGGTGACTCAACCTCCCATCCGACCTCCTCACGGGACGCAACACCTCGCCGGCGTAGTAGCCTTCCAGACCGACCCAGGTGTCCCCGGCGCTCGCTTCGAAACGGGTCCTTCGTCCGGCGCCCGACAGCGGCTCCAACGTCAACCCGGCTCGTTCGGTCAGCCGGAGGGCGAACGCCTGCGTTCCCCAGTACCACGGACCGACCAGTTCCAGAACCTCCTGGGCGACTTCCCCCAGTGGTCGCCAGAGGGCGGGGATTCTCGGCTCCGACTCGGCGACAATGCGAACCAGCTCGGCCCCCACCTCGCTCACGGACGGGCCCGAGGTGCAATTGGCCAGCACCACCGCGGCGACATCGTCCGCGACATCGATGGTGACATCGGCCAGGAAGCCCGGCAAGGAACCCGAGTGCCCCACCAGGAACCGACCCGCCCGATGACGGAGTTGTAGACCCAGTCCATAGGCCACACCGTCGGCGAGTTCGGCGGGTTCCGACGGGGCGGCCGGTCGTCGCATCTCCACCAGGCCCACATCGCTCAACACCCGCTCGTCGCCATGGGCCAGGAACGCGGCGAACCGGGCCAAATCCCCCGAGGTGGACCAGAGCTGGCCGGCGGAGGCCATCCTCCCGAGGTCCTCCACGGGCTCGGCCAGCAACACGTCGGCCCAGGGGTGCACCGCCCAACCCCTGGCATGGGGAGCGTGTGGGCGACGTCCCGTGCGCTCCAGACCGAGCGGCTCGAGCACCTCCTGCCTCAGCACCTCCTCCCAGGGGGCACCCCGCAACTCCTCGACCAAGGCACCGAGTAGCGAATAGCCGGGGTTGGAGTAGTGGTGCCTGCGCCCCACCGCGTGCCGGAAGGGAGCATGACCCAAGACGTCGTCCAACTCGGGACGGAGAGAACCCGGGGTCCGCTCCCACCAAGGCCCTGGAGACTCCGCGGCGAGACCACTCGTGTGCGCGAGCAACTGCACGATCGTGGCTTCCCCCGCCTTGGTCCCCGGGAGGTGCTTCTCCAGTCTGTCCTGGAGGTCGATGACCCCCTCATCTCGCAGTCTGAGGACGAGCACGGCGGTGAACGTCTTGGTGATGGATCCGATCCGGTACTGCACCTTGTCGTCCCGGACACCGATCGATTCCGTCCCCCGTGCCCCGTGCCACACCGTGCGCCCTTCCCTCACCACCGCCGCGACCATCGACGGAGCCCGACCGTCCGTCTGCGCGACGGCAAGCCTGTGCGCGAGCGCGCGCTGGGTCCCGGGGAGCAGCTCCGCCTGTGATGTCGTCATGTCCCCCAGCACATCGCCACGGCACTTCGGTGTCCACTCCATTTCCCTACCCGACAGGGCCCGGAGCCTCGACCGCAACACGCTCCCAGGAGGTCTTCCTCCCCCGAGTATTGCCCGACATCCCCCGCAAGGTGGTCGACGTCGATCCGGGGGAGCTCGGGCCACGCGGCACGGGCGGCGCGCGAGTCGGGCTTCCAGGAAGCGGCGTCAGGGCTCTCCACCGACAGCGGGGCGGTTCAGGTCTGCGCCATGTCCACGAAGCGGGAGTAGTGCCCCTGGAAGGCCACGGTGATCGTGGCCGTGGGGCCGTTTCGGTGCTTCGCCACGATCAGGTCGGCCTCGCCCGCCCGGGGAGACTCCTTCTCGTAGGCGTCCTCCCGGTGGAGCAGGATGACCATGTCGGCGTCCTGCTCGATGGAACCCGACTCTCGCAGGTCGGACACCATCGGCTTCTTGTCGGTGCGCTGCTCCGGTCCTCGGTTCAACTGAGAAAGCGCGACGACCGGAATCTCCAGTTCCTTGGCCAGCAGCTTCAGATTGCGGGACATGTCGGAGACCTCCTGCTGCCGGCTCTCGGCCCGCTTCGAACCACCCGACTGCATCAGCTGCAGGTAGTCGATGACGACGAGCTTGAGGTCGCTGCGCTGCTTGAGGCGTCGGCACTTCGCCCGGATCTCCATCATGGAGAGATTCGGGGAGTCGTCGATGTAGAGAGGTGCCGTGGAGACGTCAGGCATACGGCGCGCCAGCCGGGTCCAGTCGTCGTCCGTCATCGTGCCGGATCGCATGTGGTGAAGGGCCACCCGCGCCTCGGCCGAGAGCAGCCGCATGGCGATCTCGTTCCGACCCATCTCCAGGGAGAAGATCACGCTGGGGAGGTTGTTCTTGATCGACGCCGCGCGGGCGAAGTCCAGCGCCAGGGTCGACTTGCCCATCGCGGGGCGGGCCGCGATGACGATCATCTGTCCGGGGTGCAGACCATTGGTCAACGAGTCGAAGTCGGTGAACCCCGTGGGCACCCCGGTCATCTCGCCACTGCGCGAACCGATCGCCTCGATCTCGTCGAGAGCCCCCTCCATGATGTCGCCGAGCGGGAGGTAGTCCTCGCTGGTCCTTTGCTCGGTGACGGCGTAGATCTCCGCCTGGGCGCGGTTGACGATCTCGTCCACGTCGTCGTCGGCCGCGTATCCCATCTGCGTGATCCGGGTGCCCGCTTCGACCAGGCGCCGCAGCACCGCGCGTTCGTGCACGATCTCGGCGTAATAAGCGGCGTTCGCCGCGGTAGGTACGGTCTGGACAAGCGCGTGAAGATACGAGGCGCCGCCGACCTTGTTGATCTCGGCTCGCTTGGTCAGCTCGGCCGCGATCGTGATCGGGTCGGCCGGCTCGCCCCTCGCGTAGACATCGAGGATGGCTTGGAAGACCGTCTCGTGCGCCGGCTTGTAGAAGTCCTTGCCCTTGAGAATCTCGACGACATCGGCGATGGCGTCCTTGGACAGGAGCATGCCGCCCAGCACCGACTGCTCTGCCTCGAGATCCTGAGGCGGCAGCCGCTCGAAGGAGGAGCCCCCGGTGTCCCAGGAAGCGGTGTCGACTCCTCTGTCATGACGGCCCTCTCCGCCTCTGCCGCCCGCCTCGGCTCGGCGACGGGAGGCGGGAACCCGGTCACCTGGTTCGGTCTCGACCCACGGCTCGTCCACGGGCTCGGAAATGCTCACCGAGTCACCTCCTCCCGTCCGCCGAGCGGACCTCACCGCGCCACTCTGTTCTACGGCACAGCACCGACAAACCGCGCTCTCACTCCATCGCGGCGCGTCGGGTCGTGGGTGCCGTCCGACGCGACCGCCGCGGCGGGCGCCGGACTACGGTAGGCCCCCGGCCACCGTCAGCCAATCTGGTTATCCACAGGCCATGTGGACGAGGCGCCAGATACTGTGGAGAAGCAGCCTGATTCTGTGCACGCACCAGTGGACAGCGCCACGCAGATGACACCAGTCAGCCCTCACGAACCTCTCTGACCTGCACTTTCCTTGTCCACGGACTGTGCAGAAGAAAAACTTTCCCCCGGCCGGACGCCCGAGCGCGGCCCTCCCCCACCCAGTGAGCTCTCGCAACGATTCAGTAAGGGTCATGGTCGGATTGCATCTCTTACCTGTGGACAGATAGCTTGGCGGTCATGCCGGAGACCTCCGCCCGCGCCCGTCCGCCGCGTCGCCACCAGGACAGGGAGATTCTGGGGCTTGCCCTGCCGACCTTCGGAGCGCTGGTCGCCGAGCCCCTCTTCGTCCTGGCCGACAGCGCCATCGTGGGCCGTCTCGGCACCTCGCAGCTGGCGGGTCTCGGGGTCGCCTCCGCTCTCCTGACCACAGCGGTCAGCGTGTTCGTGTTCCTGGCCTACGCCACCACGGCGACGGTCGCCCGCCGAGCCGGTGGCGGTGATCTGCCAGGGGCGGTCCGCCAGGGACTGGACGGCATCTGGCTGGCCGTGCTTCTCGGCGTCGGGGTCGTCGCGGTCTTCGTCCCGATGGCGCCCGCACTCGTGGACCTTGTCGGCGCTTCGGCCACCGCGACACCTCACGCCGTCACATACCTGCGTGTCTCCGCGCTCGGCATCCCCGCGATGCTGATCGTCTTGGCCGCGACTGGTGTCCTACGGGGGCTGCGGAACACCCGGACACCGCTCTACGTCGCGGTGGCCGGGTTCGTCGCGAACGCCGTCCTCAACGTCGCGCTGGTGCACGGGGCCGGTCTCGGGATCGCCGGTTCCGCCTGGGGCACGGTCATCGCCCAGTTCGGTATGGCCGCCGCCTATCTCGCGGTGGTCGTTCACGGAGCCCGCGCACACCACGTCGGACTCCGTCCTCGCCTCGCCGGCATCGGCGCCTCCGGACGCGCGGGTCTGCCCCTGCTGGTACGGACACTCTCCCTACGAGCCATCCTCGTGGTCGCGACAGCCGTGGCCGCCCGGCTCGGGGACGTCGATGTAGCGGCCCACCAGATCGTCCTGTCCCTGTGGAGCCTGCTCGCCTTCGCGTTGGACGCCCTCGCCATCGCGGGCCAGGCCCTCATCGGCCGGTACCTGGGAGCCGGGGACACTCGAGGCGCGCGCGACACGTGCCGGCGCATACAGATATGGGGCGTCGGAACCGGCGTGCTTCTCGGCCTCCTGCTCCTGGCGGGACGGCCGGCCATCCTCCCCCTGTTCACCCGCGACCCCTCGGTCCAGGACGCGGCGCTGTCCGCGCTGGTCGTCGTCGCGGTCGCACAGCCCCTCTGCGGCATGGTCTTCGTCCTGGACGGAGTCCTGATGGGGGCGGGAGACGGGCCCTACCTCGCCCGAGCCATGGTGCTCACTCTGGCGATCTTCATTCCGGTGGCACTGCTCGTCCCCTGGAGCGGGAGCGGTCTACTCGGTCTCTGGCTGGCGATGACGCTGATGATGGCGGTCCGACTGTCGACGCTGCGTCGACGCGCTCGAACAGGGCTATGGCTGGTGACCGGTACCAACGGCTGAAGGCGCCCTCACGGAACCACGAGGCCACCAGGCCGGCGCCATCGACGAGAGAACGGGGTCGCACCCACCGGATGCGACCCCGTTCTCCTACGTCGAGAGGCGGCCCTCAGGCGGCCACCACCTCGATGTTGACCTTCGCGGCGACCTCGTCGTGCAGACGCACGGACGTCGCGTGGGCACCGAGGGTCTTGATCGGCGACGCGACCTCGATCCGACGCTTGTCCACCTCGGGGCCGCCTGCGGCCTTGATCGCGGACGCGATGTCGGCCTGCGTGACGGATCCGAACAGACGACCGGCGTCGCCGGCGCGGACCGCCAGGCGAACGCTGACACCCTCGAGCTGGGCCTTCACCTGGTTGGCCTGCTCGATGGTCTGAATCTCGTGAATCTTGCGGGCGCGACGGATCTGCGCCACGTCCTTCTCGCCACCCTTGGTCCAACGGATCGCGAGCTTCCGCGGGACCAGGTAGTTGCGGGCGTACCCGTCCTTGACGTCGACGACGTCACCAGCGGCGCCGAGGCCGGAAACCTCGTGAGTAAGGATGATCTTCATGATTCGGCCACCCTTCCCTTATCGCGCGGTGGAGGTGTAGGGCAGCAGCGCCATCTCACGGCTGTTCTTCACGGCCGTCGCGACGTCACGCTGGTGCTGGGTGCAGTTGCCGGTCACGCGACGCGCACGAATCTTGCCGCGGTCGGAAATGAACTTCCGCAGCATGTTCGTGTCCTTGTAGTCCACGTACGTGACCTTGTCCTTGCAGAAAGCGCAGACCTTCTTCTTCGGCTTGCGCACAGGCGGCTTCGCCATGGTGTCTCTCCTGTGTGATCAAGAATGTGAGGTACGAACCCGCCCTCAGAAGGGAGGTTCGTCCGAGTAGCCGCCGCCACCGCCAGTGCCGCCGGAGCCACCGCCCCAGCCGCCGCCACCCTGCTGACCGCCGCTCGGCGCACCGGTCGCCCAGGGGTCGTCGGCGGGCGCGCCGCCTCCCTGCTGGCCGCCGCCGGGGCCTCCGCCCCAGCCGCCGCCACCCTGCTGACCGCCTCCGCCGTAGCCGCCCTGGCCACCACGACCGGTGGTCTTGGTGACCTTGGCCGTGGCGTTGCGAAGACTGGCGCCCACCTCGTCGACGTCCAGCTCGTAGACCGTGCGCTTGACACCCTCACGGTCCTCGTAGGACCGCTGCTTCAGCCGTCCCTGCACGATGACGCGCATGCCTCGCTGGAGCGACTCGGCGACGTTCTCCGCTGCCTGTCGCCAGACCGAGCACGTGAGGAAGAGGCTCTCGCCGTCCTTCCACTCGTTGGTCTGGCGGTCGAAGACGCGCGGGGTCGACGCGACACGGAACTTCGCGACCGCCGCACCGGAGGGGGTGAAGCGCAGCTCGGGGTCGTCGACAAGATTGCCGACGACCGTGATGACGGTCTCGCCTGCCATAGGAAACCTCTCGGCGGGTGTGCTGCTGGCTGCTGGTGCTGCTACTCGAAGCCCCGACTCGACTGAGCGGCGACGCTCAGTGGGTCTCGGGGCGAAGGACCTTGGTCCGGAGAACCGACTCGTTCAGGTTCATCTGACGGTCGAGTTCCTTGACGACCGCGGGCTCGGCCCGGAGGTCGATGACCGAGTAGATCCCCTCGGGCTTCTTCTTGATCTCGTACGAGAGACGACGACGACCCCAGGTGTCGACCTTCTCGACCTTTCCGCCACCGTCGCGGACGACGGAAAGGAAGTTCTCGATCAGAGGGGAGACAGCGCGCTCCTCGACGTCGGGGTCGAGGATGACCATCACCTCGTAGTGACGCATGTGGAACCCACCTCCTTCGGACTCGGCGGCCACGGTCGTTCCGTGGCAGGAGGGTTGTGATGCGTCCGCCTCGGTGCGATTCAGTAGACCAGGGGGCACTGACAGTCGGACGACGACAGAGACCCCCCGGCTCATGCTGGGCAGACACCGGTGCAGACGGTACACAGTACCCGCACAACCGCTTCCGGTTGAAATTCCCCCCGGCTCGCGGTCACCCTGTACACATCGGGTGTGCATCGCGCTACGATGCGCCGCTTTCGCAGGAGGTGCCCCATGGCACAGACGTTGCGATCCGCCACCGGCGGGGGTCTGCTCGCCACCGACGGCAAGCCGCACCCACTCCAGCGGGCCCTGCTCGCGATCACCGGGATGCTGGGGATCATCGCCTTCGTCACGTCGTTCTTCGCCGGCCTGCACCTGGTCGGCTCCTGGACCGGTTTGGTGGGACTCCTGGTCGGCGCGTACGGGCAATGGACCTCACAGACCACGCGCCAACGCTTTGGTTTTGTCATGGGCATGGGCTCATCGGGTTTCGGCCTGCTCCTCTCCATGGCGAACGGCGGCCTCTTCGGCGGAGTGATCGGCTGAACCGAACCACCGGAGCGCCGCGCTCCTCCGGCTCACCGGCCACGGGTCTCACGTCCGGGCGCGGGTGGTGTCCTGACCACCGGTAGCCGGTGCGCGCACCCCATCGGGCCGTCCGAGGCGGACCAGTAGGCTTCGCGCGAGAGCCGGAGCCCCTGATCCCATGGGGACACACCAGCCCGAGGAGCGCCCCGAATGAGCCTGACCCTGAGGACCATCAGCCGTGAGCAGCATCTGGCCTACATCCAGAGTCAGCCCTCTGCGAGCCACATGCAGGTCCCGGCATGGGCCGACGTCAAGGCGGAGTGGCGCTCGGAGAACCTCGGCTGGTTCGACGACCGGACGGGTGACCTGGTCGGCGCGGGACTGGTCCTCTACCGACAGCTACCGAAGATCAAGCGCTACCTCGCCTATCTCCCCGAAGGCCCGGTCATCAACTGGTTCGCGCCCAACTTGCAGGAGTGGCTGGATCCCATGTTGGCGCACCTGAAGCAGCAGGGTGCGTTCTCGGTCAAGATGGGGCCGCCGGTGATCATCCGCCGCTGGGAGGCCGCCGGCATCAAACGCGGCATCCAGGAGCCCGACGTCAAGCGCCTTCGCGACATCGAGGCGGACCACATCGAACCGCGCGCGTTCGAGGTCGCCGACAAGCTGCGCCGTATGGGATGGCAGCAGGGTGAGGACGGCGGCGCCGGTTTCGGCGACGTGCAACCCCGCTACGTCTTCCAGGTGCCTCTCGCCGGCCGCTCGTTGGAGGAGGTCCACAAGAACTTCAACCAGTTGTGGCGCCGCAACATCAAGAAGGCCGAGAAGGCCGGCGTCGAAGTGGTCCAGGGCGGCTTCGAGGACTTGGCGGAATGGCAGCGTCTGTACGAGATCACGGCTGTCCGCGATCGTTTCCGGCCGCGCCCGCTCTCGTACTTCCAGCGTATGTGGACGGCGCTCAACGCCGAGGACCCCAACCGCATGCGCCTCTACTTCGCCCGACACGAGGGGACCAACCTGTCGGCGGCCACCATGCTGGTCGTCGGCGGGCACGTCTGGTATTCCTACGGGGCCTCCGACAACATCGGCCGCGAGGTGCGTCCCTCGAACGCGATGCAGTGGACGATGCTCCGCGACGCCTACGCCCTCGGAGCCACCGTGTACGACCTGCGCGGCATCTCCGACTCCCTGGACGAGTCCGACCACCTCTTCGGGCTGATCCAGTTCAAGGTGGGCACAGGTGGGCAGGCTGCCGAGTACCTGGGCGAGTGGGACTTCCCGCTGAACAGGTTGCTGCACAAGGCCCTCGACATCTACATGTCGCGGCGCTGACCGCGGCTCTCCCGTCGTCCTCCCTGCCGCAGGCAGCCACGAGAAAGGTTCCAGATCCGGCCATGGCGCTCACCCTCTACGTCGACACCGCGCGCTGGCGGGCGCACCACAAGCACGTGCACGAGCAGTTCCCCGGGATCGTCCCCGTGTGCAAGGGAAACGGCTACGGATTCGGGCACGAGCGACTGGCCGAGGAGGCCACCCGACTCGGGTCGGACATCCTCGCCGTGGGCACCACCTACGAAGCGGCACGGATCAAGGACTTCTTCAGCGGAGACCTGCTGGTGCTGACGCCCTACCGGCGGGGTGAGGAGCCCGTGCCGCTGCCGGATCGTGTCGTGCGCTCGGTGTCGTCCGTCGACGGTGTGTACGGTCTTGTCGGTGCCCGTGTGGTCATCGAGGTGATGTCCTCGATGAAGCGCCACGGGATCTCGGAGCAGGACCTCCCTCAGCTCCACGCAGCGATAGAGAACGTTCGGCTGGAGGGCTTCGCCATCCACCTTCCCCTCGACAGGACCGACGGCTCGGACGCGGTCGAGGAGGTCATCACCTGGATGGACCGGCTGCGAGCCGCCCGCCTGCCGCTCCACACGATGTTCATCAGCCATCTCAGGGCCGAGGAGCTCGCGCGTCTGCGGTCGGAGTTCCCGCAGACGCGTTTCCGGGCTCGGATCGGCACCAGGCTGTGGCTCGGCGATCACGAGGCGACCGAGTACCGTGGCGCGGTTCTGGACGTCACCCGAGTCGCCAAGGGCGAGCGCTTCGGCTACCGGCAGCAGAAGACGGCCTCGGAGGGCCACCTCGTGGTGGTGGCGGGCGGTACCTCCCACGGCGTGGGGCTGGAGGCGCCGAAGGCGCTGCACGGGGTAATGCCGCGGGCCAAGGGGGTCGCTCGGGCCGGCCTCGCCACCGTCAACCGGAACCTGTCGCCGTTCGTGTGGGGCGGCAAGCAGCGCTGGTTCGCGGAGCCACCTCACATGCAGGTCTCCATCCTCTTCGTCCCCGCGGACGCCCCGGATCCCGCCGTCGGTGACGAACTCGTGGCTCATCTGCGCCACACCACGACGCAGTTCGACCGCCTCGTCGACCGCTGAGCTCGCGCGGGTCGGACGTGGTCACGCCCGGC
Source organism: Streptomyces sp. HSG2 (assembly GCF_016598575.1). NCBI lineage: Bacteria > Bacillati > Actinomycetota > Actinomycetes > Kitasatosporales > Streptomycetaceae > Streptomyces > Streptomyces sp. HSG2. Next base: position 2,562,193 of record NZ_CP066801.1, read on the forward strand.
CGGAGGAGCCACCCGGCGGTTCCTCCGGCAACGGCGCGGTGGCGCGGGACGAACGGTCACCCTCGGCCGGCTCGACGGTCCATTCGACCGGAGGACCGGATGCGGCGACCCGTGTCCCCCTCTCCTCGGCTCGTCTCAAGGTGAACACGTCCGGCGCACCGTCCAGAACCCCACCCGACGGATCGTCCACACCCGCGGTCCGCACAGGGTCCCGCTCGGGAAGCAGGATGTCGCGAACGACCATCAGGGCCAGGAAGAGGGTTCCCAGCAGGTGCGCCGCGATGGCCCAGTGATAGCCCTCGGGCGGAAGGCCCTGGTGGGCTTCTCCACTCGTGGTGTAGGCGAGATACATCCAGATGCCCAGGAAGTACGCCACCTCGCAGGCCTGCCAGATCAGAAAGTCGCGCCACTTCGGACGGGCCAGTACGGCCAGTGGCACCAGCCACAGCACGTACTGGGGTGAGTAGACCTTGTTGGTGAGGACGAACGCGGCGACGATCAGGAAGGCGACTTGAGCGAACCGCGGTCGCCGCGGGCCCATCAGGGTGAGAGCCGCGATGCCGCCGCAGCACAGGAGCATGAGGAACGTCGCCAGCGTGTTGACCGTCTCGGTGGCCGGCGGGGCGGCGGAGTTCTGAGCCAAGATCAACCAGAAGGATCCGTAGTCGACGCCTCGTTCCCGGCTGAAGACATAGAAGGTGGACCAACCCTCGAAGGCGAAGATCATCACCGGGAGGTTGACCGCGAGCCAGGCCGCGACCGCACCACCCATGGCCATCCCGAACGCCCGCATTCGGCCCGCTCTCCAGCACAGCACCAGTAGTGGTCCGAGAATCAGCAGAGGGTACAGCTTCGCGGCCGTGGCAAGCCCAAGGAGCACGCCGAATGCCAGAGGCCGGCTCCGGGACCACATGAGAAGCGCGGCCGCGGTCAGGGCCCCGGCCAGCAGGTCCCAGTTGATGGTCGCGGTGAGCGCGGCGGCAGGCGCCAGAGCGACCAGAAGCCCGTCCCAGGGGCGTCGAGCGTGTACGCGGGTCACGCAGACGACGATGACGAGCGCGCACACCATCAGCAACGCCGCGTTGACCATCCAGTACCACTGTTCCCGGTACTGAATGGTCCCGTCCCCGGGGGTGAGCCAGGACGCGAACTCCATGAAGGCGCCCGTCAGCACCGGATACTCAAGGAACGCCATGTCGCCCGGGAGCCGGTCCACGTAGGGCACCAGACCGTCGGCGAACCCTCTCCCCTGGTACAGGTGAGGGATGTCCGAGTAGCAGGCGTGTGTGTACTGGGAGCCGGCCCCTCGGAACCAGCCGCCGTCGTAGCACGGTGCCTTCTGTGCCATGCCGAGGCCGAACACACCGATCGCCACCAGGACGATCACCCGCACCGGGCTCCACCACGACGCCCCCACCTGGGCGTGTCGTCCCAGAGGTCCACCGATCAGCTCACTTCCGGACGCGGCGACCTCGTCCCGCCAGGTCGGCCGCTCCGGCTCCGGCTCCGGCGGGCCTGCGCTGGCTTGTGTCGATTCTGCACGGGGCATGGAGCACATCCTGCCGTACGCCGACGAGACGATGCCGGGGCCGCCACGTCACCACGGACGGGGCGGACCCGGCATCGGGAGGCTCGGTGTGGTGTGTTTCACGTGAAACACACCACACGTGGTTGCGGCGGCTAGCCGGTTCGACCGGCGAAGAGTCCACCGTTCTCGTTGCCCCGGGTGGGCTCGTCCTCGGGTTCGCTGGGGGGCGGTGACGGGAGCGATCCATCGTCTCCGCCACCGGAGTCCCCACCGCCGGTGTCGGTGCCGCCGGTGTCTCCGCCACCGGTGTTCCCACCGATGAGGCCGCCCCCGCCGATTCCCCCTCCGTTTCCTTCTCCACCATTGGCGTTGCCGTCGTCGTCGTCCTCGTCCCGGCAGTCGAAGTCGAGGAACTCGCAGCTCTCGACGGGCGACGGGGTCGGGGTGACCTCCGATTCACTCGGTTCCGGGCTCGCGGAGGGGGTGGGCTCCTCGGACTCGGTCTCCTCGGGTGTCGGACTCGGAGCCGGCTCCTCGTTGATGATCTCGCCGATGGGCTCGGGCTCCGGGAAGCCTGTCTTCGGCTCCCCCTTGAGCGCGTCCTCCATGTAGTCCTGCCAGATCACGGCCGGGAACGAAGCACCGTGAATCTTCGTCTCACCGCCCGTTCCGAACATCTCCTCGAACTCACGGTCCTTGTTGCTCTCGTCGTCGTCGAGCCGGAACATGCTGACCGCGGTGGAGAGTTGGGGGGTGTACCCGACGAACCACGCGGACCTGTTCCCGTCAGTGGTACCCGTCTTGCCCGCCACCTCCCTGCCGGCCAACTGGGCGTTCGTTCCCGTTCCCGCCTCGACCACCGTTGTCAGGACGTCCGTGACGTTGTCGGCGACCTGCTTCGTGAACGCCTGCTTGGTCTCGACCTGATGCTCGTAGATCGTGCCGTCCTTGTTGGCGACTCGCTCGACCGAGTAGGGCTCCCGTTGCTTGCCGCTCTCCGCGAAGGTCGCGTACGAGGCCGCCATCCTGATGGCGCTGGGATCCGACGTTCCGATGGAGAAGGAGGGGAAGGCGGCCCCCGCGAGGCTGCTCTCGAGGATGCCCGCGTCGACGGCGACCTCCTTCACCTTGTCCAGCCCGACGTCCATCCCCAACTGCACGAACGACGAGTTGACCGACTCCCTCATCGCCTCCCGCAAGTCGATCTTGTAGTCCGGCGGCTCACCGTAGGACACGTCACCGTCGTTGACCTGCTCCCACGGAGAGCCCTCCTCGTTGTGCCAGACGGATCCGTCGTAGTTCTTGATCTGGAACTTGTTCTGACCCGTGTACAGGCTCTTCGGAGAGACGATCTTGCGCTCGTCCTGGGCCTGCACCTCGCCGAGATCGGGATCACGGACACCCCAGGTCATGGCCGCCGCCAGTACGAACGGCTTGAACGTCGAGCCGACCTGAGCCCCGGTGACGTCGGCGTTGTTGGTGAAGTGCTCAGTGGCGTCGGTGCCGCCGTAGATCGCCTTGATGGCACCGGTCTCGGGGTCGACGGACGCGCCCCCGAACTGGACGTGCGTGTCGGTCTCCGGCCGCTCCTCGGGGTCGATCTTCTCCTCGTAGACCTTCTGCACGGCCTTCTCGAGCTCGTCCACCTTGTCCTGCTCGAACGTCGTGTGGATCGAGTAGCCCCCGCGGTCCAACTGGTCCGAGGTGGCGATGCCCTCCTTCACGACCGCGGCGTCGGCCAAGTCGACCAGGTAGCCGATCTGGCCGTTCAGCGCCGTGTTGGAGCGGGGGTTCTGCGTCTCGGGCAGGCTTCGGTACTTGTCCCGCTCCCCTTCGTCGAGATCGCCGTACTCGACCATCTTGTCCAGGGTGTCCTGCATCTGAAGCAGGGCCCGCCTCGCGTTCTCCTCGGGCGTGGCCTCCGGATCGATCGCCGTGGCCCCGGCGGGGTCGTAGTAGGTGGCGCCCTTGAGCGTGGCCGCCAGGAACGCGCACTGCCCGGTGTCGAGGTCGACGGCGTCGACGTTGAAGTAGGCCTGGGCCGCCGCTTGGATCCCGTAGGCGCCCCGGCCGTAGTAGGCGGTGTTGAGATACCCCTCCAGGATCTCGTTCTTGTCCGTGGTGGCCCCCAACTTGACCGACACGAACATCTCCGTCACCTTGCGGGAGATGGTCTGGGAGGAGTCGTCCAGCATGGCGTTCTTCACGTACTGCTGGGTGATGGTGGAGCCACCCTGCGTCTGGCCGCCCCTCGCCATGTTGTACACCGCGCGGGCGATACCCATCGGGTCGATGCCGCTGTCGGTGTAGAAGCTCTTGTTCTCCTGCGCGATGACCGCGTTCTGCATGTCCTTGGGGATCTGCGCGAGGTACACGACCTGACGGTTGCGCTCACCTCCCGTCGCCACCATCTGGCTGCCGTCGGCCCAGTAGTACACGTTGTTCTCCGCCTTGGCGGCGGCGGCCAGCTTGGGCACGTCCACGTAGGCATAGGCGAAGCCGGCGGCCGCCACCAACACGCCCAGAAAGGACAAGCACAGTCCGGAGGCCAGTCGCCAGGACGGGAGCCAACGACGCAGCCCGTCCTTGCCGCGGCGCGGGTAGTCGATCAGAGGCGGTTTGCCGGGGCCCGCGCTCCGGCCGGCCCCCTCCGCCGCCCCTCGCCGGGTTCCACCCCGCTGCGCCGCCCGGCGGGCCTCCGCGCGCCCCCCGTACGGCCGCTCTGCCTGGCCGTCGTGCGCTTCCGCGCCGTGGAAGCCGGATTGCGATCCGGCGACGCCTCCTGGTGCCGCGCGGCGCCCGGAGGCGGGGCCGGGCTGTCCGCGTCGGCCGGTGGCACGCCCGCCTCCCTGCGGCTGCGCCGGTTTGCGACGGTGCTCGCTCATCGAACGACTTCTCCTCGGGCAGGCGCGTTGTCGCGCACCTGGATACGGCGGCTGGTCTCCGGTCCCCCCGAAGTACGGATGCGGTCTCCGCCGCATTCAGCCCGTACCACGCCAGGGCCAGGGACGTCCACACGCGTCACTCGGTTCCCTGTGGTCTGCATGGCGGACAGACTACGCACCACGAAAAACACCCCGACACCGAAGTTCACCTCAAATCAGGCAACTTGCCTCCGACGAATCGGCGATGTGATCCCGTTCACCAACGCCACGCTTGTCCTGAACCCCGGGTCGCCCTATCGTCTTGATGTATCGACTCGATACATCAAGACGGCATAATGACCGGGACGAGCCAGTCACGGCAGCCGCGACATGGGGCGCGACAGAGAGGGGGCGACGATGAGCCGGCGTTCCGGAATCCTTGAGTTCGCCGTACTCGGCCTGCTTCGCGAGTCCCCGATGCACGGCTACGAGCTGCGCAAACGACTGAACACGTCACTGGGTGTGTTTCGGGCGTTCAGCTACGGGACGCTGTACCCCTGCCTCAAGACGCTGGTGGCCAACGGCTGGTTGATCGAGGAGCCGGGAAACACCGCCGAGACCGGCACCCCCCTCACCGGACGCCGCGCCAAGATCGTCTACAGACTCACCGCCGACGGCAAGGAACACTTCGAGCAGCTACTCGCGCAGACGGGACCCGACGCGTACGAGGACGAGACCTTCGCCGCCCGTTTCGCGTTCTTCGGCCAGACGTCGCGCGACGTGCGCATGCGGGTGCTGGAAGGGCGCCGCAGTCGGCTGGAGGAGCGCCTGGAGCGCATGCGGGCCTCGTTGGCCCGCACCCGGGAGCGCCTCGACGACTACACACTGGAACTACAGCGCCACGGCATGGAGTCGGTCGAGCGCGAGGTGCGCTGGCTGAACGAGCTCATCGAGAGCGAGAGGGCCGGGCGGGACCTGCGGGGTCCGACCACGACGGGGACCTCGCACCCGGACACGACAGATGGAGCGACGGGCGACCTGCCCCGGACCGGGGGCGAATCCCGGTCGGACAGGCCCGACGACACCGCCACGTGAGCGCCCAGCCAGGGCCTCACTCGTACACACAGGGAGCAACCGGAATGGGTTCGGTTCGCGTAGCCATCGTCGGCGTGGGCAACTGCGCCGCATCGTTGGTGCAGGGCGTCGAGTACTACAAGGACGCCGACCCGGCGTCGAAGGTCCCGGGTCTGATGCATGTCCAGTTCGGCGACTACCACGTCGGCGACGTCGACTTCGTCGCGGCCTTCGACGTGGACGCCAAGAAGGTCGGCCTGGACCTCGCGGACGCCATCGGCGCCTCCGAGAACAACACGATCAAGATCTGCGATGTGCCCCGCTCCGGCGTGCCGGTCCAGCGTGGTCACACTCTGGACGGTCTCGGCCGCTACTACCGCGAGACGATCGAGGAATCCGCCGAGGAACCCGTCGACGTCGTACAGGTTCTGAAGGACGAGCGGGTGGACGTCCTCGTCTGCTATCTGCCCGTGGGCTCCGAGGACGCCGCGAAGTACTACGCGCAGTGCGCCATCGACGCCAAGGTCGCCTTCGTGAACGCTCTTCCGGTCTTCATCGCCGGGACCAAGGAGTGGGCGGACAAGTTCACCGAGGCCGGTGTCCCGATCGTCGGCGACGACATCAAGTCCCAGGTGGGCGCCACCATCACGCACCGCGTCATGGCCAAGCTCTTCGAGGACCGGGGCGTGGTCCTGGACCGCACCATGCAGCTGAACGTCGGCGGCAACATGGACTTCAAGAACATGCTCGAGCGTGATCGCCTGGAGTCCAAGAAGATCTCCAAGACGCAGGCCGTCACCTCTCAGATCCCCGATCGGGACCTGGGCGAGAAGAACGTGCACATCGGACCGTCCGACTACGTCGCGTGGCTGGACGACCGCAAGTGGGCGTACGTCCGGCTGGAAGGCCGCGCCTTCGGCGACGTACCGCTGAACCTCGAGTACAAGCTGGAGGTCTGGGACTCCCCGAACTCCGCCGGTGTGATCATCGACGCCCTGCGCGCCGCGAAGATCGCCAAGGACCGGGGTGTCGGGGGGCCGATCCTCTCGGCGTCGAGCTACTTCATGAAGTCGCCCCCCGTGCAGTACTTCGACGACGAGGCCCGGGAGAACGTCGAACGGTTCATCGCCGGCGACGTCGAACGCTGATCGGCTCGTTCGCCGAGGACGGTGGCCCCCCAGGGCGTTACGCCCGGGGGGCGTCGTCCGTGTGTGAGGCTGTGCCCCATGGCCGTCGCCCGTGATCTGCGCACCTTGCTGAGCCTTCAGGGCTTCCGTCGCCTCCTTTCCGTGCGACTGTTCTCCCAAGGGGCTGACGGCGTCTACCAGGTGGGGCTCGCGACCTTCGTGGTCTTCGCCCCCGAGGAACAGACCTCTCCCGCCGCCATCGCCTCGGCCATGGCGGTCCTACTGCTCCCGTACTCCCTCGTAGGACCGTTCGTCGGAGTGCTGTTGGACCGCTGGCGCCGTCGGCAGGTGTTCCTGTACGGCAATCTGCTCCGCGCCCTGATGGCCACCGTGACGGCCTGCCTGATGGCACTCTCCGTCCCCGATTGGCTCTTCTTCGCCTCCGCCCTCTGCGTCACCGCCGTCAACCGCTTCGTTCTGGCAGGGCTGTCCGCGGCGCTGCCCCGGGTGGTGGACACGGAGCGCCTGGTCATCGCCAATTCGTTGTCCCCGACGGCTGGGACTCTCGTCGCCACCGCGGGAGGCGGTCTGGCCTTCGTAGTACGCCTGGCCGTGGTGGATTCGGACGCCGCGGTCGTACTGCTCGCCGGCGCGCTGTACCTGTGTGGAGCGCTGGCGTCGCTGCGCATCCCCGTGGCCTCGCTGGGTCCCGATCGCGCTCCCTCGCGCCAACGTCTTTCCGTCGCCCTCACCGACACCGTCCGTGGGCTGGTGCCGGGACTGCGACACCTTGCCTCCCCGGAATGTCGGGAGGCGGCCTGGGCACTCACCGGGATGACGCTGATGCGCTTCTGCTACGGCGCGCTGCTCGTCATGCTGCTGATGTTGTGTCGCTACGCCCTGGCGGCGACGCCGGAGGAAGGACTCGCCCTGCTGGGGTTGGCCATCGGCGCCTCGGGGGTGGGGTTCTTCGCGGCGGCCGTGCTCACTCCATGGGCGGCGGGCCGGTTGGGGCCCCGTCGCTGGATGGCGGTGTGCGCAGGAGCCGCGGCCGTGCTGGAGCCGGCGCTGGGCCTGCCGTTCTCGACGGCCCCCATGCTGGCCGCGGCCCTGCTCTTGGGGCTGACGACACAGGGTTCGAAGATCTCCACGGACACGATCGTGCAGCACCAGGTAGACGACGCCTTCAGGGGCCGTGTCTTCTCCGTCTACGACGTCCTGTTCAACGTCGCCTTCGTCGGAGCCGCCGGCATCGCCGCCCTGATGCTTCCCCCGGATGGCCGCTCGCCATCTCTCGTACTCACCGTCTCGGCGGTCTATGTCACCGTCGCGGCGATCATGACGCGCTGCGCTCGCCGTTGACAGCCCACTGGACACCGACGCCCGGAGCGGCGGGACGGCCCGGCTGTCGGCCCGCCGAACCAGGGCACCGTTTCACGTGAAACCGCACCCCGCCCGGGCCCAGGGGCCCTGACCACGACCAACGGCCGGGCACCGCACGGTTTCCCCTCCGTGGTCACCCCTGCCGCGACTCCCACCAGTCCCTGAGCGCCGTCACAGCTTCGTCGTGCTTCATCGGCCCCTTCTCCAGACGCAGTTCCATCAGGTGCTTGTAGGCGGACCCCACGACGGGCCCCGGCGGGACTCCCAGGATTTCCATGATCTCGTTGCCGTCGAGATCCGGCCGCAGGGCATCCAGCTCCTCCTGCTCCTGAAGCCTCGCGATGCGCGCCTCCAGCCCGTCGTAGGCGCGGGAGAGCGCGGCGGCCTTGCGTCGGTTGCGGGTGGTGCAGTCGGACCGTGTCAACTGGTGGAGTCGCCCGAGCAAAGGCCCCGCGTCCCGGACGTAGCGACGGACCGCGGAGTCCGTCCACTCACCCGTTCCATAGCCGTGGAAGCGCAGGTGGAGCTCGACAAGCCGCGAGACGTCCTTGACCGTCTCGTTGGGGTACTTCAACGCGGTCATGCGCTTCTTCGCCATCTTCGCCCCCACGACTTCGTGGTGGTGGAACGAGACACGGCCGTCGCGCTCGAAACGCCTCGTTCTCGGCTTGCCGATGTCGTGCAGCAAGGCCGCCAGCCGGAGGGTCAGGTCCGGCCCTTCCGACTCCAGCGCCATGGCCTGTTCCAGAACGATCAGCGTGTGCTCGTAGACGTCCTTGTGCCGATGGTGCTCGTCGCTCTCAAGACGCAGTGCTGGTAGCTCGGGCAGGACATGCCCGGCGATGCCGGTGTCCACCAGGAGCGAGAGACCCGTGCGCGGGGAACCGGAAAGGATGAGTTTGTCCAGTTCATCCCGGATCCGCTCGGCGGAGACGATCGAGATCCGCCCGGACATGTCTTTCATGGCCTGAACCACATCGGGAGCCACGGCGAAGTCGAGCTGAGCGGCGAAGCGGGCGGCCCGCATCATCCGTAGGGGATCGTCCGAGAAGGAAGCCTCCGGGGTGCTAGGGGTCCGCAGCACCCGGTCGGCGAGATCGCGCAACCCGCCGTGCGGGTCGACGAACGTCTTGGCCGGCAGAGCGACGGCCATCGCGTTCACCGTGAAGTCGCGGCGGACAAGGTCTTCCTCTATGGAGTCGCCGAAGGACACCGCGGGCTTTCGCGAGGACCGATCGTAGGCCTCGTCCCGGTAGGTCGTGATCTCGATTCGGAAGGTTCGTTCTCCCTGTTCCGCACGGGCCACCTTCTGAGCTCCGACAGTGCCGAAGGCGATGCCCACCTCCCAGACAGCGTCCGCCCAAGGACGAACGATGCGCAGAATGTCCTGAGGGCGGGCGTCGGTCGTGAAGTCGAGGTCGTTGCCGAGCCTCCCCAGCAAGGCATCACGTACCGACCCACCGACGAGGGCGAGCGAGAATCCCTCCGCTTGGAACAGACGGGCGAGATCGTCGGCTACGGGCGCTACACGCAGCAACTCGCTCACCGCGCGGTGCTGCGCCTGGCTCAGGGCGTGGGGGTTGACTTCGTTGGCGTTAGGCACATCAAGGAAGGGTACGTGGCCGCCCGAGTGCCGAAGCTCTTCTCCGAACGAGGTACGAGGATCGCTACGCGTGGCCCCTCCGCGAGGGTCGCTCGTCGCTCGGTCTCGGTGGTCGATCTTGAGACGTGCACCACGGCACTTCCGCCGACCGCACCTCGTTACCATGCGGGGACGGGTATCCGACGACCACTGACGACGAGAGACGGGCAACCACGTGGCCGACGCGGCAGACTTCCGGGAGACCGAGGCATCTCCTGCCCGCCGCCGGGTTCGGCGTACGGCGACCCTGCTCGCCACCGTCCTGGTGCTCGTCGGTCTGGTCCCGCGACCGCTCTCGGAAACGGCGCACGCGGACACCGCCACTCGCCTCTCGGCCGACGCGGACGCGGGGACCGTGTCCGTGGCCATCGATTCCCTCACCCCGGCCGCGCCGCGCGAGGACGACACGGTGACGCTGTCCGGCAGTGTCACGAACACCGGCGAAGCGGCGGTCACGGACGCACGAGTCGACCTCCGTCTCGGAGGGCGACTCGACACCACCTCGGGGATCGACCAGGTCGCCCGGAATGACGACACTCTTGGCGACCCGACCGGGGATCCGGTGGACGACGAGTACGCCGTGGGGTTCCGGGAGCTCTCCCCCGGTGTCACGGAGAAGTTCCAGCTCTCCGTTCCGGTCGCCGAGCTGGGACTGGGCAAGGACGGCGTCTACCAACTCGCCGTCTCGGTGTCGGGACAGACCACCGCACGCTCCTGGGAGCACGTGGTGGGAGTGCGACGGACGTTCCTGCCCTGGCAGCCGGAAGAGTCCGCCACCCTGACCAGAACGACGTTCCTGTGGCCGCTGATCTCCACCGCCCACATGGCCGCCGAGACGGGCTCGGACGAGTATCAGACACCGGTCTTCCTCGACGATGATCTCGCCAAGGATCTCTCCCCCGGTGGACGCCTCCACCAGATGGTGGCCCTCGGTTCGGGGCTGGACGTCACGTGGGTGATCGATCCGGATCTACTCGCCTCGGTGGCCGCCATGGCAGGTGGCTACGAAGTACGCGACCAGGACGGCGAGACCGTCCCGGGAACCCACCAGGACGTCGCGAAACGGTGGCTGGTGGACCTTCAGAAGGCCGTTTCGGGGGACGAGGTCGTGGCGCTGCCGTACGCCGACCCCGATGTCGCCTCGCTGGCCCACAACGGCAAGGACGCCACTGGATCTCTCGGTCAGTTCGAGGCGGCGACAGAGGTCGCCGCCAATACCGTCGAGCCCATTCTCCATGTGACCCCGACCACAGATTTCGCCTGGCCCATGGAAGGTGCCCTGGACTCGTCGATCGTTCGGGTCGCCACCTCCGCCGGTGCGGACAAGGTCATCGCCCGGAGCGACAGTCTCAGGGAGGACAGCGATCTCCCCTACACCCCCTCCGCCGCCCGCCCCGTAGGTGGCGGGACGACTGCCGTGGTGGCGGACGCGCGGCAGTCCACCGCCTTCGAGGGCGACCTCAGCAGAGCCTCGGCAGCCACCCTCGCCGTGCAACGCTTCCTCGCGCAGAGCCTTGCGGTCACCCTCCAGACCAATCAGCAACGCAGTGTCGTGGTGGCGCCGCAGCGCATGCCGTCCGGCAGTCAGGCCCACGCGATGGCGGAGGCACTGAACGTTCTGCAGGGCGGAACCTGGTCCCGCCCCCAGGGACTGACGGAAGCCGCCGCGGCCAAGCCGGACCCCGCGGCCTCGACGAGGATTCCGGCCGCCTCCTCCTACCCGGCCGAACTACGGGAGGGGGAGCTCCCCGAGGCGGCATTCGCGCAGATCGCCGCGACTCAGGCCAAGCTGGACGACTTCAAGGTCATCCTTTCGGCCCCGTATCGGGTCGTGACACCGTTCGGCCTGGCCATGAACCGGGAGATGTCCACATCCTGGCGTGGCGGGGAAGGGCAGGCCGCCACCTTCCGGGACGAGGTGGTGGACTATCTGGACGGTCTGGCGCAGCAGGTCAGGCTGATCGACAAGTCGGAGACCAAGCTCTCCGGTCGGAGCGCCACCATCCCCGTGACGGTCCAGAACAACCTGGTTCAAGGCGTGGACCACCTGGTTCTCAGGCTCACCTCCACCAACCCCACACGACTGGAGATCGGTGGCGAGGCCTTCCAGGAACAGCCCGTTTCCGTCTCCGGCGGGCACAGCAAGTCGGTGAAGTTCGACACATCCGCCAACGCCAACGGCAGAGCCACGGTCATCGCCCAGCTCTACACGCCGGACGGGGAGGAGTACGGCCCTCCGGTCACCTTCGACGTCAAGGTCACCGAGATCACGGCCACGGTGATGCTCGTCATCGGTGGCGGCGTCCTGCTGCTCGTCCTCGCGGGGTTCCGGATGTACACCCAGCGCAAGCGTGCGACCTCCCAGGACACACCGGAGGCTGCCCCGGATACGACACCAGGGACTGCCCAGGATCCCTCGGTCCCCGGGAACCGGGAGGCGGCAGTGGATTCTCCCGCCGGACTGACGGGAGAATCCCGACCGGACGACCCCGAGCACCCGAGTGACCGGCCACCGGACACCACACCCGAAAGCACGGGCCCTTCCGGCACGGGTGAGAGAGTGGAGCGTTGAGGATGTCGTGGCCCGTCGGCCCGGGACGATGAGGTGGGGTTGCATGAACGCGCCGTACGACGGTGATCGCGGCCGGGCCGTGAGCAACTCGGGGGAGCCCGACGGCCCACCCCGCGGACCTGGACACTCGCCGCCGCCGGAGCAACGCGCGGACTACTTGCGCGACACCTACGACCAGGACCCGTACCGGGGGCAGGATCTCGCCGCGCAAGACCCGGTGGACGAGGCCATGTACGACCGCGCGGCCCACCCGCCGCCACCGCCTGACACCCAGCGGCCACGACAGCCCCTCTACGACGCACCGGCCCGGTCGACATACGCTCCGGACCCCAGAGTCTGGGCGCGGACCCCCGCACCCGAGCCCGAAGCCCCAGCACATTACCTGCCGTACGGCGACGATCCGCGGACCACCGAGTACGTCGGGGTGGATGATCTCGTGGGCCAGGCCCGCGAAGAACACCACGAACCAGGCGCGTTCGCCCACCTCTTCCGAGACCAGCAGAGGGCGGGGGGCGTCAGTCCGTACGAACGGCCGCCGGCGTCCACATCGACCCTGGGGCCCTACACCGCCCCGCAGGACTCGTCGACCAGCGCGCCCCATCCGAGCCACCGCGGCGACCGGTCCCCGCGAGAAGAGGGATGGACGCCCGCCGGCTCCGCCGAACCTCCCGAGTCGGAGCCGGATCCCCCGGGGGACGGGGCCGCGGCACCGAGAAGCGGCAAGGTCTCCGGTGTGCTGAGATCGAGTGCCGTGATGGCGGCCGGCACGATGATGTCACGGCTTACCGGATTCATCCGCTCCGCGATGATCGTCGCCGCTCTCGGTCTCGCCGTGCTGGGCGAGTCCTTCCAGATCGCGTACCAACTACCGACGATGATCTATATCCTCACCGTCGGCGGTGGCCTCAACTCGGTCTTCGTCCCACAGCTGGTCCGCGCCATGAAGGACGACGAGGACGGGGGAGAGGCCTACGCGAACCGGCTTCTGACACTCGTCATGGTGACGTTGGGCCTGCTCACCGCGGTGGCGATGCTGGGGGCCCCGCTTCTGGTGCGGATGCTGTCGAATCCCATCGCGAACGACCCGGAGGCCAGCGAGGTCGCCGTCACCTTCACTCGCTACTTCCTCCCCACGATCTTCTTCATGGGCGTTCATGTGGTGATGGGTCAGATCCTCAACGCACGTGGCCGGTTCGGCGCGATGATGTGGACTCCGGTCCTGAACAATGTCGTGATCATCGTGACGCTCGGCATGTTCATCTGGGTCTACGGTCCCGCTTCCTCCTCCAAGATGGACGTCGACACCATTCCCCCCGAGGGGATGCGGCTGCTCGGTATCGGCATTCTTCTCGGGCTCGTCGTTCAGGCTCTGGCGATGATTCCCTATCTTCGCGAGACCGGGTTTCGGCTGCGCCTACGCTTCGACTGGCGAGGCCATGGCCTGGGCAAGGCCGCGGTGCTCGCCAAGTGGACGATCCTCTTCGTCCTCGCCAACCAGGCCGGCGCCCTCGTCGTCTCCCAGTTGGCCACCGCGTCCATTCTGGACACCGGTATCGACGGCACCGGCTACAGCACCTACGCCAACGCCCAACTGATCTGGGGGCTCCCTCAGGCCATCATCACCGTGTCCCTGATGGCGGCCCTGCTGCCCCGCATCTCACGGTCGGCGGCCGAGGACGATTCCGGAGCGGTCCGCGACGACATCTCTCAAGGGCTGCGTACCACGGCCGTCGCCATCGTGCCCGTCGCGTTCGGCTTCGTGGCCCTCGGTATCCCGATGTGCACCCTGCTCTACGGCTCCTCGGGGACCGACGCGGCCACCAACATGGGCTACATGTTGATGGCCTTCGGGCTCGGCCTCGTGCCGTACTCCGTTCAGTACGTCGTGCTGCGGGCCTTCTACGCGTACGAGGACACCCGGACCCCCTTCTACAACACGGTCGTCGTGGCGGCGATCAACGCCGGGATGTCGGTGCTGTGCTTCTTCGTGATCCCGTCACGCTGGGCGGTCGTGGGCATGGCCGCGTCGTACGGACTGGCATACGCGGTGGGCGTGGGCATCGCCTGGCGCAGGCTGAGCAAGCGCCTGGGCGGCGACCTCGACGGTTCCCGCGTGCTGCGCACCTACGCCCGCCTCGCCATCGCCTCCGTGCCCGCGGCTCTCTTGAGCGGAGCGGCGGGCTACGGGGTGGTACAGACCCTCGGTCAAGGCGTGGCGGGGTCGCTGGCGGCACTGCTGATCGGCGGACCTGTCCTGCTCGGCGTGTTCTTCCTGGCCGCGCGCCGGATGCGTATCCAGGAACTCAACTCACTGGTCGGCATGGTCAGAGGACGCCTCGGGCGCTGAGCTCCGGGTAGGCGCACCCCCATCGTTCGCCTCCGTGAGTCGTGCGGAGTGGCGGACTGTGGGCACAATTGGTCTCGGCGTCGGACGGCGTGCGGGAGTGTTCGGCACGCTACGGATGGGGAGGCGGAAACGACGGTGGCGGATCGGAGGGCGGCTGCCGTCGACGTGGCGGACAACGGCGACGCCGAGTCGTTGTCCGCGCGGGCGGACGAGTCCACGACGGACAGCGTGGCCGAGAACCAGGAGCGGGACACGGACAGCGACGAGGCACAGAGCGGCGAAGACCCGACGGGCGAACCCTCGTCCATCGAGGTGCACAGCGGACACAAGCTCGCCAGGCGGTACCGCCTTGAGGAATGCGTCACCCGTCTGGACGGCTTCAGCAGTTGGCGTGCCGTCGACGAGATGCTGCGCCGCGCCGTCGGGGTCCATGTCCTGCCCCGCACCCACCCGCGAGCTCGCGCGGTCCTGGCGGCGGCGAGGTCTTCGGCGCTGCTGGGTGATCCTCGCTTCGTCATGGTCCTCGACGCGGTCGAGGAGAACGACCTCGTGTACGTGGTGCACGAATGGCTGCCCGACGCCACCGAACTGACGACGCTGCTGGCATCGGGCCCGCTGGACGCCTACGACGCCGACCAGATGGTCGGCCAGGTCGCGGCCGCGATGGCAGCCGCCCACCGCGAAGGACTCGCGCATCTGCGGCTCAGCCCGAACACCGTCCTACGTGCTCCGGGCGGACAGTGGCGCATCCGCGGCCTGGCCGTGAACGCGGCACTGCGCGGCATCGACTCCGACACACCCCAAGCCTCCGACACCGAGGCGATCGGGGCCCTGCTGTATGCCTCGCTGACCCAGCGCTGGCCCTACGAGAGCGACGCCTACGGTTTGTCCGGGTTGCCCAAGGACCTGGGTCTGATCCCGCCAGACCAGGTTCGAGCCGGCGTTCACCGCGGCCTCTCCGAGCTCGCGATGAGGGCGCTCGCCAACCATGGCGCCACCGCTTCCCGGCACGAAGCGCCCTGCACCACTCCGGAGGAGCTGGTCAAGGCGATCGGTGAAATGCCGCGCCTGCGTCCACCGGAGCCGAAATTCACCCCCTCGGGCTATCAGCGCACCACCTATCAGCAGGGCAGCTACGGCCGTCCCGGCGGGCCCGCAGCCGGGGTCCCCAGTCCCGTTTCGGCACCTCCGCCACTGCAGAGTCGCACCGGCAAGGCGCTGAAGTGGTCGGTGTCGGCCCTGTTGATCGCCGCACTCGGGCTGGGCAGCTGGCAGCTGGCCGAGGCGCTCATGGAGCGTGGAGGTTCGGCCGACACGCCCAACCAGACCCAACCGACGGACGACGACAACGACAAGGGCGGCTCGGACGAGGCTCCGCCGGACAAGGAACTGGAGATCACTTCCGCGAGTGAGTTCGCGCCCAGTGGTACCGGAATCCAGGAGGACCAGGTTCCTCTCGCCGTGGACGGCAAGCCGTCGACCGCCTGGATCACTCCCCAGTACCGCGGCTACGCGAACTTCGGAAACCTGTCCTCACGCAAAGAGGGCAGCGGGATCATCGTGGACCTCGGCGACGTCCGCGCCGTCACGAAGGTGGACGTCGACTTCTACCGCGAGGGCCAGACGGTCGAGGTGCTGGCCGCGGACGAAGGGGGCACGGGAACCTCCTCGCTGGAGAGCTACCCACAGCGTCTGACAAAGCTGGAGCGGGCCGGTGACTCCCTGTCGCAGGAGTTGGAGGAGGCGGTGAAGACGCGCTACCTCCTCGTTCGGATCACCAGCCTTCCCACCGACACTTCCTCGAGCACCTATCGAGGTGGGATCTCGGAGATCAAGGTCTACGGGTCGTAGCGGTCCCCTGGGCCGTGAGCGCGGAGGGGAGGCGAGGGCGTGGACCGGTGCGACGAGAGCGCGGCCGACAGGGAGCTCTTGGCCCGACATGTCTCCGGCGATACGACAGCCTTCGGGGAACTGGTCCGGCGCCACCGGGACCGGTTGTGGGCGGTCGCCTTGAGGACGTTGGGAGATCGTGAAGAGGCGTCCGACGCGGTCCAGGACGCTCTTCTCTCGGCCTACCGCGCGGCCCACACCTACCGCGGTCAAGCCGCTGTCACCACGTGGCTGCATCGCATCACGGTGAATGCCTGCCTCGATCGCGTCCGAAAGGCCGCGTCGAGGAAGACCGCACCGGTCGACGACACGGAGCGACTCGAGAGCGTTTTGGAACCATCCGAGTCGGCTGCGGCCCCAGCCGAGCGGCACGACCTGCAGCGTCAGCTC
Organism: Streptomyces sp. HSG2; assembly: GCF_016598575.1. Taxonomy (NCBI): domain Bacteria; kingdom Bacillati; phylum Actinomycetota; class Actinomycetes; order Kitasatosporales; family Streptomycetaceae; genus Streptomyces; species Streptomyces sp. HSG2. The sequence goes on from NZ_CP066801.1 coordinate 2,579,010, forward strand.
CGCGCCGCCTTGGCAACCCTGGCACCCGACCAACGCGCCGCGTTGGTCCTGGTGGACATGCAGGGGTACCCCGTGGCGGAAGCGGCTCGCATTCTCGACGTCCCGATCGGTACGGTCAAGAGCAGATGCGCCCGTGGCAGGGCCAAGTTGCTCCCGCTGCTCACCCACCTCCGCGCCGAGCCGGACCCCGACCCCCACGACGTTCACCGTCCCAGGACGGCCGACACGGGCGAGGCCTCCAGGCCCGATGCCCAGCGGAACCGGGCGCAGTCGACATCCGTCCCACGTGCGCGAGGGCCACGTCGCGCGGCTCCAGGCGAAACGGATCCGACCGATTCAGCTGTCGTGAAGGGTGGTGGTGGGCGAACGTGACATGGACGCCAGAGCAGGTCGATCATCCGGACATCGTCGAGCTGTCCGAACTCGCCGAAGGCAACGTGCCCCCTTCCCGGGCGAGGGAACTGGAGCGCCACGTGGAGGGGTGCGCGTCGTGCGACGAGGCACGCACGTCCTTGGAGGGAGTCCGCCGACTCCTGGGCGGTGCGACCGATCCTCCCAAGATGCCTGACGACGTCCGCATCCGGATCGACGCCGCCCTCGCCGCCGCCGCAGAAGACCATGGTCTGCCCGCCGTTTCACGTGAAACACCACTGCCACCGCCCCGTGGCAGGTCTCCGCGCCCCATGCCTGGCCCCGGGCGCAGGCCGGGCGGGCACCGCCGAAGGAAGACCGTCGTGGGAATCGTGTGTGCGGCCACGGTGCTGGGTGTCGGCTCCCTGCTCGTCACCGGGGACGACGTCTCGCCTCCGCTCGAGGCAAGGAACAGCGTCTCCCCAAGAGACACCTTCACGGAATCTCAGCTCGGTGAACAGGTCGCACGGCTCGTCGGGGACGCCCAGAGGGCGGGTGGGTCTCGCCTTCCCAGTGGGATCGGGGTCCAGTCCGAGACCTCCTCAGAGCAGCAGGTCTTCGTCCAGCCGACTCTCCCGGAGTGCGTCCTGCGCGCCATCCGCCCCGGTGCCTCCGTGCTGGCGGCGGAGGAGGGCGTGTATCGGGGTGAGTCCGCCTTGCTCGTCGTGGTCTCGGAGGCCGAGGACGCCGGTCATGTCGTCGCGAGTATCGTCGAGGCCGGCTGCCCGGAGGGGTCCGCCTCCTCCGTCGCGGACGTTCTGCTGACCCGCTCGCTTCCCCGGCCCTGAATTCTTCCCTGGCGATGCCGGGACCTTCGGGGAATGCGTGGGCTCTAGGATCCGTTGCGTGTGGTGGAAGCCCCGCCAGGGGGCGACCGCCGGTCCCGAACCCAGTCCAGAGACGAGGAATCAAGCCGTGAGCGATGTCCGTAACGTGATCATCATCGGCTCCGGGCCCGCCGGCTACACAGCGGCGCTGTACACCGCGCGGGCATCGTTGAAGCCCTTGGTGTTCGAGGGGGCCGTCACCGCCGGTGGCGCGCTGATGACCACAACCGAGGTCGAGAACTTCCCGGGCTTCCAGGACGGGATCATGGGACCCGAACTGATGGACAACATGCGGGCGCAGTCCGAGCGCTTCGGGGCCGAACTGATCCCGGACGACGTCGTCGCCGTCGATCTGTCCGGAGAGATCAAGACCGTCACGGACACCGCGGGGACCGTCCATCAGGCAAGGGCCGTCATCATCGCCACGGGATCGCAGCACCGCAAGCTCGGCCTGCCGAACGAAGACGCACTCTCCGGACGCGGTGTCTCCTGGTGTGCCACTTGCGACGGATTCTTCTTCAAGGATCAGGACATCGCTGTGATCGGTGGTGGAGACACCGCGATGGAGGAAGCCACCTTCCTCTCTCGGTTCGCCAAGTCGGTCACGATCGTCCATCGACGGGAGGCCCTCCGCGCCTCCAAGGCGATGCAGGACCGAGCCTTCGCCGATCCGAAGATCAAGTTCGCTTGGAACAGCGAGATCGCGGAAATCCAGGGCGACCAGAAGCTCTCGGCACTCAAGCTGCGCGACACCAAGACCGGGGACCTGTCGGACCTTCCGGTGACCGGACTGTTCATCGCGATCGGTCACGACCCGCGCACCGAGCTGTTCAAGGGTCAGCTCGAACTGGACGACGAGGGCTATCTCAAGGTCGCCGCACCAACCACCCACACCAACATCAAGGGCGTCTTCGGCGCGGGTGACGTGGTTGACCACACCTACCGCCAAGCGATCACTGCGGCCGGCACCGGCTGCTCGGCCGCTCTCGATGCCGAACGATTCCTGGCCGCGCTCTCCGACGAGGAAGCGGCCGAACCCGAGAAGACCTCTGCCTGACCCCGCCCCACCGATACATAAGGAGCCTTCTGTGGCCGGCACCCTGAAGAATGTGACCGACGCTTCCTTCGACGAGGACGTCCTCAAGAGCGACAAGCCCGTCCTGGTGGACTTCTGGGCCGCCTGGTGCGGCCCGTGCCGGCAGATCGCCCCTTCCCTTGAGGCCATCGCCGGTGAGCACGGCGAGAAGATCGAGATCGTCAAGCTGAACATCGACGAGAACCCGGCGACTGCGGCCAAGTACGGCGTCATGTCCATTCCGACGCTGAACGTGTACCAAGGAGGCGAGGTCGCCAAGACGATCGTCGGTGCGAAGCCGAAGGCCGCTATCCTCCGGGACCTCGAGGAGTTCATCGCCGACTAGAATGTCTTCGCGTTTCACGTGAAACAGGAGGGGCGCCCGTGGGGCGCCCCCTCCTGTTTCACGTGAAACGGTACTTCGCTTTCCGGCCGAGGGCGGAGCCCATACCTCGTCGGCACTCGCCCCCGCAGCGTGAGAGCCAAGACCGCCACTGCCCTCCCGCCTGGGGCCTCAGGAATCTTGATCGTCCGAGAGACTCCGAAGCAGTGACCCCTCACCAGGGGCCAGGGTCTCAAGAATCCGTTCAAGATCCTCGACGGAGGCGAAATCGACAGTGATCTTTCCTCGCTTCTGCCCCAGATCGACCTTTACCCGGGTCTCGAACCGATCCGAGAGGCGCGTGGCCAAATCGGCAAGGGCGGGAGCCACTCGCGATCCGGCCCGGGGCCCTCTACCGCGTTGCGACTTCTGCGGCCGAGCCCCCATCAGGGTGACGATCTCTTCGACAGAGCGAACCGACAGTCCCTCCGCGACAATCCGGCGAGCCAAGCGGTCCTGCTCCTCGACGTCTTCCACCGAGAGCAGGGCCCGAGCATGCCCGGCGGAGAGCACGCCGGCCGCGACCCGCTTCTGCACCGCCGACGACAACCGCAGGAGACGCAAGGTGTTGGAGACCTGAGGGCGAGAGCGACCGATTCGATCCGCCAGTTGGTCATGCGTGCAGTTGAAGTCTCTCAACAGTTGGTCATAGGCCGCCGCCTCCTCGATGGGATTCAGCTGCGCCCGATGCAGGTTCTCCAGGAGCGCATCCAACAGGAGTTGCTCATCGTCGGTTGCCCGGACGATCGCCGGGATGGCCGACAGACCCGCCTCCCGACAGGCCCGCCAACGTCGCTCCCCCATGATGAGCTCGTAGCGGCCGGCCTGGGTCGGCCGAACGATCACCGGTTGCAGGAGCCCGACTTCCTTGATGGAAGCCACCAACTCGGACAGGGCTTCCTCGTCGAAGACTTCACGAGGCTGTCGCGGGTTGGGCGTGATCGAGTCCAGCGCAATCTCGGCGAAGTGAGCGCCCGCCGGCGAGGACAAGGAAGATGCCGCTCCCCTGTCCTGCTCGTCTTCTGTTTCACGTGAAACAGAAGACGAGGACAGCGCGGCGACCTTGGCCGCCGCGATACCACGATCCGTCGAGAGGCCCGGAACGCCCGCACTCGTCAACGCTCCCTTGTTGCCCAGAGCAGCGGATCCCACCGACTTCTCCGTGGGGGCCGCCGGGATCAGGGCGCCAAGCCCTCGCCCGAGTCCCCTTCGTCGCTCAGTCACCGAATCCCCTCCACGATGCTTGTTTCGCTGTGAGTGCCGCCGTGTGCAGGGTCGTAGCGGACGTCGACGCCGCGCAGTGCGATCTCACGCGCCGCCTCAAGGTAGGACAGCGCCCCGCTCGACCCGGGGTCGTAGGTCAACACTGTCTGTCCATAGCTCGGAGCCTCGGAGATCCGAACAGAACGAGGAATGCTGGTTCGAAGGACCTCTCCACCGAAGTGGCTGCGCACCTCGTTGGCGACCTGAGAGGCGAGCCGGGTCCGTCCGTCGTACATCGTGAGCAGGATGGTGGACACGTGAAGTGCGGGGTTGAGATGGCCTCGCACAAGGTCGACGTTGCGAAGCAACTGCCCAAGTCCCTCCAGCGCGTAGTACTCGCACTGGATAGGGATAAGGACCTCCTGACCTGCCACGAGGGCATTCACCGTCAACAAGCCCAGAGACGGTGGACAGTCGATCAAGATGTAGTCCAGCGGCTGCTCATAGCTCTGAACAGCCCGGTGCAGCCGGCTCTCGCGCGCGACCAACGAGACAAGCTCGATCTCGGCACCGGCGAGATCGATCGTAGCCGGTGCACAGAAGAGGCCCTCGACGTCAGGGACGGGCTGAACGACATCCGACAGAGGCTTGCTCTCGACCAACACGTCGTAGATCGACGGGACCTCGGCATGGTGGTCGATGCCCAGCGCTGTCGAGGCGTTTCCCTGAGGGTCGAGATCGATCACGAGAACGCGTGCACCATGCAACGCCAGCGAAGCGGCGAGATTGACGGTGGTGGTTGTCTTTCCCACCCCACCTTTCTGGTTGGCGACCACGATCACTCGGGTCTGCTCAGGACGAGGCAGACCCTCACCAAGACGCCCTCGAGGTTCCACAACCAAGGGCACCAGACTTCCGGCGGGGTCGCCAGGGGGCGTGGATGTTTCACGTGAAACGTCCACGCCCCTTGGCTCGGTACGGGGCCCCGGGACCGGTTCGGTCTCCGATTCCGCGATGTTGGCATCGGACCGCAAGGATTCACTCTCCTCGACTTCGGGCTCGCGATGGACAGAGCCTCCCATGCCCCAAGGGCGGTGAACCAGTGAGGTCTGCCCCTCTGTGCGGAAGTCGACGTCTGTGGACAACTCGGCCACCCCCGAGGCGGATGCTTCTCTGTCGGCGGCGGAGAATGTTGCCTCCGAACGGGCACCGTGAGGCCTGCGCTCCCGAGGTGCTGCCGCGGCGCGACCGCGATGGATAATGCCGTGCAACAGTGAACGACGTTTCACGTGAAACACGATGCATGGGGACCGTGGGAGGGGGCGCACGACACACCGACGCCCGAATACCCGAGGACTGATGTGGAGTACGAGGCCTCAGGCACAGTCACATCACTCCATCCGGATCTACCCCCGGCGCCTACGGACCCGTCCCGTTCTCGCCGCCTTGGCACGCTTGGCGGCGAAGCGCACTCCGCCCGGGCTCTCACCAACCACCACACGGACCACCGTGGACCGAGGCTCTACCACTCCTGAGCCGACGTGCAGCACCGACGTCTCCGCCGCTCCCAACTTGTTCAACGCGGTCTGCGCACTCTTGAGCTCCGCCTCCGCGGTGTCTCCCTTGAGCGCAAGCATCTCGCCATAGGGGCGGAGGAGCGGAATGCCCCAGGTGGCCAAGCGGTCGAGGGGAGCCACCGCCCGGGCCGTCACCACGTGTACCGGCGGCATCGTGCCCATCACCTCCTCCGCACGCCCACGCACCACGGTGACGTGGTCCAAGCCCAACAGCTCGACGACCTCGGTGAGGAAGGTGGTCCGCCGAAGAAGTGGCTCCAGGAGAGTGATGTTGAGATCGTCACGTACCAAGGCCAAGGGAATCCCCGGTAGTCCGGCGCCGGACCCCACGTCGCACACAGAGACCCCGTGGGGGACGACTTCGGAGAGCACCGCGCAGTTCAGAAGGTGTCTCTCCCAGAGCCTGGGAACCTCGCGAGGGCCGATCAGACCGCGCCGGACTCCCGCATCGGCCAGCAACGCGGCGTAGCGCACCGCGTCCGAGAAGCGCTCCCCGAACACCTCGTGAGCCTGCTCGGGAGCAGGCGGAACCTCCGCTGCCTCCGTCACGAATACCGTCCTTCCATTCCATGCCGCGACTGGTTCGCTCCCGGCACCAGAACCCACCTCACAGGGCTGACGAATCTCGGCCCCGCCTGTCCGACAGACGGGGCCGAGCAAGGGCAGTCACGTCAAACGGGGAGGACGACCACGAACCGCTGCGGTTCCTCGCCCTCCGACTCGCTCCGCAGGCCCGCGGCCTTCACCGCGTCATGCACCACCTTGCGCTCGAACGGCGTCATCGCCCGCAAGCGGACGGGCTCGCCACTGCTCTTGGCCTCACCGGCCGCCTCCGTCGCCAGTTCGGAGAGTTCGGCACGCTTGCGCGCACGATATCCGGCGATGTCGAGCATCAGTCGGCTGCGATCTCCCGTCTCGCGATGAACCGCCAGTCGAGTGAGCTCTTGCAGGGCCTCGAGAACCTCGCCCTCCCGACCCACCAGCTTCTGCAGATCTCGACCGTCCGCGTCGCTGACGATCGAGACTGAGGCGCGGTCGGCCTCGACGTCCATGTCGATGTCACCGTCGAGGTCCGCGATGTCGAGCAGACCCTCCAGATAGTCCGCGGCGATCTCTCCCTCCTGCTCCAGGTGAGTGAGGTCCTCTGCGTCCTCGGCAGCCGCGGAAATGGTGCCTTCCGTCACGGGATGGACTCCTTACTTCTTCGACGGGGACTTCGGGCGCTGCTGGCCCTTGCGCTGACCGGACTGGGCCTTGCTCCGCCCTGCGGCACCAGGCTTCTTCGCCGGTTTCTCGGCACCCTCGGACTCCGCCGGGCTGCCGGTTTCGCCGCCCTGGGCGGAGTCGGACTTGGCAAGCGAGGGGGGCCCCGCCGTCTCGCCTCCGTCCCCCGAACGGCCCGCGCCGGACTGGCGCTGGGACTTGGTCTGACGCTTCGGCTGCTGTCGCTTGGGGGTTCCGGACGCCGCGGCTGTCGCACCGTCCGCCTGGGCCGCGACCGCGGCTTCGCCCTTGACCACGGTGCCGTCGGATTGTGCCGCGAGACCCGCCTTGTTCAGCCCGTTGATGAACTTGCGCTCGTGCTCGTTGCGGTCGCGCCCCTTGTCCACGATCGCCTTCACGATCGCCCGCTCGCGGCGGTTGCGCGTCTTCTCACGGGCGGTGAGGTGCTTGCCCAGACGCTCCAGGTAGGCGGCCTGTGCTTTGGAACCCGGAGTGGGGTTGTTGTGGATGATGTACATCTGCTGGCCCATGGTCCACACGTTGGTGGTCAGCCAGTAGACGAGGACACCCACCGGGAAATTGATGCCGAAGACGGCGAAGATGATCGGGAAGACGTACATCAGCATCTTCTGCTGCTGCATGAACGGTGTCTTCACACTGGTGTCGACGTTCTTCGTCATCAACTGACGCTGGGTGTAGAACTGCGACAGCGACATCAAAATAATCATGATGGCGGTGACGACCCGCACATCGGTGATCGTCGAACCCAGCGCCTCGACCTTGGACGAGCTGTCCGTGAACTTGGCCGCGAGCGGAGCCCCGAAAATGTGGGCCTTCTGCGCACTGGCCAGGAGTCGCTCGTTGATCACGCCGATGGTGTCGTTCGACGCGATGCTGTTGAGCACGTGGTAGAGAGCGAAGAAGAACGGGGACTGCGCGAGAATGGGAAGGCACGAGGACAACGGGTTGGTGCCCGTCTCCTTGTACAGCTTCATCATCTCTTCGGACTGACGCTGGCGGTCGTTCTTGTACCGCTCCTGGATCTTCTTCATCTCCGGCTGGAGCGTCTGCATCGCCCGCGTCGCCTTGATCTGCTTCACGAAGAGTGGGATCAGGCAGATCCGGATGAGGATCACCAGGGACACGATGGACAGGCCCCAGGCCCAGCCCGTGTCCGGTCCGAAGATCGCACCGTACACCGAATGGAACTGGACGATGACCCAGGAGACAGGTGTCGTGATGAAGCTGAAGAGGCTGGCAATCGTGTCCACTAATCATGCTCCTTGGGCATGGGACGAGGTCTCTGCGGCCGGGCTCGGGGAAGGCACTCTTCCCTCGATGGCCGGTTCGGCGGCGGAGGGCCCGCCCGCGCGCGTCCGCCAGGCGTTCCACAACAACTGGTGCCACCGCGGGCGCCTGCGTGGCGGCACGTGGTCCACCCCGCCCGACGACCACGGATTGCACCGCAGGATGCGCCAGGCCGTGAGGGCCGTGCCCTTGGCCGCGCCGTGCCGGTCGATGGCCGTGAACCCGTAGTGGGAACACGAGGGGTAGTACTTGCAGACCGGCCCCAGCAGTGGACTGATCGTCCACTGATAGATCTTGATCAGCGCCAGAAGCGGGTACTTCATCGCGCGCCCCCTCCCAGCAACCGCCGCACCGCGGCGTCCAGGTCTCGGGCCAAGTGTGCGTGATCGGCGTCGCCCGCACCGGGCAACGCTCGTACGACTACCAGGCTACCGGGGGGAAACAGACCGACTCGGTCACGCATCAGGTGGCGGAGCCTCCGCCTCACCTTGTTGCGCACCACCGCGCCTCCCACAGCCTTGCTCACGACGAAACCCGCACGTGCCGGAGGAGCGCTCTCCCCAGGCGCGTGCGGGTCCGTGGCACCGCTACGAAAGTGGACGACGAGGGACGGGCGTCCTGCTCGCCGCCCGCCTCGAACCGCGGTCGAGAAATCCTCGCGCCGCCTCAGCCGGTTCTCGGAGGGCAGCACGACGTCATGACCTGATCGGAATCAGGCGGACAGGCGGGCGCGACCCTTGCTACGGCGGGACGCGAGGATCGCGCGGCCGGCACGGGTGCGCATACGCAGCCGGAAGCCGTGGGTCTTCGCGCGACGACGGTTGTTCGGCTGGAAGGTGCGCTTGCTCACTCGGGGGCTCCAGAAAGAGATCGTTGGTGGCGGGGTGCCGTCCTGGCTGTCACCGTGCGCCCACGAGTAGCTCGCGTTACGCCCGTGTGTACCGCTTTCCGATCACCTGACGTGATCCGTGCCCATCGGAGGCAGGCGGCAGCAGCCATCGACAACTCGACCTGGTCACGGTACGCGGGGCCGGGTCGTCCGGTCAAACCCGGAACGGTTCGGAGACACTTGTCCACAGGCTGGGGACAACGACTTGAACCCGACCCGTCGCCCTGACTACCGTGATCGGACCTCCGCACGTCCCACTACCCCCCCGTTGTCCCAGCCGTCCCGCCGAGATTCATCCCGCCCGTCCCCGGATCACGCCTTCGTGGGACCCCGTGAGAGAGCGTGCCCGTGGCCGACGTACCTGCCGATCTTGCCGCAGTATGGCCGCGCGTCCTGGAGCGATTGCTCGGCGGAGAGGGCCACGACCAAGGGTTCGAGGCCAAGGACGAGCACTGGATCCGTCGGTGTCAGCCACTCGCTCTCGTCGCCGACACCGCGCTCCTGGCCGTGCCCAACGAGTTCGCCAAGGGGGTCATCGAGGGCCGCCTGGCGCCGGTGGTGAGCGAGTCGCTCAGCCGTGAGTGCGGCCGACCCATCCGCATCGCGATCACCGTCGACGACACGGCGGGCGATGCCCCCGCCCCGGGGCCGACCGCGACACAGTCGGGCTATGCCGAACCCGACCCCTCCCCGACGGTCCAGAGTCAGAGGGGGGACGAGAACGAGGGCTACTCCGCTTCCCGACACCAGCTGCCCACCGCGCGCCCGACGTATCCCGCCGAGTACCAGCGTCCCGAATCCGGTGCTCCCTGGCAGCGCCACACGTCACCGGACGGCTACGCGTGGCACCAGCGTCCACCGGGCTTCTCCGAGAGGGACGGCTACGCGGCACCCCCGCACGGACCCTACGCGCGCCCCGCGAGGACCGGTCACCCCCCATCCGAGGACGCCTACCCGACCGCCCCCTCCGACTCCTTCGCCCGGGACGGCTACCGTCCGGACGGCTACGGCCCGGCGGCGTACGCCCGCGACACCTATCGCCAGGATTCGGACGGCTATCCCCAGGACGCCGACGACGCGCACGGCTACCGCCCGCGCGCCACCGAGCATCCGGGCTACGGACGCGCCCGCCGGGAGCACGACCCGTCCCACCGCGACTACGGTCCACGTGAATCCGCCCTCGAGGGCGATACGCCCCCCGGCGGCGCCCCCGAGCACCGTGGCGGACCCGCGATTCCTCCCGCGCCCGGACGCCCGGCCTCTCCTCAGACCCCTGTCTCGGGACCGGGCGAACCCACCGCGCGACTCAACCCCAAGTACCTGTTCGACACCTTCGTCATCGGCGCGTCCAACCGGTTCGCGCACGCCGCGGCAGTCGCCGTGGCGGAGGCTCCGGCCAAGGCGTACAACCCGCTGTTCATCTACGGCGAGTCGGGTCTCGGCAAGACCCACCTGCTGCACGCCATCGGCCACTACGCGCGCAGCCTGTACCCCGGTACCCGGGTGCGGTACGTGAGCTCCGAGGAGTTCACGAACGAGTTCATCAACTCGATCCGCGACGGCAAGGGGGACAGCTTCCGCAAGCGCTACCGCGAGATGGACATCCTGCTGGTCGACGACATCCAGTTCCTGGCCGACAAGGAGTCGACGCAGGAGGAGTTCTTCCACACCTTCAACACACTGCACAACGCGGACAAGCAGATCGTGCTCTCCAGCGACCGACCGCCGAAGCAGCTGGTGACCCTGGAGGACCGGCTCAGAAACCGCTTCGAGTGGGGTCTGATCACCGACGTCCAGCCGCCCGAGCTGGAGACGCGGATCGCCATCCTGCGCAAGAAGGCGGTCCAGGAACAGCTCAACGCCCCGCCGGAGGTCCTCGAGTTCATCGCCTCCCGGATCTCGCGGAACATCCGTGAGCTGGAGGGGGCGCTGATCCGGGTGACTGCCTTCGCCTCGCTGAACCGACAGCCCGTGGACCTGGGCCTCACCGAGATCGTCCTCAAGGACCTCATCCCGGGGGGTGAGGAGTCCACGCCGGAGATCACCTCGACGGCCATCATGAGTGAGACCGCGGACTACTTCGGGCTCACGGTCGAGGACCTGTGTGGCAGTTCCCGCGGGCGCCAACTGGTGACGGCGCGACAGATCGCCATGTACCTCTGCCGCGAGCTGACGGATCTGTCCCTGCCGAAGATCGGCGCGCTCTTCGGCGGGCGCGATCACACGACCGTGATGCACGCCGATCGCAAGATCCGCAATCTGATGGCGGAGCGCCGCTCCATCTACAACCAGGTCACCGAACTCACGAACCGGATCAAGAACGGTTGAGCGGACCCGGACCGTTCTCGGGTCCGGGTCCGAATCCGGGCGCCTCCGGGGCCTCGGCGGTGGTCTCCGTCACCCCGATCCCACCTCTCGCGGACGCCCCACGGCCTTCGCGCGGCGGGAGCCGCGAGCCTTCTCCCGGGGGGAACGGAGCCATACCGCACACGGCCAGGACGCCGCTCCCCGCGCGGGCCGCCGCTCACACGAGGGCGTGGGCCCACGCGGTCGGCCAGCGCACGGTCGAACCCACTTCGCGCGCCCGGGTGGGCGGCCATCGACCGCTCCTCGACGCCCACACCCCGCCCGTCGCAAGGGCTCCGTTCGCTCCCGTGTCGGTGGTGATCAGGCCCCTCGATGTTCGATTCCAGGCGAGGTTACGGCTCCCATCCACAGATTCGGCGACTTTCTCCCATCCACACCCTGGGGACTGCCAAGTTTTCCCGATCTTGTCCACAGGTCGTGAACCAGACTGGCGGTCAGCACAGCTCAGGGGGGTGTGGATTCGTGGACAATGGTTGTCCACAGGCTGGGGACAACGCGCGACTCCGTGAGCTGCCACCCAGCTTGTCCACGCCTGACCCACAGGATGCAAGCAGCTATCCCCAGCTCGCAGGCGGTTCTCCACACCGCTGTCCACTGTTCGGCAACATGACGCGCACGGTCACCGTCGCGAGTGAAAGCCATCACATCGGAGGTCCCGGGAGGGCTGTGGGAAAGCCAGCGAAATCTGGGGATGGATCTGGGGAGAAGTAGCCCCCTCCTGTGCACGGAGTGTGCAGAACTTTGGTTTCTCCACACTGTGACCCAGTTGTCCACTGGTTGCACCCACAGGTGCGGTGGACAAGATTCCGGGGTTGACCTGCGGAAACAGGGTTTTCCACGGAATCCACAGGCCCTACTACTACTACCGACTAGAGAGAGCAGGGCAATCGTTTCGAAGCAGGTTCTGTGCACAACTCGCGCTCTCGCCGGCAAGACCCCCACACCTCGACTTGACCCCGGCGGCCTCCTGCTGTCACCGGGGTACGTCAGACTGGTGCTCCGGTGTCCTTCCCGGCCGAGAGGCCGACGACACCGGTTCAGACAGCGAACGCGAAGCAGGGCGACGAGCGCCGGCAACAGCAGGAGGCGGCTAACCGTGAAGATCCGGGTGGAACGCGACGTACTCGCGGAGGCAGTGGCCTGGGCGGCGCGCAGCCTGCCGGCTCGGCCGCCGGCGCCTGTCCTTGCCGGGCTGCTCCTCAAGGCCGAGGACGGGCAGTTGAGCTTGTCCAGCTTCGACTACGAGGTCTCGGCTCGGGTCTCCGTGGACGCCGAGGTGGAGGAGGAGGGCACCGTCCTCGTCTCGGGGCGCCTGCTGGCGGACATCTCCCGCGCGCTGCCGAACCGCCCCGTGGAGATCTCCACCGACGGTGCCCGTGCCACCGTGACGTGCGGCTCGTCGAGGTTCACCCTGCACACGCTCCCCGTGGAGGAATACCCGGCCCTCCCGCAGATGCCGACCGCCACCGGGACCGTGCCCGGCGATGTCTTCGCCTCCGCGGTCCAGCAGGTCGCCATCGCGGCGGGGCGTGACGACACGCTGCCGGTGCTCACGGGCGTGCGCATCGAGATCGACGGCGACACGGTGACCCTGGCCTCGACCGACCGCTACCGCTTCGCCGTCCGTGACTTCCTCTGGAAGCCGGAGAACCCCGAGGCCTCGGCCGTCGCCCTGGTCCCCGCCAAGACGCTGCTGGACACCGCCAAGGCGTTGACCAGCGGCGACCAGGTGACGCTCGCCCTGTCCGGCTCCGGTTCGGGCGAGGGCCTGATCGGATTCGAGGGCGCGGGCCGTCGCACGACCACCCGTCTTCTGGAGGGTGATCTGCCGAAGTACCGCACCCTCTTCCCCACCGAGTTCAACTCCGTGGCCGTGCTGGAGACGGCTCCCTTCGTCGAGGCCGTCAAGCGCGTGGCGCTCGTCGCCGAGCGCAACACTCCCGTCCGTCTCAGCTTCGAGCAGGGGGTGTTGATCCTCGAGGCCGGGTCGAGTGACGACGCACAGGCTGTGGAGAGGGTGGACGCGCATCTCGACGGCGAGGACATCTCCATCGCCTTCAACCCGACCTTCCTGCTGGACGGGTTGAGCGCGATCGACTCCCCGGTGGCGCGGCTTTCCTTCACCACTTCGACCAAGCCCGCGTTGCTCAGTGGCAAGCCGGCCCTCGACGCCGAGGCGGACGAGGCCTACAAGTACCTGATCATGCCGGTACGGCTGAGCGGCTGAGACGGGCCGCGTCGGGGCGAGCGAGCCCGGCCCGGGGCAGGTCCCGACGACACCGCCCCGACCCGCCGCCCCGCCGCGTGGGTCGGCACGAACGAGCGCCGATGCCCACAGTTGTGCGCGCCCGTCCGGGTTTAGGCTCGGACACCGGCACAAGGTGCCGCAATCGCCACAGCGACCTAAGGAACACAGCAGATGGAGCTCGGTCTCGTCGGTCTCGGCAAGATGGGCGGCAACATGCGCGAGCGGATTCGCCGCGCGGGCCACACCGTCGTCGGGTTCGACCGCAACCCGGACCTCGCGGACGTCCACAGCCTCGAGGACCTGGTGGGCTCGCTCGCCGGACCGCGCGTCGTGTGGGTCATGGTCCCGGCCGGCGCGGCGACTCAGCTGACCATCGACCGGCTCGCCGAGCTGCTGGACCACGGGGACGTGGTCGTGGACGGCGGGAACTCCCGCTGGACCGACGACGAACGCCACGCCGCGCAGCTCGCCGCCGCGGGCATAGGCTTCGTCGACTGTGGCGTCTCTGGGGGCGTCTGGGGCCTGGAGAACGGCTACGCGCTCATGTACGGAGGTTCCGGCGAGCACGTGGACCGGGTCAGGCCGATCTTCGACGCGCTCAAGCCCCCTGGGGACCACGGATCGGTGCACGCCGGCAAGGTCGGGGCCGGTCACTTCGCCAAGATGGTTCACAACGGCATCGAGTACGCCATGATGCAGGCCTACGCCGAGGGCTGGGAGCTGCTGGAGAAGGTCGAGTCGGTGGAGAACGTCCGGGACGTCTTCCGCTCGTGGCAGGACGGCACCGTGATCCGGTCGTGGCTCCTGGATCTCGCCGTGAACGCCCTCGACGACGACGAGCACCTGGAGCGCCTCGAGGGGCGTGCCGAGGACTCGGGCGAGGGGCGCTGGACGGTGGAGGCCGCCATCGACCACGCGGTACCGTTGCCGGCCATCACGGCGTCGCTGTTCGCCCGGTTCTCCTCGCGGCAGGACGACTCGCCCCAGATGAAGATGATCGCCGCGCTGAGGAACCAGTTCGGCGGCCACGCGGTGACGGAGAAGTAGTCGCGAGCGAGTGGCACAGGCGGAAACGAAGGCTGGGAGGCCGGCTCACACCCATGCACGTCACGCATCTGTCGCTGGCCGACTTCCGTTCGTACGCCCGGGCGGAGGTCCCGCTCGACCAGGGCGTCACGGTCTTCGTCGGTCCCAATGGACAAGGCAAGACCAACCTTGTCGAGGCGGTCGGCTATCTCGCGACGCTGGGCAGCCACCGGGTCTCCTCGGACGCCCCGCTGGTGAGAGTCGGGGCCGAGCGGGCGGTCATCCGGGCTCAGGTGCGACAGGGCGACCGGACGCGACTCGTCGAGCTGGAGCTCAATCCGGGCCGGGCCAACCGAGCCAGGATCAACAGATCCACGCAGGTCAGGCCTCGCGACGTGCTGGGCATCGTCCGCACCGTCCTGTTCGCCCCCGAGGATCTCGCGCTGGTGAAGGGAGACCCGGGCGAGCGACGCAGGTTTCTCGACGACCTGGTCACCGCGCGCTCGCCGCGGATGGCCGCCGTCCGTTCCGACTACGACCGGGTGCTCAAGCAGCGGAACACTCTGCTGAAATCGGCCGCTTCGGCCCGCAGGCACGGCGGTCGGGCGCTGGACCTGTCCACCCTGGAGGTCTGGGATCGGCATCTCGCCCGAGCCGGCGCGGAGCTGCTGGCCCAGCGTCTGGACCTGATCGACGCGGTCCGCCCGCTGACGGGTGGGGCCTACGAGAGGCTCGCTCCGGGGGGTGGGGCTGTCACTCTGGAGTACCGCTCCTCGGTCCCGGGAGTGGCGCGTACCCGGGAGGAACTGTTCGAGCAGTTGGTGTCGGCGCTGGCCGGGATCAGGCCTCAGGAGGTCGACCGCGGAGTCACGCTCGTCGGCCCGCACCGTGACGACCTGGAGCTCAGACTGGGGGGGATGCCGGCCAGGGGGTACGCCTCCCATGGCGAGTCGTGGTCCCTCGCGCTGGCCTTGCGCCTGGCCTCCTACGACCTGCTTCGGGAAGAGGGCGACGAACCGGTCCTGATCCTTGACGATGTCTTCGCCGAACTGGACGCCCGACGCCGGGAGCGGTTGGCCGATTCGGTGGCGGAGGGTGAACAGGTGTTGGTGACCGCGGCCGTCGACGAGGACGTGCCGCCGGCGTTGGTCGGACGGCGCTTCAACGTCGCCGAGGGGGCGGTGGAGCCGGCGTGAGCACCGAGAACGTCAAGGCCGGGCTCCCCGGTGTGGAGGGTGCGGGGCCGACCGGTGTCGATCTCGCGCGGGTGGCGCTCCGAGCGGCGAGGGAAGCGGCCCGCGCCAGGGGGGACGCCACCCGGCAGCGGAAGGGGGCGGGCCGCGGTGGCGGGCTTCGCTCCGGTGCGCGCGCGGACGCCCGGGACCCCATGCCACTCGGCCCAGCGATCAGTCGACTGATCACGGAGCGAGGGTGGGAGACCCCGGCGGCGGTCGGCGGGGTGATGGGACGGTGGTCCCACATCGTCGGCGGCGAAGTGGCCAACCACTGTGCCCCGATCCGCTACGACGAGGACGAGAGGGTGCTCGTGGTGCGCTGCGACTCCACGGCGTGGGCGACCAACCTCCGTCTCCTGGCCCCGACCCTCGTGGCGCGGATCAACGAGGACGTCGGACACGGGTCGGTACGGATGATCAAGGTGTGCGGTCCGGGCGGACCGGAACGTGGTCCAGGTCGTCTTCGAGCCCCGGGCAGTGTGGGACCCGGCGACACCTATGGATGAGCGGCGTCCGTGGCCCGGAGAGGGTCCCGTCCGCTTCTCGCCCTCATCGTCCTGTGGGCGGTGAGGCGAACGGGTCGGCCGGTGGCGGGGCGCGGGCCGGAGACGCGGTGCGGGTGGATCGCTGTTTCACGTGAAACCGTGCCCGTCACGCCGTCGGCACCGTGGCGGGCGCACCCGCGGAGAGGGGTCGCTCGCGGCCTGGTGGAGCCTCGGTCAAGCGCGCGCCGGGTGCCCTGACCCCGCGGTCGCCAAGGGTTGACGATCGGAGGCGCTGAGTGCCTGCGTGAGCCGCTTGGGGGGCCGGTCCGCATATCGGGAGTCGGGCGACGAGGGTTCAGGGCGGCACATGGGGGTTCAGGCGCCGGCAAACCCCCAGCGATGTCAGTGCTACCGGTAGACTGAGGAAGAATCCCGCCCCGACCGTGGGGATCGTCCGGGAACGCTGAGCAACGCTGATCAAGGCTTACCAACGCAACATGCCGCAGCCGCTCCGGCAACCGCCGAGGAGCCTGGCTCGTGCTGTGCCAGAAAGGGCGCTTCGTGGCCGATTCCGGCAACCCCAACGAGAACATCCCGTCCACCGAGATCGGAGTGCACGACGCCGGCATCGCCCCGCATGGCGGTCCGGCGTCGTACGACGCCAGCTCCATCACCGTGCTCGAGGGGCTGGACGCGGTACGCAAGCGACCCGGAATGTACATCGGGTCCACCGGTGAGCGCGGACTTCACCACCTGGTGCAGGAAGTCGTCGACAACTCGGTCGACGAGGCGTTGGCCGGGCACGCCGACACCATCGACGTGACGATCCTCGCCGACGGTGGCGTGCGCGTCGTCGACAACGGCCGCGGCATCCCGGTGGGCATCCACCCGGTCGAGAAGAAGCCGGCCGTCGAGGTGGTGCTGACCGTGCTCCACGCGGGGGGCAAGTTCGGCGGCGGCGGCTACGCGGTCTCCGGCGGTCTGCACGGTGTCGGTGTCTCCGTGGTCAACGCCCTGTCGACCAAGGTGTCGGTCGACATCAGGACCGACGGCTACCGGTGGACGCAGGACTACAAGATGGGCGTCCCCACCGCACCACTGGCCAAGCACGAGGCGGTGGAGGACTCCGGCACGACGGTCACCTTCTGGGCCGACCCGGAGATCTTCGAGACCACCGAGTATTCCTTCGAGACGCTGTCCCGACGCTTCCAGGAAATGGCGTTCCTCAACAAGGGGCTGCGGATCAGCCTCGCCGACGAGCGGGAGTCGGCGATGGCCACCGCCGGCGCGGACGAGGCGGGGGAGGACGAGAAGCACGAGGTCAAGGCCGTCTCGTACCACTACGAGGGCGGCATCGTCGATTTCGTGAAGTACCTGAACTCCCGCAAGGGCGACCCGGTGCACCCCACCGTCATCGACCTGGAGTCGGAGGACCGGGACAAGAACCTGTCCCTTGAGGTCGCCATGCAGTGGAACGGCGGCTACACCGAGGGTGTCTACTCCTTCGCCAACATCATCCACACCCACGAGGGCGGCACGCACGAGGAGGGATTCCGGGCGGCGCTGACCTCGCTGATCAACAAGTACGCGCGGGACAAGAGGCTGCTGCGCGAGAAGGACGACAACCTCACGGGCGACGACATCCGCGAGGGGCTGACCGCGATCATCTCGGTCAAGCTCGGCGAGCCGCAGTTCGAGGGGCAGACCAAGACCAAGCTCGGCAACACCGAGGTCAAGACGTTCGTCCAGCGGGTGGTGTACGAGCACCTGGCCGACTGGCTCGACCGCAACCCGAACGAGGCGGCGGACATCGTCCGCAAGGGGATCCAGGCGGCCACGGCACGGGTGGCGGCCCGCAAGGCCCGTGACCTGACGCGGCGCAAGGGGCTGCTGGAGACCGCTTCCCTGCCGGGCAAGCTGTCGGACTGCCAGTCGAACGACCCCGCCAAGTGCGAGATCTTCATCGTCGAGGGTGACTCCGCCGGTGGCTCGGCGAAGTCCGGCCGCAACCCGGAGTACCAGGCGATCCTCCCCATCCGCGGAAAGATCCTCAACGTCGAGAAGGCGCGGATCGACCGCATCCTCCAGAACCAGGAGATCCAGGCGATGATCTCCGCGTTCGGTACCGGGGTGCACGAGGACTTCGACATCGCGAGGCTCCGGTACCACAAGATCATCCTCATGGCGGACGCCGACGTGGACGGCCAGCACATCAACACCCTGCTGCTGACGTTCCTGTTCCGCTTCATGCGCCCCCTGGTCGAGGCCGGCCACGTCTTCCTGTCCCGCCCCCCGCTGTACAAGATCAAGTGGGGTCGGGACGACTTCGAGTACGCCTACTCCGATCGCGAGCGGGACGCGCTGATCGAGATGGGGCGTCAGGCGGGCAAGCGGGTTCGTGAGGACTCGGTCCAGCGGTTCAAGGGACTCGGCGAGATGAACGCGGAGGAACTGCGGATCACGACCATGGACCAGGAACACCGGGTCCTCGGTCAGGTCACCCTCGACGACGCCGCCCAGGCCGACGACCTGTTCTCCGTGCTGATGGGTGAGGACGTCGAGGCCCGACGCCAGTTCATCCAGCGCAACGCCAAGGACGTCCGCTTCCTCGACATCTGAGTCGGTCTCAGCTGACCGCACCCGGAAGGATCCTCACCAGCAATGACCGACGAGAACCTCCCCGTGACGCCGCAAGGCGACCCCTTGGCGCTGCGTGTCGAGCCCGTGGGGCTGGAAACGGAGATGCAGCGCTCCTACCTCGACTACGCGATGTCCGTCATCGTCTCGCGCGCGCTGCCCGACGTGCGGGACGGCCTCAAGCCGGTGCACCGTCGTGTGCTGTACGCCATGTACGACGGCGGATACCGTCCCGAGCGCGGCTTCTACAAGTGTGCCCGCGTCGTCGGCGACGTCATGGGCAACTACCACCCGCACGGTGACAGCTCCATCTACGACGCCCTGGTCCGGCTGGCGCAGCCGTGGTCGATGCGGATGCCGCTGGTGGACTCCAACGGCAACTTCGGCTCGCCCGGGAACGACCCCGCGGCGGCGATGCGGTACACCGAGTGCAAGATGGCCGCGCTCTCGATGGAGATGGTCCGTGACATCGACGAGGAGACCGTCGATTTCACCGACAACTACGACGGCCGCTCCCAGGAGCCGACCGTCCTGCCGTCCCGGTTCCCGAACCTCCTGATCAACGGCTCGGCGGGGATCGCGGTCGGCATGGCCACCAACATCCCCCCGCACAACCTGCGGGAGGTCGCGGCCGGGGCCCAGTGGTACCTGGAGAACCCCGAGGCCTCGCACGAGGACCTGCTGGACGCCTTGATCGGGCGAATCAAGGGGCCGGACTTCCCCACCGGCGCGCTGGTCGTCGGCCGCAAGGGCATCGAGGAGGCCTACCGCACCGGGCGCGGCTCCATCACCATGCGCGCGGTGGTCGAGGTCGAGGAGATCCAGAACCGACAGTGCCTGGTCGTCACCGAGCTTCCCTACCAGGTGAACCCGGACAACCTGGCCCAGAAGATCGCCGATCTCGTCAAGGACGGCAGGATCGGGGGCATCGCCGACGTCCGCGACGAGACCTCCTCCCGCACCGGGCAGCGGCTGGTCATCGTGCTCAAGCGGGACGCGGTCGCCAAGGTGGTGCTGAACAACCTCTACAAGCACACCGACCTGCAGACCAACTTCGGGGCCAACATGTTGGCCCTGGTCGACGGCGTCCCGCGCACGCTGTCCCTGGACGCCTTCATCCGTCACTGGGTCGCCCACCAGATCGAGGTCGTCGTCCGCAGGACCCGCTTCCGGTTGCGCAAGGCCGAGGAGCGGGCGCACATCCTGCGCGGTCTGTTGAAGGCCCTGGACGCCATCGACGAGGTCATCGCGCTCATCCGGCGCAGCGACACCGTGGAGATCGCCCGCGGGGGCCTGATGGGCCTCCTCGACATCGACGAGATCCAGGCCAACGCCATCCTGGAGATGCAGCTCCGCCGGCTGGCGGCCCTGGAGCGACAGAAGATCGTCCAAGAGCACGACGAACTCCAGGCGAAGATCGGCGAGTACAACGCCATTCTCGCCTCCCCGGTCCGCCAGAGGGGCATCGTCAGCGCCGAGCTGGCGGCGATCGTCGAGAAGTACGGCGACGACCGCAAGACGAAGCTGATCCCCTACGAGGGCGACATGTCCATCGAGGACCTGATCGCCGAGGAGGACATCGTCGTCACGGTCAGCCGCGGCGGCTACATCAAGCGGACCAAGACCGACGACTACCGGGCCCAGAAACGCGGAGGCAAGGGGGTGCGGGGGACGAAGTTGCGTGAGGACGACATCGTCGACCACTTCTTCGTCTCCACCACGCACCACTGGCTGCTCTTCTTCACCAACAAGGGGCGGGTCTACCGGGTCAAGGGGTACGAGCTTCCGGACGCCGGGCGCGACGCGCGTGGCCAGCACGTCGCCAATCTGCTGGCGTTCCAGCCGGACGAGTCGATCGCGGAGATCTTCGCCATCCGCGACTACGAGGCGGCCCCGTACCTGGTCCTGGCGACCAAGGGGGGCCTGGTCAAGAAGACCTCGCTGAAGGACTACGACTCGCCGCGTTCAGGTGGTGTCATCGCCATCAACCTGCGCGAGCGGGAGGACGGGACCGATGACGAGCTGATCGGCGCCGAGTTGGTCTCCGCCACCGACGACCTGCTGTTGATCAGCAAGAAGGCGCAGTCGATCAGGTTCACGGCCGCGGACGAGACTCTCCGCCCGATGGGGCGCGCCACGTCGGGCGTCAAGGGTATGAGCTTCCGAGGCGAGGACGAACTGCTGTCGATGAGCGTGGTGCGGCCCGGCACGTTCGTCTTCACCGCCACGGACGGCGGCTACGCCAAACGGACCGCCGTCGACGAGTACCGCGTCCAGGGGCGCGGTGGGCTCGGCATCAAGGCCGCCAAGATCGTCGAGGATCGTGGCGAACTGGTGGGTGCCCTGGTGGTCGAGGAGTCCGACGAGATCCTCGCCATCACCTTGTCCGGCGGTGTGATTCGCACGCGAGTCAGCGAGATCCGGGAAACCGGGCGTGACACCATGGGCGTCCAACTGATCAACCTGGGCAAGCGCGACGCCGTCGTCGGTATCGCGCGCAACGCCGAGGCGGGGCGAGAGGCGGAGGAGGTCGACGGCGGGGACACCGCCGACGAGGCCGCCGCCGGAGCTCCGAGCGGTGACACGGGCGAGGGCACGGCGCCCACGTCCGAGTAGGCAAGAGGAGAGTGGATGTGAGCGGAGCCACGGGCGCCGGGTCGGCCGGTACCCCGACGGGTACGGAGACGGACGGCGTGGGCAAGGGCTCCGTTCCGCCACCTGTGAGGCATCAGCCCGCCTCCGGCGTTTCCGGTGGAACGGAGCCGCGACCTCACTCGTCCTCTTCGTCGTACGAGACTCGTGGATCCCAGGGGGGAACCGTGACGGACACCCGAGGAGCGCAGGCCGAGCGGCCGGCCTCACCCTTGCCGGGAGACCGGAAGGCGGAGCGGCAGTCCGGCGGGCCCTACCACCCGCCGCAGGCCTACCCGACCGCCGACGGCGCCGGTGACGACGCCGATCTTCGGCGGCGCACGGGCGGGCGCGTCGTACCACGCGTTCGCAAGGCCCGATTGCGGGTCGCCAGGGCCGACCCGTGGTCGGTGATGAAGGTGAGCTTCCTGCTCTCCATCGCCCTGGGGATCTGCACGGTCGTCGCCTCGGCCGTCCTCTGGATGGTCATGGACGCCATGGGCGTGTTCTCGACCGTGGGCGGGACGATCTCCGAGGCGACCGGCGCCAGCGAGTCCTCCGGGTTCGATCTCCAGGCGTTCCTCTCGCTGCCCAACGTGCTGATGTTCAGCACGGTCATCGCGGCCATCGACGTGGTCCTGGCCACCGCGTTGGCGACGCTCGGCGCCTTCATCTACAACCTCTCCGCGGGCTTCGTGGGAGGCGTCGAGCTCACGCTCGCCGAGGACGAGTGAGGCGCGGAACCGATTTTGGGACTCCACCCCTCGTGCGCTAACCTTCAGAGGTCGGCGCGCGGGGGACCCCGCAGAGCGCGGCGGGGCTATAGCTCAGTTGGTTAGAGCGCATCCCTGATAAGGATGAGGCCACAGGTTCAAATCCTGTTAGCCCCACCAGTGAGAAGACCCCCGGGCCATCGGTCCGGGGGTCTTCTCACGTCAGCGGTCGACACCATCAGTGGTGATCAGTCGATCGGCGGGCCTTCCGGGAGTTCGGAGACCGTTTCGAGTGCGGGGTGCCTCGGTCGGGGCATTGTGCTGACATACCGTCACGTGCCCAGGGCGGGACGCGGCGGCGAGGCGCGTGTGGTCTCCCGCCGGGTCGCCGCCTCTCACCCGGGCGCGCTCTCCCTTCCCGGGGCATCTGTCCGGTGGGTTGGCGCGGGGAACCGGTGCGTGCCGCGCGGTCCGCGTGGCACCCATCAGTGGTGAGGCCGGTGGCCCTCGGTGTCGTCGGCGGGTGGCTGGGCGGCTCGTACGAAGGTGCCCTTGATGGGGACCGTGATGACGAGCCCTTGTTCGCGCAGGTCACGGACTGCTCGGCGGATGGTGTTGACAGCCACCCCGTACTGATCGGCGAGGTCACGCTCGGCCGGAAGGCGTGCTCCAACCGGTAGGCGGCCCGTGCGAATCCGTTCGGTGAGATGCCGCACGACCTGGAGGTACACGTACACGTGACTGGTCGGATCGGGTCTCCACTCGCGGTCGTCTGCCATAGAGGCAAGCTAAGGCGGCTGCTGGCATCTCACCACATGCGGTAACTTCTGCACGCAACCCTATGCTTCCTATTGCTACCTGATGCATCAGGGTGTAAATATGGGGGACGAGACCCCGGCGGCCTGGCAGGGCCCCGGGGCACGGCCAACGCTTCGAAGGAGCGTCGACATGCTCGACCCTATCCGCCGCGCCGTCCTGTGGCTGCGCCTCCTCCTCGTCCCCGGTACCGGGAAACGCCGCCGCACCCGCGACCGGCCGGGCGCCACGGTCGTCCCCGCCATGACCGCCACCGCGCGCCCGGTCGCACGTCTCCCCGGTCAGGGATCCGGGCACCGCGTGCCCGACCCGGTCGATCACGGCGACGTCCGACTCGTACGTCCCTACGTCCTCGCCCACGCGGAGTCCGTCGCGCTCGGGCGGCGCCGATGCCTCCCGCCTGTCCCGCCCGGCACGTTCGGTACCGAGCCATGTCGGGGCGTGGATCGTCCTCGCGTCGCGGGGCCGGGGGTGGCGGCATGACGAAGCGTCCGACCCATGGGGCCTCCCTGCCGCCGGGTTCCCGCGCCGCGCTGCGTCTGTTGCCCTGGCGTTCCCCGGATGGCAAGGCCTGCTACCTGTCGACCGACGACAGCGGTGGCTACGTCTCCCGTCTCGCCGACGACATGGAGGCCGTGCAGCTCGCGACCGGTGAGGAGGTCCTCGGCCTCGCCCGCATCACGCTGGCCGACCACGCCTCCGCCTACGCCGAGATCCGCTACGCCGGAATCCGGCTCGCCGAGTGCCTGAGCGACGCGTTGCGCGTCGCCGAGTCCCGCGGCCGACGTCTGCCGGCATCCGTGCCTCCCGACAAGGGGGAGGAGACCCCGGCGTAGCGACCGCCGGCATCGGGCTCCGAGGGCGCACCGCTCACGCGTCCGCTCCGCCCGGGCGCGACACGCACCCCCACCCACCGGCCGAAAAAGCCCCTCCGAACCGCGTTCTCGCAGATCGGAGGGGCTTCGGGGTGGAGCCTAGGGGAGTCGAACCCCTGACATCTGCCATGCAAAGACAGCGCTCTACCAACTGAGCTAAGGCCCCGGAAAGCGGTGACCTCCGGTCGCCGGGACGCCCTCGGGCGTCACCCACGAGCGGGCACCGACAACAGAGTACCGGGTCCCACCCCGGATCCCGCAAAGCGATGGGGGGTCCCGGTGGGGGATCGCTCTCCGTAGGATGCTCGGCGTGGTTCGCTGGAGCGAACTGCGCTTTCAAGGGCAGCGATGGGGAGACGCAATGGACGCCGCACAGCAGGAAGCCACCGCCAGAGCCCGGGAGCTGCAGCGGAGCTGGTACGGGGAGCCGTTGGGGACGCTCTTCCGTCGTCTGATCGACGATCTCGGCCTCAACCAGGCGCGCTTGGCCGCGGTGCTGGGTCTGTCGGCACCGATGTTGTCCCAGCTGATGAGTGGTCAGCGAGCCAAGATCGGGAATCCGGCCGTGGTCCAGCGGGTACAGCTTCTCCAGGACCTCGCGGGGCAGGCGGCGGACGGCAGTGTGAGCGCCGCCGAGGCCGCCGAGCTGATGGAGCGGATCAGGAAGTCCCAGGGTGGGTCGGTGCTCGCCAACACCACGCAGACGACCAGTGGTTCGGGCGTCCCGACGGTGAAGCGCGTCGTTCGCGAGATTCAGTCGCTGCTGCGCTCGGTCTCGGCCGCCGGTGACATCCTGGAAGCGGCGGATTCTCTGGCCCGGACACACCCCGAGGTCGCCGAGTTCCTCCGCGTCTACGGTGCCGGGCGCACCGCCGAGGCGGTCGCCCACTATCAGGCCCACCAGAACTGACCGACCGGGACCGACCCACCGAGGTGAGCGCCTCAGAGCGTCCTGGGCACCCGGTGGTGTACCGCGTGACCGACCGCGGGGGAAGGTGCGACACAGAGCCATGGGTGAGGTGTTCGCCGGCCGCTATGAGCTGGTCGATCCCATCGGGAGGGGTGGGGTGGGGGCGGTGTGGCGCGCTTGGGACCATCGGCGGCGTCGCTATGTCGCCGCGAAGGTGCTGCAACAACGGGACGCCCACGCGCTGCTCCGTTTCGTCCGGGAACAGGGCGTGCGGATCGATCACCCGCACGTGCTCGCCCCGGCCAGTTGGGCGGCCGATGACGATCAGGTCCTGTTCACCATGGATCTCGTTCGCGGCGGCTCGCTGGTCCACCTCGTGGGGGACTACGGTCCCCTGCCGCCGGGGTTCGTCTGCGTCCTCTTGGACCAGCTGCTGTCCGGGCTGGCCGCGGTGCACGCGGACGGCGTCGTGCACCGGGACGTCAAGCCCGCCAACGTGCTTCTGGAGGCCACGGGCGGGGGGATTCCGCGGCTGAGGCTCTCGGACTTCGGTATAGCGATGCGTCTGGGTGAGCCGCGGCTGACCGAGAGCGACCTGGTCGTGGGCACGCCGGGATACCTGGCACCGGAGCAGATGCTCGGCGCCGAACCGGACTTCCCGGCGGACCTGTTCGCCGTGGGCCTGGTCGCCCTCTACCTCCTGGAGGGGACGAAGGCGGACACCAAGGTGTTGGTGGAGTACTTCGCCGAGCATGGCACTCCTCCTGCTCCGCGGGGCATTCCGGAGCCGCTCTGGCAGGTCGTGTCCACCTTGCTCCAACCCGATCCCGCCGCGCGGTTCCGCACCGCCACCGGTGCGCGGAAGGCGCTGGCGCAGGCTGTGGAGTTGTTGCCGGAGCCCGGTCCCGACGACGAGCGCATCGAGGTGTTCGATCAGGTCGGTCCGCTGCCGCCGGGGTTCGGGCCCGACGGCCCGCTCGTCGCGCAGCGAGAACCGTCGACGTCCGCGCGCGATGGTGAGGTCGGGGGCTCGGAGGTCTCGGGACCGCCCGCGTCGGCGGGGGCCGACGACGTCTCCTCGGGGGTCTTCGTCCTCCAACCGCCCGCCCCGCCGCCCGCCCCGCCGATGGAGGGCCCGCCGTCGTGGCCGTCCGGGTCTGCCGTTCCGCCCGGGTCCGCGGATGTGCCATGGTCGCGGTTCCCTGAGGGCGGTCATGGCACGCCCCCGCCTCCTCCCGCGTTCCCCCCGGCGGGGCGGCCACCGGAATCGGGGCGAACCGGCGAAGCCCGGAGTCCCGTCGCCGGCCCCGTGCCCGGGGAGGGGCCGGCCTCCGGTGAACCCTGGGACACCGGTGAACGCGACGACGCCCGGTCGTCGCCGGCGGAGCACGGGCTCGGCGCCGCGTACGCCTCCCGCGCGTCGGGGCTCCCCGCGGAGGAACGCCCGGGGGGCGAGCGCGGTTCGGGCGAGGCGTCCTCGGCCCCCACCGGGGCCGGCGCGACGGCCACCTACACGGCTCGACCGCAGCGGCACCACCGCGCCACGCGGGTGCGGCGCCCGGGACCGCCGGCGCGTCTGGCCGCGCCGCTCCTTCTGGTGGCGCTGGTCTGCTACGGCGTCGGTTTCTGGGCTCTGGCGCGCATCTGAGCGACGACGGTCCAGGAGCCGAGCGTCAGAAGGATCAGGCTGCCGGTGCCGATGCCGGCCGCGGCGAGCACGCGCATCGACCGGTCCCCGTCGCCACCCGGCGCGGGCGCCCCTTCCGCGTGGTCCGTTCTCCCCGAGTCGAGCGCGCCGCTCCGCCGGGTGAGACCGAAGGCCCCGCCCGGCGTGGGCTCCCCCGCGTACCGGGGTGCGGTCTCGGGGGCCCCGTCGACCCGGACGCGCAAGGTCAGGGGCAGGGCTTCCTCCCCGAAGCCGTCGGCGACCCGGCCGGCCAGGTGGACCACGAGGTAGTGGTCGCCGGCGAACCGAAGCGCGCTCACGCTCTCGGCGACCGCGTCGCGGTTGCCGTGGGACACGGGTGGTCCGGGGGACGGCGCGACCGTCGTGGCTCGGCCCGCGTAGGCGGTGCCCGCGTCGTCGATCGGGACTCGGACGGGGTTGTGCAGTGTCAGGTCCAGCGCGCCGGGAGTGTATCCGCGGCCCGATTCGGCGGCGCCCAGCTCGGCGATGGCGTGGACGCGCTGCCCCCAGTCGACGGGAACCCGGTAGAAGAGGGTCTCGCCGGGGCGGATGCCGTCTCGCCAGACTCCCTCGTCGAGGGGGGTGGCGTCGTCGAACCCGTGTCCCCCTCGGGTGTTCACCGGTTCGCCCGCGACGGGTTGGGGGGAGGTGGGGTCGCCTGTTCGCGGGGGTCCGGGCGTCGCGGTGTCGGCGAGCGGGGGTTCGACGACGGTGGTCAGCTCCAGGGCCCAGGTCGTCGCCGGGGAGTCCTGGGGGCGGGTGCGTTCGACGGTGACGCGGTAGGCGCCCGCCGCCTGGCATCGGTTCTCGTCGGGCGAGATCTCGCGCAGGCCCCACGCGGTGATCGGTCGTGCGCTGCGGGCCAGTCCGAAGGTCGTGCTGTCCAGTGAGCACGACCTGCCCTCGGCGTCCTCCAGCGACACCCTGATTCCGTCGGCGGCCGTGACCTCGTCGGCCTCGCCGGGTACGGCGGTGACGGAGACGTAGGTGTCGGAGCGGTCGTCGAGTGCCAGCTCGAAGGAGACCCGTTCATCCCGTGGCAGGGCGCCGGTGTAGGTGAGGCCGAGTTCGAGTCCGGCCGGTTCCGTCACGTCCGGGGGGGCGGGGGCCGGGACGGCGTCGTCGGCGAAGGTGTAGCCCGGTTCGTCCGCCGTCGCGATCTGGGTCGGGCCCGAGAGGACCACCCAGGCCAGCGCGGCGGCCGTGGCGCTCCCGGCACGGATGAGACGTGACGAGGCCCACCCTCCCCCACGTCCTGCGTCCGACATCGACCGCCCCCCTCGCGCGCTCGACGCTCATACTGCCGTTCGGTCCTGGGCGCCACCCGGCGTTCTCGCGCGAGCGGCCGAATCCGACAGCGAGAGACCCCGGCCGTCAAGACGGCCGGGGTCTCCGGGAAACCGTGGTCGGGTCCGACTCACGAGCCCGAGGGCACCGAATCGGTCGCCTCCGTCCACAGATCCTGCTCGGCGCGATCCGCCTGGATCTGGCGGTACACGAGGAGCCCGCCGATGGCGGCCAGTGCGACCAGGAGAAGCTTCTTCACCGCGCGACCTCGTCTTTCCTTGACGTAGGGGACCTCTGCCAACCGACTATACACACCGATCGATATCGATCGGTGACCTGCCGGGGTGGTCAACTCCCCTTGCCGTCGGCCCAGTAGGAGCGGGCCCGAGGGTGAGCGTCACCCCACGGAGGGTGATGCCCGACGGTCGGTCGCCACCGGGTCGCTCCCCGGTCGCGACGGGCGCGATGCGCCGTCTCTGCGCCAACCGGGTGGTGTTCATCTGAACATCGACGCGCCACGGGGTTCGGTCCACCACTTCGCGGGGCTCGTACACATCATGAGGAAAGTACGCAAATCGCCCAACCCGAAAGTGAGGGGACATGGCCCGCAGCCAGGTCACCACGTGGTGGACCACCATCGTCACCGCCTTCTTCGCGTTGCTCGCCGCGCTCGGCTTCGCGTCCCAGACCGCCTCGGCGGCCGTACCCCAGGCCGAGACCGCGAGCAAGAGCGTCGGTGTCAAGCCCGTGACGGTGCCGGCGCCGTCCGTACGGCCCTGGTTCCGTTCCGGCTCCCTGCCTCCCACGATGAAGCAGCGCATCCGAGCCGAGGCTCACGGGAACGCTCCCGGTTGTCGACCGCGCTCGACGGAGGAGGCCACCGCGGCCGAACCCCTCGCCCCTTCCGCGCCGTGCGCTCCGGACACCACCACGGACCGCCGGCCGGCCCCGGCCGACGCCCCGCTCAGGCGGTGATACGACGACCGCGCGGTGGCCGCCCACCCGGCCGAGCCCCCGGTCCTTCCCCTCGCCGTCCCGGTCGCTCGCGGAGCCGCCGGGACCGAGGCGCGAGGGACCGGATTCCTCCGGAAACGGGGAATGGGGTCGCCGCGGCTCACCGGCCAGGTGCGCGGCCCGTGACACGCCCGGGATGTGACAGGCGCCGGCCCGCGGGGCCGACCGCGTCTCTCAGTCCGCGGCCGCGTCCAGCGCCCGGAACAGATCCCGGATCAGGTCCTCGGGATCCTCCACCCCCACCGAGAGTCTGACGAAGCCCTCCTCCACCGCGTCTCCGCCCCAACGCCCGCGGCGCTCGGCCGTGGAGCGGACCCCGCCGAAACTCGTCGCCTCGTCCACCAGGCGCGCGGCCCGCAGGAAACGGTCCGCGTGAGCCCGGCAGGGGAGGACGAACGACACCACGCACCCGTGGTGACGCATCTGGCGAGAGGCGATCCGGTGGGAGGGGTCGTCCGGAAGTCCCGGGTAGCGCAGACCGGTCACCTCCGGTCGGGTGCGCAGGGCCTCGGCCACGCGCAGCGCGGTGACGGCCTGGCGTTCCACACGGAGATGGAGCGTCGCGATCGACCGATGGGCGAGCCAGGACTCCATCGGCCCGGCGACGGCTCCCGCGATCTTGCGCCAGTGCCGTACCGCCTCCATCGCCGCGCCGGCGCGACCGGCGACGTAGCCCATGAGGAGGTCGCCGTGGCCGGTGAGCTGCTTGGTCCCGCTGGCGACGACGAAGTCCGCGCCGAGTTCAAGGGGGCGCTGACCCAGAGGCGTGGCCAGGGTGTTGTCGACGGCCACGAGCGCCCCGGCCTTGTGGGCAGCCGTCGCGATCGACCGCACGTCGCACACGTCGAGCCCCGGATTGGACGGCGTCTCGAGCCAGACGAGACGGGCGCCGTCCAGCGCGTCGAGTCGATCCCAGCCGGCCGTCGGAACAGTGCGCACCTCGACGCCGAAGGCCTCCAGGCGAGCCCGGACCAGTGGCAGGACCTGGTAGCCGTCGTCGGGCAGGACGACCGCGTCCCCGGCGGAGAGCCGGGAGAAGAGGACCGCCGATATCGCCGCCATGCCCGAGGCGAACACCAGGGTCGTCACGTCCTCGTGCCCCGGTGCCTCCAACTCGCCGACGGCCGCCTCCAGCAGAGTCCAGGTCGGGTTCTCGTCCCGGCCGTAGGTGTAGGGCCCGGTGGGGTCGCCCGAGAGGTGATAGTGGGCGGCGAACACCGGTCCCGGAAGGGCCGGACGGTGCTCCGCCGGCGCGGGCAGCCCGGCCCGCACCGCTCGGGTGCCCTCACCCGTGCGACCCTGGTCGGCCGGACGGGGCGCCTCGGATCGCCGGGGGTCCGTCGCGAAGCTCTCGGTGTCGTTCACCTGTCTCGTCCCTCCAACTCCGCCCGGACCGCCGCCACGAGACCCGGGGCGGCGGACTCCACCAGGTCAAGACACCGCGCGAACTCCGCCTCACCGCCGTAGTACGGGTCGGGTACGTCCCATGCGTCAGGGGAGACGTTCGGGTCGTAGGACCGCAGCAGGCGCACCTTGCCCGCGTCGGCGGGGGTGGGGGCGGATCGTCGGAGGGCCTCCAGGTGGCCGTGGTCGAGGGCGATGACCAGGTCGATGTCAGGGAACCACGACGGCCGGAACCTTCGCGCCCGGTGGTCGAGCCGGTAGCCGGATCGGCGAAGGGCGGTCAGGGCGCGGGGGTCGGCGTCCTCGCCCACGTGCCAGTCGCCTGTTCCGGCGCTGTCCACCGTGACCCGGTCGGCGAGTCCGTCGTCCGCGAGACGGGCGCGGACGACGGCCTCCGCCATCGGCGAGCGGCAGATGTTGCCGGTGCAGACGAAGCAGACGCGGTAGGTCATCGTGGCCTTCCTTCGAGGACGGACCCCGCCCCCCGGCACGCGGCGGACAGGATCGGGGAGGGAGCGCGGTGGCTTTCGTGGATCGGGCGGTGAGCAATCCCGCCGTCACGGAGGACCGACTCACCGGCCGGCGGAGAGAGCCGTCGAGCCTCAGTCTCCATCGGGCAGGAAGGCGTTCAGCGCCCAGGACACGACCGCGACGATCAGGCCGCCGAGTACGGCCGTCCAGAATCCGGCCACGTGGAAACCCAGATCCAGCAGGTCGGCCAGCCAGGAGGTCAGCAGCAACATGAACGCGTTGACCACCAGGGTGAACAGCCCCAGCGTCAGGATGAACAGAGGCAGGGTGAGGAGCTGCACCACCGGCTTGACCAGCAGATTCACCACTCCGAAGACCAGCGCCACCACAATCAGCGTGCCGATCTTCCCCCCGGTGCTGTCGCCGGTCAGGGTGATCTTGTCGAGGAGGAAGACGGCGACCGCCAGGGCGCCCGCGTTGGCGATCGTCTTGACTGCGAAATTCTTCATCGGGGTATTCCTTCGTGGGTA
Source organism: Streptomyces sp. HSG2 (assembly GCF_016598575.1). Lineage (NCBI taxonomy): Bacteria > Bacillati > Actinomycetota > Actinomycetes > Kitasatosporales > Streptomycetaceae > Streptomyces > Streptomyces sp. HSG2. The sequence continues at coordinate 2,610,242 of NZ_CP066801.1, forward strand.
ATCCCGACCTCGGCGGCCGGGGAGGAAACGAAATCTCCGCGGAGCGGGGAAGCCGGTTCGGTATCGGGGAATTCGGTGTCATGGTGGCCCGGTGTCCACCGCCATGCTATCGGCGGATGTCACCAATTGGTGGGGTAGTGTGTGAGGCGTGAAGGCCACCCATGTGAAGCGGGCGTTCAAGTACCGCTTCCACCCGACCGATGCGCAGGCGGCGGAGCTGTCGCGCACCTTCGGCTGTGTGCGGAAGGTCTACAACCTCGCCCTCGCGGCGCGCACCGAGGCGTGGGCGCGGCAGGAGCGGGTGAACTACGCGGCCACCTCGGCGATGTTGACGGCGTGGAAGAGGAGCGAGGAACTCGCCTACCTCAACGAGGTCTCCTCGGTGCCGCTGCAACAGGCGCTGCGGCACCTTCAGGCGGCGTTCACGAGTTTCCACGGCAAGCGGGCGCGGTATCCGCGTTTCAAGTCGCGCAAGAGGTCGCGGAAGTCGGCGGAGTACACCACCAGCGCGTTCCGATTCAGGGACGGGGAGCTGACGCTGGCGAAAATGGCGGAGCCGCTGGACATCGTCTGGTCTCGCCCGCTCCCGGAGGGGGCTTCGCCGTCGACGGCGACCGTGTCGCAGGACGCGGCCGGCCGCTGGTACGTGTCCTTGTTGTGCGAGGATCCGTCGGTGAAGCCGCTCCCCGCCACCGACGCGGCCGTCGGCGTCGACGTCGGACTCGACCACCTGCTGACGCTCTCCACGGGTGAGAGGGTCTCCAACTCCCGCCACGAGCGGCGCGACCGCACCCGTCTGGCCAAGGCCCGACGGCACCTCGCCCGCAAGGCCGAAGGCGAGGGGAGGAACCGGGCCAAGGCGCTCCGGAAGGTCGCCCGGGTCCACGCCCGCATCACGGACCGAAGGCGTGACCATCTGCACAAGCTGACGACTCGGCTCGTTCGTGAGAACCAAACGATCGTGATCGAGGACCTCTCCGTTCGGAACTTGGTGGGAAATCGGGGTCCGGCCCGCGCCATCGGTGACGCGGCGTGGTCGGAGTTCCGGAGCATGTTGGAGTACAAGGCCCGGTGGTACGGCCGTGAGGTGATCGCGGTCGACCGGTGGTTCCCCTCCTCCAGGCTGTGCTCGACCTGCGGCACCTCGCGGGACACGATGCCGTCGAACGTCCGGAGCTGGGCGTGCGGTTGCGGGACGACCCACGACCGGGACGTGAACGCGGCGAAGAACATTCTGGCCGTCGGGCTGACGGCGTCTGTCTGTGGAGCCGGTGTGAGACCTCAACGGAGTACTCCGGGCGGGCGGTCGGCGATGAAGCAGAAACCCCTGCGGCGCGAGCCGTAGGAATCCCCCTCCTTCGGCGGGGGAGGAAGCCAAGTGTCTGATCGTGACGGACGACGGACACGTTCGGGCGTACGGGGCGAGACAGGGGCGGACACGGTGAAGGCATTCAGGCTGGACGAACTGGAGGCGGAGCGCGCCGCCAACGACGGGGCGTACCTGCAGTTCCTGCGGGAGCGGAACATGTCGGTGGGGCTCTACGCCCTCGACGCGGGAACCGTCGATCCGCAGCAGCCGCACGCGCAGGACGAGGTGTACTTCGTGGTGAGCGGGCGGGCCGCGATCACGGTGGGGAACGAGACCACCGAGGTGGCGCGCGGTGGTGTCGTGTACGTGCCCGCGGGTGTCCCGCACCGCTTCCATCACATCTCGGAGGACCTGCGCGTGCTGGTCGTCTTCTCCCCTCCGGAGGGGTGAGGGCCTCACCGGGGAGGGCGGCTCGCGGAGTCGAGGACTTCCCGGACAGTCGCGACCTCGTGCGTGAGCGGGGTCGGTCGCGGGTTCCCTAGGGGGTGGGTGGGGGGACGACCAGGGGTTGGAGATCCCCGCGAGCGTCCGGCGCGCCCTAGCATCGAGGGCAGGACGGGGACGCCCGGCGACGGGCTCCCCACGGGATCCGACCCGGCGCGCCGCTACGCCGGAGTGCGGGGCGGGTGGAGAGGTGAGGACGAGACGATGCGAGAGTTCTTCGCGGGGCTGCCGTGGTGGGTGACGTGGATCGCGGTGCCCCTTATCGCCCTGGTCGTGTTCGGCGGTCTGATCGTCAACGTGCTGGGGTTCGTTGTCGGTGTCCTGTTCAAGCTTCTGTTGTTCGTGGCGCTGGTCGGAGGGCTGGTCTACGTGGTTCGGAAGTTCACCGCGGGTTCCTCCTCGCGCGGGGACTGGTGAGGGCCCCGGGGAAGGGGCGTGGTGACGCGGAGCGTCGGTTCCCTCGCGCGGGGGAAGTTTGGCGTACGGGTCGTGTTCATCCGGTGACAGGCGGTTAGAGTCCGAAGCTGCGGGACAAACCCGCGGGCGGTGTGCACACCCTCCTCCGTGTTCCCCGCACCGGCTGCCCCCTCGCGCTTCGGGAGCGACCTTGACCACGGCTCGACACGCATCCGTCCCCCGGCGTTCCCTGCCCGCGCGGCCTCGTTCGTCTCCCGAGGGGGGCGGCGAGCGGGCGGGCGCGGGCCCGCCCCTCCCCCAGGTGCCCCGAGTGCCCCGTGCGGTTCCGTCCCCCGCGGGGCCCCGAGGCGGGGGATCGGCGGGCACGCTCATCGGATCCGTGCAGCGGGCGATGAGGCTGCTGGAGCGGGTCGCCGAGCATCCGTGTGGAGCGCCCGCCAAACAATTGGCGCGCGAGACCGGCCTGGCCCTCCCCACCGCCTACCACCTGTTGCGCACGCTCGCTCACGAGGGCTATCTGCGGCGGGACAAGGGGTTGTTCTTCCTGGGGGAGGCTGTCGAGCGGCTCACGAGCCGCGGGGCCCAGCAGAAACGTCGCGGCACGCTGGACGAGATACTCACGGACTGGCGTGACGCCGTCGGGGCGCCGGTGTACTACGCGCGCTACCGCGAGGGCGAGATCGAGGTCGTCCGTGTCGCGGACACCGTGGACCACCCGGCGGTCGCGGAGTGGGCCGCCTTCCGCGAGACCGGGCACGCGCACGCGCTCGGTCTGTGTCTGATGGCGCAGTTGGACGCCGAGAGTCGACAGGACCACCTCGCGCGCCATCCGGTGCGGACGATCACTCGGTACACCGTGCGTGACGAGCGGCGGCTTCGTCGAAGACTGCACGCCGTGCGACGTGCGGGGGCGGCGGTCGAACACGAGGAGTACGCCCTCGGGACGGTCTGTGCGGCGCTTCCTCTCGTCGCCGGCGCCTCGGTGGCGGCGGTGGGCCTCTCCGTCCCCGCCCACGAATCCGACCGGTTGTTGCCCGCGGTGCTGCGGTTGCGGAGGGAGGCGCGGCGGCGCCTGGGGTCGCTGGCCCTCGTTCTCAGTATCTGAAAACTTACTCCTTGTGATCTGGTGTGTACGTTCAGCAAGATGCCACCAGTGTCAGAGGTTTGATTCCCGGCCAGTCCACGGCGAAGACGGGGTAGGCGATGCACCAGTCCGTACAGGCAGAGGTCATGATGAGTTTTCTCGTGTCCGAGGAACTCACCTTCCGTATCCCGGTGGAGCTGCGTTACGAGACGGGTGATCCCTACGCCGTCCGCCTCACGTTCCACCTGCCCGGCGATGCGCCGGTGACCTGGGCCTTCGGCCGTGAGCTGCTCATCGACGGGGTGGGGCGGCCCAGTGGCGACGGTGACGTCCGGGTGGCGCCGGTCGAGCCGGAGCCCTTGGCGGAGGTGGTGATTCGTCTTCAGGTCGGTGGTGACCAGGCTGTCTTCCGCTCCTCCGCCGCACCTCTGGTCGCGTTCCTCGACCGTACCGACAAGCTGGTGCCTCTGGGACAGGAGGGCGCGCTCGCGGATTTCGACGCTCACTTGGAGGAGGCCCTCGACCGCATCCTCGCGGAGGAGCAGAGCGCGGGCTGAGCGTGCGGCGGGGGCGGAGTGGTTCGCCCCGCCGCAGGGGGTGTCTCATCGCTTGCGGCGACGGCCCCGTCCGCCCCGAACGACCTTGCCTCCTCCGATCCTTCCTTCGGTGGTCCGGGCGCGGTCGGCCGACACGACGAGCGCCGCCAGGGCCGTGGTCACCGGTACCGAGGCCACCAGCCCGATCGACCCGACAAGGGTCCGCACGATCTCCTCGGCCACCAGTTCACTGTTGGCGACGGTTCCCACGCTGCTCTGCGCGATGGAGAACAGCAGCAGGAGCGGGAGGGCCGCGCCCGCGTAGGCGAGAACGAGCGTGTTGACGACGGACGCGATGTGATCGCGGCCGATACGGATCCCCGCTCGGTACAACTGGCGCCAGCCCATGGTCGGGTTGGCGTCGTGCAGTTCCCAGACGGCCGAGGTCTGCGTGACCGTGACGTCGTCCAGGACGCCGAGGGATCCGATGATGATGCCGGCGAGGAGCAGGCCGCTCATGTCTATGGACGGATACAGACCGTGGATGAGCCCGGTGTTGTCGTCCGTGTCGCCGGTCAGCGCCGCCCAGCCGATGAAGAGCGACCCCAACACCCCGATCAGCAGCAGCGAGACGAGGGTGCCCAGGACCGCCACCGAGGTGCGGGCGGAGAGCCCGTGGCACAGGTAGAGGGCGATCAACATGATCACGGCGGCGCCGACCACGGCCACGAGCAGCGGATTCGATCCCTGGAGAATCGCGGGCAGGATGAAGAAGTTCAGTACCAGGAAGCTGATGGCCAAGGAGAGCAGGGCCATCAGACCGCGGAGCCGTCCGACGACCACGACGGCCAAGGCGAAAATGCCCGCGAGCAGCGTCATCGGCAGCCGTCGGTCGATGTCGGTGACCGCGTACTGCAGGTCCTCGGGGGCGGACGGCTCGTAGGCGACGACGACCCGCTGCCCCTGGCTGAGTTGTCTGGGCTGGTCGGGTTGGACGATCTCGGTGAAGGTGCGCCCCGTGTCGCCGCCGGTGTCCACTCGGATCGTCGCTCTGTCGCAGACGCCCTTGTCGCGCTCCACGGCCGCCGACCCGGAAGCGGTGGAGGTGTCGCCGGTGGGAGGAACCCCGGAGGAGGCGAGGTCCGCGCACGCCACTTCGACGACTTCGACGACCGTGGCCCGCTGGGTCTGTCGGTCGAAGCCGACTCCGGTGCGTTCGTGGGGCGGGGCACCTCCCGGCCAGAGCACGAGCAGTCCGGCCGCCGCGGCCGCCGCGAAGGGGATGAGTACCGCGGCGATGACCCTGCGCAGGTGACGCGAGACGGGCGTGGCGGGGCCGTGCGCATGGCTGTGTCCATGCCCTCCGTGACCGTGCCCCTCGTGCGTCCTCTGCCGACCGTGCCCCGCTTCCCGCCCGGGGGCGCGACGCGACTCGTGGTCCCGGGGAAGGCCGTCGGTGCCCAGCCCCCGGCCGATCGCGGTTTCCGGGCCCGGCGGCGACGGGGGACGCGCACCCCCGTCGAGGAGCGGTCCGTCGGAAGCGTGGCCGTCGACCGTTCCCCGGACGTCCCGTGGAGCGTCGGTGTCGGGCCCCGGCCCGCGGCTGCCTTCGGGCGGGGGCTGGGGTGAAGGCTGCGTCGTGGTCACAGGCCGATCATCGCAAGAAGCTCGGGGGCCCTCTGTTCACCGCGCCCGGATTGGCGCTAGCGTATGGACCGCTTTGTACACGCGGGAGCTCGGAGCACCGGGCTGAGAGGGCGCTGACCTCCGTCGAAGCGACGTTTCACGGGAAACCTCACCGGCTACGGGTGACATATCCCACGATGCGCCGCGGACGGGCGACGCTGCGTCGACCGCCGAACCTGTTACCGGGTAATGCCGGCGTAGGGAGTAGGTCTCATGACCACCGAGGACGCACACACGCTTGCCTCCACCGACCAGCAGCAGACCCCCGAGTCGCCGTCCTCCTCCGACGGCGACGCCGGGAAACCGATCGGCTGGCACAAGGCGTACGTCGAGGGCTCCCGCCCCGACCTGCGCGTGCCCGTCCGACAGGTGCATCTCACCAACGGGCGTTCGGTCTCGCTCTACGACACCTCCGGCCCTTACACCGATCCGCTCGCGGACACCGATGTCCGCAGGGGCCTGCCTCCGCTCCGGGAGAACTGGATCATCGCTCGGGGCGACACGACCGAATACGCCGGGCGCCCCGTCCGGCCCGAGGACGACGGGATCCGGCACACCTCACCGCGTGGTGGGCTGCGCAACCTCGACGCGGTGTTCCCGGGGCGTCCGCGGCTGCCCCGCCGAGGCCGCGACGGCCGTCCGGTCAGTCAGCTGGCCTACGCGCGCCGCGGCGAGATCACCCCGGAGATGGAGTACGTCGCCCTTCGGGAGGACGTCTCCCCGGAGGTGGTGCGCACCGAGATCGCCGCCGGGCGCGCCGTCCTGCCGGCCAACGTGAACCATCCGGAGATCGAGCCGATGATCATCGGCAAGCGGTTCCTGGTGAAGGTCAACGCCAACATCGGCAACTCGGCGGTGACCTCCTCCATCGAGGAGGAGGTGGAGAAGATGACCTGGGCCACCCGTTGGGGTGCCGACACCGTGATGGACCTCTCCACCGGACGCAACATCCACACCACGCGCGAGTGGGTGCTGCGCAATTCGCCGGTGCCCATCGGCACGGTGCCCCTCTACCAGGCGCTGGAGAAGGTCGACGGCAGGGCCGAGGAGCTGACCTGGGAGATCTACAAGGACACGGTCGTCGAGCAGGCAGAGCAAGGCGTCGACTACATGACCGTCCACGCGGGGGTGCGGCTGCCGTACGTACCGCTCACCGCCAACCGCAAGACGGGCATCGTCTCGCGCGGAGGGTCGATCATGGCGGCGTGGTGCCTGGCGCACCACAAGGAGTCCTTCCTCTACGAGAATTTCGAGGAGCTCTGCGAGATTCTCGCCGCCTACGATGTCACCTACTCGCTCGGTGACGGTCTTCGGCCCGGATCCATCGCGGATGCCAACGACCGGGCGCAGTTCGCCGAGTTGGAGACGCTGGGCGAACTCAACCGCATCGCCAAGCGCTTTCACGTGCAGACCATGATCGAGGGCCCCGGGCATGTGCCGATGCACAAGATCAAGGAGAATATCGATCTCCAGCAGGACGTCTGCGAGGAAGCCCCCTTCTACACGCTCGGTCCGCTGACGACCGATGTGGCGCCGGGGTACGACCACATCACTTCCGGAATCGGCGCGGCGATGATCGCGTGGTGGGGCACGGCGATGCTCTGCTACGTCACGCCCAAGGAGCACCTGGGCCTGCCCAACCGCGATGACGTCAAGACCGGCGTCATCACCTACAAGATCGCGGCTCACGCGGCCGACCTGGCGAAGGGCCACCCCGGCGCTCAGCGGTGGGATGACGCCCTGTCGGACGCGCGCTTCGAGTTCCGCTGGGAGGACCAGTTCAATCTGGCTCTCGATCCGGACACGGCGCGGGAGTTCCATGACGAGACGCTGCCCGCGGAGCCTGCCAAGACGGCCCACTTCTGCTCCATGTGCGGCCCGAAGTTCTGCTCGATGAAGATCAGTCACAGCATCACGGAGCAGTTCGGCGGTGCCTCGGCCGCGGGCGCCACGGCGGAGGAGGTGGCGGCCGGGATGCTGCAGAAGTCCAGGGAGTTCGCGGAAGCGGGAAACCGGGTGTATCTGCCGCTGGCCGACTGAGGAGGACGCGGGTCTCTCCCGCGCGTCGGGGACGCCCTTGCCCCGCCGCGCGGGCGAGGTCGATCACTCCGGGGGGTGGTCGGGACCGCCGAAGTCCGGACTGGAGTAGTCCGGACTGGAGTAGCGCGGGCGGTAGGCCGGGGAGGTGCCGTCGCCCGGCGTGCTGAAACCCGGGCGATGGTAGCCCAGGTGGGGGACGCGCCCCCGAGGGGGCGGGGATGTCGGGGCGCGTGCTTCCGAGGCCGGGGCTTCCCGGGCATCCCGGAGGAAGGGGATGATGCCGCGTTCCAACAGGGCCTCGCGCCAGGCGTCACGTGCCGAGGCCAGGCGGGTGTCGAGTTCGACGTAGCGGCGGGCCTCGGCGGACGGCCGGTTGCGCAGCGCCGTGAGCAGCAGCCCGGCGGAGGCCGCCAGGATGGCCACCGCGGTCGACGACGTGAACACCCAGCCTGCGGTGATCATGGCATTCGCGAACGTCCGGTCGGGGTCGAGCAGGCGCAGCAGGTAGCCGAGCGACAGGAAGATCACGGCGGCGGTTCCCGCCAGGACGGGTGCCAGCACGGCCAGCACGGCGGCGACCCCGGCACCGGCGCCCCCCGGCACGGAGGACGCCGATCCGTCGGATCCGGAGGGTTCGGCGACGCCGCTCGCGGAGGCCGCCGAGGGGCGACGGACTTCGTCGCGGACCTCGACATAGTGTCGGTACTCTCCGGCCGCCGCCGCGGATATCAGCGCCTCGGCGGCCAGGGCCATACCGCGAAGCCGCTCGGCGTCGAGTCCCCGTCCCTCGGCGACGGGTCCCGGGTGGAATGGCGCCGAGCGCAAGGCCTCGTCCAGGATGCGCTCGTATTCCTGCCGGTCCTCGCGCGGCAACTGCCGCGGAACGCTGTTCATGTGCATCCCCCGATGCCTCCGGCGGGCCTGGGGCTCGCGTGTCGACGAGCCGTCGGGCAGAAACGGAGGGGAGCCTGCTACGGACAGCCAGATAGTAGGGCCGTGAGGGTGTGCGGAGACAGGGGCTTTCCGAAAATCGACTCTCGGCACCCGCGGCTCGGGACTCCTCGCCCGTCGGATCGGGGCGCCGGCGCGTGGTCCGGAGCGCGGTCAGTCGGTCAGGGGAAGGCGCTCGACCAAGAGCCTGCCGTCCATGGTCACCCCGCCGTCCATGGCGATGGCGAGTCCGTCGGCGTAGACGTGCGGCCCCTTGACGACCGGCCGACGCTCCGCGTCGTCCCTCTCCGAGCCGGCCTCGCCCAGCAGGTACGGGATGGGGCTGTGGCCGTGAACGACGCGGGTACCGCCGTACGTATCGAGCAGTGAGCGCACCGCGTCGGCACCGCCCTCGTCCCGGAAGGAGAACCGTTTGGTGAATTTGCGGAACAGATCCCACGCCTCGTCGGCGTCGTTGTGGGTGAGGGCCTCTCGGACGGTGTCGTTGACCTCCTCGATGGAGCGCCCGTACTCGAGATACGCGGTCGTGTCGGAGTGGACCAGGAGGTGGCCGTCGACCTCTTCGAGGGCGTCCAGTCGGGACATCCACTGCAGATGGTGGTCCTGCAGGCGGTCCATGTCCGTCTTCTGGCCGCCGTTGAGCAGCCAGGCGGCCTGGAAGGTGGCGGTGCCGGCGCCGGAGTCGACCGGTGTGTCGCCGAACCTCCTGGCGCCGAGCAGCAGCAGTTCGTGGTTGCCCATCAGGGCCTTGCAGTACCCTCCGGCCGCCGCCGCCTCGGCGGAGAGCCTCATCACCAGCTCGATGACGCCGATCCCGTCCGGACCCCGGTCGGTGAAGTCGCCGAGGAACCACAGGCGGCTGGTCCCCGCGCACCACCGCCCCTCGTCGTCGAGGAGTTCCTTCTCGCGCAACGCGGCGACGAGCTCGTCGTAGTACCCGTGGACGTCGCCGACCACGTACAACGGGCCTGGGCCCGAGGAATCCTCCTCGGCCGAGGCGTCGGGATCCGTGTCCTGCGGGAGGGAGGCCTCGGCAGCCACGACGGGCAGGTCACGGAGGGTGGGCGTGTACCCGTCGGGCGTGTCCCCCTCGTGTGAGGTCGTGTCGCCTGCGGGCGGAGCGGCCTCGCCGAGCGGCCCGGCCTCGTGGACGTACGCGGGCACCCGGAAGTCGCGCACCGTCGCCGTACGCTCCACCTCGGGTCCCCGACCGGCCCCCTGAGTCATCGACCCCTCCACCATCGCGCCGCTGCCGCACTCTTCGGACTGCCCGGTCGTGGCCGTCCGCGGTGCCGTGGGCCCATCATAGGAACGCGGGTGGCGCTATGTGACGACCGCGGGGCGGTGAATCGGAACTGGACTCTCCCACCTCGCGGCTTTCGCCTGCTTTGGGCGCGCTCTTCGGCCTCGTCGGCCTCGTATCCCGCCATCCGGGGCGTGCTCCCTCCGTCGGCTGTGTCCAGCCATCCCGTCGGCGGCGCGCCCGCGATGCCGCACGCCGCCACCCTCGGCCTCCCCTCGCCCGCCTCCGCGTGCCCGGGCGGCGTCCACCGGCGCCGGTGAAGGCAGCGGGAGGCCCCCCTCCCGCTCGTGTGGAGCGGCTCCGGGCCTCCCGTCGCCGCGCGGTGGGTCCCTCGCCCCGTCAGCGGCTGTCCGGCGAGCGCGGCGGACGGACCGTGGTACGGGGCGGCCGACGTCGGGAGGAGGTCCGCACGATGAGCTCGGTCGGTATCACCTGCTCCACCGGGCGCTCGGAGGTGTGACCCTCGATGGCGTCGATCAGGAGCTGTACCACCGCCGTGCCGATTCTGCGCGGTTTGAGCGACAGCGTGGTGACGGGTGGCTCGGTGCCCGCGTAGTGCGCCGACTCGCTGCAGCACACCAGCAGCAGGTCCTCCGGCACACGCAGGCCGTAGCGTCGTGCCGCGGCCAGCAGGTCGGTGCCGTTCGGGTCGAAGAGGCCGTAGACCGCGTCGGGCCTGTCGGGACGGGCGAGGAGCCGGTCGGCGGCCATGGCCCCGGCGCCGGGGTCGTGCGCCTGGTAGGCCTCGTACACCGGGTCCTGGCCGACCCGCTCGCACCACCGCAGGTACGCCGTGGTCGACAGGTGTGTGTAGGTGTCCGTGGAGGTGCCGGTGAGCAGGCCGATGCGGCGGGCACCGGCGTCCGCGAGGTGGTCGAGGATGCCGAGGACCGCCGCCTCGTGGTCGTTGTCCACCCAGGCGGTGACCGGGAGGGTGCCGGCCGGACGGCCGTCGGACACCACGGGCAGCCCCTGCCGGATCAGTTCGCCGACCACCGGGTCCTGGTCCGAGGGGTCGATGACGACCGTGCCGTCCAACGCGACGTTGGACCAGACGTCGTGGCGGGAGGTGGCCGGGAGGATGACCAAGGCGTATCCGCGGGCCAGAGCGGCCGAGGTCGCGGCTCTGGCCATGTCCGCGAAGTAGGCGAACTCGGTGAAGGTGAAGGGCTCCTCGCCGTAGGTGGTGACGGTCAGTCCGATGAGCCCGGACTTCCCCGTGCGGAGAGTGCGCGCCGCTGCCGAGGGGCGATAGCCCAGTCGGTCGGCCACCTCGCGCACGTGACGACGCGTGGCATCGGGTAGTCGTCCCTTGCCGTTGAGGGCGTCGGAGACGGTCGTGATGGAGACGCCGGCGGCGGCGGCCACGTCCCTGATGCCCGCCCGGCTCGGCCGACTGCTCCGACGTGAGGTTTCCGCGCGGCTCACCTGATGCTTCCCTGCTGGTGTCATGGCGAGCCGATAGTAGGGCTCATACGAGGGGGTGGAGCGAGCGCATATGCGCTCGATGGCAGGTACGTTTCTGCATGGTCAATAGTAGACAACTCCCTTGCGATGTAGCGTCATTGCTCGTCCAATCCCTCATCTCGGCCGCGCGGGTGAGCGACGGTCGCGACGGTCGCGGGCCTCGCCGCAGGTGCTCAACTCACCTTCACGGGTGATGCGCGCCAGGGCGCGAGCCACGGCGCGTGGCGGTTCCTGCCGTGCGCCCCCTGTGCGAGGGCGCGGGGTTCCGTACGGGAATCGGCCGCCCGCCGACCGGTCTCGTCCGGACCTCCGCCTTCGATACGCGGAGCGATCAGGCCCCGCTCACCTGTACGCGTGGGCGCCGAACCCTCATAGGGTGAGGAGTGCGGGATACCGGCGGTGATCACGAGGAGGACTGCGGTGAGCGAGACGAGCCCCAAGTTGCGCGCCGAACTGGAGGACATCCCCACGTACCGGCCGGGCAGGGCCGCGGCGTCCGGGGGACGTGTCGCCTACAAACTCTCCTCCAACGAGAACCCCTATCCGCCGTTGCCCGGGGTGCTGGAATCGGTGGTGGCCGCCGCGGCCTCCTTCAACCGCTACCCGGACATGGCCTGCGCCGGTCTGATGGACGAACTGTCCGAGCGGTTCGGCGTCCCGCTCGCGCATCTCGCCACGGGCACCGGATCCGTGGGCGTCGCCCAGCAACTGCTCCAGGCCACCTCGGGGCCGGGCGACGAGGTGATCTACGCCTGGCGGTCCTTCGAGGCCTACCCGATCATCACTCGGATCAGCGGCGCGACGGCCGTGCCCGTCCCGCTGACCGTCGGTGAGGAACACGACCTGGACGCGATGGCGGACGCCGTGACCGCGCGAACCCGCCTGATCTTCGTCTGCAATCCCAACAACCCGACCGGTACCGCCGTGCGGCGGGACGCCCTGGAGCGCTTCCTGGACCGGGTGCCGGCGGATGTCCTGGTCGTGCTCGACGAGGCCTACCGCGAGTTCGTTCGCGACCGCGAGGTCCCGGACGGCGTCGAGGTGTACAGGAGCCGCCCCAACGTCTGCGTCCTGCGCACCTTCTCCAAGGCCTACGGCCTGGCGGGTCTGCGGGTCGGGTTCGCCGTCGCGCACGAGCCGGTGGCGGCGGCCCTGCGCAAGACGGCGGTCCCGTTCGGCGTCAGCGCTCCCGCGCAGGCGGCGGCCATCGCCTCGCTGCGGGCGGAGGACGAACTGCTGGGGCGGGTCGGCAACCTCGTCGGCGAACGTACCCGGGTGGTCGACGAGCTGCGGTCCCAGGGCTGGACGGTCCCCGGGACCCACGCCAACTTCGTGTGGCTGCGGCTGGGCGAGCGCACCGCGGCCTTCGCCGACGCGTGCGAACAGGCCGGAGTGGTCGTCCGCCCGTTCCCCGGGGAAGGCGTCCGCATCACGATCGGCGAGAACGAGGCCAACGACATCCTGTTGAAGACGGCGGAGCAGTTCCACCGAATTCTCTGAATCGGCGCGCGGGTCCCCGGGCGGTTTCGCCGCCCCGGGGCCCCGGCGCCTCACCCGACAGAGCCGCCGGCCCCCCCGTCGTCCGGCGGCTCTGCCGTCGTCCGGCGTGTGGAGCCGGATTCCCCGGGCCGCTCCTCCGCCCGCAGTGCGGACCCCTCCCCCCGGCGCCGTCCGCCCTCGGCGCCCCGGGTCCGCGGCCGGTCGAGAGACCGCGACGCGCGTGGCCAGGGCCACATGGGACCCCCCTGACAAATGGCCGAAAGCAGTACGACATAATGCTTGTGAATGTGAACGCGTTCACAAGCATGGTTGGTGGGCCCTCCTCACGAGGGTGGTGCGCGGACACGAGGCGCCGCCCTCGTGGGGCGGTGGCGAAGCGAGGGAGAACGACGACGTGGACATGGCTTTGGCGCCGGAGACGCTGGCGCGTTGGCAGTTCGGGATCACCACCGTCTACCACTTCCTGTTCGTCCCGTTGACGATCTCGCTTGCCGCTCTCACGGCGGGGCTGCAGACGGCCTGGGTGCGGACAGGCAAGGAGAAGTACCTCCAGGCGACCAAGTTCTGGGGCAAGCTCTTCCTGATCAACATCGCCATGGGCGTGGTCACCGGGATCGTGCAGGAGTTCCAGTTCGGTATGAACTGGTCCGACTACTCCCGGTTCGTCGGAGACGTCTTCGGGGCGCCACTCGCCTTCGAGGCACTGATCGCCTTCTTCTTCGAATCGACCTTCATCGGGCTGTGGATCTTTGGATGGGACAAGCTGCCGAAGAAGATCCATCTGGCCTGCATCTGGATGGTCTCGATCGGCACGTTGCTGTCCGCCTACTTCATCCTGGCCGCGAACTCGTGGATGCAGCACCCGGTCGGCTACCGGATCAACCCGGAGAAGGGGCGCGCCGAGCTGACCGACTTCTGGGCGGTCCTCACCCAGAACACCGCTGTCAACCAGGTCTTCCACAGTTTCTCGGCCGCGTTCCTCACCGGCGGTGCCTTCATGGTGGGCATCGCCGCCTTCCACCTTATGCGCGGGAGGCACATCCCGGTGATGCGGACGTCGCTCCGCCTCGGTCTGGTCACCCTGGCCGTCGGCGGCCTGCTCACGGCGGTCAGCGGAGACACCCTGGGCAAGGTCATGTACGAGCAGCAGCCGATGAAGATGGCCGCCGCCGAGGCCCTCTGGGAGGGGGAGGAACCGGCACCGTTCTCCGTCTTCGCCTACGGAGACGTCGACGAGGGGCACAACAAGGTCGCCTTGGAGATCCCCGGCCTGCTGTCCTTCCTCGCTCACAGCGACTTCGAGTCCTACGTCCCGGGCATCAACGACACCAACGAGGCGCTGCGGGAGCAGTTCGGGCCCGGCGACTACAAGCCGATCGTCCCGGTCGCCTACTGGGGCTTTCGATGGATGATCGGTTTCGGTATGGCGTCCCTCTCGCTGGGCCTGCTCGGGTTGTGGCTCACCCGCCGGAGGTTCCTCCTGCCAGGACGCTGGCGGACGGGGGAGGAGGAGGTGCCCCACCTCGTCCTGTTCGGGAAGCCGCTCGGCCGCTCGACCACCCGTCTCTACTGGCTGGCCGCGCTCTGGACCATGGGCTTCCCGCTCGTCGCCAACTCCTGGGGCTGGATCTTCACCGAGATGGGGCGTCAGCCGTGGGTCGTCTACGGCTTGTTCCGGACCGAGGACGCCGTGTCGCCGGGTGTCTCCCAGACCGAAGTCCTCATCTCCATGGTCGTCTTCACCCTTCTGTACGCGGTGTTGGCCGTCATCGAGGTGAGACTGCTCGCCAAGTACGTGAAGGACGGACCCCCCGAGTTGACCGAGGCCGACCTGAACCCCCCCACCCGGATCGGCGGCGACCCCCGGGACGCCGACAAGCCCATGGCGTTCTCGTACTAGGTCGAGGGAGCTGACCGACATGGAACTGCATGACGTCTGGTTCGTCCTGATAGCCGTCCTGTGGACCGGCTACTTCTTCCTGGAGGGCTTCGACTTCGGCGTGGGCGTGCTCACCCGACTGCTGGCGAGGGACCGGCCCGAGAAGCGGGTACTGATCAACACCATCGGGCCGGTCTGGGACGGGAACGAGGTATGGCTGCTCACCGCTGGCGGGGCGACCTTCGCGGCGTTCCCGGAGTGGTACGCCACCCTCTTCTCCGGGTTCTACCTGCCGTTGCTGGCCATCCTCGTCTGCCTCATCGTCCGCGGCGTGGCCTTCGAGTACCGGGTCAAGCGGGCGGGGGAACGGTGGCAGCGGAACTGGGAGACCGCGATCTTCTGGACCTCCCTGATACCGGCGTTCCTCTGGGGTGTGGCCTTCGGCAACATCGTCCGAGGTGTCCCCATCGATCGTGACCTGGAGTACGTGGGTGGTGTCGTCGACCTGCTCAACCCCTACGCCTTGTTGGGCGGGCTGGTGACCCTCAGCCTGTTCACCTTCCACGGAGCCGTGTTCACGGGGCTCAAGACGGTCGGAGAGATCCGGCTCCGCGCCCGGGCTCTGGCCGCCCGTGTGGGCGTGCTCACAGCGATCCTGGCCTCGGTCTTCCTGGGGTGGACCCAGTCGGGGGGCGGGGACCGGTGGAGCCTGCTCGCACTGATGGTGGCGGTCGTCGCCCTCGTCGGCTCCCTGGCCGCGAACCGAGCCGCTCGCGAGGGATGGGCCTTCGCCCTCTCCGGGGTCACCATCGTGGCGACCGTCGCCATGCTCTTCCTGACGCTCTTTCCCGCCGTCATGCCGTCCACGCTGGACGCCGGATGGAGCCTCACCGTGACCAACGCCTCGTCCAGCCCGTACACGCTGCGCATCATGACCTGGTTGGCGGTGATCGCCACGCCCCTCGTTCTGCTCTACCAGGGCTGGACGTACTGGGTGTTCCGGAAGCGGATCGGCACCCATCACCTCGCCGATGCCGGGCACTGAGAAGGGTGCGACACGATGACGCGTCCCAGGTGCGCCGTTCCACGTGAAACAACGAGCCCGAAGGGGACGTGTTCCACGTGAAACCGGTCGATCCTCGGTTGTGGCGATACGCCCGAGCCACGCGTGGCTTCCTCCTGGCCTTGGTGGTGCTGGGGGGCGTCGGCGCCGGCCTGCTCGTCGGCCAGGCCATGCTCGTCGCCGACATCGTCGTGGGCGCCTTCCAACACGGGCGATCGGTCGCCGAGCTACGGACGCCGCTTCTGTTGTCGGTGGCCGTCGCCTGTGGCCGGGCGGTCGTGGGTCGACTGACGGAGAGCGCCGCGCATCGGGCCGCGGCGGCCGTCAAGTCGGAACTCCGGATCCGCCTCCTGGACCGGGCCGCCGCCCTCGGCCCGGGATGGCTCAGCGGGCAGCGCACGGGGTCGCTGGTCACTCTGGCGACTCGGGGTGTGGACGCCCTCGACGAGTACTTCTCCCGCTATCTGCCCCAGTTGGGCCTCGCTGTGGTGGTCCCCACCGCCGTACTGGCCCGCATCGTCACGGAGGACTGGGTCTCGGCCGCCATCATCGTCGGCACCCTGCCGCTCATCCCCGTGTTCATGGTCCTCATCGGCTGGGCGACGCAGTCCCGCATGGACCGGCAGTGGCGTCTGCTGTCCCGACTGTCCGGCCACTTCCTGGACGTGGTGGTCGGGCTGCCCACGCTGAAGGTGTTCGGGCGAGCCCGTGCCCAGGCCGAGTCGATCAAGCGGATCACCGATGAGTACCGTCGAGCGACCATGCGGACCCTTCGGGTCGCCTTCCTCTCCTCGTTCGCCTTGGAGTTGCTCGCCACACTGTCGGTCGCCCTGGTCGCCGTCACGATCGGCATGCGGCTCGTCCACGGTGAGATGACGTTGTACCACGGTCTCCTCGTGCTCCTGCTCGCACCGGAGGCCTACCTGCCACTTCGCCAGGTCGGGGCGCGATACCACGCGGCGGCGGAGGGGCTGGCGGCGGCCGAGGACGTCTTCCGGATCCTGGAGACCCCGGCACCGCGCCACGGACACGCCATCGTGCCTCGCTCGGGGGCGATCGACTTCGACGGGGTGACGGTCCGACGTCCGGGGCGGAGCGGCGACGTGGTGACGGACGTGACCTTCACCGTGCGGCCCGGCGAGACCGTCGCGTTGGTCGGGCCCAGCGGAGCGGGCAAGTCGACACTGGTCGATGTGGTGCTCGGCTTCGTGAAGCCGGCGGCCGGGCACGTACGCGTCGGGGGTGTCGATCTCGCCGAGGCGGACCCGGCGCTTTGGCGCGCGCGGGTCGCCTGGGTGCCCCAGCGCCCCCACGTGTTCGCCGGAACGGTCGCCGACAACGTGCGGTTGGCCCGCCCCGACGCCGACGACGCCGCGGTGCGGCGGGCGCTGCGGCACGCCGGGGCACTCGCCTTCGTGGACGCTCTGCCGGAGGCGGAGCGGACCGTCCTCGGTGAGGACGGCACCGGACTGTCCGCGGGGCAACGGCAGCGGTTGGCCCTGGCGCGGGCGTTCCTGGCGGATCGGCCGATCCTCCTCATGGACGAACCGACGGCGGCCCTGGACGGGACTACGGAGGCCGATGTCGTGGAGGCGGTGCGGCGGCTATCCGTCGATCGGACCGTTCTTCTCGTCACGCACCGTCCCGCGCTGCTGCGGGTGGCGGACCGCGTCGTGCGGTTGCCGGGCGACGAGGAGCCCTCCACCGCGCCGGTGGCTTCCCCTGGCTCCCCCGCCGCGGCGCCGTCTCCCTCGCCGTCCGTCGCCGGCGGGGAGCCGGCCGGGCCGGAAGACGGTGGCGGACTCGCCGTCCTCGCACCGGGGCGCAGTCGCGGGGGGCGCGCACTCGTCCGTGTCCGGGCGGCTGCCCCGGCCAGGCGGGGACGGCTCGGGCTCGCCTTGCTGCTCGGCTCGCTCGCCCTCGGGTCGGCCGTCGGGCTGATGGCCACCTCGGGTTGGCTGATCTCCCGAGCCGCGCAGCAACCCCCGGTCCTCTATCTGATGCTGGCCGTGACCGCCACCCGGGCCTTCGGCATCGGCCGCGCGGTCTTCCGGTACGCGGAACGTCTCGTATCCCACGACGCCGTCCTGCGCATGCTGGCCGACACCAGGGTCGCCGTCTACCGCCGGCTCGAACGACTGGCCCCCGCTGGGTTGCGGGATCGCAGGCGGGGCGATCTGCTGGTCCGTCTCGTCGCCGACGTGGACGCCTTGCAGGACCACTGGCTGCGCTGGTGGCTGCCCGCCGGCTCCGCGGTCGTGGTCTCCGGGGCGGCCGTGGCCTTCACGGCCTGGATGCTTCCCGAGGCGGGCGCGGTACTGGCGGCGGGCTTGCTCGCGGCCGGGGTGGGGGTGCCTGCGGTCACCGCGTCGGTGGCCCGGCGGGCCGATCGTCGGCTTGCCCCCGCCCGCGCGGCGCTCGCGGTACGGGTGACCGAGTTGTTCGGCGGCATCGCGGAGCTGACCGTCGCCGGTGCGCTCCGGGGGAGGGCGGGCGCGGTCCGACGGGCCGACGCCGAGCTCACCCGGATCGCGTCCCGCGAGGCGAGGGCCGTCGCCATCGGGGACGGGCTGACCGCCCTGGTCTCGGGGCTCACGCTCACCGCCGGTGCCTTCGTCGTCGTCCGTGCGGTGGCCGACGGTCGGTTCGACGGTCTGCTCGCGGCGGTGACCGTGCTGACCTGCGTCGCCGCCTTCGAAGGGGTACTGGGGATGCCGCTCGCGGTGCAACACCGGCAACGGGTGCGGCGCAGCGCCGAGCGGGTGTCTCAGGTCCTGGACGCGCCGGATCCCGTCGTGGAGCCGGAGTCGCCCCGCCCAGCCCCGGACACGCCGTTCCCGCTCGTTCTCCGCGGCCTGCGCGCTCGCCACCCCGGGCAGCACCGGCCGGCGCTGGACGGGGTGGACCTGACTCTGGCCGAGGGGCGGCGTTTGGCCGTGGTGGGGCCGTCGGGCTCGGGCAAGACCACCCTGGCAGGGGTCCTCCTGCGGTTCCTCGAAGCGGAGGAGGGCTCGTACACCCTGGGCGGGGTGGAGGCGCGTGATCTGGAGAGCGACGACGTGCGGCGACACGTGGGGCTGTGCGCGCAGGACGCGCACCTCTTCGACAGCTCTCTCCGGGAGAACCTCCTCCTGGCCAGGAAGAACGCCACCGACGCGGATCTTTGGCGCGTGCTGGACCGCGCGAGGCTGCTGGAGTGGGTCGAACGCCTCCCCGAGGGCTTGGACACCCTGGTCGGCGAGCACGGTGCGTGCCTCTCCGGTGGTCAGCGTCAGCGGCTTGCCCTGGCCAGGGCACTGCTGGCCGACTTCCCCGTGCTGGTCCTGGACGAACCCGCGGAGCACCTGGATCTGCGGACCGCCGACGCGCTCACGCGTGAGCTCCTCGCCGCCACCGAGGGCCGGACCACGGTACTGATCACGCACCGCCTGGCGGGTCTCGAAGCCGTGGACGAGGTGATGGTGTTGGAAGACGGGCGCGTCGCTCAGCGGGGCCCCTTCGCCGAGCTGGCCGACACCGACGGGCCGCTCCGAGCGATGATCGCCCGGGAAGTGGAGGCCGAGGCGGTCCACTAGATCGGACTTTACCGGGCAGATCACCCTGATTAGTCTCGGAGTATGGCATCCTCGCCCCCCGGCTCTCGGCGGCCCGAGGAAGAGGAAGGGGTCTCGTCCGAGTTGCGCGAGCGGGTACCGAAGCTGCTGACGGCGATGCGCTCCGTCGGCAGCGGGCTGGAACTGCGCACCACGCTGGAGCGGATCTGCGAGACGGCGGCCACGCTGGCCGAGGCGCGGTACGCGGCCATCGGTGTGCTCACCGAGGACGGCGAGGGCCTGGAGGACTTCGTGCAGTACGGCGTCGACGCGGCGGGCGGCGGGCTTCCCGGCGGTCGCAAGGGCCTTCTGGGCGCGCTGCTCGACGATCCGGGCCCGGTGCGACTCGCCGACCTCACCACCGACCCGACGGAAGGTGGCCTCCCCCCGGACCACGCCCCGATGCGGGGCTTCCTCGCAGTGCCCATCCGGGTTCACGGCGAGGCCTTCGGCAACCTCTATCTCGCCGAGAAGCTCGGGGGTACCGGATTCGAGGCGAACGATCTCCACGTGGTCCGGGTGTTGGCCACCGAGGCGGGCATGGCCATCGGCAATGCCCGCCTCTACGAGGCCGCGCGGCAACACGAACGATGGATCGACGGAGCCCTCGCCGTCACCCGGGCGCTACGGGGCGAGGGCGACCTCGTCGACGCCCTGCGCATCGTGGCCGAACAGGCGCGACGGCTGTCCGACTCGGACGCCGGAATCGTGGTGTTGTTCGTCGATGATCGACTGGAAGTCGCCGCCGCCGACCCGCCGGAGGCGACCGGGGTTCTCGACACCGGTGTCGCCAGGGAATGCGAGACCTTCGTCCCGCTGCTCGACGGACGCGCCGTCCATCTGGACGACCTCGCGACCGACGCGCTCGCCTGCGTCGACGTGGCGGCGAAGAGCCGCTTCGGGCCCACCGCGATGCTGCCGCTCTGTGTCGACGAACGGGTTCTCGGCGCTCTCGTCCTGCCCCGGGCCCGCGGCGGTCGGCCGTTCGCCCCGAGCGAGCGGGTGTCCGCCGCCCAGTTCGCGGAACAGGCCGCCCTGGCCTTGGCACTGGCCGAGGCGGAACGCGACCGAGAGCGTCTCGCCGTCTACGCGGAGCGCCAGCGAGTCGCCCGTGACCTGCACGAACTGGTCATCGAGCAGTTGCTCGCCACCGGGACGATGCTGACGGACGCCCAACGCCGCACAGCGGTGCCGGAGGTTCGGGACGGGGTGCGGAGAGCGGTCGAGGAACTCGGTGTGACCATCGACGAGATCCGCTCGGCGGTCTTCGCGTTGCGGCAGCCCGCCGAGTGGTCGCCGGGACTCTCCGTCCGGGTGCTGCGGGAGATCACCACCGCCGCCGTGGCTCTCGGGTTCACCCCGTCGTACCGCCGCCTCGGACCCGTGGACGACGCGATCGGCGACCTCACCGGACGCAATCTCATCGCCGCGCTCCGCGAGACGCTCTCCAACGCCTTCCGGCACTCGCGGGCCACCCGGATCGAGATCGTGCTCGATGCCACCGTCACGTTGCCCGGCGGAGTACCCGGCGTCCGGTTGACCGTCGCCGACGACGGGGTGGGCATCCCCGAGGACCGCCGCCGGCGAAGCGGACTGCGGAATCTCCAGAGGCGGGCCGAGAGCCTGGGCGGAGCCGAGCGCATCGAGCCTGGTCTCGGTCCGGGCGGTCGGGGCACGACGGTCGTGTGGGAGGCACCGTACTGAGCGCGGGAGACGCTCGCGGGCCCGCTGATCGCGTCCGCCGACGCGGGCCCTCGAAGGGCTCCGACCCCGCGTGTCGTCCTGGGCCTCGCCTCGCCCGTCGCCCGAGGCCGAGCGCGGTTCCACGCCTACGGCCGCAGCAGCCTCTCGATCACGATCGCGACACCGTCGTCGTTGTTGGCGTACGTCCGGCCCGAGGCCGCCGCCACGACGTCCGGGTGGGCGTTGCCCATCGCGTACGACCGGCCCGCCCAACTGAGCATCTCGACGTCGTTCGGCATGTCCCCGAAGGCGACGACGGCCTCGTGTGAGATGCCCCGCTCCGCACAACACAGGGCGAGGGTACTGGCCTTGGAGACGCCCGGCCCGCTGATCTCGACCAGGGCGTTGGGGCTGGAGCGGGTCACACCGGCACGGCCGCCGATGGCGGCCCTGGCCACGCGGAGGAAGGTGTCGGGGTCCAGTCGGGGGTGGAAGGCGAGGATCTTCAGCACCGGTTCCCTCGGGGCGGGCCCGTTCCGCCCGAGCAGCTCCTCCGCGGGGGCCAGGACATCGGGGATCTCCAGGTGCAGTCGCGGATAGTCCGGTTCCTGGTTGAAGCCGTAGGTCTGCTCCACCGCGTAGACCGTCCCGGGTGCCGCGTCGCGCAGGCGGCGCACGGCCTCCAGCGCGTTGTCCCGGGCCAGTTCGCGCACCGTGACGAAGCGGTGTGAACCGGCCTCACCGTGCAGGTCGACCACGGCGGCCCCGTTGCCGCAGATGGCGAGGCCGTGGCCGTGGACGTGCTCGCTCACCGTGTCCATCCACCGGGCCGGGCGACCGGTGACGAAGAAGACCTCGACGCCCGCCTCTTCGGCGGCGGCCAAGGCGGCCACCGTGCGTGGCGACACCGTCTTGTCGTCGCGCAACAGGGTGCCGTCCAGATCGGTGGCGATCAGGCGGGGGCGGACGGTGTCCGCCCGTCCGCTGGGGAGTCGACGGGTCGCTGAGGTCACGCGCTCATTGTTCCCCACGTGCTCGCACGCTTGTGCGCCCCACCGCGCACGCGTGCTGTGCGCGTCCGCCCCATGGCCGGTTCCCGACCCCCGCGGCGGAGGCGCCGGGCCTCGCTCTCCGCCGCCCGCCGGGGTGCCCTCCGCCCGCGCGCCCCAGGACGAACGAGGGGAGGGACGAGAAGGGCGTGATCCCGCGCCGCGAGCGGGCCGTACCGCTCGCCTGTGCGGGAGGCGGAAGGGGGAGGAGAGGCCCGCGTATCGTCGGGGTCATGCGTTTGAGCACGGTGATCCTCCCCATCCACCGGTGGAGCGAGGGACAGAAGATCTGGCGGCGGGCGGAAGACCTCGGGTTCCACGCCGCGTACACCTACGACCACCTGTCGTGGCGGTCGTTCCGGGACGGACCCTGGTTCGGGGCGCTCCCCACGCTCACGGCCGCGGCGTCGGTCACGGAGGACATCCGCCTCGGCACTCTCGTCACCTCGCCGAACTTCAGGCACCCGGTGACGCTCGCCAAGGAACTGATCTCGCTGGACGACATCTCCGGCGGACGCCTCACCCTCGGTATCGGTGCCGGGGGCAACGGCTTCGACGCGACGGCGCTGGGCCAGGACGCGTGGACGCCCAGGGAGCGGGCGGACCGGTTCGCGGAGTTCGTTCCGTTGCTCGACCGCCTGCTCACCGAGGGCGCGGTCTCGCAGCGGGGCGACTTCTACGCCGCGGAGGAGGCCCGGAACCTGCCCGGCTGTGTGCAGCGGCCCCGGCTGCCGTTCGCGGTCGCGGCGACCGGCCCCCGTGGTCTGAGGCTGGCCGCCCGCCACGGACAGGGGTGGGTGACGACGGGCGACCCGAAGTTGTCCGAGACGGGCACCCCGGAGGAGTCGGCGGACGCCTTGCGCGGCCAGATCGAGAAGCTCGGAAAGGCCTGTGCCGACGCCGGCCGCGACGCTGCGGAGCTCGACAAGATCCTGCTCCACGGCTTCACCCCCGAGCGGAACGGGCCGCTGCGGTCCGTCGACGCCTTCGTCGACTTCGCCGGTCGCCACCGAGAGATCGGATTCACCGAGATCGTGGTCCACTGGCCGATCCCCGACTCCGTCTTCGCCGCCGACCAGGCGGTCTTCGAGCGGATCGCCACCGACGCTCCGCGACAACTCGGCTGACCATCGCGTGGCCGCCCCTCCGCGAGGGCGGTACCGCCGCCGGCACCGGAAGGGGCGGTCGTCGGCGGACGTCGTGCGCGCCCCGAGGTCGTGGCGTCGGTCGCCGACGGGGGCCGGCCCTCGGCCCCGTGGCGATGCCTCGGGGCGACGGCGGCCGGACGCGGACGCGTCCTGCTCGCGCGGATGTCCGGACGTCTCGGGCCTCCGGTCGCCCGGACGTGGCGCGGGACCGGGCCCGGGCTGCCGCGTCGGCGTGGCGAACAGGGTCGACGGTGCGGCGTCCGAACGTCGGGTTCCGGCGTCCGTCCGGTCGCTTTCGGTCGCTTGAACGGGTGGCGATGGCGGCGCACGGCGGCGAGCGACCCGCCCACGGCTCCGCGGATGTCACGGTGAGGCGGTCGCCGCGCAGCCGCGGCCCGTGTGCGCGAGGCACTCGGCGACATCCGACCTCACAGAAGAACGGAGCTCCCGTGCGCCGTCGCCGAGCCGCTCTGCTCACCGCCGTCCTCGCCTCTCTGGTGACCGGCGCCGCCTATCCACGTGGCTCCGACGGCCCGCCGCCCTCCGCGACGACGTCGGACCAGCGTGGTGTGGTGCGCGGCGCCGCGGGCCCGATCAGCGGAGCCCGGGTGACGCTGTGGCGCGCCGGGGACGACTCCCGCTCCGGAGCGAGGGAGTTGGCGCGCACCCGCAGCGACTCCCGCGGCCGGTTCAGGATCGACCACCGGGTCTTGAAGGACCCCGACGACGCCGTGTTGTACCTCACCGCGGACGCCTCGCAGGCCGGACGGCGTGCGGCGGGGCGCACCCGGCCCGTCCGGTTGGTCGCCGTGCTGAGTGGTGGGCGCCACCGGCCGCGGGTGGTGCTCAACGAGCGCACCACCGTCGCGGCGGGCTACGCCTTGGCCCAGTTCACCCGGGGAGGAGAGGTGGCGGGCCGTGACCCGGGGTTGCGGAACGCCGCTGCCGTCGCCCACAACCTTGCCGACGTCCGTGACGGAGGGGTGGCCCGCACGCTCGCCGACGCTCCGAACGGCGACGAGACGTCCACGCTGCGGGCCTTCAACACGTTGGCGGACATCCTCTCCGCCTGCACGGCGGGGGGTCGATGCGCGCGCCTTCTCGAACTGGCCGCCAGGCCCGGATCCCCCGTGCCCCGGGAGACCTTCCAGGCTGTCGCGGACATCGCCGCGCTGCCCGGAAACAACGTCGCCGAACTCTACGCGCTGGCCGACGGGAGGAGGACGTACCGCCCCCGCCTGGGCCGGGCGCCCGACGCCTGGACGCTCGCGTTGCGCTACGTGGGCAACGGGCACGAGCTGGACGGGCCGGGCAACGTCGCGTTCGACGCGCGGGGCACCGCGTGGATCGGCAACAACTACGTGTTCGACGACGACCCGCGGAACTCGGTCTGTGGGTCGCGTGTCCTGTCCCGGCTGACCCCGACGGGCCGGGCGGTTCCGGGAGCCCCCTACCGGGGCGGTGGGCTGTACGGGGTCGGGTTCGGGACGGCCATCGATCCCCGGGGCCGGGTCTGGGCGACCAATTTCGGCTTCCAGGGGGCCGGTTGTCCGATCGATGCCGAGCGCTTCTACCGCAGCGTCTCGGAGTTCGGCCCCGGTGGTCGACCGCTCTCCCCGCCCCTGGGTTGGCGGCAGGGGAAGATCGTCCAGCCGCAGGGTGTCCTGTCGGACCCGGACGGCAACGTGTGGATCGCCAACTGTGGTGGCAGGAGCGTCACGCGGATCCCCCAGGGGAACGCGCGCCGGGCACGGAACATCGCGCCCGGCGGCGATCGGCTGGTCAAGCCGTTCGGCGTGGCGGTGGACCCGCGCGGACGCGCCTGGGTGAGCGGCAACGGGAGCGACAGCGTCATGGTGCTGTCCGCGCGGGGCAAGCCGCTGCGTTCGGTCACGGGGGGTGGGATCAAGCGGCCCATGGGCGTCGCCTCGGACAGTCGGGGCAACGTCTGGGTGGCCAACAGCGGCGCCGTGGTGGCGCCCTGCGAGGGGACCACGCCCGCCATGGTCGCGGAGGCCGTCGTCGACATCGAGACGCGGCACGTGGACGCCTCCGTGACCATGGTGCGTCCCGACGGCTCCACCCCCGCTCGGCCGTTCGTCAACGACGGCCTCTTCCTCCCCTGGGGCGTGGCCGTCGACGGTGAGGACACCGTCTGGGTGGCGAACTTCGGCGGGCACCGGCTGGCCAACCTCTGCGGGGTTCGCGAGTCCGCCTGTCCGCCGGGGCTCCGAACCGGGGATCCGATCTCTCCGTCGGACACCGGATACACCAGTGACGGCCTGGAGCGCAACACCGCGGTACAGATCGACCCCTCCGGCAACGTCTGGCTCGCCAACAACTGGCGTGACGTCCCGGTACAGACCAACCCGGGGGGCCACGAGATGGTCGTGTTCGTGGGGCTCGCGGCTCCGGTCCGCACACCACTCCTCGGTCCGCCGCGGCCCCTGTGACCCGCCGGTCTCGGTGACCTGGCCCCGGGGCCCCGCCGAGCTCCGGGTGCGTTCCGCGGCGGAGCGGCGCCGCCCCTCGGGGCGGCCACGCGCGCGCTGACGGACCGGCCGGTCCGACCCGACGGGCCGAGTCGGATCGACGGGCCGGCCGCGCGGGCGTCCCGCGCGGCGGGGGTCGGAGGGCGGACCGGGCCAGGGTGGGGCCGGCGTTCAGCCCGACAGTCGCTCGAGGACCAGTGCCACGCCGTCCTCGTCGTTGGACGTCGTCACCTCGTCCGCGACCGAGCGCAGTTCGGCGTGCGCGTTGGCCATGGCCACCCCGCGCGCGGCCCAGGCGAGCATCGGCACGTCGTTGGGCATGTCGCCGAAGGCCAGGGCGTCCGCGGCGCGCAGACCGAGCCTGCGGGCCGTCAGCGACAGCCCGGTGGCCTTGGACAGGCCCAGCGGCAGGAGCTCGACGATGCCCGCTCCCGACAGCGTCACGGCGACCAGGTCACCGGCGGTCCGGCGAGCCGCCTCGGCCAGTGCCTCGTCCGACAGGGTCGGATGCTGTATGTAGATCTTGTTCAGTGGGGCCGACCACAGCTCGGAGGCGTCCGTGAGCGGGGTGGCGGGGAGTCCTCCCACGACCTCGTACCCGGGCCCGACCAGGACCTCGCCGTCCAGTCCGTCGCGACCCGCCGCGAGGCACAGCGGGCCGGTCTCCGCCTCGATCTTGGCGAGCGCCACGCCGGCGAGCGAGCGGTCCAGGGTGACCGAGGTCAACAGCCTCCGCTCCCCCGCGTGGTACACCTGTGCTCCCTGACCGCACACGGCCAGCCCCCGGTAGCCGAGATCGTCGAGGACGTGCCTGGTCCACGGGACCTGTCGGCCGGTCACCACGACATGGGAGGCTCCTGCCCGGGTCGCCGCGTCCAGCGCGGCGCGCGTGCGCGGGGACACCGTGCCGTCTCCGCGCAGCAGCGTTCCGTCCAGGTCGGTCGCGATCAGCCGGTAGGGGAACCGCGCTCCCGGGTCGGTGTCCGTCACCGGGACACCGGCTCCAGGGCCTCCCGACCGCCCAGGTAGGGGCGCAGCACCTCCGGCACGCGTACGGAACCGTCCTCACGCTGGTGGTTCTCCAGGAGCGCCACGATCGTGCGGGGCACGGCGCAGAGCGTGCCGTTGAGGGTGGCCAGTGGACGCGCCTTCTTGTCCTCGCGCATCCGGATGGCCAGGCGGCGGGACTGGAACTCGGTGCAGTCCGAGGTGGAGGTCAGCTCGCGGTACTTGCCCTGCGTCGGGATCCACGCCTCGCAGTCGAACTTCCGCGAGGCGGAGGCTCCCAGGTCACCGGTGGCGACGTCGATCACCCGGAAGGGCAGCTCCAGCGAGTCCAGCCACTGCTTCTCCCACTCCAGCAACCGCCGGTGCTCGGCCGCCGAGTCCTCCGGGGCGACGTACGAGAACATCTCGACCTTGTCGAACTGGTGGACCCGGAAGATGCCCCGGGTGTCCTTGCCGTGGGACCCGGCCTCGCGTCGGAAGCACGGCGAGAAGCCGGCGTAGCGCAGCGGCAGGCGCTCCTTCTCGATGATCTCGTCCATGTGGTACGCGGCGAGAGCCACCTCGGAGGTGCCGACCAGGTAGAGGTCGTCCTTGTCGAAGTGGTAGACGTCCTGAGCGGCCTGCCCGAGGAATCCGGTGCCGGCCATCGACTGGGGGCGGACCAGGGCGGGGGTGAGCATGGGGGTGAAGCCTGCCGCGGTCGCCTGGGCCAGGGCGGCGTTGACCAGCGCCAGCTCCAGCAGGGCGCCCACTCCGGTCAGGAAGTAGAAGCGGGAGCCGGAGACCTTGGCACCGCGTTCCACGTCGATGGCGCCGAGGGACTGGCCCAGTTCGAGATGGTCGCGGGGTGTGAACCCCTCGGCGGCGAAGTCCCGCGGCGTTCCGTGGGTCTCCAGGGTGACGAAGTCGTCCTCGCCGCCCACGGGAACGTCCGGATGGACGAGGTTGCCGAGGCGCAGCAGCAGTTCCTGGGTCTCCGCGTCGGCGGCGTCCCGTGCGGCGTCCGCCGCCTTGACCTCGGCTGCCAGCGCGCTGGCCCGACCGAGGAGTTCGGCCTTCTCCTCCCCGGCCGCCTTTCCGATGAGTTTGCCCAGGCTCTTCTGCTCCACCCGGAGCTCGTCGAAGCGGACGCCGGACGACCTGCGCCGCTCGTCGGCGGAGAGGAGGGCGTCGACGATGGTGACGTCCTCGCCGCGGGCGCGCTGGGAGGCGCGCACTCGGTCGGGGTCCTCGCGGAGCAGTCGAAGGTCAATCACGTGCCCCAGGCTACCGGTGCGCGCGGTCGGATCTCGACCCCGTTCCGCCGACCCGGTGGGGGGCGAGCGGACCCGCGTCCACGAGGTCGGGCGCGCTCTGGTCGCCGGTGATCCCCTCGTGCGCCGGGGTGGTCGGCGTGACCGGAATTCCGCGTGCCGTGAGGCATTCCCCGGGCCGGACCTCCCCGGCCGAAGGTGACGTCGGGATAAAGTTATCCACAGCCTGTGTGGGAATCCGCGCACAATGGAATTGATCATTCCGGATGGCGGCGGAGTGGGCGATCTCCGTCGCCCGAACGCGGGAATGCCCGCATTCGGGCGTAAACGGACGTACGTTGATGTGGTGCGAGGGTGCACGGATGGTGGAATCGCGCGTGAATCCGAGATCACGAGCGTTGTTCCGCAGGTGAGCGACGGTCCGAGCGGCCGGCTCGTGTCGACTTGTCCCCAGGAGGCGAGGGCTCCCTGTGGATAACTTCCGCGAGTGAGGGCCCCAGGTGCGCGAGCCGGCCGGTCGGCTCAGAATCGCCCGTCCTGGCACCTCGCCACCCAGTCGGCCGCCGCCGCGAAAGCGGCGTCGGACGTGCCCGGTGAGGGTTCCGGAGCGTCGATCGGTCGGAGGTCGGCACGCGGATAGGAGCCCAGGAACCGAACCTCGCGGCAGATCCGCTTCAGGCCCGTCAGCGCGTCGGCCACCCGGCGGTCGTGGACGTGTCCCTCGGCGTCGACGCAGAAGCAGTAGTTTCCGATGCCCGCGCCCGTGGGCCGGGACTGGAGAAGCATCAGGTTCACACCTCGCGTGGCGAACTCGCCCAGCAGATCGCGCAGCCCCCCCGGGTGGTCGTCGCGTTGCCACAGCACGATGGACGTCTTGTCGGAGCCCGTCGGTGCCGCGGGGCGGGCGGGTCGGCCCACCAGGACGAAGCGCGTCTGCGCGTTCTCGGCGTCGTGAATCCCCGTCTCCAGCGCCCGCAGGCCGTACCGGGCCGCCGCGAACTCGCCGGCGAAGGCGGCGTCGTACCGGCCCTCCTGCACCAGGCGAGCGCCGTCGGCGTTGGAGGCGGCGGACTCCCAGGCGGCGTCCGGCAGGTTGGCCCTGAGCCAGTTGCGGACCTGGGGCTGCGCCGCCGGGTGGGCGGTGACCGTCTTGATGTCCGAGAGCCGTGTACCCGGCCGGACGAGCAGGGCGAAGGTGATCGACAGCAGTACCTCGCGGTAGATCATCAGTGGTCGGCCCGCCACGAGTTCGTCGAGGGTGGCCGTGATACCGCCCTCCACCGAGTTCTCGATCGGCACGAACGCCGCCTCGGCCTCCCCGTCCCGCACGGCGTCCAAGGCCGAGCGCACCGAGATGTGAGGGACCAGCTCCCTGGTGGCGGCCTCTCGGAGAGCGCGCAAGGCGACCTCCGTGAAGGTGCCTTCGGGGCCGAGGTACGCGTAACTGGCTGGCATGACCTCACCCTAGTGCCGCGCCGGGCGACGTTCACCTCGCCGCCGCCGGGCCGCTCCGTGCCGCGAGCCCTCGGCGGTCACCCCTCCAACAGCGCCTGTCCGACGTACTCCCCCGGCGACGCCCCGCCCGGCACCGCGAACAGCGCGCCGGCCTCGTGGCGGATGTACTCCGACAACGCGTCCCCCCGGTCCAGCTTGCGCTGGACGGGGACGAACCCACGCAGTGGGTCCGCCTGCCAGCAGACGAACAGCAGTCCGGCGTCGGGGAGGCCGTCGGCGTCGTAGCCGTCGTGGTACGAGAAGGCGCGGCGGAGCATGGCGGCGCCGTCGTTCTGATCCGGACGCGTGATGCGGGCATGGGCGTTGACGGGCACGACCAGGTAGCCCGCCTCGTCGGTCTTCTCCAGGTCCATCTCGGTCGTCTCGTCGCCCCCGGTCAACGGAGCCCCGTCGGCCTTGCGTCGTCCGATCACGTCCTCTTGGGCGGAGAGCGACAGTTTCTCCCAGTCGTCGAGGAGCATGCGGATACGACGGACGACGGCGTAGGAACCGTTGGCCATCCACGCCGCGTCCTGTCCGCCGGAGGCGGGCACGAAGACGCGTTCGTCGAAGTCCGTCTCCTCGGGGCGAGGGTTGCGCGTGCCGTCGATCTGACCCATCAGATTGCGCGCGGTCATCGGACGGGCGGTGGCGCCCGGCGACCGGTTGAACCCGTTCATCTGCCATCGGAGGCGGGCCGCTTCGCCCGCGTCCCGCTGGATGGCGCGGAGCGCGTGGAAGGCCACCAGGGCGTCGTCGGAACCGATCTGGACCCAGAGGTGGCCGTCGCTCCGGCCCTTGTCGAGGCGGTCCGAGGAGAATTCGGGCAGCGGAACGAGCGCGGACGGCCTTCGTTCCTCCAGGCCGGTCCGAGTGAAGAAGTCGTGACCGAAGCCGAATGTGACGGTGAGAGAGGACGGTCCGGCGTCCCTCGCGACTCCGGTGTCGTCCGATCCGGCCGTGTCGCCCGACATCAACAGCCTGGCCGTTTCCGACCATCGCCGCAGCAATGCCGCCGCCTCGGTGCGGCCGGCGCCCGCCACCAGGTCGAACGCGACAAGGTGGCCACACGCCTGAGCCGGTTCGATGATGCCGGGCTGATGTTTCCCGTGAAACATCGCCCGCCTCGCCCCGAGCGAGGAGAGTGGCTCGACGTCCGACGACGCGAGCGCCTGGCCGGTGGCCGCTCCGGCGGCGGCGAACGCGAGGCCGGTGGCCCCGGCGGTGCCGAACAGTCGGCGTCGCGAGATGCCCGGTGGGTCCGGCGGCGACGAATCCCCGGTGGCGGGGCCGGGGGGCTCGGCGGCGGCGCGAGCCCGAGGGAAAGACTGGTCAGCCATGTCGGTCAGCCGATCTGCGCGTTCTTGGAGACGGTCACCTGGTCGATGTCGGAGGTGCGCACGGTCACGGCGACCCGCCAGTCGCCCGCCGCGGGAATCCGGACGGCACTCGCCGACCAGTGGCCGGTGGAGACGTGATCGGGAACCACCGGCAGCGGGCCCAGGTCCTCGGCGGCCAGGGTGAGGGCGATCCTGACCTCGGGCAGGTCGAGGGGGCGCCCCCCGGTCGTGGTGGCGTAGACGTGGACGTCGTTGGCGCCGACCCGAGCGGGGTCGAGGTCGACCCGGACGACCCCTTGGCCGTTCTCCCCTCCGGTGTCGAAGGGAATGTCCAGCGTGAGCGCGCCGGTGGAGTCGTCGACGGGGGCGGCGGCGGTTCCTCCCACCGTGCGCGCGGGCTCGGTCTGGGTGAGGGCTGCCGTGACGGCCAGCAGGGTGACGGCTATGCCCGCCTCGGCGAGGACCGAGCGCCGCAGCCCGCGCCGGATCGGGTCGGCGTCGCGTGACCGCTTCCGTTGAGCCGCCGCGATGGCGGCCTGCTGCCGGGCGAGTTGAGCGGTGCGGGCGGGGTCGCCCGACGGGGCGGAGGCGGGTGGATCGATCGTCGTCGACGGGGACGATCGCGCGCCGGGTGCTGGTGCCTTCGCCTCTGCGGTGCCTTCCGGGGTCGAGGCTCTCGCCCCTTGCGGCGTCCGGGAATCCGCGCCGAGCCCGGGGGCGGCCGGGCGGGAGAGCCGAGTCGTCCAACGGCGGGAGAGGAAGGCGAACCCGACGAGGAGGGCGACCAAAGCGATCTTTACCGCGAGGAGTTGCCCGTATCGGGTGTCGACCCACGCCGACCAGGAACCGAGTTGGCGCCATGACTGGTAGGCACCGGTCATCACGAGGGCGACGAGACTTGCGAAGGCCACTCGCGAGAAGCGACGTACCGCGATGACCTCCCCGGGCCCTCCGGGGCCTTGACGCAGCGTGGCGAGCAGCGCGGCGAGTCCGCCGAGCCAAGCCGCCGCGGCGAGCAGGTGGAGGACGTCGACGGGCATCGCGATGCCCGGCTGAAGTCCGGTCGAGGCGTGCTCCGACAGGGCCCAACTCGACGCGAGCCCCACCGCGACGACCGCGCCGCCCGCCAGGAGGACGAACGGCGGACGTTCCGCCCCGGCCTCCTCTCTCGAACCGTGGGGTGCGAACAGCACGGAGACCAACAGGGCCGCCGCGGCAAGCAGCACGAGACGGGACACGAGGGCCGTACCGGTCCTGGTCTCCAGGACCTGGCCCATCAATCCCAGGTCGAAGATGTCGGCGACGGCCCCGGAACGGGTGTAGGAGCCTCGCAGGAGGAGCAGGGCGAGGGTCGCGCCGGTCAGCGCCAGCCACCCCGCCCCGACGAGCCTTTGCGCGGCGCGGGCCCGTGTGCCTCCCGGCAGGCAGACGAGGACGAAGGCGGTTCCGCCGACGAGCACCAGGAAGCCGGCGTACGAGACGTACCGGCCCACGCCGTACAGCGCCCCGACCACGCCGCCCCCGGCGGTCTCGTCGGAGACGGAGACCGAGGTCGCCGAGGGAGCGCCGACGGAGAAGACGAAGGCCCCCGTGACGGGGTGTCCGTCGGCGGACACGACCTGGTAGGCCACCGTGTAGGTGCCGTCCGGCAAGCCGGCGTGCAGCCGCACCGTGTGGTCACGACCGTCGTCACCCGTGGCGGCGCCGTCGTCGACGCGTTCGCCCCGCGGATCCAGGACGCGCAACGAGTCCGCGTCCGAGACGGTCGCGACCGACTCGGAGAAGGTCAGGGTCACCTGATCCGGCGCCTTGTCGATCACCGACCCCTGTCGCGGGTCGCTGCCGGTCAACGCGGCGTGCGCGACGGCCGGGCCCGCGGCGCCGAGGAGTGCGCAGGCCGCAGCCAGAAACAGCAGCGTCAGGGTTCGCGCCCAGGGGCCGGTGCGCTGCGTCAAGGTGATCCCTCCCGAGGTGTGCGGGGCCGTTCAGTGTGCGGAGTGCTCGGATTCCACCGGTTCGCCCGTGTGGTCACCGGTCTCCTGGCCCGGCATGTCCTGGGAGTTCGAGCTCTCCGACGGTTCCGCGGAGCCCGAGCCGTGCCCGGTGGGTCGGTAGGTCGCCGCCTTCACGGGGAGTCGGACGGTGACCGGGTCGCCGTGCGCGAAGCGCAGCTCCAGGGTGACGGTCTGTCCTTCCTCCGGCCGCCGCTCCAGGGACTCGAACATCAGGTGGTCGCCGCCGCTCTCCAGCGCCAGTTCGCCATGGGCCGGGATCTCCAGGGATTCGACCTCCCGCATCGCCCCGTCCACGGTCTCGTGCACGGTCACCTCGCCGAGGTCACTGGTGACGGAGGTCAGTTCGTCGGCGACGTCGCCCGAGTTGGTGATGGTCAGGAACCCGGCGGCCATCGAGGCGGAGACGGGTTGTGGCATGTAGGCGCCGCTCACGCTCAGTGCGGTGGCCGAGTCGTCCGATCCGGCGTCCGATCCGTCCGAGCCGCAGCCGGTCAGCAGCAGGGCACCGCACAGGAGTGAGGCGGGCACGGTGGCTCGGTGAAGACGTGACTTCACGGGGTCTCTCCCTCGATGAGTCGGGGCAGGTCCTGGGTGTAGTCGTCGACCCCGGCGTCCTCCCCGTAGATCACGTAGCCGGCGTCGGTCTTCGGGGAGAACGCGATCACCTGTGTGCCGTGTTGGGAGACCACCTCGCCGCTGCTGTCCTTGGTCGGTGGGTCGATCGAGATGCCCAGGGTGCGGGCGCCCGCCTGGATGGTGGGGAAATCGCCGGTCAGGCCGATGAACTCCGGGTCGATGCCCGGGAGCCACTCCCCGAGGGCTTCGGGGGTGTCACGCTCGGGGTCGGTGGAGACGAAGACGACCCGCAGCTTCTCCCGCTCGGCCTCGGGAAGCTTCGACTTGGCCACCGCGATGTTGCTGAGGGTGAGCGGGCAGACGTCCGGGCAGTGGGTGTAGCCGAAGTAGATCAGTGTCGGCTTGCCGGCGGTTTCCTCACGCAGGTCGTACGGGTCGCCGGAGGTGTCGGTCAGCACCAGGTCGGGCTTCTCGAACGGTTTGTCCAGGACGGTCGCCGCCTGCTGGGAGGTGTCCTCGGACACCACGGTGACCGGAGCGTCGCCGGAGCCGCCGCCGCAGGCGGTCAGGGTCAGGGAGGCGGCGGTGAGGAGCGCGGCCACCGCGAGTGTCTTCTTCTTGCGCATCAGGGGAATGTCCAGGGGTCTAGGGCGCTCGGCGGGCGCCGGGGTCGTCGGGGCCCGCCGAGCGGGGGGTGTCAGGCCTGTCCGCGACGTCGGCCGGAGAGGACGCCGTACGCGACGCCGGCGGCGCCGACGGCGATGCCGACGACGCCCAGAACGCGGGCCGTGGTGTCGGTGCCGCCCGAGTCCGCCAGGGCACCCGTGTCGTCGGTCCCGGGGGCTTGGGTCGCGGCGAGCGTGGTGTCGCGCGTGGTGTCCTCGGCCGGGGACGACGGGGTCGCCGCGGTCGTCTCCGTCGTTTCCGCGCCGCCACCGTGGTGGCCGTCCTCGGCGGCGGTCAGTTCCAGTACCGGCGCCGGGTTGGCGGGTTCGTCGTCACCGGCCTCCGGTACCTCGATCCAGCGGACCACCTCGTCGTCCGAGTAGGTCTGGATCGCCTTGAAGACGAGCCTGTCGGCGTCGTCGGGCAGGGCGCCGAGGGAGACCGGGAAACTCTGGAAGAAGCCGGACTCGATGCCGTCGCCGTCGGCGGTCCAGGTGACCTTGGTCACTGCCCGGGTGAGTTTCCTGCCGTGTGCCTCGACCGGTTCGTCGAGCGGGCTCTCGGTGACCTCGGTCGTCCACCCCGGCACCGGGGCCGGCAGAACCGAGGAGAGCGGGTGAGCGGCGGGGAAGGTGACCTCCAGCTTCGTGGTGGAGCTGTCGTCCCGCTCGTTGGGGACCTTGAAGTTGACGGTCGCGTAGCCGCCTCTGGCGGCGGAACCTTCGGGTTCCACGGTGACATGGGCCCAGGCCGGGCCGGACAGGAACAGGACGGCGGCGCCGGTGACGGCACCGACGGCGGTGGTACGGGATGCCTTCATGGCAGGGGTGCTCCGCTTCGGTCGGAGAGCTGCGTATCGGGGCGCCGACGAGCGACCCGACGGGGGTGGGGGCGCGGCGGTGAGGCGACCGCGCGTCGGCCGCACGAGGCGGTCCCCTCCCCGGCGTGCTGCGGAGTGGTGGAGGCGCGTCGTGTCAGGCGGCGAGGGCGTAGGAGGATTCCGGCGGGCCCCGACGGATCAGCGTGTGGTGCAGCGCCCCGCCCGCGAGGGCGCGGGGCTCCGGAGCGGGGGCCCGGGTCCGGATTCGCCCCTCTCCCTCGGGCTCGACCGGGAGGCCGACGCACAGAGCGCGCGCCAGCCTCAGCGCCTCGCGTAGCGAGCGGACCCTGGCTTCCTCACCGAACGCCCGCGCCGACTGCGTCGACAATTCGACCAGGCGTGCCAGGGCCAGGTCGCCCCGGCGCAACAACCAGCCTGCCGCCAGCGCGGCCAGGACATGACCGAGGAACATCGACAGTGAGGGCGCCGCCTCGGGAACGTGCGGGACGGAGG
Organism: Streptomyces sp. HSG2; assembly: GCF_016598575.1. NCBI lineage: Bacteria > Bacillati > Actinomycetota > Actinomycetes > Kitasatosporales > Streptomycetaceae > Streptomyces > Streptomyces sp. HSG2. The sequence goes on from NZ_CP066801.1 coordinate 2,645,631, forward strand.
CCGCTGCCGGGGGCGTCCGGCCCGTCCCGGGGTTCGGCAGCAGTCGGGCGTCGGTCAGAATCCGCTCCGCCCGGTCCGGAGTGATCGCCGCGGCGTTCATCCCGCACATCAGGCGCGCGGCCTGCCGCACCAGCGACGTGTCGGACACGGACGCACCGGTGGTCGACGCGGGGCCCACGGCCCCGTGCTGCCCGGCGCCGAAGAGGGCGTGGAGCGCCACCTGCCCCGTGCCCAGCGCCGCCGCGACACCCGGCAAGGAGCGCGCCCTGCCGGCGAGCGGCGCCACCAGCGCGGCGGTCCCGAGCAGGCCGGCGCCCAGGGTCCACGACGGAACGGTGGCTCCCGACGCCAGCGAGTGTCCGACTCCGGCCAGCACGACGCAGACCGCGGCGAACACCGCGGCCCGCAGGATCCGGAGATCGTGTCCGGCGAGCGCCGAAGGCGGAAGGGGGACACTCATGGCGGGCTCATCATCGCACCGACCCTCGCGGCTCGGTGCGGCAGGTCCGCAAGGTGTGCCGAAGCCGGGAACGTCGACCTCGGCGTGTCCTGTCCTGATTCACGGTGAATGTCCCGTCCGGTCGGCCCGGTGGGGCGCGTCCGCCGTACGGACGGTGTCGTGGTGGCCCGGTGCTTACGCGCGGGGGCCGGGGGCAATACGTATCGGTATGTCGAGCCGTGGGTCGGGAGGCTGGAGCATGGGCATCTGGTGGTCGCTCCATCTGCGGCGGGAGGCGGCCAGCGTGCCTCTGGCCCGTCGCCTGCTGCTCGGCACGATGGAGACCGTCGGCGTCGACCCGGATGTCTCCTTCGACCTGTCCCTCGCTCTCGGGGAGGCTTGTGCCAACGCCGTCGAGCACGGCGGCCGGAGTGAGCCGGACGGTGCCGGGGAAGCCTTTCGGGTCACCGCCTACCTGGACGGCGAGCGGTGCTCGATCGAGGTCGACGACACGGGTCCGGGTTTTCCCGCGCCCCTTGTCGGCGGGTCGCTCCGCCGCCTGCGCCGGGCCGAGGACGAGGCCGAGGACGGCCGAGGTCTGTGTCTCATCCGCGAACTCTCCGACCATGTGCACATCGGCAACAAGTCGGGCAGTCGCGGAGCCGTGGTGAGCTTCGACAAGATCCTGAAGTGGCGGGAGGGCGCTCCGCCGGTGGCCGTGTGAACGCGAATGGGGAGCCCGCCCCCGGTCGGGCTCCCCATTCCGCCGACGTGCCGAGGCCGCGCCTCAGCCGCGCAGCCGGGCCATCCACTCCTCGACGTCGCGCGAGCGCCGAGGGAGCGCCGCCGAGAGGTTGCGGTTGCCGTCCTCGGTGACGAGGATGTCGTCCTCGATGCGGACGCCGATGCCCCGGTATTCCTCGGGCACGGTGAGATCGTCGGCCTGGAAGTACAGGCCGGGCTCGACGGTGAGCACCATGCCGGGCTCCAGGACGCCCTCCACGTAGGTCTCCGTCCGGGCGGCGGCACAGTCGTGGACGTCCATGCCCAGCATGTGGCCGGTGCCGTGCAGGGTCCAGCGACGCTGGAGGCCCAGTTCCAGCACGCGCTCGACCGGGCCTTCGACGAGGCCCCACTCGACCAGCTTCTCCGTCAGCACTCGCTGCGCGGCCTCGTGGAAGTCCCGGTACTTGGCTCCCGGCCGGACGGCCGCGATACCGGCCTCCTGCGCCTCGTACACCGCGTCGTAGATCTTGCGCTGGAGGTCGTCGTAGCGCCCGTTGATCGGCAGGGTGCGGGTGACGTCCGCCGTGTAGTAGGTGTGCGTCTCGACGCCCGCGTCGAGCAGCAGCAGGTCTCCCGGACGGACGGGTCCGTCGTTGCGCACCCAGTGGAGCGTGCAGGCGTGCGGTCCCGCGGCGCAGATGGAGCCGTAGCCGACGTCGTTGCCCTCGACGCGGGCCCTGAGGAAGAAGGTGCCCTCGATGTAGCGCTCGCTGGTGGCCTCCGCCTTGTCCAGGACCCGCACCACGTCCTCGAAGCCGCGAACGGTGGAGTCGACCGCCTTTCGCAGCTCGCCGATCTCGAATTCGTCCTTGACCAGACGCATCTCCGACAGGAAGGTGCGCAGCTCCGCGTCCCGCTCGGCGGTGACTTTGTCGGTCAGGGCGGCCTCGACGCCGGAGTCGTGGCCTCGGACGACGCGTACCGGGCCGGTCGCCTCGCGGAGCCTGCCCGGCAGCTCGCGTACGTCGTGGGCGGGGATGCCGTGCAGACGCTCGGCTTCGGCGAGGGAGTGGCGTCGGCCGACCCACAGCTCGCCCTGCCCGTCCAGCCAGAACTCGCCGTTCTCCCGGTCGGACCGGGGAAGCAGGTAGAGGGCGGCCCGGTGGCCGTCCTCGGCGGGCTCCATGACGAGGACGCCGTCCTGCGTCTGGTTGCCGGTGAGGTAGGCGTACTCGACGGAGGCGCGGAAGGCGTACTCCGTGTCGTTCGAGCGCGTCCGGAGGTTCCCCGCCGGGACGACCAGCCGCTCGCCGGGGAAGCGGGCGGACAGGGTCGCGCGCCGCTCGGCGGTCCGCGCGACCTGGGCGATCGGCTCCAGGTCATGGAGTTCGGTGTCGGCCCATCCGGTCCTCATGTTCGCGGCCAGCTCGTCGGACAGTCCCCGGGAAAGGCCGTTCTTGCGTTGCTCGACGGGCTGCTCGGTGGCCTCCCCGTCCGCCGCCACGGCATTCCGTTCGGGCTCCGTCGGAAGCTCCTCCGCCACGGTCATCCTCCTCCATCGGACACTGGACGCTGTCCATCGTACGGCCGTACGGAAGGGGTCCCCAGGGGATGGAACCGTTACGACGGAGAGGGGGGTCCGCTATCCGGACAAGCGGCCGGACGTCGGCAGTGCCCTCCCGTCCGCCGTTCGGGCGGGTCGGGGCGGACGGTCGCCCGTTTCGCGACTCTCCGGGCGCCCGGAGAGTCCGACCGGCGGGGCCGGAGCGTGCGACGGGGGCGCGTGGGGCGGCGACAGTGTGGGTGGCGGAGGGAGTCACTGCGTCTGTTCCGGCCACTTTCCGCGGGGTGTGACGCGCGCGGCGCCCGTTCTCCGCTGCCGACCAATCCCTCGAAACGCCCTGAAGCCCCCATGTCGTCGCGTCGGACCGTGGTCGGCCCCCGCGTGCCCGGGCCCGTCCGGACGGGCCCGGGACCGGCGCCGGGGTGTCGTCGACTTCCGTACGGGCGCGGCGCGCCCTCGCGCGTTCGCGCGCAGAGAACCGAACTTGACCGGAAACCGCCACGTGTGGGGGTTTGTTGCGGTCGACTGGAGCCGCTCCACGGAGCGTCACACCGATCGGGATGGGTACGTACCCGGTGAGAGTCGGGGGTGGTGGGGGGCACCCGGAACCCGACGACGAATCCGGACGTCCTATCCGACGACGACCGAGTCCCGACCCGGCCGCTCCCACGACGCGGAGGCCGAGGAGACCAGCGGAGGGCGGAGACTCCCGATCGCGCCTCTCCACACCGGGCGCGCTCCGCCGGTCCCCGGCGGGGGTCGCGACCGGGGCGGCGGCTCGGGCAGGTGGCGCGGACGGCCTCCACGGGCCACCGCGGCCGGAAGAACCCACCAGGCGGTGCGCCCGGTCCCCGATCCGGGGGCCGAGGGATCGCCCGCCGAGGCCGGGGGGTGACGCGTCGACAGCTACGCACAGCGCAGTGATCGTTCATGGTGTGATGTGGCCCACGGTGTTGCCAGGCGTGCAACGGAAAGGAACGAGCGCTCATGCGCGAGATCCTCGGAAGGCGACGCAGGCCCCTGCCCGGACGGGACGACGGGGGAACTGAGTCGATCGGCGCGGCTCTGACCTACGCGGCCCGCCGGCGGTGGCCCGTCGTGCCCGGAGTGTCGGCGGACCGGCGGCGGGGCGGGCGGTGCTCGTGCCCCGACCCCGAATGCTCCGTGCCCGGGGCCCACCCCTTCGAGCCCGGAATTCTGGCGGCCACCACCGACGCCCGCATGGTGCGGTGGTGGTGGACCAACCGGCCGAGCGCGCCGATCGTGCTGGCCACCGGAGGAGACGCGCCCTGCGCGATCTCGTTGCCCGCACTGCCCGCCGCCCGGGCGCTGGCCGCCCTCGACGCCGCCGGCCTGCGCGTGGGGCCCGTCGTCGCCGCGCCCACGCGCTGGGCGATCCTGGTCAAGCCCTACTCCCTGGAGCGACTCGGCGAGTTGCTCTACGCCAAGGACCTCGTCCCCGGCACGCTCCGTTTCCACGGCCGAGGCGGATACGTGGTGCTTCCCCCGTCGAGGACGGGCGAGGGCGCGGTTCGATGGGAACGGGCGCCGCTCCCCGGTTCGGCGACACCGTGGCTACCCGACGTCGAGGCCGTGGTGGACATCGTGATCGACACCCTCACTCGTACGGGTGTGAGCGCCCCCGAATCCTAGGGGGCACGCGCGCGGAGCGGATCGACCCCTCCTTCGAGGTCGCTATCGTCCCGGCCATGCCGCTGTGTCCCGGAGAACGCTCCGGGGGCGTCGTCGGACCCACCGAGGCGCCCCACGATCCGACGCCGGACGGCGCCGGCGGTGGTCCGCCCCGGGCGGGCCGGAGCGAAGCGCGACGCCTGAGACGGTTCGTGACGGCGGGGCTGGCGGCGTGCGCCGTCGTGGTGCCCTACGCCGTGGTGACCCCGGTCCCCGAGATCACCACGGGTCGTGCGGGGACTCCGTCCGTCGGGCCGGGCGCCGGTGGCCTCGCCCCGCGGGCCGCGCCGGGGGGAGGCCGACCGGCGGGCACGATCTCGGAACGCCCGGGCGGCACCGTGCCGCACGCCGAGGTCGACCCCACGGCCGGCCCCGGCGCACGGGCCACCGGGAGTCCCACGAGGCGGGCCCTCGTGCCGGGGCGCGCCACCGCCGTGCGCTGCGGACCCCGGCTGACCTCCGCGGACGGAGCCGAGGCCCAGACCTGTGTGCTGGTCCAGGGCGGACGGATCTGGGCCCGCGCCTACTACCGGAACAGGACCGGCGCCCCGCTGGAGGCGGTGCTGAGCCTGATGGACCCCGGAAGCGGCGCCGTGCGGACCCGCTGCTCCCTCGGTGCCGACGAGGATCGTCCGGCCAGCTGCGACACCCCGCGCGGGCCCGTCCGCGGCGCGCCGGTGGAGTACTGGGCGGTGACGGAGCTCGCGAGCCGGGCCGGATATGGTCCCCTGCTCCTGCGGTCCGGCAGCGACGCGGGCGCCGGACATCTCGAGGGCGCCGTGTCGGCGCCCTGACCGGCGGCTCGGCGAGTTCGCCGCGGCGCGCCCCTCCGCTCTCGACAGGTCGTCGTCGGGCACTCACGGCGCCGGCCCGAGGACCGGGGGCAGCGCGGCCGGGCCGGCTGGACCGAGGGCGAGTCGGGGTGGTGCGCGGTGGTGCCGTGGGGACGGCATGGAAAGACCCGGTTGCTGGCGACGGGGGATGCACCAGCAACCGGGCTACGGGAACGGTAACAAGAGATCGGCTGTTAGCAAATTCGATCTCTGCTTTTCCGGTCAGCTACTGGCTTGTCGTGCGAAGGAGTTGCGGCTCTGTGACCGGAGTCACGGCACGGCCGAGGCGGCCGTGCGGGGTGCTCGTCCCTCGACACGCCCGAACCGCCCTCGGCCCCGACGCGGCTCAGCTGAGTGTGACCTGGCGGTTGGTGAGGCCTCCGCGGGCCCGGCGTTCGTCCGCGGTGAGCGGGGCGGTCGCGGCCAGGGCGTCCGCGAGGCGTTCGGCGAACTCGACGGCCGGCTTCTCCACATCGGTGGCGGTGGTGGAACTGGGCAGGTCCCAGACCGGAACGGTCAGCCCGTGGGCACGGAACGAACCGACGAGCCGGGTGTCCTGGCCGATACTCGACCGACCGGCCGCGTGCAGGCGGGCGAGAGCGTCCAGAAGCCGCTCCTCGGGATGCGGCATCACCCACCGCAGGTGGTTCTTGTCGGGCGTCCGGCACCAGTACGCGGCGTCCACACCCCGCAGGCGCACGGTCGGGATCGCCGCCTCGTTGGCCCGCTCCAGGGAGGCGGTCACCTCGGGCGAGGCATGCTCCGCGTCCGGAACCCAGAACTCGAAACCCTCGTGCACGGTCGGCTCGAACGCGGCGGTCGGGTCGAGGAGGTCCTGCAGGCGGGGCGCGTCCGCGGGAACCCGGCGGGCCTGGACGGGTGTCCCCGGCTCGGCGGCGAGCGCACGCTTCAGGGTGTCGGCGAGGTCCCGACTGAGGTCGCCCGAGGCCGTGTCGTTCTGCAGGCCGATCAGGACGGAGCCGTCGTCGCGCCGCAACGCGGGCCAGGCCATCGGCAACACGGTGGCCAGGGTGACGGAGGGAACGCCGTCGGGCAGTTCCCCGCTCAGGGACAGGGGCGCGGTGGCGGCGGGTACCAACTCGCGCAGGGCCACCCAGTCGCACTCTCCGGGGAGACCCTCGAAGGGCCGCCGCACCAGCTCGGTGGCGGCCTGTGCTGCGGCTCGCCCGTGGCACGCCTTGTAGCGTCGGCCGCTGCCGCAGGGGCAGGGTTCACGAGCGCCGACGGCAGGAACCTGCGTGTCGGTCTGCGGGCGTGCGGCCCTCGTCTGCGGTCGCTTCTTGGCCATCGTCGCTGTCTCCCGTTCGCGGCTCTTCGGTACGGCGGGAGCCTAGCCGTTCGGTGCCCGGCCGCCGGGACCCTGTGGACGACGCGTACGGATCGGCGACGAGGGTCGGTCGCGGTCGGTGGCCGGCCGGTGCCGGGGGTCGGCCCGGGCTCCCGCACGGGGCGTGGCCGGCGCCTTCAGCCGCACTCGTCGAGTGCCTCGGCGAGCCGTGGCCCGTCCGCCGTCGTACGGGCGGTCGCGGGGGGGCGGGGGTCGCCGCGGCGGTGTCCCGCGTCGGGGTCGTGGACATCCGGGTGGACGACGACCCAGACGGTCACCTCGCCCCGGGATTCGTCCCGGACCCCCCAGTCGGAGGCGAGCGCGGTGACGATGCTCAGCCCGCGTCCGCCGTGCGCCGTCACCGAGGGAGTGGCCGGCGCGGGGCGGGTGGGGCCGCCGCCGTCGGTCACCTCCACGACGAGCCGGCCCCGGCCGTCGATCCGCCACTCGACGAGGACGACGCCGTCTCCGGCCGCGGCCGTCCCGAGCGGCCGACCGTGTCGGCACGCGTTGCTGAGGAGTTCGGAGAGGATCAACACGGCGTCGTCGATGACGCCCTCCGCCACGCCGCCCCCGCGCAGATGCTCCCGCATCCGGCGTCGCGCCCTGCCCACGCCGGCGGGGCCATGGGGAACGGCCATGCCCGACGACGTGGGCACCTCCTGTGCCACCACCAAAGCCACCCCCGAGACCTCCTTCGCCCACGCCACGGTGTGGATGCCCCATCGACTTCGACCGGAAACCGGTCGGTCCCCGTCCGGTGACGCATTCGACATGCGCGCACACGAAACGAACGCGCCGGAGCACTCCTGGTAATGGTGCCGGGGTGGTGCGGCGGCCTGTCTGGCCGGATTTCGTCGCTGTGGCCGATAGTGGAGGATGCGTCGGATCGCGCCTCGGGGTCAAGGCCCGCGACGTCTTTCCTCTACAGGAGGCCACAAGGCCCCCGGGGCGATCCCGAAGCGGGCGGAGGAAACCCGTTCGTGGCCGCCGGGGCGTGCGCCCCCCCGGGCACGAGTCGGCGAGAGCGCCCGCAGCGCCGGCGGAGGGTTCGGACCCCCGGTGCGGCGGCGGCCGGGCGTTCGTCTCGGGAACGACGGTGGGCTCAGCCGTCCACCTGCCGCAGCACGCGGCGGGGCCGGTCCGTGATGACGGCGTCCACACCCAGGTCCAGGCACAGCCGCACGTCGTCGGGATCGTTCACGGTCCACACGTGCACTTGGTGCCCGGCCTCGCGGAGGCGTGCGACCGCCGACGGGTGGGCGCGCACCAGGCGGATCGAGGGCCCGGCGATCGAGACTCCCGGCGGGAGACGTCCTTCGCGCAGCCGCGGTGAGGCGAACTGGGTCAGGTGGACCACCGGAAGCGTGGGTGCCGCCGCCCGCACCCGGTGAAGGGAGCGGGCCGAGAAGCTCATCACCCTCACCCGAGACTCCTCGCGGTGGGCTGGTGCGCCCAGGCCGAAGTGGTCCAGGAGGGCCAGCAGCCGCTCCTCCACCTGTCCCGCCCAACGCGTCGGATGTTTGGTCTCCACCGCCAGCTCCACCCGGCGCTCCGCGTCGACGACCAGTTCGAGGAGGCGCTCCAGAGTGAGCACCGAGGTCGCCTCCCGATCCTCCGGAGAGTGCTCCCACTCGGGCTGCTCCGCCCGGCCGGACCAGGCCGTACGTTTCCTGCGAGAGCCGAAGTCCAGTGCGGCCAAGTCGGCGAGTTCCAGGGCGGAGACCGCGCCCCGGCCGTTGGACGTGCGGTCGACCCGCCGGTCGTGGACACAGACCAACTGTCCGTCCGCGGTCAGGCGCACATCGCACTCCAGGGCGTCCGCGCCGTCCTCGATGGCCTTCCGATAGGCGACCAGGGTGTGCTCGGGAGCCTCTTCCGACGCCCCACGGTGAGCGACCACCTGGATTCGCCGCTGCCGCGCGTGGGTCACCGGACCATCGTGCCACCGCCCGGGGAGCGTGGACGAGCCAGGGACGTTCTCGGCGCATTCCCCGCGAGCCTTCCACGACGTCCCCCGACCGACCCGCTTCCCCTCCTCGGGGTGAGGGCACGGCACGCGCGGGTGGGGAATGCCCGATTCCACAGGGACCGCTTATGGTGCTCTGACGGCCGGTGGGAAAAGCTGACGGCGGGCAAGGTACCCGTACGGTGGGAACGTGCCGGACCACCGGGGCCGGTACGACGTGCGTGGGCGGCGCCGGTCGGAACGACAGGCCGCGGATCGAGGAGAGAGCTGTGAGCACCGAGAACGAGGGCACCGAGGTACCCCCGGCCCCGTCCGCTCCCCCCGGGCCGGTGGACCCTCGATCCGCCTCTTCGCGGCAACCGGCCCCGCCGCCTTCCGACGCCTCCGAGCAGGGACCGCCTCCGGACCCGTCCTGGCCGCCGCCCCCACCCCTGTCACCGCCGGCCTCCACGGGTGACGGGTTCGGCGTGGGTTCCGCTTCCGGCCCCGGGGCCTTCGGTCCGCCGCCCCCCGGAGCCCACGCCGGCGGCGAGGGTCCGGGCCTCCCCGGCGGCGGGGGATGGGGCGCGTCGTACCAACCGCCCGCGCCGCGCGACGGGCGCGGTCGCGGCGGCGCGGTCGCCGCGGTCCTGGTCGCCGCGCTCGTGGCGGGCGCGTTGGGCGGGGGCCTCGGCTACACCCTGGCGAGGAACGGCGACCGGACCGGCTCGACGACGGTGTCCGCCTCCGACACCGGCGGATCCCTCAAGCGGGACGACGGGACGGTGGCGGCGGTGGCGGCGGGGGCGCTGCCCAGTACCGTCACCATCCAGGCCGAGAGCACCGACGGGGAAGGCGGCACCGGGACCGGCTTCGTCTTCGACAAGCAGGGACACATCGTCACCAACAACCACGTGGTGGCCGGAGCGGTGGACGGCGGACGGCTCTCCGCGACGTTCCCCGACGGCAAGAAGTACGACGCCGAGGTCGTGGGCCATGCCCAGGGCTACGACGTCGCCGTCATCAAGCTGGAGAACGCGCCGTCGGACCTCGCCCCTCTGCCCCTGGGCGACTCCGACGAGGTGGCGGTCGGCGACTCGACGATCGCCATCGGAGCCCCGTTCGGCCTGTCCAACACGGTGACCACGGGCATCATCAGCGCCAAGAACCGCCCGGTCGCCTCCACCGACGGCAGCGCCGCCAGCAAGGCCTCCTACATGAGCGCCCTGCAGACCGACGCCTCGATCAACCCCGGCAACTCCGGGGGGCCGCTGCTGGACGCCCAGGGCAGCGTGATCGGCGTCAACTCCGCCATCCAGAGCGCGGGCAACGGCCTGGGAGGCGCGGGGCAGGCCGGCTCCATCGGTCTGGGCTTCGCCATTCCGATCAACCAGGCCGAGTACGTCGCCCAGCAGTTGATCCGAACGGGCCAGCCGGTGTACGCGAAGATCGGCGCCTCCGTCTCCCTGGAGGAGACCACGAGCGGGGCCCAGATCACCGAGGAGGGGGTCGGCGGCAGCAAGGCCGTCGAGAGCGGCGGTCCCGCGGCCGCCGCCGGCCTGGAGCCCGGTGACGTGATCACGAAGTTGGACGATCGAGTGATCGACAGCGGTCCGACGTTGATCGGCGAGATCTGGACGCACAAGCCGGGCGACGAGGTCACGGTCACCTACGAGCGAGACGGCACCGAGCGCACCACCGAACTCACCCTCGGCTCCAGGGTGGGTGACGACTGACCCGCCCCGCCGACCGGCCGGGCTTCCCCGCGGGCCGGTACTCGGCGCCGGAGACGCTCGTCGACGGACAGGGGGGTCCGCCCCGACATCCGGCGGTGGGCCGCCGCCCGCGGAGGCCCCGACGACGCGGAGTCCGTGGGCCATGTGTGGACCACGGCCGCCGGGCGAGGCCCGAGGCCGGTAGTCTGTAGGCGCCCCGCCCCAGGTGGGACGGGGGCGAGGTGGGTTGCCCGAGCGGCCTAAGGGAACGGTCTTGAAAACCGTCGTGGCAGCGATGTCACCGTGGGTTCAAATCCCACACCCACCGCCCGTGGGTCGGCACGCGTGCCGACCACAAGGGGTGCGGCTCTCGTGAGCGGCACCCCTTGCGCATCCGTCCGGCCCTGGCCGTCGGCTCCCTTCTCCTCCATCGGCGATCGGATCGATCCGCGGCCGGGAATCCCCCCAGGTCCTGGCGACCGGCTCGCCCGCGCGCGTGAGGTGGTCTGTCATGGCCGAGCGGATCTCGGCTCGACGTCCTTCCCGGTCGGGAAGTCCCACCCGGGTGTGTTTCGGCCCGATCGCCGGCCGCCACATCCTCCGCCGGGGCGAGCTGTGGCATTTTCCTCTGTCGCCGCAGAGTTCCGGCCGGTAATCTCCGCGTCCATGGGGAAACTGGTCCGTCTCTATTGGGGTTACATCGTGGCCGCGGCGTTGGTCGTCGCCTGGAGCCAGCAATGGGCGTTGCCGGGCATCGTGGCCCTCTCCGTCGGCGTCTCGGCCTATGCCGCCTTCCAGGTGCCCGTCTGGTGTGGGGCGGTCAACCGGGACGGGCGGACCTACTGTCGTAACAACGCCTATGGGGTGTTGATGGGTTGTTCGAAACGCCAACACCGCTGGCAGAAGATCCGGATGATCGTGCTGCGCAGCAAGGTGGGGAATGCCGGGCGCGCCATCTTCCCCACGGCCAAGGAGAAGTTCAACGGCGTGCTCGCAGTGGGGGGTTTGATGTCGGCCGTGGCCGCCGTGGTCGTTCCCGTACTGACGGGCGATTGAGCGCGGCGGTACGGAAGCGGTTGTCCACGGCCGCGATGTGACGGCGTCTCGGGCCGCCGGTCGCCGATGCGACGGCTCCGTACGTGCCGTGTTTTGCTGGATCGATGGAGAGAGACGACGCCGTCCCGCTGGTGGCGGCCCGACGAGTCCGGAGAAGGACCGCTCGCGATGTCGAGGGCTGTGCGGGCGTGCTCGCGGAGGTCCATCGGGCCGATGGGTACCCGATGGACTGGCCCGAGGACCCGCGCTCCTGGCTCACGCCGTGCTCCTCGCTGGCTTCCTGGGTCGCGGAGGCGGACGGGTGTCCGGTGGGTCACGTCGGGTTGTCCCGGAGCGGTCCCGCCGACGCGGCGCCGGCGGCGTGGAGCGACCGAACGGGGCGGCGGGTCGAAGAGGCCGCAGTGGTGAACCGGTTGTTCGTCGCGCCGTCGGCCCGCGGGCACGGACTGGGTGGGCTGCTTCTCTCCAGGGCGGTCCGGCACGCGGACGGTCTCGGTCTGCGCGCGGTGCTGGACGTGGCGGCCCATGACACCGCCGCGAGGGCTCTCTACGAGAGCCTCGGGTGGGAGTTCCTCGGCAGCGTGGACCAGTGGTGGGGTCCGGACCGAAGGGTGACCGTGTGCTGCTACGGGTCGGTTCCCGGGGCACGGTTCTCGGCCTCGGTGGCGAGGCCGAGAACCGTGTCTGATCCGGTCCGGCCACGGTCGCGTGCGGAATCCGCGCCGTTCACCTCGACTCCGGGCGGTACGCCCGGTGCCGCCGCTCGATCCGCGCCACGGAGTGCCGCGCCGCGACCGCGGGGCGGCTGAGCCAACGGGCCCGGGTCAGGAGCCGAGTGCCGGGAGCCCCCGCCTCCGGTCGACCCGCGCACCCGCGCACCCGCGCACCCGCGTCGGTCCGGCGGCATGCCACGGCGCGATCCGACGGGCGCGTCGGGGAGACGCCTTGACACCGTGCCGGACCTGACGAACAGTCAGACGCGTCGAGGAGGTGCGGAGCCAGTGACCTACGAGCCTGACGACGGACTGGAACGGCGAGTGCGTGCCTACGAGGGGCGGCGCGCTACGGTCGGAGGCCGGGGGCTCGATCCCGTCAACCTGCCGATGATCCGGCACTGGTGTGAAGCGCTCGGGGACGCCGATCCCGCGTACACCGGCCCTGGAGCGGTCGCCCCTCCCACCATGCTCCAGGTCTGGACCATGGCCGGGATGTCCGGAGCCGCCTCGCGGGCCGAGCCGTTCGGCGACCTCCTAGCCCTGCTCGACGGCGCGGGCTGTACCGGGGTCGTGGCCACCGACTGCGTCCAGGAGTACCACCGTCCCCTGCGGCCGGGGGACGAGGTCGGCTTCGACGGAGTGATCGAGTCGGTCTCGCCGAGGAAGACGACACGGCTGGGGGTCGGCCACTTCGTCACCACCCGCACCGAGGTCCGCGTAGGGGACGAACCGGTCGGCACCCACCGCTTGCGCATTCTCAAGTACGCCCCCAAAAAGTCCGTTTCCGCCGTCGCCCGGCGACCGCGTCCGGTGGTCAACCGCGACAACTCCGGGTTCTGGGACGGCGTCGACCGGCGGCGCCTGCTCGTGCAGCGGTGTGATCGGTGCGGCTCCCTGAGGTTTCCCTGGCTGCCGGGGTGCAACGACTGCGGCGATCCCCGATGGAGCGCCGTGGAGGCCGGTGGAGTCGGCGTGGTGTACTCCTACGTCGTCGTGCACCATCCCCGGGTCCCGGCCTTCGATCAGCCCCACGCCGTGGGGCTGATCGAACTGGCGGAGGGCGTGCGAATCGTCGGCGATCTCGTCGGGGTCCCGCACGAGGAGGTACGGATCGGCATGCCGGTGCGGCTCGATTTCCGCCGGTGCGACGAGGAGTCGGTGCTTCCGGTCTTCCGCCCCGAGACGCGGCGCGCCGCGGGCGTCGGGCTGTCGGAGCCGGTCGGGCGGGCGAACATCCCCGGGGCGGACGCCCAGGCGAACCCAGCCGGGACGGACGCGCCGGAGAGCGCCGCCGACTCGGGGCGCGCCACCGGTCCGGACAGCTCGGCGCGCCCCGGGGGGCGGGGCGGCACGGTGCTCCCTCCCTTGGAGATCCCGATCACGCGCACGCTGATCGTCGCCGGCGCCATCGCCTCGCGCGACTACCAGGACGTCCATCACGACCCGGACGCGGCCCGGGCGAAGGGAGCGCCGGACATTTTCATGAACATCCTCACCACAGGGGGTCTGGTCGGTCGCTACGTGACCGACCGCCTGGGCCCGGGGGTCCTGCCCCGGCGTGTGGCCGTGCGCCTGGGGGTACCCAACCACCCGGGCGACACGCTGGTGCTGACCGGTGTGGTGGAGCCCGGCCCGGGCGGATCGGCGACCGTGGAGGTGGTCGGGAGCAATGGTCGGGGCCGTCATGTGGAGGCGACCGTGACGGTGGCCCCTGCCCCGTGCGGGTCGGCTCCCCCTGGGGCGGCCCTGGGGAAGGGGGCGTCCGCGTGATCGGGAAGGCCGGGACGGCCATCGCCGGGATCGGTGCGACGGAGTTCTCCAAGGCGTCCGGGCGGAGCGAGTTGCGGCTGGCGGCGGAGGCGGTGCGAGCGGCGCTCGACGACGCGGGTCTGCGCCCCGCCGACGTGGACGGGATGGTCACCTTCACGATGGACACCAGCCCGGAGATCACCGTGGCGCAGGTCGTCGGGATGGGCGAGTTGACCTTCTTCTCCCGGGTCCACTACGGGGGTGGAGCGGCCTGCGCCACGATCCTGCAGGCGGCGATGGCGGTGGCGACCGGGGCCGCCCGGGTGGTGGTCTGCTACCGGGCCTTCAACGAGCGGTCCGGGCGCCGATTCGGGTCCGGTGTGCGGGGGCGGGAACCGTCCGCCGAGGGAGTCGCCATGGGGTGGACGCTGCCCTTCGGTCTGCTGACACCGGCGTCCTGGGCCGCCATGGCGGCGCGACGCTACCTGCACCGGTACGGGGCGAGGCCGGAGGCGTTCGGAGAGGTGGCGGTCGCGGCTCGTCGGTACGCGGCGACGAACCCGGCCGCGTACTTCCACGGAAGGCCGCTTACGCTCCGCGAACACCGCTCGTCCCGCTGGATCGTGGAACCGTTGCGCTTGCTGGACTGCTGCCAGGAGACCGACGGCGGACAGGCGTTGGTGGTCACTTCGCTGGAGAGGGCCCGTGACCTGCGGCGACCGCCCGTGGTGGTCGCCGCGGTGGCGCAGGGTGCGGGCCGCGCCCAGGAGCAGATGACCGGCTTCTACCGAGGCGACCCCGCCTGCCCCCCCGAGATACCGGTGGTGGCGCGTCGGTTGTGGCGGGACAGTGGTGTGCGGCCGGAGGAGGTGGACGTGGGCATCCTCTACGACCACTTCACGCCGTACGTGCTCATGCAGGCGGAGGGCTACGGTCTCTGCGGACCGGGTGAGGGCCCCGACCTGGTGACGGGGGGCCGGCTCCCGATCAACACGCACGGCGGTCAGTTGGGCGAGGCGTATCTCCACGGCATGAACGGAGTCGCGGAGGCGGTCCGACAGTTGCGGGGCACCGCGGCGAACCAGGTGCCGGGCGCGCGGCGGGCGTTGGTGACCTCGGGCACGGGCGTGCCGACGTCGGGGATGGTCCTGACGGCGGACGGATGAGTCCCGACGCCGCGCCGGCCCGTGCCCTCCGGGTGCCCCCGGTGGTCCCCTCATCTTCTCGACGGTTCCTCTCCACCTTCGGGAGGCGGGGCCCTCGCCACCCCTCCATCTCGCGGGGGACGCCACTCGGGACCTGAGGGTGATTCGCGGGCGGGCGCTCGCTCCTAGCGTGGGGCCATGACCACACTTCTCCGCACCAGCGTTTCGGAGACCGCCGGCCCGGTGACGCGGACCACGCTCTATCCGTCGTTCTCCGCCTACCTCAGGTCCCGGCACCCGGCGTTGTCCCGCACCGCGCGGTCGCTGACGTCGAACCCGAGCGACGCCGAGGATCTGTTGCAGACGGCGCTGGTCAAGACGTATGTCGCGTGGGAGCGCATAGAGGACCACCGTGCGCTGGACGGCTACGTCCGTCGGACGCTGGTGAACACCAGGACCTCGCAGTGGCGCAGGCGGCGGGTGGAGGAGTACTGCTGTGACGAGCCGCCCGAGCCGCGTTCGATCGAGGGTGATCCGTCGGAGCGGCAGGCGCTGCGCGACGCCGTGTGGCGGGCGATCCTCAGGCTTCCGGCGCGACAGCGCGCGATGGTGGTCCTGAGGTACTACGAGGACCTGAGCGAGGCGCGCACGGCCGAGGTTCTCGGTGTCTCCGTGGGGACGGTGAAGTCGGCGGTGTCGCGAGCCCTCGCTCGACTGCGGGACGACCCGGAGCTGGATCCGATCCGGTGACGGGGGTGTTCGTCGGGCCGGTCGGTGGTGACCCGACGGACCCACTCGATGATCGATCACCGGCGCCTAGTGACATACCGCCGGGTACGGGCGCAGAATCGGCGCAACCTTGTCGACCGCGTAGGGACACGCGCGGGCAACGTCGCCCCGGGAGGACGCCGTGCTGAGCACGATGCAGGATGTACCGCTGCTGATCTCCAGGATCCTGATCCACGGATCGACGATCCACGGCAACTCCCAGGTCACCACGTGGACGGGTGAGGCCGAGCCGCACCGGCGCAGCTTCGCCGAGATCGGGGCCCGTGCCGCACGGCTCGCCCACGCCCTGCGCGAGGACCTGGGCGTGGTGGAGGGAGACCGGGTCGCCACTCTGGCCTGGAACAACGCCGAGCACGTCGAGACCTACTTCGCCGTCCCCTCCATGGGGGCGGTCCTGCACACCCTGAACCTCCGGCTCCCCCCGGAGCAGCTCGCCTGGATCGTCGACCACGCCGCCGACCGGGTGGTCATCGTCAACGGCACGCTGCTGCCCCTGCTGGTCCCGTTGCTGCCGCACCTGAAGTCGGTCGAGCACGTCGTGGTGATCGGACCCGGCGACCTCACGGCCCTCGAAGGCGCGGGCACGGCTCGGGTGCACGCCTACGAGGAGCTGATCGCCGGGAAGCCGACCGTGTACGACTGGCCCCGGCTGGACGAACGCCAGGCCGCCGCCATGTGCTACACCTCCGGGACCACCGGCGACCCCAAGGGCGTGGTCTACAGCCACCGTTCCATCTATCTGCACTCCATGCAGGTCAACATGGCGCAGTCGATGGCGCTGACGGACCAGGACACCTCCCTCATCGTGGTGCCGCAGTTCCACGTGAACGCGTGGGGCCTGCCGCACGCCACGTTCATGACCGGCGTCAACATGCTGATGCCGGACCGCTTCCTCCAGCCCGGACCGCTCGCCGAGATGATCGAGAGCGAGCGGCCGAGCCACGCCGCCGCCGTGCCCACCATCTGGCAGGGTCTCCTCGCCGAGCTGACCGCTCGCCCTCGGGACGTCTCCTCGCTCGGACAGGTCACCATGGGGGGCTCCGCCTGCCCGGCTTCGCTGATGAAGGCCTTCGACGAACTCGGCATGCGGGTCTGCCAGGCCTGGGGGATGACCGAGACGTCGCCGCTGGGCACGGTCGCCCGTCCTCCGGCCCACGCCTCGGGCCCCGAGGAGGAGTTCGCCTACCGCCTCACCCAGGGCCGCTTCCCGGCCGGTGTGGAGGCCCGGCTGACCGGCCCCGACGGCACGACGCTGCCCTGGGACGGCAAGTCGGCCGGCGAGCTGGAGGTGCGCGGTCCGTGGATCACCGGGTCGTACTACAACGGACCCGACGCGGAGCCGATGCGCCCGAACGACAAGTTCAGCGAGGACGGTTGGCTCAAGACCGGTGACGTCGGCACGCTCTCCGCCGACGGCTTCCTCACTCTCACCGACCGGGCCAAGGACGTCATCAAGTCCGGGGGCGAGTGGATCTCCTCCGTCGAGTTGGAGAACGCGCTCATGGCCCACCCGGATGTCGTCGAGGCGGCGGTCGTCGCCGTGCCCGACGAGAAGTGGGGAGAGCGCCCGTTGGCCACCGTCGTCCTGAGAGAGGGCGCCGTCGGTGATTTCGAGACACTGCGAACCTTCCTCGCCGCCGAGGGCAACATCGCCAGGTGGCAACTCCCCGAGCGGTGGACGATCCTTCGGACGATGCCGAAGACGAGCGTCGGCAAGTTCGACAAGAAGGTGCTGCGCCGGCAGTACGCGGAGGGAGAGTTCGACGTGACGCGGATCTGACATCGGCTCCTCGCCGACCCGCCTCGCCCGCCGACCCGCCTCGCTGCGCAGAGCCGAAACCGGCCGTGTCGCGGGGGGGGGGGCGGCGTCGCGTCGTGCGCCGGGCGTCAGTTGGTCCCGATCCTGGCGAGCAGCTCCGCGATGCGTGACTGCGCGTCCGGGCTCGTCGACCGTTCCGCCAGGAACAACACGGTCTCGCCCGACGCCAGTCGCGGCAGGTCGGCACGCTCCACGGCGGCCGTGTACACGACCAGAGGCGTGCGGTCGAGTCGCCCGTTGCCGCGCAGCCAGTCGACGATCCCCGTCCGGTCGAGGCGGACCTGCGTCAGATCCATCACGACCAGGTTCGGCCGGAACTGCCCCGCCAAGGCGACCGCGTCCGCGTCCCCGGCGGCGCGCGCGACCTGCATGCCTCGTTGCTCCAGCGTCCCGGTGAGGGCCAGCGAGATCTCCGCGTGCTCCTCGATCAGCAGCACCCGCGGCGGATGCTGCTCGCTGTCCCGAGGCGCCAGCGCCTTCAACAGCACGGCGGGATCCGCGCCGTACGCCGCCTCTCGCGACGCCTGACCGAGGCCCGCCGTCACCAGCACCGGCACTCCGGCGGTGACCGCGGCCTGACGCAGCGACTGCAACGCGGCACGCGTGATCGGGCGGGTCAGCGGATCGACGAACAGCGCCGCGGGCGAGGAGGCGAGCTGGGAGTCGATGTCCTCCCGCGAGTGCGCCACGACGGAACGGTACCCGCGCTCGCTCAGCGCCCGCTGCGTGGCGCCGTCCGGCGCGGGCCAGACCAGCACACGGCGCGGGTTGT
This sequence comes from Streptomyces sp. HSG2, assembly GCF_016598575.1. Classification (NCBI taxonomy): domain Bacteria; kingdom Bacillati; phylum Actinomycetota; class Actinomycetes; order Kitasatosporales; family Streptomycetaceae; genus Streptomyces; species Streptomyces sp. HSG2. The sequence goes on from NZ_CP066801.1 coordinate 2,663,942, forward strand.
CCAGCGGCTCCGGAGGCAGTTCGTCGTCCATCGCGGGGGTCCCCGGGGTGTTCGGGACCTCCACGGCACCGCCCGGACCGTCCAGGGGTTCGGGGCCCTCGGAGGCGTTCTCGTCCGGCGCGCCTATCGCGTAGGAACGACCGCCCGCTTCGGGCGCGGGCAGCGGCCCGGCCGCCGCGGGCCGCTGGGCCGGCGCGGTGGGCCGCCGACGGGCGGCCGACCCCGAGGACGGGGTCCTGCCCGCGGGGGGCGAGAACGCCCGCCCCTTCTCCCGCCCGAGCGGAGCCGGACGCTCCGGTCCGTCCGCCGTCGAGTCGGGCGGGGCCGCCAGTTTGCGACGGCGCCCGGGGCCGCTCGACGGCGGCGCGGTGCCCGCGAGCGGCGCTTCGGCCGCGGCCGTCGGACGGTTGAACGGAACGCCTTGGCCCAGGGTCCGGACGCTGATCGCGCCGTTCTGCGGGCCGTCCGGGGCCGTCGAGTCCGCTCCGGCCGCTTCGGCGGGCAGGGGCTGAGCGGCCCTGGTGCCGTTCTCCGGGGGCAGCGGGAGGCCCCCGCCCAGGGTCCTGGGTCCGTCAGCCCGGCTCGGGAGGGACGTCGGGGGCGTCGCGCCGGGCGGGACCGACGGGGCGCGCGTCGCCCCGGGCACCGGCGTCGGCGAGGGCTCGGCCGAAGCGGGGGCCCCGTCCGAGGGGGTGGCTGCCTCCGGCGTGTCAGGATCGACCGCCCCCCGCGCACCGTTCCCCGGAGCCGAGGGCCACGCCGTCGGCGCCGCCGCCGGAGCGGCCGGGAGCGACCACTTCGGTGTGGCGTCCGGGGCCGGATCGGATGCCGCAGCGGCCTCCTCGACCGCCCCCCCGTCCGCGGGCGGGGCGTCCGCGGGGCGTTCGGCCGGGCCGGATCCCGAGAGCGCCGGGGCCGGGTCGGGCCGCGAGGCGGCGGGCGCCGAGCCACCGGCCGGAGTCGGGGACGGCACGGCCGGCGCGGCCTCCACGCGGGCACCCGGCACCGAGGGGGCGGGGGCGACACGCGCCGCGGCGGCGACGGGAGCCTCGCGGCGGGGCAGCGGCGGACCAACCCCCTCCAAGGAGGGGGCCCGCTCGATCCGTTCGTCGGTGCCCGGCTCGTCGGAACGCCGGGGCGCCGGCCGGGTGGGCAGCCGGTCGCGCACCGTGTTCCGCGCGGCCTCGCCCGCGCGCGGCGGGGACGCCTGGGAAGGAGGCGCCGGGGAAGGAGGCGCCACCGGTGCCGGCTCTCCCGCCCGAGGGCGGGGCACTTCCCGGTCCGGGACGCCAGCGGCGGAGCCGTCCCTCCGGTCGGCCGCGGCGGGTGGCAGGGCGAAGACCTGGCGCGCCTCGGTGTCCTGGGCGCCGCCGCCCGTCTCCCGGGCCGCGGGGGCCTGTCGGCGACCGTGCGCCGGAGCCGTGCGCGCCTCCCCCCCGCCGGGCGCCGGGCGCGCGGCCGGAAGCGCGTGCCGAGCGGGGGACTCATGGCGTGCCCGGTGCTCGGAGGAGGCGAGCGCCCCCCGGGGGCGGGGCGAGGCCGGCAGGTTCTGCGGTGTCGTCGGCACGCCTCCGGGCGGTACCGTCCCGCCGAGACCGTGCCCCGAGGCCGCGGCACCCGCCGCGTGCTCGGCCGCCGTGGTGACGGCACCCTCCGCGACGTCCGAGCCGGAACCCTCGGCCGGTCGCCCTCGTCGACGGCCCGTGCCGTCGGCGTGTCCGCCCGTCGCCTGCGCGGGCACGCGCGCGACCTCCTGCCCCGCCGCCCGTCGCCGGCGTCCGGTCGGGACGCCGTCCGGGCGCTCCGACGCCTCGTCCGGCGTGGTCGGGCCGGGCACCTCGCTCTCCAGGAACGCGTCCACCGACGACCGATGGGCTCGGCGGCGACCGCCTCCGGCCGAGTTCGGTTCGGTGCCTCGGGCCGCGTTCCCCGTGTCGGTCGGGGTCGTTCCGCCGAGCGGGGGTTTCGTCGCCTCGGCGTCGCGTGTGGTGTCGCCGGGGGCGGGGGGGCTTGCGGCGACCCGGCGACGCTCGGCTTCCGTGTCGGTGTCCTCGTGATCGGATCGGGCCGTCCGCGAGGTCGCGTCGAGCGGGACTTCCAGGACGTAGGCGCTGACGCCGGTGCCCGGCACGTCGTGCGTCTGCAACACGCCACCGTGCGCACGGACGATCCCCCGCACGATCGGCTGATGCACCGGATCTCCTCCGGCGTATGGCCCGCGCACCTCGACACGGGCCACCGGACCGCGTTGTGCCGCCGCGATCACCACCGTGTTGTCCAGGTATCCGCCGGTCGCCACCGGCGCGTTGCCGGTGGCGTCGACGCCGGCGACGTCCGCGACGAGATGGGCCAGCGCGGTGGCGAGCAGCCGGTGGTCGACGCGGGCCTCGATCGGCGGCGCGTGGACGGCGAACTGCAGTCGCCCCGGCCCCACCAGCTCCACGGCACCGTCGACGCCGGCGGAGACGACCGCGTCGAGCGGGGTCGACTCCCGGGAGATCCCGCCGCCCTCGGCGTCGAGTCGTTGGTAGTCGAGGACGTTGTCGATCAGGGTGGTGATCCGGGAGTAGCCGGCGGAGAGGTGGTGCAGCACCTGGTTGGCCTCGGGCCAGAGTTGGCCGGCGTCGTCGGCGGCGAGCGCCGACAGCTCGCGACGCAGTTCCTCCAGAGGCCCGCGCAGCGAGTCCCCCAGCAGTGTGAGCAGTTGATCGTGCCGGGCGCTCAACGCGTCGTGACGACGCGCCTCGCGCTCGCCGAGGGCGGCGTGTCGCTCCTCTTGGGCGGTCAGCGTCCGTCGGTGCTCGTCCTGGGCCTCGGCCAAGGCGGACTCGTGGTTCCGGCGGAGCGCGGCGAGTTCGCCTGCGTGCTCCTCGGCGAGGCGCTTCAGCTCTTCGGCGTGGCCGCGCTCGGCGGCCTCCTTCTCCCGTACCACGGCGTCGTAGGGGCGGCGGTCGGTGAAGGTCATCACCGCCCCCACGAGCTGGTCGCCGTCGCGGACGGGCGAGGTGGTCAGGTCGACGGGCACCGGGCCGCCGTCCTTGGCGTACAACACCTGCCCGCGGACGCGGTGCTTGCGACCGGAGCGCAGGGTGTCGGCCAGTGGTGACTCGTCGAAGGGGAAGGGAGAGCCGTCCGCGCGCGAGTGGAGGACGAGCGTGTGGAGTTCGCGTCCGCCCAACTCCCCGGCCCGGTAACCCAGTATCTGGGCGGCGGCCGGGTTGACCAGCACGATCCGACCGTCGGTGTCGGTGCCCACGACCCCCTCCGCCGCGGCTCGCAGGATCATCTCCGTCTGGCGCTGCGAACGGGCCAGTTCGGCCTCGGTGTCGACGGTGCCGGTGAGGTCGCGGACGACGAGCATGAGCAGCTCGGCGCCGGAGTGTCCGTAGCCGTCGTACGCCTGCTGGCCCGATTCGAGGTTGGCGCTCGTCACCTCGACGGGGAACTCGGAGCCGTCCGTCCTTCGCGCCCGCATCCGGGTGGGCTTGGTCCGGGCCCGGGGGTCGAGGTGGTCCGGTCGCCTCATGGACCCGGGGATGAGCTTGGAGTCGAAATCGGGCAGCAGGTCCAGAAGACCCCGCCCGACCAGAGCGGTTCCCGGGGCCTCGAAGGCCTCCAAGGCGATGGTGTTGGCGTTGACGACGGTGCCGTTGGCGTTGACCAGGACCAACGCGTCGGGGAGGGCGTCGAGTATCGCCGCGAGGCGAGCAGCGCCTCGGGATGGCCTGCTGCTCACGAGACGCCTTCCTCCCATTTACCGCACCTGCCGACCGCTCGGGCCATCTTGCCAAGCGGCCCGCGGGGTGTCACGCGAGGGAGTCTACGGGCTGGGGCGGGGTTCGCGGCGACGGACGAGGGGACGTCGCGCGAGGTGGCGGGAGCGAACGCGCGGCCCTGCCCGGGCGGCCTCACGGCCCCTCGCGGGCCGCCCGGGCCCCGTGCCATGTCGGGCTCCCACGCCACGGCGCACCCGAGCCCGCGAGGACCGGGGCCTAGCGGAGCGCGCCCGGCCACGCGCCACCGAGCACCTCTTCGAGCCTCCACGCTCCCGTCGCCTCCCGAGCCGCGGACCGGCGAGTGTCGTCCGTCGCCTTCCAGATCCCCCGGTCCGACCGCATGTCGGGCAGGAGGGGCACCAGTCGGTCCCATCGCGCGATCTCGCAACCGTCGCCGCGGTCGTAGCGGGCGTCCACGTCGACGCCGCCCCAGGTACCCGAGACGCGTGCCACCGCCGGACCGCCGTACTGGAGGGTGCAGACGGTTCCTTCCGGCACGGGGGCGAAGACGTCGGCACCGGAACGCGTTTCCCGCTCGACGGCGGCGCAGGCGGCCTCCGGGGCCGGGTGGTTCCCGCCGGTCGGCCGGCAGCGCAGTTCGTGGACCCCGTCCGACGTCGCGCCCGCGCCCGTGATCGTCACGATCAGTCGGTCGGCGTCGCGGGCGGGCGGCGTCGCCGGCGTCGGACGGTCCGGGGCGTCGGGTGTCGCCGATGCCGAGGCGGAGGGGACGAGAGCGATGACGCCGGACAGGACGGCGGCGCCGATGGCGCGAGTGAGTCGGAACATGTCCTGTCCAACGCACCGGGGCCCGGTACGTTGCGCGGGAGGTGTTCCACCGGGTGACGGGCTTTGCCCCGCCGCCCGCCCGCCTAGTACGGTAGGGGGCGATTGGTGACACCGCGATCGGCTGTGTCATCATCGGCACGCACGGCGGCGCTCGCGCGAGACCGTTGCGTGGGGAGGCGTCGCCTAGTCCGGTCTATGGCGCCGCACTGCTAATGCGGTTTGGGGTTTACCCCCCATCGAGGGTTCAAATCCCTCCGCCTCCGCCCCAGACACAGGGAGTCCGGCTGATTCGCCGGACTCCCTGTGTGGTTTTCACCGTCTCGCCGCCGCTGTCGCCTGCCCGGGGCTCGCCGCCCGTGGCCGTGAACGCCTCCACGGCGCGACCGATGCCCCCGCACCGCCGTGGCGGCGCGGTCTCCGGCGACAGGTGGGCGCCGCGAAGCCCCCGCTCCGCCGGGGAGCGGGGGCGTCGGGGGTGGGTCAGGACGGGTAGGCGCAGATCGCGTACACCGAGATTCCGACGCTGCCGTACATGTTCTGGCGGCCGAGACCGATCCAACCGCGCCCGTCGTCGGTCGGGAACGAGCCGACGAGGATGGCGTCGCTGCCCTGGGCCTCGGCGCCTCCGCCGATGACGACCTTTCCGGCCGGGCAGTACACCGTCCGACGCTGGAAGTTGGGCACGTTCGCGTTCGGCAGCCTGATCAGCTGGTAGCCGTTGATCGCGGCCCCGGCGACCGAGGCCGCCTTTGGCTCGGCCGGGGTCTTGGTGTCCGCGGCCTGTGCCCAGCCGACCCCTGACACGAGAGCCAGCGCCAGAGCGCCGGCGCCGAGAGCCTTCTTGCCTCGCATCCTGCTCCTTCGTCCCAAGCGGAGGCCCCGCCGACCGGGGCCCCGTCGCGGGGAACAGCATGCCGGACAAATCCCCCCTCCATCTCAAAACCGGTCAGACTTCCCCGAAGAGGAGTAAGCGCGCGTAGCGGGGTGGACGGTCGGGCTCGCGGGCGTCCCGTCGTCACCGGGTCCATCGGCGGGCTTTGCGAGGTCGCCTCGCCTTGGGCCGGGGCGGGCGCTCGGCGGTGGCGGCCCGTCGGGCGCCCCTCTGTCGGGGCTCTCCGGCCCCTGAGGTCGATGGGCACGCGGGGTCTTCGTTCGAACGCCCGGCGTGACCACGGGTGGCGACCGTCGGATCTCCCGTTCGCGTGACGGGCGTCGGGCGGTGCCGCGAGCACCGGTCGCCCGACGCCGGGGCGCGGGCCTTCGTCGAGTGGTCTTCCCAGCTCACAACAGGTGTGAGGGGTGGATTTCACATGGCGGCGGTGGTCATGTAGTGTTCTTTCTGTCGCCGGAGCGGCGACCGGCGGAGCCGGAAGCGGCAGACGGCGAGAAAGACAAGCACTCGTAGCTTAACGGATAGAGCATCTGACTACGGATCAGAAGGTTGCAGGTTCGAATCCTGCCGAGTGCGCACAGGCGAGAGGCCCCGGAGAGATCCGGGGCCTCTCGCGTCTCGGGGGGCTGACGGCGAAGTCGGCCGCCCCCTGCGGTACCGCCCACGCGCGCCGAGCGTCGAGGGAGCCCGCCGTGTCCGTGGCCCTTGGCCTGCTGGTTCGGGTTCGCCGAGTCCGAGGCGGGGCATGGTGGACTCATGTGCGACCACGAAACGGGGTCCGAGAACCTCGCCCGAGCCTCCCAGGCTAGGGAGGGCGGACACGGCGACACCGAAGAAGCGGCGGAGGTGCGCGCGTTCGCGGCCGACTTGGGCGTGCCGGGCCTCGTCGACGTCCACACGCACTTCATGCCCGAGAGCGTGATGCGGAAGGTGTGGAGCTACTTCGACGGCGTCGGGCCGCTCACCGGGGGGATCCTCTGGCCGATCACCTACCGAAGGGCCGAGGAGGAGCGCGTGGCGCTGCTGAGGAGCTTCGGCGTGCGCGCCTTCACGGCCATGATCTACCCGCACAAGCCGGGCATGGCCACCTGGCTCAACGACTGGGCCGCCGACTTCGCCGGCCGCACACCGGATTGCCTGCGCACCGCCACGCTCTACCCGGAGCCGGGCGTCACCGCCTACGTGGAGCGGGCGGTGGCCTCCGGGGCGCGGATCTTCAAGGCGCATGTGCAGGTGGGAGCGTACGACCCGGCGGACGAGGCGCTGGACGCGGCCTGGGGTGTCCTCGCGGACGCCGGTGTGCCCGTGGTGATCCACTGCGGCTCGGGCCCGGCCCCCGGCAAGCACACCGGGCCGGAGCCGATCGCGCGCGTGCTGGCGCGCCATCCCCGGTTGCGGCTGATCGTCGCGCACCTCGGCACACCGGAGTACGAGGACTTCCTGGACCTGGCCGAGCGGTATCCCGCCGTGTGCCTCGACACGACCATGGCCTTCACGGATCTGTGCGAGCGGCTCGCCCCCTTTCCGCGGCGGGCGCTCCCGCGGCTGGCCGGGCTCGGGGACCGCGTCCTGCTGGGAAGCGATTTCCCCAACATCCCTCACCCCTACTCCCACCAGCTTCGGGTCCTGGAGCGCCTGGGGTTGGGCGACGCGTGGTTGCGGGCGGTCTGTCACGACAACGGGGCGCGCCTGTTCGGTATCACGTGACGGACGGTGCGGGGGCGCCGGCCCGTCGTCATCACCGACTCCGCTGACTTCGCCGCCATCCTGTGCGAATTCTCAGGAGAATCACAGAATGGCACAAGAGTGTTCTCAGCGCGGCTCGCCATGGTGTCCGGCATGACCACGACCTCGCCCCAGGGGCGCACCGAACTGCTGAGGCCGGACGGGAGCCCCGTCCGGGTACTCGTGGTGGACGACGAGCAGTCGATCACCGAGCTGCTCTCCATGGCCCTCCGCTACGAGGGCTGGCAGATCCGCAGCGCCGGCGACGGACACGGGGCCCTCCGGTCCGCGCGGGAGTTCCGGCCGGACGCCGTCGTCCTGGACATGATGTTGCCCGACATGGACGGGTTGAGCGTGCTCGGCCGGCTGCGCCGGGACCTGCCCGAGGTGCCGGTGCTGTTCCTCACGGCCAAGGACGCCGTGGAGGACCGGATCGCGGGTCTCACCGCCGGTGGTGACGACTACGTCACCAAGCCCTTCAGCCTGGAGGAGGTGGTGGCCCGGCTGAGGGGGTTGATCCGCCGCTCGGGCGCGGCGGACCGGCGCTCGGAGTCCCTGCTGGTCGTCGGCGATCTCACCCTGGACGAGGACAGTCACGAGGTGACCCGTGCCGGGGACGGCATCCACCTCACCGCCACCGAGTTCGAGCTGTTGCGTTTCCTGATGCGCAACCCCCGGCGGGTGCTCAGCAAGGCGCAGATCCTCGACCGGGTCTGGTCGTACGACTTCGGTGGGCAGGCGAACATCGTCGAGCTGTACATCTCCTACCTGCGCCGGAAGATCGACGCCGGGCGGGAGCCGATGATCCACACCCGCCGTGGCGCCGGTTACATGATCAAGCCAGCGGCGTCGTGACGGTGCGTCGGCGACCTCGGCCGCGGACCTTGCGGACGCGGCTGGTCGTCGCGTCCGTGGTGTTGATCGCCGTGGTGTGCGCGGTGATCGGCACGGTCACCACCGTGGCGTTGCGCTCCTATCTGTACGAGGAGCTGAACGGGCAGGTGAGGGACGCGGCGTCACGGGTCGCGGGCAAGCCGATCGCCGACGGTCCCTACCGTCCGGACACGGGGGCCGGGCAGAGCGCCCTGATGCCCTTGGTGACCACGGGGCCGCAGGACGTCAGCGCCATCGGCGCGACCGTCGAGGGCGGCCAGGTCACCGGGGGCATGGTCGGCCAGGCCAAGTGGGAGGAAGGCGTCAAGCGACCGGACCCCGTCGAACTCGACGCCGACCAACTGGCCGCGCTCGCCGACGTCCCACGGGACGGCGAGCCGCACACCGTCGACCTGCCGGGCCTGGAGGAGTACCAGGTGGTGTTCCGTCGGGGAGCCAACGGCTCCTTCTACGTGGGACTGCCCACCGAGTCCGTGACCGACACCATCAACACGCTCGTCCTCGTGGAGGTCAGCGTCACCGCGGCGGGTCTGGTCGCCGCCTCACTGGCGGGCACGGTGTTGGTCGGGTTGGCGACCAGGCCGTTGCGCAGGGTCGCCGACACGGCCACCCGTGTCTCCGAACTGCCCCTCCACTCGGGAGAGGTGAACCTGCGGGAGCGGGTCCCGGAGAGCGAGTGCGATCCGCACACCGAGGTGGGTCGGGTCGGCGTGGCCCTCAACCGGATGCTCGACCACGTCCACGGCGCGTTGGACTCCCGTCAGCGCAGCGAGACGCGGGTGCGGCAGTTCGTCGCGGACGCCAGTCACGAGCTGCGCACCCCGCTCGCCTCCATTCGCGGCTACGCGGAACTGACCCGCCGGGGCGGGGAGCCCGTCGGGCCCGACACGCGCCACGCGCTGAACCGGATCGAGTCCGAGGCCGGACGCATGACGGGGCTGGTGGAGGACCTGCTGTTGCTCGCCCGGCTGGACGCGGGGCGTCCCCTGCGGTTCGAGCCCACCGACCTGGTGCCGATCGTGGTGGACGCCGTCAGCGACGCCCGCGTGGCGGGGGACGGCCACCGGTGGCGGCTGGAGTTGCCCGAGGAGCCGGTTCATGCCTCGGTCGACGCCGCCCGGATGCAGCAGGTGCTGGTGAACCTGCTGGCCAACGCCCGCACTCACACCCCGCCGGACACGGTGGTCACCGCGCGGGTGAGGGGGGAGGGCTCCTGGGTCCGCGTGGACGTCGAGGACGACGGTCCGGGCATCCCGGCCGACTTGCTCCCTCGCGTGTTCGAGCGGTTCGCCCGGGGTGACTCGGCGCGCTCCCGTGCCACCGGGTCGACCGGCCTCGGGCTCGCCATCGTGCGGGCCGTGGCGTCGGCCCACGGCGGAACGGTGACCGTGGCGAGTGTGCCCGGGCGCACCGTCTTCACCCTGTGTCTGCCGGCGCTCTCCGCCGCTCCGGAGGCGTCGGGCGCGTCCGCGAACGGCGACCCGTCACCTCACAGCTCCACCACAGCGTGACCACATGGGCGGAACAGACGTCCTGAGCACATTGGGACGCATGCGAACCGACTCTTCTCCCGGCACCCTGCCGGCGCGGGAGCACCTCCCGGCCGGGGGAGCCGGAGCACCCGTCCTGGACGTAGTGATCCCCGTCTACAACGAGGAGACGGACCTGGGGCCCTGCGTCCGCCGGCTCCACGACCATCTGGCCCGGACCTTCCCGTACGCGTTCCGGATCACCATCGCGGACAACGCCTCCACCGACGGCACCCCGCGCGAGGCCGCCCGGCTCGGCGCGGAACTGCCCGAGGTCGTCTCCGTCCGCCTGGAACGCAAGGGGCGGGGGCGGGCGTTGCGCACCGTCTGGTCCGCCTCGGACGCGCCGGTCCTCGCCTACATGGACGTTGACCTGTCCACCGACCTGAACGCCCTGCTGCCGCTGGTGGCCCCCTTGATCTCGGGCCACTCCGACCTGGCGATCGGGTCGCGGCTGGCGCGCAGTTCCCGGGTGGTGCGGGGAGCGAAGAGGGAGTTCGTCTCCCGTTCCTACAACCTGATCCTGCGCGGTTCCCTCCAGGCGCGGTTCTCCGACGCCCAGTGCGGTTTCAAGGCGATCCGGCGCGACGTGGCCCAGGTGCTGCTGCCGCTGGTCGAGGACAGCGGCTGGTTCTTCGACACGGAGATGCTGGTCCTGGCCGAGCGCGCGGGTCTGCGAATCCACGAGGTGCCCGTCGACTGGGTCGATGACCCCGACTCCTCCGTCAACATCGTCCGGACGGCGACCGACGACCTCAAGGGAGTCTGGCGGGTCGGCAAGGCCCTGGCCACCGGCGCCCTGCCGCTGGAGCGGCTCACCCGACCCTTCGGCGACGATCCGCGCGACCGGGAGTTGGCGGACGTGCCGCGTGGCCTGCCCCGGCAGTTCGTCGGCTTCTGCGTGGTCGGTGTGCTCTCCACGCTCACCTATCTGCTGCTGTACAGCGGATTCCGGCTGCTTGCCGGCCCACAAGTGGCCAACGCCCTGGCACTGTTGCTCTCGGCGGTCGCCAATACCGCCGCCAACCGGAGGCTGACCTTCGGCGTCCGGGGACGCGGCGGGGCCATGCGCCATCAGGCGCAGGGTCTGGTGGTGTTCGGTATCGGGCTCGCGCTCACGAGTGGTTCGCTCGCCGCGCTGAACGCCGCGACCACCGATCCCGCCCACTCGACCGAGCTGGCCGTGCTGATCGTGGCCAACCTCGCGGCGACGGTCCTGCGCTTCCTGCTCTTCCGTGCCTGGGTCTTCCGCCCCGCCGCCGGGGACGGCCCCGACCCGACGCGGGCACCGGGTCACGAGCGATCCGCGTACGCGACCGGTCCCGACGCGGCCCGGGTCCCGCAGGCCCCCGGCGTGTCCGTTCCCGCCGGCTCCGCGTACCCGGCGAACCTCAGCGGCGCGACGCCTCCCGCTCGCTTCCCCGACGCACCCGACACCACCGGTTCGACCCGTTCCACCGGTTCAGCCCGTTTCTCCAGTCACCGGGACACACGATGACCCTTCAGGACCACCCGACCCCGCAGCGGAGCGCGCCGAGCGACGATCCGCCCGAGGCGAGGGCCTCCGATCCCCGCTGGGCGCGACCGGCCCTCATCGTCCTGCTGCTCGCCACCGGCTTGCTCTACCTGTACAACCTCAGCGTCTCCGGCTACGCCAACTCCTTCTACTCGGCCGCCGTCCAGGCGGGCAGCGAGTCCTGGAAGGCGTTCTTCTTCGGGTCCCTGGACGCGGCGAACGCCATCACGGTGGACAAGCCCCCGGCCTCGTTGTGGCCGATGGCTCTGTCGGTGAAGATCTTCGGACTGAGTTCGTGGGCGATCCTCGTCCCCGAGGTCCTCATGGGCGTCGGCACGGTCGCCGTGGTCCACGCCGCCGTCCGTCGTCGGTCGGGCCCCGCGGCGGGACTGATCGCGGGCGGTGTCCTGGCGCTGACCCCGGTCGCCGCCTTGATGTTCCGGTTCAACAACCCTGACGCCCTGCTGGCGCTGCTGCTCTCCCTGGCCTGCTACTTCGTGGTGCGGTCACTGGAGGACGGGCGCACCAAGTGGCTGGTGTGGGCCGGGGTGGCCATCGGCTTCGCCTTCTTGACCAAGACTCTCCAGGCCTTCCTGATCCTTCCGCCGCTCGCCCTGGTCTACGCCGTGTGCGCGCCGGTGCGGGTACGGAAGCGGATCGGGCAACTGGCCCTCGCCGCCGTGGCGATCGTGGTCTCCGGCGGTTGGTGGGTGGCGATCGTCGAGCTGTGGCCGGCCGCGTCCCGCCCGTACATCGGCGGCTCGCAGGACAACAGTTTCCTGGAGCTGACCTTCGGCTACAACGGCCTCGGTCGGATCAACGGCGAGGAGACCGGCAGCGTCGGCGGCGGCGGTGGACGCTGGGGCGACACCGGTATCGGCCGTATGTTCGGCGACTCCATCGGCGGCCAGATCTCCTGGCTGTTGCCGGCCGCGCTGATCCTGTTGGTCTTCGCGTTGGTGCTGACCCGCAAGGCGCGGCGGACCGACCCCACGCGTGCGTCCCTGCTGGTCTGGGGCGGCTCCCTGGTCGTGACGATGCTGGTCTTCAGCTTCATGGCGGGCATCTTCCACGAGTACTACACGGTGGCGCTGGCGCCCTACCTGGCCGCCGTCGTCGGCATGGGCGCCGTGATCCTGTGGCGCCGGCGCGAGGAGACCTGGGCGGCGCTCGGCCTGGCGGCGGCGGCCACGGCGACCGCCGCGTGGGGATACGTGCTCCTGAACCGCACGCCCGACTACCTGCCCTGGTTGAAGTGGCTGGTGCTGGTCGGCGGTCTCGCGGCGGCCCTCGGCCTGGTGTTCGTGGGCCGGCTCGGAAGCCGGCTGGCCCTCGCCGCGGCCGGCCTCGGCCTGGTGGCCGCCCTCGCCGGTCCCACCGCCTACACCCTCAGCACACTCCAGGAGCGGCACACCGGATCCCTTGTCACGGCCGGTCCGGCCGGAGCCGCCACCACCCGAGGCGGCGGGGACGACGCCCGCGCCGCCGCGCCGGGCGGGGCCGGTGCCCCGGCGGGCGGGGTCCCCGGCACCCAAGGAGCCCAGGGCGGCCAGGGGCAGCCCGGCGGCAAGGGCGCACCCGGCGGGCAGGGAAGGCCGGACGGGGACGACACCGGCGGAGCCGGCGCACCCGGAACGGACGGCGCGCCCGGCGGCCAAGGCGGCACCCAGGGTGGTGGCGCGGGTGGCGGACGCGGCGGTGGGGGTGGCGGTATGAGCGGCCTCCTGAACGGTTCCCAGGTCGGCACCGAGGTCGAGGAGATGCTGTCGGCCGACGCGGACGACTACACCTGGGTCGCCGCGGCCGTCGGGGCGCAGAACGCCGCCAGCTACCAGCTGGCCGTCGAGAAGCCGGTGATGGCCATCGGTGGCTTCAACGGCACCGATCCGTCGCCCACGTTGGCCGAGTTCCAGGAGTACGTGGACGCGGGGAAGATCCACTACTTCGCGGCCGGCGGCGGCGAGGGCGGCGGCCGGGGAGGTGCCGGAGGTCCCTCTGACGAATCGTCCACGTCGAGTCAGATCACCTCGTGGGTGGAGGAGAACTTCACCCAGGTCACGGTCGGTTCCGCGACGTTCTACGACTTGAGTCAGCCCGTGTCCGCCGACTGATCCGATCACCGGTGCGTCCAGGGGTGCCCCGACCGGGGCACCCCTGCACGCGCACCGCGACTCCTCGCGAAGGCCCCGGAACGGATCCGTCACGTAACCGGCCCGGGGCCTTCGACCGTTTCCGCCCGGTCCCCGTGCCCCGGCGGGCGGGAGCGGTCCCCGATCGGCGGCGGCGTGGGGAGCGTCCCGGAAGCGTGCCGCGTTTCCGACTCGGCACCCCGGTCTCCCGCTCCGGACCCGGACGGGCCCGGGCCCAGCTCGGGCTACTCGCGACCGCCCACGCGGCCCGTCGCCCGCCGGGCGACGGAGGCCCGCCCCGTCGCCACGTCGAATGGCGGCGGCGTCGTGTTCCGCGTGGCGGCGGTCGCGAGGTTCGCGGCGTGAGCCGTGGCCGGGACGGGGGCGGGCGCGCCGACCGGCGAGGACATCGAGGCCGCACCGGCCGCCCCGTCCTCCGGAACGTCCCCCGCGACGAGGGCGGCGGACCCGGCGGAGCGCAGCGGGACCTCCTTGATGAACACGGTGACGAGGAGAGCGAGCGCGGCGAGCGGCGCCACGTAGAGGAAGACGTCGGCGATGCCGTGCCCGTAGGCCGCTTCCAGCCAGGACCGGATGCCCGGGGGCAGCAGGGACATGTCCGGGATGGCGCCGCTCTCGGCGCTGCGGGCCGCCGCTCCCCTTTCCTCGGGGGCGAGTAGCCCGATGGTGTCCCGCGCGTGTTCGCCGATCCGGGTCGACATCACCGAGCCCAGCGCCGAGACGCCCACCGCGCCGCCGAGCGAGCGGAAGAAGGTCACCACCGAGGAGGCCGCGCCCAGGTCCGAGGCGGCCACCTGGTTCTGGGTGCTCAGGACCAGGTTCTGCAGCATCATCCCGACGCCGACACCCGTGAGGGCCATGAAGACCGCGAGGTGCCAGTAGGGGGTGTCGTGACGCATGGTGCCCAGCAGGGCCAGGCCGACGGTGAGCAGCACCCCGCCGCTCCACAGCCACCTCTTCCACCGACCGGTCCGGGAGATGATCAGACCGGAGGCGGTCGACGCCACGAAGAGCCCGCCGATCATCGGGATGGTCAGCACGCCCGACATCGTCGGGGTGGCACCGCGGGCGAGTTGGAAGTACTGGCTGAAGAAGACGGTGGCCGCGAACATCGCGACGCCGACGAACAGCGAGGCCAGGGAGGCCAACGCGATGGTGCGGTCGCGGAACAGCCGGAGCGGCATGATCGGCTCGCTCGCCCGCGACTCGACCAGGACGAAGGCGACCGCCAGCACGCCGGATCCGCCGACCATCGCCCCGGTCTGCCAGGAAATCCAGGCGTACCGGTCCCCGGCGAAGGTCACCCAGATCAGCAGCAGGGAGACGGCCGCGGTGACGAGGAAGGCCCCCGTCCAGTCGACCTTGACCCGCCGGGTGGTCGTGGGCAGCCGCAGCGTGCGCTGGAGCACGACGAGCGCGACCAGCGCGAACGGCACACCGACGTAGAGGCACCAACGCCAGCCGAGCCAACTCGTGTCCGTGATCACCCCGCCGAGGAGGGGACCGCCCACGGTGGCCAAGGCGAAGGTGGCGCCCAGGTAGCCGGAGTACCGACCGCGTTCCCTCGGGGCGATCATCGCGGCCATGATGATCTGTGCCAGGGCGGCGAGTCCGCCGGCGCCCAGGCCCTGCACGGCCCGAGCGGTGATCAGCATCCCCGGGTTCGGTGCCGGTCCCGCCAGGACCGACCCCAGGACGTAGACCGACAGGGCGACTTGTACCAGCGTCTTCTTGTCCACCAGGTCGGCGAGCTTGCCCCACAGCGGGGTCGAGGCGGTCATCGCCAACAGCGACGCGGTGACGACCCAGATGTAGGCGTTCTGGCCGCCGCCCAGATCGGTCACGATCGCCGGGAGGGCGTTGGTCACGATGGTCGAGGACAGGATGGCCGCGAACAAGCCCAGCAGGAGGCCGGAGAGGGCCTTCATGATCTGCCGGTGCGTCATGCCCCCCGAAGGGGCCTCGTCGTGCTGGGCAGGGGCTCGCACGCCGGCCGGTGAGGTCGTTGCCATGGGTTTCCTTCGCGGTCGCTACAGGGTGGAGGAGGGAGCCTGATCCGGATTCGGCGCCGTGTCCGGGTGGTCCTCGGAGCGAGCGGGGAGGCGCCCCGCGGCGCAGGTCCGGCCGTCGTCGAAGCTCGCTCGGAGCCTGGCCATCAGGTGGGAGAGCTGGTCGACCTCCTCGTCGGACCAGTCGCCGAGTCGGTCGGCGAACAGGCGGCCGGCGCGTTCGGACAACTCCGTGAGCTGGGCTCGTCCCGCCGGGGTCAGTCGCAGGATGCGGGAGCGTCGGTCGGCGGGGTCGGGAGAGCGCGCGATCCAGCCGTGCTCCACGAGGTGACCGACGTGCCGGCTGGCCACCGACAGGTCCACGACGAGCAGCTCGGCCAGCCTGCTCATGTGCATCGCGCCGTGGCGCTCCAGGAGGACCAGGGCGGTGGCGGACCCGCCGGGGCACTCGGGGGGCAGTGCTCGACCCAGCTCCCGTCTCACCGCGCCGAGCGAGCTGAATTGGCGGATCAGCTCTTCGTAGTGTGTCCGTCCGGCCAATGCCCGCACCTCCGCATTCGTTGCTTGAGGCAACCGTAAGCGTATTGGTTGCCGCAGGCTAATAATTCTGGGCGGAGCCGGGTCAAAAGTTGGCAAAGGCAAGTATCTCGCGAGTAAACGTCCAGGTGGGGCGCGTGGTGCCGGGCTCCATGGGCGGCTCCACCGCCGTCGGGGTGTCCAGGCGGCCCTGGGGCGCGGGCATGAAGGGGGGTGTCGCTCGCTTCGGTGGTGGGGCGACGGTCGACCCCCGTAGAGGCTCGGGGGCGCTCGACGCGGCGCGCGCCCACTCCCACGACCCCACGACCCCACGACGGCCCCCCGGTTGGGCGACCCCCGCCGATTCGCTAGGGTCTCGGGCCATGGCGAACAACCAGGGCCCCCAGGGCCAGCAAGACCCTGCCGGCAGCACCCAGATGTTCCGCGCGTTCGTCGACGAGGGAGGTCCGGCGTCTCGTCCGGCCGCCGCCCCGGCGGGGCCGCGAATCGGACTGATCATCGGTGCGGTCGTCGCCGTTGCCGTCGTCGCCGCGGTGGTCTGGCTGGCGGTGTCCTGACACCGGACCATGGCGGTCCGAACGCCCGCTCGACCGGGGCCCCATGGGGCCCCGGCGCCCGACTCAGTCCGAGATCAGGCCCTCGCGGAGCTGGGTGAGTGTGCGCGTCAACAGGCGTGAGACGTGCATCTGGGAGATTCCGACCTCCTCGCCGATCTGTGACTGCGTCATGTTGGCGAAGAAGCGCAGCATGATGATCCGGCGTTCCCGAGGAGGGAGTTGGGCCAGCAGCGGCTTCAGGGACTCCCGATACTCGACGCCCTCCAGCGCCGAGTCCTCGTAGCCCAGACGGTCCGCGAGCGACCCCTCGCCGCCGTCGTCCTCCGGGGCCGGCGAGTCCAACGACGAGGCGGTGTAGGCGTTTCCGACGGCCAGGCCGTCGACGACGTCCTCCTCCGAGACCCCCAGCGCGACGGCCAGTTCGCCGACGGTCGGCGAGCGGTCCAGACGCTGGGACAGCTCGTCGCTGGCCTTGGTCAGCGCCAGCCGCAGCTCCTGGAGCCGGCGCGGGACCCGCACCGACCACGACGTGTCCCGGAAGAAGCGCTTGATCTCGCCGACCACCGTCGGCATCGCGAAGGTCGGGAACTCCACCCCCCGCTCGCAGTCGAAGCGGTCGATCGCCTTGATCAGGCCGATGGTGCCGACCTGGACGATGTCCTCCATCGGCTCGTTGCGCGAGCGGAAGCGGGCCGCCGCGTAGCGCACCAACGGGAGGTTGAGCTCGATGAGCGTGTCCCGGACGTAGGCGCGCTCCGGGCTGCTCGCGTCCAGCGCGGCCAGTCGCAGGAAGAGCGAGCGGGACAGGGTGCGGGTGTCGATGGCCGCCGGCACCGAGGCTTCCGGAGCCGGCCCTGTCGCCGGGGACGGGACGTCTTCGACGGGACCGAGCGTGGCGCACGCGTCGGGTGCGGTCTCGCCTTCCGCGAGCGCGAGCACCTTCGAGCTGCCCTGGTCTGCGGACATGCCACCCCCTTTGGGTCGCGGGACGGTCGCGGCGCGATCCCGTGTCGGGAACGCGGCCCTCACCTGAATACCGGAGCCGGGACCCCGGTAAACGCATTGCCGGAAGAATGTCACATGTCGGCAACGCGCTGTAGTGACATGTCGACATCCTAGAGGTGAATCCCGCCTGGAGACAGGGGATCTGAGGGGTTGTCGGCACAGGAGTCGGGAGAGGGGCTCCCGCCGTTCCCTCGCCCCGGTGACGCTTCGATCAAGCTTTCCAAGGGTGCCCCCCCACGGGGGTCGGCGGGGGCGCCGCGCGTCGGCCCGTCGGTCGATGCCCGGTGCCGCCGCGACCCGGGGCGGGTCCGACGGCGGGTCAGGCGTCGATGCGGTTGGCGGACCTCAACCGTTGAAAGCTGCGGGCCAGCAACCGCGATACGTGCATCTGGGAGACGCCGAGCTCGGCGCTGATCTGCGATTGGGTGAGATTGCTGTAGTACCGCAGCAACAGGATGCGTTGCTCCCGCTCGGGGAGCTGGACCAGCAGGTGACGCACCAGGTCGCGGTGTTCCACCCCGTCCAGCGCCGGATCCTCGTAGCCGAGCCGGTCCAGCAGCCCAGGCGGCCCGTCGCCTTCCTGGGCGGCCTCCAGCGAGGTGGCGTGGTAGGAGCGCCCGGCCTCGATGCAGGACAACACCTCGTCCTCGCCGATGCGCAGCCGCTCGGCGACCTCGGCGGTGGTGGGCGTCCGGCCGAAGGCGGTCGTCAGGTCCTCGGTGGCGCTGTTCACCTGCACCCACAGCTCGTGCAGGCGGCGCGGTACGTGCACGGTGCGGACGTTGTCCCGGAAATAGCGCTTGATCTCGCCGACCACCGTGGGCATGGCGAAGGTGGGGAACTGCACCCCGCGATCCGGGTCGAAGCGGTCGATGGCGTTGATCAGGCCGATGGTGCCGACCTGGACCACGTCCTCCATCGGCTCGTTGCGGGAGCGGAATCGGGCGGCGGCGTAGCGGACCAGCGGGAGGTTGGCCTCGATCAGGGCGCCGCGGACGCGATCGTGATCCGGGGTGCCCGGCGACAGGTCCTTGAGCTGGGCGAAGAGGACCTGGGTCAGGGCGCGGGTGTCGGCGGCGCGGCTTGCGCGACCACTGCGCTGGGGCGCGGCTTCCTGGGGCGGGGCCTCCTGAGGCGGCGCTTGGGGCGCAGTACTGGCCGGCACGGTCAACCCCACCTCGTATCCGTCAATTCATCCGTCAAAAGCGGTCATAGCATCACAAGACATGTCCACTGTGCGCAAGCACCCGATCACACCGTGTTGTGTGCGAGGTGCCGGCCGGAAGGGCATGCCGGACAATGCGCCCTTGGTGAGGGGCGTTCACGCGGAAACGGGGAGGAGGGGAGGCGAGGAGGGGACGGTGGCGATGGCCGGCCCGGCGCGGTCCGATGCGGTCCGGCGCCGGACAGGCGCCGGTCGAGAGTGGGCGGCGGTTCCGGAAGTGCCGGAAGGGGCGCCGGCCGTCCACGAGCGCCCGAGCGGGGTGGGGTGGGTCGTGCGACCGGTGAGCGGGCGAGTCCGGGAACGCCGACCGCGGGGCGCTCAGTCGGTCCGGGGGGTTCCGGCGGGGCCGGCTCCGGATCAGATCTCGTAGTCGGCGATCACCCAGGTGGCGATCTCCCGCCACAGGGCCACTGCCGCCCGGTGCGCCGGATGCTCCAGGTAGCGCGCCAGCGCCTCGGCGTCTGACACGGAGGAGTTGACCGCGAAGTCGTAGGCGATCGGGCGGTCGCTGACGTTCCAGCCGCACTCCCAGGACAGGAGCTCGGGAACGCGGTCGCCGAGGGCGCCCAGGGCCTCGGCGCCCCGGAGCGCGCGCGGGTCCTCGGGCGTCACGCCCTCGTGGAGCCGGAAGAGGACGAGATGCCGGATCATGAGTCGCCTCCGTTCGCGATCCAGGTCATGAAGTCTCCGACCGCCTTGGCGGCGTCGGAGATGGCTTCGAACACCACCTTGACGTACTCGGCCGCCTTGGCCGGGTCAGTGATGATCAAGTAGAGGGCGAAGGCGGACAGGAGGAGGACCGCGATCTTCCTCGCGTTCACCGCCACCGTGACCTCCTCCGTCCCCCGCCGACGCGGACACGTCCGACCCCGCCCATGATCGCATGCTGCCGTCCGCTCCCCGACGTGGCCTTGCCCGACCCGGCGTGAGGGGGGCGGGACGCGAGCACGCGCGAGGGGCCCGGTCCACAGGACCGGGCCCCTCGTCTACCCGCGGTAGCGGTGGGATTTGAACCCACGGTGACGGGTTACGCCACACTCGCTTTCGAGGCGAGCTCCTTCGGCCGCTCGGACACGCTACCGGGAGAGACCCTACAGCAGCCGGGGCGTGATCCGAAATCGCGTCATCGCTCCCCGTCCCGTCCCGTGCGGGGCCCGGACGGGACGGAGGCCGAAGGCTCCGGGCGGGGATGTCGGCCTCAGCGGTCCCGGAAGAAGTCGGTGAGGATTCGGGAGCACTCGGGCGCCAGCACACCCTCGACGACCTCGGGCCGGTGGTTGAGACGACGGTCCCGCACGACGTCCCAGAGCGAACCGGCCGCGCCCGCCTTCTCGTCGCGCGCCCCGTACACGACCCGGTCGACCCGAGACTGCACCAGCGCGCCCGCGCACATCGTGCACGGTTCCAGGGTGACCACCAGCGTGCAGCCGGTGAGCCGCCAGGAGCCGAGTCGGGTCGCCGCGCCCCGCAGCGCCAGGACCTCCGCGTGGGCGGTCGGGTCGCCGGTGGCCTCGCGTTCGTTGTGCCCGGCTCCGAGCACGGTCGAGCCGTCCGGGGAGAGGACGACCGCGCCCACGGGCACGTCGCCCCGGGCGCCCGCCAGGCGCGCCTCGTCGAGGGCGAGCCGCATCGCGGGCTGCCAGGGGTCGCGTACGGGGTCGGGGAGGTCCCCGCCCCGCCCGGTTCCGATCGGTGCGGTCAGCGGACGGTCTCCAGTACCTCGGAGGCGCCCAGCGCCTCGGCGATCTGGCCGAGCGCCTCCCCGGTCATCGAACGGAGATCCGCCTCGCCCACGCCGAACTCCTTCAACAGCCCCGCGTCGCCCACCGGGGCGTGCGGGATGGTCGAATCGGCCTCGGTCGCGACGCCGTCGGCGCCGTGGGCGACCTCCGGTTCGCCGTCCTCGGTGCCGTCGAGATCGAGGGCGTCCAGGTCGGCGCCGTCGTCGCTCGGTTCACGCCCCAGCAGTTCGTCGGTGAGGAGGATCTCGCCGTAGCCGCTGCGTGCGGCGGCGGCGGCGTCCGAGACGTACACCCGGGGGTCCTCCTCCCCGTCCACGCGGACGAGGCCGAACCATCCCTCCTCCTGTTCGATGAGGACGAGCACCGTGTCCTCGTCGGGGGACGCCTCCCGGGCCAGGTCGGCCAGGTCCGACAGGGTCTCCACATCGTCGAGCTCCGTGTCGCTCGCTTGCCATCCGTCTTCGGTTCGCGCGAGCAGTGCGGCGAAGTACACCGTGACTCTCCCACTGGTCCTAGGCGTGCCGGTCGGGGTTCCCCCGGCGGAGGTCGCGGGCGGGGGGAGCGGGCTCCGAGCCCACCCAGTCGGAATCGTGGCAGAAACGGAGCGGCCGAGGGGAGTCTTCGGCTCCCCGCCTCCGGCCGTTTCCGCCGCGAGCCCGAGGGCATGTCCCGGTTGCCACCGGTGAACGCGCCCCGGCGGGACGCACCGGCGCGCTCCATGCCGCCCTGTGCGGATCGTACGCGGATTCGTCCGGAGCCCGCGCGCGTCGACACCGGAGGTCCCGGCGCGCCGTGCGACCGGGCCCCAACCGGGCCCGTCGGTGGTGTCGTTCGCCGAGCCGTCGTCGGCCGCGGGCGGGCGCTTCGGCGTGCCGCGCGACTGTCCGCGGCGGTGATGTCACTCGGGTGGCGGCTTGACTCCGGCGGGTCGGGGCCGACCGGACCCCGTGTCCTCGGCCGGACCGCGCCAGGGCCCCGAGCGGCGCCCGGCTACTGTGGGGACATGCGTCTCCACGTCGTCGACCACCCTCTGGTCGCCCACAAGCTCACCACGCTGCGCGACCGGCGCACCGACTCCGCGACCTTCCGTCGCCTGGCCGACGAGCTGGTGACCCTGCTCGCCTACGAGGCCACCCGCGACGTGCGGACCGAGCGGGTCGACATCCGGACGCCGGTGGAACGGACCACCGGGGTCAAGCTGTCCCACCCCCGTCCGCTGGTGGTGCCCATCCTGCGCGCCGGCCTGGGCATGCTGGACGGGATGGTCCGGTTGCTGCCGACCGCCGAGGTGGGCTTCCTCGGCATGATCCGCAACGAGGACACGTTGGAGGCGTCGACGTACGCGACCCGGATGCCCGAGGACCTCTCCGGGCGTCAGGTGTACGTCCTGGACCCGATGCTGGCCACGGGCGGCACTCTGGTGGCGGCGATCAGGGAGCTGATCGAGCGTGGCGCGGACGACGTGACGGCCGTGGTGTTGCTGGCCGCGCCCGAGGGAGTGGCGGTCGTGGAGCGCGAGCTGGCCGGGACGCCGGTCACGGTGGTGACGGCGTCCGTCGACGAACGTCTGGACGAGCGCGGCTACATCGTGCCGGGGCTGGGCGACGCGGGGGACCGGATGTACGGCGCGGCCGAGTAGGGCCGAGTGGGACCGGGGTCCGGGCTCCGCCGTCCCCGAGCGCGTGATCGGCGCTCAGCACTCGCGAGCGGGTGACTCGGCGGGCTTCGGCGCGGTCGCGGCGGTAAGGGCCGCCTCCGCGTCGGCTCGCTTCCGCAGTCCCGTGAAGGCGTCGCCCAGGACCAGGTCGACCTCGGCGCCCTCGCGTGCGGTGTCGGCCCGCCGTTCCGCGTCGGCCACCTGGAAACCGAGCAGCCGCAAGGCGGTCTTCTCCGAACCGGTCGACCCCAGCAGGATTCCGGTGCCCGACACCTTCTTGTCGAACTCCGCCGGCGCGTTGGCGACCTCCCCGATGGCGAAACCGCGCTTCTCCAGCTCGTCGGCGGTCTTCTGGGCCAGGCCGCTTCGCGTCGTCGCGTTGAGCACGTTGACGGTGACGTCGCCCGGTTTCGGCAGTGCCGAGATCGCCGGGGAGACGGCGGCGGGCGAGGGGCTCGTCCGGGCCGCCGCGGTCGCGCACGCCGGCTTGGCGCCGGCGGCCGAAGCCGCGTCACCTTGGCCGAAGACGTGGAGGAGTTGCAGCGTGCCCCAGCCGAGCAGGCCGAGGCCGGCCAGGCAGGCCGTCACCAGGAGGGCGAGCCTGCCGCGCCGCCGGGGCGTCCGCATCCGCGGGTGGGTGTCCCCCGTGACGCGGTATCGACCACCCATACCGGGAGGAGTCAGCATGCTCATGAGCGCAGCGTAGTGCGGGAGGGCGATACTGCCTACCGGATGATCATCAGATATTGACCCGAGCCGCTCGATCCCCACCCGAACGGGGCATTCCGGGGGCTCGGGTGTCCCCTCGATCGAGTTCCCGGCCGTCGACCTCGCGACCGGCCGTCAGTCGAGTTCGAGAACGCGCGCGTGCAACACCTGGCGCTGCTGGAGGGCCGCCCGGACCGCGCGGTGCAGGCCGTCCTCCAAGTAGAGGTCGCCTCCCCACTTCACCACGTGGGCGAACAGATCGCCGTAGAAGGTGGAGTCCTCGGCGAGGAGGGTCTCCAGATCCAGCTGCTGTTTGGTGGTGACGAGCTGATCGAGGCGGACCGGGCGCGGCGCGACGTCCGCCCACTGCCGGGTACTCTCCCGGCCGTGGTCGGGGTACGGCCGGCCGTCTCCGATGCGCTTGAAGATCACACGGAAAGCCTACCGGCCCCGTCGTCTCCCGCGCAGCCATGAACGAGCAGTGAGCGCCGGAGAAGACGAGGGATAGAGGGGCAAAGGCGGGCAGTCGGCCGAGGCGCGCGTCCGAGTCCCGCGCCCGATTGGCTCGTACGTGCCGTGCGGGCGCCGTCCGTGTCGCCGGAGCCCTTCGGCGTGTCCGTGCCCGTCCTTGCCCCGCCGGACGCGTTCGTCCTCGGTCGGTCAGAGGGGGCGCGGGACCTCGCGGGCCAGAGCGCGGATCCGGAAGGCGGTGATCACCTCGACGAGACCCACCGCGATGAGCCAGCACCCGGCCAGGACGGTGAGGACCGCGACGGACTTGAACGGCGACACGATCAGCACCACGCCGGCGAGCGCGGACACCACACCGACGAAGATCTGCCAACCCCGGGCCGGCATCGCCGGGTCCTGAGCCGCGGCGACCGTCTGCGTGATGCCCCGGAACAACCACCCGATGCCGATGAAGAGGGCGAGCAACAGGACCGATTGCAAGGGCCCCCGGAAGCAGAACAGTCCGAGCAGGACCGACAGCGCGCCGCTGACGAACGCCAGCACCCGCAGCGAGGTGGTCCGGTGGGTACCGAAGGCGGACGCCAACTGCAGTACACCGCCGACGAGCAGGTAGAGCCCGAAGAGGACGCCGGCGACGCGGACCGACGCCTGAGGCCAGGCCAGGACCAGGGAGCCCAGGACCAGCGACACGACGCCGGTGACCAGTACGGCCTGCCAGGCCACCCGGGACAGCGGGTGCGGCGGCCCCTCGTCGGGGAGTTCGGGCGCGGGCGCGTCGGGTGGCGTGGGGCGGACGTCGCCCGCACGGTCGTCGTCCCCCGCGTCGCGGGGGGATCCGCTCGGTTGCCGGCTCATGCCCCATCCTCCGCCCGCGCGGGAGCGCCCCGCCACTCCGGGCGTCCGAGCGGGCGAGGTCGGGGACGGGGGACGTGGCGGGGCGGCGGCGCGCACCTCGACCGCCCCCCCACCGGGGAGGCGGGGTTCGTTCGGGGCCGCCTCACGCCAGGCGCTCCGCTCGGGAAGCGGTTCTTCGGTCCCCAAAGCCCGCGAAGAGCGCCCGGATGTGCCCGGGCGTCAGCGGGATGTCACGGCGAAGCAGGTCGAGGAAAGCCGAGGAGGCCGGGTCGGGGCTCGCCCGGGTATAGGCCGTGAGCCGTCGCGCCAAGGGCGGATCGGGCCGCAGCAGTCGGCCGGGGAAGTGCTCGGGTATGACGTTCCCGGGCACCAGGGCGACGCCCGTCCCGGTCGCCGCGAAGGCCGCGGCGGCCGGCGCCTGCCGGGTACGGACGCTGCCCGTCGGGCGGAAACCCGCTCCCGCGCAGGCCTGGTCGACGAAGTCAGCGAGCCCGCTGTCCTGGGTGAAGAGCACCCACTCCCGATCGGTGAGGTCGGCCAGACGGATCCGGCCTCCGTGAGGAGGGAGCCCGGTCGCGTCGGCCGAGGCGACCAGGAAGAACTCCTCGGATCCCAGCTCTCGCACGACGCCCGGCCAATCCTCGGGCGCCGGGCCGATCGCCACGTCCGCGTGCCCCGCCGTCATGGACTCCACGACGTCCGAGGTGTGCGCGTACTCGAACAGCGTCACGCGCATCCCCGGGTGACGCCCGCGCCACAAGGCCAGCGCCTCGGGCAGCACACCGTGGCTGATCGAGTACAGAGTGGAGACGTGCAGTTCGCCGGAGGCGAGTCCGGCCGCGCGGCGGGCCGCGGCGGTGCCACGCTCGGCGTGCGCCAGCGCCGACCTGGCGAAGGGGAGCATGGCGCGCCCGGCGGGGGTGAGTCGAATCGCTCGTGGCAGACGCTCCACCAGGGCGCTGCCCACCTCCTCCTCCAGCGCCCGGAACTGGTGGGACAACCCGGGTTGCGTGACCCCGAGGCGAGCGGCGGCGCGGGTGAAGGACCCCTCGTCGACCAGGGTCACGAAGTACTCCAGCTGCCTGAACGTCGCCATGCGCACAGCTTATCGATTTCTGATTTCTCTTTCTTTGTGTTCATGTGCGCTCGGGTGCACGATGGGCGGCGTTAGGGCGCTCCCTTCGGGGCGCGCGAGCGGTGAGAGGCGGGTGGCGTCCGGCCACCTCGGCTCCGGAGAGCGGCCCGGCCTGGCAAGCGACCGACCCACCCGCTCGCCGCGACGGCGAGTGGCGTTCGCGCAGCGCGGACCAGGACCGACCCGGGGACCGGCACGACGCGGAAGACGCGGGCGGGGTGCGCGAGCGGCGGCGCGCGCACCCCGCCCACCCCCGCGGCGGCCCGTGCGTCGTCGCCGCCCGATCCCACACCGGAGAACGGAGAAAAACACGATGGACATCCCGAGCACCATGCCCGCCGTCGGATACCGCGAGAACCGGCCCGTCGAGGACCCCGAGAGCCTGCTCGACCTGGAGGTCCCGGTACCCCGTCCCGGCCCGCGCGACGTGTTGGTGCGGGTCGAGGCGGTGGCCGTCAACCCGGTCGACTACAAGACCCGTGAGGGCGCGGACCCGGCGGGGCGGGACCGGATTCTCGGGTGGGACGCCGCCGGCACCGTGGTCGGCCTGGGGTCCGAGGTGGAGACCTACGCCCTGGGAGACGAGGTGTACTACGCGGGGGCCCTCGACCGCCCCGGGGCGAACTCCCGCTACCACGTGGTGGACGAGCGCCTGGTCGGGCGCAAGCCGTCCCGCCTCTCCTTCACGGAGGCCGCCGCACTGCCCCTGACCGCGCTCACGGCCTGGGAAGGTCTGTTCGAGCGGCTCGGCCTGTCCACGGAGAGCCGGGAACGGTCCGGCACCCTGTTGATCACGGCCGCGGCCGGTGGCGTCGGCTCGATCGCCGCACAACTGGCCCGTGCCCTCACCGGCCTCACCGTGGTCGGGACCGCTTCCCGCCCCGAGACCGCGGAGTTCGCGCGGGCGATGGGCGTCGAGCACGTGATCGATCACCACAAGCCCATGGCCCCGCAACTGGCCGAGGTGGCGCCGAACGGCGTGGACCACGTCTTCTCCACCGCCGGGACCGCCCGCAACCTGCCGGTCTACGCGGAGGTCCTCCGGCCGTTCGGCGGGATCGTCGCCATCGACGACGACGAGAGCCTTCCCCTGGGCGTTCTGAAGGCGAAGAGCATCTCCTTCCACTGGGAGTTCGTGTTCACCCGTTCCCTGTTCCGCACCGCCGACCGGGCACGACAGCGCGACATCCTCGACCGGGTCGCCCGTCTGGCGGACCGGGGAGACGTGGTCAGCACCGGCACGACGGATCTGGGGCCGGTGACGGCGGCCAACCTTCGCGAGGCGCACCGGATCCAGGCCTCGGGCACCGCCGTCGGCAAGATCACGCTCACCGGGTTCCCGGACTGACGCGGCCGGGCCCTGCCCTGAGCCGTCGACGGCGGAGGGGCCACCTCCCCGGCGGGCCGTGCTACTCCGCCCGCTTCGCGGCGGCCTTCAGCTCCCGCTTGTGGGCCCGCACCTTCGCCAGGGACTCGGGCCCGGTGATGTCGGCGACCGAGCGGAAGCATCCGCTTCCCCCGTACTCGCCGGCCGCCTCGCGCCATCCGTCCGGGCGGACGCCGAGTCGCTTGCCGAGCAGGGCCAGGAAGATCCGCGCCTTCTGCGGCCCGAATCCCGGCAGCTCGCGGAGGCGCCCCAGCAATTCCTCGGCCCGCTCGACTCCCCGCCACACGGCTTCGGCGTCGCCGTCGTAGGCGTCCACGAGGTGCCGGCACAGCTTCTGGACGCGTCCGGCCATCGCGCCCGGGTAGCGGTGCACGGCGGGCTTGGCCGACAGCAGCGCGGCGAACTCCTCGGGGTCGTACGCCGCGATGTCGTGGGCGTCCAGATCCTCGGCGCCCATCCGTTCGGCGATGGTCGCGGGGCCCCTGAAGGCCCACTCCATCGGTACCTGCTGGTCGAGCAGCATCCCGACGAGGGTGGCGAGGGGACTGCGCCCCAGGAGCGCGTCGGCCTCGGGGTCCTGGGCGAGGTGCACGGTGACGTCCATGCATCGATGGTCGCCCGCCCCGGCGCGTCCCGCGCGCGGTGCGGGCGGAGGGAGCGGGGCCGGGCGGAGGGAGCGGGTGCGCCTCCGCCCGTTCGGGCGGCGTGTGCCGGTCCCCGGGCGCGCCCCGGTCCGCTCCCGGGACCGTGCCGATGCGCCGCCCGGCGCCCGCCGGGATCCGTGGGCTTCGCCCCCCGCCGCTCACTCGGGGGCGACGCCCATGACCCCCCGGATACGGGAGAGGGTGAAGACGCGCTCGGCGTCCCTCAGACCGCACCAGGCGTCCAGATACGGCGGGTCGAGTTCCAGCTCGCTCAGCGTGCGCACCGTCCTGTTTCCCGAGGTCGCCACGTACTCGACCGTGACGGGGCGACCCGTGTCGACGGCGTGGGCGAGCTGGCGCACATCGCTGGGAGAAAGTCTCTTGGCCCAGTGCGCGACGCTCTTCTCGGTCGCCGTGGTGAACGGGACCTCGTCGTCTGAAGCGGTGGCGTCGGCGGAGGATTGCCGCGACAGCCGCGCCGCCAGCCGCTCCGGGTCCACCGGTGTGGCCGCTTCGGCCGCGCCCTTGCCACCGGGCCTGCCGCGTGTGCGGCGTGTGCGGCGTGGGGCCGGAACGGGGGCCTTCGCCCGCCGCGGCCGGCTCTTCTCGATCCGCACCGTGCCCGTCGCCGTCTCGGAGACGGGGGCGTATCCCTCCGCCCGGAGCGCGGCGAGGGTCGCGTCCAGGGACGTGCGAGCGACCAGGACGGTCGGTGCCAAGCGCCGGAGACCCAGCTTGCCGAAGCGACGGTGGGCCGCGATCTCCGCCAGGAGCGCGGGGTCGTCGCCGTGCAGAACACAGCCGGCCGGAGCCACCCGGACCCGCCCGTGCCCCCGCGCGGTGTCCGCGATCAGATAGGACAGCGGCTGCGGCAGCGGGCCCGCGGCGACGGCGGCCAGGTCCTTCGTGATGTCGGCCGGGTCCACGCCGGCGTCGAGCGCCCGGCGGATTCCGGCGGCGCTGAACCGCCACACCGACGCGGTGCCGCTGGTCTCCCGGTCGGCGACGGAGTCCAGCAACGTGGCCAGCCGACTGGACGGGGTGCCGGTGACGACGGCGGTGAGATCCGCGCCGATCCGCGCCGTCGAGGTGGCCGAGGGCAGCAGCCGACGGCACTCGGCCTCCAGGTCCCGGGCGGTGCCGGCGCGCAGGGCGCGCCCCAGACCGGACAGGGCGCCGCGCGCGACGACGCCGAGGAGTTCGGCCTCGCGCGCCACGGTGGCGAAGGGCGTCCCGTCCGACGCGGACATGTGGGCGAACGGACGGTGCCAGCCCACGGCGTGGCCGAGGTCGGAGAGGGACTTCGCCCCGTGGTCCGCCGGCAGCCGCGCGGCCGTGGCGAGCAGTCCGTCACGGGCCTGCGCGCAGCCGCCGCAGGGAGGCGCGCCCGCCAGAGCGGGAACGGGCTTGTCGTCCTCGTCGCGCGCCTGGGTGGGGGTGAGCGGCAGGTCGCGCCAGGACCGGAGGAGCACGGCGAACCTGTCGGCGGGCTCCTGTTCCGCCCAGGCGTCGTAGGCGGGGGTCGGGGCCACGTGGTCGTCGCTCCGGTTCAGCAGCCCGGCCCGGTGAGCGGTTTCCAGGACGAGGCGCACCACGGCGGCCTCGGCCTGCGTCGCCTTGCCGAGGCGGGCCAGCTCGCGCGCGCCGATCCCGCCGGACTTCAGCGTGGTCGGAGGGGTCGTCGAGCACGCGGATAGGACCAAGGCGGCCTGCGAGGCGAAGGCCGTCGCCGCCGCCGACGCCTCGCTGTCCACGTCCGTGGAGGTCACGGGGGTCGACGCCACGGTGGGCGGATCGGGGTCGAAGGGGGCGTGCCAGTCCGGCCCACGCAGGGCGCGCGCCACCTCGGCGGGCATGCGGGCGGGGCCGTAGCCGTACTGGTGGCGGACCAGCAGCCCGCGCTCCACGGCCCAACGCTCGGCGCGATCGGAGGGTTCGGGGAAGCCGAAGGAGAGGAACGCCGACCGGCTCGACTCTTCGTCGGCGAGGCGTTCGAGCAGCTTCCTGGTGGCCGTCGGGGCCTCGGCGACCACCGAGGCGACCCGCTCCGGGTCGCCGTGGTGCGCTACCAGCGCCGCGAGCCGTGTCGCCTTGTGGGCGGGCGGTTTCACGCCCAGCCTCGTCAGCATGGCCCGCAGTTCCTCGGAGGTCAGTCCCGTGAGCAGCTGCTCCGTGGGCTCGTCCAGCCCGAGGGGCTGTCCCCATGCCTGTCGCAGCGCCTCGGACATGTGCAGCCGACCCGCGTCGTCCGGCCAGATCAGAGCGAGATCCGCCAGCGCCCCGAGCGTCGTCCTCAGCCCGACGGACGTCGGCTCGTCCGTGACGCCCAGCAGCTCCGTCAGGGCGTCCGGCGAGGCCGGCTCCCGCAGCGACGCGAGCGCCTCGGCGACCTGGAGACAGGGCATGGTCAGCCGCGGCAGAGCCAGGGCGACCGACCCCGGTCGTCGCAGCCGGTCCGCCAGTTCCCCGAGCGAGCGCGGCTCGGGAGGGGCCGCGGCGTCCTCACGGGCGCGGATGACCTCCGCCAGACGTGAGCCGTCGAGGCCGCCCAGCCATTTCGCCAACGTCGATCGGGACTTCACGCGGGGAGCACCTCGCCAGACCAGGGGAACATCGAGCCGGAGCCGGAGCCGGAGCCCGGCTCCGCGACCAAGCATGGCGCATACGGGGCGGGCCTGTCCGGGGGGTGCGGAACACGCGGGCCGGCCGGGCTCCACGGGCTCTCCCCTCTCATCCGCGGAGGGTGGCCCGCGCCCCGCGGTGGCCGGTGGGTCGGGCTGTCACGTGGTCGTTTGACGGCCGCCGGGCGGTGTCTACCCGGTGGAGGCGGCGAGCGGGTCCGTCCCGCGCTCCTCCGGTGATTCCTCGGGCGAGCGGGTTCGGGGCACACCGCCGCAGGGGCGCGGCTGGCCCTGGAACACCTGCCGGGTGTGCCAGGAACGATGGCGACTCGCCACCGATGGCGTCCCCGGCTGGGGGCCGATGACGGGTCGCCCGGCGAGAGCGATGACGTGGTCGCGAGCGGCGGCGCCCCGCCCGACGAAGTCTCGTGACACCAGGACTCGGTGGCTCTCCCCGATACCGAGGACGCCCTTGTCGAAGAGCTTGTGGTGCATCGCGCACAGACACAGTCCGTTGTCGACCTCGTCGGGACCGCCCAAGGCCCACCAGCGCACGTGCGCGGCCTCCAGCCCGACGGGGGTGGCGCCGATCCGGCCGTCGTAGCCGCAGAAGGCGCACTGGTATTCGTAGGCCGTCAGGACGAGTTCCCGCATCCTTCGGTTCCGCCGCCGCGCCGGTGGGGCTTGCCCCGTCACCGTCGACTCCCCGTCGAGTCCGATCGCGTCGCGAAGCTCGTCGTGCAGGGAAGGAGGGAAGTGCCGGTCGAGCAGAACACTCGCCATGCGCCCCGCCAGCGACGGCTCCCGTCGCAGGGCCGCGCGCAGCTCCGGGGCCAGCCTGCCGGCGGCCCCGGTCGCCCGCAGCTCCCTCACCCCCGTCCCGGGACTGCCGGGTCCGCGCCGGGTGCGCACTTCCCACACGCCGTCGCTGACCAGGTGATGGAACGGGTAGGCGGGCGTGGTCCTGTGCGGTGGACCGTACTCGGACAAGAGCCGCTTCAGGTCCTCCTCCACGGCGCTGTACCGCAGTTCGTCCTCGGAGTCCGCCACGAACCGACCGAGCGCGTAGAGCAGCAGCAGCGGCTTGTGGGGAGCGCGCGCCCCGCCCTTGGTCCACTGCCGTAACGTCGCGACCCGCTCCAGCCAGTCCATGGCCGCCGATCGTACGGTGGAAGCGACATCCACAGCACGGAGATCGGCGACACGCCATGCCCCAGCGGCGCCGGGCGTGCGGCGGTGAGGGCGACCTGGACCACCGACTCGTCCAGTTCGCCGGCGAACCGTGGGAACTGATCCACCGCGCCAACCAGAAACGCACGCGCGGCGAGACCTACTTGCCCAAGCGGATCAAGAGCGTGCGCGGCCTGCGCGTAGCTGCCCGCATCGCCCTGGCCGTGACCACCCGCATCGACGACCAGCGCCCCGGTGCCCGCAAGACTCGCCTGACGAAGCATCCACGAGGGTTCTCGCCACCGCACCTGCGCCCTGAGCCGAGGGGCGAATCGGATTCGTGGAGATGTGGAGATGCCTCTGATTTCCGTGACCGGTGGCTGCGGACGCGTCGCTTTTCTCTCGGTGCCCGGGGACCCCTCATGCGACGTCGTGCGGGGAGGTGGCGGACACCGTCCGGTGGTACGTCAGTGTCCAGGTGGCGGACCCCGAGAGGGCTCCGTCGCCCACGATCTATGCCGAACGACGGTCCCGGATGTCACCCCTTCCCGGTGCGTCGCGTGATCGTGAGGTCGAGAAGGGCATGGCGCGCGAGCCGTGGGCGGCCGGGCAGGGGATCGGGAGGGGTGGGCCGTCGCGGCGGACGGCCTCCTCACTGGTGCACGTGGGCGCGCCGGCCGTCGCGGTCGAAGACCATGATCAGTTCGGCGGGGGCGTCCAGGGCCGTGATCGCGTGCGGCACCATCGTCTCGAACTCGGCGGCCTCCCCCCGCTCGACGTCGATCCGTCGATCGCCCAGCCACAGGCGCGCGCGCCCCTCCAGTACGAGGAACCAGTCGTGGCCCGGGTGGACCCGTAGGCCGGGGGGTGTCTCGGTCGGTTCGAGGCGCATCTTGACGGCTACCGTGCGCCCGTCCGGTCGGCTCAGTGGCCACGTCGTCCGCGTGCCGCTGCTGTGTGGGACGGGACGGATGACGACGTCGTCGTCGCTGGGGACCTCGAAGAGCGCGTCGAGGCTGATGTGGAGGGCGTTGGCCAGCGGCACGAGCACGTCGAGGCTGAGCGTGCGCTTGCCGGTCTCGACCCGGCTGATGGTCGACGGACTGAGGTTGGTGCGCTCGGCCAGTTCTTCCAGGGAGTACCCCAGCGTGGTGCGCATGCCGCGCAGGCGAGATCGTGCCAGGGCCTCGATGTCGGCGACTCCGTTCATGTGGTTCATCCTGGAGTCGTATTGCTGATTCCGCAAGCCGCGTTGCTGAATGCGCGTGGAGTTGTACTGTCGAAGGCATGAGCGAACACCCCGCACGCTGCGGCCACTCCACCTCTTCCGGCCACCCCGAGCAGGCCGGACCCGCCTCGCTCCCCGCCCAGGAGCGCCACTGCGACGTGGCGGTCATCGGCGGTTCGGCCGCCGGTCTCGCCGCCGCCCTGCAACTGGCGCGCCAACGACGCGGCGTGGTCGTGGTCGACGACGGCACCCCGCGCAACGCCCCGGCCGCGCACATGCACGGCTACCTGGGGTACGAGGGCGCCGCCCCCGGCGAACTGACGTCGGCCGGGCGGGAGGAGGTACGCGCCCACGGCGGCGACGTGCTCCCCGGACGGGTCCTGGGGGTGAGCCGTCGCGACGACGGCCGGTTCCGACTCGACCTCACCGGTGGGCACGCCCTGGTGGCGCGGCAGGTGCTCGCGGCGACCGGCCTGTCGGACGAACTGCCCGCGATCGAGGGTGTGGCGGAGGGGTGGGGGCGTGGCGTGATCCACTGCCCGTTCTGCCATGGTTTCGAGGTGCGGGACCAGCGCTTGGTGCAGATCGTCACGCACCCCCTGGGCCTCCACTCGGCCCCGCTCTTCCGACACCTGACGAAGCGGCTGACCGTGGTGCTGCACGACCCCACCGGACTCGACGAGGAAGTGGTCGAAGCGCTCGCCGCCTCCGGCGTCGGCGTCGAGCGCGGCGGCGTCGCCCGGGTCGTCACCGGGCCGGAGGGAGAGGTGTCCGGGGTCGAGATGAGCGACGGTCGTACCCTCGAAGCGGACGCCGTCGTGGTCGGCGCGCGGTTCCGCGCCCGCGCCGACGTGTTGGCGGGAGTCGGCCTCTCCACCACCCCGCACCCGAACGGTGCCGGCGACATCCTGGCGGTCGACGCGAGCGGCGAGACCGACGTGCCGGGGATCTACGCGGCCGGCAACGTCACCGACCCCAGCCTGCAGGTGCTGCCTTCGGCGGCCCACGGCAGTCAGGTCGGCGCGATGATGGCCTTCCGCCTCGCCGAAGAGGACCTGCGCGCCGGGGTTCGGCCCTCGGGCGCGGAGGTCGAGTGGGATCAACGCTACGGAGGCCCCGACCGGGCGTGGAGCGGCAACCCCAACGGCACGCTCGTCCACGAGGTCACCGACCTGGCGCCTGGCCGGGCCCTCGACGTCGGAACGGGCGAGGGCGCCGACGCCCTCTGGTTGGCCGAGCACGGCTGGAAGGTCACCGCCACCGACATCTCGGGCAACGCCATCGCCCGGGTGGGCGCCGAGGCCGAACGCCGCGGCCTGAGCGTCGACCTCGTCCACGGTGACGTCAACGACCCCGAGCCCTTCGGAACGGCGACCTTCGACCTGGTCTCGTTGCAGTACGGGTCGTTCAAGCGCACCCCCGACCGGCGCGGCCTGCGCGGCCTCCTCGGCGCCGTCGCCCCCGGAGGCACCCTCCTGGTCGTGCACCACGACCCCGCCGTCATGCGCGCGCCCGTGGACGTGGCGACGCGGACCCGCGGCTACGACCCGGAGGCGTACGTGGGGGTCGACGAGATCGCCGAAGCGCTCGCCGCCGACCCCGACACCTGGCATGTCGAGACCCACGAGACCCGACGACGACCCCCCGGCGCGGCCAGTGTCCACCACGTCGACGATGTCGTCCTGCGCGCGACTCGACGACGCCAGGACTGACACGCCCCGCCCCGCCGGGCCCTCGCCTTCCGGGCGAGGGCCCGGTCTCGGTGTCCACCGGCGGAGCTGTCCGGTGGGCGTCGACTACGCGTCGGTCCGGTAGGGCGGGATGCGTTGCGCGCGGCACTCGGCGACGTTGAGAACGTCCGTGAGGCTTTCGAGGAGGCGGCGCGCGAGCCGGCGAAGCTCGTCGGCGCCGAGGGCCGGGGTGCTCTCGATCATGGGTTCGGCCAGGTCGCGGACGGTGGTCGCCGACTCGACCTGTTCTTCCTCGACGGTGTCGGCCAGGCGCGAGAGGAACGTCTCGGTGCCGTCGGTGACGATGTAGGCGGGCTTGCCGTTGGCGGTCCAGGACAACAGGCGGACGTGCGAGGAGGAGAGGGTCATGCCGCCGCCCTGTGGTGGCGGATGCCGTGGGCGTTCTCCCAGGCGATGAGGTACGGGCGGACGAGCGGTGGCTCGTGGGCGGGTGGGTGCCCGACGGGTCGCGGGAGGCCGGTGCCGGTCACCGAGCGTGTGATGATCAGTCGGAGGGGCGGGGCGCTCGGAGCGCCGGGGTGTGGGGCGATGCCCCGCCGCTTGCCCCGAGGCGGCATGAGCCACGTCAGGACCAGAACCAGTAGGGTTCGCACGTCTGCACTCCTTGTCGGTGCGGGCCATGCCCCCGGACCGGTAGTGCGGTCGCGGGGGTCCCTGTTTCGCGCGTTGTCTTCGCTGTCCGTCGTCGCGCTTCGACTCAGAGTAGCGCGCTAGGTGTACTAGGTGCACCAGAGTTTCTCATCTCGCGAAGGGGCGGTGGTGTGCTTAGGGTTACTCGAATGGAGTTCGAGCCAGAGATCCCCAGGTGGCGGCAGGTGTACGAGGTGCTGTGCGCTCGGATCGAGAGTGGGGAATACCCGCCTGGTTCTCGGGTCCCGTCCATCGTTCAGGTGGCCGCGGAGTTCGGCATCGCCAATGCCACGGCTCAGAAGGTTTTGCGTGCTCTCAAGGACGAGGGTCTGACGTACACCGAACCCGGCCTCGGTTCGTCGGTCCGGAAGCGGTAGCCCCTGGGCGTGGGAGCCTACGACGGCCATCCCGCGCCCGCTCACTCCGAGTGCGTGTACCCGGTCGCTAGTGCTCTGACCGGGAAGGTTCCCCGGGTTGTGGCGGGCGGTGCAGCGTTCGCGGAAATCCGTTCAGAGCGTTGCTGCGGTGCCTCTATTGTGGCGCGGTGATGACTGAGGTGATCGTTCTCAACGGTGGTTCCAGCTCGGGGAAGTCCGGGATCGTTCGGTGTCTGCAGGCAGTCCTGCCGGATCCGTGGCTGGCCCTGGGGACGGACACGCTGGTTGAGGCCATGCCCGCGTCCATACAGGCGTCGGATACGGGGATCGAGTTCGCTCCGGACGGACAGGTGATCGTCGGGCCGGAGTTCCGGACGCTGGAAGCGGCATGGATCGAGGGGGTCGCCGCGATGGCCCGTGCGGGTGCCCGGGTCATCGTTGATGAGGTCTTTCTCGGCGGAGCGGACTCGCAGAAGCGATGGCAGAAGGCTTTGGGCGAACTGCGGGTGCTGTGGGTTGGTGTCCGATGCGACAGTGCGGTAGCCGCAGGTCGTGAGGTCGCACGAGGTGATCGGGTCATCGGCATGGCGGCGTCCCAGGCGGACGTGGTCCACCGGGGCATGGTCTATGACCTGGAGGTGGACACCACGCATGCCGAGTCGATGGAGTGTGCACGGATCATCGCCGCGCATGTCAGCTGATCGGCGGCCCGGCTGTCTGCCGCTGTGACCGCAGTCCCGGGACGGTCAGGCCGCTGTGGCCAGGGGCCGTCCTCCCCAGCGGATGCCCTTCTCCGCGCGGATCCGGGCGCGTTCGCGTCGTTGGGCTGCCAGCACGTCGGGGTGGCGGGCGTTGGCGTTGCGCCAGCGTAGGTACCGGTGCAGCTCGCGGGTCTGGACGGTGTGGTTGGAGTGGTGGGAATTGGCGAGGGTGAACTGCCGCAGGGGCCCGAAGTGCGCCTCGATGGGGTTGGCCCAGGAGGCGTTGGTCGGGGTGAAGCACAGCTCGACCTTGTTTTTCTTCGCCCAGCGGCGGATCTTGGCACCTTTGTGGGCGGAGAGGTTGTCCAGGACGATGTAGATCGGGGCGCCGTCGGGGCGGGCGGCCCGGATCGACTTCAGGGCTGTGAGGGTGTTGGCCGCGCAGGTGATCGTGCGGCGGTACTGCGCGGA
The DNA here is from genome assembly GCF_016598575.1 of Streptomyces sp. HSG2. NCBI lineage: Bacteria > Bacillati > Actinomycetota > Actinomycetes > Kitasatosporales > Streptomycetaceae > Streptomyces > Streptomyces sp. HSG2. The sequence continues at coordinate 2,700,094 of NZ_CP066801.1, forward strand.
GATCGGCGTGCCGTACCACGAGACCGGGCTGATCCGGTCCTACGGGGAGGCCCTCGCCCACCTGCACCGGGTGGGCGAACCCATCAGGCGGCGCGAGGCGGCGTGACGGATCGCGGGAGGCTCGCGGCGACCGCCCGAGACGAGGCCGCCCACTCGAGAAGCCCCCATGACGGCCGGCCGACGGTCGACTCGGGCGAGCGCGCGGATCACGCACACCGCCCACACGCGGCACCGCCCCGCCCCGCGGAGAGGACGGCCGCCCGCGGCCGACGGAGGCGCGGGGCATCCGGGTGCGGCAGGGCCGTTCCGCGCCGTCACCGACATCGACGGTCACCGGACCGCCCGGCCGTCGCCGCGGCGATCCTGGACGATCGACCGCCCGAGCCCTACGAAGCCTCCGTCCCGGGCGGCACGATCTCGAAGAACTCGATGTCCAGGGTCTCCCCTGGACGCCCGACCGCGTTCGCCAGCGCGGCCCGTACCCGCTGCCACGCGATCTCGTAGCTCGCGGCCGGCTGGATGGACAGGCCGGTGGGCAGATCGTGCTGTGCGGGAAACTGAGTGTGCCAGAGCCTGCCGTCGAACACGGCCGCGCCTCCGTAGACAGGGGTATCACCGCCTTCGCTCCCGAAGAGGTGTACATCGATCTCGCTCGAACCACGGTCGAGGACGCGGCCGAGTTCCCGATCGACCGTGGCGATCAGGGCGCCCTCGGACACGCCGGACACGGTGACGGCCGGACGGTCGGGCACCTCGACTCTGGCGCTGAAGTGATCGCCCTCTCGGGACACGATGCCGAAGTAGATGTGTCGGAATACGCTCATGGGTCTCCGATTCCACAGGTCGGTGGAGCGTCCGTCTCGGCCACGGCGGTGACGGTGCCGGGTGAGGTCAGTCCGCCACCGGTCTCCACCGGCGAGTGGAGGAGGCCGCCGCCACAGCACCCCAGGCCGCGAGAAGGACGGCCCCGCACAAGGCTGCCATGGACATGGGGGCGAGGGCGGCGAGGGAGATGGTTTCGGGCCGGCCGAGCTGGATGGGCGTCGCCAGCCAGACCGAGGTCAGCACCCCCAAGGCGACGGCGAGAACGCAGGGGAGAAGGAAGGACCACACGGCGGTCACGAGGAAGACCGTGTGTCGTCCCGTCAGCATGCCCAGAGGAGCCAGTTCTCGCCCGCCGCGCAGGAACTCCCCCAGCGCGCCCAGTCCCGCCGCCAGGGCGATGGTGAACAGTCCGACCATCGACAGCAATCGAATCCAACGCGTGGCGGCGTCCAGACCACCGACGGAGGTCAGGTAGAAGCCGCCGGCAGAGGTCATCTCCGCCTCGGCGCCCAAGTGCTCGTAGGCCAACCGCTTGACCAGTCCGATCGGCAGATCCTGGCCCGAGCCCGCCGTGTTCACCACCACCAGGGACAGCGAGACCTCGTCAGAGGGGCGCCAGCCGGAGGTATCACCCTCGACGGTGGCCACTGAGGTGGGGTCGTAGGCGCTCCAGGAGACGAGTTCCTGGAGTCGGGGGTCGGATCCGCCGAAGGGCAGCCGCTCGGGACTGGTCCGGCAGGGGGCCCGCAAGGCGTGGAGGGTGACGCACGGTCCGATGAGCCGGGTCGCGCTGGTCATCTCCTCGTCAGAGGCCTCCACCCGCAGGACCGCGGTCCCGACATTCGGCGGGCGTACGGGGTCCACCGGCACACTCGTCGCGGGACGCAGGCTGTCGGCGCGCCCACAGGCCACGGTCCGACTCGTCTCCTCTCTGGTACTGGCGATCGGTCTGGCCGCCCAGACCCAACTCTGGGGCGGCCTCTTCGGCGAGAACGCCTCGCGGGCCGTCGCGACCCTGGACCAGGTCGGCAGCAGTGTGCTGACCACGCACTATCCGCAGTCCGAGGAAAGGCTGGCCCAGTGAGCTCAGCAGGGTGCCGACCTTGGCGCAGGCGACACCGACCACGGCGGGGAGTGTGGCGAAGACCAAGGCGGTGCCAGCGACGTAGTAGGGGAGTTTGAGATCGTCCGGCACGACCTCCGTGCCACGCACCACCAGCAGCAGGAGAGGGGCGAACGCGAGGACGCTCAGCCTGTGCGCCCGCCCGGGGCGCGCCGTCGGCCGAGTTCCGGTCCGCTGCGCACCGTCCGCTCGGGGTCCCAGGAGGACACAGGCCATGAGGACGAGCAGGGGAACCGTCGACAGAGTGAGGCCGAGCAGGGGCATCGCGGCGATGGCGTCCGGGTGGTAGAGGACGAAGTCGACCAAGGGCAGGGGCAGGTCCGTCAGCATGGCCGGCACGAACAGGGCCAGGGAGGCCAGGGTCCCGACACAAATCGGGAGCGCCGCCTCACCGATGGTGAAGGCCGTCCTCGACCGAATCCCGGCACCGAGGACGGCCAGCAGTCTGGACCGACGGTCTCGGGCCGCCGCCCCGGCACGTGCGGCCACGACGACGAGGAGGACAGTGGGTACGAGGACGAGCCCGACCAGCGCTCCGTAGAGTTGCTCGGTCGGCGCCAGGTTGTCGGACTCTCCGAAGGTGGCGGCCGTGGGGCCTCCGAATCCCCGTGCCGCGAACTCCGTCCACGGGTGAGCCGCGCGCCGACTCGTGGCCGGCCGCGGTGGCCTCAGGGGGGCGAAGGCGTCACTGGTTCCGCAACCATCGGGCGAACGCGGCCAGACCCTCCTCGGGGTTCGCGCGACCGACGCCGATGCGGAAACGGTCGTTCGGGCCGTCGGTGAGTTCGGAGCGGTAGACGCCGGCGGGCAGGAGCAGGACGCCCGCCTCCCGGAGCAGGCGGGCGCAGAACTCCTCCACTCCGTCCGGGCCGAGATAGCGAGGGTAGGCGACGCAGCCGCCGTCGGGGGCCCGCCAGGCGAAGAGGTCGGCGAACTCGGCGAAGAAGGCGTCGAAGAGGGGCAGGTTGCGAGCGATGAGCGCCCGGTTCCGGTCCAGGATCGTGGTGCGGGCCTTCAGCGCGACGCGAGCCAGGACCTCGCTCGGGGCGGAGTTGCAGATCGTGGTGTAGTGCTTGGCCCGCTCCAGTCGGGACAGCAGGTCCCGATCCCGACAGGTGATCCAACCGATCCGCAGGCCGGGCAGGCCGAGCGACTTGGAGGTGACGTTGAGCGACAGGGCGCGCTCGGACAGGTCTGCCGCCTGCGGCAGGGTACGGGCGGTGTCCCGCTCCAGCCCGCGATACACCTCGTCGCTGAACAGGTGGATGCCGCGCTCGTCGCAGAGCCCCGCCAGCTCGGCGAAGTCGGTCGCGCCGATGACCTTGCCCGTGGGGTTGTTGGGGAAGTTCACCGAGACGACCCGGGTGTTCGGCCGGATCGCCGCCCGCACCGCGTCGAGGTCCAGAGCCCAGTCCCGGTCGGGGTCGAGGGCGACGCCGGTGACCTCGCACAGCGCGAGCGGTACGGTCTCGGCCGCCTGGTAGTTCGGGGTCGCCACCACCGCGTGGTCGCCGCTTCCCAGCAGGACGTTCATCGCCAGATAGAGGGCCTCCTCGGCGCCGGCGAAGCAGATCACGTCGGCCGCGTCCGCCCGCTCGTACGTGGCCGCGATGGCCTCGCGCAAGGCCGGGTCGCCGTAGGTCTCGGTGTAGCCCAGCGACAGGTTCTCGAACGCGGCGCGGTCGTGCTCGTCGGCCAGGGCGAGCAGCTCGCCGAGTGTCATGGTCTGCGCGTCGGACGCGGTCAGGTGGTGGCGGGCGGTGAACTCCCAGCGGGAGAGGTGCGTCTCCAGGCGGAACTCGGGAAGTCTGGTCAAGGCGTGCGGTCCTTCGCGCCGGGAGCTCTGAGGTCGGCCAGGAGGGCGTAGAGGGTGGATCGCGACACGCGCAGGGCGGCGGCGACGGCGGGGGCGGCCCGACGCGCGGCGAAGACCTTGGCCTCGTCCAAGCGGGCCACGACGGCCAGGCGATCGGCGCGAGTCAGTCGCTCGACCGGACGGCCGCATTCGCGCACGTACGTTCCGACGATGTGTCGGACGCGCTCGTTCCAGTCCTCGTCGAACAGCGGCTCCGGTCGGGGCGCCGTCGGGGCTCCGAAGGCGGAGAGCACGGCCGCCGCCTGCTCCAGCGGCGTGCGGTCGAGGTTGACGCACAGCACGGCCGCGGCCCTGCCGTCCGGGTCGCGCAGGACCGCGCTGACCGACGACAGGCGTCGACCGTCCGCGAGCCACTTCTCGTAAGGGCCGAAGACGTCTCGCGCCGCCGGGTCCAGTCTGTCCAGCTCGCCGAGGAGCGAGGGGTCGCCCGGCTTGCGGGAGTCCATCGGGTTCCAGATCGCCAGGACGCGGTCGGTGTCCGGGTCGTGCAGCACCACCTCGGCATACGGTCCGAGCAGCAGCGCGACGGCCTGACCGGCGGGTCCCCAGGTGCGGACTCGATGGTCCGTGCTGTCTTCTCCGACCTCCATGGCTGGACTTTATATCCAGACTGGACAGAGTGTCCAGCATCAGGGTGAGTCGGTCCCGGGGAGTGTTCGGTCGAGCGCCCCCGGCCCGGCGAGCGCGGCGCGTGCGGGGGCGATGGCGGGTCCGGGGCGTCCGTGACCGCCGTTCCCGGCGAGGACGATCACGGGTGCGGGGAGCGTGGCTGGACACGAGAACACGTGCTCGGCGACCCTGGCCGCTTCGAGTCAGGTCCCGAGCAGTCCCAGGAGAACCGCGTGCGCGCTACCGTGATCAACGGCCCCCACGACATCCGGATCGAGGACGTGCCGGACCCGACGGTCCGGCGGCCGACCGACGCGGTGGTCCGGGTGGTCGCCGCCTGCGTCTGCGGCAGTGATCTTTGGGCGTACCGAGGCGTCGCCAAGCGGGCGGCAGGGCAGCGGATCGGGCACGAGTTCCTGGGTGTCGTCGAGGAGACCGGTTCCGAGGTGAGCGGTTTTCGTCGCGGTGACTTCGTGGTGGCCCCGTTCGTCTGGTCCGACGGCACCTGCGACTACTGCCGCGAGGGCCTGCACACCTCCTGCCCCGAAGGGGGCTTCTGGGGGGAGATCGGTTCCGACGGTGGTCAAGGCGAGGCCGTCCGCGTGCCGTTCGCCGACGGCACCCTGGTGAAACTGCCCAAGGAGGCGGTCCACGAGGAGAAGCTGCTGCCCGCGCTGCTCGCCCTCTCCGACGTGATGAGCACCGGCCACCACGCCGCCGTGGCCGCGCGAGTCCGCCCCGGCTCCACCGTCGCCGTGGTCGGCGACGGCGCGGTCGGCCTGTGTGGCGTGCTCGCCGCCCGGCGGCTCGGTGCCGGCCGGATCATCGCGATGGGCCGGCACGAGCGGCGCACCGCGATCGCCCGCGGCTTCGGTGCCACCGACGTCGTGCCCGAGCGCGGCGAAGCCGCTGTCGCGGCCGTCAGGGAACTGACGGGCGGCCGTGGTGCGCATGCCGTTCTGGAGGCCGTCGGCACCGAGGAGTCCATGCGCACCGCGATCTCCATCGCCCGCGACGGCGGCGCGGTCGGCTACGTCGGAGTCCCCCATGGTGGCTCCGCCGGCGTGGACCTGTCCCGGATGTTCGGCCGCAATGTGGCACTGTCCGGCGGCGTCGCCCCCGCCCGCGCCTACATCCCGGAGCTGCTGCCCGACGTCCTCTCCGGCGCGATCGACCCCGGACCGGTCTTCGACCGGACCGTCGGACTCGACGAGGTTCCGGACGGCTACCGCGCCATGCACGACCGCGAGGCGCTCAAGGTCCGCATCACCTTCTGACTCCACCACCGCGATCACGGAGGACGCCCGACTCCTCGGGATCGACTCCGCGCGGAGTCCTTCGGGCGAGCGGGCACGTGACACCGGACCGGATGCGGTGGCCGCCGACCGGCTCGGCCCTGGACGCCGACCGGCCGCGGGACGAGGTCCGCGGCCGTCTGGTGAAACACCTTGGTGAACCGGAGGCGTCGCTGCTCATCGACGACACCCAGGCGCAGAAGAAGGGTGCCGAGTCCGTCGGGGTGGCCTTCCGGCCCTGCGGGATGGCCGGTGATGCCACCGAACCGGAACTGGCCGTGTCGATGCCGAAGGACGGTGGCAACCGTCATGGCCCGCGACTTCTGGCGCCTCCTCCACCGGGCCCGCGCTACCGTCAGCCACTACCGACGGCGCGGCGCCCCCCTCCCACGGCCTGCGAACCCGACTACCGGCCCTGGGGCGGCGCCCCTACGGGAGTATGCCGACCAGGCCGATGAGGGTGGTGAGTAGGCTCACGACGCCGGAGCGCGCCCTGCTCAGTCCGAGCCCCTGACGGCAGCCGAGGAAGAGCAGCACGGCGACCGCGATCAGGAAGGGGTCCACGGTGCCTACGAGGCCGGCATGGGCCACGACCCAGTCGGGGGTCATCACGACGACGACGATGACGTAGCAGATCTGCCTCAAGACCAGTGGGAAGGCGGCGTATGCCCACAGCGCGAGGAGCTTCCGGTGGGTGACGCGCACCCGGCCGACGATACGGACGGACACCGCGAAGAGCGCGTAGTTGGCGACCATCATGGCCACCTGCACCAGGCACATCACCAGGCCCGCGAGCACGGCCAGGTAGCCTGCCGCGCCCGCTCGGTCGGCGAGGGCGGGATCCTCCATCAGGCTCGTACGGATACTGTCGTGGACCACCGCGGCGAAGACGACCGGCATGAGCGGCAGCACGATCAGCAGCGCCCGCAGCGCGTGCCGAGGAGGGGCGCCATCCGCCACGGCCCGGAACACCGTGCCTGGCGCGGCCAGTACCAGCCACGGCTGTGGTGCCTGCCGCCCCGCCGAGGTGGGTTCGGCTCCGGCGCGCGGGGTCGCCGTCACTGGATCATTCCTGTGACGATCACCGAGAGGCCCGCCAGCACGGCGATCGCGGCGGTCACCCGGGCGAACAACCGTTGGGCGGGTGGGAGAAGGACGGAACTCACCGCGAGGCCCATGCCCATCAGGCAGAACACGGTCCCGTACCCGTAAAGGCCGGGCAGCAGGATCAGGGAGATGAGGGATCCGGCCGACGGCAGGATCAGGCCGATGGCTGCGATCCCGCTGCGGGCAGCCTGGGTGCGGTCGGTGTCCAACAGGATTCTCCTCGAAGTGTTTTACGGTGTGACGGCCTCGAGCGCTTCGAGTGCCGAAGCGGGTGCGAGGAGGAGGAGCCCGGCCGCCGTGAGCACCCCGCTGTCGCGGATCCACGTTCGGCGGGGCGGCAGTGGCCGCTCGCGCACGGCGCTGAGGGCGCGAGCGCCGCCGGACAGCCCGACGGCGGTCACCAGGACGAACGCGGCGAGCTCCGGGAGGAGGTGGGGCAGTCGCACGAGGAGGTCGGTCATGTCGTGTCCGCTGCTCAGATAGGCGCCGAGAGCGTAGCCGTTGACGAACCATGCGCCGAACGCGGCAGCGAGTGCGAGCAACCCGAGCGTGAGCAGTCCCACGAACGCGGTAGCCACGGCGACGGTGGTGTTGTGTAGCCACACATCGAGAGCGCCGCGATCGCCGAGCCCCTTGTAGGAGGCTGTGTCGCCGAGCAGCCGGCCACACAGACCTCCGGCGACCAAGGGAAGCGTAACGACGGCAAGCGCGATGCCGAGGGGGAGCCGCTGCCGACGTATGACACCTCTCACCTGCTCGCCTCCGGTCCCGGCACGCTGTTGGCGAGGGCTTCGCAGAGCTGGGCGAGGGCGTGCGGCCCGCTGGTCACCTCGCTGACGCTGCCTCGGGCGACGTGCAGGGTGCGGGTGGCCAGCCCGTCGAGTGGGGCGAAGGCGTGCGTGGCCACGAGAACGGCTCCGCCGTCGGCGAGATGTCCGCGAAGCCGACCGCGCAGGAAGGCGGTGGTCGCGGCGTCGAGTCCGTTGAACGGTTCGTCGAGCAAGAGCAGTTCTGGCCGGTGCAGAGTGGCCAGGGCGAGCGCCAGGCGCTGCCGCTGCCCCAGTGAAAGTGTGCTCACCGGCCGGTCGGCGACCTCGGCGAGGCCGAGCTCGACGACGCGGGCGGCGGTGTCGGGCCCCTGCTCGGTCTGCCACAGGCGGGACAGGAAGTCGAGGTGCTCCGTCGGGCTGAGCACGTCGTACAGCGGCGGCTTGTCCGCCATGTGCCCGACGAGGGCACGGGCCGCCGGCGAACCGACGATGTGCCCGCTGACGCGCACTGAGCCTGTGGTGGGCTCGATCAGGCCCGCCGCGGTGCGCAGGATGGTGGACTTTCCGGCGGCGTTGGAGCCCCCCAGCACGACGCATTCGCCGGCTTCGACGCGAAGAGAGATCCGGTCCAGCGCGGGAGCGTCCGCCCGCGGGTAGCTGACGGTGACTGATTCAAAGGTGAGCATGGGCTTTCGTGGTGGCGTGGTCGGGTGTGTCGGCGGCTGGGCCGGTGGCGCATCCAGCGAATGCGCGGCGTTCGGAGTCTTGGGGCGCCTCACGAGCGTTGCCGAGGGCCCACACGCGCGGCAGCGCCGCTCCCGCCGGGTAGGCGACCGCCATGACGAGGAGGCAACACAGGATGGCCAGGATCGTGCTGTTCGGGGCGATGAAACCGATCGCGCCGGCGATCGGGCCCGCGACGCTGACCATGACCCCCGTTGTCAGCATGGTGGCGGCTCGTACCTGTGGTTCGGGCTCAGGCAGCATGACTTCGGGGCGCAGTGGGGCAGGATGATTGCCGGAAGCGACGACGAGCACGGTGGCCTCGACTGCCGCGCAGGCCAGCACGGCGGGAGCGAGTCCGATGACCGCTGACGCGGGCATTCTCAGGAGCAGCTGGACGACGATCAGCAGGACGGCGCCCACCGCGGTCACGACCAAGGTGTACGCGCCCGCGCGGACGGCACCCAGCCGTTCGAGGGAGCCGGGCACGGTACGCAGCAGATCGCGGGCCTGTCCTTCGGAGTCCATGCTGATGACGGGCGCGAGTACTTCGCCGAGAATGCCCAGCACGGTTCCGAGCATCGAGGCCGTGATGGCGGTGACCACGGCCTGGGTGAACGGGCCCGTCCCGGCGGACGGTCCGAGGACCTTGAAGATCACCACGCAGGCGGTCGTCACGGGCACGACCACGGTGGCTCCAGCGAGCAGTTCCCAGGCCTGCGGGCCACGGCGCACCAGAACCCGCACGTCCTTGGCCCGGATGGCCGCCTCCGGATTGCCCGGCAGGGGACGATGTACGCGCCAGGTCCCGGGGGTGGTCATGCGTAGTTGAGCGGTGTGCGGGTCGAGTCTGCTCAGCGCGACCAATGCGAGCACCACGGCGACGGTGGCCCCGGCAAGCAGTCCACCCGCCGTCGCGGCGAGGGGCGGTGTCGAAGTTCCCGCCGTCGAACCGACGGCGGACAGCACAGTGTGAGGCTGGGACCACCGGCTGAACACGAGGATGCATGCGGCAGCCGAGAGCAGCGAGCGCCCGGCGCTCAGAAACGGGATCAGGGGACCGCTCCAGGCGGGGGGCGCCAGCAGGGCGAGCCAGAACAGCACCATGGCACAGGACCGCGCCACGACCGCGGATGCGACCACGCCGCACGTACCCCACAGGAGCACGCCCACAGCGGTGGTGGTCGGGAGTGCCCCGGTGAGCACGGCCCCGGCGGTGCCGGCACCGCCGAGCACCAGCGAGGTACCCGCTGCGAGGAGCGCTGCGGGGGCAAGCAGCCGGGCGGTGGCTATCTCCGCTGCGGTCAGCGGGAGTTGGCGCAGCAGCACCGCGTCCGGCACCAGCATGGAACCCCGTACGGCCTGGATGGAGAACCCGGCCACTACGTTGACGATCAGAAGCCCGGCCCAGAGGATCCGCACCCCGGTGACGGCACGCTCGGCACCGACCAACTGCCACAGGCCGGCCCCGCACAGCAGAGCCACGAGCAGGGTTGCGGTCACGGCGGTGACCGCAACCCTCATGACCCGTGCGGGCGTTGTCAGTAGGCCGGGAAACCGCGCGCACCACACGCGCATGCGACGTCGCTGGTCCAGCCGCCAGAGCGTCCAGATGGCCATGCTTCCTCGGTTCCTGCCTCCGCACCTCGCACCCCGTGTCCCGGGTGTTCATGCGCGTGCTCGTGCTGATTCCTGCCCCGCGCTGTGGACACGTCCGGTTGGATCAGAACGTGACCATGGCGCCCTTGGCGGCCCTCGCGCCGAGCTTCGCGACGAGGCCGGCCCAGGTGGCGCGGATGGTCAGAGCGGCGGCGCCGAGGCCGGCCGGAACGAGCACGAGGCTCAGGGCCATCGCCCACGGGCTGTTGACCGCGTCGACGATCTTCTTGGCGGTGTAGCCGCTGACGCCGAACTGGGTGGTCAGGTCGGCCGAGAAGACCGCTGGCAGCACCGAGGACGTGCTGCTGCCCACGGCGAGGAGAGCGACGGAGGCGACGGTCAGCACGGTGGCGACCACCATGCCCGTCGCCACCTTCGGCAGGGTAGGGATGTAGGTCATCAGAGATTCCTCTGGATGGCTAAGTGGGTGTGGTGAGTTGCACGGATCGATCGGCGCGGTAGGCGCCCTTTCCGGAACTACGAGATCGAAGCTTGCCAAGATCGCCCCGGAAGCCACATCCTCCGGTCGGCCACCTCCGGAAGACGGGGGTCGAGTGGACGAGGGATGGATCACGCGGCTGTGCCGCCGTACGATGCCACTGCCTGTACCCGGTTGGCGACGCCGAGTTTGCGCAGGATCGTGCTTACATGGCTCTTCACTGTTGTCTCGGCCAGGAACAGGGACGTGGCGATCTCCCGATTCGTCCGTCCGTTCATCAGCAGTTCCATCACCTGGCGCTCGCGTGACGACAAGGGCAGCGAATTCGGCAGCGTGGCAACGGGCTTGGGCTGGCCGACGACATGTCTGTTCACGGCCGCGAACGCGGGGTCGAGTACGTAGCAGCCTGCTGCCACCAGCCGGGTGGCAGCGACCAATTCCAATCCGGTCACGTCATGGGTCAGCACACCCCGGACACCGGCTTCAAGAGCGGCCTGCGCTGAGGGGCAATCAGCCGCTGCCACGAGGAAGAGCACTTGGGTCGCCTTCGCCAATTCCTGCCCGACCGCCGTGTCCGACACCATGAGCTGCCGCCCGCGGGCCGACGACAGCCTCGGCGTCGCCTCGGCGCTGTCGGACTCCGTGACGACGGCGATTCCGTCGCATCCCGCCAACTGCGCCATGACGCGAGTGCGCAGATGGACATCCGCGATTGCTATCACTGCCTGGATCAACGTTCCACTCTGAACTTGTGTTTCCGCCCCGCCAGTCTCGGGGTTGGTCAACTCGGCGTGGACCCGGGACATGGACATCCGCTGAGAGTCTGGTATGTGGCATTCCATCGCTCTTGTCATCACTCGATGGTATGGCGCGAATATTGAGCTGATCTCGTGACTACCGGTTGAGGTGGCGAGTCGGCCCGCAACGCACGGAAGCGCCTCGACGTCGCAGGGAGCGTCAACCACGCGCCAACGCAGGGACCTTCGACGGTTCCCCATTGTTCCACCCCCGATGTCCCGTTCGATCTGGTTTCGTGGCTGGAGAACCCGATCGCCGTCCGAAGCGGGGGACACTCACCCTGCGACCCTGCGACAGGGGATCGTTCGAGCCGTGCGGAGCTGGACCGGTGACGGAACGGTGCACGAGGCACGTCGCCTCGAAGCCCGCGCCGAGGATGCCTCGGGTACCGAGCCCGCTGGATTTCGCCCGACCACTGCGGAGTGATCACGCTCACTCCTGGGGAACAGCCATGACGTCGCTCCGTGCCGCGTCCCACTGCCCCACAGGACGTGCGAATCCTCCTGGCTCTCCCAGGTTCGCGCCGTGGACGCGGTGTGGCTGCCGAGGCGGTGACGAGCGTCTGGGATCCTCGGCGTCCCGGACGTCGTGGTCGACGCGATCATCGGCTGGGAGCCGGGGGAGCGGCACGTATCCGCGCTCGGTACACGCACGTCACCGGAACGATGTCGCGGATGGTCGCCCAGCGAGTCGGCGTTGCGCTCTGGGAGCTGCCGAAGGCCGACTGGGACGGAAACTGGGACGGACAACGTCGAAGGGCCCCACCGCGAACGGTGGGGCCCTTCGACATCGTGCCCGGTGAGGCACTGGCGGAGGATACGAGATTCGAACTCGTGAGGGGTTGCCCCCAACACGCTTTCCAAGCGTGCGCCCTAGGCCTCTAGGCGAATCCTCCGCCGGGAACATTACATGACGGTGGGGAGTGGTCGCGAACTCGTCCCCGGTCACGAGCATCGGGTACTGTGTCGGCAGCCCCTCACGCGGCGCTATCTGACTGAACTCCCCCAGGGCCGGAAGGCAGCAAGGGTAGGTCGGCTCTGGCGGGTGCGTGGGGGGCGTTGGCGTTGCGGGCGGTGGCGTCCGGTCCGGACACTCGGTGTCGGCGGGCGCCTATAACCTCGTAGATGTGTCGTCTCTCGCGCTGTACCGCCGCTACCGCCCGGAGTCCTTCGCCGAGGTCATCGGTCAGGAGCATGTCACCGACCCGCTGCAGCAGGCCCTGCGGAACAACCGGGTCAATCACGCCTACCTGTTCAGCGGTCCGCGTGGGTGTGGCAAGACGACCAGCGCCCGCATCCTGGCCCGGTGTCTGAACTGCGAGCAGGGACCCACGCCGACGCCTTGTGGCGCGTGCCAGTCCTGTCGGGACCTGGCGCGCAACGGGCCGGGGTCCATCGACGTGATCGAGATCGACGCCGCGTCGCACGGTGGCGTGGACGACGCCCGTGACCTGCGTGAGAAGGCGTTCTTCGGGCCCGCTGCCAGCCGGTACAAGATCTACATCATCGACGAGGCCCACATGGTCACGCCGGCGGGCTTCAACGCCTTGCTCAAGGTCGTCGAGGAACCGCCGGAGCACCTGAAGTTCGTCTTCGCCACCACGGAACCCGAGAAGGTCATCGGGACGATCAGGTCGCGGACCCACCACTACCCCTTCCGCCTCGTGCCGCCCGGCACACTGCGCGAGTACCTCGGCGAGGTGTGCCGGGCGGAGGGGATCTCCGTGGAGGACGGTGTGTTGCCGCTGGTGGTCAGGGCGGGGGCGGGGTCCGTGCGGGATTCCATGTCCGTCATGGACCAGCTGTTGGCGGGTGCCGGCGCGGAGGGCGTCACCTACGCGATGGCGACGGCCTTGCTCGGGTACACCGACGGGTCCCTGTTGGACTCCGTGGTGGAGGCGTTCGCCTCGGGTGACGGCGCGGCGGCCTTCGCGGTGGTCGACCGGGTGGTCGAGGGCGGCGACGACCCCCGCCGATTCGTAGCCGACCTGCTGGAGCGACTCCGTGACCTGGTGATTCTCGCCGCCGTGCCGGACGCGGGGGACAAGGGGCTGCTCGATGTCCCCGCGGAGGTTCTGGAGAGCATGCGCGCCCAGGCGCGGTCGTTCGGCGCCGCGGAGCTGAGCCGGGCCGCGGACCTGGTCAACGAGGGGCTCACGGAGATGCGCGGCGCCACCTCGCCTCGTCTCCAGTTGGAGTTGATCTGTGCCAGGGTGCTCCTGCCCGCCGCCTACGGTGACGAGAGGTCCGTCATGGCGCGGCTGGACCGGCTGGAACGTGGCGGAGTGGTCCCGGCCGGGGGCGGACTTCCCGGGAGCGGTTACGCCGCCGCCCCCGCGTCGTCCTCCGGTCCCGGCGACGCCTCCTCCGACCGGCGGGCGCCCGCCACCGTCCCGGCCGGCGGCGCGGTGGCGGCGGCCCGGGCCGCGGTTCGGGGATCCTCGGCCGAAGGGCCGGGCGAAGCCGCCGCGGGGGGTGCCGGGTCACGGCGGTCGGACGATCGGGCGAGCGGGGCCGCGGGCGGCCCCCTCGGGACGGGCGCGGCTCCGACCGGGACGGACGTGTCCGATGCTCCCTCCCATTCCGGTCCGTCGTCCGACCCCGCTTCCCGCGTCTCCACCCCTTCTCCCGGTGGGTCCGGAGCGGCGGCCGGGGCGCCGGGAGACACACCCGGCGGGGGGTCAGGCGCCTGGCCGGCGGCGGCTTCCGCGGGGGGTGGGCGGCGGCCCGGCGGATGGCCCACCGCTCCCGGCGGGGAGGGTGGCCCGACGACGGGTGCCCGCACGGCGTCGGGCCCGGCCCCGACCGGGGACCGCGCCTCGGGGGTCTCCCCCGTGCCCCCTCTGGCCGGTGGTCTCGACCCGCGCGCGCTCTGGCCCGACGTCCTGGACGAGATCAAGAACCGCCGCCGGTTCACTTGGATCCTGCTCAGCCAGAACGCGCACGTGGCCGGGTTCGACGGGACCACCCTCGGCCTCGGCTTCGTCAACGCGGGCGCTCGCGACAACTTCCTGAGCAGCGGCAGCGAGGACGTACTGCGGCAGGCTCTGGCGGAGAGGTTCCACGTCCAGTGGAAGATCGAGGCGGTGGTCGACCCCTCCGGCGGCTCCGCGCCCCCGCCCGCGGGGCATGCCGAGGTGGGCGCCGCGGCCGATCCCGGAGGGGGACCTTCGGTCGCGCGTGCCTCGGCTCCGCCTCCCGCCGGGTCCGCGGCGCCGCGTCCGGCGGCCCGGCCCTCGGCTTCCTCGGTCGGTCCGGCGCCGGACCCCTCACCCGCGCCTCCGGTCTCGCCGGAGGACGACATCCCGGACGAGGACGACCCCGATCTCGACGAGTCCGCCCTCTCGGGCCAGGAACTCATCGTCCGCGAACTCGGCGCCACCGTGATCGAGGAGGTCGCCGCCGGGTGAGCGGGGCGGCGCCACCCGGGGGCCGGGCGGCCGGTTCGGCACGCCGCCGGCCCCCCGCCCCGGGCATGTCCGGGTCCGGCCACCGGTGCGGGCGGACACCGGGGAGGCCCGCGCTCTCGGAGGAACGTACGAGGGTCCGACCGCCGGCCGCTCGGCCACCCGTACAAGACGACGGAGTCGGGGCCGCTAGGCTGACCCCGTGAAGGTCCTCGTCATCGGCGGCGCCGGCCGCGAACACGCCCTCTGCCGCTCACTCTCTCTCGACCCCGCCGTCACCGCGCTGCACTGCGCCCCCGGCAACGCCGGTATCGCCGACATCGCGCGGACTCACCCGGTCGACACCTCGGACGGAGCGGCCGTCGCCGCGCTGGCCGCCGAGATCGGTGCCGATCTGGTGGTGGTGGGCCCCGAGGCGCCCCTGGTCGCGGGGGTGGCCGACGTGGTCCGCGCGGCGGGCTTCCCGGTCTTCGGCCCGTCCAAGGACGCGGCCCGACTGGAGGGCTCCAAGGCCTTCGCCAAGGACGTCATGGCCGCCGCCGGTGTGCCCACGGCTCGCTCGTACGTGTGTACGACCTCGGGTGAGGTCGACGCGGCCCTGGGCGCCTTCGGAGCGCCCTACGTGGTCAAGGACGACGGTCTCGCCGCGGGCAAGGGCGTCGTGGTGACCTCCGATCTCGAGGCGGCCAGGGCCCACGCGGCCGGTTGTCTGGCGGGGTCCGGCGAGGGAACCGCCCGAGGCGGCGTCGTGGTCGAGGAGTACCTGGACGGCCCCGAGGTCTCCCTCTTCGCCGTCACCGACGGCGTCACGGTCGTTCCGCTCCAACCCGCCCAGGACTTCAAGCGGGCGCTCGACGGCGGCGAGGGGCCCAACACCGGCGGCATGGGCGCCTACTCGCCCCTGCCGTGGGCCGACCCCAAGCTGGTCGACGAGGTCGTCGAGTCGGTCCTCCAGCCGACCGTGGACGAGTTGCGTCGTCGCGGCACCCCCTTCTCCGGTCTGCTCTACGCGGGTCTCGCGATCACCTCGCGCGGGGTGCGTGTGATCGAGTTCAACGCCCGCTTCGGTGACCCCGAGACCCAGGTGGTGCTGGCCCGGCTGCTGACGCCGTCGGCGGCACTGCTGATGGCGGCGGCCACCGGTACCCTGGCCGACCTGGAGCCGCTCCGCTGGAGCGACGAGGCGGCCGTCACCGTGATCGTCGCCGCGCGCGGCTACCCCGGTGCCCCGCGCACCGGCGACGTCGTCGGAGGTCTCGACGCCGTGGCGGAGTCGGACGCCCCGCACGCCTACGTGTTGCACTCGGGGACCCGGCGGGAGGGTGACGCCGTCGTCAGCGCCGGAGGACGGGTGCTGTCGGTGACCGCCGTGGGTCGGGATCTCGCCGAGGCCCGCGAACGCGCCTACCGGGCCGTCGGCCGCGTCGACCTGGCGGGCGCCCGACATCGCACCGACATCGCGGCCGAGGCCGCCGCCGAGGCCCGGTAGCGGGTACCGCGCGGAGGAGTCAGACGCGCCCCGCGAACCGGCCCGCACGGCGAGCCTCCCTCAGGCCCCGGCCCCTGCCCCCCGGCGTCCGGCGTTCGGCGAGCGACGCCGGTTCGCGGTCCCGGGGGGCTCGCCGGCGAGACCGACGCCGTCCGCGTCCGGGACGCGCCGCCGCCGCGCGCCGTCGACCCGGGCCCGTGGGGCATCCGTCCCCGGCGTCCTCGCGCCGTCCCCCCGATGCGGTCGGCCCGCCGGGGGGCGGCGGTGGTGCCGTCGGACGGGACACCCGCCGGCGCCGACCATGGCCAGGTGCTCACGCTCGGTCGCCCAGCTTTCCCCAAAGCCATTCCATCGGGTGGCCGATGCTCTATCCGGCTGACTGGCGCGGGGGCCCCAACTAGGGTGCGGCGCAGGCTTTCCGGCACTTGGCCCACCGGCATTGCGATGTCGGTGACGGGTGCCACAGTGGGGGCATGGTCCTCACGAGGCGGCGGCGCGACACACAGGGAGGGGGTGAGACGCGCTCATGACCGGTGCGGGTGTCGAGGAGTCCGGAGCGCGGGCGGCGCGGTTCCACGCCGAAGCCGTGCTGCGCGTCCGAGGCCGAGCCCTGGCCGTCGCCCTGCTGCCCGTCGCCGTCGCCGTCGTCCTGCTGGTCGGTGGGGCGACCGGCCGGCTGACCGGCACGGGCTGGGACGTGGCGCGAGGTGTCGTCTCCGCCCTCGCCCTGTCGGTGCTCCTGGGGGCGGCCGGTGTCGCCCTCCTGGTGGCCCGCGCCCGACCGGCCGTCAGCCCGACGGTGCCGATCCCCGAGGCCACCGCCCCGGACCTGTATCGGCTGGTGCGTGACCTCGCCGACCGCCTCGGCGTTCCGGCGCCCTCCGCCGTGGAGCTGACCCCGGACTGCGACAGCTGGCTGGAGGATCGCGGCCCGGCGGGCCGAGGAGGCGCGCGAGGAGGGTCCGCCCGTCACCCCGGCGCCACCTCGGCGACCCCCGAGGGTCGGTCGGCGCGGGTTGCTCGGGAGGCCCCCGTCCTGGTCATCGGCTCACCCTTCCTGTGGTGGATGCGCGTCGCCGAGCTGCGGGCCGTGCTCGCCCCCGTCGTGGCCGGCACGGGGCCCTCCGCGTATCCGGAGATAGCCGCCGCCCGGCGCTTCCTGCGCGGGCTGGACGCCGCCGTCGCCGTCACCGCGGCCCGGCACCGCCGCCTGCCGGCGCGTCTGGCCTCCCGGGTCGCGGGCCGCGTGGTCCGTCACCTGCTGCGCGGCTGTCGGGCGGACGCGGTGGAGATGGAGCGCGGGGTCGCCGCCGCGGCGGCCGAGCGGGCCCGGAGCGTCGACTACGGCCTGCGGATCGTGGCGCAGGAGCAGGTCGGGCTGGCGTACGCGGGCTGGGACAGGCTGCTCACCAGGGTCGCGTTGCCCGCTTGGCGAATGGGGCGCTGGCCGGCCGGACTGGACGCGGGGGTGGTCTCCGCCCTCACCGAGTTGTCCCGGCGCGACCGGCTGGCCACCGCGCTCTCCGCCCGCCTGGGCGAGCGCCCCGCCTGTGATCTCTTGGAGGAGCCCGGCGTGGTGGACCGGTCTACCTCGCTGCTGGCGGCCCGGCTCTTCCACGGCGGGCCCGCCGCGGAGAGCGGGGACTGGGAGCCGGTGGAGTGGGCCGACTACCCGGAGGAGATCGTGGACCGCATCTGGCGCACCGACGCGGCCAGGCTGCACCGGGTCCTGGACCGCCTCGGCGTACGGCGCGTCACCGGGGCGGGAGCCGCCGCGGGCCCGCCGCCTCCACCGTCGGAGGGGCCGGGAGTCGACGGCCCCACCCTGGCGAAGGTCCTCGACCACCTGGCCGGCCGGGGCCTCTCGGACGGCGCGTCCGCCCGGGCCGCCGACGGCGAGCCCGAGCCGACCCCGCTCCCCGACGATCCCCGCGGCATCGATCATGCTGCGGCCCCGACCCCTCGGCCCGATCCGGACTCTCCGGCCGATCCGGACGCCCAGGCCGATCCGGACTCCCCGGGGTCCGTGATCGCGGCGGGACTCCGTGCCGAACTGGCACGCGAGGAGGCGCTCGGTCCGATCCCGCCGATCTCGGACGGGGACCCCGGCACCACCCTCGGCGCCCCGGAAGATCCCCCGGTCACATGGGATCCGGCGGGCCTGCCGGTCCACGACCGGGTGCTCTGGGGCGACGAGGCCCTGCCCGTCTTCCCGCCTCCGCCCTCGCGATCGGGCCGGGAGCTGCTGGTGGATCACGTCACGGCCATGGTGTGCTGCGCCGCGGTGGACACGGCGGGGGCGGCTCCGGGGCTGGACTGGCTGGACGGGCCGTCGCTGCTGATCGAGGGGGAGCGGGTGGCCGATCTGAACCGGCGGGTCTTCAGCCTCGTCGACACCGGGGACGCGGCCCCGCTGCGCGACTGGTTGGCCGACCTGGGGATACGGCCCGAGAAGCCGGTGCGGCTCGCGTGAGGCGTCCGGCTCGCCTCGCGGAGGCGGAGGCGAGAGCGCGGGGCGGGTGCCACGGGCTGCATGCCCCGGACGAGCCACGCGGGAGCGGTGGGCCCGCCGGCGGTCCGCCGTCTCCCCGGTCGTGGTGGGCCCGGCTGCGGCGAGCAGGCCGTCGTCGGCCCGACATCGCGGCGATCCCCGCTTCGACGGTCGCGGGCCCGCCGGTCCCGGCCACCTCGGCCCGTGGCGTGCCGACCCGGCGCCGGGCGACGTCGTGCGTGGGCACGAGCAGTCACGGCCCGGGGCCACCGGCGCAGCGCCGGACTCCGGCCCGGACACATGCCTGGGGCAAGGGGCGGGCCGGCACCAGGCGTCGGCGCGCCGGACGAGACCGGTAGCGCCTGGCGATCCGCCCGCATACTCCGGATTGCCCTTTTCTACTTTCAGCCAGTTCGCGACGACGGGTGACCGCGCGCGTGCGAAATGTGATGTGCTGGGACCGGATCGCGTATTTGGCAAGCGCGTACGTCATACGCGTGGCGGGGCCGCGACCACGGGGGCACGAGGGAGGGGATGACCCATGGTCTCCGATCAGGTCCGCCGCTGGGAGTCGGGCGCGCTCGCGCACGGCGTCGCCGACCCCTTCGGCCAGGGCCCCGTCCCCTGGTTGCGCGGCGGTGAGACGTACGTCGGAGAGGACGGAAGGATCCTCCCCTGGTACGTGGGCGCCGGTCTGGACGAGGACGAGCGCGAGGACGAGCCGGGCGGCGTCGGGACGGGCGCGGCACCCTCCACCGCCCCGGGGGCTGTCCGGGTCCGCCGGCGTCCCGCCACCCTGTCGCGCTCCATGGGGGGGCCACGCGCGGCGGACGACGTCCACTGCCAGATCAAGGGCTTCGCCTCACCGGGAGCCGTCGCTCCCGGTGAGGCCATCGACTTCCACATCACGGTCGATCCGCCGCAGCAGTTCGGAGTCGACGTCTACCGCATCGGCCACTACGGCGGCGAGGGGGCGAAGAAGATCACCACAAGCCCCCGGCTCTCCGGCATCGTCCAGTCGCCGCCGCTCGCCGCCGAGCGGACCGTCTCGTGTCATCACTGGTGGCTTTCGTGGCGCTTGCAGATCCCGTCCCACTGGAGGGTCGGCGCCTACGTGGCCGTGCTGACGACGGCCGACGGGCACCGCTCCCACGTGCCGTTCACGATCCGGTCCACCACGCCCGCCGATCTGCTGCTGGTGCTGCCCGACGTCACCTGGCAGGCCTACAACCTCTACCCCGAGGACGGCCGCACCGGGGCCAGCCTCTACCACGCCTGGGACGCGGACGGACGTCTGCTCGGCGAGGCCGACGCCGCGACCACCGTCAGCTTCGACCGCCCCTACGCGGGGGCGGGCCTGCCCCTGCACGTCGGTCACGCCTACGACGTCATCCGCTTCGCCGAGCGCTACGGATACGACGTCGCCTACGCCGACGCCCGCGATCTGCACGCCGGCCGTGTCGACCCCACCCGATACCGGGCCCTGATCTTCCCCGGCCACGACGAGTACTGGTCGGCGGCGATGCGTCGGCGGACCGAGATCGCCAGGGCGCACGGCACCTCCCTGGTCTTCCTCTCCGCCAACACCATGTACTGGCGCGTCGAGTTGTCCCCCTCCCCGTCCGGCGCGCCGGATCGTTTGTTGACGTGCCGCAAGCGTCGCGGTCCTGGGAAGCCCACGCTCTGGCGCGAGGTCGACCGGGCGGAGCAACGGTTGCTCGGCATCCAGTACATGGGGCGGGTGCCGGAGCCCCATCCCCTGGTGGTGCGGAACGCCGGGCACTGGCTCTGGGCGGGGACGGGTGCCCACGAGGGTCAGGAGATCGACGGGTTGGTGGCCGGCGAGGCCGACCGCTACTTCCCGCGCACTCCGCTGCCCGAGCACGAGGAGCGGGTGCTCCTCGCCCACTCCCCCTACATCGACGCCCGGGGCGTCCGCAGACACCAGGACACCTCGTTGTACCGGGCGCCGAGCGGGGCCTGGGTCTTCGCGTCGGGAACGTTCGCCTGGTCGCCCGCCCTCGACCGGCCGGGGCACGCGGATCCCCGCATCCAGCGGGCCACCGCGAACCTCCTCGACCGGATCTGCGGGTGCGGCTGATTCCTCCGGCACCCCGCCCCCGGCGGGCCGTCCCGGATGCGGGAGAATCGCCTCACTCGTACAGAACCACGGGGAGGCACCGTGTCCGGATTCGTCGAAAAGCCCGTACCTCGGCAGGTTCCGGGTCTGGAGCATCTGCACACCGGCAAGGTGCGCGACCTGTACCGGGACGCCGAGGGGCATCTGGTGATGGTGGCCAGCGACCGCGTGTCCGCCTATGACTGGGTCCTGCCGACGGAGATCCCGGACAAGGGGCGGGTGCTCACCCGACTGTCCCTGTGGTGGTTCGAGCAGTTGGCCGATCTGGTGCCGAACCACGTGCTGAGCACCGACCCGCCCGAGGGCGCGCCGGCCGAATGGGCCGGGCGCACGCTGGTCTGCAGGTCCCTGCGGATGGTTCCGGTGGAGTGCGTCGCGCGTGGCTATCTCACCGGATCGGGACTGGCCGAGTACGAGAGGTCGCGGACCGTCTGTGGCCTGGCCCTGCCCCAGGGTTTGCTGGACGGTTCCGAGCTCCCCGCCCCGATCTTCACACCGGCGACCAAGGCCGAGGTGGGCGATCACGACGAGAACGTCTCCTACGAGGAGGTGGTCCGTCGGGTGGGCGCCGACACGGCCGCGCGGCTGCGGCACACGACGCTCGCCCTCTACAGGCGCGCCCGGGACATCGCCGGTGCGCGGGGCATCGTGGTGGCGGACACCAAGTTCGAGTTCGGTTTCGCCGGGGACGAGCTGATCCTCGCCGACGAGGTGCTCACCCCGGACTCCTCGCGTTTCTGGCCCGCGGACCGTCGGCGGCCAGGTGGGCCGCAGCCGTCGTACGACAAGCAGTACGTCCGCGACTGGCTGACGTCCGCCGAGTCCGGGTGGGACCGGTCGGGCGAGCGGCCCCCGCCGGCGCTGCCCGAGCGGGTGGTGGAGGCGACCCGCGCCCGCTACGTCGAGGCGTACGAGCGGCTGGTCGGCCTCGATTGGACCTGAGCCGCCCGAACGGCGGACCGGTGAAACGCCGCGGGCCCCCGTCGGAAACGGGGGCCCGCGATGCGGAGCGGACGACGAGGCTCGAACTCGCGACCTCAACCTTGGCAAGGTTGCGCTCTACCAACTGAGCTACGTCCGCCGGGCGCCGTGGCGCGGAGGCAACTATACCCAACCGCGACCGAGCGCGGCACGGGGGTCGGCGCGCCCCGGGGGGAGTGCCGCGCGGGCCGCGACCTCGTGCTGCGGCACGGCGGCGGGACGCACGCGTTTCTGCCGGCGCCCCGCCGTCCGCCGGGCGCCACGCGTTCAGTGGCGCGGTTCCCAGCGGAACCAGCGCTTGACGGCGAACAGGGCGAGCGCGGTCCAGCCGAGCGCGAGCAGGAGTGCCCGCAGTGTCTCGAAGCCGGTGAGTTCACCGGTCCAGCCGCCGCGCACCAGGGCGATGACGGGGGTGAGGGGGAGGAGTTGACAGAAGGCCGCGATCCGGTCCGGCAGCAGCTCCACGGGGAAGAACATCCCCGACCCCAGCATGGACACGAGCAGCAGTGGCATGGGTGTCACCTGCGCGCTCTCCGATGTCCTGGTGTAGGCGGCGGTGACGGCGGCCAGCGCCGCGCACAGGGCGAGTCCCGATGCGACGCCGACGACCGCGAGCAGGGGTGCCGCCGGCGCCCCGATGTCGAGCAGCACGGTGCAGCCGACGGCCAGCAACACGCACTGGGCCAGGCCGGTGAACACCGCCGGCAGCGCCGACCCGCCGAGGATCTCGGCGTCGCGCAGTTCGCCGGTGCGCAACCGCTTCAGGACCAGTTCCTCGCGTCGGGCGACGAAGACGCCGACGAGCGCCGAGTAGACGGCGAAGAGCAGCGAGAAGCCGATGGCGGAGGGCAGCACCAGGGTGCCCACCGACAGGCCGGCCTCCTCCAGGTCCAGGCCGGTCGCCGCCGAGCGCACGCTGAACGGCAGGACCAGGGGTACGAACAGGGCGGCGAACAACGTGCCCTTGCTGCGGACGAACAGGATGAGCTCGGCCCGGGCCAAGGAGGCCATGCGCCCTCGGGCGCTGGTGACCTGTCCTGTCGGCTCCGTCTTCGTCGTGCTCATGCCCTGTGCTCCCTCGTGTTCGGTCGCTCGGCGGCGTCCCGGGCGATGCCCAGGAAGGCCTCTTCCAGCGAGGCCGGACGTACGTCCAGTCCGGCCAGTTCGACCCCATCCCGCTCGGCCCAGACCAGGAGTCGGGTGGCCGATCGCTGGAGCTCACGCGTTCGCAGGCGGACGGACCGGCCCTCGACCCGCTGGTCGCAGACGGCCAACTCGGCCATGGAGGGAAGCTCGTCGACGGAGTGGCCTTCGGGTAGTTCGAAGGTGATCCGCGCGGGTCGGGAGGCGGTCACCTCGGACGGTGTCCCGGCGGCGGCGACCCGGCCGTCGTGCAGGATCGCCAGCCGGTCGGCGAGGGTCTCCGCCTCTTCCAGGTAGTGGGTGGTCAGCAGCACGGTCGTGCCGCCGTCGCGCAGCTCCCCGACCAACTCCCAGGTGTCCCGGCGCCCCTCGGCGTCCAGCCCCGTCGTCGGTTCGTCCAGGAAGAGCACCTCGGGTCGGCCGAGGAGGGCGAGGGCCAGGTCCAGGCGTCGCCGTTCGCCCCCGGACAGTTGTTTCACGCGGACGCGCGCCTTGTCGTCGAGTCCGACCAGGGCCAGGGCCTCGCCGGTGGGCCGGGCGCCGCTGACGCAGCCCGCCCACATCCGCGCGGTCTCGCCGACGGTCAGCTCGGTCGGGAATCCGCCCTCCTGCAACATCACCCCGGTCCGGGGTCGCAGCGCGGCTCGCTCGGTGTAGGGGTCGTGGCCGAGGACCCGGATCCGACCGCCGGCCGGTTCGGCGAGCCCTTCCAGGAGTTCGACGGTGGAGGTCTTGCCCGCCCCGTTGGTGCCGAGCAGTGCGAACACCTCCCCTCGGTCCACGGTGAAGGTGACCCCGCGTACCGCCTCGAACCCGCCCCCGTAGACCCGTCGGAGGTCGGCGACCTCGATCACGTGCTCGTGTTCGCTCGCTTCCATGACGCCAGCTTCGCCGACGACGTCGGCCGGCAGGGTGTCCGGCGTCACATTCGGTGGGGGAGATTCCCGGGGAGGGGTTTCGCGTGTGGGAGGTCGCCCGGCGAAGAGAAAGGCCCCGATCCGATGGACCGGGGCCTTCCAAGCGAGCGGACGACGAGGCTCGAACTCGCGACCTCAACCTTGGCAAGGTTGCGCTCTACCAACTGAGCTACGTCCGCGCGAATGCCGGTGCGCGACACCCGCGAAAGCGGGGGAGGACCGGATCGGGCACCACCCTACCCGATCCGGAAGGGTGTCCGGACCGGTGGTGCGGAGCGGGTGACAGGGATCGCACACTGCGCCTTCCCCCTGGAAGGGGGATGTTCTACTACTGAACTACACCCGCACGCCTCCGTGGGCCGGACCTTCGGCCGCCCCTCGGCGTGATCCAGACTCTAGCCGATCACCCGGGGCCACGCGCAAGTCGGTTGCCGCGCGGGGCGGATGGGCGGGCGGGGTGGGACCCGAGGACGGGTGGGGGTGGGGTCGGCCGCCGTGCCCGCCGGAGAGTCGTCTCCGGCGGGGCGGGCGCCTTCACCGCGCGGCGGCGAACGCCTCGTAGACCCGCTTGGGGATGCGACCCCGGGCGGGGATGTCCATGCGGTTCGCCTGGGCCCAGGCGCGGACCGCCGAGGGGTCCGGGGCGATCTCGGTCTCCCGGTACGTCCGCCCGGAGCGGGCCCGCTTGCGACCGGCTTCCACGTACGGCTTGAGGGCCTCGCGGAGTTCGCCGGCGTTGGTCTCGTTGAGGTCGATCTCGTACGACCGTCCGTCGAGTCCGAAGGCGACCGTCTCCGCCGCTTCCGAGCCGTCGATGTCGTCGGAGAGGGTGACCACGACACGCTGCGCCACGAATATCGGTCCCTTCGCGCGGCATCTCGGCGACGAGAACGACGTCACGGAGATGCCGACTGTCCGCCTGCGATTAGGCAAAGTATCGGCTATTGGCATTTCATTTGTACAGGGCCTGGCATTGCCGTGTGAAGTCCGGCGAAATCCTCCCGCGTGTCCTCGGGGCAATAGGTGCGCGTCTCGGCGTCGGGATCTTTCCCGAATTTTCGACGCCCCCTTCCCCGCGACGTCGAATCGTGATGCCGGTCACGTAGGTTCCTCCAAGGCTACACGCGTAGAATTTTTGTGCGGGTAGTCTGACGGGACCTGCTCAGCACCACACACCGGGAGTGCCAGTGGCACGCGTCGTAGTCGACGTCATGCTCAAGCCGGAGATCCTCGACCCCCAGGGCCAGGCGGTGCGGCGCGCACTGCCGCGGCTCGGATTCGACGGGATCTCGGACGTCCGCCAGGGAAAGCGCTTCGAACTGGAAGTCGACGGCCCCGTCGACGAGGCGGCCCTCGCCCACATCCACGACCTCGCGGAATCCTTCCTCGCCAACACCGTGATCGAGGACTTCACCGTCCGGGTCGAGGAGTCGGCGGACGTCGCGGGGGCCGGCAGGTGACCGCCCGTATCGGCGTCGTCACCTTTCCCGGCAGCCTCGACGACCGGGACACGTGTCGGGCCGTCCGGCGAGCGGGCGCCGAGCCGGTGGCGCTCTGGCACAAGGACCGCGACCTGCGACAGGTCGACGCAGTGGTGCTGCCCGGCGGGTTCTCCTACGGCGACTACCTGCGGGCCGGTGCCATCTCCCGCTTCTCGCCGGTGATGGAGACCCTCGTCGAACAGGCCGCCGCCGGGTTGCCGGTCCTCGGCATCTGCAACGGCTTCCAGATCCTCACCGAGGCGCACCTGTTGCCCGGGGCCATGCTCGGCAACGACCACCAGCACTTCGTCTGCCGGGATCAGGCGCTGCGGGTGGAGAACACCGCGACCGCCTGGACCGTCGACTACAGCCCCGGACAGGAGATCCGCGTCCCGCTGAAGAACCGGGACGGCCGCTTCGTCGCCGACCGGTACACGCTGGACCTGTTGGAGGCCGAGGGCCGGGTGGTCTTCCGCTACCTCGCCGACGGCCCGGCCGCGGACGGCTACGGCAACCCCAACGGATCCCTTCGCGACATCGCCGGCATCACCAACGCGGCCGGGAACGTCGTCGGCCTGATGCCGCACCCCGAGCACGCCGTGGAGCCGCTGATCGGCACCGGCGGCGGGGACGGCCTGCCGTTCTTCACCTCGATTCTCAAGAAGCTGGTCACCGCATGAGCCGGACGCCCCTGGACACCGTCGAGCACGCCGCCGCGACCCCCGACGTCGCGCTGCCCTGGGCGGAGCTCGGGCTGAGGAAGGACGAGTACGAACGGGTCGTGGAGATCCTGGGACGCCGTCCGACCGGGGCCGAACTGGCCATGTACTCCGTCATGTGGTCCGAACACTGCTCCTACAAGTCCTCCAAGGTCCACCTCCGTCGCTTCGGCGAGCAGGCGCCCGAGAGCGACGCGTTGCTGGTAGGCATCGGGGAGAACGCCGGCGTGGTGGACATCGGCCAGGGGTACGCGGTCACCTTCAAGGTCGAGTCGCACAACCACCCCTCCTACGTCGAGCCCTACCAGGGCGCGGCCACGGGCGTCGGCGGCATCGTCCGCGACATCATCGCCATGGGTGCCCGCCCGGTCGCCGTCGTCGACCCGCTGCGCTTCGGCGCCGCCGACCACCCGGACACCCGGCGTGTCCTGCCCGGGGTCGTCGCGGGCATCGGCGGCTACGGCAACTGCCTGGGCCTGCCCAACATCGGCGGAGAGATCGTCTTCGACCCCTGCTACCAGGGAAACCCCCTGGTCAACGCCGGATGTATCGGTGTGATGCGACACGAGGACATCCACCTGGCCAAGGCCTCCGGGGCCGGGAACAAGGTCGTCCTCTACGGAGCCCGCACCGGCGGCGACGGCATCGGCGGTGCCTCGATCCTGGCCAGCGAGACCTTCGACGACGCCAAGCCCTCCAAGCGGCCGGCGGTGCAGGTGGGCGACCCCTTCCAGGAGAAGCTCCTCATCGAGTGCACGCTGGAGGCCTTCCGGGAGCGGCTGGTCGTCGGCATCCAGGACCTCGGCGCGGCCGGATTGTCGTGCGCCACCTCCGAGCTGGCCTCCAACGGCTCCGGCGGGATGCGCGTCACGCTCGACGACGTGCCGCTGCGGGACGCCACCCTCTCGCCGGAGGAGATCCTCATGAGCGAGTCCCAGGAGCGGATGTGCGCGGTGGTCGAGCCCGACAAGGTCGACCGCTTCCTGGAGATCTGTGCCAAGTGGGACGTCACCGCCACCGTGATCGGCGAGGTCACCGACGGCGACCGCCTGGAGATCCACTGGCACGGTGGCAAGATCGTCGACGTGGACCCGCGTACCGTCGCGCACCAGGGCCCGACCTACGAGAGGCCCTGTGCCCGACCCTCCTGGCAGGACGCGCTCCAGGCCGACGACGCCGGTCGGCTGCCCCGGCCGGACTCCGCCGAGGGCCTCCGTGAGCAGGTGCTGAGCCTGGTGGGCTCACCCAACCAGGCGTCCAAGGAGTGGATCACCTCCCAGTACGACCGCCTCGTCCAGGGCAACACCGTCCTCGCGCAACCTGAGGACGCGGGGATGATCCGGGTCGACGAGGAGACCGGACTCGGCGTCGCCCTCGCCACGGACGGCAACGGCCGTTACGCCAAGCTCGACCCCTACGCCGGGGCGCAGCTCGCGCTGGCCGAGGCCTACCGGAACGTCGCGGCGACGGGTGCCCGACCGTTGGCCGTCTCCGACTGTCTGAACTTCGGCTCCCCCGAGGACCCCGCCGTGATGTGGCAGTTCGCCGAGGCCGTGCGCGGACTCGCGGACGCCTGCCAGGTGCTCGGCACCCCTGTGACCGGCGGCAACGTCTCCCTGTACAACCAGACCGGCGAGGCGGCCGTGCACCCGACCCCCGTCGTCGCCGTCCTGGGCGTGATCGACGACGTCGCGCGCCGCACGCCGGTCGCCTTCCGGGAGGAGGGGCATCTCCTCTACCTCCTCGGCGACACCCGTGAGGAATTCGGCGGCTCGGCCTGGGCACAGGTGGTCCACGACCACCTCGGTGGTCTGCCGCCCCGGGTCGACCTGGAGCGCGAGCGGCTGCTCGCCGACATCCTGATCTCCGCGTCCCGGGACGGGATGATCGACTCGGCGCACGACCTGTCCGACGGCGGTCTGGTCCAGGCGGTCGTGGAATCGGCGCTGCTGGGCCGGAAGGGCGCCCGCCTGGTCGTCCCCGACGGCCTGGACGCCTTCACCTTCCTGTTCTCGGAGTCGGCCGGGCGCGCGGTCGTCTCCGTGCCGCGCTCGGAGGAGGTCCGCTTCACCGACATGTGCGGGGCCCGCGGGCTCCCCGCCACCCGGATCGGAGTCGTGGACGGGACGGCGGTCGAGGTCCAGGGCGAGTTCTCGCTGTCCCTGGAGGAGCTGCGGGACGTCCACGAGTCCACGATCCCGCGGCTGTTCGGCTGAGACCGGCGCCGACCGGGGCACGGCCGGCCGGGCGCACGCCCGCGCCCGGCCGGCTCCCCGTCCGTGCCGGTCCGCCCGTCGCCCCCGTCCGCACGCGCGCATAGGCTTCCGCGCATGCCGCCGTCTCGGAAGCCTCCTCGCCGCTACGACCCCGAACGGACCCGTGCGGCGGTGCTCGCCCAGTACGGGCATCTGCGGTCCGCCGCGGGCTCCCTGTCGCCTCGGCACCTCACGCTGCCCGCCGGCGCCGGTGGACGCACGGTCGGCGACCTGGTCGCCGACCTGGGTTCGTCGCTGGCCGGCGTCGACGCGCTGCTCGCGGGACCGGAGCCGGCCCGACGCGGGGCGCGGCTGCTCGACTGGCCGGGAGTCGCCGCCCTCGACCCGGTCGCGTCGGACGCCGGGCCCCGGGCCGTCGTCCCGCCCGGTGATCTCGATGCCCGGCTCGCCGAGGCCGAGCGACTCTTCGTCACCCGACTCGACGAGCACCCGGGCGACAGGTTGGTACCCACCCCCGCCGGCGCGCTGCCGTTGGCCGACTGGGTCGTCACCCGCGCCCTCGACCTGGTGACGCGGGCCGACGACCTGAGCGCGGCCGTGCCGGGCCTGGAGGTCCCCCGGGACCGGCGGGCGGTGGCGGCCGCGACCCGCCTGCTGGCGGACACCCTGGCCGATCGCGCCCCCGGCGGCACGACGGAGGTGCGCGTTCCGCCCCACGCCGTCGTGCAGTGCGTCGAGGGCCCCCGGCACACCCGCGGCACACCCCCGCACGTCGTCGAGACCGATCCGCTGACCTGGATCAGGGTGGCGACGGGGCGGATGGCCTGGGCGGACGCCGTCGCGGAGGGGCTGGTCACGGTCCGGGGCGACCGAGCCGACCTGGGCGGGTTGCTGCCGCTGACGGGCTGACGGGGCGGCCCCGGACCGTCCGCCGCGCCGCCACGCGACCTCTCCCTGACGCCCCACCGTCCGAGGACCACGCGCGCCCGCCGTGCGACCCGGGTCCGAACCCTCACCCGCGTCCCGTGTGCGAAGGGTCACGGCGGGGCGATCCGAGGACGCCGACCGGGGCGGACGACAAGGGGACGACGGGCCTCGGCGCGCTCGGGCGGCCCTGCCGACCGGGGTCCCCAATTCGGACCAGTGGTCGACCTCGCCTACACTCGGACGCGTGCCACGTGGTGACGGTCGACTCAATCACGATCTGCTCCCCGGTGAGAAGGGCCCCCAGGACGCCTGCGGCGTCTTCGGAGTCTGGGCTCCCGGCGAAGAGGTCGCAAAGCTCACGTACTTCGGGCTCTACGCCCTCCAGCACCGAGGTCAGGAATCCGCGGGGATCGCGGTGGGCAACGGCTCCCAGATCCTCGTCTTCAAGGACATGGGCCTGGTCTCCCAGGTCTTCGACGAGACTTCGCTCGGCTCGCTCCAGGGCCACATAGCGGTCGGACACGCCCGGTACTCGACGACGGGCGCCTCGGTGTGGGAGAACGCGCAGCCCACCTTCCACGCGACCGCGCACGGTTCCCTGGCGCTCGGCCACAACGGCAACCTGGTCAACACCGCCCGGCTCGCCGAGATGGTCGCCGACCTGCCCCGGCAGGAGGGGCGCCCCACGCGGATCGCGGCCACCAACGACACGGACCTGGTCACGGCGCTGCTGGCGGGCCAGGTCGACGACGACGGCAAGCCGATGACAATCGAGGAGGCCGCCGGCAGGGTGCTCCCGCAGGTCCAGGGCGCCTTCTCGCTGGTCTTCATGGACGAGCACACCCTCTACGCCGCCCGGGATCCGCAGGGCATCCGGCCCCTGGTCCTTGGCCGCCTGGAGCGGGGGTGGGTGGTCGCCTCGGAGACGGCGGCGCTGGACATCACCGGTGCCAGCTTCGTCCGGGAGGTCGAGCCCGGCGAGTTCCTCGCCATCGACGAGAACGGACTCCGGTCGTCCCGATTCGCGGAAGCGAAGCCCAAGGGGTGTGTCTTCGAGTACGTGTACCTCGCGCGGCCGGACACGGACATCGCCGGCCGCAGCGTCTACCTCTCCCGGGTGGAGATGGGGCGTCGGCTCGCGGTGGAGGCCCCGGCCGACGCGGACCTGGTGATAGCGACCCCGGAATCCGGCACCCCGGCGGCCATCGGCTACGCCGAGCAGTCCGGGATCCCCTTCGGCAGCGGTCTGGTCAAGAACGCCTACGTCGGCCGGACCTTCATCCAGCCCTCGCAGACCATCCGCCAACTCGGCATCCGCCTCAAGCTCAACCCGTTGAGGGACGTGATCCGGGGCAAGCGCCTGGTCGTCGTCGACGACTCCATCGTCCGGGGGAACACCCAGCGTGCCCTGGTCCGCATGTTGCGCGAGGCGGGGGCCGCCGAGGTGCACGTCCGGATCTCCTCCCCCCCGGTCAAGTGGCCCTGCTTCTTCGGGATCGACTTCGCCACCCGCGCGGAACTCATCGCCAACGGGATGAGCGTCGAGGAGATCGGCGTCTCCATGGGCGCGGACTCCCTGGCCTACATCTCCATCGACGGCATGGTCGAGGCGACCACCATCGCCAAGACCGATCTGTGCCGCGCCTGTTTCGACGGCGAGTACCCGATGGAACTCCCCGACCCCCGGCTGCTCGGCAAGCGGCTCCTGGAGACCGAGCTGGCCGCCGGCCCCGCGGCCACGGCCGTCGCCGACGCGGTCCGCCGCCCGTAGTTCTCGCACGTCACGTCCTTGCCGTACGACAGGAAAGCTCTCACCGTCATGTCTGAGACCGAGGAGACCACCGGTGCCTCCTACGCGGCCGCCGGGGTCGACATCGAAGCGGGCGACCGCGCAGTCGAGCTGATGAAGGAGTGGGTGGGCAAGGCCCGCCGGCCCGAGGTCATGGGCGGCCTCGGCGGGTTCGCCGGTCTCTTCGACGCTTCCGCGCTGAAGCGGTACGACCGCCCGTTGCTCGCCTCCGCCACCGACGGAGTCGGCACCAAGGTCGACATCGCCCGCCGGATGGGCGTCCACGACACGATCGGTCGGGACCTGGTGGCCATGGTCATGGACGACATCGTGGTGTGCGGTGCCGAGCCGCTGTTCATGACCGACTACATCTGCGTCGGCAAGGTCCGTCCGGAGCGGGTCGCCGCGATCGTGAAGGGCATCGCCGAGGGGTGTGTGCTGGCCGGCTGTGCCCTGGTCGGTGGCGAGACCGCCGAGCACCCCGGACTGCTCGGCCCCGACGACTTCGACGTCGCGGGCGCCGGAACCGGTGTCGTGGAGGCCGACCGGGTGCTGGGCGCGGAACGGGTCCGCGAGGGTGACGCGGTCGTCGCCATGGCGTCGTCCGGGCTGCACGCCAACGGCTACTCGCTGGTCCGCCACGTGCTGTTGGAGCGCGCCGGTCTGGCGCTCGACGCGCGCGTGGCGGAGCTGGGGCGGACGCTCGGCGAGGAACTCCTGGAGCCCACGAGGATCTACTCGCTGGACTGCCTGGCCCTGACCAGGACCGCCGAGGTGCGCGCCTTCGGGCATGTCACCGGGGGCGGTCTCGCCGCCAACCTGGCCCGGGTGATCCCGGACGGCCTCCACGCGACCCTGGACCGTTCGACCTGGACGCCGGGCCCCGTCTTCGACCTGGTCGGCCGGATGGGCGGGGTGGCGCGACCGGAGCTGGAGCGGACCCTCAACATGGGCGTCGGCATGGTCGCCGTCGTCGCGCCGGAGTCGGTCGACGTGGCGCTGGCGACGCTGGCGGACCGCGGCGTGGAGGCCTGGGTGGTCGGAGAGATCACCGACCGCGGGGACCACGCCACGGGCGCCGCCCTCACCGGAGACTACGCGGCCTGATCGGGCGCGGACCGGTCGGGTGACGGCGGTGCGGCCGAGCACACGGAAGCCGGTCGGTGACGGATGTCACCGACCGGTCGGGTCAGCGCAAGGTCAGGCGCCGCGGCGTTGCCCCGGGGACTGGCCGTCCCCGCGGTCGTCGCCCTCGTCATAGAGGTCGGCGTACCGTGCGTACAGGTCTTCGTCGTTCCCATCGTCCTCGAAACCGTCGCCGTTCGGCGGCTGATTCGACGTCGATGCGCCCAGCTCCTCGGCCAGGCGTGAGAGGTCCGTCCCACCGCTGTTGTACTTCAGCTGGCGGGCGACCTTCGTCTGCTTGGCCTTGGCCCGGCCGCGCCCCATGGCTCGACCCCCTCAACGACGGGGCTCGACGGCCCCAGAGTCTTGACACGCGTTCATGAATCGGAGCCGGTTCTCCTCGGAGAGACCGGTCCGTAGGTCCTCCACGGTACCTGAGCCCGCGCCCATCCGGTACGTCGCCCGTGGGACGGGCCCGTCGCCCGCTCTTTCGACGCCCTTCGTCCTCGCTGGTCAGTCGTGATTCTAGCCGGCCCGGACGGCCGACCCGCCGGACGACGTGAGAGTTGTCTCCGCCGGCCTCGGGCCCGCCCGCCCGAGGCCGGCCCGGTCGAGCGCCGAACGGGAGATCCTCAGGCGGCCCCTCCGCCCGCCGCCATGAGTCGCTCGGCGATCCGGTCGGCCGCCGTGGCCGGCGGGATGCCCTCTTCCTTCGCACGTGCGAATACGGCCAACGTCGTGTCGTAGATGCCCGCCGTCTTCGCCTCGCAGCGCGCGAAGTCGAAGCCCCGCAGCTCGTCGGCGACCTGCATCACGCCGCCCGCGTTCACGACGTAGTCCGGCGCGTAGAGGACGCCCCGGTCGGCCAGGTGCTTGTCGACCCCCGGGTGGGCGAGCTGGTTGTTGGCCGCTCCGCAGACCACCTCGGCCGTCAGCACCGGCACCGTCACGTCGTCCAGCGCGCGGCCGAGGGCGCAGGGCGAGTAGACGTCCAGCCCGGGCAGCCGGACGAGCGTGTCGGTGTCGGCGACCGTCCGGACCTCGGGGTGTCGTTCGGTGATCTCACGCACCGCGCTCTCGCGCACGTCGGTGACCGTCACCCGGGCACCCTCCCGGAGCAGGTGTTCGACCAGGTGCCGGCCGACCTTCCCGACGCCGGCGACGCCCACCGCCCGATCGCGAAGCGAGGCGTCGCCCCACCGGTGGCGCGCGCAGGCCCGCATCCCCTGGTAGACGCCGTACGCGGTGAGGACGGATGAGTCGCCCGCGCCGCCGTCCCGCGGGGACCGGCCGGTCGTCCAGCGGCAGGTCCGAGCCACCACGTCCATGTCTGCCACGTAGGTGCCGACGTCGCAGGCGGTGACGTAGCGCCCACCGAGCGAGGCGACGAAGCGCCCGTAGGCCAGCAGCAGTTCCTCGGACTTCGACGTCTCCGGGTCGCCGATGATCACGGCCTTGCCTCCGCCGTGGTGGAGGCCGGCCATCGCGTTCTTGTAGGACATTCCCCGTGCGAGGTCGAGCGCGTCGGTGACGGCCTCCGCCTCGGTCGCGTAGGGGTGGAAGCGGGTGCCGCCCAGTGCGGGGCCCAGAGCGGTGGAGTGGACGGCGATCACGGCGCGGAGGCCGCTGGCCGGATCCTGACAGAGCACGACCTGTTCGTGGCCGCCCCGCTCGGTGCGGAAGAGGGTGTGCAGGACGTCGGCGGGTGCGCCGGTCACATCGGTCACGGTGGTGACTCCCGAGTACGTAGCGGCGGTGGACGGGTGGCGCCGGGTGGGTGGTGGTGCCGCCCACGAGAGTAGAGCCCGTCGGGGTCGGCGGGGCGCAGGTGGCGGGGTTCGACGCCGTTCGGAGCGGCGCGGGTGCCCCGGCGGGTGGTGGCCGGCCCCCGGGTCCGGTCGCGCCGACCCGCCGGGGACGGTCGGCGCCAGGTTTTCCGAGCGTCGGGCGGGGGAGGGAGCATGCGTGCCCAAGGTGTCCTCCGTGATTGTCCCTTACGCCGCCTACCTGCGCGTCTACGAGCCCCTGGAGGCATTCCCGGAGCCCGAGCGCGGTCACTGGGCGCGCTACGCCCGCCGCGCCGACCCGCCGACGTGTCAGGACGAGTTGCGTCGCTCGCTGACGGATCTGCTGCCCACGCCCCCGGTGGCCGTTCCCGTGCACGAGAGCGCGGACGCCTTCGTCACCCGGGTGGAGGGCGTGCTCCTGGTGTGTCCGTGGCGCACCCGGCTGCGGGGGTGGCTGGCGCTGGGCGAGCTTCCCGGCGAGTTCCCCGAGCCGGTCCTGGACGCGGTGCTGCCCCCCGTCGTGCGTCGGCAGGCGGCCCAGGACCACGAGCGTTGGCTGGCGCGGAACCCGGACGCGCGCCCGTGGATCCGGTCGGCGACGTGGCAGGTGCCGATCGAGTGGTTCGTGCTGGTGTCCGACGAGGAGCGGGAGTACGCGGGAGGTGGGGGAGGGGCGCCGACGCTCCGCTACCGCACGCCGATGGCGCGGGCGCGGCGACGGGTCGCGCGGGGGCTGCGGGCACTGAGGGAGGCCTTGGACGAGAGTCCGCTGATCGACGGATTGGTGGACGTCGGCCGCTGGCTCGAGGAGTTCCATCCGCGGTCGCTGGTGGAGTTGGACTACGGGGGACTGGTCCACGCACTCCCGGCGGCCGATCTGGAGGGCGACCGCTCGGCGGCGGACGTCGCGGCGGGCATCGTGGCGCTGCGAGAAGGCGACGGCGAGGCGGCGGGGGCGGCGTACGGTCGACTGGTGGAGCGCTGGCGGGCGGTCCGCGACCGGCGCTCGGCCAACTGACGTGGCCGGCGAACTCGCGTTCGCCTCACCCCTCGTTCCGGCGGTCGGCCCCTTCCCGGCGACCGGCGTCCCGGTGTCGGAGCGTCCGTCACCCTCGGGACCAAGGTCCTGATCCGGGCCTATGGCTCAAGGGTGATGGACCGCACGTACCGCACTCTTGCGCCGGTTGGCCCTCCTCATGCCAAAATAGGACAAGGAGCCCGGGGAGGGCTCTTTCCATCCCGGTATGGTGCACTATGGGTGGAATCTCAGCTTTGTGCGCACTTTGGGGGGTCCCGTGGCTCCTGATTATCCTGTGACTGATCGTCACAGGCGCGTGACTGTCCGCTATGGCATGGTCCATCGGCTTCCGTCGCTGATGGACGCCTGGGAGGGCAATTCCATCGGTTTGGCCGACGCGGCTGGACAGATGGTGTAGTTGTAGTGCCGAGGACAAGCCGTTCGTCCTATAACCGACTCGACCCGCGTGCGCCATTTCGGGCAACGCGGGTCAAGGTGCAGAATTTAGAGGAAAGAACCGAGTACGTCGGTTCTCCCGAGGAGGCCGCTCATGACCGCTCGCACCCCCGATGCCGAGCCGCTGCTGACCCCGGCTGAGGTCGCCACCATGTTCCGCGTCGACCCCAAGACGGTCACACGCTGGGCGAAGGCCGGGAAGCTCACGTCGATTCGCACGCTCGGCGGGCATCGGCGCTACCGCGAAGCCGAGGTTCGTGCCCTGCTCGCGGGTATCCCGCAGCAGCGCAGTGAGGCCTGACGGCCACGTGTTCACGGGTCGCCGGAGGGCTCCCCAAGCCGCCTGACGACCACCTCGGCGCCGCAGGGCGCCGGCTCTGCCCCAACAGAGCCATGGAGCGACAAAGATCGCGCCGGACCCACCGGGTCCGGCGCGATCTCTTTTTCGCGCCGCCCGGGGGTCTCGTGCCGAGCCCACCGGGCGCGCCGGGATCGGCTCTGTCGCCGTCCGGCGCGCTCCGCGAGGCCGCGAACCCCAACTCGGCGCGGTGGGGCCGTCGGTGGGGCCTCAGGGGGCCGTCTCGGGCTCAGGGGGGGCACGTCGAGCCCGGCCCGCGTCGCACGGGCGTCGCTCCGGGAGTCCGTCGCGTGGCACCTCGGCGTCCCGGTGGCCGCCCGTCCGTCGCGACGGGCGCCGCCCGGGCGCTGCCAGGGGCGCGCCCCTCACCCCTCTCACCCGGGCGCGGCCCCCGCCCCCCGCGCGAGGGTGAGGGGCGGGTGACGCCGCCGTCCGGGCGGTCGCGGGAGTCCGCCGTCTCCGCCCGCGAGGTGTCGGGTTCACAGTGCAATGGCACATACAAAATTCACGGGTTCTCGGAGGGGGTCGAGTTCCCCTTCGGAAGGATTTTTTGTCGGTGACACCCATCACACGGCGCGCCGCTTGTACCGCTCGACGTCGGTGCGTTAAAGGGGTCGGGTTCTCCAGAGCCCCCCGGTGGCAAGGGTGTTGGGGTGATCGGGGATCACCGGGGAGTGGAGGTCGCCCGCGGTGCGGGCTCCTGGGGTTCCGGCGTCGGTGTGGCGGAGTCCATCGCCAGCCGGAGCAGTCGGTGGCAGATCGGGCAGCGACGCGTCGCGTGGCGATAGGACGACGCGGCCGACAGATGCGCGCGGAGCAGGGCCCGCGTCTCGTGCCTCGCCGATGCCGCCATACGCCACCTCCACCGGCCCCGAACCTGGAGCGGGGCCCTGTTTAGGGAGTACCGAGTGAATGTGACGGCGTCAAGACCCGGGAGGCGTGCGGGCATGGGCGCGCGCTCGGCAACGAGAAAGGGCCCGCTTCCCCGAAGCGGGCCCTCCTGCGGTCCTGACGGGATTTGAACCCGCGGCCTCCACCTTGACAGGGTGGCGAGCACTCCAAACTGCTCCACAGGACCAGGACTTGCGGCGCTCTCCTTCTCCGCGTCGCGAAACGAAACTCTACAGGAGGCCGGCCCGTCCTGGCGAACCCACCCTCCGTGCCCGAGGCGTCACGGAGCGGCGGCGTCGACGGCTCTGACGATCCGCTTGTCCGACACCGGGTACGCCGTCCCCAGCGCGTGGGCGAAGTAGCTGACCCGGAGTTCCTCGATCATCCAGCGGATTTCCAGGACCTCTCGCGGCACCGGGCGCCCCTTGGGCATCCGCTCCAGCAGCCACGCGTACTCGTCCCGCATCTCGTGGACCTTCGCCATCCGCGTGGTGTCACGCTGGACCTGGGTCGGCATCTGCTGCAACCGACGATCCACCGCGACCAGATAGCGCATCAGGTCGGGCAGCCGGGCCAGCCCCGCCTCCGTGACGAAGCCCGGCTTCACCAGAGCGTCCAGTTGCTCGCGCACATCCCGGAGATTGGGGAGCAGCGTCGGGCTGCGTGTCGCCTTCAGCCGCCGCTCGCAGGCCTGCCAGGCGGCCAACACCTGCCGCACCTGGTCGACGGCGCGCACGGTGGTGTCGACGATCTCCGAGCGGACCCCCTCGTAGAGCCGACGGTACGACGCCTCGTCCCAGGCCGGGCCCCCGAGGTCCGCCATCAGTCGATCGGCCGCCGCCATGGCGCAGTCCTCGAAGAGCGCCCCCGTCGAACCGTGCGGGTTGGCGGACAACGCGAG
Source organism: Streptomyces sp. HSG2 (assembly GCF_016598575.1). NCBI lineage: Bacteria > Bacillati > Actinomycetota > Actinomycetes > Kitasatosporales > Streptomycetaceae > Streptomyces > Streptomyces sp. HSG2. Next base: position 2,737,553 of record NZ_CP066801.1, read on the forward strand.
CTTTTGCTGGTTGCCCAGGTGATCGGCGGCGTACTTGGCCGGACTCACCGGGATCGCCCGCAGGACGAGTCGGCGGGTGCCTCGCCACATGGCCTCGGCCTGCTCGGCCTCGGAGTCGAAGAGCCGCACCGACACCGTGTCGCCGTCGTCGACCAGGGCCGGGTACGCCCGAACAGGTTGACCGCCCCGACGGGTCTCGAAGACACGGGGGAGCGCGCCGATCGTCCAGTCGGTCAGCCCCGAACGTTCGACCGACTCGCCGCCCTCCCGGGAGGCGGTGGCCGCCGCGGCCTGCGAGAGGGCCTGACGGGCCTTCGGGCGGAGGCGGAGCCGCAGCTCCTCCAGGTCCTTGCCCTCGTCCAGTCGGCGACGCCGCTCGTCCACGATCCTGAAAGTGATCCGCAGGTGGTCCGGGACCTTCGCCCAGTCGAAGTCCTCCGGCTCGACGGACACCCCGGTCATCGCCCGCAGCTCCCGGGCCATCGCCACCGGCAGAGGCTCCCGGAGCGGTTGGGCGCGGTCGAGGAACCGCCGCGCGTAGTCCGGCGCCGGGACGCACCGGCGGCGGATCGGCTTGGGCAGGGAACGGATCAGCTCCGTCACCACCTCGGCGCGCGAGCCCGGGATCTGCCAGTCGAACCCCTCGCCGCTCACCTGGTTCAGCACCTGGAGCGGGATGTGGACCGTCACCCCGTCCGCGTCCGCCCCGGGCTCGAACTGATAGGTGACGCGAAGCTTCAGCGCCCCCTGCCGCCAGACGTCCGGGTAGTCGTCCTTGGTGACCGCCCCGGCCTTCTCGTTGACGAGCATCTCGCGCTCGAAATCGAGGAAGTCGGGACGCTCGCGCTGCTCGCTCTTCCACCACGCGTCGAAGTGCGCCCCGGAGACCACGTGGTCCGGCACGCGCTGGTCGTAGAAGTCGAACAGCGTCTCGTCGTCGACGAGGATGTCCCGGCGCCGCGCCCGGTGCTCCAACTCCTCGACCTCGGTCAGCAGCCGGCGGTTGGCCGCGAAGAACCGGTGGTGGGTCCGCCAGTCCCCCTCGACCAGCGCGTGCCGGACGAACAGCTCGCGGCTCGCCTCGGGGTCGATCCGTCCGTAGTTCACCTTGCGGTGGGCCACGATCGGCACCCCGTACAAGGTCACCTTCTCGTAGGCCATCACCGCGGCCTGGTCCTTCTCCCAGTGCGGTTCGCTGTGGGTGCGCTTCACCAGGTGGGCGGCGAGCGGTTCCACCCATTCCGGTTCGATCCGCGCGTTCACCCGCGCCCACAGCCGGGAGGTCTCGACCAACTCGGCGGACATCACGAACCGCGGCGGCTTCCGGAACAGCGCCGAGCCGGGGAAGATCGCGAACTTGGCGCCGCGCGCGCCCAGGTACTCGTTCTTGGCTCCCTCCCGCACGTCCTTCATCCCCACGTGGGAGAGCAGCCCGGCGAGCAGCGAGACGTGGATCCGATCCGGTGGGGCGTCCTGTCCTTCCAGTCCCAGACCCAGTTGTCCGGCCACCGAGCGCAGTTGCGCGTAGATGTCCTGCCACTCGCGGATGCGGAGGAAGTTCAGGTACTCCTCCCGACACATCCGACGGAACGACGACGAACCCCGCTCACGCTGTTGCTCGCGGACGTACCGCCAGAGGTTCAGCAGGGTGAGGAAGTCGCTGTTCTCGTCCTTGAACCGCGCGTGCCGCTGGTCGGCCTGGGCCTGCCGGTCCGCGGGGCGCTCCCGGGGGTCCTGGATGGACAGCGCGGCGGCGATGACCATCACCTCGCGCACACAGCCGTTGCGGTCCGCCTCCAGCACCATCCTGGCCAGTCGAGGGTCCACGGGGAGTTGCGCCAGTCGGCGCCCCAACGGGGTGAGCCGCTTGCGGACGTCCTTCTCGGACGGGTCGAGCGCGCCCAACTCCCGCAACAACTGGACACCGTCGCGGATGTTGCGGTGGTCCGGCGGGTCGATGAAGGGGAACCGCTCGATGTCGCCGAGACCGGCCGCCGTCATCTGCAGGATCACCGAGGCGAGGTTGGTGCGCAGGATCTCGGCGTCGGTGAACTCCGGCCGGGAGGCGAAGTCCTCCTCGCTGTAGAGCCGGATGCAGACGCCGTCCGAGGTGCGACCGCAACGCCCCTTGCGCTGGTTGGCGCTGGCCTGCGAGATGGGTTCGATCGGCAGGCGCTGGACCTTGGTGCGGTGGCTGTAGCGGGAGATCCGGGCGAAACCCGGGTCGACGACGTACTTGATGCCCGGAACGGTGAGCGAGGTCTCCGCGACGTTGGTCGCGAGCACGATCCGCCGGCCCGGGTGCGGCTGGAACACCCGATGCTGCTCGGCATGGGACAGCCGGGCGTAGAGCGGCAGCACCTCGGTGCGCCCCCATCCGGTGCCGCCCCCGCGCGCCGGCTTCATCCGCTCCAGGGCGTCCGCGGTGTCCCGGATCTCCCGCTCTCCGGAGAGGAAGACGAGAATGTCGCCCTCACCCTCGCCCATCAGCTCCTCGACCGCGTCGATGATCGCCGTGATCTGGTCGCGGTCGGTGTCCTCGCCACCCTCCTCCAACAGCGGCCGGTAGCGCACCTCGACCGGGTAGGTCCGACCGCTGACCTCGACGATCGGCGCGTCCGCGAAGTGCCGCGAGAACCGCTGAGGATCGATGGTCGCGGACGTGATCACGACCTTGAGGTCGGGCCGCCTGGGCAGCAGCTGCGCCAGGTAGCCGAGCAGGAAGTCGATGTTGAGGGACCGTTCGTGGGCCTCGTCGATGATGATCGTGTCGTAGGCGCGCAGTTCCCGGTCGGTCTGGATCTCCGCGAGGAGGATCCCGTCCGTCATCAGCTTCACGAAGGTGCCGCCGGGGTCCACCTGGTCGGTGAAGCGGACCTTCCAGCCGACGGCCTCGCCCAGCGGGGTGTCCAGCTCGGCGGCGACGCGCTCGGCGACCGTGCGCGCCGCGATCCGGCGCGGCTGGGTGTGCCCGATCATGCCCCGCACACCGCGTCCGAGATCCAGGCAGATCTTCGGGATCTGCGTGGTCTTCCCGGAGCCGGTCTCGCCGGCGACGATCACCACCTGGTGGTCGCGTATCGCCTCGGCGATCTCGTCCCGCTTCCGGCTGACCGGCAACGACTCGGGATAGGTGACCGCCGGGACCCGGGCGCGGCGCTCGGCCGTCCGCAGAGCACCCCGGTCGATCTCGGCCGCCAACTCGGTGAGCACCGCGGCGCGTGCCTCCGGCTTGCGGATCTTCCGTGCCCCCTCCAGCCTGCGCCCCAGCCGGTGCGCGTCACGCAGCGACAACTCGGTCAACCGGGAGGCGAGGGAGCCGAGGGTGGGGGCGGATTGGGTAGCCATACGGACGCCAGGATCTCATCCCGGCCGGCGAGCGAGCCAACGCTTTCCGGTGCCGAATCCCTCACAGGCGAGCCTCGGTCGGCTCGGGCACGCCACCGCGGGGCGCGTCGCGCTCGGGCGGAGAGTCGGATTTCCGGGAGCCGGATGCCACACGGGGACGCCGGAGCGTGGACGCCGCCCCCCGGTGGAGTGCCTTCACCGGGGCACACGACAGACAGCCCCGGACGGCACGCCGTCCGGGGCTGTCTCACGAGGTGGCTGGGGCCGGGGTCGAACCGGCGACCTTCCGCTTTTCAGGCGGACGCTCGTACCAACTGAGCTACCCAGCCACGCGACCCACGGGGGTCGCGGCGGTCCTGACGGGATTTGAACCCGCGGCCTCCACCTTGACAGGGTGGCGAGCACTCCAAACTGCTCCACAGGACCAAGCGCGTACGAGACGGGTCTCGTACGGGTGGTGCGTGCCCCCAACGGGATTCGAACCCGTGCTACCGCCTTGAAAGGGCGGCGTCCTAGGCCGCTAGACGATGAGGGCTATCGGCCCACCTGGGCGCTTCTCGGCGCCTCGGGGACGTGAGAAGCATATGGGATGGCGGGAGGTATCGCCAAAACGATTCAAGGGGTGGTCGCCGAGGGGAGGGCATCGGGCGGGGTCGGGGGAGGACCGGGGGGCGAGGTGCCCGACGCGGCGGCGTCCCGCTCCGAGGTGCCCGACGCGGCGGCGGCAGTGGCCTCGGCCGAGGTGGGGACCGGTTCCGAGGTGGCGGCCTCCGTCGGCGCGGGCGCGGTGGCGGACGTGGGAGAGCCCGCGACGGACGGCGAGGGGGCGGCGCCCGGCTGGTTCTCCTCGGGCAGGTGGCGGCTGACCTCGGCGGTGGACAGGCCCAGCCCGCCCAGTTCGATCTCGTCCCAGGCCTGAAGACGCCGGGTCTCCCGGTCGAAGTACAGGACCGACGCCTGGATCGGGTCCGGGTGCTCCCCCTGGACCGCGCGCAGTCCGCTGCCCCCGGTCGAGCCCCCGACGCGCAGCCGAGTGCCGTACTCCATGACCTCGGTCTTGTTGCGGTGGAGGTGGCCGGCGAGCACCAGCGGCACGGTGCCGTCCACCTCCCGGGCCGCCTCGGGCTCGTGGACCACGGCGACGTCGACCGGGGTGCCGGCGGCGCGCTGGTCGCGCAGGGCCGATGCCAGGCGGGCGCCGGCGAGCTTCTGGGACGCCTCGGCCCCCTCCTCGCGTGTCCGGTCCGGGGTGAACTGCGGGTCGCCGGTGCCGGCGAAGCGCAGCCCGGCGAGGGTGACGGCCCGTCCGTCGTCGAGGACGTGGGTGTTGCGCAACTCCTCGATGTAGCGCTGGGTGACGAGGGAGTCGTGGTTGCCCCGAACCCAGACGTAGGGGGCGCCCAGATCCTCGATGGGGTCCAGGTAGCCGTTCTCGGCGGCGCTGCCGTGGTCCATGGTGTCGCCGGAGTCGACGATCACGTCGATCTCGTACTGGTCGACCAAAGAGGAGGTGATCTTCCATCCGGCGGGGTTGAGGTGGAGGTCGGAGACGTGCAGCACCCGGATGGTGGTCGGGTCCGGCTGGTAGACGGGGAGTGTCGAGGCCGCGTCGTACAACTTGGTGACGTTGGTGACCAGCCGGGCCAGTTCCTGCTGGTACACGTCGAATTCGGTGACGATGCTGCGTGCGTCGCCGACCAGCGAGGGCGCCGAGGTCAGCAGTCCGGAGAACCTGGGTTCCAGTACGGAGTCCGGGTCCCAGGTGGCGTAGGCGGTGCCCCCGGAGGCGGCCAGGAGGGTGAGTGCCAGGCCGCCGGCGGCCAGGGCGGGGCGGGGGCGTCGGTAGACGGCCAGTCCGAGGGCGGTGGCACCGGTGACGACGGCGACGCCGGAGCGGAGGGCGAGGTCGCGGGTGCCGCCGCCGACGTCCTCGGCCACGTCGGACTGGAGGCCGGAGAGCCGCTCGGGGTGGTCGACGAGGACCTGCGACCGCTCCGGGTCGAGTCGGTCCACGTTGACGTCCAGGCGGAAGGGCCCGGTGTGGCTGTCGAACCGGAGCGCGCCCAGGGGCGACACGTTGATCTCGGTGCCTCCGGTGACCGAGGGCCGCAGCGCCATGGTGGTGTCCATCGGGCCGACGGGAACCTCCACGTTGCCCACGGTGAGCAACCCGAGCCAGGCGCCGACCCCCATCACGGCGAACAGCCCGAGGGCGTCGAGCACCGGGCGCCGGCGGGTGGCGAGCCCGGTCGGCGCGGCACCCCGGTCCGGGCGGCGGCGGGCGGGGAGGCGAGGCGACCTCGGCGGTGGACCGAGGGGGTGCCGGGCTTGTGCGGGGACGCGGGCCATTGGGCCCCTATGCCCAGGGGGCGGAGCGGGTATGCGCGCGCCGCGGGTGGTGGGAGGGCGGCCGGGACACCGGCGGCGGGCGGTGCGGGCGGGGCCGCGCCGCGACCGCGAGGTCGCGCCGACGCGCGACGCGGCCTCCCGGACCCCGTGAACAACCCCGTGCCCCGGGGCCGAGGCGCCTGGTGCCTCGGCCTGGTCCGGAGGGGGGATGGTTCACAGGGGGCTCATCCCCAACCCAGCTCGTGAAGCCGGTCGTCGTCGATGCCGAAGTGGTGGGCGATCTCGTGGACCACGGTCACGGCGACCTCGCGCACCACCTCCTGCGGCGTCGCGCAGTGGCGGAGCGTCGGGCCCCGGTAGACGGAGATGCGATCGGGCAGCACCCCCGCGTACCACTCGCCCCGCTCGGTGAGCGGGGTGCCCTCGTACAACCCCAATAGCTCCGGGTCGTCCGCCGGGGGCTCCTCCTCGACGAACACCGCCACGTTGTCCATGAGCCTGGTCAGTTCCGGCGGGATCGTGTCCAGGGCGTCCGCCACCAGCTCTTCGAAGGCTTCTCGCGTCATCTCCAGCACACGACCATTGTCCGCCACGAGCGCCCCTCGCGACCGGATCGGGCGCGCGCCCGAGACGCGGCTTCGCCGCACGCTCGTCCGGACCGCGAGGTCCCGCGGGCCGGGGCGCGTGTCCTCCCGAGGACGACGGGAGTTGGGCACGACGACCGCGTCGATCCCGGAGGTGGCTGCTCGTGCGCTCCTGGCCCGTACCCGTCCGTCTGGCCGCGGTGGCCGCCGCCCTCGCCCTCCTGCCGGGCTGTGTGAGCGTGGGCGACGACACCGGTGGGGAGGCCGCGACGCCGTCGCGGCCTCCGGAGAGGGCCGGCGAGGAAGTCGTGGGGGGTGGTGGTCCCGGCTCCCCGGCCGGCGGCTCCGGGCACGGCGCCGCCGCGGAGGCGCGCGCGCGGAAGGACGCGAAGGCCGACGGAGCCCCCGCGCGCGAGCGGGGCGTGCGAGCGGACGAGGACGCGGGCGTGGCGGCCGAGCGCGAGCCGGAGGACGCTCCCGGGGAGGCGGTGGAGGACGGGGAGGTCGACGAGGGCGGGTCGTCCCAGGAGCCCCCGCCGCCGAGCGCGCCCGCCGCGCCCGCCCCGTCGGAGGACGACGGCCCCGATCCGGTGCCGACCCGGCCTCCGCCCCCCGCCCCCACCGCCACGGAGCCTCCCGAACCGACACCGCCGAGGGAGCCGTCCTCGCCGGCGCTGCCCGAACCGACGGACGTCGTGCCGTCGTCCGCGGCCCACGAGCCCCCCGACTCGCCGCTCGCGTACCGTGAGCCGGCGCCACGCGCGGGAATCCCGGTGTGATCCGGGGCCGGAAGGGCGGGGTGGTTCGCGGGGGGTCGTGGTCCGTGTGAGAGGGGCCTCGGAGCCGCGATTTGCTTCGCGAGGTGGGGGGCGCGTATGGTGGCAGATCGTTTGATCCCATTTGCCCGGCGCCATCGCAGAGCGCGCCGTGTGGCGCGTACTCTCCCTTGCCGTGGCTGACCGCATAGAGGCGGTCGTATTTGCGAAGCAGCGCATCACGGAGTTGACGGGCGCGTGCCGACGAGACTCCGGAAGGTTGCGTATTCGCATGTCCATCACCAGTACCGAGCACACCGCGGCGGTCGAGGCCGAAGCCGACGTCGAGACGGTGCCGTCGGGTGCCGAGGGCCCCGGTGAGGCCCAGGCCGCCGAGACCGCCCCGGCCGCCGAGGTCGTCGACTCCGCGGAGTCCGCCGACTCCGCCGAGGCTCCCCCGATCACGTTCGCCGATCTCGGCCTGCCCGAGGGCGTCGTGCGCAAGCTCGCCCAGAACGGCGTCACCACCCCCTTCCCGATCCAGGCCGCGACCATCCCGGACGCCCTGGCCGGCAAGGACATCCTCGGCCGCGGACGCACCGGCTCGGGCAAGACGCTGTCCTTCGGCCTGCCGACCCTGGCCACTCTCGCCGGCGGCCGGACGGAGAAGAAGCGGCCCCGTGCCGTCATCCTCACGCCGACCCGCGAGCTGGCCATGCAGGTGGCCGACGCGCTCCAGCCGTACGGCGACGTGCTCGGCCTCCGGATGAAGGTCGTCTGCGGCGGCACCTCGATGGGCAACCAGATCTACGCCCTGGAGCGGGGCGTGGACGTGCTGGTCGCCACGCCCGGACGGCTGCGCGACATCATCAACCGCGGAGCCTGCTCGCTGGACGACGTGCGGGTAGCCGTCCTGGACGAGGCCGACCAGATGTCCGACCTCGGCTTCCTGCCCGAGGTCACCGAGCTGCTGGACCAGGTGCCGGCGGGCGGCCAGCGGATGCTGTTCTCCGCGACCATGGAGAACGAGATCAAGACCCTGGTGGACCGCTACCTGAACGAGCCGGTCAGCCACGAGGTCGACGCCGCCCAGGGCGCGGTGACGACCATGTCGCACCACATCCTGGTGGTGAAGCCCAAGGACAAGGCCCCGGTCACCGCGGCGATCGCGTCGCGCAAGGGCCGCACCATCGTCTTCGTCCGCACCCAGCTCGGCGCGGACCGGGTCGCCGACCAGCTGCGCGAGGCCGGCGCCAAGGCCGACGCGCTGCACGGGGGCATGACACAGGGCGCCCGGACCCGCACCCTGGCGGACTTCAAGGACGGCTACGTCAACGTGCTGGTGGCGACGGACGTCGCCGCCCGGGGCATCCACGTCGACGGGATCGATCTCGTACTCAACGTGGACCCGGCCGGTGACCACAAGGACTACCTGCACCGGGCCGGGCGCACCGCTCGGGCGGGCCGCACGGGCACCGTCGTCTCCCTCTCGCTGCCGCACCAGCGGCGTCAGATCTTCCGCCTCATGGAGGACGCCGGGGTGGAGGCCTCGCGCCACATCGTGCAGGGGGGCGCCGCCTTCGACCCGGAGGTCGCCGAGATCACCGGCGCCCGTTCGATGACCGAGGTCCAGGCCGAGTCCGCCGGCAACGCCGCACAGCACGCCGAGCGCGAGGTGGGACAGCTCACCAAGGAGCTGGAGCGCGCCCAGCGGCGCGCCGCGGAACTGCGGCAGGACGCGGACCGACTGCTGGCCAAGGCGGCCCGCGAGCGGGGTGAGGACCCCGTCGCGGCCGTCGCCCAGGCCGCCGAGACCGCTTCGGCGGCCGAGGCGACGATCTCGGTGCCGGAGCAGCCGGGGCCGCGCCAGGCGGAGCCGGCGGAGCGTCCCTCCGACCGCGACCGCTCCCACGATCGTGAGCGTGGTGGGCGTTCGTTCGAGCGTCGTGATGATCGGCGTGAGGACCGTGGTGGGTTCCGTCGTGATGAGCGTCGGGACGACCGTGGTGGGCGTTCGTTCGAGCGTCGTGACGACCGGCGTGACGATCGTGGTGGGTTCCGTCGGGACGACCGTGGTGGGTTCCGCCGTGATGAGCGACGGGACGACCGTGGTGGGCGTTCGTTCGAGCGCCGCGACGATCGGCGTGAGGACCGTGGTGGGTTCCGTCGGGACGACCGTGGTGGGTTCCGCCGTGATGAGCGACGGGACGACCGTGGTGGGCGTTCGTTCGAGCGTCGTGATGAGCGTCGGGACGACCGTGGTGGGCGTTCGTTCGAGCGCCGTGATGATCGGCGTGAGGACCGTGGTGGGTTCCGTCGTGATGAGCGTCGGGACGACCGGCGTGACGATCGTGGTGGGTTCCGCCGGGACGACCGAGGCGGCCACCGCGGCAGCGACCGCCCGTTCAACCGGGACCGTCAGGGCGATCGCCCCGGTTTCCGTTCCGGTGGCCACGACCGCCCGTACGGACGCCGCGACGACCACCGGGGATCCTCCTTCGGCCGGCGTGAGGACAAGCCGCGCTGGAAGCGCAACGGCTGACGCCCGGTCATGGCCGGGGGCCGTCGCTCCCGGCCGTGCGCGGGTCCGTCGTCCGTCCCGACCGGCGGTGCCCCGGTGGCTCCGGTCGGGACACACCGGCCGTGTCGCGTGGCGTCCGGGATGGGCTGTGGGAGCGGCCCGACCGACGGCTATGCTGGGCCGCGCGGGCCGCTAGCTCAATTGGTCAGAGCAGCAGACTTTTAATCTGTTGGTTGTGGGTTCGAGTCCCACGCGGCCTACCTGGACAGCCCCCGCCTCCGTGAAACACCGGAGGCGGGGGCTGTCGTCGTGTCGTGGGCGTCCGCCCGACCGGCTCGCCGCGTCCGGGGAAGCCCGTCGGCGGCCCGGGACGGCCGGGTCCGGTGGGGACCGCGCGGGTCCCGTCGGGCCCGGACGCGAAAGCGCCCGGACCGTGTACCGGTCCGGGCGCGTCCGCGGCCGTGGGGGGTGGCCGTGGGGGGATCAGAAGGTCAGGCTCCAGGAGTCGATGTAGCCGGTGTCACCGCTGTAGGTGTCGGTGACACGGAGCTTCCAGGTGCCGTTGGCGGTGACGCCGGAGGCGTCGACGGAGTACGTGGTGTTGACGTTGGCCGCGTCGTCGTCGCCGTCCGCCGACTTCAGCACGGCGGAGCCGCCGCTCGGAGCCACGATCGCGATCTCCAGGTCGCCCCGGTAGGTGTGCTTGATGTCGACGTCGATCTCCAGGTCGGACGGGGCGTTGCCGCTGATTCCCGAGACCGTGATGGAGGAGCTCACCGTCGAGTTGTCCGAGATGGTGACGTTGTCGGAGTTGGTGAAGACGGTGCCACCGGTCGACCCGCTCCCGCCGCTGTCGGCGCCGAGGGTGGCGGCGGCGTCGGCGAGACCGTAGCCGCAGCCGCCGGAGCAGGAGCCGGGCAGGGTGCGGGCGTTGCTCTTGATGGTGCTCTCGACCTGGGCCGGCGTGATCGAGGGGGTGGCCTCGTACATCAGGGCGGCCAGGCCGGCGATGTGCGGGGCGGCCATGCTGGTGCCCTGGTAGGCGGCGTAGGTGTCGCTACCGACGCTGCGGCTGCCGGTGTTCAGCGTGGACCAGATGCCGTTGGCGGAGCTGCTCGGGGTCTCGCCACCGGGGGCAGTGATGTCGACGACGCTGCCGTAGTTCGAGTAGTAGGCGCGGTTGCCCTGCCGGTCGGAGGCGGCGACGGTGATGACGTTGCCGCAGCTGGCCGGGTTGAACAGGCGAGCGTTCAGGTTGTCGTTGCCGGCGGCCACGACGATGGTGGTGCCGCGGCTCACCGCGCTGTTGATGGCGCTCTGGGTGCCCGCGTCGCAGGTTCCCTCGCCGCCGAGGCTCATGTTGATCACGTCGGCGGGGGTGGAGTTGGACGGCACGCCCGAGACGGAGCCACCGGAGGCCCAGGTGATGGCGTCGATGATGTCGGCGGTCGTGCCACCGCACTTGCCGAGGACGCGGACGGGCTGGATGGTCGCGTCGTAGGCGATACCCGCGATGCCCTTGTTGTTGCCGGCGGTGGCGGCGATGGTGCCGGCGACGTGGGTGCCGTGCCAGGAGTTGTTCGTGTCGGCGGAGGGGACGGGGTCGCCGTTGGCGTCCGTGCCGCACTCGCCCTCGTCCATCCAGTCGCCCACGTCGGCGGGGTTGCTGTCGCGCCCGCCGCCGTCCTGGGCCATCCACGGGTCGGAGATGAAGTCGTAACCCGAGACGACGTTGGCCGCGAGGTCGGCGTGGGCGACGTAACCGGTGTCGATGACGGCCACGTTGACACCGTCGCCGGTCGCCTCGTCCCAGGCGTCGGGCACGTTCATGCCGGCGGTCGACTCGAAGAGGTCCCACTGGCGTTCGTACTCGGTGTCGTTCGGGGTGGCGGCGGTGGCGTACATCCGCTTGTCCGGGACGACGTAGGCGACGTCGGGGTCGTCGCGGAAGGCGGCGGCCACGTCGTCGGCGTCCTGCTCGTCGAGCTTCCCGCCGAGGTCGACCAGGGCGGCGCCGGTGCCGAGACGACGGTCGAAGTCGAGGGACTCGCCGGTCTCCTCGCCCTTGTCCTTGGCGTCCTCGTCGGCGGCCGAGTCGGACTTCGCCTCGCTGGCGTCGGACTTGTAGCCGACGATGAGGCGCTCGACGGTCTCCTCCGCGGTCGCCGTGGAGGCGCCGCGCTCTTCCTGTGGGGCGGAGGTGGCGGCGGCCGTGAGGGAACTCGCCCCGAGGAGGGCGGTGGTGGCCACGGCGAGGACCGATATGCGGAGTGGTCTCAACCCGTTCAAGAGTGCTTCCTCTCGTGTTCGCGGCGACGTGTCCGCCCGACGTCATTGTTCAGGACATGACATGTCGCCATCCCCGGGGTCGCGTCGAGGAGTGTGGGGAGTGGCGACCCGGCCGCCCGAGGGGAGGAGAGCCTCTCGTCGGGCGGTCACCGGCCGGGTGAAGCATGGGGCGGCCCGCGGAGGAGCCGATCGCTCGGACACTTCCGCGGCCTCGTCCCACCGGCCGGTGGCTGGAAACCTACGGGCTGTCCAGGGGGCTCGCCCATGGGGGGAGCCCCCGTCACGGATACCCAATTAACGCGGTGGCGCGGGGCGCTATGTCGTCTTGCTGCCCGACTCTTCGGTATGAGCGGCCGTCAGCGCAGTCCACTGGGTGGCCAGCCCCTGTCGGGAGGGCACCCCCAACTTGCGCATGGCGCCGGAGACATGGTGTTCCACGGTGCGGGGCGAGAGGTGGAGTGTGCCCGCGATCTCCCGGTTGGTCAGACCCGCCGCGGCGAGTTCCGCGACCTCGCGCTCCCTGGGGGACAGCCCGGACCCGTAGGACGGCCTTCCCCTGGTGCCCGCGTGAGTGGTGGGTTCGTGCGACCGCAGCAGCGCCCGGACTCGGGCCGCGTCCCACACCGCCCCCAACTCGGAGAAGCGCTCCACACAGCCGCGCAGCGCCTCCAGAGCCTGGGCGGAGCGGTACTCCCCCCCAAGGTCGGCGTCGGCGCCGGCCGGGCCCCGAGGCGTGTCGAGGCCGCGTCCGGCCGCGGCGCGGGCCGCCTCCGGAAGATCCGGACCGCACTCGGGCCCGGTGGAGGCGCCGGCCGTCAACGGTCCCTCCGAGTGCAGGGGCGACCCCGGGCCCTCGGCGCCGGCCGCCAGGACGCAGCGCGCCGCTCCCTCCGTGGTCAGCGCCCACGCGTAGGGGTGGGGGAGCGCCGCGTAGCCGGCCGCGGCCCGTCGGTAGTGGGCGACGGCCTCGCCCGGAGCCCCGGACGCCTCGGCCAGCACCCCCCGCGTCCAGGCCAGCGCGGCAACGGCCGCCGGGGCGTCCACGTCCCGTATCCCGGCCTCGAACTCGGCGGTCATCGCCCCGGCCCCGGGAAGGTCGCCACCGCGCGCCACGGCCTCCACCGCCCAGGGCGCCAACTCCGCCGCCCACGCCCAGATGCCCTTCGCCCGCAGCGCGCCCCAGGCCGCGCGCGCCTCGGCCACGGCACCCGGAACGTCCTCGCGCGCCAGGGCGAGTCGGACCAGCGTCGCCGAGGCCATCGCCGACAGCGCCGGCGCGGCGTCGAACGGGAGCGGCATCGCCGCGTCCACCGGCCAGGACGCCGCCCCGCTCCAGTCGCCCTGGGCCAGCGCCAGCATCCCGCGCACCACTCGCGCGTCGGAGCAGATCACCGGCATGCCCGCGTTGGCCGCGAGGAAGTCCTCGCACCGCCGCGCCAGTCCCGCCCAGTCCCCGGTCGCCCACTGCAGCCGCAGCCGCGTGCCGAGCGCGGTGTGTTCGGCGAAGGGCGCGCCGCTGGCCGAGGCGAGGGCGATGCCCTCCGCCATGAGTTCCTCGGCCCGGCCGTAGTGACCGAGCCAGACCGCGAACTCCATGCCGTTGCACAGCGCCCGAGCCACGTGCTGACGACAGCCCGGTTCGGGACCGTCCCGGGGCAGTTCGGCCAGGAGCCGCCAGGCGTCCGGGTCCCCCCTTCCCATGGCCAGCCCGGTGCGGTTGGCGGCCACCGCCGTCCGGACGACGACGTCCCCGCTGTCCTCCGCCGCCCGGACCGCCCGCCGCAGCCACGCCTCGTGGACGCGTACTGGCGTGCGCGCGCCGTGTGGCAGGACCAGCGCCGACATCGCGCGGGCGGCCAGGTCGGGCCGGTCCTCCAGGAGTTCCGCCGCGGCCCTCTCCAGCTCCCGACAGCCACGGCTCGGCAGGCCCGCCTGATTGCACAGCACCAGCCCGAGATCCAGTCGCAGCGCGCCCCGCACCGACATCGGCAGGGCCTCGTCCTCGACGATCTGGGTCAGGACGTCCACGGTCTGGTCGGACCGTAGTCCGAGCACCGCGCTGCGGGCGAGGATCGGCGCGAGCCGCGCCCGCGCCCGCGGGGGCACCGCGGGCGCCGCCAGGGTTCGCTCCAACAGGTCGATGGCCTCGTGGTGGCGACCCGCCGCGGCCGACGCCTCCGCCCCGCGCTCCACGGCCCGCAGCCAGGCCCGCGTCCTTCCCGCCGCCCGGTGGTGCCGGGCCAGCGACATCCAGGGGGTGGGTTGCCGACGGATCAGCACCTGCGCCGCGCGGCGGTGCAGCTCCTGCCGCACCGGTCCGGGGACCACCTCGTGGACCGCCCGGGCGGCGAGCGGCACGGGAAAGGCGTAGCGCCCCTCGGCGTCCTCCACCAGCACGGCCTCGGCGAGCGCGCCCAGCAGGGAGGCCCGACCGCCGAGTCGCCCCAGACCCGAAACCTCGACCAGTTCGTCGGCGCTGACCGGTCGGCCCAGCACCGCCGCGGCCCACACGACCGGCCTGCGGGCCGGAGAAACCCCGGCGAGGCGCCCCAGGACCAGCTGGGCGAGCCGCTCCGGCACGCCGGCGGCCTCCACCTCGGCCGTGGTGATCCGCCCTTCGCCCGCGCCCAGTTCCGCCAGCAGGTCGGTCACCACACCGGCCACCCCGCCGGAGAGTTCCGCCAGCCGTGCCACGGCCTCCGGCGTGGCCCGATCCCCCAGCGCCTCGGCGGCGACCCGCCCTACCGTGTCCGCGTCCCAGGGGCGGAGGGAGTGCCGGATCACGCGCAGCTCGGCGGGACAGTGCGGGGCGGGTGCTCCCAGGGGCAGCCCCGGGTGGTCCAACTCCTCGCCTCGGTAGGCGAGGACGACGGCGAGTCCCGGTCGGGCCGTCTCCACCACCTCGCGCAGCCGCTCCCGCTCATCGCGGGTCGCGCGCTGCACGTCGTCGGCGACGAGCAACAACCGCCCTTCGGGCCCCGGGAGACGCGGTTCCTCCCCTCGACCGCAACGCCACCGGAGCCGGTCCGCGCCCCACTCCTGGGCCAGGCGCCCCCAGTGCTCGGCGAGTCTGCTCTTGCCGGTGCCCGCGGCCCCTTCCAGCAGGAGCAGGGCCGGTGGGCCCGCGTCACCCGCGAGGGCGCGCCGCAGGGGGACCCGCCAGGACCGGTCAGGTTCCGTCCGCATGCCGGTCACCCCCAACGCACGCCGTCCGACGTTCAACTGTTCGAGGCGGGAATATTACTCCGGTGGCTTCCGGCCGTCGGCCGGCGGGATCACCCCCTCGCCGGTCCCGGCGAGGGGGAGCGGCTCACCGGCCCGCGGGTCCCTCGTCCGCGGCCTCGGCGAGTGCGGCGAGCGCGACCTCGGCGTGGCGATCCGGGTCGGGGACCTGGTGGACCGGCGAACGCACCCGGCCCGACCGGTCCAGCACGACGGCGGCGCGGGCGAAGAGGGGGCGCCCGGCGTCCCGTGTCTCGGGCACGCCCAGTGCCCGACCCAGCGAGAGGTCGGAGTCGCCCACCATCGCGAAACCGAGCCCGTGGCTCTCGGTGAACGCGGCGAGACGGTCCGGGGTCTGCGCGCCCACGCCGAGGACCAAGGCGCCGTACCGCGCGAAGGTCCGGGCGGCGTCACGCGCCGAACACAACCCGGCGGTGCACCCGGCCAGGGCCGGCAGGCGTTCGCCGATACCGGGTTCGGTGATGAAGAGGAGTACGGTCCACTCGTGCTCGGGCGAGGGGACCACCATGGGGCCCGCTGTGGTCCGGACGGTGTGGCGCATGCTTTCTCCTCCGATACGAGCGGGGCGGGTCCGCCGCGCCGCACGCCGATGCTCCCAGCGTGTCCGCGCCGTCGAGGGCGGCGGGCCCCGACCGTCGCCCTTCCGTCCCGTACCCTCCCCCGTCCGCCCGTCCACCGTCCACCTTCCCCCGCCTCTGCCCGCCGACCGCGCGGCCTTCTCCCGGACCGCGCGACCGTCGCCGCCCGCGGTCGCGGGTCGACCGTCCCCCGGAGGTCCTGATGCCCCTCCCTTATGTCCTGCTGTCCGCCGCCGTCTCCCTCGACGGCTTCCTGGACGACACGTCCCCCGACCGGCTCGTGCTCTCCGGCCCCGACGACTTCGACCGCGTCGACGAGGTGCGGGCCTGGTCCGACGCCATCCTGGTCGGTGCCGGCACGATCCGGGCGGACAACCCCCGTCTGTTGGTCGGATCCGCGCGGCGGAGGGCGGCGCGGGTCGCCGAGGGGCGTCCGGAGTTCCCGCTCAAGGTCACCGTCAGCGCGACCGGCGAACTGGATCCCGCCGCCGCCTTCTGGCGCACCGGCGGTGAGCGGCTGCTCCTGACCACCGACCGGGGAGCCGCGCGGGCGCGGGCGCTGGGCGTCGCAGCCGATGTCGTCGCGTTGGGGGCGGAGGTGGACTGGCCCGCGGCGCTGCGGCATCTGCGCGAGGCGCGCGGAGTGCGTCGGCTGATGGTCGAGGGGGGCGGCGTCGTCCACACCCGACTGCTGTCGGAGGGCCTCGTCGACGAACTCCACCTGGTGTTCGCCCCGGTCCTGGTCGGTGACCCGGACGCGCCCCGCCTGTTCGGGCCGGCCGCCTACCAGCGGGGGCGCCTGCGGTTGTTGGAGTCCCGGACGATCGGGGACGTCGTCCTGGCCCGCTATGTGCCGACCGCCCCCGGTGCGGGCGGCGAGGTCGCGCCGGCCGATCGGCATTGGCTGGCCCTCGCCTGCGACCTGGCGACCCGATGCCCCCCGTCCCGTACGGCGTTCAGCGTGGGAGCGGTGGTGGTCGCGGCAGACGGCACCGAACTCGCCCGCGGTCACTCGCGGGAGGGCGGCGATCCGGCCGCGCACGCCGAGGAGGCGGCTCTGGCGAAGGTCGATCGGGCCGACGCCCGACTGGCGACGGCCACCGTCTACAGCAGTCTGGAGCCCTGCGCCCGCCGATCCTCCCGCCCGCTGCCCTGTGCCCGGCTGCTGCTGGAGGCCGGCGTGCGTCGTGTGGTGACGGCGTGGCGGGAGCCGGACACCTTCGTGTCAGGGGCGGACGGCGGCGGGGTGTTGGCGTCCGGCGGCGCCGACGTGGTCGTCCTGGAGGAGTACGCGCGACGTGCCGAGGCGCCCAACGCGCATCTGACCCGCCCCTCGTGAGGTCGGCGGCGGTTCGGCGTCCGACGCGGGGCGTGGCGGCGGGCGCCATGGGGGTGTAGGCCGGGGCCGGGGGAGGGGTGGAGGGCGGTCGGCTCGGGAGAGAGAGGGGAGGCGGGGGTGCCCGCTTCGGACGCCCCCGGTGACCCGTGCGCGGGCACCCCCGCGAATGGCGTACACTGGTGGCACACCGACGCGGGGTGGAGCAGCTCGGTAGCTCGCTGGGCTCATAACCCAGAGGTCGCAGGTTCAAATCCTGTCCCCGCTACTGATGGACACCGGCCGGAATCCCCAGGGATTCCGGCCGGTGCTCTTTTCCGTCGGGTCGCCACGGTTTTCCCTTGGTCCGTCTCGCCGGCTGCCGCGAAGCGATCCGGGACTCTCACGCTCGGTGATCTTCCCGTAGCCCGGAGCACGGCTCTTGACGGTATGTCAACTGTGTTGGGGCGGGCCCCGCGGGTTCCGGGGGGGTGCGCGGAGGGTGCCTTGCCCTGTTTCGGACCCTCAAGTCCCCAATGGGCGTGCCGAAATCGGCAACGATCAAGGGGAACGACTTGGAATCCGCACCCCCCGTCTATTAACGTTCGATAACGCAGCGCGGTCGTCCCAGCCGTCACAGATGTCGGCCCCGTGCGCACGCGCCGAATCCCGTGCAGAGATGCCAGGAACCGGGGAACCACCACATGGGGTGAATCGAGCGTGTCCGGCCGTGGAGACACGGCGGGTATACGCGCGTAGGAGACCTTCCCGCTCCGAACCCGTCAGCTAACCCGGTAGGCGATGACGGAAGGAAAGGAGTGCGCCCACGTGGCGTCCAACCGGCCTGCTCCCGAGGCCCCGTTCGTGCACGACCAGCCGGGTGGCCGGCCCTCCGACCGACGCGACGGCGACACATTCGTCCACGGCGCCCCCCAGGGTGACGGCGGCGGGTGGGAGGAGTGGAACCCCACCGCCGAGTCCGTCCGCCCCGTCCGGGGCCGGCACCGGGTGGCCAAGCAGCGCGGCGGTCTCGCCCGCAGTTCCACCGTCCTCGGCGTGGGTGTCATCGCCGCCGTCGGCGCCGGTGGCCTCGCCACCGCGCAGACGGGCAAGGCGCCGGTCGCCATCTCGCTGCCCGACCTGTCGCACGTCGGCTCCGTGATCGCGGACGAGGACACCGTCCCCGAGACCCCGGCCCCGCTCACCACGATCGGGATGACCGCCACGGACAGCGCCGACGGCGCCTCCGACGCCGGCGAGGCCCTGCGCGCCCGGATCGTGGCGCAGGCCGAGAAGCAGCAGGAACAGGTGGACACCCAGGTCGCCGCGGAGGCGCGCGCCGCCGCGGAGAAGGAGGCGGCCGAGGCCGCCGCCAAGGCCGCCGAGGAAGCAGCCGCCGAGGCCGCCGCCGCGAAGGCGAAGGCCGACGAGGAAGCGCGGAAGAAGGCCGAGGAGGAGCGGCTGGCGAAGCTCGCCAAGCAGTACACGCTGCCCACCTCCTCGTACACCATCTCCTCCTCCTTCGGTCAGGCCGGCGCGTACTGGTCGTCGGGCTATCACACGGGTGTCGACTTCGCCGCCCCCACCGGAACGCTCCTCAAGGCCGTGCACAGCGGCACGATCACCTTCGCGGGGTGGGACGGCAGCTACGGCTACAAGACCGTCCTCACCCTCGACGACGGCACCGAGGTCTGGTACGCGCACCAGTCCTCGATCAGTGTCGGCGTCGGCCAGAAGGTCGCCACCGGGGACGTCATAGGTCGGGTCGGTGCCACCGGCAACGTGACCGGTGCGCATCTGCACATGGAGGTCCGCCCCGGGGGTTCCTCCTCCGGTGTGGATCCGCTGGCCTGGCTGCGGGACAAGGGCCTCACGCCCTGACGGTTGCCCCGGAGCGGGCCGGTTCAATCCGCTCCCGTCCGGGGCCGCGTCGATCCGTTTCCGTCGGTCCCGTCCCGGCACCCCGGGATGGGAGCGTCGGTCGACACGCGCCGGGGTCGCGGGCCGACCGGCGGGTCCCGACGGGGAGACTCAGCCTCGCGTGGGGTCCACACGTCGAAAGAGCAGGTCGTTCACCCGGTGCCCCTTGTCGAGCCCCTGCGCCTCGAAGCGGGTCAGGGGTCGGTGGGCGGGGCGCGCGGCGAAGCCGCCGTCGGGGCGGGTGTTCGCGAAGTCGGGGTGGCGGGTGAGGACGTCGAGCATGTGCTCGGCGTAGGGCTCCCAGTCGGTGGCGCAGTGCAGGATCGCGCCCGCGCGGAGCCGGGACGCCGCCAGACCGAGGAACTCGGGCTGGATCAAGCGACGTTTGTGGTGCCGCTTCTTGGGCCAGGGGTCGGGGAAGTAGACGCGCAGGCCGGCGAGGGAGTGGGGCGGCAGCATCTCGCTCAGCAGGATGATCGCGTCGCCGTTGGCCACCCGGACGTTGCGCAGCCCCTCGCGCTCCGCCAGGGAGAGGAGGCTGCCCTGGCCCGGGGTGTGGACGTCCACGGCGAGGATGTTGGTGTCCGGGTCGGCGGCGGCCATCTCGGCCGTGGCCTCCCCCATGCCGAAGCCGATCTCCAGTACGACCGGCCCGCCGTCGCCGAACAGCTCGGCGAGGTCGAGCACCCGCCGGCCGTCGACGTCGACGCCCCAGGTCGGCCACAGGCGCCGCAGGGCGTCCGCCTGGCTCGCGGTGACTCGGCTCCGGCGGGGTTGGAAGCTGCGGATCCGGCGGTCGAAGTGGGCACCGGCGGGGTCGGCGGCGGGCCCCTCCGGGAAGCGGGGCTCGCGCTGGGCCCGAGTTGGGCGCGGAGGTGTGGCGGAGGGGCCGTCGCCGCCCAGAGGGGTGGCGGACGTGCCGGGGCCCGCCGTGGCGGCGGTCGGTGCGGGGGCGTGGGGCGAGTCGGACACAGTGGGTCGATTTTACGACCTCCCGGCTGGGGTGGGGCAGGCGGACCGGGGCAGCCGGGCCGCCCGGCCCCGTCTTCGCACCGCATCCCGCGCCCGTGCCTCGATCACGCGCCGGGCCCCGCCCTCTTGCCGCCCCCGTCCCGCCTCT
This sequence comes from Streptomyces sp. HSG2, assembly GCF_016598575.1. Taxonomy (NCBI): domain Bacteria; kingdom Bacillati; phylum Actinomycetota; class Actinomycetes; order Kitasatosporales; family Streptomycetaceae; genus Streptomyces; species Streptomyces sp. HSG2. The sequence goes on from NZ_CP066801.1 coordinate 2,757,575, forward strand.
CCGCCGCCGGTGCCCCACGGCCCCGGGGGCGGAACCCCGCCGCCTTCTACCGGCCGGGCCCCTCGGGGGACGCGTGGTCGCTCTGCTCGCCGAACTGCGTCCCGGCCAGCTCCCGGTACAGCGAGTCGGCCGCCAGCAGCTCCCGGTGCGTGCCCGTCGCCCGCACGCGACCCTCGCTGAGGACCAGGATCTGGTCGGCGGCCACCACGGTGGAGAGCCGGTGGGCGATGGCGACGATCGCGCACTCCCGGGACAGCTCGCCGAGGACGTCCCGCAACGCGCTCTCGGACCGCGCGTCCAGGTGGGAGGTCACCTCGTCCAGCAGCAACACGGACGGGTGCTGCAGGAACGCCCGGGCGATGCTGAGCCGCTGCCGCTCTCCTCCGGACAGGCCCGCTCCCTGGTCGCCGAGCTGGGTTTCCAGGCCTTCGGGCAGCGCCGCCACGACGTCGGCGAGCTGGGCCTTCCGCACCGCCTCGTCGATCTGCGAGGGCGTGGCCTCGGGGTGGGCGTAGACGAGGTTCTCGCGGATCGTGCCGCTCATCGCGGCGGTGTCCTGCTGGACATAGCCGATGTGCGATCGGAGGGCTTCGAGGGACAGCGAGTCGAGTGCCTGGCCGGCCAGCTCGATGCGGCCCGAGGTGGGCTCGTAGAAGCGCTCGATGAGATGGAACAGCGTCGACTTCCCGGCCCCGGAGGGGCCGACGATGGCGCTCAGCCCGCGTGCCGGGATGGCGAAGCTCGCCCGGGAGAGGGCCTGCGGGCCGTCGGGGCCGGCGTAGCCGAAGGACACGTCGTCGAAGCGAACCGCCGGGTCGTGGTGCCGGTCCAGGTCGGCGGGCGCGGGTCGCGTCGCCACCGGGTCCGGCTCCTGCGGGATCTCGGCCAGCTCCGTGACGCGCTGCACGGCCGCGCGACCCTGCTGGAACTGCCCGATCGAGATGAACACCACGACCAACGGCGACACCATGTAGAACAGGTACATGATGAACGCGGTCAGGTCTGCGAGCTCCATGCCGCCGCCGGCCACCCGGGTCATCCCGACCGCGACCGTGATCGCCAGGGACGCCTGCAACCCCACGTTCATCGCCGGCGCCATGAGGGCGTTGAGGGCGCCGACCCGGACACCGGAGTGACGGGCCCGGGCGGCCAGTTCCGCGAGCCGTTCCTGCTCACGCCCCTCGGCCCGGGCGGCCTTCACCGTGGGCAGGGCGCTGAGCACGCGCTGGATGCCGATGCCGAAGTCCCCGGTGTCCTCCCGGTTCCGCAACGCCGCGTGGCGCAGACGCCGCGCGATCAGCAGGGCCACGACACTGGCGACGGCCAGACAGCCCAGGGTGATGAGCATCAGCCAGGGATCGATGATGAACATCAGGACCACACCACCGATGGTCATGAAGCCGTTGATCGTCAGTTGCGCCAGGCTCTGGGACAGCGCGATCCGGACCAGTGAGGTATCGGTGACCATCCGGGTCTGCACGTCCCCCTGCGGATGGGTGGTGAACGCGGCGAGCCTGGCCCGCAGCAGACGCCCCGACAGCATCCCTCGCACGTCCCGGACGATGTTCTCGCCGGCCCGTCCGATCAGATAGGCCTGAAGGGAACTGAACACCGCGTCCGCCAGGAACAGCAGACAGAGCACGGTGACCGGCCAGGCCAGTGACTCGCCGAGACCCGCGGAACGGACCAACAGGCCGATGACGTACGGCTGCGCGAGCCCGGCGGACACGCCGATGACACCGATCAGGGTGCCGACGACGAGAAGGGTGCGATGCGCGCCCGCCATCCTCCACACGGAGGCGCTCCGGGTTCCGGCGCGCGCGTCCGGGGGAGCGGTCGCGGCGATCGGCTCGGGGGCTGGTCTGTTCATTCGTACCCCTGTCGTGTGCCGGACTGGCGATGTCCGCCGCGAGGTTCTCGCCGGGCGCCGTCGCCATCGGGGCCCGGCCACGGCTCACACCCGCCGCGCGGGCGACGGGGGCCGCGCACGGGCCGGCCTCACCCGGTGGACATATCGGTCACAAGACATCGTTGCTCATAATTCGCCCGATGTCTCATTCGTTCCTAGTCTGGTGAGTAGGCACATCGACCGCATCGTCACGATGTCGGGGGATTCTGGCGGTGCCCGACCTTTTGGAGGGGCGGATGCCGAAGGCGCGCAATCTGCCTGCGAAGGCCATGTCGTTTTTCCTGGGCCCGATACCCGTGTCCCGCGAGCGGGCCATGGGCGTCGCGGAGCGCCTCGCGGCGACGACGACACTGGTCTCCAGCCTCGAATACCTGCGGCGCCCGGAGGATCGGCAGCCCGGTGGGCTGAACGACTGGGACATAGCCCGTGACGCCCTGGTGGTCTACTCCCCGCTTCGTCGCAAGGTCCTGGACATCATCGGCGACCGGCGGACGACCAACGCGCTCTTCGCCGGCCAGGCCGTCGCCGCGGCCTCGCTGCTGTTGCCCGGCAACGGCCGGTGGCGTGGAGCGGCCAACCTGTTCCTGGGACTGGTCAACGTCGGTCTCTACGCCCGACGGCGGTACGGCACCGACGGCTCGGACCAGGTGGCGGTCCTGGTACAGATCGCGATGGGGGCGGCCCGGCTGTCCCGGGTGCCCCAGGTGCGGGACGCCCTGCTCTGGTACGTCGCCCTCCAGTCCAACCTCTCCTACGCCGTCTCCGGATGGGTCAAACTCCTCGGTCCCGAGTGGCGGGGCGGCCAGGCGCTGCCCGGCATCATGCGGACCCGGACATACGGCCACGAGGGCATGTGGCGCTGGGCGCACGACCACCCGGTTCCCGGACGCCTGCTGGCGCACAGCGTGCTCGCCCTGGAGTGCCTCTTCCCGCTGGTCTACCTCCCCGGCAGGCACCTGGTCCGGCCGATGGTCGTCAGCGCGGCGGCCTTCCACGCCGCCAACGGCTACTTCATGGGGTTGGGCCGCTTCTTCACGTCGTTCACGGCGATGCACCCCGCGGTCGCCTACACGACCACCCCGCGCTCCCGCCCCGAGGTGGCCGGTCGGGACGACACCGCGGTGAAGGCCGCCGGCATCGCCCTGGCCGCGGCCGTCGCCATCGGCTTCCTGCGCGCCGCCGACCGGCGGCAGTGGGTCCGGGACAGCTGGCCCGGCAGCAAGAGCGTGGCCACCCGACACGGCAATCGGATCAGCTACTTCCGCACGGACGGCACCGCCGAGGGCGACCGGCCCGTGGTCGTCTTCTGCACCGGCCTCGCCGCCTCGCCGGAGATGTTCGGCTGGCTGCTCCAGACGCTCGGTGACGACGGCCGCAGCGACGTGGTCACCTACAGCCGGGCGGGGACCGGGCCCAGTTACTACTCCGGGTCGGAGCCGTACACCCTGAACGAGTCCGTCGACGACCTGATCGACCTGATCGACGAGGTCGCCCCCGAGGGGCGGCGGGTCGTCCTCGCCGGCCACTCGCTGGGCGGGGAGATCGCCCGACGGGCCGCGCTGCGGCTCGGCGACCGGGTGAGCGCCATCGTCTACATCGACAGCTCCCACCCCGAGGAGTTGCAGCGGTCGGAGGCGCAGAGCGAGACCGCCGCACAGCTGGACAGCTCCCTTGGGATCGTCACCACCAGCCTGCGCAGCGGCATGGGCGTGCTCATGCCGCACCCGGAGTGGGTGGGCGACCTGCCGGCCGGGATGCGCCCCCGGGCGTTCGCCCAGTACGCCGACAGTCGGATGTGGTGGGCGGGACGCCGGGAGTGGAAGGCCGCCGAGGAGGACTTCCGCGCCTTCGAGGGGCCGCTGGGGAAGCAGTCGAGCCACGCCCTGGTGATCACCGCGGAGAAGACCGTCACCCACGACCCCGTGCACGCGCAACTGTGCGAGGAGACCGGTCAGGCCCACGAGGGCGACGGCCGTGTCGTGCGCTCGGTGACGATCCCGCTCGCGGGTCACGAGTCGCTGGTGACCAACCCGCGCTTCGCCCAGCAGACGTCCCGGCACATCGTCACCTTCCTGCAGGACATCGGGGCGGTCCGGGAGAAGGACGCCGCCGACGACGACGAAGCCGTCGCGGCGCGGCCCATCCCGTCCGAGGACGGCTCGCCCGCGACCGAAGCCCGGAATGAGTGATCACATGGCTGTGACATCCGTGAGCAGCGTCTTCACCGGGCCGGGCGGGATCACCCGTCTGGTGTGCAGCGGCATGCTCCTGAGCACGCTGGCGGCACAGCATCCCAACCAGATGTTCGCCCGGGTGAACAAGCTGGACAAGACGTCCGTCCTCCTGCCGAACTGGCGCTTCTTCGCGCCGACCCCGGCGCAGCACGACTACCAGTTCCTCTACCGGACGCTGAGCTACGACCGGGAGACCTCGCCCTGGCAGATGGTCGAGGTGATCAACGAGCGGCGGCTGGCGCAGTTCGTGTGGTTCCCCGGCCGGCGCGCGGAGAAGGCCATCTTCGACCTCTGCCAGGAGGTCCTCACCGTGCTGGGCGACGGCTTCGAGGTCGCCGCCCACCACCCGGCCTACCGCATGCTGGTGGAGTTCATCCGCGACCGGGTCAACCGCTCCGGCGCGCCGGGAATCAAGGGATTCCAGTTCGCGCTGGCCCGCGCGGCCGGTCACGACCCGTCGGAGGAGCCGCAGATCGTCTTCGTCTCCCCGTACATCCCGCTCCGCCCGGCCGAGGAGGACTCCGGCCGCCCGGTGGCCCGCAAGGCCGCAGACGGCACCGCGCCCCCCTGAGACCGAGGCGCGCCGGGAGGGCCGCCCGCGACCCAGCGGGCGGCCCTCCCGGCGCGAGTCGGTGGGGCGCCTCAGGTGACGGTGACGGCGTGCGCGAGGCCCACGGTGGCGGCCATGGCGGCTCCGATGGTCGTCACGCCGGCGCCGGCGGCGTGCGCCATGGCGGCCATGACCAGCGTCGGGATCGGCGGGTCGGTGTGCCGACTCGGGGCGTGCTCGTCGAGTTCCCGAGGGTCCTGGTTCGCCATGACTGTCTCGGTGCCGACCATGGTGTGCCTTCCTCCGGTGGTCGTGTCGGGCTTCGCCGCCTCGGGATGGGGCGATGCGCGACTCGCGTACGCGTCTCTTCCCGCCGTCCCGGGACCCAGGACGGCGGGACGCTTCCTTCGCCGGATGCCTCGGGCGCGCCCTTCGGTGCGGAGACCGGCGCGGAGAGGCTTTCGCTTCTCGGGTCCGGTCGAGGCGCGGGGCCGAAGTCCGGACGGCATACGCCATCCTGACTTCGGCCCCGTCGGGCGGTCAGCCGTCGACGGCTTCGGCCACTCCGTAGGCGGCCCCGGTCAAGGCCCCGACGGAGAGGCCGGCGCACACGGCCGCGGCCGGGGTGAAGGTCACGGGGGCCGATGCCTGTGCGTGCCGGCCCGGCTGGTCCTCGCGGAGGTCGCCGGGAGCCGCGCCGTCCAAGGCGGTCCGAAGGGGGGTGGTGGCGTTCACGGGAGGTCTCCGTTCTCCTTGTCGGTTCTCTGTTTCTCCGGCGACCCGGGTGGTCTCCGGACGAGGGGAGCGTTGTCGGTCGCGCCCTCGCGATGGGGGGTTGTGGTCAGCCGAACACGGTCACGGCGTACATGGTCGCCACGGGGGCGCCGGCCGCCAACACGCCGACGACGCTCATGCCCACGGACACGGTCACGGCGATGAGGGTGGTGCTCGCCCGGCCGACGTGCCGACCCGGATCGTTCTCGTCGAGTGCCTCGGCGGTCAGAGCGGCGAGGATCGTTTCGGTGCTCATGGCGGGCCCTTATCCGGTGGTCGTGTCGGGCTGCGCCGCCTCGGGGCGGGGCTGCGGGCGACGCGCGACGCGCGCGTGACGCCTTGCGGTCCAGGACGCCGGCGGGCCTCCTTCGCCGGATGCCCCGGGCGCTCTCCGGCGGGGAGACACGCCAGGGGCGAGGCCTTCGATGCCCGGGTCCGGTCGAGGGGCGGGGCCATGGGTTCCGATGGCATACGCCGTCGGTCCCCCATGGCCCCGTCGGGCGGTCAGCCGGTGTGGGCGGCCGTCGCGTAGGCGACCCCGCAGACGACGTAGACGGCCACACCCGCGCTCATGACCGCGAGCGGACTGGCGGCCACGAGGCTCCGTTGTCGGGTGTGCCGGCCCGGCTGGTCCTCGTGGAGGTCGCCGGGAGCCGCGTTGTCGAGGGTGGTCCGCAGGGGGGTGGTGGCGTTCACGGGGGTCTCCGTTCTCCTTGTCGGTTCTCTGCCGGTGACCCGTGTGGTCTCCGGCACCGAGGGGAGCGTTGTCGGTCGCGCCCTCGCGATGGGGGGTTGTGGTCAGCCGAACACGGTCACGGCGTACATGGTCGCCACGGGGGCGCCGGCCGCCAACACGCCGACGACGCTCATGCCCACGGACACGGTCACGGCGATGAGGGTGGTGCTCACCCGGCCGACGTGCCGACCCGGATCGTTCTCGTCGAGTGCCTCGGCGGTCAGAGCGGCGAGGACCGTTTCGGTGCTCATGGTGGGCCCTCCTTCCGGGTCGTCAGCCGCTGCCTATGGTGGCCGCCACGACCGGGGCCGCCACGCTGGCGATGATGGCCACTCCGACGATCACGCCGGTCACGGCGAGCGTCACGGTCGACGCCTGGTCGCCGATCCATCCGCCGTGTTCCTCGCCCAGGGCGTCTCGGTGGTCGCGGTCGAGCCGTGTCCCGAGGCGGACCGTGAGGTCGTCCGAGACGGTCATGTGGGGTCTCCTCGTGCGTCGATCACGGATACGCGGGTGGGGCCCGACTCCGTTGTACGGGGGGCGGACACCGGGAGGTTCTCGTCCCACCGCGCTACCGGCTTTCCTCGAAGTCTGGTCCCGGCCGGGAGCGGCGGGGGTCCCCCGTGTGGGTCGGTGACGGGGCGAAAGGCCGGGTCCGGTGATCGGGGGAGACCGGGTCACCCGACCGGGGGAGGCCCCGGTTCGGGGGCGGGAGGAGGGTGTGGGACTTCCGGCGGCCGGGTCCCGGCGGCCTCGCGTCGACGCGCTGGGCGGTCAAAAGCCGTTCGGTGTTACAGAATGGAGGAAAAGGGCCTCTGCTGACGAAGGTGAGCCCATGCAGACAGGTGTGCAGCGCGTACGAGTGGTCGTGGCCGACGATCACCCCGTCTATCGGGCGGGTGTGACCCGGGCTTTGGACCAGAGCGGCCAGGTGCAGGTCGTGGCCGAGGCCGCGGACGGCATGGAGGCCCTGGAGTTGATCCGCGAGCACGAGCCGGACGTGGCTCTCGTGGACTATCAGATGCCGAAGCTCGACGGCATAGCGGTGATCCGGGCCGTGGCCCGCGAGGGGCTTCCGGTGCGGTCGGTGCTGCTCTCCGCCTTCACCGACGACGCCCTGGTGTTCGACGCCGTGCGGGAGGGGGCGGCGGGATACCTCGCCAAGGACGCCTCGGTCCGCGAGATCACCGAGACGGTCACCAAGGTCTCCCGGGGCGGCACGGTGCTGCCCAGCGACCTCACCAAAGGCTTGATGGACCAGGTCAGGCGCCGGGCGGAAGCCGACCGGGTGGCGCTCAGCGAGCGTGAGACACAGGTGCTGAGGGCCTTCGCCGAGGGACGGAGCATCCCCGAGATCGCCGAGGAGCTCTACCTGGCACCGAGCACCGTCAAGACGCACACCCAGCGGCTCTACGAGAAGCTGGAGGTGAGCGACCGGGCCGCGGCCGTCGCCGAGGGCATGCGGCGCGGCCTCCTCGAGTGACGCAGGCCGATCGGACCCTCGGGAAGTGACCGTGACCGCTGCAGCAGGCAGGAGCCGGCGACCCGCTCGGGCGGGGGGCTATCTGGAATCCCAGGCCGAGGCCCAGGCCTTGGTCGGCGAGCGGGTCCAGAGCATTCTGCGTCTGGTGATCGTGGTTCTGGTCGCCGTGCAGCTCATCCTGTTCCCGCCCCGACGCAACGAGCACCTGTGCGGAGTGGTCCTCGTCGTCTACGCGCTGTGGGCGGGGATCGTGCTGTGGCGCATCTGGCGGCCCGACCACCGCCCCACGGAGGCCACCTGGCGGCTGCTTCTGATCGACCTGCTGGCCCTCGGAAGCCTTCTGGCCATCTCCGGGGGGTTCCAGACCCCCGACATCACCCATCCGCCGGTCGGCGACGCCTTCTTCCTGATCCCCGTCCTGGCCGCCTTCCAGCTGCGACCCGGGGTCACCGCGGTGATGACGGCCGCGAGCGCGGCGGTGTTCGTGCCGGCGGTGGTCCTGGAATTCGGCAGTCCGGACAGTTGGTGGCCGATCGTCGTGTACGTGGTGCACCTGGTGTTGCTGGGGTTCATCTGCACCCTGCTCTCCAGGGTCCAACGGGACCGCGCCCGCAGCGTCGGCAGGTTGATGGCCAACGGCCGGGAGCTGCTCGGGCAGGCGATGGACGCCGCCGAGCGGGAACGCCGCAGCCTTGCCGAGTACCTCCACAACGAGAGCCTGCAGAACGTCCTCGCCGCCCGCCACGAGATCGAGGAGGCGCGCACGACCGGGACGACCGAGCCCCTGGAACGGGCCGAGGAGACGCTCGCCGAGGCGAGTCGGCAGATGCGCTCGGTGCTGACCGAGCTGCATCCGGTCATCCTGGAGCACCTGGGGCTGGAGGGGGCGGTGCGCCGCCTGGTGCAGAACACGGAGCAACGCGCGGACCTGCGGATCCAGGCCCGGTTCGGCACCATCCCGCGGTTCGAGGCGGAGCGGGTCGCCTTCAACGCGGCGCACGAGCTGCTGAACAACGTCGCACAGCACGCGGACGCCCACAGCTGCCTCGTCGACCTGCGGGTCAGGAACGGCCGACTTCTCCTGCGTGTCGAGGACGACGGGCGCGGCATCCGCCCCGACGCCCTGGAGAGCAGCATCCGGCGTGGCCACATCGGCCTCGCCTCGCTCCGGGTTCGGATCGAGGCCGCGGGAGGCACCATCAAGCTGCTCTCGCGCCGCCCCCAGGGGACGACCGTCCTCGTGGAACTCCCGTTGGACGAGGAGGCGCCGGACTAGGGACGGCGGACGCCCGGAGGCGCTCCGGCCCGGCCCGGCCCGGCCCGGGCCGGGCGGGGAGCGGCACCGCCTCGTCGCCCCGAGCCGGGAAGCGGCCTACCGCTCGTCAAGCGCGTCGAGGACCCGGCGGGCCACCTCCCGCCCGATGGGCAGCGCCGCCGTCGCGGCGGGGGAGGGCGCGTTGAGCACGTGCGTCGTGCGCGGGCCCTCGGTGATCAGGAAGTCGTCCGCCAGGGTCCCGTCGGCCGGCACCGCCTGGGCTCGCACGCCGGAGGCGGTCGGCAGCAGGTCGTCCTCGCGCACCGAGGGCAGGAGGCGGCGGACCGACTCGGTGAAGGCCCTCTTGGAGAGGGAGCGCCGCAGCTCGCCGGCGCCGTACCGCCAGTGACGACGGGCCAGGCGCCAGGAGCCGGGCCAGGCGAGCGTGGTCGCCAGCTCGCGGGGTCGGACGGTGCCCGGGGTGTAGCCCTCCCGGGCCAGGGCGGGGACCGCGTTCGGTCCGACGTGCACGGTCCCGTCGACGCCTCGGGTCAGATGCACGCCGAGGAAGGGGAACGCCGGGTCGGGGACGGGATAGACCAGCCCACGCACCAGCTCGGGGCGGGCCAGCTCGAAGTACTCGCCGCGGAAGGGGATGATCCGCACTCCCGGGTCGTCTCCGGCCGCCCGGGCGATCTCGTCGCTGTGCAGGCCGGCGCAGTTGACCAGGTGACGGCCGCGGACCACCTCGCCGGAGCCCGTCCGGACGGCGACTCCGAGGGAGGGGCGGCGGTCGACGCTCAGCACACGCGCCCCATAGCGGATCTCCGCCCCGGAGGCCGCCGCGAGTCGTCCGGCCACCGCCGCGTAGTCGCAGATTCCGGTGGTCGGCACGTGGATCGCGGCGAGGCCGCCGACCTCCGGTTCGTACTCCGCCATCTGTGCCGTGCCCAACTCGCGGACGGGGATGCCGTTCTCCCGGCCACGCTGGGCCAGAGCGTGCAGGCGGGGCAACTCGGCGCGGTCGGTGGCCACGATCAGCTTGCCCGGCACGGCGTGCGGGACATCGTACTCGGCGCAGAACTTGATCATGTCGGCCGCGCCGCGGACGGCGTAGCGGGCCTTGAGGGAGCCCGGACGGTAGTAGACGCCGCTGTGGACGACGCCGCTGTTGCGACCGGTCTGGTGGCGGGCCGGGCCGCCCTCCTTCTCCAGGACGGTGACCCGGGTGCCGGGTGCCGCGCGGGTGATCGCCCAGGCGGTCGAGAGACCGACGATCCCGCCGCCGACCACCAGCACGTCGCAGTCGTGAGCGACCGTCCGCCGCACCATCCGCTCCACCTCCCGGGTTCGATAGTGCACTGCGCCACTGACAACCGCCTCAAACCCGGGGTCCGGCTCCCGCTCGGCCCGGCCCTCTCGCCGCCCGCGGCCGGCCCGGTGCGGGCGGGTCCGTGCGGCGGACGTGACAAGGGGGGTCCGGACGGCGGCGGGCGGCGCGGGTCGGTGGTGGAGCGGCGCCGAGGGCGTGCGGGCCCACCGCTCCGGCGCGCGGCGGGTCAGGCCGTCGTCATCAGGAGCGGACGGGCGCGTTCGCGCAGTTCCACGACCCTGGGCTCGTCGCCGTAGGGCTCCAGCCGGTGGAGCAGGTCCTTGACGTACTCGGTGGTGCGCACGGAGGAGATCCGGCCCACCACCTCCACCGCTCGCACCCCTTGCTCGCAGGCGGCGTCCAGGTTCCCCGACTCCAGCTCGGCCACCGCGGACACGACCAGGCGCAGGCCGTGGGACCGGACGAAATCGTCGGTGGGGCGGGACAACGCCTGCTCCGTGAAGCGGCGCACCTCTCGCGGGGCCTTCAGGTCCCGGTAGCACTCGGCCGCGTCGGCCGCGAAGCGGTCGTAGCCGTAGAAGCCGAGCCAGACCGGGTCGGTGTCGCCCGGGCGGGCCCGCTCCAGCCAGCTCTCGGCCGCCCGCAGGGCCCCGCCGGCGGCCTGGGCGTCGCCCGCGCGCGCGTGAGCGCGGGCCTCGACGAGCCGGAAGAAGCTGAGGGTGCGGGCGGTCGCCAGACCGCGGTTGCGTTCCAGCGCCGCCTGGGCCAGGTCGACGCCCTCGTCGCCGAAGCCCCGGTAGGTGGCCTGGAGGGACATCGAGGCGAGCACGTAGCCGCCCAGCGGGACGTCGGCCGCCGCCCGTGCCAGCCGGAGCGCCTGGATGTAGTAGCGCTGGGCGGCCTCCTGTTGACCCGTGTCGAAGGCCATCCAGCCCGCGAGACGGGTGAGTTCGGCGGAGGCGGCGAACAGCGCGCGGCCGACCTCGTCCGAGTAGCAGCCGAGGAGCAGGGGGGCGGCCTCGACCCGCAGGCACTCCGGGACCATCGAGGAACGCCAGTCCCCGCCGCCGTACTTGGAATCCCAGCGGCGGGCGTCCTCGGCCGCCTCGCGGAGCTTGCGGACGTCGCTGTGGCCGACCCGGGTCGGCGCGCCCGGCCCTTCGGCGGGGGTCTCCTCGCGGGCCACCGAGGTGTCGGCCGGGGTGATCAGCCAACGCGAGGCGGGCGTGGCGTAGGCGCTCACCGCGAAGGAACCGGCCAGCGACTGCCAGATCCCTCCCCCCTGGCGCCGTCCGGCCAGGTCCAGGCGGTAGAGGTCGGTCGCGCACCGCACGGCCTGGGCCACGTCCCGGGGGAAGGCCAGTCCGACCTCGGGCGCGGGGTCGGCGTCCGCGAGCCCGATCTCGTGCAGAGGGACCGGACGGCCCAGTTTCTGGCCGATGGCCGAGGCGATCAGGTGAGGTGCCGCGCCCTGGGGGACCATGCCCTTCGACACCCACCGCGCCACCGACGTCTTGTCGTAGCGAAGGGTCAACCCCCTTTGGGCACCGAGGTCGTTGACGCGTCGGGCCAACCCCGCGTTGGAGATTCCCGCGAGGGCGAGGACGGCCCCGAGCTTCTCGTTCGGCCCGCGTTGCTCCCTAGCCATGAGCCACCCCTCGACACAGCCGGCTGCCGCGCCGGCATAACCACGCGGCATTCGTAAGGCCAGCGTAGTTCGCCGCATCCCAGGCGTTAAGAGGCAAACTTCCGGTTGGCGGGATTGTGGTTAGCACTCAAGTGCGGGCTATTTACGGACAGTTGTGGTGTGCTCCCGGGCGTGTGGCCGTGCGCCCGCCCGTGCGCTCTTCACCGGTCGACGGGTGCGCGGTTGCATGGTCACGCGTGGGTCGGCCCGCTGTACTGGGTCCAGCGGGCTGGGGGACACCGCCGCCTTCGTCCCCGCGGGCGGCGGACCGGTCCGGGAGGCGTGCGGCGTCTCCCGGACCGTGCGTGATCGTGGGGAGCGCGGGATCATCGCGGAATCGCTCAGGTGTGTGCACAGAGCGTGTCCATCCGCGATGATCTGACCGCGAATTGGCTGAAAATTGGCTCCGTGGGAAGCGTGACGCGACCGCTCCCACCACGGCACTTGTGCGCCGACCCGGCGCGAAGGGGCGCTGTCGGGGGCGCGCCTGCGGCGCGTTTTCCCTCGCCCCTGATACCTCCCCGGCCACTCCGGCGCCGCGACCCCGTGTTCGCAAGGGCGCATCCAGGGGAGCACACGGGGCCCGGTCGGCGCTCGGGGGCGCGCCCTTCGTGGCAGCATGGGGAGCCGGTTCGTACGGTGGACTGGTTGCGCACGGCCCCTGGAGGCGGCGATGCGGTGGTTGGTGGGATGGAGCGGCACCGCCCCGGAGGCGGCCGGAGCGGACACCGGCACCGAGGGAGTCCCCGGATACGAGGGCGAGGCGCCCCATCCCGTGGGGTCCCAACCACTCTGGGGCGGACCGGACCCGTTGTGGGCCGTCGGGGACTGGCGCCCCGACGAGGTACGCGTCCTCAGCGTCGACCCGCACACCCGGATCGCGGTCCTCGGCCTCTGCGGCGCCTCCGACGAGCACCTGCGCGTCGCCCTCCTCGCCGCGCGCGGCGGCGCCATCCGGCACCTGACGGCCTGGCCGGGCAGCTACACCGCCGTCGTGCGAGTGGGGCGGCGGCTGATGGTGTGCGGAGACCTGGCCGGCGCCCGCCCCGTCTTCCACACGCCGTGGGCGGGCGGAACCGCGTACGCCACGGCCGCGTTGCCGCTGGCCGACCTCGTCGAGGCCGACCTCGACTTCGGCTACCTGGCGGCCCTCCTGGCCGCGCCCCACGTCCCCGCCGCCCTCGGCGACGCCACCCCGTACGAGGGCGTGCGACGCCTCCCGCCCGGACACGCGCTGATCCTGCGGGCCGGCGCGCGGGAGATCGCCGACTACGAGCCGACCGCCTCCCTCGCGGTGGCGACCCCCGCCGCCGACCCCAGGACGGCCGTCGACGCCGTCCGGGACGCCCTGGTGACCGCCGTCCGGACCCGGCTGGACGCCCCCCGGCACGTGCCGGGGGCCGGCGTCGACCCCGGCCCGGTGCCCGGCATGGGGCCCGCCGAACGACGTGCCGCCCGGGGGATGCCCGTGCCCGGTATCGGGGCCGACCTCTCCGGCGGTCCGGCGTCGGGGACGCTGGCCCTGCTCGCCGCCGGACTGCCGGGAGCGCCGGGGACCGTGCTCGGCCACGGCGTCGACCCGGGCGAGCGGCTGCTCGCCGTCACCTTCAACGACCTCGTCACGGGCGCCCGACCGACGTCGGAACTGGAGCGGGCCGGCGCGCTCGCCGCCAACCCCCGACTCCGCCACGTCGTCGTCGCGGGCGAGGAGGAGTCCCTCCCCTACGCCGATCTGGACGTGCCGCTGACGGACGAACCGGCCGCCTGCCTGGTCACGGCGGCCCGCCAGCGAGCCAGACTGGCCGCGGGGAGCGCGGACCACTTCGCCGGCTACGGCGCTCGTCAAGCACTCGACGCCCACCCGGCGCGCCTCGCCGACCTTCTGATGGACCGCAAACGGCGCCACCTGGTGCGTCCGGTGGCCGCGCTCAGCCGGGCGGACGGGTCGGTGATGGTGCCCGCCCGCGTCTACGCGGCGGCGCGGCGGCTGTCGCGGACCCCCTACCGCACCGGACTGGAGGAGCTGGCCGAGCAGTTGCTCCGCCGACCGGCCACCCGACCGGCGTGGACCGACCGGGGCGTTCCGCACCAGGGTGGCGCGGGCGACTTCGGCCCGGACGTCGGTGGCGGCGCCGGCGGGGCCTCGATCGCCGCGCTGACCTGGGGGCGGCCCGGCCCGGCGGCGGCGTGGCTGACCGGCGAGGCGCTCGCGGAGGTCTCGGCGCGCCTGAGGGGAGCGGTACAGCGGTCGGGGGCCGGTCCGGGGCGGCGGCCCGGCGACTTCCGCGCCCGCGCCGCCATGGCCCGGGAGGCGGCCGAGGTGAGGGTGTTGGAGCAGGCCGCGGAGGTCCGCTCCCAGCGGTTGCACACGCCCTTCCTCGACAACCAGGTGGTGCGGGCGTGCCGTGCGGTGCCCGAGGCCCTGCGGGTTCGCCCCGGGGCGCGGGGCGCCGTCCTCCGCTCGGTGCTGGAGGGGGCGGGCGTGTCCGGTCTGCCCGACGGCTGGGGCGCGCCGACCCCGCCCGGGGCGACGCCGGCGAGCGAACGGGCGGGGGTACGGGTCTCCGCGGACCGCCTGTTGGCGATGTTCGAGCGTCCGTTGCTGGCGGAGGCGGGGCTCGTGGAGGCGCGGGTCGTGCGCGGGGCGTTGCGCGGCGTGGCCGTGGGGGAGCCGGTGCCGCTGGACGGCTTGGCGGACCTGGTCTCCCTGGAGCTCTGGTTGGGCCGGCTGCTCTCCCGCAGGGGCACGTGTTGGACGGGCACGCCCGGCCGGGCGCGGGCGGTGCCCGCCGGGGTGGCGCCACGGCCCGGGGCGCCGGGCGGTGGCTCTCCGCCCGCGCTCCGGGCCTGAGCGGCCGCGCGGGCGGAGAGCCCGACGCGCCGGGCAGCCGGCGGGCGACGCGGCGCGGCGGGACCGGATCGGGCCGGGCGGCGGACCGTACGGGGTGTCCGCGCCGCCGCGACACCGGCCCCTCGGCCTCGTGCCACCACATGGCTCCGGCACGGGGAGAGCCCGGCCCGGCACCGCACGGTTCCGGAGCGAGACCGTGCGCACCCGGCCCACCCGCGCCGAGGGAACCCCAGGGGCCGAGGCCCACGGGCCGCCCACTGGGCGGGAGCGCGGGGCCCGGTGCGGGAGGGCTCGGGCGGGGTCGGGTCGCGGTCGGTCGGGACACGCGCCGCTCCCGTGTCCCGACGCTCACCCGCCGACGCTCACCCGCCGACGCTCACCCGCCGACGCTCACCCGCCGACGCTCACCCGCCGACGCTCACTCGACGGTGCTCGCACGGGTCGTCGGTGGTCCGGAGCGCGAGCGCAGCCCGTCCAGCAGGATGTCCAGCAACCGCCCCGACGCGGCCGTCTGCCGGGCCGGGTCGGGCAACGTCGGCGCCGGGGTGGCCATGACCAGCAGCACGTCGGACACCGACACGTCCGGGCGAAGCTCGCCCGCGGACCGGGCCCGCTCGACGAGCCGTCCGACGACCTCCAGGAGCGCCGCCGTCCCGGCGGCCGGGGCCCCAGGGTGTACCGGGAGGGAACCGGGGCCACGCGGCACGCCCGGCGCGGCCGCGGTGGCCGGAGTGCGGAGTCCGCCCGTGCTCCGCCGAGGCGGCGGCAGCGGCTCCCCGGCGCGAGGGTCGTCCTTCACGACACCGACCCGCAACACCTCGGGGGGCAGCAGGCGTCCCGCCCCCGATGCCACCGCCAGCCGAAGGAAGCGGGAGAGCGCCACGAACGCCCGGCTCTCCTGTTCCAGCGCCGAGCGGGCCTGTTCGGTCAGTCTGGCCGTCTCCTCGGCGGCGATCCGCCGCACCAGTACGTCCTTGCTCGGGAAGCGCCGGTAGACCGTGCCCACGCCGACTCGAGCACGACGGGCCACGTCCTCCATCGGCGCCCCGTAGCCCAGTTCCCCGAAGACCTCGCGGGCCGCGCGGAGCACGTGTTCCAGGTTGCGCTGGGCGTCGACACGCAGGGGTGCCGTCCGCGCGGCGCTCTCGTGCCCGGTGTGTGCCGCGGCGTCCGTCGCGGCGCCGTGCGCGCCCGAGGACATGAACGATCGATGAGGGTCGTGAACATGCATGGGCCATCCCCCGGTAATGACGTCTCCCCCCGGAGACTCTCCCGCCGTCGAGTGTCGGAGCGGCGGGACGTCGCCCCCGTGCCGGCCGTCGCGGCCCCGGAGGCGCTCCCTCCCCCCACATTCCGTTCACACGAACATAGTTGAGTTGCCGTCAATTCAGAAGGGGGGGTTCCGCACCAAGCGCCCGCCGATCGGAGCAGGGGTCGCTTACGCCCCGATGCGCCCCATCTCGCTCCCGAGCGCGGGCACGTCGGCGCGCGTCGGAGAGCTCTCTCGCCCCGGGACGACGCGTGGCGCTTCGGCGTGGCGGATCTCCCCCGGTCCCGGGTCGGTTCGCTCCCCGCGGCGGGCGAACCGGACCGCGCGGGCGGAGGGTCGCGCGCCGCCCGGACCGCGCTCTTCCGGTCGGCGCCTCACGGCCACGGCGCACTCGAACGTCTCGGCGCGGAGTCCGAACCCGTGACCGAGGGAAGACTTCCTGAAGAGACCCCGCACACCCGAAGGGGTCGTCCCCGCCGATCTCGGGAACTCACCCGTCCCCCTCCCCGTCTGAAGGGTGTCGCCCCCGGTGCCCTGCCAGACTTGGTCCACCACCCGGGGCGGGCCGCCGCTCGTCCCACGCGGCACCCGGAGCCCGGATCCGGAGCCGGCCGCCGATACGAACACGAGGCAAGGATCCGTGAACTTCACGCGCTGGAGCGCCCGCTTCCCCGGTACGCAGCGCCGCGCCGCCGCGCGCGCGGAGAGCACCGCGGTCGCCGCCGACCCCTCGGGACGGACCCCCGCTCCCGATCCCCGAGAGGGGCGGCCCGCCGGCGAGACGCCCCCCATGCCCGGGGTGGACGACCTGCCGGTGCGCGACGTCCTCGACCGCGTCCCGGCCCTGGTCGCCCTGGTGCACGGTCCGGACCACCGCCTCGCCTACGTCAACGACGCCTACACGGCCGCCTTCGGGGAGCGTCCGATCGGCGAGCCCGCTCGGGACACCCTCCCCGAGTTGGTCGAACCGGGACTCCTTCCCCTGCTTGACCAGGTCTCGCGCAGCGGCCGACCCCGCACCCTCAAGTCCCGCAAGACGCCCGACGGCCGCTCCTACACCTTCACCTGCGCGCCCGCCGCCCAAGGCGGGGACGGCGAACGGGGTGTGCTCGTCTTCGCCGTCGACGTCACCGATCATGCCGAGGCCGCCGAGCGGCTGCGCGCGGGGGAGCGCCACCAACGCGAGGCGGCGGTCACCCTCCAGCGTTCACTGCTCCCGCAGCGGCTGGAGGAACCCGACGATCTGCGCGTGGCCGCCACCTACCACCCCGGGGGCACGGAGGCCGCCGTCGGCGGTGACTGGTACGACGTGATCACGCTCGGTGGGGGGCGCACCGCCCTGGTCATCGGGGACGTGATGGGCCGAGGGGTCAGGGCCGCGGCCGTCATGGGACAGCTCCGCACGGCGGTGCGCGCGTACGCCCGCCTCGACCTGCCGCCGCACGAGGTCCTCCAGCTCCTCGACGGCCTCGCGGCGGACATCGACCCCCACCAGATCGCCACCTGCGTCTACGCCGTCCACGACCCGCACGAGGACAAGCTGGTGTACGCGTCCGCGGGCCATCTGCCCATCCTGGTCCGCGACGACGAGGGCCGGGTGTCCCGCGCCGACGAGCCGACCGGGCCACCGCTGGGCACGGGCGGCTGGATTCACTCCTCGGGCTCGGTGCCGCTGCGGCCGGGCTCCACCGCCGTCCTCTACACCGACGGGTTGGTGGAGCGCCGAAACGAGGACCTCGATCAGGGCATCGCCATGCTGGAGGGCGCCTTGGCCGGAGCCACCGGGCCCCCTCAGGTGGTCTGCGACCGGTTGGTGCGTCGTTCCGGTGTCACACCCGAGCACGACGACGACGTGGCGGTGCTGGTCCTCCAGCGCCCCGCGCGCACCGACGCCGAGAGCGATCTCTTCCGCGACGCCGCGCTGGAACTCCTGGGCGGGGTGGAGGCCGCTCCCCGTGCTCGGGCCTTCGCCTCCGGTGTCCTGACCAGCTGGCGCTTCCCGACCGAGCTGCACGATCGGGGTGTGCTCGCCGCCAGTGAACTCGTCGCCAACTCGCTCCAGCACGGGACGCCTCCGATGCGATTGCGCCTGCGTCGCACCGACCGGCGGTTGATCATCGAGGTCACCGACGGCGATGATCACCTGCCCCGCCGGCGCAGGGCCGAGCCGGCCGACGAGTCCGGACGGGGCGTCGCGATCGTCGCGACGGTCGCCTCCACCTGGGGATCTCGTCTCACACCCGGCGGAGGCAAGGCGGTGTGGTGCGAGTTCCTCCTGCCCCCGACCTGAGGGGCGGACGGGCGACGGCCGAACCCGCCCGGAGACCCGGGAGGAGGTGTGGCCGCCGCCCCCGCACGAGGTCAGGCGTCCACCGAGGCGATGGGGCCCACCGGGGCGCCGCCGCCTCCGACCACCCTGCTCCGCGCCCGCCAGGGGTGGTCCTGCGCCTCCGTCAGTCGCCGACCGAGCCGCAGGGCGAGCACCGATATCCCCAGGGAGAACAGTAGGAACGACAGGATGTAGGGCGCGTGCAGGGTGGCTCCCATCGGTCCGCCCACGGCCGGCCCGATGGCCAGGGCGAGCTGCTTGACCAGCGCGAAGGCGGAGTTGTACTGGCCCGCCCGGCCGTCCGGCGCCAGATCGGCGACCAGCGGGGCGACCGTCGGGGCCAGCATCGCCTCGCCCAGTCCGAACAGCGCGTACGTGGAGACGAACGCCGCGCCGGCCATCGCCTGTCCCACATGCCCCAGCCCGGCGTAGCCCGCCATGAGCCAGGCGACGGCCCAGATCAGGCCGACGGCGGCGATCACACGTGTCCGCTTCCGGCGCTCCACGAACTTCAGCACGGCGAACTGGGCGACCACGATGACCAGTGTGTTCGCCGCGAGCGCGGTGCCCAGCGTGGAAGGGGAGACACCGGCGGCCTCCACCCCGTAGGCGCTCAGGCCCGACTCGAACTGGCCGTAGCAGGCGAAGAAGAGGACGAAGCCGAGCACGCACAGGCGCACCATGGCCTTGTCGTCGCGGAGCGCGCCTCGCCCGTCGATTCTCGGGAGACCTCCCGCGCCCTCGGGGGCGAGGCGCGGCCGGGGCGAGCGCACGGTGGCCATGACCGCCACGAGGAGGAGGAACATCGCAGCCTCGACCGCGAAGAGCAGGGTGAAGGAGGTGGGCTCGGAGAGGTCCACCAGGTGGCCTCCGATCAGACCTCCGACACCGAGCCCGAGGTTCTGCAAGAAGAACTGGGTCGCGAACGCCCGGGAGCGGGTCGCGGCGGTGGAGTAGTCCACGATCATGGTAGCGAGGGCGGGTTGCGTCACGGCCTGCCCGGCCCCGAGGAGGGCGGCGGCCGACAGGACGGTCTCGGCCCGCTCGGACACTCCGAGGGCCATGGCACCGACGGAGGCCGCGACGAGTGCGGCCAACAGCACCGGCCGCGGGCCCCGCCGGACCATGGCCCGCCCCGCGAACGGCAGGACGACCAAGGCCGCCACGGCGAACAGCGCGAGCACGAGCCCCGCCGCGACCGAACCGAGCCCGCGTACCTGCGCCACGTAGACGTACAGGTAGGGGACGGTGAAACCGAGCCCGAACGCGCTGAGCGCGTTCCCCACGTGGATTCGGCGCATCGCCGCGCCCGCCGCCCTGGTCACCCTCGCCCCTCCCGAACACCGAGACCCTCAAGGTCCTTGAACAGAGAACTTCGAGGCCAAGACTTCAGACCTAAAGTTCGAAGCTAAAGAGTACAGACCGAAGGACTTCGAGGCAAAGGTGTGCCGTGTCATACTGCCGACATGGGCGACACCTCAGAGGCGGACGAGCCGACACTCGACGAACAGATCGCCGCCTACCAGCGCGAGTTCCGCGACCTCGACCCCCAGGTGGAGAAGATCGTCTCGGCACTCTCCCGGCTGAACCGCCGGATGAACGTCGCGTACCGCCGACAGACCGTCGACCTGGACATCGGTAACGCCGAGTGGGAGGTGCTCAAGGCGCTCGTCCTCGCCGGATCCCCCTACCGGCTGGGACCGGGAGAGTTGGCGAAGCGCCTGGGGCTGACGCCGGCGGCCATGACCCACCGCATCGACCGACTGGTCGCCGAGGACCTGGTGACCCGTGAGCGGGACGAGAACAACCGGGTGCGCGTCATCGTCGAGCTGACCGACGCCGGACGGGAGAAGTGGCTGGAGGTCATGCGCCGTGCCTCCGTGTTCGAGGAGGACCTCCTCCAGGACCTCTCCGCCGACGAGCGGGTGAGGCTGGGCGAGGTCCTCACCGTCCTGCTCCGCAGGGTGGAGCACGCCCAGCCCGACGCCGACGGTCGGCTCAGCGATCTCGAAGAAACCCCTTGACAGGGCGAAGTTGACAACCTCATGGGCGCTCCGTAGAGTTCTTCGGGTTGCCATGGGGGCCAAGCGGTTCCCCGGTGACCCTCCGCCGCGTCAGCGGCACCCACACACCAGCACGATCTCCTGCGGAGCGATTTCGGCGTGTCCGGAATTCGTTCCGCCGGCTCGATTTGGGAACCGCGGGGAAAGTCGCTAGTGTTCGGGACGTCGGAACGGCTCAACGGCCGTGAAGGCGAACCCCGCTGACTGGGGATCAGGTCGGTGAAACGGTCTGGTAGAGTCGGAGAGGCCGGAAAGGGAAGCGCGGAAGTGCTTTTCGGGAAGGCGGCCGAGGAAATCGGGTCGGAAACGGTCTGGTAGAGTCGGTGAAACCGAAGGGGAAACGCCCGGAGGAAAGCCGCGAGAGAGTGTGTTTCTCGGGTGAGTACGAAGAAAGCGTCCGTTCCTTGAGAACTCAACAGCGTGCCAAAAGTCAACGCCAGATATGTTGATACCCCGACGCCGGGATTGTTGTTCCGGTGGACGGGTTCCTTTGAAGTAGAACACAGCGAGGACGCTGTGGATCATCGGGTTATTCCTCCGGTGGTCCCGCTCCCGTGTTGTGTGCCGGGTGACCGGCAGAGCATTCACGGAGAGTTTGATCCTGGCTCAGGACGAACGCTGGCGGCGTGCTTAACACATGCAAGTCGAACGATGAACCATTTCGGTGGGGATTAGTGGCGAACGGGTGAGTAACACGTGGGCAATCTGCCCTGCACTCTGGGACAAGCCCTGGAAACGGGGTCTAATACCGGATATTGACTGTCACGGGCATCCGTGGTGGTGGAAAGCTCCGGCGGTGCAGGATGAGCCCGCGGCCTATCAGCTTGTTGGTGAGGTAGTGGCTCACCAAGGCGACGACGGGTAGCCGGCCTGAGAGGGCGACCGGCCACACTGGGACTGAGACACGGCCCAGACTCCTACGGGAGGCAGCAGTGGGGAATATTGCACAATGGGCGCAAGCCTGATGCAGCGACGCCGCGTGAGGGATGACGGCCTTCGGGTTGTAAACCTCTTTCAGCAGGGAAGAAGCGTGAGTGACGGTACCTGCAGAAGAAGCGCCGGCTAACTACGTGCCAGCAGCCGCGGTAATACGTAGGGCGCGAGCGTTGTCCGGAATTATTGGGCGTAAAGAGCTCGTAGGCGGCTTGTCGCGTCGGTTGTGAAAGCCCGGGGCTTAACCCCGGGTCTGCAGTCGATACGGGCAGGCTAGAGTTCGGTAGGGGAGATCGGAATTCCTGGTGTAGCGGTGAAATGCGCAGATATCAGGAGGAACACCGGTGGCGAAGGCGGATCTCTGGGCCGATACTGACGCTGAGGAGCGAAAGCGTGGGGAGCGAACAGGATTAGATACCCTGGTAGTCCACGCCGTAAACGGTGGGCACTAGGTGTGGGCAGCATTCCACGTTGTCCGTGCCGCAGCTAACGCATTAAGTGCCCCGCCTGGGGAGTACGGCCGCAAGGCTAAAACTCAAAGGAATTGACGGGGGCCCGCACAAGCGGCGGAGCATGTGGCTTAATTCGACGCAACGCGAAGAACCTTACCAAGGCTTGACATACATCGGAAGCGCTCAGAGATGGGTGTGCCCTTGTGGTCGGTGTACAGGTGGTGCATGGCTGTCGTCAGCTCGTGTCGTGAGATGTTGGGTTAAGTCCCGCAACGAGCGCAACCCTTGTCCCGTGTTGCCAGCAACTCTTCGGAGGTTGGGGACTCACGGGAGACCGCCGGGGTCAACTCGGAGGAAGGTGGGGACGACGTCAAGTCATCATGCCCCTTATGTCTTGGGCTGCACACGTGCTACAATGGCCGGTACAATGAGCTGCGATGCCGTGAGGTGGAGCGAATCTCAAAAAGCCGGTCTCAGTTCGGATTGGGGTCTGCAACTCGACCCCATGAAGTCGGAGTCGCTAGTAATCGCAGATCAGCATTGCTGCGGTGAATACGTTCCCGGGCCTTGTACACACCGCCCGTCACGTCACGAAAGTCGGTAACACCCGAAGCCGGTGGCCCAACCCCTTGTGGGAGGGAGCTGTCGAAGGTGGGACTGGCGATTGGGACGAAGTCGTAACAAGGTAGCCGTACCGGAAGGTGCGGCTGGATCACCTCCTTTCTAAGGAGCTTTCTCCTGTGCCTCCCCTTGGTTGTGGGGGGTGTGGGCAGAGGCCGGTTCATCAGCGAGTGTCTGGTGCCGGTGTGCTCGTGGGTGGAACGTTGACTATTCGGTCGGGTTTTCTGTTCCGGGTGTGTTTGTACTGCTTCCTGCTGTGGTGGGGGGTGTGGAAGACATGTTCGGGGGGGGGTTCGGTCGGGCACGTTGTTGGGTGTCTGAGGGTGCGGCCGTGTGGTCGTGGTCTCGGTTGTGCCGGTCCTGGTGAAGCATCGTCGGTGGATGGTGTGTGACGGGTGGCTGGTCGTTGTTTGAGAACTGCACAGTGGACGCGAGCATCTGTGGCCAAGTTTTTAAGGGCGCACGGTGGATGCCTTGGCACCAGGAACCGATGAAGGACGTGGGAGGCCGCGATAGGCCCCGGGGAGTCGTCAACCAGGCTTTGATCCGGGGGTGTCCGAATGGGGAAACCCGGCAGTCGTCATGGGCTGTCACCCTTGCCTGAACTCATAGGGCGAGTGGAGGGAACGCGGGGAAGTGAAACATCTCAGTACCCGCAGGAAGAGAAAACAACCGTGATTCCGGGAGTAGTGGCGAGCGAAACTGGATGAGGCCAAACCGTATGCGTGTGATACCCGGCAGGGGTTGCGTGTGCGGGGTTGTGGGATGTCTTTTTTCATGGTCTGCCGGCTGTGAGGCGAGTGAGAAACCGTTGATGTAGGCGAAGGACATGCGAAAGGTCCGGCGTAGAGGGTAAGACCCCCGTAGTCGAAATGTCAGCGGCTCGTTGAGGATTTTCCCAAGTAGCACGGGGCCCGAGAAATCCCGTGTGAATCTGGCGGGACCACCCGTTAAGCCTAAATATTCCCTGGTGACCGATAGCGGATAGTACCGTGAGGGAATGGTGAAAAGTACCCCGGGAGGGGAGTGAAATAGTACCTGAAACCGTGTGCCTACAAGCCGTGGGAGCGTCGCATGCGAGCCTTTCGGGGTTTGTGTGTCGTGACTGCGTGCCTTTTGAAGAATGAGCCTGCGAGTTTGCGGTGTGTTGCGAGGTTAACCTGTTGTGGGGTAGCCGTAGCGAAAGCGAGTCCGAAGAGGGCGTTGGAGTAGCATGCTCAAGACCCGAAGCGGAGTGATCTAGCCATGGGCAGGTTGAAGCGGAGGTAAGACTTCGTGGAGGACCGAACCCACCAGGGTTGAAAACCTGGGGGATGACCTGTGGTTAGGGGTGAAAGGCCAATCAAACTCCGTGATAGCTGGTTCTCCCCGAAATGCATTTAGGTGCAGCGTCGTGTGTTTCTTGCCGGAGGTAGAGCACTGGATAGGCGATGGGCCTTACCGGGTTACTGACCTTAGCCAAACTCCGAATGCCGGTAAGTGAGAGCGCGGCAGTGAGACTGTGGGGGATAAGCTCCATGGTCGAGAGGGAAACAGCCCAGAGCATCGACTAAGGCCCCTAAGCGTACGCTAAGTGGGAAAGGATGTGGAGTCGCAGAGACAACCAGGAGGTTGGCTTAGAAGCAGCCATCCTTGAAAGAGTGCGTAATAGCTCACTGGTCAAGTGATTCCGCGCCGATAATGTAGCGGGGCTCAAGTGTACCGCCGAAGTCGTGTCATTCACATGGTTGCCTTAACGGGTGTGTGGATGGGTAGGGGAGCGTCGTTTGCCGGGTGAAGCAGCGCCGTAAGGCAGTTGTGGACGGTTGACGAGTGAGAATGCAGGCATGAGTAGCGATTCAAACGTGGGAAACGTTTGCGCCGATTGACCAAGGGTTCCTGGGTCAAGCTGATCTGCCCAGGGTAAGTCGGGACCTAAGGCGAGGCCGACAGGCGTAGTCGATGGATAACCGGTTGATATTCCGGTACCCGCTGTGGAGCGTCAAACGTCGAATCTGGTGATGCTAAGCCCGTGAAGCCGTTCCGGACCCTTCGGGGGATGGATTGTGGTGGAGCCGGTGGTCCGAGCTGGTAGTAGGCGAGTGATGGGGTGACGCAGGAAGGTAGTCCATCCCGGGCGGTGGTTGTCCCGGGGTAAGGGTGTAGGGCGTTGCGTAGGTAAATCCGCGTGACATGTGTCTGAGACCTGATGCCGAGCCGATTGTGGTGAAGTGGATGATCCTATGCTGTCGAGAAAAGCCTCTAGCGAGTTTCATGGCGGCCCGTACCCTAAACCGACTCAGGTGGTCTGGTAGAGAATACCGAGGCGTTCGGGTGAACTATGGTTAAGGAACTCGGCAAAATGCCCCCGTAACTTCGGGAGAAGGGGGGCCATTTCT
The DNA here is from genome assembly GCF_016598575.1 of Streptomyces sp. HSG2. Taxonomy (NCBI): domain Bacteria; kingdom Bacillati; phylum Actinomycetota; class Actinomycetes; order Kitasatosporales; family Streptomycetaceae; genus Streptomyces; species Streptomyces sp. HSG2. The sequence continues at coordinate 2,782,433 of NZ_CP066801.1, forward strand.
GGTGATGGGCTGTGCGCCTTGAGCTGGGGGTGGCCGCAGAGACCAGCGAGAAGCGACTGTTTACTAAAAACACAGGTCCGTGCGAAGCCGTAAGGCGATGTATACGGACTGACGCCTGCCCGGTGCTGGAACGTTAAGGGGACCGGTTAGTTCCATTTCGGTGGGGCGAAGCTGAGAACTTAAGCGCCAGTAAACGGCGGTGGTAACTATAACCATCCTAAGGTAGCGAAATTCCTTGTCGGGTAAGTTCCGACCTGCACGAATGGCGTAACGACTTCTCGACTGTCTCAACCATAGGCCCGGTGAAATTGCACTACGAGTAAAGATGCTCGTTTCGCGCAGCAGGACGGAAAGACCCCGGGACCTTTACTATAGTTTGATATTGGTGTTCGGTTCGGCTTGTGTAGGATAGCTGGGAGACTGTGAAGCCTGTACGCCAGTGTGGGTGGAGTCGTCGTTGAAATACCAGTCTGGTCGTGCTGGATGTCTAACCTGGGTCCGTGATCCGGATCAGGGACAGTGTCTGATGGGTAGTTTAACTGGGGCGGTTGCCTCCTAAAGGGTAACGGAGGCGCCCAAAGGTTCCCTCAGCCTGGTTGGTAATCAGGTGTTGAGTGTAAGTGCACAAGGGAGCTTGACTGTGAGACCGACGGGTCGAGCAGGGACGAAAGTCGGGACTAGTGATCCGGCGGTGGCTTGTGGAAGCGCCGTCGCTCAACGGATAAAAGGTACCCCGGGGATAACAGGCTGATCTTCCCCAAGAGTCCATATCGACGGGATGGTTTGGCACCTCGATGTCGGCTCGTCGCATCCTGGGGCTGGAGTCGGTCCCAAGGGTTGGGCTGTTCGCCCATTAAAGCGGTACGCGAGCTGGGTTTAGAACGTCGTGAGACAGTTCGGTCCCTATCCGCTGTGCGCGTAGGAGTCTTGAGAAGGGCTGTCCCTAGTACGAGAGGACCGGGACGGACGAACCTCTGGTGTGCCAGTTGTTCTGCCAAGGGCATGGCTGGTTGGCTACGTTCGGGAGGGATAACCGCTGAAAGCATCTAAGCGGGAAGCCTGCTTCGAGATGAGGGCTCCCACCTACTTGATGGGGTAAGGCTCCCAGTAGACGACTGGGTTGATAGGCCGGGTATGGAAGCACTGTGAGGTGTGGAGTTGACCGGTACTAATAGGCCGAGGGCTTGTCCGTAGGTGCTCGCGTCCACTGTGTTGGTTCTGAAACCACGAACGGTTGTCCCTGTTGTGGGGTGCTGGTTGTTGTTTCGTTGTGTTTCGGTGGTTTTAGCGTAGGGGAAACGCCCGGTTACATTCCGAACCCGGAAGCTAAGCTCTACAGCGCCGATGGTACTGCAGGGGGGACCCTGTGGGAGAGTAGGACGCCGCCGAACGATTTTTGTGGGAGGGTTCCTTCTTCCGGCTTTGTGTCGGGGGAGGGAACCCTCCCTTTTTCATGACCGAGGGCCTTTCCCTTGTGCTTGCGCACCGGGGAAAGGCCCTCGTGTTCTTGCGGGTGTGGTCAGTTGTCGCAGCCCTGGACGGGGTTGGCGCTGCCGTCGCAGTTGGTGGGGACGTTGTCGATGATCTTGTTGTGGGAGTAGGTGGTGACGGTCCCGTTGTTGTCGATTCCGCCCGGTGCCTCGTCCGACGCGTTGTCGATGACCTTGGTGTGAGTGAGGGCGACCTCGTTGTCGTCGTCGACGAAGATGCCTCCGCCGGTGCTGGTGTCGCCGCTGACCTGGTTCCCCTTGACGGAGGTGCGGCGTACGGCCACCCCGTCGTCGTCGCTGAGCCCGGTGTGGATTCCGCCTCCGCTCAGGGTGGCCTTGTTGTCGTGGACCTTGCTGTCCTCCAGGACCGCGTCCTCTTCGAAGACGATGCCCCCGCCGTCGCCGAAGGCCGTGTTCTCGACGATGGAGCTCTTGCGGATGTGGAAGACGCCGCCGTCGCTGAACAGGCCTCCGCCGTTCTCCGCCGAGTTGCAGGAGACGAGGCTCTTCTCGATCTCCGTCAGGCCGGAGTCCGAGTGGACGGCTCCGCCGTCGGTCGCGGAGTTCTCGCGGAATACGCTCTTGCTGATCCTGGTGGTGCCGCCGTCGTTGTGGATGGCTCCGCCGTCGGAGTCCGCGGTGTTTCCGGTGAACTTGGAGGTGGTGACCTCCAAGAGGCCGCTCCTGTTCTGGATGGCGCCACCGTTGTCGGAGTAGTTGCCGCTGAAGGTGCTCTTCGCGATGGTGGTGACGCCCTCGTTGGCGATGGCACCGCCCTCGTCGAAGTCGATGTCGTCGACGGAGTTGTTGTGGAAGGTGGTGTGGTCGAGGTCGAGACGTCCGGCCGGCTGGACGAACACGGCGCCGCCCTCGTCGTTGTCGGCGCTCTTGCCTCGGGTCAGGGTGAGGTGTCGCAGCGACAGGTCGCCGCCGGCGCCGACCTCGAACAGGCGGAAGTGGTCGGCGTTGGCCGCGCGGGCGATGGTGGCGCCGTTGCCGTCGATGGTGATGGGCTGGACGACGACGGGCAGGCCGTTGCCGTCCTGGCCGGAGGTGAGGGTGTAGACGCACTTGGGGGCGAGGGAGAGGTGCCCGCCTCCGCGCTGGTTGGCCTTGGTGATCGCGGAGGCGAGGGCGCTGGGGGAGCACTTCACCTCGTGCGAGTCGCGCTCGTCGTACCCGTGCTCGTCGTGTCCCTCGTGCTCCCCGTCGCCGCCTCGGCCGGCTCCGCCGGAGCGACCCTCCTCCTTGCCGCCTTCCTCCTTGCCGCCCTCCTTGCCGCCGTGGTGCTCTCCGCCCTCCCGCTGCTCGCCGTCGCCGCCGCGGTGCGAGCCCTCGTCGGAGGCGTCGTCACCGTGCTCGGTGTCGGGGTTCCCGGCCTGCTCGGCCCAGTACTCGGCGTCGTCGTGGTGGTCCTCGTCGTGGTGGCCACCCGGCTCTCCGCCCTTCTTGGCCTCGCCGCCCTTGGCGCTGTCGCCGCCCTGGACGGCGGCGGCCTTGCTGGTGGTCGGCACCATGGCGGCGGGCGCGGTGCAGGCGATCGTGCTGAGTCCGGCCGCCGCGATGACCACGAGTTTGCCGTGGGCGCGAATTCCCGTGCCCTTCGAGCGCCGCTGGGGGCCGCGACCGTGTGTGGGGAACATCCCGATTCTCCTCGTGCGTGACAGATGTGGAGTCGCCTGAAGTGGCGATGAGCACATATCACCTCAAAAGGGATAACGGATGTGATGTTTTTTCGTAGTGCGTCCGGGGTTCTTATGAGCGGGTAATCGTATGAATTGGTACTCGTGGAGCCTTGTACGTCTGCCGTCAGATGGTCGCGGGCACGGTGTCGGCGTGCCGTCAGAAGGTCGCGGCACCACCACGGACGTCCGCCGGAGCCCGAAGGACGCCGCATCGGCCCGGCAGGTCCGGGGGACCGTACGCCCGGCACCGTCCGCCCGCGGATCAGGCCGGCAGTTCCTCCCGGGGCCAGCGGGCGCGGCCCTGCTCAGGGGAGCGGAGCAGGGCCAGCGTCGGCAGGCCCCTGTCCCCACCGGAGGCGAGCAGTTCGGGAAGACGGGGGAGCGGGGCGACGGCGGCCACGTCTTCCAACACCAGGGTGAGTGGTGGGTCGAGCCGACCGGAGGATGACCGTGCGGCCACGCGCCGGCCGCGCTCGACCACGCTGGAGGCGAGGGCCGTCAGAAGCGGCATCGCGCCGGGCGCCGACCTGGGGTCTTCGAGGGACTCGCCGACCACGTAGAGACTTCCCCCTTCTTCCACGAAGGAATCCAGGGCGAGGACGTCGGCGCGGTGGGATGTGCACGCCTGACGGATGTTGACGGCGGAGAGGGCGGCCAGCGTCCGGGAGGTCAGCTCGTGTGCCATGTCGCGGCGCTCGGGATACGCGGTGAGCGCGGCCTCCAGTTCCCCCGCCGATCCGGGGGCCGCCCTGGTGTGGGTGCGGAGGGTGCGAACGGCGTCCTGCACCTGGTTGCCGTGGGCCCACCGGTGGAGGTGTCGGACCGTCCGCCCCTCCAGGGCGGCGGCGTGGAGGTAGCAGCGCAGCAGCGTGCGGGCGGTGTCGGAGACGGCCTGGTCGAGTCGCGCGGTCGGCCGGACCGGGGCGAGCAGCGCGGCGGCCCGCTCCGCGGCCGTCGCCGGGTCCTGGCAGCCGGCCGTCGGCGCCCACCGGAGACGGGAGGGGGTGTCGCAGAGATGCGCGGGGTCGTAGAGGTGTACCGGGCCCAGCTTGGCGCGCGCGTCCTTGGTGTCCCGCCAGACACCCGGGTTCGAGGTGACGACGAGCACCGGCCCCGCGGCGTCGCGCACCGCCCGGACGGCGAGGGCGCCGCGGACCTCCGCCGGCCCGTACCGCAGCGGGCCTTCTCGGTGCTCCGGGGGCACGCTCGGGACGACGGACTCCCGCGGGGCGGCTTCGTGGGACGGGGACTTCGCCGGCGCGTCGGTGGTCGACTCCGCCGGCCCTGTCGGCGAGTCGTCCTTACGGATCGCCCGCCCCGGGGAGGTGGCGGGCCGGGGAAGCGCGCCGCCTCCCGGATCCCCTTCCGTTCCCGGGGGCGCGGGAGGGGCCGGGACGGGCGTCCGCGCCCCCGCGGGTCGCCGCGTGGACCGCGGTGCCGACTCCCCCGCCGGTCCGTGCCGGTGATGGGCCGGCTGAGGGCCCGCCTCGGCGCCGGCTCCGCCCCGGGTGGCCGTCCGATGTCTCCGCACGGCCTTCCAGCGGGCCAGTGTGCCCAGTACGAAGACGCTCAGCACCACCAGCACCATGAGCTGTCCGAGGAAGACCCCCCAGAACAGCCCGTGTCCGGGGAGTCCGACCGGGGCCGCCCCGGGCCAGGCGCCGGGGATGTCGCGGGGGTCGGCGACCAGCAGGCGCATGGCCGAGGGCGTGCGAGTGAAGGCGACCCCCGAGGGCCAGGAGCCGTGCGCGAGAAGGCCGGCCAGGCCGGTGGCCGTCCACGTCAGCAGCGTCATGCCGAGCAGGAACCCGATAGCGCCGACCAACAGGCCGTCCGGGACGCCGCCCCGACCCTCGCGGCGGCCCTCGTCCGGTCTCATGCCGTTCCTCCGTCTCGTGCCCGGTGCGGCACCGGGGCGGCGTCCGATCGCGGCGAGGAGGAGGGACGCGAGGACGGCCGGGGTGGCGTGGGCAGCCCGAGCACTACGCCACCGTCGACCGCGACGGGTCCCCCAGACGCTGTTCCACGAACGCCGCGGCTCGTTCCTCCGCCTCCAGTTCTGCCGCGAGCAGGGCGTCGTCGCCTCGGTCTCCCGAGGATTCGGTCATGGCGCGGTCCGTGAAGACCAGGGGGCGCTCGGTCTCGGTCACCAGGTGTTTGACGACCTGGACGTTGCCGTTGACGTCCCACACCGCGATGCCCGGGGTCAGGGTCGGGATGATCTCCACCGCCCAGCGGGGCAGTCCCAGCACCCTCCCGGTGGCTCGCGCCTCGTCGGCCTTCTGCGCGTAGACGGTCCTGGTCGAGGCCATCTTGAGGATCGCCGCCGCCTCCTTCGCCGCGGCCCCGTCCACGACGTCCGACAGGTGGTGGACGACCGCCACGAAGGACAGGCCGAGCCGACGGCCGAACTTGAGCAGTCGTTGGAACAGCTGGGCCACGAAGGGGCTGTTGATGATGTGCCAGGCCTCCTCGACCAGGAAGATGCGCTTCTTTCGGTCGGGACGGATCCAGGTGTGCTCCAGCCACACGCCGACGATGGCCATCAGGATGGGCATCGCGATCGAGTTGCGATCGATGTGGGACAGGTCGAAGACGATCAGCGGTGCGTCCAGGTCGATCCCCACCGTGGTGGGCCCGTCGAACATGCCGCGCAGGTCGCCGTCGACGAGCCGGTCGAGAACCAGGGCGACGTCGAGGCCCCAGGCCCGTACGTCGTCGGGATCGACGTTCATCGCCTCGGCCGCGTCCGGTTCGGGGTGGCGCAGGCGCTCCACGATGTCGGTCAGGACGGGCTGCCGGTCGAGGACGGTCTCGTTGACGTAGGAGTGCGCCACCTTGAGGGCGAAGCCCGACCGTTCGTCGAGCCCGCGCCCCATGGCGACCTCGACGATGGTCCGGAGCAGCGCCAGCTGTCCTGTGGTGGTGATCGTCGGGTCGAGGGGGTTGAGCCGGATGCCGTGGTCCAGGGCGGCCGTCGGGTCCAGCCGGACGGGAGTTATGCCCAACTCCTCCGCGATGAGGTTCCACTCGCCGACGCCGTCCTCGCCCTGCGCGTCGAGCACCACGACCTGGCGGTCCCGGAACCGCAGCTGTCGCAGTACGTAGGTCTTCTCCAACGCCGACTTGCCGTTTCCGGACTCGCCCAGGACCAGCCAGTGAGGGGCCGGCAGTTGCTGGCCGTACAGCTGGAAGGGGTCGTAGATGTAGCCCTTGCCGGAGTACACCTCCCGGCCGATGATCACGCCGGAGTCGCCCAGGCCGGGGGCCGCGGTGGGCAGGTAGACGGCCTGTGCCTGACCGGTCGAGGTGCGCACCGGCAGGCGGGTCGTCTCCACCTTCCCGAAGAGGAAGGAGGTGAAGGCGTCCGTGAGGACGGTCAGCGGATCCCGCATGAGGCTAGCCCCTACCTTCGGATGCCGGTGGCGAACGGGAGGGTGTTCACGAAGGCGCGGTGGTGCTCGCGGTCGCACCACTCCAGCTTCAGGTACGACTTGCCGGCCGAGGCCCGGATGGTCCGCTTGTCGCGACCGAGCGCTTCGGGGGTGCGGGCGGAGACGGTGAGGTAGCCGACCAGATTGACGCCGGCGGCTCCGCTGGCGAGATCCTCGCCGCGCTGGTCGAGCCGGCTGTGCGCGGCGAGGTCGCGTGGGTCGACGGTGCGGTTCATCTTGGCGGCCCGGGACGCCTCCGCGCTGTCGTTGGTCTTCTCCGTGAGCATCCGCTCGATGGCCACCTCGGTCGGCTCCAGATCCATCGTGACGGCGACCGTGCGGATGACGTCCGGAGTGTGGACGAGCAGGGGGGCCAGGAAGTTGACGCCGACCGGGGTCATCGGCCACTCCTTGACCCAGGCGGTGGCGTGGCACCAGGGGGCGCGGGTGGCGGACTCGCGGGTCTTGGCCTGAAGGTAGGTGGGCTCGGTCGCGTCCAGCTCCGCGGGCCAGGTGTTCCGGCGGGTCATCGCCTGGATGTGGTCGATGGGGTGGTCCGGGTCGTACATGGAGTGGATCAGCGAGGCGAGCCGACCCTGGCCGAGTGGCTGCCGGACGCGGATGTCGGCTTCCTGGAGCCGGGAGCAGATGTCCGTCAGCTCGCGGGCCATCACCACCGCGAGGCCGGCGTCCCGGTCCGCCCGCCCGCGCGCCGGACGGGCGGCGCGGGCCATGGCGTGCGCCTCGGCGGCCAGATCGCGGCTGTGGTGCATACAGGCCACCAGGTAGGCGCGGTGCTGCTCGCTGCTGGTGGACACCATCGACTGCAACTGGTCGTAGGAGTCGCGGAGCCAGGGCAGCGCCCGGTCGTCCCCACGCACGGCGACGTCCTTGGCGTGGGCGTCCGGGTCCGCCGGCAGGGTGCGGGCGAGCATCTGGAGCCGGGTCACGAAGCCGTCCCCGTTGGCGACGTGCTTCAGGAGGGTGCCGAAGCGGTCGACCAGCGCTTCCTGGTCCTCGGAGTCGCGCAGGCCCACCCCGGGGCCCTCGATCTCGAGGGCGGCGGTCACCGTCTTCCGGTCCGCGTGGAGCAACACGGCGATCTCGTCAGGACCGAACGGCGCCGAGAGCCAGGTGATCCGACCGATGCCGGGGGGAGGCCCCACCTCGACCTCCCGCCCGTCCAGCCGGGTCCCGGCCTCGGCCGCGCCGGAACGGTAGGTCGCCCCCCGACGCAGGGTCCGGCGGTAGCCGCGGTTGATCTCGAACCACCGGTAGAACGTCCGTTGCCGGTAGGGCATGTAGACGGCGGCGAGCGCGAGCAGCGGGAAGCCGGTCAGCAGCACGATGCGCAGGGTCAGATGGGGCACCAGGAGCCCGCACATCATGCCGAGGAAAGCCCCCACGACGATCAGCGCGATCTCGCCGGTCTCGCGATTGCGCCCGATCACCGCGTTCGGCCGGGCCCGACCGATCAGATACGAACGGCGGGGCGTGACCGGATGGGACAGGTGAGACTCGGTCGTCAACGCCCCTCACCTCCTGAGCTTCGGGTGTCGCTGTTGCGGGAACCGGCGTGCGGCGTGTTCACCGGACTGCCCGACCGGGGCGCGGGCGCGGGCGGCGCCACCACGGTGCCCCCGCCGCTCGACCCTCGATCGCCGTGCGCGGCGACGCCACCGGAGGCCGGGTTGGCGGGGCGCGGCGACCCGCCGCCGGACCCGCTGTCCGCGCCCTGCTGGCCTCGGGAGCTGTGCGCCTTGATCCCCTGGGCCACCAGGGTGGCCGGGGAACTCATCACCGCGGCGGCCTTGCCCTCGGCACCCTGCATGAGCCGGTTGTTCCGGGAATTGGCGATCTCGTCGCCGAACCCGGGGACGAAGCGGTAGATCATCGCCGAGGCGAAGATGGCGAGCAGGATGATGGCCAGGCCCGAGACCACCGCCGAGAAGGCGTCCGGCCCGTCGTCGGCGGACAGCGCGCCGGCCAGTCCGAGGACGATGACGATGACGGGCTTGACCAGGATGACGGCGATCATGATGCCCGCCCAGCGTCGGACGTGCCCCCACAGGTTCTTGTCGACCAGTCCCGCGTAGACCACCGTTCCCAGCAGTGCCCCGACGTAGAGCAGCGCGGCCCGGATCACCAGCTCCAGCCAGAGGACCCCGGCGGCGAGGATCGACACCAGCGAGACGACGATCAGCATGATCGGGCCGCCGCCGATGCTCTCGCCCTTCTCCAGGGCCGACGAGAACGTACCGAAGAAGGCGTCCGTTTGGTCCCCGGTCGCCTGGGCGAGCACGTCGGTGACACCGTCCGTCGCCGACACCACCGTGTACAGGATCAGCGGGGTGAAGGCGGACGCCAGCACGGTGAGCCAGAGGAACCCGACCGCCTCCGACAACGCGGTCGTCAACGGCACCCCCCGAACCGCCCGCTTGGCGACGGCCAGGAGCCACAGAAGCAGCGTCAGGATCGTCGAGGCGGCGAAGACGACGGCGTACTGCTGGAGGAAGGTGGGGTTGGTGTAGTCGACCTCGGCCGTCTCGCTTACGGCGGTGCTCAGCTTGTCGATCGTCCAGGCGGCGGCCTCGGCGCAGCCCTTGGCCAGGGCGGAGAGCGGATCGATCGCGGAGGCCGGCCCGTCCAGCGTCCCGCCCCCGCCTCCACCGGTGCCGCCGCCCCGCTCGCAGAACTCCTTGGCGGGGCCGCGAATCAGATCACAGGGGTTGTCACTTGACGACGGTGTTGGACTGGGGTCGGGCGTGGGTTCCGCGGTGGCCTGTGGGGCCAGGGACACGACCGTTGTCTGTACGGCGGCCAGAGCCACCGCGCCTTTGAGAGCTCGGCTTCGGCTAGCGCGCATAGGTGAAGCCTCCGTACTCCTCGACGGCCTTGGTCATGTCGTCGGCTGTCGAGGCTCGCTGATCGCGCCTGACCGGCACTGGGCCGTCCGTCTGCTCGAAGTCCGTAATCCTCCAGTCCTCGTCGGCCCAGGTGAGCTGGTACGTCGTGGTGTACCAGCTCTCGGTGACCGGGGTGACGGCCTTGTCCCCGGAGAGGCCGAAGAGCGAGGTGTACCAGAGTTCGACGGTTGCTTGATCCCTCGTGAACTCGGTGACCTTGGTTCCCACCGGAATGACACGGGACACGAAGGTCTGACCCGACGGTGCGGTTCCGTCCTCGGAGAGCCCGATCCTGGTGAGGAACTCCTTGCTCGCGTAAGCCTTGTCCAAGGCCTCACGTCGTGCGGTTGACACCTCCGGGGCGTATACGGCGCCGACGATGGCATGTCGCTTCGACTCGTCGAACATGTCGGCCGATCCCAAAGCCACCGCGTAGTTCGCCGCCGCGCTCTGCGCGCCCTGCTCGTCGCGGGCGAAGCCGGTCGCGACCGGGAGGGCTCCGCTGGGCGCGGTGGGTGCCGCCTCGGGCTTGTCCGTGGCCACCGACGGCTCTGTCGGGCCGTCTCCCCCACGGTTGGCGAAGGCGATGGCGGCGATCAACAACACGACGACACCGACCACCGTCACTGTGCCCCGCGACGACCGCCCCGTTCTGCGCACGCCCGGATCGGGTAGCCGGGTCCGGGTCTGGCCGGTCCCGCCGTACCCGTGTGAGGCCCCTTGCTCGTCTCCGAGACTCATGCCGTGTAAGCCCCCTCGCCGTCGTTCGGAAACTGCTCGAAGCCGCTGCCGTGGTAGTACGACGGTAGCCGTGCTGGTTCCCGCGTGGACGCGGTGTGGTGACTCGACATCAGGGGGACACAACCTCAGCGGGGGGCACTGTGTGCGGGTGGGGGAGGAGTGAGCGGGGGAGGGCTGCCCGGACCGCCGGGCGGCGCTAGACCGCCATGCCGTAGACGATGGTGAACAGCGTTCCGAGGGAGCCGATGATGAACACGCCCGTGAGACCGGCGATGATCAGTCCCTTGCCCTGTTCGGCGCTGAAGGTGTCGCGCAGGGCGGTGGCGCCGATCCGCTGCTTCGCGGCGCCCCAGATGGCGATGCCGAGACAGATCAGGATCGCCACGGCCATCACGACCTCGATCATGACCTTGGCCTCGTTGCCCAGTGTGCCGAAGGGGCCCCAATCCGGAGCGATCCCGCCGATAATGGTGTTGATGTCGCCTTCGTCGGCCGCAAAGAACATGTAAGTCACCGCCCCAGTCGGGTAGTTCCACGCCCTCTGCCCGGTGCAGAGGTCACGCTCCATTCTCGCCGACGCCGGCGCGGTCGGATGTCGACTTGACGCCATTGCCGGGCGGGTTTCTCGGAGAAGTTCACCCACCGGCTCCCGTCTGGGCCGTTCGGGGCGGCGGGGGGCGGTGGGTGAAGAGTCGTATGGTCACTCTGTGTACCACAGGTGATTACCACGAGCAATGATGTCGCCGGCTGGTCGTCACACAGCCGGCTCGTCCGTGGGCCGCAGGGCTCCGGCCATCTCGGGCGGGGGTTCTCCTCAGGCGTCCGGGGCGGCGGCCACCTGGCTGTCGAGCTGATGGTCGGCCCAGACGTACCCGACCGGCAGCAGGTCCGCCACGGGCACGCTCCGCAGGCCGCCGTCCGTCTCGACGATGACCTTCAGGGTCGGGAAGTAGTCCACAAGGACTTGGCGGCAGCGACCGCACGGGGGGACCACGCCACGTCGACGGTCCCCGGAGGCGACGATCACGTCGAGTTCGTAGGCGCCTTGGGCCGCCGCGGCGCCGATCAGGACCAGTTCCGCGCAGGGGCCGCCGGTGAAGTGGTAGGCGTTCAGGGCGGTGATGATCCTGCCGTCCCGCGCGCGGGCGGCAGCAGCCATCGTGTGGTTCTCTCCATGACATCGGGTGGCCGCGAGGTGTGACGCTGTGCGGACGAGTTCGTGGTCTACGGGGTCGGTTGACGGAGGCATCGCGGGTCTCGTGAAGGTGTGGGTGTGGGGCTGGACCCGGGGTCGGTGGTCGAGCCGCTCTGTGATGGGCGACGGGCGAGGAGGTGGTCGAATTCGCCGGCGCGCGCTCCCAGGGCGAAGGCGTGCCATTTCCGGGGGGTGGTGGTGATGGTGGTGGGTGTGGGGGCGTGGGGGTGGTGGATGCGCAGGGCGGCGTCGTGGTCGTGCGCGGGGGCGATGGTGACGCTGGTGGGGGTGGTGTGCGACTTCAGGGCGGCTATGAGGTTCTCGAAGGCGGCGGGGGTGAGGGTGAGTATCGCGCCGCTGGGGTCGCTGCTCTCGGTGAGTCGGACGTGGTGATCGGGGGACGCGGCGACGTGGAGGCAGGAATCTCCCTGAGCGCAGTAGGAGGACTTCTGCCAGCGGGTTCGTATCGTGTCCATGTGTCACACTTCCTGTGCGATCTTGTGGATGAGGTCCCGGGACGTGGTGGCTGGAAGTGCGTTCGACTCCAGGCGATCGAGGAGAGCGTCGTACTTGTGGAGTTGTGCCGGGGCGTCGAGAAACACCGGACCGTGGGACTGGTCGAGATGCACGGTGTCGAGTTGAGGCACCGGGCCGCTGGAGTAGTAGAAGGGCTGGCCGGATCCGGGCAGTGAGCCTGCGTCGAATGTGAGTACACGCACGGCGATGTGATCTTGTTCGCTCATCTCGACCAAATGTCTGAGCTGGTCGCGGATGACGCTCGGGCTGCCGAGACGCGTGTGGAGCGCCGCCTCGTGGATGACGACTCTGTGAGGCGTGGGGGAGTCTCCGAAGAGCACTGCCTGACGCTTGACCCGAAACGAGACCCTGTGCTCGATCTCGTGAGGCGGCATTCGGGGCACGTCCTGCCGGAAGACCTCGCGGCCGTACTCGGCCGTCTGCAGGAGGCCCGGAATGTGCAGGGTCACCACGGCTCGCAGCCCGGTCGCGTGGTGCTCGACCTCGGCCAAGTCCAACAAGCAGGTCGGCAGTGTGCCTCGGTACTCCTCCCACCATCCCCGCGTCCGTTCGGTGGCCATGGCGCCCAATGCCTCGACCAGTGTCCGGTCCTCGCAGCCGTAGTGGTCCGCGAGGGCGCGGATGCGTTCGGGGCTCACTCCTGCGCGCCCCGCCTCCAGATTGCTGACCTGGTTCTGTCGCACGCCGAGGAGGCGACTGACCTGTGTGGAGGTCAGTCCTGCTGCCTCGCGCAGCTTGCGCAGCTCGGTACCCAGACGGATGTGGCGACCCGTCGGGCTGCTTCTCACGCGCCCTCTCCTTTCCCTTCACCCACAAGGGAGACATCTAAGTTCTTATCTGGCGCCGGGGAAGAAGTGTCTCTATGTTGCAGGTGGCGCTCCACTGCCCAGAAGCGCACCGGTCGACGGATCGGCAGGCCACTGGGTGTTCCCGCAGGTTTCCAACTGTGCGTAGTCGACGGAGACTTCCATGACCACCGTAGACCCGTCCTGGGAATACGCCCTCCATCTTCCTCGTGATCCGCGCTCGCCGGGGATCGGTCGCGTGATGCTTCGCGCGGCTTTGGCGGCGCGGGGGACTCTGTTGCGCATTTTGGCTGGTGCTACGCGGCGAGTTGGTAGACGAGGCGGGACAGGCGGCTTGTCCAGGATCGTCTGGTGCGGTGGGGCTGGCGGCTGGCCCAGTGGGCGTCGAGCCGGATGATGTTGATCGCGGTGGCGGAGAAGGCGTGTTGGAGGGTGACCTTGGGCAGGCCGCGGTAGCGGGCCCGGCGCATCCCGGTGACGTCGAGGGCCTGGTTGATGGTGCCCTCGACACCTGCACGCAGGGCGTACTTGGCCTGCCAGGTGTCGCTCTTCTGCTCGGCGCGGGCGGCGGTGACGTGCTCGTGGACCTCGCGGGGCCGCAGGGTGAGCATGCGATTGCCGCGGACGGCAGCGGTGCACCGCTCGCGGGAGGGGCAGGGGCGGCAGTCACCGCCGGCGAAGGCGATCACGATGGCGTCGCGGCCGTGCTGTTGCACGGGATACCAGCCGGTGCTGGTGCTGCCCTCGGGGCAGGTCACCTGGCGGGTGTTCCAGTCGATCCGGAACGCGGCCTTGTCGAAGCCCTCGGCCTCCCGTGCCTGGCGGGAGTGGTCGCCGAGGAGCGGGGTGATCATGGTGATGCCGTCGCGGGCCGCGTCGGTGACGAGGTCGGCGGAGGGGTAGCCGGAGTCGAGGTAGTGCTCGCCCGGCTTGACCTGGCGTTCGGCCAGGCGGTGCTGGATGGCGGCGGTGGCAGTCACGTCCGGCGCGGTCGAGGCGGTGGTGGCCACGTCCGTGATCAGGTGCGGGGCGCCGGCCGCGGCGGGAGCGGTGCCGTCAGTGCCGCCCGCACCGTCAGTGCCGTTGTCGTTGTCGCAGGTCTCGGTGAGGTGGACCTTGTAGCCGCACCAGAACAGCTCGTCTCCCTTCGCCGACCAGCGGGCATCCGCGTCGTAGGGCGAGGCGAGCCGCAGTTGTCCGGGCGGGACGCCGTCACTGTCGGCCTCCCGCTTCCTGACCACCTCCCGTCCCCGGGCGTTGCAGGTGACGTGGTAGGTCTGCACGAAGATCCGCCGCAGCAACTCCACCGGCTCCACTTCGCGCAGCCAAGCGGGGGCATCCGGCTCGCGCACGGCGCGCAGCAGCACGAGCGCGTCCTGCCCGTAGACCTCGGCGAGCCGGTCCCGCCTGGTCTTCGACGACGGCAGCCGCCAGGAATCCACGCGGGCCGCATACCGCAGCTCCCACTCGGCGACCCGCTCAGCCCCGAACCGGCCCGCCAGCCAGGACGGCGCCGCACCGGCCAGCGCCTCCAGCACCGCGCGCACGCTCTCCCCGGCCAGCTCCAGACGGTTCAGGTCCCGCACCGCACTGATCACGTGCGTGGAGTCCGTGCGCTGTTTCCCGCCCGCGCCGACCAGGCCCTTGCCGCGGCAGTGCTCCAGCAGCCGGTCGAAGACCAAGCGCTCCATGCCGTGCTCGACCAGCCGAGCCCGGAACCTCGCCAGCACCGTGAAGTCGAAACCGGTGTCGGTCAACTCCAGTCCCAGCGCGTACTTCCACGACAGGCGCTCACGCACCGCCTCCGCGGCCTGCCGGTCGGTCAGGTTCTCCGCGAACTGCAACACCGTGACCAGCGCCAGCATCCCCGGCGACAATCCCGCCGGCCCGCGCGCACCGAACGCCTCCGCGAACGGCTCGTCCGCGAACACCCCCGCCAACTCCTCCCGAACCCGCATCGCCAGCGAGCCGTCCGGGAACACCACCGCGGCCACCGCCGCCGTCAACTCCGGAACCTCTGGTAACCCCTGCGGCCGCATCGACACCGAGCACCGTCCTCCCCGGGCCCCGCAACAACCCGGCAGGACCCAACGGAACGATCATCCCCGACCCGACGAGGACCCCGCAGCAAAATGCGCAACAGAGTCGCGGGGTCGGGATGCCGTGGCGTCGACGGCGGAGGTGGTGGCGGCGGAGTTGTTGGCCAACGCGCAGTGTCACACGTCGGGTCCCTATGCCCTGAGTGTCTCTTCGTGTCTGCCGGGTCGGGTGCGTGTCGGGGTCTGGGACACGGACCCCCGGGTTCCGGTCGGGTTCCGTCGTGGGGGTCGGGTCGAGTGGGTGTCCGGGGAGGCGGAGGGTGGACGGGGTCTGGCGCTGGTTCGTGCCTGTGCGGACGACATCGGGGGCCGGGTGCTGGAGGGGTCGGGGGGCGAGTCCTCGCGGGGCGGCAAGCTGCTGTGGGCGGAGTGCCGTTCCACCCTCCGGGGGCACGGGGAGCCCTCGCCTGGGTGAGGTGGTCCGTGCGGCCGGGTGGCCCGAGGGCGGGGTGGATCCGGGTCGCCGCGTCCGGTGCCCGCGAGCCGCCGGATCGAACGGCGGCGGCCGGAGAGCGAACGGGCGGGTGGCCGAGGCCGATGTGGTCACTCCGCACGCGCCGGCGATGTACCAGGGTGGGTGTGGTGGTGGGGGCTGGGTGCGGTGCCGGTCGGCGCGTTGGGTCGGAGCGGAGCGAGGAGGTGGTCGAATTCGCCGGCGCGCGCTCCCAGGGCGAAGGCGTGCCATTTCCGGGGGGTGGTGGTGATGGTGGTGGGTGTGGGGGCGTGGGGGTGGTGGATGCGCAGGGCGGCGTCGTGGTCGTGCGCGGGGGCGATGGTGACGCTGGTGGGGGTGGTGTGCGACTTCAGGGCGGCTATGAGGTTCTCGAAGGCGGCGGGGGTGAGGGTGAGTATCGCGCCGCTGGGGTCGCTGCTCTCGGTGAGTCGGACGTGGTGATCGGGGGACGCGGCGACGTGGAGGCAGGACTCGCCCTCGCCGCAGTAGGAGGACTTCTGCCAGGACCTCACGTGCATGACTACCTCTCAGATGCGTCGGCCGAGCGAACGGATCAGCTCGTGGGAGTCGTCTTCCTCCAGGCTCAGCGCCCACAGGCGGTCCAGGACCTTGTGGTACTTGTCGAGCTGGGCTCGCGCGTGCAGCAGGGTGATCCCGTGTGACTGGTCGAGCTGGACTGTGTCCAGTGGCGGAGCCGTCCCATGGACGTAGTAGATGGGCTGGCCCGCTCCGGGGTAGCCACCAGCGTCGAAGGGCACCACACGGATCCGGATGTCCGGGCGGCGCCCCATGTCCAGCAAGTGGCCCAGCTGCTCCGACGCGACACCTCGCCCCCCGAACATCATGTGAAGGGCGGCTTCGTGGATGACGGCCCGGTACGGAGGCGGGCTCGCACGGAACAGCAGGGCCTGGCGCCTGATGCGGAAGGAGGCGCGGTGCTCGATCTCCGGTGGGGACAGTTCCGGCACGACCTGCCGGAACACCGCTCGGGCATAGTCGACGGTCTGGAGGAGTCCGGGGATGCCCGATACGTGTGCCGTGCGAAGCTCGGTGCCGTGGTGCTCCAGTTCGGCCAAGTCCAGCAGCCCGGAGGGGAGGAGGCTCCGGTACTCCTCCCACCAGCCTCGCCGTCGTTCGCCGGTCATCCCCGCCAGTGCCTCGACGAGTCCTCCGTCGAGGCACTCGTAGGCATCCGCCATTGCTCGCACCCGGTCGGCGCTGACCGGGAGGCGGCCGGACTCCATGTTGCTGACCTGGGCTTGCTTGATACCCAGGAGCTGGGCCGCCGCCGTGGATGTCAGTCCGGCGGACTCCCTGAGCTTGCGTAGCTCGGCACCGAGGCGGAGTTGTCGCGCCGTGGGTTGGGTTCTCACGGCCATCCTCGTCGTTCCTCCGTACCACTTGTCACTCGAATGAATGGAAGACCTAGTTATAGGTGGGCCTTGACCCCGGATCCTGGACACCCGAGACACTTGGATCTTGAAGGTCCAGGAGAACGGATGTCCCGTGGTCATGAAGCACTACCCGCCTGAGTTCAAGGCGGACGCGGTCGCGCTGTACGAGTCGCGGCCCGGGGCGACGATCAAGTCGGTCGCCGCTGATCTGGGGGTCAACCCGGAGACGCTGAGGAACTGGATCCGGGCGGCCGGTGCCGCCCGTCCCCGTGGCCGCCGCCCGGAGGGTCCGGCGGTGCCGGAGTCTTCGCTTCAGGCAGAGCTCGCCGCCGCGCGGAAGAAGATCCGCGAGCTGGAGGAGGAACGCGAGCTCCTGCGGAAGGCCGCGAAGTATTTCGCCGGGGAGACGCGCTGGTGAACCGCTTCCAGTTCGTCTGCGACCACCAGCGCCGATACGGCGTGAAGCGGTTGTGCCAGGTCCTGGGCATCGCCCGCTCCAGCTTCTACTACTGGCGCCGGACCGCACCGGACCGGGCGGCCCGCCGGGCGGCCGACGCCCAGCTCGCCGCACGGATCCAAACCGTCCACCGGGAGTCGGACGGCACCTACGGTGTCCCCAGGATCACCGCCGAGCTCCGCGAGGACGGTGAGCGCGTCAACCACAAGCGCGTCGCCCGCCTCATGCGCACTGCCGGTATCGCCGGGACGCGCCTGCGCCGCAGACACCGCACCACGGTCCCGGACCCGGCCGCCGCGAAGGCGCCCGACCTGATCGGCCGGGACTTCACCGCCACGGAGCCGAACACCAGGTATGCCGGCGATATTACGTATCTCCCGCTGGACGGTGGGAAGTTCCTCTATCTCGCCACGGTCATCGACCTCGCCTCGCGCCGCCTGGCCGGATGGGCGCTGGCCGATCACATGCGGACCGAGCTCGTCACCGATGCCCTGGACGCGGCGATACGGACCCGCGGCAGCCTCGCGGGGGCCGTCATGCACAGCGACCACGGGGCGCAATACACCAGTCGGGCCTTCGCCCACGCCTGCGCGAAGGCCGGTGTCCGCCAGTCCATGAGCGCGGTCGGCAGCTCGGCGGACAACGCGCTGGCCGAGTCCTTCAACGCGACGTTCAAGCGGGAAACCCTCCAAGGCCGCAAGAGCTGGTCCAGCGAGCGCGAAGCCCGGCTCGACGCCTTCCGATGGCTGAACCGCTACAACACCCGACGCCGCCACTCACGACTCGGACAACGCAGCCCGATCGCCTACGAGACGGCACTCGCCGCAACATCAACTACGCTGGCTCAAGCCGCATAGCCCGTGTCCAGGATTCGGGGTCAAGGCCCGGTCCCAATAGGCTAAATATCTTTGCCCGCGGTTGTTAGCTTGTGCCTTGGCGCTCCACTGCCCAGAAGCGCACCGGTCGACGGATCGGCAGGCCACTGGGTGTTCCCGCAGGTTTCCAACTGTGCGTAGTCGACGGAGACTTCCATGACCACCGTAGACCCGTCCTGGGAATACACCCTTCATCTTCCTCGTGATCCGCGCTCGCCGGGGATCGGTCGCGTGATGCTTCGCGCGGCTTTGGCGGCGCGGGGTCGGGATGCCGTGGCGTCGACGGCGGAGGTGGTGGCGGCGGAGTTGTTGGCCAACGCGCAGTGCCACACGTCGGGTCCCTATGCCCTGAGTGTCTCTTCGTGTCTGCCGGGTCGGGTGCGTGTCGGGGTCTGGGACACGGACCCCCGGGTTCCGGTCGGGTTCCGTCGTGGGGGTCGGGTCGAGTGGGTGTCCGGGGAGGCGGAGGGTGGACGGGGTCTGGCGCTGGTTCGTGCCTGTGCGGACGACATCGGGGGCCGGGTGCTGGAGGGGTCGGGGGGCGAGTCCTCGCGGGGCGGCAAGCTGCTGTGGGCGGAGTGCCGTTCCTCTCCCGGGAGGCCGCGGGGCGCGGGGTGAGGCGGCGGGGGGTGGTCCGGGACGCCCGTGAACGCCTCCGGCGGTCGCCGTGCGCGGGTGACGCCACGATGCACGAGGGCGCGCCCCTCTGGGAGGTGACGGTGTGTAGGACGATGGGGTGCCGGAGCCCGACGAGGTTCCGGCGACATGTTCGGGAGCCGTACCGGAAGGCGTCCGGGTGGGGGAGGGTTGAGCCATGCGGAAGGTGTGGGTTGTCGCAGGGGCGGTCGCCGCGGCGGGCATGGGCATGGTGTTGCTGCTCGTCGTCGGTGTCTACGTGGTCGCCGCGTCGGTCCTGAACGGCGGGGGCACGGGGTCCAAGAACCTCGCGGCCGGTTCCGTGCCGGCGGCCTATCAGGAGTTGGTGCAGACCTGGGGGAACCTCTGCCCGGAGATCAGTCCGGCCCTGCTCGCCGCACAGCTCTACCAGGAGAGCGGGTTCAACCCGCGAGCGCGGAGTCACGCCGACGCGCAGGGAATCGCGCAGTTCATCCCCGGGACGTGGGCGACGCACGGCATCGACGGGGACGGCGACGGCGACCGGGACGTATGGGATCCGAACGACGCGATCCCGTCCGCCGCTTCGTACGACTGCGCCTTGGCGTCCTATGTGAAGGACGTCGGCGGGAATCCGACCGAAAACATGCTGGCCTCGTACAACGCGGGGGCCTATGCGGTGATCCGGTACCAGGGGGTGCCGCCGTACCGTGAGACGCGGGAGTACGTCCGGCGCATCCTCGCCCTGGAGAGCAGCTTCGCCGCGCCGGAGGGGCGTCTCGGTCCGTCCGTACAGGCGGCCGGCGCCATCGGCTACGCGCAGAAGAAGCTCGGCACCCTGTATCTGTGGGGTGGCACCGGCACCGCTGAGCAGCAAGGACGCTTCGACTGCTCGGGGTTGACCCAGGCGGCCTACCGAAGTGTGGGGATCGAACTGCCCCGGGTCGCCAACGACCAGTACAACGCGGGGCCGCACCCCGATCGGGACGAACTGTTGCCGGGAGATCTGGTGTTCTTCTCCGACGATCTCACCGATTCACGGGCCATCCGGCATGTGGGCATTTACGTGGGCGGCGGGTACATGATCGACGCGCCACGTACGGGCGCCGTGATCCGGTTCGACCCGATCGACACGCCTGACTACTTCGGGGCCACCCGGGTGACCGAGGATGGCGCGAAAGCGCTGCCCACCACCTTCCCGGTCACCGTGGCGGCACCCTCCTGAGCTGCTGGGACTCGTCTCCCTTCGGTAACGTCTCGGTGATCATTCCGTGGACCGTGGAACGGAACGGCGCCGGCCGTGCGTTCCTTTCGGCGTGGAGAGCCCGCGCGGCGTCTCCGCGATCCACGGGGTGATGGGAAGAGGCGTGCCCACCGGCGATGCGGCCGGTGTGGACTGTGAAGGACGAAGGGGCCGCAGCGCATGGCTGGACTCGCCGACTCCGGGTCGAACCCCGACGTCGAGTTGTTGTACGACATCAACGGTCTGGCTCGGGCCGCGCCCGACTGGTTCGACCGGGTCATGGAGTTCGTGGGGGAGTACGGGCTCCTTCTCGCCATGGTGGTCCTGGTGCTGTGGTGTTGGGCGTCCACTCGACGGCGGGGGGGCGAGGACGCGGCGGTCACCGTGGCCGCCCTGATCTGGGTGCCGCTCTCGGCGGCGATCGCGGTGTTGGTCAACGTCCCGATCCGGGCGCTGGTCGAGCGGCCGAGGCCGTTCTACGACCACGACGGCTTGGAGGTGTTGATCTCCGGCAAGGAGGACTACTCCTTCGTCAGCGACCACGCCACGTTGACGATGGCGATGGGGGTGGCGTTGTTCGTCGCCAACCGGCGTTTCGGGATCTTCGGCATCGTGCTGGGTCTGCTCGGCGGGTTCAGCCGGGTCTACATGGGGGTGCACTACCCGACGGACGTGTTGGGGGGATTCGCGCTGGGCACGGCCGTGGCGTTGCTGCTCGCCCCGGTCGCGGCTGCGCTGCTGACCCCGCTGACGAGGACGATCGAGCGGTCGCCGCGCGCCGGTTGGCTGGTCCGGGCCGATGTGCGGGGGCCGGGCGGCGACGACGGTGCCGCGACCTTCGACACGGGGTCGCCGCGCGCGGTCGAGGACCGGGATCGAGCGCCGGACCGGGCCGCGTAGGAGGTACCCGGGCGGTACGCGTCGCGAGTACGACGCGCTCGACAAGCGGCCGGTGGCCCCTCACTCCGACGAGTGAGGGGCCACCGACACGAGGGGGGAGGGGCGGGTCGCCCGAACGGAGCCCCTGAGGGGCCCGACCGCCGCAGGCACGTGCTCAGCCGGGCGAGTCGGTGTGGGTGCGGGCGTCGGTGCGGGCGAGGCTTCTGGCCCGGCGCGCCGGGCCGCTCCAGCCGCAGGTGCACTGGGCGAGGCAGAAGGGGCCCCGCTCGATCATCGTCGTCGTGTGCTCCGGGATGTGCCCCGGGGCGTCAAGGCCGTCCCGCTGTGCCACGCCGACAACGTTACCGCTCTCGCCCGGCCGTCGTTAGCCGGGACGAGGGGCACAGGACCCGGAACGGACCCGACGGCTGGGGGTAGGCAGGCGATGAGCTGGGCGAGAGCGCGGGGGACCGCCCTGCTGGCGGGGCTCGTGGTCGGTGTCGGGGCGGCGGTCGGCGGTTGCTCCGGCACCGGGGCCGTGGCCCAGGGCACCGGGGCCGTGGCCCAGGGCGCCGGTGGCGAGGACCCGGCGGATCTGCTGCACCGGGCCGGCGACCGGTTGGTCGCGGCGGGCGCCTCGCGGGCGCGTACGGAGCTGGAGATGGCCAGCGGCGGGACCCGGGTGACCATCCGGGGCGAGGGGGTGTACGACTACGTCTCCCGGCGGGGACGGCTCAGGGTGTTGCTTCCGGAGGACCCATCCGGCCGGGATACGCGGCGGCCGATCACCGAACTGCTGGCACCGGGCGCCCTGTTCATGAAGAACCGGGGTGCCGGGGTGCCGGAGGACAAGTGGGTGCGGGTGGACACCACCACCCTGCCGGACGGCAATCTGGTCACCGGTGGGGCGACCGATCCGCTCGCCGCCGCCGAGGTGCTGCGCGGCGCGTGGGGTGTGACGTATGTCGGTCGGGACCGGGTGGGCGGGGAGCCGGTCCGGCACTTCCGGGGCACGGCCGACCTGGCGCGGGCGGCGAGGGCGGCCCTGGCGGAGCACCGCGAGCCCCTCGCCGCGGCTGCCGAGGGGTTCGCCAGCGAACAGGTGCCCTTCGACGCCTACGTCGACGACGAGGGGTTGGTTCGCAAGATCAGACACCGGTTCAGCTATACCAACGGGGCGGCGGGGGGTACGGTCGCCGTGGCGTCGACCACGCTGCTGTTCGACTTCGGCGCGCCCGTCACCGTCCGGCTCCCGGAGGCGGGCGACATCTACGCCGGGCGGATCGCGGAGGAGTCGACGCGCGAGGACTAGCCCTTCCGTGCCATGCGCGGCGCGCGGACCGCTCCTTACCCTAGGAGTTCGGTGGCGGCAGAGACGAGGTGATGCGTGTGGCTCCGGTCGGCGGTACGGCGGTGCAGGACCACGTGGCCCTCGCCGAGATCGAGCTGTGCGGAGAGCTGATGATCGCGGCGTCCGCGGCCCGGGATCGGCTCAGTCTGCGGAGTATCGACGAGGTGCTCAGGGTGACCGAGGAGCGGGAGCCGGAGGCGGATTCCTGACGCGTCAGGTCCGCAGCAGTCGGCCGATGGCCTTCGTGGCCTCCTCCACCTTGGCGTCGATCTCCGCGCCGCCCTTGAGCGCGGCGTCGGCGACGCAGTGGCGCAGGTGCTCCTCCAGGAGTTGCAGCGCGAAGGACTGGAGCGCCTTGGTCGAGGCGGACACCTGGGTCAGTATGTCGATGCAGTAGACGTCCTCGTCGACCATCCGCTGGAGGCCTCGGATCTGGCCCTCGATCCGGCGCAGCCGCTTGAGGTGTTCGTCCTTCCGCTCGTGGTAGCCGTGGACCCCGGTGTCGTGGCCCGCCTCGGAGGGGGCGGGGGCACCGGTGCCGGCCTCGGTGGTCGTCATCGCGTCCTCCTCGGTGGGACATGGGGCGACATATACCCCTGCCGGGTATATGGTACCGAACTTCTCCGCGTGGTCGCGCGGACGGGAGTGGTGTTCCCGGCCCGCCCCCCTGCTCGACGGGCCCTCCGATGGGCGACACTGGGGGAGGGCCCGATACCCCAGGCCGGGCGATGCGCCTAGCATCGGCCTCACCCGCAACCGAAGCATCCCGAGGACCCCACGTGCGCTTTCGTCTGACCCCCAGGGAGACGAGCTTCTACGACATGTTCGCGGCGTCCGCGGACAACATCGTCACGGGCTCGAAGCTTCTGATGGAACTGCTCGGCGCGGACGCCTCCGCCCGAGGCGAGATCGCGGAGCGGATGCGGGCCGCGGAGCACGCGGGCGACGACGCCACCCACGCGATCTTCCACCAGCTGAACTCCTCCTTCATCACGCCGTTCGACCGGGAGGACATCTACGCGCTGGCCTCCTCGCTCGACGACATCATGGACTTCATGGAGGAGGCCGTCGACCTGGTCGTCCTCTACAACATCGAGCGGCTTCCCAAGGGGGTCGAGCAGCAGATCGAGGTGCTCGCCCGGGCTGCGGTGCTCACGGCGGAGGCCATGCCGCACCTTCGCACGATGGACAACCTCACCGAGTACTGGATCGAGGTCAACCGGCTGGAGAACCAGGCCGACCAGATCCACCGCAAGCTGCTCGCCCACCTCTTCAACGGCAAGTTCGACGCCATCGAGGTACTCAAGCTCAAGCAGATCGTCGACGTCCTCGAAGAGGCCGCCGACGCCTTCGAGCACGTGGCGAACACGGTGGAGACCATCGCGGTCAAGGAGTCCTGAGGCCCGTCCATGGACACCTTCGCGCTGGTCGTGACCATCGGGGTCGCGCTCTTCTTCACCTACACCAACGGCTTCCACGACTCCGCCAACGCCATCGCCACCTCGGTCTCGACGCGGGCGCTCACGCCGCGGGTGGCGTTGCTGATGGCGGCGGTGATGAACCTCGCGGGCGCCTTCCTCGGTTCCGGGGTGGCCCGCACGGTCAGCGAGGGGCTGATCGAGACGCCCCGGGGCTCCACCGGCATGGGCATCCTCTTCGCCGCCCTGGTGGGCGCGATCGTGTGGAATCTGATCACCTGGTACTTCGGGCTGCCCTCGTCGTCCTCGCACGCGCTGTTCGGAGGCATGGTGGGTGCCGCGCTGGCCGGCGGCACGGCGGTGTACTGGAGCGGCGTGATCGACAAGATCATCATCCCGATGGTGGTGTCCCCGCTGGTCGGGCTGGCCGCCGGCTACGGCGTGATGACGGCCATCCTGTGGGCGTTCCGGCGGGCCAACCCTCACAAGGCCAAGCGCGGTTTCCGGATAGCGCAGACGGTCTCCGCCGCCGCCATGGCGCTCGGTCACGGCCTTCAGGACGCGCAGAAGACGATGGGCGTCGTGGTGATGGCGCTGGTCATCGCCGACGTCCAGAACCAGGGGGACCCGATCCCGGTGTGGGTGAAGGTCGCCTGCGCGGTCATGTTGTCCGCCGGTACCTACGCCGGCGGGTGGCGGATCATGCGCACGCTCGGGCGGAAGATCATCGAGTTGGAGCCGCCGCAGGGGTTCGCCGCGGAGAGCACGGGTGCCACGATCATGTTCGGGTCGGCGTTCCTCTTCCACGCGCCGATCTCCACCACCCACGTGATCACGTCCTCGATCATGGGCGCGGGCGCCACCAAGCGGGTGAACGCGGTCCGCTGGGGGGTCGCCCGGAACATCGTCGTCGGGTGGTTCATCACGATGCCGGCCGCCGCGGTGGTCGCCGCCCTGGCCTTCGGGCTGGTGAACCTGCTGGCTCTCTGAGGTGCCGGCGCGGTCGTCGGGGCGGCTCGGACGTCGGCGCCCTCCTCCAACGCGGACGGGCCCGCCCTCGGGAGCCGAGGGCGGGCCGTGCCCTCCTCACGGTGGCACCGCCATGCAGCACCGCGAGGGGATCGAGGGGTGCCTCGGGATCAGCCGAAGCGCCCGGAGATGTAGTCCTCCGTGGCCTGGACCGACGGGTTGGAGAAGATCCGTTCCGTCTCGTCGATCTCGATCAGCTTGCCCGGCTGTCCGACCGCCGCCAGGTTGAAGAAGGCGGTCCGGTCCGACACGCGCGCGGCCTGCTGCATGTTGTGGGTGACGATGACGATCGTGAACCGTTCCTTCAGTTCGCCGATCAGGTCCTCGATGGCGAGGGTGGAGATCGGGTCCAGGGCGGAGCAGGGCTCGTCCATCAACAGCACGTCGGGCTCGACGGCGATGGCGCGGGCGATGCACAGTCGCTGCTGCTGCCCGCCGGACAGACCCGAGCCGGGCTTGTTCAGCCGGTCCTTGACCTCGTTCCACAGGTTGGCGCCGCGCAGCGACCGCTCGACGATCTCGTCCAGCTGGGACTTGCGGTACTTGCCGTTGAGCCTGAGACCCGCCGCCACGTTGTCGTAGACGGACATGGTGGGGAAGGGGTTCGGGCGCTGGAAGACCATGCCGACCTCGCGCCGCACCGCGACCGGGTCGACGCCGGCGCCGT
The DNA here is from genome assembly GCF_016598575.1 of Streptomyces sp. HSG2. NCBI lineage: Bacteria > Bacillati > Actinomycetota > Actinomycetes > Kitasatosporales > Streptomycetaceae > Streptomyces > Streptomyces sp. HSG2. The sequence goes on from NZ_CP066801.1 coordinate 2,807,708, forward strand.
AGAGGTTCTCGTCGTCCAGCATGACCTTGCCCTCGACACGCCCGCCCGGGGTGACCTCGTGCATCCGGTTGAGGGTGCGCAGGAAGGTGGACTTGCCGCAGCCGGAAGGGCCGATGAAGGCGGTCACGGAGCGGGGCTCCACGGTCATCGAGATGTCCTCGATGGCCAGGAAGGAGCCGTAGTAGGCGTTGAGGCCGCTGACATCGATGCGTTTGGCCATGGGAATCACTGCTTCTTTCGGGTCCGAGTCGCTGACTGGTGGTGCTGGCCGCGTCAGCGACCGGTCTTGGGAGCCTTCCAGCGGGCGATGGCACGTGCCGCCAGGTTGAGGATCATGATGAACACGATGAGCGTCAGCGCCGCCGCCCAGGCCCGGTCGTAGGCCGCGCCGGACCCGCCGCTGTTGGCGTACTGCAGATAGATGTACATCGGCAGTGACGCCTGCGGGTCCTGGAACGGGTTGGCGTTGATGAAGTTGGTGACCCAGACCAGCAGCAGCACCGGGGCGGTCTCGCCGGTGATGCGGGCGATGGCCAGCATCACGCCCGTGGTGATGCCCCCGATGGAGGTCGGCAGGACCACCTTCAGGATGGTGCGCCACTTGGGGACGCCCAGCGCCAGGGACGCCTCGCGCAGTTCGTTCGGGACGAGCTTGAGCATCTCCTCGGTGGAGCGGACCACCACCGGGATCATCAGGATCGTCAGGGCGAGGGAGCCGGCGAAGCCGGAGGGGCCCATGCCCATCATCAGGATCCAGACGCTGAGGACGAACAGACCGGCGACGATCGACGGGATGCCGGTCATCACGTCGACGAAGAAGGTGATGGCCTTGGCCAGCCTGCCGCGCCCGTACTCGACGAGGTAGACGGCCGTCAGCACGCCGACCGGCACGGACATCACCGTGGCGAGACCGACCTGCTCCAGGGTGCCGAGGATGGCGTGGTAGATGCCGCCGCCGGGCTCGGTGTCGGCGACGACGCCCATGGAGTGGGTGAGGAAATAGACGTCGAGGACCTTCACGCCGCGCTTGACCGTCTCCCAGATCAGGGAGGCGAGCGGGATGACGGCCATCACGAAGGCCACCCAGACCAGGCTGGTGGCCGTGCGGTCCTTGGCCTGGCGGGCCCCCTCGACGCGCGCCGAGACGGCGTAGGAGCCGACGACGAACAGCACGGCCGCGATCAGCGCCCACTGCACGTCGCTGCGGAGGCCGGCGGCGGCGCTGACGCCCAGGCCGAGGGCGACGGAACCGGCGGCGACGGCCCAGGGGAACCACTTGGGCAGGGTGGCCCCGCGCAGTGATCCGGGGCGCTTGTCGGTGAGGGATGAGTGGCTCATGCGTTGGCCCCCGAGTACTCCTTGCGGCGGGCGATGATCATGCGGGCCGCGCCGTTGACCAGCAGGGTGATGACGAAGAGGACCAGGCCGGAGGCGATCAGGGCGTCCCGGCCCGTGACGGTGGCCTCGTTGAACTTGCTGGCGATGTTCTGGGCGAAGGTGCCCCCGCCCGGGTCGAGCAGACTGGCGTTGATGTCGAAGCTCGGGGAGAGCACCATGGCCACCGCCATCGTCTCGCCCAGCGCGCGGCCCAGACCGAGCATGGAGGCGGAGATGACGCCGGAGCGGCCGAACGGCAGCACCGACATGCGGATGACCTCCCAGCGCGTGGCGCCGAGAGCCAGGGCCGCCTCCTCGTGGGTCTGCGGGACCTGCCGGAACACCTCACGGCTCACGTTGGTGATGATCGGCAGGATCATGATCGCCAGCAGGATGCCGACGGTGAACAGCGAGCGCGGGGCTCCGCCGTTCCACTCCAGGACGCCGGTCCAGCCGAGGTAGTCGTCGAGCCAGCCGTAGAGGCCGTCCAGGTGCGGCACCAGGACGAGGGCGCCCCACAGGCCGTAGACGATGGAGGGCACCGCGGCGAGCAGGTCGACGACGTAGGCGATGGGACCGCCGAGCCTGCGCGGGGCGTAGTGGGTGATGAACAGGGCGATGCCGACGGCGATCGGGACGGCGATGGCCATGGCGATGATCGAGGAGACCACCGTGCCGAACGCCAGCACCGCGATGCCGAACTCGGGGGGTTCGCCACTGGGGTTCCACGCGAAGCTGGTGAAGAAGTTCGCCTCGTTGTCGCCGAGGGCGAGCACGCTGCGATAGGTCAGGAAGGCCGCGATGGCGGCCATGATCACCAGTACCAGGATGCCGGACCCGCGGGAGAGCCCGAGGAACACGCGGTCGCCGGGGCGGGTGGCGCCACGCGTGCCGCGCCCACCTCCGGACGCCGGTGGTCGGCCGGTCTGGCGATCGTGGGAAGTCTGTGTCGATATGTCCATCGAGTTCTCCGGTCTGCTGAGCCGTCGACCACGCGGCGGCTCGGGTGGAGGCGTCCGGGTGTCGGACGACTCCTGGCGGCGGTGCACCGGACGGTGCGGGCCGTCCCCGGTCGGGGGCGGCCCGCACTCGGTTCAGCTCAGGTTCGAGAGGGTGTCCCGGACCTTGGTGATGATCTCCTCGGGCATGGGGGCGTAGCCCGCCTCGGCCAGCAGGGCCTGGCCGTCCTCCGAGGCGGCGTACCCGAGGAAGGACTTCATGGCGGGCAGGCTGTCCGCCTTGTTGCCCTTGTCGCACACGATCTCGTAGGTGACCAGGACGATCGGGTAGGCGCCTTCGGCCGACGGGGTGTAATCCAGCTCCAGGGCGAGATCCTGGCCCTGGCCGACGATCTTGGCGGCGCCGATGGCGGCGGTCGCGTTCTCCACGGTGGCCGCGACCGGCTCGGCGGCCTCGGTCTTGATGGAGACGGTGCTCATGTCGTCCTTGGCGTAGGACAGCTCCATGTAGGAGATGGCGCCCGCCGTCTGCTTCACCTGCTGGGCGACGCCGGAGGAACCCTGGGCGGACTGGCCGCCCTCGGCCTCCCAGGACTTGCTCGGCTCGTAGGACCAGTCGTCGGGGGCGGCGGCCTGGAGGTAGGTGGTGAAGTTGTCCGTCGTGCCGGACTCGTCCGAGCGGTGGAACGCCTGGATCTTCAGGTCCGGCAGCTCGGCGTCCGGGTTCAACTCGGCGATGGCCTCGTCGTTCCAGTTGTCGATGCCGCTGTCGAAGATCTTGGCGAGGGTCGGCGCGTCCAGGACCAGGTTCTCGACGCCCGGGACGTTGTAGCCGACGGCGATCGGACCGCCGACCATCGGCAGGTCGATCCCCTGGCCGTCGGAGCACACCTTCGCGGACTGCCCGATCTCCTCGGAGTCCAGCGCGGAGTCCGAACCGGCGAACGCGGTCTGCCCCTGGAGGAAGGCGGTGATGCCCGCCCCCGAGCCGGTCGGGTTGTAGTTGACCTGGACGTCCTTGCACGCGGCCGAGTACTGCTTGACCCACGCGTCGATGGCGTTCTTCTGCGCGGAGGAGCCCGAAGCCTGCAACTGGCCCTTGGCGTCCCCGCAGTCGATGTTCCCGGACGGCGCGGAGGAGGACGACCCTTCGGCGGCGGCGCCGCCGGTCTCGTCGGAGCCGCACGCTGTGAGGGCCAGGGCGCCGGAGACGGCGAGGGCGCCGAGAGCGAGGGCACGCCGGTTCTTGCGCTGAAGCTTCACTAGAGGGAGTTCCTTCCGGTGGCCGCCGAGCGGAGGCGGCGGCGTGCGAGGACTGGTTGACACGTACGCGCTTTCGGAGTGCGCCCGTATCGGGTAAGGCCGAAATTAGGCAGAACAGGTGAAGCCGCTTGTGGACGAAAATGAACGAAAGGTGAACCCATGGGGACGGTGCGGTGAGGTCACGGAACGCTTACGGCAAGGACACGGGAAGATTCCGGGCGACTATGCCAGACCCAGGGCGGCGAGCAGCGCGTCGACCAGGGCACGATCCTCCGCCCGGGTGAGCCTTGTCCTGGCCTCCTCCGGAGGCAGCCAGAGCACCCGGTCCACCTCGCGCGAGGGCGCGAACTCCCCCCCGACGGCCTCCGCCGCCCAATAGCGGACGTGCTTGGGGCGCCCGCCCACCGCGTACGACGCGGACGGCAGCTCGGCGCCCGGCACCGCGGTCCACCCGGTCTCCTCGCGCACCTCGCGCAGGGCGCCCGAGAGCGGATCCTCGCCCCGTTCGAGCTTGCCCTTCGGGTGGGACCAGTCGTCGTACCGGGGTCGGTGCACCAGGCAGAGCTCCGGCGCGCCGGACGTCGCGGAACGGCGCCACAGGACGCATCCCGCCGCGTGGACGGGGCGCCCGGCGCGCCCCGGCGGTTCGGGGCCGGTGTCGAAGGGGCGGGGGGCCGGGCGGGGCGACGACGGCACGTGTCCTCCTCGGTCCTGGCCGGGCGCGGTGCCCGGCCCTCGGCGTCCGACGCGCCTCGGGGCCGGACCCGTCCGACACGTCGCCTGCTATCCGCTGCCGACGGTCTCATGTCGCCAGCAGTCGTGAAACGCGTACCTCGCCGCCTCCACCTCATGCCGCTGGTCGGCGTGGAGCACACCGAGGGCGTAGGCGGTCGCCGGGGCGATGCGGGGGGTGCGGGCCGCCTGGGCCGCCGCGGCGGCGGCCTCGGCCGCGTCGCGGTGCCGGTCCAGCGCCCGTCCCGCCGCCGCCAACCGGGCGTCGTCGAGGGCCGCCTCGCCGTGGAGGACCTCGAGGGCGTAGCGGTGGAGGCGCAGCAGGAGTCGGACCTGGTGCCAGGGCGCGTCCTGCGAGTGCGGGGCCGGGTTCGGCGACAGGCCGTGGGCCAGGGCGGTCGCGTTGTAGGGCCTGCCCGCGGTGACCAGGGGGAGGGCGGCGACCGCGTCACCCAGTCGGCCCTCCGCCGCCGCGGCTCGCGGACGGAGGTCGGTCGGTCCGGCCGGCGATGTCCGGTGCCCGCCGGACCGGGTGGGCCCTGCGCCCGGGCGGCCGGGCGCGAGTCGCCGCCCGGCCGGCCCGGCCGCCGGCGCTCGGTCCCCGGCCAGTGGCACCTCGCCGGCCAGGACGGCCACTTGGTCGGCGAGGGCGTGGAACCGCGCGGAGCCGAGCGCCCGCAGGGTGGTGGAGTGGGCGCGGTTGCGGGCCGTGGTCAGTCGCCGTTCGAGCAGCGCCCCCGCCTTCGCCGCGCCGACGGCCTGGCTGCCGCGATCCGCTCCGGTTCGCCCCGGGGCGCGGGTGGCGATCACGGTTGAGCCGGCGCCGGCGATCGGTCCGAGGGTCGGGGTGGTGGCTCCCGACGCGGGACGGTCCGCCGCGCGTGGGGCCGGAGGCCGGGGCGAGCCCGGCGTCGGCGGGCCGCCGACGGGGGAGGGCGGCGGCGCGTCGGACAGTCGGTGGAGGGCCTGGAGCAGGCGGTCCGACTGACGCGCGTGGGCGTGCTCGGCGGCGAGGGTTCCCGAGACCCAGGCCAGCTCCGGTCGGAGCCGCTCCGCCCAGTCCTGGTCCAGCAGCGGTTGGAAGGTGTGCAGGCTGCCGCTGATCCGGCGGGCCGCGCGTCGCAGGTCGAGGGCCGGTCCGACGCCGGCGTCGGACCGGCCGCCGCCGGGGGTGCCCGGGCTCGCCTCACGGTGTCGGCGCAGGGCCCGGAGGAACTCTGTGGCCTGGGCTCTCAGGTAGTCGACGAGGGCGTCGACGGGCACGGGCCCGGCGGACGCGTCCGCTTCGTCCTCATGGTGCTGCTTTGCCACGCCGGCGCCTCCGGGCGTCGATGAGCATCTCCTGGATGTTGCGCAGGGGTCGGCCGTCCGGGTCGGTGGCGTGCCGTGTCCAGTCGCCTTCGGGTCCCAGGTGCCAGGAGGCCGTCGTGGCCGACATCCCCGTCTCCAGCAGACGGTTCAGGGCCGCCCGGTGGGCCGGGTCGGTGACCCTGACGAGGGCCTCGATGCGGCGGTCGAGGTTGCGGTGCATCATGTCGGCGCTGCCGAACCACACCTCGGCCTCGCCGCCGTTGCCGAAGGCGAAGACGCGGGAGTGTTCCAGGAAGCGGCCGAGGATGGAGCGCACCCGTATGTTCTCGGAGAGGTCGGGTACGCCGGGGCGTACCGCGCAGATGCCGCGCACCCAGATGTCCACCGGGACGCCGGCCTGCGAGGCTCGGTAGCAGGCGTCGATCACGGCCTCGTCCACCATGGAGTTGACCTTGATCCGGACGTACGCGGGTCGGCCTGCCTCGTGGTGCCGGATCTCTTTGTGTATGCGGGTGACCAGGCCGTCGCGGAGCGACTTGGGCGCGACCAGCAGCCGGCGGTAGGTCTCCCGGCGGGAGTAGCCCGAGAGGCGGTTGAACAGGTCGGAGAGGTCGGCGCCGACCTGCTGGTCGGAGGTGAGCAGACCGAGGTCCTCGTAGAGGCGCGCGGTCTTGGGGTGGTAGTTGCCGGTGCCGACGTGGCTGTAGCGGCGGAGGGTGTCGCCTTCTTGGCGGACCACGAGAGAGAGCTTGCAGTGGGTCTTCAGGCCGACGAGGCCGTACACGACGTGGCAGCCGGCCTCCTCCAGCTTGCGGGCCCACTTGATGTTGGCGTGCTCGTCGAAGCGGGCCTTGATCTCGACGAGGACCAGGACCTGCTTGCCGGCCTCGGCGGCGTCGATCAGGGCGTTGATTATCGGGGAGTCCCCGGAGGTGCGGTACAGCGTCTGCTTGATCGCCAGGACGTCGGGGTCCTCGGCGGCCTGTTCGAGGAACGCCTGCACGGAGGTGGAGAAGGAGTCGTACGGGTGGTGCAGGAGGACGTCACGGCTGCGCAGGGCGGCGAAGATGTCCGGCGGCGTCGCCGACTCGACCTCGGCGAGGTCCCGGTGTGTCCCGGCGACGAACTTGGGGTACTTCAGTTCGAGTCGGTCCAGTCCCGCCACGCGGAAGAGTCCGGTCAGGTCCAGCGGGCCCGGGAGCGGGTACACCTCGGCCTCGCCGATCTTGAGTTCGCGGACCAGGAGGTCCAGGACCTCCTGGTCGATGTTCTCCTCCACCTCCAGACGGACCGGCGGGCCGAACCGCCGCCGCATCAGCTCCTTCTCCAGGGCCTGGAGGAGGTTCTCGGCGTCGTCCTCCTCCACCTCCAGGTCCTCGTTGCGGGTCAGGCGGAAGGCGTGGTGCTGGAGCACTTCCATGCCGGGGAAGAGCTCCTCCAGGTGGGCTGCGATGACGTCCTCGATCGGGACGTAGCGGCCAGGGGATGCCTCCAGGAAGCGGGAGAGCAGCGGCGGGACCTTGACGCGGGCGAAGTGGCGGTGGCCGGTCACCGGGTTGCGCACGACGACGGCGAGGTTGAGGGACAGTCCGGAGATGTAGGGGAACGGGTGTGCGGGGTCGACCGCGAGAGGGGTCAGGACGGGGAAGATCTGGTGGCGGAACAGGGTGAAGAGGCGAGCCTGCTCCTTCTCCGCCAGCTCTGGCCAGCGGACCAGGTGGATGCCCTGGTCGGCGAGGGCGGGGGCGACGTCCTCGTGGAAGCAGGCGGCGTGCCGGGCCATCAGTTCGCGGGAGCGGGCCCAGATCATCTCCAGTACCTCGCGGGGCTGGAGGCCGGAGGCGGAGCGGGTGGCCACCCCGGTGGCGATGCGCCGCTTCAGGCCGGCGACGCGGACCATGAAGAACTCGTCCAGGTTGCCGGCGAAGATCGCGAGGAAGTTCGCCCGCTCCAGCAAGGGGGTGTGCGGGTCCTCGGCCAGTTCGAGCACCCGCTCGTTGAAGGCGAGCCAGCTGCGCTCCCGGTCCAGGAAGCGGCCGGGCGGGAGCGCCGGGCCGCTCGCGTCGGACGACTCCTCGTAGACGTCGAGGTCGGCGTCGATGTCGGGTTCCAGGTCGGACACGGTGGCGGCGACAGCGTGCGTGCGGTGCGCGGCGATGGAGCCCACGGAGGGCTGCGGGTGGTGCTGCGTCTGCGGGGCCCCGGCCTGTGCGTTCGACTGACTCATGCACCCATTGTTCCGCGTCGGGGGCGTTCCGGGCCTGTCGGAGCGTGCCCGGGTGGGCGCGCCGGCATCGCGTGCCCGACCGTCGGTCGGGCTCCGTTCCGGGGCGAGGGGACGCTCGGGCGCGGCGGGCTTCATTCGGCGAGCGTGGCAAGCTCGTCTGAATCGAGGGTTACGAGGACATGACGTACGGGCCGGCGGGCGGAGGCCCGACCGCGCACGGGCCGGGCCGAGCGCGGTCGGAGCGGGCGGGTGGCCGCACGGGTGCTCGGCCACCGGGTCGCTCAGTGTTCGGTGCGGTACATCAGGTCCGTCTCGTGGGTGGTGAAGCCGAGCCGTTCGTAGACGGACACGGCGGCCTTGTTGTCGGCGTCGACGTAGAGCATCGCGGTGGGGAGTCCCCGACGGGCCAGGTGGCGCAGGCCGACGGTGGTGAGGGCCTTGCCGAGCCCCCCGCCCTGCGTGTCGGGACGGATGCCGAGCACGTACACCTCGCCGAGGCCCTCCTCCGGGTGGACCTTGGTCCAGTGGAAGCCGATCAGCTCGCCGCCGCGTTCGGCCAGGAAGAACCCCTCGGGGTCGAACCACGGTTGTGCCTCCCGGTCGTCCAGGTCCCGTCGGTCGAGCGAACCCTGCTCGGGGTGGTGGGCGAAGGCGGCGGAGTTCACCGCCAGCCAGGCCTCCTCGTCCCGGCCGGGGACGAAGGGACGCACGGTCACGCCCTCGGGGAACACCGGTTCGGGCATGTCCGGGCCGGTCAGCGGGCGGCGCATCTGACGCAGCTCGCGGAACAGGACCAGACCCAGGACCTGCGCCAGGTGGCGGGCGGAGGCGTGACCGCCGTGGGCCCAGGCCCGCAGCCGCTTCCCCGAGGCGGCCAGCAGCGCGGAGCCGAGGGCCCGGCCGTGTCCCTGGCCTCGGTGCGAGGGGTGGACGACCAGCTCGGCGGCGGGGGGCTCGACCGGGTCGGTGTCCTCCAACTGCGCGTATCCGACCAGGGTGTCGCCGACCGTCAGGAGCAGGTGGGTGACGCCCTCACGGGTGCCACGCATGTGCAACCTGCCCTGCTCGGACACGGCCTGCTGGCCGTCGGTCCGGGCGGCCTCGTCGAGCAGCGCGAGGACGTCCTCGGTCTGACGCGGGGAGAGGTCGGTGTACGTCTCGATCGAGCGGGTGCGGCCGGGCCGCGCGATGTCGTCGCTGGTCATGGCTACGAGGGTACGGCGCCCCGCGAGCGAAGTGGTGGCAGTCCGAGGAGCCGCCGGCGCCGGGGCGCGGTCCGTGACCGGCGCTCCCGACGACCAGGGGCGGTCCCCGCGGGAATGTGTCGTGGGGCGCGAAAGTGGACGTGTCGTCGCCGAAGATGACATCTCGACACCCACCGGGCGCGTCCCCGCCGTCCGAGTCCGCGAGCCCTGGACGCGACCTCGGTCCCCGGGTCGCCCCGTGGGTGGGTGTGGCGCGGGCACCATGGCGGTCCGGAAGTCGGCCGAGAGTGAGTCGAGAGCGGGTCGAGACCAGGCCGTAACCGGAATCCTCTGTTGCGCTACGCGCGTTGAATCTAGGCTGCGCCCGTCAGGCCGGTGTTTTCGGCCACCTCACCCACGCTGACCCATAGGGGGGCGCATGCCAACAACCGCACAGCCGCCGCAGGAAGGGCGCCGGTCACGCGGCGGCAGCCGTCGACTCCGGGCGGTCGTCGCGGGAGCCGTCACCGTCGGAGCCCTGGCCGCCGCCACGCTGCCGACCGTCGCGAGCGCCGGAGACGAGCGCGGTCGGGACGGCAAGGGCCACCACCGGTACGCGCCCGGCCGCTACCAGGACGTCCAGCTGCTCTCCTTCAACGACCTGCACGGGAACCTGGAGCCGCCGTCCGGCTCCGCCGGCCGGGTCACCGAGGAGCAGCACGACGGCACCACGGAGACCATCGACGCGGGCGGGGTGGAGTACCTCGCCACACACCTGCGCGAGGCCCGCGAGGGCAACCCGTACTCGATCACCGCCGCCGGCGGCGACATGGTCGGGGCCTCGCCGCTGCTGTCCGGGCTCTTCCACGACGAGCCCACCATCGAGGCGCTGAACAAGCTGGAGCTGGACGTCACCAGCGTCGGCAACCACGAGTTCGACGAGGGCCCCGAGGAGCTGCTCCGTCTCCAGCGCGGTGGCTGCCACCCGGACGAGGGCTGCTACACCGACGAGCGCTTCCAAGGCGCCGACTTCCCCTACCTGGCGGCGAACGTCCTCGACGAGAAGACCGGCCGGCCGATTCTCGACCCCTACTGGATCTGGCAGCGGAAGGACATCAAGGTCGGCTTCATCGGCGTGACCCTGGAGTCGACGCCGGACATAGTCTCGGCCGACGGCGTCCAGGGCCTCAGGTTCGAGGACGAGGTCGAGACGATCGACAAGTACGCCCGCGAACTCCAGCGCCGCGGCGTGAAGTCCATCGTCGCCCTCATCCACGAGGGCGGTTTCCCCGCGTCCTCCTCGTACAACTACGACTGCGACTCGCCCGGCGCCGGCGACGGGATCTCCGGCCCGATCGCCGAGATCGCCGAGAACATCACCCCGAAGGTCGACGCGTTGGTCACCGGCCACACCCACGCGGCCTACGTCTGCACCATCCCGGACCCGTCCGGCAAGCCCCGCATGGTCACCTCGGCCGCCTCCTACGGTCGGCTCTACACCGACACCACGCTCACGTACGACCGCCGGACGGGCAACATCGTCCGCACCGCCGTGCACTCGGCCAACCACGTCGTGACCCGGGACGTCCCGGCCGCGCCGGACATGACCGAACTCATCGACGAGTGGAGCGCCCTGGCCGAGCCCATCGGCAACCGTGCCATCGGGCACGTCTCCGCCGACGTCTCCCGTGACGGGACCGAGTCCCCCCTCGGCGACCTGATCGCCGACGCGCAACTGGCCTACGCCCGCACCCAGGACCCGGAGACGGACCTCGCCCTGATGAACCCCGGCGGCATCCGGGCCCCCCTCACCTACGCGGCCCAGAGCGGCGAGGGCGACGGCGTGGTGACCTACGCCGAGGGCTTCACCGTGCAGCCCTTCGCCAACACCGTGAACGTGCGGACCCTCACCGGCGCGCAGCTGGTCGAGGTGCTCCAGGAGCAGGTGAGCGGAGCGAACGAGGCGTCGCCGAAGATCCTTCAGGTCTCCGAGGGGCTGACGTACACCCTCGACCTGACGAAGTCCGGCGCGGAGCGGGTCGTCGCCGACTCCATCCGCCTCGACGGCTCGCCCGTCGACCCGTCCGCCTCCTACCGCGTCGCGGCCAACAGCTTCCTCGCCGGCGGCGGGGACGGCTTCACGACGCTGGGCGAGGGAACCGACGAACTGGTCGGCGGGGAGGACCTCGCCGCACTGGAGCAGTACCTGACGGCGAACTCGTCGGCCGACGCCCCGCTGGCGCCGCCCGCCGCCGACCGGATCACGATCGTGCGGTAGCACGCGGGGGGCCGCCGGTCGGCCCCACGTCACGGGTCGGGCCCGACACCCCGCGAGAGCGGTGGTGTCGGGCCCGACCCGTGTCCGGCACCACCGTCCACCGCGCTCCCGGATCGCCTCGCCTCCGGGCGCGTCGAACCCACCGGGTACCTCCGGGTGCGTCGCCCCGCCGCCCGGCGCGGACCACGCCCTTCTAGCCGTCCGCCTCCCGCACCTCGGCCGTGGTCGGCGGAGGCTGGGGCGCGCCCGGGAGGCGCACCGTCGCGACCGTGCCTCCGTCGGCGTCGTCGGCGGGGGACAGGGCGACCTCGCCTCCGGCCTGCCGCACTGTGCGGGCCACGATGGACAGGCCGAGCCCGGAGCCCGGCAGCGACCGGGCCGAGGGGGAGCGCCAGAAGCGGTCGAAGACGTGGGGCAGTTCCTCGGCGGGCACGCCGGGGCCGCGGTCGCGGACGGTGAGGACCCCGTCGATCAGTCGCACGTCGATCGTGCCGCCCGGCGGGCTGAACTTGACGGCGTTGTCCAGGACGTTGACCACCGCGCGCTCCAGCGCGGCGGGCTCGGCACGGACGTACCAGGGTCGGATGTCCGTGTCGAGGGTCAGCTCGGGGCCGCGCAGTCGGGCGCGGCGCAGTGCCGAATCGACGATGTCCTGCCAGGCCAGGATGCGTACGCGGCGCGCGTCCTGGCCAGGGTCGGGCCGGGAGAGTTCCTGTAGGTCGCCGATGAGTGCGGCCAGCTCCGACATCTGTGCCTTCACGGAGGAGAGCAGCGCCCGCCGGTCGGCCTCCGGGATCGGACGGCCGGTCTCCTCGCTGCGGGTGAGCAGCTCGATGTTGGTTCGCAGGGAGGTGAGCGGGGTGCGCAGTTCGTGGCCGGCGTCGGCGATGAGCTGCCGTTGCAGTTCACGGGAGGCGGCCAGCGAGGCGGTCATGGAGTTGAAGGAGCGGGAGAGCCGGGCGATCTCGTCGTCTCCCTCGTCGTCTCCCTCGTCGTCCACCGGGATGCGGACGGCGAGATCCTCGGTGCGGGCGACGTGTTCCACGGCCTGGGTCAGCTCGTCGACGGGGCGCAGGCCGCTGCGCGCGACCGCGAGTCCGGCGGCGCCGGCGCCCAGCGCGCCGACGCCGGAGACCAGCAGCAGCAGGAGGGCCAGCTCGTCGAGGGTCCGTTCGGTGTCCCCGAGGGGCAGGCCGACCAGGACGGCGACGCCCTCGATCCGCAGCGGGAAGGTCACCGTCCGCACCGACTTGCCGTCCGTGGCCCGGGCGCTGCGGAAGTGCGGCTCGGTGGAGGTGCCGTCGGCGACGGCCACGTCCCCCGCGGTGGCTCGCACCGCGCCCGCGGATCCGTCGAAGACGCAGTGCTCGCCGTCGGCGGTGACGAGTTCGACGTAGGCCTGCGGCTGGGGGCCGAAGGGCCGGTCGTCGTCGACCGACTGGGCGCAGTCGGTCAGCGCGTCCCGGATCTGCCCGACGCTCAGGGAGAGGTTGCTGCCGCGCAGGTCGTCGTCGATTTCCGCGTAGAGCTTGCCGCGCACGACGAACCAGCACGTCACGGACACCACCGCCACCGCGCACGCGACCGCGACGGTCACCAGGAGCGCCAGGCGGGAGCGGATCGGCAGCCTGGAGAGTCGGAGGGTGGGCCTCCTCACTCGGCGCCGCCCTGCCGGAGCACGTAGCCGACGCCCCGGACGGTGTGCACGAGTCGCGGTTCGCCGCCGGCCTCGGTCTTGCGGCGCAGGTACATGACGTACACGTCCAGGGAGTTCGACGTCGGTTCGAAGTCGAAGCCCCACACCGCCTTCAGGATCTGCTCCCGGGTGAGGACCTGCCGGGGGTGCGCCAGGAACATCTCCAGGAGGGTGAACTCGGTGCGGGTCAGCTCCACCGGTCGGCCGCCGCGGCTGACCTCGCGGGTGGCGGGGTCCATGCGCAGGTCGGCGAAGACGAGGGCGTCGTCCTGCTCGGCCTCGCCTGGGGCCGGCGCGGCGTAGGCGCTGCGGCGCAGCAGGGCGCGGATACGGGCGAACAGTTCGTCCAGCTCGAAGGGCTTGACGAGGTAGTCGTCGGCGCCGGCGTCCAGGCCGGTGACCCGGTCGCCCACGGTGTCGCGGGCGGTCAGCATCAGGATGGGGGTGGTGTCGCCTCCGGCCCGGATGCGTCGGGCGGCGGTCAGGCCGTCCATGCGGGGCATCTGGATGTCGAGGACGACCAGGTCCGGCCGGTACGCGGCGGCCTTCTCCAGGGCCTCGGTTCCGTCGGAGGCGACCGCCGTGTCGTAGCCCTCGAAGGCGAGACTGCGGCGGAGCGCCTCGCGGACAGCCGGTTCGTCGTCGACGATCAGGATGCGCCGGGGATCGCGGTCGCCTTCGGTGGGTCCTGCGGGGCTCATGGGGACGGGTCCTCGGGTCTCGGAGTGGTGTGGCGGGCTCTCCTCAGCGTCGCACGACCCGCCGGCGAGACGCCTCAGCTCGTGCCTCCGGCCCGCAGGGTCGCCAGGTCGGCCTTGACGGTGTCGATCGGGATGGCGAAGCCGAGGCCCACGCTGCCGGCGTCGGCGGAGGACTGGGTCGAGGAGAACATGGCGGAGTTGATCCCGATGATGGCCCCGTTCATGTCGATCAGCGCGCCGCCGGAGTTGCCGGGGTTGAGGGAGGCGTCGGTCTGGATCGCCTGGTAGGTCGTGGTGGAGTCGCCGGTGTCTCCGTTGAACTGCCGTCCGCCGAACTCGAAGGGCCAGCCGCCGCCCTGCCGCTGTTGTTGCTGCTGTTGGCCACCGTCGGTGGAGACCGTCACATCGCGGTCCAGGGCGGAGACGATCCCGCTGGTCACGGTGCCGGTGAGGCCCTCGGGGGAGCCGATCGCCACGACCTGGTCGCCGACCTGGACGCCGTCGGAGTCGCCGAGGGTGGCGGGCTGGAGCCCGGAGGCGTCGTCCAGCTTGATCAGGGCGAGGTCCTTGCCGCTGTCGGTGCCGAGGACCTGCGCGGTGTACTGCTTGCCGTCGCTGGTCGTGACCTCGATCGAGGAGGCCCCGGAGACGACGTGGTTGTTGGTGATGATCTCGCCGTCGTCGGTGATGATCACACCGGAGCCGGTGGACGACCCGACGTTCGAGGTCGCGTTGATCTCGACGATGCTGGGGCCGACCGCCTCGGCGACCCCGGCGACGGTGCCCTGCATGCCGGTGGGCACGACCGACGCGGCGGTGCCGGCGGACGCGGTGGTGGTGGTGCCGGTCAGCTCCTGGATGCCGTACGCCGTACCGCCGCCGACCGCCGCGGCGACGATCGCCACCGCCGCGAGCAGGGCGAAGGGACGGCGAGCCCGGCGCCGGCGGGTGGCCGGGGCGTCGGCGGCGTCGGCCGGGACCTCGGGAGCCCGACCGGGCGGGGGCGGCCACTCCGGGTCCACCGGGGCGGCGGACTCCTGGTATCCGCGGCCGGCGTCGGAGGCGTGGCCGCCGGCGTAGGCGGGGGCGTCGGCGTAGACGGAGGCATCGGAGTGGGGGGCGTAGGCGTGGGTCTCGTAGGCCGAGGTCTCGGGCGCGGGGTCGGCGGGGGCCTCCGGTGTCGGGGTCTCGTACGCCGGAGGTCCGAACGCTCCGCCCGGTTCGGCGCCGCGCGGGGTGTCGCGCGCGTCGACGGGGGCTCCGTGCGGGCGGGCTCCCTCGGGGCCGGTCGGGGACAGGCTCTCGGGTCCGGGCCCGCCGCCAATCGAGGCGTCGTGGTTGCCGTCGTGGTCGCTGGTGGGGCGGTTGCTCTCGGTCATGTGACGAGCATCCGGCGCCACGATGAGAGCACCCTGAGCGATGCCTGAGAAGCCCGGCAGAACCTTGTATGTCCCCTGTAAAGGCCGGCGGGGTCGGAGACCGACCGGCGGGGGCGCGGACCGGTCTCCCGGGTGCCGGGGGCTTCGGTGGCGAGGCCGACGGGAGGGGCCGGGGCGCCCGCGCGGGCCGCCGGTCACGCGCAGCCGCAGGACCCGCGTACGACCAGGCGCGAGGGGAACGACCGGACCCGTTCCTGGCGTGACCCGGGCACTCGCAGCCCGTCGTCGAGGACCAGATCGACGGCGGCGCGTGCCATCGCCGGACGGTCCGTGGCGACCGTGGTCAAGGGGGGGTAGGCCAGGGCGGCTTCCTTGATGTCGTCGAAGGCCGCGACGGCCAGTTCCCCCGGCACGTCGATACCCAGCTCGCGGGCGGCGCGCAGCAGCCCGATCGCCTGGTCGTCGGTGGAGCAGAAGATCGCCGGCGGACGCTCCGGGCGGGACAGGACGCGCAGCGCCGCGCGGTAGGCGTCGTACCGGTTGTAGGGGGCGTCGAACAGCCGCCCCTCGGTGGTCAGGCCCGCCTCCGCCATGGCCTGCCGCCAGCCCTCGACGTGGTCGGAGACCGGGTCGCCCACCGCCGGGGTCTCCGCCAGGCCGCCCACGCAGGCCACGTACGGATGCCCGTGGTCCAGCAGGTGGCGCACGGCGAGTCGGGCGCCTCCGACGTCGTCGGTGACGACGGCCACGTCGTCGATGGCCTCGGGGCGCTCGTGCAGCAGCACGACCCGCGCGTCCCAGGCGTCGATCTCGGCGGCGGCACGGTCGTTGAGCGCGTGGCTGACCAGGATCAGGCCGGCCACCCGCATGCCGAGGAAGGCGCGCAGATAGTGGACCTCGCGTTCGCCGACGTAGTCGGTGTTGCCGACGAGCACCATCTTGCCGCGCTCGGAGGCGGCCTGTTCCACCGCGTGGGCCATCTCCCCGAAGAAGGGTTGGCGGGCGTCCGGGAGGATCAGTCCTATGAGATCGGTGCGCCGGGAGGCCATGGCCTGGGCGACCCGGTCGGGCCGGTACCCCAGCTCCTTGATCGCGGCGAGGACGCGCTCGCGCGTGGCCGGGGCGACCGGCCGGGGTCCGTTGTTCACGACGTAGCTCACGACGGCGGTGGAGGTCCCCGCCAGCCGTGCCACGTCGTCCCGAGTCACCTTGGCCACGCGCGGAGTCTACGCGGATGGACCGCCCCTGGGCAGGGCTTATCCGTCTTTGATCGGCTCGTGAGGAGAAGCGATCACGAATGGGCGACGAGAGGGTGTTTCCCGCCTCCGCCGCCTCCGGGGCCACGCGCTCCCCGGAGGCGCGGGCGGCCTCAGCCCTCGGCGGTCGCCTCGGTCGGGGCGTCCGCCGGCCCGACTCCGCGTCGCGTCGCGCTCGCGGTGGCCTTGGCCTTCGCCTCCTCGGTGGCCCGCCCGGCCTTCTCGGGCTTCTCCGGAGTGACGAAGCGGTAGCCGACGTTGCGGACCGTCCCGATCAACGACTCGTGCTCCGGGCCGAGCTTGGCGCGCAGCCGCCGCACGTGCACGTCGACCGTGCGGGTGCCGCCGAAGTAGTCGTAGCCCCAGACCTCCTGGAGCAACTGGGCGCGGGTGAACACCCGCCCGGGGTGTTGGGCGAGGTACTTCAGCAGCTCGAACTCCTTGAAGGTGAGGTCGAGCACCCGACCCTTGAGCTTGGCGGAGTACGTCGCCTCGTCGACCGAGAGGTCGCCGTTGCGGATCTCCAGCGGGGCCTCGTCGCCGACCAGCTGGCGGCGGCCCACGGCAAGCCTCAGCCGGGCCTCCACCTCGGCCGGGCCGGCGGTGTCGAGCAGCACGTCGTCGACGCCCCAGTCGGCGGTGACCGCGGCGAGCCCGCCCTCGGTGACCACCAGCACCAGCGGGCAGCCGGGCCCGGTGGAGCGGAGCAACTGGCACAGGCTCCGCACCTGGGGGAGATCGCGGCGACCGTCGACGAGGATGACGTCGGCGCCGGGGGTGTCGACGAGCGCGGGGCCCTCCGCCGGTGCCACGCGGACCTGGTGGAGCAGCAGGCCGAGCGCCGGGAGCACCTCGGTCGAGGGTTGCAGGGCGTTGGTCAGGAGCAGCAGCGAACTCATCGCGCCCCACCTGCCCCGGTCGTGGTCCTGGAATGGTGCGCGGTTCGCTCTCCCATAGCGTTCTGGTTCCTCCTCGGTCCCTGCGAATGGGTGCGCCCCCCGCCCCGTCGTGGCGGTGGGGGAGCTTGCGGCACTGCTTCGTACGTGGAGCGGGGCCCGCGGCCCGGGACCCGCCGCCTGGCGCCTTCGGCCGCCCCGTACACCCGCGGTCGCCCGCGTGGCGTGCGGCGTGCCCGAAAGCACGAAAGGACCCGGGGGCAACGCTGCCCGAGTCCTCACGGCAGCAGGATAGCCGACCTCACCCGGGACGGGTCGGGTCTCGCCGCACTTTCCACCAGAAGTCGGCACGGTCGGGCAGCCGGCGGGGCGGCCCGGCGGGAAGGGAGGGGAGCCACGCCGGAGCGCCGGCCGGAGGAGTCGTGGCCCGGGTGGGGGAGTGCGGATCCGCCGTCGGGGGGGCCGTGCGGGGGAGGGGCGAAACGGCCCTGAGGGGCCATCGTGGCGTTACGGGCACCGTGCGGTGGGGTCGCGGAAGCGGACCGAGACCGCCGGCGGGCCCGGGGCGCCGGCCGGCGACTCGTCGGCGGCGAACGAGAACGAGACGCCCGGAGCGGCGTCCTGGAGTCGAAGGAATGAGCGGTCTTGTTCGAGAACGGTGACATCAAGGACGTGTCCGCGCGGGCCTCGGGCCCGCTGCACGAGCGGCACCCGGGACGCGTGGTCAGCGAGGCCGTCGCGCCCGTCTCGGCCAGCCCCGGGATCCTCGGCGTCACCGCCCTGCTGGCCGGGGCCGGACTGTGCGTCGCGGGTGTCACGGCGGTGGTGAACGCCGTCGACTGACCCGGCGTCGCCCGGTCGGGGGTCGGTCGCCCCGCGCGGCCGACGCGAGAGGCCAGGCGTCATGGGAGGGCGTCGTCAGGGGAAGGGGCGAGCGAAATGTTCGAGAAGAGCGAGATCAGGGATTTGGCGGAGGCCTTCCGCGACCCCCTGGACGAGGACGCCCCGGGCCAGGTCCGCCACGTCGCCGCACCCGTGTCCGTCACCCCGGTCACCGCGGTGGTCGGCACGGTGGTGGCGGTGTTCGGAACGGCCGGCATGGCCGCCGTGGCCGTCGTGGACGCGGTCGGCTGACGACGCCCCCGCCCGCGCGTGGGGAACGACCCTTCCGGGTCGGCGACGACGAGGCTCCCGCGACAGGCCCCGCCCGTTTCCCGCCCCCGGAGGAATCCGGATCGAGGTCCGTCTCCTTCGGGACCCGGCCGTCCGGAGACGAAGACGCGGGCTACGTCCGACCTCCCCCCGGTCCGGAGGGTCCCGTCGGCGGGGGCGCGAGGGCGTCGAGCTCGACGGCGAGGCCAGGATGGCCGGCTGCCAGATGCGGGCGGGTCTCCGCGAGGGGGGCGACGAGAGCGGTGGGGTCGTCCTCGGCCAGGGCCGCGTGGAGCCGTTCCAGGTGGGGACCGGCCGCGGCCGGAAGGTCGCCCAGGCCGGTGATCCGGCCCGCGAGACGGCGCAGATCCGCGGCGTGGACCCGGGCCCAGCCGGCGAGTGAGCGTTCGGCGGCGCGGGCCTGCCGGGTGGCCGTCACCCGTTGTTCGCCGGTGGACCCGGCGGGCCCGGGGCGACCGCGAAGGTACCGACGCTCGGCGGCCTGACGACTGGCCACTCCGAGTGGGTGGGCCAAGTCAGCCCAACTGGCTCCCGCCTCCCTGGCCGTCTCGATCAGCTCGGTCTCCCATCCGGCCAACTGTTCACGCACCCGCCGCAACAGCAACAGGGAGGCCAGCGCCCGCTCGGGCGGCGGAGTGGGATCACCGGCCGGAGTCGGGGGGTCTCGTCGCGCGGAGCTCAGGGCGTCGCCGATCGCGTCGAGGGCCGCCGCGGCGGCGAGGAACGGCACCGGGCCCTGGGGGGCGTTCCCCGCCCCGCCGCCGGGGTGCGGCTGATCGGTCGAGGTCATCGGAACCTCCTTGTCGCCGGCGCGTGGTCGCCGTCGGGACGGGGTGTCGTCAAGGAGACGACATTGCGCTTGTCATCCATTGGATGACATGGTACAACGGTTCCAGTGAGGCGCATTGGCAGCAACTGCCCGAACCACTGGAGGTGTTCCACGATGTTGATGCGCACCGATCCCTTCCGTGAGCTGGACCGACTGGCACAACAGCTGATGGGCCCCGGTACCTGGTCCCGTCCCTCGGCGATGCCGATGGACGCCTACCGTGAGGGCGACGAGTACGTCGTGGCCTTCGACCTGCCCGGCGTGTCCGCGGACGCCATCGACGTCGACGTCGAGCGGAACATGCTCACCGTCAAGGCCGAGCGCCGACCGGTGGCGAAGGCCGACGACGCGCAGATGGAGCTGTCCGAGCGGCCCCTTGGCGTCTTCTCCCGTCAGATCGTGCTCGCCGACACCCTCGACACCCACCGCATTCGAGCCGACTACGACGCCGGAGTGCTCACCCTGCGCATCCCGATCGCCGAGCGTGCCAAGCCCCGCAAGGTGTCCGTCTCCGTGGGCTCCGACCGCAAGGAGCTCTCCGGCTGAGAGCCGTCGAGGGGTGTCTCCGGCGACCCCCGCCGGCCCCCGCGGAGTCTCCCCGCCGCCCCGCTCCTCCGCCGGCGCCGCTCCTCCGGCGCCCGCCCGTCCCGATCCGGCGGCGCCGACGCCCCGGATCGGGACGGGAACCGTCCCACCCGTTCCCGGTCCACGAAAGGCATGCGCGCAGTGATCTCCGACGCGGACACACCCCTCCGGCACCGACAACCCCCCAGCGGCTCGTACGACGCGGCGTACCGGCAGTTCCTGGAGAAGGTGCGGTACGAGGGCGCGTACCCCACCCGGGAGAAGGCGGAGGACGTCGTGCGGCGGGTCCTCGCGGGACTGGGACGCGGACTCACCGGCCCCGAACGCGACGACCTCGTGGCGTCCCTGCCCGTCGAGGCCGCCCGCCTGCTCACCTCCCAGGCTCCCGACCCCCGCCCCCTGACGGGCGCGGCCTTCGTCGCCGACCTGGCCGCCCGTACCGGGGCGTCCCTGGCCACGACCCGATGGGACATCGGTTCGGTCCTCTCGGTCGTCGCCGCCCACGCGGGACCCGGACCGATCACCCGGATTCTCGCCCGCCTCCCCGCGGGCTGGTCCCTGCTCTTCGGTCGCGCCGAACTCGCCTCGTCCCGGTAGCGGACCGGCGGCGCGCGCCGCCGACGACGCCGCCGCCGGTCCGCCTGTGGCGACCCGCGTCCCCGGCGCGCCCCCGCGGCGAACCGGCCCGCGGTACGGGCGCGACCCGGACTGCCCTAGCCTGAGCGTGTCCACCGTCA
This sequence comes from Streptomyces sp. HSG2, assembly GCF_016598575.1. Lineage (NCBI taxonomy): Bacteria > Bacillati > Actinomycetota > Actinomycetes > Kitasatosporales > Streptomycetaceae > Streptomyces > Streptomyces sp. HSG2. The sequence continues at coordinate 2,828,291 of NZ_CP066801.1, forward strand.
GCTGACAGAGGAACGAGATGGCGAAGGTCACGGTGCGCTACTGGGCCGCCGCGAAGGCCGCGGCCCGGACGGCCGAGGAGCCGTACGAGGCGGAGACCCTCGCGGCGGCGCTGGCCGCGGCCCGCGAGCGGCACCCCGGGGAGCTGGCGCGGGTGTTGCCGCGTTGCTCTTTCCTGGTCGACGGGGACCCCGTGGGCGCCCGCGACCACGAGACGGTGCGACTGGCCGACGGCGGCACGGTCGAGGTGCTGCCGCCCTTCGCGGGAGGGTGAGCGGCCGATGACCGACCAGACGCCAGGCGGACACGAGGGACGCGAACCCGCCCCTCGCCACCGGACCCCACCAGCGCACTTCTGGCCGACCGGCCAGGGACGGGACGACCCGCACCCCCTCCCCCCCCAGGACACTCAGCAGTGGCGGGGACAGACCTGGGAGACGAGCACGCAGCCCCCGGTCTCCACGGAGGAGACGGCGTGGCTGCCGCCGGTGGGCGGCTCCCCGGAACGACCGCCCACACCGGGAACCGGACCGGCGCCGTACGGGGAGCGGGTGCCTTACCCGGACCCCCGGTGGTACGAGCGGGAGCGGGGTCATGTGCCCGGGCCCGCCCGGTCGGCGGCGGGCGGCGCCCTCCGGTCGCCCACCGGTCCGACGCCCGGCCCCGGAACCCCTCCCGACGGCGGCGCGCCCGGGTACGCGGACCCGCCGGGACACGGCGCGCCCGGGTACTCCGCGCCCGGGTACTCGGCGCCCGGGTACTCCGCGCCCGGCCACGCCGGGCTCGGGAGGGTCGACGGCGTCGACGCGCGAGGCGAGGGCTTCGGCGACGCCGGGGGGCCCACCGCCTGGCCGGGACCCGGAACCCCCGGCACGGCGGGGGCCCACAGCGCTCCTGCGCCCTTCGCCGCTCCGGCCGCGCCCGGAGGCCCGCCCTCCCACGGGGCCCCCGGCGCGTCCACCGACGCTCCGCCGCACTGGGGCCGTTCCTTCCAGGGACAGCCCGCGGATCCCGATCCCGGCCCGGGGACGGGATTCGTCGAGGCGCCCGCGCACCCGATGGCGCACCGCCCCGCCTCCGGAGCGGACGCTCACGCGGCCCCCGCCCCGCCCGTTCCCGGCGCCCCGGACACCGAAGGGGCGCCCGGCTACGGCCCAGCCACCCTCGCCGGCAACTCCCGGGTCACCGACGCGCGGCGGGCCCGGGCCGAGGGTCGTTCGCCGATCATCGAACCCGGGGCGCGACCGGCGGCGCTGACGGCGCTGCTGGCGTTGCTCCTGGCCGCGGCGGCGGGGGCGGGGCCGTATGCCCTCCTGCTCCCCCTCCTCGTTCTCCAGGGCCTGACGGCGGCGGGCTGGTTCCGCCTGAACGGGATGTGGCCCGCGCGTGAGGGCATCGCCCTCGGCGTTCTCGGCGCGATCGCCGCGGACGTCGCCGTGCTCGCCGCGGATCGATCCCCGGCGGCGGTCCTGGGCGCGATCGGCGTGTGGGTGCCGCTCGTCCTGGTGCTGCGACTGCGCTCGCACGCCGACCCCGAGGAGCGGATGCACGGGTTGATGGCGACGGTCGTCGCGTCCGCGCTCGCCATCCTCGCCGCGGGCCACCTGGTGGCGGAGGGGCGGGCGGTCGTGATCGGGGGGGTCGCCGTGGCCGTGGCCGTGGTGGCGCGCGCCCTGCCGTTGCCCGCGCCGTTCTCCGCGGCCGTGGCGTGGGCGGCCGGGGCCGTCGTCGCCGGAGTGGTCGGCGCCGTCTTCGGCGTCGGGATGTCGGGGGCCCTGCTCGGTGCGGCAGCCGCCGGGTGCGCGCTGGTCGGGCTGCGAGTCGCGAGCTACGACTACCCCTCCCGTTTCGTCCACTTCACCGCCGGAGTGGCCCTGCCGCTCACCCTCGCGGCGCCCGCCGTGTGGGCCCTGGGGCGCGCCGTGGGCTGAGCCGCGAGCGTGCGGGCGGCTGTCACATTTGATCGACAGTTTGCCGGTGGGGTGGTGGGGCGCGCATACCGTTGGCGGGGTCCGTGACGTCTTTCGACTGGGGAATCATGCGTGCGCTGCGAATACTGTTGATCTTCGTCGTGATCGTGGGTGGTCTCTTCGTCGCGGCCGACCGGGTGGCGGTGCATCTCGCGGAGGGCAGGGCGGCCGAGGAACTGCGCTCCGCGGAGAACCTGTCGACCACCCCGGAGGTCTCGATTCGCGGATTTCCGTTCCTGACCCAGGTCGCCGGCAAGGAGCTGGACGACGTGGCGGTGCGCATCGAGGACTACGAGGCGACCACCGGCGACGGCACCGGGCTCCGGATCGCGCGGGTGGCGGCCGACATGAAGGGCGTCCGCTTCACGTCGGACTTCGGCTCCGTCACCGCGGCCACGGCCACCGGCACCGCGACCATCGCCTACGACGAGCTGATGAAGTTCGTGGCCTCCGAACCGACCGAGATCGTGCCGGGGGTCACCGCCCGGGTGGCGGGCATCTCCGACGGTGGCGACGGCAAGATCAAGCTCGAGGTGGCCGCGACGGTGCTGGGCACCGAGCTGGCGGAGCCCGTGCCGGTGCTCAGCTCGGTGCGGGTCGAGGACGGCAAGCTCCAGGTGGAGGCGGGGACGCTGCCGGCGTTCGGGCCGGTGGAGCTCTCCGAGTCCCGGTTCCGGAAGATCACCGACTTCCAGGAGAGCATCGACCGGCTTCCCGGGGGCGTGAGCCTGGAGTCGGTGCGGGCCGTCGCCGACGGCGTCGAGCTGACGGTGGCGGGATCGGACATCGTGTTGGCCGGGTGACTTCTCGCGGGCCGGGGGTCGCGGTGGGGGCGTGACACGGCCCGCGCCGGGTCCGCGCCCCCGCGTGTCCCGTCCGGTGGGCGAGACGCCGGTGTCCGAACGGTGGTTCGGTGGAGATTCCCGTGTTCTCCCGGGAGTCGAGGCGGCGGGAGGGGCTGGTCTCGTCTCGCATTTCGGATGGTCGCGTCTCATTATTCGAGGCGCCGGTGACACGTCCCCGATCGCTCCCTACGATCGAGCGCATGAAGCGACAGGCGGATCTCACGAAGCGGCGGGCAGTCGACCTGTGCCGCGTCGCCGCCATGCTCTGTCGTCCGTTCTGAGCGACGGCCCCGATTCCGGTCGGCCCCGTCCCGCCCTAGGCACGTGTGCGCCCCGCCCCAGGCCCCGTGAAGCACGCGCACCCCTCTCCACCCCCACGCCCCGCCCCGCCGCGAAACGCCCCGGAGGATACACACCATGAGCCGTAGCGACGTCCTGGTCGACGCCGACTGGCTCCAGGAACACCTGGACGACCCCACCCTCGTGATCGTCGAAGTGGACGAGGACACCTCCGTCTACGACAGGAACCACATCCGGAACGCGATCCGGATCGACTGGACCCAGGACCTGCAGGACCCCGTCCGCCGCGACTTCGTCGACCAGGAGGGCTTCGAGCGGCTCCTGTCGAGGAAGGGCATCGCCAACGACCACACGGTCGTGCTCTACGGCGGCAACAACAACTGGTTCGCCTCCTACGCGTACTGGTACTTCAAGCTCTACGGCCACGAGAGCGTCAAGCTGCTCGACGGCGGTCGGAAGAAGTGGGAACTGGACGCCCGTGAACTTGTCGCCGGCGACGAGGTCCCCCGGCGCCCGGAGACCACGTACCGGGCCAAGGCGCAGGACCGGTCGATCCGCGCGTACCGCGACGACGTCGTCGCCGCGATCGGCGTGCGGAACCTCGTCGACGTCCGCTCTCCGGACGAGTTCTCCGGCAAGCTGCTGGCCCCGGCCCACCTGCCGCAGGAGCAGTCCCAGCGTCCCGGACACGTCCCCGGCGCCCGTAACGTCCCCTGGTCGAAGAACGCCAACGACGACGGCACCTTCAAGTCCGACGAGCAGCTCCGTGCCCTCTACAAGGACGAGGGCGTGGACCTCGCCGAGGACACCATCGCCTACTGCCGCATCGGCGAGCGCTCGGCGCTGACCTGGTTCGTGCTGCACGAGCTGCTGGGCGTCGAGAACGTCAAGAACTACGACGGTTCCTGGACCGAGTACGGCTCCCTCGTGGGCGTCCCCATCGAGCTCGGCGCGAACAAGTAGCAGGTCCGGCGGCAGCCCTTCGGCGGCCGATCCCCCCAACCCCTCGGGAGACGACATGTGCGGTGCGAAGGCCGGTGGGCCGGACACCTCGACCATCAAGCCGGGCGAGACCACGATCCAGGGACACGTGACCCGTGACGGCGAGCCGGTGGCCGGCTACGTCCGGCTCTTGGACGCGACCGGCGAGTTCACGGCGGAAGTTCCCACCTCGGCGACGGGACAGTTCCGCTTCTACGCGGCCGAGGGCACCTGGACCGTGCGGGCCCTCGTCCCCGGTGCCACGGCGGACCGCAAGGTCGTCGCGGAGAAGGGCGGACTCGCGGAGGTCGCCATCGCCGTCTGACGGCCCGCCCGGCGCGCGGGGGCCGCTCCCCACAGGGTTGGACACCCGGGGGCGGCCCCTTCGCCGTGCCCGGCCGGGGGATCCGGTTCTACGCTGGAGTCATGTACGCGCAGCGCCGGCGCCGCTACTTCGCCCTGATGGGGGTGTGCGTCGCCCTGTTCGTCCTGGCCTGGGCCGCGGTCCGGCACTGGTCCGTCCCGCTCGCGGTCGGCATGTGCGCGCTCGCGATGGTCCTGCCGCCGCTGGCCGTGATCGTCGCCAACCGACGCGGTCCCGAGGAGCCGTGGTGGGACGACACCTCGGGCGACCCGCAGTCCGACGACTGGTGGGACGAACTGGACGGAAGGAAGCGCCCGCGGTGAGCGACGCGAGCCGTCAGTAGACCAGCGCTTGTGCGTCCTCGGCCATCGCCTCCTGCACGAAGACCTGCGCTCCGGCGATCCGGACGCCCTCGATCACGTCCCGCTGGGTGATCTCCCTGCGGGCGGCGCACTGAGTGCACAGTGTGATCCGGCCCCCCGCGAGCAGCGATTCGAGCAGGTCGGGCAGCGGGGCGGCGTGCGGGAGCGTGAATTCGGCCGCCCGACCCGGCAGCGCGAACCAGGAGGACTCGCCGGTCAGCCACAGGGAGACGTCCACCCCGCCGGCCACGGCCACCGCCGCCACCGTGAACGCCTGCGAGCAGCGCTCGGGGGCGTCGGCCCCCGCGGTCACCTTGATCACGAGCCTCTTCGTCATGGTCGGCATCGTAGTGCTGTCCTCCCGGCGTCCTTCCGGCCCCGTTCGCGCCGGCCGCGAGCCGAGTGACCCGGGGGGAGTACCGGCGGGGGAGCGCCGAGCGCCCGCCGCGTAAGCTGGGTCCGGCCCCGCGCACATCCCCATCCGACCGAGGAGCACCTGTGATCGTCTTCTTCGAGGTTCTGCTGGCCCTGGTCGGCGTCGCCGTCATCGCCTTCGCCGGGCTGGCCGTGATGAAGCTGTACCAGGGCCAGCGCTGACCGCCCACCGCCCCGACGCACGAGACTGCTGAGCCCCACATGATCGAGATCCCGTCCGACCTCCACAAGGACCTGGTCCCGCTCGCCTTCCTCCTCGGCGACTGGGCCGGGGCGGGGGTGCACGACTTCCCCGGCGCCGAGAAGTGCAACTTCGGGCAGGAGGTCACCTTCACCCACGACGGCCGGGACTTCCTGGAGTACCGCTCTCACACCTGGGTGTTGGACCAGAAGGGCGACAAGGTCCGACCGTTGGAGACCGAGTACGGTTTCTGGCGCGTCGACGGTCGGCGTCGGATCGAGGTCACCCTCACTCGGGACAACGGCGTGATCGAGATCTGGTACGGCGGCATGGCCGACCAGAAGCCGCAGATCGACCTGGCCACCGACGCCGTGGCGCGCACCCCCGGGGCGTCCCCGTACAGCGGGGGCAAGCGACTCTACGGCTACGTCAAGGGCGACCTCATGTGGGTCGGCGAGAAGCAGACCCCCGAGGTGGAGCTGCGCCCCTACATGTCCGCCCACCTGAAGAAGGTCGTCACCCCCGAGGACGTGGAGCGCTGGGCCAAGGCGCTGCCGGACGACATGCCGGACGACGGCATCGCCTTCTTCCGCTAGCGAGACGTCCCCGGCCGGGATGACGGCGCCCCGGCCGGCGACGTGTGCCGGAGGACCGAGGAAGCGGCGCGGGCATCCGGACCGCAGCCGCGCCCGTCTCCCCCGTGGGGTGGGCGACCGGCGCGGGACAGGTGGGACGCCCTCCGGCGTGTCGCTCGTGTCGGTCTCCGGCCGGGGCGTTCACGTGCCCGGAGAGGGGTCGCCGAACCATCCGGAGGGGCGGCGGAACTGTTCGCCGCTCTGGTCGAGCGAAACGGTCAGTTCGTGGCACTGGTAGGACCCCAGCTCTCCCTCGACTCTTTCCTCCAGTTCCTTCCGTAGCGTCTGGTCCACCCAGGGACCGGGACCCGTGATCGAGCTTCGCTCTACGAATCCCAGGACGAGTCCACCGCGCGTGGTGTATCGGCCGACGACGTCGGAGTTCGGGGGAATCTCGAGTTCGCCCTCCGGAACGACGACACCCAGCGCGTCGTGGTCCCAGTCGTGGCAGACGACCCGCGCGCTCTCGCCGGCCTCAAGCGAGCCGTAGACGTGGGAGTTCAACTGCCGTCGGGCCCGGAGATTCTCTTGGGTGGCCATCCTCACCTCGACGAAGACGGGTTCCTTCTCCAGTTCGGCGCAGATGTCGACCGTCAACGGGTAGCCGAGGTCGTCGCGCTCCTCGAGTTCCAGCTCACAGTGTTCGCCCCCACCGAGGAGGTCGGAGCGGTCCGGCGTGGAGGCTTGGGACTGGTCGACGGCCTCGCCACAGGCGGTCGAACCGAGGGAAAGAGTCAGGAGCCACGCCAGGCCCACGAGCCTGGCGCGTGTTCGGGGCGACGGGTGCAACGGCCAATGCCACGTAGCGTAAGTTGATCAAGCTGTCCGGGTGGTCTGCTCTGGCAGGTTGACCAGGCGTACGGTGGGTGGCCCAGCGTGGCGGACACCGCGGTCGTCGGGTCGTTTTGCCGCGAATCGGCTGCGTCGTACGCGTTTGACCTTGCGGGGGTAACTGCGGTGGCGGCGCCGGGGGTTGAGGTGGCGTTTGCGGGTGATCTCCCGCTGGATCTCGGTGACGGCGGCAGCCAGGTCCTCAGGGGGAAACGGCCGCCGGATCGGCGATCCGGCGGCGCACGATCCGCAGCGTGCGGGTGGGGCTGAGCCGGTCGGGGTCGAGCCCGGCCTCCGAGGCCGCCCGGCACATCAGAGCGGCGAGGGTGTACTGCGTCAGCAGCAGCCCGAACACCTCCTGTTCGACCAGCTCGGGGCTCTTGGAGCGCAGCATCCGGCCGACCGGGTCGAGCAGCTCCTTCAAGATCTTGTTGGCGGTCTCGTGCTCCCACCGCTCGGCATAGGTGTGTGCCAGCAGAGGTGCGGGATGGGCGGCGGGGTCGGTGAGCGTGGTGAGCAGGCAGAACAGCTCGCGGTCGGTCGTGTCCCCGCGGTCTTCGACCTCGTACTCCACCACCCGTACCAGCCGGGCCCGTTCGGGGTCGGGTTCTGCTCCGGCGCGGGCGGCCTGGAGCAGGCGCGCGCGGGCGGCGGTTGTGACCGACGGCGCGTAGATGAGCGCCAGGTAGGAGCCGTCGCCCAGGTCCTTCACCCTGGGCAGTTCCGGGCCGGCTCCGACCCGCCACAGCAGCTCGGCCCCGGTCTGCGCGGCCCGGCACCACAGATCGAAGCCGAAGAGCCCGGCGTCCGCGGTGGCCAGCATGCCCTCCTCGAGGTAGTCGAGCAGACCGGCGAGCAGGGTGCGCTCGCCGCTGCCCTTGCCGTGGCACGGGGCGATCTCGGCGGCCAGCGGAGCGCGGGGTCCGTCCTCGATCAGAGTGAGCAGACGCAGCTGGGGGAAAGCGGAGCGCTCGCCGGCCGATCCGGGGTAACCGTAGGCGCCCGCGTTGGAGGGGGTGTCGGGCATGTCGAGGGTGGTGCCGTCGAAGGAGACCAGCCGCAGGCTGCCCAGATGGGCGCCGACGGTCAGCAGATCGGCGACCGGCACCGCGGTGCGGCGGAAGACCTCGCGCATCACCTGCGGGCCCAGCCGCTTGCGGGCCTGGGTAATCGCGCTGGCAGTGGGCACGGGATCGCCGCTGCGGCAGGCACCCAGGCGGGCCAGTGGCTCGATCATGCGGGCGGCGACCTCCTCGTAGTCCTCGCCGCGGAACAGCGCCAAGCCCATGAGCAGGTAGACCACCACATGCGGGGGCAGCTTGCCGTCGGAGCGGCGAGCCTGCCTGCCGTACTCGGCCACCACCTCGTCGATCACATCACGCGAGACATCGGCGGCCAGGACCCCCACGGAGACCAGATCCTGCAACTTCCGTTCCCGCAACGCGTCCTGATCCATGCCCGGCACGGTAGCCAACCCGACGGGCGGGGTGACGCGAACCCACCCCAACAACAAGATCAACTTACGCTACGTGGCATTGGGTGCAACGGCCTTCTCCGTTCCGAGGGAGCGATCTTCTATGACGAGGTGATGGCGGAGGCGGGAAGCCGGCAGCGGGCGGGTGACGTCCCGTCGGGCGGGCGTCGAGAACTCGACGCGGGCACGACGACGCCCGCTCCACCGCGTTTCGCGTCCCCTGGTGCGAGGCGGCGGCGAGGCACCGTCGTCGGGGGGTACGCCGATCACGAGGGCTGCCACCGTACGAGGTAGATGTTCATTTCTCCGGTGCGCTTCACGTTGACCACCTCGAAATGTCCGATGGTGTCGCCCGCCTTGACGCAGTACCGGTTCCCGGTGGCGAGTTCGTCGCGGAACACCTGTTGTTTCGCCGCGATCTCGGCACAGGCGCTGGGGCCGGGAATCGGGTCGTCGTCGGGGACGATTCCGAGAGCGACGTCACTGTCGCCCGGTGTGATGTAGGGGTCGACGCCCGAGTTGCTCTGCACTCGCACCTCGTTCCCCAGGGACGACGGATCGCCCGCGCGGTCGAGGGAGAAGGAACCGTAAGGCGCGCTGAAGTCGGCGTTCCAGGTGACGAGGTAACCCTCTTCCTCCGGGACCGCCAGCGCGCTGCCCGAAGTGCCGGACGGTTCCGGCCGGGGGTCAGGGGTCTCCTCGGTTTCGGTCGGCGTCGCTTCGGTCGTCGGTGACGGGTCGTCGACGACTGTGGGTGAGGGGGCGCTCACGATGGTGGGCGTGGAATCCGGGGGGACGTTCTCGCCGGCGGTCGTGCCGGCGGGTTCGGTGACGCGATGGATCAGGTAGGCGCCCAGGGCGAGGGCGACGACCGCGCCCGCGACGACGACCGTGGTGGCGTTGCGCCGTTTGCCGGCGATCTTCGTCGGTGTGTCGCCGGGGGGCAACGCGCCGACCGAGGCGGGTCGCGGACCGGCGACGGGCGGAGGGGTGTCGTCGGCGGGCGGTGTGGGGGTGGGTTCCGCCGCGTCGAGCGCGTCGAGTCGCGCGGTGACGGCGTCCCGCCGCGCGCAGAGGTCCTGGCGACGGAGTTCGAGTTGTCTGATCCGTTCGTCCTGTTGTCGCTCCCGCGCGGGGTCGGGTGCCTCACCGTCGCGCAGCCCTTGCCGGTAGCGCTCACGTTCGCCCATGACGTGGCGCAACTCCTCGTGGGCGGTCTCGATCTCCGTGACGAGTTCGTCGCGTTGCCGGGTCCGGCAGAACTCCTCCCACATGCGTTGATGCACGGCGTTGTGGCTCGATTCCGCCAGTCGTCGCAGCAGGTGTTCGTAGGCGCGGTGGGTGGCGTGCAGAACATCGGGAGTGATGTTGCTGCGATTCCGGGCCTGCTCGAGGAGCCGCGTCAGGTACTTGTAAGGGGGGACACGTGGAGAACGCTCGTGTTCGTAGTTGCAGATCGTCGACTTGTGCACGCCGATCAACTCGCCGCAGGCCTCCTGACTCATGTTCGCCTGCTCGCGAAGGGACTTGATCCGACGAGCGAAATCCTTCCGTTCTTCCTCCGGGTCGCCGCCGGGCCGGGGAAGTTTCTCGCCGCTCTCTTCCTTCACGGTTTTGCCTCCTGTCGGAACTGACGTTGCGGTACGTCGATTTCACCCGCGGTGTCGGTTGTTCTTCCGCGACCGACGAAGTGCCTGACACGGTCTCTCCATCAGCCCGTCAGCGCGGTGAAACCGGATGGTCGACATCTCGCTCGCGGGGTCGTTTCTCCACCTTCCTCCTCGGCATCGGAGAGGGAGGGATCGGTGAATTCCTCTTCTCGGGAGACGCAATGGACAACAGCCCCGACCCGCGGCAGCAGACCCTGACGGTGCTGGTGCTCGTGCTCGTCGGCGTCGTCGCGGGGTACGCCGCCTACGGCAGCCCACAACTCGCGGGCGCGCTCACGGCCGCGGCGGCCGTCGCCGCCCTCGTCTGGATGGTGCTGACGGGTCGATAGCCGACCCACCCGTGCGGGAGGCGTCGTCCCGTCGGCCCGCCTGCGACGACGGGACACGGCTCTCGCCCGACACCGCCGCCCCGACACACCGTCCCCGCGCATGGCCCCCCCGATGAGCGTGGTCCCGCCCGTCACTCCCACCTCCGACAAAGCTAGCCACCCCGAATGGCCAGAGGGGGAGAAATCACGGAATAAGATCCCCGTCGCCCCCCCCACGGGGACGGACCGACCGAAACGCGCCCTCGGCCGGTACGCGCCGCGGGGCGGATGTCGCCGGCCCGCCCGGGACGGTGGCCGGCGCGGCGGCGTGGGTGGTCTCCGCTCCGCCGGGAGCCTCCGGGAAACCCGCGCGTGTCGCGCGCCACGTCCTAGACTTGGCGCGTGGCGAGCACCGACTGGAAGAGCGATCTGCGGCGGCGTGGGTATCGGCTGACGCCCCAGCGTCAGCTCGTGCTGGAGGCGGTGGGGGCGCTGGAGCACGCGACCCCGGACGGCATCCTCGCCGAGGTGCGGAAGACCGCCTCGGGGGTGAACGTCTCCACCGTCTACCGCACGCTGGAGCTGTTGGAGGAGCTGGGCCTCGTCAGCCACGCGCACCTCGGTCACGGCGCGCCCACGTACCACCTGGCCGACCGGCACCACCACATCCACCTGGTCTGCAGGGACTGTGGCGAGGTGATCGAGGCGGAGCTGGCGGTGGCGGAGGAGTTCACCGCCAAGCTGCGCGAGCGCTTCGGCTTCGAGACCGATCTCAAGCACTTCGCGATCTTCGGACGGTGTCGTGACTGCTCCGTCGAGGGCACGGCGGGACGGACGTAGGCTGAGCGTATGAAGAGTCCCCTGTTGTCCCTGCCCGGCGCCGTCCCCGCCGAGGGTGTGGACGAAGGCGTCGCGGCGCACTACGGCGATCTGTTCCGCGAGCAGCGTTCGCTGGCCGAGGGCGTCGGGTTCGTGGATCTCTCGCATCGCGGTGTGGTCGCGGTGACCGGCGAGGACCGGTTGAGCTGGTTGCACCTGCTGCTCACCCAGCACGTCAGCGAGCTGCCGGTGGGCGAGGCCACCGAGGCGCTGATCCTCTCGGCCAACGGCCACATCGAGCACGCCCTCTACCTCGTCGACGACGGCGCGACCGTCTGGGCCCACGTCGAGCCGGGCACCACCCAGGCGCTGATCGACTACCTGGAGTCGATGAGGTTCTTCTACCGGGTCGAGGTCGCCGACCGGACCGCCGGCACGGCCGTGGTCCACCTGCCCGCGGGCTCGATCACCGAGGCGCCCGCGGGCGCCGTCGTCCGCGAGACCCCGTACGGGCGTGACCTGTTCCTGCCCCGAGCCGACCTGGAGTCGTTCGCCGAGACCGCCGGGCCGCCGGCGGGGCTCCTCGCCCACGAGGCGCTGCGGGTCGAGCGGCATCGGCCCCGCCTCGGCTTCGAGACCGATCACCGGACCATCCCGCACGAGCTGGGCTGGATCGGCACGGCGGTGCACCTCCAGAAGGGGTGCTATCGCGGGCAGGAGACGGTCGCCCGGGTCCACAACCTGGGCAAGCCGCCGCGTCGCCTGGTCTTCCTGCACCTGGACGGCAGCGAGGTCCACCTGCCGGCCCCCGGGGCCGAGCTGCGCCTCGCGGACGACGGCCCCGATTCCCGCAAGGTCGGGTTCGTGACGACCTCCGTGCGCCACCACGAGCTGGGCCCGGTGGCGCTCGCCCTGGTCAAGCGGAACGTGCCGGTCGAGGCGCGTCTCCTGGCCGGGGAGACGGCCGCCGCGCAGGAGACCGTGGTCTCGCCCTGACGGCCGGCCGGTCGGGGCGGAGCGGCCCACGGGGAAGTCTCGCGGGAGGTCAGACCTCCAACAGCACGGTGAAGGGTCCGTCGTTCGACATCTCCACCCGCATCCGGGCGCCGAACCGCCCCGTGGCCACGGTGGCGCCCGAGGACCGCAGCCGGGCGACGACCTCCTCGACCAGGGGCTCGGCGAGTTCGCCGGGCGCCGCGGCGCCCCAGGAGGGGCGGCGGCCCTTGCGCGCGTCTCCGTACAGCGTGAACTGGCTGACCACCAGAAGTGGGGCACCCGTGTCGGCGCAGGACCGCTCGTCGTGGAGGACGCGCAGGGTCCACAACTTGCGCGCCATCCGCGCCGCCGTCTCCGCGGTGTCCTCGTGGGTGACGCCGACGAGGACACAGAGTCCCTCACCCTCGATCGCGCCGACCGTCTCGCCCGCCACGACGACACTCGCGCCGTCCACTCTCTGTACCACCGCACGCATGGCGCCATCATGCCGTGCGCCGTTCGGGTGCCGACGCGCGGCCCGGAGCGCCGTGAGTTTTCCCTCCCTACCCACCCATCTGGGGCCGTTCGGGGGCACTCGGTCACATAGCGGCCACAAGGGGTGGCACGATGCTCTCGGACGCCGGTCGAGGAAACGGTAGAGGCGCATGAGTACATCGAGCACCGGGCACCAGCCGCCCGGACTCGTCCCGTCGACATACCCCGGTGCCCGGGAGGGCATCCGGCCACCCGTGCAGCGCACGGACAGCCCGGAGCTGTCGGCCGGGCCACCGGGGCCCGATCCGACCGCGCCGAGCCTGCCCGAGCTGCGGGGGCTCCGCCGGGAGGCGCGGCGTGAGGAGGCCGACCTCAGCTACCTGCGGCGCTTGCTCCAGGGGCGGATCGACATCCTGCGGGCGGAGCTGGACCGGCGTGGCCGCGGGCCGGGCCCGGACCCCGCGCCCCCCGGCGCCCATGCCGTCGAGCCCGACCGGACCGAGACGGCCGTCGTGGACCGTCTCGCCGAGATCCTCACCGACGGGCCCGCCCGATACCGCTCCTCGGCACGTCACGTGACCCTCGGTACGCCGCGCGGCGAGGAGTGTCGGCGGATGGCCGACGAGGTGTTCGACGAGGTCGGCCTGTCCGACCTCACGGCGCTCACCGGATCGGAGTTGACGTCGGCCATGGCACGCCTGGTCCGCTTCGAGCAACAGGTCTCCCAGCGGCGTCGACGCGTGCAGGGCGCGGCCGACGAGTGGAGCGCCGAGATCGCCCGCCGCTACCGGGACGGCGAGGCTCGGGTGGAGGACCTGCTGGGCTGACCGGCGCCGCGGACCGCCGGGAGTCGCCACTCGGGCGCCCGCTCGGGTGTGGCCCCGGCTGCGGCGGTCTCGGGACTCCGACCGTGCCCCGGGGCGGCGTGGCGGCGGGATCAGGGCGCCGGTGGGACGAAAACCCCGTGCGTCGGCCGTGACCGCTGTCTACGGTGAGCCGATGAGCCACCCTTCCGACGTCGACATCCGCCCCGTCGTCGAGTCCGAGATGCCCGATTGGGGCCGCGCTTTCAACACCGCCTTCCTGCTGGAACCGACCTCGCCGGACGAGGTGGTGCGGGCTCGGGGCCACCTCTTCGTTCCGGGACGTCTGCTCGGAGCCTTCGACGGGGATCGCTGTGTCGCCACCTTCCGTTCCTTCGATCAGGAGGTGACCGCCGTCGGCGGCGCCCTTGTTCCCGCCAACGCGGTGTCCGCCGTCGCCGTGGCCCCCACCCATCGTCGGCGGGGGCTGCTCTCCCGCATGATGGCCCGGGACCTGGCGGCGGCCAGGGAGCGCGGTGACGTCCTCGCCACCCTCATCGCGGCGGAGTATCCGATCTACGGCCGCTACGGCTTCGGTCCGGCCACCACGACGACCGAGTGGACCGTGGACGTGCCGCGAGCCGGTCTTGACCCGCGCTGGGCGGGACCGGACGACGGCGGTCGACTCGACTTGGTCGGCGGTGCGGAGGTTCGCGAGCTGGGCCCGGAGCTGTTCGAGCGCTTGCGCCGGTCCCGGCCGGGCGCCGTCGGCAAGCCTCCGCACTGGTGGCGGTCGCAGACCGGTGACCTGCGCTTCGACGCGGACTGGAAGGAGCCCTTCTTCGTCGTGTACCGATCTGCCCGGGGCGTCGTGGAGGGCATGGCCGCCTATACCGCGGACGACCGGTGGGGCGACGCGAAGCAGCCGCAGAACACTCTGTCCGTGCGGTGGCTGATCGGGGTGACCCCCGTCGCCGAGGAGGCCCTCTGGCGTTTCCTGTGCTCGGTCGACTGGGTGACCACGGTCAAGAGCGGCTGGCGCGCGCCGGACGACCTGCTGCCCCAGTTCCTCCCCGACCCCCGGGCCGCGCACGTCACCACCCATGCCGACTGGCTGTGGCTGCGGCTGCTGGACGTCCCTCGTGCCCTGGAGGCGCGGACGTACGAGTCGCCGGGGGCCCTGGTGCTGGACGTGGTCGACCCGGCCGGCCTGGCCGGCGGGCGGTGGCGGTTGGAGGCGGCGGAGAGCGGCGAGGCGTCCTGCGTGGCGACCACCGAGAGCGCGGACCTCGTCCTGGACGTGCGCTCCCTGGCGACGCTCTGGCTGGGCGACGAATCGACGGCACGGCTGGCGGCGCTCGGTCGGGTGGAGGAGGAGCGTCCGGGCGCCCTGCGGACGGCGGACCGGATGCTGCGCACGGCCCGTAGGCCGTGGTGCCCGGACATGTTCTGATCCCGTGTCCGACTCCGGTTCGGGCGCCCCGGCGCCTCCCCCTGCCCGATCCGCGGCGGGAGGCTGCCGGGGGCGCCGATCGGCGCCCCGTCGAGATGGGCGCGTAGGCTCCGGGCATGGAGGAGACGGGGCTCAGGGAACGCAAGATGCGACGGACCCGCGGGACGTTGTCGGACCGGGCCGTGCGGCTCTTCGTCGAGCGGGGCTTCGACGCGGTGTCCGTGGCCGAGGTGGCCGCGGCGGCCGAGGTGTCCAAACCGACGCTCTTCCGGTACTTCCCCACCAAGGAGGACCTGGTCCTGCACCGCATCGCCGACCACGAGGGCGAGGCGGCCCGGGTGGTCGCCGAGAGTGCGGAGCCGCCGTTGCGCGCACTGCTCCGGCACTTCCTCGCCGGTCTCGACCGGGGCGACCCGGTGACCGGCCTCAGCGACGATCCGGAGGTGCTCGCCTTCCACGCGTTGCTCTACGGCACCCCCACCCTGGTCGCTCGACTGCACACGCATCTGGAACGAGCCGAGGCCGCGCTGGCCGAGGAACTCGGTGGGGATCTCGATGCCCGTCTGGCGGCCGGTCAGATCGTCTGCGTGCGCCGGGTCCTGGCTCAGGAGAACTGGCGGAGGCTCTCCGAGGGTGCCTCGGTGGCGGACGTCAGGCCGGACGCGGTGGCGGCTGCCGAGCGAGCCTTCGGCACGCTCGCGGCCGGGCTGCCGAACCTGGCGTAGAGGAGAGACTCGATAAAAAATGTAACTCGGTAACGTTCGCGGGCTAGGGTCGCCGTCATGAACGTCTCCGAACCCTCCCCACCACACGCCCTCGCCCTGGAGCGAGCGCACCACGAACGCTGCCGCACCGCGCTCGCCGCCATGGTCGCCGGCGCGGACGCCCACCTCGCCACCGGAGAGGACGTCTCGGCCTCCGGAGCCGACGCCGAAGTACTCGGCACACGCCTGCGCGGCCACGCCCGAGACCTCCGCGAACTGCCCCCGGGTCCCTGCTTCTTCGGCAGGATCGACCTGCTTCCCGACGCGCCGACCAATGGCCGGCCGTGCGATCCGGAAGCGGTCGCCGACCACCCCGTCGAACCGGAGGACGCGGCGCCGACCGTCCTGCACATCGGGCGCCTGCGCATCGCGGAAGGCCCCGCGGATCAGCCGCTGGTGATGGACTGGCGAGCCCCACTCTCCCGGGCCTACTACCAGGCGACCGTCGAGGACCCCCGGGGAGTCGTCCTAAGGCGCCGCTTCGGCTGGTCGGCGGGCAGTCTCGGAGACTCCGCCGACCTCACCGGCATCGAGGACGAGCGCCTCGTCGCCGACGACACCGGCGGCGACACCCGGTGGCTCCGCGAGATCGCCCGCCCCCGTGTCGGGCCGATGCGCGACATCGTCGCGACCATCCGGCCCGAACAGGACGACCTCGTCCGCGCGGACCCGGCCGCCACCCTGTGCGTCCAGGGCGCCCCGGGCACCGGCAAGACCGCCGTGGGTCTGCACCGCGCCGCCTACCTGCTCCACACCCGTCCACGGCGGATGCGAAGCGGCGGACTGCTGGTCCTCGGCCCCCACCGCGCCTTCGTCGACTTCATCGCCGAAGTGCTGCCTTCCCTCGGCGAGTTCTCCGTCCGACAGACCACTCTTGCCGAGGAACTGGCCCGCCACCCCGTCACCGCCGCCGACGCCCCGAAAGCGGCGGCCCTCAAGCACGACCCCCGAATGGCCGAGGTCCTGCGCCGAGCCCTCCGCGGCCGGATCGACCCATGGGGAGCACCGGAGCTGACCGTGCCGGACGGCTCCCGGCGGCTACGGATCCCCCGAGAGGACCTCGCCCGGATCGTCCGCGGTGTCCGGGCCGAGGACACGCCGTACGAGGTGGGCAGGGAGCGGCTGCGCGCTCGCGTCGTGGACCAGCTGCGGCGATCGGCCGAGCGGCGCTCCTCGGTACCCGATGCCCGTTGGGTCCGGCGCGTCGCCGCGTCCCGCGCCGTCGCGGCCTGCCTGGACGCCGTCTGGCCGGCGGTCCGTGCCGAGCGGGTCCTGGCCGACCTCCTCGCCCCCGGCGAGGCGTTGACCGTCGCCGCCGACGGGATTCTGGACGCCTCCGAGCGACGGGCCCTGACGTGGGCGAAGCCGCCCCGGTCGTGGAAGTCGGCCCGCTGGTCCGCCGCCGACCTCGTCCTCCTCGACGAGATCGCCGGCCGGTCGGCGCGCCTCGGGGGATACGCGCACGTCGTCGTCGACGAAGCGCAGGACCTCTCCCCGATGGAGTGTCGGGCCATCGGGCGCCGCGCGACCGGCGGCTCGCTGACCGTGCTCGGGGACCTGGCCCAGGGCACCACCCCGTGGGCGGCCCGCGCCTGGTCGGACACGCTGGCCCATCTGGGGAGGCCTGAGGCCCCTGTCGTGGCGCTCACCACGGGATTCCGGCTGCCGCGCGCGGTCGCCGAGTTCGCCGGGAGGCTGCTGGACCGGCTGGACGTCGACGTCCCGGCGCCCCGATCCCCGCGTGAGGCGGGGGAGGTGACGCTCGTCCGGACCGGACCGACCCGCCTTCACTCGGGTGTGGTCGACGCCGTCCGCGAGGCGCTGCGGCAGGAGGGTTCCATCGGTGTCATCGCGGCGGACACCGCCGCTCCGGCACTGCGGCAGG
This sequence comes from Streptomyces sp. HSG2, assembly GCF_016598575.1. Classification (NCBI taxonomy): domain Bacteria; kingdom Bacillati; phylum Actinomycetota; class Actinomycetes; order Kitasatosporales; family Streptomycetaceae; genus Streptomyces; species Streptomyces sp. HSG2. Next base: position 2,845,839 of record NZ_CP066801.1, read on the forward strand.
CGCTGTCCGCCGCCGCGATCCCGACATCGGCTCCCGGAGAATCGTGCCACCGGGTCGCCGTGCTCCCGGCCGGGCTCGCCAAGGGACTCGAGTACGACCACGTCGTCGCCGTCGAGCCCGCGGCCATCGCGGAGGCCGAGGAACGGGGCCCTCACCGGCTGTACGTCGTCCTGACCCGCGCGGTGTCGCGACTGACCGTGGTGCACGCTCGGCCCCTGCCGTTCTGAGACCTCCGTGAGCGAGGCTCCTCGGCGTGAGGCGGGGTGGGACGGCCGAAGGCGGACCGGATTCGGGGCGGGTCACGGTCCGGTGGCCGGCAGGCGGTGGCCGCGCAGGGGCGCGTTGCGCACGGCCACCACGGTGATCACCAGGGCGGCGGAGACGCTCCCCAGCACCAGCGCCACGGGCGCGGAGGTCGCCGAGGCCAACAGGCCGCCTCGAAAATTGCCCAGCTCGGGACCGGCCACGCCGACGACGTGCTCCACCGCGCCGACCCGCCCCCGGTAGGCGTCCGGCGTCTCCGACTGGATCACCGCGGCCCTGGCGACGACCGAGACGGTGTCGGCTGCGCCCGCCAGGGCCAGAAAGCCGAGGGCGGCCCACAGCGGTTCGGCCAGGGCGAAACCGGCCAGTGCCAGGCACCACGCCCCGGCCGCCGCCAGTTGGGCCGCTCCGGCGCGACGCGATCGGGTCACGGTCCCCGACAGCAGGCCCGCCGTCACACCCCCCGCCGCGAGGGCCGAGAGGAACAACCCGAGCGTGCGTGGATCGCCACCGAAACGGGCCTCGTTGACCAAGGGAAACAGGGAGATCGGCATGGCCATGAGGGTCGCCGCCGCGTCGGTCGCCAGACAGCCCCGAAGCGCCGGACGTCGCAGGATCAGCCGACCTGCCGCCCACCGTCCCCGCCGCGCGCCGGTGGGGAGCGGTTCCGGACGCAGGGAGGGCAGGCGCGTCGTGGAGAACAGGGAGATCGCGGCGGTTCCGGCGTGCAGGGCGTGCGCCCCGGCGAAGCCCGCGTGGGCGATCACCAGTCCGGCCAGGGGCGGGCCCACCAGGATGGCGCTCTGGAAGGAGGCGTGGGTCAACGCCAGACCGGCGGCGACCCGATCGGCCGGCAGCAGGCGAGCCGGGAGAGCGCGTCGGGCGGGAGCGCCCAAGGCCGCGCAGGCCGACCCCGCGGCGCTCAGGACGAACAGCGGGGCCACGCCCCGGACGTCCGACGCGGCCCACGCGTACAGGGTCGCCGCGACGAGGAGTTGACCCGCCGCGCTCGCCCGCGCAAGGGTCCGGCGGTCCAGGGTGTCGGCGAGCGTTCCGCCGAGCATCGCCGTGGCCACGGTCGGCACCGCGGTCGCGAGTCCGATGGCTCCGGTCGCCAGGGGGCTGGACGTCAGGTCCCAGACGTGGGCGAGGGTTGCCAGCGCCGCGATCTGGGAGCCGAGTTGTGAGGCGGACGTGCCGATCCACAGGTCTCGGAAGGGGCGGCTCTCGCGTAACGGACGGATGTCCGGCGGTCGTATCCGGGGCACTCTCACGAGGGGGCGACGAGATGGTCGGTGATCCGGTCCCGCATGGACCGTCGCTCCAGCGCGCGGCGCAACTCGCTCACCACGGCGGTCAGCGCCACGGGGATCTCGTCGTCCAGTTCGGCCACCGCCGCGTGGGTGGCCCGCCACTCCGCCTCCAGGAAGGGCACCAGCGCCCGGGCGCGCTCCGTCAGGCGCACGAGGCGTGTCCTGGCGTCGACCCCTGGTTCCGAGGTGACAAGGCCTTCCTTGCGGAGTGCCGCGACGGTCTGGCTGGTCGCCGAGTGCGTCTGCCCCAGGGCGTCGGCGAGTTCCCCGATGGACAGGGGGCCGGTGTGCGCGAGTCGGATCAGTGGATAGGCGAAGCGTGGGCGTACCCCGTCCACGCCATGGGCCGTGTAGACCTGTTCGATCTCCGCGTCCAGGTCGGCGAGCAGGCGATGGAGGGGGAGCCAGGGGTCGGGTCGGGTGGTGGGATCCGTAGATGTCACAGCGCTAATATAACAGCGCTGTCGAGATGGATCGGGTGTCGCCCGCACCCCCACGCGCCGAGTCGGTCCGGCCGCGACGGGCCCCTGTCGATCGCCCGGCGCGGGGTGGGTGGTGGCCGCCCTCGCCGACCCTCCAGGGGGCCCGGGCGTCGCCGATCTTCGAGGTCGAGTCGTCGTGTCGAACGCGTGGGCTCGTGGTGCCCGCCTCGTCGGGCCGGGGCCCCGCGTCTCGGCGGGGCCGTGAGGGACCGCGCCGACAGGGGCGTCGCCTTCGCCGGTGTCGGCACCCGGGACGGCGACACGCTTCGCTCCGGACCCTCCGGACTCGCGGCTGTCATTCCGGTGATCGTGTCGACGGACGAGCCCCCGGCGACGCCCGGTGGCGGGCCTGCTAGCAAATGCTTGCAAGAGTTAGCGCCGTGCGGCATGGTGGACGCATGGCATCCCTCAACGTCGGCGGTCTCGGCGAGTATCTCCGGGAGCAGCGGCGCAACGCGCGTTTGTCGCTGCGGCAGCTCGCCGATGCCGCCGGGGTGTCCAACCCCTACCTGAGCCAGATCGAGCGGGGGCTTCGCAAGCCCAGCGCGGAGGTGCTGCAACAGGTGGCCAAGGCCCTGCGCATCTCCGCCGAGACGCTCTACGTGCGCGCCGGGATCCTCGACACCGAGCGGGGCCCGGAGGACGTGGAGACCCGGGCCGCCATCCTGGCCGACCCCACCCTGCACGAACGCCAGAAGCAGGTGCTGCTCCAGATCTACGAGTCCTTTCGCAAGGAGAACGGGTTCGGGGCGACCGAGGGGACGATCCCGGCGCGCGCGGCCGAGGCCGTCGGATCCGGTGGCGACGACGGCTCCATACCCGGGGGGCGCCCGGCCGGCCACACCGGCTCGGCGGGCCCCCGGGCCGGCCGGGCCGGCGACGTCGACGGCGGCGCCGACCCGCCGCAGAGCACCGGCTGAGCGGCGAGGACCGGCAAGCCGGACACGAAGGAAGAACAGCGGAACTCCAGTCGAACCTCATCCGGGAGGACCCACACATGACCATCACCGACGACCTCCGCAGGACTCTCAGCTCCCCGACCCCCCTCTACTTCGCGGCCGGCACCGCCGAACTCGCCTGGCAGCAGGCGCGGAAGGTACCGGTGCTGGTGGAGCAGTTGCGGGCCGAGGCGCCGGCCCGGATCGAATCCGTGCGCAACACCGACCCGAAGGTCGTCCAGGAGAGGGCGACCGCCCGGGTGAGGGAGACCCAGGAGTCCTTGCGGACCCGGGTCGACGAGATCCTCGACGGCTTGGACACCGACCTGAGGAAGATCGGCGAGAGTGCCCAGGGGATCGCGCTGCGCGGTGTCGGCGTCGCCGCCGAGTACGCGGTGAAGGCCCGTGAGACGTACGAGAAGGTCGCCGAGCAGGGCGAGCACGCGGTGCGCACCTGGCGTGGGCAGGCCGCCGAGAGTATCGAGGACGTGGCCGAGGACATGGAGGGGCTGGCCGTGGCCGTGGAGCCCAAGCCCAGGCCGCAGCCGGCGGGGAGCAGGTCCGGCGAGAGCCGTCCGTCCGCGGCGCGTCCGTCGGCCGCCCGCCCCGCCGACACCGGGCCCGCGGGGAGCCGTCCGGCCGAGGCGAAGCCCGCGGAGACCAAGCCGGTGGGCGGCAAGCCGGCGGACACCAAGGGCTCGACGGCCAGGAAGGCGCCCGCGAAGAAGACTCCGGCCAAGAAGCCCGCCGCGGGGGACGCCGCCAAGAAGACGCCGCCGGCGGCGGGCTAGGACCCGGCCGTCGGCCGGTGGGCCGAGCGTGGCTCACGGAACGCGGCCGCCGGGCCGGACGAGGTCCGGACCGGCGCGGCGGCGGACGGGCGCTCTCGCCCGTCCGCCGCCGGGGGCCCGATCCGTCCGGCGCGGGTCTCCCGACCGGTGAATCGGGAAGCGCGTGGAAGACGCCGCCCGACGGGCGGATCGGCCCGCGCGGTACGAACGGAAGTGCGCCGGGCACCTCGGGGATGTCCGGTTCGTTCTCCGGGTACGGTGGGCGGGTAGGGACGAATCGAACTGGTGGTGGACGTTGTGCTGATGCAGGGTTTCGCGAGCCTGATGTGGCTGCTGAGCATGGCGCTGATCCTTTTCAGCGGCTTCGCTCTGTTCGACGCCGCCATCCGCCGGGAGGACGCCTACCGGGCGGCGGACAAGAAGACGAAGCCGTTCTGGCTGATCATCCTGGGGCTCGCCTTCGTGGTGAACCTGATCTTCAACGTCCTGTCGTTCCTGCCGATCATCGGTCTCATCGCGACCATCGTCTACATGGTCGACGTCAGGCCCGCGCTGCGGGGCCTGTCGGGCGGCGGTCGCACCCGCCGGGGCTCCAGCAGCGACGGCCCGTACGGCCCGTGGAACGGCGGACGGTAGGAACCAGGCGGACCGGACCCGCGCGGTGGGGGAGGGACCGCGGAAGCCGCCGGGCTCTCCTCGTTCCCCGAGGGGTTTCCCGCCCCGGAGCGGGCGGGGCCGAGTGTCAGGGCCGTCTGTCGAGCAGGACGGCGGCCACGTCGTCGGCCAGTTCGCCCCCGTTGAGTGCGCGGGCCTCGTTCACCGCGGCGGTGAGCAACTCCTCCCCGCGCAGGCCGTCGTCGAGTTGTCGGCGGACCATCTCCAGCATGCCTTCCTGGCCCAGCCGCTCCCGGCCCTCGCCGATGTAGCCCTCGACGAGGCCGTCGGTGTAGAGCATCAGGCTCCACTCCGCGCCGAGTCGCACCTGCGCGCGAGGCCAGCGGGCCTCGGGCAGCAGACCCAGCGCCGGGCCGTTGTCCTGGTGCGGCAACAGGCGGGCGCCGGAGCCGGGAGCGGCCACCAGGGGCGCGGGGTGGCCGGCGAGCCAGAGGCCCGCGCTGTCGCCCTCGGGCGCGATTTCCACCGTGCACAACGTGGCGAAGATCTCCTCGTCGGCGCGCTCGTGCTCCAGCACCTGTTGCAGCGTCCCGAGCAGTCGGTCGCCGCAGAGCCCCGCGAGGGTGAGGGCGCGCCACGCTATGCGCAGTTCCACGCCGAGCGCCGCCTCGTCCGGGCCGTGGCCGCAGACGTCACCGATCATGGCGTGCACGGTTCCGTCCGGCGTTCTGACCACGTCGTAGAAGTCGCCGCCGAGCAGCGCGCGCGAACGGCCGGGGCGGTATCGCGCGGCGAAGCGGAGCGAGGAGCCCTCCAGGAGCGGTGTGGGCAGCAGGCCGCGTTCCAGGCGCGCGTTCTCCTGCGCGCGCAGGCGGCCTTCGGCCAGGCGTCGTTCGGCCGCGTCGGAGCGTCTGCGCTCCACCGCGTAGCGGATCGCGCGGCTCAGCAGCCGGCCGTCCAATTCGTCGCGGAACAGGTAGTCCTGCGCGCCGACCGCCACGGCCTCGGCGCCGCGTTCGGCGTCGGCGGAACCGGTGAGCGCGAGGACGGCGTGCCGGGGGGCCAGCTCCAACACCTTCCGCAGGACCGCCAACTCGTCCTCGTCGGCGTCCCGGTCGGGTTGGCGGTCCGGGGCGGGCAGGGCCAGGTCCAGCAGGATGCAGTGGACGTCGTCGGTCAGGAGGCGCCCCGCCTCGGTGAGGTTGCGCGCGGTGCGGACCCGGATCGGGTTGCCGGCCTGATCGAGCAGATCGGGGATGACCGGGGACCCACCGGGGTCGTCCTGGATCAGCAGCACCGTCAACTGCCCGTCGGCGGTGCCCCTGCCGCGGTCCGCCTCGGGTCTCGTCGGGCTCGCCGTCGACTCGGGGGCGGGGGGCGTGGCGTCGGTGTGCTCGGGAGTGCTCCTCCTCGGCTCGGACCGCTCCGGGCCCGTCGGTCGAGGGACGGACCGCTCCGGGGCCGACCGGCGGGCCGGACCGCCCGCCGGGGGTGTGTTCTCCGGCTCTCCGCGGGGAGGGTCGTCGGGCCGTGGTCCGTCCCCGGTGGTGCCGACGTGGCGCACGAGCGGGTGGCCCCGGTCGGGGCCGGGGCCCGCGGTGTGACCAGGCCCACCGTGCGGCCCCGCCGGGTCGCGCGGCGGATCGTGGCGTCGGGTGGGTCCGGGCGGGTGCTCGCGGGCGGCGGCGTGGTCCGGCGCGGCGACGGGGTGGGGCGTGGTCGGCGCCGCTTCGGGGCCGGCGCCGAGCCCGTATCGGTCCCATGCGGTCGGGCGCCGCCGAGGGGGCTCGAACGGGACGCCGGAGAACGGCGTGCGGGGGGCCGATCCCGGCGGCCCGGGCGGATCGGCGGCGGGCTGACCGCTTTCCGCGGCCGGGATCGCTCTCTGCCGCGGTACGGGTGCGGTCAACGTCCTGGTTCCTTCCGTCCCCCCGGCGTGGTGGGACGAGGGACTTCGACCCACCGACGGGGACCATAGCCGGTGGCGTCGGGGCGACGGAATGGCTCGGGACACGCGGGTCGGCGGTCGGAACCGGTCATATGTCGTGCTCATCGGCGCGGTTGGTCGCCTGCCACCGCGGGTCGGGGGATGACGAAGGTCACGTCGGGTCGGGGCGAGGTGTCTCCCGGGTCACGTGGGCGCCGTCACGTCTGTCCCGCGCGGGGCCCGGCGGGGGAAGGCCCCCGCCAGCGTGGCGGGCTCCACGGCCGCCCAGTCCACCGTCACCTCGCCCTGCCGCCAGCGCGCGGGACCGTCGACCACCGGCCACCGCGCGGCCAGGTCCCGCACCGCCCTGCCCCACCGCTGGCGGGCGCCGTAGGCGGCGTAGGGGGCCGCGGCAGCCCAGGCGTGGTCGAAGTCCCGGAGGAACGCGTGTACGGGCTCGCCCGGCACGTTGCGGTGGATCAGCGCCTTCGGGAGGCGTTCCGCCAGGTCGGACGGGCGGTCCAGGGAGCCGAGACGGGCGGCGAAGGTCACGGTGCGGGGCCCTTCGGGGCCGAGCGCGACCCACACGTGCCGGCGTCCGATCTCGTCGCAGGTGCCCTCGACCAGCAATCCCCCCCTGGTGTGCTCCCCCGGTGGGGACAGCCGGGCGCAGAGCCGCCGCCAGACGTCGACGACCTCGGACTCGTCGTACTGGCGCAGCACGTTCGCCGCGCGGATCAACAGCGGGCGCCGGGGCAACGGGACCTCGAAGCCGCCGTGTCGGAAACGCAACCCCTCCCGCGTGTGCGGTTCGGCCGCCGCGACCCGGTCCGGGTCGATCTCGACCCCCACCACTCGGGTGCCGGGGGCGACCGCGCGCAGTCGGAGGAGCAGTTCGACGGCCGTCCACGGCGCCGCGCCGAACCCGAGGTCCACGGTCACGGGGTCACCGGCGCGCCGGAGTTCCGCGCCGTGCGTGGCGGCGATCCACCGGTCCATGCGGCGCAGCCGGTTCGGGTGGGTCGTCCCGCGCGTGGCCGTGCCCACCGGGCGGGTCGGGGCGCGCTGTGTCATGCCTCCGAGGTTAGGCGCACCCGGCGAGGCGCGGACGTGTGGCCGGGAAGGGAAGCGGCGGGACCTCCGCGCTCCTCGCCCCCGCCCCCTCCTCGCCCCCGAATCCGACCCGGTTCCGACCCGGACCCGCCCGCCCCCGTCCTGCCGAGCCGGTGCGCGGGCCTCGTGGGCGCCTCGGCTCCTCGACCGTGCGTGGCCGCCGGTCGGTGGTGACGTTCGGACGGTAATCGTTCGGTAAAGAAGTCGCGGAGGGGAAGGAGTCGCGCCCGTCCCGTGTTGGAAGGGGGCGGAGGGCAGGCGCCCGCCGGGGCTCGCCGACCCGCAGCGCGGACCGGTCCGGGCGGGTGAGCGGTCGAATCCACGTCCGACGCCACCGATTCGCCCACAGCACCGCCAGGAGGAGCGCCACGTGAGCCAGTACGCCGGCAGGCTCGGGCGTCGATCCCCGACCCTCGCTCCCCGACTGCGTCTTCACCGGCGTCCACGCCGGGTCGCGATGCTCTCCGTGCACACCTCGCCCCTGCACCAGCCGGGGACCGGCGACGCCGGTGGGATGAACGTCTACATCGTGGAACTCGCGCGGCGCCTCGCCGCGATCGACGTGGAGGTGGAGATCTTCACGCGTTCCACGTCCGCCGCGTTGCCGCCGGCGGTGGAGATGGCGCCCGGGGTGTTGGTCCGGCACATCGACGCGGGGCCCTACGAGGGGCTCGCCAAGGAGGAGCTTCCCGCCCAGCTCTGCGCGTTCACACACGGCGTGATGCGGGCCTGGGCCGGACACCGTCCGGGCCACTACGACCTGGTGCACTCCCACTACTGGCTCTCCGGGCACGTCGGCTGGCTCGCCGCCGAGCGCTGGGGCGCCCCGCTCGTGCACGCCATGCACACCATGGCGAAGGTCAAGAACGCCAGCCTGGCCGACGGGGACAGCCCGGAGCCGGCGGCGCGCGTCATCGGCGAGACCCAGGTGGTGGCCGCCTCCGACCGGCTGATAGCCAACACGGCCGAGGAGGGCGACGAGCTGGTCCGGCACTACGACGCCGATCCGGAGCGGGTGGCCGTGGTGCACCCCGGGGTGAATCTGGAGCGGTTCCGCCCGGCCGACGGTCGCGCGGCGGCCCGACAGCGCCTCGGTCTGCCCCAGGACGCCTTGATTCCGCTCTTCGCCGGTCGGATCCAACCTCTCAAGGCGCCCGACGTGCTGTTGCGGGCGGTCGCGGTCCTCCTGGAGCAGCGCCCAGAGTTGCGCAGCCGGCTGGTCGTCCCCGTCGTCGGAGGCCCCAGCGGCAGTGGCCTCGCCCGCCCGGAGGGTTTGCAGAAGCTGGCCGCGCGGCTGGGCGTCGCCGACGTGGTGCGTTTTCGGCCGCCGGTGGGCCAGGAGACGCTGGCCGACTGGTTCCGGGCCGCGTCCGTGCTGGTCGTGCCCTCGTACAGCGAGTCCTTCGGGCTGGTGGCGATCGAGGCGCAGGCGGTCGGCACCCCGGTGCTCGCCGCGGCGGTCGGGGGGCTTCCCGTGGCGGTGCGCGACGGGCGCACCGGGTTCCTCGTCGCGGGCCACGATCCCGCCGACTACGCCCGGGTGCTCCGCCGGTTCGCCGACGAGCCGGAGCTGACGCCGCGGCTGGGCGCCGCCGCGGCCCGTCACGCGCGTTGCTTCGGCTGGGACACCGCCGCCGCCGCGACGGCGGACGTGTACATGGCGGCCATGCAGGCGTACCGCCGTCGCGTACGCTCGCCGCATGTCTGACGTACAGCGGGCGGCGGAGGCCGTCGAGGGCGCCCTCCGGGACACCGAGGCGGAGTGGGAGAGCCCCGAGCCCGGCACCTACGTCGTCCGACTCCCCGGCACGCGCAAGCTCGCCACGACGGTCTCCCTGATCCTCGGGCGGCACACGCTCTCCCTGAACGCCTTCGTCATCCGTCGCCCGGACGAGAACGAGGCCGGTGTCCATCGCTGGCTGCTGGAGCGCAATCCACGCCTGTACGGGGTGAGCTACGCGGTCGACCACCTGGGAGACGTGTATGTGACGGCCCGGGTGTCGCTGGCCTCGGTCACCGCGGACGAGATCGACCGTCTCCTCGGTCAGACCCTGGAGGCGGCCGACGGCGCCTTCGACAGTCTCCTGGAGCGTGGCTTCGCCACCGCGATCCGCAAGGAGTACGCCTGGCGGGTGTCGCGGGGCGAGTCCACCCGGAACCTGGAGGCGTTCGCCCACCTGACCCGGGGCCCCTCCGACGGGCCTCGGGGCCGGCGGCCGTCCGTTTGAGTCCGGTGGGTCCGATCCCCGGTCAGCCCGCGGCGGCCTCGGAGCCCGCCGGGGCCCGATCCCGGGCGGCCCCCGCGACGCCCGGCGGCGCGGTCTCCGGCCGGGCGGCCGGCGCGACCGGTCCCGTCTCCGGGCCGGCCGGGACGTTCCGCATCAGGAGCGCGTATCCGATCCCCGCGACGGTGCCGACGACCGCGCACATCCCCCACAGCCAGGGGGCCCCGAGCCGGTCGATGACGACCCCGGCGACGAGGGGAGCCACCAGGGACGCCACAGACCAGGACAGGTTGTGCATACCCTGATACCGCCCGCGGCCGTGGACCGGGGACAGGCGCACCACGAGCCCGGTGTGGGTGGGGGCGTAGACGATCTCGGCCAGCGTCCACACGCACACCGCCAGCGCGAACGCTCCGACCGCGCCGGCGAACGCCGTGAGCCCGAAGCCGTACCCGGCCACGACGGAGGAGACGACCAGCAGCAGACGAGGGTCGCGGTGCTCGATCAGTCGGGTCACGGGGATCTGCAAGGCGATGATGAGCAGACCGTTGACGGCGATCACCATGCCGTAGTCCGCCGGGGAGAACCCCGCCTTGCCCATGGCCACCGGGAGTCCCACCATGCCCTGCTGGAACACCATCGCGACCAGGAAGGAGAGCGTGACCACGCCCATGAAGCGGCTGTCCCGCACCACGGTGCCCAGCGAGACGGCGTCGGGACCGGGACCCGGGCCGCCGCGGGGCCCGCCGCTCGTCGCGGCGGCCCCACCCGGGCGCGTCTCGGGCAGCTTCGCGAAGATCACGAGCGCGCAGGCCAAGGTCATCCCGGCCTCGACAAGGAATCCGGCGAGGTAGCTGTACTCGGCGAGGAACCCGGCCGCCGTGGAGGACACGGCGAAACCCAGGTTGATGGCCCAGTAGTTGAGGGAGAACGCCCGAATCCGGTCCTCCGGCCGCACGATGTCGGCCATCATCGCCTGCACCGCCGGGCGGGAGGCGCTGGAGGCCGCGCCGACCAGGAACGCCACCCCCGCTATGGCGATCGGGTCCCGCATGAACCCCAGCACCGCGACCGAGACGGCGGTGGACACCTGGGCCACGAGCAGCGTCGGCCGCCGGCCGAGCCTGTCGGTCATCACCCCGGCGCCCAGGGAGGCCAGCACGCCGCCCAGCCCGTGGAGGGCGGCGACCAGCCCCGCGTACGAGGCGGAGTAGCCCCGGTCCAGAGTCAGGTACAGCGCCATGAAGGTGGCGACGAAGGCGCCGAGGCGATTGACCAGGGTGCTGAGCCACAGCCACCAGAAGGCACGGGGCAGACCCGAGACGGACTCGCGGACGGCGCGTCCCGCGCGGACGAACGGCATAGACCCCCCCATGGACCACCTCCGCGCCGAGACCGGCGCGGCCCACCCCGCGCCGTAAGCGGCGCAATGGCTCTGCGTACATTACGACTCGGTGGTCGGGAAGTCACTCGCCTTTCGGCCGTACGGGTGATGGAGCCCCCGTCCCTCGGGACGTCGGGTCGCGGGGGGCGTCGATTAGGCTCTGGGTATGGCCGACGCACCGTACAAGCTGATCCTCCTCCGCCACGGCGAGAGCGAGTGGAACGAGAAGAACCTGTTCACCGGCTGGGTGGACGTCAACCTCACCCCAAAGGGCGAGCGGGAGGCGACGCGCGGCGGCGAGCTGCTCGGGAGCGCCGGTCTGCTGCCCGACGTGGTCCACACCTCGCTCCAGAAACGGGCCGTCCGCACCGCCCAGTTGGCCCTGGAGGCCGCGGACCGCCTCTGGATCCCGGTCCACCGCTCCTGGCGACTGAACGAGCGCCACTACGGCGCGCTCCAGGGGAAGGACAAGGCGCAGACTCTCGCCGAGTTCGGCGAGGAGCAGTTCATGCTGTGGCGCCGCTCCTACGACACCCCGCCGCCGGCCCTGGCCGACGACGCCCCCTTCTCGCAGTTCTCCGACCCCCGCTACGCCCAGCTCCCGCCGGAGCTGCGCCCGCGCACGGAGTGCCTGAAGGACGTGGTCGGGCGCATGCTCCCGTACTGGTTCGACGCGATCGTCCCCGACCTCGGCGCCGGTCGCACGGTGCTGGTGGCCGCGCACGGCAACAGCCTCCGTGCGCTGGTCAAGCACCTCGACGGCGTCTCGGACACCGACATCGCGGGTCTCAACATCCCCACCGGCATTCCCCTGGCCTACGAGCTGAACGCCGACTTCGAGCCGGTCACGCCGGGCGGACGCTACCTGGACCCGGACGCCGCCGCGGCGGCCATCGAGCGGGTCCGGAACCAGGGCAAGAACTGACGCGCCCCGGACGGCCCGGTCCGTCGGCGACCGGGCCGTCCGGCTCCGCGGCGCTCCGCCCCCTCCGGGGGCGGGACGTCAGTCGCCCCCGGCCGATCCGGCGTTCCGTCGGCCCGGTCGTCGCAAGTGGTACACGACGAGCGGAACGCCGGTCATCACGCCCGTCCCGACGACCATGAGCAGCACGTAGCCGGTCGGGCTGCCCACCGGCAGTTGCTCGGGCGGCACGAAGGAGACGACGAAGGCGAAGCCCACGGCCAGGAGACCGACGCCCGCGAAGCCCGCCACGCCGGCGAATCCACCGGGGACGCGGAACCCCCGGGGCAGCTGGGGTCGAGTGCGCCGCAGCCGGATGGCCGCCGCGTACATCAGCGCGTACATGATGATGTAGAAGAACATGGTCAGCTCCTCCACCGCCAGGGCGGGGAGTCCGCGCAGGTCGGTGACGACGCCGGCCGCCGTCATCACGCCCAACGTTCCCGCGGTGAGCGTCCCGGTGCCTCGCCGCGGGGCGGCGCGGGGGGCCATCAGTGGTGGAAGCCGGGTTCCGTCCGGGCCGATCGGGAGCGGCGGCCGAGGTGGGCGACGGCGGCTCGGACGTCGTCCGCGAGCATCGCGACCTTGTCGTGGCTGGTGCCGTGGCGGACGAGGACCCGCTGGGTGACGGTCTCCTGCCGGTCGGGCGGCAGCGGATACGCGGGCACCTGCCAGCCGCGCAGCCGCAGCCGCTCGCTGAGGTCGTACAGGCTGAATCCGGCCGACCCCGGGTCGTCCAGGGTCCAGGCGACCGCCGGGAGCGCGTCGTGTCCGTCGTGGAGCACCCGGAACGGGCCCATCTCCGCGATCCGCGCGGCGAGGAAGCGGGCGCTGTGGGCGGTCGTCTCGTGGATCGCCTGGTAGCCCTGGCGGCCCAGTCGCAGCAGGTTGTAGTACTGGGCGACGACCTCGCCCGCCGGACGGGAGAAGCTGAGGCCGAAGGTCGGGGTCGCTCCGCCGAGGTAGTCGATCTCGAAGACGAGATCCTCCGGGAGCAGCTCCGGCGAGCGCCAGAGCACCCATCCCACGCTGAGCGGCGCCATGCCGTACTTGTGGCCCGAGGTGTTGATCGACGCCACTCGCGGCAGGCGGAAGTCCCAGACGAGTTCGGGTTGGAGGAAGGGCGCGATGAAGCCGCCGCTGGCGGCGTCGACGTGCAGGGGGACGTCGACGCCCGTCTCGGCCTGGATCGCGTCGAGTTCGGCGGACAGCTCCGCCACCGGCTCGTAGTGGCCGGTGAAGGTCACGCCGAGGATGGCGACGACGCCGATGGTGTTCTCGTCCACGTGGCGGCGGAGCTGGTGCGGGCGCAGTCCGGTCGCCTCCGGTTCCAGCGGTACCCGCCGCAACTCGACGTCGAAGTAGCGCGCGAACTTCTCCCAGCAGACGTGCACCGGCCCGCAGACCAGATTGGGGCGGTCGGTGGGGCGGTCCGAGGACCGGCGGCGCGACTTCATGGCGATGCCCGCCAGCATCGCGGCCTCCGACGAACCCGTGGTGGAGCATCCGACCGCCGCCCCGCCCTCCGGGGCGTTCCAGAGGTCGGCGAGGATGCGGAGGCAGCGGGACTCGATCTCCGCCGTCCGCGGGTAGGCGTCCCGGTCCATCAGGTTCTTCCCGATGCAGGCGTCCATCAGCTCGCGCACCTCCGGCTCGACCCAGGTGGTGCAGAAGGTCGCGAAGTTCTGCGCCGCGTTGGCCTCCAGCGCCAGTTCGTCCTGGATCAGGGTGCGCACGGCGCGCGGGGGGTTGCGGTGTTCGGGGATCCGGAACTTCGGCAGGGTCCGGTCGCTGATCGGCAGTGCGTAGATGTCGGTGAAGGGGTCCACCCCTTCACCGACACCGTCCGTCCTGTGCAACGCCACGCCGTGCTCCTCCCTCGACGGCACCCCGCCTGGACGCCGGACTCCGCTCATCCTGGTGCGCGGCGGTCGTCGAGTCGGCCCGACGCCACCGTGGGGCGCGGGTGATCGACCGGTTGGGGGACATCGGGAACCGCTCCGGCGCGTGCCCTCGGACGTGGCCGGTTTGCGCGCCTCCCGTCGGGTGGGGCCGGGTGGCTCATGGTATACCGGTCGCGCTCGACCAGCGCCCACCGAGAGGAACAGCGTGATCATTCCCCGTACCGGTTACGTCCCCACCGCCGAGGACCGGGAGAGTCTCGACGCGTGGTTCGAGGGGTACGACGCGCACACCCTGCGAAACGACGTCGCGCGGATGGCGGACATGGCGGTCTTCCCGCTCAACGTGATCAGCGACGGCCCTGCGGGCGGTGCCGCGGGGCAGTGGGATCGCGAGCGGTTCGTCGCGACCATGGAGCGGGTGGGGGGAGACGGCGATCAGGAGGTGACGTTCCGCAACACCCGGACGCCCGTCTTCCTCTCGGCTTCCGTCGCCGTCGTCTTCACCCACTCCTCGGTGACCGTGGGCGAGACGACCCACGAGATGGACTACGCCGACGTCCTCCTGCGCCGGGAGGGCGGTTGGGCGTTCCAGACGATGATCCAGAGCGGCTGGGCCGAGATGCTCTGACCGCTCCGACCGCTCCGACCGCTCCGACCCGGCGGCCCCCGGCTCCGGCGCCGCGCATGGACCTCCGCCCCCTGCCGCACCCGCCGGGGGCGGAGGCCGGGGCCCTCGGACGACCACGCGTGCCCTGGGTCCCACCCGGACCGGTCAGGCGGTCGACCGCTTGGCCGTGGCCGCGTGGCGGGGTCGGTGACGGCCGGAGATCTGGCCGACCAGCTCCCACAGGCAGACCACGGCGGTGACCGGGGGGATACCGAAGACCACCCAGGCCAGCAGGGCGGGGGAGGTGTTGCCGACGCAGAGGGCCACCGCCATCGCCGACGCCGCCAACACCACGCCCCAGGAGCGCCTCGCCGCCTGTTGCTGGACGGCGGCGCGCACGACGGAGAGGGCGGCGACCAGCCACGGTCCGAACACCGTCAGCGGCCAGTAGCGGGCCATCGAGTCCGGCAACACCGCCGAGGCGATACCCGACAGTTGGTAGTACGAGTAGGCCACCGACCAGACGAGCATGGCCAAGGCGCTCAGCGACACGGAGACGACCAGCAGCGTCACATGCCCGACACGCCGGTCGCGTCCCGGGCTCCGGGCCTCCCGGCGCACCCGCCGGCGGTTGTTCCTGCGGCGGGGCGCGGTGGCGAGGGGCACGGTCGTGGTCGTCTCGGCGGGCTGGGCGGACAGCAACCGGGCCAGCTCCTCCGCCGGGTCCCAGTCGGGCTGTGCGAGGTCGGAGTCCGGGGGGTCCCAGGCGTAGGGGTGGAGGTCGACGTCGTGCTGGATCCTCTCCATCAGTCGCCGTGCGGATCGGCCGAGGCCCGCCCGCCGTCGGGTTTCCCCGCTCCGCTTCCCGGTGCCGGGGCGCCGAGGGGAGTACGGCGTGTTTCGGGCCACTTTTCGTCGAAGGGGGTCACGACGGGACTAACGACGCGGGTCGGAGGCCGGGTTGTGCGGCATTCGAGGGAAAAGCCGTCCGGGCGACGTGTCGATCCCGATGGGCGTCCCCTCCGCCGAAGCCGGCTCCGGTACGGTCTGCCGGCTCCCCGCACCCGCTGCCGGCCCGGGCCCCCGGAAGGGCGGGCCCCGAGCCCGGGGGCTCGGGCGGTCAGGCGCCCTCGCCGGGTGCCGCCACAGGCGGGATGTCCGATTGCAGGTCGTCCGCGTGTTCGCCGGTCACCAGATAGACCACCCGCTTGGCGACCGCCACCGCGTGGTCGGCGTACCGCTCGTAGTACCGGCCGAGGAGGGTCACGTCGACGGCCGTCTCGATGCCGTGCTTCCACCGGTCGTCCATCAGGTGCTGGAAGAGGGCGCGGTGCAGCAGGTCCATCGCGTCGTCGTCCTGCTCCAGCTGCAGCGCCAGGTCCACGTCCTTGGTGATGATCACCTCGGCGGCCTTGGCCATCAGGCGCTGGGCGAGCTGCCCCATCTCCAGGATCGTCGCGTGCAGATCGCTGGGGACGGCCCGCTCCGGGTAGCGCAGCCGGGCCAGTTTGGCCACGTGCTGGGCGAGGTCTCCGGAGCGCTCCAGATCGGCGGACATCCGGAGCGAGGTCACCACGATGCGCAGGTCGGTGGCGACCGGCTGTTGCCGGGCCAGCAGGGCTATGGCCCGCGCCTCCAGCTCGTGATGCAGTTCGTCGACCTTCCGGTCGGCCTCGATCACGCTTTCGGCCAGCTTGAGGTCGGAGTCCAGGATGGCGGTCGTGGCGCGTCCGATCGCCGAGCCGACCAGTCGGGCCATCTCCACCAGTCCGTCGCCGATCGAGTCAAGTTCCTCGTGGTACGCGTCACGCATCGTCGGTTCCCTCTCCTGCGTCCGTGCTCCGGAGCGTTCACTGTGTGGGGGCCTTTCACTCCCACGCTTCCACGTTCCGGGCCGTACGCGTCCGTTTCCGGCATCACAAGTGAATCATCACCGGCTCCGAGGTGAACTCTGGGCGACGAGTGTTCGAGCTCGCACTCCGAACGCCGCTGCCCGGTCGCGCCACATGCCTAGTCTGGACGCATGGACGTGAACGCGGCGGTCGCCGCGGCCGCTGCGATCGCCGGGGTGCTCACCGGCGCCGTCGCCGTGCTGGCGTTCCGCTGGAGCGAACGGGAGCAGCGGCGCCCGACCCGCGCGTCGTCGCGCACCGACCCGGTGCTCCCACCGGGCGTGGACACGGTCCTGTCCGTCCTGCGCTCCTCCGCCGTCGTGCTCGACGAGGTCGACGCCGTGGTCAAGGCCAGTTCGGCGGCCTACGCCCTCGGCCTGGTCCGGGGCGGCGAGCTGGCCGTCGAGCCGATGCTGCAGATGGCCCGGGACACTCGGCGGGACGGCGAGATCCGCCAGGTCGAGCTGGACCTGCCCCGGCGCGGGGGCGGGCGTGGCGAGGCGCTGGCCGTCTCGGCCCGGGTCGCGCCGCTCGGGTCCCGCCTGGTGCTCCTGCTGGTGGAGGACCTGACCGAGGCCCGTCGGATCGAGGCGGTGCGGCGGGACTTCGTCGCCAATGTCAGCCACGAGCTGAAGACCCCCGTCGGCGCGCTGTCGCTGCTCTCCGAGGCCGTCATGGACGCCTCCGACGACCCAGAGGCGGTGCAGCGGTTCGCCGGACGGATGCAGATCGAGGCGACCCGGCTGACCAGCCTCGTCCAGGAGCTGATCGACCTGTCGCGCGTGCAGAACGACGATCCGCTGGAGGACGCCGAGTCGGTGCGGATCGACGAACTGGTGGCCGAGGCGGTCGACCGCTGCCGACACGCGGCCGGCACCAAGCAGATCACGATGGCCTGCGGCGGCACGGCGGACCTCACGGTCAGGGGAAACCGGGGCCAGCTCGCCGCCGCTCTGGGCAACCTGGTGGAGAACGCCGTCAACTACTCGCCCGCCCGGACCCGGGTCGGCATCGCCGCCCGTCGCGTGGAGACCCCGGGGGGCGACCTGATCGAGATCGCCGTGACCGACCAGGGCATCGGCATCTCCGACAAGGACAAGGAACGCGTCTTCGAGCGCTTCTACCGGGTCGATCCGGCCCGGTCCCGTGCCACCGGCGGGACAGGGCTGGGACTCGCGATCGTCAAACACGTGGTCGCCTCGCACGGTGGCGAGGTCACCGTCTGGAGCGCCGAAGGCCAGGGCTCCACCTTCACGCTGCGGCTGCCGGAGGCGGGCGCGGCCCGTGACGGCGCCCGGCAGCGGCTCGTCCGGGCGGCGCTCGACGAGGCGTCCGACCCGACCTCGGCACCGCATCGCTCATCCCCCTACGAATCGCTTCCCGCCCCGGAGGTCCTTCCGTGACCCGTGTGCTCGTCGTCGAGGACGAGGAGTCCTTCTCCGACGCCCTGTCGTACATGCTCCGCAAGGAGGGGTTCGAGGTGGCCATAGCGGCCACGGGCCCCGACGGACTCGACGAGTTCGAGCGCAATGGCGCCGACCTCGTGCTTCTCGACCTGATGCTGCCGGGTCTGCCCGGCACCGAGGTCTGCCGCCAGCTCCGCGGACGCTCCAACGTCCCGGTGATCATGGTCACCGCGAAGGACAGCGAGATCGACAAGGTGGTCGGGCTGGAGATAGGAGCGGACGACTACGTCACCAAGCCCTTCTCCTCCCGCGAGCTGGTCGCCCGGATCCGGGCCGTGCTGCGCCGTCGCGGCGAGCCGGAGGAGGTCACGCCGGCGGCGCTGGAGGCCGGGCCGGTCCGGATGGACGTCGACCGGCACGTGGTGACCGTCGGCGGCGGCAAGGTCGATCTGCCGCTCAAGGAGTTCGACCTGCTGGAGATGTTGCTCCGCAACGCCGGGCGGGTGCTCACCCGCATGCAGCTGATCGACCGGGTGTGGGGCGCCGACTACGTCGGCGACACCAAGACGCTCGACGTGCACGTCAAACGTCTGCGGGCCAAGATCGAGCCGGACCCCGGCGCGCCGAGGTACCTGGTGACCGTGCGGGGCCTGGGCTACAAGTTCGAGCCGTAGGGGTCGCGAGCCGGTGACGTGGGGGAGGGGCGGGACCTCGCGGGTCCCGCCCCTCCCCCACGCGCGGGGCGACGGTTCAGTGGCCGGCCGAGCCGTGGTCCTCGGTATCCGCCGATTCACTCGCGTCCGCCGCGGGCTCGTCCGTCGCCGCGGCGGGCTCGCCCGCGGCCGGTGTCTCGGGGGACGACTCGGCGGTGGGGGTGCCGCTCGGGCCCCAGGAGGCGTAGAAGCCCTCTGCGGGGTGGACGAACGCCTGGAGGCTGACGTCCCCGGTCTCGCTGAGGGTGAAGGTGATCTTCTGGGCGTTGCCGTCCTGGATGGCCTCTCGGCTGCTCGGCAGGACGGCGGAGGCGTTGCCGTCGCCCCCGACGATCAGCGAGCCGCCCGCGGGCACGGTGAGGTCGCCGTCGTCGGCCGGGCTCAGCTCGGCGGACTTGGCGGTGCCGTCGACCGTGATCGACTCCAGGGTCTGGTCGGTGTTCCCCGAGTTGAACAGGGTCGCGGCGATCACGGCGGGACCGGTCGACTCCAGATCGGCCTGGGTGATCACGATGGCGTTCTGGATCTCGATGTCGCCGACGCTGGTCGCCGCGTGGTCCGGCTTGATCTCCTGCGACTGGGCGTTGTTGCCGGCACCGCACGCGGCCAGCGAGAGGACGGAGACTGCGGTGGCGGCGGCGGCGAGAGCACCGCGTCGAAGGCTGCTGCTCACGGCGGCGGCAACTCCTTGACTCGAGCGTGGTGGCGGCAACCGGTAAAGCCGCCCTAAGTGACTGTCAGTGGCCCTTAGGTTAGCGAGCCGCCCGCCGGTCGCCGCACCCGACCCTCCCCCGGCGCGGTCACGGCCCGCCGCTTCGCCCGGCAGGCGGTGGCCGAGACGAAGCGGCGCGGGCGGCCGAGTGGGCGGGTACGCGCGTCGCCCGAGGGGGCCGAGGTGTCGGCGTTCCGTGATCGTGATTTGTGAGGGGAATGCGCGGCCGGGGAATTGATCTTACGAGTGCCGGGTCGGACGCCCGGTCGATCAATTCCGCATTCGTCCGGAAGTCCGCGCGGGTTCACCGAACGGAGTAGCGGAACTCGGCCGCGCGGGACCGGACATAAGGGGACATATCTTGCCTTCGGCGCGCGTCCCGAGGGGCGACTGGTGCCGCTTTCGCCCCCGGCGCAGACGTGCTCCCACCTGCGAATTCCTTCGACGGCTCGCCTTCGGAAGCACGTCCCGGACGCTGTTGTCAAGCCCCGAGATGGGCCCTGACCTGCGAAAACGTCATTCAGGACGCGTCGTATCCGTGTTACCCTGGATAGCCACGGAAGGGGTACCTGTCACATGACGTTCAAGGTTGGCGACACCGTGGTCTATCCCCATCACGGGGCCGCGCTGATCGAGGCCATCGAAACTCGCCAGATCAAAGGCGTGGACAAGACCTACTTGGTGCTGAAGGTCGCCCAAGGCGACCTGACGGTGCGTGTGCCGGCGGACAATGCGGAGTTCGTGGGCGTGCGTGATGTGGTCGGTCAGGACGGGCTGGACCGGGTCTTCGAGGTACTGCGCGCGCCGTACGCCGAGGAGCCCACGAACTGGTCGCGTCGCTACAAGGCGAATCTGGAGAAGCTCGCCTCCGGTGACGTCATCAAGGTGGCGGAGGTCGTGCGCGACCTGTGGCGCCGTGAGCGCGAGCGCGGACTCTCCGCCGGCGAGAAGCGCATGCTCGCCAAGGCCCGCCAGATTCTGGTGAGCGAGCTGGCACTCGCCGAGAACACCAACGAGGACAAGGCCGAAGCCCTGCTTGACGAGGTCCTCGCCTCCTGAGGCGGGACGCGAGCCGGCGCTTCGCGACACGAAACGCCGCGGTGCCCGATGACTTGTGAGCCGTCGCCGGGCCCTGCGGCATGTCCGCGTCTGGCGAAGGCCCCCACCTCACCTCGCGCCTCGCGGCGCCTCCCCGCGCCGGCACCGGGCAGCCGGCTCGATCGGATGTCACGGAAGGGTCCGGTCGAGGCGTCGTGCCCGGCACACCCGAGGCCATACCCATGCCGGGTCGGCACACAAACCTGACAGGAACCGATGTCTGACCGATCGCGCCCCGCACCGCCTCCCGACACCGTCGTGTCCGTCCCCGGCGGGAGCGACACCCCCTCCGGAGCCCGGCCGGCGCGTGCCGCGGCCGTGATCCCCGCCGCGGGTCGAGGCGTGCGCCTCGGGCCGGGCGGCCCCAAGGCCCTCCGGGCGCTCGGCGGGATTCCGATGCTCGTCCACGCCGCCCGTGCCATGGCCGCCTCACGGTCGGTGGCCCTGGTCGTGGTGGTCGCCCCGCCCGACGGCGTCGCCGAGGTCCGGGCCCTGCTGGACTCCCATTCCCTGCCCGAACGCACGGACGTCCGGGTCGTCCCCGGCGGGGCGACCCGCCAGGACTCGGTGCGGCTGGGACTGGAGGCGATGCCCGAGGGGCACGACATCGTCCTCGTCCACGACGCCGCCCGCCCCCTCGTCCCCGTCGACACCGTCGACGCGGTCGTGGAGTCCGTGCGCGACGGCGCGCCCGCCGTGGTCCCGGTGCTCGCCCTCGCCGACACCGTCAAGCAGGTCGAACCCTCCGCCCCGGGCGCGCCGGAACCGGTGGTGGCCACGCCCGACCGGGCACTGCTGCGCGCCGTCCAGACGCCGCAGGGCTTCGACCGGGCCACCTTGGTCCGCGCCCACGCGTCGGTGACGGAGGACGTCACCGACGACGCGGGCATGGTCGAGCGCCTGGGGGTGCCCGTCGTGGCGGTCCCCGGGCACGAGGAGGCGTTCAAGGTCACCCGACCACTCGACCTGGTGCTCGCCGAGGCGGTCCTGACCCGCAGGAGGCTCAACGATGGCTTCTGAGCACGAGGGAGGGGCCGGCCCGCCGCCGCTGCCTCGGGTCGGGATCGGCACCGACACGCACGCCTTCGAGGAGGGGCGCGAGCTGTGGTGCGCCGGGCTGAGATGGGAGGGGGAGGGCCCCGGGCTCGCCGGCCACTCCGACGCGGACGTCGTGGCGCACGCGGCCTGCAACGCGTTGTTCTCGGCCGCCGGGCTCGGCGACCTCGGACGGCATTTCGGCACCGGGCGTCCCCGGTGGTCCGGGGCCTCCGGGGTGACCCTGTTGACCGAGTCGGCCCGGATCGTCCGGGAGTCGGGCTTCCGTATCGGCAACATCGCCGTCCAGGTGGTCGGCGCGCGGCCGAGGATCGGCAGGCGGCGCGAGGAGGCCGAACGGGTCCTCTCCGAGGCCGCGGGTGCGCCGGTCACGGTCTCCGGCGCCACCACCGACGGACTCGGCTTCCCCGGGCGGGACGAGGGACTCACCGCCATCGCCACGGCCCTGGTGGCCCGGGAGGACTGAGCTTCGGCGTCGCCCGCCCGCGCCGGCACCGGCGGGCCCGGCCCTCCCGGGGCCCGCTCCGTCGGTCGGCGAGGCCCGGGAGGGAAACCTCGTACCGGCACTCGCCACCCCGCCGCTCCTACTACCCTGGTCACGTGACGATTCGCCTGTATGACACCAGCGCCCGGCAGATCCGTGACTTCACCCCGCTCGTCCCGGGGCGCGTCTCGATCTACCTCTGTGGCGCGACCGTGCAGGCCGCGCCACACATCGGGCACGTCCGCTCCGGCCTGAACTTCGACATCATGCGTCGCTGGTTCGCCCACCGCGGTCACGAGGTCACCTTCGTCCGCAACGTCACGGACATCGACGACAAGATCATCCAGAAGGAGGCGGAGCGGAACCGCCCCTGGTGGTCCATCGGCTACGAGAACGAGCGGGCCTTCGACGACGCCTACACCGCCCTCGGTTGCCTGCCGCCCACCTACGAGCCGCGCGCCACCGGCCACATCACCGAGATGGTCGAGATGATGCGCGCGCTCATCGAGCGGGGCCACGCCTACGAGGCCGCGGGGAGCGTCTACTTCGACGT
This sequence comes from Streptomyces sp. HSG2, assembly GCF_016598575.1. Classification (NCBI taxonomy): domain Bacteria; kingdom Bacillati; phylum Actinomycetota; class Actinomycetes; order Kitasatosporales; family Streptomycetaceae; genus Streptomyces; species Streptomyces sp. HSG2. The sequence goes on from NZ_CP066801.1 coordinate 2,868,277, forward strand.
CCGCTCCCTGCCCGACTACCTGTCGCTGTCCCACCAGGACCTCGACGGCCTGCGCCAGCCGGCGGGCGAGGGCGAGTCGGGCAAGCGCGACCCCCGCGACTTCGCGATGTGGAAGGCGGCCCGGCCCGGCGAGCCCAGCTGGGAGACGCCCTGGGGCCGGGGGCGACCCGGTTGGCACCTGGAGTGCTCGGCGATGGCCCACAAGTACCTGGGCGCGGAGTTCGACATCCACGGCGGCGGCATCGACCTGATCTTCCCGCACCACGAGAACGAGATCGCTCAGGCCAGGGGCTTCGGCGACGCCTTCGCCAGGTACTGGGTGCACAACGCCTGGGTCACGATGAGCGGCGAGAAGATGTCCAAGTCGCTGGGCAACTCCGTCCTCGTGTCGGAGATGGTCAAGCACTGGCGGCCCGTGGTGCTGCGTTACTACCTCGGCACCCCCCACTACCGATCGACCATCGAGTACGGCGCGGAGTCGCTGGGCGAGGCCGAGGCCGCCTTCGCCCGGATCGAGGGCTTCGCCCGACGCGTCGTGGAACTGGCGGGTCCGGTGGAACCGGCGACCGAGGTGCCCGCCGCCTTCGCCGAGGCCATGGACGACGACCTGAGCGTCCCCCAGGCGGTCGCCGTGGTCCACACCACGGTCCGTGAGGGCAACAGCGCGCTGGCCGCGGACGACAAGGAGACAGCTGTCGCCTGCCTCGCCGACGTCCGCGCCATGCTCGGCGTGCTCGGCATGGACCCCCTGGACGCCCGCTGGACGAGCGAGGACGACCAGAGCCGCCGCCTGCGCTCCGTCGTCGACGACCTGGTCCACCTCATCCTCGACCAGCGGGAGGCGGCGCGCTCGCGGAAGGACTGGTCGACGGCGGACGCCATCCGAGACCGGCTGAACGCCTCCGGGCTGGTCATCGAGGACGGGCCGCAGGGCCCGAGGTGGACCCTCGGGGCCCGGTGACCGCGGCCGAGGCTTGATCGAGTGTGCCCGCCGGCCCGCCGGACGGGCACACTGTCAGGACGACGTGCGTCGGGCGGAAGGCCCCACGCGCGCGAACACACTTTCCGAGAGAGCGAAACGGGTAACTCATGGCCGCGAACAACCGCCGCATGTCCGGCAAGAAGGGCGCGCAGGTCGGCAGCGGCGGCAATCGGCGCCGGGGCCTGGAAGGCAAGGGGCCCACGCCCCCCGCCGAGATGCGCAAGGGTCACGCCAAGCAGCGCGCGGCCCAGGCCAAGGCCCGCCGGACGCAGGGCCGGCAGCAGGCCCGCCGAGGCGGGCGTGCCACGTCCGAACTGGTCGTCGGCCGCAACCCCGTGGTCGAGGCGCTTCGCGAGGGCGTCCCCGCCACCACGCTCTACGTGCAGCAGTTCATCGACAACGACGAGCGGGTCAGGGAAGCCCTCCAGGTCGCCGCCGAGCGCGGTGGCATCAACCTCATGGAGGCCCCCCGCCCCGAACTGGACCGGATCGCCGGAGGGCTGAACCACCAGGGTCTCGTCCTACAGATCCCGCCGTACGCCTACGCCCATCCCGAGGACCTCCTCGCCGCCGCCGACGACGCGGGAGAGACGCCGCTGATCGTCGCCCTGGACGGGGTCACCGACCCGCGCAACCTCGGCGCCGTGGTCCGGTCCGTCTCCGCCTTCGGCGGGCACGGCGTCGTCGTGCCCGAGCGGCGGGCCGCGGGAATGACCGCCGGCGCCTGGAAGACCTCCGCGGGGACGGCGGCGCGCACGCCGGTCGCGCGCGCCACCAACCTCACGCGCACGCTGGAGGCCTACAAGAAGGCCGGTGTCGTGGTGGTCGGCCTCGCCGCCGACGGCGACGCCGAACTCGGCGACCTCCGAGTCCTGGACGGACCGGTGGCGATCGTGATCGGAAGCGAGGGCAAGGGGCTGTCCCGTCTGGTCGGCGAGACCTGTGACCTGAGGGTACGGATCCCCATGCCGGGCGGCGCCGAGTCGCTCAACGCGGGTGTCGCCGCGGGCATCGTGCTCTACGAGGTGGCGCGCCGGCGCGCCTGATCCCCCCGCGCGCCCCGGCGCCCGCGCGGGGTGTTCCCGGTGGTCCGGGCCCGCTTGACGCGGTCCGGACAGATCCGCCAGGTCAAGGCAGTGTCCTAACCACACGTCACTCGGTTAGATGAGTGTGGACACCAGAACACCCCGCACACCCACGGGGGACCGCTCGTCGGGGTTCGACGACGCTCCCCCGCTGAGCATGGTGAAGGTGCCGAGCGATCCGGCCCAGGTCATCGTCAATCACGCGAGCTTCCGCGTGCAGCTGGGCGCCTCGGCGCGACGCTCCCGCTCCCAGCGGGTGGCGCGGCACCTGATCGCCGCCCAGGACACCACCTCCTTCGCCGCGCTCGGCGGCGCGGCCGGTCGCGCGGGGGCCGGCGCCCCCGCGCGGCGCAGGCCCGTCGTCTGGAGCGGGCGCTCCGCCCCGGACGACACCGGCGCGCACCGCCTGCTGCAGGCCGTGCGGGCCGGGGCCGTGCCGGTGCCGGACACCGGGGCGACCCGCGTCGTGCCGCGGGTCGGCCTCGACGACCGGGAGCCGGTGGAGCGCGGCGAGGACCTCACCACCCGGACCCTGCCCACCCCCGTCGTCGGTGCCAGGCCCGGGGCCGACGCACCGTCGGCCGGCAGGCTGCTGCCCCCCATGCGCACGGTCGGCGGCGCCTACGACGAGCCCCCGTACGAGGACTCGGACCACCCCGAGCCCGACCGCCCGGAAGAGGACCCCGACGACCGCGGGGGCCCCGCCGCCCGCCCGCCGGGATCCCGGGGGGACGGCGAAGACTCGGCGCGGCACGCCTACTACCCCGGTCGCCGCATGAACCTGGGCGTCGTACTGCTTCCGCTGCGGGTGGTCATCGGGTTCGTCTCCGTCTACGCCGGGATGGGCAAGCTCTGCGACCCGGTCTACTTCGACGGAGGCGAGCGCGGCTCCCTGGTCGCCTGGCTGAACACGCTGACCCCCTGGGAGGCGGCGGAGCCGCTGCACCGGTTCGCGCTGGCCCACCCGGTGGGCTCAGGCCTCGCCGTGGCGTTCCTCCAAGTGATCGTCGGTGTCCTGACGATGCTGGGCTGCTGGCAGCGGTTGGCCGCCGCCGTGGGCGCCCTGCTCTCCGCGGCTCTGCTCGTGACCGTCGGCTGGACGGCGGCCACCGGCTACGACGCGTCCGACGTCCTCTTCCTGGCGGCCTGGTCCCCGTTGATCATCGCCGGAGCCCCGGTGTACTCCGTGGACGGCCGCCTCGCCGCGACGGCCTGGCGACGCCTCGGTCCGCTCTCGGACATCTGGGACCTCCGCCTCTTCGTCCTACGACGGGGGGCTCTGGTCACCTTCCTCGTGGCGGGGGTCACCCTGCTCGTCGGCTCCGTGCTCGGCGGCGCGGTGCGCGACACCGACCGGGTCGTCGTCCCCGGCCCCGGCGAGGCGCCGCGCAACGTCCAGCCGGGCTCCCCGCTGCCCAGTGAGCCGGAGGAGCCGGGTGACGCCACCCCCGAGGCCTCCGCCTCGCCCAGCGACGAGGCCGGCGTCCCCGAAGCCGCCGAGCCCTCGGAAGCCGCCCCCACCCCGGAAGCCGTCGGCGATCCGGGCGAGGCGACCTCCGGCACCCCCAGCCAGACCCAGGGCACCACCGGGCAGGCCCCGCCGGAGCGGCAGCCCGAGCCCGCCGCGGAGGAGCCCCCGCCGAGCACCACCGCCGGGCCGGCCGGCGGAGGCGGATCCACCGGCGGTCCCGGCGGACCCGGCGCCGGAGACGTCGGCCCCGGCACGGGCACCGAGCCCGGCACCGGCGGCGACGTGGAAAGCGGCCCCGGACCGGAGGAGGACTCCGCCACGGAGGGGCCCGGGCTCGTCGGCGGGTTGCTGGGATAGGCGCCCCATCCGGGCGCGACTCCGGCCCGAGGGGTGTGCGCTGTCGCGTCCGGCGGCGGCGCGACCCCTCGGGCGGTCGGGGTCGGCCGCCTGACCGGGGCCGATGTGGGAGGCGGCTCGCGCTTGGTGGGGTCGGACCCTTGTGAGTCGACGCTCAGCGTCCGAGCGCCGCCAGTTCCCTCGCCGCCTCCGTCAGATCCTTGGCGGTGTCGATGGCTCGCCAGTAGGAGCCCTGAGGGATCGGGAAGCCGGCGAGCCGCCGCTTGCGCGCCAGTCGGGGGAAGGTCGAGCGCTCGTGGTCCCCGCGCTCCGGGAGAGTCCCGGCGAACTCGGCGGAGAACACGTAGACGCCGGCGTTGATCTCGAAGGTCGAGGGCGGTGCCTCGATGAAGTCCGTGATCTGCCCGAAGCCGTCGGTCTGCACGGCACCCCACGGCAGCCGCGGGCGCGCCAGCGCCAGCGTCGCGACGGCGTCCCGCTCGGCGTGGAAGTCGGCCATGTCCCGCAGGGAGAACCTGGTCCAGATGTCCCCGTTCGTGGCGTACCAGGGCTGGTCCGGGTGGGGCAGGTGGGCGGCGGCGTACTTCAGACCCCCGCCTCGGCCCAGCGGCTCACTCTCCACGACGGTGGTCACCGACACCGGCAACTCGGAGTCGGCCAGCCACTTCTGCAGGACCTCGGCGAGATGTCCGCAGGAGACCACCACGTCGGTGACGCCCTCCTCGGCGAGCCAGGAGAGTTGGTGTCCGATGATCGGCGTCCCCGTGCCGGGGATCTCGACCATCGGCTTCGGCCGGTCGTCGGTGTAAGGACGCAGTCGGGACCCTTGTCCTCCGGCCAGGACGACGGCCTGCACGGGACGGCGGGACACGGTGCTCGGATCGGTCATGGGCGCACTGTACGTGGGTGGCGCGATGAAGCCGGTCACCCCCGCCCGCCCGAGCCTCCAGCGAGAGTGGGACGCGCTTCCAGGCGTCCCGGGTCCGGGCGGGCTCCGCGTGACGCGACGTGCCCGTTGCCGATCCTCGGCCGGTCCTCGGCAGATCGGGCTGCCGAGGACCGGCCGAGGGTGGTCAGACCGTGCAGACGGCGTACGCCAGGAGCGTGCCGTTGGCGATCTGTCCGGGGAGTGTGGTGGCTGTGACGGTCCATCGGTTGTCGAGGAGGAGGTCACGCCGGTCCGCGCTGACTTGGACGTTCTCCGAACTGGTCACCAGTTCTCCTTCGAGGATGCCCCGGTCTTCAGGCCGGGGAGGAATCGAAGCCCCCGCGTAGCGGGGCACGGAATAGAGCAATCGCCGTCAGAGCGATTGGTTGTCTCCACCCACCGGGCCGAGGGCGGCCTCAAGTAGGTGGACGATCTCGGAGTTGAGGGACCGTCGGTCGGTCCGGGCCTTCTCGACGAGGCGTTCATGCAGGTCAGCGGGCAGGCGGAGAGAGATCCGCTTCTCAGGTTCCATGCTACGATCATGTCATGACGACGCCAGGGACGCAGCAGAGGGATGCCGGGCATGCCCGGTACACCTTCCGGCTTCGTGTGTCGTCGACCGCCCGCGCGGGCCTGACGGCCGAGTGGGCGCGCTGCCGCTGGGTGTGGAACGAGTGCGTGGCCGTGTCCCGCAAGGTCCACGCCGCGAACCGGGACGCGGCCGAGAAGACGACGGGCGGTCCGGCCCAGCTGGACAAGATGCTGACCGAGGCCCGCACCACGATGTCGTGGCTGCGTGAGGGTGCCTCGGTGCCGCAGCAGCAGACCATCCGCGATTTCGCCAAGTCCCGCGCCAAGGCCATGAAGGACATCAAGGCCGGGCTGCCGATGCGGCAGCGTGCCGGGATGCCCCGCATCAAGCGGAAGCGGGACGCGCTGCCCACGCTGAACTACACCACCCGGGGCTTCCGGCTGAGGGACGGCCGCCCGCACCTCGCGGGCGGCATCGTCTTGACGGTCGTCTGGTCCCGCGATCTCCCGGCCGCACCCACCTCGGTGCGTGTCTACCAGGACTCCTTGGGGCACTGGTACGCGTCGTTCGTCGTCGCGACCCAGGTGCGGCCGCTCCCGGCAACGGGCCGGGTGCTCGGCGTGGACTGGGGCGTCGGGGAGACCGCCACCACCACGTCCGAGGCCCACGACCTCCCCCACGCCGAACACGGCGAGAAAGCCGCGCGGCGCCTCGCCCACTACCAGCGGATGACGGCCCGCCGCCGCCCCGCGCGCGGGCAGGCGGCCTCCAACGGCTACCGGCAGGCGCGGCGGCAGACCGTGAAGGTGCACAAGAAGGTGGCCCGGCAACGCCAGGACACCGCCCGTAAGTGGGCCAAGTCCGTGGTCCGCGACCACGACGCGATCGCCGTCGAGGACTTCCGCCCGAAGTTCCTCGCCGAGACCACCGTGGCCCGCAAAGCCGCCGACGCGGCGATCGGCGTCACCAAGACGGCCCTGATCGAGATGGGCCGCAAACACGCACGGGACATCCATCTCGTGCATCCCGCACACACCACGATGGACTGCGCGGCGTGCGGAGCGAGAACCAAGCACGCACTTCCTCTTTCCGAACGTACCTACACCTGCACCGCGTGCGCAGTCGTCTCGCCTCGGGACAAGAACTCCGCCCGCGTGATGCTCGTCCGGGCTGGTCTCAACCCGGCTGGTGTCGATCGTGTAAGAGCCGGCGGACCGCTGGTCCCCAGCCAACGTGAGCCAGGAATCCCCGTCCTTTAGGGCGGGGAGGATGTCAAGTAGCCGCCGCTCAGTCGTCCCGGCGGGGCAGTCGGCCGTGGCGGTGGCGAAGTCGCCGTTCTCCGGCACCTCGATCTCCGTTCCCGGTACCTGCTGGTCAGGAGTACGGAGCAGGCCAGGGTCATGCCACCGGTCACGCCCCAGAGGCGCCTGCGGCGCACTCGAGCCACCGTGGCCGGCTTGGATCTATCGCTCATGGAGTGTCCTCGCTCAGGGGAAGGCGCCCCGTAGGAGGGGGCGCTCTCCCACCGTCACCAAGTGCGTTCGAGCGCGCACGCCCAGCCGGCCCGATGGAGGCGTGCGGCCATTCGGAGATCTGCCGAGTGTCACTCGTCCGCGATACGGACCGCTCGTCCTGTCCCTCCCGCTTCCCCCGTCACGAGGACGACGGTCCACGCGTGGCCGTGGGCGTGGCACGCGTGGACCGTCGCCGGTGAGCGCCCTCAGTGGTGCGCGGCCAGCACGCCGGCGGCGAAGGCGGTGTCGCAGACCGGGCGGGCGTAGGACTGCGCGCGCTTCGGGCCGTAGACCCGAACCGCCGCGCGACCCAGGGTGCGTGCGATGGAGGCGCAGTGTCGTGCCAACGACGGGCGCTCGTCGACCGCCCGCTGGAGGTGGGTCAGCGCGGTGCCCGGGTCCTCCTCTCGCAGCTCGGTCAGCAACCGGTCGCGCAGCGCCTCGTGGGGGGCGAGGGGCTTGGCCCGCGAGGAGGTCGTCGACGCCGCGGCCTCGGAGGCGGCCAGCACGGAATGGGACTGCGCCCCGGACCAGTCGACCCGGGTGACCGCGAGCGTCCCGGAAAGCACCAGGACCACGGGCAGGACCAGGGCGAGGGATCGGCCGATCCCTCGGGCGGGACCCCGGCCCCGACGCTTTCGAAGGGTGGTGGAGTGGTTCACGGAGTGCATCACGCGAGCGAGCGTAGCGGCAGGTGACGGCGCGGCGACATTTGGTCACCGGTTCGAGGGACGGGAGAGGCCCGTTCCTCGAACCGAAGTTGACGCACAGCACTCGAAACGTCCGGTACGGCAGGGTGATCACGGACGGCGCGGGGGCTCCACCGCGTGCCGTGGAGCCCCCTCGTCGTCAACGCGAGTGAGATTCAGCCGTCCAGGCGCTCTCCGGTTGACGTGGAGAAGACGTGGGTCTCGCCGGGCTGTGGCACGACCCGTACGGTCGCGCCCTTCTCCGGGACCGCGCGGCTGTTGACCCGGACCACCAGGTCCCTCGCCGCGCCCGCCACATCCGCGGTGCCGTAGACGTAGCCGTCGGCGCCGGTCTCCTCGACGACGTTCACCAGTACGGCCAGACCGGGGCCGGAGTCGTCGGCGCCGTCGGGCGGGGAGCCGCCGTCGGCCCGCCCCACCACGTCGAAGTGCTCCGGCCGGACGCCGACGGTCACCGTGCGCTCGCCCCGGTCGGCGGCGGCTCGCAGCGCCTCCCGATCGACCGGTACGACGCTGTCGCCGAATCGCACGCCGCCGTCGGTGAGGGGAGCCTCGATCAGGTTCATCGCCGGGGACCCGATGAACCCGGCGACGAAGAGGTTGGCGGGCCGGTCGTAGAGGTTCCGAGGGGTGTCGATCTGCTGCAGCAGACCGTCCTTCAGCACGGCGACCCGGTCGCCCATCGTCATGGCCTCGACCTGATCGTGCGTCACGTACACGGTGGTGATGCCGAGACGCCGCTGAAGCGAGGCGATCTGGGTGCGGGTGGAGACGCGCAGCTTGGCGTCGAGGTTGGACAGCGGCTCGTCCATCAGGAACACCCTCGGCTCGCGGACGATGGCGCGGCCCATGGCGACCCGCTGTCGCTGACCGCCGGAGAGCGCTTTCGGCTTGCGGTCGAGGTAGTCCGTCAGGTCGAGGATGCGGGCGGCCTCCTCGACCTTCTCCCGGATCACGCGCTTGTTCACTCCCGCGATCTTGAGCGCGAACCCCATGTTGTCGGCGACCGTCATGTGCGGGTAGAGCGCGTAGTTCTGGAACACCATGGCGATGTCCCGGTCCTTGGGCGGGAGGTGGGTGACATCGCGGTCGCCGATGCGGATGGAGCCGGAATTCACGTCCTCCAGTCCCGCGAGCATCCGGAGCGAGGTGGACTTGCCGCACCCGGACGGGCCGACCAGGACGAGGAACTCGCCGTCGGCTATCTCGATGTCGAGCGCGTCGACGGCGGGCTTGTCGGCGCCCGGGTATATCCGGGTCGCCTGGTCGAACGAGACTGTGGCCATGGTGAAGGGCCCCCTTCTACCGGCAGGAACGTGCCGGACGATCCGTTGTAGGAAGGTGGTGGCACGGCGACGGGCTCGGCCGTGTCGTGCGGTTCTGTCGTGGTGTGGTCCATATGGGTGACCTGCCAGGACGTTACCCGGGGTCCCCCCGGGTTGTCAGCAGCCGAGGGAAGGGGAACTTCGGCGGAACCCCTATGCTCGCCCCAGCGCCCCGGGCTCCCTCCCCCGGAGAGCGGGGCACTGTGTAGAGTGGGCCGGGTCTCTGCGCGCGTATGTCGGGTTTCCGCGCGATGCCTCCTTAGCTCAGCTGGTCAGAGCGCCGCTCTTGTAAAGCGAAGGTCGTCGGTTCGAATCCGACAGGGGGCTCCCGGGTCGACGCCCTCGCCATCTCGGTCGCGGGGGCGTCGACGTCTTTCACGCCGCCCCCGGTTCCGGGCGCCGGTGGAGAGCGAGTCTCCCGCCGGGGTGCGCGCGCCGCCACCCTCGCCGCGGCCGTTCCCGTAGGGCGATCGGAGGACCCGCTGTCCACCGGTCGTGTGGGCCGATCGGGGGACCCCGGCAAGCCGCCGGCTTTGACAGTTTCACGGTGACCGAGCGGGCCGCGGAAGGGCGTCGCGCGGTCCTCGCCGAACCGCCCACAGTCAGGAGGACGCGGAGATGCTCAAGAACATCGAGAACCAGTGGATCGACACCGTCGAGGAGGAGCTGGACGAGTCGGACTCCGGGTACGTCCGGCAGGCCGGGATCCCGGTATCCGGCACGTTCACCATAGGGGACAACTTCATCGGGTTCGCCGTGGTCACCACGGGCACCGTCAACCTCGTCGGGGGCGGTCTGCGCTGAGAGGGGCGGGCGCTCGCCCGCGGCTTCGGCCGCGGGTGTGCGTCGTGGAGGAGACCTCGATGTGCCGGGCCGTCCGGGAGGGCGGCTCGGCACACGCGTGAACCGGGGGAAGCGTCCTTCCGCCGGGCGGCGATCCGATCGGGGGAGTCGGCGGGAGGTCGCGGCCGCCTACGTTGGCGATGACAGGGCGGCCGAAGAGTGAGCCGCGCGGTGGTCGCCGAGCCACCGACGACCAGGAGGACTTGGAGATGCCCATGAACACCAAGACCCAGTGGATGGACGACATCGAGGACGAACTCCACGAGTACACCGACGGATACGTCCGCCGGGCGAACGCCCCCGTTTCCGCCACGTTCACCATCGGCGACAACATCGTGGGTGTCGTCGTGATCACGGGCAACGTCGGCATCGGAGGCGGCGGTTCGGGCTGAGCGACTCGGTGCTCGCCCGGCGGCTTCGGCGGCGGGCGTCGTGGAGGACTCCCGGAGTGCCGGGCGCGTCGTCAGGCGGCCCGGCACTTCCGTCTCGTCCGGGCTCGCCCGTCGGGGGAGGAGCGGTCGTCCCGTAGGACCACCGATCCGACGATGACGGGCAGGACACCCCAGGCGACTCTGGAAGCACGACGCACGACGAACGAGTTGAGGTGCCATGGACGCCGAGACCGTGCTGGAGCGCACCGGCGACGCCGGTGGCGCGGAACTGAGCGAGAGTACGCCGGGCTTCCTGGCCCCGCCGTCGACGATTCCCGTGAGCGCGACCTTCGTCATGATGGTCGCCTGCTCTCCCGGCGGCCTGGCCTACATGGCGGTGTCGGTGTGCCTGGAGATCGCCGGCTGACGCCCACCACACCCGCGGACCCCGGCCGTGATGTCAGGGCGCGCGCTCGTGGGCCGCGGGCCCGGCGTGGGTGGTGTGGCGTGGGGGCCCCTTGGTCACCATCAGCCCGCCGACCAGCGCCGCCAGCAGCATGATCCCGGTGCCCAGCCAGATCGCCACGGTGTAGCCGTGCACCACTCCCTCCCGGGTGACGAGGTCGCTTCGCGCGGGGTCCGTGAGGTTCGCGGCGATCCAGGACGCGGACGCCGTGGTGGCGACGGTGTTGAGCAGGGCGGTCCCGATGGAACCGCCGACCTGTTGCACGGTGGTGACGGTGGCCGAGGCGACACCGGAGTCACGCGCGGAGACGTCGGCGGTCGCGGTGGCGAAGACGGTCATGACCGTCGCCCCGACCCCCAGACCGATGAGGACGAGCGCGGGCAGGACCTCGGAGGCGTAGGCGGAGTCCGCCCTGATGCGGGTCAGCAGCGACATGCCGGTCGCGGCGAGCAGCATCCCCGGGACGAGCAGGACCCTCGGGGCGACGCGGTGCAGCAGCCGAGCGGAGATCTGGGTGGAGCCTACGGTGATCGACAGGGTCAGCGGGAGGAAGGCGAGGCCGGTTCGGACAGGCGGGTAGCCGAGGACGGACTGGAGGTAGTAGGTGAGGAAGAGGAACAGACCGAAGAGCGCGGTGACGGCCAGCATCAGGGTCACAAGGCACCCGGCCCGGTCGCGGTCCCGAACGATGCGCAGGGGCAACAGCGGCACGGGCGCGCGTGCCTGCCGGAGCACGAAGGCGGTGAGCAGCAGTGCCGCGCAGCAGAGGCATCCGATGATCAGAGGGTCGACCCAGCCGCGGGTCTCGGCCTCCGCGCAACCGTAGACGAGGGTGACCAACCCCCCGCAGCCCAGGAGCGCCCCGGGGACGTCCAGACGCGCGTGGGTGTGCGCCGGTCGGTCCTGTGGCAGGGCGAGACCGCCGGCGAAGGCGACGATGGCGATCGGCACGTTGACGTACAGGCACCAGCGCCAGTCGAGGTACTCGGTCAGCACACCGCCCAGGAGGAACCCGATGGCGGCTCCGCTGCCGGCCAGGGCGCCGTAGACGCCGAAGGCCCGGCCTCGTTCCCTCGGGTCGGTGAACGTCGTGGTGAGCAGGGACAGGGCGGCGGGGGCCAGGAGCGCCGCGAACACGCCTTGGACGGCCCGCGCGCCGAAGAGGGTGGCCGACCCGGTGGCGGCACCGCCGAGGGCCGAGGCGCCGGCGAAGCCCACGAGTCCGATCAGGAAGGCACGCTTGCGGCCGGCGAGGTCCGCGACTCGTCCGCCGAGCAGGAGCAGCCCCCCGAAGCTCAGGGTGTAGGCGGTGACCACCCACTGCCGGTCTCCGTCGGAGATGCCGAGATCGCGTTGGGCGGAGGGGAGGGCGATGTTCACGATCGTCGCGTCGAGGACGACCATCAGCTGGGCGAGGGCGATGACCACCAAGCCCCACCACCGGCGCGGATCCGCGTCGGCGGGGACGGCCTCTTCACCCGTTCGGGTGAGTCTCACTCGGCCAGAACACCACGGATCGCCGGGTGCCGCATCCTTGCTCGCCGTCCACCCGGCCGGGCCCCGCACGCGCCGCCCGGCGGGGCCCGGCCGGGTGTCGGTGGCCGGGGGCAGCATGGGGTCATGGCGACTGAGGACGTGGAGGGCCCGGCGGTGTCGCGGGAGAGGAGCGCCCCGGGGGTGGTGCGACGGGCGCGGCTGCCCGAGGTGCGGCTGCCGCCCCTTGAGGCGTACGGAGGGGCGGCGCTGAGCCGGGACGGCGACTACGACGGGGTGCGGATCGAGGGGGCCGATCTCGCGGGCCAGGACGGTGCGGGCGCGCGCTTCCTGGACTGCGCGTTGACGGCATGCGCGCTGGACGAGACGGTGTTGCGCCGCGCGCGCCTGCTGGATTCGGTGCTGACCGAGGTGCGCGGTGTGGGCACCGACCTCGCCGAGGCCGTGCTCCGCGACGTCGAATGGGTCGACGCCCGCTTGGGCGGGGTCGCGCTGCACGGGGCGACGCTGGAGCGGGTGCTGGTCCGGGGCGGCAAGTGGGACTGCGCGAACTTCCGCGGCGCCCGGATGAGGGACGTGACGTTCGAGGGGTGTGTGCTGGTGGAGCCCGACTTCGGCGGCGCCCGGCTGGAGCGGGTGCGGTTCGCGGACTGCGCGGTACGCGGCGCCGACCTGACCGCGGCGACCTGCGGCGACGTCGATCTACGGGGTGCCCGGCCGTTGGAGATCGCCCATGGGTTCGACCGGCTCGCGGGCACGGTGATCAGTCCGGCCCAGATGCTGGATCTGGCTCCGGCGTTGGCGGCCCGGCTCGGGGTCCGCGTGCTGGCGGAGGGGGCGACGCCGGAGGGGGGCGGGTGAGCGGGCGTCCGGCCCCGGTCTCGCCGCTTCACCGCCCCGGCGGGCGCGCGTCGGGGGGCGCGTCCCTGTCAGGGCAGGCGGGGGAAGCGTGCCTGGAGGGTCCAGAGTGCCGGGTTGTCGGCGAGGTCCTCGTGCAGATCGATCAGGTCGGCGACCAGATCGTGCAGGAAGTCCCGGGCCTCCCGGCGAAGCTCGGAGTGCGGGAAGGACAGCGGTGGCTCGGTGGTCGGGAGCCACTCGGCGTCGATGTCGACCCAGCCGAAGCGGCGCTCGAACAGCAGCCGGTCGCTGGACTCGGTGAAGTCCAGCTCGGCCCGCTGCGGCCGGGAGGCCCGGGAGCCGGCCGGATCCCGGTCCAGGTGTTCCACGATGTCGCACAACGCCCAGGCGAAGTCGAGCACGGGCACCCATCCCCAGGCCGTGGAGACCTCACGGTCCGAGCGGGTGTCCGCGAGATGGACGTCGCCGCAGAACAGGTCGTGGCGCAGGGTCCGCACGTCGGCGCGCCGGTAGTCGGTCTGCGGCGGGTCGGGGAAGCGGTTGGCGAGGGCGTAGCCGATGTCGAGCACCGGGTGATGGTGTCATGCCGCCGTGTCCGCCCCGCCGCGGGTGCGGCGGGCACGGTCCGGAGGGCCGGAGACCCGGGAGCCCGGGGAGGCGGGGTGTCCGGGTGCGTCGCCGGGGCGTCGCCTCGGGCCGTCGCGGGGGCCGGGGCCTAGGATCGCGGCGTGCGTCTTCGTCGTCGATCCGCCCTGGTCGCCGCCGCCTCGGTCGTTCTCTCGGCATGCGGCGGCGGGAGTGGGTCCGCCGGAGCCCCGGGCGGCTCCGGCGTGGGCGACCCCTACTTCCCGCTGGCGGGAAATGGCGGATACGACGTGGCCCACTACGCCCTCGATCTCGACTACGACCCCGACCGGCGACATGTGGCCGGGCAGGCCACGCTCACCGCGCGCGCCACGGAGAAGCTGCCCGCCTTCAACCTGGACCTGGAGGGGCTGGAGGTGGCGGGGGTCGTCGTGGACGGGGTCGAGGCCCGCTTCGACCGTGCGGGCCAGGAGCTCACGGTCCGCCCGGCCGATCCCGTCGACCGGGGCGAGACGTTCCGCGTCACGATCCGGTACGCGGGCCGTCCGGTGACCGTCACCGACCCGGACGGATCGCGGGAGGGGTGGCTGCCCACCGAGGACGGGGCGCTGGCCCTCGGTCAGCCCGTCGGTTCGGCGGCGTGGTTCCCCGGCAACCACCATCCCTCGGACAAGGCGACCTACGACGTGGCGGTGTCGGTGCCCGAGGGCCTCGCCGTGGTCTCGAACGGCGAGCCCGCCGGGACACGGACCGTCGACGGTCGGACCCGGTACGCCTGGCGCACCGAGGAGCCGATGGCCGGCTACCTGGCCATGTTGGCGATCGGGCGGTGGGAGATCGAGCGTTCCCGGACGGCCGACGGGCTGCCGATCGTCACCGCCGTCGACCCGGACCAGGCGGCGCAGGCCGCTCCGGTGCTGGCGCGGATCCCCGAGGTGCTGTCCTGGGCGGAGGAGATCTTCGGCCCGTACCCGTTCTCCTCGGCCGGGGCGGTGGTCGATCGACCGGCGGACGTGGGGTACGCGTTGGAGACGCAGGGTCGGCCGGTCTTCCCCGGCGCCCCGGACATCGTCCTGCTCGTCCACGAGTTGGCGCATCAGTGGTTCGGCGACTCCGTCTCGCCCAGGACCTGGCGCGACATGTGGCTCAACGAGGGTTTCGCCACCTACGCGGAGTGGTTGTGGCAGGAGGAGCACGGAGGGGACAGCGCCGAGCGGACCTTCCGCGCGCTCTTGGCCGGCGACCACTTCGAGGATCCCGCGGCCGACGCGGCGGTCTGGGCGTTTCCCCCGGCCGAGCCGCCGGGCGCGGCGGACATCTCCGCGGCCCCGGTCTACCAGAGGGGCGCGATGGTGCTGCACCGGATCCGGCAGGAGGTCGGGGACGACGCCTTCCGGGAGTCGGTCCGGGGGTGGGCCGCGGCGCACCGGCACGGCAACGCGGACACGGAGGACTTCGTGGCCCATGTCGAACGGGGCGCGCCGGACGTCGACTTCACGGAGATCTGGGAGCGCTGGCTGTACGGCGAGGGGAGGCCGGCCGCTCCGTGAGGGCCTCCGCCGCCGGGTGGGCGGGGCGCGGGGACGGCGCGGGCCCGCCGTCGGGGACCGAGGGGGTGTCGGGCGCGCGGGGCACCCGTGTCCTTCCTCGGTCTCCGCGCGGCGGGCCCGCGGCGGTGTCAGACGTTGACGCCGAAGTCCTGGGCGATGCCGACCAGGCCGGAGGCGTAACCCTGGCCGACGGCGCGGAACTTCCACTCGGCGCCGTTGCGGTACAGCTCGCCGAAGACCATCGCCGTCTCCGTCGCCGCGTCCTCGGAGAGGTCGTAGCGGGCGATCTCGGTGCCGCCCGCCTGGTTGACGATGCGGATGTAGGCGTTTCGGACCTGGCCGAAGTTCTGGCCGCGGTTCTCGGCGTCGTAGATGGAGACGGGGAAGACGATCTTGTCGACGTCGGCCGGGAGGCCGGAGAGGTTGACGTTGATCGCCTCGTCGTCGCCGGCGCCCTCGCCGGTCCGGTTGTCGCCGGTGTGCACGATGGTGTTGTCGGGCGTCTGCTTGTTGTTGAAGAAGACGAAGTGCGCGTCGGAGTAGACGCGTCCCTGGTCGTTGACGGCGATGGCGGAGGCGTCGAGGTCGAAGTCGGTGCCCGTGGTGGTGCGGACGTCCCAGCCGAGGCCCACGGTGACGGCGGTCAGGCCCGGAGCCTCCTTGGTGAGCGAGACGTTGCCACCCTTGGACAGGCTTACAGCCATTGTTGGGAGTCCCTTCCCTCGTGTGCGTACGGCATGAAGCTACAACTCCCCGTGGGAACGTCGGAGGGCGCGCGCAAGGTTCCGGATGCGGGCACCTTCCTCGCGGTGGATTCCCGGGTGACGTGGACCGCTCGTCGGAGGGAGGATGGGGGCATGTCCGGTCCCCACGTCATCCGCAGCTCCGTCGTCCTGCCCGAGGCGGAGTTGGAGTGGCGGTTCTCGCGTTCCTCGGGGCCCGGGGGGCAGCACGTCAACACCACGGACTCCCGGGTGGAGGTCCGTTTCGACCTCGCGCGCACTCGGGCGCTGCCCGAGGTGTGGAAGCGGCGTGCGTTGGAGCGACTGGCCGGGCGACTGACCGACGGGGTCGTCAGTGTCCGCGCTTCCGAGCATCGTTCGCAGTTTCGCAATCGTGAGGCCGCGGCCGTGCGGTTGGCGGCGTTGCTGGCGGAGGCGAGCGCGCCCCCGCCGCGGGCTCGCAGGCCGACCCGGGTGCCCCGAGGGGTCGACGAGCGTCGGCTGCGGGAGAAGAAGCGGCGTTCCCAGACCAAGCGGGGTCGTTCTCCGAAGGACTGGGGCTGACCCGGCCGGGGGTCCCGGGGGCGGGAGCGCTCGCGTGGGGGTCAGTCCAGGTGCCGGTAGCGGCCCCGGAAGTACGTCAGCGGGCGGCCCTCGGCGTTCGGGAGCGCGGCGGCCAGGACCCGGCCGACGACGAGTGTGTGGTCGCCCGCCCGCACCCGTTGTTCCGTCCGGCACTCCAGCGTCGCGAGGGCTCCGGACACCAGGGGCGCCCCGGAGACGGCCCCGCGGACCCGGGGGATGTCCTGGAACAGCAACCGGTCGCTGACCCGTCCCTTCATCGCGAATCGGCCGGCGATGTGGCGTTGGTTCTCGGCGAGTACCGAGACCGCCCAGTGTGGCCGCTCGGCGAGGAGGTCGTCCATCCGTGAACCCTCGCGCAGGCTGACCAGGACCAGTGGCGGGTCGAGGGAGACGGACAGGAAGGCGGTGGCCGTCATGCCGACGTCCTCGCCGCTCGGCGCGTTCGGGTCGTCCGGGTCGAGCGGGGGCTCCTGCGCGGTCACCAGGACCACACCCGAGGCGAGTCGGGAGAGGGCGGTGCGGAACTCGTCGTCGCTCACCCCCTCAGGATGCCCCTGATCCGGGGTCGGGAGGAGGGTGACGGGGAGGGCGGCGGTGGGAGTGTTCGACACGCCGCCACCGTAGTTCGCCGCGCGGGGGCTCGGCATCGGTCCCGGGGCGGGGTGATGGTCTAGGGCCGTGGTCGGAGGCCGACGACCGGAGGGGCGAGCGGCGACGCGGTCGGAGTGGGGCGTCGGGTGTGCGCGCATTCCCCATCGGCGCTCAGTCGACACATAGCCGATGCGCAAGAACCTCACACAATTGTTCATCTTTCGCTGTGACTTGAGACACAAGGGGTGAGAATTGTTGACCCTGTGTGCCGAGTGCGGAGCGCGCTGTGATTCAGTGGCGGGGAGGCCACAAGGGCACCGCAGGAACAAGGCGCCGCCACCATCCCTTGAATCGCTGCGGTGTCTCGGGGGGAGGGCGAGCGTGGAGACCGACTCGGAGCCGTATGTGCGCCTCGCGTCCCTGCGGCGGCTGCACCAGGCCATGGCCGACATGAACACGGCCCGCAGCCTGGCCGACACCCTGCAGACCGTGGCCGACGGCGTCGTCCAGGCCCTCGGATACGAGCTGGCCTGCGTCAACCTGGTGCGACCCGACGGCGACCTGGTCGTCGCCGCCTTCGCCGGCAACCAGGCCGCGGAGGCCCTGGTCACCGGTCGGGTCGGCTCCCGCGCCTCCTGGGAGCGCAGGCTCACCATGGGGGAGCGGTGGGGCGACCTGGTCTACATCCCTCACACGGAGGGGTGGGTCCTCGACGACGACGACGTCCCGCAGTGGTACACCGACGGTCCCGGCCCGCGCTTCGAGGACGAGTGGCACCCCGCCGACCGGCTCTTCGCCCCGATGTACGAGCCCTGCGCGCACGGCGCGTCCAGCGGCGAGCTGGTCGGCGTGCTGTCCGTGGACAAGCCGCGCAACGGTCGCCGCCCCGGGGCCTGGGGGCGCGAGGCGCTCCAGATGTACGCCTTCCAGGCCGCCATAGCCGTCAACAACGCCCGGCTCCGTTCCAACATGCAACGGGCCCTGATCCGCCTGGAACGCGAGCAGCAGGCTCTGCGGGCCAGCGAGGAAAGCTTCCGGCAGGCCTTCGAGCACGCCCCCTCGGGCATGGCCGTGGCCGAGATCGGCGGGGACCAGCACGGCCGGATACTGCGGACCAACGACGCCCTGTGCCGACTGTTGGGCCGCACCGCCTCCGCCGTGCGGCGCCACTCCTTCTCCGACCTGGTCCACCCCGAGGACGTCGGCACCCTGCTGAGGTCGGCCGCCGAGGGCGGACGCGCCGAGCTGCGCCTCGGGCGCCGGGACGGCACGTACGTCTGGGTCTCGATCCGCAACAGCGTCGTGGCGGACGCCGCCGACGGGCCGCGGTTCCTGCTCACCCACGTCGAGGACATAGAGGACCGCAAACGCCGGGAGATCCAGCTCGCCCACCGGGCCTCGCACGACTCCCTGACCGGCCTGCCCAACTCCTCCGAACTGCGCGCCCGACTCGCGGGCCGCCTCTGCGCACGCCCCCGGACGGCCCCCTCCGCGGTCGACGCGGTGGACGCCGCCTACGGGGACGTCGTCCACGACGCGGACGGCCGGCGCTTCGTCTTCCCGCCCGGCCCCGACCCCCACGCCGGGTACGGCCGGCACACGCACACCGTCGCCCCGGGCGGCGACCGAGGGCACCACGTCGACGACGGGACGAAGGGGCTCGCGGTCCTCTTCTGCGACCTGGACGGCTTCAAGTCGATCAACGACCGGTACGGGCACACCGCCGGTGACACGGTGCTGGTCGAGGTGGCCCGACGGCTCACGGCGGGCGTCCGGGACGGCGACACCGTCGCCCGACTCGGCGGTGACGAGTTCGTCATCCTGGCCGACGGGCTCGGCCTGGCCGACGCCCAGGACCTCGCCGTACGGCTCCGCAACGAGATCATCCAGCCGATCCGCGCCGAGGGCCGGCCCGTCCGGGTGGGGGCCAGCTTCGGCATCGGATGGGCCGAGTGCGGCATGACCGCGGACGAGGTGCTGAGATCCGCCGACGAGCGGATGTACGTCGAGAAACGCTCCCGCCCCCGGCAGCACCGACGGGCCGGCTGACCGCCCGCCGCACGCCGAGAGGGGGCGGGAGTCACCCTTTCGGGGCATGGGTAACGGGTAGGCTCGCCCTCTCAGCACTCGCCAAAGCACCGCACCCGGTTAGGAGACCAAGGGATGACGCCCGGCGACAACGGCGCGAGCACGCCCGAGGACGACGACCCGTTCGGCTATCTCTACGCCGACGGACAGGCGAACGGGGCCCAGCCGCCGTCCGGCGGATACGGCTACCCCCACTCCGTCAACCGGGTGCGCGCCGTGGGCCGGCGCCCGTACGGGCAGGCGGCTTCCGCCCCGGCCGCCGGCGCGCCCGCGCCGGGGACCGCCGCCGCGACCCAGGACGCCCACGGGCCGAACCCGCACTACGCCGCTCCGGAGGCGCTCGCCGGCGGAGGGGGCGTCACCGGACCCGGCCCGTCGCGGCCGCCTCGGGCCGGGGGCGGGGGCCCGTCCCGGGGATCGCACGCCAAGGGGCTGCTGTGGGGTGCCCTCGCCGTGGTCGCGGCGGTCGTCGTCGGTATCGGGGTCGCCGTCTTGGGAGGCGACTCGGACGTCCCGAGCACCGACGACCGGGCGGCCGGAGCCTCACCGGCCCCGTCGCCGAGCGACGACCCCGACTCCGCTACGGACGACGACGAAGAAGAGGAGGAACCCGCGGAGTTGCCGACGGCCGACGCCAAGACGCTGCGCCTCGGTTCGGGTGTCGAGACCGCCTCCGACGTCCAGGGAGCCCAGTCGGACGGCGGCGTCTACGTCACCGGGCTCGACTCGGTGGGGTCCTCCGTCACCTGGAGTGTCGACGGCATCCCCGAGGACGGTGACTACACCCTCTTCGCCCGGTACAGCGCGGCCGGGAGCGACCAGTCGATGACGCTCACCGTCAACGGCAAGACCTTCGGCAGCAAGCTGAACATGAGCAACTTCGCCGGCGCCGGCGACGGCGACTTCGCCAAGGGCTGGACGCAGACCTACGCCTACCCCACGCTCACCGAGGGCACCAACACCCTCACGCTCTCCTGCGAGAAGGGCGACGGGTGCGACGTGCTGCTGGATCAGCTGTGGTTGAAGAAGGGTCAGGTCACCGGCTGACGTCCCGGGGTCTCGCGCGGGCGGCGACCCGATCGCGCTCGTCCCGGCAGACAGGGGGTGGAAGGTGGACCCCCGTTCGGTGGGCCGCGCGTCCCCCGAAGCCCGACCCACGTGGGGGAGGCGCGGGACGGCGATCGCGACCCAAGCTGAACGCGTACGTCTCTTCCCTCACCGAGCGAGGTGTTTCGTCGTGACCGCGCGGACGCACACGTGTACGCAACATGTTCCCGGATCCCGGACCGAGTTGCGCGAAGGCGACGGAGGGGTCTACCGCCCCGACCCGTCCCCGACCACGGCCACCCCCGCGACCGGGTGGATTCTGCTGGCCTCCGTGGGAGTGCTGGCCGGTGGCGCCGCCGCGGCGTGCGTCGTCGAGGCGGTCAAATGACGTTCGCGGCACCGCGCCGGTCCCGCCTCGCGGGCCGGCGCTCGGCCCCACACCCGGCACGGCCCTCGCCTACCGGTTCGGAGGCTCCGGCGTGATCTCGACGCCGGCCAGCGTCTCCTCGTAGGCGACCGGGTCGAAGTCGCGCGCGGCGGCGATTCCGGACACCGCCATGGCGACCGCGCGGGCCAGCCGCCCGGGCCACGGCACCCCCTCCACCAGGCCCGACAGCAGGCCGGCGATCACCGCTTCGCCCGCGTCGACCGGGTCGGCCCCGGCGCGGGCGGGCGGTGTGACGCGCCAGAGTCCCTCCGGTGTTCCGGCGATCAGGCCCCGCGCGCCGAGCCGGACCACCACGGACCGCGCCCCGCGCCGCCGGGCGTCCCCCACGGCCCTGACCGGTTCGTGCGAACCGGTCAGCCCGGCCAGCGTCTCGGGGCTCGTCGTGATCGTGTCGGGTCGGGCGGCCACCGCGCGGCGAAGCGGCTCGCCCGTCATGTCCAGCAGGGTGGGCACTCCGTCGGACCTCGCCTCGCGTACCAGATCGGCGTAGGCGCCGACGGGCAGCCCCGCCGGCAGGTCCCCGCAGAGGGCGACGGCGTCCGCCTCGGCGAGCGCCTCCCGGTAGGTCGAGCGGAAGGCGGCCCACTCGGCGACGGCCGTCGCCGGACCGGGCCCCTCGGGCCCGGTCCCCGCCTTCCGCGCGCCGAGAGCGCGCCCGACGGGTTCCACCACCGCTGCCGGCGAGTCCGGCCGGCCGCCGGCCGCGCCGAGGCGGACGCGTGCCGCTTGTCCGTCGGGGCCGCCGCCGAGGCCGGCGACGGTGACCCGGTGGCCGAGCGCGACCAGCGCCCCGGCCGCTCCCAGGCCCCGCCCGCGCGGCCGAGCGGCGGCGTCGCTCCGCCGGGGGCGGTCCGGTCGGGGTGGCGCCACCCGGCAGGCGGCGTCCCGCGTGACGATGAGGATCACCTCGGCGACTCCCCCCGACGGTCCGCGGCTGTCCGGAGACGTTTCTCCGGACAGGATCATGCCAAACCGGCGGCCGGCCGGCCGGCCCCCCGTCCGCCGGACCCCCCCGGTCCCGGCGAAGACCGGCCATGCCGGGGATCGACCACCCAGACCCCCCGACGCATCACGCCCACCACGTGCATGGCGGCGTCCAACACCACCAGGTCGGCGTCCTTGCCAGGGGTCAGCGAACCGATCCGCTCGCCCATGCCGAGAAGGCGGGCCGGGGTGGCGGACAGGGCGGTGACCACGTCCTCGACCGGCAGGCCGTCCACCGTCACCGCCCGCCGGAACACCCGGTCCTGGGTGAGCGTCGACCCGGCGATGGAGCCGTCCGTCACGAGCCGGGCCACCCCGTCCACCACCTCCACCTCAAGCGGCCCCAGCGGGTAGCGGCCGTCGCCGTCGCCCGCGGCGGCCATCGCGTCGGTCACGAGGGCGACACGATGGGCCCCGACGGCGCGGAAGGCCAGGCGCAGGGTGGCCGGATGCAGGTGGACGCCGTCGTCGATCAGCTCCACGGTGACCCGGTCGTCCTCCAGCAGCGCGGCGATCGGGCCGGGGGCGCGGTGACCGAGCGGCGGCATCGCGTTGAAGAGGTGGGTGGCGACGGTGACGCCCGCGTCGACGGCCCGGACCGTGCGTTCGTAGTCGGCGTCGGTGTGTCCGGCGGCGGCGATCACACCCCGCTCGACCAGGAGCCGCACCGATTCGATCCCCCCGGGCAGTTCCGGCGCGAGGGTGACCATGCGGGCCTGCCCGCGGCAGGCGTCGAGCAGTCGGCGGACCTCCGCGGGGTCCGGGTGCCGCAGCCACTCTTCGGCGTGCGCGCCCTTGCGGGCGGGGGAGAGGAAGGGACCCTCGAAGTGGACTCCGGCGATGTCGCCCTGCTCGGCCAGTTCGGCCAGCAGACCCGCGCGGCGGGCCAGACCGTCCGGGTCGCCCGTGACGGTCGACGCGACGAGCGTGGTGGTGCCGCGGGCCCGATGGACGCCGACGCCGGCGAGGACCTCGTCGGCGGTGCCCGAGGCGAACGACACCCCGCCGCCTCCGTGGTTGTGGAGGTCGACGAAACCGGGGACCACCCAGTGCCCGGTCAGGTCGACGGACTCGGTGTCCGGCGGTGTCGCCGCCGCGGCGCCCGCCGGGCCGAGGGTCTCCCCCCGGTCCGAACCGCCGACCGGGTCGTGGCGCGCGCACACGGGGACGGACGGAGCCGTGGCCGCCACACGTGCCCCCTCGACCAGCACCCGGCCGTTGTCCACCGTCCCGGTGGGGAGCACCACCCGGGCGCCGGTGAGCAGTGTGCGGCGGGCCATCAGACGATCACCGGCGTCGTCGGGCTTGGGGTCGGGGTCGCCGACGCGGGTCGGCCGGGCGTGGGGGCGCCGGTGAGCAGATCCCAGGCGAGCAGCCCCGCCCCGAGGCAGCCCGCGGTGTCCCCCAGGGTCGCCGGGACGATCTCGGGGGTTCTCTGGAAGGTGACCCGACGCCCGAGAGCCGACCGCAGCGGCCCGAGGAGCGTCTCGCCCGACTCGGCGAGGCCACCCCCGACGACCACTCGGCCCGGGTCCAGCAGGGTGATCGCGGCGACCAGCCCGTCGGCGAGCGCGTCCACGGCGTCCGCCCAGACCAGTGCCGCACGGGTGTCGCCCGCCTCGACCGCCGCGGCGCAGTCGGCGGCGTCCGCGCCGGGGCCTCCGCCGGACCCGGCCCAGGCCGCGCCCACGGCCGCCGCCGAGGCGTACCGCTCCAGGCAACCCCGCCCGCCGCACGGGCACGCCGCTCCCCCCGGGCGCACGACGAGGTGACCCATCTCGCCGGCGCGTCCGTGGGCGCCGGCCTCCACGCGGCCGTCGACACCCACCGCCGCGGCGATTCCGGTGCCCAGCGCCACGAACAGGTGGCGGGGGGAGCCCCGCCCCGCCCCGATCCGGCCCTCGGCGAGGCCGCCCGCGCGTACGTCGTGGCCGACGGCGACGGGGATGCCGGCGAGCCGGTCGCCGAGGAGCCGGCCCAGCGGGACGTCGCGCCAGCCGAGGTTGGCGGAGTGCACGGCGTTTCCGGTCCGCTCGTCGACGATCCCCGGCACGGCGACCCCGGCGGCCCGCGCCGGGGACCCGAACCGGTCGGCTCCCAGGGCGGCCAGCTCGCCGGCGAAGTCGAGGATCGCGGCGACGACCGCCGGCGCGCCCCGCCCGCGGGGGGTGTGCCGGCGGGCGCGGTGCGAAACCTCGCCCTCGGCGTCGACCAGCGCGCCCTTCATGCCGGTGCCGCCGACGTCCAACGCGATGACGTGTTCCACGGGAGACAGTGTGTCCCGGCCGCCCCGAGAGGTCTAGTCCACTTCGGGGTGGGTGAGGGGTGGGTGAGTGCCCCGCGTGTCGGAGCGCGCAGAGGCCGGGCGCGCGCCATCCGGTCGGGCGGGGGCGCCCGCCTCCTGTCGGCGGCCGGGGCTACCGTCGGGGTCATGGACGAGACACCGCCCCTGGGCCCCCGCGAGCGGGCCATCCTGGCGCTGGAGGGGCGGGGGTTCCCCGGTCCCGGAGCGAAAGAGCGGGCGATCCACGAGGAGCTGGGACTGGCACCCGTCCGGTACTACCAGCTCCTCAACGCGCTCTTGGACGACGCTCGCGCGCAGGCCGCCGATCCGGTGACCGTGAAACGGTTGCGCCGGGTGCGCGAGGCCAGGCGCGCCGACCGGTGAGCGGTCCGCCCTGTGCCCTCGGCCGACGCGGGTGCTCGCCAACGGCGTCCCGGACGCGGTCGCCGGGCGCCGATCGGCCGCCGCGCGCGGGCATGTTCCCGGGGCCTTCGGGATAGCTTCGCGGCATGGGCAGCCACAAGGACTCCTCCGACCACCCCGATCCCGTCCCCGACCCGCCCCTTCCGGCGGTGCCGGACCTGCCGACCCCGTCCACGCGTGCCGGGCGTGCGGGGCTCGACGCCTTGATCGCCGACCCGGGCCGGGCGCTGATCGCGCTCGACTTCGACGGCACGCTGGCGCCGATCGTCGCCGACCCCGAGCGGGCCCGTGCCCACCCGGGCGCCGTCGCCGCGCTGGTCGCGCTCGCCTCACGGGTGGCGTCCGTCGCGGTGATCACCGGCCGTCCGGCGGTCGTGGCGGTGCGCCGCGGTGGCCTGGCCGGGGTGCCCGGGCTGGAGCGGTTGGTCGTCCTGGGCCACTACGGCGCCGAGCGCTGGGACGCCGCCACCGGCGCGGTCACCGCGCCGGCCCCGCATCCCGGGGTCGACGCCGCCCGAGCCGAGATCCACGGGTTGGTGGGGAGTGCCGAGGCGGCGCGGGGCACCTGGATCGAGGACAAGGGCTTCGCGGTGGCGGCCCACACGCGGCGCGCGCGCGACCCGCAGGCCGCCCTCGACGTCCTGCGCGCCCCGCTGGAGCGGCTCGCCGACCGCAACGGTCTGGTCGTCGAGCCGGGCCGGATGGTCCTGGAGCTGCGCCCGCCCGGCACGGACAAGGGCGTCGCGCTGCGGGATCACGCCCGGGCGGTCGGCGCGGCGGCCGTGCTCTACGCGGGAGACGACCTCGGCGACCTGCCGGCCTTCGCCGCCGTGGAGACCCTGCGCGCGGAGGGCACCCCCGGCCTGTTGGTGTGCGGCGGGAGCGACGAGGTGCCCGAGGTCGCCCGACGGGCCGACATCGTGGTGGCGGGCCCCGGGGGTGTGGTGGCGCTGCTGCGCGACTTGGCCGCGCGGTTCGCCTGAGCCGCTCGGACGGGGCGGGGCGCCGCCGGCGCCGCGCCGTCCGCCGCGGGGAAGGGGTCCGCTTCCGGGGGGAGGTCAGCCCCGCAGCGCCCGGAGTTGCTCCAGGAACCACCGGTCGGGGGGCAGCGCGGTGGCCGCCGCGGCCAGCCGCCCGGTCCGCTCCGCCCGCTCGGCCGCGGGCATGCCCAGCGCCTCGTGCAGCGCCCGCGCGGTGTCCACCACGTCGTAGGGGTTGACGGCGAGCGCGTCCCGGCCCAGCTCCTCGTACGCGCCGGCCTCGCGGGACAGCACCAGCGCGCACCCGTCGTCGGAGACCACGGGCACCTCCTTGGCGACCAGGTTCATGCCGTCGCGGACCGGGTTCACCAGGGCCACGTCGGCGAGGCGGTAGGCGGCCAGGGACCGCGCGAAGTCGTCCTCGACGTGGAGCACGACCGGCGTCCACCCCGCCGTCCCGTACTCGGCGTTGATCTCCTCGGCGACCCGCCGCACCTCGGCGGTGTAGTCCCGGTAGACGGCGAGGTCCTGGCGGGAGGGGTAGGCGAAGGCGAGGTGCACCACGCGGTCCCGCCACTCCGGCCGGTCGGCCAGAAGGCGGCGGTAGGCGAGGAGGCCGCGCACGATGTTCTTGGACAGCTCGGCGCGGTCGACCCGGACGACGGTCCTGCGACTCCGGCCCTCCGGGTCCTCGCCGATCTCGGCCCGCAGCGCCGCCATCCGCTCGGTCACGTCCGGCTCGTGGGAGCGGGCCCGCAGGAAGTCCGCGTCGGCGCCCAGCCCGTGCACCCCGATCCCGGTGTCCCCGAGTCCGCCGAGGAGGGTGTCGCAGCATCGGGTGAACGCCTCGGCCCAGCGGTGGGTGAGGAAGCCGAGCCGGTCGGCGCCGAGCATGCCGCGCAGCAACCGTTCGGCGACGTCGTCGGGCAGGATCCGGAAGTACTCCACCGGGGCCCACGGGGTGTGCGAGAAGTGCCCGATGCGCAGGTCGGGCCGCAGCTCCCGCAGCATCCCCGGGACCAGCGCCAGGTGGTAGTCCTGGACGACGACCGCGGCGCCCTCGGCGGCCTCCTCGGCCAGCGCCTCGGCGAAGGCCCGGTTGTACGCCTCGTACGACGCCCACCGCCCGCGGAAGTCCACGTCGAAGACGGGCTCCAGCGGCGTCCGGTAGAGCATGTGGTGGACGAACCAGAGCACCGAGTTGGCGACGCCGTTGTAGGCGTCGGCGTGCACGTCCGGCGGGATGTCCAGCATCCGCACGCCGTCCTCGGTCACACCGCGCCGCACCGCCTCCCGGTCGCCCTCGCCGAGGGTCGAGCAGACCCACAGGGCGCCCGCGTCCGGACCGATCGCGGACAGCCCGGACACCAGCCCCCCGCCGCCCCGGCGCGCCCGCAGCGAGCCGTCCTCCCGGACCTCGTAGGAGACCGGCCCGCGGTTGGAGGCCACCAGCACGTGGGCGGCACCGAACGTCGAAGCGATAGCCATAGCACCTCCCCTAGCCCGACCCGGGAGGGCTCAAACCCGTGTGGGGGCGGGTGGGACGCCGGTCTCAGGCCACTTGGCGGGCGGCGTACTCGGGGATCTGCGCCATCGGCGGGCGCTCCTCGGTGTCGACCGGGTGGGTGCGTGGCTCGAACCCGTCCTCGCCCCGCTCGAACTGGGTGAGGGAGGGCCGCACCAGGTGCCCTCGGGCCAGCCGGAGCTGGGCGGTCCGGTAGATGGCCGCGGCCATCCGGCCCAGGGCCTGACCGTCCTGGTGGCGATGTTTGCGGACCCCGACGTCCACCTGCGCCAGGGCGTCCAGGCCCACCAGGTGGAGGGCGTCGACCAGCATGCCGAGTTCGACGCCGTATCCGACGGGGAACGGCAGCCGCTCCAGCAGGGAGCGGCGGGCCGCGTACTCGCCGCCGAGCGGCTGGACGAAGCCGGCCAGCCGCGGCCAGTGCATGTTCAGCAGGGGCCGTGCCATGAGTTCCGTCACGCGTCCGCCCTGACCCGGCGTGGAGCCAAGGGGCCGGTCGTACATGGCCTTCACCAGGGCCACGCCCGGGTCGGTGAGGAGCGGGCCGATGGTCCCGGTGACGAAGTCGGGCGAGAAGTCGCGCAGGTCGGCGTCGACGAAGCAGACGATGTCACCGTCGGTGACGTGCAGTGACCGCCAGAGCACCTCGCCCTTGCCGGGCGCGGTGGGGATGTGGGGCAGGATGGCGTCCCGGTGCGCCACCCGGGCGCCCGCCGCCTCGGCCACGCGCGCGGTGCCGTCGGTGGAACCGGAGTCGACGACCACGATCTCGTCGATCAGCGGGAACCGGCGCACCAGCTCCTCGCGGATGATCGTCACGATGTCGCCGACGGTCTCCTCCTCGTTCAGCGCGGGCAGTACGACGCTGACGGTCTGGCCCGTCGCGGACTTGGCGGCCATGAGATGGCGCGGGGGGCGGTCGGCCGCGGACCAGGAGCGATCGACCAACCAGCGCTCGACTTCCTCCAGCACGATCAGCGGCTCCTTCCTGTCGGGCCCGTGGGCGCGGCCACGGCCCGTCTCGCGGTTCGGACGGCACTCTCCACGGTTCCGGCCTTCCGTTACAGTCTTGAACAACGCGGATGACCGTCGCATGTCGGGTTCCCCGTTGTCACAACCGCATACAGCTCATCCAGAGGGGCAGAGGGAAACGGCCCGTTGAAGCCCCGGCAACCCTCCAGCCGGTACTCGTACCCCACCGTCGCCGTCGGCGCGGTCGGTTCGCGCGAGGCTCCCGGCTAGGGAAGGTGCCAAGTCCGTCTCACGGCGAGATGCGTCGTGGGAAAGATGAGGAGAAAGGGCCTCGCCTGCCATGGCTTCCAAGACTCTCGCCCCCGCGTCACCCTCGGCCGCCCCGTCGGACGGCGCCCGCGGCCCGGTGGACCTCGGTCCCGCCGCCGCGCTCGCCTGTCGCGAGTGCGGTCACCGTGTCCCTCTCGGTCCGGTCTTCGCCTGCGCGGAGTGTTTCGGCCCGCTGGAGGTCGCCTACGACTTCGACGACCTGGACGCCGAGGAGCTGCGTCGGCGGATCGAGGCGGGCCCCGCGAGCGTCTGGCGCTACGCGCCGCTGTTGCCGGTCCCGGCGGACGTCGCCTCCCGACCCAACCTGAATCCGGGCTGGACCAGGCTGGTGCGGGCCGACAACCTCGCCCGCGAGCTGGGGGTGACCGGTGGGCTCCACGTCAAGGACGACTCCGGCAATCCGACGCACTCCTTCAAGGACCGGGTCGTGGCCCAGGCCCTGGAGGCGGCCCGCGCCTTCGGTTTCACCACGCTGTCCTGCTCCTCCACCGGCAACCTGGCCGGCGCGGTCGGGGCCGCCGCCGCCCGGGCGGGGCTTCGGAGCTGCGTGTTCATCCCGCACGACCTGGAGCGGGGCAAGGTGGTCATGGCCGCCGTCTACGGCGGCGACCTCGTCGGCATCGAGGGCACCTACGACGACGTCAACCGCTTCTGCTCCGAGTTGATCGGGGATCCGGCAGGCGAGGGCTGGGGATTCGTCAACGTCAATCTGCGGCCGTACTACGCGGAGGGCTCGAAGACCCTGGCGTACGAGATCTGCGAGCAACTGGGCTGGCGGCTGCCCGAGCAGATCGTGGTGCCGGTCGCCTCCGGTTCGCAGCTCACGAAGATCGACAAGGGGTTCCGGGAGCTGGTCCGGCTGGGGCTGGTCGAGGACCGTCCCTACCGGATCTTCGGCGCGCAGGCCGCCGGCTGCTCGCCGGTGTCGGCGGCCTTCAAGGCCGGGCAGGACGTCGTCCGCCCGCAGAAGCCGGACACCATCGCCAAGTCGCTGGCCATCGGCAACCCGGCCGACGGGCCGTACGTGCTGGACATCGCCCGACGGACCGGGGGCGCGGTGGAGGACGTGACGGACGCGGAGGTCGTGGACGCGATCCGGCTGCTGGCGCGGACCGAGGGTATCTTCGCGGAGACCGCGGGCGGGGTGACGGTGGGCGTCACCCGCAAGCTCGTGGAGTCCGGTGTACTCGACCCGGGGAAGACCACCGTCGTCCTCAACACGGGCGACGGACTCAAGACGCTGGACGCCGTGGAGGGGGCGGGGCTCTCGGCGACGATCCGCCCGAGCCTGGCGTCCTTCCGGGAGGCCGGTCTCGGCTGACCGCCGCGGTCCCGCTTCGCCCCGGAGATCGTCCGCGCGCCGACGCGGGACCGCAGCCCGTCCGCGTGCCGCCGGGGCCGGTCGCGCGTGGGACGGTACCGATCGACCATGGCCGGCCCCCGCCTCGAACGGGGCGTCGACGACCGGAGGTCCTCATGAGTGTCACCGTCCGCATCCCCACCATCCTGCGCGCCTACACCGGCGGCCGGGCCGAGGTGACCGCCGAGGGCGCCACTCTCGGTCAGGTCATCGAGGACCTGGAGCGCCGGCACACCGGCATCGCCGCCCGGGTCCTGGACGACCAGGGTCGGTTGCGGCGCTTCGTCAACGTCTACGTCGACGACGACGACGTCCGGTTCGAGAGCGGGCTGGAGACCGCGACCCCCGATGGGGCGGGCGTGTCCATCATCCCGGCGGTCGCGGGCGGCTGACCGGGCGTCGACCCGGCCCGCGGCGACGTGGAGTGGCCCCGGGGACCGCTTCCGCGAGAGATGCGGAGGCGGCGATTCCGCGGGATTGAACGCGGTACAGTTGGGGAACGCGCCCTCGTTCGTGAAGTCGGGGGCCTTCGAATTCTGCCGTGCTCCCGTCGATATGCAGCCAAACTGCGGGCGGCCTTCGCGGCTTTCGCTCCTTTTGTCCGGCCCGGATTGCCCGGTAATCGTACTGATTGTCGTGAGGTTGTGGGTCGGCCGCGTCCTGAATTCTCGTCCGATTGACCTGTTGCCGACGGCAGTCGGACAGATACATTCGGCCGCGGTCGACGCGTTCCGGCGCACGTCCCCGTCCGTTGGGGGGCGAGGTCTGACCCGGATCCGCGAAGTGCGGATCCGCGCAAGGGCCAGTAATAGGGGAGTTGGCATGGCTCAGGGCACCGTCAAGTGGTTCAACGCGGAGAAGGGGTACGGCTTCATCGCGGTCGACGGTGGTGCGGACGTATTCGTCCACTACAGCGCGATCCAGATGGACGGATACCGCACCCTGGAAGAGGGTCAGCGGGTGGAGTTCGAGATCTCGCAGGGCCAGAAGGGGCCGCAGGCCGACATGGTTCGCGTCACCGCCTGAAACGTGGGGTCGACCGTGACCGGTCGTCTCCGAGAGGGTCCGCACCCGCGCGGGTGCGGACCCTCAGGCGTGTCCGGGCCCGCTCGCCCCGGTCGGACGGGTCCGGCGACCGTGCGCGAAGGCGGCGAGTCGGTGGCACGGATCCCGCCGAGCCGGTGTGACGGGACGGCGGCACCCGGGCGGCCCGGACGCGCCCGGCGGGGGTGCGGGCCCGGGGTGTCGCGGGCCGACGGGCCTCGACCCGCCCGCTTCCCGACGGGTCGCTTCGTGGAAGCGCCTTGCACTCGGCCGGTGCGAGTGCTAACTATTGGCGTTAGCACTCTGAAGGTGAGAGTGACAACGAAGGACCGGGTCGGTGAGGCCCGTGAGCCGGGTGGGGCAAGGAACCACACGGTTCGCGAGCCGTCCGTCGCGGGCGCGGGCGCGGTCCGAAGGAATCACCCCCAGTCCTGGAGGGACCACTTCACATGGCCAAGATCATCGCGTTCGACGAGGAGGCGCGGCGCGGCCTCGAGCGCGGCATGAACCAGCTCGCGGACGCCGTCAAGGTGACCCTCGGCCCCAAGGGCCGCAACGTCGTCCTCGAGAAGAAGTGGGGCGCCCCCACGATCACCAACGACGGCGTCTCCATCGCCAAGGAGATCGAGCTCGAGGACCCGTACGAGAAGATCGGCGCCGAGCTGGTCAAGGAGGTCGCCAAGAAGACGGACGACGTCGCGGGCGACGGTACGACCACCGCCACCGTGCTCGCCCAGGCCCTGGTCAAGGAAGGCCTGCGCAACGTCGCCGCCGGCGCCAACCCGATGGCCCTCAAGCGCGGCATCGAGAAGGCCGTCGAGGCCGTCTCCGCCGCCCTGCTGGAGCAGGCGAAGGACGTCGAGACCAAGGAGCAGATCGCCTCCACGGCCTCCATCTCCGCCGCCGACGTCCAGATCGGCGAGCTGATCGCCGAGGCCATGGACAAGGTCGGCAAGGAAGGCGTCATCACCGTCGAGGAGTCCCAGACCTTCGGTCTGGAGCTGGAGCTCACCGAGGGTATGCGCTTCGACAAGGGCTACATCTCGGCGTACTTCGCCACCGACATGGAGCGTATGGAGGCCGTCCTCGACGACCCGTACATCCTGATCGCCAACTCCAAGATCTCCAACGTCAAGGACCTGCTCCCGCTCCTGGAGAAGGTCATGCAGTCGGGCAAGCCGCTGCTGATCATCGCCGAGGACGTCGAGGGCGAGGCCCTGTCGACCCTGGTCGTCAACAAGATCCGCGGCACCTTCAAGTCGGTCGCCGTCAAGGCCCCCGGCTTCGGCGACCGCCGCAAGGCCATGCTCGGCGACATCGCCATCCTCACGGGCGGCGAGGTCATCTCCGAGGAGGTCGGCCTCAAGCTGGAGAACGCGACCCTGGACCTCCTGGGCCGCGCCCGCAAGGTCGTCATCACCAAGGACGAGACGACCATCGTCGACGGCTCCGGCTCGACCGACCAGGTCAACGGTCGCGTCAACCAGATCCGCGCCGAGATCGAGAACAGCGACTCGGACTACGACCGCGAGAAGCTGCAGGAGCGCCTGGCGAAGCTCGCCGGCGGCGTGGCCGTCATCAAGGCCGGTGCCGCCACCGAGGTCGAGCTGAAGGAGCGCAAGCACCGCATCGAGGACGCCGTCCGCAACGCCAAGGCGGCCGTCGAGGAGGGCATCGTCGCCGGTGGTGGCGTGGCCCTGCTCCAGGCCTCCCAGGTCTTCGAGAAGCTGGAGCTCGACGGTGACGAGGCGACCGGCGCCAACGCCGTGAAGCTCGCGCTGGAGGCCCCCCTCAAGCAGATCGCCGTCAACGGTGGTCTGGAGGGCGGCGTCGTCGTGGAGAAGGTGCGCAACCTCCAGGTCGGTCACGGCCTGAACGCCGCGTCGGGCGAGTACGTCGACATGATCGCCGAAGGCATCATCGACCCCGCCAAGGTGACCCGTTCCGCGCTGCAGAACGCCGCGTCGATCGCCGCGCTGTTCCTCACCACCGAGGCCGTCATCGCCGACAAGCCCGAGAAGGCCGCTCCGGCCGGCGCCCCGGGCGGCATGCCGGGCGGTGACATGGACTTCTGATCCTCCAGAGGATCGGTACCGTCCTTTCCGTGCCGAGGGCGGCACCCCTGGACTTCACCAGGGGTGCCGCCCTCGGGCGTGTCACGGATCACTACGCCGCTCTTCCGGGGGCGGGAATGGCCTTGTACGGCAAGGGGGTTGAGGAGACAGCGGTCTGTGCGCGCGCACAGACCGGCCAGTCGTCGTCGACCCCACGAGGAGTCCCCCGTGACCGTCACCGCAGTCGGAGCCGCCGAGGCGGCCTCGCGCGTGGCGCGGATACTCGCCCGCCCCCTCGCCCTCAACGGACTCACCGTCCCCAACCGCGTCGTGATGGCGCCGATGACCCGGATGTTCTCGCCGGGCGGCGTCCCCGGCGAGGACGTCCTGTCCTACTACGCGCGCCGCGCCGCCGCGGGCGTCGGACTCATCGTCACCGAGGGGACCTACATCGGCCACGAATCGGCAGGACAGAGCGACCGGGTGCCCCGGTTCCACGGCGAGGAGCAACTCGCGGGATGGTCCAGGGTCGCCGAGGCCGTCCACGCCGCGGGCGGCACGATCATGCCGCAGTTGTGGCACATCGGCATGGTCCGCCGGCCGGGCGACCCGCCCGTCGCCGAGGCCCCCGCGATCGGCCCCTCCGGGATCGCCCTCGGAGCCGACGAACCCACCGGTCGGGCGATGACCCAGCGGGACATCGACGACGTCATCGGCGCCTACGCCGAGGCCGCCGCCGCCGCGCAGCGCGTCGGCTTCGACGGCGTGGAGATCCACGGAGCCCACGGCTACCTCGTCGACCAGTTCCTCTGGTCGGGCACCAACCGCCGCACGGACGCCTACGGCGGCGACCCGGTGGCCCGGACCCGGTTCGCCGCGGAGATCGTCACCGCGGTCCGCGAGCGCGTCTCGCCGGACTTCCCCGTCGTCTTCCGCTATTCACAGTGGAAGCAGGAGGCCTACGACGCCCGCCTCGCGTCGACCCCACAGGACCTGGAGGCGATCCTCGCCCCCCTCGCCGAGGCCGGCGTCGACGCCTTCCACGCCTCCACCCGCCGCTACTGGCTCCCGGAGTTCGACGGATCGGACCTCAACCTGGCCGGGTGGACGAAGAAGCTGACCGGCAGGCCGACCATCACCGTCGGATCGGTCGGCCTCGACGGCGACTTCATCAAGGCCTTCCAGGGGCAGGGCGCCGAACTGGGCAGCCTCGACAACCTCCTGGACCGCATGGAGCGCGACGAATTCGACCTCGTCGCCGTCGGCCGCGCCCTGCTCCAGGACCCGCTGTGGGCCGAGAAGGTCCTCGCCGGCCGCTTCGACGACCTCGCTCCCTACTCGGCCGAGGCCATCAAGTCCCTCAGCTGAAAGCCCTGTTACCCGCGCGTAGACTCCGAGGGATGACGACGAATCGACTCGCGGGACACGTGGTGGGCACCACCGCCGGCGCGGTGCGCGGGCGGTGGGAGGACGGCCTCGCCGTCTTCCGCGGCATACCGTACGCGGACCCACCCCTCGGCGCGCACCGCTTCGCGGCACCCCGTCCCCCCTCGGCGTGGGACGGGGTCCGCGAAGCCGATGCCTTCGGGCCCCCCGCGCCGCAGGAGCCCGCGCTGCCGGGCGCGGTGCCCCCGGCCCACGCCTCCGGCGACGCGTGGCTCACCGTCAACGTCTGGACCCCGGACCCCGACCCCCTCGCCCGCCGCCCCGTGATGGTCTGGATCCACGGCGGTTCCTACCGGTCGGGCCACTCCGGCAGCCCCGGCCACGACGGCCGCCACCTCGCCCGGGACGGCGACGTCGTGGTCGTCTCCCTCAACTACCGCCTCGGCGTGGAAGGATTCGCCCGGATCGACGGTGCGCCCGCCAACCGCGGTCTGCTCGACCAGGTGGCCGCGCTGGAGTGGGTCAGGGACAACATCGCCGGCTTCGGCGGCGACCCCGACCGGGTCACCGTGTTCGGCGAGTCGTCGGGGGCCGGGTGCGTGGCGTCCCTGACCGCCATGCCGAGCGCGGCCGGACTGTTCCACCGGGCCGTGGCGCAGAGCATGCCCGGGACCTTCCTCTCCGACGAACTGGCCCGCGACGTGGCGCGCGCCCTCGCCGCCGAGGCGGGCCTGAGCCCCACCGCCGCCTCCCTCGCCACCACCGACCCACGCGCCCTGCCCGCGGCCGGCCAGGCCCTGTCCGCCCGGATGCCCCGGCACGCCGCCCGCTGGGGACGCCTCGCCCCCACCCGCGTTCCCTACGCGCCCGTCGTCGACGGCGAGGTCCTGCCGACCACCCCCTGGCGGGCGCTGGCCGCCGGCGCCGGGCGGGGCCCCGATCTCCTCGTCGGGCACAACCGCGACGAGTTCCGGCTGTTCGGCGCGCTGTCCGGGGCCGGCGAGGTCGGCCCCGTGAAGGCCGCCCGCACCCTGCGCCTCTACGCCCCCCGGATCGACGGCCCCGCCGCCTACCGCTCGGCCTACCCCGACGCCACCCCGGCCGACCTGTTCGAGCGCGTCCAGAACGACTGGCTGTTCGTCGTGCCCGCCCTCCGCCTGGCCGAGGCCGCCCTCGCCGGCGGCGGGCGCGCCCACGTCTACGAACTGACCCTCCCCGCCCCGGCGGACCCCGCCCTGGGCTCCCCCCACGCGTTGGACGTGCCCCTGCTCTTCGGCACCTTCCACGCCGACCTGGGCGTGCTCTTCTTCGCCGGCCGGGACCCGAGCCCCGCGATCACGGAACTCTCCACCCTGATGCGACGCGCGTGGGGGTCGTTCGCGGCGACGGGCGACCCCGGCTGGCCGGCGTACGACACCGAGCGGCGTACCGTGCGGGTGCTCGACACCCCGCCGCGGGTCGCCGGCCACCCCGAGGAGACCACCATGCGTCTTTGGCGGGGCACGGAGATCGAACCCCTGCCCCTCCTCGACTGAGCGCGCGCCGCGAGGGCGCACGGACACGGCCGGCGGGCGGAGCGCGCTCCGCGCCGGGCCCCGGCGTCCCTCACACCGGCCGGTCGGGCTCCGCCCGCACCGGGACGCCCCACACCCGCACCACCTCGTAGTCCGTGAACTCGTGCACCAGCCGGTACGCGGGCGCCGCGCGGGGAGCCCGCCGCCGCGCGGCGAGATACGCCTCCGCCTCGCGGCGGTCCCGGCGCGGCGTTCCGCACAGCTGCCAGGCCCGGCCGTTCCACAGCTCCGGCAGCCAGCGCTGCTGGGGCCTCGGGCGCTCGGCGCGCACGCCGTAGCGGGAAGGCGTGGGGTCGGCGGGCCGGCGGGGCGGGGCCGGGCCGTCGAACTCGGCGCGCCGGGCGGCCCGACGCCGCGTCTCGCAGAGCAGGCACAGATCGGGCGCGCTCTCGTCCACCGGTCCCGTCGGGTGCTCCGGGCAGCGGGTGGTGGGGGGCGCCGTCGTGACGCTCGCCTCCAGCAGCTCCAGGGCGCGCCGCAGATCGGCGCCCACCTCGTGGAGTCGGGCCTCCGGGGCGTCCGTCGTCAGTTCCTCGCCGTGCTCACCGAGGAGACGCAGAGCGCGGCCCAGGGCGGTCAGCTGCGCGTGGTTCATGGGGCTCAGAATCGCACACGGCGCCGACACCGCCGAGGCCGAAGAAGTACGTCGCCGCGAAGCCCACCGCGTACCCGGT
This sequence comes from Streptomyces sp. HSG2, assembly GCF_016598575.1. Lineage (NCBI taxonomy): Bacteria > Bacillati > Actinomycetota > Actinomycetes > Kitasatosporales > Streptomycetaceae > Streptomyces > Streptomyces sp. HSG2. The sequence goes on from NZ_CP066801.1 coordinate 2,904,422, forward strand.
CAGGAGGCCGCCGACGTAGACGCCGAGCGTCACCCAGGGGCCCGAGGCGCCGGCCAGAAGCGGGAACAGCGCCCACCCGGAGGGGCCGATGGCGGTGGCGCCGACCTCGGTGCCCAGCATCGCGAACCACCCGACGAAGGCGCCGCCCGCCGCCCCGCCCACGCACGCGGTGAGGAAGGGACGCCCCAGAGGCAGCGACACGCCGTAGATCAGCGGTTCGCCCACCCCCAGCAGGCCGGCGGGGAGCGCCGAACGGATCGTGGCGCGCAGCGAGGCGTCGTGACGCAGCCGGACGTACACCGCGGCGGCGGCGCCGACCTGACCCGCGCCCGCCATCGCCAGCACCGGCAGTAGAACGGTGTGCCCCTGCTGGTCGATGAGGGTGGTGTGGAGCGGGATGAGGGCCTGGTGGAGACCGAGCATCACCAGGGGCAGGAAGAGTCCGCCGAGCAGCAGACCGGCCGGCGCGCCCGCCGTCGACAGCAGCCAGCCGGCGGCCGTGCCGATCGCCGAGGCCACCGCGCCCGCCGCCGCCATGAGGACGTAGAGCGTGAGGAGTCCGGAGACCAGCACGGTCAGCGTGGGGGTGAGCAGGACGTCCAGGGTTCCGGGGAGCCGGGACCGGCACGCCTTCTCCACGGACACGCCGAGCAGGGCGGCGGCCAGCGCGCCGAGGACGCCGCCCTGTCCGGGGGAGAGCGGGGTTCCGAGGGCGGTCACCTCCGCCACGCCGGGGTAGACGACGACGGCGGCGACCGCGCCGCCCAGGATCGGCGTGCCGCCGAACTCCTTGGCCGTGTTGTGGCCCACGAACACCGCGATCAGCGCCATGAACGCCGAGGAGAGCGCCGTCAGCGCCGGGGTGAGGCCGGGCAGCCACCCGAGGTTGCGCAGCAGTCCCGCCACCCCGGCGAGGATGCCGCAGCCGATGAGGGCCGGGATGAGGGGGACGAAGATGTCGGCGACGCGGCGAAGGGCGCGCTTGAGAGGTGTGCGGTTGCGACGGCCCCGTGCCGCCCGCATCTCGGCCCCCCGCGCGGCCAGCCGCTCCGCGGTGCCGGGGGGCCCGGGTGCGGCCGACTCTCCGAGCGGGTCGGGGGTGGCCTCCTCCCCGAGCAACCCCTCGAAGGCCCGCGTCACCGGGCCCACCACCCCGGGCCCCAGTACGACCTGGTAGGTGTCGCCGTCCTCGACGACGCCCAGCACGCCCGGCAGGGCGCGCAGGTCGGCGTCGCGGACCCGGGAGCGGTCGAGGAGCGTCAGCCGCAGACGGGTGACGCAGTGGGCGACGGAGACGACGTTGGCGGGGCCGCCCACGAGGGGGAGCAGCGCGGCTGCGGCGGAGCGCGGGTCCTGGTGCACGGACCGAGCCTGCTGCTCAGTCCGCTGCGGCTGCCAGCGCGGCGCGCAGCCGACCCGCGGAGTCCTCCAGAAGGCGGGCGGCCGTCGGGCCGTCCACATCGGCCAGCAGGGTCAGGATGGCGTGCTTGACCCGACCGCCGTTGGCGGCCAACGCCCGCTCGACCTCGTGGTCGGGCGCGCCGGTGGCCAGCGAGACGATGCGGCGCGAGCGGGCGCGCAGCTTCTCGTTGGTGGCGCGCAGGTCGACCATGAGGTTCCCGTACGTCTTGCCGAGTCTGATCATCGTGATCGTCGACAGCGTGTTGAGGACGAGTTTCTGGGCGGTCCCGGCCTTCAGCCGGGTGGAGCCGGCGATCAGCTCCGGTCCGACGACCACCTCGATGCCGTGGTCGCACGCCGCGGCCAGGGCGCTGCCGCGGTTGCACGCCAGCCCCACCGTCAGGGCGCCGCGGGCGCGGGCGTGTTCCACCGCCCCCAGCGCGTAGGGCGTGCGGCCCGAGGCGGAGATCCCGACCACGGTGTCGTCGCGGCCGATGCCGAGCGCCTCCAGGTCGGCGCGGCCGGCCTCGGCGGAGTCCTCGGCGCCCTCGACGGAGGAGACCACCGCCCGGCGCCCGCCCGCGATCACCCCGACGACCTGTCCTGGGGAGGTCCCGAAGGTCGGCGGGCACTCGGCGGCGTCCAGTACCCCCAGCCTGCCCGCGGTGCCCGCCCCCGCGTGGACCAGCCGGCCGCCTCGGGCCATGCGGGCCGCGACGGCGTCGACGGCGGCGGCGATCTCCGGCAACCGTTCGGCGACCGCGGCGGCCACGCTCGCGTCCTCGGCGTTCATCGCCCGGGCGATGGCGAGGGTGTCCAGGCGGTCGATGTCGGCCAGTTCGGGTCGGTACGCCTCGGTGGTCAGGGTGTCCAGCCTCTCGGCCGGCCCGGTTCGGCGGGGGGTCGCGTTCACCTGGTCTCCTCGGGGATGCCCGGGGCCCCGGCGCGCTCGTGCCGGGCGACGGTCCCGGTCCGGCGGCCTCGGCGCGGGCGCGCGGGCCGCCGCGTCACCCGGGACGTCCGTTCCGGGACGGGCCCATCATCGTCCGCCGCCGCCCTCGGCGCCGGCGGAGCGGCCGGCCGCGGCACCCTCGGCGCGGTGCGGAGGACAGGGTGCGGAGTGCGCACAATGGGGGGCATGGAACACCCCCTCAGCCCGCCGGAACGGGCGCTGCACGCCGCCCGGGCCCTCGTCCTGGCCGACCTCGCCGCCGGCGCGGTGGCAGAGCCGGACGTCGTGTCGCTGGTCGAGGAGTCCGTCACGCACCGCCGCTGGTGGGTGGAGCAGTGGCCCGAGGGCGCCGCGTTCCTGCCCGGCCTGGTGGCCCAGGACGTGCAGGACGCGCTCCTGGAGCGATACGGCCGCTGGCCGGTCTGCCCGGTGTGCGAGCCGGGGGACCCGCACGCGCTGGACGTCGATCCCGAGCTCGGCGAGGACCCGCACTGGGTGTGCGCGGAGGCGGGCGTGCGGGTCGCCCCGCTGGGCGCGCTGGGCGGCTCCGCCGGGAGGGACGCCCGATGACCCTCTACATCGACCCGCCGACCTGGCCCGGCCACGGGCGCCTCTGGTCCCACCTGATCAGCGACGTCTCGTTCGCGGAGCTGCACGTGTTCGCGAGCCGGCTCGGGGTGCCGGGGCGCGCCTTCGACGGCGACCACTACGACCTCCCGGAGCACCGCTACGCGGACGCCGTCGGCGCCGGCGCGGTCGAGATCGGCAGCCGGGAGGTGGTGCGGTTGTTGCACGGCGCGGGCCTGCGCCGGCGGCGGGGAGGGCGCGCGTCGATCGGCTCCCGGCGCTAGCGCGGACGGGACGCGGGCGGTGGTCCGGGCATCAGGGACCGCTCCCGGTGCCGGTGTCCGGGTCCGGGGGGTGCGGGGCCGCCTCGCGCAGCTCGGCCGCGAGGTTGCGGCGGGCGGCCGGTTCCCAGGCGCGCCGGCCGTGCGGTGTCCGGAAGAGCCGGGGGAGGGCCAGGAGTCGGCGCAGCAGCTCGGCGCGGCCGGCGCGGAAGACGTCGTCCGGGACGAAGGCGTACTCGGCCCGGACGGCCGCGGCGTAGGCGGCGTATTCCGGCGGTGATCCGGCGAGGACCGCGAGGTCGGCGTCGCAGAGGACCTGCCCGTCGCGATCGTCGGGCTCCGGGTCGTGGGTGGCGGTGAGCCGCACCAGCCGCGCGACCCCGGCGGTCTTGTCCTCCGGTACCCCGGCCTCGCGCAGCGCCCGCTCGGCCAGGCGCGCCGAGCGTTCCTCGTTCTCGGACCGGTCGGGCCGGTACACGGCGTCGTGGAACCAGGCGGCCAGCCGCACGACGTCGGGGTCGGCGGCGTGTTCCCGGAGCAGGTCGATCCGGTCGAGGACGGCGGTCAGGTGGTCGAGGGTGTGGTATCGGCGCTGGGGCTCGCGCCAGCGGGCCATCAGGTCCTCGGCGTACGGGGCGGGGTCGGGGCCGGCGCCGCCGCGTGCCCGGTTCAGGGCCGCCGCGAAACGCTCGGGCGTGGGGTCCGGGTCCGTCATACGCCCATGGTGGCCGGTCGGTCCCCGGAACGGTCGGTCGGGTCCAGCCGGGCGGGCAGAGGGCGGGCGTGGGTCACGATCAGGCCCGAGACGGCGCGGGTCAGGCAGACGTACAGCCGCCGCAGCCCGGTGCGCTCGTCGGGTTCCCCCTCCACGACGGCCGCGGGTTCCGCCAGGACGACGTGGTCGTACTCCAGTCCCTTCGCCAGTGACGCGGGGACGAGGGCGAGCCGCGCGCCCGGGGTGGTCGGTTCGCCCGGGCGCAGGTGCCCGACGCCCGCCGCCGCGAGCGCCTCGGCCAGTTCCGGGACGGCCGCGTCGGCGGCGATGAGACCGACCGAGCCCTCCCGGGCGAGCATCTCGCGGCAGGCTGCCACGGTGTGGGTCAGGCCGGAGGCGGGGTCGGTGGCGCGCACCTCGAAGAAGCCCGGGTTCACCCGCGCGGACGCCACCGGGGTCAGGTCGGGCGCGATGTGCGGGATCAGTCGGGAGGCATAGGCGATCACGTCCCCGGGGACGCGGAAGCCGGCCGTCAGCTCCTCCACGACGCCGTCGGCCTTGCCGAGGTGGACCAGGGCCTGTGACCAGCTCGGGGTGGCCCAGGGCGTGGTGCCCTGCGCGAGGTCGCCGAGGACGGTGGCGCTGCCCGTGGAGCAGCGGCGGCCCACCGCCCGGTACTGCATGGGGGAGAGGTCCTGGGCCTCGTCCAGGACCACGTGCCCCAGGGACGGGGTGCGCTCGACCAGGTCCATGGCCTCGTCGATCAGCACGGCGTCCGCGGGAGACCACGGGGCGGCCCTCGTCGACCGGGGACGCCGCGGCCACACGATCGCCCGCTGCTCGTGCGCGTCGAGGACGCCCCGGGCGTGGGTGGCGAGGAAGTCGGCGTCCGAGAGCAGGCGCAGCACCAGTCGGGCCGGGTCGACCGCGGGCCAGACGGCGCGGACGGCCGCCTTGACCGCGCGGTCGCGGGCCACCGCGTCCTGTACCCGGTCGTCGGGGGCCTCGCCGGCCTCCTCCATCCGGACCAGGACCGCGTGGGCGATCCGCCGGGGCAGCGCGGCCCGACCGGCGTCGTACCGCAGGCCACGCTCCGACAGCTCGGTCACCAGGCCGTCGACCTCCTCCGCCGGTATCCGCAGGCGCCGGGAGCCGCGGACCACGACCACCGGCTCGGTGGCCCGGGCGACGTGTGCGAACAGGGCCCGGCGCACCACCGCGGCCATCCGCGCGTCGCCCTTGATCATCGCTGCGGCGGGGGTGTCCGTTCCCCGGATCGTCACATGCGACACGAGGTCCTCGACGGTGGCCTGGCGCACCGACAGCTCGCCCAGGGCGGGGAGGACCTGCTCGATGTAGTGGAGGAAGGACCGGTTCGGTCCGACCACCAGGGTGCCGGTGCGGGCCAGCCGCTCCCGGTGCGCGTACAGGAGGTAGGCGAGCCGGTGCAGGCCGACGGCGGTCTTCCCGGTGCCCGGCCCACCCTGGACGCAGACCGTGCCGCCGAGGCCGGCGCGCACGATCCGGTCCTGCTCCGGCTGGATGGTGGCCACGATGTCGCGCATCGGGCCGACGCGCGGTCGTTCGATCTCCCGTTGGAGCAGCCGGCCGCCCTCCGGTCCGCGGTCCGGGTCGGTGAGGTGCTCGTCCTCGTAGGCGGTGAGGTCGCCGCCGGTGTGGCCGAAGCGCCTTCGCAGCGCGACGCCGAGCGGGTCCCGTCTGGACGCCCGGTAGAAGGGCAGGGAGACCGGCGCCCGCCAGTCGACGACCATGGGGTCGCCGGAGGTGTCGTGGACGTGCCGGCGGCCCACGTGGAACCGTTCCCCCGCGAAGTCGCCGGTCTCGGACGGGTCGGCGGGGGGCTCGTAGTCGAGGCGCCCGAAGAACAGGGGGGTGTCCTCCCGGTCCGCCAGCTCCTCGACGCGCTTCTCGATCCGGCGCCCCAGGGCGGCGGCGGCCACCCGGTTCGCCGCGACGTCGCCGATGTCGAGGGACTCGGCGTCCTCCCGCATGGCCCGCAGCGCCGCCCGGGAGGCGGCGAGGTGGGCCCGCTCGCGGGCGAGCGTCGGGTCGGGTCCGGCCGAGGCGTCGGGCGCGTCGGCGTGTGCGGGCGTGGGCATGGGACTGCCTCCGGGGGTGGTGCCGGCGTGGACGGTCGCGGGCCGGGCGCGATGGGCGCGCGGCGCGGTGATGCCGGCCGGTTCCGTCCGGGCGGCGGCGCTCCGGGGAGGAGGCGGGCGGGAGGGGCGATTCTAGGGAGCCGTGCGGTCTTCGCGCCGGCGATTTGCGTTCCGGCGCCCGGCTCGGCCCTCCCCGGTGTCCGACGCCCGGATTCGGTCCGCGGACCGAGGCCGGGCGGTGGCCGGGAGTCGCACACTGGAACCATGAGTGCGACGACCCTCTTTCCGGCGGCGGCGCCGGGCCGCCCGTCGGGCGCGACGGCCGTCGTGGGCGGCCATCGCCATCGGCTCGGCGACGCCCTGCGCGCCGTGCGGGTGTTCGTGGGGGCCGCGTTCGACGTGGTCGTCCTCGGCGAGTACGGCGAGGAGGCCGGTGTCCGCGGCCGGTGAGGCCGCACCCGCCCCGCCGCGGCGGCCCCCGGGTCACCGGGTGCCGTCGGACCCCGGTCGCGCCGGGGCCCCGGAAGGCGCGGGCCGCGGGGAACCTCGCCGACGGGCTCAGTCCGACAGCAGGTCGTGGGCGTCGACGATGCGGTACGCGTAGCCCTGCTCGGCGAGGAACCGTTGGCGGTGCGCGGCGTAGTCCTGGTCGACGGTGTCCCGGGCGACGACGGAGTAGAAATGTGCCTGGTGCCCGTCGGCCTTGGGCCGCAACACCCGGCCCAGGCGCTGTGCCTCCTCCTGGCGTGAGCCGAAGGTGCCGGACACCTGGATGGCCACCGTCGCCTCCGGCAGGTCGACGGAGAAATTGGCCACCTTGGACACCACCAACACGCCGATCTCGCCCTCCCGGAAGGCGTCGAAGAGCTTCTCCCGCTGCGCGTTGGGCGTCTCGCCCTTGATCACCGGCGCCCCGAGATGCTCCCCCAATTCGTCGAGCTGGTCGATGTACTGCCCGATGACCAGGGTCTGCCGGCCGGCGAAGCGGCGTACCAAGGCCTCGGTGACCTTGCGTTTGGTCTCCGTCGTCGCGCAGAAGCGGTACTTCTCCTCCGTCTCCGCCGTGGCGTACGCCAGCCGCTCGGACTCGGTGAGGTCCACCCGGACCTCGACGCAGTCGGCGGGCGCGATGTAGCCCTGCGCCTCGATCTCCTTCCACGGCGCGTCGAACCGCTTGGGACCGATCAGGGAGAACACGTCCGACTCCCGGCCGTCCTCCCGGACCAGCGTCGCGGTGAGGCCGAGGCGGCGGCGGGCCTGGAGGTCGGCGGTGAACTTGAACACCGGGGCCGGAAGCAGGTGCACCTCGTCGTAGACGATCAGGCCCCAGTCCCGGGAGTCGAACAGCTCCAGGTGCGGGTAGACGCCCTTCCGCCTCGTCGTGAGCACCTGGTACGTGGCGATGGTGACCGGCCGGATCTCCTTGCGCGCCCCGCTGTACTCGCCGATCTCGTCCTCGGTCAGCGACGTCCGCCGCACCAGTTCGTGCTTCCACTGCCGGGCCGAGACGGTGTTCGTCACCAGGACCAGTGTGGTGGACCGGGCCTGGGCCATCGCCCCCGCGCCGACGAGCGTCTTGCCGGCCCCGCAGGGCAGCACGACCACGCCGGACCCGCCGTGCCAGAAGTTCTCCACCGCCTGCTTCTGGTACGGGCGCAGCGCCCAGCCGTCCTCGGCCAACTCGATCGGGTGCGCCTCGCCGTCCACGTACCCGGCGAGGTCCTCCGCCGGCCAGCCCAGCTTCAGCAACGTCTGTTTGATCTGGCCCCGTTCGGAGGGGTGCACGGCCACCGTGTCGGGGTCGATCCTGGCGCCGACCAGCGGGGCGACCCGCCGGGACCGGAGCACCTCCTCCAGGACCGGACGGTCGGTGGTGGTCAGGACGAGGCCGTGCGCGGGGTGCTTGGCGAGGGTCAGCCGGCCGTAGCGGTCCATCGTCTCGGCGATGTCGACGAGCAGTGCGTGGGGCACCGGGTAGCGGCTGTACGTCACCAGCGCGTCGATCACCTGCTCGGCGTCGTGACCGGCCGCGCGCGCGTTCCACAGCCCCAGCGGGGTCACCCGGTAGGTGTGGATGTGCTCCGGTGCCCTCTCCAGCTCGGCGAAGGGGGCGATGGCCCGTCGGCAGGCGTCGGCCGTCTCGTGGTCGACCTCCAGCAGCAGGGTCTTGTCGGACTGGACGATCAGGCAGGACACGTACACCTCCGGACGTGGGACCGCTCCGTGACGGACGACACACCGCGACGGCTCGTGAGCCGCCCCGTGCCCGACGCCGCCGGGGCGTCACGGCGGGTGTGCCGGGACCGCGCGTCGCCCTCGGAGTGGGACTCCCGCGCGCAAACAGGGAATTCTACCCCGCCGGGCGAACCCGCCGGGCGAAAAGGGCGTCGTGCGGCGGCGCCCTAGTGCTGGACGCCAACGCGGCTCCGCCGGGGACCGGGCGTCGCGAGCGGCGGCATCGAGTTCGTCACCTCGATGCCGGTGTGACGACGGGTTCCGGGCTTGCCCCTTCGATCGGGTGAATCCGTGGTTCCGGTATGTGCCTGTGGAGCGGATGGGGGTGCCGCGTCCGCTCCTCGGCGGGGCCGCAGGGTCAGGGCCCTCCGGCCCTGTCGGCCGACCCTCGGGTCGGTCTCGCGGTGGGGCGGGCGCCGAGACGTGGCGATTACGCCTTGTTGTCGAATGGCTACTCTCTGAGTGCACGTCATCGGGCTCGACATACAGGGAGCAGCATGTTCACGTACACGTGGTCCCGGCGCGCGGCCGTCGCTCTGGCCGCCGTGACGACCGGGGCGGTGACGGCCGGCGTCGCCGTGGCCGTCGCCGACAACGTCAGGGCGCCCTACGCTCAGGCGGGGGCCACCGTCGACTCCAAGGGGGAGATCCGCAGTGCCAAGGGCGTGGAGGAGGTGAGGCGACTCGGGCCTGGCGAGTACTGCGTGGTCTTCACCGACCCTGACTTCCACCCCGCGCGGGTGCTGCCCAGCGTCAGCGCCCTGCAGCGCGCCCGGATCGTCAACTACACGTGGGCCGCCGGGTGTGGCGCCGCCGAGCACGCGGCGAAGGTGTGGACCACCGATCACAGCGGCGCGGTCGCGGACTCCTGGTTCTCCATCGTCGTGCACTGACAGGCGCCCCGCGCGGCGGTGATGTCCGGGGTGGCGGTCGCGATGCTCGCGTCCGTCACCACCGGACCGCCTGGCGCCGCGCGGCCTGCGCCCAACGCGGACTCGCGCCGTCAGTCGGCGCCGTCCCGCGGTGGGGCCTGGGCCTCGGCGACCCCGGTGATCCGATGCAGCGGGTAGGTGCGGACCTCGTCGGCGGTGTGGTCGAACACGGTCGCGAAGCCCCCCTCGACACGGACCGGGGCGACCAGCCGTCGGGTGGCGATCCCCCCGGCGTCGACATGGCCGATCCACAGGGTGCCACCGGTCAACGCGGCCGCCTGGACGGCGGCCAGGGTGTCGGCGGCGTCCGTCCGGGGAGCGACCCCCTCCGCCCCGCCCGCCGCTTCCGCGCGGCGCGGGCCGACGTCGGCCCGCAGCGCCCGGACGGTGGCGGCCAGCAGCGCCTCGTCCGGGACCGGCGGCCCGTCCACCACCGGTCGCGGAGCCGCGCGGGGCGGGGTGCGGCGGCGCTCGGCGCGGGCGACCACCACGTCCCCCTCGGCGGACTCCGCCGCCGGCGCGAACCCCATCGCGCGCAGCCCCTCCAACAAGGACGCCGGGTCCGCCCGCGCGGCCAGCACGGTCGGCGCCAACGACCGCAGCCCCAGGCCGGCGGCGCGCCGGTCGGCGAGGATCTCGCGGACGGTGGCGTCGTCGTCGCACCGCACGTACGCCGAGGCGGCTCCCACTCGCAGCCGCCCGTGGCGTCGGGCCACGTCGTCGATCAGGTACGTCAGCGGCTGTGGCACCGGTGTCCGCGCGTGGGCGGCGAGGAAGGCGTGCAGTTCCTCGGCGGTCCGACCGGAGTCGAGCGCCCGGCGGACCGAGCCGGGCGTGAACCGGTACACGGTGGCCCCGCCGGTCGACTCGACGTCCGCGGCGACCCGCAACAGCTCCGCCAGCCCCGACTCCAGCGGTCCCGGCGCCACCGCCGTCAAGTCCGCCTGGAGCAGGACGTGGTCCAGTGGCTCCGGCAGCAGCGGGGCGAGCAGCCGGGCGGCCTCCTCCGCGGCCTCGCCGACAGCGCCGCCCGGCGGGACCGGGGTCGACCCGCGGGCGGTGCGGCGGGCGGGCGGCCGGCCGTCGGTGCCGCCCGCGGTCCGCGCCGTCCCGCCCGGAGGCGACGCCGGGCACCCGATCAGCGCCCGGCCGTGGGTCGACAGCGCCCCCCGCCCGGTGACCCCGAGGAGTTCCGCCTCCAGGAGCGCCCACCGCGCCAGCCGGGTCCGCAGGTCGTCGTCGTCCTCGCGGCGCGGGCGCTCCCAGCGCAGCCGGGCCGTCACCGCCTCCGTGTCCGCGGCGGCGCCCTCGGGCAGATCGGCGAGGAGCGTCAGCACCCGCCGCCGCACCTCCGGGGCGGCCGAGCGGTCCAGGCCGGGGCCGAGCGCGGTGTGTCCCCGATCCCTCGCGTCCTCGCCGCCGACCAGGCCCGGAGTCCGCGTCGAGGTCAGCCAGGCGTCGGCGAGCAGCGCCCAGCGCCGGGCGGCGGGCAGCTCGCGCCAGGCGTCGTAGGCCGGGGTGGCGGCGTAGTGCTCGTCCTCCGCGCCGTCGGGGGCGAGCAGCCCGGCGCAGTAGGCCGACTCCAGCCAGAACGCGGCGACCGGCTCGGACACCTCCAGGTCGGCGGCGGTGCGCCTCAGCTCCCGCACGCTCAGACCACCGGCCCGCAGCACGGCCGGGCCGCCCTCGTCCCAGCCTCGCAGCAGCTCCTCGACAGTGCCCAGCGCGGCCAGCGCCTGCCCCGCGGCGGCGCCGTCCGCGGACGGCGGGGGGTGGGAGCGGGCGGCGGTCACCGGCGGTGCCGAGGGGCGGGGCTCCCGGTGCGCCCTCCCGCCCCGCAGATGCAACGCGACCTCGCGCGGGAGCACCACGGTCCCCGGCGCGGTCGGCAACAGCAGCCCCCGGTCCAGGAGCAGACGGAGCCTGGGCGCCGGGTCGGCGGTGATCTGTCCGTAGGGCGGTCCCCAGGCGAGGCGGTCCAGCACCTCCCGGGAGTCGGGAGGGAGCGCGGCCAGCAGCCTCGCCATCCGCTTCCGGTCGCGAAAGAGCGCGGTCAACTCCGTGACGGCGGAGACGGAGTCGTGGGTGGCGGGCAGGCCCGCCGTCGCGAGCAGCGTCTGGACGCGGCCGGGGGACATGCCCGCCGCCGCCTCCCGGACATCGGGCCCGAGGCCGGTCGGGGACGGTCGGCGGGCCGCGGGGGCGAGCAGCTCGCGCGCCGTGCGCACCAGGCGAAGCCGATCGTCCCCGCCCCACAGCAACGCCTGCTCGTGCAGGACGGCGCGGGCCCTCGGCAGGGCGGTGGCGACCTCGGGGTCGGGATCGTCCCCGGCCATGAGCCCCAGCAGCTCCCCGAAGGTCGCCGGGTCCGACGCCACCGCCAGCGCCTGGGCGGTCTGCAGGGCGAACAGGTCCAGGCGTTCCAGCGCGCGGACCACCGAGGCGCGGGTCCCGGCCCGCGTGGCCAGGTCGGTGAGGTCGGTGGGGACGGGGGTGACGAGGTCGGGACGGGCGCGCAGCAGGGCGGCCAGCGAGGCGTCGTCCCTGGCGCGCAGGTCCTCGGCCAGGGACCGGGGGGCCGGGGGCTTGTCCTCGGTGCTCATCCGCCCCACGGTAGCCGCTGGGGGGCGGGTGGGGGCCCGCGTCGCGCCGAGCACCCCGCCCGGCCGTGCGGGTAGCGTGCTCCGACGGGTCATCAACACCGCGCCGCTCGGGAGGGTTCGTGGGGATCGAGAGCGACCAGACCGTCTACGAGTATCTGAGCCGGGTCGGGGACGTCGCCCAACGGCGGCAGATGACGGCGTCCGACCGGGCGCGGTTGGTCTCCCGGCTGCGCGACGAGATCGACGGACGGCGGGCGAAGTCGGCCGACTCTCCGGCCGCCGTGCGCCGCATCCTGGGGCGGCTCGGCACCCCGGACGAGGTGGTGTCGGCCGCGTCCGGTGGCCGCGACGACGGACCACGCACCCGGGGGCCGGGGCCCGCCGCGCCCCCGGAGGGCGCCGTCGGCCCGGCGGGGCGGACCTCCGCCGCGGGCGGTGTCGGCCGGCGGGCCCGCGTGTTCGCCGGCCGACCGACGGCGGGGGACCTCCCCGGGCCGCCGGCGCCCGCCGAGGGTCCGCCGGCCGCCGGTGCCTCGGCGACTTCCGTCGGGCCGGGGCCCGTCTCGGGCGCGGCGCGGGCCGGCGGGTCCGGTGAGGCGGATCCGCCTCGGGTGACGGCTGGTGCCGGTCCACCGCCCGGCGGGGTGCCGCCCGCCGGTTCGGCGCCGGGCGACCTCGTCGAGGAGCGGGACTGGTGGCGGGTCCGGCACCGGCCTCCGGAGGTCGGGGAGGGCGTGCCGGGGTTCGTCGGCGGCGTGCGGATTCCCCGGCCGTACCGGTGGGAGGGGGCGGGGGACCCGGTGCCGGGAGGAGGCGAGCCGGGCCCCGTGCCGGAATCGGGGTCGAGGGTCGTCCCGAGCCCCGGTCCGGGAGGTGGGGCGGCGGCCGAGGCCGCGCCCGGTCCGCCGTCGACGGCCCGTCGCGCGCGGGCCCTGTGGTCCGGGATCGGCGGGCGGTCCCCGTTCCTGCTGTGCGCGGCGGCCCTGCTGTTCGTCGGCGCCGCGCTGGGCAGCCTGGTGCCGCTGGCCCTCGGCTGGTCGATCGTCCTGTTGTCGCGGAGGCTGACCCCGGCGCAGATCAAGTGGGCGGTGCTGGGCGTTCCCGGGGCGGTGGCCGCCGCCGCGGGGCTGTGGCTGTGGGGCCGGGCGGACGACCGGTGGGGCGATCCGGTGGCTTCCGGGGAGTTGGGCGTCGTCGTCTCCGAGGCCTGGCCATGGGTGCTGCGCGGCGCGGCGGTGGCCTCCGCGCTCTACCTGGTGTGGCGGGCCCGCCGGACCGGTTGACCGCCACGGGGCGACGCGGCCCGCGCCGTGGCGACCCGGTGGTCCCCGCGCGCGCCGGGATCGCCCGGGTCGACCCGGTGCCGGCGTCGTCTACCGGGTGGTGCCGCGCGGCCCGGCCTCGCGGGCCCGCCTCCGGTCCGCCGCGATCGACCGCAGCAGGCCGGCCGCGGCGATGGCGAAACCCGCCCCCATCAACATGCTCATCCCGAACATGACGGTGGGGAAGGGCTCCGTTCCGAGAAACAGCGGGGTCACCGTGGCGAGAGTGGCCAAGGCGCCGACGATGAAGACGATCGCACCGGCGCGGACCAGTCGGTCACCGGGCCCGGTGGAATTCGTTGGGGTTTTGTCACGCACCCGACCAGGGTAGTTCCCAGCCCGAGGGAACGACCGGGGGACGTCTTGTCACCCGGTGACAGACCACTAGCCTGGACACCGGCGGGTCGCTAGGGCCCGCCAGAGTGCTATCAGAAGCCGTTTCCGTAGCATTTTCCCGACGAGTACGAGGACGAGGACAGAAGTGCCCACTGGCAAGGTCAAGTGGTTCAACAGCGAGAAGGGCTTCGGCTTTCTCTCCCGGGACGACGGCGGTGACGTCTTCGTCCATTCCTCGGTCCTCCCCGCCGGAGTCGAGACACTCAAGCCCGGACAGCGGGTGGAGTTCGGCGTGGTGGCCGGGCAGCGCGGCGATCAGGCGCTCTCCCTGACCCTGCTCGACCCGACGCCCTCGGTCGCCGCCGCGCAGCGCAGAAAGCCGGACGAACTCGCCTCCATCGTCCAGGATCTGACCACCCTCCTGGAGAACATCACCCCGATGCTGGAGAAGGGCCGCTACCCGGACAGGGCGGCCGGGGGGAAGATCGCCGGGCTGCTGCGGGCCGTCGCCGACCAGCTCGACGTCTGAGCGCCCGTCACCGCGCGGCCCGTCACGCGTCGCGCGGTGACGGCTCCAAGGCGCCCCGGGCCGGTCGGGTCGATCCCTCCGGGACCGGGGGGATCGCTCGCCCCGACGGCCCTCAGGGGAAGGCCAGCGCGTCCGGCCCGAGGGGCGGCACGAGGCCCTCGGCGGCGGCCCGGGTCAGCAGGCCTCGCACGGCCGCGTAGCCGTCGTCCCCGAGGCGGGCGGTGAACTCGTTGACGTAGAGGCCGATGTGCTGGTCGACGACGGCGGGGTCCATCTCCCGGGCGTGTTCCAGGACATAGGGCCGGGACACGGTGGGGTCGTCCCAGGCGGCCAGGACGGAGCGGCGGATCGCCGAGGCCAGATCCCGCAGCACCGGCGCCCCCAGCGACCGCCTGGCGATGATCGCCCCCAGTGGGATCGGCAGGCCGGTCGTGCGCTCCCAGTACTCGCCCAGGTCGGCGAGGCGGCGCAGTCCGTGGTCCCGGTAGGTGAAGCGGGCCTCGTGGATCACCAGCCCCGCGTCGACCCGGCCGTCCCGGACCGCCGGCATGATCTCGTGGAAGGGCAGCACCACGACCCGGCCGACGCCGCCGGGCACGGTGTCGGCGGCCCACAGCCGGAACAGCAGGTACGCCGTCGATCTCTCGCCCGGGACCGCGACCGTCCGACCGCGCAGGTCGAGCCCCGGTTCCCGGGCCAGCACGAGCGGGCCGCACCCCCGTCCCAGCGCGCCTCCGCACGGCAGCAGCGCGTACCGGTCGAGCACGTAGGGCAGGACCGCGTACGACACCTTCAGCACGTCGTGGGCGCCCCGCTCGGCGAGGCCGTTGGTCACGTCGATGTCGGCGAACGTCACGTCCAGGGCGGGCGCGTCGGCGATCCGCCCGTGGGCCAGCGCGTCGAAGACGAAGGTGTCGTTGGGACAGGGCGAGTACGCGATCCGCAGCGGCTCAGAGGGCATCGTGGTTCCAGGTCTCCAGGACGGGCGCGAGCTTCTCGAACGCGGCGGCGAGCGTCGCCAGCGCCTCCTCGACCCGCCAGGCCGCCCGGTCGCGCGGGCCGACCGCGTTGGAGATCGCGCGCAGCTCCATGACGGGTACGCCGTGGGCGGCGGCGGCCTCGGCGACCCCGAAGCCCTCCATCGCCTCGGCGAGCGCCCGGGGGTGTCGGGCACGCAGCAGGTCGGCGCGGGAGGCGGTGCCCGTCACCGTCGACGCCGTCAGCACGGTCCCCGCGGCGGCCCCGGTCGCGGCGGCACAGGCCCGCGTCAGCTCGGCCGGAGGGCGGTGGGCGACCGCCCCGAAGCCCAGCTCGGTGACCGGGAGGAAGCCGTCGGCGGTCTCCGCCCCCAGGTCGGCGGCGGTGATCTCGTCGGCGACCACCAGGCCGCCGATCGGCGCCCGCCCCGCGAGACCTCCGGCGATCCCGGCCGAGACGACCAGGTCGTAGGGGCGGTCCCCCACGGCCGCCGCGGTGAGCGCCGCGGCCGTGCCGGCGGCGGCCCGCGCCGGTCCGACGCCGACGGCCGACAGGTCGTACCCGACGCCCCCCGGCGAGGTCTCCGCGATCCTCAGCAGGGTCACGCCCGGCAGCGTCACCGGCTCGCCTGCCCCCGGCAGACCGCGGGCCACCGCGTCCCGCTCGGCGGGGACGGCGGTGGTCACCAGGACGCGCGCGGTGGCCGTGGTCAGTCGTCCTTCTTCAGCTCGAACACCCACACCCCGGTGACCTCCTGGCTGCCCTCCGCGCCGTCGCGGGCCGCCACGGCCACGCTGGTCGTGTCGCCCTGCGCGCCGTACTGGGCGTTGAAGAAGACGCTGCCGGGGATGGTGCGATAGGTCTTGGTGCTGTCCTCGACCAGTTGCTGGCCGTTCATCAGGATCGTCCAGTGGTCGTCCGCGACCTCCTGGTCGACGCCGAAGCGCACGATCTCGTCCGGGTCGACGGTGAGGGACTTGACGTCCTCGTCCTGGAGGCAGTCGTTGATCTCCTCCTCCGAGAGGGCCGCGCCCCGGCCGCCGCAGGTCGCCTCGGAGCTGACCGAGGAGCTGCCCACGGTGACCGTCGCCATGGGCGTCGGCTTGTCGCAAGCCGACAGGAGGAGCAGTCCGGCGGAGGCGGCGCCGGCCGCTGCCAGGGTGCGGCGGCGCCGCACCGCGCCGTGTCGATCGGCGGCTGTGCCGCGGGGCAACGTCGTCATGGGCGAAGGCTATCCGGCCCGCCCGGCGCGCCTCCCACCTGGGTGCGGCGTGCCGTGGTCAGGCCACTCTCGGCCGACCCGCCCCGCCGTGCCGGGCGGAGGCGACCAGTCCGCGCAGCGTCGTCGCCCAGCCGGTCGCCACGATGGCGGCGCCCACGGCCAGGCCCAGAGGCCCGTTCAACGGCAGCGCGATCCCGATCGCCCCGCCGACCACCCAGGACATCTGGAGCAGCGTCTCCGAACGGGCGAACGCCGACGTGCGCACGGACTCCGGCACGTCCCGTTGGATCAGGGCGTCGAGGGACAGCTTGGCCAACGCCTGGGCCAGGCCGGCCACCGCCGCCAGACATGCCACCACGACCGGGCTGAACAGCAGTGCGGCGGTGATCCCCGCGGCCAGTACCGCGCCCACCACGGTCACGATGATGATCTCCGGTGCCCGGGCCCGCAGCCAGGCGCCGACCGCCGTGCCCAGGGCGTTGCCGACCCCGGCGGCGACGCCCACCACGGCCAGCGACACGGCGGCGCTCTGCCCGCTCATCGGGTGCTCCCGCAACAGGAAGGCGAGGAAGAAGATGAGGAAGCCGGTCTGGCAGCGGATGGCGGCGTTCGCCCCGAGCCCGTGGGTCACGGCGATGCCCACGGTGCGCAGCCCCGGGCGGCGCCCGCGCACCGCGTGCGGCCCGTGCAGGTGATGCTCGTCCGCCGCGAGCAGCGCCGCTTCCTCGCCCCGCGCGGAGTCGACCTTCGGGGGCAGGGTGAAGGACAGCACCGCCCCCACCACGAAGATCACGAAAGCGCCGTAGAGCGGCCACCGCGGATCGACCCGCTGGAGCCCCACCGCCACCGGGGCCGCCGCCCCGGTGGCCAGCAGCCCGAACAGCGTCACCCGGGAATTGGCCTTCACCAGCGAGAAGCGCGGCGGCAGCAGCCGGGGGACCACCGCGCTGCGCACCACGCCGTACGCCTTGGACGACACCAGAACCCCGAGCGCGGCCGGATACAGCTCGATGTCCCCGGTGGTCACCGCCCCGGACAGCACCAGGGCGAGCGCCGCGCGGGCCAGCATGGAACCGGCCATCGCCGCGCGGCGGCCGTGGGGCACCCGGTCGAGCAACGGCCCGATCACCGGGGCGAGCAGCGTGAAGGGGGCCATCGTGATCGCCAGGTAGAGCGCCACCCGGCCCCTGGCCTCGTCCGTCGGCACGGAGAAGAACACCGTGGAGGCCAGCGCCACGGTGATCATCACGTCACCGGCGCCGTTCACCCCGTGCAGCTCGATCAGCTTGCCGAGCCCGGACTCCCCGGCACCGTGCGCGTGGGTCGCGCGCCGCACCCCGCGCGCCGTGCCGGTCACCGGAAGGCGCAGGGCGCGCCCGACCGCGCGGAACCACCCGGAGGCCCGGCTCCGGTTCCCGCTCCTCACGTCCGCCCGCGCGGCTGCCACCCCGTCATAGTGCCCCGAGCGGACCGCGTGTGGCGGCGAAGGCGCCCGGAACGGGCTGATCGGGTCGGTCGGCGGGCCGTCCGGGTGCCCGGGAATCCACCGTCGGTGTGGGCCCGGCGCGGCCGAGCAGGTAGCGTGCGTAGCGCGCCGTGGCGAACGTTCTCGGCCGCGCGCCGTGCGAGCATCCCGCAGAATGGGTGCCGTAGGCGCGCCCGAGCGCGTCGGGCGTGGACGTCGACGCGGTCCCCGGGTCCGCTCCGTCCGCCCCCGCCGGCATCGAGGCGCACTCGTGAGACGGCGTATGGAGAGAAGCGATACCTGTGAGCGCAGCGACAACGCGAAGCCGCACCCCCGACCGCCTGTGCGCCGAGGCCGTCGACCTCGCCAGGGCCGCGGCCGAGGAGGCCGCCGCCCCCGGCGTCGTCGGCGAGCACACCGGCGTGGTCTCCGAGGGCGATCGCGTCGTCACGCACCACTTCGCCTGCGAGGAGTTCGGGTACCGGGGCTGGCGCTGGGCCGTGACCGTCGCCCGTGCCTCCCGCGCGAAGGTCGTCACGGTGGACGAGACGGCGCTGCTACCCGGCCCCGATGCCGTCCTCGCCCCCGAGTGGGTGCCGTGGAGCGAGCGGCTCCGCCCCGGCGACCTGGGCCCCGGCGACCTGCTGCCCACCGATGCCGAGGACCCTCGTCTGGAGCCCGGTTGGTCCGGCGAGGACGAGCCGCCGCCGCACTCCGCGGTGTCCCACGAGATGGCCGACCTGGTCGAGGCCGAGGACGCCGAGGTGACCGGGGGCCCTCCGTCCCGGCTCGCCACCGCGCCGACCCGCGGCTCGATCGCGTCGGTCGCCGAGGAACTGGGCATGCGCCGGACCCGGGTCCTCTCCCGCCGGGGCCTGCGCGACGCGGCCGAGCGCTGGGACGAGTCCTTCGGCGCCGCGACTGCCATGGCCCAGGCCGCGCCCGCCTCCTGCCTCTCCTGCGGCTTCCTCACTCCGGTCGGGGGATCGCTCGGGCAGGCCTTCGGCGTCTGCGCCAACGAGTTCTCCCCGGCGGACGGCCGGGTGGTCTCCCTGGCCTACGGCTGCGGCGGACACTCCGAGGCGGCGGTCATGCCCCGGCCGCCCCGGCCGGCCCCGCCGGTCG
The DNA here is from genome assembly GCF_016598575.1 of Streptomyces sp. HSG2. Taxonomy (NCBI): domain Bacteria; kingdom Bacillati; phylum Actinomycetota; class Actinomycetes; order Kitasatosporales; family Streptomycetaceae; genus Streptomyces; species Streptomyces sp. HSG2. Next base: position 2,923,205 of record NZ_CP066801.1, read on the forward strand.
TCGACGAGACCCGGCTCGACCCCTTCCCGCTCCGCCCCGCCGCCGACTCGGGCTCGGTGCCGGCCGAGGAGGACGCCTTCTCGGCGGAGCTGGGCCACTCCTGACCGCCCGCCGGGGCGGTAGCGTCGGGTCCCCACGCCGACCTGCGGCGAGGCGACGAGGAGAGTGAACGTGAGCAAGTGGGTGCGGCCCGCCGCGGAAGGCGCGGACCCGTTCGGTACGGCACGCCTGCGGCGCGGGGTGCTGGACGCCTGGGCCACCAGCCCCGCGCGGTTCCGCGAGGACGCCAACGCCGAGGAGGATCTCGTCCTCGGCGGCTACCGGGACCGGTTGGTCGTCGAACTCGCCCAGAACGCCGCCGACGCCGCCGCCCGGGCCGGGGTCCCGGGGCGGCTCCGGCTGACCCTGCGCGACGGGACGCTGGTCGCCGCGAACACCGGAGCGGCCTTGGACGCCGCCGGCGTTGAGTCGCTCGCCACCCTGCGCGCCTCCGCCAAGCGGGAGTCGGCCGGCGGCGCGGTGGGCCGCTTCGGCGTCGGCTTCGCCGCCGTCCTCGCCGTCACCGACCGGCCGGCGGTCGTCGGTCGGCACGGTGGGGTGCGCTGGTCGCTGGAGGAGGCCCGCGATCTCGCCGCCGACACCGCCCGACACAGCCCCGGCCTGGGAGACGAGATCCGTCGCCGCGACGGGCACGTCCCGGTGCTGCGGCTCCCGCACGCCGCCGAGGGCACCGCCCCCGACCCCTACGACACCGCCGTCGTGCTGCCCCTGCGCGACCCGGCCGCCGCCGCGCTGGCCGAGCGGCTGCTCGACGCCGTCGACGACGCCCTGCTGCTCGCCCTTCCGGGGCTCGCCGAGGTCGTCGTCGAGACGGCGGGGGAGGCCCGCACCCTGCGCCGTCGCGACGCGGACGGGCTGACCTCGATCGAAGACTCGCGGGACGGCGTCACCCGGTGGCGCACCACCACCGCGCACGGTCCGCTCGCCCCCGACCTGCTCGCCGATCGACCGGTGGAGGAGCGGCTGCGTCCTCACTGGTCCCTCACCTGGGCCGTGCCCGTGGACCGTGACGGCCGGCCCCGGCCGCCGCGCACCCGGCCCGTCGTGCACGCCCCCACGCCCAGCGACGAGGCGCTGGGCGTCCCGGCGCTGCTCGTCGCCTCCTTCCCGCTGGACACCGCCCGCCGACACGCCGCCCCCGGCCCGCTGACGGACTTCCTGGTGGAGCGCGCCGCGGACGCCTACGCCGCCCTGCTGGCCGACTGGGACCCGGTGGTCGCGGAGATCGTCGATCTGGTGCCGGGCCCGCTCGGCGCGGGACCGCTGGACGGCGCGCTGCGCGCGGCGGTCCTCGACAGGCTGCCGCGCACGCCCTTCCTGCCGCCCGCCCTCGCGCCGGACGGCGAGGACGGATCCGCGGACGCGCCCGCGCGGCTGCGGCCCCGCGAGGCCGAGGTGGTGGAGGGCGCCGGCGCCGACACGGTGCGGGTCCTCGCCGAGGTGCTGCCCACCCTGATGCCCGCCGGTCTGGAACGGCGGGCGGAACTACGCGCCCTCGGGGTGGCCCGGGTGCCCCTGGCGGACGCCGTCGAGCGGTTGGCGGGCGTGGAGAGGCCGCCCGGCTGGTGGTGGCGGCTCTACGACAGCCTGGCCGGCGTCGACCCGGACCGCTTGTCCGGGCTGCCGGTCCCGTTGGCGGACGGTCGCACGGCCCTGGGCCCCCGACAGGTGCTTCTGCCGGCCGCGCGGACGCCCGCTCCGCAGGCGGGCGCGCTGTCGAGGATCGGGCTGAAGGTCGCGCACCCGGACGCCGCGCACCCGCTGTTGGAACGGCTGGGCGCGTTGCCCGCCACTCCTCGGGCCGTGCTCACCACCCCGCAGGTCCGGGCCGCGGTGGCGGCCTCCCTCGACGACGACGGGGCGTCGTGGGACGAGGACGCCCCGGACGCCGAGGAACTCGCCGACACCGTCCTCGGCCTGGTCCGCGACGCCGGGCTCGACCCGGGGGAAGAGCCCTGGCTCGGCGCGCTGGCCCTGCCGGACGAGGAGGGGGAGCTGTCGCCGGCCTGCGAGCTGGTCTTCCCGTCCGGCCTCTTCGCGGGGGTGATGCGGGAGGGCGAACTGGCCGAGGTGGACGCGGAACTGGCCCGGCGCTGGGGCGAGGGGCCGCTGGCCGCCTGCGGTGTCCTCGCCGACTTCGCGCTGGTCCGCGCCGGCGACGTCGTCCTCGACCCGGACGAGCTGGAACCGCGCGACGGCGACTACCCGGAGCCCGACGACGCGGGCCTGTTGGACGCCGTCGACGTCTGGTGCGAGGACGTCCTCGACCGGTTCCCCGACGCCACCGTCCCGCCGGTCGCGACCGAGATCGTCGCCGTGCGGGATCTGGACCTGGTGGACGACGCCCGGTGGGATCGGGCGCTCGCCCGGCTGGCGACCCCGCCGCTGCGCGAGGCGTTGGTGCGGCCGGTGCGGCTGCTGCTGCCGGACGGCTCTCACCGGACGGTGCGCCCGTACACCGCGTGGTGGCTGCGCGGCCATCCGGTGCTGGCCGGCCGTACCCCCGCCGGCCTGCGCACCGCCGGTGGGGACCCGTTGCTGCGCGGCCTGTACGAGTCGGTCGACGTGGCCGGGTTCGACGACGATGAGGTCTTGCGGGCACTTGGCGTGCGGACCTCCGTGGCCGCGCTGCTGGACGAGCCGGGCGGCGCGGCGGAGCTGCTGGAGCGTCTCGCCGACCCCGACCGTCCGGTCGCCGTCGCCCAGTTGCACGCGCTGTACGGGGCGTTGGCCGACGTCGATCCGGAGGGGGTGACGCCGCCGGACACCCTGCGGGCGGTCGTCGACGGCCGGGTGGTCGTGGTGGACGCCGCCGACGCCGCGATCGCGGACTCGCCCGACCTGCTGCCCTTCACCGAGGGGGTGCCGCTGCTGCCGGTGGCGCCCTCGCGCGCCGCCGAGCTGGCCGAGCTGCTCCAGGTCCGGCCGTTGGGCGAGTCCGTCCGGGCCGAGGTGCCCTCTCCCGGCGAGGAGTGTGCCGTGCCCGAGCCGGTGCGGGCGTTGCTGGGGGCCCGCGTGCCGGCGTCCTACCGGGAGCACGACACGCTCGTGGTGGACGGAGTGGAGATCGACTGGCGGGTCTCCGCGGGCGGGGTGCTGCACGCGGCGACCCTGGAGGGCGTCGCCGCCGGCCTCGCCTGGACGGCGGGGCAGTGGCCGCGCCGCTTCGAGGTCGCCGCCCTGCTGGAGGACGGATCGCGGTCCGAGGAACTGGCCCGCGACCGCTGGTTCGACTGACGGGACCGGGGCGACCGGGCGGGCGATCGGCACGCGTACGGAGCGACCAGGCCGTCCGCTCTACGAGACCGGCGACGGGCGCCGTACGGCGAAGGGGGCCGACCGCTCCTCGGCGGTTCGCTCCGCCTGGTTGATCTCGGACCAGACGGTGTCGAGGGACAGGCCGAGGGTGTCGGCGATCGCCGCGATGGTCGGAAAGGCGGGGGTGGCCACCCGTCCGGATTCGATCTTCCGGAGGGTCTCCGGCGAGATCCGCGCGGCGAGAGCCACGTCCAGCATCGAGCGACGGCCCCGGGCTCGGCGGAGTAGGGCGCCTAGGCGCTGTCCGCGTGCTACCTCGGCAGGGGTGAGCGGTGACCTGACCATGACCCCCACGTTAATACCGGTACAGTTTGGCCGGGATAATTATTGGACGCACGTTGAGGGGTCCCGCATGATCGAGATTCTCGGTTCCGTTCGGCTCGCTCGGGCGAGGGAGACCGGTGCCCTGGTGGGAGACATCCTGCACACGCTGAAGCGGCGCACCACCGTCGGCACGAACCTGCTGGACATCGACCGGTGGGCCGAAGAGATGATCACCGAGGCGGGGGCGCGCTCCTGCTACGTCGACTACGCGCCCTCCTTCGGGCGCGGCGCGTTCGGGCACTACATCTGCACCGCCGTCAACGACGCGGCGCTCCACGGCAGACCCCACGACTACGCGTTGAAGGACGGGGACCTGCTGACCCTCGACCTCGCCGTGGTCAGGGACGGGGTGGCCGCGGACGCCGCGATCAGCTTCCTGGTGGGCGCGGCGAGGCCGGCGGAGAGCGTCGCGATGATCGACGCGACCGAGCGCGCGCTCGCCGCCGGCATCGCCGCCGCCGAGCCAGGGGCGCGCGTCGGAGACGTCTCCCACGCCATCGGCACCGTCCTTCGCGAGGCGGGCCACCTCGTCAACACCGAGTTCGGCGGCCATGGCATCGGCGCCACCATGCACCAGGACCCCCACGTCGCGAACACCGGACGGCCGGGCCGGGGGTACCGGCTGCGCCCCGGGCTGCTGCTCGCCCTGGAACCCTGGGTCATGGCCGACACGGCCACCCTCCGCACCGACGCCGACGGATGGACGCTGCGAAGCGCCACCGGCTGCCGCGCCGCGCACAGCGAGCACACCATCGCCGTCACCGACGACGGGGCCGAGATCCTCACCCTGCCGTCGCCGAGGCCGTAGTCGGGTCTCGGCCTTACTGCCGTCGCGGCCCAAAAGGCCCGTCACATCGCCGAGGCGTGGGGGCCTCGGTTCGCGGACCTCTCTCGTTTCCCGCCGCCGCCGTCGACGCGACGGGGCGGCGCCGGCCGCCCGCCCCGCCTCCGCCTCCCGGCGGGGACGGACGGCGCGGGTCTCGCGGTCGTGTCACCGAACCCCCTCGACGGGGAAGCGGCGGTCGACCCAGCGCCAGACCAGCTCCAGGAAGCCCGCCGACGCCGCCGCGATGCCCACGCCGATCCAGGGCATGGTCACCCCGACCAGCTTGAGCGCGAAGAAGTGCTGCAACCACGGCACCACCAGGACCAGCAGGAAGCCCATGGCCATCGCCGCGACCAGGGCCAGGCGCCACCAGGTGTAGGGCCGCGCGACGATCGCCAGTACCCACAGGGAGATCAGGAACAGCGTCATCGTGGCGACGCTGGTCTCCGCGTCCAGCGCCTCGGTTCCGCTGTAGTGGGCGCGGGCCAGGAGGTAGGTCACGAAGGTCGCCACCGCCGCGACGATCCCGCCCGGGATGGCGTAGCGCATCACCCTCCGCACGAAGTGGGGTCGGGCCCGCTCCTTGTTGGGCGCGAGGGCGAGGAAGAAGGCGGGAACGCCGATGGTCAGCGTCGACAGCAGCGTCAGATGGCGCGGCAGGAAGGGGTACTCCACCTGGGAGCACACCACCAGGATCGCCAAGAGAACCGAGTAGACCGTCTTGACGAGGAAGAGCGTCGCGACCCGGGTGATGTTCCCGATCACCCGGCGGCCCTCGGCGACGACCGACGGCAGCGTGGCGAAGCTGTTGTTCAGCAAGACGATCTGGGCCACGGCCCGGGTGGCCTCCGATCCGGACCCCATCGCCACGCCGATGTCGGCGTCCTTGAGCGCCAGGACGTCGTTCACCCCGTCGCCGGTCATGGCGACGGTGTGCCCACGGGCCTGGAGCGCGCCCACCATGTCCCGCTTCTGCCGCGGTGTCACCCGACCGAAGACGGTGCCCTCGTCCAACTCCGCCGCCATCCGCTCCGGCTCGGCGGGCAGGCGGCGGGCGTCGACCGCGGTGCCGCTCAGCCCGAGCTTGCCGGCCACCGCGCCCACCGAGACGGCGTTGTCCCCGGAGATGACCTTGGCGCTGACCTCCTGGTCGGCGAAGTAGCGCAAGGTGTCGGCCGCGTCGGGTCGCAGCCGCTGTTCCAGCACCACGAGCGCGGCGGGCTCGGCGCCGTCGGCGACCCCGGGATCGTCCAGCGGACGCGTGACACGCGCGAGCAGCAGGACTCGCAACCCCTGCTCGTTGAGCCTGGTGGTCCGGTCCAACGCCGGGTGGCCGTCGGCGAGCAGCACGTCCGGCGCGCCGAGCAGCCAGGTGCTGGAGCGGCCGTCCTCCTCGCGGAAGGCCGCGCCGCTGTACTTGCGCGCGGAGGAGAAGGGGAGCGCGTCCGCGCACTCCCATCTCGCGGTGTCCGGGAATGCCTCGACGACGGCCCGGAGGGAGGCGTTGGGGCGCGGGTCGGAACCGCCGAGCGCGCCGAGCACGCGGCGCACCCGGGTCTCCTCGGCTCCGTCCAGCAGGTGCAGCCCGGCGACGTCCATGCCGCCCTCGGTCAGGGTGCCGGTCTTGTCCAGACAGACGGTGTCGACACGGGCCAGACCCTCGATGGCCGGCAGCTCCTGGACCAGGCACTGCTTGCGACCCAGGCGGATCACCCCGATCGCGAAGGCGACGGAGGTGAGCAGTACCAGGCCCTCCGGCACCATCGGGACGATCCCGCCGACGGTGCGGGCGACGGAGTCCTTGACGTCGTTGTGCCGGGCCACGAGCTGGCTGATGATCAGGCCGATCGCGGTCGGGACCATCATCCATGTGACGTACTTCAGGATCGTGGAGATGCCGGAGCGCAGCTCGGAGTGGACCAGGGTGAAGCGGGACGCCTCCTCGGCGAGCTGGGCCGCGTAGGCCTCCCGCCCCACCTTCGCGGCCCGGAAGGCGCCGCCGCCCGCCACCACGAAGCTGCCGGACATCACCGGGTCGCCCGGCCGCTTGACGACCGGGTCCGCCTCGCCGGTCAGCAACGACTCGTCGATCTCCAGGCCGTCGGTCTCGACGCACACGCCGTCCACCACGACCTTGTCGCCCGGCCCCACCTCGATGACGTCGTCCAGCACGATCTCGGAGGTGCCGACCTCGGTCGCGGTCCCGTCGCGGCGGACGGTCGGGCGTGCCTCGCCGATCAGGGCGAGCGAGTCGAGGGTCCGCTTGGCCCGCCACTCCTGGATGATGCCGATGCCGGTGTTGGCGAGGATCACGAACCCGAACAGGCTGTCCTGGATCGGCGCCACCACCAGCATGATCGCCCAGAGCACACCGATGATCGCGTTGAATCGGGTGAAGACGTTGGCGCGGACGATGTCGGCCATCGACCGAGAGCTGCGCACCGGGATGTCGTTGACCTCCCCGCGCGCGACCCGCTCGGCGACCTGCGCGGCGGTCAGCCCGTCCGGCGAGGGGGAGAGGGGTCCGGAACCGTCCGGATCGAGGCCGGCGCCCGGGTCGATGTGCGTCATGGCGACGACGGTACGTGCGGCACGGGGCAGGCTTCCATCCGGCACCCGGCTCGCCGCCGTCTCGGGGAGGGAGGCCCGGTCGGTCGCCACGGCGCGGTAGGCGGGAATCTCCCCTTCCGGAGGGAGAGGATGTCTCAGGCCTCGGGCTCGGCGCCCCGGCGCGCGGAGGCCCGCCTGATCGCCTCCTCGCGCCTGCGGGCGTACCAGACGCCGATCAGGCCGAGCCCGCCGCCCGCCAGGCACGTCCACACCCACCAGCCGTGCCCCCGGTCGGCGAACCAGCCGTAGAACGGGAGCTGCGCGAGGAAGAGGACGAACCAGATGATCGTGCCGCCGACGATGGTGGCGACCACGGGCCCCTCCAGGGGTTCCGGCGCCTCGCGCGTTGGGGTCCACTTCGCCATGGGCACAGCTTACGAGGGCGGTGGGGTGGGGTGGCTCCGAGCCCCGGGTCGCGGGCCGGGACCGGAATCTACGCGCGGAGATAGCGTTCCCTCGGCTATATGTTCATACTGAATTCGTTTGTCTCTGACCGATTCTGTTAGTAGGAAGCGCCAAGGGTGACGGGGGGCCTCTGGCGACGAGGACACGCATGCCCACCTCGGCCTCCCCCCAGGGCCCCACCCCCGTTCCGTCGCAGGGCCCCTCCCGGGGCGCTCTGGACCGCTACTTCAAGATCTCGGAGCGGGGCAGCACCATCCCCCGGGAGATCCGCGGCGGCTTCGCCACCTTCTTCGCGATGGCCTACATCATCGTGCTGAACCCGATCATCCTCGGCAGCGCGAAGGACATGTACGGCAACCAACTGGACAACGGTCAGTTGGTCACGGCGACGGTGCTCACGGCGGCGTTCACCACCCTGCTGATGGGTGTCATCGGCAACGTCCCGATCGCGCTCGCCGCCGGGCTCGGCATCAACTCGGTGGTGGCCCTCCAGCTCGCCCCCCGCATGTCCTGGCCCGACGCGATGGGGATGGTGGTGCTGGCGGGCTTCGTGGTGATGCTGTTGGTCGCCACCGGCCTGCGCGAGCGCGTCATGAACGCCGTGCCGCACAGCCTGCGCAAGGCCATCGCCATCGGCATCGGCCTCTTCATCATGCTGATCGGACTTGTCGACTCCGGTTTCGTCTCCCGGGTGCCGGACGCCGCCCAGACCGTCGTCCCGCTCCAACTCGGCGCCGACGGGCACCTGAGCGGCTGGCCGGTGCTGGTCTTCGTGCTCGGGGTGCTGCTCACCCTGGCGCTGCTGGTGCGGCGGGCGCCGGGCGCCATTCTCGTGTCGATCGTCGCCATGACACTCCTCGCCGTGGTCATCGACGCCGTCGCCGACGTGCCCTCCTGGGGGCTGACCACCCCGACCTGGCCGGGCAACCCGGTGGCCGCGCCGGACTTCTCGCTCGTCGGGCAGGTCAGTCTGTTCGGCGGGTTCGAGAAGGTCGGGGTCCTGACCGGCGTCCTGTTCGTCTTCACCGTCCTGCTCTCGGTCTTCTTCGACGCCATGGGCACGATCATGGGCGTCAGCGACGAGGCCAAGCTCACCGACGCACAGGGGCACATGCCCGGTATCAACAAGGTGCTGTTCGTCGACGGGATCGCCGTCGCGGCGGGCGGCGCCTCCTCCGCCTCGGCGACCACGTGCTTCGTGGAGTCGACGGCCGGCGTCGGCGAGGGTGCCCGGACCGGGTTGGCCAACGTCGTCACCGGGTCGCTCTTCGCCGTGGCCCTCTTCCTCACCCCCCTGGCCACCATGGTCCCCTCCCAGGCGGCGACCCCCGCGCTCGTCGCGGTCGGCTTCCTGATCCTGTCCCACGCGATCAAGGAGATCGACTGGGTGGACTACACCCTCGCGATCCCGGCCTTCGTGACGATGCTGATCATGCCGTTCACCTACTCCATCACCAACGGCATCGGCATGGGCTTCATCACCTTCGTGGTGCTGCGCCTGGCGGCGGGGCGCGGCCGGGAGGTGCCGCTTCCGCTCTACGTCGTCTCCGCCGTGTTCGCCTTCTCCTACCTGATGCCGGCGCTGGGCCTGACCTGACGCCGCTGGGCCTGACCTGACGCCGGACCCGCCCCCGGACCGCGCTCTCCGGTCCCGTTCGCCCCGGTGCCGCCTCCGGCGCCGGGGCGCCGTCACTCGATCGGCGGAAAACGGCGGTCCCGGTGCGCTTCTTCGGCCAGGATGGTGTGGCGTGCCTCCCTCCCGGCGGACCGTGCCGGAGGGGGCGAATCCGGGCGACGAGTGGTCCTTCGCCATTCTAATGAGTTACGCTAAAGAGATGTCGGACTTGAACCATGGTGACGACGCCGTCGCCGTGAACGCACTCCGCTCCGCCGTGACACGGCTCTCCCGCCGACTCCGGCACCAGCGAGTCGACGAGTCGCTGAGCCCCACGGAGATGTCGGTGCTCGGCACCCTCGCCGCCTCCGGGAGCGCCACCCCCGGCGAGCTGGCCCGCAAGGAACACGTCCAGCCGCCCTCGATGACCCGCATCGTCGCCCTGCTGGAAGCCAAGGGCCTGGTACGGCTGGAGCCTCACCCGGAGGACCGACGACAGAAGGTCGTCACCCAGACCGATCAGGCCGTCGTGATGCTCGAACAGAGCCGCCGCAAGCGCAACGCCTTCCTGGCCTCGCTGGTGGCCGAGCTGGACGAGGAGGAATGGGCGAAGCTGCGGGCGGCGGCACCCGTGTTGGAGAAGCTCGCGCAGTTGTAGTCGAACCAAGGAGGCGCACCCTTGAGTACGGGAACCGGAGCACCTTCCGCCCCCGCACCACCACCGGGCACCCCGGCAGCCGCCGCGCCCCCGCGACACACCCGGATCCACGCCGCGTTGCGCGTCCGCAACTACCGGCTCTTCTTCCTCGGCCAGGCCGTCTCCAACACCGGCACCTGGGTGCAGCGCATCGCCCAGGACTGGCTGGTGCTCGGCCTGACCGGTTCCGCCACCGCCGTCGGCGTCACCACCGCGCTCCAGTTCCTGCCGATGCTCCTCCTCGGGCTCTACGGGGGCCTGCTCGTGGACCGCCTGCCCAAGCGACCCACGCTGCTGGTCACGCAGTCGGCGATGGCCCTGAGCGCGCTCTTCCTCGCTGTCCTCACCCTCACCGACCTCGTCCAGGTCTGGCACGTCTACCTCGCCGCGCTCGCCATGGGCCTGGCCACGGTCGTCGACGTCCCGGCCCGGCAGTCCTTCGTCCCCGAACTGGTCGGCCGCGACGACCTGCACAACGCGGTCAGCCTCAACTCGGCCAACTTCCAGGCCGCCCGCCTCGCGGGCCCGGCACTCGCCGGCTTGCTGATCACCGGGACGGGCACCGGCTGGGCGTTCCTCCTCAACGGGCTCTCCTTCCTCGCCCCCCTGGCCGGGCTGCTGCTCATGCGAGGACGGGAACTCCACGTCGGCGCCCGTGCCCCGCGGGCCAAGGGGCAGCTACGGGAGGGGTTGCGCTACGTCGCCGAACGCCCGGACCTGCTCGGCACCCTGGCGCTGGTCGGGTGCGTGGGCACCTTCGGCCTGAACTTCCCGGTCTTCCTCTCCGCCTTCGCCGCAGACGTCTTCGCCACCGGCGTCGGGCACTACAGCCTCTTCAACACGCTGATGGCCGGAGGCGCGTTGGCCGGCGCCCTGACCGCCGCCCGCCGCGGGACCGCCCGCACCCGCACGTTGATCGCGGCGGTCGTGGCCTTCGGACTGCTGGAGGCCGCCGCCGCCATCGCCCCCCACCTCTGGCTCTTCGCCGCGCTCATGGTGCCGATCGGCGTGTTCGCCACCACGGTCAACGTCACTGCCAACACGAGCATCCAGATGTCCACGGACCCCGAGGTGCGCGGCCGTGTCATGGCGCTCTACACGATGGTGCTCCTCGGCGGCGCACCGGTGGGCGCCCCGATCGTCGGATGGCTCACCGACACCTACGGCGCCCGAGTGGGCCTGGCCGCCGGCGGCACCGCGGTGGTCGTGTCGGCGCTGTTCATCGCCGCTCTCCTGGCCCGGGCGCGTCGGTCGCTCGCCGGCCCCCGGCGGTCCGACGACCACGGCGAATCCGACCCTCCGCGTCCGCGAGGGCGGGTCGCGCCGCTCCGGCTCCCCGCCGGGGCGGGAGGGGACGCGGGGCCCGACGGGGGCGGCGCCGGGCGGACGTGAGGCTCTTCGCCGCCCTGCCGCCGCACACCCCGTCCGGTCCGCGGCCACCCGCCGACCGCCGGTGTGCCGGGCGCGCCCCCGATACGGGACGGTCGCTCGCCGACCGCTCGGCACGGCCGGTTACGCTCGGAGGCGTGGACCCGAAGACCCGAAACCGGATCATGGCCGGTGCGCTCGTCCTGTTGTTCGTGGCGGTGGCGGTGGCCTCCGCCTTCGGCCGCTAACGCCTCGGCGCCGGCCCGCCGCGGCCCGCCGGTCGCTGCCGGGGCCGCGCGCCCACCTCACGTCCCGACGCCCGGCGCGTCGGGCGCGTCGGCGTGTAGGGGCCGCCCAGGCCCCACCCTTCGTACAGGGCGTCGGCGAAGGCCCGCGCCACTCGGTGCTCCCCGCTCGCGTTGGGATGGGTGCCGTCGTAGGTGTCCCGGTGGACGTCGAAGGAGTCCGGTGCGGACGCCAGCAGGACGGCGGAGCCGGGCTCGTCCAGATCCGCGGTCGCCTTGGCCAACAGGTCGTTGAAGTGCTCGATGTGCTCGGCGAAGTGCGGATCGGCCCCCGCGCGTATGTTGGGTACGACGGGGAGCACCACCAGGCGTATGCGTGGGTTCGCCTCCCGGGCCCTGGCGACGAAGGCGCGCGCGTTCGTCGCCGTCTGCTCCGGGTCGGTGTAGAAGCCCAGGTCGATCAGGCCGAGGGAGACGAGGAGCACGTCCGCCCGGCAGGAGCGGACAGCGTCGCCGACGAGCGGCACCATGTGCACCCATCCCTCGCCCCACCCCGCCAGGTGACCGCGTGGGAAGTGGGGGTCGGCGTAGTCGTGCGAGGTCGGTGCCTCGGCCGCCTTGTCGTAGAGCGTGTCGCGGGGCCCGACGAGGTCGAACGGCCCGTCGTACGTGGCGCACAGGTGTCGCCACAGGCGGTAGCGCCAGGTGTGTTCCCCGGCGCTTCCGATGGTCATGGAGTCGCCGACGGGCATCAACCGGAGCATCCGCTCATCATGGACGATCGCCTCGGCCCGCCGGAACGCGGCCCCGACCACCCTCCCCGGACCTCCCGTCGGGGTGGCAGGCTGGGGCGATGCGCCGACCCCTCGCCTTCCTCGCCGCCGCCCTGCTCGCCTGGGCGGCGTCCGCACCGGCCTCCGCCGCCGACGGGGATTTCACCCTCAGGGACCCGAGGATCACCGAGTCCAGCGGACTGGCCGCCTCCCGCCTGCACCCCGGCGTGTACTGGACGCACAACGACAGCGACGACGGCCCCTACCTCTACGCCGTGGACGGTCGGTCGGGGGAGACGCTCGCCCGCGTGACGCTGAGCGGCATCGGGACGCCCCGGGACGTCGAGGCCATCGCCGTCGGCCCCGGCGACCGTCTCTGGGTCGGCGACATCGGGGACAACCTCGGCGGCCGATGGCCCCACGTGTGGATCTACGAGTTGCCCGAGCCGACGGAGCTGCGCGACATGACGGTGCCCGCCACGCAGTACGTGGTCACGTACGAGGACGGCCCCCGCGACGCCGAATCGCTCGTGGTGGACCCGGAGAACGGCCGGGTCCACATCATCGACAAGCGGGAGGACGGAGGCCATCTGTACGAGGGGCCGGCCGAGCTGTCCGCCACCGGTGAGAACGTCTTCCGACGCACCGAGGCGGTCGACCTGTGGGCCACCGACGCCGCGCTCTCCCCGGACGGCGAGCGGCTGGCGGTGCGCGGCTACTTCGGCGGAATCTGGTACGAGTGGAACGGCGGCCGGATCGAACGCGGCGGCCGGCTGGAGGTGCCGCTCCAGGGGCAGGGCGAGTCGGTGACCTACAGCGCCGACGGGGCGACCCTGCTCTTCGGCAGCGAGGGCGCCGGCAGCACGGTGCGGTCGCTGCCCGCTCCGGGAGGAGAGGGTGGGGCGGGCGACGGCGCGGAGGGCGCCGCCACCGACGCCGGGGGTGCCGCCAAGGCCGACGGCGGTTCGGCGGGCGGCACCGATCTGGCGGTCGCCGCCGCCGCGTTGCTGGTGGTCGGCGCGGCCCTGTTCGGCCTGCGGCGCTCCCGCCGCCGGGGCTGACACGCGGGACCGGGCGCCCCGCCGGGGCGCGTTCCCGCCCAGGCGGGCGCTCACCCGTTCGCCACGCTTTCGTGTGGGCGTTGGGCGTGCGCGGTAAAGCCAAGCGGACGAGCCGCCGGAGTACCGGAGGGACGACTTCCGGTCGCGGACGAGTCGCGGCGCCCCCGATCACGGATCGAGCGGTCGCCGCCGACCCCGCCCGATCGGCACCGCACCCCGCATGGGAGGAACGCGTGAGGAACTGTCAGAAGTCCGCCGAACCGGGGCGGGGAGAGGTCGCTCCGGTTCGGCGCAGACGTTGGCGTTCCGGGCTCCGGGCCGGAACGGCCGGTCTGGTCCTGGCCGCCGCCGTGGCCCTGCCGGGCCTGTCGCCCCAGCCCGCGCACGCCGTGCCGGCCGGCACCTACGCCTACGTCGCCGACACCGACGACGACACCCTGTCGGTGATCGACACCTCGGACAACACCGTCGTCGACACCATCCCCGTCGGTGACGCGCCGCTGGGGGTGACGGCCTCCCCGGACGGAACCCGCGTCTACACCGCCAACGGGAACGCCGACACCGTCTCCGTGCTCGACACCGGGGACGACACGATCATCACCGACGTCCCGGTCGGCAATGTCCCGGTCGACCTGGTGGTCACCCCGGACAACGCCTTCGTCTACGTCACCAACACGTTCGACGCCACGGTGTCGGTGATCGACACTTCCGACTTCTCCGTGGTCGCCACGGTGCCGGTCGGGGACCTGCCGCGGGCGATCACGGTGTCCCCGGACGGCGCGTTCGTCTATGTCGGCAACGCGGTCGGGGACTCGGTGTCGGTGATCGACACCTCTGACAATTCCGTCGCCACCACCATCCCCGTGGGTGGCCTCCCCTGGGGGGTCGCGGTCTCCCCGGACAGTGCTCTGCTCTACGTGGTCGGCCAGTCGGACGACGCACTCGCCGTCTACGACACCAGCGACTACAGCCTGGTCACCACCACGCCGGTCCAGCTCAACCCCACCGACGTCGCGGCCTCCCCGGACGGCACCACCGTGTACGTCACCAACGGCGGCGCCGACTCCGTCTCCGTCATCGACACCTCGGACTTCAGCGTGGCGGACACGGTCACCGTGGGCGACGTGCCCGAGGAGGTGGTGGTGACCCCGGACAGCGCCTTCGCCTACGTCGTGAACTTCGGCAGCAACGCGGTGTCGGTGATCGACGCCTCGGACAACTCCGTGACCACGACCGTGCCCGTGGGCACCGGCCCGCAGGCGCTGACCCTCGCGGTGGTGCCGTGGCAGGGCGATCCCGTCCTGGAGATCGTCAAGCTCTCCGGCGGCAAGTTCGTCCGAGGGCAGGAGGGCTTCTACACCCTCACCGTGGCCAACACCGGCCAGGGCCCGACCGACGGCACCACCGTGACCCTGACCGACACCCTTCCCGAGGGGCTCACCGCCGCGGCTATGGAGGGTACGGGCTGGGACTGCGTCCTGGAGACGCTCGTCTGCACCCGTGAGGACACGATCGACCCGGGGGACAGCTATCCGCCCGTCACGCTCACCGTGGAGATCGCCTCGGACGCCGCCAAGCAGGTGACCAACATCGTCACCGTCACCGGCGGTGGCACGCTGGGTACCGCCACGGCGACCGCCTCCACCACCGTGCGGCCGGCGAAGTCCCCCCACAAGCCGTCCAAGCCGGGCAAGCCCTGCAAGTCCTCCAAGCGCTGCGACTCGGCCAAGCCCCACCCGGCCGAGACCGGCTGACCCGACAGGGGACGCCGGGCCTCGCACCGGCGCCCGACGTCGAAGCCGCCCCGTCCGCCCCCGAGCCTCCGCGACCCGGAGCCTCGGGGGCGGCGCGGTGCCGGGACGGGCTCCGCGTCGAGGTGGGGACGGGGGCGGGCGAGGCTGGGCGTCCCACCCCGGTCCGTCGGGGCCACCACGGCGACGGACCGCCGTCGGTCGAGGGTCGCCACGACCCCGGGTCGGGCGGCTACGAGCCCTCTCCGCCCCCGTGCTCCTCGACGAGCAGCTCCAGTCCGTCCAGCAAGCGCCGCAGGCCGAACTCGAAGTGCGGAAAATCCGGTCCCCACGCGTCCTCGGACAAGGAGGCGAGAACCGGGTAGCGGCCCGAGGTCATGGCCCGTTCCAGCGCCGGCCTTTGCGAGTCGAAGAAGTCCGACGCCGCGACGCCCGAACGGCGTTCGGCCTCCTCTCGGTAGATCTGCCGGCGCGCGGCCCCGACGACGTAGCCGTCCACCAAGAGCAGAGCGGAGACCAGCTCGACGTCGGGAAGACCCATCGGCCGGATGTGCGCCAGGGCCAGTTCCAGCCCGTCCATGGCGCCTGGGCCGAGCACCGGGCGGGACTGGTTGACTTGGAGCAGCCACGGGTGGCGTCGGTAGAGAGCGAGACTCTCCCGGGCCAGGGTCTCCAGCGCCGAGCGCCAGGTGCCGTCGCCGAGGCCGGCTTCCCGATCGATCGGGCGTTGGACTCGGTCGAGCATGAGGTCGAGCAGTTCGGCCTTGCCGGGTACGTAGCGGTACAGGGACATCGTGCCGACCCCCAGCTCCCCGGCGACGCGGCGCATCGAGACGGCCTCCAGACCCTGGGTGTCCGCCATTCGGACGGCGACATCCACGATCTGGTCCACGCTGAGTCCCGGACGCGGTCCGCGTCCGGGACGGGGGGCGGAGTCCCAGAGCAGTTCCAAGGTGCGGCCGACATCCCCGCCTCCAGTGGTCGGCGCGTCCGGGGAGGCGCCGGGCGGGTCGTCGGATTCGCTGGTCATGCGGACCAGTGTAGGTCGTCCTCCTGAAAACCATGTACGCCGTACGCGTTATTGGGTACGCTGTACTCGGTTTATGGTGAAGGAGGTCGCATGAGCGACGGATACGCGGTGCTTGCGGAGAAACTGGAGAAGCGGTACGGGAAGAAGCGTGCCTTGGACGGTCTCTCGCTCGCCGTCCGTGAAGGCACGGTCCACGGCCTGCTCGGGCCGAACGGCGCCGGGAAGACCACCGCCGTGCGCGTTCTGTCCACACTGCTCCGGCCCGACGGCGGGCGCGCACGGGTCGCCGGGCTGGACATCCTCGGGAGTCCACGCGCGGTGCGGGCCCGGATCGGCCTGACAGGGCAATACGCTTCGGTGGACGAGGTCCTGACCGGCCGACAGAACCTGGAGTTGTTCGGCCGTCTCTTCCATCTGGGCGCCAAACGGGCCCGGCTGCGCGCCGCCGAGCTGTTGGCCGGGTTCGACCTGACCGACGCGGCCGACCAAGGCGTCGCGGAATACAGCGGCGGTATGCGGCGCCGGCTGGACCTGGCTGCGTCCATGATTCTCGCTCCGGCCGTCCTCTTCCTCGACGAGCCGACGACGGGACTGGACCCACGCGGCCGGGGCGAGGTCTGGGCCTCCGTGCGCGCGCTGGTGGCGGAGGGAACCACCGTCCTGCTCACCACCCAGTACCTGGAGGAGGCCGACCGGCTTGCCTCCCGGATCACCGTCGTCGACCGGGGCCGGGCCATCGCCGACGACACCCCGGACGGGCTGAAGGACCGGATCGGCGGGGACCGGGTCGAGGTGACTCTCGCCGACCGGGCCGACATCCCGAGGACGGTCCGGGTCCTGGCCCGCGTCTCGCACGGGGAGCCAGAGGTCGACGAGGCGGGCTCGCGGGTCCACGCATCCGTCCCGGAGCGTGTCGCGGCCCTGACCTACGCCGCCCGGACCCTGCAGGACGACGGCGTCCGGGTCGAGGACATCGGGCTGCGCAGGCCCAGCCTCGACGACGTCTTCCTGCGCCTGACGGGAACTCGCGACGGGGCACCGAGGGAGGCCGTGGCATGAGCATCGTGGACCTGACCGGCTCGGCCCGCCGACGGCGACTCTACTGGCTGTTGTCCGACTGCGGAAACGTGGTCCTGAGAGGGCTGCTGCACTACCGGCGGCAGCCCGCCGGCATCGCCTGGCAACTGGGGTTCCCCCTGCTCTCCGTCCTGCTGTACTCCCAGGTGTTCGGCGAGGCGATGAAGGTGCCCGGAGGGGGTGACTACCTCGCCTACCTCATGCCCGGCATGTTCGTGATGACCATGACCCTGGGCTTCGTCAACACCGCCACTCTTGTGGTGCACGACGCCACCAAGGGTGTTGTCGACCGGTTCCGTTCCATGCCTATGGCCTCCTCCGCGGTGGTAGCCGGACGTTGCGGGACCGATCTGTTGGTCGCCGCCGCGGAGCTGGGCGTCATGATGTCGACCGCGGTGGCCATGGGCTGGCGTCCGCAGCTCGGGTGGGGTTTCGTCGCCGGGGTCGTGCTGTTGCTCTGGCTGCGGTTCTCGCTCGTCTGGCTCGGGATCTGGATCGGGCTGGCGCTGCCCAACCCGGAGGCCGCGGGCGGGTTGTTCGCCCTGACGTTCCCGGTGACGATGATCTCCGGCATCTTCGTCTCTCCCCAACTGATGCCGGGGTGGCTGGCGGTGCCCGCGGCCTGGAACCCGGTCTCCTCCACCGCCTTGGCCACCCGGGACCTGTTCGGCTCCCCTGTCGCGGGCGACGTCTGGGTGGAACGGCACGCGCTGCTGATGTCCGGGGTCTGGCCCCTGGTCCTCACCGCGATCTTCCTGCCCTTGGCGGTTCGCCGCTTCCGGGGGCTGAGCCGTTAGGCCTGTCCGCCGGGTCAGAGACTCCCGGCGGCGCGTCGGCGGGCGGTCGTGACGCGGGCGTAGAGGAGGTGGGCGACGGCCTCCGCCGTGAGGAGCAGGACGACGAGCCAGGGCGCGAGGTGCTCGCCGAAGAGGGCGACGAGCAGCGGCAGTGCCACCCCCGGGACGGCCCAGGCGGCCACCCGCCCGATCGTGGCCCCGAAGCGCAACGCGATGCACGCGTGGGCCGCGTGGTAGAGGGCCAGCGACCCGCCGAGGGCGACGAGCGCGCCGGTCGGCAGGTGCGGGTGGCCCGCCTCGTCGACCGCCGTGGCCAGCCCGGCCGAGAGGGAGATGATCGCCGCCGTGACGAAGAAGTGCAGGAAGCCCGCGACGTCGCGACTGAGGGGGTAGGTCAGGCGTTCGTGCGCGGTACCGAGGAGCAGCTCGATGGAGGCGGCGCCGAAGTCGAAGTAGGACCACCAGAGCGCGGCCAACAGGACGAAGCCGAGCAGGGCCACCACGCCGGCCTCGGCCGTCCACACGTGGTCCGTCGAGGTGATCAGTGCGAGCACCGACTCGCCGAGCACGAGGATGACGAAGAGTCCGACCCGCTCCACCAGGTACCCGGTGTGCAGGCGACGCGGGAGGCCGCGCCCCGTACCCGACAGCAACAGGGCGAGTTCGGCCGCGATCAGCACGGCCCACATCACGTGCCGCCACGGGGTGGGGACCAGGGCGGAGAGGGCCCAGAGCAGGCCGGAGCCGAGGCAGTAGGTCACCGGACGCCACACGGCCACGCGCTCCTTGCCGGGCAGCCGCGTCGCCGGCCACCACAGACCGAGGAGCACCAGGCGCGTCCCCGCGTATCCGAGCGCGTACACGGCGCCCCGGTCACCGCTCGCCTCGGGCACGGCGGCGGCCATCATCGCGAGGAAGACCATCGCGCTCAGCACCAGGAGGCGCCGGCGCGCGGTGTCGTCGGCGAAGAGGTTCACCGAGACCGTGATGTTGACCCAGAGCCACCAGGGCGGGAAGTAGAGGCCGAGGAAGACGGCGAACTCCGCCAGGCTCGGATCGCCGTGCAGCCCGTGCGACAACTGGGAGGCCAGGCCCACGAAGACCAGGTCGAAGAAGAGCTCCAACCAGGCCGCGTGGCGCGCCTTGTGGGTGTTCTCCTTCGCGGACGTCACCGACATTCCCGACTCCCGTCGCACTGGGGACAAGCCACCCCATGAGATCACGGGCGTGTCCTTCCGCCGGGGCCGACCGCCGTGAGGGCGGAGGCCGAGCCTTCGCGCGGTCGCTCCTCCCCGCGCCGGGCGGTCCGGCAGGGTGCCGCCCCGCTCCGAGGTCGGCGGGAGCGAGCCGGTACAGGGAACGTTCATCGTTCGTTGAGGACCGCCCCGTTGAATCACCGATGTGGACGGCGGCCGGCCCCGGGCGCCCTGGGCCGGCCGCCGTCCGCGGCATCGAAGGAGTCCGGCGCGCGGACCGCGCACGGACGGAGGAAGAGGAACAGAGCATGCCGACGAAGAGCATCGTCAACTTCACCACCGACCGGCAGGCGGCGGCCGAGACCTACGTTCTCAACAGCATCGGTCACGACAAGCTGCGGGAGCCCAGCGCCAAGCAGGCGCTCAACGACGCCTTCTCCGGGCGGGGCAAGGCGTCCGCCACGATGACCGTCGACGGCAGGGCCGGCGTCCGGGTCAAGCACGCCAGCTCCGGCTCCAAGGACAAGAACAACAGCGTCACGGTGTTCTTCCACACCGACGAGGACGCCAACGGCCTGGTCACCAAGGTCTACCTGCTCGCCGTCGGTGGCCACAAGACGGACTCGACCTACGCCCTCGACAAGAAGTTCGGCCAGGACGACTTCCCGTTCAAGGCGGACTCGACCGTCAACGTGGACGGCAGCCAGGCCTGACCGCCCCACCCGCCGCTCTCCGGGGGCCGACGAGGTCTCGGCCCCCGGGAGGGCGCGGATCTCGCCCCTCGGCGGGGGAGGGGCATCCCGGGGGAGAAGGGGCGTCAGAGCCGTTCGACGACGTGGTCCACGCAGCGCGTCAGCGCCTCGACGTCGGCGGGGTCGATCGCGGGGAACATCGCGACCCGCAGCTGGTTGCGGCCGAGCTTGCGGTACGGCTCGGTGTCCACGACACCGTTGGCACGGAGCACCTTGGCGACCGCCGCCGCGTCGACGTCGTCGGTGAAGTCGATCGTGCCGATCACCTGGGAGCGCTTCGCCGGATCGGTGACGAACGGAGAGGCGAACTTCACGTCCTCGGCCCAGCCGTACAGGGCGCGCGCCGAGGCCGCCGTGCGGCGGACGGCCCAGTCCAGGCCGCCTTGGCCGTTGAGCCATTCCAGCTGCTCGTTCAGGAGGAACAGGGTCGCCAGCGCGGGCGTGTTGTAGGTCTGGTTCTTGCGCGAGTTGTCGATCGCGGTGGGCAGGGAGAAGAACTCCGGCACGTGCCGGCCCGAGGAGTGGACCCGTTCGGCGCGCTCCAGCGCGGCCGGGGAGAAGAGACCGATCCACAACCCGCCGTCCGAGGCGAAGGACTTCTGCGGAGCGAAGTAGTACACGTCGGTCTCGGCCACGTCCACCGGCAGACCGCCCGCGCCGGAGGTGGCGTCGACCAGGACCAGAGCCCCCTCGTCCGCTCCGGCCACACGACGGATCGGCATGGCCACGCCCGTCGAGGTCTCGTTGTGCGTGAGGGCGTAGACGTCCGTGCCCGCCTCCGCACGCGCCTCCGGGTGGGTGCCGGGTTCGGACCGGACGACCGTCGGCTCGGCGAGCCAGGGAGCGTTCCCGGCGGCCTTGGCGAACTTGGCGGAGAACTCGCCGAACGACAGGTGCTGCGACCTGCCCTCGATCAGGCCGTGGGTCGCGATGTCCCAGAAGGCGGTGGTGCCGCCGTTTCCGAGGACCACCTCGTACCCCTCGGGCAGCCGGAAGAGGGAACGGAGGTTGTCGCGCACCGAGCCGACCAGGTTCCGTACCGGGGCCTGTCGGTGGGAGGTGCCCATCAGACTCGTGCCGGTGGCGGCCAGCGCCTCCAGCGCCGTCGTCCGCACCTTGGAGGGGCCCGCGCCGAAGCGACCGTCGGCGGGCTTGATGTCAGCGGGAATCCGGATCTCAGCCACGACAGGAGCCTAGTCCTTCCGGGAAGCCCGGGCGCGACAGCGTCCGTCGGCTGAGACGCGCCGTCGAGGGCGGGTCTCCGGGACTCCGGCGGGCCCGGGAGAGGCGGGGCGGGAGGCGGATCTCCGCGCGGGGGGCGAGCCGCGACGTGCGGTGCGCCCCCCGCGCGCGTCGACGTCCGCGGACGTCCGCGAACCGCCGGTGCGACGGCGTACTCCATACCGGGGCCGGTTCGGGCCGGCCCCGGTTCCCGGGCTCACCGGCCGGCTCGCACCTCCTCGGCGTTGGTCTCGCGCAGCTCCCCGTCCAGCAGGATCCAGCGGGTGATGCCGATCGATTCCAGGAAGGTCAGGTCGTGGCCGGCCACGATCAGGGCCCCTTCGTAGGAGGCCAGGGCGGTGGTGAGCCGGCGGACCCCCGCCAGGTCGAGGTTGTTCGTCGGCTCGTCCAGCATCAGCAGTTGCGGTGCGGGCTCGGCCAGCATCAGCGCGGCCAGGGCGGCGCGGAAGCGTTCGCCACCGGACAGTGTCCCGGCCCGCTGGTCCGCCTTGGCGCCTCGGAAGAGGAAGCGCGCCAGCCGCGAGCGAATCAGGTTGGGTGTGGCGTCCGGCGCGAACCGGGCCACGTTCTCGGCGACGCTCGCCTCCTCGTCGAGCACGTCCAGCCGTTGGGGCAGGAAACGCAGCGGCACATGGGCGGTCGCCTCGCCCGCCACCGGGGCGAGTTCCCCGGTGATCGTGCGCAGCAGCGTGGTCTTGCCGGCGCCGTTGCGTCCGACCAGCGCGACCCGCTCGGGGCCGCGCATCCGGAACTCGCCGTTCACCCGGGCCCCGTAAGCGAGTTCCAGGTCGCGCAGGGTGAGCACGGTGCGGCCCCGAGGGAGCGCGGTGTCGGGCAGGTCGACGCGGATCTCGTCGTCGTCGCGTACGGCCTCCACGGCCTCGTCGAGCCGCTCCCTGGCCTCGGCGAGTCTCTCCTCGTGCGTGACGCGGTGCTTGCCGGCCGAGACCTGGGCCTGCCGTTTGCGCTCGCCCATGACGACCTTGGGCTCGCGCTTGGTGTCCCACATCTTCTGCCCGTACCGCTTGCGGCGGGCCAGCTTCACATGGGCTTCGGCCAGTTCGCGCTTCTCTTTCCTCAGGTCGGACTCGGCCGCGCGCACCATGCGCTCGGCGGCCTCCTGCTCGGCGGCCAGCGCCTCCTGGTAGGCGGAGAAGCCGCCGCCGTAGCCGACGATCTCGCCGCCGCGCAGATCGGCGATCCGATCGACCCGTTCCAGGAGTTCACGGTCGTGGCTGACGAGGACCAGCACCTTGGACCAGCCTTCCACCGCCGCGTGGAGACGGCGACGTGCGTGCAGGTCGAGGTTGTTGGTGGGTTCGTCCAGGAGCAGTACGTCGGGGCGGGCCAGCAGCAGGGCGGCGAGGCGCATCAGGACGGCCTCGCCACCGGAGACCTCGCCGATGGTGCGGTCGAGTCCGATGTGGTCGAGGCCGAGTTCGCCGAGCGTCGCCGTGGCGCGCTCCTCGATGTCCCAGTCGTCGCCGACCGTCGCGAAGTTCTCCTCACGGGGGTCTCCTTCCTCGATGGCGTGCAGCGCGCGGCGGGTTCCGGCGATGCCCAGTGCCTCGTCGACGCGCAGGGAGGTGTCCAGGGTGACGTTCTGCGGCAGGTACCCGACCCGACCGGACACCCCGATCGTGCCGGCGGCCGGGGTCAGCTCCCCGGCGATCAGCTTCAGCAGGGTCGACTTCCCCGAGCCGTTGAGACCGATGAGCCCGGTGCGGCCGGGGCCGAAGGCGACCTGGAGCCCCTCGAACACGGGTGTGCCGTCCGGCAGGTCGTAGCGCAGTCCCGCCACGGCGATCGAGGCGGGTGCGGGGAAACGGGGGTGAGAGGTGGTCATGGGACCTCGCTGTCGTTCGATGTGAACAGGGGCAACGCGTGCGAGGCACCGAGCGGGCGACCATGGGGAACGTCCCGGTCCGACGATCCGACGGTCCTGCGGGACCGCGAGGAGGAGAGTTCGACGGGGGACGGCTCGAACGCCGAGGTCGCACACGATGCGCCGACACGGCCGCGCGCTCGGGAGCGCGGGCGGCACGACACGGCGGTGCCTCATGACCTCAGACGAGCAACGTCCTACTCCGATCGACGACGACAGGACCGCCATCGAGGCTAGGAGGGCGTGGGGACGGTGTCAAAGACTTTTGGGAGGGGGCGGCCCCCAGGCGAGGGCACCTCCCGCCTGGGAAGGCGCGCCCGGTCGGCGAGGGCGGAGGACCGCGTCGGCGGGCGGGGACGACCCGCTTTCGCGCCCCTCCCATGGGCCATTATCGTGGACTGGTCCGTACAGTCGGATGAACGGATCTTCGCGACGCCCGAAAGGCCCCCGTGAGCACCTCCAGCCCCCCACCCGGGCCCGCCGCCCCCACACCCCCCGTGGCCGCCGCCTCCCCCGTGCCGACGGTGGAGCACCCCACACCCGGTGCGCCGGCCGAAGATCCGTCGCCGAGGGCGACCGCCGGTCGGTTCGGTTCGCTCGGGCCGGTCGGACTGGTTCTCGCCGGCGGCGTGTCGGTGCAGTTCGGCGCGGCTCTCGCGGTGGGCCTCATGCCCAGGGCCGGCGCGCTCGGTGTCGTCACGCTGCGGCTGACGGTCGCCGCCGTCGTCCTGATGCTGATCTGTCGTCCTCGGGTGCGGGGTCACTCACGAGCCGACTGGGGGACGGTCGTCGTCTTCGGTGTCACCCTCGCCGGCATGAACGGCCTCTTCTACCAGGCCGTCGAGCGCATCCCCCTCGGTCTGGCGGTCACCCTGGAGGTGCTCGGCCCGCTCGCGCTCTCCGTCCTCGCCTCCCGCCGCCTCGTCAACCTGGTCTGGGCCGGTCTGGCGCTGGCCGGGGTGTTCCTCCTTGGCGGCGGCGACCTGGGTGGCCTGGACCCGGCCGGCGCGGCCTTCGCGCTGGGAGCGGGCGCGATGTGGGCCGGGTACATCGTCTTCAGCGCCCGCACCGGACGCCGGTTCCCCCAGGCGGACGGACTGGCCCTGGCCATGGCCGTGGGGGCCCTGCTGTTCCTGCCGCTGGGGGTGGCCGAGGCCGGCGCCAAGCTCCTCGATCCGGTGACGATCGCCCTCGGCGCCGCCGTCGCCCTGCTGTCCTCGGTGCTGCCGTACACGCTGGAACTGCTGGCGCTGCGTCGGCTGCCCGCCCCCACCTTCGCGGTCATGATGAGCCTGGAGCCGGCCATCGCCGCGGCGGCGGGCTTCCTCGTCCTGGACCAGGTCCTGACCGCCGCGCAGTCCGCCGCCATCGCGCTGGTCGTCGTGGCCAGCATGGGTGCGGTGCGGACGCAGGCGGCGCTCCGCCGCGGCGAGCGAAGGGCGTGAGCGGGGGAGGACCGGCCGCCGCCGGCCCCCGTGCGCGCCGCGCGCCTCGCGCGGCCACCGGGCGGACCCCCGCGCCGCCCGGTGCTCAGTCCTCGAAGGCGGGAAGGGCGAAGCGGGCGAGCAGGGGATAGCCGTCCTCCCGGGCGCTCTTGGCGGTCACCGAGTACACCACCGTCCGGGACAGGTCGCGGGTGGCTCCGACGACCGTGTGGCAACCGGGCCGGGAACCGGTCTTGCCCCAGACGACCCGGTCGCCGATCGTGTGCCGCTCCCAGGCCATGCCGTAGGTGGCGTCGGGGTCCCGGGGAAGGTCGGGCACGGTCAGCATCTGGTCCACCAACTCCTCGGAGACCACCCGACCGCCGAACAGGGCCACGACGAACGTCTCCAGGTCGGCGGTGGTCGAGATCATGTCGCCCGCCGCCCAGCGGTCGGACATGTTCCACTCGGTGACGTCGGTGGTTCGCCCGTCGATGTCGGCGTAGGCGCGGTGGTGGGGGCCGTGGACGCGGGGGTCGGGGCCGGCCGGGAACCCGGTGTGCCGCATCCCGAGAGGGCGGAAGATCCGCGCCTCGGCCTCGTCCGCGTAGCTCTCTCCGGTGACCGCCTCGATGAGCAGGCCGAGCACGGTGTAGTGGATGTTCCTGTACTCCTGCCGCTCCCCCGGGGGGTGCTCCGGGCCCTTCGCGACGGCGGACGCCACCACTCGCTCCGGGGTGAGGGTCACGAACCGCGTCGCGTACGACTCCTCGGGCGTGGAGCCCAGGCCGTCTCCCGCCCGCAGGCCGCTGGTGTACGTGAGCAGGTGCCGCACGGTGGGCGGTTCGCCGAAGGACTCCGGCAGCAGCCGAGGGAGGTACCGGGTGATCGGCGCGTCGAGATCGATACGCCCCTCCTCGACCAGACTCAGCACGAGCGCCGCCGTGACGGTCTTCGTCGTCGATCCGGCCCGGAACCGGGCGTGCGAGAGCGCGGGGGCTCCGGTACGCCGATCCCGGACACCCGCGGTACCCCGCCATTCGACGTCCCCGCCCACCCGGATCAGCGCCGCCGAGACGTCGTCGTCGGGCAACTCGGCCAGGGCCCGCCGCAACGCCTCGACGCCGGGGCCCGGATCGGTCGCTCCCGTCCACCGAGCCGCGCCGGTCGGCGAGGCGGACGGCGCCGAGCCCGCGCGGGCGCTCGCCGCGACGGCCGCCGGGCTCAGGAGTAAGGAGCCCAAGAGGGCGGAGAGGACGACGGTGCGGGTGAGAGTGCGCCTTCGCATGGGTGCTGCCTTCGCTCGGGTGGCGGCGGATGCCGCGGACCCGTCCCATCCTGGTGGGCGAAGGCGAACCGACGATCCCACCCGGGCACGAGATCACCCCTGGCGTCGGCGGTCGGGGTGTCGGGGTTCGTGTCGGGTGGGTGTCGGGGTCGGGGTCGGGGTCGCCGAGGGTCGGCGCCCCCGGCGCGCCGGTGCGTCAGTCTCCTCCGGCCTGGATGGTGGCGGCGAGGACCACACCGCCGGCCACGCCGGTGGAGAACGCGATGGTCGTGGTGATGAAGGCGACGGTCACGGAAACCGGGAACCCGTACCTCCGGATGAATCCGGGTGTCTCCTCGCTCAGTTCGGTCTCGGCCTCGTGGATCACACGGGGGGTGGTCTCGGCACGCATGTTCGGATGCTCCTTGCGCGGATCGGGGATCGGGTGGCGACCCGACTTCTCGGTCTTGCCGGGGTGTTGCCGCTCGGTGCGCGGTCAGAGGGCCATGACGCCGTACCCCGCCCCCACGCCCGCTGCGAACGACACGACGTACGTGGCCGCCACGCCCGCGAACGCCGGGGTGCCGACCACCAGGCCGGCCTCAGAGTCGACCTCTCCGATGTCGCTCTCCCGGAGCGGTTCCGTCGGCAGCTTCTCGATCGGCGGGTTGCGCATCGTCTTCCTCTTCTGGTCTGGTCGAAATCGAACTTGGATACCAGGTTATGTGCCATGAAGTCCGTTGTATGTCGGTTGGTATGCCGAATCTCTTGAGGGGCGTCGGGGCCTCTCCCCCTCCCCCGATCGGGGGAGGGGGCGCCTGTTCCCGCGTCGAGCGCCGGGGAGCGCGACGAGGCGGACGCGTGGCGGGGTGGGTGCGTCGCCGGTGGTCGTCCCGGCGCGCGCGGTCGGCGCGCTCGGCGCGCCACCCGGGGGACCCGCGTGCGTCGGGAGCGCTCACGGACCTCACCCGGTGATCGACGCCTCGTCGGGAATCGGCGAGGAGGCGGACGGTTCCCTCCCCGGCGTCCTCCTCGCGTGCCGGGGATCTGGCGTCGACGACGGGTGCGGGGCATCGGACCTCTCGGCCCGCGCGCCTGGCGTGGGCCACGGGGTGGGGTCACGCTCACATGGCCGCGGCCATGGTGGCGTATCCCACTCCCACGCCCATGGCGGCGGCTCCGACGTACGCGGCCGCGAGGCCCACGGACACCGGGGTGGCGACGACCGGCTCGGCCGAGCCGGCGTAGGCCGCCGCCTCGCTCTCCTCCAGCGGAGCTGTCGGCAGGTTCTCGATCGGCAGGCTGCCCATGGCTTCCTACTCCGGGTAGAGATCAAGTGGAATATCAGGGTATGAGGTGTGAAGGCCGATGTATGTCGGCCATGGCGCCGAACTTCGTTGGGGTGGCGGGACCTTCCCGCGTCCCCCGATCGGGGGAGAGGCGCCGAGAGGGTGCCCTTGCCCGCTTCGAGCGGCGCGCGGGGTGTCGAGGCGGACGCGTGGTGCGGCGGGCTCCTGCCGGAGGTCGCCCCGTGACGTCGACCCGCGCCTTCCACATGCCGGGCGCGGCCGGTGTTCCTGGGGTGGGTGGAGGGGTGGCCGAGGGGCCGTCCCGGACGGAGGGCAGAGCGCATGCGGACGGCACTGGTGACCGGCGCCTCGTCGGGAATCGGCAAGGAGACGGTGCTCAAGCTGTTGGAACGGGGCTGTGTCGTGTACGCCGCCGCCCGTCGGGTCGACCGCATGGCGGACCTGGCCGACCGGGGGCCGTCGTCCTCGGCATGGACATCACCCGCGACGAGGACATCGTGGCCGTCGTCGACCGGATCACCGCCGATCGCGGTGGCGTGGACGTGCTGGTCAACAACGCGGGGTTCGGACTCTACGGGGCGATCGGGGACACGACCGCCGACGACGCCCGGCACCAGTTCGAGGTCAACCTCTTCGGCCCGGCCCGGCCGACCCGGTCGGTGTTGCCGTACATGCGCGAACGGGGCTCCGGGCGGATCGTGAACGTGTCGTCGGTCGGCGGTCGGATGTACACGCCGCTCGGCGGCTGGTACCACGCGACCAAGTACGCGCTGGAGGGTTGGTCGGACTGCCTCCGGCTGGATTTGGCTCCCTTCGGCCTCGACGTCGTCGTCGAGCCGGGTCTGATCGAGACCGAGTTCGGCGACGTGATGGTGGAACTCCTGCTGGCTCGCTCCGGGTCGTCGGCGTACGCGGGCATGGCGCGGTGGGTGGCGGACGCCACTCGCCTCAACTACGAGCCCGGAAAAGGCAGTCCGGCCTCTGTCCCGGCCCAGGTGATCGTACGGGCTCTCGCGGCGCGTCGTCCCCGGACGCGGTACGCGGTGGGCAAGTACGCCCGAACGCTGATCACCCTCCGGGGGTTGCTGAGCGACCGCGCCTTCGACCACGTCGTCACCGGCGCCGCGAGGTCGTAGGGCCTTGGTGGTGGCATCGGGCGCGATCGCCGTGGGGCCGTCCGCCGGGGGCCGCGGGTGGTGGCCCCGTCGATGTGATCTCGGCCGGTCCGGCGGGCGGGGAAAATTTCCAAGCAAGCATGCTTGATTGTTTATTGGCCCGCTGCCATGCTCCTCTCCACGCCGCGTCGCACGCGGCCGTGTTCGAGGGGAGCGCTCCGTGTCCGACCCGAAGCCCGTGATCGACGACCTGCGCGAGGAGAGCGAGGGCCTGGACGCGCTGGTCGCCCCGCTCGCCCCCGGCCGGTGGCGGCTGGACACCCCGGCCCCCGGCTGGACCGTGGCCCACCAGATCGCCCACCTGGCGTGGACGGACCGCTGCGCGCTCTTGGCGGCGACCGATCCCGACGCCTTCCACGGGCTGGTCGCGCGGGCCATGGCCGCGCCCGACACCTTCGTGGACTCCGCCGCGGCGGAGGGAGCCGCGCTGCCCCCGGCCGAGCTGCTCGCGGGTTGGCGCTCCGGTCGCGCGGCCCTCGAGACCGCCCTGCTCGACGCGGGCTCCGAGGCGCGGATTCCCTGGTACGGGCCACCGATGTCGGCCACCTCCATGGCCACCGCGCGCCTCATGGAGACCTGGGCGCACGGCTTGGATGTGGCCGAGGCGTTGGGGGTGACCCGTACGCCCACGGACCGCCTGCGGCATGTCGCCCGGATCGGGGTCCGCGCCCGCGACTACGCCTTCGCCGCCCATGGGCTGAAGGCCCCCGAGGCGGAGATTCGAGTCGAACTGGTCTCTCCCGACGGGGAGTTGTGGGCCTACGGGCCCGAGGGTGCCGCGCAGCGCGTCGCCGGCACCGCGCTCGACTTCTGCCTGCTGGCCACTCGTCGGGCGCATCGGGCCGATCTGCGCCTCACGGCCGAAGGACCCGACGCCGAGCGCTGGTTGGACGTCGCCCAGGCGTTCGCCGGGCCCCCGGGTCCGGGCCGTGCGGCCAAGGGGGAAGCCGGGTGAGCGAGGGAGGCGCGACGGGTGTCGCCGGCGCCGGGCGCCCGCTCCGGGTGGGCAACGCCTCGGGGTTCTACGGCGACCGTTTCGACGCCATGCGCGAGATGCTGACCGGCGGCCCGCTGGACGTCCTCACCGGCGACTACCTGGCCGAGCTGACGATGCTGATCCTCGGACGCGACCGGCTCAAGGACCCCGCCGCCGGGTACGCGCGCACCTTCCTGCGCCAGTTGGAGGAGTGCCTGGGCCTCGCGCGCGACCGGGGCGTGCGGGTGGTCGCCAACGCGGGCGGGCTCAACCCCGCCGGACTCGCCGACGCCGTACGGGCCTTGGCGGAGCGCCTCGGCGTCCCGACCCGCGTCGCCCACGTCGAGGGCGACGATCTGCGGGAGCGGTACCCCGACAGCCTCGCCGCCCACGCCTACCTGGGCGGTTTCGGCATCGCGGCGTGCCTGGAGGCCGGCGCCGACGTTGTGGTCACGGGGAGGGTCACCGACGCGGCCCTGGTGACCGGGCCGGCCGCCGCGCACTTCGGCTGGACGCCGAGCGACCACGACCGACTCGCCGGGGCGGTGGTCGCCGGGCACGTGCTGGAGTGCGGGGCCCAGGCCACCGGGGGCAATTACGCCTTCTTCGGCGAGGGGGACGTGCGGCGCCCCGGTTTCCCCGTCGCCGAGGTGTACGCCGACGGAAGCAGCGTCGTCGGCAAGCACGACGGCACCGGCGGCTTCGTCGACATCGGTACCGTGACCGCCCAACTGCTCTACGAGACCGCCGGAGCGCGCTACGCCGGCCCCGACGTCACCGCTCGTCTCGACACCGTGCGCCTGGAGCGGGTCGGCGTCGACCGGGTCCGGATCAGCGGGGTGCGGGGCGAACCGCCGCCGCCCACGCTGAAGGTGGGGCGCAACCGTCTGGGCGGCTTCCGCAACGAGGTCGTCTTCGTGCTCACCGGCCTCGACATCGAGGCCAAGGCGGACCTGGTGAGACGGCAGATGACGCACGCGCTGGCCGAGTCGACGCCGGCGGACATCCGTTGGGAGCTGGCGCGCACCGACCACCCTGACGCGCCCACCCAGGAGACGGCCGGTGCCCTGCTCCGGTTGGTGGTCCGTGACGCCGAGGAGCGGGTCGTCGGCCGGGCGCCGGGGACGGCCGCGGTGGAGTTGGCGCTGTCGAGCTTTCCCGGCTTCCACGTCCTGGCTCCGCCCGGGAAGGGAACCCCGTACGGGGTCTTCGAGGCCGACCACGTGCCCCAGGAGTCCGTCGAGCAGGTGGCGGTCCTGCCCGACGGCACCCGGATCACGGTGCCCGCGCCCGGCGGGACCGCCGCGCTCCAGGACGTGCCCGAGCCGCCGCTCCCCGAGCCGCCCCCGCCGGGACCGAGGCGGCGGGCGCCCCTCGGCCTGGTCGCGGGGGCCCGCAGCGGGGACAAGGGGCCGGACGCCAACGTGGGGGTCTGGGCCCGCACGGACCCGGCCTGGCGGTGGTTGGCGCACACGCTGACCGTCGACCGCTTCCGGACGCTGCTCCCCGAGACCGAGGGGCTGCGCGTCGTCCGGCACGTCCTGCCCCGTCTGCGCGCGCTGAACTTCGTCGTCGAGGGGCTCCTCGGCGAGGGCGTCGCCTCGCGGGCTCGCTTCGACCCGCAGGCCAAGGCGCTCGGTGAGTGGCTGCGCTCCCGTCACCTGGACATCCCGGAGGACCTGCTGTGACCGTCCTGTCCTCGACTCTGAGAACGACGGAGCCCGAGTACCGGGCCAACCGCGAGGCCATGCTGGCGCGGCTCGACGCGCTGGCCGCCGAGCACGCCAAGGCGCTGGCGGGCGGCGGCGAGAAGTACGTTCGACGGCACCGGGAGCGGGACAAGCTGCCGGTCCGAGAGAGGGTCGAGGCGCTTCTCGACCCGGACACCCCCTTCCTTGAGCTGTCACCCCTGGCCGCGTGGGGAAGCGACTACCCGGTCGGCGCCTCCCTCGTGACCGGCATCGGAGTGGTGTCCGGAGTCGAGTGCCTGATCACCGCGAACGACCCGACCGTGCGCGGCGGTGCCAGCAACCCGTGGTCGCTGCGGAAGGCGCTGCGGGCCCACGAGATCGCGGCGGCCAACCGGCTGCCCCTGGTCAGCCTCGTGGAGTCGGGCGGCGCCGACCTGCCGTCCCAGAAGGAGATCTTCATCCCCGGCGGCGGCGTCTTCCGCGACCTGACCAGGCTCTCGGCGGCGGGCATACCGACCGTGGCCGTGGTCTTCGGCAACTCCACCGCCGGGGGCGCCTACGTCCCCGGGATGTCGGACCACGTGATCATGGTGGAGGGGCGGGCCAAGGTGTTCCTCGGCGGCCCCCCGTTGGTGAAGATGGCCACCGGCGAGGAGAGCGACGACGAGTCGCTCGGCGGCGCGGCCATGCACGCCCGCACCTCGGGCCTGGCCGACCACCTCGCCGTCGACGAGTGGGACGCGCTGCGCCGGGCACGGCGTGTGGTCGCGCGCCTCGGCCATCGCAAGGCCCACCCGGACCCGCCGCCCGCCGAGCCTCCGAAGTACGACCCGGAGGAGCTGTTGGGGATCGTGCCGGAGGACCTGCGGACGCCCTTCGACCCGCGCGAGGTGATCGCCCGGCTCGTCGACGCCTCCGACTTCGACGAGTTCAAGCCGCTGTACGGGTCGAGCCTGACGACCGGTTGGGCGAGCCTGCACGGGTACCCGCTCGGCGTCCTCGCCAACGCGCGAGGGGTGTTGTTCGGCGAGGAGTCGCAGAAGGCCGCGCAGTTCATCCAGCTCGCCAACCAGCGGGACATCCCGCTGCTCTTCCTGCACAACACCACCGGCTACATGGTGGGCAAGGAGTACGAGCAGAGCGGCATCGTCAAGCACGGCGCCATGATGATCAACGCAGTCGCCAACTCGCGCGTCCCACACCTGTCCGTCCTCGTGGGCGCCTCCTACGGCGCGGGGCACTACGGCATGTGCGGGCGGGCCTTCGAACCGCGCTTCCTGTTCGCGTGGCCCAGCGCCAAGTCGGCCGTCATGGGGCCGCAGCAACTGGCCGGTGTGTTGTCGATCGTCGCCCGCCAGTCCGCCGCCGCGAAGGGCCGGCCCTACGACGAGGAGGGCGACGCGGCGCTGCGCGCCATGGTGGAGCAGCAGATCGAGTCCGAGTCGCTGCCGATGTTCCTCTCGGGCCGGCTCTACGACGACGGCGTCATCGACCCCCGCGACACCCGCACCGTGCTCGGTCTCTGCCTGTCCGCGATCCACACCGCGCCCTACGAGGGGGCCCGGGGCGGTTTCGGCGTCTTCCGGATGTGAGGGAACAGTGATTGCTTCCGTTCTGGTCGCCAACCGCGGCGAGATCGCCTGCCGGATCTTCCGCACCTGCCGGGAGTCGGGCATCCGCACCGTCGCCGTCTTCTCCGACGCCGACGAGGACGCCCTGCACACCCGATTGGCCGACGCCGCCGTGCGGCTGCCCGGGGCGACGCCCGCCGAGACGTACCTGCGCGGTGACGCCGTCGTGCGCGCAGCACTGGCCGCCGGGGCGGACGCGGTCCACCCGGGCTACGGCTTCCTCGCCGAGAACGCCGACTTCGCCCGGGCCGTCCTCGACGCCGGGCTGGTCTGGGTCGGGCCGGCGCCCGAGGCGATCGAGGTCATGGCCTCCAAGACCCGGGCCAAGCGGCTGATGGGCGTCGCCTCGCCGACGCGGGTCACCGAGGCCGACCTGCCGGTGCTGGTGAAGGCCGCGGCGGGGGGCGGCGGACGCGGCATGCGCGTCGTGCGCGACCTGGCCGACCTCGACGCGAAACTGGCCGCCGCCCGCGCCGAGGCCGCCCGCGCCTTCGGCGACGGCGAGGTGTTCGTCGAGCCCTACCTGGAGCACGGACGCCACGTCGAGGTGCAGATCCTCGCCGACACGCACGGCACGGTCTGGACGCTGGGCACCCGCGACTGCTCGGCGCAACGCCGCCACCAGAAGGTGATCGAGGAGGCCCCCGCGCCGGGGCTGGCACCGGAGCTGGTCGAGGAGACGCGCGCCGCCGCCGTCCGCGTCGCCCGCGCCGTCGACTATGTGGGCGCCGGGACGGTCGAATTCCTCGTCGCCGACGGCAGGGCGCACTTCCTGGAGATGAACACCCGTCTCCAGGTGGAACACCCCGTCACCGAGGCTGTCTTCGGCGTCGACCTCGTCGCCCTCCAACTCCGGGTCGCCGAGGGCGAGCCCCTGCCCGCCGAGCCGCCCCCCGCCCGGGGGCACGCAGTCGAGGCACGCCTGTACGCCGAGGACCCGGCCGCCGACTGGGCGCCGCAGACCGGCCGACTCCACCGACTCGCCTTCCCCGACGGAGTCCGGCTGGACACCGGCTACGCGGACGGCGACAGCGTCGGAGTCCACTACGACCCGCTCATCGCCAAGGTCGTCGCCCACGCCCCCACCCGGGCCGAGGCGATCCGGCGTCTGGCGGGTGCCCTGGAGCGTGCCGCCGTGCACGGTCCGGTCACCAACCGAGACCTCCTCGTGCGTGCCCTGCGCCACGAGGAGTTCACCGCCGGGCGGATGGACACCGGCTTCCTGACCCGTCACCTGCCCGACCTGGCCCGCCCGGTCGAGGAGCCCCACGCCCCGCTGGTCGCGGCCCTGGCCGACTCCGTCGGCCGTTCCCGATTCGGCGGCTGGCGCAACCTGCCGTCCGCGCCGCGGACCAAGCGCTACGCCGTCGCCGGCCGAGAGGTGGAGGCCCGCTACCGGTACACCCGGGCGGGGTACGAGGCCGACGGTGTGGAGGTGGTGCGCGTCGCTTCCGACCTGGTCGTGCTGGACGTCGACGGGGTGCGGCGCCGGTTCGAGGTGACGGTTCACGGGGACCAGGTCTTCGTCGACCGCACCCGCCTGACCGCCCTTCCCCGCTTCCCCGAGGCCGTCACCCGGCACGCCCCGGGCTCTCTGCTCGCCCCCATGCCGGGCACCGTCGTCCGGGTCGCCGAGGGCCTCGCCGCCGGCACCCCCGTCCGGGAAGGGCAACCGCTGCTCTGGCTGGAGGCGATGAAGATGGAGCACAGGATCACCGCCCCGGTCACGGGCACCCTGACCGCCCTGCACGTGGAGCCCGGGCAACAGGTCGAGCCGGGCACCCCGCTGGTGGTGGTGCGCGAGAGCTGAAGGCAGGTCCGGCCCGGGCGGTACGCCCCGGCCGCGCGGGAAGCGCGAGCGATCACCAGGAACCGCAGCCGAAGGAGAGATCCGATGACCGCCCTCATCGAGACCGACGAGCAACACGCCCTGCGCACCGCCGTCGCGGCCCTCGGGAAGCGCTACGGCCGGGACTACTTCACCAAGACCGTGGAGGAGGACCGCTCGGCGACCGAACTGTGGTCCGAGGCGGCCAAACTCGGCTACCTCGGCGTCAACCTCCCCGAGGAGTACGGGGGAGGCGGCGCCGGCATATACGAACTCTCAGTGGTCCTGGAGGAATTGGGCACCGCCGGATCACCACTGCTGATGCTCGTGGTCTCCCCGGCGATCTGCGGGACCGTCATCGCCCGCTTCGGCACCGAGGAGCAGAAGCGGACCTGGTTGCCGGCGCTGGCCGACGGCTCCCGCACCATGGCCTTCGGCATCACCGAACCGGACGCCGGCTCCAACAGCCACCGCATCACCACCACGGCCCGCAGGGACGGCTCCGACTGGATTCTCACCGGCCGCAAGGTCTTCGTCTCCGGGGTGGACCTCGCCGACGCCACGCTGATCGTCGGCCGCACCGAGGACGCCCGCACCGGCAAGCTCAAGCCCTGCCTCTTCATCGTGGACCGTGACGCCCCCGGCTTCGAGCACCACGCCATCGACATGGAACTCAAGGCCGCAGAGAAGCAGTTCGAGCTGACCCTCGACGACGTGCGACTGCCGGCGAACGCGTTGGTCGGAGACGAGGACGCCGGACTGCTCCAACTCTTCGCCGGGCTCAACCCCGAGCGGATCATGATCGCCGCCTTCGCCATCGGCATGGGACGCCACGCTCTCGCCAAGGCCGTGGAGTACGCCCGTGAGCGCACCGTCTGGAAGACCCCCATCGGCGCCCACCAGGCCGTCGCACACCCTCTCGCCCAGGCCCACATCGACCTGGAACTGGCCCGGCTGATGATGCAGAAGGCGGCACGCGTCTACGACGCCGGAGACGACGCGGGCGCGGGCGAGGCCGCCAACATGGCCAAGTACGCCGCCGGCGAGGCCTGCGTGCGCGCCGTCGACCAGGCCGTGCACACCCTCGGCGGCAACGGCCTGACCCGCGAGTTCGGCCTCGCCTCGATGATCACCGCCTCCCGCGCCTCCCGGATCGCCCCGGTGAGCCGCGAGATGATCCTCAACTACGTGTGCCACCAGACCCTCGGCCTGCCGAAGTCGTACTGACCACCGAGGAACGGGCGTCCAGGAGACGAGGAGGAACCGTGTTCCCCAGCGTGTGCGCGGTGGGCCGCCCGACCGGGCCGCCCGGCAGAGGCGCCGTACCCGAGCGGCCGGGCCGCTCCCGCCGTCGCGGGTTCGCGTCCGTCTCCCGGCACCCTCGGGGGTGGTGGACGTGACCACCGTCCGACGCGCCCGTGAACGGGGGGTCGAGATCCTCACCCTCGACTCCCCGGGCAACCGCAACGCCCTGTCCGCCGCCCTCGTCGGGGACCTCGCGGCGGCGCTCGCCGATGCCGGCCGCGACCCGCACGCGCGCGCCGTGCTGCTCACCCACACCGGAAACACCTTCAGCGCGGGCGCCGACCTGCGCGACCCGCCGGACCCCGAGGCGCTGGTGGGGCTGCTCAGGGCGCTGGTCGAGCTGCCCAAGCCGGTGATCGGCCGGGTCACCGGCCACGTCCGCGCAGGCGGCGTGGGTCTCCTCGCCGCCTGCGACATCGCCGTCGCCTCGCACACCGCCGACTTCGCCTTCACCGAGGTCCGGATCGGCGTCGCCCCCGCCGTCATCTCCCTGCCGGTGCTCCCCCGCGCCGACCCCCGGGCGCTGGCCCGCTACTACCTCACCGGGGAACGCCTCCACGCGACCGAGGCCGTCCGTGTCGGCCTCCTGACGGCCGCGGGCGACGACGTGGACACGGTCCTCGAACCGATCCTCGACGGGTTGCGCCGAGCCTCCCCACAAGGGCTGGCCGAGACCAAACGGCTGCTCACGGCTAGGGTGCTGGAGACCTTCGACCGGGACGCGGCCGACCTGACCGCGCTCTCGGGCCGGCTGTTCGCCACCCCGCAGGCACGCGAGGGGATGACGGCCTTCCTCGAACGACGGGATCCGGAATGGGTGATGTGAAGGGCGCCGTGAGCGCGCGCGACCGGGCGGAGCGGGTCCCCAAACAGGACCGCGGCCGTGCCACCCGACAGCGGCTGCTGGAAGCGGCCGTGGACTGCCTGGCCGGCCGCGGCTGGGCGGGCTCCACCGTCACGGTCGTCGCCGAACGGGCGGGGGTGTCGCGCGGAGCCGCCCAGCACCACTTCCCGACCCGGGAGGACCTCTTCCTCGCGGCCGTGGAGTACGTCGCCGAGCGGCGCTCCACGGCACTGCGCGCCCTCTTCGCCGAGGGCGCCGCGCCCGCCGACCGCCGCGCCGTGGTCGTCGCCCTCGTCGACCTCTACACCGGCCCGTTGTTCCGGGCCGCTCTCCATCTCTGGGTGGCCGCCTCCAACGAGGAACAACTCGGCCCGCGGGTGCGGGAACTGGAGGCCCGGGTGGGGCGCGAGACCCACCGGATCGCCGTGGAGATCCTCGGCGCCGACGAGGGCCGCCCCGGCGTTCGCGAGACCGTTCAGGGGTTGCTCGACATGGCTCGCGGACTCGGCCTCGCCAACCTCCTCACCGACGACACCGCACGCCGCGACCGAGTCGTCGCCCAGTGGGCGACGCTCCTGGACGAGACGCTGGGCCGACCGCCCGGGACCGGACACACGGCGGGCCCCGGCCGACCGTGATCGCGCGAGTCGGCGCCCCGGGCCCGTCGCCGCGGGCGCGGGGGAGCGCGGCTCAGGGCGCCAGCCGCTCCACGCGCCAGGCGCCCTCCTCCGCGGTCACGTACCGCAGGCGGTCGTGCAGGCGGTTCTCCCGGCCCTGCCAGAACTCCACCGCGTCCGGCACCACCCGGAACCCGCCCCAGTGCGGCGGCACCGGCACGCCCTCGCTCTCCGGGTAGCGCCGCGCGAGTTCGTCGTAGGCGGCGTCCAACTCGGCGCGCGAGGAGACCACGCGGGACTGCGCGCTGGCCCAGGCGCCCAGCCGGGAGCCGTGCGGTCGGGACCGGAAGTACGCGGCCGTCTCGTCCCGGCCGGTGCGTTCCGCCCTGCCGGTCACGATCACCTGACGGGCCATCTGGTGCCAGGGGAACAGCAGGCAGACGAAGGGGTTTCCCGCCAGGTCGCGCCCCTTGCGGGAGTCGTAGTTGGTGTAGAAGACGAAGCCGCGCTCGTCGAACCGCTTCAGCAACACCGTCCGCGAGGTGGGTCGACCCCGGTCGTCGACGGTGGAGACCACCATCGCGTTGGGCTCGAACAGGCCGCCCTCCACCGCCGCCTGGCGGAACCAGCGGGCGAACTGCTCTACGGGCGAGGCGGCGAGGTCGTTCTCGGCGAGCCCCTCCGCCCGGTAGTGCCGGCGCATCGAGGCGAGATCGAAGGGTTCGGCGTCTCGGTGGGTCACGAGGCCATAGTGCCGCATCCGTGCCCCGGATCGACGGGCGGCCGGCGCCCCGATGTGGCACTCGGTGCCAGAAACGCTCGCCGGATGTGGCACCGAGGGATATCGTGCTGTGACCGGGTGGTTCGGATGACCCTCGGCAGCACGGGGCATCACAGCGTTGACGGCCGGGTGCGGAGTCGGGACGGCGACCGCGCCCACGGGGCGGGCCCGGCGCGCGGGCGTCGGGGCCGCTCATCGTGATCACCGACCAGAGGGAGCCGCCCGATGTCCGATTTCGTACCCGGCCTCGAAGGCGTCGTCGCGTTCGAGACGGAGATCGCCGAGCCGGACAAGGAGGGCGGCGCCCTCCGCTACCGCGGTGTCGACATCGAGGATCTCGTCGGGCACGTCTCCTTCGGCAACGTCTGGGGACTCCTGGTGGACGGCGCCTTCGACCCCGGCCTGCCACCGGCGGAGCCCTTCCCCATCCCCGTCCACTCCGGGGACGTGCGCGTCGACGTCCAGTCCGCCCTCGCCATGCTCGCACCGGTGTGGGGGCTCAGGCCGCTGCTGGACATCGACGCCGCCCAGGCCCGCGAGGACCTCGCCCGGGCGGCCGTGATGGCGCTGTCCTACGTCGCGCAGTCCGCGCGGGGACCGGGGCTTCCGATGGTCCCGCAGCGCCGGATCGACGAGGCGGCGTCGGTGGCGGAACGCTTTCTGGTCCGTTGGCGGGGCGAGCCGGATCCCCGGCACGTGGCCGCCGTCGACGCCTACTGGACCTCGGCCGCAGAGCACGGCATGAACGCCTCGACCTTCACCGCCCGCGTCATCGCCTCCACCGGCGCCGACGTCGCCGCCGCCCTCTCCGGCGCCGTGGGCGCCATGTCGGGGCCCCTGCACGGTGGCGCGCCGTCCCGGGTTCTGGGCATGATCGAGGAGATCGAGCGCACCGGCGACGCCGGGGCCTACGTCCGGACCGCCCTGGACCGGGGCGAGCGCCTGATGGGCTTCGGTCACCGCGTCTACCGGGCCGAGGACCCCCGCGCCCGCGTGCTGCGCCGCACCGCCAGGGAACTGGGCGCGCCCCGGTTCGAGGTGGCCGAGGCGTTGGAGAAGGCCGCGCTCGCGGAATTGCACGAACGGCGTCCCGATCGTGTGCTGGCCACCAACGTCGAGTTCTGGGCCGCCATCGTGCTGGACTTCGCCGAGGTCCCCGCGCACATGTTCACCTCGATGTTCAGCTGCGCCCGCACGGCGGGCTGGTCCGCGCACATCCTTGAGCAGAAGCGTGCCGGCCGGTTGGTCAGGCCGACCGCCCGTTACGTCGGTCCCGGGCCTCGCGGTCCGCGTGAGATCGAGGGCCGGGCGGACGCCACCGGCTGATCGAGGCCCCCGGTGTCCGCCCGGAGTGGGCGCCGGCCGGGCGGCCTCCCGGGAACGCGAACGACCCGCGAGTCCGGTTCCTCCGAGGAGGAGCCGGCCGGACGTGCCGGCGACTCGCGGGTCGGGTGACTGCTGGGAATGAGGCCGGCCGTACGCTTCGCGCGCACTGGCCCGACACCGCACTCGGGTGTGGTGGCGGACCGCTAGCCCGCAGCCACCTCACGCGTCCGGTTTCCGTACATCTGCCGAACCACCTCCCTTCTCGTGTACCCACAGCCTAGGAACCCCCGGGCCTCGATCTCAAGCGCTTTTCTCCCGCCCTCCCCGATCGGCCGTCCGGGTCCTGCGGCGGGCCCTCACGTGGTCCGCCGGACCGGGAATCCGACGGACGGCGGGCGGTGGGGCGGTGTCCCTCGCCGGCGCCGGGTCGGCCCGGCGCTTGCCGCACGGGGTTGACGCGGGCGTATGCCCGGTCTCCGCCGTGCAACGATTCCCGGGAAGTCGCCGAAACAGGCTGTGTGCTACATCACTTTCGAGTTGAATGAACGGCACTGGGACATCGACGCGCCGCACGGCGGACACGGCCCGCAGGGGGGTCCAGGTGAGTGCTTCCGGGCGTTGGGGGACGACCGACGAGCTGGGGCAGCCGGAGAGGGAGGGTTCCGACCTCCTGGCGGCGCTCCTCGACGGCATGGACGCGGCGCTCTGCGCCTTCGACGCGGGGGGTGTGATCACCCACTGGAACCGCGAGGCCCAGCGCATTCTGGGCTGGACCGCGGCCGAGGCGGTGGGACGGCAGGGCTTCGCCGGATGGGCGGTGCGCGGCGCGGACGCCGAGGAGATCGAGGGGCGGCTGCGGTCCGCCATGCGGGCGCGCGGCCGGCAGGTGCACGAGTTCGCCTTGCTGACCAAGGGCGGCGGGCGGGTGCTGGTCCGCACGCAGTCCGCCGCCGTCCGCGGGTCGGACGGCACTCCGGCGGGGTTGTACTGCGCCTTCAGCGAGGTGCACGCGCAGATCGATCTGGAACGTTCCATCGCGCTCAGCGAGGCCCTCTTCGAGGACGCGAGCTGGGGAGTGGTCCTGATCGACGCCGACCTGCGCCCGGCC
This sequence comes from Streptomyces sp. HSG2, assembly GCF_016598575.1. Taxonomy (NCBI): domain Bacteria; kingdom Bacillati; phylum Actinomycetota; class Actinomycetes; order Kitasatosporales; family Streptomycetaceae; genus Streptomyces; species Streptomyces sp. HSG2. Next base: position 2,963,520 of record NZ_CP066801.1, read on the forward strand.
GTGGTGAACCCGCACGCGTCCCGCGCGTTCGGCGCGGGGCGCACCTCGGTGCTCGGGCGCCCGCTGGGCGAGCTGCTGTCCCAGGGGGTGGAGGAGCTGGAGAGCGCCCTCACCCACGTCCTGGCCCAAGGGGCTCCCCCGGGGCCCGCCGACATCTGGGTGGGGGTGCGCGCCCCGGACGGGGAGCGGCGGCGCTGTTGGCGCAGCGGGTTCCTGCGGCTGGCGTCGCCGCTGGCGGAGGAGCCCGTGCCGCTCGGCGTCGGTTGGCTGTTCCAGGACGTCACCGAGGCTCGGCAGAGCGAGCAGGAGGCCTCCACCCTGCGGTTTCGCTGCCGGCAGTCGCATCGGGCGTCGCGGGCGGCGGCCGAGTGCGAGGATCCGGCGGAGGCCGCGCTGGCGCACCTGGACTTCGCGTTGGCGGGCTTCGCGGACCACGCGCTGGTCGACCGGCTGGTCGAGACCGTTCCGCCGGTCCCGTCGGGAGGGGATGCCGGGCCCCCGGTGCGCCTGGCGCGGTTGGCGGCCACCCCTTCCGGGGAGCCCGGTCCCGCGCGCGCCTCCGCGGCGGGCGGGTTGCCCCTGCGGTACCCGGCGGGGCATCCCGCGCTCCAGAGCGCCGAGCGGGCGGGGACGGTGCGGGCGAGCGCCGGGGTGATGGCGGCCGAGGGGGCGCGGGCGTGGGCCGTGGCGCGTCAGTGGCCGGCGGACACGGCACACGCCCTGAGTGCCGTACTGCGCAGCCGGGGGCGGACCCTGGGCGTGGTGACGTTCCTGCGGACCTCCGGGCGGAGCGCCTTCACGCGGGCCGACACCGAGTACGCGGAGGACGTGGCGGCGCGGATCGCGGCGGCCCTGGACCTGGCGGACGTCGGGGGGTAGCCGTTGCCCCGGCCTCGGGGGTTCCCGACCGGGCGGGGAGAGGGCCGCGGGTGGCCCGGGGGTCTTGACGGGGGCGCGCTGGTGTCTCCGGCACAGCACGGTTGTCGGCGCCATGCGTCAGAATTGCGGGGAGGGCCAGCGCACGCGCCGGGTGGCCCAGCCTCCGGCAGATCTCATCAAGGGGCACATATGTCCGGACTGATCGACACCACGGAGATGTATCTCCGCACCATCCTCGAACTGGAGGAGGAGGGTGTGACCCCGATGCGGGCCCGGATCGCCGAGCGGCTCGACCAGAGCGGCCCGACGGTCAGCCAGACGGTGGCGCGGATGGAGCGTGACGGCCTGGTCGCCGTCGCCAGCGACCGCCACCTGGAGCTGACCGACGAGGGGCGCAGGCTCGCCACCAGGGTGATGCGCAAGCACCGGCTCGCCGAGTGTCTGCTCGTCGACGTGATCGGCCTGGAGTGGGAGCAGGTGCACGCCGAGGCGTGCCGTTGGGAGCACGTGATGAGCGAGGCCGTGGAGCGTCGCGTGCTGGAGCTGCTGCGCCACCCGACGGAGTCGCCGTACGGCAATCCGATCCCGGGTCTGGAGGAGCTGGGGGAGCGGGACGGGGCCGATCCGTTCCTGGACGAGGGCATGGTGTCCCTCGCCGATCTCGATCCGGGCGCCGAGGGGAAGACGGTGGTGGTGCGTCGGATCGGCGAGCCGATCCAGAAGGACGCCCAGCTGATGTACACCCTGCGCCGTGCCGGTGTGCAGCCGGGTTCGGTGGCGAGTGTGACGGAGTCCCCGGGCGGGGTTCTGGTCGGCAGCGGGGGCGAGGCGGCCGAGCTGGACGCGGACACCGCCTCGCACGTCTTCGTCGCCAAGCGCTGAGCGCGGAGGGTCCGGACGTCGCGGTCGCGCGGGGAGGCCGTGGGAGCGGGGGCGTGCGGGTCTCGTCGGGTCGTCGGACGTCGGGGAGGGGCCGTGAGGGGTGTCCGGAGGCGGGGCGGGAGCGCCCCGACGGGTGGGGGCCCCGGCGCTGAGCGACGCCGGGGCCCTTCCTCCCCTGTGCCGACCCGGAGCCCCGAGCTCCCAGGGTCGTTCCCCTCGGACCGTTTTCCCCGAGCGGTCCGCCCTCTGCTCAACATCTCCCCCCGCCGTCGGCGATCAACCCTGGGGTGATGTCACTCGAACGAGGGGTGTTGACCGCGAGGAACGCAGGCTCGAAAAAGGATTCGATAATCTGCGAGTGGTGCGCGAGTGGATACGGAGGTGCCAGGGTGTTCGCACGCCGCAGCGTCGCGGCGGGCGGACGCGGTGCCCGGAGGCGGTCCGGTCCATGGCCGCCGCGCCGCGCGATCGTGTGGCGCGGTTTCACCGCCTCGGAGGGCACGGCAGGCAGGACACGGTTCAGGACCGATCGGCCCAGGGGAAGGGCGGTTGCCGGTCCGAGCGAGCATGGGGGTGCCAGGACCATGGCGCGGCGTATCGATGTGACCGGGGCGGACGGTGTCCGTCTCGCGGCCTGGGAGTTCGGTGACCCGGCCAAGCCGGTGGCCGGCACGGTCGCCGAGGACTCCACCCCCACCGTCCTCTTACTGCACGGCCTGATGGGGCGGGCCTCGCACTGGGCCGGCACCGCCCGCTGGCTCTCCGAGCGCCACCGGGCCGTCGCCCTGGACCAGCGCGGCCACGGCCGCAGCGACAAGCCCCCGGAGGCGACGGCCTACGACCGACGAGCGTACGTCGAGGACGCGGAGGCGGCTCTGGAGCAGCTCGGTGCCGGCCCCGCCGTGATCGTCGGTCACGCCATGGGCGCGCTCACCGGCTGGCAGCTGGCCGCCAGACGCCCGGACCTCGTCGCCGCCCTCGTCGTCTGCGACATGAGGGCGTCCGCGCTCGGCGCGACATCGCAGCGCGAGTGGGAGGAGTGGTTCCGCGCCTGGCCCGTCCCCTTCGCCACGCTCGCCGACGTCCGCCGCTGGTTCGGCGAGGACGACCCCTGGGTGGAGCGCCCCAGCCCGGCCCGCGGCGCCTACTACGCCGAGGTGATGGCCGAGTCGGAGGACGGCTGGCGTCCGGTCTTCGCCCCCGAGCAGATGCTCGCCTCCCGCGCGGCCTGGGTGTACGACGCCCACTGGGACGAGCTGGCCCAGGTGACCTGTCCCACCCTGGTCGTCCGGGGCATCGACGGCGAGCTGGGGCGCGCCGAGGCACAGGAGATGGTCCGGGTCCTCCCGCGAGGCCGGTACGCCGAGGTCCCCGATGCGGGACACCTCGTCCACTACGACCGGCCGGACGCCTGGCGCGCCGCCGTCGAGCCCTTCCTGGCGGCCGGGGCGGACGCCTGAGGAACGACGCCCGTGGGGTGGCCGAGAAGGCCGGGGCGCGGTTCCGGACGGCTCGCCGGGCCGGCCCTTCCGCTCGGGCCTCGCACCGGGAGTGACGGGGTCGGCCGGTGCCCCGGTGGCGTGCCCGTGTCCCCCGGCACGCGGCGATCGTGACGGACCGGCGGGGCGCGCGACGGCGTCGCACCCCGGGAGCGGGCGCGCGATCGTCGCGGCTCGCTCCGCGTTCTCGGATTCGACGGCGAGCGGTGCCGGCCGGCGTGCGCGGGGGTGGCGTACCGCACTGCCGTGCGGGCGCACGGGAGCACGGTCGGGGGCGCGCGTGCGGAACCGACGCCGAGGTGGGGTAACCACGGGAGGGTCGACACCAGTTCGAACACCAGCAAACCGCGCAATCCTCGCATTACCGGTGCGCCGCCGGGGCATTGATGCCCTGGCCGGTCCGGTCGCCGGGCGATCCTCGCCCGGCGACCGGACGGCAGGCAGGACACGTCAACTCGGTGCGTGGGCAGGCACCCGAGCCACCAAGCAGGGGGTACGCCATGGCCGCAAGGCCTCTCGTCGCGCGGCAGCCGAACGAACGGCTGCAGGCGCTCATCCAGCAAGCGGGCTGCTCCAACGCCGGGCTGGCCCGCCGGGTCAACATGTGCGGTGCGGAGCACGGCCTCGACATGCGCTACGACAAGACGTCGGTGGCTCGGTGGCTGCGGGGCCAGCAACCGCGTGGCCGCGCCTCGGCGATCATCGCCGAGGCGCTGGGGCGCAAGCTGGGCCGGACGGTCACGATCGACGAGATCGGCATGGCCGACGGCAAGCACCTCGCCTCCGGCGTCGGACTCCGGTTCTCGCCGACCGTGCCCGGGGCCGTCGAGCAGGTCTGCGAGTTGTGGCGCAGCGACGTCGGCCGAAGGGACTTCCTGGCCGGTTCCTCGGTCGCCGCGTCCGCGCTGGTCGAACCCAGTCGCGACTGGTTGATCTCGGCACCCGACGCGCAGGTCGGGCGCTCCACCGGGCCGCGGGTCGGCCCTTCCGACGTGACCGCCGTCCGCGCCATGACCCGCGCCCTGGTCGAACTCGACCACCAGTACGGCAGCGGGCACGTGCGGCCGGTCGTCGTCCACTACCTGAACAGCGTCGTCTCGGGGCTGCTCGCCGGCTCCTACCGGGAGACGGTGGGGCGCGATCTCTTCGCAGCGGTGGCCCGTCTGACCGAACTGGCCGGGTACATGGCCGTGGACACCGGTCAACCCGGTCTCGCGCAGCGCTACTACATCCAGGCACTGCGCCTGGCACACGCCGCCGGAGACCGCGGCTACGGGGGATACGTCCTGGCCGCCTCGATGAGCCACTTGGCCGCCCAGCTCGGAAACCCCCGGGAGATCGCCCAGTTGGCACGCGCCGCCCAGGAGGGAACCCGGGGCAGGGTCACGCCCCGAGCCGAGGCCATGTTCCACGCGGCGGAGGCCCGAGGACACGCGTTGTTGGGCGACGCGCAGGCGGCCCGCCGGTCGGCGGGCAGGGCGATCGGGGCGATGGAGTCGGCGGACGCCTCCGCCGGCGACGACCCCGACTGGATCTCCCACTTCGACGAGGCCTATCTCGCCGACGAGTTGGCCCACTGCCACCGTGACCTGGGCGAGTCCGAGGCCGCGGCGCGATGGGCGAGGCAGTCGCTGGACGGGCATCCGTCGAGTCGGGCACGCAGGCGGGCGATCGGCCATCTCCTGCTGGCCGCGGCGCGCGTGCAGCAGCGGGAGATCGAGGAAGCCTGCGAGGCCGCCCTGCCGGCCGTCGATCTGCTGCGAACCCTGCGCTCGGAGCGTGGCGCCGAGTATCTGGAGGACTTCCGGGCGCGGTTGGAGCCCTATCGCGAGGAGCCGGTCGTGCGGGACTTCGCCGCGCGAGCCGATCCGCTCGTCCCGGCCTGACCTCGGCGCTCGGCCCCGAGATCGAGCCGGGCCCCGGCGGCGAGGTAGCGCAGTGCGCGGGAGCCGGCCGGACGCGGGGCCCGGCCCGCTCCCGCGATCGCGATGGCCCGCCGTGGAGTTCGTGCCCTCGCGTGGCCGCGGACGTCGACGACCGGTAGCGTGTGCGGGCGTTGGTCGACGTCCTCCAGGTACGGGAGCAGCGGTGACGCAGACTGGACCGGGCGATCAGCCCTCGGCGGGGCCGTCGGGCGGCGGTTCGACTCCTCCACCCCACGACGAGTCCCTCCCACCGGCTCCCGGAGGAGCGCCCGCGTGGTCGCCCGGCGCGTTCGGGGCCCCGGCGGCTCCTTCCGCCGGCCCGGGCCCGTTGCCACCGGAGCACACCCCCGGGGCGGCCCACGTGCCTGCGCCGGCTCCCGGGCCGTACGTCTGGCAGGGGCAGGGGCAGGGGCAGGGGCAGGGGCAGGAGCACTGGCCCGCGCCCCCGGTCGGCCCGGATGCCACCCTCGGGCCGTACGCGCCGCACCCGCCGCACCCGGTCCCTTCGGAGCCCGCTTACGGCCCCGGCCACCGCGAGTACGGCGCGCCCACGCCAGAGTGCGCCGGTCCCGTCGTCCCTGCCGAGGCCCCGACGCAGTACCTGCCGCCCGTCGTGTCCGGCCCACCGCCCCACGCGAACGCGCGGGGAGCGCCGTCCCGCCCCACCGACACCGGAGGCCTCGGCGCGGGGGCGGGGCACCCCGGTCCGCAGGGGGCAGCGGCCCCTTCCGAGGCCCCCACCGCGTGGCTTCGTCCCGCCCCTGGTGCCGCGCCCTCGACGCCCGAGTCGGCCCATCCGGTGCGGCGGCCGCCCGCTGAGTTCGACGGGCTCTTCCGCTCAGGTCCGGGCGGTGCCGAGCCCACTCCCGTCCCCGCGGCGCCTCCGGTGACCCGGGAACTCCCCCGTGTGACGGAGCCCGCCGCTCCCACCCGCCACCCGACGGGCGCGTCCAGGGCGGACGGGTCCTCCGCCGGGGGGCGCGGCGGTGGTCGGGGACGGACCGGGGCCAAGTGGCCCCTGCTCGCCGCCGTGGGCGTCGGCATCGTCGTCGTGGGCGTCGGAGCCGGTGCGATGCTGTCGGAGGGAGGCGACGACCCCTCCGGCGGTCCGCCGGTCTCCGAGGCGGCCCCCGCGGCCGAGGTCTCCCCGCCCGCGACGCCGTCCGTCGACCCGGCGCGGAGTCAGGCAGAGGCCCTCGACGCGCTCCTCGCGGAGAGTGGCACCGGCAGGGAGACGGTGATCGGCGCCGTGGCCGATGTGAAGTCCTGCTCCGACCTGGCCGCGGCCACCCGCGACCTGCGGGCCGCCGCCGACCAGCGCACCGGCCTGGTCGATAGGTTGGAGGGACTCTCGATCGACCTGCTCCCCGACCACGCCGCCTTGGCGACCGCGCTCACCAAGGCGTGGCAGGCGTCCGCCTCGGCCGACGAGCACTACGCGTCCTGGGCCGAACAGGCGGCGGAGTCGAACGGCTGCCGCAAGGGGAAGGCCCGCACGACCGGGCGGACCGAGGCCGGCAACCGGGCCAGCGGGACGGCCAGCGCGGAGAAGGCCAAGGCGGCCGAGCTGTGGAACTCCATCGCCCGACAACACGGCCTGACCGAGCGACAGCCCACCCAGCTGTGAGCCTCCCGGTCCGGGAGAGCGCGACGGACTGCCGGCCGGCCCGCTTCGAAGGGATCGCGCACGACGAGCGAAGTGGCCCCGGCCCGTCGTGAAGTCTGGCGTCGCCGGGAGCGACCTCTCCACCGGCCGGGAGTGTGCCGCCGCATGACCCGGAGGGCCGGGGTCCCCGTTCGGCCCGGGGCGACACCGCACGACACCGGTTCGAGACGTGGCAACGCGGGCGCGGAGTACGCTCGCCGTCCGGGTTCGGCGCGGGCTCAGACCACGTCCGCGTCGAGCAGGGTCGCCGCGGTGTCGAGAAAGCCCTCGCGGGCCGCGACGAGCCGGCCGTCGCGGACGATCTGGATCGTGACGTCGGTGTTGACCAGACGGGGGAAGCCGACGGGCGACAGCTTGTTGTCGAACTCCCAGCGGAGGAGCGGGGTGAGCCCCCCGGTGTCGACCTCCAGTCCGGAGTCGAGGGCCTTGGCGACCGTGCGGGGGGTGGCCTCGCCGCCTTCGAGGGAGGAGAGGGCCGCGTGCAGCACGCGGTAGGCGATCCAGGTGGTCTGCACGCCGGCGTCCGCCGGGTCGACGCGGTTGTCGCCGAACGCCTCCTCCTGGATCACCTCCCGCATCGGTTCCCATCGGGCGTCGGTGGCCACCGGATACCAACTGGTGATGTAGGAGCCCTCGTAGGGGCTGGAGTCGCCTCCGGCGGCGTTGATCGTCGACTGGTCGGCGCTGCCCAGGACGGTTCCGGTGCGCACCTCCGCGAAGCCGGCGCGGCTTCGCCGGAAGGAGTCCATGAAGGTGTCGGTGCGATCGCCCAGCACCGGCACCACACAGCCCTCCGTCTCTCCGGCGCCGGTGGTGGCGCCGGCCAGGGCCCGGCGTGAGTGGTCGCCGTACTCGGTGGCGTCCTCCGGTGCCGGGTGGTCCGAGGCGGTCTCGTGGCCGCCGGCCCGCAGCCCGGAGTCGAGCAGGGCGGGGAGTTGATCGCCCGCGATGGTGTCCGGGCGGACCATGGTGACGGGACCGCAGTCCTCGGCGAGGGCGGTGCCCAGTCCGGCCAGCAGCGTGGGCTGTCCGCCGTTGACCGGGTAGGAGAGAGGGCTGGTGAACTCGGCGTTGGTGATGCCGTAGCCGCCTATGTAGGGGATGCCGGCGCCCTCGAGTATGGGGAAGAAGGAGTCCGGATGCTGGCTGTAGGAGCCGACGACGGCGACGGCCCCCTCCTCCACCGCCCGCCGGGCGCACTTGGCGGCGGACACGCCATCGTTGTGGTCGTTGCAGGTCGACACCGTGAGTCGGCGGCCGTCGACGCCGCCCCGCTCGTTGACCCAGCGGGCGTAGGCGCCGGCGAGCGCGGGCATGCCCGGCTTGTTGGTGGCCCCGGTCCCCTGGGGGGCCCAGGTCATCACGGTGATCGTGCCGTCCGTGCCGTCCGCGGCCGTACGCTGGGTGGTTCCGCAACCCAGGACGGCGGAGGCGCAGGCCACGAGAGCCGCGGTGGCGAGGGCGCGTCCACGAGCGGGGCGGTGGAGGCGGGGGGACGGGGTGCCGAGGGTCTGCCTACGGGTCATGACTCGGCACGATCCCGGCGACCGGCCAACCCGGGAGTGACCTTCGACCAACTCCGGGTGACGTGGCAGTGAATTGCGGGGGCCGTCGCGGCCCGATCCGGAGGGCTCCGTACGATCGACCATCGTGCAAGGTTCGGAGAACTCTTCCCGTCGTGGCCGCCGCTCCTCCACCATGGGCGGCATGCCCCTGAACGACATGCCCTGGTGGCGCTGGCGCGGCAACGTGCGCTCGGCGCTCCACATGCTCTCCGACCCCGCCTTCCATCAGGACGTGTGGCTGGCGGGGGTGGAGGGATACGGAGACGTCACCGACGCGGTCTATCGGCTCGTGGAGGACACCTGGCTGGACCACTGGTCGGCGGAGAAGTACGTCGGCACGGTCTTCCGGGACTCCCAGGAGGCCGCCCTGGTCGACACCGCCGTGCTCCGGGTGCTGAGGATCATGCATCAGGTCGGTCCGGACGCCGCGGTCTCCGCCTACCTGGACCACGTCTCCTGGCCGGAGGCGGTCCGGGCGGCGCGGGACGCGCACGTGCGGATGGCGAGCGGAGACGGCGAGGATCCGGACGCGGCGCCGCGCCCCCTGCGGCTGCTGGGGACGCTCGTCCACCTCGGCTGAGCGGGGCCGGGGGACTCCGTCGCCCGGGCCCTGGTGGTCTTCGGCGGGCCAGGCGGGGGTGGCGCCGTCCTTCCGGGGCCCGCGCGGGCGGGCGAACCGCGCGGGGCCGGCTCGGGGCCGCCGTCCGGGTGTCGGGACGGCCGTCGGGTCGGACACGGGGTGTGGCAACCTTCCGGTATGAGCGATCAGCCCGGCCGAACCGCGGTCCCCGCCGACCAGTACGTCCTGACCCTCTCCTGCCCGGACAAGCAGGGCATCGTCCACGCCGTGTCCAGCTTCCTCTTCATGACCGGCTGCAACATCGAGGACAGCCAGCAGTTCGGCGACCACGACACCGACCTGTTCTTCATGCGGGTCCACTTCTCCGCGGACGCGCCGGTGACGGTGGACAAGCTGCGGGCCAGCTTCGCGGCGATCGGGGACTCCTTCGCGATGGACTGGCGGATCAGCCGGGCCGACGAGAGGATGCGCGTCGTCCTGATGGTCAGCCGGTTCGGTCACTGCCTGAACGACCTGCTCTTCAGGGCGCGCGTGGGGGCCCTGCCGGTGGAGATCGCCGCGGTCGTCTCCAACCACACCGATTTCGCGGAGCTGGTCGGCTCCTACGACATCCCCTTCCACCACATCCCGGTCACCCGCGACACCAAGGCCGACGCCGAGGCGCGGCTGTTGGAGATCGTCCGCGCGGAGGGCGTGGAACTGGTGGTGCTCGCGCGCTACATGCAGGTCCTCTCCGACGACCTGTGCACCCGCCTGGCCGGGCGAATCATCAACATCCACCACTCCTTCCTGCCGAGTTTCAAGGGAGCCAAGCCCTACCACCAGGCGCACGCGCGGGGCGTGAAGCTGATCGGCGCGACGGCGCACTACGTGACCGCCGACCTCGACGAGGGGCCGATCATCGAGCAGGAGGTCGAGCGGGTCGGACACGGCGACACCCCGGAGCGGCTCGTGGCGGTCGGTCGCGACGTGGAGTGTCAGGCGCTGGCGCGGGCCGTGAAGTGGCACGCGGAGCGTCGGATCCTGCTGAACGGCCGCCGCACGGTGGTGTTCGCCTGACGCCTCGGCCCGACCCGGGTTTCCGTGTCGGGCCGACGCGCGGGCGGCGGGGGACCGTCGGTCGGCTCGGCGGCTCCCTCGCGGCTCGGCGGCCGTCAGTCGCCCCGCAGGTAGGCCGCCGCGACCAGGACGGCCCGGACGGCCTCCGGGTCGCCCCGCCGTCCCGCCGTCGCCTCCGCCGGGTCCAACCGCCCTGCGAGCAGGCGGCAGAACTCCTCGCCGTCCAAGGCCACATGGGCCACCACGTGGTCGGCCGATGCGGTGGTGGCCGGTGAGCCGAGGGCCACGAGCCACTCGCCCCCGCCCTCTCCTTCGATCTCCAGTCGGACGGTGGGCCCCGGTGCTCCGACCGGGACGAGTCGGCGGCCGGTCGGGGAGAACGGCGGACCCGCCGGACGGCGGGCCGCCACGGCGCGGGGCAGCGTCCGCACCGCCAGGTCGAGCATGGGGCGCAGGTGTGCGGGGGCGGGGGGCGCGTAGGGGTAGTCGACCGCCTCGGCGATCGCCTCACCGTGGGCCCAGCACGCGAAGGCCCGCTCCACCAGGGCGTCGCGCAGCGGCAGGGCGAGCGTGCCGTAGCGCACGGACCGATCGCCCGCGGCCTCGCCCGCCAGCCCCGCCGTGCGGACGACGCCGCGGCTCCGCTCCCGCCAGTACGCCCGTACCCTGCCGGTCGGCGGTGGGCCCGTACCCGCCTGTCTCGTCGCTCGACCGCCCGCGGGGGTCTGCCGCGGGACGGGTCGGTGGGGGTCCGAGCCCAACGCCCGGGTGACCGGGCCGTCCGCCGCCCGCAGGCGGGCGATCACCCCGGCCACCGTGGTCCGGCGGCTCGCCGGGCGGTCCCGGGGATAGCGGCGCAGCCGCACCGGTGTGTGCCACTCGGTGTCGCCGAAGTCCTGGAGCAGCGCGTCGAGCCGGGCGCTCTCTGCGTCGTAGGGGGCCGCCCACCCGGGGAGCGGGACCCGCGCCGGGTGCCGCTCCAGGCAGCCGTCGAGGACGCGGACGCGCAACGCCGGGTCCAGGTCGAGGCTGCCCGGTCGGGGCAACAGGGCCACCGCTCCGCGCAGCCGACGGGCCTCCTCGGCGCAGGCGTCGCAGCCGGCGAGGTGCTCCTCGACGGCGATCTCCTCCTGCGGGGAGCACGCGGTCAGCGCCCAGGCGCCCAGGAGGGCGCGGGCCGTCTCGTGCCCGAGGGCGGGCGGCTCCTGCGGCCCGGTGTTCCGTCGCCCGACGGCCCGGTCCGCCAGATCGCCGCGCCCGCTCACGCCCGATCCTCCTCCGGGAACGTCCCGGGAGGCTCCGCCTCCTCGGCGGCGGCCAGCTTGCGCAGGCCCCCGAGCAGGAGCCGCCGCGCCTCCTCCCGCGAGATGCCCAGGTCGGCGGCGGTCTGTCGGTAGTCGCGGCGCCGCAGGTAGGCCTGTTCCAGGGCGGCGCGCTGGGCGTCGGGCAGGGATCGGGCGACGGTGTCGGCGCGGGCGACGACCGCCGCCCGGCGGACCTCCTCCGTCGCCTCGGCCCCGGTGGCGCCGAGGCGACGGAGGACCGCCCGATGGGTCAGCGTCGCCAGCCAGGCGTGCAGCGGGCCCTGCTCCGGGTCGTAGGCCTCCGGGTCGCGCCAGGCGTCGGCGAGGACGTCGAGGGTGACGGTGTCGGCGGCCGGTTCGTCGTCCAGCGCGCGCAGGGCGAGGCCGTGCACCAGTGGCGCGAACCGGTCGTAGAGCTCCCCGAGGGCCGCGGCCTCGCCGTGCGCCAGGCGCTCTCGTAGTTCCCGGTCGCTCCGGGCCGACGTACGCCGTCTCGTCATCGGCCTCGTCACCCCTCTCCGCCCGTCCGGCCTGCGATCACCGTCCTCCTGAATGTAGTGGTCATCTCCGACGGCGCACGCCCCTTTGTGGCAACGCGCGCCCCCCGGGGGCCGGGTGTCCCGTCGCCTTGCAGGGTTGTCGCGGTTCGGCCGGATATGATCGAACAGGATCGAAAGCGGCTGAAACAAGCTCTTTCTGGCCGTGGGTCGTTTCCGGGCGGGTGTTTGCGGGCACTGCCGCTGGGCAGGTGCGCGCCCAGGGAGCGGAGACACACCCTCCGTTTCGGGGGAAATCGGACGTATCGGCAACTGGAGGGCAAGGTGGCGGCGTTCACTGTGACCGGAGCCGAGCGGGGCGGGTGGGCCGTGCTCCAGGTGTCGGGCGAGCTCGACCTGGTGACGTCGCCGGTGCTGCGCCAGCGGGTGCACGACATGGTGGCGGAGGGGCGCCACGCCCTCGTCCTGGATCTGGGGGAGGTGCTCTTCTGCGACTCCAGCGGTGTCGGGGTCCTCATCGCCTCCCGCCGCCTCATACGTTCCTGCCAGGGTCGGCTGCGTCTGATCCTGCCGGCCCGCGGCGCGGCCGACGGTTCCCACGTGAACCGGGTGCTCGGCGCGCTCGGAGTCCGCCGGCTCTTCGACGTCCACCCGGACCTGGCCTCCGCCACGGCCGACGACGAGGAGCCGCGCCCGCTGTCCGCTTAGGCGCGCCGTCCGGGCGCCCCGGCGGTCCGGATCCGGCGTCCGGGCGACCCGGCCCGTGCCACACTGTTGTCCCGGTTTTCCCCCGGTCTTGGCACAGGCGTGGGTTTCCGGCAACGCGCGGGCCCGCACCGCCGTACGCTCCGTGCAGACACCCCTCACCTCCGACACGACGTAAGGCGGGCCTAGACAGACATGGTCAGCAGCGACTACGAACGCCGGATCGCCGCCAGGTTCGCCACCTTCGACCAGGACGGCAACGGCTACATCGACCGACAGGACTTCAGCGGGGCGGCCAAGGCCCTGCTCTCGGAGTTCGGGGTGGCCGCCCGCTCCGACAAGGGGCAGGCCCTCTACGGCGGTGCGGAGGCGTTCTGGCAGGGCATGGCCGGGATCGCGGACCGGGACGGAGACCAGCGCATCACCCGCGAGGAGTTCGTCACGGGGGCGGTCAAGCGGTTGCGGGACAACCCCGAGCGGTTCGCCGAGATCGCGCGTCCCTTCCTGCACGCGGTCCTCGCTGTCGCCGACGCGGACGGCGACGGGTCGGTCACCGTCCCGGACACCTCCCGGGTGCTCGCCGTCTTCGGCGTTCCCGAGGGGGCCGCCGGCGAGGTGGCCGCCGCCCTCGACGCGGACGGCGACGGCGAGGTCGGCGAGGAGGAGGTCGTCCCGGCCTTCGCCCGCTACTTCACGGTCCCCGAGTAGCGTGCGCGCAGGCGGTGCTTGAGCACCTTCCCCAGCGTCCGGCCGCGCGGCAGGGCGTCGACCACCTCCAGTCGCTCGGGGAGCTTGTGCGCCGCCAGCCCCTCCTCGCGTAGTCGGTCGGTCACCTCCGCCAGGGTGGGTGCCGCCGTGCCGGGAGCCAGTGTCACCACGGCGCACACCAGTTCCCCGCGGACCGCGTCCGGCAGGCCGACGACCGAGGCCTCGGCGATGCCCGGGTGCCGGTGCAGGAGGTCCTCGACCTCACGGGCCGAGATGTTCTCCCCCTTGCGGATGATCACGTCCTTGAGTCGGCCGGTGAGGGTCAGGTGCCCGCTGTCCGTGAGGTGCCCGAGGTCGCCGGTGCGCAGGAAGCCGTCCCGGTCGAAGGCCTCCGCGGTCTGGGCGGGGTCGAGATAGCCTCGGCAGACGGCCGGGCCCCGCAGGCGCACCTCCCCGTCGACGATCCGGATCTCCGTTCCCGCCGCCGGCCGGCCCTCGGTCGACGCCAGGATGTCCTCCGGATCGTCCGGCGAGCCCATCGTGATCATCGGGGCCTCCGTCATCCCGTATCCGTGGAGCAGACGCACCCCCATCTCGCGGGTCACCTCGTGATGCAGCCTCGGGGGCTTCGGCGCGCCGCCGCCGGCGAGGAGCCGCAGGGTGGGGACCGGCCGCGTGTCCGGGTCCGCGCGTTGCCGGGCGAGGAACATCGAGTAGAAGGCCGTCGAGCCGCCGGCGATGGTCACTCCGTGGGCGCGGTAGGCGCTCAGCGCCTCGGGGAGGGCGAATCGCTCGACGAGCACGGCCGGGAACCCGCGCAGCAGCAGCGCGATCGCGTATTCCGGGCCGCCGACGTGGGCGTAGGGGAAGGCGATGGACCCGACGTCGTCCGTGGTCGGCCGGAGCGCGTGGGCGAGGCCGGCGCCCGCGGCGAGGAGCGTGTGGTCGGTGTGCAGCACCCCCTTGGGGTCGCCGGTGGTGCCCGAGGTCCAGTGGATCCAGCGGACGGCCGAGCCGTCCGTCGGGGGAGGGGGCAACGTGGACGGGTCGCCGTCGGGGAGGGTGTCGTAGGCCTCGAACACGCCTGCGGCGCCCAGCCGTCGGGCCATCGCCGTGTGGTCGTGGCCGCGCCAGGTGCCGGGGATGGCGAGGAAGGCGGCTCCCGAGGCGCGCAGCGCGTGTCCGACCTCGCGGTCCCTCAGCGAGGGGACGAGGGGCGACTGCACCGCGCCCAGGCGCGAGAGCGCGAACGACAGCAGCACCGTCTCGACGCGGGTGGGCAACTGCCAGGCCACCACGGTGCCGGGTCCAACGCCCATGTCGTGCAGTCCGGCGGCCACGCGCTCGGCGCGGCGGAGCAGCGAGGCGCCGGTGAGGACCCGGTCGTCCTGGAGGAACAGGCGGCCTCGAGGGGTGCGGGAGGCGCGCCGGGAGAGCAGCTCCCACAAGGTGCCGGACGAGTCGAGGCCGTGCGTGTCGGGCATGGCGAACTCCTGCGGGGGACCGGAACTGACGACGTGTCACATTGGGTGTCGAGAGTAGGAGGCTGAGCCTTGCCGGTCCAGGGGGTCCGGGCTAGCCTGAGTTCCCGGTATCTGACGCAACGTCAGGTACGGCTCGGAGGGGATCATGACGACGACACCGGAGCTTCCCCGCATCGTCAGCGTCGACGACCACGTCATCGAGCCCGCCCACCTCTTCTCGACCTGGCTGCCGGAGAGATACCGGGACCGGGGGCCACGCCCGCTCACCGCCGGCATCGGGGAACTCGCCTACGTCGGCGGCAAGTACCACTTCACGATGGACCCGGCGGGCCCCGCCGCCGACTGGTGGGTCTACGAGGACCTCCGTTTCCCCTACAAACGCAACATCGCCGCCGTCGGTTTCACCCGGGACGAGATGACGCTGGAGGGCATCACCCGCGCGCAGATGCGGCCGGGTTGCTGGGACCCGGCCGAGCGGCTGAGGGACATGGACCTCAACCACGTCGAGGCGTCCCTGTGCTTCCCCACCTTCCCGCGCTTTTGCGGGCAGACCTTCGCCGAGGCCCGGGACAAGGAGGTCGCACTGGCCTGTGTGCGCGCGTACAACGACTGGATGGTCGAGGAGTGGTGCGGGGACAGCGGAGGCCGGTTGATCCCGCTCTGCCTGATCCCCCTGTGGGACGTGGGATTGGCGGTCGCCGAGATCCGACGGAACGCCGCGCGGGGAGTCCGGGCCGTCACCTTCTCGGAGATCCCCACCCACCTCGGGCTGCCCTCGATCCACTCCGGCTACTGGGACCCCTTCTTCGCCGTCTGCGAGGACACCGGGACCGTCGTGAGCATGCACATCGGCTCCAGCTCCCAGATGCCCGCCGCTTCCCCGGACGCCCCGCCCGCCGTCCAGGCCGCCCTCTCCTTCAACAACGCCATGGCCTCGATGGCCGACTTCCTCTTCAGCGGCGTCCTGGTCCGGTTCCCGCGGCTCCGGCTCGCCTACGCCGAGGGGCAGATGGGCTGGATCCCCTACGCGTTGGAGCGCGCCGACGCCGTCTGGGCCGAGCACCGGGCCTGGGGCGGGGTGCGCGACACCGTCCCAGAGCCGCCGTCGAGCTACTACTACCGGCAGATCTACTGCTGCTTCTTCCGCGATCTGCACGGAGTCGCCTCCCTGGACGCCGTCGGCCGGGACAACGCCACCTTCGAGACCGACTACCCGCACGTCGACTCCACCTTCCCGCACACCAGGGAGGTCGCCCTGGAACACACGCGGGGTCTCGACGACGAGACGGTGTGGAAGCTCCTGCGCGGCAACGCCATCCGGATGCTCGGCCTCGATCTCGACGCCGACCGGGTCGCGAACGCGGCTCCGGTCCGGTCCCCCGAAACGGCCCGGAGCCGTTCCGGTGAGCCGGGGGCCGGGCCGGGGGCCGGACCGACGGCGACCCAGGCGCTCTGATGGACCTCGCGGACACCGCTCGGGACGCGGAGTTCCGTGCCGGACTGCGCGCCTGGCTGGCGGGGGCGCTCGCCACCGCGCCCCCTGCCCCGCCCGCGCACGACTGGCCCGCGCGCCGCGCCCACGACCTCGGGTGGCAACGACGGTTGTACGACGCCGGCTACGGCGACGTGCACTGGGACGCCACGCCGGCCCGCCGGTTGATCTTCCTTGAGGAGACCGAGCGGGCCGGCGCCCCCTACGTGGGGGCCGGCTTCGTCGGGCTGCTGCACGCCGGACCGACGATCGCCGCGGAGGGAACGCCCGAGCAGCGCGAACGCTGGCTGCCGGCGATCCTGCGCGGTGAGGAGGTGTGGTGCCAGGGCTTCAGCGAACCGGAGGCCGGCTCGGACCTCGCGGCGCTGCGCACCCGGGCCCGACGCGACGGGGACCACTACGTGGTGACCGGCGCCAAGACGTGGACCTCGCACGCGCAGATCGCCGACTGGTGCGAACTGCTGGCGCGCACCGACCCGGACGCCCCCCGGCACCGGGGCATCAGCTGGCTGGCCCTGCCGATGGACGCGCCCGGGGTCACCGTTCGGCCCCTGCGCACCCTGGCCGGCTCGACCGAGTTCGCCCAGCTCTTCCTGGACGAGGTGCGGGTACCCGTGCGCAACCGCGTCGGGGCGGAGCACGACGGGTGGCGGGTCAGCCAGGTCACCCTGGGTTTCGAACGCGGCACGGCCTTCGCCGGGGAAGTGGTGGCGTGCCGAAGGACACTCGGCGAGATCGCCGCCGAGGCCCGGCGTGTCGGCCGTTGGGAGGAGGACCCCGTGACCCGTCGGCGTCTGGGCCGACTGCACGCGGAGTTCCGGGCGCTGTGGCGCCTCGTCCAGTGGAACGTCGGCGCCGCGGAGGCGGGCGGCGGCGTGCCGGGCGTCCGCGGCTCGATCTTCAAGCTCCGCTACGCGCGCGCCCGTCAGGCGCTGTACGACGCCGCGGCCGACGTCCTCGGCGCCGACAGCCTCGACCTCGACTGGCCGTGGACGCCGGAGCGCCTGTCCTCGCTGTCCTACACGATCGCCGCCGGGACCTCGGAGATACAGCTCGGCATCATCGCCGAGCGCGGCCTCGGCCTGCCGAAGGGGCGGTGAGCAGGGGTGCCGTTCCGGCTCACCGACGACCAGCACTCGCTCCGGCGCGCCGTGCGGGACCTCCTCGCGCGGCGCTGGGGGCCCGAGCAGCTTCGGCGCGCGGCGGAGGGGCCGCCGGTCCTCGACCGGGAGCTGTGGGGGGCTCTCGGGGCGATGGGCGTCTTCTCGCTCCGGTCGCCGCGGGCGGCGGGCGGGGCGGGACTGGGGCTGCCGGAGGCGACGCTGGTCTTCGAGGAGATCGGCCGGGCGCTGCTGCCCGGCCCCCTGGTGGCCACCCATCTCGCCGCCGGGGCGGTGCCGGGAGCCGCGAGCGGGCACACCGTGGTGACGACGGTGACCGGCGGCAGCCTGGTGGAGTGGTGGGAGGAGGCGGACGCCCTGTGGCCGGTGCCGGGCGGCGCCGAGAGCGAGGGGGTTCGGCCGAGGGCGGCGCTGCCGGACGCGGTCGCCCTGCGTTCGGTGGACCCGTCGACCCCGTTGCACCGGGTGCGGTCGGGTGGGTCGGGAGGCGGCTTGGGGCCGGAGGCCTGGCCCGACTCGGTCGGCGTCCTGCTGACCGCCGCCGAACAACTCGGCTCGGCCGATCACTGTCGCGGGCTGGCCGTGCAACACGCCCGGACACGAGAACAGTTCGGCCGGCCGATCGGGGCGTTCCAGGCGGTCGCCCACCGGTGCGCCGAGATGCTGGTGCGGACCGAGACGGCCCGCGTCGCCGTGTACGCCGCCGCGGTCACCGGGGACCCGGTGGACGTCGCCGCGGCCCGGCTGCTGGCCGACGAGGCCGCCGTCGGGTGCGCGAGGGACTGCCTACAGGTGTTCGGCGGCATGGGGTTCACCTGGGAGTCCGAGGTTCATCTTCGGCTGAAACGCGCCTGGGTGCGGGCCCGTCGCTGTGGGCCGGTCGAGCGGAGCGAGGAGGTCCTGGCGGAGGGACTCGGGGAGGGCGGCGGCTGATCGGCCCATCCCGTCGGGCCGTGCCGGAAGGGTCGGCCACGCGGTCCCGTTCCGTCACCCGGGGGGTCACGGAGCGTCGACACGGGTCGACGGCGGGCGAGTGCCGGGCGAGGGCCCCGTCACGCCCTGGAGTCGGCCCCGCGCTCCGGTACCTTGTGGTGGATGCGAGTGGTCCCGAGCGCGAAGATCGCCGGGGTCGCCCTCGGGGCGGCTCCGCCGCCGCCCGCGTGTGCCGTTTCCCGCAGGGGCGAACGGCGGTGCGGGGGTGCTGCCGCCGGTCCGCGCGAAGAGCGTCGCACAGTATGCCGCACGGATACTCCTTCGCGCTGGAATATGCCCGAAGCGCTTGTTGGGGTGACTGTACGTCAACGATGCTGTGCGCGAGGGAGTTCACGTTCCGTGACTCCCGCCCAGGGTCGTCGTCCCGCGCAGGCGGGAACCGACCGCGATCGTGACCCTCATGAGGCGCGAGCCTTCGTGTCCGCCGGTTCGGATGGTGAGCGGTGCAGGTGCTTCGAGTGCAGTTGGAGATCCGCCCCGACCCCACGGAGGTCGCCCGGGCCCGCCGCTGGGCGCGGTCCCGGCTCGTCGGCTCCGGGATAGCGGCCGACGAACCGCTCGTCGAGTCGCTCGTGCTGCTGGTCTCCGAGCTGGTCACCAACGCCGTGGTGCACACCCGGCGGCCCGCCACCCTCGGGCTTGCCCTGCCGCGCCGGCCGTCGGCGCACGCCACCGTCCGCCTGGAGGTGGTCGACGCGGGCGAACGCGCCCCCGAGCCGCGTCGGGTGGGCCCCGGGGACACGGGAGGTCGGGGCCTCGCTCTGGTCGAGGAACTCGCCGACCGATGGGGGTGGGCCCGCGAGGGCGGCGGCAAGCGCGTCTGGTGCGAGCTCGACCGGTGCGCCGAGCACGCGGAGTCCCTCCCCGGGTCGGGCCCGGTGTCCTACGGAGGTCTGGCCTACGAGGCGGTGTGAGCCCCGACCGGTCCCGGGCTCGCCCCCGGCGGGGGCCGGTCCGTGCGGCCCGCGCCCGGGCCGGCCCCCGCCTGTGCCGTTCGCCCGTCGCCCGGACCGGGCGACACGGCCTTCCCGCGTCCCGGCGGTGCCCGGACGCGCGCCGGGTGTGCATCCGTGCGCGTCCTTGGCCCTCCTCGCGGACGCCCAATCCGCGCAGGGGTGTTGACGGGCCGAAGTGGGCTGATCACTCTGGTGTTCAGTGATTCGCCGCGAGGGGACGGCAAGGGTTCGGTGACGGGGATCCTCGCCGCGTGCGAGTCGTGACGCCGCGCCGGGCGTCGGGACCGGGGGGTCCGGGGCCGGGTGCGGAGTCGGGGGAAGAGGGGGGTGGGGTCGGTGGCGGCGGGCGGTGCCGCGCTCGGGGCGGACAGCGCCGCGTCGCCGACCCTGGCTCGACGACGGAGGTGGCCGCTCAGAGCACCGCCACCGGGGCGACCGGCGATCCGGTGGCGCCGGCGAACGGCTCCGGCGTGGCGGTGAGCAGGAAGGCGTGGCGGCGCTCCTCGGCGCAGACCGAGGACAACTCCTCCAGATCCCAGTTCTGTCCCTGGAGCATGCCCATCTCCACCAGGTGCAGCGCGTGGACGGGGAGCCAGAGCCCAGGGATCTCGGGCGGGACGATCTCGAAGGTGAGCGTGTCCGCCGCCACGGCCGCGACGTCCCTGGCGTGGAACCACTCCGGGGTCCGCAGCGACAGCCCCGGCGAGGGGTGGGCGTAGCCCTGCCGGTCCCCGTCGAGGAGCAACCGGACATGCCCGGTCCGTACCAGCACCACGTCGCCGGCGCCGACGCGGACGCCCGCCGACTCCTCGGCGGCCTCCAGGTCCTCGGGGGTGACCACCCGGTCCCCGGCCAGCCGAGTCACCCCCAGCGCGCGGGCGACGTCGAGGAGCACCCCGCGCGCGACGAGACTCCGGACGACCCCGATGCCCCCGAACCCGGCTCCGTCGTGCGCGGTGACGGTGTCGGCGGGGCGGCCGTTGTAGAGCAGCCCGGAATGGGAGACGTGCGCCAACGCGTCCCAGTGGGTCGCCGCCTGGAGCCCCATGGTCACCACGTCGTCGCTGTACGCCACCGCGGCGGGCCCGAAGACCTCCTGGTTGATCCGCGTCATCACGTGCAGGGGGTCGATCCGGCCCGGGATCACCCCGGTCTGCACCCCGTCCCGGCGCAGCGGCAGCGCCAATGGGACGCGTCGTCCGACGCGCACGCTGCCGGCCGCCTCGCGAACCGTCGCGTCGGTGACGAGGTTCAGGGTGCCGATCTCGTCGTCGGCCCCCCAACGACCCCAGTTGTTCACTCGATCCGCGATCTCGCGGAACTCCCTCGGCAGCGACACGAATCCCTCCCCGGGTCTTGTCCACCGTCCCCGGCCGCCTAAAATCTAACGGGGCATCAGAAACCTGGGGAAGGGGCCGGCATGGGGAACTTCCTGGAGGGCAAGGTGGTGGCGGTCACGGGCGCCGGCCGGGGCATCGGCCGCGCCGTGGCGCGCGCGGCGGCTGCCGAGGGCGCGAGCGTGGTCGTCAACGACCGGGGCGTCGCCGTGGACGGCACCACCCCCACCGCCGAGGTGGCCGAGGCGGTAGTCGAGGAGATCGAGGCGTCGGGCGCGGACGCGGTCGCGGTCGCCGACGACGTCTCCACCATGGCGGGCGGCCGGCGCGTCGTCGAGACCGCGCTCTCGGCCTTCGGTCGCCTGGACGGGGTGGTCTGCGTGGCGGGGATCCTGCGGGAGCGGATGCTCTTCAACATGACCGAGGACGAGTGGGACCCCGTCGTCGCCACCCACCTCAAGGGCACCTTCACCGTCTTCCGCGCCGCCTCCGCCGTGATGCGCGAGCAACGATCGGGCACCTTGATCGGCTTCACCAGCGGCAGTCACCAGGGCTCCGTCTCGCAGGCCAACTACAGCGCGGCCAAGGGCGGCGTCGTCTCGCTCGTCCGCAGCGCCGCCCTCGGCCTCCACAAGTACGGCGTGACCGCCAACGCGGTCGCCCCCGTGGCCCGGACCCGGATGTCGGCGAACGTCCCGACGCCGCTGACCGAGATCGGCGAACCGGAGGACGTGGCCGCCCTCGTGGTCTACCTGCTGTCCGACCGGGCGCGCCTGGCCGGTGTCACCGGCCAGGTCTACACCAGCGCCGGACCCAAGATCGCTCTCTGGGCGCAACCCCGTGAGCTGCGCGCGGCCTACGCCGACGGCGCATGGACGCCCGAGCGGATCGCCGACGTGCTCCCGGGCACCCTGGGGGTGGACCCGATGCCGCTCCTGGAGCGGGCGAGCGCCGGGGAGCGGGCCGCCCGAAGGGGAGCGCGCGCCGACGGCGCCGACCCGGCGAGGCCTTGACCACACCACACGGCGACCGAGGACGACCGAGGGAGAGGGCGATGCGCGGGGTGGTCTTCGACGGGCGGCGCGCCCGGGTCGTGGACGATCTGGAGGTGCGCGACCCCGCCCCGGGGGAGGTGCGGGTGGCGGTGCGGGCGGCCGGACTCTGCCACAGCGACCTGTCCGTGGTGGACGGCACGATCCCGTTTCCCGCTCCCGTGGTGCTGGGGCACGAGGCGGCCGGCGTCGTGGAGGCGGTCGGCGCGGGGGTCGCCCACGTCGCGCCCGGGGACCACGTGTGCCTGTCCACCCTGGCCGGCTGTGGCGCCTGCCCGCAGTGCGACCGGGGTCGACCCACCATGTGTCGGGCTTCTCTCGGGCGCCCCGGGCGGCCGTTCACTCGCGCCGGTGGTCCCGTCCACCAGTTCGCGGCCGTCTCGGCGTTCGCCGAGCGGACCCTGGTGCGGGCCGTGCAGGCGGTTCCCGTCCCCGCCGACGTGCCCTTCGCCTCCGCCGCGCTGATCGGCTGCGCGGTGCTGACCGGCGTCGGGGCGGTGCTGAACCGCGCGCGGGTGCGACCCGGGGACACGGTCCTGGTGATCGGTGCCGGGGGCGTCGGACTCAACGTCGTCCAGGGCGCCGCGATCACGGGCGCCGAGCGGATCGTCGTGCTGGACACCGACCCCGACAAGGAGACCCTCGCCCGGAGGTTCGGCGCGACCCATTTCCTGACCTCGCCGGATCGGATCGGGGACGCCCTGCCCACGGGAGCCGACCACGCCTTCGAGTGCGTCGGCCGGGTCGAGTTGATCCGTCTGGCGATCGACTCACTCGACCGGCACGGTCAGGCCGTGCTGCTCGGCGTGGCCCCGGCCGGTTCGGAGGCGTCCTTCGCCGTCTCCTCCCTCTACCTGGACAGGTCCGTCCTCGGATGCCGCTATGGCTCCTCCCGCCCCCAGCGCGACGTCGCCCGGTATATCGGGATGTACCGGGCGGGCCGGCTCCTGCTGGACGAACTGGTGACGGCGACCTACCCGCTCGACGCCTTCGAGGAGGCCGCCGCGGACGCCGCCCGCGGCCGGATGGCCCGGGCCGTCCTGCTCCCGCCGGGGGGGTAGCCCGGTCGGTCGGAGGCGGACCGGCCGGGGCTTCCCACGCAGTCGACCGGCGCCCCGGACCCGGACGACGGAGGCCCGTCCGGATCGAACCGATCCGGACGGGCCTCTTCGCACTTCGGGGAACCTCAGCCCGCCACCGTCACCACCAGGGCTCCGGCTCCCGCGAGTGCGCCCAACGCCAACGCGCCGTGCACCACGCCCGGCGTGGCGCTGACGACTCTGCTCGTGTGGGGCAGCTCGCCGGTGGCGTCCTCGCGGAGACCACCCATGGTGGAGATAGTCAGCGGCACGACATTCCGGTTGTTGGTCACTCTTCCACCTCCGAGGTCGTTCACCGGGGGCGCGCCATCCAGGCGGGGCTCTCCTGGCTCGCGACGGGCATCTCCGACGGAGCGGTTCGCTCGGCCTGGGCCGCGTTCCCGGTGTTGCTTGTGACTTCAGGCTAGGCGGCAGGCCTGCGACGATCGTCCGTCGATCGGTGGACGACAGAGGGGGAATGCGTGCCCCCTGGGCGAGTCTCGTTCCTCTGCCCACCTTACGGGCCGGTCCCTCCGCGGTCTGTCGGCCGGTTCGAGGGGATCGGGCGTGGTCCGACGGGAGGGTCGACCGTTCTCCGTTCGGTGGGGGGTGTCCGCCCGCGGGCCGATGTCCCGCGTTCGTCGCCTCTGCCACCGCTCCGGCGCGTCCCTCACTCGGGGCAAAGCGAGGTGAGGCGCCCTCGGTGGAAGACCAGAGGCGGCGGGGCGACGTCGTCGCGGCCGAGCGCCAGGACCCGTCCGACGACGATCAGATGGTCCCCACCGGGGTGGACGGCGTGCACCGCGCAGTCGACCCAGGCGACCGCCCCCGCGAGGCGAGGCGCCCCGGTCGCCGGGGACCGGTCGTGGGCCACCCCGGCGAACTTGTCGCCTCCGGCCGCGCCGCTCACCGCGAAGGACCGGCACAGGTCCCCCTGCCTCTCGGAGAGGATGTTCACGCAGAAGGAGCCGGTGCGGGCGATGCGCGGCCAGGTGGCCGAGGATCGGCCGACGAGGAAGGTGACGAGCGGAGGCTCCAGCGAGAGCGCGGCGAAGGACTGGCAGGCGAACCCGGCGGGCGGCGCGGACCCGTCGGCGGGGGCCGGGGCGGTGACGACGGTGACCCCTGTCGCGAAGTTCCCCAGCACCTCGCGGAAGGCCGAGGGCCCGACGGGCGCGCGCTCGTCGCTCCCGACACAACGCGACTCCGGCCTGGGGAAGCGCTTCCCGGCCGGTGGGGGGCGGCCGGGACGTCGCAGGTATCGCACCGCCGCCGCCGCCATGTTCGCGTGCCCCATCATGCCGTCCATTGAAACTGACCACTCGTCAGGTCGGAAGGGTTCGGGCGGAGGCCCGAGAGGTCGGCGACGGCCGCGGGCCGGTGCGGCGGGAGGGGCGTGCTCATCGGCCTCGGAAGTCCGGTCGCCTGCGTTGGACGAAGCACGCCAGCCCCTCCCGGGCGTCGTCCGTCCCCATGTTGATCTCCTGCGCCGCCGCCTCGGCCGCGAAGGCCGCGGTCCGGTCGGTGTCGAGGGAGGCGTTGAGGAGCTGCTTGGCGAGGGCGAGTGCCCGGGTGGGGCCGCTGGCGAGCCGTTCGGCCCAGGCCAGGGCGGTGTCCCCCAGCACCTCGTCCGACACGACGCGGTTGACCAGGCCGAGGCGCTCCGCCTCGGCGGCGGCCAGCGAATCGCCGAAGAACATCAGCTCCTTGGCCCGCTGCGGTCCGACCAGCCGCGGCAGGAGGTACGCCCCGCCGGCGTCCGGCACCAGTCCGCGACGGACGAACACCTCGACGAAGGTGGCCGAACGGGCCGCGAGGACGAGATCGCAGGCGAACGCGAGATGCGCGCCGAGCCCCGCCGCCGTTCCGTTGACAGCGGCGATCACCGGTTTCTCGCAGTCCAGGACGGCGGCGATCAACCGCTGGGCGCCCAGGCGCACGGTACGCGCCACGTCTCCGGCGACCCGCTCGGACGCGGCCGGGGCCCCGCCCCGCAGGTCCGCCCCGGCGCAGAACGCCCGCCCCGTCCCCGTGACCACCACGGCCCGCACCGCCGGATCGGCGGAGGCCTCGGCGAACCGGCGGATCAGGGTCTCGCGATGGTCGGGGGCGAGGGCGTTGAGCGCCTCCGGGCGATCCAGGGTCAGCAGACGAACCCCGCGAGCGGTGCGTTGCCCGATCGCCGGACCGCCCCGACGGTCGCCGGGGTCACCGGGACGCGGCCGGTCGTCGTCCCGGCCGCGGGCGGCCCGGTCCTCGTCGGGGGAGTGCGGCGTGGGCGAGGTCAACGGGGTCTCCGGACACGTCGGGTGCCCCCGGAGGGGCCGGGAAGGAGAAGAGGGCGTGAGCGCCCCCGGGGGAGGGGCGCTCCGAGGAGCGGGGCGGAGGAGACGGCAGAGGGAAGAACCCGTCCGTCCCTACGTCCCCGAAGGGGGCCCCGGCGTGCCGGTGCCACACACGGCCAAGACGTCGAGGGCGACGGCTCCCTGCCCCCGTTCCAACACCATCAGCGGATTGATGTCGAGCTCGGTCAGGGCGTCCCCCAGCTCCATCGCCATCCGCTGTACCCGCAGGACCACCTCCACGAGCGCCTCCCGATCCGAGGGGGGCCGACCCCGCACGCCGTCGAGGATCGCCCCGCCCCGCAGGTCCGCGAGCATCCCTCCGGCCTGCTCCTCGGTGAAGGGCGGCACCCGTACCGCCGTGTCCCGCAGCACCTCCACGAGCACGCCCCCCAGCCCCACCGTGACCGTCGGGCCGAACACCGGGTCCCGCGAGACCCCGACGACCGTCTCCACGCCGCGTTCGATCATCTGGCACACCAGGACCCCGTCCAGCGGCACGTCCTCGTAGCGGGCGATGTCGATCAGCTCCCGGTAGGCGTCCCGCACCTGGCTCGCGGAGGTCAGACCGATCTTGACCAGGCCCAGCTCCGTCTTGTGCGCCAGGCGCGCTCCCGACGCCTTCATCACCACGGGGTAGCCGACCTGGCTCGCCGCCCGCACGGCGGCGGCGGCACTGGTCACCAACTGCTCCCGGGGGACCCGCACGCCGTACGCGCGCAACAGCTGCTTGGCGGCGTGCTCGCTGAGCCGCTCTCCCGGCCGGATCAGACCCGACGCCTTGCGCAGGGAGGGGGAGGGCGTCCGGGGAGCCTCGTCGAAGGGCGAGCGGTAGCGACGGGTGAAGCGGTGGTGCTCCAGGTAGGCACGGACGGCCGAGACACAGTTGGCCACCGTCCGGAAGGTGGCCACGCGGGAGGAGCCGAGCAACTTCTCCCGGTAGGCCGGCTCGGTGCCGACCGGTGAACCCCACACCACGCAGACCAGCTTGTCGCTCTCCTCGGCCGCCGCGACCAGGTCCTCCACCAACCGGTCGCTGAGCGGCGGGAAGGGGCCCGTCACCGGGCAGATCAGCACGCCCACGTCGGGGTCGGCGAGGAGCGAATCGATGATCTTCCTGCCCCGGGCGTCGCCGACCGGATGGCCGCCGTTGTCGACGGGGTTGGCCACGCCGAGCGACCCCGGTATCCACCGGCGCAACTCCGCTTGTCGGCTGTCCGAGAGGACCGGCAGGCGCAGGCCCGCGCGGGTCGCGAGATCGGCCGCGTGCGCACCCGTGCCGCCGGAGATCGCGCAGACCGCGACCCCGTCCGTCACCGGAGGGCGCGCCCGGGCCAACAGCGTCGCCGTCTCCTGGAGTTCGTCCAGGTCCTCCACCCGGATCACCCCGTACTGCCGCAGGGCGGCGTCCACCACGGCGTCCGCGCCGGTCAGCTTCCCGGTGTGGGTCACGGCGGTGCGGGCCCCCACCTCGGTGCGACCCACCTTCACCGCGACCACCGGCACCCCGCGCCTGGCCGCCCGATCGGCGGCCAGGAGGAAGGAGCGGCCGTCCTTCAGCCCCTCGACGTAGGCGGCGATCGCGCCGACCTCCGGGCGCTCCGCGAAGTAGTTCACGAAGTCCGCCACTTCGAGATCCGCCTCGTTGCCCGTCGGGGCCCAGTGGGAGACCCGGATTCCCAGTTCCTGGAGCGCGAAGAGCGGCCGGCCCTGGTGTCCCGACTGGGTGACCAGCGCGATCGACGGCCCTTCGAGGTCGTCCCGGAAGTCCTCGAAGGCGTTGAGGTTGGTGTTCGGCCCCAACAGGCGCACGCCCGAACGGGCGGCGGCCTCCGCGAGCCGCCGTTGCGCGAGGGCCCCCTCCGGGCCGGTCTCCGCGAATCCCGCCGCGAACACCACCGCGAACCCGGCGCGCCCCCCGCCCAGTTCCTCGATCACCGGGAGGGGGTCGGCGACAAGGACGACCGCGAGATCCACCGGCTCGGGCAGCTTCGCGACGGCGCTGTGGCAGGGGAGGCCGAAGACCGCCGAATACCTCGGGTGCACCGGATACAGGCGGGCCCCCACCCGCGCGGCCCACGTGACGAGCCGCCGGGTGACGCCCGCGTTCGGTCTGCCCTCCCGATCCGAAGCCCCGACGACGGCGAGGGAGGAGGGACGGAACAGGCCGTCGAGGTCGGGGACGTCGGCGTGCAGAGGACGCCCGCCGACGTCCAGGTCGCCCGCCGAGGCGGGCCGACCGCGCACCATGGGGCCGGAGCGCTCGCCGCAGGCGAGGACCCGTGCCCTGCGTGCGTCGGTGGTGAGAGTGCCGTGGGTTGATCCAAGCATCGGTCCGCCCGCTCCTCGGAGACAACGGTCACTGACGCCCAGTCAGGTTACTGAACGGAAGCCCGGTCAGGAACGGTCGGTGCGGCACGGGCCGGCCCCGGCGGCGGAGCGGGGGAGGCGCGGACCCGGCGGCGCCGCCGGCCGCTCCCCAAGCGCCGGGTGGCGTCAGACCGGGTCGGGTATCCGCAGACGGCGTCCCCCGGTGGCCTCCCTGGTGTCGGTCCGCTCGCGGCGCTCCGGCAACCGCGCGGCGTGGTGGGAGTGTTCCCTCGCCACCGATCGGGCTATCCGGTCGGCGTCCAGGGCCACCTCGCGCAGCATGCCACTGACCGGGTTGGTGAACCCGGTGAAGTACAGACCGGGAGCGCTCCTCGCGGCACGGGCGCCGGAGACGACCGGCCGGCCGTCGGGATCGAGCACCCCGAGATGGCCCACCAACCCCTCCAGGCGACGGTCGTAGCCGGTGGCGGCTATCACCGCCTCCGGGGCGAGGCGGGCCCCGTCGGCGAGGACCACGTGGTCGGAGTCGAAGCTCTCCACCGCGGCCACCACCTCGATCGCCCCGCCGCGCACCAGATCGACCAGGCCCGGAACCTGGACGGGCAAGGCCCCCTGTCTGGCCCGACTCAGCAACCCCGTCCGGGGGCGCGGCAATCCACGCGCCGTCAGGTTCGGGGCGGTCAGGCCGGCCAGCGGCCTGACGAGCCGGTCCCCGAGGGCGGTCGGCAGCCGCCGTACCAGGATGCCGGTGCGCTGGGCGGGCCACCCCAGCGTGGACCGGCGCACCAGGTGCGGGGTCGTCCGCACGGCCAGCCGCACCCGGGAGGCGCCGCCCTCCGCCAGGTCGACGGCGATCTCGGCACCGGAGTTGCCGAGGCCGACCACGAGGACGTCGCGCCCCGCGTAGGGGAGGGCGTTGCGATAGGCCGCCGAGTGCAGCACCTCCCCCGCGTAGCCGGCGAGCCCGGGCCAGTCCGGCAGCCGGGGCGTGTGATGGTGGCCGGTGGCGACGACCACCGCCGCTCCGGTCAGTTCGCGGCCCCCGGTGGCGCGCAGCAACCAGCCCGAACCGTCGGGCGATCGGTCCACACGGTGGACCTCGACGCCGGTTACCGTCTCCAGCAGATGGTGTTCGGCGTAGGTCTCCAGGTAGCGCACGACGTCGTCCCGGGAGGGCCAACGCCCCACGCCCCGGGGCATCGGGAGCCCGGGCAGCGCCGACAGACGGCGCGTGGTGTGCAGGCGGAGCCGGTCGTAGTGGTTGCGCCAGGACGCGCCCACCCGGTCGGAGCGTTCCAGGACGACGGCGCGGACGCGCCGCGAGCGCAGCGCGCGGGCCACCGACAGCCCGCCCGGGCCGCCGCCGATGACGTACACGGGGCGCTCGGCCGGTCGCGCCCGCCGGCGCGCGGGGGCGCCGGGCGGCGGCTCGTCCGAAGTGACGGGAGGAGCGGTGGAGTCGGGCATGCAGCGAGGGTAATCGGCCACGTGATCGACGGCTCTCGGACCAGAGGGAAAACGGTCGCGGATTGGTCACGATGCGGTGCGCGAGGGTCCCTTCCGATGCGGGGAGCGGAGGTGGGACGGCGGGCGCGAGGCGGGCCCGGAGTGTGCCCGGCGGACGGCCCGGGACGGTCGCGCGCTCCAGGCCGGCGGGGTCGCCGGTCCCAGCAGCGTCGTACCGGGCCCGACGAGCGCGCACCGGGCCGGTCGCTTCGGGCCCGGGAGAGTCCTTCGACGGCCGGCCGGCCGGTGCCGTTGTCGTGGCGCGCGACCCGACCTACCGTCGGGCGCGAGGTCCGAGCCGACGACGAGAAACGGGGAAGCCGATGGACGCGGCCACGACGCGGGACCCGGTCGCCCGGACGTACTGGGAGGCTGCGGCGGCCGGCCGGCTGTTGATCCGCCGCTGTCGGGACTGCGGGCGGGCGCACCACTACCCACGCGACTTCTGTCCGTATTGCTGGAGCGAGGGCGTCGTCTGGGAGACCGCCAGTGGTGCCGGAACCCTCTACACCTGGTCCGTCGTGCACCGCAACGACCTGCCGGCGTTCCGGGACCGCCTGCCCTGTGTCGCCGCCGTCGTCGAACTGGCCGAGGGGCCTCGGATGGCGACGGAGATCGTCGAGTGCGGGCCGGGAACCGCGCTCCGCGCGGGCCTGGCGACGCGCGTGCTGTTCCGGGCCGGCGTACCGGTGTTCCGTGTGGAGCATCCCTGAGCCGGGCGGGACCGCCCCCGTCGGCCCGGGCCACCCGACCGGCCGGGCCGACGCGCCGTCAGGGCCACAGAAGACCCGTGTCCCAGCCGTCCCCGGCGCGCCGGTACACCAGCCGGACGTGTCTCCTGCGCGGCTCTCCCTGGAAGAACTCCACTTCGCTCGGGCGGAGTCGGAACAGCGTCCAGGAGGGCACCGGTGTCTCCGGTTCCCGTTCGGCGCGCCGCCAGGCCGCCTCCGAGGCCCGCGTCAACTCGTCGAGCGAGCCGAGAGGCCCGCTCTGCCGTCCGGTGAGGGCGGCGGCCAAGGCTCCGGTGGAGCGGGCGTGCAGGTCGGCGTGGGATTCCGGCGGCGTGGCCGCCGTCACCGGGCCGCGCAGCCGCACCTGCCGGCCGAGCGTGGGCCAGTAGAACACGAGCGCCGCCCGAGGGCGGGCCGCCAGCTGGCGACCCTTGCGACTGTCCGCGTGGGTGGCGAAGGACCACCCCCGCGGGTCGGCGCCGTGCAGCAGCACGATCCGGGCGTCCGGTCGCCCCTCCTCGTCCGCCGTGGCCAGCGACACGGCGTGCGGCTCCGCCTCGCCGGCCGCCACGGCGGCGGCGAACCACTCCACGAACAGCGGGAGCGGTTCGTCGGGCGCGCGCTCCGGGTCGAAGGGCGTCAACTCCGTCACCGACGGGTCCCATACCCGGAGCGACCGCAGAAGGCGGCGCGGGTCGGTGTCCGGGTCGATGTCCATCGTGCCTCCCGAGGGTGCCGGGGGACGGCTTCCCGCCCCCTCGGACGGGAAGCCTGTCACGACCGGGCCCCGGGACTCACATCTCGACGGTGCCGCGCACGCAGGTGACGGAGTGGCCGCCCACCCACACGTCGTCCCCGTCGGCCTCGACACTCACCACGCCCCGCCGGCCCAGCCTGCCGCCCTGCCCGGCGTCGTATCGCCGGGGCGCCGCTCCGGTGCCGACCAACCACTGCGCGACACCGGCGTGCAGACTGCCCGTCACCGGGTCCTCGCGGACGCCGGCGGGCAGGGCGAACGCCCGTATCTCGAAGGCGAGCGGGGATCCCTCGGGGTAGGCGCCGACCACACCCAGCATCAGGTCGCCCATGTCTCGGTCGTCCGGTTCTAGGGCCAGTACCTCCTCGGCGTCGGCCAGGCGGACGGCCGCCCATCCGGGCCCGTTGTCCACCCACTGGTGGGAGACGACGCGCTCGCGGTCGATGCCGAGCCCTCGCGCGATCCGGTCCAGGTGCGCGGAGTCCAGTGGACCCGCGCGCACCGGAGCCGGGGCCCGGAAGCGCAGGCCGGCGGCGGACCGGCGCACCTCGATCAGACCCAGCGGGCACTCCTGGACGATCCGCTCCGGCGACCTCGGGGCGCCGCCGGCCTCCAGCCAGGCGTGCGCCGATCCCAGCGTGGGGTGCCCGGCGAAGGGGATCTCGCCGCCCGGGGTGAAGATGCGCAGCCCGTAGTCGGCCTCGTCGGAGGAGGGCGGGACCACGAAGGTCGTCTCGGACAACTGGGTCCAGCGGGCCAGGCGGGCCATCTCCTCGTCCGAGACGCCGACCCCGTCCAGGACGACCGCGACGGCGTTGCCCAGGAACGGCCGGTCGCTGAAGACGTCCACCTGACGGAACCCCCGGGCCCTCGGGACCGCTCCTGGCCGGGTCATTCCCCTTCCACCAGGATGAGGTCCATGTGGGTGCCTTCCCGCAGCGGCACGATCTTCCGGTACTCGGGCGAGTCGTACCAGCGGCGGGCTTGTTCCGCCGTCGGGAAGACCATCACCGACAGGTGGGTGGGTTGCCAGTCCCCCTCCAGCACCTCGAACTCACCGCCGCGGATCATGAATCCGCCGCCGTGGAGTTCGAGTGTCCGGAGCACCTCGGCGCGGTATTCCGCCATCTTCTCCGGGTCGCCGACGACCCCCACGTTGCCGATCAGCAGTGCGGTCACGCGCTCCTCCTCGTCTCCAAGCCGGTGTTCCTCGGTCAGCAGGTGAAGTCGGTCGCCGTGCCGACGCCGAGGCGTCGCGCGGCCCGGACCACGGCGAAGCCGGACGCGACGTCCTGCGCCGCCATGCCCAGCGACTTGTAGAGGGTGCGCTCGGTCTCGCCGGTGCGTCCGGGGTGCTTGCCCAGCAGTACTTCGCCGATCTCGGTGAGCGGCCGGTCGGCCGGGACGAGGCCCTCCTCGACCGGGTCGGCGAGTTCGGAGGACTCGCGCGCGGCGCCCTCCCGGCTGTCGACGAAGACCGTGCAGGAGGCGACCGCCGCCGCGTCGATCTCGCGTTTGCCGGGCACGGAGGACCCGACGGCGTTGACGTGCACCCCTTCGGCGAGGTGTGCGGCGCGCACCACCGGTTCGGTGGTGTCCACCGTGGTGCACACCAGGTCGGCGCCCTCCAGGGCCCGCGCGGGGGTGTCCATCCGCTCGACGGTGATACCCACCTCGGAGCGGGCCCACGCGACGAACTCCTCCGCCCTGGCGGCCCCGCGGTTCCACATCCGCACTCGGCGCAGGGTCCTGATCTCGCGGAGCGCGAGCAGGTGCCCCCGGGCCTGCGTGCCCGCGCCGATCAGGGCCAGGTCGCCGGCGTCCCGCCGGGCCAGGGCGTCGGTCGCGACGGCCGACGCGGCGGCCGTCCGCAGCGCGGTGACGGCGGCCCCCTCCAGCATGGCCAGCGGCTGCGCGGTCTCCGGGTCGAAGACCACCACCACTCCGACGTGCGTCGGCAGTCCGCGCGCGGAGTTGCCGGGGGCGTGCAGGACGGCCTTGAGTCCGTAGCCGGAGTCCGTCTCCCCGGTGACATGGCAGGGCATGGCGGCGAAGAGGGACGTGTCGCGCCCCGAGGACAGCACGGTGCGGACGGGCTGCACGACCTCGCCCGCGCTGTAACGGCGCATCACGTCGGCCACGACCCGGTAGGCCTCCGACGGCGGGAACGCCTCGCGTACCTGGTCTCCGCTCAGCAGCAACATGTTCTCTCCTCTTGGCCCTGGTGTGCGATGGTCCTCACGCCGTGCGCTCCTCGGGGCGAATCCGGGTGAACGCCGACCAGACCATCAGGATCGGTCGGGTGCCGGAGATGAACCGCAGTCCGTGCAACTCCGCCGACGGGGCGGTGGTCAGCGCGAGATCGGCGAGGCCGTCGGTGACGGCCTGGGCGGCGGCGCTGGTCGAGGCGGTGTGGATCACCTTGTGGGTGGTGTGGGCGGACGGCAGCAACTGGCCGATGATCGGCTCGGGCGCCGGGTGGGTGGCGATCGTCGGGGAGTCGGGCACGGTGCCGTTCCGTGCCACCGCGATCCCGTACAGCGGGGTGTCCATGACGAACACGTTGGCCAACGTCAGCGCCGGGTCCATGTAGAACTGGTTGACCGCCTGGTAGGCGTTGGCCACGATCAGATGGCTGACCCGGGCGTCGCGGAGAGCCGCGCCGGCCTCCTCGTAGGTGTCGAAGAGGTGGATGGGCAGCTGCGGGTCGTCGGAGCCCGACAGGCGGACGAAGTGGCGCGCGGCGGCCTCGCTGCTGGTGCCCCGGGGCCCGAGGGTGCCCACCGTCGAGACGCGTTCGGTGTCGCGTAGCAGTGCCGTGAAGCTCAACAGCGTCATTGTTCGCTCCCTGAGGGGTGGCGGGGATCGGCGGGTCCGTCGGGCACGTCCGGCGCGTCTACGGCCAGGCGCCACTCGGGGTGGGCCCCGTCGGCGTTCCGTGCGACGGCGTCGTAGAGCGCGGCGACCTCGCGGGTCACCTCGCCCGCGGAGCCGTCCCCGACGGGGCGGCCCGCGAGACCGACGACGGGGACCACGCCCTTGCCGGTCGAGGAGAGGAAGACCTCGTCCGCTGTGAGGAGGTCCGCGGGGCTCACGGCGCGTTCGTGGACCTCCACACCGGACTCCCGGCAGAGCGTGATCAGGGTGTCCCGCGTGATGCCGGGCAGGATGTCTCCGGTGTCGGGGGGAGTCACGAGCCTGCCCGCGCGCACCGCGAAGACGTTCGCCGTGCCGGCCTCGGCCACCATCCCCGCGCCGTCCAGGAGAATCGCGTCGTCGTACCCGGCGGCCCGGGCCTCGTCCGAGGCGAGGGCGCTCGTCACGTAGCCACCGGTGATCTTGTACTGGGTGGGAACCGAGTCGCGGGGCGGACGCCGCCACGAGCTGATCGCGCACCGCACCGGCTCGGCGATGCCGTGGACGGGGAACCCGAAGGTCGTCACGGACAACGCCCCCGAGACGCCCGCCAGCGAGACGCCCGGCGGCGTGCCCGGCAGCAGGGCGGCCTTGTGTGCCACGGGCCGTACGTAGACGTCTCCGGCGTGCCCGTTGCGGGCGATCAACTCCACCGTCAACGACACCAGCGCGTCGACGTCGGTGGGGACGTCGGTGATCCGCAGGATCCGACAGGCCCGCGCCATCCGCTCGTAGTGCTCGCGCACCCGGAAGAGGTGGAGGCGGCCCTCGGTGGACCGGTAGGCGCGAATCCCCTCGAAGGTCCCGGTGCCGTAGTGCAGACCCTGGGTGGACAGGGGAAGCCGAGGCTCGTCGGCGGGGACGAACTCGCCCCGGTCGTAGGCCCACACGCCGCGGTCCAGCCCGGCCCGTGGGCGCTCGGCGGGTTCGGGGATCGCGGCGCCGTCCGCCTGTCGGACGGTCACCGGGCGTCCCTCGCGGCGGCGATACGCTCGGCCGAGGTGTTCTCGATCGACGCCTCCGCCCGCCGGTCCACCACCCGTGCCGCCTTCCAACTCACCATGGCTCCGGTGCTGGTGATGGAACCGGGCCGGCCCGAGGTGACGGTCAGGGGAGTGTCCAGCTCGCGCAGGCAGTCCGCGACGGCGTCCGGGGTGGCGGCACGGTGGTCGACGTCGGGCCCCGGACGCAGGGTGAGCGACAGGACGTCCCGGCCCCGGTCGTCGCGGTCGACGCCGATCTGGTAGTCCAGGTAGCCCCGGAACCGGCGGAGCAGCAGGTCTTCCAGGTCGTAGCCGTGGACCAGGTGTCCGTTGAGGTGGAGCCGGTCGCGGACGCGGCCGATCGCCTCCAGCGCCGGGGCGGGCACGGCCGCGTCGGGGCCGTGGTCGGTGAGCCGGACCATGTCACCGGTCCGGTACCGGATCAGCGGCTTGGCGCCGGTGTAGAGGTTGGTCACCACGAGTTCGCCGCTGCGCACGCCGTGGGCGTCCGGCGCGACCGGCTCCGAACCCTCGGGGTCGATCACCTCGTAGTGGTTGATCAACGGCGCGGTGCGCAGGGCGCCGTCCGGCGTGGCGGCCGCCAGCACGGAGGCCTCCTGCGAGGCGTAGAGACAGTTGCGTGCCTCGGCCCCCCAGATGTGGCCGATGTTTCGCAGCAGGCTCGGGGACATCAGTTCGCCGGTCAGCATCAGGATGTCGAGGGAGAAGTCCCGTCGCGGATCCAGGCCCGCCTCGACCGCCCGCTGTGCCAGGCTCATGGCCATGCCCGGGGTGGCGAACAGGCCGGTCATCGGGAGCGACCGCATCAGCTCCAACGCCCGGTCGAAACCCACCAGCGGCGAGTGCGGCCACATCTTGGCCACCGCGTGCCCCAGATTGCGGCAGACGTCCCCGAAGGAGTCGCCCGTGGAGTGGAGCTCGGTCGGCCCTGAGACCCCGATCACCTGGCGGTCCCCGTGGGCGCCGAGAACATCGCGGTAATACGCGGTGAGAACCGTGTTGTTGTGAATGGAGTCGTCGTTCGTACGAGGACACGGAGTGGCGGCGCCGGTTGTTCCCGTGGTCTCGTAGAAGATCCACGCGTCGGAGACCGGCAGCGAGAGAATATCGAACTGGGCGTGCCGGAGGTCTTCCTTGGTGGTGAAGGGGATTGTCCCCAGGTCGTCGAGATCGAGCGCGGACAGTCGCTCGTCCGTCAGAGAACCGAGCCGCTTTCGGTAGAAGGGCGACCTGTCGCGGGCATAGGCGACGACCCTCCGCAGCGCGCGCGTCTGGTGGGAACGGACCCACTCCGCGTCCAGCTTTCCGTTCCGGAAGGCGTCGAAGCGGTCCCGAAGCTCAGCAGTGAGAGCGCCGGCCTCGGGGTCGTACTGGGTGAACACCCGTATCTCCAATCGATCGATTCGTCATGGGTGGTTCAGGCGTCGTTCAGATCGACGACCACCCAGTCGGAGATGCGCCGCCACAGTTCCACGGAGGACCGGTGGAAACTGTTGGTCTGGTATTTCTCCAGGGCCGCGGCGTCGGGCAGCACTCCGATGATGGCGAAGTCGTGGGAGATGTCGCGCTCGACGGTGTTCCAACCCGTGCGCCAACTCAGGAGTTCGGGGACGTTGCGACCGACGTCCCGCGCGAACTTCTCGGCCTCGATGACCTCCGGAGAGGATCGCTCGAACCCGTCCTTGAGTTTGAAGAGAGCTATGTGTGTGATCATCGGCACCTTTTGCCTAAGCCCTCCCCGGCGGAAACACGGGGAGTGTGCGACGTGATGGTGGATTCCCCTCGCCGGTCATCATGCCGACACAACCGGTGCCCATCAATCGCACCTTGTCGATGGTGTGGATCGACGATGTGAATGAACCCACGCCACCGGGCGGGGTGCCGGCCTTCGCACGGGTCTGCCGGTTTCCTCACGTGATGACGTAGAGGCCCGAGGTGGCGCCCCGTTCGGTGCGAGCCCGACGGCCCCCCGTGGTGGACCGGCGCGTGTCGCCGGTCCCGACCCGGGATCACTCCTCGTCGAAGACCACATCCGGACGCCGACGGACGCCCCCGACCGGGCGTCGCTCCCCGAGGAATCGCGAGGTCGGGAGCGTGAGGGTGGGGGTAGCCCCCGGGAGGCCCGGCAGAGATCCCCCGGACGGATCCGGTACCCGGCCGGCTGTCCCGCGCGCCGCGTTCCCGCACAGACTCCCGACATGACGTTCTCCATCGACGCTCCCGTCGAGGCCGCACCCTCCTCCGGCCCGGCGCCGTCCTCCGGCGGCAGCGACTTCGCCCGACTCTCCCGACGCGTCCGCGAGGCCGGTCTGATGGACCGGTGCCCGCGCCACTACGCCGTGCGCCTGGGATCGGTGCTCACGGCTCTGATCGCCGGAGGGGCCGCCTTCCTCGCGCTGAGCGACAGTTGGTGGCAGCTGCTCCTCGCCGCCGCGATGGCGCTCGTCTTCGGACAGGTCGCCCTGGCCGCCCACGATCTGGCTCACCGACAGGTGTTCCGGCGGCGCGGTCCGAGCGAGACATGGGGCCGCCTCTTCGGCAACCTCGCCATCGGCATGAGCTACGGCTGGTGGATGAACAAGCACACCCGCCACCACGCCAACCCCAACCACGAGGGGCTCGACCCGGACGTCGCTCCGGACATCCTGGTGTGGTCCACCGCCCAGGCACGCCACAGCAGCGGCCTGGCCCGCGCCATCGGCGGCCACCAGGCCCTCCTGTTCTTCCCGTTGCTCACCCTGGAGGGCTTCAATCTGCACCTGTCGAGCGTGCGAGCGCTGCGCTCACCGGCCATGAAGCACCGGGTGCTGGAAGGCGCGCTCCTCTTCCTGCACGTCGCGGCCTACCTGTCCGCGCTGTTCCTGGTGCTCTCCCCGGGCAAGGCGGTGGCCTTCCTCGCCGTACACCAGTGCCTGTTCGGGGTGTATCTCGGCTGCGCGTTCGCCCCGAACCACAAGGGCATGCCGACCTTCACCGGTGACGACCGGCCCGACTTCCTGCGGCGTCAGGTGCTGACGTCCCGCAACGTACGAGGCGGCCGGCTCACCGACGTCATGCTCGGAGGGCTCAATTACCAGATCGAGCACCACCTGTTCCCGAGCATGCCCACACCGCACCTGCGGCGCGCCCAGGTGATCGTGCGGCAGTACTGCGCGGAGATCGGCGTGCCATACCACGAGACCGGGCTGATCTGGTCCTACGGGGAGGCCCTCGCCCACCTGCACCGGGTGGGCGAACCCATCAGGCGGCGCGAGGCGGCGTGACGGATCGCGGGAGGCTCGCGGCGACCGCCCGAGGCGGGGCCGCCCACACGAGAAGCCCACACGAGAAGCCCACACGAGAAGCCCACACGAGAAGCCCCCATGACGGCCGGTCGACGGTCGACTCGGGCGAGCGCGCGATCACGCACACCGCCCACACGCGGTGCCACCCCACCCCGCGGAGGGGGCCGGCCGCCCGAGGGAGACGGAGGCGCGGGGCATCCGGGTGCGCCGCCACCGACCTCGACGGTCAGCGGACCGCCCGGCCGTCGCCGTCCGTGCTCGCGTTGTACGCGTTCGTGACTCCGAGGACATCGTCCGTCCCGGACTCGTGGTCGGTGCGGCGGCCTGGGGGGCGTTCGTCGGCTTCGTCGTTCGATAGGGCGTCGAGTTCGCCCCTGGCCGTGCGCCGGGGACGATGTGTGCCCTGTCCGACCGAGTCCGAGGGGAGAGCGTGATGTTCGCCCCGCCCGTGGAGTCTTCGCGGGTTGGTTCGGCCAACGCGAGGGTGATGGGCGGGTCTTGGACGACCCCGCACCGCGATAGGTGAGGTTGCGCGCACGGGTCCGTGCGGCGCGGGGCTTGACCGCATCAGGTCCGGGTGTACGGCGGGGCGCGGAGGGCGAGCGCGCCGGGTGGGCCGACGCCGTCGCCTTTCCCGCTCACGATCAGGCGGACCGACAGCAACGGTCGTGACCCGAGGGTTCGGCCTTCCCTCGCGGTGGGCGAGTGGGTTCCCCGCTTGACCTTCGCTCGAAGGTTCGTGGGAGACTCGACCTCGACCAAAGTCGGTCAGATCGTCCTCGATCGGGGAGAATACGCCTTGACCAGGCCCGCCCGCAGTGTCCCGCGCACGGCCCTCGCACTGTCCGCCTCGGCCGTCCTGTTCGCCGGGTGTGACGAACCCGGTGGATACGTCCTCATCCGGCCCCCGTTCGCGGCCACTCCGGCGTGCGACCGGCTCATGGAGTCGGTGCCCGCCGAGTTGGGTGGACACAAGAAGCGGTCCGGCCTGCGGGGGGCCGTTCCCTGGGGCGACGGCGACATCATCCTGTACTGCGGCATGCCCGAGCCGGACGCGACCGCCGACCGGGTCGCGGCGGGCGGTGTCGACTGGGTCGCCCAAGAACCCGCCGATAGGACCTCCGCCAAGATCTTCGCGACCTACGGTCGCGACTCCACGGTCCAAGTGCGCTTCCGGGAGGAGGATGTGGACGTGTCCTCCGTTCTCACGGCGCTGGCCCCCGCGGTGAGGGGCGACGTGGACGCGGGCGGGGCCGCGGTGGACTGATCCCAAGGATGCCCGGGAGGGCGACGGGGCCGCTCCGGCCCGCGCTGGGAGCGTCGGGCTAGACGGCGGCCACGGGGCCGTCCGGCCGGTTCTCCCGCTGTGCGACCATCTCGCGGCTCAACTCCTCGGTCTCGTGCTCGGAGAGGCGTTCGTAGCCGTCCTCGGTGATGACCGAGACGATGGGGAAGATGCGTCGACTCAGATCGGGTCCACCGGTGGCGGAGTCGTCGTCGGCGGCGTCGTAGAGCGCCTGGAGCGCGGCGAGCGCGGCCTCGCGACGTGACATGCCGTCGTGGTAGAGCTTCTTCAACGCGCTCCGCGCGTAGGGGGATCCGGATCCCTCCGCAGTGAAGTCGCCCTTCTCGTAAGGGCCGCCGGTGACGTCGAAGGCGAAGATGCGGCCTCGTCGCCCTTCGGGGGCGCTCGGCTCGTACCCCGCGAGCAGTGGCACCACGACCAAGCCCTGCATGGCCTGGCCGAGGTTCTCGCGGACCATCGCCGCCAGGCGGTTGGCCTTGGCGTCGAGGGTCATGGGAATGCCCTCGATCTTCTCGAAGTGGGTCAACTCGACCTGGTAGAGCTTGATCAGGTCGATCGCCAGGCCCACGGTGCCCGCGAAGGCGACGGCGGTGTGGTCGTCCGTGGGGTGGACCTTCTCCAGGTCGCGTTGGGCGATGAGGTTGCCCATCGTCGCCCGTCGGTCACCCGCGATCATGACGCCGTCGGCGTAGGTGAGGGCCAGGACGGTCGTGCCGTGCGGGAATCTGTCGTGCGAGGGGCCCGCGCCGCCGGGCAGGGCGGAACGCGAGGCGAGCAGCTCGGGGCGGTGCGCGTGCACGAACTCGGCGAAGGAACTTCCCGGGGCGAAGAACTCCGCGCCCAGACGGCCTGCGGACTCGTGCCCCATGATGATCTCCTCCCGAAGTCCCGGTGGACGATCAACTATTACCATGAACCGCTCAGCGGAAAACGCCGGACGGGGAACGGAAATCAGCGGTCCCGGGCGTGCGTGCTCACGCGGCGGCCAGGGGGGTGTATATCTCCTGGGCGGTCCTGCGCAGGGCCGAGACGAAGCTGCGCACCCGTTGTGTCGGCCGGGCGCTGCGCAACGTCTGCACCCCGATCGAGAGTCGGGGGAGGTCGTCGGTGATGGTGACCAGGGCCGTCCGGCTGCCGTCCGGGGCGTCCATCGACGGGGGCAGGTGGTGGGTCAGCATGAAGCCGAGGCCGGCCGCGGCCAACGCCCTCATGGATTCCGTGCCGGTGGTGGAGATGACCTTGGGCATGGGGATCTCCGCCCGACGGAAGGCGCGTTCCACGTAGCCGTGCAGATCCGACGGGGTGTCGGACATCAACACGGGGTACTTGGCCAGGTCGGCGAGCGTGGCGGTCTTCGACTCGGCCAGGGGGTGGTTCGCCTCGGTGAGCGCGTACAGGGTGGGGGTGACCAGCTCGGAGAACCTGGTCTCCTCGGAGGTGGTGATGCTGTAGGTCACCGCGAGTTCGCAGGTGCCGTTCAGCAGGAGGTCTATCGGCGCGTGCACGTCGTGGACGTCCACGGTCAGGCGGGGGTGGGAGTCCGCGATCCGCGAGAGGGCCCGCGGCACCAGGAAGGAGGTGATCGAGTAGTAGGACCCGACGTCGAGTCGGCCGGACGTCTCGCCGTGCAGTCGCCGGCTGTAGTGGTTGAGGGCGTGAGCCTGCCGCAGGATCGTGCGCGCGTCCTCGATGAGCAGACCTCCGGCGGGGGTGAGACTCACCCCCTTGGCATGGTGACGGACGAAGAGTTGGTTCGCCAACTGCCGTTCGAGTCGCTGGATGGCCGCGGACACCGCGGACTGGGAGGCGTGCAGGCGTTCGGCCGCCTCGGAGATGTTCCCTGTTTCGGCGATCGTGACGAAATAGAGAAGCTGTGTGAGGCTGAACTCCGGCCGACGATCCATCCGGGGTGTTTCCTTTCGCGTTTGAGCATGGATCGGGCCGCTGCCTTCTTGGCGGAAAAGGCGGCAGCCTTCACCGAGACTTCCGTGGGCACTCGAGTCAAGGGTGTCTCGGCACCTACCGGCCAAACACGGGTTGTTGCGCCACTGTCCGAAAACCGCCCTTCCCCGTCGGTCGTCACCCGGGGTGCAGTCGTTGTGTGCCGTTTGTGACGCTGGGTGTCGAATATGAGGGTGAGAAGGTGAACGGATTCGGGCCGCGGAGGTGAAAAGCAGCCTATGGCGCGACGGTCGGAATCGTCGACGAGACATCGGATATAGGCCGTCTTAGGTCGCTTTCGGGGCTCTTGGGGCTGTCTCGTGGGTCACGTCGTACCGATCCACCCTTGGCCAAAGGGTTGGCGTGAAACATGCGGTCGAGGTCGAGGTCGAGGTCGAGGTCGTGGTGTCCCGGTGGCCCTCGGAGCGCGAGCGCCGAACGCGGGCACCCGGCGCGCCCGAGGTCGCCTTCGGGTGAAGCCGCCGCCGGGACCCGAGTCCCGCCCCGAGGGTCGCCTTTCGTTTCCCACCGCGACGCTCGGCGAGCTTCCCTGCCTCCGTCCGGCGCCGGCGGGCGGGGCGAGCCGCCGGCGAGTGGCTCGTCGAGGCGCCCGTGATCACCCCTTGGCCCGGGGGCGAGGGGTCGCCGACACCTCGGACGGTCGGCGGCCCAGGGGCGCGGCGGCACGGGCGTGCCGGGACCTCGGGCGCGCGCGGCATCGGCCCGCTCCGCCCCGTGAGGGAGCGCCGCGCCGACCGAGGTCGGCCGCCGCTGCGGTCGTGGCGGACCGAGCGACCGCCCACGGGCGGGTTCGCCGCCACCCTGGGGCCTGGCGCGCGGGGCGTACGGCCCGGCGAAACGAAGGGTCGGTGTGGTGTCGGTGGGCGATGCCGGATCCGGCCACCGCTCGCCGCCGTGTCGCGACGGGTCCGACGCCGCGCCACCACGCGGACGGGGAATCCTGGGACTGTGGGCGGCGCGTGAATCCCGTCCCGGTGATTTTCCCAGCGGGAGACCGCCGTTGTCCAGAGTGGGGACCGCGGGGAGTCCCACGCGGCACAGGGTCGCCCCCCGACCGGCAAGGCGGCCCGACGCAGGGGGCGCCTCTCGTCCGCGGTGACGCGCGCCGACGTCGCCGGGCCCGGCCGGGCCGGCTCCACCCGGTGTCGTCCCGGCGCGCGGCTCAGTCCGCGCCGAGGACCACCGTGCCGGAGGAGCAGAACCAGCCGCCCGTTCCCGAGGCGACGGCCAGCCTGGGGAGGGAGCCGTCGGCGCGCCGGACCTGGCGCGGCCCGCACTCTCCCCGGAGTTGCCGCACCGCCTCCACGAGGAGGAAGAGGCCGCGCATGCCGGGGTGTTGTGCCGACAGGCCGCCGCCGTCGGTGTTCACCGGCAATTCGCCTCCCCGGGCCAGGAGTCGGCCGCCCGCGACGAAGTCGCCGCCCTCCCCCTTGGCGCAGAACCCGAGGTCCTCCAGGGTCACCAGGGTCGTGTAGGTGAAGGCGTCGTAGATCTCGGCCAGGTCCATCTCCGAGGGGCGCAACCCCGCCCGTGCGAAGGCCAGGGCGCCGCTGGTGGCCGCCGGGGAGACCGTGAAGTCGGGCCAGTCGGAGAGCGCGACGTGGGAGACGTGCTCCCCTGTGCCAAGGACCCGGACGGGTGCGGCGCGGCAGTCCCGGGCGTACTCCTCGGAGGCGAGCACGAGTGCCGCGCCGCCGTCGGAGCGCAGGCAGCAGTGCAGCGTGGTGAAGGGCTCCGCGACGGGTGGTGCGGCTTGGACGTCGTCGACGTCGATCGGTTCCCGGCGGAGGGCGTCCGGGTTGAGCGCGGCGTTGGCGCGGGCCTGGACGGCCACCTCGGCCAGTTGTTCCGCCGTGGTGCCGTACTCGACCATGTGGCGGCGCGCGGCCATCGCGTACTTGGCGACGAGGGTGTGGCCGTAGGGGGCCTCGTAGCCGAGCGGGCCCTGGGCGCCGAAGTCGTGCGCCGCGGGGCGCAGTCCGGCCCGAATGTCGGCGCGGGCGGTCGAGCCGTAGGCCAGCAGCACCACTCGCGCGTGTCCCGCCGCGATGGCGTCCGCCGCGTGCGCGGCCATCACCTCCCAGGTGGATCCACCGACCGACGTGGAATCCACCCAGGTGGGACGGAGTCCGAGATGCGCGGCCACCTCCGCGGGGGCGAGGGTTCCCAGGCCGGCGGAGGCGAATCCGTCGACGTCCGACGGGTCCAGCCCGGCGTCCGCCAGTGCGCGGCGGGCCGCCTGGGCGTGCAGGGCGTACGCGGTGGTGCCGTCGAGTCGGCCGCAGTCGGCGAGCGCGGCGCCGACGACGGCCGAGCGGCGGGAGGGGTGGCGCCCGCCGCCGCTCGGGGTGACAGCGCTCATGCGAACTGACGGTATATCAGAGACGGCTCTCGGGGGAGGGGCGGGGGCGGGCGGGACGTGGGCGACTGCCCCGAACGGCGACGGGCGGCGGTGCTCCCAAGGCACGCCTCGGGAGCACCGCCGCCCGGATGACAGGACGCGTGGCGGAGGGGAGGGCCGGTCGCCGCCCGGCGCGCTCTAGCGCGTCGGCTTCCGCCCGGTGACCCCTAGGTGGACCAGGAGCGCCAGGTTCGGCTTCAGCTCGGCCTGCTTCACGCCCCATGAGGTGAAGCCCTTCTGGTGCGAGGCGACGGCGGCGAGCATGGCGACGAGGGAGCCCGCGACGGCCGCCGGGTTCACCGACTTGTCGACGCGGCCCTTGGCCTGGAGCTCGGCGACGGAGTCGGCGAGCGAGTTGTT
The DNA here is from genome assembly GCF_016598575.1 of Streptomyces sp. HSG2. Lineage (NCBI taxonomy): Bacteria > Bacillati > Actinomycetota > Actinomycetes > Kitasatosporales > Streptomycetaceae > Streptomyces > Streptomyces sp. HSG2. The sequence continues at coordinate 3,007,203 of NZ_CP066801.1, forward strand.
CACCGAGTTGAGGATCTTCATCCGGAGCTTGTAGAAGCGCTTGTCGCCCTCGGCGGCGCCGAGGTCGACCACGCGGAGAATGGCCTCGTTGCGCTTCCAGAAGTCCATGAACCCGTCGACGAGGTCCTGGGCGGTCTCCCACCCCGCCTTGCCGGACCAGGACCGGCCCTCCAGCAGTTCGGTGAGACCGGCGCCCTCGGCGGCCATGTCCCCGGCGATCTCCAGTACCGCGCCCTCGACGTCCGGGAAGTACTGGTAGAACGTCGCCGGCGACGTGCCCGCCCGACGGGCGACATCGATGACCTTGACGTCCCGGTAGGGGGAGGATCCGAGCATCTCGCTGAGGCAGTCGAGCAGCTTCTGCCGGGTCGCCTGCCCACGTCGACCGGCCACGCGGCCGTCGACGGTACGCACTTGTCCTGTCATGCCGTCAGCTTACCGACGGGCCGGGGGAGCGCTATTCGGCCGACTGCAAATGGGGTGCCCGGCCTTTCCGGGCCCGGGCGCGCTCGGTCTGCGCGGCGGGTGGGAGGGGGCTACGTTGGCGACATGGCCGAGAACTGGGCATCCGCGGATCCGGAGGGCGCGCCCTGCTGGGTCGAGGCGCAGATCCCCGACGTCGAGGCGGGCAAGCGGTTCTACGGAGCCCTCTTCGGCTGGTCGTTCGGCGCCACCGACCACGGGGGCTGGTGGGCCCGGCTGGGCGGCGCGCCGGTGGCCGCGCTGACCGGCAAGACGGACGGCAGGATGCCGACCGCGTGGACGGTGTATCTGCGCACCCCGGACGCCGTGGCGCTGGTCGGGCGGGTCCGGGACCGGGGTGGGCGGGTGGTCGTGCCGCCGCGCTCCGTGCCGGGCCTCGGTGGGGCGGCGCTCGTGGCGGATCCGCAGGGCGCGGTGTTCGGCCTGTGGCAGCCCGCCGGGCATCCGGGGTTCGCGCGCGGTGGGGAGCCGGGTGCCTTCGGTTGGGCCGAGCTGTACACGACGGACACGGAGGCCGCCGACGCCTTCTACGGCGGTCTCTTCCCCGCCGCCCTGTTCGGGTCGGGCGTCGACCCCTGCCTGGGGCGCGTCGCCCTCTCCGAGGTATTCCCCGAGGAGATGCCGGCGCACTTCCTGGTCCACTTCGAGGTCGCGGACGGCGAGGCGGCGCTGGCCGCTGTCACCCGGCTCGGCGGACGGGTGCGGGTGCCGCCCTTCGAGACGTCGTACGGGGGAGTGGCGGTGGTCGCCGACGACCAGGGGGCGTCGTTCGCCCTGCTGCAGCGCTGATCGACCCAGGTCTTTCGAGAGCATATGGCACCGGACACCCTCTTTGTCGCATGGTTCGCCAGCGGGGGCCCGGCCAGGAACAATCGGGGTGCGTGCCGCTCGGGCGGCGCGGCGGTGAGAGGCTGCACGGGGCCGCGTACCCGGGTGGGCGCGTGCTCGTACGGGGAGGTGGCAGGCAAGTGGTGGATCAGCTGACGCAGCAGGACCCGCGGCGGATCGGGCCGTTCGAGGTGCTGGGGCGGCTCGGGGCCGGTGGGATGGGGTTGGTGTATCTCGCGCGGTCGGCGTCCGGCCGACGGGTGGCCATCAAGACGGTTCGGACGGAGCTCGCCGAGGACCAGCTGTTCCGGGTCCGCTTCACCCGGGAGGTGGAGGCGGCTCGCGCTGTCTCCGGCTTCTACACGGCGGCCGTCGTCGACGCCGATCCGCGTGCCGCCGTGCCGTGGCTGGCCACCGCCTACGTCCCGGCGCCCTCCCTGGAGGAGATAGTGCACGAGCACGGGCCGCTCCCGGCGCGGGCGGTGCGCTGGCTCGCGGCGGGCGTCGCCGAGGCGTTGCACTCGATCCACGGGGCCGGGCTGGTCCATCGGGATCTGAAGCCCTCCAACGTGCTCGTCGTCGAGGACGGTCCTCGGGTGATCGACTTCGGTATCGCCTCCGGGGTCTCGAACACTCGGCTGACGATGACGAACGTCGCTGTCGGCACCCCCGCCTACATGTCACCCGAACAGGCGAAGGACTCCCGTAGCGTCACCGGGGCGAGCGACGTGTTCTCGTTGGGCTCGACGCTCGTCTTCGCCGCCACCGGGCATGCCCCGTTCCACGGCGCCAATCCGGTGGAGACCGTCTTCATGCTGCTCAGGGAGGGCCCGGACCTGACCGGCCTGCCCGACGAACTGCGTCCACTGATCGACGCCTGCATGCGGATGGAGGCGCTGGGCCGGCCCACACCCGCCGACCTCCAGTCGCAGCTCGCCCCACACCTCTTCGGATCGGGGGACGACGACAGCGGCACGGCGTCGGCCTGGCTGCCCGAGCGGGCGGTCGGGCTGATCGAGGCCCGCCGCAACGGCCGTCCGCCGACCCGGCCCGTCACCGGGCACGGACGGGCCCGGACGGGCCGTGGAACCGCCCCGCGTCCCACCGTCCCGCCGCCTCCGGCGCACGCCCCGGTCGCGCCTCGGCCGGTGCCGGTCGGCGGGGGCGGCGATCCGGTGCGGCTGGCGGGGGCCGCCGTGCCGATCGGCCCCGGGCCCCTGGTGGCCGAGGTGCGTGCCGCCGCCGTGCGGACGCCCCCGGCGGACATCGCCCTGGCGGGGTCCTGGTCGGGCCCCCGCTCCGGGACGGCCTCCGCGCCGCCCTCGCCCGCCAACCCGCCCGAGGCGCCCGCCCCGGAGGCGGCGGCGGGTGGCTGGCGGCCGTGGCGCTTCCGGATGTCCAACGACGTCTGGGGCACCCCGGCCGTCTCCGACGACCTCGTCTACGTCACCTCCTTCGAGGTGCACGCCCTGGACACGGGGACCGGCCGGCGCCGCTTCAAGACCCGTGACGTCGCGTGGTCGCTGTCGGTGGCCGACGGCCGCGTCCACGCCTCCGACGGGCCGACGCTCTACGCCCTGGACGCGAGGGAGGGCACCGACCTGTGGCGGTGCCGGGCGGACGCCTGGGTGTACTCGCTGCGCTCCGGTCGGGGCACGGTCCTGACCGGCTCACGCGGCGGCGGGGTCCAGGCGTGGGACGCCGCCGCCGGTCGGAAGCTGTGGGAGGTGACGGGGGCGCAGACCGACTTCGAGTCCCCGGAGGCCGGTCCGGCCCTCCACGACGACGTGGCCTACCTGCGCCAGGACTCGCGGTTGCGTGCGCTGGACGCCCGCACCGGAGAGGAGCGCTGGTCCTACCCGGTGGGCGACGCCGCCGCCTGCGGGGGCGTCCCCGTGCGGGTGGCGCACGGCTCCGACGGCCGCGCCTATGTCTGCGCGGGGACGCGGGTCGTGTCGCTGGACGTGGCGACCGGCCGGGTGGAGTGGACGTTCGAGGCGCCCGCCGCCTTCCTCTCGCCGCCGACGCCGGTGCCGGCCGTCGCCGGCGGTGGCGTCTACCTCGCCGACCACCTCGGCACCGTCTACGCCCTCGACGCCGCCGACGGCCGGGACCGTTGGCGCATCGCCACCGAGGCCCGCTCGTCCGTCGAGCCGGTGCTGGTCGCGGCGGGCCACGTCCATGTCGGCAGCGGCCGGGGTCTGTACACGCTGGACGCGGTCACCGGCACCCCGAAGTGGCGTTTCCAGGTGGGTGGCGAGATCGCCGGCGGCCCCGCCGTGGCGGAGGGGCGCATCCACTTCGGCTCCACCGACCACCTGCTGTACACGCTCAAGGCGGACGACGGCCGGCTCAAGTGGAAGCTGGCCACAGGCGGTGAGATCACCGGGTCGCCGGTGGTCCGCGACGGCGTCGTCTACGCGTGCAGCAAGGACCGCTGCGTCTACGCGCTGGACGCGGAGCGTGGCACCGGGACGGCCCGCGCGAGCTGACGCCGGGTCGGGCGCCGTCGCCGCGCGGGCCGACCGGTCACCGTACGCGGTGCCGCCGCCGTCGGCGTTCGGCGAACAGCCGGGCCTGGTCCTCGGCGGGCAGGTTGCCGAGGGCGATCAGGTGGGGCGCCTGAGCGAACGCCGCGTCCCGCACCGCCTCCCTGGTGGCCCACAGCGCCCGCACCGTCCCCTGGACGGCGGCCGGCGGGGACTCGGCCAGGACCCGGGCGCGGTCGACGGCGGCGTCCACCGCCCGGCCGGGTGCGGTCAGCTCCGACACCAGCCCGACGTGGTGCGCCCTCGGGGCCGAGAGGCGCTCCGCGGTGCCCATGAGCATCATCCGGGCGGCCTCGCCGTAGGGCATGCGCAGCGCCGCCAGCATCGCCTCGTACGCCGCGACCATGCCGTATGTGGTGTGCGGGTCGAAGAAGACGGCGGTGGTGTCCGCCACCACGAACTCCACCTCGCCCAGCAGGTAGAAGGCCCCTCCGCAGGCCATGCCGGAGACGGCGGCGACGACCGGCTTCCACAGGTCGTTGGACTTGGGGCCGATCCGCAGGAGGGGGTCGTCCTGCATGTACGGGGACGCGGGCTGGGGCACCCGGGCGTCCCGGTCGAAGCCGGTGCAGAACGCCCGGTCGCCGCTTCCGGTCAGCACCACGGCCCGCACCCGGTCGTCGTGACGGAACGCCCGCCACACCCGCTCCAGTTCCTCCGCCATGGCGAGGTCGACCGCGTTGAGTCGAGCCGGCCGGTCGAGAGTGACGACCGCGACGCCGGTGTCGACGTCCACCTCCGAGCGGATCGCCGTCAGCTCTCCTCCGGCGTCCATCGGGGCATCCCCTCCTCGGTGAAGATCGCCCGGACGCGGGTGCCGACGGCGACGTCCCCGGGGGACGGCGGCGCGAGGTCGCCACCGGACGGGCCGGCCAGGTTCCCCACGAGGCGGATCCGCGGATCGTCCGCCAGTTCCACCACGACCACGTGGTAGGGGGCCAGGGCGGCGTAGGCAGGGGGCAACGGCGGATGGGCGACGACGTACGACCAGATCAGCCCGCGTCCCGACATCGCCCGCCACTCCCGCGCGAACGACCGGCAGTGCGGGCAGCAGGGCCGGGGCGGGAAGCGTGGCCGTCCGCAGTCCGCGCAGCCTTGCACGCGGAGCTCGCCGCGGGCCGCGTACCGCCAGAAGGGGGCGCCGTCGGCGTCGACGACGGGTGCGAGGAGAGTCAAGGTCCCAGCCTCCGGGGGTCGGTGGGTTCGGTGTGCGGCCGCCGGTCGGCGCGCGTCGCACGCCGGTGCCGCTCGTGGGGGCGTCGGGTTCAGTTCCGCAGCAGCAGCGCGGACGTGGGGACGCACTCGCCGCCGGTGACCAGGCAGGTGGCGGCGCCGGGCACCTGGGCGGTGCTCGTGCCGCGCAGTTGGCGGACCCCTTCGACGATCAGGTTGAAGCCGTGCACGTAGGCCTCGCCGAGTCCGCCGCCCGAGGTGTTGAGGGGGAGACGGCCGCCGATCTCCAGCGCGCCGCCCTCGGTGAAGGGCCCTCCCTCGCCGCGCTCGCAGAAGCCGTACCCCTCCAGGGAGAGAGGGACGAGGGGGGTGAAGGCGTCGTAGATCTGGGCGACGTCGACGTCCTCGGGTCCGAAGTCGGCGCGGCTCCACAGGCCTCGCGCCGCGGCTGCCGAGGGCCCGGCCAGGGGGTCGTCGGCCCAGTAGTTGACCATGCCGTGGTGTTGGGAGGGCAGCCCCTGCGCGACGGCGTGCACGTACACCGGTGGGCGCCGGCAGTCGCGGGCGCGTTGTCGCCTGACGACCACGCAGGCCAGCGCGCCGTCCGTCTCCAGGCAGTTGTCGAAGAGGCAGAGCGGCTCGCTGATCCACCTCGATGTCATGTACGCCTCGCGGGTGAGGGGCTTGCCGTGCGTCACCGCGGCCGGGTTCCGGTTGGCGTGGACGCGGCAGGCGAGGGCGACGTTGAAGAGGTGGTCCCGAGTGGCGCCGCGCTCGTGCAGGTAGCGCCGGGTGAGCATGGCGATCTCGTCGACGGGCCGCAGCAGACCGAAGGGACGGGTCCACTGCGCCGGGGTGGGCAGGGCGGCGGCGGGGTCCGACCACGGCCGGGGCCCGGAGCCCCGCTTGCGCGAGCGCCAGGCGACGCCCACGTTCGCCTGTCCGGTGGCCACGGCCGCCGCGAGGAGACCCACGGTGGCGCAGGAGCCTCCGCCGCCGAAGCCGACCCGGCCGAAGAACGCCAGATCGCCCAGGCCGAGAGCGCCTGCCAGCTCGACCTCGTCGGTCCGTTCCATTGTGTAGGAGGCCAGCGCGTCCACCTCGTCCGGGGAGATCCCCGCGTCGTCGAGCGCCGCGAGGACGGCTCGACAGGCGAGGGTCCGTTCGTCCTCCGGGAGCCGTCGCGCGAAGGCGGTCCGGCCGACGCCGACGATGGCCGCCGCGTCCTTCAGGCCGGCGGGAGGGTCGACCGAGGTGTGGGGTGCGGGCACGAGCCCCTCCACGTCGTTCCGAGTGCGACGCCAAGCGTCCTGACGAGTCGTCAGGTTAGCGCTACTCTGATGACTCGTCAGCTTGTGTGTCGGGGAGGGGAGGGCGGGAGGAGATGCGCGCGGCAGGGAAGTGGCGGGAGTGGGGCACCGTGCCCGGACTGGTTCGCTCGGCGGCGGAGCGCCACGCCGAGACCGAAGCGGTGGTCGACGGCCGGACCAGGATCACCTTCGCCGAACTCGGCGCCCGGGTGGACCGCGCCGCAGCAGCTTGTCGGGCCTGGGGGGTCGCGCCCGGCGACCGGGTAGCCGTCTGGGCGCCGAACCGCCTGGAATGGATCGTGGCGGCACTCGGCGCGGTGTCCGCCGGGGGTGTGCTCGTCCCGGTCAGCACCCGCCACAAGGGTGCCGAGGCGGTCGACGTGCTGCGCCGCAGCCGGGCTCGGCTGCTGTTCGTCACCGGCCCCTTCCTGGGGACCTCGTACGTCGCGCTGCTGAGGCGGGCGGCGGGGGGCGTTGCGGGGAGCCGGGTCGAGCGACCCCTGGCGGGGCTGCCCGACCTGCGCCGGGTGGTGGTGTTCGCCGAGGACGCGCCGTCCGGCTTCGACACCTGGCGGGCCTTCCTTACGGCGGGCGGAGGCCGGGAACCGGCGCGCTCGGCGGGCATGGCGGGGGAAGCCCCCTCGGACGTGATCTACACGTCCGGCACCACGGGGCGCCCCAAGGGCGTGGTGGTCACCCACGCCCAGACCCTGCGCGCCTACGAGGTCTGGAGCGCGCTGGCCGGACTGCGCCCCGGTGACCGCTACCTGATCGCGAACCCCTTCTTCCACACCTTCGGCTACAAGGCGGGGGTGCTGGCCTGCCTGATGAGCGGTGCCACGATGATCCCGCAACCGGTCTTCGCCGCCGAGACCACGCTGGCGACGGTGGCCGCCGAGCGGGTCACCGCGCTGCCCGCGCCGCCCGCGCTGCTCCAGGCTCTCCTGGACCACCCCGAGCGGTCCTCCTACGACCTCTCCTCCCTCCGCCTCGTGGTCACCGGCGCCTCGTCGATCCCCCTGACCCTGGTCGAGCGGCTCCGCGGCGAACTCGGCGTGGAGACGGTCCTGACCGCCTACGGCCTGTCCGAGGCGTGCGGCCTGGTCACCATGGGCCGCAGGGGCGACCCGCCCGCCACCGTCGCCGCCACCTCCGGCCGCGCCGTGCCGGGGGTGGCGGTGCGGATCGCCGACGCCACCGGTGCGCCGTCACCACCCGGGACCCCGGGCGAGATCCTCGTCCGGGGGTTCAACGTCATGCGGGGATACCTCGACGACGAGCGGGCGACGGCGCGGGCCTTCGCCCCCGGTGGCTGGCTGCGCACCGGCGACGTCGGCGTCCTGGACTCCTCGGGCAACCTGAGCGTCACCGACCGGCTCACGGACATGTACGTCGTCGGCGGCTTCAACGCCTACCCCGCCGAGATCGAGAGGATCCTGCTCGGACACCCGGGCGTCGCGGACGCCGCGGTGGTCGGGGTCCCCGACGCCCGGCTCGGCGAGGTCGGGCGGGCCTGGGTGGTGCGGGCACCGGACGGTCTCCTGACCGAGGGCGAACTCATCGCCTGGGCACGACGGGAGATGGCCGGCTACAAGGTGCCCCGGTCCGTGCGCTTCGTCGACGCGCTGCCCCGCAACGCGACCGGCAAGGTGGCCAAGGAGACGCTTCGCGCGCGGGCCTGACGGCGAGGCCCGGCGCCGCCGGCTGAGGCCCGTTGCCGCCCCTCATGCGCGGCCCCCGGTACTGGCAGATGGAAACGCGCGGGTCAACAGCGCCGCAACGGCGCCAACCGTCTTGGCAACCCCTGGCACCGGCGATGATCCGCAGCAGGCAGGCGCATGCCCTCATGACGACGGCCCCCGCCCAGGGTGGCGGGGGCCGATTGCTCGGGGCCGGTGGGGGCGCTGGTCACCCGTGGTGCTTGGCGAACTCCACGAGACCGGTGAACCCCTCACGGGTCAGGGTCAGGTGTGGGCCGTTCGGGCCCTTGCTGTCACGGACCAGGAACTCACCCGTGGCGCGTGCGTGGTCGGGCGCCCATTCGATGCACTGTCCCTCGCCGCCGCTGTGGGTGCTCTTGACCCACCGCATGGGCTGAGGGTCGGGAGTGGTGCTCATGTGGCGTGATCCTCCATGATCTTGCGAATCAGGGCTAGCGACTCTTCCTCGGACAGTGCCGCCATGCGAAGCCGATCGAACATGCCGACGGCTTTCGCTACCACGCTGGGCGCGTCGTCGACTTGACCACCATGGGTGGGGGTCTCCGTGTAGACCGCGTGCGCTGCGCCGCTCAACGAGAGCAGCGTAAACGGCAAGTGACTCGGCGAGGCACCCGCTTTGTACGGCAACACTTGAACCGTGACGTGGGGTGATGTCATCCGCACAGACAAGTGGTCAAGTTGCGCGATCATGACGGATCGGCCACCGACACACGCGCGCAAGACGGCCTCGTGGACCACGACCCACAAGAGGGGCGGTTCGTCCCGCTCTATGACGGCCTGCCGCCTCATGCGTAGCTCCACGCGCTCTTTGACTTGGTCCACTGTTTCGCGTGGGAAAGCGGCGCGGATGACGGCGGCGGCGTACTCCGGAGTCTGCAACAGGCCCATGAGGAAGGTGCACGAGTAGTCCGTGATCCCGCTCGCGGACTCCTCAAGGGTGATGTACGGCACGAACCATTCCGGGTGCCCCTGCTTGCTGAGCTTGGCACGTAGACGGGCGTACGTGCCCGGCGTGCCGGCCACCCGGTCCATGGCTTCCGCGAACGCTTCTGAGGCCAGCACAGTGCCGTTCTCAACCTTGCTGACCTGTGCTTGTTGGTAGTGGAGCCTGTCAGCGAACTTCCCTTGAGACAGTCCCAACGCTTCCCGTAGCGCCTTCACCTCCCCACCGAAGTACGCGGCACCGTTCGAGGGCTCTCGTGCCTGGTCAGCTTCCTCGCTCACCTGTTCAACTCCCGCGTATTCCGTTGGCGTTGGAATGGCTCCAGACCTGTTGAGCGTACGCACTTCCCGGCCAAGGTGTGAGTAGGTGGTCACGCAGAGCACGCGGACAAGCGACACGTACGGAGTGGACGACATGGCGACGGAGCGGCGGACGGTAGGCAAGATCGGGGAAGCCGAGGATGCGCGCGACGCCCTCGGCACGGCCCTGCGACAGGCGGGTATCCAGCTTCCCGCGATGGACGTTCGTCCCCCGTTGCATGTCGACGGCGCCGGGTACGCCTTGGTGACCCTCGGCGATTGCTCCGCGCCCGTGGCCCTTGAGCTCGCGGCCGTCATCGAGAGGGGAGCGGCGCGGTGACTCGGCGGGTGTTCCGCTACGTCCCGTTCGCCATCGAGCGGGACGAGACGGCAGAGCCGGAATACGAAGCGCGCCGCGCGTCCGGCGACGATGCCGAGTGCGGCGCGGAGTCCGGAACGCACACCGGACCGGGGCCGGTCGAGGAGTGGCGGCGCAAGGACACGCGGGAGACCGGGCATCGTCGCCATCGCCGGAGCTTGGGCGACTACGCGGTGATGAGGCCCCCGGCGGAACTGGCCGGACTCACGACGGTGGGCGGGGGCACGGAGTGATGTTCGCTCCGTCCGTCGAGCGTCCGTGGCGTGATGCCTGGCCCCTGGTCGCGCAGGCGGGTGACGGTAACGCCTGGGTGACGGGCGCGTGTTGGCTGTACTGCCGTCGTGAGGGCGTGGTCGTGCTGTGGGTCGGCTCGGTGGCCACGCCTGGTGCGACGGGCGACGTGTACGGCTGTGGCCCGTGCCTCGCGGAGCTCGCGCACATGGTGCGCGTGCAGGCGTACGACCGGGCGCACGACCGGGACGGGTACCGGGATCGCGCCGCGCAGTCCGCCACGCTCGCCGTTCCCGCCCATGCGGCCCCGCCGCGCGCCCTGCCCTCGACGGGTTCGGGCGGCCGTCACCGGGCACCGCGCCAGGAGCGTGACACCGTACCCCCCGGCCCCGCCTGTCGGGGCGGCGCGATGACCAAGACCAAGACCAAGACCAAGACCAAGACCAAGACGTGTGAGCACCGGCAGACCGAGACGCGCGACGGCAAGACCTACTGCCGGGACTGCGAACGACAGCTCTACCTGTGAGGACTCCGATACCTGCCGGGGATTACTGTCACGTTCCGTTCCGTTCCGCTAGAGCCCGGGGGTGAGATTCCCCCGGGCGACCCGACTCCCGGGCGCCACGCCATGGGGGAGTGCGACCCCAGATGCCATTCTCCGGAAGTCAGTTCCGTCTCCCTGGCGTGATGAACGCCACCCCTGTCGATGACCTGGCAGATTGTGCTGCAAGATCCTTGTCGGGTACGAATAAGAAACGCACGCCGCGCCAGTGGAGTTTGGCGCGGCGCGTTCAAGGTTTCCTGACTCGGAAACCTTGTCGGTATCTCACGGGAGACAATCGAATGCACAAGGGTATGCGTATGCGCGTGATGTCCGGGACTGCCGCCGCCCTCACGGCCGGGGCACTCGTGCTGACGGCGTCTCCGGCCCGCGCCACCTCGGCTTCCACTTCGGTGGGCATCCCGGGCGGCAACAAGATCTCGGTCAACGCCTGGCACTGCGGGTTCTATGTGAGGGCCTGTAAGTGGAAGGCGTCCACGAAGATGTCGGGAACGAACCCGCGCAAGGCGAAATGGATCCAGAACCGTGCGGAGCTGGCGGCCCACGGCGTCGGCGTCTCCATCAAGATTTCCAAGAACCCCGAGGCCACGCTCACCATGAAGAGCCGGTCCCAGGGTGAAGTGCGCTGGAAGAACACCAACGCCAGCATCGCCGACACCTACGGCGAGATGGGCCCGGGCGGGGCCACCACCTACGTATCGACCAAGAGCTGCGGCTCGGCCAAGGTGACCAACTCGATCTACATAAGCGAGAAGTGCGCTTACGCGGGCGCCGCCTGATCTGCCTCCGCCCGTGCGGACGCGGGGCGTGAACCGACCATAGGTGTCGTACCGTCAGGGCGCCAGGGTGTGGCGGCTTTTCGTAAGCTTGAAGAAAAATGCACGGGGGGGCGATGAATTTTCTTGGGTCGTCGCGTGGCAGAAGGTCGGTGTCCTGGTTCGTCGGGGCAGTCGTTTGCGCTGCCTTCACGGCGTCATGCGCATCCGCGTCCGAAGAGTCCGGGGAGCGTGAATCCGCCGCTGCCCGGCAATTCGACCTTCTGGTCAGCAAACAGAACGGCTACTACTACCACCCCTTCTTGCGTCAGCAGCCGGCAGGTTCCCAGGTGCAGTCCTTCGCGCTGCGGACGCTTTCCGAACTTGGCTGCGACCCCAAGATAAGTATGACTTCGGACCAGGTCAGGTCGTTTCGCAGGGGAGCGCTGGAGACCTCCTCGCTCTGGGGCCGAGACTGGCTGATCCCACTGCGGCGGGCCGGTGTCGACGAAGCGCTCGGCACCGGTGACGCGACGGCCGTGAACAAGGCTCGTACCAATGGCGGCTGGTACGTCGACTCGGCCCTCGGAGACGACGGAGATGCGGCGCGCCTCGGATCCACCTGGGCGGCCCTCGAAGTGCTTGACGCACTCGGGTGCCTGGACGACCTCCCGTCGGATGACCGGGCCGCTACCGTGGCTTGGCTGCGCTCGCTGGCCGACGACAAGCCCCGCGCGCTCGATCAGAGCAGCGCTGTGGCCCGCTCGCTCCAGATGCTGAATGAGCCCGTTCCCGCCGCCCTCACCAGGATCGCCGCACCGCGTACGGACGATTTCTCGGACCTCACGCCCGACGACAGGGCGACCAGGCTCGCCGACACCTACAGCTTTGTGGTGATCCAGGAGGCGGCGGGGAAACGGCCTGCCGTCAACCTTCAGGTCTGGGAGCCGGTACTCCGGGACGGTGCGGCGACGCTCCCGTACGAGCAGCTTTACAGCCTCGTCCACGTGTTGAAGGCGGCAGGCTCGCCGAAGTCCGTGTTCGCGCCGGTGTGGAAGCGACTGGACGGCGAACGGCTCGACGACGGGCTGGTCCGTGACCCCGACGCCTACAGCGGCAACCCGGACGCCTCCCTCTTCGTGCAACGGCTGCGGGCACTGGCGGGATGGTCGCGCATGGACCCCGGGCTGCTGGCGGCGCTGAAGCGCGAGGAGAAGTCCGGCGACGTCAGCCAGGAAGGCGCCGAGCAGCTGAACCGGGTCGCCCTGCGCAAGGTCACCGCGGGCGGAGGCGCGAGTGAACAGGCACGGCAGCTGTGCGTCAACCCGCGGGTCCTACCCACCACCGTGACCGAGCACAACGCCACCCAGTGGCAGCGCACCACCCTCAACTGTGTCGACGCCGGCGCCTCGACCGATACCCCGACGATCGGCACCTGGAGCCTGGATACCCCGGACCGGGTGGCGGCTGCGGCCACGGTCGCTGTGGGGCTCGCCGACAGTGGCCACCGCGACCGAATGCCGTCCTGGATCACTGCCGAGGCTCTGAAGCAGTGGGCCCGGAACCCGGACCGCTTCACCACGGTCTACGACTACACGTTGGTCGTACGGGCCTATGCGCTGCTCGGCGGCGTACTGGACGCCGGTCTGCGTGACGCACTCGGGCGCGGCGTCACGCCGTGCAGGGGGTGCCCCGGGCTGCCCGACCTATACCAGGTCGGCGGCGGCGATGCCGCCTGCGATCTGAAGACCACCTGGGGTGTGTGGACCCTGGACCGGCAGCTGCATGGTGCCATGCGTTGGTTGCCAACCGGGAACCCGGGGAACGGAAAGTGAGCGAGAGTTCGGTGAGCGTATTGCTGCGGGCGGAGGGCGTGGGCAAGTCCTACACCCTGCGCGGAAGGAGGGTCGATGTCCTGGACGGCGTCGACCTCGCCGTGAGAAGAGGTGAGGTCACCGCCCTGGTCGGCCACTCGGGCTCCGGGAAGACCACGCTCCTGCACATCCTCGGGCTGCTGACCGCGCCGGACAGCGGCCGGGTGTTCGTCGAGGGCACCCAGCGCAGGGGTCTCGTCGACACGTCGGATCTGTCGGATGGGGCACTGGCAGATCTGCGCCGTAGCAGGCTCGGGTTCGTCTTCCAGTCGTACAACCTGCTGCCGCAGCACTCGGCGCTGCGCAACATCGCCCTGCCGTTTCTCGGACGTCGCGGCGAGGGCGGGACACGCGCACGCGAGCTGCTGGCACGGGTGGGGCTCTCGGAGCGTGCCGACCATCTGCCCAGTGAACTGTCGGGCGGCGAGCAGCAGCGGGTGGCGTTGGCGCGGGCACTGATCAACGACCCGCCTGTGGTGTTGGCCGACGAGCCGACCGGGAACCTCGACACGGAGAGCGAGGAGATGCTTCTCGGACTCTTCCGCCGGCTGGCGAAGGAGGGGCGGGCGGTGCTGCTCGTGACGCACAACCCGGCGGTGTCGGACGCGGCGGATGTGGTGCATCGCCTGGACCAGGGCAGGTTCACCTCCCCCGCACAGGGGAACAGCGCGGCCGAAGGTGTGGAGACGGAGAGCGCGGAATGAACATCTTCACTCTGGCGCTGGCCAACGTCCGCGCCCTGCGCCGTCGGTTGTTCGGCCTCGTGGCGCTGGTCTCGGTCGCCGCCGCCGCCTGCCTCGGCGCACTGGGCATCGCCGATCGGGCGCAGGGTGCCACCGATGCGGACGTCAAGGAGAGCAGCGCCAACCGCAGCGTCACCGTCGACAAGCCCGACGGACGCCCCGACACCCCCCAGCTGACCGAACGTACCGTTGCTCGGCTCGCGAAGCTGCCGCACATTGAGTCGGTGCAGCACCGTGCACAGGTGTCGTTCGGCGTGCTGACCGAGGCGGGCGACACCGTCGTGCTGTACGCGACGACCTACCGGCCGGTGCTCACCCCGCCGGTCACCGAGTCCGTGCGCAAGGACCTCTTCCCTCTGCGCCCCGGCGAAATCGTGGCGCCGGCCGCCTCCCAGGGCGTGGACCTGAGCAAGCTGGTGGGCCAGGAGATCGACATCGAGACCACCCGCTACGTGCGGCAGGGCGAAGGCACCGGAGTCACGAGCCACGCCCGCCTCGTCGGCGTGTACGACCCGACGTGGCAGCTGGACAACCCCGATGCCGCGTACGCCGCCGACGCCGATGTGATCAAGTGGGCGGCACAGCGGTCCGGGGAACCGGAGGACAGCTACCTCTCCACCATCGGCTACGACGAGTTGACCGTGGTCGCGAAGACGGCAGCGGACGTGCCGGCCGTGACGAAGTCGGTGCAGCGGCTGGGCTATCCGGCGGTCGCCCTCCAGCAGCAGCTCAACGCGCTCCCCGCCGTGCTTGAGATGATCAAGGTGGTCGGTCAGGTGCTGCTTGGTGTACTCGGTGTGCTCGCATTCGTCGGAGCGGTCACCGTGACCGGCGCACTGTCGCGGCGGCGCGCGCAGGAGATCGGCATCCTCAAGGCAGTCGGTTTCCGTACCAGGTCGGTACTGACGATGCTGGTCACGGAGATGGCTCTGGTCGGTGCCGTGGCCGCGCTGATCGGCGCCGTGCTCGGCGTGGCAATGGGCAGTAGCGCGGGCGCCCTGCTGCGGGGCAGCGCGGACCTGGCGCCGTACGTCAAGGGCTGGGTGCTGCTGCCGTCCGCAGTGACCCTGCTTCTGCTCCTCGGCCTGACGGTGCTGGTGGTGGTGATCGGTTCGCTGGCACCGGCTCGCAGAGCGGCGAGGATGTCCCCCACAGACGCGATGAAGGACTGGTGAACCCTCCTATGCCGTACCCCACGACACGCAAGCACAGGGAGCACCGCGCACTGCCGACCGGTCCGGTCCGCACCACCCTCCTCCTGAGCGTGCTCGGCTCCACCCTCGCGCTGACAACGGCCTGTTCCGGTCCGGGCGGAGTGGACCTGGGCAACGACTGGGAGGGCTCCCGCACCTTCGCGGTCGCCCGGGTCGACGGTCTGGTGACGGTCGTCGGGATCAACCCGGACAAGCCCAGGGCGGAAAGCCTGGCCGTCGTGCCCCGACAGGCCGACGACGATGACGCGATCAGCCCGCGTATCGTCGAACTCAGCGACGGACGATGGCTGTTGACGGTGCCACGCAAGGACGGCAAGCCGGATCGGTGGTACGAGATCAACCGCAAGGACCACACCCTGGACGGCATGACAGGCGACGAGCGGCTCCGCCGGATCTTGCCCGGCAAGACCCTGGTCGCCGAGGTCGCCGGACTGGCCGACACCAAGTCGGCGAACGGTGCCGCCTCATCCAGTGTTCTGGTCCGTGACCCCGCGAACTGGACCACCAAGCGCGAACTGAACGTCCCCGGCACCATAGGCTTCGCGGCCTCCGACCCGACCACGAACGTGGTCTGCCTGGGCAGCTCCGCGGACGGCGCCTCCGCCGACGGCACCAGCATCTTCGTCGCGAACCTGGCCGACGGCAGGGTCACCCCAGTGACCGTGCCGGGCGACCTGGACGTCAAGGGCCTCGCGTGCTCATCCGGTCGCCCGGTCATCGTCGGCTCCCCCGCCTCGGCGAAGTCTGGCGATATCAAGGTCTCCCTCAGGCGCACCACGGCCGGGACGGTGGTCACGGTGGACGGCGGCCGGGCCGATGCGGTGGCGGCGACGGCCTCGTCCATCGTGGTCGCGGCTGCTACGGGCAACGACACCGAACTGGTCGAGGTCGATGCCGCCAGCGGCAAGGAACTGCATCGCGCCCGAGTCAAGGACTTCGCCGCATCCCTGAACATCACCCCCACCAGCGCCGGCTGGCTCGTCTACGCCGAGAAGACAGTGACCCGGGTAGACCTCACCACCGGCAAGACCAAGCGGTTCGACCTGCCGGGGACGCTGCTGGACTCCTGACCACGGTCGTGATCACGGACTGATCTGAATCTTCCCGGGTGAAGTGGAGACTCCTCGGTGACGGCGGGTCTTCCCCGGCATCTCCCGAACCCGGAGGGTGTCGACGGCTGCAGCGAGCTGCGGCCGTCGAAGGCGACCGTGCGCCATCGCCGATAGCTCACTCCGGGCGTCGAAGGACGGGCGAGCGGGCCGGCATCAAGGGCCGTGTCGGTGGTGGCGCACTCGGCGGAGGCCCGTTCGAAGCCGGGGCGCCCCGACACCCCGGTGCGGCGTGGCGCCGGGCTCGGTCACCGGGTCGGGGCGGGGGTCCGCCGGTCGACGGCCGGATCCGTCACCCTCAACTGGCGCAGCAGGCCGCCGTAGTCCTCGTCGTCGTCGCCGATGAAGAGCGGCGGGGAGCCGTCGACCAGCGCGACGCCCTCGACCTTGAGCCCCGAGCTGCGCGCGAGCTGACGAGGGGGGGCCACCGGTTCCAGACGTGCGCCGATCGGGCCGCCCGCGCGCACGTCCGCCGCGTGGTACACGGCGCTGTCGAAGGGGCCGAGGTCGCCGGGGTCGTAGGCGGACGAGACGTAGACCTCGCCGGCGGCGCCGATGTCGAGTCCGGAGGCGGGGCGTGCGCCGGGCGGCTCCGGGGCGGTGAAGGGGATCGAGGTCCACTCCGTGCCGAAGACGATGCCGCCCTCGCGGCCGACCGTCAGGCGTGTCATGTGGATCCGGGTGGTGTCGCTGCCCTCCGCGCGCTCGGCGTAGACGAAGTAGTCTCGGCCGCGGACCTTCGCGACCCCGGTCGCCTCGACGTTGACGTGCGGTTCGGGCGTCTTCGGCCAGGGCACCGAGTCGACGACGCGCATCCTCAGCTTCCGGTCCCACGCGACGAGGTAGATGGTGGGGTCGGGGTCGTCGCCGTCGGCGTTGCTCTCCACCAGGAGAGCCTGGTCGCGGCCGGGCAGCCGGGCGATGCTCTCCAAGTCGTTCGGCACGTCGGGGAAGTCGACGTCGAGTTCCCTGACGACGATCCCGTCGGTGTCGACCGGGGTCTTGACCAGGGACAGACGGGGCAGATCCCGCTCGGCGTCGTTGTCCCGGGTGTCGTGGCAGACCAGGAACACCTCCTGGGAGGGCGCCTCTTCGCCCGGCGGGCCGTGGTGTCGCACGGTGGCGAGCCAGGCGATGCCGCTGAACTCGCGGGGGGCTCGAATTCCGTCGTGACGGTCGGGGCCGGTGGCCGAGGCGCCGTGGCCGGCGAGCGCGAGCCCGCCCACCGCTGTGGCGGCGGCGATGAGGCGACGGGTGGCGTGGCGGCGGGGCGGCATGGGTCCTCCGGAGCTGTCGACCTCGCATATCGGACAATGCTGGACGAAGCTAGCGCACCGGCGTGCGTGCCCCGATCAGGCACACCAAGGCGCCCGGGTGACCGGCGGACGCGTCGGGGTCGGGTTCGAACGGAGCCGCGCGGAGGCTCCGTCGACGGATCGCTCCACCTCGGTCCGGTGGTGTGGTGGACGTCGGAGGGTTCCGGACAGGCGTCGGCCGCGGCGGGCGTCCCCTCCTCGCCGCCGCGGCCGATCTCCCCGTGGTGCCGGACGCCTGGTGCTGGTCGGTCCGGCGCGACTCTCTCGCGTCGCGGCCCGACGGGCGGGCCGTGACGCGTCCCGCGCCCCGTCAGGCCAGGTCCGCCCCGCGGTCGCGCGCGGATCTCGCCTGACGGGGCAGTACGACTAGCGGTTGTCGGCGGGAGGGGCGGGCATGGGGTTCTCCAGGGTGGTGGCCCCACCGTCCTTGGGCGGGGCGGGCATCGGGTTCTCCATCAACGCCAGGCTCTGGGCCGTCTGGTCGCCGGATGTCTCGCCGAACAGGTTCTCGCTCATGGGATGGACTCCTTCGCTGGAAAGGTGACGTGTGGAGAACACCCGCCCGGAAGCTCCCCCGATGATCTCCGGGCGGGTGTTCGGAGCCGCACCCCTACCGGCGATGTGCCGGCCCGACGGTCTGCCCCCCGTGGTGAAGTGCGACGGACACAAGCGTGCCGGCCGCCGATAAACGAACGCTGAACGCCCCCTTCGGACGGCGTCGGTCTCGGGCGGTCAGACCGACGCGGCGGAGGCAAGCAGGGCCCGTGCGTCGTCGGCCTCGGCCGCTCCGACCTGCTCGTACAGGTGGAGAGCCTCCTCCCAACAGGCGCGCGCCCGATCGGTCTGGCCCAGGGCGGCCAGGGCCCGACCCAGGACGGTCAGCGCGTTGCCTCGCATCCGGTCCCCGCCGATGCAGCCCAGGGCGAGGGCCTGTTCCGCGTGCTGGGCGGCGCGCGCCGGCGCCCCCGCCGCCAGGTGCGTCTCCGCGATCCGGAAGTGGGTCGTGCCCTCCCAGAGGCGCTGCCGGTGGTCGCGCAGGACGAGGAGCGCCTCGGAGAAGTGGCCGAGCGCCTCGTCGTGGCGCTCGGCGCGGTTGAGGGCGATGCCCAGGGCGTAGTGGCTGTTGGCGAGCCGCACCGTGCGGCCGAACTCGGCGTGCGCCTCCAGTCCGCGCCGGGCGAACTCGACGGCTTCCGCGACGTCCCCGCCGCCCAGGTGGGCGCGGGAGAGATTGCACAGCGCGGTGGCCTCCGGGGGGCGGTTGCCGACGGCGCGGAATCCGGCGATGGCCCGCTCGAAGTACGGCTTGCTGTCCGCGTGCCGCCCCTGGTGCAGGCAGATCAACCCCAGGCTGTTGGCGTCCCAGCTCACGGCCGCGGCGTCGGCGACGGACTCGGCCAGCCCCATGGCGAGCCGCGCCTCCTCCTCGGCCTGGGCGATGCGGCCGGAGACCAGGAGGACGTCGGTGAGGACGGTCCGGGCCCGGCCCTCCGCGCGGGCGTCCCCGGCCTCCCGCGTGGCGTCGCACATCGCCCTGGCGGTCGCCTCGTACTGGCGCGAGTAGGCACCGGACTCGGTCAGGTCCTTCGCCGCCCACAGCAGGTCCACCGCGCGGCTCAGCCGGTCCGTGTCCGTGGCCTGTCGGACGCAGGCCAGCAGCGGTGCCGCCTCGGAGTACAGCCAGTCCAGCGCCGCGGAGCCGTCGGTGAAGTCCCGCCCCGGGTGGTCGGTCGGGGCCAGGCTGTCCACCAGTCGGTCCCCGGGGCGCTCCCCCGCGTAGACGCGCGAGGCGGTGGCGAGGTAGAAGTCCAGCCCCCTGGAGAGGGCCTCCCGCGCGCTCGTCGGCGACTCGTCGCGCTCGGCGCAGGCCCGCGCGTACAGCCGGACCAGGTCGTGCAAGCGGTAGCGGCCCGGGGCGGCAGACTCCAACAGGGAGGTGTCGACGATCGGTTCGAGGAGGTCCTCGGTGTCCTCCGGTGACAGGTCGAGCAGGGCCGCCGCGGCGGCGAGCGAGATGTCGGGCCCGTCGGCGAGGCCGAGGAGTCGGAACGCGCGGGCCTGCGGCGGGTCCAGCTGGCCGTAGCCGAGCTCGAAGGTCGCGGCCACCGCGAGGTCGCCCGCCTGGAGCTCGTCCAGGCGCCGGCGTTCGTCCGCGAGTTTTCCGGCGAGGACGGAGACCGTCCAGGTGCGTCGGGCGGACAGCCGCGAGGCCGCGATGCGGATCGCCAGGGGCAGGAAGCCGCACGCGGCGACCACGTCGAGGGCGGCCTGGCGCTCGGCCGACACCCGCTCCTCGCCCACGATCCTGGTGAACAGCGCCAGCGCCTCCTCGGGCGCCATGACGTCCAGGTCGACCAGGTGCGCGCCGGCGAGGCCGACCATCCTGACCCGGGAGGTGACCACGGTGGCGCAGCCCGCCGTGCCCGGCAGCAGCGGGCGCACCTGGGCGGCGTCCCGCGCGTTGTCCAGCAGCACCAGGACGCGGCGGCCGTCCAGCAGCGACCGGTAGAGCGCGGCACGTTCCTCCACGGTGTCGGGCACGGCCGAGTCCGGTGTGCCCAGTGCGCGGAGGAAGGAGCCGAGGACGGTCTCGGGTTCGGCTGCCCGCGCTCCGGCGCCCTGGAGGTCGACGTAGAGCTGTCCGTCGGGGAAGGCGGCCCGGGCGGTGTGGGCCACGTGCACGGCCAGGGTGGTCTTGCCGACGCCGCCGATGCCCGCCAGGGCGGAGACCGCCATCACCCGTGACTCGGCGCCGGCGGCCGCGGTCAGGGCCTCGCTCAGCTCGTGGACCAGGCCGGAGCGGCCGGTGAAGTCGGGCACGCTCGCCGGAAGCTGGGCCGGGCGGACGGGCGCGGCGGCCGGCTCGGGGCCCGGCGAAGGCGGCTCGGACAGAGCCGGGTCCGCCCGCAGGACGCGCTGTTGCAGCTCCCGCAGGCCCGGCCCGGGCTCGACGCCCAGTTCCTCCGACAGCAGCCGGCGGGTGTCCGCGTAGACGGCGAGGGCCTCTGCCTGGCGTCCGCTGCGGTAGAGGGCGAGCATCAGCGACTCGCGGAGGCGTTCACGGAGCGGGTGGCCGGCGGTCAGCGCGGTCAACTCGGACACCGCTTCGGTGTGGGCGCCCTGCTCCAGGTCCATCTCCAGGCAGTTCTCCAGGAGTTGCAGACGCCACTCCTCCAACCGCACGCGCTGGGTCTCCGCATACGGGCCGGGGACGGCGGCGAGGGTCTCGCCTTCCCACTTGTCCAGGGCCTCGCGCAGGGCGGCGCGGGCGCGGCCCAGCTCGCCCATGGCCCTCGACTTGTCCGCCTCGGCGGCCAGTTCCTGGGCCAGCGTCAGGTCCAGAGCGCCGTCTTCCAGGCCCCGCACGGCGTAGCCGCCGGACTCGCTGGCGAGTACCTCCGGGTCCAGTATCTTGCGCAGCCGGGAGGCGTAGGTGCGCAGCGCGGCCACGGCCTGCGACGGCGGATCCTCTCCCCACAGGGCGTCGACCAACTCCGCCGCCGTGGCCATCCGGCCCTCGCGCAACAACAGGGCCGCGAGCAGGGCGCGCTGCTGCGGGGAACCGGTGGGCAGAGGCTCCTCCCCCCGCCAGGCCCGCACCGGGCCGAGCACCCCGAAACGCAGCTGGGCCGCCGTCGGCTCGGTGGAGGAGTCGTCGTCGCCCCGCTGCCTCGGAACCCGCGGTCCAGCGTCCATGCCGTCTCCCTAGACATCCTGTGCAACCCCGCAAGTCTGCCTTGCGTCGACCGACCCCGTCAGCCCTGCGAGACGCCGATCACAGGTCGCTCCGGCCACGCGCACTACTGACGTGTCGTCAGATGGACGCTACCGTGCCCCCATGGACAGCGACCACGCGTTCCCCCTGATCATCTCGGTGGACGACCACGTCGTCGAGCCCCCCGACGTGTGGCGGGACCGCCTCCCGAAGCGTCACCGGGACGCGGGGCCGCGGATCGTGCGGGCGCCTCTGCGGGAGATGACCTTCCTGGGTGGCCGGTTCAGACCGGTCATGGGCGAGCCCGGCGACCCGGGCCCGGTGGGGGACTGGTGGGTCTACGAGGACCTGTGCCGGCCCCTCACCCGACTGGACAGCGCCGTCGGGCGGGCCAGGGAGGAGGTCAGGCTCGAAGTGGTCACCTACGAGGAGATGCGGCCGGGCTCCTGGGACGTGTCCGCCCGACTGGCCGACATGGACGTCAACCACGTCCAGACCGCCGTCTGCTTCCCGACGTTCCCTCGGTTCTGCGGGCAGACCTTCACCGAGGCCTCGGACCGCGACCTCGGGCTCGCGTGCGTCCGCGCCTACAACGACTGGATGGTGGAGGAGTGGTGCGCCCCGGCGCGGGGCAGGCTCGTCCCGCTGACCCTGGTGCCCCTGTGGGACGCCGACCTGGCCGCCGAGGAAGTGCGGCGCAACGCGGCCCGGGGCGTCCGGGCCGTCGCCTTCTCGGAGATCCCCCCGCACCTGGGGCTGCCGTCCGTGCACACCGACGCCTGGGATCCCTTCCTCGCGGCCTGCGACGAGACCGGCACCGTGATCGCCATGCACATCGGCTCCAGCAGCCGGATGCCCAGCACCTCCGATGACGCGCCCCCGGCCGTGGGCTCCACCATCACCTTCGCCAACTGCTGTTTCTCGATGGTGGACTGGCTGATGAGCGGGAAGTTCGAGCGCTTCCCCGACCTGCGCGTGATGTACGCGGAGGGGCAGATCGGGTGGATTCCCTATGTTCTGGAACGCGCCGACACGGTATGGGAGGAGAACCGGGCCTGGGGAGGTGTCGCGGACACGGTCCGCCGGCCCCCCTCGGAGACGTTCGCCGACCACGTCCACGGGTGCTTCTTCGACGACTCCTTCGGGTTGCGCAATCTCGACGCCATCGGCGTCGGCAACGTCCTGTACGAGACGGACTACCCGCACGCGGACTCCACCTGGCCGGACTCCCGCCGGGTGGGCGAGGCGCAGATGGGCCACCTGGACGCGGACACCGTCAGGCGGATCGTGCGGGGCAACGCCGTCGACCTCCTCGGGCTCACCCCCGAGGGGCTGTGGGGCGGCGCCCGTTGAGGGCGCGCCGGGAAGGTCCGGGGCCCGCCCCGCTCGCCTGCGGCATCCAGCTCCCCGTCCAGTCGCAGTCCCCGCTGTACGCGGAGCCCTGGGAGGCCGGGGCCGGCCCGACGGAGCTGGTCGCGGTGGCCCGCGCCGCCGACCGGGCCGGTTTCGCCTACGTCGCCTGCTGCGATCACGTCGCGATCCCCCGCTCGCGGGCCGCGGCCATGGGCACCGTCTGGTACGACCCCGTCGCCACCCTCGCCCACCTGGCCGCCGTCACCGATCGGGTGCGTCTGCTCAGCCACGTCGCGGTCGTCGCACTGCGTCACCCGCTCGTGACGGCCAAGCAGTACGCCACGCTCGACCGCCTCAGCGGCGGCCGGCTGGTCCTGGGGGTGGGCGCGGGCCACGTGCGGGAGGAGTTCGACGCGCTCGGCGTCGACTTCCGACGACGCGGGGCCCTCCTCGACGAGTCCCTGGACGCCCTGCGCGGGGCGCTGGGAACCGAGGAGTTCCCCGAACACCACGGCGAGCGATGGGACTTCGCGGACCTCGGCCAGCGCCCCCGGCCCGTCCAGACGAGAGTTCCGATCTGGGTCGGCGGGTCCTCGCCCGCCGCGCTGCGCCGTGCCGCCTCGCGTGGCGACGGCTGGTTGCCGCAGGGCGACCCCCGTCGCCGGATGCCGGAACGGCTCGCGACCCTCGCGGAGCTGCGTGCCCGGGCCGGCCGGGACGGCGCCTTCACCGTCGGCGCCGTCACCGAGCCCGTCCATGTCGGCCGTCCCTCCTGGGACGTGGGGCGGCGCACCCTCACCGGGGAGCCGGAGCGGATCGCGGAGTCGCTGCGCGCCTACCGGGCGATGGGCGCGCACCAGATCCAGGTCCGCTTCCGCAGCCGGTGTGCCGACGAACTCGTCGACCAGGTCGCCGCCTTCGGCGCCGAGGTCGCGCCGGCCCTCTGACCGGACCCGGGCCCCGGACCCGCCCGTCCCGGGCCACCCGACGACCCACGGAGGAACCATGGGCAAGATGGACGGCCGCGTCGTCATCGTCACCGGCGCCGCCCGGGGGCAGGGCGAGCAGGAGGCCCGCCTGTTCGCGGCGGAGGGCGCCGACGTCGTTCTCACCGACGTCCTGGACGTGCGCGGCGAGGATCTCGCCGGGGAACTCGGGGCCCGCTACCGACGTCTGGACGTCCGCCGGGAGGACGACTGGCGCCGCGTCGTCGAGGAGACGGCGCGGGACCACGGACGCGTGGACGGGCTGGTCAACAACGCGGGCGTGCTGCGCTTCGGTCGCCTGGTCGACACTTCGGCGGCGGAGTTCGCCGAGGTGATGGAGGTCAACCAGGTCGGCTGCTTCCTCGGGATCAGGACCGTCGCACCCGTGTTGGCGGACGGGGGAACGATCGTCAACACCGCCTCCTGCACCGCGCTGACCGGGATGGCCGCCGTCGGCGCCTACACGGCGTCCAAGCACGCCGTGCTCGGACTCACCCGCGTGGCCGCCCTGGAGCTGGCGCCCCGGGGCATCCGGGTCAACGCGGTCTGCCCGGGCGCCGTGGACACCCCCATGGTCGACCCGGGTGGCGCGCCGAGCGCCGAACGCGACGCCCACTACCGCCGGTTGGTGCCACTGGGTCGGATGGGTCGTGCCGAGGAGGTGGCGCGCCTGGCGCTCTTCCTGTCGTGCGAGGACTCCTCCTACATCACGGGCCAGCCTTTCGTGATCGACGGCGGCTGGCTGGCCGGTGTCCGCACGGGCTGACCCCGTCCACCGCCCTTGACGCCCCGGGGTCGGGGTGCCACAGTCGGCCGACGAGTGGATCTGACGGTCTGTCAGGTAATGAGGACGGTGAACTCCCGTGGAATTCGGACTCTTCGTGCAGGGATACGTCGGTCGACGCGCCCGGACCGACCCGCTCGCCGAGCATCGGGCGCTCATGGACGAGACGGAGTACGTCGTCCAGGCCGACCGATCCGGGTTCAAGTACGCCTGGGCCTCCGAACACCACTTCCTGGAGGAGTACTCGCACCTGTCCGCCAGCGACGTCTTCCTCGGCTACCTCGCCCACGCCACCGACCGCATCCACCTCGGATCCGGCATCTTCAACCCCCTCGCCCCGGTCAACCACCCGGTGAAGGTCGCCGAGAAGGTCGCCATGCTCGACCACCTCACCGAAGGACGCTTCGAGTTCGGCAGCGGACGCGGCGCCGGTTCCCACGAGATCCTCGGCTTCCTCCCCGGGGTCACCGACATGGACCACACCAAGGAGATCTGGGAGGAGACCGTCGCGGAGTTCCCCAAGATGTGGCTCCAGGACGAGTACCAGGGCTTCTCAGGACGCCACTGGTCCCTCCCGCCGAGAAAGGTCCTCCCCAAACCCCACGGCCGAGCGCACCCGGCGATGTGGTACGCCGCCGGCTCGCCCCCGTCCTACGAGATGGCCGCCCGCAAGGGCCTCGGCGTGCTCGGGTTCAGCGTGCGGAAGGTCTCCGACATGGAATGGGTCGTGGAACGGTACAAGAACGCCATCGTCGACGCCGAGCCCGTCGGCGCCTTCGTCAACGACAACGTCATGGTCACCACCACCGCCGTCTGCGCCCCGACCCACGCCGAGGCCGTCCGGATCGCCGCCAGGGGCGGCCTGCACTACCTGCCCTCCCTGGTCTTCCGCTACCACGACACCTTCCCCCGCCCCGAGGGTTTCCCCGTCTGGCCCGAGACCCTCCCGGAGTACACCGAGGACTTCATCGAGCTGATGATCGAGGAGGAGCTGTTGGTCTGCGGCGACCCCGACGAGGTGCTCCGCCAGTGCGAACGGTGGGAACGGGCCGGCGCCGACCAACTGAGCTTCGGGCTGCCCGTCGGCATGTCCAAGGAGGAGACCCTCCAGACCATCCGGCTGATCGGCGAACACGTCGTCCCGAAACTCGACACCGACCCCGTACACCGCACCACCCGGTTCCGTCGGTCCGCCTGAGGAGCCCCGTCATGCTGGACCACGTCATCCGCGGCGCCACCGTCGTCGACGGCACCGGAGCCCCCGCGCGCACCACCGACGTCGGCCTGCGCGCCGGCCGCGTCGCCGTCGTCGGTCCCGTCACCGAGCCCACCCGCACCAGCGAGGACGCGCACGGCCTCGTCCTCGCCCCCGGATTCGTCGACCCGCACACCCACTACGACGCCCAACTGTTCTGGGACCCCTACGCCACCCCCTCCCTCCGACACGGCGTGACCACCGTCGCCGCCGGCAACTGCGGTTTCACCCTCGCCCCACTCCACCCCGACCGTCCCGCCGACGCCGACTACACCCGCCGCATGATGGCCAGGGTCGAGGGGATGTCGCTGCTCGCCCTGACCGAAGGGGCGCCCTGGACCTGGCACGACTTCGGGCAGTACCTGGACGCCCTGGAGGGCCGGATCGCCGTCAACGCCGGCTTCATGGTGGGACACTGCGCGCTGCGGCTGCACGCCATGGGCCCCGACGCCGTCGGCGGACACCCCGACGGCGAAGCGCTCGCCCGCATGGTGGCGCTGCTCCGCGACGCCATGGACGCCGGGGCCTGGGGACTGTCCACCACCCAGTCCTCCACCCACTCCGACGGTGACGGCCGCCCCGTCGCCTCACGACACGCGGGACCGGCCGAACTGAACGCCCTCGCCGAGGCCGTCGGTCGACACGAGGGCACCCAGATCGAGGCGATCGTCAGCGGCTGCCTGGACCGCTTCGCCGACCCGGAGATCGACCTCCTGGCCGGGCTCAGCGCAGCCGCCGGTCGTCCCCTGAACTGGAACGTCCTGACCATCGACGCCGCCGAACCCGACCGGGTGCCCCGCCAACTCCTCGCGAGCGAACGGGCCAGAGCCCTCGGCGGGCGCGTCGTCGCCCTCACCATGCCGATCCTCGCCCCGATGAACATGTCCCTCGGCACCTTCTGCGCGCTCAACCTGATCCCCGGCTGGGGCGAGATCCTCGGCCTGCCCCTGCCCGAGCGGATCGAACGACTCCGCGACCCCGCCGTCCGCGCCGAGTTGCTGCGCCGCGCCGACTCCCCGGAGGCGGGCGTCTTCCGCAGACTCGCCGACTTCGGCCGGTACGTCGTCGGGGACACCTACGACCCCGCCAACGCCGGGCTCACGGGTCGACCCGTCCACTCCGTCGCCGCCGAGCGCGGTCAGGACCCCTTCGCCACCCTGGTGGAGATCTGCGCCGCCGACGACCTGCGCACCGTGCTCTGGCCGATGCCACCCGACGACGACCCGGCCTCCTGGGCCCTGCGAGCGGAGACCTGGCGCCATGAGGACGTCCTGCTGGGCGGCTCGGACGCGGGCGCCCACCTGGACCGCATGTGCGGCGCCCCCTACACCACCCGATTCCTCGGGGACTGCCTGCGCGGTCGTCGGCTGGTCGCCCTGGAGGAGGCCGTGCGGATGCTCACCGACGCCCCCGCCCGCCTCTTCGGCCTCCGCCGACGCGGCCGGATCCGGCAGGGCTTCCACGCCGACCTGGTCCTCTTCGACCCCGACCGGATCGACGCCGCCCCGGCCACCCTCGTCCACGACCTCCCCGGCGACAGCCCGCGCCTGGACTCCGCCGCCCTCGGGGTGCGTTCCGTCTGGGTCAACGGCGTCCGAACCATCCGCGACGACACCCCCACCGGGGAACTGCCCGGCCGAGTGCTGCGCTCCGGCCGGGACACCGAGACGGTCGGCACCCGGTGAACGGCGCGAGCGGCTCGGGGCAACGCCTCTTCATCGGCGGCGACTGGCGGGAACCCGACGCCGGCCACTACGACGTCGTCGACCCCGCGACGGAGGAGACCGCGGGCAGCGCGCCCGAGGCGTCACCGGCACAGGTGCGGGCGGCCTGCGCGGCGGCCCGCGAGGCCCTCCCCCTCTGGTCGGCCACCCCGCCCCGGGAACGCGCCGAGATCCTCGCCCGAGCGGCCCGGCGCATCCTGGAGCGGGTGGACTCCCACACCGAGTCCGCCCGCGCGGAGACAGGAGCGACGACGGCGACCGTCCGCGCCACCCAGGTCGGCGTCGCCGCCGCCCGATTCCGGCGGTACGCGCGCGTGGAGAAGCACGAGTGGCCGATCCCGCCACAGATCGACCAGGCGGGCCCATTGGGCCCCGCGACGGTCCTCGGGGCGCTCGCCGGGCGCCGGCCTGTCGGCGTCGTGGCCTGCTTGACCTCCTACAACAACCCCTGGGCCAACGCCGCGGGGAAGGTCGCCCCGGCGCTCGCCATGGGCAACACCGTCGTGGTCAAACCGGCGCCCCAGGACCCGCTCTCGGTGTACCGCATGGCCGAGGCGCTCCAGGAGGCCGGCGTGCCACCCGGCGTGGTGAACGTCGTCGGCGGGTCCGGCGCGGACCCCGGGCGGGCGCTCGTCGCCGCGCCGGAGATCGACATGGTCAGCTTCACCGGCTCCACCGCCGTCGGCCGCGGCATCGCCCAGGTCTGCGGTCGGGACATGAAGAGGCAGTTGATGGAACTCGGCGGCAAGGGAGCGGCAATCGTCTTCGACGACGCCGACCTCCGGGCCGCCGTCGCCGGCATCGGGACGACCTACTCCTTCCACAGCGGCCAGATCTGCACCGCCCCCACCCGCGTCCTGGCCCAGCGCGGCGTCTACCGGAAGCTGCTCGGCCTGCTGGCCGACCACGCCCGCCGGCTGCCGGTGGGCCACCCGGCGCACCCCGGGACCGTGGTCGGGCCGGTGATCTCCGCCGCGCACCGGGCACGGGTCGAGGCGTACGTGCGAAGCGGCGTCCAAGAGGGCGCCACTCTGCTGGCGGGCGGCGAACGCCCACCGGAGCCACGGGGCTTCTACGTCGCGCCGACGCTGTTGGCGGACTGCGCCCCCGACTCGCGGGTGGCCCGGGAGGAGATCTTCGGGCCCGTCGTCGTCGCCATCCCCTTCGACGACGAGGATGAGGCGGTGGCCCTCGCCAACGACAGCGACTACGGGCTCGTCGACTACGTGTGGTCCACGGACGTGGCCCGCGCCTTCCGAGTCGCGCGGCGCCTGCGCACCGGCGGGGTCGGAGTCAACACCGTCGGGCGCAACATGGAGGCGCCCTTCGGCGGTTTCCGACGCAGCGGCGTCGGCAGGGACGTCGGGTCCTACGCCCTGCACGCCTACAGCGAGACCCAGGCGATCGTCTGGCCGGGCGGCTGAACCTCCCCTGGAGCAGCGCTTCTTCCCCTGGAGCAGCGCTTCTTCCGCGAGGCCGCGGCCGGGCCCGAGACGGCGGAGGTCGAGGCCGACGGACCCGGCCGCGCCGCCGCCGATCCCGCCGCTCGTATGCTCGAAGGATGACGACTTCCGCGACCTCCGGAACCGGTTCCACCGGCCCCACCGGCCGCCCCACCGAGAACTCCCTGCGTCGCGCCCTCAAGCGTGCCCGGGACGGCGTCGCGCTCGACGTCGCCGAGGCGACGGTGCTGCTCCAGGCCCGGGGCGAGCACCTGGACGACCTCTCCGCCTCCGCCGCCCGGGTCCGGGACGCCGGCCTGACCGCGGCCGGAAGGCCCGGAGTCATCACGTACTCCAAGAGCGTCTTCGTCCCTCTCACCCGGCTGTGCCGGGACAAGTGCCACTACTGCACCTTCGCCACAGTCCCCGGGAGGCTGCGCCGCTCCGGACACGGCATGTTCATGTCGCCGGACGAGGTCCTCGACATCGCCCGGCGCGGTGCCGCCCTGGGTTGCAAGGAAGCCCTGATCACCCTCGGCGACAAGCCCGAGGACCGCTGGCCGCAGGCGCGCGAGTGGCTGGACGCGCACGGCTACGACGACACCATCGCCTACGTGCGCGCCATCGCGATCCGCGTCCTGGAGGAGACCGGACTCCTGCCCCACCTCAACCCGGGTGTCCTCGGCTGGACGGACTTCCAGCGCCTGAAGCCCGTGGCCCCCTCGATGGGCATGATGCTGGAGACCACGGCCACCCGCCTGTGGTCCGAACCGGGCGGCCCGCACCACGGCTCCCCGGACAAGGAGCCCGCCGTCCGGCTGCGTGTCCTGGAGGACGCGGGGCGTTCCTCCGTGCCCTTCACGTCGGGCCTGCTGATCGGCATCGGCGAGAGCCACCAGGAGCGCGCCGAGTCCCTGTTCGCGTTGCGCCGTGTGGCCCGCTCCTACCACGGCATCCAGGAACTGATCGTCCAGAACTTCCGAGCCAAGCCGGACACGGCGATGCGCGGGATGCCCGACGCCGACCTCGACGACCTGGTCGCCACCGTCGCCGTAGCCCGCCACATCATGGGTCCCTCGGGCTGCCTCCAGGCCCCGCCGAACCTGGTGGACGCCGAGTACGAGCGCCTCCTCGACGCCGGCATCGACGACTGGGGCGGCGTCTCCCCGCTCACCATCGACCACGTCAACCCGGAGCGCCCCTGGCCGCGGATCGAGGAACTGGCACGCCGCTCGGCGGCCCGCGGCTTCGAACTCCGCGAGCGACTCTGCGTCTACCCCGAGTTCGTGCGTCGCGGCGAACCCTGGCTCGACCCCCGGCTGCGCCCGCACGTCGAAGCGCTGGCCGATCCCCGAACCGGGCTCGCCGTCCCCGACGCCGTCGTCGAGGGCCGTCCGTGGCAGGAGCCGGACGAGGTGTTCACCCCCTCCGGCCGCACCGACCTGCACCACACGATCGACACCGAGGGGCGCACCGGCGACCGCCGGGAGGACTTCGACGAGGTGTACGGAGACTGGACGGCGCTGAGGGAGGCCGCGGCTCCCGGCATGGCACCGGAGCGCGTCGACACCGACGTACGTGCGGCTCTCGCCACCGCCGCCGACGACCCGACACGGCTCACCGACGCGGAGGCGCTCGCCCTCCTCCACGCCGACGGCCCCGCCCTGGACGCCCTGTGCCGGGTCGCGGACGACGTGCGCCGGTCGGCGGTCGGTGACGACGTCACGTACGTCGTCACCCGCAACGTCAACTTCACCAACGTCTGTTACACCGGCTGCCGTTTCTGCGCCTTCGCCCAGCGTCGCACCGACGCCGACGCCTACACGCTCTCCCTCGACCAGATCGCCGACCGCGTCGAGCAGGCCTGGGAGGTGGGAGCGGTGGAGGTCTGTATGCAGGGCGGCATCCACCCCGACCTGCCCGGAACCGCCTACTTCGACATCGCCCGCGCGGTGAAGGCCCGGGTCCCGGGCATACATCTGCACGCCTTCTCGCCGATGGAGGTCGTCAACGGCGCCACCCGCACCGGGATGTCGATCCGCGACTGGCTGACGGCGGCGAAGGAGGCGGGGCTTGACTCCATCCCGGGAACGGCCGCGGAGATCCTCGACGACGAGGTGCGCTGGGTCCTGACCAAGGGCAAACTCCCGGCCGCCACCTGGATCGACGTCGTCACGACCGCCCACGAGCTGGGCATCCGCTCCAGCTCCACGATGATGTACGGCCACGTCGACCAGCCCCGGCACTGGCTGGGACACCTGCGCACCCTCGCCGGGATCCAGCAGCGCACCGGTGGGTTCACCGAGTTCGTGACGCTGCCCTTCGTGCACACCAACGCGCCCGTGTATCTGGCGGGAATCGCCCGCCCCGGGCCGTCGGCGCGCGACAACCGTGCCGTCACCGCCATGGCACGGCTCCTGCTGCACCCGCATATCCCGAACATCCAGACGAGTTGGGTGAAACTGGGCGCGGAGGGCGCCGCCGAGATGCTCCGCTCCGGTGCCAACGACCTCGGCGGCACACTCATGGAGGAGACCATCTCCCGGATGGCGGGCTCCTCGTACGGTTCGCACATGACGATCCGGGAGCTGGTCGCGGTGGCTGAGGCGGCCGGACGCCCGGCCCGGCCGCGCACCACTCTGTACGGAGAGGTCACCGGGGAGCGGCGGCGCGTGGCCCGGGCGTCCGACGGCCGATTGCCGCGGCTGCTCCCGGTGCTCGACTGACGTCGGGCCGCCTCCGGGGGAGCGGTGGGCGGCCGGAACGGGGTCGGCCGTCCCGCGCGACGTCGTTCCGAGGGCGACCCGCGCTCACGGGGAGGCCCTCGCGGTCGGTGCCGACGGTCGGGCTCTCCCTCCCGGCCGGCCCGACGGCCGTCTGTCCGGCGGCCGTTCGAGGGGCTTGCGTGGCGCTCCGTGCCGAGTCGGGGGCGGCCCGGCGCACTTGAGGGGCGGGCGGCGGCCGGCCCGGTGGCGTCGGGGCCGTTCGTGCCCGGGGCCCGGAGACGGGCGGGGAGGCTGGTCCCCGGGCCGGGACGGAGGGGCGCCGGCGCGAGCTGTCGGGAGGTCACCGGGCCCACCGGGGGCCTGGCGCACCGCCGCGGCGCCCTCGGGGAGTCCCGGCGGCGCGGTGGGCCGTTCGCCCGGCGCGACCGCCGTCTCCCGAACGGTCGGGGAGGAGTGGACCGCCCCGCTCAGCCGCATCGGACACCCCCTTGCCGTGTGTTTCCGTGACCCGGCGACCCGGCGACCCGGCGGGTCACGACGGGCGGGCACCGCCCGGGCGTCGCCCGGGACGCCCCCACGCTAGCGCCAACTCTTCACAGAGGTAAACGGGTGCGACGATTGTCGGCCGAGACCGAGGGTGGGGAAAGCGGGAACGGTACCGGTCGAATCCCCCGTTCTCAGCCCTTACTCGGGCCGGGCGGAGTGTATCGTCGCGTCTCCCGCGTCCGAACGGGCCAAGTCCTACCCGTACACGTTCGCGACGAGTCGTGTGTCACCCGGGGGATCCCGGCGCGGCGGACGACCTGGCCACCGCCGGCGCGTGGGGCCTACCATCCCGGCATGACATCTGACGCAATCGATCACGAGTCCTCACCCCTCGGCGTCGAGATCGCCGCCCTGGGGGGCGGCTCGGCCGGGCTCGGGCAGTACGCGGGCCGGGTCGTGCTCGTCGTGAACGTCGCCTCGAAGTGCGGTCTCACACCCCAGTACTCCGGGCTGGAGGAGCTGCAGAAGCGCTACGCGGAGCAGGGGTTCACCGTGCTGGGCGTGCCCTGCAACCAGTTCCTTGGCCAGGAGCCGGGCAGCGCCGAGGAGATCTCCGAATTCTGCTCGGCGACGTACGGGGTGACGTTCCCCATGACCGAGAAGATCGAGGTCAACGGCGCGGGGCGGCACGCCCTCTACGAACGGCTGGTCGGCTTCGCCGACGCCGAGGGACACAGCGGCGACATCCGGTGGAACTTCGAGAAGTTCCTGATCGACCGGGACGGGGAGGTCGTCGCCCGCTTCTCGCCGCAGACCGAACCGGACGCCGCCGACCTCGTGTCGGAGCTGGAGGCCCGACTCGCGGTCGGCCGCTGACTCGGGCGTTCGGCGGTCCTCTCGGCCGGGACGGCGATCCGGTCGAGAGGACCGCGCCACCGGCCGTACGGGGCCGGTCGGGCCGGTACGGCCCCGCGAGGCGCCGGCCCGCGCCGCCGAGGCGCGCGGCGGGCCCCTGCGCGGGGCTCGTGCGTGGTGGATCCGAGCCCGGCGCGCGCCTCGACGTGCCCGCGAGCCGGTGTCAGCCCTTGACCGTCGAGAGGAAGGCGGTCCAGGCGTCGGAGGGGAAGGCCAGCGTCGGACCCTCGGGCATCTTGGAGTCACGGACCAGGAGAGCCGCCACGGCCGGGGACCTCACCTCGACGCAGGCTCCGTTGCCCCCGGAGTGGGAGGACTTGATCCAGTGATCCGCGGCGCCTTGAGAGATGGCCATGGGTGCTCCGTTCGCTTCGTGGGGAGTGGCTGTCGGCGTGCCGCGTGCCCGGTGGGCTCGCGGCACGGCTCGCGCCAACGACGCGTGATCATTGGCGTGATCGACGCTACTCTCTGGCCCGCCCGCGCGGAGCGGTCGTTCACCCGACCGAATGGGATTCCCGGATGAACCCTCCAGAGCGGAGCGCGCCTGATGTAGGGTTCCGCCGCACATCGCAGGTGGTGTGCGCCCCCCGCCGGTCGCCTAGACCACGTACTTCTTGGCCATCGTCTCGATGAGCCGCCGGGACTGCTCCACGTTCAGCGCCTGCGCCCGCAGGTGCTCGTACATCAACGTGTACTTCTGCACGTCCTGCGCCTTCTCCAGGTAGAGGTCGCTGGTCACCCCCTCGATGTACACCACGCTGGAGTCCGCCGCGTCGGCGAACTCCAGGATGGAGTACTGACCGTTCACGCCCGGGTGGGCGCCCACGTCGAACGGCAGTACCTGGACGGTGATGTGAGGTCGCTGCGACATCTCGGCCACCTGCTCCAGCTGTTCCCGCATCACGTGCGGGCCGCCCA
Organism: Streptomyces sp. HSG2; assembly: GCF_016598575.1. Classification (NCBI taxonomy): domain Bacteria; kingdom Bacillati; phylum Actinomycetota; class Actinomycetes; order Kitasatosporales; family Streptomycetaceae; genus Streptomyces; species Streptomyces sp. HSG2. The sequence continues at coordinate 3,040,996 of NZ_CP066801.1, forward strand.
CGACCCGTCGCAGCGCCGCCTCGTCCAGGACGACCCAGAGGCGGAGCGGGTCGGTCTCGGCCGTGACGCGTTCCTGACGCCGTATCCGCACCTTGACCCGCTTCTCCACGTCGGCCAGCGGGGTCTCCGGGAGCGCTCCCCGCACCAGGGCCTCCGCGTACGCCCCTGTCTGCAGGAGGCCGGTGATGATCTGCGGCTCGTAGGTCCGCAGGGAGTCCGCGTCCGTCTCCAGGCCGATGTAGACGCTGTACGGAATGTCCCCGAACGCGTGCCACCAGCCCTGCTGGCGACTGTCCTTGGCCATCTGCATCAGCGAGTCGACCATCAGCTGGTCGGAGACCTCGTACACGCCGCACAAGTCCCGGACATCACGCTGACTGATGCTGCGCCGCCCGTTCTCCAGGCGGCTGATCTTCGACTGCGACACCAGGAGTCGCTCCGCCACCTCCTCGGCGGTCATGCCCTTGATCTCACGGAGGCGGCGCAGCTCCTGACCCAGTCGACGCCGTCTGACGGTGGGATTGACGTTGGACGCCACAGGGCGTGCACCTCCGGCTGCGTGTGTGCCACTTTGCGTATCTGCTGCTCAGCAGACTGCCACCACGGCACTTCCCGCCGCTGGGAAACGATCCACATGCGCCGCGTACACGCCGGTTCGGAGCATCCCCCGCGCAGAGGAAGCCGGGGCGGCGGCCGGCCGCCGCCCCGACCCGCCCACCGACCCCACACGGACCGTCCCGCCGGCCGGCGTCGACACGACGGGCCGGCCATCCGTCGGGTCCCGTCCCGATCGCGCGGCCCCGCGCGGGCGCGGCCGGTGCCTCGCGGAACGGAACCGTTCCACCGCCCACCACCCCGGTCGCCCGACCTCTGCGGCGCCCCGGCGGGCGTTGCCGGAACGGACGCCGCGCCCCTGCCCGTCCACGCCCCACCGGGCCCGGCGGGACGGGTCGCGCGGGCGGTCAGTGAGCGGCGGCACGCGCCATGGAACCTCGGCGCGACTGCCGCGCGACCCCCGGGGCGGGCTCCCCGGAGGGCCTGCTTCCCGACCCCGGGCGGCCCGCGGCCCGACGCGGCTGGGCCGCCGCGCCGTTCTGCACGTCGATCACCGCGTGGGCGACCAGCCCGCCCATCGGGTCGTGCCGGATCAGGTCCCGCAGCCGAGACCGCGACGAGCGCCCCTCGTTGCCCGGGTAGAGGTGCTTCCCCAGGCCGACGGCGTGGGCCAGCGCCGCGAGCGCGGCGGTCCGGGGATCCGGTGGCACGCCGGTACGGATCGCGGCGTCCAACCGGGCCCTGATCTCCCGACTGATGGCGGTGTCCGTCGCCTGGTAGCGCGTCGTCGGCAGCACCCCGCACATCTGACCCTCGACGGCGTGCACCATGCCGCACCGCTCCAGATGCGAGAGATAGGTCTGGCGAAGCCCGAGTCGGGGCCCGCCGATCCAGTGGACGGCCCGCACCGGGGCGCCACGCCTTCGCAGCAACTCCAAGGCGCAGTCCAGCGTCGGATCTCCGGTCGGCCGTGGCACCACCACGGCGATACGATCCCCGTCTGGGGCTATCCGTCCGGCCAGCGCCAGCTCCACGAGCTGTGCTCCGGCCAGACCGAGGTCGAGCGACTGCGGCTGCGCAGTGGTACCCGTGGCCGGGTCCAGTGCGAGCAACAGAAGCTCCTCCGGAATTGTTCTGCGGCTCCTGCCCATCCATGCCTCCCCGCGTGGATGAATGACAGGGTGACCCCTCTCACATTGGTCTGTCGAGGGTGCGTGGCCGGTTCGTGACGGAACCGGCTGGTATGTCGTTCTCGTCTACCGCCTGGGGTCTCCCCGTACACAGGACACTGGTACATGGTTCGGTATGCGCACGCGGTGCGTGCGGCGCGTGAAGGAGGCATCGGTGGCGGGCGAGTCCCCCGACAGGTCGAAGCAGCGCGAGTCGTCGGTGGAACCGACGCCAGGGAGTGCTCGCCCGGTTCCCGAGGCGAGGACCCCGGCCCGCCCGGCCGAGAGGTCGGGCGCGTCCCCGGCCGCCGGACCGACCGGAGGAACGCCCCGGGCGTCGGGAAAGCCGGATCCGAGAATCGCGGTGTCCGGCCGGAGCGGCGGCGAGTCCGACACGGCGACCCGGGTCCTCCCGGCGGGGAGGCGGGGCAAGGACTCGCCGTCCGGGGCCAAGGAGGCCGGCGACGGCGTTCTCACCGGACCTGACGCGGGGCGGTCCGACAGCCGCGACGCTCGCGACTCCGAACCCTCCCCGGGCGCCGACTCGTCGAGCGAGAAGGCCGACGCGACCGGAGGCCCCGGCCGGCCCCGGGGCTCACGGTCCGACGTGTCGTCCGAGGACGCCGGGCCCGACACGGCGAACTCCGCACCGGAGGCGGAGGCGGAGGCGGAGACGGGGAAGTCAGGCCGTTCCCCGGTCGCGCCGGGGGCCGCCGCCGAGTTCTACAGCACGTCCGCGCTGGACGCCGTGGTCCGCTCCACCTCCGCCAAGCCCCCCGCCGACGACGCGCTCGCCGAGGCCGCCGACGCCGCCGACGCCGAGCCCGACCGTGCCGACGGCACGGGGGGGAACGCGGGACCCGACGCCGAGACACGGCCCGCCGAAGGCGGGGACGCGCGGGACGGGGGGCAAAAGTCGGAGGCCCGAGAGGACCGACTGCGTGCCGCGGTCTCCGCCTGGGTCCGCACCGCCGACGCCACGACGGCCCAGGACCGGCCGGCCGCCGCGAACGCCGACGGCAAGGGGCGGGTCGAGGACGCCGACGAGGGCGACGGCGACGAGGGTGACGGCGCGGCGAAGGGAGACGCGGGCGACGAGGGCCCCGCAGCGGACCAGTCGCCCGGCGCGCCCGACCCGACGACGGGCCGGTCCCGCGCCGACTCGGGAGCGGGCTCGCCGCCGACGGATCGACCGACCGCCGTCTTCGAGGCTCCGGCCCCCGCCGGGAAGGGCACCGATCAACCGACCACCGCGCTCGCGTTCGACGGCTCTGGTGAGGGCGGTGCGCGAGGCGCGGACGAGGTCGCGGACGGCACGCCGGGCGACGAGCGAGCCGACGCCGAGGGCGGTCCGAAGAGCGCGAGCCGATCCGAACGACCGGAGCGGACCGGTTTGGGGAAGCCGGTGGAAGGGGCGAAGCGGCCGAGCCCGCGGGCGGACTCGGGCGGGACGGAGGCGGAAGGCCCGAGGCCGCGGTCGGACGAGGCCGAGGCGACCGACCTCGACGAGGCCGACGGCGCCGACGGGGCTGAGGGCGCCGCCCCGTCGTCCGGCGGGTCCGGGACCGGTGGGGCCGCCGAGAGCCCGGCGGAGCGCACCAGCAAGTTCGTCGCGCTCCGACCGCTCGACGACCCGGCGACACGGAAACCGCCGACCGCCGCCGACGTCACCGCGGTGCTCGCCACGACTCCCCCCGCGACGCCCGCCGATGCCGATGCCGGCGTCGGCTCCGCCGATCCCTCCGATGCCGGGGGGACGGAGGGGCCGGAGCGGACCCGGCAGCAGCCGATGCCGCCGAAGCCGCCGATGGATCTTCTGGCCGAGCTGACGAACACCCCGCCCCCGCCGGAGACCCCGCTGCGCACGGCGGCCAGGCGGGTCAAGATCTGGACGCCGCTCGCTCTTCTCCTGGTGGTCGTCTTCGCGGTCGTCCAGGCCACCCGTTCGCTCCCGCAGCCGCGCCTCGACCTGACGGCACCGGCGAGCTTCACCTTCGAGGGGGGAGATCCGCGCATCCCCTGGCCGGAGAGCGGCCAGGCGGCTCTCGACGTGCAGGGGATCGGGACCTTCGGTTCCTCGGGCGAACAGGAACCCGTCCCGATCGCCAGCGTGGCCAAGATCATGACCGCCTACGTCATCCTGCGTGATCACCCGCTGAAGAGCGGGGCGGAGGGCCCGAAGATCGAGATCGACGAAACCGCGGAGGAGCAGTCCGATGCCGGGGCCGAGTCGACGGTCCAGGTTTCGGCCGGCGACTCGATCACACAACGAGAGGCGGTGGAGAGCATTCTCGTCGCTTCCGCGAACAACGTCGCCCGCCTCCTGGCGCGGTGGGACGCAGGCTCGGAGGAAGCCTTCGTCGAGAAGATGAACGAGGCCGCCGAGGACCTCGGCATGTCCGACTCGACCTACACCGATCCCTCCGGCCTCAACGACAGCACCGTCAGCACCGCCGTCGACCAGGTGAAGCTCGCCAAGGCGGCGATGGAGCAGCCGGTGTTCCGCGAGGTCTCGGCCATGATGTCGTACGACGACTACCAGGGTGTCAACCACTCCAACTGGAACCGCCTGGTCGGCCGGAACGGGGTCGTGGGCATCAAGACCGGCACGACCACCTCGGCTCTCGGCAACCTCGTCTTCGCCGCGAAGCAGGACGTCGGCGGCGAGACCCGCACCATCGTCGGCGCGGTGGTGCGGCAGCCCGCCGGCGGCGAGGACAACACCATCCTCGGTGCCGCGCTGTACGAGTCGGATCGACTGATCCGAGCGGCGCAGGAGGCACTGGAGTCCATGGTGATCATCGAGAAGGGCGAGGTCGTCGGCTACGTGGACGACGGTCTCGGCGGCCGGACACCGGTGGTCACCACGCGGGACGTGGAGGCGGCGGGCTGGCCGGGGCTGACGGTGAAGCTCACCTTCGCCGCCGCCGACGTGCCGCACACCGCGAAGGCCGGTACCGAGGTGGGCACGCTGACCGTGGGAGACGGCGCGACGAGCGGTGCCGTCGAGGTTCCGGTGGCCTTGGCCGAGGATCTGGTGGAACCCGGGTTCACCCCAAGACTGACCCGCCTGGGCTGACCCCGAACCAGGCCCGCCTCCCCGGCCTCGATCCCGCGGACACCCCACCGCACCGGATACTCGGAAGCCCGCGGACCCGGGCGCAGGGGACCCGCACGCCACTGGGGACCACCCCGGAAGGGGGGGGCGGGACGGCAGGAGGAAACGGCCCCGACCGGGCGCCGGCACGTGACGGACAGGACGCGGGAGAGAATGCGAGTGGCCGCTTCGCGGAGGGCGCACGCCCACTACACCGAGCGCACGAGGACGTGCCCGCCCGCCGACGCGTCCGCGGCCGAGCCGGGCCAGACCCCGACCGGCGGCGTCCCGGAGGGCGCCGACCACCCGAGCGGAGCCGACCCCGCCGCCGGGCTCTCGGACCGACCCACCCCGCCGGGGACACCTTCCGAGTACGCGGCCTCACGGGAGGCCCCCGCCGGGGTGCGGAGCCTCCCACGGCGGCTCCGCGACCGGGCCCGGCGCCATCCGGTGCTCCTCGTCACCGCGGTGGCCGGCCTGCTGCACCTCGCCTGGTTCTTCACCTTCGCCAACAGCGGGGGCGACCTCGCCGCCCAGGACGCCTGGGCGGAGTTCGTCGGCCGCAACCCCGGATCGGCGTACAACCTGGCCTGGTACGGCGGCATGCATCCGGTGTCCTACAGCGTGGTGTCGCCCTACCTGATGTCGCTGCTCGGCGTCCGGACGACGATGATGCTGGCCGGCACGGTGTCCGCCGCCCTGCTGACGCTGATCCTGGTGCGGGTCCGGCCGGTACGGAACCCGCTTCCGGCCGCCTGGGCCGGATTGTTCGGGCTGCTGGGCAACGCGCTGTCGGGGCGGGTGACGTTCGGACTGGGCACCATGTTCGCCCTCGCCGCCGTGGCGGCGGTGTTCTGCTGGCCGCACCGCTGGCGCTACCGGCGGTGGGCCAAGGCGGTGTGCGCGGCTCCGCTGGCCGCCCTGGCCACCATGGCCTCACCCGTGGCCGGGTTGTTCACGGGTTTGGTGGCGGTGGCGATGTTCCTCCAGAAGCGGCGACCGGGCGCCTGGGCGCTCGGCTTGCCGCCGACGTTGGTGGTCGCCCTGTCCGCGTACTTCTTCCCGTTCTCCGGCACCCAGCCCATGTCGTTCGGCTCCGCCTTCCTGCCGTTCCTGTTCGCCGCGCTCGTGGCCGTGCTGGTGCCCCGCGACTGGGTGACCGTCCGGATCACGGCCGGTGTGTACGGGCTGGCGGTGCTCCTGGTCTGGCTGATCAACTCGCAGATCGGCTCGAACGTCACCCGGTTGTCCATGCTCTTCGCCGGTGCCGTCCTGGTGGCCGCGCTGCCGTTCGCGGCGCCCCGGTCGCGCAGGTGGTACGCGCTGTCCCTCGCGGCCGTCGGCTTCGCGGTCTGGATCGGCGTGAAGTCGTACAACGACGTCGTCAACACCACACCACGAGCCTCCTGGGCACGGGAGTTGGCCCCCCTGCTGCACCAACTGCGCGAAGTCGGGGCCGAGCGCGGCAGAGTCGAGGTCGTCCCGGCCCGATCGCACCGCGAGGCGTCCGCCCTGGACACGCACGTGAACCTCGCCAGGGGCTGGAACCGGCAGGCGGACATCGAGCGCAACCCGCTCTTCTACGACGGCTCGCTCAACTCTGCCAACTACCACGCGTGGTTGAAACGCTGGGCCGTGCAGTACGTCGTCCTGCCCAAGGACGAACCGGACGGCGACGGCGGCAGGCGCGAACGCCAGTTGGTCGAAGGCGGCCTGCCCTACCTGCACCAGGTCTGGGGCGACGCGAACTGGCGACTCTTCGAGGTGACCGACCCCACGCCGCTGGCCGAGCCCAACGCGGTCGTGGAACGGGCGGGTCAGGACGAGTGGACGGTCCGCGTCGCCGAGGCGGGACGCGTCCTGGTCCGCATCCCCTACTCGCCCTGGCTGAGTCTCGTGGACTCCGACGGGAAACGCCTGGAAGCCCCGAAGGAGGTCCAAGCCCCCTTCGCCGACGGAGACACCGACACCGACACCGACGGTGTGACCGCGGCGGAGAAGGTCTACGACAACACCCACGGCTGCCTGATGGGGGCGGAGGAAGACACGTACGGGGACGTCTGGACGACGCTCGTCGCCCCCGAGGCGGGCACGTACCGTCTGACGGCGCCCTACGTCGTTCCCCGGGGGACGCCGTGCCCGGCGGAGTGGCGGTGAGGCCGGGCTAGCGGCCCGCCCGAACCGCCGCCGCGGAGGCGACTCCCCGCACACCGGCCGGTCCCGCCCCGTCGCGACGAGCGGCACGCCGGGCACGCGCGACCCCGCCCGCCCCGAAGGCGTGGCGCAGCCGCGGCGGGGAGGCGAGCGGCGGGCCGCTCGCGGAGCGCGCCCGGCCCGACCCGCGGGTCAGGACACGACCGAGAGGACGTCGCCCATCTCGCCGGGCGCGTTGCCTCCGGTCAGGCAGACGTTGCCGGAGTTGGCGTTGGCGTACAGCGTCGCGCCTATGAACGCGGCGCCGGCGCCCACGCCGCACGCCAGCGTGATGGTCGGCGTGATGGTGACCGGCGCGACCGGCACCACGGCGAAGCCCGCCGTGTCCTCGCGCAGCAGGTCACCGTGGGCCCGCGCCCAGTCGTCAGCCGCCCGCTCGATCTTCATCGTGTCTCCTGCCTTCCAGGGCACCGCTGCCCCTCGACGTGTCGCGCTACCCCCTCAGGCTGCTCCCCCCATCGAACGGGAGCGATCCGCCCATCGGCCCCCCGCCGGTACGAAGCACCTTCCCCCGACCGGGGGAAGGTGCCGAGGCCGGGGCCGTGCGAGTCCGGAACGTCGTTCCTCGCCGGGGTCGGGGGAAGGTGCCGGGGCCGAGCTCAGTCCACGACCCGAACCGGGGTGCCCGGTGTGGCGAAGACCCAGAGCGCCTCGCCGTCCTCCTTGGGCACACGAATGCCGCCGGTGCGCGCGCCCGGGCTGCCGGCCGGGGGCGAGGAACCGTCCACGGCGTGCGAGAAGGCCACCGACACGCCGTCCCGCAGGGCGAAGTAGACAACGTGCTCGATCGGCACACCATCCGAACCCGTGGTCGCCTCCCGGCGGGCACCGACGGTGTAGGCGCCGATGCCCGGGTCGACCGTGCCGGGCCACACCGCGAAGTCGCGCCTGGCCACGTCGGCCGCGTCGACCAGCCACACGCGTCGCGTGCTGAGCGAGTAGACGATACGCCGTCCCTCTCCGGAACCCTCGGGCACGGCGATCACGGGAGACTCCTCGGCGACGGGCGGCTCCGACGCCGTCACGGTGGGGCGGGGAGTGGCGACGGTGAGCGCCGGCCCGGCGCCGCGGTCCGCCTGGACGGCCAGTACCGTGACCGCCGCCACCGCACCCACGGTCAGACCACACACCCAGGCCCACGAGGGCAGTCGGGCAGGCACGGGCACGCAACTCCTCAGTGACGACGGCCCGGACACCCTGGGACGGGATCCGGGGCCGGATCATCGTACTGCGGGAGCGTCGTGGCCCCACGACGGGTGCGCGCCGCGGGGCTGCGCACCGAATAAGGACGCCGCCATGGCGGGGCCCCCGTGAACACACCGGCCGGCAGGGACCGATCGTTCACCAGGCCCGCTACTGAGGCCGGGCCGCGAGTGGTTCGGCTGCCCGAAACCCCGGAGACGGACGGGCCCGGCCTACAGGTGGCGTCTGTGGCGCAGGTAGGGCGGGACGAGCAAGCGGGGCCGGTTGAAGGCCGCGATCGAGGCGATCACGGCCATGCACCCGAGCATCATGAGGAGGAACAAGGCGCCTGCGAGCTCCGAAGGACCGCGCAGACTCCTCCACGTCTCGCCAAGGAACGCCGCGATCTTCGCCCGCACCCTCGACATCCACACCGACGTCGCCGTCGCCTGGCAACGGCTCTCCGCAGGCGACTGGGCCACCTACGCCGCAGAAGTCAGCCACCGCTACTCACCTGGGAGGCAACACAATGCACCGTGACAACCAGCCAGCGAGCGGGCGACCTGCGATCTCACCGGAACGGGCTGCCGAAACGAAAGAGATCATCCACCGCGTCACGCGGTGGGCCGCGGGCCGCCACGACGTCGTCGGTCTCCTACTTGTCGGATCGTGCGCTCGCAATGCCGCACGGCCCGACTCCGACATCGACCTCGTCCTTCTCACGACAGACGAGTCCCAGTACTCCGACAACGCATGGGCCGACGAGCTCGCCCTCGGCGAACTGATCAGAACCCGCTCATGGGGACCGATCAGCGAACGACGCTTTGCCACAGCGTCAGGCTTGGAAGTCGAGATCAACATCGGGTCTCCCGACTGGGCGCAGACGGACCCGATGGATCCTGGCACACGCCGAGTCGTCACCGACGGCGCCCATCCCCTGCACGACCCAGGCACTGTCCTCGCGTCTCTGATCCGAGCCTGCCGATCGTGACGGCCCCGGCGGCAGCGACCGGCTCAAGAGGCATTCGGACGGTTCCAATACCCGACGTCACCACTAAACGTCGTCCAGGACACGCAGCGCGACAGCGCGAGGCCGTGAGCCGTATGGACCGACTGCTCAGGAAGCGGCGCCATGGTCGTCCTGGTCGTGAGTGATCGCCCGCGTTGATGTCGGACGTGGATGTCAGAAGGGGCGCACCCAGCAAAACTCGCAGGTGCGCCCCTTCTGAACTGGTGCCCCCGGCAGGATTCGAACCTGCGACACCCGCTTTAGGAGAGAGGCTGGGTGATCTGAGGGCTGAGCTGCGGCTTCGCCAGTCGTGGAAGCGAGCGGGTACCCGACCGCGGGGCGCCGGTGCTGACCGTGGCTGACCCCTGTATCTGGCACGCTTGTGGCACGAACCTCAGCCGACGACAGTCAGCCACGACAGCCCTGGGTTCGACGTAATTCGAGGGTCCTGGAGGCTCTTGCGGGCTGAAGGTGCAGGTCATCGGGGCGCGGACGGCGCAAACGGCTGGAATGGCCTAGAGACACGACTTTCTTGATTCACCTGTGTTGGCCTGCTACTTCGGCCTATCGTCTGGATCCATGTACGTGAGGACGACGAAGCGGGAGAACAAGTCCGGCACGGTCCGGTACCTGCATCTGGCCCACAACGAGTGGGATCCGGTGAAGGGGCGGGCGGTGCCGAAGGTGCTGTTCACCTTCGGCCGCGAGGACGACCTGGACCGCGAGGCGGTCAGGCGTCTGGTCATGTCTCTATCGAAGCTGCTGGAGCCGGGCGACGCGCTGGCCGCAACCGCGGCGTCGGACCTGGAGTTCGTCTCCTCGGTGCCGTTCGGCGGCGCCTATGTGCTCGACCAGCTGTGGCGCCGGCTGCGGATCGACCAGATCGTGGGCCGGGTCGGGCAGCCCAAGCGAGGCCGGCGCCGGGACATGACCGCGACCGAGCGGGTGCTGTTCGCCCTGGTCGCCAACCGGGCGCTGGCCCCGTCGTCGAAGCTCGCGGCGGCGGAGTGGATCACGAACGACGTGCACATCGACGGCCTGGCCGAGACCGGCGAACAGCCCTGCTACCGGGCGATGGACTGGCTGCACGAGGTGCAGGACGACTTGGAGAAGCAGGTGTTCGACGAGGTCGCGAACCTGCTGAACCTGGAGGTCGACCTGCTGTTCTTCGATACCACCAGCACCTACTTCGAACTGGAGGAGCCCGACGAGCCCCTCGCCCGCAACGACGCGGGCCGGCGCCTGGACGCCGACGATGTGGACGACAACGAGGCCAGGCAGGCCGGGTTTCGGACCCACGGCAAGTCGAAGGACTCCCGCGACGACCTGCCGCAGATCGTGATCGGCATGGCCGTCACCAGGGACGGCATCCCGGTCCGCTGCTGGTGCTGGCCGGGCAACACCTCCGACCAGACGCTGATCCGGCAGGTCAAGGACGAGATGCGGGACTGGACCCTGTCCAAGATCGTGTGGGTGGCAGACCGCGGTTTCTCCTCCGCCGCCAACCGCCGCTACCTGCGCAAGGGCGACCACGCCTACATCATCGGCGAGAAGCTCCGCTCCGGAAGTCCCGAGGTGCAGGCCGCCCTGTTCCGCCAGGGCCGCTACCAGGACGTCGGCGAGAACATGCGCGTCAAGGAGGTGCGGATATCCGACACCGACCGGTTCGTCATCTGCCACAACCCTGAAGCGGCCGAGCGTGACCGGCACATGCGCGAACAACTCGTCGCCCAGCTGGCCGGCTTGATCGCCGACACCGACAAGCTCAGCGACTTCAAGCGGGGTGAACTACGCGGGAAGATCGCCGACAAGCCCGGCCTGAACCGCTACCTTCGCGCTACCCCGGCCGGCAAGCTCCGCGTCGACCAGGCGAAGATCAAGGCGGAGGAGAACCTCGACGGGAAGTACCTCCTGCGCTGCTCGGACCCCCACCTGAGCGCCGAGGACATCGCGCTGGGCTACAAGCAACTGCTCGAAGTCGAGCGCGGCTGGCGCGACATGAAGCAGATCATCGACCTGCGGCCCGTCTACCACCGCCTCGAAGAACGCATCCGAGCCCACGTCATCCTCTGCTGGCTCGCCCTCCTCCTCATCCGGATCACCGAGACCACCACCGGCAAGACCTGGCCGCACATCCGACGCGAACTCGACCGCCTCCATCTGGGCACCTTCACCGGCCGCACCGGCACGTTCCAGCAGGTCACCACCCTGACCAAGCCTCAGCGCGACCTACTCGCGAAGCTGGACATCCCCGCCCCCAAGCAGGTCGTCTCACTTCAGCCCACACCTCGCTGACCAGCGAGAACACCACCGCCTAGAGACACGCCCTCCAGGCGGACACACGCATGTCCACCCAGGTCAGGCCCCAGATTCGCCTCTCCAGACTGCCGAATTACGTCGAACCCGGGACAGCGGGCGCGCCGACCGACCAGGGGCGCGTGTGCCTCGTTGCACCACCACCGGCCCCAGCCCCGTTGTCGGTTTCTCCGCGGCGAGCGGAACGGCACACGGCTCCGGAGGGTGTGTCAGGCCTGCGCGTTGGTACTGGTCAGAGGGGTGTCGGCCCATCGATACGCTTTCGCCGTCCACGGATCGGCCGCGCGCTCCTCGGGCGGCTACTCCAGCAAGATCTCTTCAGGTCGCCGGTTCGTGACCGCGGTCTCTCGCACGGTCAGTATGTGCTCAATGCAGGCTTCGAGGTCTCCGCCGTGGTCGTCTCGGGCCATGCCGCGGAGTTCGCGAGCCAGGTCCATCCCGTTGACGAGGACCACCGGATACTGATCCTCCACCATCTCGGTCTGCGCGGGTACGGAATAGGCCCCTGTCGTGACGTAGACGCCGATCCAGCCCCGGCGAAGCCTGGCCACGACGCGAGCGATCTGCTCGGCGGTCACGAGGTTGTCGAGCTTGACGCATTTCGCCTGCCCGAGGACGACGAGACTGGTGCTGGCCAAGCCACTGCCGATGTCGAGTCGCCCGACAAAGTCGGCGCCTCCGTCGCCGGATCGTCGGGTGAGCCAGCCCTCGACGTAGCTGTTGCCGGCGCCCCGCAGGACACGCGATGCAACCGCTGAGGCGACGGCCTCGAAATCGTGCTTGCGCCCGTCGAAGTACTTGTAGATCAGTTCCAGATCCTTGGCCTCCGGGGTGCCTGGAGCCGGCCGCTGCTCGGGCACCTTCGTCACCTTGGCGCGAGCGACGCGCCGCCGGAGTCTGGGCAGCGCCGAGTGGCCGTGCTTGACCCACTCGCGCCAAGCCCGTGGTGCGAGTTCGAGTGATGCCGTGTCGCTGACAGACTTGTTCCTGCGAGCGTCGATCCAGTCCCAGGAGACCTTGTCATCCTCGGCGGTGAGGTCGATGAGAGCGATGTCGTACACGTAGTTCGTGAACGTCGTGTGCTCGCTGCCACCCCACTGCACCAGCCGCTCTGCCCGCTCGATGACGCCCAACCCGCAGAACTCGACGTGTCCCTTGACCTTTCCGCTGCGCGAGACCGCGCGGAAGAGCAGCAGCGGGACGGCGCTGGCTCGCTCCTCCGGAGTGTGTCCCTGGTGCCCGGTGAAGGCGTCGAGCAGGGCCGCGTTGCCGTTGGTCTTACCGGGTTCGACGGTGGTGGTGGCCTTGTGGTCTCCGAAGTAGCGGACGTGCCCGTTGTCCATGTCGAACACGTCGTGCCAAGGCGTCTGCTCGGTGCCGGCCTTCCAAGGGCTCGACCGGATGAGAATCACCGGCCGCCTGTCCCCACCCGGAGTGCGTACCTTCGCCATGCCGTTGATCCCTGCCTCCAGCAAGGCTCGCGGGAGCTCGGGCGAGTGAGTCACATGGTGGAAGTTGGGATACCCGCCCAGCATCGCTGGGTCGGGGTCTTTACCAGTGGCGTAGCGATACACCTGCCCTACGCGCAACTGACCACCCATGCATCCCCCTGTAGCCGCACTGTCCGGACGATCAGCTGACGGTAGCGGCTGGTACTGACAACAGGCACCACCGCTAGGTCCCTGGGGCCAACTTCTGGCCTCGTGCCGCCGTCATCAGACACGTCGTCAAGAGCGACGATGGCAGAAGGGAGGTGTGGCGGAGTCTTTGTCTGGCACCCTGATGGTCATGTCCGAGCCAACCGCGCCATCCGGCCCCAGTCCTAGTACTGCAATCACAGTTATGGGGTCAGGTGTGATTGAGTGTCCTCATGTCGGTGGATCTTGGTGTGCGTCAAGTTAAGTCCTGGCGTAAGGTGTTGGCGGGGTTACACTCGCGGTTCGCCTCGCGGTTTTCCCGATCCGAGCCGCGGGGCCGGGCGCTGGAGTACATGGCTGGGCTGATCGCTCCGGTGGAGCGCAAGAACGGTTGGTCACTGGCGGAGCGCGCCGGTGAGGCGCATCCGATCGGGATGCAGCGTCTGCTGGGCGAGGCGGACTGGGACGCGGACGGGGTGCGAGACGATGTGCGGGACTTCGTCGTGGAGACCATCGCCGACTGGTTGGAAAACGGAACCCGATGGGGAAGAGCGGTGCATTGTGAGCTCTGGCGAGAGTTCGCCAGCCGGGCTTCCTCTAAATATTCGCCCTCCCTTTCCGCGACTTGATCAAGACCCGGATCCGCGTTGGCAAAGATAGTCCCAACCTCGGGCTGAAGGATGCGGGGCGGCAAACCGGGCGGAGCTGCCTTGTCCACCGCTCACCCGGGACCTGTCCCCGAGTGGTGGACACCTCTGAGCCCGACCCCGCCAGGGGCCGGGTAGGAGGCATCTTTTATGGTGATGAAGATCTACTCGCCCGAGTTCAAGGCGGACGCTGTCGCGCTGTACCTGTCGGACCCGAGCCACACCTTCGAGGGCATCGGCAAGGACCTGGGGATCAGCCGCGAGACGCTGCGTAACTGGGTGCGGGCCGAACGGGCCCGCCGCGGCGGGGGCAGCACGACGAGCACGGAGAAGAGCACGGTGGATTCCCCGCCGACGGCCGAGAAGCTTCAGGCCGAGAACGAGGCCCTGCGCCGGGAGCTGGCGGCAGCGCGCAAGGAGATGCAGAAACTCGCCACCGAACGGGACATTCTCCGCAAGGCGACGAAGTTTTTCGCACAAGAGACGACCTGGTGACCAGCCGCTTCCAGTTCGTCGAGGACCATCACCGCGCCTGGGGCGTGAAGCGGTTGTGTCAGGTGCTGGAGGTCGCCCGCTCCAGCTTCTACAAGTGGCGGGCCGGCCGCGCGGCCCGCGCCGCGCGTGAACAGGCCGACGTCGCTCTCGCCGAGCGGATCAGGGCCGTGCACGCCGAATGGGACGGCACCTACGGCCGGCCCCGGATCACCGCCGATCTGCGCGAGGACGGCGAGCGCGTGAACCACAAGCGCGTCGGACGAGTCATGCGCAAGTACGGCATCGCCGGGCTGCGGCTGCGCAGGCGCCAGGTCACCACCGTGCCCGAACCGTCCGCCGCGGCGATGCCCGACCTGCTGGGGCGCGACTTCACCGCGAGCGCACCCAACACGAAGTACGTCGGCGACATCACGTACCTGCCGGTGGGCGACGGCGAGTTCCTGTATCTGGCGACCGTGATCGACTGCTTCTCGCGGCGGCTGGTGGGCTGGTCGGTCGCCGACCACATGCGCACCTCGCTGGTCACCGACGCGCTCCGGGCCGCCGCCCGGACGCGGGGCAGCCTGGCCGGCGCCGTCTTCCACAGCGATCACGGAGCCCAGTACAGCTCCCGTGAATTCGCGGCCGTATGTGCCGATTTGGAGGTGAAGCAGTCCATGGGCGCGGTCGGGACCAGCGCGGACAACGCCCTCGCCGAGTCGTTCAACGCGACCCTCAAACGCGAGACGCTCCGTGGCGCCCGCCGCTTCGACGGGGCCCGTGCCTGCCGCCTGGCGGTCTTCCGCTGGACCACCCGCTACAACACCCGCCGACGGCACTCGGCGAACGGACAGCAGGCACCAATCGCCTACGAACAGCAGTCAGCTACCCTGACGCTTGCCGCATAACGACACGAACAGGTGTCCACCCTTCGGGGTCAAGGCCCCCCCTAACTCCCATCCCGTCTGCCGTCGGCCCACACGTATGTGGAGCGGGCGCGGTGCCGGGCGTCAAGGTGGAGCGCGCCACTGTACGAACGACCTTGACGCCCGGTGCCGTGGCTGCTCGGCTTGTCCTGGGCCGGTGGCAGGCGGGATGGGAGTTCCCCCGCCTTCACACTCTCCGGCCGGCACCCGCGTACGGTCCCCCTCCATCCCGGAGCCGGAGCGCCCCCGCCGGAGGCATCGTCTTGACCTGGAGCCGCGTACTTGCCGCGGCCACATGGTGGGTTCGCCGCCCATCAACCCGAGCTGTCAGGCGTGCGGCCGGCGGCCGGGGCGAAGCGGGGCGTAGACAGGAGCGGCGGCCCGGGCGACGGGCCGCGCGCGCCGCGCTGTGCGCGGCGGGTGCCTTGAACCAGTAGAGAAAGTTTGAATCATGCTCGGGCTGCTGCCGTGTCCGGTCCCGGGAGATGCTTGACAGTTCGGTCCCATCTGATGGTCGGCAGGGCTTAGCAGCCCCGGTTGCTGCTGGCGCGTGGTGTAGAACCCTGGGCATGGGGAGTGAACGGCGAGAGCGGACGAAGGTGCTGGGGGCGCGTCTTCGCGGGCTTCGAGCAGAGGCCGGCCTGACGGGTGCCGTGTTGGCCCAGCGGGCTGGAGTGGGACAGCCGACCGTGTCCAAAGTCGAGACCGGGCGCATGGTCCCGAGTGCCGATGTACTCGACAGGCTCTCGCGTGCCCTCGGCCTGGACGAGTCGACTGCGGGTGAAGTCTGGGAGCTCCTGGCCGCGGTGGAGGCTGCGTCCGACTCTGACCAATCGACGGGCGGTGCTACTCCGGTCGGCATGACGGTCGATGAAGAGGTTCGGTCCGCTCAACTGGTGCGTTCGTTCCAATGTGTCGTTCTCCCGGCGATGCTCCAGAGTGCGGAGTATGCCCGGCACGTCTTCGCGAGCGCGCCGACCGCAACGGCTGAGCAAGTCGGCAGGGCTGTCGCTGCTCGTGTGGAGCGGCAGAGCGTGTTGTACGAGCCAGGGCGGGAATCGGTGTTCGTCCTCACGGAAGCCGTGTTGCGCACCTGGCCCGGCACTCCGGCCCTCATGCTGGCCCAGCTCGACCGACTGCTGGCTGTCGAGAGCCTGAGCACGGTACGGCTCGGAGTCATCCCCTGGCGGCGGCCGGTGCCAGTCCTGCCTCGCCACGGGTTCACGTTGTGCGATCACCGGGCCGTCGTGGTTGAGGCCTTCAGCAGTGAGCGCGTGTCCGGCGACGCTGATGAAGTTGCCTCGTACGGGGAGACGTTCGGTCGCTTCGAGCAGGCCGCGGTCTTCGGTGACGAGGTGCGGGAGCTGCTGTTGCTTGTGATGAAGGAGTTCCGCGACTTGGGAGACGCCGTCACTCCTTAGAGGAATAATTCCTCACAATGCCTGGCCTGCTGGTCGTGCATGGGAATACTCTGCCGCTGGGCTGTCTAGCCCCCTAGACGCAGAGGAGAGTCCCATGCGCTCCAAGTGGTGCCGTGCCTTCCCCGGGCTGCCTGAGGAAGTGGCGCACGCCCGTCACTTCATCGCTGCCCTGCTGCAAGAACAGGGGCCCGTCGACGATGCCGTCCTGGTCGTGAGCGAGCTTGCGACCAACGCCGTGCGGCACACGCTGAGCGGCTCGGTCGGCGGCTGGTTCCTCGTCGTGCTCGGCCTCGGCGACGACCTCGTGCGCATCGAGGTGGTGGACCAGGGCGGCGACTGTCTACCGCACCTGTGTGATGCGACTGGTCAGGAAGAAGGCGGCCGCGGGTTGCGGATGATCGCCGCGTGTGCGAAGGACTGGGGCGTGAAGACCTGGCCGGAGGGCCGCTCGGTGTGGGCTGATCTCGCGCGGGAGGGCGTGTGACCGTCCTCCGGTCGGCCGCGCCCTGTGGTCGCTTCGCGGGTGGTGGCGGGTGAGTCCCCGGGGTGTTCCTCGACGGCGGGCCAGGTTCTACGTGATCGGCGTTCGGTCGGGACGGCGTCTCTCGCCCATACCGTCTAGGGCCCTAGACTCCTGGTTACCGCTAGGAGGTGAGGTCATGTCGGACGAGCTGCAACGGATCATGGCGATTGATGATCCGTACCTGCTCCTGCGCGAGGTCACGACCCGGTTGGCCGACGCGCAGCAAGAGGTGACCGAACTGGCCCGGCTCCGCCGGCGGGTGGTCCAGGACCTCCACGCGCAAGGGCTGTCGTACGCGCAGATCGCCGCGAAAGCCGGCCTGAGCCGCGGGCGCATTCACCAGATTCGGCACACCGGTCCGGCGCCGGAAGGCGCCTTCCTCGGACGGGGTGCCGTCACGGTGGCCACTCCGCTGCGGCGTGACGACGAGCGCGGGCGGACGGTCGTCGCCGTGGACGACGTCAGTTCCGGCAAGCGCCTTGAAGACCTGGCGCGGTCGTACGGGCTCGACGTCACCTCGGAACACGTGCCGGTGAGCGGTGAGATCGACCTCAACCGGGACGGCCTGGTCGTCGTCTGCGGGCCGCGCATGTCTCAGGAGATGTGGGAGACGTACGCGCAGGATCCCGTACTGCGCTGGGAGCACGCGGAAGACGGGCCCTGGACGGTGGTGGACCGCCGCACCGGCGCCGTGCACCGGTCGGGGCAGGACAGTGATCCGGTCCGCCCGTATGACGTCGGATACCTCGGCCGGCTTTCCCGCCCGGACGGTTCCGGCTCGCTGCTCGCCATCGCCGGTATCCACACGCAAGGTTCCCTCGGCGTCGTGCAGCTGCTCGCCAATGACCTGAACACGCTGTGGGGGCAGGTGGGGGACCGCCGCTTCTCCACGCTGGTGGGTGTCGAGTACGACCCCGAGACCAGCGAACCGCAGTCCGTCGAACTGCTCTGCCCCCTGTACCGGCACGACGAGGAGACGTCGGGGTGAGGATCGCCCTCGCCTCGCTACCCGCTGAACCGGACCGGGATAACGAGGACTTCGCCGCTGCCGCTCCCGGCGCGGCGGTCCTTCTCGACGGTGCCGGGGTCGGCGGTGCTGAGACCAGGTGTACGCATGGCGTCGCCTGGTTCTCCTCGATGCTGGGCGGACTGCTGCTGCGCAGTATCGCTGTACAGCCGGCCCGGTCGCTCGCTGACTGCCTGGCCGACTCCATCGGCCTTGTCCGGGCCCTGCACGAGGACACGTGTGATCTGACCTATAGGGCCAGTCCTACCAGCACGGTAGTCGCCGTACGGGCCGGTGGGGGAGTCGTGGAGTATCTCGTCCTCGGTGACTCCACGCTCCTCCTTGCCGACAAGGGCGGGGGCACGGATGTGGTCACCGACCGGCGCCTGGACGAGGTGGGCAAGCGGCTGCGCGGGCCGGTCGACGCGCTGTCCACCGGCTCGCCCGAACACTCCGCCGCACTCGCCGAGTACCGGGACGCCCTCACGAGGCTCCGCAACCGGCCGGGCGGCTTCTGGATTGCGGGCCCCGACCCGCGGGCCGCCGAACACGCCCTGACAGGCAGGGCGCCGCTGGAATCACTGGCATCCGTGACGCTGATGAGCGACGGTGCAACGCGACTCGTCGACCGCTTCCAACTCGCCGACTGGCGGCAGACCCTGACCGCCCTCGACTCCTCCGGGCCGGACGAGCTGATCCGCCGCGTGCGTAAAGCCGAGGCCGGCGACCCCGACGGCCGACGCTGGCCGCGTGGCAAGGCGCGGGACGACGCCAGCGTCCTCCACTGGGCGCTGCCGTAGAGCGTCTGCGGACGCCGAGACACGCACGTATACCCCCCTAGACAGTTGACGGGGTGTCGGTTTACGGTAGTCGTCAACCCCCCTAGACAGTTGGGGGCGTCCTCCCTTGCGGTGTCTAGGGGGGTACTCAGTTCGCGTGGTGCCGGGCGGCCGGTGCCCACAACCCTGTGAGGTTCTGACATGCGTGTCATCCCCGTGAACACTTCGGACGCGACGCTCCTCGTCACCAAGCTGCCCGAGGTCAAGGTGAGGGACCGGCAGACCGGAGAGGTCGCCGTGGACCCGGTGACCAATCAGCGACTCATGACGCTGGAGCTGGTGTTCATCGCGGCCGGCGGCTCGGACATGGTCAAGGTCACCATCCCGGAACAGGGCATCGGTGACGGCCTGGTGATGGGCGCACCGGTCTTCCTGTCGGGCCTGGTGGCCCGGCCCTGGGAGAGCGAGTTCGGCGGGCGCGCCCGGCACGGCATCGCCTACCGGGCCGACGCTGTCATGGTCAGCGCCGCCGCACCGGCTCAGGGCTGACGGCCATGACTGACATCGTCCGAGTGCTGTTACCGGTCCTGCTGGTCCTGGCCGCGCTGCTCGTTCTCCGCCGTCGACTGCCGGTCCTGTTCTGGTGGCTCATCGGGTACCCGGCCGTCGCGCTGCGGGTGCTCACCTCCTACCGGGCGACGATGGATGCATGCGGCCTGACGGTTCCCGCCTCGGCCATCCGCCGGGCCACGGCCCGGGTGGTGGGGTGGCAGGCGGCTCCCGTACCGCCCCGTCACTCGCTGCCGTGGCCGACCGGATCCGGTCTCGTGATGCGGCTGCGCCTGGCGGCCGGGCAGGCGCCCGAGGACTTCACCGCCTCGGCCGACCGGCTACGGCACGCCTGGGGCGCACATGCCGTGCACGTCCGCTCCACCAAGCCGGGACGCCTCGAACTGCGCCTGGTGGGCTGGGACGTCCTTGCCGAGGTCCGTCCCGCCCGGCGTCGGCGGACGGACGGCCCGCTTTCCCTGCCTCTCGCACTGCGGGAGGACGGGGCATGGCACGTCCGGGACTTCCGCACCGTGCCGCACGAACTCATCCTCGGCGCCACGCAGTCCGGCAAGTCCGTCTACCTGCGGAACCTGCTGTGTGGCCTGGCCCGGCAACGGGTCGTGCTTGTCGGCATCGACTGTAAGTGGGGCGTCGAACTGGCGCCGTTCGCTCCCCGATTGTCCGCCCTCGCCGACCATCCGGATCGGGCGAATGACCTCCTCGACGTCCTGCTGGAGGAGATGGAGGCACGGTTCCGTCTGGTCGGGCTCTCGGGCATGGTCGGCCCGGACGCCGTGATCACCTCGGACGTGTGGGGGCTGCCGGACGACGTACGGCCGGTGCCGGTCGTGGTCGTCGTCGACGAAGTGGCGGAACTCTTCCTCGCCGCGAGCAGGGACGACGAGAAGCGGCGGGACGCCATGGTCACCAAGCTCATCCGCCTTGCCCAGCTCGGTCGCGCGGCCGGCATCCATCTGGAGGTCTGCGGGCAGCGCTTCGGCTCGGAACTCGGCAAGGGTGCGACGATGCTCCGCGCTCAGCTGACCGGCCGGGTCTGCCACCGAGTCAACGACGAGTCCTCGGCGAACATGGCGCTGGCCGACGTCTCCCCAGAGGCGGCCCTGGCCGCGACCTCGATCCCGGCCGACCGGCCCGGCGTCGCCGTCGTCGGTGACTCCACCGGTGGTTGGTCCCGCGTCCGCTCACCGCACCTCACCCTCGACGACGCGGCGGCCGTTTGCCGTGACACCGCCGCCCTGGCGCCGGAACTGCCCCGGCTCGCCTCATTCCGGCCCGTCGTCGCCACCGAGGCGGCCAAGTCACCCTCGCCCTCGGCCCCCGCCGCTCGCCCGGTGACCGAGTAGCCGCGCTCCCTCTCTCCTACGGCCGGCGTGACCGCTTCGCGCCACGTCCCTACCCCGTCCATGCCCGGAACCGAAGGGAAGCCCATGTCACGCCCCACCATCGCCGAGGTGAGCGCGCTGATCACCGACTCGGCCGCGCTCAGGCAGAGCCGCACTTCCGCTGACCACGCCGCGCTCATGGAGCGTAAGGCGGAATTGCTGGAGCGGATCGCCGCCCACACACCCGGCGACGCCGACGCCGCCGAGGTGGCTCGCCTCGCCCGTGAGCGTGCCGACTGCCTCAAGTCCGACGGCTGATCACGCGGAAGGAGTCGAGCCGATGCGTGCTCACCTGGCCCGTGTGGACGCCGTGATCGTTCAGGCCGTCATCGCCGGGGCTCTGTCCTTCTCCCACCTGCACGACCTCGCTGCGGCAGCCGGACAGGACGGCTGGAAGGCGTGGGCCTACCCCGTGAGCGTCGACCTGCTCCTGGTCGCCGCCTGGCGCCGGATGCGTCAGTCGCAGCGAGCGGGACAGGCAGCCGGTGGTCCGCGGCTGTGGTTCCTGATTGCCCTGGCCGCGTCCCTCGGCGCCAACGTCGCCACGGCTGGACTCCTCGACCTGGACGACGTACCGGCCTGGCTCCGCGTCACGGTCGCGGGCTGGCCCGCCGTCGCCTTCTTCGGCGGAACCCTCCTGGCCCACGCACCACACCTTCAGGACGGGCCGAGGGAGCCGGCCGCTTCGACCACGAACGCGGAACCGGAGCCACACGCCGCCCCACCGGCTGCCGTCGACGTGCCCGACCGGGACGCGCTCCCGGTACCCCGTACCGATCACACCCCCGCCGAACCGGTCACCGCTTCGCCCTCGGCGTCTGTTCCCGCCGTTGCCCTGCCACCCGCCCTCGTCGACCGCGTCCGGGTCCTGGCCGACGAACACCGCTCGACCACCGGTCACCCCGCCGATCCCGACGCCGTGCGCGCCCGGCTCGGCCTGCCTCCGTCCATGACCGCATCCGTCGCCGCTCACCTCTGAGAGAGGAGCACCGCCATGAACCCGCGTTTCCGCAACGTCCGCCGTATCGGCCCGGTCAACGTCGCCTCGTACATCGACCGCGGCCGGAACCGCCACCTGGCCGCCTGCACCGCGCCTCGCTGCGACTTCTCCGCCGAGTACGACAGCCGCGCCGCCGCCGAACTCGCCGCCCGTACCCACCGCTGCCCGGCCTGACAGGAGACCACTGCCATGGACGTTCCGCTCTGGCTCGCCCTGTTCGTCGTCGGGGTCCTCGGCGTCAAGCTCATCCGTCCGCCTTGGTGGCTCATCGCCGTGCTACTTCTCGGCGGCTACCTCCTCGCCGACAGCCTGCTGGCCCCCGTCCTCGACACCGCCGTCAAGTAATCGCGAAGGGAGACTCGTTCATGTTCCAGCCGAGAATTCCGACCATGCCGCAGCCGACCGGCCTGGTCAGCCCGAACGCCGTCGTCGAGTCGACCGCCATCACTCCGGCTGTTGTGACTCCGCAGCCGGCCCCCGTGCCCCCGACGCCGTCCCGCCCGGCTGTCCAGTTGACCCCTGGCGCCGCACTGGCCCTCGTCGGCTGCGGTACCGCTGTGGTCCTGGTCGTCGGTGCCGTCCTGGTCTCCATGCTCCTCGCCGTCGCCATCACCGCCGCGTCCGTGGCCGTGTGCGCCGTCGTCCTCCGCTCCCTTCTCCACCGCCGCTGACCTCATCGCCTTCTGCCCGCTCGGCTTGCCCGCACTGTCTAGCCCCCTCGACAAGCCGGGCGGGGTCTATCGCCCCGAACCCCCGACTTCGCTGCCAGGAGGAATCCGCACATGCACTCCACGGCTCCGGCCGGAGCCATCCGTCATCTGGCGTCCCTCGCCCGGCACGGCGACCTCAGCGCCTACGCCCACCAGATCCAGCGCCTCGGCGGCTGCGAGCAGCCCGTACGGATGGAGGGCCACCGGCTCGACGTCCACGCCGCCACCGGGGAGATCATCCGGGAAGTCGTCGCCCGTGACCTTCCGGCCGGACAACTCCTCATCCGCTGCAACAACCGCCGCGCCACCCGGTGCGCCACCTGCGCCGAGGTGTACCGCAAGGACACCTTCCACCTCGTCACGGCCGGACTGAGCGGCGGCAAGGGCATCGGGCCGTCCGTCGCCCGACACCCGCGCGTCTTCGCCACCTTCACCGCTCCGACCTTCGGCCCTGTCCACAACCGCCCCGGCGGCGGCCGGTGCCGCTGCGGACGCTTCCACGCGGACGACGACCCCACCCTCGGCACACCCCTGGACCCGGACCGCTACGACTACCGCGCGGCCGTCCTGTGGAACGCACACGCCGGGGCACTGTGGGGCCGCTTCACCACCTACCTACGCCAACAGCTCGCCTCGCGCGCGGGCATCAACCGCACGGAACTGCGCCACTGCCTCAAGGTCTCCTACGCCAAGGTCGCCGAGTACCAGCGGCGCGGCGCCGTCCACTTCCACGCCGTCATCCGCCTCGACGGCTCGGACGGCCCCGAGGACGCCCCGCCGGACTGGGCCACGACCGAACTTCTCACCGACGCGATCCGTTCGGCGGCCCGCCTCGCCGAAGCACCCGGCCCCGTCCTCGACGGCCACGCGCACGCCTTCCGCTTCGGCGAACAGCTCGACATCCGTCCCATCCGCTCCGCCGACTTCGCGGGCACCTCGGAACTGTCCAGCCGCGCCGTAGCCACCTACATCGCCAAGTACGCCACCAAGGGCGCCGAAACCGCAGGCACCCTCGACCGCCCCATCCGCAACCCGATCACCGACCTGACCGGCTCCGGCGTCACCGACCACGCCCGGCGCATGATCCTCACCTGCTGGAAGCTCGGCGCGCTGCCCGAACTCGAAGACCTACGCCTGCGCAAGTGGGCCCACATGCTCGGCTTCCGCGGCCACTTCTCCACCAAGTCCCGGGCCTACTCCGTCACCCTCGGCGCCCTCCGTCAGGAACGCGCCGACCACAACGAAGCCCTCACCCGCGAACGTGCGGCCGAAGCCGGTCACCCGCTGCCCGACCCGGACACCGTCCTTGTCCTCTCGCACTGGCGCTTCGCCGGTACCGGACTGACCGCCGCAGAAACCTGGCTCGCCGCCTCTCATAACTCCGCTACTTCACCGGAAGGAGAACCCACCCATGACTGACCGCTACCTGACCGTGGCGCAGGTGGCCGAACTCCTCGGCACCACGGAACGCTTCCCGCGCCGCCTGATCGCCGAGCGACGCATCGTGTTCGTCAAGGTCGGTCGGCACGTCCGCATCACGGAGAGCGCACTGAACGCCTTCATCGAAGCCAACACGGTGCAGCCGATCGGCAACCGTCGTAGCTCCCTGCGGAGGGCTGCCTGATGGCGAACAACAAGGGAAGGCGACGAGACTTCGGTTCGGTCCGGCAGCTTCCGTCCGGCCGTTGGCAGGTCCGCTACCGAGACCCGGAGACGGGGCAGCTGCGCCCGGCGGAGAAGACGTACGCGACCAAGACCGATGCCCAAGTCGCCCTGACTCACATCGAGTCGGACATCGCGCGCGGGCAGTGGTCGGACCCGGACGCCGGGGCGGTGAACTTCGAGGAGTACGCCACCGCGTGGCTGCGGGACCGGAAGCTCGCCGACCGCACGCGTGAGCGGAGCGAGTCGGTGATGCGGCTGCACATCCTGCCCACCTTCGGGGCCGGGAGCGTGGCCGACGTGACGACGGCCCGGGTGCGCAGCTGGCGCGGCAAGCTCCTGGCGGTCGGTGTCGGTGAACCGTCGGTGGTCAAGGCGTACCAACTGCTGCGCGCCCTGATGAACACGGCCGTGGACGACGAACTGATCCGGCGTAACCCGTGCCGCGTCAAGGGCGCGGACCGCTACGACGTGCCCGAGCGGCCGGTCCTCACGGTGGCGGAGGTCTTCGCCGTCGCCGACTCCATCGCGCCGCGTTACCGGCTGCTCGTGCTCCTGGCGTCCTTCACCACCTTGCGGTTCGGGGAGCTGGCGGCCCTGCGGCGCCGGGACATCGACATCGAGGGGCTGACCGTCACCGTGCGCCGCGCTCAGGCCGAGCTGCAGGACGGCAGGCTCTTCGACAAGGCGCCGAAATCCGCGGCCGGGGTGCGCTCCGTCTCCTTCCCGGCCGAACTGCTCGACGCGGTCACGCACCACCTGGAGCACTTCGCCGCTCCCGGCCGCGACGGGCACGTCTTCGTCGGGCCGCAGGGCGGGCAACTGCGGCGGAGCAACTTCCGCGACGACTGGGTCAAGGCCCGGAAGGCCGCGGGCGTCACGGCCGAGCTGCACTTCCACGATCTGCGGCACACGGGCAACACGCTGGCCTCGACGGCCGGGGCCAGCACGCGGGAGCTGATGACCCGCATGGGGCACAGCAGCTCCCGGGCCGCGCTGATCTACCAGCACATGACCAGCGACCGGGACCGGGCCATCGCCGATCGACTCGGGGCCATGATCCGCGACGGCGGGGGAGGGGCCTGCGGCTAGGGGATGTGGCATCCGCGTGGCATTAGTGGCACGCGTGTGGCACGACCTCGAACACGACGAAGGGCCAGCCTGGGAGGAAACCACTCCTGAGCTGGCCCTTCTGGCTGTGCCCCCGGCAGGATTCGAACCTGCGACACCCGCTTTAGGAGAGCGGTGCTCTATCCCCTGAGCTACGAAGGCGAAGGCCGGGATCCACAGGAAGATGTGTGAGGACTGCGACGAAGCCGCGGTCCCGGACGCATCGGCCTGCCGATCCGGTGGTGCGCCGGGGTACTGGCGCGCCTCCGTAAGTGTAGCGGGTGAGGGAGCCTCGGTGATGGGGCCACCTTGGCGGCGGGTGGACGGGCGGGGAGTCGGGGGGGCTCCGAGGGCGGCGGGCCGGGGAACTCGCAGCGTCGGCGGAATGCCCGAGGCAGAGACGCGGCGCTCGCCGAGCAGGCCGCCGGGGACCGGCGGACAGGGGGCGGAGCGGTCCGACGGAGAGGGGCCGGGGGCGGTCCGACGGTGGTGTGTTCCGTGGCCTCGGCCGAGTCCGGGGTGTTGCCACCGCCGCCTGTGCGGGCTCGGCTCCATCTGCGACCAGGGAGGGTCCGGCGGGTGAGGCCGATCGACTCGTCCGAGAAGTGATCCACTGACTGTTCGTCATCGCGCGGTTTCTGATAGTTGTTTCCGCGAGGTACGGGCACATGCCCGGGGCGGTGTCACCTGACATCGCGGGGAGGACGCACATGAGTACCACCACGCGGGACGAGATCCTCGCCGGCGAGCAGCGTGCGGTGGACCACGCGTACGACTGCTATGGCAAGAAGCTGGCCGAACTACGCGGATCGTCCGCCGCCACCGCTTCGGCCAGCGGCAAGGACGGGATCGCCAACCGGGCCGAGGTCGAGGCGCGCGCGGCGGCCTACGGAGGGCTGGGCGACGAGGCGTTGGTCTTCGCCCGCGTCGACGCGCCGGAGGACCCGGAGGAGGAGGCCCGTCCCTGGTACATCGGGCGCCGTGGTGTGCACGACGCCTCGCACGAGCCCGTGGTCCTGCTGTGGACCAGCCCGCTGGCCAAGAAGTGGATCGAGGCCCGGCCCGAGAATCCGGGTGAGGTCGTCCTGCGTCGGCGGCTGCGCTGCGTGCGGCGGATCGTCGAGGGCTACTTCGACGAGATCTCCCCATCGACCTCCGCGCCCGAACCCGTCCCCGAACCCGCGCCCGAACCCGCCCCCGTACCGGAGCCCCGTCAGGCCGCCGACGACAGCGCGACGGAGGGGGCAACGGACGCGTCTCCCGCCCCGGCGCGGCCGTCGGCCCCCACCCCCGGCGACGTCGTGCGACGCCGGCGGCGCAGGGCGTTTCAGCCGGACGACTTCCTGCTGCGCGAACTCCAGCGATCACGCGGCGGCCGGATGCGGGACATCGTCGAGACCATTCGCCGCGACCAGATGGAGCTGGTGACCGGTTCCCCCTCGGACATTCTCGTGATCCAGGGCGGCCCTGGTACCGGTAAGTCGGCGGTCGGTCTCCACCGGGTGACCTGGCTCGTCGACAATGCGCACTTCAAGGCCCAGGACGTCCTGGTCATCGGTCCCCACCAGCGGTTCCTCGACTACGTCGGCCAGGTCCTCCCCACCCTCGGCACCCGCGATGTCAACGCCGTCCAACTGGACCGGCTGTGGGAGGGGGAGATTCTCGGCGTCGACTCGCCCAAGGCGCGTCTCGTGAAGTCGGACGATCGCATGGCGGCCGTGCTGCGACGCCGCGTCGAGAGCGACTATCGGCCCGAGGCGCTCGACGCCCTCACCGTCGCACCCTCTTTCGAGGGCGACGAGCCCGCGATCGTCGTCACCGCCGGCAGCACGACCCTCCGCGTGCCCAAGTCCGAGGTCCTCTCGCTCCTCGACCGCGCCCACGCCGGTGATGGCCCTTTCCGGGAGCGGCGCGACCGTTTCCGCGGCCTGTTCGTCGACCGGCTCCTCCAGGAACTCGCCGACATCGCGCCGCGCCGAGGGCAGGCCGGCACGATCCGCCGTGACCTGGAGCGCAACCGTCGGGTCGAGCGCCTCCTCGAACGCGTCTGGCCTTCGCCCGGCCCCCGGGAGGCCCTGCGTAGCCTCTACGACTCGGCCGACCTCCTGCGGAACTGCGCCGACGGCATCCTCGACGAGGACGAGCGAGCCGTCCTGCCGCGCGCCCGCGCCGTGAGCGCCGACGCCGATCCGTGGACCCTGGCCGACCGTGTATGCCTCGAAGAGCTCCGGGTGCTGATCAGCGGTGAGACACCGCCGCGCTACGGGCACATCGTCGTCGACGAGGCCCAGGACCTCACGCCGATGCAGGCCCGCTCACTGCGGCGGCGCTGCGCCGCAGGCGGCTCCATGACCGTACTGGGCGACCTCGCTCAGGCGACGGGCGCCCACACCCCTACGAACTGGGATCTGCTCGGCGCACTCCTCTCCGACCACGGCGACTGGAGCGTGGCCCAGCTCACCACCAGCTACCGCGTCCCCGCCGAGATCATGGAGTTCGTCGCCCCGCTCGCGCAGGTGATCGCTCCGGCTCTGCCCTTTCCCCAGGCCGTCCGGGAGGCGGGGGCGGACGCCGTCCGGACCGTGGCCACCGTGTCGTGGAAGCTCCTCGACGACACCGTCGAGCAGGTGGCCCGGCTCGTGGACACCGACGACGGCAGTACCCCGCGATCCGTGGCCGTCATCGTCCCCGACGACTCGGACTGGCTGGACGCGATCAGCCGCAGGATCCAGGAGGGTGACGCCATCGGAGCGCGGCACCGCGAGACCGTGTCGGTGCTGGCCGCCACCCAGGCCAAGGGCATGGAGTACGACCACGTCCTGGTCATCGAGCCGGCCACCATCGCCGACCGTGGTCCCGCCGGGCTGCGCCGGCTGTACGTCGCCCTCACCCGCAGCACCCAGAGCCTCACCGTCCTGCACACCTCCCCGCTCCCGGAAGCCCTCACGCACCGCCCGGACGACACCCGGCCCGCGGCAGCGGAAGGCGGGTCGGCGGGCGAGGCGGAGGGTCTTCCCCTGATCGGCACCGACGTCCGGGTCGAGGTGATGGGTCACGTCTCCGGCGGCCGGTACAAGGTCAGGCCGCTGTCTCCGGTGATCGACCGGCCGGTGGTGCTCACCGTCCGTCAGGGTTCGGTTCCCCCGCGCCGCGGCGACGAGCTGGACTGCTGGGTGTTCGCGAACGACACGCGCCAGACGGTGCTCACCGCCGAGCGGCGGGGCCGTTCGCCCATCTCGGCGCGGATGGCGGGGCGCTACCTCGCGGCGCTCGACGTGCTGCGAGAGCTGAGCTGCGGCAACGGTGGCCTTCCGGAGGCACGCGACCGCCTCTCCGAGCTTCAGGGGATGGCCAACCGCGTCCTACGCCGGGACCAGGCGGACTGGGTGGAGGTGTCTCACCTCTTCGGTGATCCGGACAGAGGACGGCTGGGAGCCCTGCGTGACCTCGCCGCGACGACCAACCGCGCGCTCAAGGACGACACGTTCGACGCGGGCCTTCTCGCGGAGAGGCTGGACGCCTCCGGCTGGGCGGGGGCTCTCACCGAAGCACGGCGAGAGCTTCAGGAACGCTTCGGTGAGGCGACGAGACCGTACTCCGACGGCGTGCCCCCCGTCGCCCCCGGACAACCCGACCAGAAGGAAGAAGCGCAGATGACCACCGCGGACACCACCGCAGCCACGACACCGTCCGCGACCGCGCGGGAGGACTTCCGCCGCCTCCTGGAAGCCTCCGTCGCGGCCGACCGCACCTGCAAGAGGCACGAGGCGGTTCGTCACGCGCTGAAGTCGGCCCTTCTCTGGGCGGACCTCCAGCCCTCGGACTCCTCGGTGGTCGACGTCAGCTGCGTCACCCCGCAGGGTCTCTTCCTTTACGAGGCACTGGGCGCGGGCCTCTCCACCTATGCCGATCTGCGATCGGGCGCGACCCGCCTGCTCGAGGTCGACCACACGTTGCCGGCCCCGGCCGACAGCCTCTACCTCGTCCTGTCCGAACCACCCGCGGAAGGGTGGTCCGCAGGGACGATTCGCGACGTCTTTCGCGTGCATGTCATCTGGCGCAGCCCGACCGGCTGGGAGGGTGAGAACTCGCACGCCGCCTTCGGTTCGCCTGGCGGCGGGTGACCACGCACGGCCGCCACCCGGCCCGCTCCGGGCCTGACGTGGTGCTGATGGACCTCGCGTCAGCCCTGCCGTGTGCGGGCAGGACGGTGGTGGGGGGTGTGTTTTCGTCCGCTCATCCGAACACGGCGTCCGCGACGGCCCAACCGGCTGCGGTCCCAGCGGCTGCTCCGAGGATTCCGCCGATGGCCACGGCACCGTAAACGGCTGCCGGCACGATCATGACGACCTGGGGGGAGTCAGGGGTCAGGCCGGGCGTGTCCTCCCGAAGAGAATCCGAGGTTATCCGTTCCACACATGCGGTGTTCATTGTGCAGCTCCTCTGAAGATCGGTTCTCATCTCAGCTTCCCGTCGCCTCGGTCACCGCGGCGGTCGCGATGAATCCGGCGGCACTTCCGATCGCCGCGCCGATGAAGCACGCGACTCCGGCCGCGACAACCGACGGTGTGATGGTGACGACTGTCGCGCCCTTCAGTGACCACCCGTGGTCGCTCTCGGCGAGCGGCGTTGTCGGGAGTTGCGATTCCATGGCCGTATTCCCCTTTCTGTTCGGGTTGGCTCATGCCCAGTCTAGGTAGTCCGTCCCTTTCCTGGCTGTCCCATAGAACGATGTTTCCCGGGCGCCGATGAGTCGAAAGTCCGGTCCCCCGATGGGTGGATGCGCGCCTGGTGCGATCGCTCCGACCGGTCGGGGAGGCGCCGTGCCGCACCAGGTTCCTGCAGCCCTGGTGAATTCACGGCGAGCGCGGAAAGAGAAGGTCTCCCTGTGAACGGAACGTTCTTGGCGGAGCATGCTTCCACCGCCGGGGAACTCGCTGAGGAGGTCACCGGCCAGATCGCGCGGTCGCCCGCTCCGGTGACTCCGGGGATGCTCGCCGTGTCTGGCACGGCCGCCGGAGCCTGGGCGACGGCGGGATTGTTCGTCTCGCTTGTCGCGACCACCAACTGACCCTTGGGAGCCCGACGACGGGTCGGCGCGAGAAGGCGCGGGTGGCGCGATGCGTGGATGGTGACGACGGCGACGCGTTCGCTCGCCGAAGTCGGCGACGTGGGCGTCGAGGATCCTGCGCGTTCGCATCGCGTCGGAGATGCCGAGCGCCCGTCCTTCGTCGGGTGATTGCCCGACGTGCGGGGTGTGTTGGGGAGTCGACTTGTCCGACCGCTGTTCCTGGACGCGGTGGATGGGTGATCGGGTGGTGCCGGGGCTGTTCGGCGAGCGGGCATGGGTGGGTCCGACGAGTGATCCGCTCCGCGAGGGTGCGTGGCCGAGGTCGGGCCGCCGCGGGTGGGCACGTCGGTCCGGGCTGAGTTGGTGCCGCCGGTCCCGCCCGGCAGTGGGGTGAGCGCCGGAATTCCGCCGCATTCCGCCGGGGCGATCGAGTGGGCGTGTACCGCGATGAACTGGGTGTTCGTGGTGACGGCTTGGTCTTGATCTTCCTCGGCTCTCGCATGGACCGCGCCGAGGCCGAGGGTTGCCGCGTGGCCGGTGTCGCGCCGTGATGCGTGTGCCGGTCCGGTTCGAGAGGGGGTGAGGTGCTCGACTCGGTCCTGGCGCGGGGGTTGTTGGGATGGCGGTGCGGGGCGGGCGTTCTCCTCGTGGCGTGTGGGGTGGATGGGGTGTGTGTGGTGGGGTGTTGAGGGGTTTGTGCTGGTGGAGGCTGGTAGGGGGTGGTGTGGGGGCGGGGTGTGCGCTGGTGGGGTGCGCTCGCTGGATCGGGTGAGTTGGCTGGTGGTCTGTTGTGTATCTCTTCCTACTGACGTCATATTTCGGGGGTGTTCTTCGGGCGGCGGGAAGGAATCGGGATGGCGGGGACTGGTTCGGTGGTGAGTTTCGAGGACGTGCTGAATCAGGCAGTGCGAGGGGAGGGCGTGGAAGGGGATTGGAAGGCGGAGTCCGACGATGTGTGGTGCCGTGTCGGACACCGATCGGGGGTATGGCGGAAACAGGGATGGAAACTGCACGTCTCGGCGACGGCAGGGTCGGCCGCGCAGGTGCTGTCCAATTCCCTGAAAGTCCTCCTCCACGAGGAATCCGGTTTCAAGTTCGTGGCCCGCCCCGAGGAAGTCGCGGCCCTCAACACCCGGGCGACCCCACGCGGAAACGCGGCGAAGTTCATCACCGTCTACCCGGTCGACGACACCGCCGCCGTCAGGATCGCCCGCGACCTCCACGACGCCACGAAGGGACTGCCCGGCCCGAGAATCCTCTCGGACCGACCGTACGCACCCGACAGCCTCGTCCACTACCGCTACGGCGCCTTCGCCGCCCGCCGAAACCTGTCCGACAAAGGACTCCTGGTGTGGTGCTACGAAGACCCCGACGGAAACCTCGTCGAGGACAAACGCTCCGGCGAATACCACCAGCCCACCTGGGTCACATGCCCCTTCCCCTCACACGTCCCCGTCACCACACGCTCCAGGAAGGACACCGCAAAACCCGTCCTCCTCGACGACCGCTTCGCCGTACGCGAAGCCATCCGCCACACCAACAAAGGCGGCGTCTACCGCGCGACCGAAGTCGCCACCGGCACCCCCGTCGTCATCAAGGAAGCCCGCCCCCACGTCGAGAGCGACACCCACGGCAAAGACGTACGCGACTGGACACGCGCCGAGGCCACGACCCTGGAACGCCTACGACACACCGGCCTCACCCCACGCCCCCTGGGCCTGTTCGAAACAGCCGGCCACCTCTTCCTCGCACAAGAGGAAATCCCCGGAATCCCCCTGCGCAACTGGGTCGCCGACCGATTCCGCGACATCGGCCGACGCCGCTACCTCACCGAGGCCACCCACCTCATCGGCCCACTCCTCGACCTGGTCGCCACCGCCCACGCACAAGGCTGCGTCCTCAGAGACTTCACCCCGAGCAACGTCATGGTCCCCCCCGAGGGCCCACCACGACTGATCGACCTCGAACTCGCCGCCTGGCAGGACCAGGCACCACCCCCCACCCGCGTGGGCACACCGGGCTTCAGCGCCCCCGAACGCCTCCACGACGCCCCCGTCTCACCCACCGCCGACTACTACAGCCTCGGCGCGACCATCTGCTTCCTCCTGCACGGCAAGGTCCCCAACCTCCTGCCCGAACAACCCACCCGAGACACCCCCCACCAACGTCTCGCACGCTGGCTGGAGGCCTGCACCCGCTCCCAGGGCACCACGGAACTCCCCCGGGGCACCACGGAACTCATCCTGGGCCTCACCGAGGACGATCCCACCCGACGCTGGGACACCACCCGAGCCCGACAAGCCCTCCACCACATGAACCTCACCACGCCCACCACACCCACCGCGTCGGCCATGCCCACCGCGTCGGCCATGTCGGCCACGCCCACCGCGTCGGCCACCACCATCACCGCCCACACCCGCACGGACGCACCCACCACCGACGGTGACACCGACCCGGGCACCCCCACCAACACCCTGGCCAGGACCGCCACCCACACCCCGACTTCCGCCAGGACCGCCACCGCCACCGCCGGGGGTTGGGTGGTGGACGAGGTGATCGCGGGAATCGTGGAGCATCTGCTGGGTTCGATGACGCCGCCGGAGTCGGCGTCGGGCGGTGAGCGCCTGTGGCCGGTGTCGACGGTGGCGGGGGAGACCGATCCTCGCTCCGTGCAGCAGGGCGCCGCGGGGGTCCTGGCGGTCTTGTGCGCCTGTTACGAGGCCACGGGCGATCCGCGTCTGCCCGATGTCCTGGCCCGTGCCGCCGGCTGGATCGTCGATCGCGGCGACACCGGGCGGATCCGCCCCGGTCTGCACTTCGGTGGCAGGGGGGTGGCCTGGGCCCTGTACGAGGCCGGGCGCGTGCTGGACGATCCCGGGTTGCGCGCCCGTGCCCTGGACCTGGCCGCGGCCCCGCTGTCCTCCACTCTCAGCCACGACATCACCCACGGTGATGCCGGCAGTGGCATGGCGGCCGTCCACCT
The DNA here is from genome assembly GCF_016598575.1 of Streptomyces sp. HSG2. Taxonomy (NCBI): domain Bacteria; kingdom Bacillati; phylum Actinomycetota; class Actinomycetes; order Kitasatosporales; family Streptomycetaceae; genus Streptomyces; species Streptomyces sp. HSG2. The sequence goes on from NZ_CP066801.1 coordinate 3,074,442, forward strand.
GTGGCACCGCAGCGGCGACACCCGCATGGCCGAGCTCCTCGCCCACGGCGCCGACCGTCTCCTGGCCGCCGCGCGTCGGCACCCGGGTGGGGTGAGCTGGCCCATCCCGGCCGAGGCCATGGCGGAGGAAGCCGGCAAACGCTACCTGGGCTTCGCCCACGGCAGCGCCGGCATCGGCTGCTTCCTGCTGGCCGCCTCGACGGTGACCGGCCGACCCGAACACCTCGAACTCGCCCTGGCCGCCGGGGAGGAACTGGCCACCCACGCGGTCACGGTCGATCAGGCCACGCACTGGCCGGCCCAGGCCGGCGACACCCCCACCGCGCCCTACTGGTGTCACGGCTCGGCCGGGATCGGCACCTTCCTGGTACGCCTGGCGGCGCGGTGCGAGGACGAGCGGTTCGCGGATCTGGCGCGGGGCGCGGCGCGGGCGGTGGTCGAGCGTGCCTCGCGGGCGCCGTTGGGGCAGTGTCACGGCCTGGCCGGCAACGGCGACTTCCTGATGGACATGGCCGAGGCCACCGGTGAGGGCGTCTATCGGGACGCCGCCGGGGACCTGGCCGATCTGATCGTCGGTGAACACGCCCGCCGGGGAGACCACGTGGTCTTTCCCAACGAGTACGGCGAGGTCTCCACCGGCTGGAGCGACGGATCCGCGGGAATCCTCGCTTTCCTCCTGCGTACCCGCCACCCGTACTCCCGGCACTGGATCACCCAGTAGCACGGGCCGAGCGGCAGAAAGCCTGCCGCCATTGGAAAGAGAAGGAGAACGCCATGGAGAACCAGGCCCTCGAAGTTCTGGCCGACCTGCACGCCCTTCCCGAGACCGACCCGGTCGGTGTGGACGGTGAGTCGTTCTCGGGCACCTGTGCCTGCGTCGGCCTGCTGACCCTCGCGAACACGATCTGCATCGGTATCAGCTGCGCCTGATCCCGACCCTGTCCGGTCGGCGGCGGCCCGGGGCAGCCGCCGACCGGAACACACCGCTCACGACCCCCACCGGGCCGTGACCCACAGGACCGATCACCCACCGGGAACCGGACGACCCCGTCCCACCCACCCGATGAGCGATCGGTCCTCGTGGGACCTCGTCACCCCGCCGGCGTGGGACGCGCCTCCGCATGGAGGTCGTCCGAGCCGGTGTGGCGAGAGCGACGCGGTCGGGTCGTCCAGGTGTCGTCGGTTGTGGTCGGTGAGGGTGAGGTGGTCTGTGTGTACGGGTCCGTGGAACCCGGAGCGGATGGGGGCGCGATCGGTGGTGAGGAGTGTTCGCCGGGGTACGCGATCACGACTCGGGGGCTGTTCAAGAGTTTCGCGGGGCCGGAAGGGAAGACCACGCACGCGGTGCGGGGTCTGGATCTGGATGTGATGCGTGGCGAGGCGTACGCCTTCCTGGGTCCCAACGGCGCGGGCAAGTCGACGACGATCGCCTTGCTCTGCGCGTTGGCCCGCCCCACGTCGGGGCGGGCGGTGGTGGCGGGGGCGGATGTGTCGGACAGCCCGCAGGAGGTTCGCCGGCGCGTGGGCATGCTTTTCCAACACAGCTCCTTGGACCCGGACCTGACGGCCCAACAAAATTTGGTCGTGCATGGGCGTTTGTACGGACTGTCCGGCCGGGCGGTGCGTCGGCGGGTCGACGAGATGTTGGAGACCGTCGGGTTGGAGGACCGACGGCGGTCGGCGGTGCGCACGTTGTCCGGGGGTATGCGGCGACGTCTGGAGTTGGCGCGTGCCCTGCTGCACGCCCCCGGGGTGTTGTTCCTGGACGAGCCGACCACCGGTCTCGACCCGCACGCTCGTGCCCAGGTCTGGGAGCACCTGCGCGCGCTGCGCGACCGGTACGGCTGCACGCTGCTGGTGACCACCCACTACCTGGAAGAGGCCGAGAACTGCGACCGGTTGGGAATCATCGATCACGGCCGGTTGGTCACCCAGGGCACATCGGGGGAGCTGAAGGCCGCCGTCGGCGCCGACCGTGTCCGATTGCGCACCGGGGACGATGCCGCGGCCGCGGGCGTGGTGGCGCGGTCGACGCCCGGTGTTCCGCCTCCCACGGTGGACGGCGAGGGGCTGTCGCTGAGGGTGCGGCGGGGAAGCGCCTGGATTCCGCGCCTGTGCGCGGCGTTGGAAGCCGAGGGGATAGCGGTGCGCGCCGCCTCCGCGGTTCCTCCGACCTTGGACGACGTCTTCTTCCACCACACCGGCCGGAGCATCCACGCCCCCGGCGAGGGCCGACCGGGTGGCGATCCCGACCGTGTCTCGTCGGGCGTTGCCGAGGGGCCACGGTGACCGGGGCGGCTGCCCCGGGGTCGGTGGAGGCGGGCGGGAGGGCCTCCCGGCCGCTCCTCCTCGGCTGTGTGCGAGGTGTTCACGGCCTGCTCTACGGGCCCCATCGGGCCGGACGACGACGTGTGGAGGTGCCATGAGCGCCCGTTCCCTGGCCGATTCCCCCGCCGCGGTGACGACTCCGGTCACCGACGCGTCGGGGCGGGAGTCCTCTTTGCGTCGCGAGGCGCGCGCTGTCCGAGCCTTGGTCCACCGTGACCTGTTGAGACTGCGGTCGCAGTCGGTGCACACCGTCTTGATGCTGCTTCAGCCGGTGCTGTACCTGTTCGTTCTCGGCGGCGGTCTGGCCACGCTGATCCCGAACTCCTCGCTGGGGGTCGGCTACCGGGCCTTTCTCTTTCCCGGCGTGCTGATGATGACGGTCCAGACTCCGGCCATCATGGTCGGCATCCGTCTGATCACCGATCGGCAGAGCGGCTACCTGCGCGAACTGTTGATGGCGCCCGTCTCGCGGTCCACGCTGTTGTCGGGGGTCTGTGCCGGCGGCACCCTGGTCGCCACTGTGCAGGGGGCGGTCCTGCTGGCCCTGATCGGTGCTGTCGGCCTGCCCTACGATCCCTTGCTGCTGGTGCTGCTGCTGGTGGGGATGACCCTCGCCTCGTTCACCATCACGGCCCTGGCGCTGGCCCTGGCTGTCGGGCTGGACCGGCCGGAGATCTTCCACATGTTGCTCGGTCTGGTGATGATGCCGCTGCTGTTCCTGTCCGGTGGGTTCTTCCCCCTGCAGAACCTTCCCGGGTGGGCCCACACGCTCGCCGCGTTCAACCCGCTCGCCTATGGCGTGGATCTGCTGCGTCGCCTGATCGCCCACCGGGTGCCGGAGCAGTCGCCCGGCCTGGGCGTCGAATGGGCCGGTCGGCAGCCTTCCCTGCTTCTCGAAGCCGCTCTCCTCCTGGTGGTCGGGGTGGTCGCCCTCTGGTGGGCCGCTCGGCGGTTCGGCCGACCCGAGTGACGCTGTCGCCGGAGGCGGGGCGGGGTCCCGCGTGTTCGGTGTCCGCAAGAGCGGGGATCGAGCACGTGAGAACGCCCCCACCTGCCAGGCGGGGGCCCTGACCCGGGTCCGTGCTCCGGGGTTCTCGTGCCGCTGGTCAGACGGCCTGGGCCGTGACCCAAGCGGCGGCCCCCAGCGTGATGGCGCAGAAGATGGCAGCTTGGACCCACGCGACGGGAGACACCGCGTGGGTGACTGTCGCGGTGGCATCCTCGTTCAACCGTGTCGCTGTCGCTTCTCCGGCCTTTCGTCTCATCTCGACGCTGTCTGTCATGATCCCTTCCTCCTGTGCGATGTCATGGCGCATGCCTCGCTCAGTCCCCGAGGCAGTCGATGGCCGCCGTGAATGTGAGGGCGGCGCCGACGATGGTGATGGTCACCACGTAGACCGTCGCCGTGACCGGGGATTGCTCCACCGGCGCGATGCCTTCGTGATCCTCGCGCAGCTCTCCGAGGCCGGTGGTGGGGTGGGTGAGGCGATGTTCGATCGCCCTGTGCGTGGTTGCGTTCATGGTTCGGTGTCCTCTCCGGTGCTCTGTCGTCGAAGGTAGGCGGGCGGTGGTGGTCGGCCTGTCGGAAGGACGGCCGGTGCGCGGGGGAGCCTTCTGTCCGTCGATCGCGGGAACCCCGCCCGCCCGAAGGGCGCCGGCGCTTCCCTGGCTGTGGCGGTGTCCCGGCGCCCCGCCTCCGAGTGGTCGGTGCGCGGGCCGTGACGGCCCGGACGGGGCCGCGGCCGATCAGCCCACCGCGCTGTACACGAGGCCCGCGACGGCTCCCGCGAAGGCCCAGCCCGTGGCGGTGGCCGCGACACAGATGATTCCGATCGAGACCGGAGTGCAGAACAGCGGCCGGCGCCCTTGGTCACCCTCGCGGAGTTCTGGGAGAGAGGTACCGGAGTTCAGCAGCTCGACGGCGGTCATGTCATTGCCTGCCCTTCTCATTCTCATCGCCTGAACATCTGACCTCGCCGACGCCCTGCCGACTGCCGACGGCTCCGACCGGGGCGGCGGTACGAACCAAGCTATTCCCCGACACAAGCGTTCGGATCACCCGTACGGCCCGGGTCGGGGGCCGGTCCGGTGTCCGCCGACCGGTGGACGGCACGTTGCCGGCCACCGGTGGTGACACCCGCCCTCACGACCGGCGACCGTGCGCCCGCCCGCGGTGACCACCGCGAGGACCCGCGGTCGTGTGACGGGCCGAGTGGCGAGGTGTCGGCGCCGTCCACCACCGCCCGGTGCGTCGCGGGCAGCCGCCGTCCGTCCCCGTCGAGGGGCTCCCCTCCCACGCACACGGGTCGGCCGCGGGGCGGGCGGCGTGGTTCAGGCTCGCGAGCGGCGCCGGCCGGTATCGCGGTCCCGACCTTCCGGCACTGTCGGCCCTCTCGGTCGCCCGGGGGCGGGCGGCGCCTCGCGCCCCCGTGCGGGGCGCCCGGCCGCTTCCGCCGGGGTCCACGGCCCGGCGCCGCGGCCACCGCCCCGGTGCCCACGGTGTCGACTTCCACCGCCCAGGTTCGCGTACCTGCCGACAACCTCTCAGAACATGACAGGGGCATTGCCAACTCGATCGCGAACACCCCTATAGTGACCTCACGTTGCGCTCAGATTGGGTCACTCCGAGGCTGGAAGACGACATACGTGAGCCGGGGTCACGGCGACCCCGGACGCCACCCCCTCCGGGGGCCGCCCGACCGCGCACACGACGGTGCCCACCCGAGGACCCGACCGAGGACCCCGATTGACGACCTCCCCGCCCTTCCCCGGCGACCGCCCCGCCCTGCGCGGTCTGCTGCCCGTCCCACTGGCCACCGCCGCCTCGAGCGTTCTGGCGACAGCCGCCGCGGCACTGCTCGGCCCGGACGCCGCACGCCTCCCTCTGGCCGTCGCCGGCACGCTCGCCACACTGCTCCTGACCGTCGCCGCCGCGGTCGCCGCCCACGCCGAACTCGGCCGTCGCGCCACCCACGCCCGACTGGACTCCACCACGCGCGACCTCACGCGTCTCCTGGAGGAACACACCCGCCGCTCCGACCACTCGCGCCGCGCACACGACGAACTGGCGCACCGGTTCGCCGAGGAACGCGCGGACGCGGCCCTGCGACTGGACGAGGAGCGAGCCCGGCTCGCGGACACGCTCGCCCAGGAGAGTCAGCGCCTTCTGCGACAGCACGCCACCGACATCGCACGACTCACCCAGGAACACGACGAGGAGCGCGGACGCCTCACGCGGGAACACGCCACCGAAGTGGAGCGCCTCACCCGGGAACACGCCGGCGAGGTGGAACGTCTGTCCCGGGAACACCTCGCGCGGGCGGCCCAAGTCGACAGGGAGCGCCAGGACCTGATGGGCCGACGGGACGAGGAGATCCGACGCCTGCGCGACGAGCGGGATCGGCTCACCGCCGATCTCGCCACCCTCGGCGCCCGGCTGCGCGAGGCGGAGACGACCAGGACGGCGGCGCTGTCGACCACGGCCAACGCGGCCGGCCGGCTGCAGGCGCTCACCACCGCCATGCTCGCCGATCTCCGCGCGATGGAGGACCGCCACCACGACGAGGACGTCCTCACCGACCTGCTCCACCTCGACCACCGTACCGCCCAGGCGGGACGACTGGCCGACTCCGTCGCCGTCCTCACCGGGGCCCGCTCCGGGCGTCGCTGGGCGCGCCCCATCGCCATGGAGTCGATCCTCCGCGGCGCGATGGGCCGTATCAGTGGCTACCGCCGGGTCCGGGCGCACTCCACCAGCGACACCACCGTCGCCGGACACGCCGCCGAGGGCGTGATGCACGCGCTCGCCGAACTCCTGGACAACGCGGCGAACTTCTCGCCTCCCAACGCCGAGGTGCACGTCTACGTCGAGGAAGTCCCCGCCGGAGTGATCGTGTCGGTCGAGGACAGCGGACTGGTGATGAGCGAGGCGCAACTACGTCGCGCCCAGGCCGCGGTGTCCGGCGAGTCGGCCGGATTCGTGGGTCTGGCGGGCACGCGCCTCGGGCTGGCCGTCGTCGGCCGGCTCTCCCGACGTTACGGCCTCCGCGTCTCCTACCGCCCCTCGGCGCGCGGCGGCACCGGAGTCCTGCTGCTGATCCCGCAGGAGATCCTCGTGTCGGTCGCGACCGGGCACTCCGGACCGCCCGTCACGACCCCGGCCACCATCCGCCCCGCGACCACGCCGGTCGCCACCACGCCGTCCTCGGCCCTCGCCGTCTCCGCCCCGCCCGCGCTCCCCCCGGTCGACGGTCCCGCACCGGTGTCCCCCTCGCCCGGGGCGGCCGTGTCGCCCGCCACACCGCCCGCCGCGGCCTCGGAGCGGCCTTCCCGTCCCACCGAGCCCACCAGACCCGGCACACCTCGCCCCGCCGCCGAGGCCCGGACCACCCCGTCCGGCGACCCGCTGCCCGCGCGCCGACGCGCCCGCCCGGAGCGCGCCCCGCTCTCCGGCGCCGAACCGCCCGCGCACCACGCGACAGAGCCGACCGGGGACGTCCCCGGTCCTGCCCGGTCCCACTCGGCCGGTCCCGCGGACGGGGAACCGAGCCGCTCCCACCCCACCCCGCAAGGCTCCGACGACCCCCGGTTCACCCTGCCACGTCGTCGACGCGGCCAGACCCTGGCCGAGGCCGAACGGCTGCGCTCCGCACCGCGCGCCACCCCGCATCGGCCCACCCCCACCGCCGAGGAGACCAAGGCCCGCACCGACCGACTCGGCAGCTTCCGACGCGCGGTGCGAACCTCCACCCCGGCCGCGGGCTCGACGAACCCTCGGCCCGGGACCTCCGACGGGGCACTCCCCGCACCGAGAGACCCGACCCTCGCGCCACCCTCCGCGGACGCCCGGCCCGAGCCCACCACCTCGGGTCCCATGCCTCCGGCGTCCCCGTCGCACCAGCCGGCACCCAGGGCCGAGACCGGCGCCCCGGCGTCGGGTCCACCGGACCCGCCCGGCCCCCCGCCCACACCCGTTCCACCCACCACCCCGGAAGGCGACACCACCCCATGACCGGCACGACGACCGCCGACGACGGACTCACCTGGCTCCTGGAGGGCCTCCTGGAGCGCACGCCGGGCACACGGCACGCGCTCGTACTGTCCCGCGACGGCCTGAAACTGTGCCGCACCCCGGAACTCTCCGCCGATCAGGCCGACCAGCTCGCGGCCATCGCCGCCGGCATCCAGTCCCTGTCCCACGGCGCCTCGGTCGAGTTCGGCGACGGCAGTGGCGGAGTCCGCTCGGCCATGGCCGAGTTCTACGGCGGGGTCCTCTTCATCGTGGAGGCCGGGCAGGGCGCCCACCTCGCGGTCGTCACCACCGAGGACGCCGACGCCGGGCTGGTCGGCCACAACGTCAGCGAACTCGTCGAGCAGCTCGGTGAGCACCTGACCGCCCCGCCACGCAGCTCATGACCCGACCCGGCCGAAACGACACCCCCGACCGGCTCTACACCCTCACCCAAGGCCGCAGTCGCTCCGCCGCCGGCAACCCCTTCGACCTCGTCACCCTCGTCGTCGCCGAATGCGACCCGGCCCCCGGCATGCAATCCGAGCACGCCGCGATCCTGCACGCCGCCCACCGCCCCACCGCCGTCGTGGAGATCTCCGCACACCTCCGGCTCCCGGTCGGCATCACCCGCATCCTGCTGGCCGACCTCCTCGCCGCCGGCCGGGTCAGCGCCCGTCATCCCCGGACGCCCGACCTCCCCGACCCCGACCTCCTGGAACAGGTACTCGTTGGACTCCGCAACCTCTGAGACGCGCACACCGCTGAGCGCCTCGGCCGACAACGGCCTCAAGATCGTGGTCGTGGGCGGCTTCGGCGCCGGCAAGACGACACTGGTCCGCTCGGTGAGCGAGATTCGCCCCCTCAACACCGAGGAGACGATGACCCGGGCCGGGGAGAGCGTCGACGACCTCCAGGGTGTGCACCACAAGACGGCCACGACCGTGGCCTTCGACTTCGGTCGCATCACCCTGGACCGACACAACGTCCTCTACCTGTTCGGGGCGCCCGGGCAGGAGCGCTTCTGGTTCCTGTGGGACCGGCTCTTCTCCGGCTCCCTGGGAGCCATCGTCCTCCTGGACACCCGCCGCATCGACGATTCCTGGTACGCCATCGACAGCCTGGAGAAGCGCGGCACGCCCTTCATCGTCGCCTGCAACGACTTCGGAGGCCCCACCTTCCCCCCGGAACGCATTCGGCAGGCTCTCGACCTCGATCCCCACGTCCCGTTGGTCACCTGCGACGCCCGCTCCCGGGAGTCCGCCAAGCTCGTGCTCATCACTCTGGTGGAGCACCTGCGCGACCACTACACGCGTCCCGACCGACCCTCCCGCCAGGAGCTGGTGTGAACACCCCCGCCGAGCCCGACCCGCCCCTCCTCAGCGGCCCCCTGCTCCAGGAGGACCCCACCCGCGCGTACCGGGAGATCCGCCGCCGCTACGGCGACGTCGCCCCCGTGCGCCTGGACGGGGACATCCCCGCCTGGCTCGTCCTCGGCTACCGGGAACTCCACCAGGTCACCAGCGATCCGGTCCTCTTCAGCCGGGACTCCCGCCTGTGGAACCAGTGGGACGACATCCCCGACGACTGGCCGCTCCTGCCGATGATCGGTCGCGACCAACCCTCGATCCTCTACACCGTCGGCGAACGCCACGGCCGCAGGTCACGGATGCTCGTCTCGGCGCTGGAGGCCGTCGACCCCCACGAACTGCGCGCCCACGCGGAGAAGTTCGCGGACCTGCTCGTCGACGCGCTGTGCCACCGGGGCAGCGCGGACATCATCGCCGAATACGCCAAACCACTGCCCGTGCGCGTCTTGGCCCGGCTTTACGGCTTCTCCGACGAGGAGGCGCCCGCGCTGGTCACGGCCATGAACGACATGATCGACGGTCGTGAGCGGGCTTTGGCGGGCCAGGCCCACATGGTCAATGCCATGACCGGACTGGTGGCGCGCCGGCGCCGCGATCCGGCGCAGGACGTGGTCTCCCGGATGCTCGCCGACTCGTCCGGCTTCACCGACGAGGAGGTCGTGCAGGACCTGATGGTCATGACGGCGGCGGGGCACCAGTCCACCGCCGACTGGATCGGCAACACCCTGCGCCTGATGCTCACCGACAGTCGCTTCGCCGCGTCCCTGTTCGGAGGGCGCGACAGCGTCGCCCAGGCCATGAACGAGGTCCTCTGGGAGGACACCCCGAGCCAGATCGTCGCCGGGCGCTGGGCCGGCCGCGACACCCACCTCGGCCAACGCCGCATCCGCGCCGGCGATCTGCTCCTGCTCGGCCTCCAGGCGGCGAACTCCGATCCCCGGATACGGACCCACGGTTCCGCCCTGACCGGGGGCAACAGCGCGCACTTCTCCTTCGGTCACGGCGAGCACCGCTGCCCCTTCCCCGCCCAGGAGATCGCCGAGGCCATCGCCCGGACCGGCGTCGAGATCGTCCTGGACCGACTCCCCGACATCGACCTCGCCGGGCCCGCCACCGACCTCGTCCGCCGTCCCTCGCCCTGGCTGCGCGGACTCACCGAACTCCCCGTGACCTTCACACCGACCCCCGCTCTCGGAGGAAACCTCGCATGACGGCCGGCACACTCCACGACCCCATCCACCTCGACCCCCTCGTGCGGGACCTGGACGCCGAGAGCGCCGCCCTGCGAGCCGCCGGTCCCCTGGCCGCCGTGGTGCTTCCCGGCGGCGTTCCCGTCTGGGCGGTCACCCACCACGCCGAGGCACGACGACTGCTGACCGACCCCCGAGTGGTGAAGGACATCGAGGTCTGGGGCGCCTGGCGGCGGGGCGAGATCTCGTCCGACTGGCCGCTGATCGGACTGGCCAACCCCGGTCGCTCCATGCTGACCGTGGACGGCGCCGACCATCGCAGGCTGCGTTCCCTGGTCGCCCAGGCCCTCACCCCTCGGCGTGTGGAGCACATGCGCGAGCGCGTCACCGAACTGACCACCGCCCTCCTCGACGACCTCGCCCGCCGCCCCGGTCCCCTCGTCGACCTCAAGGCGGAGTTCGCCTATCCGCTCCCCATGTACGTCATCGCCGACCTGATGGGGCTCGCCCCGCAGCGCCTGCCCCGCCTCAAGGAACTGTTCGAGAAGTTCTTCTCCACGCAGACCCCGCCCGAGGAGGTCCCCGCCACGCTCGCGGAACTCGCCGGGATCATGGCCGAGACCGTCGCGGACAAGCGCGCCACACCCGGAGACGACCTCACCTCCGCGCTCATCCAGGCATCGACCGACGGAGACCGCCTCACCGACGAGGAGATCGTCTCCACCCTGCAACTGATGGTCGCCGCCGGTCACGAGACGACCATCTCCCTCATCGTCAACGCGGTCGTCAACCTCTCCACACACCCCGACCAGCGGCACCTGGTCCTCTCCGGCCGGGTGCCGTGGTCCGCGGTGGTCGAGGAGACCCTGCGGTGGTCCACCCCCACCTCACACGTGCTGATCCGCTTCGCCACCGAGGACGTGCCGGTCGGTGACCGTGTCCTGCCCGCCGGTGACGCGCTCATCGTGTCCTACGGAGCCATCGGCCGCGACGAGCGGGCCCACGGGCCGACCGCGGCGGACTTCGACATCACCCGGGACAACCCGCACCGCCACATATCCTTCGGGCACGGTCCCCACGTGTGCCCCGGCGCCGCCCTCTCCCGGCTGGAGGCCGGCGTCGCCCTGCCCGCCCTCTACGCCCGCTTCCCCGAACTGGACCTCGCCGTGTCACCCGACGAGTTGCGCAACAAGCCGGTGGTCACCCAGAACGACCTCTACGAACTGCCCGTACGTCTTGGCGCCTGACCCGGGCCGACCATCCCGTGAGCCCGGCGCCCGCGGATCCGCCTCGCACCAGAAGCGGCCACGCGGTCGCCGGCCCGAGACCGTCGCCCCCCCGGGCCCGATCCCGGATCGCGTGCTTCGGCCCGGGGCTCGGGCTCGGGCCCGGGGCGCGCCCTTCGGGCCGGACGTGCTCACGCACCGCCCGAAGGGCGCGCCCCGAACCGCCCCAGCGCGGGCACGCGTGCCCCCGGTGGAACCGATGCCGTCACCACCGCGTGAGCCCCGATCCGTGCCTCCGCTCCCACCTCGACGCCGCCGAACACCCCGGCACCCGCCCCCAGTACCACTCTGTCGCCGATCACCGGATGCCGACGCCCCTCCGGCGGCCCCGTGCCCCACCGCCAACCCACCGAACCCAGCGTGACCCGCTGGTAGATCACCACATCGTCGCCGATCCGCACATCCTGGCCGATCACGACCCCACCTCCGTGATCGATGAAGACCCGGCGCCCGATCCTGGCCGCCGGATGGATCTCCACGCCCGTCCACCATCGCCCCGCGAAGCCCACCGCCCGCGCGAGCGTCGGGTGCCCCGCCGCGTGCAACCGGTGCGCCGCGCGATGGACCAGCAAGACGTGCAATCCCGGATACAGCAGCGCCTCCGCCGTGGACGAGATCGAGGGGTCCCGTTCCCGCATGATCCGCACGTCTTCGCGGACCCTGTCCAACAGGGAGCCGCCGCACACCACACGCACGCGCACCACCGCCGCCCGAAACGCCCAGTCCGCCTCGATCAGCCCTCCCTGCCAGGGTATCCAGCCACTTCGCCGACCGCCGTTCGAACGACGCTCGGCCTCCGACTCCCGGCCGCGACGGCTACCCCCCCGAACCCACGGCGCCTCACGGGTACCGCCTGGGCGGTGGCCGGTCCGGCGGTCGAATGATCTGAATCGGCGACGGCCGCACTCGATGTCCACCCGATGGAGGAAGGAGACCCCTCTGGTGTGAGGCGCGTCCGGGGGACGGGTATCCCACCCCACGCCCGGCACGCTGGAGTGAGTCGAGGAGAAGCCGAGAAGGAGGCGCGGCACATGCGGACAGCGAGTCGCGAGAACCATGTGGACATCACTCTCGGAGAGCTCACCAGGAACCTTGGCGAACTCCACGAGCGCCACGCGGGTTGGCGCGAGGGCCACGGGATGACCGTCGCGGCCTCACCCGCGTCGCTCCTGGTATGCCCGGTCATCGTCGCGGGGGGGCCTATGGCGACGTTGGCGGCGGTCTACGTGGCGGACGGCTGAGGTTGTCCCGTGCGCGAGCGCCGGGAGCTTCGCTAGGAGGCGCGCAGCGCCTCGGGGCCGCACGGCTTTGTCACCAGGCCACGAACAACGACCTCGCTCGGACACACCTCTAACAGACCCCGGAAACGCCGAGATCCCGCCCGATCAATCGGATCGGACGGGATCTCGTAAACGTTGCGTGGGGTGTTCACGAGTGCGCCCGACCAGGCCCTCCAGAGATGTACGAAGATCGATCCCCGAACCGGCGGAGATCGTTTCCCACCCTGCTGCCTGCCGGGTTTCCTCCAGTGAAGCAGTGAGCCAACCAGCCTTCAGCGAGAGCCAAGACGTCCGGTCGCCGTTAAGGGCTACCAAGCAGACGCCGCGCGGATTCGGTGATCCATGTCCCGATCGCCGTACTAAGGCTCTTGTTGTCCGCGAGGTGCTCCTCAAACTGCGGCCAGTTTGCTCGGGTCTGCTCAATGGTCTGCACGGCCTCCTCGCGCAGCCGCCCGTGGCTCGTACCGAGACGACGGTCCAGGGCACGTTCAAGCCGATCGAAAGCAGCGAGCCGTACCCGTTCGAAGGACTTGCTGCCCCCAAACTTGAGCCCAAGGTCCTCTGGATCGTCGTTGGGCGCGTAGGGGCTGGTAGACACCAGGTCGTACACCGGCGACAGCGACGGGACGCGGCGGTCGCGATAGATCAGGGACCAGTTCTTCAGGTGAGCGTCCCCATTGCCCACAACTACGGAAAATGCGATACGACGGGCAGCCTCGCGCAGCGAGTCTACGTCATGGCCGCGATAGGCGATGGCCGCGACGGTCTCGAACGCTGACTGGTACTTATCCTGCGGGTACTTGTCCCTAACCTGCGCGAAGTCCTCGATGTGGATGGGGGTGCGGTGCTCGTCCCGGCTCCGGTCAAATCGACGGACGGCGTAGGCCCACTGCTCGTCGTTCGGCCACATGCGGTCGGGTAGACCCTCAAACTCATCGCGATGCATGAGGCGAACATCCGGGACCTCCAGCCCTGCAGCCCGCGCAAGGGACATGATCGTGAACTCGTTGCGCGGGACATCCGGGTGACGATAGTCCGGGAACTTGACCAGCCAGTCGCCGTACTCGCCGGCAGTGGGAACAGTCAGCCGATCCCCTCTGGCCAACATGGAGAATTTGAGGGCAACTCCGGCCAGGGAAAAACGCCATGGTGAGTCGGATGAGGGAAAGCCATACGCTCCACTAGGGCCCTTCTCTGTCGCCACAGACGGTTCGCCGTCAGGCCACTCCCAGCCGTCGTCGGGGCCTTCGGCTCGCAGCACTTGGACGGCACCGGGTAGGTCACGGCCGACCTGGGCGAGAAGCTCCATCTCCCGGTCGAGCGAGACACCCCGGTCGTCGGCGATCCACTCCCGCAACGGGCCCTCAGGAAGGAGGTTGGAGAACCAACGAGGCAGCCTCAGGGCTGACGCGTAGGGAGCACGCAGGTTCTCCTCGAAACGGAGCCCGAGGACCGGGCGATGCGGGTCAGTCACATACGACTCGTTGACAATGAAGCGGGTATAGTCGCCCTTTTGACAGAGCGTGCCGACCCGATGCGAGTGCAGGAGTACGGCGTAGTAAGTCTCCGGAACCGTGGCCATATGGGGCGCTGTCCTGTTCAGAGAGGGGGCCAGTCAGAATCGCTCTTCGGGCTCGCTGAGTTCATCGAGAGTGTCAAAGTCCATGGAGTCCAACGAGGGGGTGTCCTCGTAGTCCCATTCGGCCATGCGCGCAAGGAAGTCCTCCAGACGCTGCCGGATCATCTGCTGACGCAGACTCAGGAAGTTCTCGCGATCTCCCTCAGCGAGGGCCCGGCTTGTCCGCTCGTTCATCACGTGCGAGGCCAAGACCAATTCCCAGGTCTGCTCGTCCAAGTGAGCAGGACGACGAGCCAGCAGCGTGGCGCTCTCCGACACGGGATCTTCCTCACTCGGCAGAAACAGGCGGTTCGCCGCGTACAGAACCTGCTGGGAAGTGAGACCGCGAGGGAAGATCACATGGGCCACTGTGCTCGCGGTCTTCTGGTCCGCGAGCAGGGTGGAAAGGCTCGGTAGATCGACGGGCGCCCCGGTAACAAGGGAGCGAGGTCGCAGAGACCACCAGGAGCTGAGGATGATCTTTGCAGCGGCCTCATTAGTCCGGAACCGCTCGATGGTCGGGAGTGCCGGCTGAGCCTCGGCCATGGCATCCATCAGGCCCGTGACCGAACCACGCTCGTCGCCCTTGCGAATACGGGCGCACAGGACACGCGACACCTGAGTGAAGCTTCCCTTAAAGACAGCGGGGCCGGACACGGCCACCCGCCAGTACAACCGCCGCAACAGGCGGCGCGTATTGGGCTCCGGCTCAGGGAAGTGCGCGAAGAAGCGTGTGAGGACGACGAGGAGCGCGCGGTAGACCAGCAGCGCGATGTGCGGCACTTCCGCCTCGGTCTGCAGGAAACCGATGGCACGAACCAGCGCCTCTTCGCCTTCGCCGTATGCTACGTACTGATCTTCGTCTTCAAACTCCGGGGCCGTACGCCGACCGACGGAGCTGAACTCGTTCCGGATATCCCGGGAAGGATCCGGTCCTCGGCGCGCAAGGATGGACGCGAGAACAGTGTCCGTATCGACGGTACCGAACCCGGTTCTCGCGGCGATGCGGTCTGCGATCCTGGAGAGGTTGAGTCGCTCCTCCGCGCCTTCTTCCGGGCCAGCGTAGAGCGCGGAGAAAATCTCCGCGCGATTGAGGCGCTTCCCGTAGTTGTTCATTCGGTCAAAGATATCGGTCAGGATGTCCAGATCGTCCTGACGTACCAGATAAGCGGGCACCTTGTACTGGCGCAGCGCGGTAGCTACACGGTCGGCTTCGTCGAACAGCTCTGTGACCAATTCGCCCTCTGTGCGGAACCATCCAATGAGCTTCTTCAAGTCAAATAGGACAGGTAGCGCAATATGCTGGGGCTCGCGCGTCTTGGGCTGAGCGATAAACCTCTTCTCCCTGAGGTCGTAATAGATGGAGAAGGGTTCGTGAAGGTGCCCCTCGGGGCTCAGTGCATTCGCAAGACTGGTAATGCGCTGCTGCCCGTCCACGACCCATAGAGCGTCTGCGGCAGCTGGCGCATCGATCCTCAACTGGCCTAGAGTGAAGGAGCGCGCTGGCGTCTCGCGGACCCAGAGAAGCAGGTTCCCGATGGGATAACCCTTGACGATGCTGTCGAAGAGCCTGAGGATATCAGTAGTGCCCCAGCGAAAGTCGCGCTGAAAGTGTGGGACGTGGATTCTCCCCTTCCATGCCTGGGCCACGAGATCGCCCAGCTCGTACGTCGTCGCGCTGGGCTGGGTGTCCAGGCCTGAGGTGGTCATCTCCAGAATCCCCCATTGGGTATTTGTGATCAGGTCGCGTGATGAGCATGCAACAACGTGGCTCCAGCTGCCCTCTCCCCCTCCCTGCGAAGATCTTCGCAGATCGATGACCACGCTCGCAGACTATTCTCAACGCCGCACGGCACCCTTGGTGATGGTACTCACGGCCGACATCGACCGCGCACTGGTCATTGTCTCCCGCTACCAGGCCTCACTCACCGAGTGGCCACACGCACGGGAGGGACCGAACAGCCAGAACGGCCGGTTCATCTATGTTGAGCCATGGACTGGTGGCGTTGGGAGGGAAGGTGCGCCTCCGCTGCTTGAAGCTGACCGTAGTCGATGTCGGTGCTGCCGTGGATGATCGGGCGCATGACACATGGTTCCCAAGGTGCCCTTCAGGCTCTCGCGTCGCAACATCTCTCACCGGAGAACGCCGAGAAGTGGCTCGGTCTGCTTCGCCCTGGTGCGCGCCTGGAGGCAACGGCTGCCCCTAACGGCGGTGTCGGTCGGCTCGGCGGCCTTCCTGCCTTGCCAGCCGGCGCGGAGTGGCCGGCATGGGATGGTCACGGTCCGCTCTCCTTCATTGCCTCGGTCGACTGCGCGCGCCTGCCAGCGGCTGAGCTGGACATCGATCTGCCCGCCACAGGGACTCTGCTGTTCTTCTACTTCGATGGGCGGCTGGACGACGGCGATGCTCTCGTTCTTACTGAGGACCGGGAGAGCTGGGCGGGCGCCCGCGTGCTCTATGTGGCGGCCGACGAGAAGGTGGCGGAGCGTGGGATACCTGCCGGGCTCACGCCCTATCCGGTGGCGCCGCTGGCCGCTCGGGTGGAGATGACGGCGACCGAGCCCTGGCATCCGTCCGTCCGGGCCGCCTTCGCTCCGGGTGCCCCGCTGGGGAACCGGTACGACCACCCCGTCTGCTCGCAGGAGTTCCTCGACGCGCTGTGGGAGTTCGACGACGAGGTGGGGCACCAGATCGGCGGCCACGCTCACTCCGTACAGAACCCGGTGGAGATCGAGATCGCGGAGGCGGTCTTGGACGACGAGGTGTCCTGGGACGACCCTCGGCTGTCCGAGGAGGCGGGCAATTGGGTACTGCTGGCCCAGTTCGACAGCGAGGACGCCGCGGACATGATGTGGGGCGATGCCGGAGCCCTGTATTGGCTGATCCGCCCGGAGGATCTGGCCGAGCGGCGCTTCGAGCAGGCGATGTTCACCTGGCAGTGCAGCTGATGAGCGCGGCACTGATCTGCCCCGAGTTTCGTAGAGTTCGCAGCCCGCGCGTGGCTCGGCATCCCCGAGGTTCCGCCGTCCACGGCACGTGCGTGCATAGCTGCCAGTCGTCGCCTCAGGGCCAGACCGGATCACCACCGCGCTCGACGGTCGTGCGGCTGGGAACCGGCTCCAACGGCTGGCGAACGATCTCGTACTGGTCCCGGTCCGGCCGGCACAGCAACGGGGATACCCGCGGAACTGGGCCGGTGACGTGGGCATGGATGCCACCTCCATCCCGGTTCTGGCCAACCCTGATAGCGACTACTCGGGCACGGCCTCCGTCGAGATCACCGCCGGCTGGCACTTCAGCGGCGGCTCCGACAAGGGCATCTTCGGCTACAGCGCGAGCCTGCTCTCGTCGCCGCCCACTCACGCACGGGCGAAGGAGCCACGAAGGGCCGCCGCGCGCCCTCCTACCCGCGACTCTGCCTCGGCCTCAGCTTGGACACTCCGACCGTCCGTACGGGCGAGAACGCGGTCACCGTGTTGAAGCACCTCGCCGAGCTTCGACTGCTGACAGGTATCTGTGCCGCTGACCGGGCCGATGCGCAGGCGCCCGTGCGGGGCCTCCGCGATCAGCGTCCCCGTCGACACCTGAAGATCGCCAAGTTCCGGCAGGACAGCCACTACCTCAGCCTCACCTCGCCTCCGATCTACAAGCCGATCCGTTCCCACAACGAGGACCTCAACGGCCGCCTCAAGGGCGCCTACATGGACGTCGGCACCCCGATGCACCGCCGAGCACCCGGCCAGGTGGCCCAGACGATCTTGATCGCGATCATGTTGGCCATCGGAAACCTGGACATCCTGGAAACCTGGCTCTACGAGCGCACCGGCTTCCGCCTTTCCGACGCCGACTTCGATTCCATTCCGGCTGCCCCAGGTCGCGACTGGTCTTCCGCCCCCACACCACTCGACATGGGGCGGCATCCGCCGGCCAGGCACCTGCCGAGCAACCCGCCAGACCCGATACGCCGCCATCCACCACCCCGAACAGGCATCGAACGACCCCCGAAACGACGAAGATCCCGCCCGATCTTGCGATCGGACGGGATCTCGTCAACGCTCCTGAGCTAACTCAAGAACAGTCGTTGCGTGGACCTGTGGGGATTTGAACCCCAGACCCCCTCGATGCGAACGAGGTGCGCTACCGGACTGCGCCACAGGCCCTTGCGACGAATGGAACTCTAGCACCCTGGTCGGCCGGGTCGGAAATCGGCTTCCGGGCTCGTGAGAGCGCCGGGAGTGGCCTCTACTCGTTCGCGGCCTTGGGGCGGTCGCCGTCCTCGTACTGGTCGAAGAGGGGCGTGTGGCCCCGCTCGCGCGAGCGTCGGGCGGACGCGGCGCGCCGTGCTCCGGTCCCGGGCCGGTCGGTGGGCTCCGCTCCGGTGCGAGGGGCGTCGGCCGCCGGCGCCTCCCCCCGCGGGGTGGCGGGGGCCCCGGGGTCCGCTTCGCGGCCCCGGGGCGCGGTACTCGATCGCGTGGAACTCCAGGCGTCGACGGCGTCGTGGTCCACGTCGCGGGTGGCGCGGGGGGCGACCGGAGCGGTGACGTAGGTGGGTAGGGGCACCGGCACCGGTTCCCAACTGTCGCCGGCCTGCCCGGGGCGGCGCCGCTCCCGTTGCTGGTCGACCCACTCGGCGTGGTCGGTCTGCTCGACCAGGGCGCGCCGGTCGGCCGCGAGGGAGGAGAACTCGGAGTGTGGGCCGGCGGCGGTCTCCGTCCCGGTGTCCGCGAGGTCGACGACGGTCTCCGCCTCGGCCGGGTCGGGGTGCCGAGGGTGACGTTCCCGCTGCCGCAGTCGCCGGGCGGCGGCCTCGGCCCGTCGGCGGTCCATCTGGAAGGTGAAGCGTCGGCGCTCCTGTGCGCGCAAGTAGCCGATGTAGGTGCTGAGCAGGACCGCGGGGGCTGCGGGGGCCCACAGGAAGGCGAGTCCGCCGACGGCGGCGACCATGGCGCCGAGGGTGAAGCAGAGGAAGAGGACCACGGTGGTGCGTCGGCGGCGTGCCAGTACCCGGGATCGACGGGCTCGTGCGGCGGCCTCGGCCGGGGTCGCGGGCCGGGCGGCCTGGGTCGAGCCGGTCGTCGACCACTCGGGTTCGGGCTCGGCGTCGATGATCGCGTCGGCGGTGTCGACGTCCCGACGGGGCGGTTCGAGGGGCGGGGGTTCGGTCGACGCTGTGGCGGGGTTCGGGAACCCGTCGGGGGCGACGCCGATCTCGGGGCCGGTCTCGTCGCGGGAGCGCGCCGTGAGGTCCTTGGTGTATCGACGCTCCATGGCCGCTCGTCCGGAGAGGAGTCGAATGGCCGTGCTGAAGCGTTCCGTCGGGCGGGCCTCGTTCAGTTCGTCCTGCCTACGGAGCCACATCGGCACCAGGTAGGCAGCCCATGCCCCGACGATGACTGCGTAGATGAGGCCGCTGCTGCTCACGGTTGACACCGTAGAGGGGTTTGGCTCGGGCCATCCGCCAATTGGGCCGGTGTGTCGCACGATCTGGCTGATATTTCGAAATTTTCTTGTGATGGATGCGAGGCGTGTGGGGTGGGTCGTCCGTTTCGGGGCCTGGTGAGGCGCCACGATCGACAATTCCGAAAATCAGTTCGAATAATTGGTCGGTGTCGCGAGGCGATCCATTCGATGGCCCGACGACTTCGCCGGCCCCGGCACCTCCCGGCGCCTCAGGCGTGACCGGCGGGGCTGTTCGGCGGTCGGGTGCGGTGCCAGCGGCGCAGCAGCCCCTCCGGTACCTCTTCGGCGGTGAGCGCGTAGACCAGGTGATCACGCCAGCCGCCGTCGATGTGCAGGAACCGCGGGCGGACCCCCTCCTGCCGGAAGCCGAGCTTCTCGACCACCCGACGGCTCGGCCGGTTCTCGGGCCGGACGCACACTTCGAGCCGGTGCAGCCCCACGGAACGGAAGCAGTGGTCGACGACCAGAGCCAGAGCCGTCGGGGTGACCCCGCGGCCGGCGACCTCCTCGTCGACCCAGTAGCCGACGTGTCCGGAGCACATGGAGCCCCACGTGATGCCGGCGACCGTCAATTGACCCGCCAGTCTGCCCCGGTACTCGACGACGAAGGGGAGCATCCGACCGGCGTGGGCCTCCGCCCGTAGATGCCGCACCATCTGACGGTACGTGGGCCGGTGGGCGACCGGCCCGGCGGGCCCAGGGGGCGGAACCGTCGCCTCCCAGGGCCGCAACCACTCCCGGTTGCGGCGGTTCACCTCCCGCCAGGACCGTTGGTCGCGCATCCGCAGCGGGCGGAGCGCGACCTCGCCGTCGGCCAGGGCCACGGGCCAGGCCGCGCGGCTCAGCTCGCACCCCCGGGGAGGGCGCCCGAGTGGTCGCCGCCACCGATCTGCTCCACGGCGTGGACCAGCAGGGGGCCGAGCACCGCCAGCCCGTCCCGTACCCCTCCGGTCGATCCCGGGAGGTTGACGATCAGCGTGCCTCGAACCACCCCGGCGATCCCTCGGGAGAGCGCGGCGGTCGGAACCTTGTCCCGACCGTACGCCCGGACGGCCTCCGCGATGCCCGGTACCTCGAACTCGATCACCGCTCGGGTGGCCTCCGGGGTGCGATCGGTCGGCGAGACGCCCGTCCCCCCGGTGGTGATCACGACGTCGTGGCCCGCGGCGGCGGCCTCCCGCAGGGCGTCTTCCACCGGTCCGCCGTCGGGCACCACCCGGGGGCCGGTCACTGTGAACCCCCACTGCCGCAGGGCCTCCGCGATCAGCGGTCCGCCCCGGTCCTCGTAGACACCGGCCGCCGCACGGCTGGAGGCGGTGACGACCAGCGCGCGCCGCCGCTCGGCCGAGGGCCCGGCGGTCACGCCCGGCTCCAGTCGCCGGACTTCCCGCCCGTCTTTCCGATCACCCGGACATCGCTGACGACCGCTTCCCTGTCGACCGCCTTGACCATGTCGATCACGGTGAGCGCGGCGACCGCGACGGCCGTGAGCGCCTCCATCTCCACCCCCGTGCGGTCCGTCGTACGGACGGTGGCGGTGATTTCCACTGCGTCGTCGGCGACGGCCAGATCCAGGGCCACTCCGGACAGGGACAGCGGGTGGCACAGCGGGATCAGCTCGGGGGTGCGTTTGGCGCCCATGATCCCCGCGATGCGGGCGGTGGCCAGGGCGTCTCCCTTGGGGAGTCCTTCCGCGCGCAGCATTTCGACGACGCGCTGCGAGACGAGGACACGGCCGCTCGCACGGGCCGTGCGGGCGGTGACGTCCTTCGCGGAGACGTCGACCATGCGGGCGGCGCCCGACTCGTCGAGGTGGGTGAGCCGCCCTGGCGGTTCCTGGGCGGGTCGCTGATGCGTACTCATGCTCGTGTGGCGCTCCCGGTCCGGGCCCGGCCCGGCGGACACGGGCCAGTTGTGCGCGCCACGCTACCGCCACGGGCACGGGCTCACCCGAGCAGGATCACCCGCGTCTCGTCACCGGGCGCCAGGCGGTCCCGGTCCTCCGGGACGACGATCAACGCGTCGGCGCGGGCGAGGGCGGCCACCAGATGCGAGCCGGCGCCGCCGACCGGGGTGACCGTGCCGCCGTCGGCGTCGTATCGGCCGCGCAGGAACTGCCGGCGTCCAAGGGGCGAGGTCAGCTCCTTGTCCCCGGCGAGTGTGGCTGTCGTCGAGGGACGATGGAGGTCCGACAGTCCCATCAGGGCGCGGATGGCGGGCCGCGCGAACAACTCGAAGGAGACGTAGCACGACACCGGGTTGCCCGGCAGGGCCAGCAGCGGCGTGTGGTCGGGCCCCACGGTGCCGAACCCCTGGGGCTTGCCCGGTTGCATGGCGAGTCGGCGAAAATCCACGCCCCCGCCGGATTCGTCCTGGCCGACGGAGGGCGCGAGGGCCTCCTTGACGACGTCGTACGCTCCGACGCTCACCCCGCCGGTCGTGACCACGAGGTCGGCGCGGACCAGTTGGTCCTCGATGGTGGCGCGCAGCGTCCGCGCGTCGTCCGTGACGGCCTCGACGCGGTAGGCGAGGGCCCCCGCGTCCCGGGCGGCGGCGGTGAGGGCGAAACCGTTCGAGTCGTGGATCTGACCGCGACCCAGTTTGCTTCCCGGCCGCACGAGTTCGGTGCCGGTCGAAAGGACGACGACGCGCGGGCGGGGCCGGACCCGGACCGTGCCGCGGCCGATCGCGGCCAGCAGGCCGATCTGCGGGGGGCCGAGGACCGTGCCGGCGTCGAGGGCCCGGTCGCCGGCCCTCGCGTCGCAGCCCCGGCCGCGGACATGGGCCCGGGCCTGGACCGGGCGGTGCACCCGCACGATGCCTGCGGCGGCTTCGGGCACGACGGCGTGGGCGGGCATCGCGGTCACCGGACCCGCGCCGAGACCACCGTCGGTCCACTCCACGGGCACGACGGCCTCCGCGCCGGGAGGGATCGGGGCACCCGTCATGATGCGTGCGGCCTGCCCCGGCCCGACGCGCGGGGGCTCCGACGAGCCCGCGGCGACGTCCCCGACGACCTCCAGCGCGACGGGGAACTCCTCGGTCGCGGCCCCGACGTCGGTGACCCGGACCGCGTACCCGTCCATGGAGCTGTTGTCGAAGGGCGGCAGGAAGCCGGGCACCACGACGTCGTCGACGAGGACGCACCCCTGGGCGTCGAGCAGACCCAGCTCGATGGGTTCGAGGGGGCGGACGGTGGCGAGGACGTCGGCCAGGTGGTCGTCCACCGACCACGAAGGCTCGCCGTCGACCGACCGGGGGGACCCGGCGGCGGAGGACGCGGTACTGCTCAAGGTCGTTGCATCTCCTCGGACACGAAGGTGCGGAGCCAGTCCCGGAGATCCGGGCCGAGGTCCTCACGTTCGCACGCGAGCCGGACGATGGCACGCAGGTAGTCCCCCCGGTCGCCGGTGTCGTAGCGGCGGCCCGAGAAGACCACGCCGTGCACCGGGCCGCCGAGCCTCTCGTCCGCGGCGAGCTGCTGGAGCGCGTCGGTGAGCTGGATCTCGCCGCCCCGTCCCGGCTCGGTCTTGCGCAGGACGTCGAAGACGCGCGGGTCGAGGACGTAGCGGCCGATGACGGCGTAGTTCGACGGCGCGTCCTCGGCGGCGGGCTTCTCGATCAGGTCGCTCACCTCCACCACGTCGCCTTCACCGGTGCCCCGGACCGCCGCGCAGCCGTAGAGGTGGATCTGTTCGGGCGCGACCTCCATCAGCGCCACGACGCTGCCCCCGTGGCGCTCCCGCACCTCGATCATGCGCTGGAGCAACGGGTCGCGCGGATCGATCAGGTCGTCGCCGAGGAGGACCGCGAAGGGCTCGTCGCCGACGTGCGGCGCGGCGCAGAGGACCGCGTGGCCGAGGCCCTTGGGGTCGCCCTGCCGGACGTAGTGGATCATGGCCAGGTCGCTGGATTCCTGGACCTTGGACAGGCGCTGGGCGTCCCCCTTCTTCTCCAGCGCCGATTCCAGTTCGTGATTGCGGTCGAAGTGGTCCTCAAGGGGGCGCTTGTTGCGCCCGGTCACCATCAGGACGTCGCCGAGGCCGGCGGCCACGGCCTCCTCGACCACGTACTGGATCGCCGGCTTGTCGACCACCGGGAGCATTTCCTTGGGGGTGGCCTTGGTGGCGGGGAGGAACCGGGTGCCGAGACCCGCCGCGGGGATGACAGCCTTGCTGATCCTGGGTTGTGCCTGTGTCATGCGCGCAACCCTAGCCCGTGTGTTTGGGAGCGAACTGTGACTATGGATGGTTGGTTCTCATATGAGCATATGAAGGAGATGACGGATCGAACATGACCGACGTCGAACCCCCGGCCGAGCCCGACAAGCGGGCCCTGCGCCGCGGCATCCTGGCCGCCCGCTCCCTACTGACCCCGGATGACCTGCGGGAAGCGGACCGGTCTCTGGCCGAGCGGGCACTGTCTTCACCGCGCATCGCACAGGCCCGCACGGTGGCGGCCTACGTGTCGATGGGCGCAGAGCCCGGGACTCGCGCTCTGCTCGACGCGCTGCGCACGCGGGGGAAGCGCGTGCTGCTGCCCGTGCTGCTGCCCGACGGCGACCTGGACTGGGGGTCCTACGACGGACCCGGCTCTCTCGCGACCGTGCGGCACGGCGCCCGGATGGCGCTCCTGGAGCCCGTCGCGCCCCGCCTCGGCGTCGAGGCGGTGGCCGCCGCCGATGTGGTCCTGCTTCCGGGACTGGCGGTCGATCGCCGGGGGGTGCGTCTGGGGCGCGGGGGAGGGTCGTACGACCGGGTGCTGGCCCGGCTCGACCGGGCCGGGGCCCGGCCCGCCGCGATGGTGTGCCTGTACGACGACGAGGTCCTGCCCCGGGTGCCCGACCGGCCGCACGACCGGCCGGTGGACGCCGCCGTCACACCGTCCGGTGTTCGCATGTTCCCTCGGAGCCCGGGAGTTTCGACGCCTTGAGCGCCCGGGACCTCGCGGCGCCGGCGCGACGTCGCCTCGGCGGCCGGTCGTCCGTCGGGCCCGGGGTCGAGCGGTTCTCCGCCCCGGGTCCGGGCGCGACGCTCAGGGACGCAGGGTCAACGTGTCCACGGTGCCGGCCTCGACGGCCTTCTCGCCGAAGTCCCAGTCCAACAGCTCTCCCTCGGCCCACAGATCCGTCTGGTCCGTGTAGTGGGGGCTGTAGGCGTGCCCGGAGGCGCCCCCCAGGTTGATCCACTGTGACTTGTCGAAGTCCTCCAGGTTGACCACCATGCGCATCGAGGGGACCCAGACGACGCCGTAGCCGCCGGCCGCGTTCCACCCGTTGGCGTTGACGGCCGCCTCGCCGCCGCTCAACTCCCACGGCCCCCGGTTCAGCACGTACTTCAGGAAGTCGGGGCCTTCCGCCCCCAGGGTCTGGTTCTCCAGGAACAGCCGGTGCAGCCGCCCCCAGCTCCAGGTGTCGATGTCCTTGCCGAGCTTCGCGGTGAGTTCCCAGCGGGCGTCCACCATGGCCCGCGCGAACAGCCGGTCGCGGTCGCGGTCGGCGCCCGCCCGGGTGGTGGTGGCCGGCGTCGTCCACCAGTCGCTGTCCGGCTTCTCCAGCAGCGCTCGGACCACCTCGTACCAGCGGTCGCCGCCGTCCGGTTGTGCCTGGTCCGGGGCGCGCATGCCGCACTCGCGGACCTTCTGGGTCTCGTCCTCGGGTCGGGTGGTGCCCACCGGGTCGACCCGGAGGCACTGATTCTCCACCCGCAGTTCCCTGGGGAGCTTGTCGCCGAACGCGAGCTGGAGGACGTTGCGCCAGACGGCGTTGAAGTAGGCCGCCGCCGCCGAGTCCGCGGACTGGGTGTAGTCCCAGCCGTCCAGCAGCTTCTGCGCCTCGCGGACGCCTTCGTCCGCGACGTCTATCTTCTGCAGGTACGGGACGAGCAACTTGGCGATCTCGCTGCTGTTGTCCGTCTGCATCTGGCGCATGTCGTCGGTGGAGACCTTGCCGCCGTCCTTGGTCTTCTGCTCGATCAGCGCCGCGATGCGCTGGCTGCGGCTGCCGTAGCCCCAGTCCGTGGTCAGGGTGTACGGGTAGTCCTCGTCGACCACGGCCTGGTTGGCGGCGACGATGTAGCCGCGCTCCGGGTTGTACTCGTAGGGAAGCTCGTCCTGTGGGACGTACTGGCCGGTCCAGTGGTAGGCGGGGTCCCAGCCCGGGGCCGGCACCGAGCCGTCGTGGCCCTCCGCGCGCACCGGGATGCGGCCGGGGAGCGTGTAGCCGATGTTGTCCTCGCGGTCGGCGTAGACCAGGTTCTGCGAGGGGACCTCGAAGAGCGCCGCGGCCTCCCGGAAGTCCGCCCAGTTCTCGGCGCGGTCCACGGCGAAGACCGCGTCCATCGTGTTGCCCGGGTCCAGCGCGGTCCAGCGCAGGGCGATGCCGTAGCCGTCGCCCCGGTCGGGCGCGGAGGCGTCGACCGTCGCCTTGCGGCCCGCGGTCACCAACTCGTCGTCGCGGTCGGAGAGCAGCGGGCCGTTGTTGGTCTCACGGACCACGATCGTCTTCGAGGCGCCACCGGCGACCTCGATCGTCTCCTCGCGGGTCTCGAAGGGGACGACCTTGCCGTCGTACTGGTAGCCGTCGCCGGTGATCTTCTCCAGGTAGAGGTCGGTGACGTCGGCGCCCGAGTTGGTGAGGCCCCAGGCGATGTCCCGGTTGTGTCCGATCACCACGCCGGGCAGTCCGGCGAAGGTGTAGCCGGACACGTCGTACCGGCAGGTCTCGGAGACGGTCCGGCAGTGCAGGCCCATCTGGTACCAGACGGAGGGCAACGACGGCGACAGGTGCGGGTCGTTGGCCAGCAGGGGCTTCCCCGTGATCGTGTGCCGACCGGCGATGACCCAGGAGTTGGAGCCGATGCCGTTGCCGTTGACGCCGACGGCGGTGGGCAGGTCGTCGAGGGTCGCCCCGAGCGCGGACAGACCGCTTCGCAGCGCCGCGGTGGCCTCGTCGTCGCTCGTGGACGCCGCCCACGAGACGGTGCCGGCGTCACCCGCGGCCACCGTGCCCAAGCCCGTGTCGGTGCCCGTGGCGGTCTCCGCGCCGACCGGCGGCTGGACGCCCGTGCCCGCGTCCGGGCCCGTCCCCGCTACGGTGCCGGTGCCGTCTTCGCCGGAGTTCGCGTCGCCCCCGTCGAAGGTTCCGGTCGGTTCGTCGTACTCGCCATCCTGGACGATCGGCGTGTTCCGGTCGTACGGGTAAGTGGGGTACAGGTCCGCGATCTGCTGCGGACCGAGACGGCTGGTCATCAGAGCGCGATCGATCTCGTCCCGCATGTTGCCCCGAAGGTCCCAGGCCATGGCCTTGAGCCAGGCCACCGAGTCGACCGGGCTCCACGGTCGCGGCGCGTAGTCGTTGGTGAGGCCGAGCGCCGCGTACTCCAGGGAGATGTCCCGGCCTTCCTTGCCCTCCAGATAGGCGTTGACGCCCTTGGTGTAGGCCTGGAGGTGCGCCTTGGTCGACTCGGACAGCCGGTCGTCGTACTCCTCCTTGGCGACCCGGTGCCAGCCCAGGGTGCGCAGGAAGGCGTCGTTGTCCACCTGCCCCTCTCCGAACATCTCGGACAGCCGCCCGGCGGTGGCGTGCCGTCGCACGTCCATCTCGTAGAAGCGGTCCTGGGCCTGGACGTAGCCCTGCGCTAGGAACAGATCCGCGTCGGAAGAGGCGTAGATCTGCGGGACTCCGTGCGCGTCGCGCTTGACCTCGACGGGTCCGGAGAGACCCTCGATCGTGATCGAACCCGTCGTCTGCGGAAAGGAGGCGCGCACGGTGTCGACCGACCAGTAGCCGCCGAAGGCGAGTCCGCCGACGACGGCGAGCACCAGGGCGAGCCCGAACAGCCGGCCTCTGCGCCCCTTCTTCCTGCCGGACGTACCGGGCTGCTGACCCACGGAGTCGCTGTTGGTGGAGGGCATCGCTGTCCTTGCTGTCCTGAACACGAGCGGCAGAGGGCTGGCTGTGCTTCGTACGGAACGAACGCTGGAGCAACCATAGGCGCAGGGATCACGGGCGTTTGACGCGGAGTGGGAAACCCGGACGTACGGGCGTTCGACCTCGCGGCGCGGGAACGCGGGGTTCCGGTCAAGAGTTAGGTACGGTAACGAAGTGGTTTGCCGCGGCGCAGCGGCATCCTCGCCGCGAGGGAAAGGGAAGGGCCGCTGACTGTCGACGACCTCAACCAGCTCCTGCTCGTCTGCTCGCTCGTCCTGCTCATCGCCGTCGCGGCGGTCCGGATCTCCTCGCGCAGCGGGCTCCCCAGCCTGCTCCTCTACCTGGCCATCGGGATCGCCATGGGGCAGGACGGGCCCGGGGACATCCACTTCGACAACGCCGAGTTGACCCAGGTCATCGGCTACGCCGCCCTGGTGGTGATCCTCGCCGAAGGCGGCCTCGGCACGAAGTGGCGGCAGATCAGGCCGGTGTTGCCCGCCGCCGGAGCGTTGGCCCTGGTCGGAGTCTCCATCAGCGTGGCGGTCGTCGCGACCGGCGCGCACTACCTGACGGGCCTGGACTGGCGACAGTCGCTCATCATCGGGGCGGTGGTCTCCTCCACCGACGCCGCCGCCGTCTTCTCCGTGCTGCGCCGGATCCCGCTGCCGGCCCGCGTCACGGGGACGCTGGAGGCCGAATCGGGGTTCAACGACGCCCCGGTGGTGATCCTGGTGGTCGCCTTCTCCACGGCCGGTCCGGTGGACGAGTGGTACGTCCTCGTGGGCGGAATAGCGCTGCAACTGGCCATCGGCGCGGCCATAGGGCTCGTCGTGGGCTGGCTGGGCGCCCTGGGCCTGCGGCACGTGGCGTTGCCGGCCTCCGGCCTCTACCCCATCGCCGTGATGGCCATCGCGGTCACGGCCTACGCGGCCGGCGCGCTGGCCGAGGGCAGCGGCTTCCTCGCCGTCTACCTGGCGGCCATGGTGATGGGCAACTCGCGGCTTCCCCACTGGCCCGCCACCCGAGGATTCGCCGACGGCCTCGGCTGGCTCGCCCAGATCGGCATGTTCGTCCTGCTCGGCCTCCTGGCGACGCCGCACGACCTCGTCGACGACATCGTGCCGGCGCTGGTCATCGGCCTGGTGCTGACCATGGTGGCCCGACCGCTGAGCGTGGTGTTGTGCCTGCTGCCCTTCCGGGTGCCCTGGCAGGAGCAGACCCTCATGTCCTGGGCCGGCCTGAGAGGAGCGGTGCCCATCATCCTGGCGACCATCCCCATGGTGGAAGGGGTCGAGGACAGCCGCGAGATCTTCAACATGGTCTTCGTCCTGGTCGTGGTGTACACCCTCGTCCAGGGGCCGACCCTGCCGTGGCTGGCCAGGAAACTCCGCCTCGGGGACCAGGCGGGCGCCGAGGACCTGGGGATCGAGTCGGCGCCGCTGACCCACCTGAACGGGCACCTGCTGTCCCTGTCCGTCCCGGAGCGGTCCAAGATGCACGGGGTCGAGATCACCGAGCTGCGGCTGCCGGCCGGATCCGCCGTCACCCTGATCGTCCGGGGCGGGGCCGCCTTCGTGCCGCTTCCCTCGACCGTGCTCCGCCACGGCGACGAGTTGCTGGTGGTCGCCACCGACCCGGTCCGCGACGCCGCCGAGGAACGACTTCGGGCGGTCGGACGAGGCGGCAAGCTCGCCGGCTGGCTCGGAACCGGCTGAGAGCGCGGCGCCGGAGCGCCCGGGAAGCGGTCCGCCGGGCCGCGGCGGCGCCGGGGGTGCCCGACTTCACAGGCCGCTTCGGCGACCCCCCTGTACCATCGAGGGGTCACCTGATCGAACCAACTCTGCCTGACGCAGAGCTGGCGCGACCGTATGGCGGCCGGCACGCCCTCCTCTACCGCCCCGGGCCCCGGTATCCACCGCAGTCCGCGCAAGAGGACAGCTCTCGGTGCCGCCCGCGCTCGTGGGCGGGGCTACCAGGCGGCGGAAAGGCACGGACCGTGGCATCCACGGTCACCCGCGGGCAGCGCGGGAATCACCCTTCGGGGCAGGGCGCCCAGCCCGCCCCCACCCCCCGTCCCGGGTACCGGCAACTGCTCCGCACCCGAGGGGCCTGGACCTTCCTGCTGCCCGGCTTCGCGGCACGTCAGCCCTTCGCCATGCTGACGCTCTCCATCGTGCTGCTGGTGCAGCACACGACCGGCTCCTACGGCGTGGCCGGCGCCGTCGCCGCGGCCACCGGCGTCTCCATGGCGCTGTTCGCCCCCTACAGCGGGCGCCTGGCCGACCGCTACGGACAGCGCGCGATCCTCGTCCCAGGGGTCCTCGTCCACGCGGTGTCCGGCCTGGCGCTGACGGCCTTGGCCCTCGCCCACGCGCCGCTGTGGCTGCTGTTCCTGGTGGCCGTTCCCACCGGCGCGTCGGTGCCCCAGGTCGGGCCCATGGTGCGAGCGCGCTGGGGCGTCAAGCTCAAGGGTTCCCCCCTGATGGGGACCGCCACCGCCTTCGAGTCGGTCACCGACGAGCTGACCTTCGTCCTCGGCCCGCTCCTGGCCACCGCGCTGTGCACGACCGTGGACCCGGCCGCCGGCCTCGTCGCGGAGGCCTCACTGACCCTGGTGGGCGGACTCCTCTTCGCCGCCCAGCGGGCCACCCAGCCGCCCGTGGGCACCGGCGACGGCGCGCGGTCCCAGCGCCCTCGCCACGCGTCGGCACTGCGACTGCCGGGCGTGCGCGTGCTGATCGTCACGTTCCTCGGGATCGGCTCCGTCTTCGGCGGCATGCAGGTCTCCCTGGCCGCGTTCACCGAGTCGCTGGGCAGGCCAGGCCTGAACGGCGTCCTGTACGGAGTGTTCGCCGCGGGCAACATGCTCTCCGGCCTGGTCTTCGGCGCGGTCGTCTGGAAGCGGGCGCCGCGGCACCGCCTGCTCGCCGGCTACGCCGCCCTCGCCGTGGCGGCATCAGGCCTGTGGGCCGCGGATTCCGTCATCACGTTGGCGGGCCTGGGCCTGCTGGTCGGCGTCTGTGTCGCACCCGCCCTGATCACCGGCTACACGCTGGTCGAGAGCCTCGTACCGGTCGGGGCGCGCACCGAGGCCTTCACCTGGCTCACCGGGGCCGTCGCGCTGGGCCAGGCCGCGGCCGTCACGGTCTCCGGGCAGTTCGAGGACCGATTCTGGGACGGCGCCGGCTTCCTGGTGCCCATGGGCGGGACGGCGCTGGCCCTGCTGACCCTGGTGGCGCTCCGCTCCCGACTGGTGCCGCGTCCGGTCGAGGGAGCGCGGACGCGTGGCGTGGATCACCGCGAGACCGTCACGGTGGACTGATCCCGAGGAATGCGTCACTATGGACCGTCGTTAGCACTCATCGAGTGAGAGTGCCAGGAGGAAGACAGTGCCGACCTACCAGTACCAGTGCACCGAGTGCGGCAAGGGCCACGAGGCGGTGCAGAAGTTCACCGACGACGCCCTGACCGAGTGCCCGAGCTGCCAGGGCCGCCTCAAGAAGGTGTTCTCGGCCGTAGGCATCGTCTTCAAGGGCTCGGGCTTCTATCGCAACGACAGCCGAGGGTCCTCGGCGGGCGGTTCGACGGCCGGTTCGAAGTCGTCGTCCGGCTCGTCCTCCTCGGACTCCTCGGACTCCTCCGGCTCGTCGTCCGGGACGTCCGGCTCCTCCTCGGACTCCTCGGGGTCCTCGTCGTCGGGCTCATCGACGCCCGCTTCGTCGCCCTCGTCCGGTTCCGGTTCCGCGTCGACCGGCAGCAAGGCGAGCAGCCCCGCCGCCTGAGTCCCGAGACGTGTCGCGAAGCCGCGGCGTCCGCCCGAAGGTCGGGCGACCGGGCCTTCGGAACACGCCCTTGCCGCCGCCCGAGACGGTCGACCGCGCCGCGGTGCTCCGCCGGACGCGCACCCCGCACCGCGAGGCGGCGGCGTGCCCGGCGACGCCACGGGGTGGACGCGGCATGCGGGGGCCGTAGGGTTCGTGACATGGCGAACCAGGCGCGCGCCGAGATCGGCGTCATCGGCGGATCAGGTTTCTACTCCTTCCTCGACGAGGTGACCGAGGTCCGGGTCGACACGCCCTACGGGGCCCCCAGCGACTCGCTCTTCGTCGGGGACATCGCCGGGCGGCGGGTCGCCTTCCTGCCACGCCACGGGCGTGACCACCACCTGCCGCCACACCGGATCGACTACCGCGCCAACCTCTGGGCCCTACGGGCCGTCGGCGTCCGCCAGATCCTGGCGCCCTGTGCCGTGGGAGGGCTGCGCCCCGAGTACGGTCCGGGAACCCTCCTCGTACCCGACCAGTTCGTCGACCGGACCAGGTCCCGGACCTCGACCTACTTCGACGGTGTGCCGCTCCCGGACGGCACGACGCCGAAGGTGGTACACGTCTCCCTGGCCGACCCGTACTGCCCGACCGGGCGGGCGGCGTCGCTGGCCGCCGCCCACGCCGGGCGCTGGCAGGCCGTCGACGGCGGCACCCTGGTCGTGATCGAGGGGCCGCGCTTCTCCACCCGCGCCGAATCGGCCTGGCACCGCGCTCAGGGCTGGTCCGTGGTGGGGATGACCGGGCACCCGGAGGCGGCGCTCGCCCGCGAGCTGGAGCTGTGCTACACCTCGCTGACCCTCGTCACCGACCTGGACGCCGGTGTCGAGTCCGGCGAGGGCGTCTCCCACGAAGACGTCCTCCGGGTCTTCGCCGCCAATGTGGACCGGCTGCGTGGCGTCCTCTTCGACGCCGTCGCCGCGCTCCCGCCGACGGAGGCCCGCTCATGCCCCTGCCCCCGCGGGCTGGGAGGGATGGACCCCGGGATCGCGCTGCCCTGACGCCTGCGGGCGTGCGCCGTCGGGGCGCGACACCGACACGGAGCACCGGGGTGCGGGGCCGGTCCTGTCGGGTGACGGAGTTCTCCACAACCGGGAGTGTGCCCACAGGCGGCGGCGGGGTCCCAGCCCAGCCGCCATCGTGGACGTGCCCGCTCGCTCCTCCCCCCAGGTGGTGGTCGTCATGTCGCGTCCGTTCCCGAATCCGCCGGCCACCCCGTCGTGTGCCGCGAACCTTCCGGACCACCCGGAGCCCCTGGGCACGTCCGCCTCTCCCGGCGTTCCTGCGTCCCATGCCATGCGCGCCGCACCCGCTGCGTCGCCGGCCCCGGGCGGGCGCGCCCACCCGGGAGCGTCCCGGCCCGCCGGCGTCGCCGATCCGGCCGGGTTTCCCTCGGCGGCCCCCGACGCCGGGCCGGGCGGCGAGGTCCCGCCCCCGTCCGTCGTGCCGGCGTTCGCGCCGGTGCGGGTGTCCGGTGCCCGCGCTGTCCTGCACCGGCCGGCTCGGCATCGGCGGCCTGCGGTCGTGGGCGGCCTGGTCGTCGCGGCCGTGCTGGTCGTCGCCGCTCCCGGCCCACGGGAGGCCCCTCCCGCCGGGCGTGGGCATCCTCCCGCCGCCACCCGGTCCGCGTCCGACCCGCTCGCGGCCGCCGGGGTGCCGGGGCGCCCGCCCCCGGGCGGTCGGCGGGTCTCGGCGCCGGTGAGGATCGCCGACGCCGACACGGTGGCGCTGCTGCGCCCGGGAGACCGGGTCGACGTCGTCGCTACCGGGGAGGTCCCCGGAGGAGACGACGTCCGCGTCCTCGCGCGTGGAGCCCGGGTGTCCGAGGTGCCGGAGGCGGGGGAGCGGGAAGGCGGGGGGACGGAGGCCGGCGCGCTGGTGGTCCTGTCCGTGGCGCGAGCCACGGCGGTGCGGCTCGCGGCGGCCGGCACGGCTACCCGACTGGCGGTCACGCTGTGGTGAGAGGCGCGGGCGCGCGGTCCGGCGACCGGTGAGTCCCCACGAACGCGGTGATTCCACCACTGCTCGACCTCGGTCGGCGCGTACATCGACAGCGACGAGGCGTCCGCCGGCAACTGGTCCATCACGCAGGCCGATGCTGCCCTCTGGGGCAACGAGACCTACTACAAGACCACCTGCTGACCACTCGGCAGCGGGCGTAACATGCCCCCGAAGTGGCCCGCGCACTGCGGCCCTTCGGGGGCATGCGTGCCTTCCGTCATTCGGCTGGTCGATCCCCCATAGTCTCGTAGGACACGCAATGCCGCATCGTGGCGTCAAGTTCGCCCACGCCGTCATCCTGGCGTTCTCCGCCCTGTTCTCCTTCCTGCTTCTCAGGAGCTTCGAAGATCAGTGGACCCTCGGCTACGACGCGGTCGTCCAGATCACCGAGTCGCGGGACACCAGCACCGGCCGCGCCGTCGCGCGAGCCGTCGAATCGTTCTCCCGCGATCACGGTGTCACCGTGGGCCGCCAGGAACTCGACCTGGAACACCCCGACCGCAGCCGAGACCTATACCTGACCCTGGCCGGCCCACGTGCCGACTGGGTCGAGGACGGCTACCCCGCGTTCAGCCCCGGCCAAGCCACCACGACCCGGCCCTTCTCCGAGGTCTCCGACCGTGACCCGCGCGGCCTGTACTACCTCTTCGGCGATCCCGACGCCGTCCGGCCCTTCATCGAACTGCTGCGGCAGCAAGGCCTCACCGCATCGCACGCCGAGCCTGCCTCCCCCGATCAGCTCTCCTACGCCTACGGCGGCAGCGCCTTGGCCGGCTCGCTGGTCGTCGTCGCCCTCGCCTGCGTCACCATGACCGGCGCCGGTGTCCTGCTCAACGCCAAAGCCTACGGAGTGCTGCGTCTGCAGGGTATGTCCCTGCCCGCGATCCTCGCCCGCGACCTGCGCCGGCTCGCCCGCTCTTGGACGGCTGCTCTCGGGGGTGTGACGGTCGTGGCGACCGCCGTGCTGGCCTGGTACAACCACCTCGCCTGGTACGGCCTGTTCGCTGTCGTCACGGTCGCGACGGCGGTCGCTCTCACGGCACTTGTCCTCGCCGCCCATGCCGCGATGCTCACCTTGACCGCGCGCACCGGGATCTTGTCCGCCCTCAAGGGAGAGATACCCGCTCGCTCCACCGCGGCCACCGCCTACCTCGTGCGTGTGCCCGCTCTCCTTCTCGCCCTCGGGATCGCCGCCTCGGTCCTGCAGTCGGGGCAGGATCTCGCACGGCGCGAAGACAGTCTCAACGTTTACGAAGAGGCTGGCGACGCCTCCACCATTCGCCTCAACGGCTACCTCGGCGCCCCCGACGCGTTGAAGAAGCTGGAGGCGAAGGTCGGCCCCTGGCTGCGTCGGGCCGACGCCGACGGCCAGATCGTTCTCGCCGGCCACAAGGATCCCGCACGCTCCCGTGACGCCCAGGGCATCCCCGTCGACGACCTGATGGTGGCCAACGAGACGTTCCTCGAGGAGCAGAAGATCCTCGCCTCGAACGGTCGCCGCCACCCTGCCACCACCGGTGGCGACGGCCGCATCCTGCTTCTGGTTCCGCACCACCTCGCCGCCCATGCCGACAAGCTGACAAAGCTGGTGCCCGGCTTGGTCAGCCCTTCCAACCCGGACCAGATCTCATCCGAGCAGATCGGCGTGAAGACCAGTGCGGGCGGCCAAGAGATCTTCACCTACAACGCCCGCGGTACTCGCGAGGCCGGGCAGGACCGACTCTCGGACGAGTCCTTTCTCACCGACCCGGTCATCGTCGTCGTCCCCAACGGTACCGACTACATCAGCGACAAGGGCTACACCGCCTACGCCTCTCAGCGCGGCATCGTCTTCCCCGACCCGGCCGACATCACCACCGGTATCGACGCGCACCACCTGCGCGACGAGGTTGTCGGCATCAGTCCCATCGCCGCCGACGCCGCCCAGGCCATCCGCGACATCACGGCGGACTTCCGGCTGCGAATGTTCAACCTGGCCTTCGCGCTCATGGTCCTGCTCGTCACCGGCGTCGGCGTCGTCATTGTCCACACCCGTAGAAACGCCCAGCGAATCTTCGCCCGCCACATCCACGGCTGGACTTTCGCCACCATCCACCGCACCCTCCTGGCCGCCGAGGCGGCGATCGTCGCTCTGCTCGTCTCCTGGCTCCCCTACCAGGTCCACCAATGGAATCAAGGCCTTGAGCGGTACAAGACCATGAGTATCCCTGCCCCCCGCGACCCGATGACGATCACCGGCCAGGACCTGACCGTGATCACCTGCCTCGTCGCGGTCGAGATCGCCACCGTGCTCGCCGTCCTGACCTTCTTCCACCGCCGCATCGTCAAGGAAGGATCGACCGAAGCATGATCGACCTGACCGGGCTGTCCAAGTCCTTCGGCCCCCGCACCCTCTGGCAGGACCTGACCTTCACCATCGAGGCCGGCCGGATGCTCGCACTGACCGGCCGGAGCGGATCCGGCAAGTCCACTCTGCTCAACTGCCTCGGCCTCCTTGACACCCCCACCACCGGCACCATGAGCCACCACGGTCAGGACATCACCGGACTCGGTCCACGCAAGGCCCGCCTCTATCGACGTGACACCCTCGGCTACCTCTTCCAGAACTACGCCCTGATCGACAATGCCACCATCGCCGAAAATGTCGGCGTCGCCGTCAAGCCCGTCCGCTCCGAGCGCGGATCCCGGCCCACGCTCGCCGAGGCGCTGCACCAAGTCGGACTCGCCGGCCGCGAAGACGACATCGTCCACCGCCTCTCCGGCGGCGAACAGCAACGCGTCGCCCTAGCCCGCCTCATCGTCAAACAACCCGCCCTGGTCCTGGCCGACGAGCCCACCGGCGCCCTCGACCTCGACAACACCCACATGGTCGTCGCCACCCTGCGCGCATTGGCCGACGCCGGCTGCGCCGTGGTGATCGCCACCCACGACCCCGCCGTCAGGGACCTGTGCGACAGCGTCCTGCAGGTGGGAACCACCCACCAGCCGAACCCCGTCGAGGAGATCACCGCCGCATGAACCCCCGTCTCACCTGGTCTCTCGCAGGCATCGCCGCCATAGCCACCGTCGTCTTCCTCGTCTACGGCACTCACGCACTGATGATCATCCAGCGTGTCGCGCTCCGGGTGTTCTGACCAGTCCCAGGCAGGGCCCGGGGGGCGGCGTGGTGGCCGACGCTCGATGTGTGCCCGGAGACCGGCCGGGCCGGGTACTCCTGTCGCCGGGCCGAGGAGATCTTCGAGGAGAACACCCGGCTGCCGATCTGTCCCCCTAGCCTTGCCCGACGACATCGAGGACCTGGACGACTGGACGTCTCACCGGCTCCGTCGCAGTGCTCTGACACCCGACGCCGAGGGCGGCCCGCCCCCTGATGCCACCGGTTCGCTCCCGCCACGCCTCTGTCCGCTCCTTGGAGCGCCGCGCTCGCTCGGTTGTCGACTCGGTCGCCCCGCACTTCGCCGAACGTGACCCCGTCGCACCCAGAACCGAGCGAATCAGGGCTACAGATCATCCCGTTTCCGCTTCGACGCGGCGGCCACACGCTCTCCAGGGCGGGAGGATGTCAAAGGTGGTGCGGCGGCTTCTCGTCGAGGAAGCGACGCAGATCGCCGGTTGCTTCGGGACCGGTGCCCTCGCCCCACCCGCGATCGGTGTCGTCCGCCGAGCGGTGCTCCAGCGGATCGTCGAAGCTCAGCGTCGTGCCGCGAGGCTTCGGCTCGGGACGTCCCGCCGACTCGGGCGGCGGGGCCTGCGGCGAGTCGGCGGTGTCGGCGGGTTCGGTGGAGTCGGTGGGGGAGTCCACGGGCAGCCCCTTCGGGCGTGGGCGGCACGAGCGGTCGTCGTGACGTGGCTCCCGCGGGGACGACCGTCGCGCCTCTCGGTCGGGTGGGAAGCACGCCGGAGGCCCAAGGATACGGGGGTGCCGGCGGTCGCTCGGCGCGTCCGGCCCCACGGGTGTCCGCGGCGCGGCGCACTCCGGACCACACTGGCGGGATGACGGTGGACGCGTTGACGGATGTGGCGGGTATCAGGGTCGGGCATGCGACGCTCCGGGGCGACGGATGGCTCACCGGGACGACGGTCGTGCTGGCGCCGGACGGCGGGGCGGTGGCCGGGGTGGACGTACGCGGCGGCGGGCCCGGAACCAAGGAGACCGACGCGCTCGACCCGCGCAACTTGGTACGGCGGGTGGACGCGGTGGTCCTCACCGGTGGCAGTGCCTACGGGCTGGACGCGGCATCGGGGGTGATGAGCTGGCTGGAGGAGCGGGGGCGCGGCGTGCGGGTCGGTCCGGACGCGTCGCACGTCGTGCCCGTGGTCCCCGCCGCCTGTGTCTTCGACCTGGGCCGGGGTGGGGATTTCCGGGCTCGCCCGGACGCCGCCACGGGTCGCGCGGCGGTCGAGGCGGCGGAGGCGTCCGGACCTGGGGCGCCGGTGCCTCAGGGGTGCGTCGGCGCCGGGACGGGCGCGGCGGTCGGTCCTCTGAAGGGAGGTGTGGGCAGTGCCGGGGTGGTGCTGGACTCCGGGGTGAGAGTGGCAGCGCTGGTGGTCGCCAACGCGGTGGGGTCGGTGGTCGACCCGGGGACGGGTGTGCTGTACGCGGATCTGTTCGAGGGGCGCCCGCTGGCCGGGCCGAGCGCAGCACGGGTGGAGGCCGCCCGGCGTCGTCTCTCCGAGGTCGCGGCGCGGAACGCCCCGCCTCCGTTGAACACCACGCTCGCCGTCGTCGCCACGGACGCCGACCTCTCCAAGGCGCAGGCGCAGAAGCTTGCGGGCACCGCGCACGACGGCCTGGCGCGGGCCGTGCGCCCGGTGCATCTGCTGCACGACGGGGACACCGTCTTCGCCATGGCGACGGGGCGGCGTCCCCTGGACGTCGACGAGCCTCTGGCGTTGAACGCCGTGCTCGCCGCAGGGGCGGACATGGTGACCCGGGCCATCGGGAGGGCCGTTCGGTCGGCCGAGTCCGTCGACGGTCCCGGTGGTTCCTGGCCCTCCTACGGGGAGTTGTACGGCTCGCGCGCGGAGTGAAGTCCGCGATGCCGTCGGGTGATTCCTTCCCCCCGGGGCGTCGGCGGCGCCGAGGGTCGCCCCGCCGGGGTGGACACCGGCCCGGGGCCCGGCGCGGACGACGTCGAGACGCTCACGGCGGGAACGGTGAGGCCCGGGCCGCGTGATCATTTCAGTTGGATCACGTCGGGCCGATCGGCCTGTCTTCGGGGAACCCCCCGGTTCGCGGCATGGTCTCCCGACCCGATGGCGCGGAAGAGCGGCGAAGACGTGAGCGGGGAGCGATCGGTGACGGTGAGGGGAAGAACGTGTGGGGGGGCGGGCGTTTCGCGTGGTGACGGCGGTCGGCGTGCTCGCCCTGGCGGCATGCGGGGGCGGGGGACCGGGGGCCGGTCCGGGGAGGGACACCGAGGCCCGGGGAGAGGTGGTGAGCCGGATCGACGGGGCGCCGAGCCCCGCGGTGTCGGTCGCCGAGGTCGTCCTGTCGGCGGAGGACGGCTCGACCGGCGCCTCTGTCAACACCACCGGCGTGCGGGTTGGGCACTGGTTCGGTCCCCAGCGGCTCGACTTCCGCCCGGAGGAGTACTGGGAGAGCGGCGCCGAGGTCACCGTCCGCATCGACTTGGACGGAGTCGAGGGGGCGGACGGCGTTCACGGTGTCCAACGCAAGACGGTCGAGTTCACCGTGGGCCGCTCGCAGGTCTCCACCGTCGACGTGGCGACCCAGACCATGACCGTGGTGAGGGACGGGGCCCCCTTCGAATCGATACCGATATCCTCCGGCGGACCCGGGACCCCGACCTACAACGGTCGGATGGTGATCTCGCAGAAGTTCGTCGAGACCCGCATGGACGGTTCCACGGTCGGTTTCGACTACGACATCCCGGACGCCCCGCACGCCATGCGTCTGACCCGCTCCGGCACCTTCCCGCACGGCAACTACTGGTACGACGGGGCTAACCCGCCGTTCGGTGTCGCCGGTACCAGCCACGGATGCGTCGGCCTGCGGGACGTCAGGGGTGGCGGAGCGGACACCCCCGGCAAGTGGTTCTTCGACCACTCCCTCGTCGGGGACGTCGTGATCGTCGAGAACAGTCCCGACGCGACGGTCGAGCCGGACAACGGCCTCAACGGCTGGAACATGCCGTGGAGTCAGTGGGTGGCGGGCAGCTCGCTCTAGGCGCGGAACACGACGCCGGAGGTGGTCCAGACGCGGCGAGTCCACGGCGCGCACGCGTACTCGACCGGGCGAAGAAGTTTCGTCGTTCCCGGAGACGGTGTCGGAGCGAGAGGCTACGGTATGCACCCACAAGGTGACATGCAGCAATGCCGGGAGAGACCTTGAGCGTTCGGTACCACGCCGCCGGAGACGAGCCGCCCGAGTCGCCGCTCGCCCCGGCCGAGCACCTGCGGGCCCTGCTCCGGCGCGCTCTCAACTCCTTCGAGGCGCCCGCCGGGTTGTCGAGCCGCCTGGACCGCGCGCCCGCCTACGACCGCTCCCTGCGCTCGGCGCACCACAGCGCCGGTCAGCACCGGGAGACGTACCGGCACACCTGGTTGCTCGCGGACTGTTCGACGGTGACGCTCTGGGAGCTGGTCCACACCGAGGCGGGCACGGATCGACGGCACCACGAGGTGTACGCGGACGAGGAGGAGCTTCGGGCGGCCACGATCCGCCTGCCGTTGCCTCCGGAGGCCCCGGGCCCGGCGGACTTCGACCCGCCGTCGCCCGCGGCGCCTCCGCCGCCGCCCCCACGACACTCCTATGTCCGACGCGGCACCGCCGACCACGCCCGCCGCCTGCTGCGCCGCGCGGAGAACCCGGACCAGCCGGGCCCGGACGTGGCCGCGCGGCTGGCGGACGCGTGCGCGCACCGGATCACACAGGCTCTCGGCCGGCCCCGACGGACCGGCCGTTCCGGTCCGTCCTGCGTGCTGTACGAGCACGCGTTCCTCCTCGGGGACGGCGGGGAGACCTCTCTCTGGGAGGTCGAGCACACGGCCACTCCGGACGGGCGCCACATGTGCGAGGTGTACGCCAGCGAGGACGGCGCCCGAAAGGCCATGGCGCGCCGGGCCGCCCAGGTCCCCTGAGCGCCCGTCATCCCCTCGGCGTCGGGCAGCCGCCGCCCGGAG
This sequence comes from Streptomyces sp. HSG2, assembly GCF_016598575.1. Classification (NCBI taxonomy): domain Bacteria; kingdom Bacillati; phylum Actinomycetota; class Actinomycetes; order Kitasatosporales; family Streptomycetaceae; genus Streptomyces; species Streptomyces sp. HSG2. The sequence continues at coordinate 3,114,884 of NZ_CP066801.1, forward strand.
CCGGCGCGCGGGGGTCCGCCTCGGCCCGGCCCAAAGCCAAGCTGCCGCTGCACGTCCGGACCTACGAATGCGACGCCTGCGGCCTGGTTTTGGACCGGGACGACAACGCCGCGCTCAACCTCGCCGCGCTCGCGGCAGCCGCAGTAGCTGGTACCGGAGTGGCCGCAGACCAGGACACCCCCAAGCGGGTGTCGAAGCCTCGTGGAGCCGACCGTAAGACCCGCGCCACCCGCCCCCGCCGCGAGGCGGAGGCGGGGCGGGCAGGTGGCGCAACCCTGCCGCACCAGCGGCAGACGGAAACGAGAGACCGTACTCAAGCCGAAGCCCTCACGCTCTGGTGATGTGACGGACCTTCCGAGCCGAAATGACCGGAATGCCGAGAGCCGCCGATGCTCTGAGCAATCGGTCAGCCGACGAGGTCCGGCTCGGGTTCCCCGGCCGTCCGAGGTTCGGGGACGGCGGCTTCCTCGGTGTCGTGCGAGGGCCGCCTCGGCAGGACGAACATGAGCAGGAAGATGGCCACCATCCCGCCGGCCACCCAGCCCAGGGAGTGCCGGAAGCCCTCGGCGTAGGCGGCGCCGATCCGCTCCGGGGCCACCGGTTCCCCGATCACCCCGAAGAAGACCACCGAGACGAGGCCGAGTCCCAGCGCGTTGCCCGTCTGTTGCATGGTGCTGATGAGCCCCGAGGCCGCGCCCGCGTGCTCGCGTGGCACCCCGGAGAGGATGGCGTCGGTCAGCGGTGCCACGATGAGGCCCATGCCCGCGCCCATCACCACCAGGCCCGGCATCATCTGCCACTCCGTGATGTCCAGGCCGTACCGGTCGGCAGCCCACAGGTAGAGCAGGACGCCGGCGGCCATGGCCAGGGCCCCCGCCTGCAGGACCTTCCGTCCGAAGCGCGGTACGAGGCGCTGCACCGACACCGCGGCCGCCACGGAGACCGCCAGCGAGAACGGAACCCCGGTGAGCCCCGCCCGCAGCGGGGTCCACCCCAGTCCCGTCTGCAGGTACAGCGTCCAGACCAGGAAGAAGATCCCCATCACGATGCCGAAGACCGCCTGGACGGCGATCCCGGCCGCGAAGCTGTTCACCCGGAACAGCGAGAGTTCGATCAGCGGTGAGCCGTCGCGGGCGCTCTTGCGCCGCTCGTAGGCCACCAACACGGCGAGCACGACCAGTGAACCGGCCATCGACAGGTGCCCCCACAGGGGCCAGCCCAGCTCGTGACCGCGGGTCAGGGGGTAGACGAGCATCAGGAGACCGAGCGTCACGAGGGCCACGCCCACCAGGTCCAGTCGCAGCGCCCGTGGGGCTCGGGACTCCGTGATGTAGGCCCGGCCGAGGATCAGTCCGGCCAGTCCGATGGGCAGGTTGATGAGGAAGATGGAGCGCCAGCCCAGCCCGAAGAGGTCGCCTTGGGTCAGCAGCGCGCCGAGCAGCGGACCGGAGACCGCGCCGAGGCCGACCACCGCCCCGAACAGCCCGAACACCCGCCCGCGTTCATGGGCGGGGAAGGTGGCGTGGACGATCGACAGTACCTGGGGCACCATCAGCGAGGCCATGGCGCCCTGGAGTATCCGGGAGGCCACCAGCATCTCCGGGTTGACGGCGAGGCCGCACAGCACGGATGCGATGGTGAAGCCGCCCATGCCCAGCAGGAACACCCGCTTGCGGCCGTGGATGTCGCCCAATCGACCACCGGTGATCAGGCCCGCGGCGAAGGCGAGGGCGTAGCCGGCGGTGATCCATTGGATCTGGCTGAGGGTGGCGCCCTCGTCCGCGCGGAGGGACGGCAGCGCGATGTTGACGATCGTGACGTCCACCAGGTCCATGAAGGCGGCGGTCATCACGATCGCCAGGGCGAACCAGCGACGGCGGTCGCCCTGGGACGGAGGTCGTGAGGTGTCGGTGAAGGACATGTAGGCAAGCTACGCAAGCAGTAGGTCGATTCGCGTCCTAATTATGCGGGACCCTCGTGGCATGACGACGGACGCCCCTGCTCGGCTGCTGGCCCTGCTCTCCCTCCTCCAGACGCCGCGGGAGTGGCCCGGCGGGGAACTCTCCGAGCGGCTCGGGGTGTCCCGTCGCACCGTGCGGCGGGACGTGGACCGGCTTCGCGAACTCGGCTACCCGGTGCGGGCCACGTACGGGGCGCTCGGGGGGTATCGGCTCGTCGCGGGCAAGGCCCTCCCGCCGCTCGTCCTGGACGACGAGGAGGCCGTGGCCATCGCCGTCGGGTTGCGGGTCGGGGCGGGGCACGCGGTGCGCGGGGTGGACGAGGCGTCCGTGCGCGCGCTGGCCAAGCTGGAGCAGGTCCTGCCGTCGCGGCTCCGGCACCGCGTGGCCACCTTGCAGGCGGCGACCACGCGTCTCGCGTACGGCGACGGTGCCGCCATCGCGCCGGCGACCCTGACGGCCATGGCGTCGGCGGTGGCCGGGCGGGAGCGTCTGCGGTTCGGGTACCGCGCGGGCGACGGAGGCGAATCGCGTCGTCTGACCGAACCCTACCGACTGGTGTCGACCGGTTGGCGTTGGTATCTGGTCGCCTACGACATGGACCGGGCCGACTGGCGCACCTTCCGCGTGGACCGGGTGGACGCCCCGGTTCCGACCGGTGTCCGCTTCACTCCCAGGCGGCTGCCCGCAGGCAGCGCGGCCGAGTTCGTCCGACGCTCCGTGCGGCGACACACCGAGTCCTACGAGGCGGTCGTCACCTTCGCCGCCCCGGCCCGGGCCGTGGCCGAGAGGTTGCCGTGCGGGATGCCCGAGCCCGAGCCGTCGGAGGACGGGGCGTCGTGCCTGCTGCGCGCGACGGTGTCGGACCCGGCCGACTGGTTCGCGCTGCGGCTGGCCTCGCTGGGAGTGGAGTTCGCCGTCCACCGGCCGGCCGCCCTGGTCAAGGCCGTGGGCGCTCTCGCGGCCCGCCTGGACCGTGCGGCGGGCGCCCCCGACGAGGGCGGGTGAGTCGGGGAGACGGGCGGCGCGACGGTGGAACGGCGGGTGGGGCGGTCAGCGTGGGCGGGCCGGTGCCGGGTTTGGGGTCCGAGTAGGAACGGAACAGAAAACCGGCGCAGCCGTCAAATCTTTTGACGGACGTTGAGGCGGGCTGCCAGGGTGCGCCCATGAGTGACGACCCAACGCGATCGGTTTCCTGAAGGCGGACGTGGCACGGTTCTGCGCCGGGCTGGACGAACTGCCCCGGCGATCCGGCTGCGGCTGCTCGTGCAGCTGCGGTCCGCGTTGGACGAGGTGACGGACACGGCCCTGGATGAGGGCATGGCCGCGGCGAAGGCGGAGGGCTGGGGGCTGCGGCAGATTGGTGGGCAGGTGGGCCTGTCGCACGAGAAGGTCCGCTACCGGCTCGCCCGGGCCGCGGGCAGGGGCGAGCCGGCCAGGGAGCCGTCCTAGACCGTGGTGGTCTTCTCGGGCTTGGCGGTGGAGCGGAGCTGTCCGCCCTGGGCCTCGACGGGCAGGGCGAAGCTGTAGCGGCCGTGGAAGTTGATGTGGGCGAACTTCAGCGGTGAGAGGCGGGCGATGTCTGAGCCTGGATCCACCGCGTGAATTCTCGTCTCCGGTATCCGGCGGGCTCGGGGTGATCTTTCGGGGTGCGGGCAGCACGATGGGCCGGGTGGCCGTCCGGTGCGGGGTCTCCGAGGTTTTTCAGGTCGTGGGTGGTCAGGTCGGCTGCGTGGTTCGGGTGAGCATGCGCTGGCCGGTGGCGGTCCACAGGTCGGTGAAGTCGTCACACCAGCGCCAGCGTTCGGGCAGGTGGAGGGTGAGGCGGCGGGCTCCGGTGGCGATCCGGGCGGGGATGTTGATGAGGTGGCGGCGGATGGTGCCGGTCCTCGCCTTGGCGTGGAAGGCGGAGGCGAGGTGGCCGCTCGCACGGGTGAGGTTGTAGGCGGTGGCGGCCAGGGTCAACCAGGCGGCGTTCGCGGTGAACTTCCCCGAGGGCAGGTGGGCGAGGGCGGAGTCTTCCAGGTCGGCGAAGACCTGCTCGATGACGGCGTGTTCGCGGTGCATCGGCTCGGCCTGAGCGAGGACGAAGGGGCTGTCGGTGAAGATCACATGGTGGCGCCAGACCCCGAACAGTTCGGCCTGGCCGGCGGGCACGCCGGTGGGGTTCAGCCGCTTCACGCGGCGCACGATGAGCCGTGCGGTGGTGTGGAACGCCTTCTTCTTGCTGGTGAACGCGGTGAAGGGGATCTCGGTGATCTCGGCGTCGGAGATCCAGCGTTCCTCCTCGGCGTCCCAGACGGCGCTGGCGTACTTGATCGGCGTCCAAGCGTCCTCGGGGATGCCCGCGATGGCCTCGCGGATGGTCTTCTTGACCGCGACGGCCAGAGAGAACGCGGCGCCGGCCTTGCGGCACACATCGACGACCTTGTGGGAGAAGTACGCCGAGTCCGCGCGGACGACGACTTGGGCGGTGATGCCCATGGCCCGGACCGTGGCCAGTGCCTCGCGCAGCAGACTCGCCGCGCCCTTGCCGGAGCCTGCCGAACCCTTGCGCAGCCTGGTGGCCACGATCACGGGGGCGCAGGTGGACGTCTTCACGGTGACGATCTGGAAGTGCAGCCCGCGCTGCTTGGTGTAGCCGAAGGAGGCGCCCTGCTTGGCAGGGCCGTAGACCTGCTTGACCTTGGAGTCGATGTCCACGAACACCACCTCGTCCCGCTTCGGGATGAGGCCGGTGTGCGCGGCCAGGCGGCAGGTGAACGCCCGTGCAGCGGACTCCAGTTGGCGCACATGCCCCCAGGTGAAGGCACGCAGGAAACTGCCCAGCGTGGAGGGCGCCCGCACCCCGCCGAACAGGCGCGGCAGCCCGCCGTGACGCAGTATGTCCAGGTCGTCGATGCTGTCCGCCCCGGCGACCATGCCGCCCACGATCGACATCGCTTTCGCGTCGGCGGCCGTACCGGCCCCGTTCTTCGCAGTGGTCAGGTGGACCTTCTCGGCCACCAGAGCGGGCAGACCGCACCGCTCGGCCAGCCGGACCGTCGGGACCAGCCCGGCGTGCGCGATCAGGTCAGGGTCGTCGAACGCGGCGAAGAGCTCCGCGGGCCTGTGGGAGACTTTCACTTACGAGGTGCCTTGCTTCGTGGGACTGGTGTGGGCGTAGGAACTCCCATCGTCCCAGGTCAGCAGGCACCTCTTCTCTTTTCATCGCCCGCAGGCCGAGTATCACGCGGTGGACCCAGGCTCAGAAAGTTGGTGGGCACCGGCCCGCTCCTTGATCCGTCGGCGTAATTCGCGCGCGACGGTTGCAGGCGGGCTGACGGCGTGTGAGGCGATCGCCGATTCCAGCCCAGAGCATCACCCCATGTGATATATGGGGTGGGTGCGGCTACGTGGCCCTTGCTCCAAGACCCAACCCCCAGGCACCCAGCGACCGCCAATCCCACATATGAACTTCCCTGGCTGGAACCGTTATTGGTGTGATGACCGTGGTCTGGATCGCTGCTACGGTGGTCACACCGTGCGGCTTCTTCTGGGGGATGAATCATGACGACCGGGAAAAAGGTAGTTGTAGGGGTTTCTGCCCTGATCACACTGATTGCGATAATTTTTCTCATCCCGGCACTTATTTTTTCCAGTGGCAAGACCTCGGGCGGAACTCCGGAGAGAGCTCCGGAACAGTCCTCGCAGACTGTTCCGGAGCCAGAGGTGAGTCAGTGACGCTACGGTGGCACTAGAGGGATCTAGTAGTTCCTCGAAATGAGGTAGATCCCGCCGTCGGCTCCGAACCGGTACTTGTTTTGTGGCCGGTCCGTCATGAAACAGCCTCCGAAATTGGTCACCCAGATCGGGCAGAGGTCGTACTGGCTCCACACGTCGTAGACGTTCCAGTACTCATCGGGCTTCGGGTGCCCGTAGTCATCGATCGTCTTGCAGCCCTGGTACCTATAGGTCGGCCACTTGTCATCGCCCCAGCAGCCGTTCGCGGAGTAGTTCACCCATTGCTTTCCGCCGTCTCCGCACCAGGTGACGTCAGTCGTCCCGTACAGCGTCATCACGCCGTCCTTGATCCCCGCCCAGTAGGATGCTTCCCAGCACGTCGTCGCTAGCGGCAGCGCGGTGCCCTCGGGGGCTTTCTGCGGTTCGGGGGCAGCCGTGCGGGCGGTTGCCCCGTCGATCACCCGAGGCTCCTTGGCCTCGTACCGGCCCGCGTCGACGTACTTGCCAAGCCCCCGGTTCCGCACCTCTTCAAGCGACAGCGCGCGAGAGTTCTTGCGGATCTCCTCCGCAGTGGATCCAGGGTTGCGCTGGGCGTCGAGAGCTCCGGCTCCGCCTGTGGCTATCTCGTTCGGGTCGGTCGGGACGGGCGTTCCGTCCTCGGCTTCCGTCTGGCCACCTTCGGCGGCTACCTCGTTGAAGCCTTCCAGGTCGGCACCTTGCGCCTTGAGCGCAGCACCGGAGTAGGCCGACTTGACGTTGCTATAGGACTCGAGAGTGCTTCCATCGACTCGCGCGGCGATGAAATGGACATTCGAGCTTTCCGGAAAGTCGAAGTTGCAGTCAGCGACAGTGTTGTTTCCGCCGGTTTGCCGGCACCACCCGAAGGCCACTGCGTACCCGGCGTTTTCGAGGATGAAGTAGACCTCGGGGTGAGCGCCGTCGGCAGCGGTGTCGTAGAGGTAGATATGGTCACCGTACGACTCGAAGCACGCCTTCGCTCCGGAAACGGAGGCACACGTTGTGGCTGCAGACGCCGGAGGCGCTTGCAGGAAGAGGGCCATCAGCAGGGCGGAGATAAGTGCGGATATCCCCCGGATCAGATTGCGTCTGAGCTTTGGCATTTTGCCTTCCTGGCTCGACTTTAAGATGCGGTCTCTCGCGAACTCTCCTATCAGGAACGCCGCTTCAGGGGCCTCGGCCCCGTTGTTCACTCCTGTCGCGCCAGATGAAGCTTGCACCATCCTGTAAACGTTCGATAAACGACCTGCCTATCGGTGGGAACCGTTGATCACTGCCGATCGCGACCGATAGGCCAGATACCCGGCAGAGAGCCGAGGGGTAATCCACAGGAGCACAAGAGCGGTGATGTTCAGCCACAGGGCGAAGAAGAATCGGCCACATTGATCCTCGGTTACACGCCCTCCACGATCGTGAGCGGGCAGCGTGATGATCAATGCGCCAGGCTGCCGCAACGAAGACGGGCCTTGCCGATCCACGCCTGTCAGGAATACGGGCCAGCAGTGCCCAGGTCAAGGCCGCGCAGCGGGCCGCGATGGCCCGGGTCGAAGTGGTCGAGATGGCGCGCGAGATCACCGTCGAGGTCCCCGCGCCGGCCGCTGCCCGTCGGCTCATGCACCAATGCGGGGTCTGCGTCGGGCTCGGGATGCGTGACCGCTACGGGCAGGTGTCGGCCGCTGCCGAGCGCCTGGTTCTCGTCGATGCGGCCGGGATCGAGGTCGCGGTGATCGAGACCTGTAGGACGCGCATGTGCCGACGCGCAGGCCACCGCGCGGCGCCGCGGCTTCACCGTCCAGAGCTCGGCGCAGGGGTAGCGGCCGGTCAAGATGCGGGCGGTGTGGCCCGTTCCAGGACGCGGTAGACCGTGGCCCGGCTGACGGAGAAGAGTTCGGCGAGGTCGGCGATGGTGTGCTCGCCGCTCTTGTGTTCCTTGACGAGGTGGGCCCGTTGCCGGGCGGTGAGCTTGGGCTGCTTGCCGCGGAGCTTGCCTTTGGCGCGGGCGACGACTCTGTTGCGCATTTTGGCTGGTGCTACGCGGCGAGTTGGTAGACGAGGCGGGACAGGCGGCTTGTCCAGGATCGTCTGGTGCGGTGGGGCTGGCGGCTGGCCCAGTGGGCGTCGAGCCGGATGATGTTGATCGCGGTGGCGGAGAAGGCGTGTTGGAGGGTGACCTTGGGCAGGCCGCGGTAGCGGGCCCGGCGCATCCCGGTGACGTCGAGGGCCTGGTTGATGGTGCCCTCGACACCTGCACGCAGGGCGTACTTGGCCTGCCAGGTGTCGCTCTTCTGCTCGGCGCGGGCGGCGGTGACGTGCTCGTGGACCTCGCGGGGCCGCAGGGTGAGCATGCGATTGCCGCGGACGGCAGCGGTGCACCGCTCGCGGGAGGGGCAGGGGCGGCAGTCACCGCCGGCGAAGGCGATCACGATGGCGTCGCGGCCGTGCTGTTGCACGGGATACCAGCCGGTGCTGGTGCTGCCCTCGGGGCAGGTCACCTGGCGGGTGTTCCAGTCGATCCGGAACGCGGCCTTGTCGAAGCCCTCGGCCTCCCGTGCCTGGCGGGAGTGGTCGCCGAGGAGCGGGGTGATCATGGTGATGCCGTCGCGGGCCGCGTCGGTGACGAGGTCGGCGGAGGGGTAGCCGGAGTCGAGGTAGTGCTCGCCCGGCTTGACCTGGCGTTCGGCCAGGCGGTGCTGGATGGCGGCGGTGGCAGTCACGTCCGGCGCGGTCGAGGCGGTGGTGGCCACGTCCGTGATCAGGTGCGGGGCGCCGGCCGCGGCGGGAGCGGTGCCGTCAGTGCCGCCCGCACCGTCAGTGCCGTTGTCGTTGTCGCAGGTCTCGGTGAGGTGGACCTTGTAGCCGCACCAGAACAGCTCGTCTCCCTTCGCCGACCAGCGGGCATCCGCGTCGTAGGGCGAGGCGAGCCGCAGTTGTCCGGGCGGGACGCCGTCACTGTCGGCCTCCCGCTTCCTGACCACCTCCCGTCCCCGGGCGTTGCAGGTGACGTGGTAGGTCTGCACGAAGATCCGCCGCAGCAACTCCACCGGCTCCACTTCGCGCAGCCAAGCGGGGGCATCCGGCTCGCGCACGGCGCGCAGCAGCACGAGCGCGTCCTGCCCGTAGACCTCGGCGAGCCGGTCCCGCCTGGTCTTCGACGACGGCAGCCGCCAGGAATCCACGCGGGCCGCATACCGCAGCTCCCACTCGGCGACCCGCTCAGCCCCGAACCGGCCCGCCAGCCAGGACGGCGCCGCACCGGCCAGCGCCTCCAGCACCGCGCGCACGCTCTCCCCGGCCAGCTCCAGACGGTTCAGGTCCCGCACCGCACTGATCACGTGCGTGGAGTCCGTGCGCTGTTTCCCGCCCGCGCCGACCAGGCCCTTGCCGCGGCAGTGCTCCAGCAGCCGGTCGAAGACCAAGCGCTCCATGCCGTGCTCGACCAGCCGAGCCCGGAACCTCGCCAGCACCGTGAAGTCGAAACCGGTGTCGGTCAACTCCAGTCCCAGCGCGTACTTCCACGACAGGCGCTCACGCACCGCCTCCGCGGCCTGCCGGTCGGTCAGGTTCTCCGCGAACTGCAACACCGTGACCAGCGCCAGCATCCCCGGCGACAATCCCGCCGGCCCGCGCGCACCGAACGCCTCCGCGAACGGCTCGTCCGCGAACACCCCCGCCAACTCCTCCCGAACCCGCATCGCCAGCGAGCCGTCCGGGAACACCACCGCGGCCACCGCCGCCGTCAACTCCGGAACCTCTGGTAACCCCTGCGGCCGCATCGACACCGAGCACCGTCCTCCCCGGGCCCCGCAACAACCCGGCAGGACCCAACGGAACGATCATCCCCGACCCGACGAGCACCCCGCAGCAAAATGCGCAACAGAGTCGGCGACGGCCATGCCCTCGCGGGTGCGCATGCGCAGGAGGTCGACCTCGAACTCGGCGAAGGTGGCGAGGATGTTGAAAAACATCTTGCCCATGGGGTCGTTCGGGTCGTAGAGCTGTCCGCCAAGGGAGAGCGCGACTCCGCGCGTCACGAGGGAGTCGCCGATGTCGCGGGCGTCGGGCACCGAGCGGGCGAGGCGGTCGAGCTTCGGCACCACCAGGGTGTCGCCGGCGCGGACCGCGGCGAGCGCCTGGTCGAGTCCGGGCCGCTCGCGTTTGGTTCCGGTGAATCCCTTGTCGAGGAAGATCCGGTCCTCGGCCACGCCCAGGCCGAGAAGGATGTCCTTCTGGGCGGTGAGGTCCTGCATGTCGGTGGAGCAGCGGGCGTAACCCGCCTTGAGTCCGCTCATGGGCACCAGAGTGTACGGATAGCCCCCGCTCACCGTACAGATCACCGGACACCCTAAATGAGACGGCGATCGTGCAGGTCGGCGTCCGGTCGCGATTCAAGATCGCATTGTTCGTTGAGGGTTCCCCTTGCGAACAGGGATGGTCGGACCGAAAGAAGCCGCTACCCGTCAAAAGATTTGACGGCTGCGCCGGTTTTCTGTTCCGTTCCTACTCGGACCCCGGTTTCCCCAGGGCCCCGGCGAGTGCCTGAATTGCCCCAGCTTGGGGTGTTGATCTCGGTGGTGGGCCCCGGAAGCAGGCGAACACGGCACCTGTGGATCATGGAGTTCTCTACGCTTCAAGATCCACGAAGGTGCCGTGTTCGTTCCTCCATCATCCCCTGTCGCTGCCCCCGCTTGCGCGGTGCCCCGCCTGGAAGCCCTTGGCGAGGGGGCCGCCAAGGACCAAGTCCGCCGCCTGGTCGCCGAGTTCGAGTCGGTCACCGACCCGAGAGGGACTTGCGGGGTGCGCTACCGGCTCTCCTCACTGCTGGCCCTGATGGTCTGCGCGATGACCCCGTCCGGCCACGACTCGATCACCGCGGCGGCGGAGTGGTGCCGACGTGCGACGCCGGAGGAACTGGCCGCCTTCGGCCTGCCCTACCACCCGCTCCTCGGCCGCTACCGGGTGCCGAGCGAGAAGACCCTCCGCAGCGTCCTGGGGCGCCTGGATCACGGTGAGATCTGTGCGGCGGCTTACGACTACCTGCGGCCCTTGCTGTCCGCACAGCCCCGCCGGCCGGAGCCGGTCATGCCCGACGGTGGCACCGAGCGTGAACAGCGCCGGGCCCACCGGGCGGCCGCCCATGCCGGGCCGGTACGGATCCGGCGGCGGGCGATCGCGGTGGACGGCAAGTGCCTGCGGTGCGCCAGGCGCCCGGACGGCAGCCGGGTCTTCGTCCTGTCCGCCGTCCGCCACGGCGACGGTGTCACGCTCGCCTCCCGCGAGATCGGCGCGAAGACCAACGAAATCCCCGAGTTCCAGCCCTTGCTCGACAGAATCGACGACGCGGATCTCGCGGGGGTGGTCGTGACCGCCGATGCCCTCCACGCCCAGCGCGACCACGCCACCTACCTGCACGAACGCGGCGCTCACTACCTGCTGACCATCAAGAACAACCAGCGCGGCCAGGCCCGTCAACTCCACGCCCTGCCCTGGAAGGAGATCCCCGTCATCCACCGCGACGACGCCCGCGGCCACGGCCGTCACGAACAGCGTCTCGTCCAGGTCGTCACCGTCAACGGCCTGCTCTTCCCCCACGCGGCCCAGGTCCTGCGGATCCAGCGCCGTCGCCGTCTCTACGGGGCCAAGAAGTGGTCCAGCGAGACCGTCTACGCCATCACCGACCTGCCCGCCGAGGAAGCGAACGCAGCCGAGATCGCGTCCTGGGCTCGCGGGCACTGGACGGTGGAAAACACCGTCCACTGGTGCCGAGATGTCACCTTCAACGAGGACAAGTCCCAGGTCAGGACCCACAACACGCCCGCCGTACTCGCTGCCCTGCGCGACCTGATCCGCAGCGCGCTCAAGCTCGCCGGCTATGTCAACACCGCCGCCGGACGACGAGCCCACACCGAACGCCCCCGCGTCCTCGCCCTCTACGGCATCACATGATCAAACCGGACGATCCAGGCACTCGCCGGGGCCCTGCCGGTTTCCCCGATACAGGCCCCGCAGGGTCGCCAGGTTGCGCAGGGCCAGGGCCGCCGGGCCGTCCGGACCGTCGGGCGGACCGTCGGAGGCCGCCCACCGCTCGACCGCCACGCGGACGGCCGCCGCCGCCGTCGCGGCGACGAAGCGCGGATCCGCCCCGTCCGCCGAGCCGTCGCCGCACCCGTCGTGCCCGCGCCCAGGCAGCTCGGTGGCTCCGCCCTCGGCGACGAAGTCCTCGCGCCCTGTCGCGTGAGTCCGTTCCGCCAGTACGGCGGCGAGGTCCTTCTCGGAGGTGTGGCAGACCTCTGCCCACACCTTGGCCAGGGCCGTGTCGTCGTCGGCCAGTCTGATCAGCCCGCGTGCCCACTCCCAGGAGGACGCGGGAACTTCCCGCCCGGGCGTCAGGGTGTGCCGTACGGCGTACTCCAAGGCCTCCAGCGCGTCCAACTCCGCCGGAGCCTCGCGCACCGCCGCCGTCCAGAGGCCCGAGCCCGCCGCGTAGAGCGGGACCACCGCCTCCTCCTTGGTGGCGAAGTAGCGGTAGAAGGTCCGAGGCGACACCCCGGCGGACCGCGCGATGTCCTCGGTGCGCGTGGCGCGGGGGCCTCTCCGCACGAAGAGGGCGGCCGCCGCGCGGGCGATGGTCATCCGGGTGTCGGCCCTGCGACGCTCGGTCAGCGAGGGGCCTTCCGGTTCGCCGGTCGAGGCGCCGCGGGGCAGGGCCGGGGTGGTGCTCACTTTGGCAGGCTATGCCGCTGTGGCAGAATCTGCCATCCGGTGGGCCACCCCGGGGTTCAGGTCCGGGGTGACCCACCATCGGATACGCCTGCCCGCGGACACCTGGCCCGCGGACCGCGCGACGCACTCGTCAAGGGGGTTGACGCGCGTCACCGGGCGGGCAGCGCCCGCGTGGGAAGCGACTACGCGGCGGCCTCGAACCCGGTGTCGCGGGCCAGCTTCTTCAGCTCCAGCAGAGCGTGCTTCTCGATCTGCCGAATCCTCTCCCGGGTGAGGCCGTGCTCCTTGCCGACCTCGGTCAGCGTGCGCTCCCTGCCGTCCTCTATGCCATAGCGCATCTTGATGATCGAGGCGGTGCGCGGGTCGAGGCGCCCGATGAGACCGTCGAGTTCCTCGCTGCGCAGCAGCGTCAACACGGACTGCTCGGGAGACACCGCGGAGGTGTCCTCCAACAGGTCGCCGAACTGGGTCTCGCCCTCGTCGTCCACCGACATGTTCAACGACACCGGGTCGCGGGCCCAGTCGAGCACGTCCGTGACCCTCTCCGGGGTGGAGGCCAACTCGGCGGCGATCTCGGCGGGCTCCGGCTCACGACCGTGCTCGCGGTTGTACTCGCGCTGGATCCGGCGAATCCGGCCCAGCTCCTCGACGAGGTGGACGGGCAGCCGGATGGTCCGCGACTGGTCGGCGATCGACCGCGTGATGGCCTGCCTGATCCACCAGGTCGCGTAGGTGGAGAACTTGAAGCCCTTGCGGTAGTCGAACTTCTCCACCGCGCGCACCAGGCCCGCGTTGCCCTCCTGGATCAGGTCGAGCAGCGGCAGGCCGCTGCGGGGATAGCGTCGAGCCACCGCGACGACCAGCCGGAGGTTGGAGCGGATGAACACGTCCTTGGCCCGCTCGCCCGCTTCGACCAGGGCCGCCAGCTCCTCCCGGCTGGCGTCCGCCGCGGTCCGCTCGTCGCCCTCCAGGACCTGCCGCGCGAAGACGCCCGCTTCGATGATCTGGGACAGTTCGACCTCTCTGGCGGCGTCGAGCAACGGGGTCCGCGCGATTTCGTCGAGGTACATGCCGACCAGATCCCGGTCGGCGAGCTCGCCGCCGTTGGCGCGGACGCTGGTTGCCGCGTCGGTCGTCTCGCCGGCGGCGGACTTGCGACGGGCGACGGCACGGGTTGCCATGCGTGCTCCCTTGCGATGGTGGGTCTCCGGGTGGTCCTTCGAACGCTCGGCACCGTCCGCGAGGCCCGGTGCCGGCTCTCGCCGATCTCCCGCGTCTCTCGTCGGGTGCCCTGCATTCGTTGGAAACAACGACTGGAAACCGGACAGAATTCCCAACCCGCCCCGCGACTTTTGTGATCATGCAGTACCCTGTCCCGCCACCCGAGGAGACGACATGCCGCCCGAGCGGACGGAGGTTCTGGTCAGAGCCGGAGTCGAGAGCGACCTCCCGGCCCTCACCGACCTCTACAACCACTACGTGACGCAGACGCCCGTCACCTTCGACACCGAGGCGTTCACGTCCGAGGGGCGTCGCCCTTGGCTGCTCGCCCACCCGGAAGACGGTCCGCACCGCCTGATGGTTGCCACGGGACCCGCCCGGGCGTCGGACCCGCCGGAAATCCTGGGCTATGCCACGTCCAGCCCGTTCCGGGCCAAGGCCGCCTACTCCACCTCCGTGGAGACCACCGTGTACGTGGCCCCGGGCCGGGATGGGCGGGGCGTCGGCACGGCCTTGTACGAGGCGCTCTTCGCTGTCCTCGCGCGGGAGGACCTGCACCGGGCCTTCGCCGGCATCGCCCTGCCCAACGAGGCGTCGGTCAGGCTTCACCGGCGCGTCGGGTTCCGTCACGTCGGAACCCTCGGCGAGGTGGGCCGCAAGTTCGGCCGTTACCGGGACGTGGCCCTGTACGAGCGGCCCATGTAGGGCCGCGGGGCACGCCCCGACGCCGGCCGGGGCTCGGGCCCCGCGCGACACGTCCGGCCGGTGCCGGGGCGGGAGCGGGGCCGGTCGCCCGCCCCCGCTCGTCGGCCTCGGTGGTCCCGGTCAGTGCGCGGCGACCGGTGCCGCCGTCCCCCGGACCCCGTCCGGCTCGCCCGCCGGCTCGGCGCGGTCGCCGTCGCGGCGTGGCCGCCCCGCGTCGACCAGGGCGAGGGCGATCACGGAGGCGGCCACCAGGATGACGAGGGACGCCCAGATCGCGCCGGTGTACCCGTGGACCATGCCGTCCAACTCCAGCGCCCGACGACGCTCCGGCGTGTCGGCCGACGCCATCCGCTCCGCCACGTACGACGTCGTGGCGGACGCGGCGATCGTGTTGAGAAGCGCCGTGCCGATGGCCCCGCCCACCTGCTGCGAGGTGTTGACCATCGCCGACGCGACGCCCGAGTCGCGCGCCTCGACCCCCTGGGTGGCCAGCGACATGGCCGGCATGAACGCCGTTCCCATGCCGAGGCCGAGCAGCAGCATCGCCGGGAGGAGCAGCCCGGCGTAGGAGGAGTCGACCTCCAGACGGGTGAGCAGCAGCATCCCGACGGCGGCCACGAGGAAACCGGGACCCATCAACAGCCTCGGCGCGACCCGGGTCATCAGCCGGGTGCCGATCTGGGTCGACCCCGTGACGACGGCGGCGGTCATCGGCAGGAAGGCGAAGCCCGTGAGCAGCGGGGAGTAGCCCTTGACGACCTGCAGGTAGTACGTCAGGAAGAGGAACAGCCCGAACAACGCGATGACCGCCAGCCCGAGCGACAGGTACACGCCGCCCCGGTTGCGCTCGGTGACCACGCGCAAGGGCAGCAACGGGGCCTTCGCCCGCGCCTCCACCACCACGAAGGCCGACATCAGTACCGCCGAGGCCACGAAGACGCCGATCGTCCCCCCGTCGCCCCAGCCCGCCGACTCGGCCCGGGTGAAGCCGTACACCAGGGCCACCAGACCCAGTGTGGACAGCACGACGCCGGGTACGTCCAGCGGGTCGCGGTCGCGCCCGGCCCGCGGCTCCCGCACGAACGACCAGCCCCCGACCGCCGCGACCACCGCCACCGGGATGTTGATGTAGAAGGTCCAACGCCAGTCCAGGTACTCGGTCAGGAATCCGCCGAGGATCAGGCCCACCGCACCCCCGCCCCCGGCGATGGCGCCGAAGATGCCGAACGCCTTGGCACGCTCCCGAGCGTCGACGAAGGTGACCGCGAGCAGGGAGAGCGCCGCCGGTGCCAGCAGGGCGCCGAAGACACCCTGGAGGGCGCGAGCGCCGAACATCATCGCCCCGTCGACGGCGGCACCGCCCAGGGCGGACGCCAGGGCGAAGCCGACCAGACCGACCAGGAAGGCGCGTTTGCGTCCCCAGAGGTCGGCTATGCGACCGCCGAACAGCAGCAGGCCGCCGAAGGCGAGGGCGTAGGCGGTGACGACCCACTGCCGGTCGCCGTCGGAGATCCCCAGGTCCCGCTGGGCGGAGGGCAGCGCGATGTTCACGATCGTGGCGTCGAGCACCACCATCAACTGGGCCAGGGCGATGAAGACCAGCGCTTTCCAGCGGCCGGGATCAGGAAGGTGAGCCTCGGAGGCTCGGTGGTCCGTGTCGGGCATGAAGGCAACCGTTCGATGTGCGGATGAGGAAAAGGCGAGTGCGGGTGGGCTTCCGGGCCCTGGTGAGTGGGGGTCGACTCGACCGGTGGCTCGGCCAAGCGCCGACGACACGGGGGCGCGTGGGACGGACGGGATCCGGCCCCGGGCCCGCCGGGCCGACCGCGCCTCGGCGACCGCGACCGAGCGCGCCGGAGGGATCACGTCCCGGGCGCCGAGGAGCGGTCGGGCTCCCCGGGGCGGCCGGTCGGCGAGGAGACCGGAGGGTCGGCTCCCGCTCCCCGCCGCGGCCACGAGCCGACCGGGCCGTTCGCTACGGAGGCGGACCGTCGGGCGCCCCGGCGTCCCGGGCGGCGTGCCTAGTGGTGTGGTCGGCGCAGGCCCCCCAGGGTCGCGGGCGTCCCCGGCAGGTGGGACCGGCCCGGAGACCGCAGGCCGTCCAGGAACAACTGGAGATGGCGGTGAACGAAGCGGTCGCCCATGAGGCAGGCCGTGCCCGCCGGGGGGCGGCTCAGCAGGCTCACGGCGAGCAGCAGGTCGCCGACGGCCACGTCCGGGCGGAGCTGTCCGGCCGCCTTCGCACGCTCCATGAGGTCGCTTACGCCGCGTTCCACGCGGTCCCGCCCGGCCACCAGGTCGGGGTGGTCCTCGTCGAACGTGTCGACCAGTACCGGGCAGAGCGCGCCGACACGCTCGTCGGCCGCCACGTGTGCGAAGTGCTCCAGTGCGGCGAACGCGTCACCCCCTTCCGCGCGCGCCCGCTCGGCCGCCCGCGCCGTACGTTCCATGACCGAGTGGACGACCTCCCGGACCAGGCTCCCGCGGTCGGGAAAGTTGCGGTACACCGTGGCGTTTCCGACGCCGGCCCGACGCGCGACCTCGTCCATCGGCACGTCGGGGCCACGTTCGACGAACATCTCCCGGGCGGCCTCGACGATCCGCTCCCGGTTGCGTCGGGCGTCGGCGCGCGACCGGGGCGCTCCGCGTACGGGGGTGGCGGTCTGCACGGCACGCTCCTCGGCTCGTCTTCTCGGCAAGACGCTTCGGGCCCCGCGGACCGGCCGGCCCGGTCCACCTCCAGGGCCGTCGGCGACACCTCGTCAAACGGGGAGCGGTTCCCCGGATATTTCCGCCCCCTCGCGTGACCGCGCGTGATCCCGATCACCCTGCGAGTGGCTCCGGCTACCGGTCGGAAACCCACGATCGGTCTCCCCCAGCGAGCGCCAGAGAGCACCGCGACGCAGGGTGAGCCCCAAGGGGAAGCCAGAGCCCGACCGCCGCGGGGCCCGGGAGGTCTGCATGCAGCCGCAGCGCCGTCGGATACGCCCTCGCCGAACGCTCGCCCTGGCATCGGTCACCGTCCTGACCCTGGCCGTGAGCACCTCGGCCGGCACGCGGTCGCTCACGCCGGACGGCGGTTCCGCCGAGTCCGGGCCGTCCGACCTGTCGCACTCGGCGGCCCACGGACCCTGCATGATCACAGGAGGGCCCGAGGTCCAGATGTCGGAGGGTGTCCCGACCTCCGGCGGCTACGTCGGCTCGACCGGAACCGTCCGAGCCCTCACCCTGATGATCGACTTTCCCGACGCGCCCGGGGAGGGCAGCGCACTCGACCGCTTCGCGGAGTTCTTCCCGGCGACGGAGCAGTGGTTCCACACCAGCTCCTACGGTCGACTCGACTACCGGCCGGCCACCCCCATCCCGGAGTGGCTGCGGCTGCCCAAGACCTTCGCGGAGTACGGCATCGAGCGCGGCGCGCCCTTCGATCCGGGCTACCGGGACCTGGTGAGGGACATCGTCGCCGTCGCCGACGCCCGGGTGGACTTCCGGCGCTACGACCTGCTGAACGTGCTCGTCACCCCGAACGCCGGCCCCTCGGCCCTGGACACCGTCCTGTCCGTCACCTTCGCGGGCAACACGGACGCACCGGTGGCCGACGGCATACCCCTGGCCAACGCTTCGTTCGTCTACTCCCGCCAGGACGACGGCTCCGGCTCCTACGAGGCGACCGGATACCGCGTCCTCCCGCACGAGAACGGACACGTCTTCGGCCTGCCCGACCTCTACACCCAGGAGGGAGGCGGCGCGGTCGGTCACTGGGACATCATGAGCGAGGACTGGGGCGCCAACAACGATCTGCTCGGTTGGCACAAGTGGAAACTGGGCTGGCTCCACGCCGATCAGGTGCACTGTGTCTCGCGGCCCGGCACCGAGGAGCACGAGCTGACACCACTGGCGTCGCGGGACGGAGCCAAACTGATCTTCGTACCCCTGGGGGCCCGCTCCGGATACGCGGCCGAACTCCGCACCCGCGCCGGCAACGACGAGGCCGTGTGCCGGCCGGGTGTGCTGATCTACAAGGTGGACGCCGGTGTCGACACCGGCATGGGCCCGGTCACCGTCTACGACTCCCGCCGGGACAGCGGCGGGTGCACCCGCAGCCCCAACGTGCACGCCGAACTCTCCGACGCGACGTTCACGGCGGGCGAGAGCTTCCGCGACGAGGCCCGGGGCGTGACCATAGCCGTGGCCCACGTGGACTCGGTGGGCCGGCACACCGTCCGAGTGACACGGAACTGACCGCGCTCGGTGGCCGGCGCACGGGCCCGTCGCCGGTGCCTTCCGTCGGCGGCGCCCCCGGGGCACGCGATCCGTCCACCACACCGCCGCCTGGTGGTGATCGGGCGCGGTCGAGGCCGTCGGCCGGGATCCGGCCCGCCGCTCCGGAGCGAGGAAAGCGACCCGCGTGCGCCGCGTACGACGGCCCGACGGCCCATCGTGTCCTCAGCTCGCCGAGCGTGATCCACGGCACGCGCATGGGTTCGGGTGCCCGCACGGTCCCCGTCGGATGGGCGCGCGAGCGCCGTCGGCGGTTGCGGTTGCGAGCGGCCGTCCCTCACACCGTCGCCCGCCCTTTGTCGGGTACGGCCGGAACGTGCTGACATCCGGAAGCGGCTCGGCGCGCGGAACCTTCGATCCCGCTCGACACCCGCGCAGGCGTGGCCGGGCGAGGCGTTGTACTCCGCCGAGTACCGGCGCGGGCCGGACGATCGGGGTGTCACCTGCGGATCCGGGGTCCCGTGGTTGTTGATGCTGGCCACCGCGGGCACTCCTCCTTCTCCGCCCTCGACTGAATGAATCGGTCACTCTACCCGACTCATCCCACTTTGACAGAGAGGGGAACACAGCCGACACCGTGCTTGAGCTGATCAGACCCGCCATGCGCAGCGCCTCGGTCCGGGAGACCTGGTTGAGCCGCGCGAGCGCGTCCCCCCAGCTCAGCAGAGACTCACCGGGATAGGGATCGGGTACGAGCGCGAGGCGGCGTGGACTCATGTCCCAGGCCCCCGCCGGGACGTCGCGGATTCGAGCAGACGGCCTGGAGTGATACCCAGCCCCTGAACCAGGGCGAGGATGGTCAGCAGTGACGAGTTCCGTTTGCCGTGCTCGATGCCGATGACCATGCGGGCGGACAGGTCGGCGGCTTCGGCGAGCGCTTCGATGCTCATCCCGCAGCTCTCCCGCGCGTCACGGACCGCGAAGCCGGAGCCGGGGCGAGCGCGGTCGACGGGCGAGGGGCCGACGTGATCCCCCCGTTGAGGGCCCGGACATGCGAGCCGTCCATGGCCCAGTCGTCCAGGTCCAACGAGTCCGCGCGGCGCAGTTCGGCCAGCAGGGCGGCGTGCAGGCGTGGCAGACGCCGGCCTCCGTCCTGTCCCGCCCGCAGCCGACGCCAGGCCGTAACTCCGGAGCAGCCCACGGTCTCGGCCGGGACGTCGCGCCAGGCAACGCCGGTCCTCAGGACGTACATGATGCCGGCGAGAGCCGCCCTGTCCGGAACGCGAAGCCGCCCGGGATGCCGGCGGCGCCGTTCGGGAGCGGGTGGCAGCAGCGGGGCCACCCGCTCCCACAGGTCGTCCGGAACAAGATCAGCACGCACCCGGACACCCTGCCGACCAAGATCGGTGAGTGCGAGACCTGCAGCTCAACTGATTCTGAAACGATCAGTAAAGCCCCCCGAACGAGCGTCAGATGAGACGCCAGGTCCTGCTCAGCTGCTCTTGGGCACGGCGGTCGGGTAGGCCAGCCAAGACCCACGCCAGTGTCTCATAGACGACAAGCGCATCATCGGCCGGTGTCTCGCCCTTCGCCAGGGTCTTCTGCAGCCGGTACAGGTGGGTGAATGCCTGCTTGGCGTCACGGCGCTGGAGCAGCGTCTTGATCTGACCGGCGGCCTTCATCACGGCCGTGTCGGCCTCACCCTCCGGTACCCGGTCCAGCTCAGTGAGAGCGGTGTGCGCCGCCAGAAAGCGTTCGGCCGTCTCCACGTGCTGGGGCTTCACCGGCAAAGAGTCCTGCGCCGCGGCGGCCGTCAGCAGCGTCAGTTCGAGAACGTCCCCCGGGACGCCCTCGGACTTCCCGGTGACCGTGCCGACCAGCACCACGTCGGGGGCCTCCTCGGACACGGGCCCCAGGTCCGGCTCGGCGCGGAGCAGCCGCAGCGCGAGCAGATCGGACTCGATGGCCGACGAGGGTGCCACGACGCTGAGTTCGGCCTGGCGCACCGCCGGGTCGAGGACGGCGAGGACCGCGGCGGCCCGCACCTGGGCAGGGCTGCCGGCGGTCTCATGACCGGCGGTCGCGACCGTACGGCGGTCCTGGTCCCAGAAGATCTTGTCCGGGCCGTCGGCGGCGAATGCTGCCACGGGGAATGATCCCAACCCGAAATCCGTGTAGGGACAGGCCAGTTCGCGTTCCGCGAGGACGCGGAAGTATTCGGTCTGTGCCGCGGTGAAGTCGAGGCCGTCGGTGGCCCCGGTGCGGACGGCCTGCCCGGTCTTCACGACCGGGGGTGTCAACCAGGTCTCCGGGCTGCCGTCGTGACCGGCCGGGGCCAGCGCGAAACGCACGGGCAGACCGACATCCCGGCCGAAGGCCAGGTCCGCCGGGTCGTGGCCCGGGTTGACGAGGACGGCGCCGGTGCCGAACTCCGGCTTGACCCAGGCGGCGGTCCAGATCGGCAGCAGGTCACCGGTGAGCGGATGACGGCAGTACCGGCCGGCGAAGGCGGCACCGCGCCCGGGCGCCAGCCCGGAACTCAGCGGGTGCCCCGGGTGTACGGCGACGGCGCACGCGGCGGGGCTGGGAGACCAGTCGGTGGTGAAGACCTGGAGGGTGACGTCCGTCTGCGCAGAGTCCTCCAGCGGAAACACGAACAGCGCCCCGGAGGTGCGGCGAACGGCCTTGCGCTGACGCGACGCCGTCGCCTGCGGCCACACGCCGTCCGCCTCCGCCCCGACGCGCTCCCGGGCCGCACGTGTGGGCACGTACCGGATCTCTCCGCTGACCGGCGGTTCGCCTCCGCCGACCAGGCAGGCCGCGGCGGCGAGTCGGGTGAGCACGGCAGGCGCGTCGGCGCTGCCGTCGAGCGTGGCGGAGGCCCGGCCCTCGACGGTGGCGAGGCGGCTGACGAGTCCGGCGTGTCCGCGGCAGCGGAGGGACACCAGAGGAGCCTGAGGGGCCGCGAGGGACAGTACGAAGTGGTTCACCGTGTCTCTCCACTATGACGGTCGGACATGCGCGACCCCGATGCCGGGATCAGGCCTGGTGCTTGAGGATGTAGTCGGTCGCGTCGCGGACCGTCCTCAGCGTCTTGACGTCCTCGTCCGGGATCTTGATGCCGAAGCGCTCCTCGGCGGCGACGACCACCTCGACCATGGACAGGGAGTCGACGTCCAGGTCGTCGGTGAAGGACTTGTCCGCCTGGACGTCCTCGACCGGGATGCCGGCGATCTCGTTCACGATCTCGGCGAGACCCGCGGTGGTCTATTCGAGGGTGAGGGACATGTCAGTGCTCCTTCGGTGTGCTGTTCGGGAAAGGGGGCGTTGCCGGGCGCACGGCTAGAGGCTGCGTACGAGGCCGCCGTCACAGCGCAGCGCGGTTCCGGTGATGTACGACGCCGGCGCACCGCACAGGAACGCGGCGGCCGCGCCGAACTCCTCGGGGCGGCCGTACCGGCCGGCGGGGATCGTGGCGACCGATGCCCGCGTCACCTCGGCGAGGGGGCGACTGGAGCATGCGGCGTTCGCGGCGTCGACGGCGGCGGTGCGGTCCGTCTCGATGCGACCGGGCAGCAGGAGGTTGACGGTGACACCGTCCGAGGCGACCTCGGCCGCGAGTGATTTGAGGTACGCGGCCAGCGCGGCCCTGCCGAGGTTGGACAGCGCCAGATTGGGCAGGGGCGTGACGATCCCGCTGGAGCCCACCGCCAGGATGCGGCCCCAGCCGCGTTCGCGCATGGCGGGCAGCGCCAGCGCGACCAGCTGCATGTGCCGGCGCAGCATCGCATCGAGCGCGGCGTCGACATCGGTGGCGCTGATGTCGGCTGCCGGCGCGGGCTTCGGGCCAGGGCCGTTGAGCACCAGGACGTCGGCCGGGCCGAACGCCTCGACCGTCGCCTCGTATAGCTTCGCCGGGCCGTCCTCGGCGAGGAGGTCCACCTCGATGCCGACGGCGCTGGGCAGTTCCCCGGCGATCTCCTTCGCCCGGTCACCCCGTCGGCCGCAGACGACCGTGTCGGCTCCCTCCGCGGCCAGCGCCCGGGCGATGGCCGCGCCCAGTCCTCCCGTGGAGGAGCAGACGAGCGCCGTACGCCCGGAAAGCCCGAGATCCATAGCAACCCCCTGAACGACTGGTTCGAAGTGACGCGGGCGTCGCCGGTCAACGCCCCTGTGCGGGCGCCGGGTCGGGCGCTTGGCCAAAAGCCGGGTCCGAGGCCGGACGGCGGCGGAACCGCATGGCGCCGAGGGTGGCGAAGAGGGCCCCGCCCAGCATGATCAGCGTGCCGACCAGCTGCACGCCGGTGAACGACTCACCGAGGAACACGGTCGAGAAGAAGGACCCGAAGACCGGCACGGTGAACATCATGACGGTCGCCGTGGACGGGCTCACGCTGCGCAGGCCCCGGTAGTAGAAGAGGTAGGCGATCGCGGTGGGCCCGACCGCGAGGAAGACGACGTTCGCCCACGCGAGTCCAGAGACCGACTGCCAGGACACGTCACTCGCCTCCGGCACGGCGAGTGCGATCAGCCCCAGACCGCCGACCCCGGTGCCCCACGCGGTCGCCCGCAGCGGATCCACGCCAGCCAGCAGCGACTTCGACAGGATGCTGTAGGCCGCCCAACACGCCGCTCCCGCGACGAAGACGAGATCGCCGGCCAGCCGGGTGGATCCGGCCGCGTTCCCGCTGACGCCGAGGAAGAAGAGCAGCGCTCCGGCCACACCGATGGTCAGCCCGATTATACGCGGCCAGGAGGCGGTCTCCCGACCCAGCAGGATCAGGGTGGCCGTGGTGAGGATCGGGCTCAGCACGGGAACGATGATGCTGCCGTCCAGCGAGGGGGCGAGGGACAGCCCCCAGAAGAAGAAGACGTTGTACGCCAGGACGCCGAGCAGGCCGGCGAGGCCCGCGCGTACGGCCGCGACGCCTCCGATGGGAGCCGAACGGCCGCGGAGCAGCACCGCCACGAGGATCAGCAGCAACCCGCCCCCGCCGAACCGGAGAGCCGCCGCCACCTCGTGCGGCATCTCGCCGACCACCACCTTGGAACTGGCGAAGGCGCTGCCGAACATGACCATGGTGACAAGGAGGTTCAGGTACGGCGCGGTGCCGGAACCCGCCGCGGCGCGCGGCATGTCGGTCGTCATCGGGACGTCACCGATCCCTTCATCACCGTGTCGGAGCCGTCGTCGCCGACGGCGACGACCGCGGTCTCGGTCCTGAGGCGCTCGGGAGCCGCGTGCTGCTGGTCTTCCATGGGGCTGGACCCTACCGCCGACCGGCCCGACAACGTGCCTTCCGCTGTCGGACCGGGAATCACACTTCTGGCAGAACGTGGCCGATGTACAACGTAGTTGATTAGCGGCCGCCGACCCTGTCGAGCACCTCTTCGCCGTCGGGGCTGCGCTTGACCCTGATGATCTTCTTGTGTGGGTCGCTGTCCATGACCAGCGGCAGGACCCCGGCCTGCGCTCCCCGGTCCGCGAACGGCGACCACAGCGGCCCGTCGTGGAGGGCCCGCAGATCGGTCAGGCTCAGTCCGCTGATCCGCTCTAGGCGGGAGGCGAGCACCGCGTCGTCCTCTTTGCAGGCCAGCAGCGCGCGGATCTGGTCCTCGCACGCCAGCAGCTCGGGGAGTTCGCAGGAGAGGTAGTGCCGCAGGTTCACCGCGCCGCCTGCGAACGGCGAGTGGACCATGCAGACCAGTTGAGTGGTGTCCACCCCGAACGCGTTCTCGCCGTAGAGGGTCGCCGCCACGCGCATCGACGCGGCGCCCTCCTCGGTGCGGTAGCGGTCCTCCATCTCCTGGACGAGGTGGTCGGGGAAGTGCTTCTTGCGCATCAGCCCTAGCGCGAACTCAAGGTACTGGCCTATGCCCTCCCGGTAGGTGCGCTGGTAGACGTGCTCGGTCCGCAGGCCGCGCAGGTGGGCCATGAGAGCGGGATTCGCGCAGTCGGACTCGGTGAAGTTGAACGCGATCTCGTCGAAGACGAACCCGAGGAAGTTGGTAAGGAGCCTCCAGTGGGCGCCCGAGGCGTAGCTCGTGTAGTCGTAGATCGAGAAGAACTCCAGAGCGGTGGGGATGTCCGAGGCCACCCCGCGTTCCTTGACCCGCTCGACGTTGTCCGTGCCGTGGATCTCCTGGAAGTAGGCCTGGGCCAGCCCATCGAGGGTCTCCAGTGTGCCCTTGAAGCCTTTCTTGCCGTCGGCGGGCTTCAGGCCGGCGCCTCGCGCCAGTTGGCGGATCCACAGCGCGTAGTCGCGCTGCTCCTGTGGGGAGTCGCCTGTGATGATGAGGTCTACGCCCCCGCCGTGGCGGGCCGCGACACCGAAGGAGTCCGCCACGTTCAGGTTGCAGGCGTTGCAGAACGTGGCCCTGCCGTCGCCGTAGGAGCGGTGCCCGGACATCAGCATGTCGGTCCGGTTGAACGCGATCAGCCGGTGCGGCATGCTGCGGTCCCGGTCGAAGGGGACGACCTGACCGCCTTCCACGAGCAGCAGTTCGACGTCCGGGTCGTCGTAGATCCCCAGCGCCTGATAGGTGCGGTCGATGTTCAGCATCACCTGGTACGGCATGCCGCCGTGCCGCATGGTGACCACGCGCAGGTTGAAGGTCTCGCCGTGCCGTTCGGCGAGGGCCAGGTGGACCGCCCGTACGAACGCCACCGCGTAGGCGCTGTCCTTGCCCCCGCCATAGGCGACCATCACGGTGTTCGACCGGATCGCCCGGCCGTGGCAGGGTGTTGTAGAGCTTGGTGGCGCAGACACGCGTCTCGCCGCCGCCTCCCACGTGCCGTGGCAGGACATCGTGGCGGAGCTGATCGACCTGATCAACGCGCACGCGTCCCGCTGGGACGCCCAATCCCGCAGCGCCGTCCTGGGACGGTACAAGCAGCTGATGTCCCGCTACATCTCCGCCATTCTCCTCCGCAACGCGTCACTTCTGGCCGACTACCTGTCCGACGGCCGTCTACGGATCGCCCCGCGATACCCCCAGCACATCGAACCCCAGGCCGACGAGTGGATGGTGCGGTGGCCCGACGGCAGCACACAGCCCTTCGACCACATCGTCTGCGCCGCCGGATACCGCGTCGCGCCGATGCGCAGCACCCCCACCGGGCTGCGCATCGGCCACGGTTCCGACGGGGCCGCGCCGGAGGTCCTCGAAGATCTCCGTGTGCGGTTCACCCCCGAGGGCCCGGCCGAGCGAGTCTGGGCACTCGGTGCCTGCGCGGGGGCTCGCTACCCGATCGTCAACTATCTGCGGACAGCAGCCCAGCCCGCGGCCGTCGTCGCCCGGCAGGTCTCCCGGAACAGCACCGAGGACGCCGAGCCGCGTATGGAAAGGATCTCCCTGTGATCGCCCTTGTCAACCCGGTCTCCAGCGGTACCGAACTCGCCGACGCGTTCACCGAGGAAGGCGCCGACTGCCTGCACGTCTACACCCAGGACCAGGCAGCCGCCTTCCACAGCGCGACCGGGCGCGGGATCAAGTCGCTCCTGCACACCGGGCCCAGCGAGACGGCTGAGAAGCTGCGTGCTGCCGGAGTGCACACCGTGATCGCGGCTAGCGAGTTCGGCGTGACCCTCGCCGACGAACTCTCGGAGCTGCTCGGCCTTCCGCACCATCAGCACGAGCTGCGGGCCGCGCGCCGCGACAAGTACCTGATGGCCGCGGCGCTGGCCGACGCCGGCCTGCCGCACGCCCGCACCGTGCTGATCCGTGGCGAGGGGGAGCTTCGCGAAGCGCTTGACGGATGGGACGCCTTCCCCCTCATGGTCAAGCCGCTCAACAGCGCTGGCAGCGACGGCTGCCACGTCAGCGCCGACGCCGAAGAGGCTGTCGCCGCGTTCCGGGCTGCCGCCGGTCGCCTCAACCTCATGGGGGAGGTCAACGACGAGGTGCTGCTTCAGGAGTTCCTCGACGGCACCCAGTACATCGTGAACACGGTGAGCATGGAGGGCCGCCACCTGCTCACCGAGGTCTACGCGGAACGCATCGACCAAGTGGACGGCGCCCCTGTGCTGCGGCACATCATCTCGCGCCCCGTTCTCGACGACGCGGAGCGGGAACTCGTCGACTACGTGCTTCGCTGCCTGGACGCCCTGGGCATCCAGGAGGGCGCGGCCCATACGGAGGTCATGCTCACCAGCCAGGGACCACGCCTGGTGGAGGTCAACTCCCGGGTCATGGGGCCGTCGCTGGCCCCCGACCCGTACCACGCGGCCTTCGGCTACAGCCACCAACACCTCGTCGTGGAGCGCTTCCTGCGCCCCGAGGAGTTCGCCCGGCGCTTCGAACTGCCCTACACGGCCGCGCGTACGGTCGCCAAGGTGTTCCTGCGGTCGCACCGTCCGGGGGTGCTGCGCGCGGTGGACGGGGCGCGGACCCTGCGCAGGCTGGCGGGCTTCCACAGCGTCGACCGGCTTCCCACCGTCGGCGAGCCGATCCGCGACCGCCACCTCACCACCGGGGCCAGCGGAATCGCCTACCTCGTACACGAGGACGAGGACCTGCTGCTCAACTCGCTCGGCGTGATCCACGACCTTGAGGACACCGGAGGGTTCTACCGCCTCGTCGATGCCGGACAGGACTGAGATCCCCTTGCCCATCGCACTCATCGTCGTCTCCGTCCTGCTACAGGCCGGCACCGAGGGCTTTCTGTCGGGCCGGCTCGATGTGACGGGAAGCCTGCTGTTCTCCCTGCTCGCCTTCGTGGCGACCACGGCCGTCTTCCTGCTGACGTCCAGGCTGCGCGGGCGCCCCCGGCCGGAGGCGCCGCGCCGGCTGGTACGACGGCTGCTGTGGCGGATGAACATCGCGAGCGCGCTGACGTTTCTGGGCTTCTACCTGGCCCTGGCCTGGGTTCCGGCCGCACTGGCCGCCAGCCTCATGGCGGGCGTCGGACCACTGGCCGTCGCGCTGATCGACACCGTGCGCCGCGCGGGAGCGCCGGGGCGGGCGAGTTGGCTGCGGGCCGTCACGCTGCTGGTGGTGTCGCTGACCGCGGCGGTGTCGTGCATGCCGGAGGGCGCGCTGTCGGACGCCGGGCCCGCCACGGTCGCCGGTGGGGCGCTGGCCGTGGTCGCGGGGTTCGGGGCGGCCTATCTGGCGATGGTGTCGCGGCGCCTGGGGGCTCTCGGGCTGGACCCAGCGGTGGTGATGGCCCACCGCTTTCACCTCACCTACGCGCTGGCCGCCGTCCTGCTGCTGGTCCGCGGAGGGCCCGGTGACCAGGAGCTGGGCTTCGGCGCGGCGGCGGCAGCCGGCCTGCTGGGCGTAGTCGTCCCGCTCTATCTGCTACAGATCGGAATCCAACGGTGTCCCCCGATGGTCACCATGGTCCTGCTCACTGCCCTGCCCGGCCTGACCTACCTGGCACAGATCTTCTTCGGCGACCTGTTCCGGCCGCTGAGCGCGGTGCTGATCGGGGCGCTGATCGCGCTGGCCCTGTTGTTCGCCTGGGCCGAAGAGCGTTCTCGCCCGGCCCCCCACCGCGCCCTGGATCCCGACCGTACGGAAGATCCTGCGGGCCCCGAGGTGGCCGCCGGCGCGATCTCGTAACCCGGAAGCGTCACAGCACCACTATGCAACGATCTGAGGAGTTCGCCTGTGACCACCGTTCTCGTCATCGGCGGAGCGGTACCGAGGGAGTCCGGCTTCGTCCGGGACATCTGCGATCGGGCCATGGCCCAGTTCCGGGCTTGCGGGGCCCGGGTCGTGCTCACCGACACAAAGGAGAACCTCGCGGCGGCACCCGAGCTGGCGGCCTTGGCCGCAGAGATCCACGAATTGGACTTTGCGGACGCGTCGGCGTGCCGGGAGTGGACGACCGCCTACGCCCGGAAGGCACCCGTGGACGCGGTGGTCGGCTTCCGTGAGTACGCCGCGGTGAGCGTGGCCGAGGTCGCGGCGGCCCTGGGCCTCCCCGGCAATCCACCCGAGGTCGTGCGCCGGATCCGTACGAAGGACGAGTGCCGTACCCACCTTCGGCTGCACGGCCTGCGACAACCGGAGCTGAGGGTGTGCGGGAGCGAGCAGGAGGCGGCCGAGTTCCTCCGGGGCCACGGCCCCGAGGTGGTGGTCAAGCCGCGGCGGGGCTCCAGCAGCGAAGGCGTGCGCAGGGTTTCCGATCCGACGGCGATCGCAGCCGCGTTCGAGGCGGCGCGGGACGCGGAGGGGCTGGTACTCGTCGAGGAGTTCGTGTCGGGACCCAAGTTCAGCGTGGAGGGCATCTTCGTCGGAGGCGATCCACACGTGCTGGCCGTCACCCGCAAGCAGCTCGCACCGGGAGCCTTCGTGGAGATGGGGCACACCATGCCCGCCCCCGATCTCCGGGGCAGAGGAGGCCGACGTCGTCTCCACCGTGACCCGGGCCCTGCGGGTCCTCGGGCTGGAGCGCGGGCACTTCCACGTCGAATGCTGGATCACGGACTCCGGTGTCGTCCTCGGACAACGCCAAGACGATGGCGCTGGTGCGGCGGCTACTTCAGCAGCACGGTCACGGCCCTCTGGCCGCGACCGTCAAGAGCCGCTACAGCAGGACCATGCGCGAGCGGCAGCTGTCCAACGGCTGCGTTCACTGCGACGCACTGCAGGGCAACTTCCCCGTGCACGACGAGGCACTGGGCCGTGTCGCAGCGAGCGGCATGGATGGGCTGGACACGTTGCTGGTCGCCGCTTGCCCGGTGCTGGAGTGGCAGGCCGTCGTCCACGACAACAGCGGCGGCGTGATGGCCATCTGAGCTCACACGCAACGAGAACCTCCTGGTCAGGCCCACTCATCCGAACTCGTACGGCTCACGGTCGCCGACGACGGCACGGCGAGCGGCCCGGTTCTCGGCGGACAGGTCTCGTTCATGCTGGCCCGTCCCCACCTTCCGCCGCCGCTGGGCATCCTGCCGAACCTTGGCGATGGCGGCGCGGTGCCCGTGGAGTTGGGCGCGGATGTGCTCGACGACTGGACCGCCCGGTTCGTCGCGCAGTTCGCCGCGCCGCGCGCGCAGCGGCTCACGCTGGAACGCGGCGGCCGGACCGAACGCGTCGTGATCGATATGGCCGCCGAGGCGTGGGCGGTCGCCTTCCAAGACGGCGGCCGGTGGATGGTCCGGCAGGGCGGCGCGGCGCGTCTGTGGGACGAGATCACCGAGCGTGTCACGCAGTGGCAGGCGGACGGGCGCCCGCCTGCCGACCGTATGCGGCCGCACGTCGGCCCCGACAGGCAACGCCTCACCTGGGCGTGACCGCGGGCCGACAGCCTCCATGCCGCCCCCGCCCGTCGTTCCCCCGTGGCGGACGGCTTCCTCACGCGCCCGGGGGCTGACTCTTTCGGGGCCCGTGTTCGCGCTGGGCATGGCGGGTTTCCGGTCGCCGCGCCTCACGCGTGCGCGCAGGACTCCGCGAGCTGCTGAAACGGCGCCTCCGGCGCGTCGCGTTCCATCTGGTCGTCCCGGCCCTGCCGCGAGCCTGTCCGACGCGGCGCACGGGCGCCCGCGTGGTCGGTGCGAGACGGACGGCGAGGAGGGCACTCACCGAGACGTACGAGCGGTAACACGCGGCGTGGATACGGGCGGGCAAGCCCCGGGGGAGCGAGCCGGCCCGTGCAAAGGCACGGGACGGCGCGAGCCTCCATGACCTACGGCACTCCTACGCCTCGCTGCTCATCAGGCTCGGCGAGAACGTCAAGACGGGATCAGGGGCGGCTCGGCCACGCCGGCCGTCCCGACCACCGCCGGACGGGCAGGACCAGGTGATCAGCGGTAGTTGACGAACTGCAGGGCGAAGTCGAACTCCTTGCCCTTCAGCAGCGCGATCACCGCCTGGAGATCGTCGCGGCTCTTGGAGGTGACGCGGAGTTCGTCTCCTTGAACCTGCGCCTTGACGCCCTTCGGCCCCTCGTCCCGGATGATCTTGGCGACCTTCTTGGCGTTCTCCTGGGAGATGCCCTCCTGGATCGTCGCGAAGATCTTGTATTCCTTTCCGGAGAGCTGAGGGTCGCCGACCTCCAGCGCCTTCAGCGAGATGCCGCGCTTGACCAGCTTGGACTGGAAGACGTCCAAGACCGCCTTGACCCGGTCCTCGGAGGTCGCCTCCAACAGGATCTTCTCGCCGGACCACGAGATCGAGGCGCCGACACCTTTGAAGTCGTAGCGCTGAGAGATCTCCTTGGCGGCCTGGTTGAGGGCGTTGTCGACCTCCTGCCGCTCGACCTTCGAGACGATGTCGAAACTGGAGTCGGCCATGTGCTGTGGCTCCTTGTGTCTGAGTGTCTGAGTGCCTGATGCGAGCGCGAGGCGATCCGCCTCGTCGAACGTCGGCGGTTGCCGGACCTCCCCGGGACCGGATCGCGTCCGTGCCAGGGTAGTCACTGTCCGCCGTCGAGGCGTAGATCAATCCGGTGGCGGAGCACCCGTGCGGATCGGGTATGGTTTACGTCGTTGCCACGGAGCGGCGCGCGAGAGCGACGCGAGCGGCAGCGAACCAGGCGGTGTGCCCGAGCGGCCAAAGGGAGCAGACTGTAAATCTGCCGGCTCAGCCTTCCCAGGTTCGAATCCTGGCGCCGCCACACGACCGATAGGGTCTGTGACCAGCAGTAATGCTGGTCACAGACCCTATCGTCGTTCGCGAGGGCGGAATGGTCGAAACAGGTGCTATTTCCCGGTCTGTCTCACCCTGATTCGGGTGCTGACCAGTCCGTGTGGGGCGGGTGTGGGGCGCCGCCGGCGCCCTGGTCGCGGTTCCTCAGCGCCTGCTCGATCCGAGCGTTGGCCGTTGCGGCACCGCCGTGCAGGCACTTGGCGTAGACCCGGAACAGCACGGCCACGCTGTGGCCGGCGCGCGCCGCCACTTCCTGCGGTTCCACGCCGGAGCTGAGCCACGTGGAGACGGCAGCGTGACGTAGGTCATATGGACGCTTGGCCAACGACGACGCGTACTGAGTGGGAGTGAGGGCGCGCGTGCGGGCTTCCGCCCACACCTCGCCGTATCCGGTGTCCTGGATGAGCCCACCACGTTGCGTTCGAAACAACCGCCCGTCGGGAGCCATGCCGTACGCGGTGATGTGCCACCGGAGCAGGTTCACCAGGTCGGGCGGAATCGGAACGGTACGGATGGCCTTTCGGGGCCGGTGCTTGAGCCCCCTGCGGTCGTGCGCCTCGCCGCTGTCCGTCCAGGCCGCTCCGGAGCGCGGGCGAGTCTCCCGGAGCCGCAACATGCCCCACCCTCGGCGCGGTAGGTCGCAGTCTTGGATTCGGAGACCGATGACCTCAGCCGGCCGCGCCGCTGCGTAGTACATGCACCCGAAGAACGCGACCAGGCGCCGCCCGCGGGGGCTCTGCGTGCGCACGGCGTCGAGCAGCGCGAGAGCCTGCCGAGGGTCTGGCACTGAGGCGGGGTCCAGCTCTTCGGCTACCTGCTCCGGAGCCTTCCACTGCACTTGGGGCAGGGGGTTGTCTGCTAGGCGCCCGGCGTCGACGGCGTAGCCGAGGGAGTTGTGGAAGATGGCACGCTTCCGCCGGATGGTCGACGCGGACGCCGTGGTGCCGTCCAGCTTCTTGGTCAGGGAGTCCAGAGCGGTGCGTACATGCATCCGGTCGGCCAAGGCGGACGTGGGCAGCGACTTCCGCTCGAACCACGCCAGTACAGCGGCGACGTCGTCCGGGAGTTCCCGATCACGACGGCTCATGTTGAATGCCCAACTGTAGAGAGCCGTCCGCACGGTCTTGGCGTCGGCCATTCCCTTGGTGCTCGTGACGAGCGCTGGTGTCACTGTGGCCATGGCTTCCGCGAGAGTCCGGCGCGTCGAGCCGGGGGAGTGCTGCCACTTCATCTCGATGTACTCGCGTGCGTGCTGATACCAGCTCACGTCGTTGCGCTTCCGGAGTTCTGAGACCGGCACCCCGGTCGACTCGTCGAACGGCTCCCCGGCGTGAGCGGCCCGCAGCAACTCGGCGCGTCGGCCTTCGGCCAGCGTCTTCGTCCGGAAGGTCTGAGAGTGCGGAGTCCCTCCCGTTTTCCAGCGCAGCTCTGCGGAACTCTGACCACGGTCCTTCCGCTGGCGGACGGACCAGATACGGACGTCGTACGTCTTCCCCATCGGGGGCCTTCCTGTGGAAGGGGCCCGGCCAGAACCGGGCCCCTTAGGTGGCGGGGGGTGAATCGGTGGGATCAGTAGGCGGGCGAGTCCAGGTTGCCGAGCCAGTCGTCCAGGTCACTGCGGCGGATCCGCAGGTGACCGTTGGGCAGCTTCACGAGTCGCGGGGCCTGTCCGCGGGCTCGCATGCGGTAGAAGGCGGCGCGGCTCATGCCGATCTCGGTGAGGACTTCGGGGAGCTTGAGCATCTGCGGGCGGGACATGTCACTCCTCATGGGGATTGCAGGTGCTGTGCTGGGGTGCGTGTGTGTCCGAGGTTCGGATTTCTGCGTCATCGCGTCACCTGCGTCATTCGGGCTCTTGACCTGCGGCTATCGGTGACGGAGCGCGGGTGGGGTGTGTCACCGCCGCGTCATCCGCGTCACCGGTGGGTGACGCGGATGACGCACGATGACGCAGCCGTTGGCTTCTGCGTCACCTCCCTTTCCGCTGGTCGGGGGCCGTTTTCCGTCGGCGGTGACGCAGGTGACGCAGAGTCTTCCTACTTAGGAAAAGAAGGGGGGGTGGTTTCTGTTGTGCGCTCAGGACATGAAGAAGGAGCCGCTTCGCGGCGCGTCCTGGGCAGGGTGCTACGCACCGAAGAGCAAGAGGAGCACGGGCGGGATGCGCCGGGTGCTCTTCTTGCTGTTGTGCGGTGGCCTAGGGTCAGAACGCGGCGCCCTGCCGCGGGCCGGGTGTGGGTGTGGGTTCGGTGAGTTCGATGTAGCGGGCCGTCTTGGTGCGTCCCCAGTCGACGTTCAGGCCGCGCGCGGCGAGGGTGGGTTGCAGGCGCTTGAGGCGGTCTGAGAGGACTTTGCCGGTGGTCGGCCAGCCCTTCGGGAGCGGGCGGCAGTCCTCGCCGCTGTAGAGCCGCGTCAGCAGGTGCAGCCACTCGGCGGAGGTCATCCGCTGTTGCTCCCCGGGCCGCATGTCGGCCGCGTAGCGAAGCACGGTCTGCGCCAGGAGGTCGCCCTCGATGACGTCGTCGTTGAGGTCGTCGAGTCCGGCCCGGTAGGCGGGCAGCGCCCCCAGACCCATCGCGGCGTCGAGCTGCGCGCACAGGTGCGCGAAGTCCGCCATCCGCAGATCCGTCGGCGTCTGCGCCGACGCGGCGCGGACCTTGACCGTCAGGTCCAGCAGCGACCCGAGCACGACGGGCAGGACCTGCGCGTACTCCGCCCACAGCTCCGCCTCGGTACGCCGCACGCGGGGGCGTTCGAGCCGGAGCGGTAGGAGGCGTTCGGCGAGGTCGGGGCGGATGACGCCGACGTCGATGCCGGTGAGCAGGAGTGGGCGGCGGTAGCGGGCGCGGTAAACGTCGCCGTCGGTGAACAGGGCCCGTTTGACGGACTCGGCCCCGGTGACGATGCAGCACATGGCGTCGGACAGGTCCGGGGTCATGTGGGAGAGGTTGTCCAGGGCGGTGACCCACCCGGCGGCGACGGCCGCGATCAGGTTCTCCTCGTCCTTGGGGGCGCGGCGCAGGTCGCTGCTCATGCCCTCGACGACGCGGATGAGCATCCGCCCGGCCGTCGACTTGCCCGCGCCCTGCGGCCCGGTCAGGAACGGGGCGGGGACGGGGCTGCCTGGGTCCAGGCAGCCGACCAACCACGCCATGGCCAGGCATTCGGTCTCGGCGTTGACGAAGTTGCACAGCCGGAACAGCAGGTCGATGCCCTTGCCGTCGGTGTCCGCGGCCGGCAGGGGCAGTTCACCGGTGAGCTGGGTGCGCCGCCAGCACACCTCACGCGGGTCGGGGACGGCGATGTCCCATCCGGTGGGGTGGATGCGCACGGACTGGCCGTCGCCGCGGCCGAGGTCCAGCCACGTGGCGCCGTCGACGCCGGGGGCTACGCGGATGTGCACGTTCTGGGTGGTCTCGGTGAGTGCGAGTGCCTCGATCAAGTCCAGCGCCTCCTTGAGTGCGGTTCCGTTGAACACGCCGATGCCGTCCTTGAACAGGCCGACCATGAGGTCTTGGCGATGGCTCCCTGTGGTGCCCTGGGAGCGGATGGGGCGGGCGACGGGATGGCCGTTCTTCTGCGCGTACACGGTGCCGTCGGCGGTGCGGAAGTACCGGAACCGCTCTTGGGCGTATTCGGCGATGACCTCGCGGGCGGGAGTCTTGTCGTCCTCGGGCATGGTCACAGTCCCAGCCTGGTGCGGGCGTTGGTCCACGCGTCCGTGCAGTGCCGGGGGCTCTCGCCCTTGGCCTGCGCGGCGGCGAACAACCGCGTCGTGTGGTTCTCGGTGAGGCAGCCGCACCGGCCGTGCGTGGAGAGCACGGCGAGGAACGTGGCGTACACGGTCGCGTGCACCGCGCTGGACGCCCCGTTGATGCGCTCCACGGCCATGGCGATGCCACGTTCCAGATAGGCGGGCGTGCGGTGAGGACAGGCGCCCACGGCTGGTGTGGGCAGCGCGTCGATGCACGGGGCCTGGTAGACGGTGGGCGACCTCACGATCAGTGCCCGCACCGTGTCCGGCAACGCGGTGAGGGTGCCGGTACCGGGGCCACGCCAGCGGGCGTAGGCCATCGTCGACTTGATGTCGACGCCGTCGCGCACGCCGTTGGCGGAGGTCATGACGCCCTCATAGATCCAGTGCTCGCCGCGCGTCGTCGGCACGGTGCGGGTGGCAGGCAGGGTCGCTTGGGCCCAGGCCATGGCGTCGGCGTGGTCGAGGTCGACGACGGTCAGGCCCGCGCCGCCCGGGTGGTAGGCGACCGCCGCCGCCTCACGCCATGCCCAGGCCCACTGGGGGGACTCGATGACGGCCGGGTCGGTGGTCGCGGCGGCCCAGCCGTGACACGGGTACGGGCAGGTGCAGGGGCCCGGGGTTTTCATGTTCGGCCGGCCGCCACACGCGGTGTACAGGCAGGCCGGGCAGTTGGCGAAGGGCACCTTGCCCCGGCGCAGCGGCAGGACGGGCACGCCGTCGACCGCCAGACGCAGGGCGGTGCTGAGATGGTCTCGCCGGATCAGCGCGGGATGGGTCATGCTGGGGTATCTCCTGCTCTCTTGGAGTGATGGGAGAAGCCGGGGCGGGCGCGGTCTTGTGCTGAGAGGCGCCCGCCCCGGGCACAGCTAGGCGCAGGTGCAGTCGGGGCGTTCACCGCTGCCGTCGGCGCCGCACCCGCAGCAGTGCGGGTAGACCTCGCCGTCGTCGTCCTCTGCCGCGCACTGGGGGCAGTCGGCGAACTCGTCCTCGTCTTCGCTGGTGTCGTAGCCGAGCGGGCCGAGGGCGGAGTGGACCTGGTCGAGGGCTTCGGCGAGTCGCTGAGCGCGGCCGATCGCGACGCGCGCCATCTGGACGGCGGAGGATGCGGCCTGGTCGGGGCCCTTGCCGCCGTCCACGGTGAGCCGCCCGGCCTGGTGCGCGTCGGTCACGGGCTGGAGCGCCTGGGTGATGGCCTGCGGCAGCATGCG
This sequence comes from Streptomyces sp. HSG2, assembly GCF_016598575.1. Taxonomy (NCBI): domain Bacteria; kingdom Bacillati; phylum Actinomycetota; class Actinomycetes; order Kitasatosporales; family Streptomycetaceae; genus Streptomyces; species Streptomyces sp. HSG2. The sequence continues at coordinate 3,151,012 of NZ_CP066801.1, forward strand.
CGACAGTTGCGCGAGCCTCCCGATCAGGCTGTAGGCGTCGCTGGGGTACTTCCAGCCCTCTCCGAGCGTGCGGGTGGTGTGGTTGATGGCGCGGACGGCTTCGGCGGCCTGGTCGGCCAGCGCTACCGGGCTCTGGGGGTGGTCCATGGCGTGCTCCTGTCAGATGTGGAAGTGGTTGCGTTTGATGACGGCCCGGCGGATGTTGACCGTGGTCGCGCTCTTGCCGTGGCCGTGTGCGCTGAAGACCTGGACGGCGATCCATCCGCCGAAAATCACGGCGGCGAGCGTGATGAGCTGGGTGATGAACGCGGTGAGTGCGGCGATGAACGTGGTGAGCATCAGCAGTCCGCCGCACACGGCGGCGAATCCGACCCCCCCGAGCGCGATGTTCACCGCGGCCCGCGAGACGGGCGGTTTCGCGGCGACCGGTTCGGGCTGGACGGGGTTGATGGCGTAGCCGGTGACGACGCGGCCGTCCGGCAGGACGATGCTCGCCACCGCCGGGACCGCGCCCGGCTGCACTGGCACGACCGGCGCCGCGACGGGCACGGTGGGCGGGAGCGGGGTCGGCTGGTGGACTCCTACGGCCCGCTGTGCGGGCACGTGCGGAGCCTGTTCGGGGTACATGCGGAATCCCTTCCGGTACTCGGTGGGGGAGGCAGGGGCACCCCCTTCGGAGTGCCGTGCGGAAGGGTGTTCGGGGGGTCTGAGCCGGCAGGCTCCCCGCCTCCCCGAAACGGTGTTTTCGCTGATCAACGCGGGGGAGGCGGCCCGGGGAGGGTGTTGGGGAGTTCTCCCCGCCTCCCCGGGCCGGACCGTCTTGCCTCCCCGCTACTCGGCAGCGGAAGCGGAACCGTCCGCGTCGCGGTTGGCGAGCGCCCGCAGGACGTGATCGCGGTGGACGACCATGACGCCGTGCGACTTCTTCGGCTCCTCGCCGTGCTCCTCCAACAGGCTCTTGAGCCGGTCGTTGGTCCACTGGTCGCCGTAGACCTTCGGGGCCAGCGAGTGCAGCCGCTTGAGCACCTCGTTGGTCCGCAGCCGAGCCGCCTCGCCGATGACGGCCGCCACGTCGGCGAGCGCGTCACGCTCCTCGCTCCGGTCGACCACGCGCAGGGTCGTGGCGCCGTCGCGCAGCATCTTGGCGCGCTCCGCGATCTCGGCGGCCGGCTCGTCGTCGATGAAGTGGGTGCGCACGGTGATGGACGCCTGACCGGCGGGGATCGTGATTCCGTCGGAGGCGACCACGAGGGTGCCCTTGTCCAGGCCCTGGCGGAGTAGGTGCGGGGCGGCGCCGCCGTTGACGGCCTTGTCCCCCAGCGCCATGCGGGACTGGGATTCGGTGCCGACCACGAGGGAGGCGCGGGTGTGGGCGCCCTCACGGACCAGCTTGGGAAGGTTCTGATCGGTGGGGTCCTGCGTGCCCTGCCACATCAGCACGTCCACGGCGCGGCCCTGGTTGTGGAGCTTACGCACGGCCATGAAGTACCGCGAGGTGGCCTTGGCGCCGCCGTAGGGCCGCTTGTCCTCGCCGACGACGGGGCACATGAACGCCAACTGTGCTTCGTCCACCACCACGATCAGCGGCTCGAACACCACGGTCGGGTCTTGCCGGCGCTCCTCGATCCGCCGGTTCATCTCCTCGACCGCGTCCTCTACCATCTCGGTCGCCTGGATCACGTGGTCGTCGGAGGGGCCCTCGATCAGGATCTGCGCGACGCCGTCGAACATGGCCCAGTCCCCGATGCCCTTGAGGTCGGCGATCCAGAACTGCACCGTGCGGTCCAGCGCCAGCCACAGCGCGAGCGCCCGCAGCGCGGCGGTCTTGCCCTGGTTGGACAGCCCCGTGACCAACAGGTGACGCTGATACACGCTCAGCTCCGCCGCGTCCCCGCGCAGGTCTTGACCCCACGGGGCCTTGCCGGTCTCGTAGTTCGCGGTCATCGTCTCGTCGGTGACCAGCGGAGACGGGCCGATCGGCTCGTCCAGCGCACCCGAGTCCGCGATCCACAACCGCACCGTCCGCGCCGCCTCGGGGATCGTGATGAACACCTCGTGTTCGTGCCGGGTCAGGTTCTCGGCGAGCTTCCTGCGCCGCTTCTGCACCTCGTTGGTGGCAACCCCGGAGGGAAGCGTCACGTCGACCTCGACACCGCATCCGGCGATCCGGATCGGGCCGAGCATCGACGCGCCGGCGTCGCCCATCTCCTTGATCGCGGTCTTGAGCGGGGAGATACCGAGGTCCCGGAGCGCCTTGACCACGATGGACGGGGTGATCGGCTCACCCTCGCTGCCCCGGACTCTCGCCGGGAGTGCCCACGCGGGGGCGGCCTGCTGCTTGCGACCGACCGACCACAGCGCGAGCAGGGCGAGGAACGGGCCGATCGTGAGTGCCGGACCCCATACAACCCGCACGATGCGGATCAGCAGGGCGATGAAGTCGACCGTTGCCGACAGCGGCGTGATGACGTCCCCGACCTGACCGGTGTTGATGGCCATGACGACGCCGAGGGCGATCAGGGTCCCGATGCTCATGCCCGCGCCGACGGCGGCGCTCTTGGCCGCGTCGGTCGGGGAGTGCAGGAGGTCCATGCGGCGGTGATGGCGGGCGGCGCGGAAGCGCTGCAACCGCTCCTCCCACTCCTCGGCGGCTTCGAGGTTGCCCGCGGCTTCCGCCGCCCGGATCATCCGCTCGTAGCGGGACCCGGTACGGCCATCCCACGCACGGCGGGCCACGATCCGGGAACCGTTGAGGGTGTAGAGGCTGTGCCGGGCCGCCGCCCGGGCCGCGGCGCGGGTCTTGTCGTGGGTGACGCCGGTCTTGATGACGCGGCCGGAGCGCACCCACAGCGGCACCGCCCGCACGGGCGGCACGGGCGGCACGGGCGGCGTGTCCGGTACGACCGTGAGCATGGTGGGGGCCGTGTCGTGGGTCGGGGGGTCGGTGGGCTTGTGGAGGTGAACGACGTTCTCGGACATGCTGGGACTGCTCCTGACTGCCCCCGGCGGGGGTGGGAGACGAGGGAGAGCCGGGGTGGCCGGGTCCGTGGAAAGAGCGGCCACCCCGGTACGGAAACGGCTGGTCAGAACCAGCCGGACGCCTTGCGCTTGGCCTTGTCGCGGGCGGCCTGGGTGAGCAGACGCTGACGCTCGCCGTGCAGGGCGCTCAGCTCCGCGTTCAGCCGCAACTCGGCGCTGTCACCGGTGGCGTCCATGCGCTGCTCCTCACGGCCCGCGCCACGGCCCCGGACGACCTTGTAGCCGCCCACGGCCAGCGAGCGGGCGATGGCCCGGCGCTCACTGCCGTTCAGCGGCCACCACTCGCCCCGGCGTACCGCTTCCAGCTTCTTCGTGGCCGTCTGGATCTCGCGGTCCAAGCGGCGGATATCGGCGTTGCGCATCGGTTGGCTACTCCTCGAAGGGTTCGGGCTGGTCAGGCAGCCGTACGGGCGGGGAGAACGGCGAGGGCGAGGCGATGGAGCGCGGCCGTGGCCAACCCCGTCAGGCGCCAGCCACCACCGATGGACCGGGACGGTGGCCGTCAACGGCTCGCCATAGCCAGCTCAGCCCCGCCCGCCGCTGGGGCGCGATGCTCGACATAGCGGGAAGACACCCAGCCGACCGACCAGCCGCACAGCTCTGCCGCCTGGCGCACCGACAGCCCCGCCGTGAACGCGGTGGCCACGATCGCGCGCGCCTCACCCTCGGGCAGCTTGCTCTCAGCCGGGCCCCGGCTCAGGAGTTCGGCGCGCTCACGCTCGGCACGCTCTGCTCGTTCACAGCGTTCACGCTCCGCCTTCTGAGCGCGCTCGCGCTGTTCCGCTTCGGCGCGCTCGCGGGCCTGGCGTTCACGCGTCAGCCGCTCGCGTTCGCGCTGTTCATCTTCGCGGTCACGGCGTTCACGAGCCTCCCGCTCGGCAGCCTCCGAGCGCTCACGGGCTTCACGCTCCTCACGCCGCTGCCGCTCTTCCCGCTCGGCCTGTTCGCGGGCCAGGCTCGCTTCGTGGTCGCGCTGTTCACGCGCCAGCCGCTCCGCGTGCTCGCGCTCCTCACGAGCCTCGGTGCGGGCCCGCTCGGCGCGCTCACGGGCCGCCCGCTCCCGCTCCTCGCGCTCGGCTTTCTGCGTGGCCTCCAGGGCGCTGACGGCGCGGGGGATGGCGCGCCGGTAGGCGAGGCTGGTCTCTGCTGTGACGATGAGCAGCAGGGGAGCCACGGAGTGGACGGCCACGCCGACCATGTCCTTCTGCAACGCGGAGTCGGCGGTGTTCAGGGCGAGGGTCATCAGCCCGGTCATCCACCGCAACACGATGGGCCACCGTCCGCCGTGCCCACCCAGGCGGGCCAAGACATCGTCGAGTTTCACCACGATGACCACGGCGGCGTCCACCACCACCGGGAGGATCGGCGCGGTCCAGTCCCACCCGTCGGCGGTGTGCGCGGCCATCAGGGGGGTGACCGTGAGGATGGAGTAGAGCATGGCCCCGCACACGATGAGCCACGTCCCGCCCGACAGGGCGCGTTCGGCCGAACGCGTCTGAACAGCGTTCACACCCCACCTCCTACCGGTGGCACGGCGTCTGGAGCACACCGGTCGGTGACCGGGAGACGACAGGCGCTCGTGAACACCGGGCGGCCTTCGGTGAACACGGCCCTGCCCTGTTCACCACCACGATCACCCCGATGAACGCCCGCCACGGGGCGGGCGGTGTCGGACACGAGGAAGCCGGCACACGCATCGACCGGCGAGGCTGACGGGACCCTCACGACTCACCCCCCTGGCGGCGACCGTGGGCCATCCACCCGGCGAGCTGGAGAGCGAATCCCACCGCCGCGACCGTCATGAACACCTCGCGGCGACCGGTCACCCACGTGGCCACGCTCCCCGCCACCGCCGCCACCACACCCACAGCGATCACGACCGCCACCCACCCGGACGGACCGGCCGCCGGCGGCGGGGGCGGGGTCGACTTCCCGGCGCTCACGCGGCACCCCCCACAACGCGGGGGGCGCCGGCCACGCGGTCGGCCAGCGCACGACGCCGGGCCCGGCGCAGACGACGCTCGTCCACCTCGGCCGGCACCTGGTCCAACAAGACGATGTACGCGTCCAACAGGCCGACGTCCGCCAGGATGACGGGCATCTCCCACTCGATCGCCTCCAGCTCGACGGCTGTCGGCTCCATGAAATCGGCGAACGCCGTAACAGCGTCCTGAACAGTCACGATGTGACTCATCGGGTCTTCCTCTCGCACAGGAACGGCCCTCGTGGCTCCCGGGAGGCACCCCGGGAGCCGCTCGCCGTCGGAGTCGGTACATCCGGCTCCCCTCGACCCCGCCCGTTCGCGACGGGCGAGGGAGGCAACCGGCCGCAGTGCTGAGCTGCGGAGAGATCGGGCGCGGCCTCGCCGCGCGGTCCGTCTTTTCAACTCGGGGAGACGGGGCCCACCTATTCAGTTCTCAAGCAACCTGCGCTTCCTTCGTACTCGCGCCAGTTGAGCTGGAGCTTTCCTCCGGGCGACGGCATGCGGATGGAGCTAAAGAAGAGATCCACCTCTGCTTAGGGGGGGTTGCCCTCTGCTTCGATAGGTACGGTAGGCATGTGAGGCGTTCAATGCAAGTCCCTCTCGCGGTAGAGTTGCTATCCCCCCTAGGCGATGTTGGGAGAGTCGTGCAGAACGACATGAGAGAGGTCTCGGGGATCGTGGACCCCGTTGACCGGGCACGGGCCGCGATCGACTTGATGGCGCGGTATCAGAGCCACGTGAACGAGCTGTCCCGTGTCCGGCGGGAGGCGATCGAGGAGGCCCAGGCGGCGGGCATGACACAAGCCGAGATCGCGAAGCGCCTCGGGGTCAGCCGCGGGCGCGTGGGCCAGCTGGCATCCGCCGGCCCCCCGCCGGAACGTGCCTTCTTCGGCACGGATCTGGTCACGGTTTCACTCGGTGGGAAGTACGAGGCGGGGAAGTCTCCCGATCAGCACCCCAGTGAGGTGGTCACGCGAGAGGACCTCAACAACTTCGAGCGTCTGCGGACCTTCCTCGGCGGCATGAAGCTGGAGGCTCGCTACGAGGTGATCCCGCCCTCCGGCATCGTGAACCTGAACAGGGACAACCACGTCGTCATTTGCGGGCCCCGCCTGTCGCCGCTTGTCGCGCAGGTGCTCGAAGGGGACGACAACCTTCGATTCGCGAAGGATCGAGCCTGGCACCTCGTCGACCAGGTGGCCGGACGGGAGTTCCGTTCGCCGCAGGACGAGGACGGGTCGGCCGGTGACATCGGCTACTTGGGGCGGCTTCCTCGGTTGGACGGAAAGGGCACCTTCCTCTACATCGCGGGCATCCACGCCATCGGTGCGAGCGGAGTCGTCCACTTCCTGGAGAACAACCTGGCAGAGCTGTACCGCGAGGTTCGTACGCGTCGCTTCTCCGCCCTGGTCTCATGCCGCTACGACCCGGAAACGCTCGAAGTGCGGGAGAGTCGACGGATCACCCCTCTGTACCGACACGAAGGCTGAGTATGCGCGTCGCCATCGACACCCAGCCCGGTGGAGCCGCCCCCAACGAAGATTGGGTGGCTTGCACACCGACTCTTGCCATCGTCCTGGATGGCCTCAGCACGGCAGGTCTGGACACCGGCTGTCGCCACGGTGTGCCCTGGTATGTGCGGTGTCTCGGCAGTCAGATCGTCGCGGCTCTCGCCGACCCTCATGTCGCGCTCGCAGAGGGGTTGGGGAGCGCACTGGAGCGAGTAGCCGCGCTCCACCCGGAATGCGACTTGAGGAACCCCGGGACTCCCTCCGCGACCGTTGCGCTCCTCCGTGAGCGTGAGGGTCTTCTCGAACATCTGGTCTTGGCGGACTCTCCGATCGTGTTGGACCACAGCGACAGCGTCACCGTTCTCACCGACCTGCGAGTAGACGAGGTGCTGCCCGACCTGAGGGCAGAGGTGGAGCAGTTCGAGACGGACACCCCGGAGCATCGGGAAGCCTTGCGTCGGTTCGTGAGTGCGCAGCGCGACACACGCAACACGGCGTCCGGCTACTGGGTTGCCGCCGGCGACGCGGAGGCTGCCGAACACGCAGTGGTCGGCAGCGCCGAGATCAAGGACGTGAGAGCGGCGGCGGTTCTCTCCGATGGCGCGTCACGCCTGGTCACCGAGTATGCCGTGGCCACCTGGGAGGAGGTCTTCGCCATACTTCGCGCGGGTGGTCCGGAGCGGTTGATCGCAGAAGTGCGGAAGGCGGAAGCCACGGATCCCACTGGTCGCCGTTGGCCGCGCTACAAGTCCGGGGACGACGCCGCCGTGGCGTTCTGCCAGTGGGAAGAGGGAGGGGCCGCGCGGTGATCCGCGCCGACCGCGTGCCGTACGCGCCGTCGGCTCCGACGGCGCGTACGGCGGTCCTATAGCATCGAGTGCGCCGCGCACAGTTCGAGCGATGATCACAAGACTTTACGAGTCGCTACCAGGAGGGGTTCCATGTCCCGTGGGGCACGTGTGGGGCAGTGGGATGCCGCACGGAGCAACGCCAAAGGTCACGACACCATCATCGCGCGGACTGTAAATCTGCCGGCTCAGCCTTCCCAGGTTCGAATCCTGGCGCCGCCACGCTGAGAGGGAGCCCCTCCGGTCGGACGAAAGTCCTGGTCGGAGGGGCTTCTTTCGTGATGGACGCCTTTGGAGTGGCGGCGCTGCCGGTCTCGGCGTCAAGCGCCGCTTGTCGCCCCTGGGTGGTTCGGATCATCAGTCCCGACGTTCTGGAGATCGTGTGCAGCCAGCCAAGATCGTCGACTTGTTCGCCGGCCCCGGAGGGGTGGACGTGGCCGCCGAGACGCTCGGTGTGCCCTCCGTCGGCCTCGAATGGGACCCCGACGCGTGTCGGACCCGTCGTGCCGCCGGGCTCGCCACGATCGAGGGGGACGTGCGGCGCTATGGGCCCGCCGACTTCCCGGACGCGGACGTGCTGGCCGGGGGGCCGCCCTGCCAGACGTTCACCGTCGCGGGCAACGGAGCGGGCCGAAAGGCGCTGGAGGAGGTTCTGCGGTTCGTCGAGCGGATGACTGCCCGCGACGACCGCGAGGCGATCACCGGTGATCTCGGTCGCTTGGACGACGAGCGCACCGGGCTGGTACTCGAACCGCTCCGCTGGATCCTCGAAGCCCTCGACGCGCGTCGGAAGCCGTACGAGTCGATCGTTCTGGAGCAGGTCCCGGCCGTGCTCCCGGTCTGGGAGGCGTACGCCCGCGTGCTGCGTCGGGAGGGCTACTCGGTCGCCCACGGCGTCGTGACGGCGGAGGCCTACGGCGTCCCGCAGACGCGTCGCAGGGCGGTGCTCGTCGCGCGCAGGGGGCGGCACGCGCTGAGGTTGCCCGAACCCACCCACCGGGCCTACCGCAAGGGAGCGCCGCGTCAGGCCGGGGAGGCCGGGCCGAGGCCCTGGCGCTCCATGGGGGAAGTGGTCGACCGGGGAGGGCCCTTCGAGGTCGTCTCGAACTACGGCACGGGAGGCGACCCGCGGCAACGGGGACGCCGGTCCTCCTCGCACCCGGCCGCGACGGTCACCGGGAAGATCTTCCGTAATCGGGTGGTCTCGCTCGACGGCGAGGAACTGGAGCGTTTCAGTCCCGCCGAGGCGGGGCGGCTCCAGACGTTTCCCTCCGACTATCCGTGGTCCGGTCGCGACGTGGGCCAACAGATCGGGAACGCGGTGCCGCCACGCCTGGCGATGCACGTCCTGAGTGCCTGCTTCGGCTGGTCTCCCCCCGCCGAGGAGGTGTTGGCCCGGCTCGATCGCTGGGTCGGCGCGTCGACCGTGGTCGTCGGGGCCTGAGGGGGTTGTGCCGTGGCCCGCCTTCGCTCCGCGAACGGCGTGACCGGCCCGACCGAGAGCCCGCCACGGCCGGTGACGGTCAGTTGCCCGCGACCGCCCGCACGGCCACCGAGACGGGGACGGACCCGTTGACCAGTTCCAGGGTCAGACCCGCCGTCGCGGGGGTGTCCACCAGCTCGGCGAGGACCGCCGCCACGTCGTCCCGGGTGACGGGCCCCCGCCCGGTGTGTGCCTCCAGGCGGACCAGTCCCGTGCCCGCGTCGTCCGTCAACTGACCTGGCCGCAGGACGGTCCAGTCCAACGCGTCCAACGCGCGCACGTGCGCGTCGGCCTCGCCCTTGGCGCGGAGATACACGTCGAAGACGCCGTCTCCCGGGTGCCGGGGGTCGGCGCCCATGGAGGACACGATCACGAAGCGCCGTACGCCGGCCTGGACGGCCGCGTCGGCGAACAACACCGCCGCCGCCTTGTCCACCGTGTCCTTGCGTGCGGTGCCACTGTCGGGGCCCGCGCCCGCCGCGAAGACCGCAGCGTCCGCACCCCGCAATCGCTCGGCGATGTCCTCGACCGACGACGACTCCAGGTCGAGCACCACCGGTTCGGCGCCCGCCGCCCGCAGGTCCTCCGCCTGTTCGGGTCTGCGGATGATGCCCGCGACCTCGTCCCCGCGCGTGGAGAGCAGCCTCTCCAGCCGCAGAGCGATCTGACCATGACCTCCGGCGATGACAGTGCGCATGTCTTCGACCGTACGCCCCGACCGGGGCGAACGCCGCATGGGGCCGGCGTGTCGATCGCGGCCGACGCTGTCCGGCGGTGCCCGGGGATCCGGTGGCTCCCGCCGGGCCGTCCGGAGCGGGCCCGCCCCGAGCCCTGCTCCGAAGCCTCCCGGCGCGCCGCGCACGCGGTCACCGCCGGCGTGCCCCTCGCGCGTCGAGATCCCTTTCCCCGCCGCCCCGTGGCGACTCCGTCGAGGGTCAGTGCGCCTCGCCCCGGCCCTGGCGGGGCAGTCCCATGTCCGCGCCTCCGGAACCGTCCCCGTACTCCCGCACCGCGCTCGTTCGGGCCACCACACGCCCCCGGTGCACCACGATCCGGCTGTAGGCGAGGGAGAGCGCGCCCGCCAAGCCGTCACCCCGGACCGCGAGCAGTTCGGCGGGGAATCCCGCCTCCACACGCACCTCCGGCAGACCCATCACGGTCCGGGCCCGGGTGCTCACCGTGGCGTAGGCGTCCTCGGGGCCGAGTGCCTGGCGTGAGGCCAGCAGGAACGCCGCCTCCAGCGGGTCTCCTCGCCCCACCGGGTTGGCGGCGTCCCTCAGCGCGCCGCTGCCCGCGGCGACCCGCACCCCGGCCGCCCGCAGCAGTCGCACCGGTGCGGTCGCCCCCCGGTCCCGTGTCGACGCGCACCCGCCCTGTGGGAGACACACCACGGAGACCCCGGACGCCGCCAGCCGGTCCGCCGCCCTGCCGGCGACGTCGGTGGGGAGGGCGCCGAGGCCGCCGCACGGGCCGAGGGTGACCCGGGAGCGGAGCCCGCCGGCCATGCCGGCCAGACGCGCGAGCCGGGTCGGGTCCGCGGCGTCGGTGTGCAGGTCCACGGCGCAGCCGTGCTCGGACGCGACCTCCAGCACGGCCTCCACGTAACCGGTGGGATCCGGGTCGAGGTCGGGGCAGCCGCCCACCACGCCCGCCCCCATCCTGACGGCGTCCCGCAACATCGCCAGGCCCTCGGCGCCGGCCAGGCCGGTCAACACCCTGGGCATGGCGACCGGGGTGAGTTCGGCCAGTCCGCGCAGCGCCCTTCGTGCGCGCAGGACGGCCCCCAGCGCCTCCAGCCCGTGCGTGGGGCCCACGCGGACGTGCGCGCGCAGCGCGGTCGAACCGTGTCCCAGGTGCAACAACGCCGCCTCGGTCGCCCGGCGCTGCACCTCTGGGGGGTCGTCGGAGACGGGGCCCTCGGTGTCGGCCGTGAGGGCGGTGTCGGCGTGGGCGTGCGGCTCCGCCGGTGCGGGGAGGAGGAGGTATCCCGCGAGGTCGACGCGGACGCAGTCCCCCGCCGCGTCCGCTCCCCCCAGGCTGCCCGTCGTGCCGACCGCCTCGATGCGGGGACCGTGCACCCGTACGTCCACGGTCCGACCGTCGGCGAGGCGGGCACCGGCCAGCAAGAGGCAGCAGCGGGTGTCGCCCCGCGCGGAGGCGGGCTCGGGTGGCCGCGGGTGACTGTCGGGCATCGGGCTCCTCCGGGCTCTCGGCCGTGCCGAGGCTTGGGGCTCCGCCGCCGCCGGGACGCGAGATCACGCGGAGTGGGTCGAGCCTAGGGCGGTGTCCGGCCGGCGACGGGGAGGAGGGCAATAGTCGTATCGGCGCGGTCCGCGGTCCGCGAAGGCGGCCGAGAGGTGACGCGGAGGTGTCGGCGAAGCGGCCGACCGGTGCGGCGCGCGGGGCGCGTTCGGCGGGCCGGAGCCCGTCGGCGGGGTCGTCGGACGGGGAGCGTGGGGCCTTCCAACGGATTTGGGCGAACGGCCGCGGAGCGTGTAATGTCTTCATCGCTCGCCCCAATAGCTCAGTCGGCAGAGCGTCTCCATGGTAAGGAGAAGGTCAACGGTTCGATTCCGTTTTGGGGCTCTGGTGTGGCAGGCCCCCGTCGTGAGACGGGGCCTGATCGCATCGCAGCGGTGTAGCTCAGTCGGTAGAGCAAGCGGCTCATAATCGCTGTGTCACCGGTTCAAGTCCGGTCACCGCTACTGTCAGTAGCCGATTGCGGGGTCGGTCCTTCGATCGGCTACTCTTCTTGCGTTAATTAAGCCCATCTGTTCGTCAAGGAGCACTCACGTGGCTGCCACCGACGTCCGCCCGAAGATCACGCTGGCCTGCGTGGAGTGCAAGGAGCGGAACTACATCACCAAGAAGAACCGGCGCAACAACCCGGACCGTCTTGAGATGAAGAAGCACTGCCCGCGTTGCAAGGCGCACACCGCGCACCGCGAGACGCGATAAATCAGGCTCGCACGTGAGGCCGTCCCCGTGACCGGGGGCGGCCTCACGTCGTTGGCGGGCCGTCCCCCCCCCGATGGGCGGGGCGGTGGTCCGACGCCCCGCCGGGGCCGTGGGGCGGCAGGCAGCAGCAGACCAGCAGGAGGTATGCGCAGATGGCGCTCGACCAGTCCTTCGTGGGGCGGGCCTACCCGCCGACCGAACCCTACGAGGTGGGCCGCGAGAAGATCCGCGAGTTCGCGGAGGCCCTGGGGGACGCCGACCCCGTGTACACGGACACGGAAGCGGCCAAGGCGCTCGGCCACCAGGACGTGATCGCTCCGCCGACCTTCGTCTTCGCCATCACCTTCAAGGCGGCGGGGCGGGTCGTCGAGGATCCGGGGCTCGGCCTCGACTACAGCCGGGTCGTACACGGCGACCAGAAGTTCGCCTACTCGCGCCCGGTACGCGCCGGGGACCGCCTCACGGTCACGTCCACCATCGAATCGATCAAGTCGCTGGCCGGCAACGACGTCCTGTCCGTCCGCGGCGAGGTGTTCGACGAGGCAGGCGAGCACGTCGTGACCGCCTGGACCAAGCTGGTGGCCCGCGCCGCCGAGGAGGCGTGAACGTTCCGATGACCGCGAAGATCTCCCTGGCCGACATCGAGGTCGGCACGGAACTGCCCGCTCGGAGCTTCCCCGTGAGCCGCGCGACGCTGGTGCGCTACGCGGGGGCCTCCGGCGACTTCAATCCGATCCACTGGAACGAGAGGTTCGCCCGGGAGGTGGGCCTGCCGGACGTCATCGCGCACGGCATGTTCACCATGGCCCAGGCGATCCGGGTCGTCACGGACTGGACGGGCGACCCCGGTTCGGTCGTCGAGTACGGTGTCCGCTTCACCCGGCCCGTCGTGGTGCCCGACGACGAGCGCGGCGCCCTGATCGAGGTGACCGGCAGGGTGGCGGAAATCCGGGGGGACGGCACCGTCCGGGTCGATCTGACGGCGACCAGCGCCGGGCAGAAGGTGCTCGGCATGTCGCGCGCGGTCGTCCGGCCGGCCTGAGCGTGCGGGTCGACCATGCCGCCCCCCGGCGGCCTGTTCGGCCGGTGGCCCGAGGCGAGGAGGCGGGGACGCGCCGGGGCCGCGGCGCGGTCTCGTAGGCTGGGCCCGTGCAGGAACTCCACCACGCCCCGCTCGCCCCCCTGACCACGCTCCGCCTCGGCGGTCCGGCGACCCGCCTGGTCACGGCCGCCTCCGACGCGGAGGCCGTCGACGCCGTCCGGGAGGCCGACGCCGCAGGAACCCCGTTGCTGATCATCGGCGGTGGGTCCAATCTGGTCGTCGCCGACCGGGGTTTCGAGGGCACCGCCTTGCACATCGCCACCCGGGGCCTCGACATCGACGGCACCCGGCTGGAGTTGGCGGCGGGCGAGGTGTGGGCGGACGCCGTGTCGCGCACCGTCCAGGCGGGGCTGGCCGGCATCGAGTGCCTGGCCGGCATTCCCGGCTCCGCCGGCGCGACCCCGATCCAGAACGTGGGCGCCTACGGTCAGGAGGTCGCCTCCACGATCACCGAGGTGATCGCCTACGACCGGGTCGAGGGCGAGACCGTCGTCCTCGGCAACGCGGACTGTGCCTTCTCCTATCGCCACAGCCGCTTCAAGGACCGGCCCGGACGGTACGTGGTGCTCCGCGTCCGGTTCCGTCTGGAGGAGGCGGGCGGGCTCTCCGGCCCGATCCGCTACGCCGAGACGGCCCGCGCGCTCGGGGTCGAGACGGGAGAGCGCGTCTCCCTCGCCGCCGCCCGCGACGCGGTGCTGAAGCTGCGGGCGGGCAAGGGCATGGTGCTCGATCCGGAGGACCACGACACTTGGTCGGCGGGGTCCTTCTTCACCAACCCGATTCTCACCGACGAGCGGTTCGCCGCCGTGTGTGCTCGCGCGCGTGCCAGGCTCGGCGACGCCGCGGCGCCCCCGGCCTACCCGGCGGGGGAAGGGCGCACCAAGACGTCCGCCGCGTGGTTGATCGACAAGGCCGGGTTCTCCAAGGGCTACGGCCGCGGTCCCGCTCGGATCTCCGGCAAGCACACGCTCGCGCTCACCAACCGGGGTTCCGCGACCACGGAGGACCTGCTGTCGTTGGCCCGCGAGATCGTCGCCGGGGTGCGGGACGCCTTCGGCGTCACGCTGGTCAACGAGCCGGTCACGGTCGGCGTCACTCTCTGAGGGGAAACGGGATCGGGCGCCCGCCGCCGCGCCGTCCGCGGTGGACCGCGCCCCGGCCGACCGGGCGTGGGTGGGCCCGCCGCCCCGGTGTCGCCGCCGCGTAGGTCGCTCGTCAGCCGGTCGGCTCCGTGAGCCAGGCGTCGATGCCCGCCAACAGGGTTGCCTTGCGGTCCTCGGGCGCCGTGGAGCCTCGCACGGACTGCCGCGCCAGCTCGGCCAGTTCGGCGTCGGTGAAGCCGTGGTGATCCCGGGCCAGTTCGTACTGGGCCGCCAGTCGGGACCCGAAGAGCAGTGGGTCGTCGGCGCCGAGCGCCATCGGCACCCCCGCGTCGAACAGCTTCCGCAGCGGCACGTGCTCGGGCTTCTCGTAGACGCCGAGGGCCACGTTGGAGGAGGGACAGACCTCGCAGGTGATCTGGCGGTCCGCGAGTCGCTTCAGGAGCCGGGGGTCCTCGGCCGCGCGGACCCCGTGGCCGATCCGGTCGGCCGACAGGTCGTCGAGGCAGTCGCGCACCGATGCCGGACCCGTCAGCTCGCCTCCGTGCGGTGCGGACAACAGGCCTCCGTGCCGGGCGATGGCGAACGCCCGGTCGAAATCCCGCGCCATGCCCCGCCGCTCGTCGTTCGACAGGCCGAAGCCGACCACCCCGCGGTCCGCGTAGCGGACGGCGAGCCTGGCGAGGGTGCGGGCGTCCAAGGGGTGTTTCACCCTGTTGGCGGCGACCAGTACCCGCATGCCGAGACCGGTGTCCCGGACGGTGGTGTCCACCGCGTCCAGGATGATCTCCAGCGCGGGGATCAGCCCACCGAGCCGGGGCGCGTACGAGGTCGGGTCGACCTGGATCTCCAGCCAGCCGGAGCCGTCTCTCAGGTCCTCCTCGGCCGCTTCCCGCACCAGTCGCTGGATGTCCTCCGGACGTCGCAGGCAGGAGCGGGCCGCGTCGTAGAGCCGCTGGAAGCGGAACCAGCCGCGCTCGTCGGTCGCCCGGAGCCTGGGCGGCTCGCCACCGGAGAGGGCCTCGGTCAGGGCGTCGGGGAGGCGGACCCCGTACCGGTCGGCGAGTTCCAGCACGGTGGCGGCTCGCATGGACCCGGTGAAGTGCAGATGCAGATGGGCCTTCGGCAGAACAGAGACATCACGTACACGCTCCATTCCGCGATCCTGCCGCACCGCCCGCCCGGCGCGGTAGCGCTTTCGCCGTTCGTGGTCCGGCTCGCACGGGTGACGCCTCCGGGGAGACGGGCAGGGTGCCCCGAGGCCCCGGGGAAGCCCTGCCCGCGTCGCGGCCCGGGTTCAGTCCCCGGCCTCCGCCAGCAGCTTCTGGATCCGGCTCACACCCTCGACGAGGTCCTCGTCGCCCAGCGCGTACGACAGGCGCAGGTAGCCGGGGGTGCCGAAGGCCTCGCCGGGAACGACGGCGACCTCGACCTCCTCCAGGATCAGCGCCGCCAGCTCCACCGAGTCCGTCGGGCGCTTGCCGCGGATCTCCTTGCCGAGGAGCCCCTTGACCGACGGGTAGACGTAGAAGGCGCCCTCCGGCTCGGGGCAGACCAGTCCGTCGATCTCGTTGAGCATGCGGACGATGGTCCGGCGGCGTCGGTCGAAGGCCTCCCGCATCCGGTCCACCGCGTCCAGATCGCCGGAGAGGGCGGCCACCGCAGCCGCCTGGGCGACGTTCGACACGTTCGAGGTCGCGTGGGACTGCAGGTTGGTAGCCGCCTTGACGATGTCGGCGGGCCCGATCATCCAGCCCACCCGCCAACCCGTCATCGCGTACGTCTTCGCGACGCCGTTCACCACGACGCACCGGTCGCGCAGTTCGGGCAGGACGGCCGGCATGGACGCCGCGGAGGCGTCGCCGTACACCAGGTGCTCGTAGATCTCGTCGGTGAGCACCCAGAGGCCGTGCTCGGCGGCCCAGCGGCCGATGGCCTCCGTCTCGGCCCGCGAGTACACGGCACCGGTGGGGTTGGACGGCGAGACGAAGAGCACGACCTTGGTCCGCTCGGTGCGGGCCGCCTCCAACTGCTCCACGCCGACCCGGTAGCCGGTCGTCTCGTCGCTGACGACCTCCACGGGGACGCCGCCGGCCAGCCGGATCGACTCCGGGTAGGTCGTCCAGTACGGCGCCGGCACGATGACCTCGTCGCCCGGGTCGAGGATGGCGGCGAAGGCCTCGTAGATGGCCTGCTTGCCACCGTTGGTCACGAGGATCTGGGTGGGATCGACCTGGTAGCCCGAGTCCCGCAGCGTCTTCGCCGCGATGGCCGCCTTCAGCTCGGGCAGGCCGCCGGCCGGGGTGTAGCGGTGGTACTTGGGGTCGCGGCACGCCTCGACGGCCGCCTCGACGATGTAGTCGGGGGTCGGGAAGTCCGGCTCGCCGGCGCCGAAGCCGATCACCGGACGCCCGGCGGCCTTGAGTGCCTTCGCCTTGGCGTCCACGGCGAGGGTGGCGGATTCGGAGATCGCGCCGACTCGGGCGGAGACCCGGCGCTCGGTCGGAGGGGTTGCAGCGCTCATGGGCCCATCGTTCCAGACCGGCATCACGACGGGTAGGCGGGTTTCGCGGACCGGTGGGGGTGGTCGCGTCCCCCGGGTGGGGGGCGCGGCCCGGTGGGGGGCGGTCGGGCCACCGCCCCCGGTCGCGGTCGGCGGGACGGGTCGGAACGGGAGACACCGAAGAACCCGGGGCGAAAGCCGCCTGACAGGCCATTCCTCGCCTCGCGATCGGTGTCCGATCGCCGACGCCCGAGGGGTTCGCGCGCGCGGATCCGTCTCCGGGGCGGAGCGCGGACGGTCGGCGCCGGCGGCTCCGGAAGGTTCGCTGTTCGACGACCGGGCCGGGAACACGTACACTCACACCTCGTTGGCCTCCGGCGGCCCGTCCCGCCTCGGCGCACTCCGTGCGGTCGGGCGGATGCGGTACGTTGGGGGAACGCAAAGGGTCGTAGCTCAATTGGTAGAGCACTGGTCTCCAAAACCAGCGGTTGGGGGTTCAAGTCCCTCCGGCCCTGCTTCACACACCTTGCTCAGGATGTGTGCGCATGTACGTACAGCAATGCACCGCCGTGCGGCTCAGACCGGGCGCGGCACGGCCACGACCCGGAATCAGGTGAGGACGAGTGACGGATGCCGTGGGCTCCATCGACATGCCTGATGCCGAGGACGAGAACCGGGACTCCAAGAAGCAGCGGGGCGGCAAACGCGGCAAGAAGGGCCCGTTCAAGCGCCTCGCGCTGTTCTATCGTCAGATCGTCGCGGAGCTGCGCAAGGTCGTCTGGCCCACCCGCAACCAGCTGACGACCTACACCACCGTAGTGATCATCTTCGTGACGATCATGATCGGTCTGGTCACCCTGATTGACTATGGACTCAGCAACGCCGCCAAGTACGTGTTCGGCTGAGTCGCGAGCGAAGAGCGCCGAGGTACCCGGCGCTCCTTTCGCGTG
Organism: Streptomyces sp. HSG2; assembly: GCF_016598575.1. Taxonomy (NCBI): domain Bacteria; kingdom Bacillati; phylum Actinomycetota; class Actinomycetes; order Kitasatosporales; family Streptomycetaceae; genus Streptomyces; species Streptomyces sp. HSG2. The sequence goes on from NZ_CP066801.1 coordinate 3,168,490, forward strand.
TTCCACCCCTATGTATCCAGGAAGAAGCAGCCACCGTGTCTGACCCGAACGTGAACGACGCCGTTGAGCCTCGCGGCGAAGGGGCCGAGTCCGTCGAGGACCGGCCCGACGCCGTCGAGGTCGCGGACCGCGAGGACACCGTGGACGCCGCGGAGGCCGAGGCCGGCGACGCCGCCGGCGCGGATGAGTCCGCCGGAGAGCACCGGGAGACGGACGACCGGGCCGAGGCGGAGGAGTCGGCGCCCGACGCGGCCACGCGGGAGGCCGACGTCTCCGAACCCTCCGAGGGCGACGCGGTGGAGTCCGCCGATGGCCCCGAGTCCTCGGAGGAGGAGACCCCCTCGGAGCCCGAGGTGGACCCGGCCGAGAAGTTCCGCCAGGAACTGCGTGCCCTGCCCGGCGAGTGGTACGTGATCCACACCTACGCCGGCTACGAGAACCGGGTGAAGACCAACCTGGAGCAGCGTGCCGTCTCTCTGAACGTCGAGGACTACATCTTCCAGGCCGAGGTGCCGCAGGAGGAAGTCGTCCAGATCAAGAACGGCGACCGCAAGACCATCAAGCAGAACAAGCTCCCGGGCTACGTCCTCGTCCGCATGGACCTGACCAACGAGTCCTGGGGCGTCGTCCGCAACACCCCCGGCGTGACCGGCTTCGTCGGCAACGCCTACGACCCGTACCCGCTCACCCTCGACGAGATCGTCAAGATGCTGGCGCCCGAGGCCGACGAGCGCGCCGCGCGGGAGGCCGCCGAGGCCGAGGGCAAGCCGGTACCGCAGCGCAAGGTCGAGGTCCAGGTCCTCGACTTCGAGGTCGGCGACTCCGTCACCGTCACCGACGGTCCCTTCGCCACACTCCAGGCCACGATCAACGAGATCAACGCCGACTCCAAGAAGGTCAAGGGTCTCGTCGAGATCTTCGGACGCGAGACACCGGTCGAGCTGTCCTTCGACCAGATCCAGAAGAACTAGCCCGACGCCCGTCCGAGAGGGCCTCTGCCCGGTGGGGAGCCACCGGGCAGAGGCCCTCCGGCGTTGTCGGCCGTCGGGTGTATCCCCTCCGGGGGCGACCTCCGTCCGGGCCGGCCGTTCGGGCGCGGGTGTCGCACCTCGCGCGGAGGTGGCGGGACCCCGGGGTCCCGCCGCGTGGGGTCGCCTCGCGGGTGACCGACGCCGCCGCGTCGGCGAGTCGCCACCCCTCCACGCACGCCGGTCTCCGGTGCCCGGGGCGGTCCGGCCGGTCGGGCACAGCGGAGCCCGAAGTGCGGTGAGGCGATGTCGGGGCAGGTCAGACGTGCCTGGTGGCAGCCGTCTGACCTGCTGGGTTTTTGGCGCCGCGCCCTCACCCGCTATCGTTGCGCGGTATGCCTTCTGCCGAGAGAGCGACTCGGCCGGGGGTGGACCCGAACCGAAAGGACCCGGAGAGCAATGCCTCCCAAGAAGAAGAAGGTCACGGGGCTCATCAAGCTCCAGATCCAGGCCGGTGCCGCCAACCCGGCTCCGCCGGTCGGCCCCGCGCTGGGTCAGCACGGCGTCAACATCATGGAGTTCTGCAAGGCCTACAACGCCGCGACCGAGTCGCAGCGTGGCTGGGTGATCCCGGTGGAGATCACGGTCTACGAGGACCGCTCCTTCACCTTCGTCACCAAGACGCCGCCGGCCGCGAAGATGATCCTGAAGGCCGCGGGCATCGAGAAGGGCTCCGGCGAGCCGCACAAGACCAAGGTCGCGAAGATCACTCGCGAGCAGGTCCGTGAGATCGCCACGACCAAGATGCCCGACATCAACGCCAACGACCTGGACGCCGCGGAGAAGATCATCGCCGGCACCGCCCGTTCCATGGGCGTCACGGTCGAGGGCTGACCGCAACCTTCCCACAGCAGCAGTAGTGGCGGGGCCTGCTCGGCCCGGACCACGACTCCTCGGAACCAACAGGAGCAGTAGTGAGCAAGCGCAGCAAGTCTCTCCGCGCTGCGGACGCCAAGATCGACCGGGACCGGCTCTACGCCCCGCTCGAGGCCGTCCGCCTCGCCAAGGAGACCTCCACGACCAAGTTCGACGGCACCGTCGAGGTGGCCCTGCGTCTGGGTGTCGACCCGCGCAAGGCCGACCAGATGGTCCGTGGCACCGTGAACCTCCCGCACGGCACCGGCAAGACCGCCCGGGTCCTGGTCTTCGCGACCGGTGACCGTGCCGAGGCCGCGCGTGCCGCGGGAGCCGACATCGTCGGCTCCGACGAACTTATCGACGAGGTGTCGAAGGGCCGCCTGGACTTCGACGCTGTCGTTGCCACCCCGGACCTGATGGGCAAGGTCGGTCGCCTCGGCCGCGTCCTCGGTCCCCGTGGCCTGATGCCGAACCCGAAGACCGGCACCGTCACCCCGGACGTCGCCAAGGCCGTCACCGAGATCAAGGGCGGCAAGATCGAGTTCCGGGTCGACAAGCACGCGAACCTGCACTTCATCATCGGCAAGACGTCCTTCGACGACAGCCGCTTGGTGGAGAACTACGGCGCCGCTCTGGAGGAGATCCTCCGCCTGAAGCCGTCCGCCGCGAAGGGCCGCTACATCAAGAAGGCCGCCATCACCACCACGATGGGCCCCGGCGTTCCGGTCGACCCCAACCGCGTCCGCAACCTCCTCGTCGAGGAGGACCCGGCCGCGGTCTGAGTCCCGACCGCCGCTCGGTCACGGGCCCCGTACCTTCTCCGGTGCGGGGCCCTTCCGTGTGTTCTCCTCCGTACCCGTACGGGTCGCCGGGGTGGCTCAGCCGCGCCTCCGCGAGTCGACGGGAGCGCCGCACGAGGCGGCGGGGGGCCGGGTTCGCCGCCGTGGCCGGAGGCGAGCGTGTCGGAGGGTTTCCGGAGGCGGGATCGCGACCCTCGGGCTCTCCCGGCCGACCGTGATCGAAATGGAATCGCCGCTTCACATTCCGCTTCGAGCTCCGCCAAAGAGCGCTGTGTACTGGGGAATTGCCAACCTCTTGGTAACGGGGGAGGGCGATTCGCCGTGCCGAGCGCGGCAGTTGGAGCCGCGGTCGACTCCAGGCCGCAGTTCGCACGCTCGTTCCCCGGTAAGCTCCCCTTTTGCTACAGGAAAGACATACCTTCATCTCTACTTGGGGGGACCATGAGGACGTCCGCACGCAGAATGGCCGGGACCGGGCTCGCCGCACTGTTGATCGCCGCCGGCACGGCGGGCTGTGGCGGGGAGGCGGCGACGTCGAGCGCCGACAAGTCGGCGGAGGAGACTCCGAACCTGACGCCGGCGGCGGCCGTCGCCAAGGCGGTGGACAAGTCCGAGGAGATCACCTCGCTCCACTTCCGCATGGAGGGGACCACGCCCACGGAGGGCGCGGTCGAGGGCGAGGCCAAGATGAGCCTGGATCCCACCGTCGCGATAAGCATGAGCATGACCGGCGAGGGCCTGGGCGAGGTGCCCGGCGAGACCGCCACCGTGGAGATGCGGCTGGTGGACGAGGCCATGTACATGTCCACAGGCGAGCCGTCCGAGGAGTTGGAGGGGATGAGCTGGATCAAGTTCGACCTCTCCGGCGCGGGCGAGGAGGACATGAACGAGATGCCCGGCATGGACCTGGCCGACAAGAACCCGGCCGCCGAGTCGGCCTTCCTGACTCAGGCCGAAGACCTGAAGAAGGTCGGCACCGAGAAGATCGAGGGTGTCGAGACCACCCACTACGCCGGCACGGTCACCCTCGACGAGCTGCGCAAGGCGATGGAGGCGAACGAAGGCGGCATCGGGGAGCGCCAGGAGGTGTCCCTGGAGTCCTACGAGGAGATGGGACTCGAAGAGCTGGCCATGGACATCTGGGTCGACGAGGAGGACCAGACCCGGCAGTTCCGTGTCGCTGGTGACGGCAAGGACGGCGAGATGGACATGACCTTCACCTTCGTCGGGATCAACGAGAAGGTCGAGGTCACGGCGCCGCCGGCGGACGAGACGCTGGACCTGATGGAGATGTTCGGCGACGAGGCCGTCTGATCGACCCGCGACCGGCGGGGGCCGGTCGAAGGCCCGGGCCGTCGTCGAGCGATTTGCTCGGCGGCGGCCCGGTCCCGTAGAGTCGCGTCGAAGCCAAAGACCGCTGGTCGTTGCCGTGCGCTCGCCGAGTGCGCGGTGGCCGAAGGATCCGCTGCACAGCGGACGGCCCGCGCAGGTGACTGTGGAAGAGTTCCCGGATTGTGGATTCTCCGGCCGTGCGCCGGTGAGGCCGATTCCGGTGGAGCCGAGCCCCGTGCGCCTGCGCCGGGGCGTTTCGTTTTTCCCAGTCCTCCTTCGGGTCCGCGCGGTCCGAATCACCCGGAAGGAGGCCGAGGCTCATGGCGAGGCCTGACAAGGTCGATGCCGTCGAGGAGATGCGGGACAAGTTCCGCAGCGCCAACGGCGCGGTCGTCACCGCGTACACCGGTCTCACCGTCGCGCAGCTCCAGCAGTTGCGTCGTTCACTCGGTGAGAACGCGCACTACCGTGTGGCGAAGAACACGCTGACCAAGATTGCGGCCAACGAGGCCGGGATCACCACGCTCGACGAGCTCTTCGCGGGTTCGTCGGCCGTCGCCTTCGTGACCGGTGACCCGGTCGAGGCGGCGAAGGGTCTCCGCGACTTCGCCAAGGACAACCCCAACCTCGTCATCAAGGGCGGCGTCCTCGATGGCAAGGCGTTGTCCGCGGACGACATCAAGAAGCTCGCGGACCTCGAGTCCCGCGAGGTTCTGCTCTCCAAGCTGGCCGGCGCGATGAAGGGGAAGCAGTCCCAGGCTGCCTCCGTCTTCCAGGCGCTGCCGTCGAAGCTCGTCCGCACCGTGGACGCGCTGCGCGCCAAGCAGGACGAGCAGGGCGGTGCCGAGTAACTCGGCTCGCGCATTGATCCGGGTCGTCTGAGGCGACCGGGTCGCAGCGGGCCACCGTACGCCCGCCAGTCATGTACATCCGGCACCAGCCGAAAGAATGGAAGGATCGCCCATCATGGCGAAGCTCAGCCAGGAAGACCTGCTCGCGCAGTTCGAGGGCATGACCCTCATCGAGCTCTCCGAGTTCGTGAAGGCCTTCGAGGAGAAGTTCGACGTCACCGCCGCCGCCGCCGCGCCGGTCATGATGGCGGGCGGCCCGGGTGCCCCGGCCGCCGAGGCCGTCGAGGAGAAGGACGAGTTCGACGTCGTCCTCACCGGTGCCGGTGACAAGAAGATCCAGGTCATCAAGGTCGTGCGTGAGCTGACCTCGCTCGGCCTGAAGGAGGCCAAGGACCTGGTGGACGGCACCCCGAAGGCCGTTGTGGAGAAGGTCAACAAGGAGGCCGCGGACAAGGCCAAGGAGGCCCTTGAGGCCGCCGGTGCCTCGGTCGAGGTCAAGTAACACCCTCGGGGGTCCGCCGACCTCCCGACCGCGTGCGGCCGACGAGCCTCTCCGGCTCGACACGATGGCCGAAACAATCCCCCTGGGGTTGTAACGCGAACGCGCCGAAGAGCGATCATCCAACCGGGTGGTCGCTCTTCGGCGCTTCGGCGCCTCGGCCACGCCTGCCGCGTGGTCGTACCGGTGACGGGTATGGTGATCTTCCTCGTGGCTCGGTGCGTGCGGGTCCCTGGACGAGGGCCCTTGACGAACCGCACGCGGCGCGCGATTCTCAGGACGCGTCGTCACGACGATCCGGATCCGAGGCATGGATCGTCGACAAAGAGGGCAGTATCAACGTGCGTTGAGAGCGGGCATGCCGAAGGCGTTGAGAACAACAGAGGTCTCCGAGACCGAGGTGCGGTCCGGCACTGGACAGCAGTGTGGCAAGTGGCTACACTGACCCTTTGCGCTGCCTGTTAGCTGCTCCCTGCCCGTCACCAGGGGCATGCCCTCGCTCCAGCATCGAAGACCGGACCGGTCCTGACCTGGCCTTTCGCCGAGGTCGGTGAGGTCCGTCCCCGATACGGCGAGGGGCCGGTACGCGCGTAGTGAGTCCGAGCCCTCGGAAGGACCCCCTCTTGGCCGCCTCGCGCACTGCCTCGACCGCGAATACGAACAACGGCGCCAGCACCGCCCCGCTGCGCATCTCCTTTGCAAAGATCAAGGAGCCCCTCGAGGTTCCGAACCTTCTCGCGCTGCAAACCGAGAGCTTCGACTGGCTTCTCGGGAACGAGGCGTGGAAGGCTCGCGTCGAGGAGGCCCTGGGCAACGGTCAGGACGTCCCCACCAAGTCCGGACTGGAGGAGATCTTCGAGGAGATCTCCCCGATCGAGGACTTCAGCGGGTCGATGTCGCTGACCTTCCGCGACCACCGCTTCGAGCCGCCGAAGAACTCGATCGACGAGTGCAAGGAACGCGACTTCACCTACGCCGCGCCGCTCTTCGTCACGGCCGAGTTCACCAACAACGAGACGGGCGAGATCAAGTCCCAGACCGTCTTCATGGGGGACTTCCCCCTGATGACGAACAAGGGCACCTTCGTCATCAACGGCACCGAACGCGTCGTCGTCTCCCAGCTCGTCCGTTCGCCGGGCGTGTACTTCGACTCCAGCATCGACAAGACGTCCGACAAGGACATCTTCTCCGCCAAGATCATCCCGTCCCGGGGCGCCTGGCTGGAGATGGAGATCGACAAGCGCGACATGGTCGGTGTCCGCGTCGACCGCAAGCGCAAGCAGTCCGTCACCGTCCTGCTCAAGGCGCTCGGTTGGACCACCGAGCAGATCCTGGAGGAGTTCGGCGAGTACGAGTCGATGCGCGCCACCCTGGAGAAGGACCACACCCAGGGGCAGGACGACGCTCTGCTCGACATCTACCGCAAGCTGCGCCCGGGCGAGCCGCCCACCCGCGAGGCCGCGCAGACGCTGCTGGAGAACCTCTACTTCAACCCCAAGCGCTACGACCTGGCCAAGGTCGGCCGCTACAAGGTCAACAAGAAGCTGGGCACGGAGACCGGCCTGGACGCCGGCGTCCTGACCGTCGACGACATCATCGCGACGATCAAGTACCTGGTGAAGCTGCACGCGGGCGAGACCGAGACCACCGGCGCGGCCGACCGTCCGATCATCGTCGAGACCGACGACATCGACCACTTCGGCAACCGCCGTATCCGCAGCGTGGGCGAGCTGATCCAGAACCAGGTCCGTACCGGCCTGGCCCGGATGGAGCGGGTCGTCCGCGAGCGGATGACCACCCAGGACGTCGAGGCGATCACGCCGCAGACGCTGATCAACATCCGGCCGGTCGTCGCCTCCATCAAGGAGTTCTTCGGCACCAGCCAGCTGTCGCAGTTCATGGACCAGAACAACCCGCTGTCGGGGCTGACGCACAAGCGGCGTCTCAACGCCCTCGGACCGGGTGGTCTCTCCCGTGAGCGGGCCGGCTTCGAGGTCCGTGACGTGCACCCCTCGCACTACGGCCGGATGTGCCCGATCGAGACGCCCGAAGGCCCGAACATCGGTCTGATCGGCTCGCTCGCCACCTACGGTCGGGTCAACGCGTTCGGCTTCGTGGAGACGCCCTACCGCAAGGTCATCGACGGCCAGGTGACCGACCAGGTCAACTACCTCACCGCGGACGAGGAGGACCGCTTCGTCATCGCGCAGGCCAACGCGCCGCTGACGGAGGACTTCCGGTTCGCCGAGCCGCGGGTCCTGGTCCGCCGCCGCGGCGGCGAGGTCGACTACGTCGGCGGTCAGGACGTGGACTACATGGACGTCTCGCCGCGCCAGATGGTGTCGGTCGCGACGGCCATGATCCCCTTCCTGGAGCACGACGACGCCAACCGCGCCCTCATGGGCGCGAACATGATGCGTCAGGCGGTCCCGCTGATCCAGGCGGAGTCCCCGCTCGTCGGCACCGGCATGGAGTACCGCTCCGCCGCCGACGCCGGTGACGTGGTCAAGGCCGAGAAGGCGGGTGTGGTCCAGGAGGTCTCCGCGGACTACATCACCACCTCCAACGACGACGGCACCTACATCACGTACCGGCTGGCCAAGTTCGCCCGATCCAACCAGGGCACCTCGGTCAACCAGAAGGTCATCGTCGCCGAGGGCGACCGGATCGTCGAGGGCCAGGTGCTCGCCGACGGACCGGCCACCCAGCAGGGTGAGATGGCGCTGGGCAAGAACCTGCTCGTCGCCTTCATGCCGTGGGAGGGCCACAACTACGAGGACGCGATCATCCTGTCGCAGCGCCTCGTCCAGGACGACGTCCTCTCCTCGATCCACATCGAGGAGCACGAGGTCGACGCCCGTGACACCAAGCTCGGTCCCGAGGAGATCACCCGGGACATCCCGAACGTCTCCGAGGAGGTCCTCGCCGACCTCGACGAGCGCGGCATCATCCGGATCGGCGCCGAGGTCATCGCAGGGGACATCCTGGTCGGCAAGGTCACGCCCAAGGGCGAGACCGAGCTGACCCCCGAGGAGCGGCTGCTCCGGGCCATCTTCGGCGAGAAGGCCCGCGAGGTCCGCGACACGTCGCTGAAGGTCCCGCACGGCGAGACCGGCAAGGTCATCGGCGTTCGGGTCTTCGATCGCGAGGAGGGCGACGAGCTGCCCCCGGGCGTGAACCAGTTGGTCCGCGTCTACGTCGCCCAGAAGCGCAAGATCACCGACGGTGACAAGCTCGCCGGCCGGCACGGCAACAAGGGCGTCATCTCCAAGATCCTGCCGATCGAGGACATGCCGTTCCTGGAGGACGGCACCCCGGTCGACATCATCCTCAACCCCCTGGGCGTCCCGTCCCGGATGAATCCGGGGCAGGTCCTGGAGATCCACCTGGGCTGGCTCGCCAGCCAGGGATGGGACGTCTCCGGTCTCGCCGACGAGTGGGCCGAGCGCCTCCAGGCGATCAGTGCCGACCAGGTCGAGCCCCGCACCAACGTGGCGACACCGGTCTTCGACGGCGCCCGTGAGGACGAGCTGGCAGGCCTGCTGGAGCACACCATCCCCAACCGCGACGGCGACCGCATGGTGCTGCCGTCCGGCAAGGCCCGGCTGTTCGACGGCCGTTCCGGCGAGCCGTTCCCGGACCCGATCTCGGTCGGGTACATGTACATCCTGAAGCTGCACCACCTGGTCGACGACAAGCTGCACGCGCGCTCGACCGGTCCGTACTCGATGATCACCCAGCAGCCGCTGGGCGGTAAGGCCCAGTTCGGTGGCCAGCGGTTCGGCGAGATGGAGGTGTGGGCGCTGGAGGCCTACGGTGCCGCCTACGCCCTCCAGGAGCTGCTGACCATCAAGTCCGACGACGTCACCGGCCGCGTGAAGGTCTACGAGGCCATCGTCAAGGGCGAGAACATCCCCGAGCCCGGCATCCCCGAGTCCTTCAAGGTGCTCATCAAGGAGATGCAGTCGCTCTGCCTGAACGTGGAGGTGCTGTCCAGCGACGGCATGTCCATCGAGATGCGTGACACCGACGAGGATGTCTTCCGCGCCGCGGAGGAGCTCGGCATCGACCTGTCCCGGCGCGAGCCGAGCAGCGTCGAAGAGGTCTGACGGGAGTCCGGGGAACCGTCACCGCGGTTCCCCGGCCCCAGGACCCCCGTTTCAGACCCCAAGACTCACGACCCTGAGAGGGATTGACGCATAGTGCTCGACGTCAACTTCTTCGACGAGCTCCGGATCGGCCTGGCCACCGCTGACGACATCCGTCAGTGGAGCCACGGCGAGGTCAAGAAGCCCGAGACCATCAACTACCGCACCCTCAAGCCGGAAAAGGACGGGCTCTTCTGCGAGAAGATCTTCGGCCCCACCCGGGACTGGGAGTGCTACTGCGGCAAGTACAAGCGCGTCCGCTTCAAGGGCATCATCTGCGAGCGGTGTGGCGTCGAGGTCACGCGGGCCAAGGTCCGCCGTGAGCGGATGGGCCACATCGAGCTCGCCGCCCCGGTCACACACATCTGGTACTTCAAGGGCGTGCCCTCCCGGCTGGGCTACCTGTTGGACCTCGCCCCGAAGGACCTGGAGAAGGTCATCTACTTCGCGGCGTACATGATCACGTACGTCGACGAGGAGCGCCGCACCCGCGACCTGCCCTCGCTGGAGGCCCACGTCTCCGTCGAGCGCCAGCAGATCGAGCAGCGCCGTGACGCCGACCTGGAGGCCAGGGCCAAGAAGCTCGAGACCGACCTGGCCGAGCTGGAGGCCGAGGGCGCCAAGGCCGACGTGCGCCGCAAGGTGCGCGAGGGCGCGGAGCGCGAGATGAAGCAGCTGCGCGACCGGGCGCAGCGCGAGATCGACCGCCTCGACGAGGTGTGGAACCGCTTCAAGAGCCTCAAGGTCCAGGACCTGGAGGGCGACGAGCTGCTCTACCGCGAGCTGCGTGACCGGTTCGGCACCTACTTCGACGGTTCGATGGGCGCCGCCGCGCTGCAGAAGCGCCTGGAGTCCTTCGACCTGGACGAGGAGGCCGAGCGGCTCCGCGAGATCATCCGCACCGGCAAGGGTCAGAAGAAGACCCGTGCCCTGAAGCGGCTGAAGGTCGTGTCGGCGTTCCTCCAGACCTCCAACAGCCCCAAGGGCATGGTCCTGGACTGCGTCCCGGTGATCCCGCCGGACCTGCGGCCGATGGTGCAGCTGGACGGTGGCCGCTTCGCCACCTCCGACCTGAACGACCTGTACCGCCGCGTCATCAACCGCAACAACCGCCTGAAGCGGCTTCTCGACCTCGGCGCCCCCGAGATCATCGTGAACAACGAGAAGCGCATGCTCCAGGAGGCCGTGGACGCGCTGTTCGACAACGGCCGCCGCGGTCGTCCGGTGACCGGTCCGGGCAACCGCCCGCTGAAGTCGTTGTCCGACATGCTCAAGGGCAAGCAGGGCCGCTTCCGTCAGAACCTGCTCGGCAAGCGCGTGGACTACTCCGCGCGTTCCGTGATCGTCGTCGGTCCGCAGCTCAAGCTGCACCAGTGCGGTCTGCCGAAGGCCATGGCGCTGGAGCTGTTCAAGCCCTTCGTGATGAAGCGCCTGGTCGACCTGAACCACGCGCAGAACATCAAGAGCGCCAAGCGGATGGTCGAGCGTGGCCGGACCGTGGTGTACGACGTCCTCGAAGAGGTCATCGCCGAGCACCCGGTGCTGCTGAACCGCGCGCCCACGCTGCACCGTCTGGGCATCCAGGCCTTCGAACCGCAGCTGGTCGAGGGCAAGGCGATCCAGATCCACCCGCTCGTCTGCACCGCGTTCAACGCGGACTTCGACGGTGACCAGATGGCCGTGCACCTGCCGCTGTCCGCGGAGGCGCAGGCCGAGGCCCGCATCCTGATGCTGTCCTCGAACAACATCCTGAAGCCGGCCGACGGGCGTCCGGTGACGATGCCGACCCAGGACATGGTCCTCGGTCTGTTCTTCCTCACCACCGACGGCGAGATGCGCGAGCTGAAGGGCGAGGGCCGGTCCTTCGCCTCGGCCGCCGAGGCGATCATGGCCTTCGACGCGGGTGAGCTGTCGCTCCAGTCGAAGATCGACGTGCGCTTCCCGGTGGGCACCATCCCGCCGCGCGGTTGGACCCCGCCGCGGGCCGCCGACGGCGAGGAAGCGGTCGTCGGAGAGCGGGAGTGGCAGCAGGGCGACACCTTCACCCTGAGGACCACCCTGGGCCGCGCCCTCTTCAACGAGTTGCTGCCCGAGGACTACCCGTTCGTCGACTTCGAGGTCGGCAAGAAGCAGCTCTCGGAGATCGTCAACGATCTCGCCGAGCGCTACCCGAAGGTCATCGTCGCGGCCACGCTCGACAACCTGAAGGCGGCGGGCTTCTACTGGGCGACGCGTTCCGGTGTCACCGTGGCCATCTCCGACGTCGTCGTCCCCGAGGCGAAGAAGGAGATCGTCCGCGGCTACGAGGCGCAGGACGAGAAGGTCCAGAAGCAGTACGAGCGCGGTCTGATCACGAAGGACGAGCGGACCCAGGAGCTCATCGCGATCTGGACCAAGGCGACCAACGAGGTCGCCGAGGCGATGAACGACAACTTCCCCAAGACCAACCCGATCTTCATGATGGTGAACTCGGGCGCGCGAGGCAACATGATGCAGATGCGTCAGATCGCCGGTATGCGTGGTCTGGTGTCGAACGCGAAGAACGAGACGATTCCGCGGCCGATCAAGGCCTCGTTCCGCGAGGGTCTGTCCGTGCTGGAGTACTTCATCTCCACGCACGGTGCCCGCAAGGGTCTGGCGGACACCGCTCTGCGGACCGCCGACTCGGGCTACCTCACCCGTCGTCTGGTGGACGTCTCCCAGGACGTCATCATCCGCGAGGAGGACTGCGGCACCGAGCGCGGACTGCGGTTGCGGATCGCCGAGCGTGGCGCGGACGGTGTGCTGCGCAAGGGCGAGGACGTCGAGACCTCGGTGTACGCACGCTGCCTCGCCGAGGAGATCGTGGTCGACGGCAAGGTGCTGGCTCCGGCCGGTACCGACCTCGGCGATGTCCTCATCGAGGAGCTGGTCCGCCACGGCGTCGAGGAGGTCAAGACCCGCTCGGTGCTGACCTGCGAGTCCGCCGTGGGAACCTGTGCGATGTGCTACGGCCGTTCGCTGGCCACCGGCAAGCTGGTGGACATCGGCGAGGCGGTCGGCATCATCGCGGCCCAGTCCATCGGCGAGCCGGGCACCCAGCTCACGATGCGGACCTTCCACACCGGTGGTGTGGCAGGTGACGACATCACCCAGGGTCTGCCGCGTGTCGTCGAGCTGTTCGAAGCTCGCACCCCGAAGGGTGTCGCCCCGATCTCCGAGGCGTCCGGCCGGGTGCGGATCGAGGAGACCGAGAAGACCAAGAAGTTGGTCGTCACCCCGGACGACGGCAGCGACGAGACGGCGTTCCCGATCTCGAAGCGCGCCCGTCTGATGGTGTCGGAGGGCGAGCACGTCCAGGTGGGCCAGAAGCTCACCGTCGGTGCCACCAACCCGCACGACGTGCTGCGCATTCTGGGGCAGCGCGCCGTCCAGGTCCACCTGGTCGGCGAGGTCCAGAAGGTCTACAACTCCCAGGGTGTGTCGATCCACGACAAGCACATCGAGATCATCATCCGCCAGATGCTGCGGCGTGTGACGATCATCGAGTCGGGTGACGCGGAACTGCTGCCCGGCGAGCTGGTCGAGCGCTCGAAGTTCGAGGGCGAGAACCGGCGTGTGGTGCAGGAGGGCGGTCACCCGGCCTCCGGTCGTCCGCAGCTGATGGGTATCACCAAGGCCTCGCTGGCGACCGAGTCCTGGTTGTCGGCGGCGTCCTTCCAGGAGACGACGAGGGTGCTGACGGACGCGGCGATCAACGCCAAGTCCGACTCGCTGATCGGTCTCAAGGAGAACGTGATCATCGGTAAGCTGATCCCGGCCGGTACGGGTCTGTCCCGTTACCGCAACATCCGGGTGGAGCCGACCGAGGAGGCGAAGGCCGCCATGTACTCGGCCGTCGGCTACGACGACATCGACTACTCCCCGTTCGGGACCGGTTCCGGCCAGGCCGTACCGCTGGAGGACTACGACTACGGTCCTTACAACCAGTAGAGGCGTGGGTTCATGAGCGCGAGGGGCGGTTCTCCCGACGGAGAGCCGCCCCTCGGCGCATCATGGAAAGGGATCCCTATTCGGGAGGTGCTCGTCGGTGTCGTATCCCGTGTGGCAGCCCGGGTCCGGTCGGAACCCCCCCTCCATGCTGGCCGCTCAGGCCGACCGCGAGCGCGCGGCGGACGTCCTGAGGGCCGGCTACGGAGAGGGTCGACTGGATCACGCGGAGTTCGAGAATCGGGTGGCCCGGGCCTACGCGGCCCGCACGGTCGGTGAACTGTCCCTGTTGGTGGCCGATCTGCCGCAGGGGCCCGCGTCCCAGTCCGGCGTGCCGGTGGCTCAGGTGCCCGGCACGTTCCTGCCTCGACCGGCTCCGGCCAACGCCAAGGCGGTCGCCTCGATGGTCTGTGGGGCGCTGTGCCTGGTGACGCTGGGCGTCACCGGCGTTCCCGCGGTCGTCCTCGGGCATGTGGCGCGTTCGGAGATCCGCCGCAGCGGCGAGGGAGGGGACGGCTACGCGCTGGTCGGACTGGCGCTCGGTTGGGTCTCGGTGGCCGGGTGGGCCTTGGTGATGGTCTTGTTCTCCCTGGTGCTGCTGGTGTCCGGGTCCGCCTGAGGGGCCGTCGCGTCGCCACCGGGTCGCCGCCCGCGCGGGGTGGCGGCCCGGAGGGCGTACGCCGTCGTGGAGTCCGGAGTGTCGGGCCGCGTTCCATTTGTTTTGACCGAAGTCCGTGCGGTAGGTACGCTCAGACCTTGTGCCTGGGGTGTGCCCTGGCCTTGGTGCGTGCCTTCGACCGCACAGGGGCCGTCAGCGGCCACCGTGATCTGCGCCCTTTTCGCCGCTCGGCGGGAGTCTGCCGGATTCGACACACCCGACCGCGTGGGTCGGCGACGTTCCAGGTTAGCTGTACCCATCGGCACACAGAAACCGGAGAAGTAGTGCCTACGATCCAGCAGCTGGTCCGCAAGGGCCGGCAGGACAAGGTCGAGAAGAACAAGACGCCCGCTCTCGAGGGTTCCCCTCAGCGTCGGGGCGTCTGCACGCGTGTGTTCACGACCACCCCGAAGAAGCCGAACTCGGCCCTGCGCAAGGTCGCGCGTGTGCGTCTGACCAGCGGGATCGAGGTCACGGCCTACATTCCGGGTGAGGGACACAACCTGCAGGAGCACTCCATCGTGCTCGTGCGCGGCGGCCGTGTGAAGGACCTGCCGGGTGTTCGCTACAAGATCATCCGCGGTTCCCTCGACACCCAGGGTGTCAAGAACCGCAAGCAGGCCCGCAGCCGTTACGGCGCCAAGAAGGAGAAGTAAGAATGCCTCGTAAGGGCCCCGCCCCGAAGCGCCCGGTCATCATCGACCCGGTCTACGGCTCCCCTCTGGTGACCTCCCTGATCAACAAGGTGCTGCTGAACGGCAAGCGCTCCACCGCCGAGCGCATCGTCTACGGCGCCATGGAGGGCCTGCGCGAGAAGACCGGCAACGACCCGGTGATCACGCTCAAGCGCGCTCTGGAGAACATCAAGCCGACCCTTGAGGTCAAGTCCCGCCGTG
Organism: Streptomyces sp. HSG2; assembly: GCF_016598575.1. NCBI lineage: Bacteria > Bacillati > Actinomycetota > Actinomycetes > Kitasatosporales > Streptomycetaceae > Streptomyces > Streptomyces sp. HSG2. The sequence continues at coordinate 3,183,529 of NZ_CP066801.1, forward strand.
TCGGTGGCGCCACCTACCAGGTGCCGGTCGAGGTCAAGCCCGGCCGCGCCAACACCCTGGCACTGCGCTGGCTCGTCGGCTACTCCCGCGCCCGTCGCGAGAAGACCATGACCGAGCGGCTGCTCAACGAGCTCCTCGACGCCAGCAACGGCCTGGGTGCCGCTGTGAAGAAGCGCGAGGACACGCACAAGATGGCCGAGTCCAACAAGGCCTTCGCGCACTACCGCTGGTAGTCGCTACCCACATCGAGACCGAGAGAAGACTGAAGCCTTATGGCTACCACTTCACTTGACCTGGCCAAGGTCCGCAACATCGGGATCATGGCCCACATCGACGCGGGCAAGACGACCACCACCGAGCGGATCCTGTTCTACACCGGCGTGTCCTACAAGATCGGTGAGGTCCACGACGGCGCCGCGACCATGGACTGGATGGAGCAGGAGCAGGAGCGTGGCATCACGATCACCTCTGCTGCCACCACCTGTCACTGGCCGCTGGAGGACGTCGACCACACGATCAACATCATCGACACGCCCGGTCACGTCGACTTCACCGTCGAGGTGGAGCGTTCCCTGCGGGTGCTCGACGGTGCCGTGACGGTGTTCGACGGTGTCGCCGGCGTCGAGCCGCAGTCCGAGACGGTGTGGCGCCAGGCGGACCGCTACGGCGTCCCGCGGATCTGCTTCGTCAACAAGCTCGACCGCACCGGCGCGGAGTTCCACCGCTGCGTCGACATGATCACCGATCGTCTGGGCGCGCAGCCGCTGGTCATGCAGCTGCCCATCGGTGCCGAGGCCGACTTCCAGGGTGTCGTCGACCTGGTGACGATGAAGGCCCTGGTCTGGTCCGCCGAGGCCACCAAGGGCGAGATGTACGACACCGTCGACATCCCGGACACCCACACGGAGGCCGCCGAGGAGTACCGCGGCAAGCTTCTGGAGGCCATCGCCGAGAACGACGAGGAGATGATGGAGCTGTACCTCGAGGGCCAGGAGCCCTCGGTGGAGCAGCTCTACGCGGCGGTACGTCGCATCACCATCGCCTCCGGCAAGAGCTCGGGTACCACCGTGACCCCGGTGTTCTGCGGCACCGCGTTCAAGAACAAGGGTGTCCAGCCGCTGCTCGACGCGGTCGTGCGCTACCTGCCGTCGCCGGTCGACATCGAGGCCATCGAGGGTCACGACGTCAAGGACCCGGAGCTGGTCGTCACGCGCAAGCCGTCCGACGACGAGCCGCTGTCGGCACTGGCGTTCAAGATCATGAGCGACCCGCACCTCGGCAAGCTCACCTTCGTCCGGGTGTACTCCGGCCGCCTGGTCTCCGGCACCGCCGTGCAGAACTCGGTCAAGGGCCGCAAGGAGCGCATCGGCAAGATCTACCGCATGCACGCCAACAAGCGTGAGGAGATCGAGTCGGTGGGTGCCGGCGACATCGTCGCCGTGATGGGTCTGAAGCAGACCACGACCGGCGAGACGCTCTGCGACGACAAGAAGCCGGTGATCCTGGAGTCCATGGACTTCCCGGCGCCGGTCATCGAGGTCGCGATCGAGCCGAAGTCCAAGGGCGACCAGGAGAAGCTGGGTGTCGCGATCCAGCGCCTGGCCGAGGAGGACCCGTCCTTCCAGGTCCACACCAACGAGGAGACCGGCCAGACCGTCATCGGCGGTATGGGCGAGCTGCACCTCGAGGTGCTCGTGGACCGCATGAAGCGCGAGTTCCGCGTCGAGGCCAATGTCGGCAAGCCGCAGGTCGCGTACCGCGAGACGATCCGCAAGTCGGTCGAGAAGGTCGAGTACACCCACAAGAAGCAGACCGGTGGTACCGGTCAGTTCGGTCGGGTCATCATCTCGGTCGAGCCGATCGAGGGTGGTGACGCCTCGTACGAGTTCGTCAACCAGGTCACCGGTGGTCGTATCCCGAAGGAGTACATCCCTTCGGTCGACGCCGGTTGCCAGGAGGCCATGCAGTTCGGCATCCTCGCCGGTTACGAGATGACCGGCGTGCGTGTGAAGCTGCTCGACGGCGCCTACCACGAGGTCGACTCCTCGGAACTGGCCTTCAAGATCGCCGGTTCGCAGGCCTTCAAGGAGGCCGCGCGCAGGGCGTCTCCCGTGCTCCTGGAGCCGATGATGGCCGTCGAGGTCACCACGCCCGAGGACTACATGGGCGACGTGATCGGCGACATCAACTCCCGACGTGGCCAGATCCAGGCCATGGAGGAGCGGGCGGGTGCCCGCCTCGTGAAGGGCCTCGTGCCCCTGTCGGAGATGTTCGGCTACGTCGGCGACCTCCGCAGCAAGACGTCGGGTCGCGCGAGCTACTCGATGCAGTTCGACTCCTACGCCGAGGTTCCGCGGAACGTCGCCGAGGAGATCATCGCGAAGGCCAAGGGCGAGTAACGGACCACGTGTCCACGCCGTAGGCTTGACTCCGGAGCCTTGAGGGGTGAGCAGCCGCGCAGCGGCTGTTCGCCCCGGGGGCCCGGGCTTTGACAGCAAAGATCACCTGGCGCCGATGAAGCAAGGCGTTCAGAACCACTCCACAGGAGGACCCCAGTGGCGAAGGCGAAGTTCGAGCGGACTAAGCCGCACGTCAACATCGGCACCATCGGTCACATCGACCACGGTAAGACCACCCTCACGGCGGCCATTACCAAGGTGCTGCACGAGGCGTACCCGGACCTGAACGAGGCCACCCCGTTCGACAACATCGACAAGGCGCCCGAGGAGCGCCAGCGCGGTATCACCATCTCCATCGCGCACGTCGAGTACCAGACCGAGGCGCGTCACTACGCCCACGTCGACTGCCCGGGTCACGCGGACTACATCAAGAACATGATCACCGGTGCCGCGCAGATGGACGGCGCGATCCTGGTGGTCGCCGCGACCGACGGCCCGATGCCGCAGACCAAGGAGCACGTGCTCCTGGCCCGCCAGGTCGGCGTGCCGTACATCGTGGTCGCCCTGAACAAGGCCGACATGGTGGACGACGAGGAGATCCTGGAGCTCGTCGAGCTCGAGGTCCGTGAGCTCCTCTCCGAGTACGAGTTCCCCGGCGACGAGCTTCCGGTCGTCAAGGTCTCCGCTCTGAAGGCCCTTGAGGGCGAGAAGGAGTGGGTGGACTCGGTCCTCAACCTGATGAAGGCCGTCGACGAGTCGATCCCGGAGCCGGAGCGCGACGTCGACAAGCCGTTCCTCATGCCGATCGAGGACGTCTTCACGATCACCGGTCGCGGCACCGTCGTGACCGGCCGTATCGAGCGCGGCATCCTCAAGGTCAACGAGGAAGTCGAGATCATCGGCATCAAGGAAGAGAAGACCAAGACCACGGTCACCGGCATCGAGATGTTCCGGAAGCTGCTGGACGAGGGTCAGGCCGGTGAGAACGTCGGTCTGCTGCTCCGCGGCATCAAGCGCGAGGACGTCGAGCGCGGCCAGGTCATCATCAAGCCGGGCACCGTGACCCCGCACACCGAGTTCGAGGCGCAGGCCTACATCCTGTCCAAGGACGAAGGTGGCCGTCACACGCCGTTCTTCAACAACTACCGCCCGCAGTTCTACTTCCGTACGACGGACGTGACCGGCGTGGTTACCCTCCCCGAGGGCACCGAGATGGTCATGCCGGGTGACAACACCGAGATGAAGGTGGAGCTCATCCAGCCCGTCGCCATGGAGGAGGGCCTGAAGTTCGCCATCCGCGAGGGTGGTCGGACCGTGGGCGCCGGCCAGGTCACCAAGATCAACAAGTGAGTCTCGCGACTCGCCTGACGGTCGCCTGACCCGAGTGGCTCGAAGGGGCCCGTACGACTTCGGTCGTGCGGGCCCCTTCTCGTCGTCCTCCCGACGGGCGGCACGCGGGCCGGGCGAGGGGCGCCGTGTCCGGGGGGCCCGAGCGCGGTCGGCTTTCACGGTTTCGGCGGTGGGGACCGCCCGACCGTCGCGCCGGGTCGACGTCTTTCCCACTCGGTGCGTCGGCTACCGCCCGGTCAGTCCCCACGTCACGCCGATCGTCGACGACGACGCTGTGTACCGATGGGAGGACCGCCGGTAGCCTCGGTGGGAACGCTCCTCCCGGTCGTGCCGGGGCGGACGGCACACCGGCATGGGGGTGCGAGGTGGTCAGGGCTCTTCGTGGGTCACGGCGCGGGCTCGTTTCGTCGCTCGCGATATGCCTGCTCGCTCAGGCCGCGTTCACCGCGGGATGCTCCGCCGGGTCGGCGGACACCGGGGCCGAGGGGGAGTCCGCCGCCCGGTCGCCCGACGGCGCCGGTTCATCCTCGGCCTCCGCCACCCCCACGGTGCCCCGGGCCGCGCGTTCCTTCCGGCCCGAGCCCGACCTGCTTCCCCGGGACCGGGCGGCGGCGCTGCGCCTGGCCCGAGCGGTCGCCCTTCTCCCCGAGGACTGGGGCGCGGGCTTCGTCGCGCAGGACCCGCCGGAGAGCGATCCGGACACCTGGGCCGTGCTCGACGACGACTGCCGCTGGACCAGGAAACCCTTGCCCCAAGGCGTGCTCACCGCGCTCTCCCGCTACAGCGAACTCCCCGTCGGCGAAGGGGGGGAGGCGGTCCAGGTGTCCGCCGTCGTCACCGTCCACACCACCGAAGCGGGCGCCGACGACCGGCTCAACGCCAGTCTGGAGGAGGCCATGCGCTGCTCGCGGCAGGAGCTTCGACCGGGCCGTTGGATCGAGAACCTGAACTCCGCGGAGCAACCGCCTGGAGCGGACGGCAGCTACGCGGAGGACTCCGTCTTCGAGGTGGGCGTGCAGGGTGAGGGCAGCGGCGATGGTGCCACCGTGCTGCCCTTCCGCTGGGCCGTGGACCGGCTCGGGCCGGTCACCGTGGCCGTCTCGGTGCGGGCGGCGGCGAGCGAGGACGCGCCCGACCCCGGCACACTCCAGTCGCGAGGCCTGATCGTCATGGGCGCTCGCCTCGTCGACCTCCTGGAAGGCGGCGACCGGTGAGATCGCTGGGCCCCGCGGATCCCGCGACGGTCGCCGGACACCGCCTCCTCGGCCGGCTCGGCGAGGGTGGCATGGGCGTGGTCTACCTTGCCCGGTCGCCAGGCGCTGCCTTGGTGGCGCTGAAGGTGGTGCACGCCGACTTCGCCCGCGACGAGGGGTTCCGTGACCGCTTCCGCCGGGAGGTGGAGACGCTGAGCAGAGTCCGCAACCCCTGGATCGTGCCCCTGCTGGCCGCCGACCCGGACGCCCCGGCGCCCTGGCTCGCCACCGCCTTCGTCGCCGGCCCCTCCCTGGCGGAGGCCGTCGCCGCCCACGGGCCCCTGCCCCAGCCGACCCTCCGGGTACTCGGGGCCCGCCTCGCCGGGGCCCTGCGCGACGTGCACGACGCCGGGTTGGTGCATCGGGACGTCAAGCCCGGCAATGTTCTGCTCGCCCTGGACGGCCCCCGGCTCATCGACTTCGGCATCGCCCGCGAACCGGGGGACACCTCCCTGACAGCGACCGGCGTGGTGGTCGGCACCCCGGGCTTCCTCGCCCCCGAGCAGATCGACGGGGCCGGGCGGGCGGAGGTCGGCCCACCCGCCGACATCTTCGCCCTGGGCTGCGTCCTCGCCTACGCGGCGACCGGCAGACCGCCCTTCGGTACCGGCCCGGTGGACGCCCTCCTGTTCCGCGCCGTGCACGAGAGCGCCGACCTCGACGGGGTGCCGGCCGGTGTGGCGCCGACCCTGAGGGCATGCCTCGAGAAGAGCGCCGAACTCCGCCCCGGCGCGCGCGACCTCCTACGATCCCTCGACCCGTCCGGCGCCGAGGACGGCGCCCCGGCCGCTTCCGGTCCGCGCCCGCCGGACGGCGGTGCCGAGGTCGGGGGCGAGGAGACGTCCTGGCTCCCGGAGCGCGTGACCCGGCTCGTCGCCGCCCGCGCGGCCGAGGGAGCCGCGCTCCCGGACATCGCCCCCACCGAGGTGGACGCGAACCCGGTCCCGCAGGCGCCCGCCCCGGCCGACCCCGCGTCGCGTTCCCCGGCTCCGGACGGGGCCGGGACCGCGCCCGACGCCGAGCGCGGTCCCGGCGGCGCCGATCCGCTCGGCGTCCCAGAGGCGCGCCGGCCCGACGGGCGTCCGCCGCGGCGCCGGTTCCTCCTGCTCGCGGGTGGTGCGGTGGCCGTCGCCGCCGGTGGAGCGGCCCTCGGGTGGCGGGGCGACCGCGAGACCCCCGGGCCGGCCGCCACCGGCGAGCCCGGGCACACCCTGGGCCTCCAGGCCGACCTGACCGGGTCCGGGAAGAGCGTCGGCCTGGCGCAGGAACGGGGTGTGCGGTTGGCCGTGGACGAGTTCAACGCCCGCCCGGACGTCCCCTTCCCGCTCGCCTTGGAAGTCCGGGACGACGCCGGCGACCCCGGACGGTCCGCGGCCGTCGCCGAGGAGTTCGTCGCGGACCCCTCCGTCGTCGCCGTGATCGGCCCGACCGGCGACGCGGAGGCCGCCACGGCGCTGCCCGTCTACGACCGCGCCCTGCTGCCCGTGGTGACGGTCTCGGCGGGCGCCGTCAAGCTCCTCGTCCTCGGCGCCCGTTCCTTCGCCCAGGCCACACCGGGAGATTCCCAACTTCCCTTCTTCCTCACCGCCCACCTCCGTGACGCAGCCCGCTCCGGCACCGTCGGCGTCGTCTACGACCGCAGCGCCGGCGACCACGGCTGGGAGGTCACCGGCGTGCTCAGCCGCGTCCTCGACCGCTATCAGCGCCCCTTCGTCCCGAAGGTGATCAGCTCGCTGCGCGTGGACCTCGGCCCCACGGTCGAGGAACTGCTCGCCGAAGAGGTCGACGCCGTGGTCTTCGCGGGGCCGCCCGACCGGGCCGGTCGGCTGGCCGAGGCGCTCGGCGTCCGCGGGTTCGACGGCCCCCGCATGGGCTTCGACCCGCTCCTCGACCCCCGCTTCCTCACCGCCGCGGGCCAGGCCGCCGAGGGCTGGGTCATCGTGGCCCCCGCCCTGGACCCCGAAACCCACGCCTCGGGGCGGCCCTTCGCCGCCGCGCACCGGAAACGTTTCGGCGCCCAGGCCGCCCCCTTCGCCGCCGAGGCGTACGACGCCACCGGACTCGTCCTGCACGCGCTGGCCGAGCTGCCCGCCCGCCGTCGCGAACGCGGCGACCTCGCCACGGCGATCCGCACCACCACCTACGAGGGCGTCACCCAGGAGCTGAGCTTCACCCCGGACAACGGGGCCCGCACCCTCGACCAGACCGGCGTGTACCTGTGGACGGTGGAGGACGGCCGGTTCCGCTGTCTCGGCCCCGCCCCCTTCGGCCCGCCCGTCTGATGCCGCCGCTTCTGCCCTCCGACCCCTCCCGTATCGGCCCGTACCGCCTGCTGGGGCGGCTCGGCGCGGGCGGCATGGGCGTGGTCTACCTCGGGCGCGCGCCCGGTGGCGCCCTGGTGGCGGTCAAGGCGATCCGCTCCGCGTACGCCGACGACCTCGCCTTCCGCGCCCGCTTCCGACGCGAGGTCCGGACCGCCGGTCGGGTCCGCGACCCTAGGGTGGCGCGGCTCCTGGACGCCGACGCCGAGGGAGACCCACCGTGGCTGGCCACGGTCTTCGTCCCCGGCCCGTCGCTGGCCGAGGCGGTGACCGAGTGCGGCCCGCTCCCGGAGACCTCCACCGCCGCACTGGGCGCCCGGCTGGCCGGGGCGCTGCGGGCCGTGCACGGCGTCGGACTGGTGCATCGGGACGTCAAGCCGGGGAACGTCCTGCTCGCCCTGGACGGCCCCCGGCTCATCGACTTCGGCATCGCCCGCGCCCCCCGGGACACCGCGCTCACCGGAACCGGCGCCGTCGTCGGCTCCCCGGGCTTCCTCTCCCCGGAGCAGGCCCGGGGAGCGGGACGGGAGGTCGGCCCGTCCGCCGACGTGTTCTCGCTGGGATGTCTGCTGGCCTACGCCGCCACCGGCGACCGGCCCTTCGGCACCGGCTCGCCCGCCGCCGTCCTCATGCGCACCGTCTACCGGGAACCGGACCTGGCCCGGCTGCCCGCCGGGCTCCTGCCCCTCGTGCGCGCCTGCCTCGACAAGGACCCGGCTCGCCGCCCCGACACCGCGCGGGTCGCCTCCGAGCTGCGCGACGTGGCGGACCCCGAGGACTGGGCACCCGAGCCCGTCGTCCGACTGATCGCACGGCACTCCGTCGAGGCGCTGGACCTCCCGCCCGCCCCGGACACCCGGCCGGACACCCCCCGCCGCGTGGGAGCCGAACCGGCCGCCTCCACCCTCGCCGCGTGGGAGACCGAGGCCGAGGGCCCGCGCCGTGCCCGCGCCTCGCGAAGACGCCTGCTCGCCTGGGGCGCGGCGACGGCCGCCGCCGCCACAGCCGGCACGGTCGGACGGTGGGCGCTCGCGAGCCCAGAGCCCCCGGCCGGCAACGCCCCCGGTCGACGGGAGAGACACACCGTGGCCCTCCACGCCGATCTCTCCGGTCCGGGGCAGGCGGTCGGCCGGGCCCAGGAGCGTGGCATCCGCATCGCGCTGGCCGAGATCAACGCCGACTCCCCGGACCTTCTGCTCGACCTCGCGGTCCACGACGACGGCGGCGACCCGGACCGCGCCCGTGCCATAGCGGACGAACTCACCGCCGACGACTCCGTCCTCGCCCTGCTCGGCCCCACCGACACCGGCTGTGCCGAGGCCGTGATCGAGCGCTGTCAGCGGGCGCTCCTCGCGTGCGTGTCCGTCTCGCTGGGGTCCCTGCCTGTCGAACTCCAGGTCCAGCGTGTCAACGTGGCCACCTGCCCCAGTGACGAGGCCCTCGCCGTGCTCCTGGCAGCCCACCTCGTGCACGTCGCCCACACCCGACACACCGTGCTGCTCCCCGACGCCGCTCTCGGGGAGATGGGCTGGCTCGTGTGCGCCCACACGGACGAGGCCCTGGGCTCCGATGTCCGGACCGACCGATGGGCCGTCGACGTCGATACCGACACCGACGGATTCGACGGGATCGCCGCGCGGGTCGTCGAGTCCGGTGCCGACGCCGTCGTCTTCGTCGGGACCGCCCGGCGGTCGGCGTCGCTCGCCGGCGCGCTGCGGAGGGCGGACTTCTCCGGAGATCGGCTCGGCACCTACCACGCCATGACCGGTGAACTTCTCGCCGTGCCGGAGGAGGACACCCGGGGCTGGCTCTTCGCCGCCCCTTTTCTCGACCCCTCGGACGTGGCCTCCGCCGCGCCGTTCGTCGCCGCCTATCGTCGCCGCCATGACGACTCCGAGCCGCCCCGCTACGCGGCCGAGGCCTACGACGCCGCCCACTTCCTGGCCCGGGCCGTCGCGGAACTGGGCGGCACGCCCGTCGAACGGGGCGGCCTCGTACGGCAACTGCGCGAGACCCGCCACGAGGGTGTCACCAAGGTGCTCCAGTGGGACCCCGCGACCTCCGTCTACTACCGGGACGCCCACCATCTGTTCGCCGTGGCCGACGGTTCCTTCGCCCATCGGGGCCGGATGTCCGACATCACCGCGTGACGCGCGCCGGCGCCGAGCGCCGTGACACGCGGGCGGGCGTCGCTCACGCCGTCCCCGCCTCCCCGACCGGGAGACGCAACCGCGTCGCCACCTCGGTCAGGGTGGCACCCAGCGGCAGGGCGACGCGGGTCACGGCATGGGTGTCCCCACGTGTCGGGTCCCGGTTGACGATGAGCACCGGCTTGCCGAGCCCGGCCGCGAGGCGGACGAACCGCAGCCCGGACATCACGGTGAGCGACGACCCCAGGACCAGCAAGGAGGTCGCGGACCTCACCAGGGCGCGGCACCGCGCGACCCGCGCCGGCGGCACCGCTTCCCCGAAGAACACCACGTCCGGCTTGAGTACACCCCCGCAGACGTCGCACGGCACCACACGGAAGTCCCCCACCCGCGCTTCGGCGAGGTCGGCGTCGCCGTCCGGGTTGAGCCCCGCCACGACCGGCGCGAAGCCCTCGTTGGCCCGGGACAGCCGCACGGCCAGTGCGGCGCGCGGGCTCGACACGCCGCAGGACAGGCAGACGACCCGATCCAACCCGCCGTGCAACTCGACGACGTCCGCACTCCCCGCCGCCTGGTGCAGCCCGTCCACGTTCTGCGTGATCACGCCGGAGAGCAGGCCGCCTCGCTCGAAGGCCGCGACGGCCCGGTGCCCGGCGTTGGGGCGGGCCCGGCTGAACGTGCGCAGTCCGAGGTGGCTGCGCGCCCAGTAGCGACGGCGTGCCCTGGGGTCGGCGACGAAGTCCTGGTACGTCATCGGGGTGTGTCGTTCCAGGCTGCCGCCCTCGCTCCGGTAGTCGGGGATGCCCGACTCCGTGGACAGTCCCGCCCCGCTCAGCACCAGCACCCCGCCCGCCGCCAGTGCCTCGGCGACCGGCTCCGGGTCCGTGCCCGCCGGAGGAAGGTCCCCGGTGGGCGTCCAGCTCAGCGTGGGGCGCGTGCGCATATCGCCCAGGGTACGGTCCGTCGGGCCCGGTCCGTAGGGCCCGACGGGTTCGCGTGCTCCGGAGCGAGGTCAGTCGGTGGGCGAGACGAATTCGGGTTGGTCGAGCAGGCGCAGCCAACTGCCGTCGGGCTGGCGACGCACGACCTGTGCGCGGGCTCCGGACCCGTCGCGGGGTGGGGTGGAGGTGAGTGCGATGTCCTCGCCGACCAGCGTCGGCAGAGGCGCCTCGGGCTCGAAGTGGGGGCGGTCGGCGAGGACGCGTTCCCACAAGGCCCGGATCGCCTCGCGACCCACCGTCCGGGCGCCGGGCGGATAGGCCATCACCGCTCCCTCCTCGTAGAGGGCGGCGACCCCGGCGGCGTCTCCGGCGTTGGAGCGTTCGACGAACAGGCGCGTGATGTCCTCGGGGCACATGGCCTTCTCGCGGTCCGGCATGGGTCCACTCCTGTTCCTGGGGATTCGACGCCTCCCAGCCTGGCCGCCCGACATTCACAAGTCCAACAGATGAATCTACTGGCATCTAGAATCAGCAGTCATGGAGTTGAGGCAGCTGGAGTACTTCGTCGCGGTCGCCGAGGAACGGAGCTTCACCGGTGCGGCGGAGCGCGTGCATATCAGTCAGTCCGGGGTCAGCGCTCAGATTCGTCGGCTGGAACGCGAGGTCGGAGCGGAGCTGTTCGACCGCTCCACGCGCGCCGTCGCGTTGACGGCGGCCGGGAAGGCGGCGTTGGAACACGCCCGCGCCGCCCTCGCCGCGGCCGGGTCCCTCGGGCAGGCCGTGGGCGAGGTCACCGACCTGATCAGAGGCCGACTCACCGTCGGGATGGTCGTCGGCTGCACTCTCGCGCCGTTGTTCGACGCCCTCTCCGCGTTTCACCAAGCCCATCCCGGCGTGCGGGTGGGCCTGTTCGAGGACAACTCCGACCGGCTCGTGGACGGTGTGCGAGCCGGTGCCGTCGACCTGGCGCTCGTCGGGACCGCGCACACCAGCCACGAAGGACTGGACACACTGACCGTCGTCAGGGAGCGCCTCGTCGTGGCGGTCCCGGCCGGGCATCCGTTGGCGAAGCCGGGGCGGGCCACTCTGCGCGACCTGCTCGCTCATCCGATCGTGTGCATGCCGCGTGGAACCGGTCTGCGCACGGTGTTCGACCAGGCCTGTGCCGCCCGCAACCTTCAGCCCGAGATCGCCCTGCAAGCCAGTGCCGCCGACGCCATCGTCGGACTCGCCGAGCGCGGCTTCGGAGCGGCGGTCCTCAGTGAGTCCATGGCCCTCCACTACCGTGACCGCCTCACCGCACGCGTCATCGACGACCTCGAAGAACCCGCGATGCTCGCCCTGGTCGCCAAGTCCTCGCACGGGCCCGCCGCGCGTGAGCTGCTCGCGCACGGTCGGCGGGCCTTCGCCGCGTGGGGGCAGGCGTGACCTCGGCGTCGACCGCTTCGCCCGACGCGGGTCCGCCCCCGGACGGGACAGGGCCGGTTGGTCGAGCCGACCGCGCCTACGGCGGCGGGTACCGGCGGCGAGGTGGCGGCCGGCTCGGTCACGTGAGAGACCCGGAGGGCCAGTCGGAGGTCACGTCGGGGCAGATCGCCGTGGATGCTCGCGTGAACGCCGGGCTCCGGCCGCCCCCGGGGCGTTCGGATCCGGCGGCCCGGCGGGGCGGGTTTGACCTTCGGCGACCCCGGGGTAATCTCTTCGGCCCGATTGGCGCCCGAGCCGCCCCTTGTGGCAGACTGTCCGAGTTGCTCGGTCGAGTGTTGATGTTGCGCGCCTCCCGCCGGGAGGACCGAAAGCGAGTCCCACAGTACTCGTCGCCCCGTTCGGGGCGGACGTACGGGAATCTTTCGGGAAGCGTCTGCGCGGCGCCGGCCAGGCACCCGGTGGGCCTTTCGCCCCCGGCCCGCGGTTCCGGAAGGGTCCGCGCCTCCCCGGCAGGGATGCTCGTCCAAGGGACATCCGTGTCAGCGAGAGTGCGACACGCCCGACCGCGTGGGCCGGAGTGAAGGCAGGAAACTCCGGGTTCCGGAGCGTTAGAGAGACAGGACTACGAAGTAGCCATGGCGGGACAGAAGATCCGCATCCGGCTCAAGGCCTACGACCACGAGGTCATCGACTCCTCGGCGAAGAAGATCGTCGAGACGGTGACCCGTACTGGTGCGTCGGTCGCGGGCCCGGTGCCGCTGCCCACTGAGAAGAACGTGTACTGCGTCATCAAGTCGCCGCACAAGTACAAGGACTCGCGCGAGCACTTCGAGATGCGCACGCACAAGCGCCTGATCGACATCCTCGACCCGACGCCCAAGACCGTTGACTCCCTGATGCGACTCGACCTCCCGGCCGGTGTCGACATCGAGATCAAGCTCTGAGGCCGGTGATCTGAGAGATGGCTAAGCAGATCAAGGGCATCCTGGGCGAGAAGCTCGGCATGACGCAGGTGTGGGACGAGAACAACCGTGTCGTTCCCGTCACCGTGGTCAAGGCCGGACCGAACGTCGTCACCCAGGTCCGTACCAACGACGCCGACGGCTACGAGTCCGTCCAGATCGCCTTCGGCGAGATCGACCCGCGCAAGGTGAACAAGCCCCTCAAGGGCCACTTCGCCAAGGCCGACGTCACCCCCCGTCGTCACCTCGTCGAGATCCGCACCGCGGACGCCTCCGAGTACACGCTGGGGCAGGAGATCACCGCCGAGGTGTTCGAGGCCGGCGTGAAGGTCGACGTCACCGGCAAGAGCAAGGGCAAGGGCTTCGCCGGTGTCATGAAGCGCCACAACTTCCGTGGCCTCGGCGCCGGGCACGGTACCCAGCGCAAGCACCGCTCGCCCGGCTCCATCGGCGGCTGCGCCACCCCGGGCCGTGTGTTCAAGGGCCTGCGCATGGCGGGTCGCATGGGCAACGAGCGGGTCACCACCCAGAACCTGACCGTCCACGCCGTTGACGCGGAGAAGGGTCTGCTGCTCATCAAGGGCGCGGTTCCCGGTCCGAACGGCGGCCTCGTCCTGGTCCGCACCGCGGCCAAGGGGGCCTGAGGTAACCGATGAGCACTGTTGACATCCTTTCGCCGGCGGGCGACAAGGCCGGTACCGTCGAGCTCCCCGCGGAGATCTTCGGCGTTGAGAAGGTCAGCATCCCGCTGATCCACCAGGTCGTCGTCGCGCAGCTGGCCGCTGCCCGTCAGGGCACGCACAAGACCAAGACGCGCGGCGAGGTCCGCGGCGGTGGCAGGAAGCCGTACCGCCAGAAGGGCACCGGCCGGGCGCGTCAGGGTTCGACCCGCGCCCCGCAGTTCGCCGGTGGTGGCGTCGTGCACGGTCCCGTGCCGCGCGACTACTCGCAGCGCACCCCGAAGAAGATGAAGGCCGCCGCCCTGCGGCACGCCCTCACCGACCGGGCGCGTCACGACCGCATCCACGTCGTCTCCGGCGTGATCGAGGGCGAGACCCCGTCGACCAAGTCCGCGAAGAGCCTGCTCGGCAAGATCAGTGAGCGCAAGAACCTGCTCCTGGTCATCGACCGCTCGGACGAGGCCGCGTGGCTGTCCGCCCGCAACCTGCCCCAGGTCCACATCCTGGAGCCGGGCCAGCTGAACACGTACGACGTTCTCGTCTCGGACGACGTGGTCTTCACCAAGGCCGCTTTCGAGTCCTTCGTCGCCGGCCCGAAGGCCAACGACAACGAAGGGAGCGAGGTCTGATGGCCATCCGTCACCCCTCCATCGCCTCGAAGGCCGCCAAGGCCGCCAAGGCCGCGCGCGTCGCCAAGGCGCGTCGCCACGCCACCGAGGGCAAGAACACCGTCGTCACGCCCGTCAGCAAGGCGTACACGGACCCCCGTGACGTGCTGCTGAAGCCGGTCGTGTCCGAGAAGAGCTACGCGCTGCTCGACGACAACAAGTACACGTTCGTCGTCGACCCGCGGGCCAACAAGACCCAGATCAAGCAGGCCGTGGAAGCGGTCTGGGAGGTCAAGGTCACCGGGGTCAACACGATCAACCGCCAGGGCAAGCGCAAGCGGACCCGCACGGGCTTCGGCCAGCGCGCCGCCACCAAGCGCGCGATCGTGACCCTCGCCGAGGGCGACCGAATCGACATCTTCGGCGGTCCGACCTCCTAACCGGAGGTCCGGAACGTCCAGGATTTCGGAAATACTTCCGAGGACTGAGAGACAATGGGTATCCGCAAGTACAAGCCGACGACTCCTGGCCGTCGTGGCGCCAGCGTCGCCGACTTCGTCGAGGTCACGCGGTCCACGCCGGAGAAGTCGCTGGTTCGCCCGCTGCACAGCAAGGGCGGCCGTAACAACACCGGTCGTGTGACCGTCCGCCACCAGGGTGGTGGCCACAAGCGCGCCTACCGAGTGATCGACTTCCGTCGTCACGACAAGGACGGCGTGCCGGCGAAGGTCGCGCACATCGAGTACGACCCCAACCGCACCGCGCGCATCGCGCTGCTGCACTACGCCGACGGCGAGAAGCGCTACGTCCTCGCGCCGCGCGGCCTGTCGCAGGGCGACCGCGTCGAGAACGGTCCCGGGGCCGACATCAAGCCGGGCAACAACCTGGCTCTGAGGAACATCCCGGTCGGCACCACGATCCACGCGATCGAGCTCCGTCCCGGCGGGGGCGCGAAGTTCGCCCGCTCCGCCGGTGCCTCGGTGCAGCTGCTGGCGAAGGAGGGCGCCTACGCCCACCTGCGCATGCCGTCCGGTGAGATCCGCCTGGTCGACGTGCGCTGCCGCGCCACCGTCGGCGAGGTCGGCAACGCCGAGCAGAGCAACATCAACTGGGGCAAGGCGGGCCGCAAGCGGTGGCTGGGCGTCCGCCCGACCGTCCGCGGTGTCGTCATGAACCCGGTCGACCACCCGCACGGTGGTGGTGAGGGTCGGACCTCCGGTGGTCGCCACCCCGTGTCCCCGTGGGGCAAGAAGGAAGGCCGTACTCGTTCGCCCAAGAAGGCGTCGAACAAGTACATCGTCCGCCGCCGCAAGACGAACAAGAAGCGCTAAGGACGGGTTGAGATGCCTCGTAGCTTGAAGAAGGGGCCCTTCGTCGACGACCACCTGATGAAGAAGGTGGACGCCCAGAACGAAGCCGGCACCAAGAACGTCATCAAGACCTGGTCCCGTCGCTCGATGATCGTGCCGGCCATGCTCGGCCACACGCTCGCGGTGCACAACGGCAAGACCCACATCCCGGTGTTTGTCACCGAGTCCATGGTCGGCCACAAGCTCGGCGAGTTCTCGCCGACGCGCACCTTCCGGGGTCACGTCAAGGACGACCGGAAGTCGAAGCGCCGCTAGTCAGCGGGGTGTGAAAGATCATGACAAACATCGAAGGGACGACCATGGAAGCCAGGGCCCAGGCGCGGTACATCCGCGTCACGCCCATGAAGGCCCGCCGTGTGGTGGACCTCATCCGTGGCATGGACGCCACGGAGGCTCAGGCGGTCCTGCGCTTCGCCCCGCAGGCCGCGAGCGTGCCGGTCGGCAAGGTGCTGGACAGCGCCATCGCCAACGCCGCGCACAACTACGACCACCCCGATGTCGACAGCCTCTTCATTTCCGAGGCCTACGTCGACGAGGGCCCGACCCTGAAGCGGTTCCGGCCGCGTGCCCAGGGCCGCGCCTACCGGATCCGCAAGCGGACCAGCCACATCACCGTGGTCGTCAGCAGCAAGGAAGGAACCCGGTAATGGGCCAGAAGGTAAACCCGCACGGGTTCCGGCTCGGTGTCACGACCGACTTCAAGTCGCGTTGGTACGCCGACAAGCTGTACAAGGACTACGTCAAGGAAGACGTCGCCATCCGTCGGATGATGACGTCCGGCATGGAGCGCGCGGGCATCTCCAAGGTGGAGATCGAGCGCACCCGTGACCGTGTCCGCGTGGACATCCACACCGCGCGTCCGGGCATCGTCATCGGCCGCCGCGGCGCCGAGGCCGACCGCATCCGCGGCGATCTGGAGAAGCTCACCGGCAAGCAGGTCCAGCTGAACATCCTCGAGGTCAAGAACCCCGAGACCGATGCCCAGCTGGTCGCGCAGGCCGTCGCCGAGCAGCTGTCCTCCCGTGTCTCCTTCCGCCGCGCCATGCGCAAGAGCATGCAGTCGGCCATGAAGGCGGGCGCCAAGGGCATCAAGATCCAGTGTGGTGGCCGCCTCGGCGGTGCCGAGATGTCCCGCTCGGAGTTCTACCGCGAGGGTCGTGTGCCGCTGCACACGCTCCGCGCCAACGTGGACTACGGCTTCTTCGAGGCCAAGACGACCTTCGGCCGCATCGGTGTGAAGGTCTGGATCTACAAGGGCGACGTCAAGAACATCGCCGAGGTCCGCGCCGAGAACGCCGCCGCGCGTGCGGGCAACCGCCCGGCCCGCGGTGGTTCGGACCGCCCGGCCCGTGGTGGTCGTGGCGACCGGCGCGGTCGCAAGCCGCAGCAGCAGGCTCCGGCCGCCGAGGCCCCCAAGGCCGACGCGCCCGCAGCCGCCGCCGCTCCGGCTGAGAGCACCGGAACGGAGGCCTGACCACCATGCTGATCCCCCGTAGGGTCAAGCACCGCAAGCAGCACCACCCCAAGCGCAGTGGCATGGCCAAGGGT
Organism: Streptomyces sp. HSG2; assembly: GCF_016598575.1. Taxonomy (NCBI): domain Bacteria; kingdom Bacillati; phylum Actinomycetota; class Actinomycetes; order Kitasatosporales; family Streptomycetaceae; genus Streptomyces; species Streptomyces sp. HSG2. The sequence continues at coordinate 3,200,539 of NZ_CP066801.1, forward strand.
GGCACGCAGGTTGCGTTCGGCGAGTACGGCATCCAGGCGATGACCCCGGCCTATGTCACCAACCGCCAGATCGAGGCGGCTCGTATCGCCATGACCCGCCACATCAAGCGTGGCGGCAAGGTCTGGATCAACATTTACCCGGACCGCCCCCTCACCAAGAAGCCTGCCGAGACCCGCATGGGTTCAGGCAAGGGTTCGCCGGAGTGGTGGGTGGCCAACGTCAAGCCCGGACGTGTGATGTTCGAGCTGTCGTACCCCAACGAGAAGATCGCGCGCGAGGCCCTGACCCGTGCGGCTCACAAGCTGCCGATGAAGTGCAAGATCGTCAAGCGCGAGGCAGGTGAAGCGTGATGTCGGCCGGTACCAAGGCGTCCGAGCTGCGCGAGCTGGGCAACGAGGAGCTTCTGACGAAGCTCCGCGAGGCCAAGGAAGAGCTGTTCAATCTCCGCTTCCAGGCGGCGACGGGCCAGCTCGAGAACCATGGCCGTCTCAAGGCGGTCCGCAAGGACATCGCCCGGATCTACACCCTCATGCGTGAGCGTGAGCTCGGCATCGAGACGGTGGAGAACGCCTGATGAGCGAGAGCAACGTGACTGAGACTGGAAACAAGAGCGGCTCGGGGACGGAGCGGCGCGGCTTCCGTAAGACCCGCGAGGGCTACGTCGTCAGCGACAAGATGCACAAGACCGTCGTCGTCGCCGTCGAGGACCGCGTCAAGCACGCGCTGTACGGCAAGGTCATCCGCCGTACGAACAAGCTCAAGGCGCACGACGAGCAGAACGCCGCGGGCGTCGGCGACCGTGTCCTCCTCATGGAGACCCGGCCGCTGTCCGCCACCAAGCGCTGGCGTGTCGTCGAGATCCTCGAGAAGGCCAAGTAGGTAATTCGCGCAAGCGAATTCCCCCTAGAGACGCCTGTGGGGAAAACCCGCAGGTCAGTTCCGCCAGGCTCCGGGGGTCGCTCGTGAGGAGCGCCCCCCGGGGAACCGGCAGACGATCAGGAGATAGACGTGATCCAGCAGGAGTCGCGACTGCGCGTCGCCGACAACACGGGTGCGAAGGAGATTCTCTGCATCCGTGTGCTCGGTGGCTCCGGTCGCCGCTACGCGGGTATCGGTGACGTCATCGTCGCCACCGTCAAGGACGCGATCCCCGGTGGCAACGTGAAGAAGGGTGACGTCGTCAAGGCGGTCATCGTTCGCACCGTCAAGGAGCGCCGCCGTCCCGACGGCTCGTACATCCGCTTCGACGAGAACGCCGCCGTCATTCTGAAGAACGACGGCGACCCTCGTGGCACCCGTATCTTCGGCCCGGTCGGCCGTGAGCTGCGCGAGAAGAAGTTCATGAAGATCATCTCCCTCGCGCCGGAGGTGCTGTGAGCATGAAGATCAAGAAGGGCGACCTGGTCCAGGTCATCACCGGCAAGGACAAGGGCAAGCAGGGCAAGGTCATCGCCGCTTTCCCGCGCGACGAGCGTGTCCTGGTCGAGGGTGTCAACCGGGTCAAGAAGCACACCAAGGCCGCGCCGACGGCTCGTGGTTCGCAGGCCGGGGGCATCGTCACCACCGAGGCGCCGATCCACGTCTCCAACGTCCAGCTGGTCGTGGAGAAGGACGGCCAGAAGGTCGTGACCCGCGTCGGCTACCGCTTCGACGACGAAGGCAACAAGATCCGCGTTGCCAAGCGGACGGGTGAGGACATCTGATGGCTACCACCACGACTCCGCGTCTGAAGCAGAAGTACCGCGAGGAGATCGCGGGCAAGCTGCGTGAGGAGTTCTCCTACGAGAACGTCATGCAGATCCCCGGTCTCGTCAAGATCGTGGTCAATATGGGCGTCGGCGACGCCGCCCGTGACTCGAAGCTCATCGAGGGCGCCGTCCGCGACCTGACCACGATCACCGGTCAGAAGCCGGCCGTCACCAAGGCCCGGAAGTCCATCGCGCAGTTCAAGCTGCGCGAGGGTCAGCCGATCGGCGCCCACGTCACCCTCCGTGGCGACCGCATGTGGGAGTTCCTGGACCGCACCCTGTCGCTCGCGCTCCCGCGCATCCGCGACTTCCGCGGCCTGTCCCCCAAGCAGTTCGACGGCCGGGGCAACTACACCTTCGGTCTCACGGAGCAGGTCATGTTCCACGAGATCGACCAGGACAAGATCGACCGCGTCCGGGGTATGGACATCACCGTGGTCACCACGGCGACCAACGACGAAGAGGGCCGCGCGCTGCTCCGTCACCTCGGCTTCCCGTTCAAGGAGGCGTGAGCGAGATGGCGAAGAAGGCTCTCATCGCGAAGGCTGCTCGCAAGCCCAAGTTCGGTGTGCGCGCGTACACCCGCTGCCAGCGCTGCGGCCGTCCGCACTCCGTTTACCGCAAGTTCGGCCTCTGCCGCGTGTGCCTTCGTGAGATGGCTCACCGCGGCGAGCTGCCGGGCGTGACCAAGAGCTCCTGGTAGTCCCCTCAGGGGACGCCCAGGGCTCTCGGTAAGCATCTGGGTACGGCGGAGCGCCCGCCTCGCATGCCTTAGGCTTGTGGGGTTGGGCGCCTGCCGTGCCCGTACGCCACGCGGACCCAGGTCCGCTCATCGAATGCTTACTACGCCGTAGGTCCACCGCGCCGCACCCGTCCCGTCTCGGATCGGGGAGAGGGACGGCGCACCGGGAAACCACGGCGAGAGAGGCCGAAGGCCAATTCATGACCATGACTGATCCGATCGCAGACATGCTCACGCGTCTGCGCAACGCGAACTCGGCGTACCACGACTCCGTGGCCATGCCGCACTCGAAGATCAAGTCTCACATCGCGGAGATCCTCCAGCAGGAGGGCTTCATCACGGGCTGGAAGGTCGAGGACGCCGAGGTCGGCAAGAGCCTCGTCCTGGACCTGAAGTTCGGTCCCAACCGTGAGCGCTCCATCGCGGGCATCAAGCGGATCTCCAAGCCCGGTCTCCGGGTGTACGCGAAGTCCACCAACCTGCCGAAGGTGCTCGGCGGCCTGGGCGTGGCGATCATCTCCACGTCGCACGGGCTCCTCACCGACAAGCAGGCCGGCAAGAAGGGCGTGGGTGGGGAAGTCCTCGCCTACGTCTGGTAGCGGAAGGGAACGGAGGAAACAGCTATGTCGCGCATCGGCAAGCTCCCCATCGCGGTTCCCGCCGGCGTGGACGTCACCATCGACGGCCGTACGGTCAAGGTCAAGGGCCCCAAGGGCGAGCTGACCCACACCGTCGTGGCCCCGATCGAGGTCGTCAAGGGTGAGGACGGCGTCCTGAGCGTCACCCGCCCCAACGACGAGCGTCAGAACAAGGCCCTTCACGGCCTGTCCCGCACGCTGGTGGCGAACATGATCACCGGCGTGACCCAGGGGTACGCGAAGAAGCTCGAGATCAGCGGTGTCGGTTACCGCGTTGTCGCCAAGGGCTCGAACCTGGAGTTCTCCCTCGGCTACAGCCACCCGATCCTGGTCGAGGCCCCCCAGGGCATCACCTTCAAGGTGGAGTCCGCGACCCGGTTCTCGGTCGAGGGCATCGACAAGCAGAAGGTCGGTGAGGTCGCCGCCAACATCCGCAAGCTGCGCAAGCCCGACCCGTACAAGGCCAAGGGCGTCAAGTACGAGGGTGAAGTCATCCGCCGCAAGGTCGGAAAGGCGGGTAAGTAAGCCATGGCATACGGGCAGAAGATCCTCAAGGGCGATGCCTACAAGCGCGCCTCGATCAAGCGCCGCCACATCCGGATCCGCAAGAAGGTCTCCGGTACCGCGGAGCGTCCCCGTCTGGTCGTGACCCGGTCCAACCGCCACATCGTGGCGCAGGTGATCGACGACCTGAAGGGCCACACCGTGGCTTCGGCGTCCTCCCTGGACAGCTCGATCCGTTCCGGCGAGGGCGACAAGTCCGCGCAGGCCAAGCAGGTCGGGGCCCTGGTCGCCGAGCGTGCCAAGGCCGTCGGTGTCGAGGCCGTCGTGTTCGACCGTGGCGGCAACCAGTACGCGGGGCGCATCGCCGCCCTCGCGGACGCCGCTCGCGAAGCCGGGCTGAAGTTCTAAGCCGCCCGTCGCGGCAGCGGCCAATCGCTGTCGTGTGGCTAGCGGAAACAGAGAGAGGTAATTCCAATGGCTGGACCCCAGCGCCGCGGTAGCGGTGCCGGTGGCGGCGAGCGGCGGGACCGGAAGGGCCGTGACGGTGGCGCAGCCGCCGCCGAGAAGACCGCTTACGTCGAGCGTGTCGTCGCGATCAATCGCGTCGCCAAGGTTGTGAAGGGTGGTCGTCGCTTCAGCTTCACCGCGCTGGTCGTGGTGGGCGATGGCGACGGCACCGTGGGTGTCGGCTACGGCAAGGCCAAGGAGGTGCCGGCCGCCATCGCCAAGGGTGTGGAGGAGGCCAAGAAGCACTTCTTCAAGGTCCCCCGGATCCAGGGCACCATCCCGCACCCGATCCAGGGTGAGAAGGCCGCCGGTGTCGTGCTGCTCAAGCCGGCGTCGCCCGGTACCGGTGTGATCGCCGGTGGACCGGTGCGCGCCGTGCTGGAGTGCGCGGGCATCCACGACGTGCTGTCGAAGTCGCTCGGCTCCGACAACGCGATCAACATCGTGCACGCGACCGTGGAGGCCCTGAGGGGTCTTCAGCGTCCCGAGGAGATCGCGGCCCGTCGCGGTCTGCCGCTCGAGGACGTCGCTCCCGCGGCCCTGCTGCGGGCGCGTGCCGGGGCGGGTGCGTGATCATGGCTCAGCTGAAGATCACGCAGGTCAAGTCCTACATCGGCAGCAAGCAGAACCACCGTGACACCCTGCGTTCGCTCGGCCTGAAGAAGGTCGACGACGTGGTCGTCAAGGAGGACCGTCCCGAGTTCCGCGGCATGGTGCACACCGTCCGCCACCTCGTGTCGGTCGAGGAGGTCGACTGATCATGGCGGAGCAGAACCCGCTCAAGATCCACAACCTCCGTCCCGCCCCGGGCGCCAAGACCGCCAAGACCCGTGTGGGTCGTGGTGAGGCGTCCAAGGGTAAGACGGCCGGTCGTGGTACCAAGGGCACGAAGGCCCGCTACCAGGTTCCGGAGCGCTTCGAGGGCGGCCAGATGCCGCTGCACATGCGCCTCCCGAAGCTGAAGGGCTTCAAGAACCCCTTCAAGACCGAGTACCAGGTGGTGAACCTGGACCGCTTGGCCAAGCTCTACCCGCAGGGTGGCGAGGTCACGGTCGAGGACCTGGTGGCCAAGGGCGCCGTTCGCAAGAACAGCCTGGTCAAGGTGCTCGGTGAGGGTGAGATCTCCGTGGCGCTGACGGTGCGGGTCGACAAGGCCTCCACCTCCGCCAAGGAGAAGATCACCGCCGCCGGCGGCAGCGTCACCGAGCTCGTCTGAACACTTCGGGCGCCTCGATGACTTGAGCGACACCGACCGGGGATACCCCACAAATGGGGTATCCCCGGTCGGTCGTTCCTAGGGCAGTGGTCGCGCAGGTATGGTGGCCAGCACTGCCCACTTCCACGGGTGCCGCACTTGGGGCACTCTGAGCGGCAGTCGGCCGTTCCGTATTCCGTCGTCAGTCCAACCTCAAGACCGTCGCCCTTGACGCAGTTGCGCGGGGGTCGCAGGAGGCACCGTGCTCACCGCGTTCGCCCGGGCGTTCAAGACGCCCGACCTGCGCAAGAAGCTGCTCTTCACGCTGGGCATCATCGTGGTGTACCGGATCGGTACGCACATCCCGATCCCCGGCGTGGACTACACGGCCGTTCAGGAGTGTGTGGACCAGGCGTCCGGCAACCAGGGCCTCTTCGGTCTGGTCAACATGTTCAGCGGCGGCGCGCTGTTGCAGATCACGGTGTTCGCGCTGGGCATCATGCCCTACATCACGGCCAGCATCATCCTGCAGTTGCTCACCGTGGTGATCCCCCGTCTGGAGGCCCTGAAGAAGGAGGGGCAGTCCGGTACGGCGAAGATCACCCAGTACACCCGCTACCTGACCGTGGCGCTGGCCGTCCTCCAGGGCACCGGCCTGGTGGCCACCGCCCGCAGCGGCGCCCTCTTCTCCGGTTGCACGGTGGCCAATCAGGTCGTCCCGGACCAGGCCATCTTCACCACCGTCGTGATGGTGATCGCCATGACCGCCGGCACCGCCCTGGTGATGTGGCTCGGCGAGCTGATCACGGACCGCGGTATCGGCAACGGCATGTCGATCCTGATGTTCATCTCGATCGCGGCGACGTTCCCCGCGGCCCTGTGGGCCATCAAGCAGGAGGGCGACCTGGCGGGCGGCTGGATCGAGTTCGGCACCGTGGTCGCCGTGGGCCTCGTCATGATCGGCCTGGTGGTCTTCGTCGAGCAGGCGCAGCGCCGCATCCCGGTCCAGTACGCCAAGCGCATGATCGGGCGGCGTTCCTACGGAGGCACGTCGACGTACATCCCACTGAAGGTCAACCAGGCGGGCATCATCCCGGTGATCTTCGCGTCGTCACTCCTCTACATCCCCGCGCTGATCGTGCAGTTCTCCAACTCCGACGCGGGTTGGGCCCTGTGGATCGAGCGGAACCTGGCGGCGACGGACGCGGCCGCGCACATCGTCCTGTACTTCCTTCTCATCGTGTTCTTCGCGTTCTTCTACGTGGCGATCACCTTCAACCCCGAGGAAGTCGCCGACAACATGAAGAAGTATGGTGGCTTCATCCCGGGCATCCGGGCTGGCCGACCGACCGCTGAGTATCTGAGCTACGTACTCAACCGGATCACCTGGCCGGGTTCGCTGTACTTGGGTCTGATCGCTCTCGTGCCGACGATGGCGTTGGCAGGTTTCGGGGCAAACCAGAACTTCCCGTTCGGTGGTACCAGCATCCTGATCATCGTGGGTGTGGGTCTGGAGACGGTGAAGCAGATCGAGAGCCAGCTCCAGCAGCGCAATTACGAAGGGTTCCTCCGCTGATGCGAATCGTCCTCGTCGGGCCGCCGGGTGCCGGAAAGGGTACGCAGGCCACCCGACTTGCCGAGACGTTGCACATCCCGCACATCTCCACGGGCGACCTGTTCCGCGCCAACATCAGCCGACAGACCGAACTCGGCAAGCTCGCCAAGTCCTACATGGACGCCGGCAACCTCGTCCCCGACGAAGTCACCATCGGCATGGCGAAGGACCGGATGGAGCAGCCCGACGCGGAGGGCGGTTTCCTCCTCGACGGCTTCCCGCGCAACGTCTCCCAGGCGGAGGCACTGGACCGACTGCTCGACACCGAGCGGATGACGCTGGACGCGGTCCTGGATCTGGAGGCGCCCGAGGAGGAGGTCGTGAAGCGGATCGCCGGACGGCGCGTCTGCCGGCACGACTCGGCGCACGTCTTCCACGTCACCCACACCCCGCCCGCCCGTGAGGGCGTCTGCGACGTCTGCGGCGGAGAGCTGTACCAGCGGGACGACGACTCCGAGGAGACGGTCCGCAAGCGGCTCGAGGTCTACCACACCAAGACCGAACCGATCATCGACTACTACAAGGCGCAGGGCCTGGTGGTGACCATCTCCGCGATGGGCGCGGTCGACGACGTCACCTCCCGGGCGTTGGAGGCGCTGAAGCGGGGGGAATAGCCCCTCGCGCCGGCCGAGGCAGCCGCGGTTCCCGTCGAGGGGCCGCGGCTGCGGCGCGCGAAGCGCGTGCCGTTCGTCACACGCCCGACTCCGCCGGAGTCCCGCTCGCTCGCGAACCCCGAGGGTTCCCCCCTGTCCGCCGTCGGCGGCGTGGAATCCGACCCCGGTGCGTCGACGCCCGGGCCCGTATCGTGGTGTAGTCCCCTTCTTCCAGGTCCAGAAAGGCCGCCGCCGTCATGGTGCAGATCAAGACCCCCGAGCAGATCGCCAAGATGCGTGAGGCGGGGTTGGTCGTCGCCGCGATGCACGCGGCCACCCGCGAGGCCGCCGTGCCCGGCGCCACCACCGAGGACCTCGACCAGGTGGCCCGCGAGGTCCTCGCCGAGCACGGCGCCAAGCCGAACTTCCTCGGCTACGGCGGGTTCCCCGCCACGATCTGCACCTCGGTGAACGAGGTCGTCGTGCACGGCATCCCCTCGGAGAAGACGGTCCTTCGCGACGGCGACGTCATCTCCATCGACTGCGGGGCCATCATCGACGGCTGGCACGGCGACGCCGCCTACACCGCCTTCGTCGGATCCGGCCACGCCCCGGAGGTGGTCGAGCTGTCCCGGGTCACCCAGGAGTCCATGTGGGCCGGTATCGCGGCGATGCGCCAGGGCAACCGCCTGGTCGACATCTCCCGCGCGATCGAGACCTACATCCGCAGGCAGCCCAGGCCCGGCGGCGGTCGCTACGGGATCATCGAGGACTACGGCGGCCACGGCATCGGCACCGAGATGCACATGGACCCGCATCTGCTGAACTACGTGGAGCGCCGTCGGGGCAAGGGGCCGAAGCTGGTCCCGGGTCTCTGCCTGGCCATCGAGCCGATGGTGTCCCTCGGCACCCCGAAGACCGTCGTCCTGGAGGACGAGTGGACGGTCGTCACCACCGACGGCACCTGGTCGTCCCACTGGGAGCACTCGGTCGCGCTCACCGAGGAGGGCCCCCTGGTGCTGACCGCCCCCGACGGGGGTCGGGCCAAGCTCGCCGAGTACGGCGTCACCGCCGCCCCCGACCCGCTGGCCTGAGCGGCCACCTCGGGGGCGGATTAGTCGTTTCGCCTTTCCGTGGGTGCCGGCGTAGACTGACGCGTCGACTCCGGTGCGCCCGTATGTCCACATGCGGCGAACAACGTGCTGGGGTCGATCAAGGTAGTCGATTCGAAGGGCGAAGCGTGGCCAAGAAGCAAGGTGCCATCGAGATCGAGGGCACTGTCGTCGAGTCTCTTCCGAACGCCATGTTCAAGGTCGAGCTCCAGAACGGCCACCAGGTCCTGGCACACATCAGCGGCAAGATGCGCATGCACTACATCCGTATCCTCCCTGACGACCGGGTCGTGGTGGAGCTCTCTCCGTACGACCTGACGCGTGGCCGGATCGTCTACCGATACAAGTAGATCTTGCCCATGTCCCGCGCGCAGGCGCGGGGCGGCCGGCAACCGAGCCCGGAGAACCTCACATCCCATGAAGGTCAAGCCGAGCGTCAAGAAGATCTGCGACAAGTGCAGGGTGATCCGCCGTCACGGTCGGGTCATGGTCATCTGCGACAACCCGCGCCACAAGCAGCGCCAGGGCTGACGCACGACAGACCGCTCCCTCCGCACCGCATTCGCAGGGATTCGCGCGACGCGAGCTGAACATGTTCATACGCAGGCCCCGGGCACGTACGTGCCCGACACCCCCGGCTCGGAGGCCGGGGACCCAGTTCGTACCTCGTACGGCGGCTGGGGGCGGTCCTGTGGAAGACCTCCGAATATCACCAGGAGCCATTGAATGGCACGCGTTTCCGGTGTCGACATCCCGCGCGACAAGCGCGTGGAGATCGCCCTCACCTATGTGTTCGGCATCGGCCGAACCCTCTCCCAGCAGACGCTGGCCGCCACCGGTGTCGACCCCGACACCCGCGTTCGCGACCTCTCCGAGGAGCAGCTCGTCGCGATCCGCGAGTACGTCGACAACAACTTCCGGACCGAGGGCGACCTCCGCCGCGAGATCCAGGCCGACATCCGCCGCAAGGTCGAGATCGGTACCTACCAGGGTCTGCGGCACCGTCGCGGCCTGCCCGTCCGCGGTCAGCGCACCAGCACCAACGCCCGTACCCGCAAGGGCCCGCGTCGCGCCATCGCCGGCAAGAAGAAGCCGGGCAAGAAGTAGTCCGCAGCGGACGCCGTCCACGGTCTTCGCTGTAGGACCGACCACCTCCCCGTAGGAGACTGAAGATGCCCCCCAAGGGACGTCAGGGCGCTGCCAAGAAGGTGCGCCGCAAGGAAAAGAAGAACGTCGCTCACGGCCACGCGCACATCAAGAGCACGTTCAACAACACCATCGTCTCGATCACCGACCCGACCGGCAACGTGATCTCCTGGGCCTCCGCCGGCCACGTCGGCTTCAAGGGCTCGCGGAAGTCCACGCCGTTCGCCGCGCAGATGGCCGCGGAGTCCGCCGCCCGCCGCGCCCAGGAGCACGGCATGCGCAAGGTCGACGTGTTCGTGAAGGGCCCGGGTTCCGGTCGTGAGACCGCGATCCGCTCCCTGCAGGCCACGGGTCTGGAGGTGGGCTCCATCCAGGACGTCACCCCCACCCCGCACAACGGCTGCCGTCCGCCGAAGCGTCGTCGCGTCTGACGCGCTTCGCGGCGAGGTTCTCGGGCGGTACGGCTCATCCGGGCCGTATCGCCCGTACCCTTGCAGTACCCGCACCGCTCCCGGTGCGGACCCGTCGGGTGTCATATAGCGGGCGCCCACGACTGAAGGAACTGATCACCCCATGCTGATCGCTCAGCGTCCCTCGTTGACCGAAGAGGTCGTCGACGAGTTCCGCTCCCGGTTCGTCATCGAGCCGCTGGAGCCGGGCTTCGGCTACACCCTCGGCAACTCCCTGCGTCGGACCCTCCTGTCCTCGATCCCGGGCGCCGCCGTCACGTCCATCCGGATCGACGGTGTCCTGCACGAGTTCACCACCGTGCCGGGCGTCAAGGAGGACGTCACCGACCTCATCCTCAACATCAAGCAGCTGGTCGTCTCCTCGGAGCACGACGAGCCCGTCGTGATGTACCTGCGCAAGCAGGGTCCCGGGCTGGTCACCGCCGCCGACATCGCGCCCCCGGCCGGTGTCGAGGTGCACAACCCGGACCTCGTCCTGGCCACGCTGAACGGCAAGGGCAAGCTGGAGATGGAGCTGACCGTCGAGCGCGGTCGCGGCTACGTCTCCGCGGTGCAGAACAAGCAGCTCGGCCAGGAGATCGGCCGGATCCCGGTCGACTCGATCTACTCGCCGGTGCTCAAGGTCACCTACAAGGTCGAGGCCACCCGTGTCGAGCAGCGCACCGACTTCGACAAGCTGATCGTCGATGTGGAGACCAAGCAGGCGATGCGTCCGCGCGACGCCATGGCCTCCGCCGGCAAGACGCTGGTCGAGCTGTTCGGTCTCGCCCGCGAGCTGAACATCGACGCCGAGGGCATCGACATGGGTCCGTCCCCGACGGACGCCGCCCTGGCCGCCGACCTCGCGCTGCCGATCGAGGAGCTGGAGCTGACCGTCCGGTCCTACAACTGCCTCAAGCGCGAGGGCATCCACTCCGTGGGCGAGCTGGTCGCTCGCTCCGAGGCGGACCTGCTCGACATCCGCAACTTCGGTGCGAAGTCCATCGACGAGGTCAAGGCGAAGCTGGCCGGAATGGGCCTCGCGCTGAAGGACTCGCCCCCCGGGTTCGACCCGACCGCCGCGGCCGACGCCTTCGGTGCCGACGACGACGCGGACGCCGGTTTCGTCGAGACCGAGCAGTACTGAGAGTCCGGCCGACCGGCCCGACTCGGGTGCGGTGGGGCGACGCGACGCGCGTCGCTCCCCGCGCCCTCTCCGGAGAGGGCGAAGGGCCCGATCCGGAGATCCGGCAGGCGACCGCCTGATCGGATCCTGACCCCGGTACCTGACACGGCCGGGGCAGACACTGAGGAGAGACACCATGCCGAGGCCCACCAAGGGTGCCCGTCTGGGCGGCAGCGCCGCGCACGAGAAGCTGCTCCTCGCGAACCTCGCGAAGAGCCTCTTCGAGCACGGCAGGATCACCACCACCGAGGCGAAGGCCCGCCGCCTGCGGCCCTACGCCGAGCGTCTGATCACCAAGGCGAGGAAGGGCGACCTTCACAACCGCCGTCAGGTGCTCCAGGTCATCACGGACAAGAGCATCGTCCACACGCTCTTCACCGAGATCGGCCCCCGCTACGAGAACCGTCCCGGCGGCTACACCCGGATCACCAAGATCGGTAACCGCCGCGGCGACAACGCGCCGATGGCCGTCATCGAGCTGGTCGAGGCTCTCACCGTGCGACAGGAGGCCGTCGGCGAGGCCGAGGCCGCCACGAAGCGCTCGGCGCAGGACGCCGAGGCCACCGAGACCGCCGATGCGGCCGAGACCAAGGTCGACGTGACCAAGGCCGAGGACGCCGCCGAGGAGTCCAAGGACGCCTGAGTCCCGACCAGGGGCGGCGTCGCCTCTCCGCGGAGGTCCGTGACGCCGTCCCACCGGCACGGCGGAAGGGGCCCGTTCCTTCAGGGGAACGGGCCCCTTCCGCCGTCTTCGTGAGGGAACGGACGTGGCCGTCGAGCCGGTCGCGAGGCGGCCGACCGAGTCCGTCGTCCCGTTCCGGGCGTGTACGACCACGGCGGGAGGCCGGGCCGGAGATCTCCGGCCCGGCCTCCCGCCGCGCGCCCCCCGACTCTCCCGCAGACCTCCCCGGATCGCGGTCGAGTCCGTTCGACGGCGGTCCGGTCACCCCCCGACCGCCGTCCACGTCGAGCCGATCCCTATCGGACGTACTTGACCACCAGGGGCGGCCAGCCCAGCTGCACGCCGACGTAGAGCTTGTCCTGCGGACCGGGGGCGCCCAGTGCCGCCACTCCGCTCAGCGAGCCGGAGAGCATCGGGCAGAGCACGGCGCCGGTGGAGGCGGGGAGGGTGGACTCGCAGAGAGCCTTGAAGGCGCTGGTGGACTGCGTCACCGCGTACTGGTAGAGCGCGGCGGTGGTGGCGTGGTCGAAGGTGTAGCCGACTCGGGCGGCGGAGGCCGAGGCCGCGCCCACGCCCTGCGGGGCGGCGACCGAGGTGGAAGCGGCGACCGCGGAGTGGCCGTCCGCGGTCGCGGCCATGGCGCCGGTGCCGCTCAGGACGAGTGCGCCGGTGACGGCGGAGACGGTCAGCACCTTGGCGAGCGAGTTCATGGGGTTCCTTTCACCGGGTGCCGCCCGTCGGGCGGCACCCGCCGCGCGAAGCGCGGCGATAGGGGGTAGGGGATGCCGAATCGGGGCGGTTTCAAGGCCGTTGGCGCCCGTTCCGGCATGATCTGAAGGTTATATGAATATGACTGTCGTTTTCAATAATGTCCGTGTGGCGTGGACCATGTCGTGACCGGCGGGAGGCCGAAGCGGGCTCCGAGGTCGGTTCGCCCTGGCGCTCTGAGAGGATCTGTGCCGTGAGTGACGCACCCGCACCCGGCGATGTCCGTGTCCGCCTCGATCTGTCCTACGACGGTTCCGCCTTCCACGGCTGGGCCAGGCAGGCCGGCGGGAGGCGCACCGTACAGGGGGAGATCGAGGACGCCCTGCGCACCGTCACCCGATCCGCCCGGGCGTACGAGTTGACCGTCGCCGGCCGCACGGACGCGGGGGTGCACGCCCGCGGGCAGGTCGCCCACGTCGACCTGCCCGCGGAGGTCTGGGCGGAGCACCGCGGCAGGCTCGTCAAGCGGCTCGCGGGGAGGCTCCCCAGGGACGTGCGGGTATGGGCGCTCCGCGAGGCCCCCGCCGGGTTCGACGCGCGCTTTTCCGCCGTCTGGCGTCGCTACGCCTACCGCGTCACCGACAACCCCGGCGGTGTGGACCCCCTCCTGCGCGACCACGTGCTGTGGCACGCCTGGCCGCTGGACGTCGACGCGATGAACGAGGCGGCGAGCGGGTTGCTCGGCGAGCACGATTTCGCCGCGTACTGCAAGAAGCGCGAGGGCGCCACGACCATCCGGACGCTGCGTCGACTGAGCCTGGTTCGCGACGATGACGGCGTCGTGACGGCGACGGTCGTGGCCGACGCCTTCTGCCACAACATGGTCCGCTCGCTGATCGGCGCGCTGCTGTTCGTGGGGGACGGGCACCGCCCGTCGGACTGGCCGGGGCGGGTGCTGCGGGCCGGGGTGCGGGACTCGGCCGTGCACGTCGTGCGACCGCACGGACTGACCCTGGAGGAGGTCGGCTATCCGGCCGACGATCTGCTGGCCGAGCGGAGTCGGGAGGCCCGGAACCGGCGGACGCTGCCCCGGCCCGGTTGCTGCTGAATCGACGGGTCCGCCGACCCGGTGGGCCGGTGTCGAGGGCCCGTTCACTCATGGGTGCGGATCCTTTCCAGGGACGGTTGAGCTGGGGTTTCGCTGATCCGGGTGTGGGTGGGGTGGCACCCCCTCTACCGTGGCGGTAGAGGGGGTGCCGGATGGGCTCGTGGATCGGTGAGCTGGAGGAACGCCAGGCGGCGGTGCGGTTGCGGGTGGAGGAACTCGAGCGGGAGATGGCCGCGTTGAGTATTCGGCTGGAGGCCGAGCGGGGCCGGCTGGATCGGCTGACGGTGACGCGGGAGACTCTGGAGGAACTCGCGGCCGAGGGAGTGGCCCTCGAAATGGACCCGCCGCCGGCGGAGACCGAGCCGGTGGGCGGGGGCCGGGTGGTGGGGGTGCAGACCGTGACCTTCTGGCGGGAGGGGATGACCAGCGCGGATCTCCCGCCGGTCTACCGCGACATCGTGGACGTGATCGACGACGCGCCGGGGGCGGTGCAGGCGAAGCAGATCGTGCCCAGGATCGGGCTGCCCGCCCAGACCTCGAAGATCGAGGCGACGCGGTCGAAGCTGAAGCGGCTGGTCGAGCTGGGCTGGCTGGCCGAACAGGCGCCGGGGCAGTTCACCGTCTCGGCCCACCGGGCGGCGGCCGGCTCGGTCAGGTAGGTCAACTCCCGGTGTTCAAAGGGCCCTTCAGCAAGCACAGCGAACGGTCTGGGACCGCAGCCTTTTCAACGCCGAGATCGCCCGACGGCTACGGCACCCTCGCTACGGCCGACACGAGAACGACCGGTAAACCCCAGCTTTGCGGCGAGGCGCATCGAGCCGACGTTGGCGGTCTGGGTGGCGAGCACCACCGGCTCGCCGGGAAGGACGCCGTCGAACCAGTCGAGTGCCGCCGCGCACGCCTCGGCGGCGTATCCGAATCCCCATGCCCGCGGCAGGAACAGGTAACCGAGATCGGCCTTCCCCGCAGCAGCCGGGCGACGGTGCTCCGGTGCTCTCCTGAGCAGGATCTGGCCGATCATCGCTCCATCGAGATCGACGACGAAACTCCCCGGACACCGCCCGGGCGCCTCGGCCATCTCGCGTTCTAGCTCGTCACGCGGCCGGGAGCCGCCGAGGTAGGTGTGCACCTCCGGCGAGGCGTGCAACTCGATGAACGCCGCACGGTCTCGGGCCTCGGACCCACGGAGCACGAGCCTCTCGGTCCTGATCGGGGCAGGTGGCCAGGCGACGGGTCCAAGATCAGTCATGCCGGCCAGCCAATCAACAGACTCGGCAGCGATCAAGAGTCGCGGCTCTGGCACAGATCTTGGGGAATGGTCGCGGAGCCTCACTGAAGCAGCATCATCTTGCGGAGCAGTTCGAATCCAGCTCGTCCGCGAAAGTCTGTCGTTTGCCACCTTCGGCGCGTCCTTGTTTCGGCGAACCCGCCTCGTTCAGAAAGTCACTTGCCTCCCGTTCCCCTCTTGCGGTGAGATTTCCGACGTGACGCTTCACGAGGATGAGATCCCAGTCGGTATCGGCTGGGCGATGACCTGCTCGTGCGACTGCCACGAACTACCCAGAAGGGATATTCCTTGCGAAAAGAGCAGGAATGGCTTCCCCGCCTAGCGCCCTTCCTGTCATGCCCTATTCCCGAGCCCATCCATGCTGGGACCCCCACCGACGTCTTCCCGCTCGTCTGGTCGGTCTACCGCTGGATTGACGGCGACGAGGCCAGCCTGGATACCGTCCAGGACTGGGCCGCCTTCGGAGTCGACCTGGCGGCGATCGTGAGGGAACTCCACAGCGTCGACCTCATGGGAGCGACTCGCGTGGATGACCTCAGCTGGTACCGCGGAGGCAGCTTGGGGCCATGCAGCCAGTGGATCGCGAGGTGTCTCGACGATTGCCGAACCACTGTGGGTTCTGAACTCGACGTTGACTCCCTCGAACAGATGTGGAGGGCCGCGCTCACACTACCCGAGCCTTCCAGACCTCACGTGTGGCTCCACGGCGACCTCAAGCCGACCAACCTTTTGGTCCGGGAAGGCAAGCTCCACGCAGTCATCGACTTCGGAGGACTCTCGGTCGGCTTTCCCGACGCCGAGCACTCCACGCTCTGGGACCTGCCGACACAAGCACGGCAGGCCTACCGGGACACCTTGAACCTCGACGATGCGACCTGGGCCCGGGCCCGCGCCTGGGCGATCGCGGTGGGCGTCAGCGGCATCTCCTACTACTGGCACACCTTCCCCACCTTCGTCGCCGAGTGCCGAGCACGTCTTCGGGCAATCATCATCGACGCCGCTGCGTGTTGAGCGGTTTCCCATCGCGAAAACGCAAGATTGATCTGCACAACTCCTGCGCCGACCGCGCAGACAAAACCTTCATCCTGCTGGCCACGGCCACCTCCACATGCAGCCTCTTGCGGCACCGGACAGCCGGGGCGGGCAGCATCGACGACCTGGACGTTCCGCGCCATGGCGGGCTGCCGCGTCTGTTCGGCGAGGTGCGGGCGCCATCCACACTGCGATCGTTCGTGCTTGCCCTCACCTGGAGGCGCGTGCGCCAACTGAATTACAGCACAAAGGCGTTCACCTGCCGCCTGGCCGCCCGCGCCGGTCTGGTCCTGCGCGGGGACGAGGGTGCGTCCGTGGACATCGACTCCACGGCCTAGCAGGGCGCCTCGCTCGGCTACACCAAGCAGCGCGGGCGCACTTCCAGATCGTCGCCGTGAATTCCCCCACCCGCGCGCCGGTCATTGTGGCCACCAGTCCGCGCAAGGGCTCGGCCAACTCCGGCAAGTGCGCCGCCAGTCTGCTACGGGAGGCGCCGGCCACGGTCCGGGCCATGGGCATCACCGCAACGTCAAGTGAAGCCCGCAGCGTCGTTGGCACCGACCCGCGTGAGCCGGGTCAAGAAGGAGCCGAGCTCGTGCCTTGGAGGGTGGAGTCACGAGGTGTGGCAGGGCGAGGGGCGTCGACTGGGGGTATGGGTGAGGTACTGCGACGACTTCGTCGCCCTGTGCCCGACCGGGGAACGTGGCGAGAGTCAGTCTGCCTCGGCCGCGGCAGAGGCTTGGGCCTGACCGCGCTGGAGTATCTGCCGGAAGGTGAACTCGGCCAGGTCGTCGCCGGCCCGGAAGACCTCGGTGTCCTTCTCGGTCACGTCCGTGCCGTCGGTGAAACCGGCCAGGGTGAAGTAGGCGTACCTGCCATAGGAGTTGGCGGTCGACCGGCAGACGGCGCCGTTGCAGAAGTCTGCCACGCCGCCTCCGGACAGGGACCGCACGATGCTCTTGCCGTCCACCTCGCTCTTGGTCTTGGTGGCCTGTGCGGCGCTGTCGAACACCGCGACGCCGACGGTGACCGCCACGTCGTCCGCGGAGTAGGTGATCCGGATCAGGCGCGCGCAGTCGTTGGCGTCGAGGATCGCGGGCAGGTCGTTGCGCGCGGCGGAGGAGCAGGTGCGGGTGTCGGCGGTCGGCCCCTTGCGGTACACGACGTCGTCGACGGTGAGCTGGGTGCCGGGAAAGAGGCTGTCCGTGTCCAGTGGGGCCTTGTCCTTCGAGGCGCTGGCGACGAAGTCCTTCGGGTTCAGGGGCGGCGGAGCGCTGGTGGGGGCGAAGGAGGGGGCGGTGGCTCCGGCGCTCGGCAGGTCCGCGGCCGACGGCAGCCCGGTGGGGTCGCCGGTCGCGGTGTCGTCGCCGTCGGCCGACACGACGGCGAGTGCCACGGCGACGGCCACGCCGACGGTGGCCAGCGCGCCCCCCGCGACGAACAGCACCCGGCGCCGTTTCTGGCGGGTCTCGGACGCCTCGGCGAGCGCCGCCCAGTCCGGTGTCCGTCCGCCGTCGCCGCCCCAGGGCTGCTCGGTTTCCGGTTTCCAGGGATCCCAACGGGACTCGGGTCCCCCCTGCCCAAAGCTCATGCAGCGCATCTTAGACGGGTCGCCCTCCCGGTCCGTCCCTCCCAATCGGGGCCGGGAGCTGGGGTGTTCGACTCCGGTGGAGGTCGAACCAGGCATCCTGGGGCGGTCCGGGCGGTCCGGGCGGTCCGGGCGGTCCGCGCGTGCTCGGTCCGCGCGTGCTCGGGGCGGGGGCGCTAGGCGGAGGCGCGCCGGAGGGCGTGCGGAGTACACGCGTGAGTACCCGCACACGTGGTGGTCCGAGCGGCGGGGCACGCCTGGCGTGCCGTGATGCCCTCGTCGACGTCCCGCCGGGACCCGGAATCCCGCGTGGGCGCGGGGGAGGGGTGTTCGGCGTCCCGGCGTCGCGTTCGCCGGTGACAGCCGATGCGCGCGGGGCGGCCGGGGGGCGGCGCTCACTCGACGTCTTCGCGTGGTCACGGCGAGTGTGGGGGTGGTGCGGGCGTGGTGGCGGCGGTGCCGCCGCGTTTTGACCCGGTCCGGCCGCCCCGGTAGTCTGCTTGTTCGTTGTGTATTGGCTTGCTCATTCTCACGGGACGGGCCCTTACACCGGTCCACCGGGCCGATGACCAGCGATCGGCACGCGGTTTGCGTCACCGTGGTGCGGTCGAGGCTGTCGTGATCGTTTCGGTGACCTGTTCAGGACCATTCACTCGAAGCGAAGGCTACGAACCGTGCGTACGTACAGCCCCAAGCCCGGCGATGTGACGCGCCAGTGGCACGTCATCGACGCCCAGGACGTTGTCCTGGGGCGTCTCGCCTCCACCGCCGCCACGCTCCTGCGGGGCAAGCACAAGCCGATCTACGCGCCGCACGTCGACACCGGTGACTTCGTCATCATCGTCAACGCCGACAAGGTGCACCTGTCCGGCAACAAGCGCACCCAGAAGATGGCGTACCGCCACTCCGGCTACCCGGGCGGTCTGCGCTCCGTCCGCTACGACGAGCTGCTGGACAAGAATCCCGAGAAGGCCGTCGAGAAGGCCGTCAAGGGCATGCTCCCCAAGAACTCCCTGGGCCGTCAGATGCTCTCGAAGCTGAAGGTCTACAAGGGTGACCAGCACCCGCACGGCGCGCAGCAGCCGCAGCCGTACGAGATCACCCAGGTCGCGCAGTAAGTCCGGCCACCCCCAAGACCGAACAGAATTCCGAGGAGAATCGTGGCCGAGACCACTGCCGAGCAGCCGCTCGAAGAGCTTGACATCGACAGCTACACCACCGAGTCCGAGGTTCCCGTCGAGGGCGAGTACACCTCGGAGTCCATGGCCTCCCGCTTCGGCGAGGCGCAGCCGGCCGCCGGCCTGGGCCGCCGGAAGAACGCCATCGCCCGCGTCCGGATCATCCCGGGCACCGGCAAGTGGAAGATCAACGGCCGCACCCTCGAGGACTACTTCCCGAACAAGGTGCACCAGCAGGAAGTCAACGAGCCCTTCAAGGTGCTGGAGCTCGAGGACCGCTACGACGTGGTCGCCCGCATCGCCGGTGGCGGCGTCTCCGGCCAGGCAGGTGCCCTCCGTCTCGGTGTCGCCCGCGCCCTGAACGAGGCGGACGTCGACAACAACCGCGGCCCGCTGAAGAAGGCCGGCTTCCTCCGCCGCGACGACCGCGCGGTCGAGCGGAAGAAGGCCGGTCTCAAGAAGGCCCGCAAGGCTCCGCAGTACAGCAAGCGCTAGTCGACGCGCTCGCGCGTACTCCGAACGCCCCGGCGGCACGCCTGTGTGCCGCCGGGGCGTTTCGTCTATCGCCGTCGCCGGGCGTATAACCGGCGTCAGAGGCCCCATGGCCTGTGTGATCGTAGGGACGGGCGCCGGCCTGTGCCCGTGACCGGAAGCGGATGTGCGGGCCGCACCGCCGTCCGCTCCGGACGAAGCTTTCTCGGGAGGACAAGTGGGACGACTCTTCGGTACGGACGGTGTGCGCGGCGTCGCCAACGCGGACCTGACGGCCGAGATGGCGCTGGGTCTGTCGGTCGCGGCGGCGCACGTCTTGGCCGAGGCCGGCACCTTCGAGGGCCACCGGCCGACGGCGGTGGTCGGCCGCGACCCGCGGGCGTCGGGGGAGTTCCTGGAGGCGGCGGTAGTCGCGGGCCTGGCCAGCGCCGGCGTGGACGTGCTGCGGGTCGGGGTCCTGCCGACACCGGCGGTGGCCTACCTCACCGGTGCTCTCGGCGCCGACCTCGGCGTCATGCTCTCCGCCAGCCACAACGCCATGCCGGACAACGGAGTCAAGTTCTTCGCCCGCGGTGGACACAAGCTCGCCGACGAGTTGGAGAATCGCATCGAGGCGGTCTACGCCGAGCACCGCACCGGGGCCCCCTGGGACCGTCCGACCGGCGCCGGCGTGGGGCGGGTCCGGGAGTACGGCGAGGGGTTCGACCAGTACGTCGCCCATCTGATCGGCGTCCTGCCGGAGCGACTGGACGGCCTGCGGATCGTCCTCGACGAGGCGCACGGCGCCGCCGCCCGTGTCTCACCCGAGGCGTTCGCCCGGGCCGGGGCCGAGATCGTCACCATCGGCGCCGAACCGGACGGCCTCAACATCAACGACGGCTGCGGCTCCACTCACCTGGATCTCCTCAAGGCCGCCGTGGTCGAGCACGGCGCCGATCTCGGCATCGCCCACGACGGTGACGCCGACCGCTGCCTGGCGGTGGACCACACCGGCGCCGAGGTGGACGGTGACCAGATCCTCGCCGTGCTCGCCCTGGCGATGCGCGAGCGGTCGGCGCTGCGCCACGACACCGTCGTCGCCACCGTGATGTCCAACCTGGGCTTCACGCTCGCGATGGAGCGCGAGGGGGTCCGGGTGGTGCGGACCGCTGTCGGCGACCGGTATGTCATGGAACGACTGAAGGAGGGCGGCTTCGCCCTGGGGGGCGAGCAGTCCGGCCACGTCATCATCCTGGACCACGCCACCACCGGCGACGGCACGTTGACCGGCCTGATGCTGGCCGCCCGGGTCGCCCAGACCGGACGGAGCCTGCGGGACCTGGCCTCCGTCATGGAGCGGCTGCCCCAGGTCCTCGTCAACGTGTCCGACGTCGACCGGTCGCGGGTGGCGACTTCCGCCGAACTGGCCACCGCGGTCGCCGAGGCGGAGCGTGAACTCGGCGCCTCGGGGCGGGTGCTGCTGCGCCCCTCCGGCACCGAGCCCCTGGTCCGGGTGATGGTCGAGGCGCCCGACCTCGAACAGGCCCGTTCCGTCGCCGGCCGCCTCGCAGACTCGGTGAAGTCGGCCCTGGGCTGACGTCCGGCCCCTCGCCGCGAGGGGCCTCCTCGCCGGAGGGGCCCTCGCGGCGCTCAGAGCTTGCGCAGGCTGAGCCGCTGCACCTTGTGGTCGGGGCCCTTGCGGAGGATCAGCGTGGCGCGGCCTCGGGTCGGGGCCACGTTCTGCATGAGGTTCGGGTGGTTGATGGTCCGCCAAGTGGTGCGCGCGTACTCCAACGCCTCCTCCTCGGACACCTGGGTGTACCGACGGAAGTACGAGGACGGGTTCTGGAAGGCGGTCGCGCGCAGCTTCCGGAAGCGGCTGAGGTACCAGCGCTCGATGTCCTCGGGGCGGGCGTCGACGTACACGCTGAAGTCGAAGTAGTCGGCGAGCCCCACCCGGGTCCGGCCGTCCTTGCCCGGCTGCGCGGGCTGCAACACGTTGAGGCCCTCGACGATCAGGATGTCGGGCCGGCGCACCACGAGCTTCCGGCCGGGGACGATGTCGTAGATCAGGTGGGAGTAGACGGGGGCGGTCACCTCGTCCTTGCCCGCCTTGATGTCGGCGACGAAGCGGGTGAGGGCGCGGCGGTCGTAGGACTCGGGGAAGCCCTTGCGGGAGAGCAGGCCCCTGGCCTGGAGTTCCCGGGTGGGGAAGAGGAAGCCGTCGGTGGTGACCAGCTCCACGCGCGGGTGCTCCGGCCAGCGGGACAGCAGGGCCTGGAGCAGCCGCGCCACGGTGGACTTGCCGACGGCGACGGACCCGGCCACGCCTATCACGAACGGCGTTCCCGACTGGGAGCCCTGTTCGCCGAGGAAGGTGTTGAGCGCCGTCCTCAGTCCGGCGGTGGCCCCCACGTAGAGATTGAGCAGGCGGGACAACGGAAGGTAGATGTCCCGGACCTCGTCGAGGTCGATCACGTCGCCCAGGCCACGCAGCTTCTCGACCTCCTCGGCGCTCAGGGGCAGCGGGGTCTTCTCGCGCAGGGCGCTCCACTCCGCACGAGTGAGGTCGACGTAGGGGGTCGCCTCGGGCCGGTGCCGGGGGGCGCTCCGGGGGGTCGGGGAGGCGGAAGAGATCACATTCCATTGTTAACGGACTTCGGGAGCCTCGGCAGGTGGGGTGCGTCACGCCGGCGCCGGCCGGTCCGTTCCGCCCCGGTCGGGCTTCGACGGGCGACCGCTCGCGAGGGGGGCGGTCGGGTCGGTTCGTTCCGGAGTGGGAATTTCCGCATACGCGCAAGTGGTGACAGCCTGACCGCGGAACGTGATCGTAGGCTGGCGTTCATGTGCGGAATCGTGGGATATGTGGGGGCGCGATCGGCGCTCGATGTCGTGGTGGCGGGTCTGAGGCGGCTTGAGTACCGCGGCTACGACTCCGCCGGCGTCGCCGTGCTCGCGGACGGTCAGGTCGCCGCGGCCAAGCGCGCCGGCAAGCTGGTCAACCTCGACAAGGAACTCGCCGAGCGCCCGTTGCCCGCCGGCGCCGTCGGCATCGGTCACACCCGCTGGGCCACGCACGGTGCCCCCACCGACGCCAACGCCCACCCTCACCTGGACTCCGGCGGTCGGGTCGCCGTCGTGCACAACGGCATCATCGAGAACTTCGCCGCGCTGCGGGCCGAGTTGACCGCCCGCGGGCACGACCTGGCCTCGGAGACGGACACGGAGGTGGTCGCGTACCTCCTCGCCGAGGAGTCCTCCGCCGGTGCCGACCCGGCGGAGGCGATGCGCCTGGTGTGCCGGCGTCTGGCGGGGGCGTTCACCCTGGTGGCGGTGCACGCCGACGTACCGGACGTGGTGGTGGGGGCACGACGGAACTCACCGCTGGTCGTCGGCGTGGGCGAGGGCGAGGCCTTCCTCGCCTCCGACGTGGCCGCCTTCATCGCCCACACCCGGCACGCCGTGGAGCTGGGCCAGGACCAGGTGGTCGAGCTGCGCGCCGACGGCGCCACGGTGACCGGCTTCGACGGCGCGCCCGCCGAGACCCGGTCCTACCACGTCGACTGGGACGCCTCGGCGGCCGAGAAGGCGGGATTCGACCACTTCATGCTCAAGGAGATCGCCGAGCAGCCGAAGGCCGTCGCCGACACCCTCCTCGGCCGTGTCGACGACACCGGCTCGCTCTTCCTCGACGAGGTTCGCATCGCCGATGCCGAACTGCGCGAGACGGACAAGGTCGTCATCGTCGCCTGCGGCACCGCGTTCCACTCCGGGCTGATCGCCAAGTACGCCATCGAGCACTGGACGCGGGTTCCCTGCGAGGTCGAGTTGGCCAGCGAGTTCCGGTACCGCGACCCGATCCTGGACCACCGGACCCTGGTGATCGCCGTCTCCCAGTCGGGCGAGACCATGGACACCCTCATGGCGCTGCGTCACGCCCGCGAACAGGGCGCCAGGGTACTGGCGATCTGCAACACCAACGGCTCGACCATCCCCCGCGAGTCGGACGCCGTCCTGTACACCTACGCCGGACCCGAGACCGCCGTCGCCTCGACCAAGGCGTTCTTGACCCAGCTCGTCGCCTGCTACCTGGTCGCCCTCTACCTGGGGCAGGTGCGCGGCACCCAGTGGGGCGACGAGATCCGCGCGGTCGTGCGCGACCTGGCCAAGATCCCCGCGGCGCTGGAACGGGTCCTCGACACCATGGGCCCGGTGCGGGAGCTGGCCCGCTCGCTGGCCTCCAAGGACACCGTGCTCTTCCTCGGGCGGCACGTCGGCCACCCGGTGGCCCTCGAAGGCGCGCTCAAGCTCAAGGAGTTGGCCTACATGCACGCCGAGGGCTTCGCGGCCGGGGAACTCAAGCACGGGCCGATCGCCCTGATCGAAGACGACCTGCCGGTGGTCGTCGTCGTCCCGTCGCCTCGGGGCCGCTCGGTCCTGCACGACAAGATCGTCTCCAACATCCAGGAGATCCGGGCCCGCGGCGCCCGCACCATCGTGATCGCCGAGGAGGGCGACGAGGCGGTCGTCCCTTACGCCGACCACCTGATCCGCGTCCCGGCCACCCCCACCCTGCTGCAACCGCTGGTCGCCACCGTCCCGCTCCAGGTCTTCGCCTGCGAACTGGCCACCGCCCGGGGCAACGACGTGGACCAGCCGCGCAACCTCGCCAAGTCCGTGACGGTCGAGTAACCGCCGGGAAGGGGGCCGGCCGTAGGGTGCACGCCATGGGCATCATCGGGGTCGGCATCGACGTGGCGGAGATCGAGAGGTTCGGGGCGTCCCTGCGACGGACCCCGGCACTGGCCGACCGGCTCTTCCTGACGAGCGAACTGACGCTGCCGGACGGCGAGCGGCGCGGGGTCGCCTCGCTCGCCGCGCGCTTCGCCGCCAAGGAGGCGCTGGCCAAGGCGCTGGGCGCGCCGGCCGGTCTGCAGTGGACGGACGCCGAGGTCTGGGTCGAGGACGGCGGACGCCCCCGACTGCGCGTGACCGGCACGGTGGCGGCGCGCGCGGCGGAGCTGGGAGTGGTCACGTGGCATGTCTCGTTGAGCCACGACGCCGGCGTCGCCTCCGCCGTGGTGATCGCCGAGGGTTGACGCCGTGCCCGGCCACCGTTCACCGGAGACGACGGACGGCGGAGGAAGGCACGGCCCCGGGCGCCGTCGGCGGCGAAGCACGCGGCGACGGGGCCATGGAGGGGCCGGCCTCTCGCGGAGCAGGGGCGCCCTGGCGAAAGGGTGGTGTGCCACCGGGTGGCGTGACGCGCTCCGCGCCGGGCGGGGAAGACTCTGCCCCATGCGAACTGCTTACAGCGTGGAGACGGTCAGGGCGGTGGAGAGCGACGCGATGGCGGCGCTTCCCGAGGGGACGTTGATGTCGCGGGCCGCGGCCGGACTCGCCGCGGCCTGCGCCGACCTGCTCGGGCGGGTCTACGGGAGTCGGGTGGTGCTCCTGGTCGGCACCGGCGACAACGGCGGCGACGCCCTTCACGCCGGGGCCCGTCTGGCCCGTCGGGGCGCCGGGGTGACGGCCGTCCCGCTGCGTCCGGACCGCGTCCACCCCGGCGGGCTCGCCGCGCTGCTCCGCGCCGGCGGCACACTCACACCGCCGGCAGCGGCGACGGGGACGATCGAGCGTGCCGATCTGGTGCTGGACGGCATCGTGGGGATCGGGGGGAGCGGGGGGCTCCGCCCGGACGCGCGGGCGCCGGCCGAGGCCGTGGCCAGGTCCCGGGCGGCGGTCGTCGCCGTCGATCTGCCCAGCGGTGTCGACGCCGACACGGGGGAGGTGCCGGGAGCGGTGCTGTCGGCGGACCTGACGGTGACCTTCGGCGCGCACAAGCCCGGGCTGCTGATCGACCCCGGGCGCGGGCACGCCGGGACCGTCCGGCTCGTCGACATCGGGTTGAGGCTGCCCGCCGACCCGGTGCTGGAGGCGCTCCAGCACGCCGACGTGGCCGGGGTGCTCCCGGTGCCGGGCCACGACAGCGACAAGTACCGGCGCGGCGTGGTCGGTGTCGCGGCGGGCTCGGCGCGCTATCCGGGAGCGGCCGTGCTCGCCGTGGCCGGCGCGCTCCGAGCCGGCGCGGGCGCGGTGCGGTACGTCGGCCCCTCGGGGGGCGACGTGATCGCGCGTTTCCCGGAGACGCTCGTCTCGGATCGGGGTCCCAAGGGCGCGGGGCGGGTCCAGGCGTGGGTGGTGGGGCCCGGCCTCGGCGACGACCAGGACACGACCGCCGCCGTGGTCGCCGCCGACGTGCCGGTCCTGATCGACGCCGACGGTCTGCGGCTGGCGGACGTCGCGGCCGTGCGGGCGCGTACGGCGCCGACGCTGCTGACCCCGCACTGCGGGGAGGCCGCCGCGCTGCTCGGAGTGAGCCGGGGGAAGGTCGAGGCGGCGCGGCTGTCGGCCGCCCGCGAACTCGCCGCCCGCTACCGTGCGACCGTTCTGCTCAAGGGGTCCACCACGTTGGTCGCCGACCCGGGCGGCGGGCCGGTGCGGGTCAACGCCACCGGCACGCCCTGGCTGGCGACCGCCGGCAGTGGCGACGTCCTGTCCGGCCTCGCCGGCTCGCTGCTCGCGTCGGGCCTGTCCGCCCGTGACGCCGGCAGCGTCGCCGCCTACCTGCACGGCCTGGCGGGGCGCCGGGCGGCCCGAGGCGGTCCGATCGGGGCGCACGAGGTGGCGGAGGCGATCCCGGCGGCATGGCGCGACGTGCGGGGTGTCTGAGGCGCGCGGCCGTCCGACGAACCGGACGGCCCGCGGCGCGTGGGCGCGTGTGTGGGGCGCCGGCGCTCCGCCGGTGTCCGATGTCACGGCGCCGAGAAGGCGCGGTCCCCCCGGGCCTCTCTGCGACACTGATGCGCGATGAACGAGACTGCACTCCTGCGGACGCCCGCCCCGCGGGCCCGCGCCGAGATCGATCTGTCCGCGCTGCGAGCCAACGTGCGGACCCTGCGCGCCCTGGTGCCCGGCGCCCAGGTGATGGCCGTGGTCAAGGCCGACGGGTACGGCCACGGGGCCGCGCCCTGTGCCAGGGCGGCGGTCGCCGCCGGCGCGACCTGGGTCGGCACCGCCACGCCCGAGGAGGCTCTCGCGCTGCGGGCAAACGCCGGTCTGCCGCAGGACCTGCGGATCATGTGCTGGCTCTGGACGCCCGGTGGCCCGTGGCGCGAGGCGGTCGAGGCCGATCTGGACGTGTCGGTCAGCGGTCTGTGGGCGTTGACCGAGGTGGTCCGGGCCGCTCGGGACGCGGGCCGTACGGCCCGGGTGCAGCTCAAGGCGGACACCGGCCTCGGCCGCAACGGCTGTCAGCCCGGCGAGGACTGGGCCGCGCTGGTCCGGGCCGCCCGGCGGGCGGAGGCGGAGGGCGTGGTCAGGGTCACCGGGCTCTGGTCGCACTTCGCCTGCGCCGACGAACCCGGTCATCCGTCGATCGCCGCCCAGCTCGGTCTCTTCCGCCAGATGACGACGTACGCCGAGGAGCGCGGCGTACGGCCGGAGGTCCGACACATCGCCAACTCGCCGGCCGCGCTCACCCTCCCCGACGCGCGCTTCGACCTGGTCCGCGCGGGCATCGCCATGTACGGGATCTCGCCCAGCCCGGAGCTGGGCACGTCCGCCGACTTCGGGCTGCGGCCGGCGATGACGCTCTCCGCCTCGTTGGCTCTGGTCAAGCACGTACCCGGCGGTCACGGGGTGTCCTACGGGCACCGCTATACCACCTCCGGGCGGACCACCCTCGGTCTCGTCCCCCTGGGGTACGCCGACGGGGTCCCCCGGCACGCCTCCGCCGGGGGGCCGGTCCTGGTCGACGGCAAGTGGCGGACGGTCGCCGGCCGGATCGCCATGGACCAGTTCGTCGTCGATCTCGGAGGGGACGCCCCTCCTCCCGGCACGGAGGCGGTGTTGTTCGGGCCGGGGGATCGCGGGGAGCCGACGGCCGAGGACTGGGCCCGTGCGGCCGGCACCATCGGCTACGAGATCGTCACCCGCATCGGGAGCCGGGTGCCGCGCGTCTACGTGGGCGAGTGAGGCGCGGGCGCCGGCCGGTCGCGGGTGTTCCGACGGCGCGGCCGGTGCCGACGACCGGGGGCGGCGAGAAGAGGAGCGGCGGGTGAGCGAGGGCAGGGCGAGGTCCGCGGCGGTGTCCGCCGTCTCCGCCGCGGCGCACGGCGGGCGCCGTCGGGCGACCGGGGTCGTCGGCGCCGCCATAGGCGTCCTCGCCGCCGGCGCGGCGGCGGGGGTCGCGATAGAGCGGCTCGCCGTCGGCCGCGAGGTGCGCCGGCGGGCCCGCCTCGCGCTGGACTCGGCGGGCCCCTACGGCACCCTTCGCGGTGCCCCCGGCCGCGTGCGCGCGGACGACGGAGCCGAGCTGTACTACGAGGTCGACGACGTCGACCCGGAGATCGGCTCCGAGGATCGGCGGCGGCGCCTGTTCGGTGGCCGGTGTCCCGAGCCGGTCACGGTCGTCTTCAGCCATGGCTACTGTCTCCATCAGGACTCCTGGCACTTCCAGCGCGCCGCCTTGCGCGGAGTCGTGCGGACGGTGCACTGGGACCAGCGCGGCCACGGTCGATCGGGGCGGGGCGGCGCCGGGCCGGCCGAGCCGGTCAGCATCGACCGGCTCGGCCGGGACCTCGGGGCGGTGCTGGAGGCGGCCGTCCCCGAGGGTCCGATCGTGCTGGTCGGCCACTCCATGGGCGGCATGACGGTGATGGCCCTGGCGGACCTGTTCCCGGAGCTGATCCGCGACCGGGTGGTCGCGGTCGCCTTGGTCGGCACCTCCCCCGGACGACTGGGCGAGGTGAACTTCGGGCTGCCGGTGGCCGGGGTGAACGCCCTGCGCAAGGTGCTTCCCGGGGTCCTCAAGGCGCTCGGGCGGCGCGCGGACCTGGTGGAGAGGGGCCGGCGGGCGACCGCCGACCTGTTCGCCGGGATCGTCAAGCGCTACTCGTTCGCCTCCCGGGACGTCGACCCGGTCGTGGCGCGTTTCGCCGAGCGGATGATCGAGTCCACACCCGTCGACGTCGTCGCCGAGTACTACCCGGCCTTCGACGACCACGACAAGGCCGCGGCGCTGGCCCGCTTCGTCGGGCTGCCGGTGCTGGTCCTGGCCGGGGTGCACGACCTGGTCACCCCCAGCGAGCACAGCGAGGCCATCGCCCGGTCCCTGCCGGAGGCCGAGCTGGTGCTGGTGCCCGACGCCGGGCATCTCGTGATGCTGGAGCACCCGGACGCGGTCACCGACCGTCTCGCCGATCTGCTGGCCCGCGTGGGCGCGGCGCGTGCCGGGGCGCCGGCAGCGGATACCGTGGACGGCTATGGAGACACCGGCAGCACCGCACCGCCCCGCTGACCCGAGGCGTGCCGTCGAGATCACCGTCACCTCTCCGGAGCGGATGCGGGATCTGGGGCGCGCCCTGGCCCGACTGTTGCGCGCCGGGGATCTGGTGATGCTCTCCGGGGAACTGGGGGCGGGCAAGACGACGCTCACCCGGGGGTTGGGCGAGGGGCTGGGAGTGCGTGGCGCCGTGACCTCCCCCACCTTCGTGATCGCTCGCGCGCACCCGCCGCTCGGCGACGGTCCCGCGCTGGTCCACGTCGACGCCTACCGTCTGCCGGGGGGGCTGGACGAGATGGAGGACCTCGATCTGGACGTGTCGCTGCCGGAGTCGGTGGTCGTGGTGGAGTGGGGAGAGGGGAAGGTGGAGGAGCTGGCCGACGACCGACTCCACCTGACCATCGACCGCGCGGTCGGGGACACCTCCGACGAGCTGCGCCGGGTGACCCTCGTCGGGCTCGGCGCGCGTTGGGCCGGGGTGGACCTGGCCGGTCTCGCCGACTGACCTCCTCGCCCGAGCCTCTTTCCGTGAGCCCGAGCCCCCGCGGCGGTGCCCGCCGACTGCTTGACACCCCCGGTGGCCACGCAGAGTGCCGGCGTGCGCGCGAAGGGTGACCGACTGGATAGGGTGAGCGGCGGCCGGTCCGATCGGGGCCCGCCTTTCGACGGCGCCGGGAGGGCTCACCCATGACGACAGCGGACTCCGTGCACGATGCCGAGGAGATCGAGACCGTGCGGCGCCTCCTGCACCGCCTTCGGCAGGACGCCCGAGCCAAGGGGGTCCTCCTGGTCGACGGGAGTGGCGGGCTCCTGGGGGCCGCGGGCGAGGCCGAGCGGTACGACACGACCTCCCTCGCCGCGCTGACCGCGGGCAGTGTCGACGCCGTCGACGGGCCGGCCGAGCTGATCCGGGAGCGCGAGCTCTTGGTGATGTGCCACGAGGGGCGACGGGATCACCTCCACCTCTCGATCGTGGCGAACCGGGCCCTGCTGCTCGTCGCGTTCGACGAGCGTTCCTCCTCGGGCCTGGTCCGGCTCCGGGTGGAGAGGGCCGACTCGGATCTCGCCGGAGCCCTGCGGGCGATGTCCGAGCGGACCGGGCCCGCCGGTGGGGCCGCCATGCCCGAGATCACCGAGGGCGACCTCAGGGCGCTCCTCGGCGACTGACCCTCCCCCGGTGGGGGCGGGTCCGGGCCGGCCTGGAGGTCGCCGTGTGGTCGGGCGTCCGCGGGTCGACCCGTGTGGATCCCTCCGGGCGTGGCGCGGTCCGCCGGTATCCGGTGGGATCGGCGCCTTGCGGTTTTCCGACGGAACGTCGGGAACGTGTTGCCTTCGATGTGCCGCCCGTGGTCACATGGTGGCTCAGTCGTAGTTAGGTTTGCCTAACTACGTTGGCCGTCGATTCTCAGGAGGCGACATGTCCGGTCCCGGACCTCAGACCCCGCCCGCGGTGTCGATGGGCGAGTTGCTCGCGTCCTGTGCCGCCGCGAGAGCGGTCTCCACACCGCCGCGCGATGCGGAACAGCGCCGTCCGAGGCCGCCGCGGCCCGGACCGAGCGCGAGGGCCGCCTGACGACCCGACCGGGAGCCTCGCCGGGACCCGTTCAGCGGACGACGACGACCTGCTGACCGATCGTCGCGAACTGCCACATGGCCTCGCCGTCCGCTCGCGATTCGCGGATGCCACCGGTCCGCAGCCCCGGATCCGGCTTCGGAGTGGAGCCGTCCACCGCCGCGCTGAACCCGACGACCACGCCCTCGACGTCGGCGAACCGTACGACGTGTTCCACCGGGACGCCGTCGGAGCCGGTGACCCGGTTGGACCGGGACGTGACCGCGTACTCGCCCGGCGGCGGGTCGACCGTGCTCGGGACGACCCGGAACGTGCGCCGGGTCTTCCCGTTCGGCCCGACGAGCCACACCCGGTCGTCGTCGAGTGCGTACACCACGCGTTCGCCCGAGCCGGATTCGAGGGGCAGGGCGGTCGGGTCGGCGTCGGCCCGCCGGGCCGCGACCGCCGAGGGAGAGGCGGACGACTCCGGCTCGCGCAGCTCCGCCGGGACGTTCTCCGAGGCCCGGTGGCCGAGGAACCCGACGGTGGCCAGGGCCGCCGCGGTGAGCGCGACCACGGCCGCCGAACTGCTGCTTCCCACTGGCGACCACCTTGGTGTCGGACGTCCCTCCGGACGCCTCCTGCGGCGTTCCCCCTGTCTCGGCGACGGTAGCAGCAGCGGGCCGCGCGGACGTGGCGGCCGACAGAGGGCCCGGCGCGCCGTACGCTGTTCGTGTGCTCTTGCTCGCTCTGGATACCGCCACACCCGCCGTCTCCGTCGCCCTGCACGACGGCGCGGACGTCGTCGCCTCGTCGAGCCAGGTGGACGCCCGCCGCCACGGCGAACTGCTGCTGCCCGCGATCGACCGGCTGCTCGCCGAGACCGGTCTGACGCTCGACTCCGTCACCGACATCGTCGCGGGGGTGGGTCCGGGACCGTACACGGGGCTGCGCGTCGGCCTCATGACCGCCGAGACGTTCGGGCTGGCGCTCGGGGTGCCGGTCCACGGGCTGTGCACGCTGGACGGGCTGGCCCGCGCCGCCGACCTCGGCGGCCCCTTCGTCGTGGCGACCGACGCCCGACGCAAGGAGGTCTACTGGGCGCGCTACGCCGACTCCCGCACCCGGCTGACCGAACCGTCCGTCGATCGCCCCGCCGACATCGCCGAGCGGGTGGCCGGGCTGCCGGCCGTCGGCGCGGGCGCGCTGATGTATCCGGAGGTCTTCCCCCGGGCGCGCGAGCCCGAGCACGCCACCGCCGCGGCGCTGGCCCGGCTGGCCGCGGAGCGGCTGGCGGCCGGCGAGGCGCTTCCTCGACCCCGCCCGCTCTATCTGCGCCGGCCCGACGCGCGGGTCCCGCGCGACTACAAGGTGGTCACCCCCCGGTGACCGGGTCCGCCGTGCCGGCCGCCGTCGAGTTGCGCGAGATGCGCTGGTGGGACATCGACCCGGTGCTGTCGCTGGAGCGGGCGCTGTTCCCCGAGGACGCGTGGTCGCGAGGGATGTTCTGGTCCGAGCTGGCCCACGCCCGGGGGCCGGACGCCACCCGCGCCTATCTGGTCGCCGAGCACGCCGACCGGATCGTCGGCTACGCGGGCCTGGCCGCCTCCGGTGACCAGGGGGACGTGCAGACCATCGCGGTCGCCCGTGAGCATTGGGGAACGGGCCTCGGGTCCCGCCTGCTGACCCGCCTGCTCCGGGCCGCCGCCGATTTCGACTGTGGCGAAGTGCTGTTGGAATGCCGCGTCGACAACGCCCCCGCCCGGCGGCTGTACGAGCGCTTCGGCTTCGAGCACGTCGGCCTTCGCCGCGGCTACTACCAGCCGGGGAACGTGGACGCCCTGGTGATGCGCCTGACCGACCCCGCCACCTCCGCGGCGGGAACCGACCGAGGAACCGAGAAGCATGCCTGACGAACCCCTGGTGCTGGGGATCGAGACCTCCTGTGACGAGACCGGTGTCGGCGTCGTGCGCGGCACCACACTCCTCGCCGACGCGGTGGCCTCCAGTGTCGACGAACACGCGCGCTTCGGCGGTGTCGTGCCGGAGGTGGCCAGCCGCGCCCATCTGGAGGCGATGGTCCCCACCATCGAGCGCGCCCTCGCGGCGGCGGGCGTGCGCGCCCGGGACTTGGACGGCGTCGCCGTCACCGCGGGGCCGGGTCTGGCCGGGGCGCTCCTGGTCGGCGTGTCGGCCGCCAAGGCGTACGCCTACGCGCTCGGCAAGCCCCTCTACG
Organism: Streptomyces sp. HSG2; assembly: GCF_016598575.1. Lineage (NCBI taxonomy): Bacteria > Bacillati > Actinomycetota > Actinomycetes > Kitasatosporales > Streptomycetaceae > Streptomyces > Streptomyces sp. HSG2. The sequence continues at coordinate 3,233,164 of NZ_CP066801.1, forward strand.
GCGTCAATCACCTCGCCTCGCACATCTGCGTCGACCAGTTGGAACACGGCCCGCTGCCCGAGCCGACGATGGCGCTGTTGGTCTCCGGCGGGCACTCGTCGCTGCTGCTGTCCTCCGACATCACCTCCGACGTGCGGCCGATGGGCGCCACCATCGACGACGCGGCGGGCGAGGCCTTCGACAAGATCGCCCGGGTGCTGAACCTGGGTTTCCCCGGCGGCCCCGTCATCGACCGGTACGCGCGCGAGGGGGACCCGGCCGCCATCGCCTTCCCGCGCGGGCTGACCGGGCCGCGCGACCCCGCGTACGACTTCTCGTTCTCCGGGCTGAAGACCGCCGTGGCCCGGTGGATCGAGGCGCGGCGGGCGGCGGGGGAGGACGTGCCGGTGCGGGACGTGGCGGCCTCGTTCCAGGAGGCGGTCGTGGACGTGCTGACCCGCAAGGCGGTCCGTGCCTGCCGTGACCAGGGCGTCGACCACCTGATGGTCGGCGGTGGGGTGGCGGCGAACTCGCGACTGCGGGCGCTGGCGGCCGAGCGTTGTGAGGCCGCCGGCATCCGGCTGCGGGTGCCGCGGCCCAAGCTGTGCACCGACAACGGCGCCATGGTGGCCGCGTTGGGCGCCGAGATGGTCGCCCGGAATCGGCCCGCCTCGGCCTGGGACCTGTCGGCGGACTCCTCGCTGCCGGTCACCGATCCGCATGTGCCGGCACCCGAGGCCACCTCGCACGGCCACCGTCACAGCCACGCGATCGACGGGGAGAACCTGTACCGATGACCGTGGCGCTGATGTGGGAGGCGCGGGCCGTTCCCGGCCGGGGGGAGGATCTGCTGGCCTGGGTCCGCGCGCGGGAACTCGCCGCCCGGCCGGTGCGCCGGGAGACCTTCCGCGCCCCGGGGGACCGGGTCCTCGTCGTCACCTGGTGGGACGCCGCCTACGACGCCGAACTGCCGGAGTTGCCCGATCCGGACGCCTTCCTGGTCTCCAGGCCGGTGCACCGTTGGCGTTTCGAGTCGGTGGCCGAGGGCGAACCGGACGGCTCCCCGAGCGGCGAGGTCAGTGGAGCGGCCGTCCGATCAACATCGCCGGAGCCCCCGAGACCCGGGTGAGGAACACGGTCGCGGAGCGCGGCCCACGGGGTTTGACCAGGCGACGCAGCTCCTCCGGCTCGACCGCCGAGCCGCGCTTCTTGACGGTGAGCGTGCCCACCTCCCGCTCCCGCAGCAGCGCCTTGAGGCGTTTCACGTGGAACGGCAGCTGGTCGGTGATCTCGTACGCGGTGGCGTACGGGGTCGGTAGCGGCGCGTCCGCCGTGACGTAGGCGATCGTCGGGTCGATCAGGCCGCCCCCCACCGCCTCGGCGACCTCGGCGACCAGGTGGGCCCGGACGACGGCGCCGTCGGGTTCGTACAGGTAGCGTCCGGGAGTGCGGACCGGAGGGTCGGGCAGTCCCCGGCCGAGCAGGGTGCGGGGCCCGGGCAGCAGGGTGGCGCGGACCCTGCCCGGCGCGGTTCCGAACCACAGCACCGCCTCCTTGACGTCCCCGCCGTCGGAGATCCACTCGGCCTCCGCGTCCTCGGGGACCACCTCGTGCGGAATGCCGGGCGCCACCTTGAGCGCGGCGACCCGACGCGCCGCGCGGGCCGCGTCGATCGCCCAGGACAGGGGCGGCGAGTAGGCCTCGGGGTCGAAGATCCGCCCGCCCGAGCCCCGCCCGCCGCCCCGGCCCCCCTGGGCTCCGGAGCGGCGTGGTCCGGTCGACCGGCCGCCGCGTCGCGCCGGATCGACGAACACCGCGTCGCAGCCGCCGGTGTCCACCTCCGTGACGTCCGCCTCCCGCACGTCGACGAGGTCGCCCAGGCCCAGGATCTCGGCGTTGGCCCGGGCGACCGCCGCCGTCACCGGGTCCCGGTCCACGGCGACCACCCTGATGCCGGCGCGGGCCAGCGCCAGCGCGTCCCCGCCGATGCCGCAGCACAGGTCCGCGACCGAGGTCACCCCCATCTCGCGCAGGCGCCGGGCCCGGTGCGCGGCCACGCTCGCCCGCGTCGACTGCTCCACCCCGTTCGGGGTGAAGAACATGCGCCCCGCGTCATCGGCTCCGAACTTGGCCCTCGCCCGACGCCGCAGTCGGTCCTGGGCGAGCGCGGCGGACACCAGGTCGGCGGGGTGCTCGCGGCGCAGCCGCGTGGCTACGGCCAATTCCTCGGCGGGTTCGGTGCCGTGGACCTCTTCGAGGAGGTCTCGGCCTTCGGGGGTGCGCAGGGCTCGCAGGGTGTCCAGGTCGTTCACCTGGTCATTGTGGGCCAGTCGGGGGGCGGGGCGGGCGCCGTCGCGGTGTCGGGCGGGATTCCGGACCGGCCGCTGCGAGGATCCGCAGCCATGGAAGTAATCGTACAAAACTATAAAAAGAGGAACTCTCGGGCATGGTGCTCCCGGACCTCGGGCGGACTCGCTCTGCTGGCCGCCACCGCCCTGGTGGCGGGCTGTGTCGACGGATCGGGGGTCCCACCCGCCCCCGGCCAGCAGGCACTCCAGGCCCCCGCCGCGCGCGCCCTGGACGGCTACGCGACACGCCTGAAGGAGGCGTACACCGCCCGCGCCGCCGCCGCCCGACGCTGGGGGCTGCGCGGGGTCCCGTTGGTCGCCCCGCCCCCTCCGGAGGTGAAGCCCGTGATCACCACGCGCCCGGGGTTCGAGGTCGACCGGCATGCCGAACGCGGGCTCCCCCCGGTCTTCACCACCGTCCCGACCGAGGAGCGGATCGTGTTCCTCACCATCGACGACGGCGCGGAGAAGGACCCGGAGTTCCTGCGGATGACGAGCGAACTCGGCATCCCCTACACCGCCTTCCTCACCGACTACCTGGTCGAGGACGACTACGGATACTTCGCGCGGATGCGGGCCGGCGGGGTCACGTTGGACAACCACACGCTCACCCACCCCTTCCTGCCGGGTCTGGACCACGCCGGTCAGAAGGCCGAGATCTGCGGGATGCAGCGCGTGCTCGACGAGCGGTTCGGTGTCCGCCCCACCGTCTTCCGGCCGCCCTTCGGCAACTACGACGAGAACACCCTGCTCGCCGCGAAGAGCTGCGGCATCACCCACGTCCCCCTGTGGAACGAGGAGGTCTTCGTCGACCGTTGGGAGTACCGCGAGTGGGACCGGTCCATCCACCCGGGTGACATCGTCCTGAGCCACTTCCGGGGCCCGGACCAATGGCCGGGGACGATGGCCGACATGGTGCGCCGCTTCCTGGACAAGGTCACGGCCGAGGGCTACGCGGTGGCCCGACTGGAGGACTACCTCTAGCGGTCGACGCGCGGGACGAGAGGGGACGGATCCGGTCGACGCGCAGCCCTTTTGGCACTCCGCTTGACCGAGTGCTAATCGCGGTCATAGTCTCGGCTCTGGCACTCCCCGTTGGAGAGTGCCAACACAGCGACGGGCAGGTCCGGCACCCGCGACGACGGATCCACCTGGTCGCCACCCCAGACAGTCAACCCCGCGAGATCTCCGAAGGGGGAGGTCGGATCGTGACGACCGCCAGCACCAAGGTTGCCATCAAGCCGCTCGAGGACCGCATCGTGGTCCAGCCGCTGGACGCCGAGCAGACCACGGCCTCGGGCCTGGTCATTCCTGACACCGCCAAGGAGAAGCCCCAGGAGGGCGTCGTCCTTGCCGTGGGCCCCGGCCGCTTCGAGGAAGGCAACCGTCTTCCGCTCGACGTCTCCGTCGGCGACGTCGTGCTCTACAGCAAGTACGGCGGCACCGAGGTGAAGTACAACAACGAGGAGTACCTCGTCCTCTCGGCGCGCGACGTCCTCGCGATCGTCGAGAAGTAGTTCACCCCGAAGCACACCGCTTCCCGCTGCGCCCCTGGCACCCCGCGATCGATGAGTAGCCGGGAGCCCGGGGCGCAGCGTCGTTCAATCCAGATTCCGGAAGAGGGCTCACGCTCCCATGGCGAAGATCCTGAAGTTCGACGAGGACGCCCGTCGCGCCCTCGAGCGCGGCGTCAACAAGCTTGCCGACACCGTCAAGGTGACGATCGGCCCCAAGGGCCGCAACGTCGTCATCGACAAGAAGTTCGGCGCCCCCACCATCACCAACGACGGTGTCACGATCGCCCGCGAGGTCGAGGTCGAGGACCCCTACGAGAACCTCGGCGCGCAGCTGGTGAAGGAGGTGGCGACCAAGACCAACGACATCGCGGGCGACGGCACCACCACCGCCACCGTCCTGGCCCAGGCCCTGGTCCGCGAGGGCCTGCGGAACGTCGCGGCCGGCGCCTCCCCGGCGCTGCTGAAGAAGGGCATCGACGCGGCCGTCGCCGCCGTCTCCGAGGACCTCCTCGCCACCGCCCGCCCGATCGACGAGAAGTCCGACATCGCCGCCGTCGCCGCGCTGTCCGCCCAGGACCAGCAGGTCGGCGAGCTGATCGCCGAGGCGATGGACAAGGTCGGCAAGGACGGCGTCATCACCGTCGAGGAGTCCAACACCTTCGGTCTGGAGCTGGACTTCACCGAGGGCATGGCCTTCGACAAGGGCTACCTGTCGCCGTACTTCGTGACGGACCAGGAGCGCATGGAGGCCGTCCTGGAGGACGCCCAGATCCTGATCCACCAGGGCAAGATCTCCTCCATCGCGGACCTGCTGCCGCTCCTGGAGAAGATCATCCAGGCCAACGCCTCCAAGCCGCTGCTGATCATCGCCGAGGACGTCGAGGGCGAGGCCCTCTCCACCCTCGTCGTGAACAAGATCCGCGGCACCTTCAACGCCGTCGCGGTGAAGGCCCCCGGCTTCGGCGACCGCCGCAAGGCGATGCTCCAGGACATGGCCGTCCTCACCGGCGCCACCGTCATCTCCGAGGAGGTCGGCCTCAAGCTCGACCAGGTCGGTCTCGACGTGCTCGGCACCGCCCGCCGCATCACCGTCACCAAGGACGACACCACCATCGTCGACGGTGCCGGCAAGAAGGAGGACGTGGAGGGTCGCGTCTCCCAGATCAAGGCCGAGATCGAGGCCACGGACTCCGACTGGGACCGTGAGAAGCTCCAGGAGCGCCTCGCCAAGCTGGCCGGCGGAGTCTGCGTGATCAAGGTCGGCGCCGCCACCGAGGTGGAGCTGAAGGAGCGCAAGCACCGTCTGGAGGACGCCATCTCCGCGACCCGCGCCGCGGTCGAGGAGGGCATCGTCTCCGGTGGCGGCTCCGCCCTGGTGCACGCCTCCAAGGTGCTCGCCGACGGCCTCTCCAAGTCCGGCGACGAGGCCACCGGTGTCGCGGTCGTCCGCAACGCCGTCGTCGAGCCGCTCCGTTGGATCGCGGAGAACGCCGGCCTGGAGGGCTACGTCATCGTCTCCAAGGTCAAGGAGATGGACAAGGGCAGCGGCTACAACGCCGCCACCGGCGAGTACGGCGACCTGGTCAAGGCCGGTGTCATCGACCCGGTGAAGGTCACCCGCTCCGCCCTGGAGAACGCCGCCTCCATCGCCTCTCTCCTGCTCACGACCGAGACCCTGGTCGTCGAGAAGAAGGAAGAGGAAGAGCCGGCCGCCGCCGCGGGCCACGGCCACGCTCACTGAGCGTCGCCCGGCGCCGAGCGACGGTGCCCGGCACCCCCGCCCCGGGGGTGCCGGGCACCGCCCGTTCCCCGGGGGCGCGGGCCCCTCGGCCGTCGAGCCCGTGATCACCGACCCGACGGGCGGACCCCGGGGCGTGGTTCGCCCTAGCCCCGACCCGGCCCGTACTTGCGTCCCGCGCGGGAGGTCATGCCGCCCACCATTCCGATCGGCATCAGCTTCGTCACGCCGACCAGGGCCTTGTAGCGCGGGTCCGGGACCGACAGCGTCTTGCCCCGGGCCAGGTCGTCGAGGGCCGAGGCGACCAGCTTGTCCGCGTCCAGCCACATCCAGTCCGGGATGTTGTCCGTGCGCATGCCGGCCCGTTGGTGGAACTCGGTGCGCACGAAGCCGGGGCAGAGCGCCATCAGGCGCACGCCGCTGCCGGCCAGGTCCTGTGCCGCGCCCAGGGTGAACTGCACGACCCAGCCCTTCGAGGCCCCGTACGTCCCTCGCGGCACGAACGCCGCGACCGAGGCGACGTTCACCACGCCCCCGCGCCCTCGTTTCAGCATCGCCGATGTCGCGGCCGAGGTCAGGCGCAGCACCGCTTCGCAGTGCACCTTGAGCATCCGCAGCTCGTCGGCCATGGCGACGTCGAGGTAGCGGCCCTTGGTGCCGAAACCCGCGTTGTTGATCAAGAGATCCACCGGCCGGCGGCTCTCGCCCAGTCGGCTCTCCACCGCCTCGATGCCGGCGTCCTCGGCGAGGTCGGCCCGGAGGACCTCGGCCTCGATGCCGTGCCGGTCGTGCAACTCGGTCGCCTGTTCGCGCAGCCGCCCGGAGTCGCGGGCGACCAGTACGAGGTCGTGCCCGTCCGCCGCCAGTCGCCGGGCGAACGCCGCGCCGATCCCCGCCGTCGATCCCGTAATCAATGCCGTTGTCATGGAGGTAGGTTACGGAGCCGACGGCTCCGCCGCCCCTGACGCCGCGGGACTCCCCAGGCGAGGCGGCGAGCCACCGAGGGCAAAGGGCCGGCGCGGTATCACCGGGCGGGGCAAAGCGGTACTTATCACCGCGCTATGCTCGACGGTGTGATCGAGGCCCGTCATCTCCGTGTCCTGCGCGCCGTGGCCGCCACCGGCTCCTTCTCGGCGGCCGGACGAGAGCTGGGTTGCACCCAGCCGGCCGTGAGCCAGCAGATGAAGGCGTTGGAGTCTTCCGTCGGCACCCCTCTGCTGGTGCGTGGTGGGCGCGAGATGCGCCTCACCCAGGCGGGCGAGGCGCTGGTGCGGCACGCCGCCGGCGTGCTCGCGGGGCTCGCGGCGGCAGAGGAGGAGGTCGCGGCCATCGCGGGCCTGCGCGCCGGACGGGTCCGGCTGGCCTCCTTTCCCAGTGGCAGCTCCACTCTGGTGCCCGGTGCCCTCGCGGCGCTGCGGGAGGTTCACCCCGGGACCCGGGTCTCCCTGGAGGAGGCGGAGTCGCCCCGGTCGGTGCGGTTGCTCCGAGAGGGCGAATGCGATGTCGCCCTGGCCTTCCGCTACGAGGGGGCCTCGGGTTCCGAGGAGTGGGACGACCTTGTGGTGCGGCCCCTGATGAGCGACCGGCTCGTGGCTCTGGTGCCGCGGAGCCACCGCTTGGCCGGCGCCGGCTCCCTGTCGATCGGCGACCTCGCCGAGGAACCTTGGATCGCCGGATGTCCCCGCTGTCGCGGCCGGCTGGTCGAGGTGTGCCGGGCGGCGGGCTTCGTTCCGCGGATCGACTTCGCCACGGACGACTCGCCGGCGGTCGTCGCGCTGGTGGGGGCCGGGCTCGGGGTCGCGGTCCTGCCTCGGCTCGCCGTGGAGTCGGTGCGTCTGGGCGGGGCGCGGACGGTCGCACTGGAACCGGTGGTGCGGCGGGAGATCGTCGCGCTCACGCTGCCCGATCTCGCACGGGTCCCGGCGGTCGCGGCCACGCTGGAGGAACTGGTGCGCGCGGCGGGTCGCTGACGTCCGCCCCGGGCCGCGGCGCCCCGGGTCGTCCGCCCGCCGGTGTCGTCCGACTCGGCCCCGCGAGGCCGGGTGTGTCGCCGTTCCCGGCGCCCTCGCCGCGCGTCCGACCCGTCGCGCCGCGTTCGTGGAACGCTCGCGTCGGCGGGCCCCGCGGCCCCTCGCGCGCCGCGCCTGCCGTCAGTGGCGCGGTGCGGGCTCGGTGCTCGCGTTCGAGGTCGAGACCAGGCGGTGACGGGCCCGACCCATGAGCTCCTCGCGCTCGTCCTCCGTCAGCCCGCCCCACACGCCGTAGGGCTCCCGCACCGTCAGGGCGTGGGCCGCGCACTCGGCGCGGACCGGGCAGCGCATGCAGACTTCCTTGGCCGAGTTCTCGCGAGCGCTCCGGGCCGCGCCGCGCTCTCCCTCCGGGTGGAAGAAGAGAGAGCTGTCCACCCCCCGGCACGCGGCCAGGAGCTGCCAATCCCACAGGTCCGCGTTCGGTCCGGGAAGGCGGGAGAAATCTGCCATGACAACCCCTTGCAGCCGATCTGGGTGGATACGGTGCCAACGACCGTACAACTACCATCTAAGAAGATGAAAATATGACTCATCGCGCATCTAGTCATAGACGCGGAGAAGATCAAAGAAAAGGGGCCAAACGGGGCACCAGGGGCGAGGAATGCCTCCGACTCCACCCCGTGTGACCGCGGCGCGTTCACCCGCTCACGTAGAGTGCCGAGGGCGATACACGGCCCCGTAACTCTTTCGAGTGACCGTCGTTGAGAGGGCGGAAGCGGTTGACGAGAGAAGCTCTCGGGCGTGTGTCCGAGATGGTCGACCGCACAGGTGACGATTTCGTACCAGCCTGGAGGCTCAAGGTGACGCGCATCAGTTGCGGAGGGCGGTCATGACTTCCGTCCTCGTCTGTGACGACTCCCCGCTTGCCCGAGAGGCGCTCCGCCGCGCGGTCGCGACCGTGCCCGGCGTCGAGCGCGTGACGACGGCCGCCAACGGCGAGGAAGTCCTCCGCCGCTGGGGAGCCGATCGCTCGGATCTGATTCTCATGGACGTGCGCATGCCCGGACTGGGCGGTGTGGAGACGGTCCGGCGGCTCCTCTCCGCCGATCCCGGCGCCCGCATCATCATGCTCACCGTCGCCGAGGACCTCGACGGCGTGGCGCTCGCCGTCGCCGCCGGCGCGCGCGGCTACCTGCACAAGGACGCCTCCCGGGCCGAGTTGCGGGCCACGGTCACCCAGGCGCTCGCCGACCCCACCTGGCGGCTGGCCCCGCGCCGGCTGCGCTCCGCGGAGATGGGCGCCGCGCCGACGCTCACGGCGCGGGAGATCCAGGTGCTGGAGGGCATGAGCCACGGGCGCTCCAACGCGGAGATCGGCCGGGAGCTGTTCCTCTCCGAGGACACCGTGAAGACCCACGCCCGCCGGCTCTTCAAGAAGCTCGGCGCCTCGGACCGGGCCCACGCGGTGGCGCTCGGCTTCCGGTGGGGTCTGGTGCGATAGGGCGTGCTCCGGCGGCGCCCGCCGCGTGGTCGCCCCCGCCCGCTTCGAGGTGGACGGGGGTCTTCGCGCGAGGGCCGGGGTGGTCGCGGTGCCCCGGGTCGGGGGGACGAGAAAGCGGGTGGGGGTTCCGACACCCCCCGCGGGGAGGTCGCCTCGAGGGTGCCGGCAGCGGGCGTCCGGCGGAATCCGCCGGACGCCCGCTGCTCGTTTCCTCGCCGATGCCGCATCCTTGGGGTGTGGAGTCCCACGGGGACGAGTCGGTCGAGCGGAAGGGGAGGGCGCGGGTGATGAGTTCCGGCGTGCCCGTCCACAGCGCCTCGGTGCGCGGCGCCGGGTACGGTGCCGCGGACCGCGCGGCTCCGGTGCACCATGGTCGGATGCGGGAGGACGAGAGGGCCACTGGGAACGGATCCGTCGGCGCGCTCGTGAACCGCGCGGTCGACGGAGACGAGCAGGCGACCCACGACCTGTTGGCTCGCGTCCACCCCTTGGCGCTGCGCTACTGCCGGACCCGGCTGTCGAGGCTGCCCGGCGACGCGCGGCACTTCGTCGAGGACCTCGCCCAGGAAGTCTGCGTCGCGGTGTTCCTGGCCCTGCCCCGCTACCGGGACACCGGTCGCCCCTTCGAGGCGTTCGTCTTCGCCATCGCCTCCCACAAGGTCGCCGACCTCCAGCGGGCCGCGATGCGCCAGGGCTCCACGGCCGTGCCCTCGGACGAGATGCCCGAGCGCCCGGACGACTCGCTGGGGCCGGAGGAGCGGGCGCTCCTGTCCAGCGACGCCGAGTGGGCGAAGAAGCTGCTGGCCAACCTCCCGGAGAACCAGCGCGAGCTGCTGCTGCTCCGCGTGGCGGTCGGGCTGACCGCCGAGGAGACCGGGCAGCTGTTGGGAATGTCACCCGGCGCGGTGCGGGTGGCGCAGCATCGCGCGCTGAGCCGGCTGCGGGCGTTGGCGGAGCAGTAGTCCGGCACGGGCGTTCGACGGACGGCGGGCCGGTCGGGTGCCCGGTCGACGCCCCTGCGGGGCCGGGCCGGGCGCTGTCGCCCCCCGTTCGGACGCGCGTGCCGTCCGTTTCGTGGCAAGCCACGAAGCCCGGTGCGGAGTCCGTTCGTGGAATGGGACGGCCTCGCTTCCCGTTAGCATGGACACCCGCACCGATCAAGGCCATTGGGGAAGGTGTCATGACTGCCAACGTCGACGGAGTGCCCGAGAAGTTCGCGACACTCGGGCTGACCTACGACGACGTGCTGCTGCTGCCGGGAGCCTCCGCCGTGCTCCCCAACGCGGTCGACACCTCGTCGCTGATCTCGCGCAACGTCCGGGTCAACATCCCGCTGCTCTCGGCGGCGATGGACAAGGTCACCGAGTCGCGGATGGCGATCGCGATGGCCCGCCAGGGCGGCGTCGGCGTGCTGCACCGCAACCTCTCGGTCGAGGACCAGGTCAACCAGGTCGACCTGGTCAAGCGGTCCGAGTCGGGCATGGTCACGGACCCGATCACGGTGCGTCCGGAGGCCACGCTGGCGGAGGCGGACGCGCTGTGCGCCAAGTTCCGCATCAGCGGGGTCCCGGTCACCGACCCGGCGGGGAGGCTGCTGGGCATCGTCACCAACCGTGACATGGCCTTCGAGTCGGATCGTGCGCGGCAGGTGCGCGAGGTCATGACGCCGATGCCGCTGGTGACCGGCAAGGTCGGGATCTCCGGCGTGGACGCCATGGATCTGCTGCGCCGCCACAAGATCGAGAAGCTGCCGCTCGTCGACGACGCCGGCGTTCTCAAGGGTCTGATCACCGTCAAGGACTTCGTCAAGGCCGAGCAGTACCCGCGCGCGGCCAAGGACTCCGAGGGCCGGTTGATCGTCGGCGCGGCCGTCGGGGCGAGCCCCGAGGCCCTGGAGCGGGCCCAGGCGCTGGCCGCCGCCGGGGTCGATTTCCTGGTCGTCGACACCTCGCACGGGCACAACAGCAACGCGCTGAGCTGGATGGCGAAGATCAAGTCGAGTGTCGGCGTCGACGTGATCGGAGGCAACGTCGCCACCCGTGACGGTGCCCAGGCGCTGATCGACGCCGGCGTGGACGGCATCAAGGTCGGCGTGGGGCCGGGCTCGATCTGCACCACCCGGGTGGTCGCCGGGATCGGCGTCCCCCAGGTCACCGCGATCTACGAGGCCTCCCGCGCCGCGCGCGCCGCCGGGGTCCCGCTGATCGGCGACGGCGGTCTGCAGTACTCCGGGGACATCGGCAAGGCGCTGGCGGCCGGCGCGGACACGGTCATGCTGGGCAGCCTGCTGGCGGGCTGCGAGGAGTCGCCGGGCGAGCTGCGCTTCATCAACGGCAAGCAGTTCAAGTCCTACCGGGGGATGGGCTCGCTGGGCGCGATGCGCACCCGCGGCCAGGGCCGGTCGTACTCGAAGGACCGGTACTTCCAGGCCGAGGTGGCCTCCGACGACAAGCTGGTGCCCGAGGGCATCGAGGGGCAGGTGCCGTACCGGGGGCCGCTGGCCACCGTGCTGCACCAGCTCGTCGGAGGGCTGCGGCAGACCATGGGCTACGTCGGCGCGGCGACGGTCGCCGAGATGGAGGCCAAGGGGCGCTTCGTGCGGATCACGGCCGCGGGCCTCAAGGAGAGCCACCCGCACGACATCCAGATGACGGTCGAGGCGCCGAACTACAGCAACAAGCCGTAGCGGCGCGAAGTCGGGGCGGCCTCGGCGGTCGGGGCCGCCCCGCGCCTCGGTCGGTGATACTGGAAGGCGCCGCAACGCAACAGGAAAGGCCACAGACGTGACTGAGATCGAGATCGGGCGCGGCAAGCGCGGCCGGCGGGCGTACGCCTTCGACGACATCGCGGTCGTCCCCAGCCGCCGGACCCGGGATCCGAAGGAGGTCTCGATCGCCTGGCAGATCGACGCCTACCGCTTCGAGCTGCCCTTCCTCGCCGCCCCGATGGACTCCGTGGTCTCGCCGGCCTCCGCCATCCGCATCGGCGAGTTGGGCGGCCTCGGCGTACTCAACCTCGAAGGCCTGTGGACCCGGTACGAGGACCCGCAGCCGCTTCTCGACGAGATCGCGGAGCTGGCGCCCGAGGCCGCCACCCGTCGTCTCCAGGAGATCTACGACGCGCCGATCAGGGAGGAACTGATCGGCCGGCGCATCAAGGAGGTCCGCGACTCCGGTGTGGTCACCGCCGCCGCGCTCTCCCCCCAGCGCACCGCGCAGTTCTCCAAGGCCGTCGTGGACGCGGGCGTGGACATCTTCGTCATCCGAGGCACGACCGTCTCCGCGGAGCACGTCTCCTCCTCGCACGAGCCGCTCAACCTCAAGCAGTTCATCTACGAGCTGGACGTGCCGGTCATCGTGGGCGGTTGCGCCACCTACACGGCGGCCTTGCATCTGATGCGGACCGGCGCCGCCGGAGTGCTGGTCGGTTTCGGCGGCGGCGCCGCGCACACCACGCGCAGCGTGCTCGGCATCCAGGTCCCCATGGCGACGGCCGTCGCCGACGTCGCCGCGGCGCGCCGGGACTACCTGGACGAGTCGGGCGGTCGCTACGTGCACGTGATCGCCGACGGCGGTGTGGGACGCTCCGGCGACCTGCCCAAGGCCGTCGCGTGCGGCGCGGACGCGGTGATGATGGGGTCGCCGCTGGCCCGCGGCACCGACGTGCCCGGTCGGGGCCACCACTGGGGCATGGAGGCCGTCAACGGCGAACTGCCGCGCGGCCGGCGCGTCGACCTGGGCACGGTCGGCACGCTGGAGGAGATCCTCGCCGGTCCCTCGCACACCCCCGACGGATCGATGAACTTCTTCGGTGCGCTGCGCCGGGCCATGGCCACCACCGGGTACAGCGAGCTGAAGGAGTTTCAGCGGGTGGAGGTCACCGTGGCGGATGCGCAGCACCGGAGCTGAGCGGCGGAGTCCGGCGTGTGGGGCCGGCCGCCCCGGGAGACCTCCCGGGGCGGCCGGCCCTGTCGTCTCCCCGCCAGGCGGTACGAGGGCCCGCCGGTCACAGTCGGTGGGCGGCTCCGGTGGGGGTGGCGCCCCGGGTGTCCAGCAGGAGCTGTGCCTTCACCGACAGGCCTTGAAGGTCGTAGGTGCGGTGCTGTTGGAGGAGGATCGTCAGGTCGGCGTCGGCGGCGGCCTCGTAGAGGGAGTCCGCGCGGGGGATCGGCCGGTCGAGGACGGACCAGGACGGCACGTACGGATCGTGGTAGCTGACCGACGCCCCCAGTTCGGCCAGTCGGACGGCGATCTCCAGGGCGGGTGTGCCCTGACGGTCGGCGACGTCGGCCTCGTAGGTCACGCCGAGCAGCAGGACGCCGGCCCCGCGCGCGGACTTGCCGTGCTCGTTGAGGAGCGCCGCGGCGCGCTGGACGACGTAGCGCGGCATCCGCCGGTTGACCTCGGCGGCCAGTTCCACCAGGCGCAGACCTCGGGGTGTGTGGCCGGTGAGGTCCTGGGGGGTGGAGTGGCCGCCGACGCCGGGACCGGGACGGAACGCCCGGAAGCCGTGGGGCCTGGTCTCGGCGCACCGGATGACGTCCCACAGGTCGACGCCGAGGTCGTGGCAGAGCACGGCCATCTCGTTGACCAGCGCGATGTTGACGTGGCGGAAGTTGGTCTCCAGGAGTTGGACGGTCTCCGCCTCCCTGGGGCCGCGGGCGCGGACGACCTTGTCGGCGAGGCGGCCGTAGAAGGTGGCGGCGGACTCGGTGCAGGCGGGGGTGAGACCGCCGATCACCTTGGGGGCGTTGGACGGGGTGGCGCCCCGGTTGCCCGGGTCGACGCGGCTGGGGGCGTAGGCCAGGTGGAAGTCGCGTCCCGCCCGCAGCCGTGAGCCCTCCTCCAGGATCGGTCGCAGCACCTCCTCCGTGGTGCCCGGCGGCACGGGTGATTCCAGGACGACGGTGGTGTGCGGGCGCAGGTGAGCCGCCAGCGTCCGGGCCGCGGCGGTGACCTGGTCCAGGTCCGGTTCCCCGGTCGGTCCGGTCGGGGTGGGCGCGCAGATCGCCGCGGTGCGTACCCGGCCGAGTTCGGCGGGCCCCGCCGCGGCGCGGAAACCCTGGGCCAGCATGCGGCGCGACTCGGCCGGGGTGAGGGGGCTCGCCTCGGGCCCGGTGCGGTAGCCGAGGGTGGTGATGCCCGCGGCGACGGCGGCCTGGGCCAGGGGCAGGCCGTAGGGGCCGAGTCCGATGACGGCGAGATCTGCGGGCATGGGGTGGGCCGTCCTTCCCGGTAGCCGAAGTGGGGCGGGTGCGCACGCCCGGTGGACAGGATGGACGAGCGCAAACGTCACACTAGGAGTAAATATGACCGATAGGTGGGATTGGTGACCGAGTTTCGGTGAGTCGGCCCCCGAGGTGCCCCCTCGGCGCGCCTCGGTCCCGCGAGAGGGAGGTCTCGTGTCGGCGGTCCGTCGGCCGCGTGCCCGAGGTCGGGGCCGGCCCGACCGCCCGCGGGGGTGACGTTCGGTCAGCCACCGCGCGGCGTAACGTCACCCGCGCCACCCCGGGCCGTGACCACCCTCCGAGTGAGGGACAATGGAGGCTCTGTCAGGGCGGGTTGCATGAGGGGACGCATGTCGGAGGCGGAGCGGGTGGGTACACCCCGTCAGGACAACAGCGCACGTCTCCTCGCCGGGCGGTACCGGCTGGGAGACGTGCTCGGCCGCGGCGGCATGGGGACGGTGTGGCGCGCGGACGACGAGACGCTGGGGCGCACGGTCGCCGTCAAGGAGCTGCGGTTCCCGTCGAACATCGACGAGGAGGAGAAGCGGCGCCTGATCACGCGCACCCTGCGGGAGGCCAAGGCCATCGCGCGGATCCGCAACACCAGCGCCGTCACGGTCTACGACGTCGTCGAGGAGGACGACCGACCGTGGATCGTGATGGAACTCGTGGAGGGCAGGTCCCTCGCCGACGTCATCCGCGAGGACGGCGTACTGGAACCCCGGCGCGCGGCCGAAGTCGGACTCGCCGTGCTGGACGTGCTGCGCTCGGCCCACCGCCAGGGCATCCTGCACCGTGACGTCAAACCCTCCAACGTCCTGATCGCCGAGGACGGCAGAGTGGTCCTCACGGACTTCGGCATCGCCCAGATCGAGGGAGATCCCTCCCTCACCTCGACCGGGATGCTCGTCGGCGCTCCCTCCTACATCTCGCCCGAGCGCGCCCGAGGGCACACCCCCGGCCCCGCGGCCGACCTGTGGTCTCTCGGCGGCCTGCTGTACGCCGCGGTGGAGGGAAGCCCGCCCTACGACAAGGGCTCGGCCATCGCCACACTCACCGCGGTGATGACGGAGCCCCTGGAAGAGCCCCGCAACGCGGGCCCCTTGGCCGAGGTCGTCCACGGGCTGCTCACCAAGGACCCCGCCAAGCGACTCGACGACGCGGGCGCCCGTGAGCTGCTCACCGCGGCGCTTGAGGCTCCCCGCCCCGAGGCCGCTCCGCCCGCGTCGGGCCGCGGAGGCAAGAAGAGGACGGCGACGACGGAGCGGCCCGGCGCCGAGGGCGAGTCCGGGGAGGCGCGCCCGCGCGGCGCCAAGCGCCCGACGCGCCGGGCGGGGACCGCGAGCGGGCCGGACGCGGCGCCGACGAAGGCGCCCGCCGTCGACTCGACCCCCGCACCGGACGAGGAGCCCCCCGCGTCCGGTGCCGCCTCGTCCACCGGGGAGCGCGCGGCCGGCCGGGCGGCGAAGAGCCCGACCGCCGGCCGGGGTTCGTCCTGGCCCGCCATGGCTCCGCCGGATCTTCCGGCGCGCCCCGCCCCGAGGGCCTCGCTCACCGACGTCGTGCCACGCCGGACGTTGGTGGTCGCAGGCGCCGTCGTCGTCGCCTTGCTGCTCGCGCTCGCCGCCGTGCTGGCCTTCGTGTGGGCCGGGGACGACGAGTCCCGTGCCTCGGAGGGCGGCTCGCCCGCCGGCTCGACCGCCCCGGCGAGCGGTGCCGCCGGGTCCGGCGAGGAGGAGGGATCCGACCGGACCGTGGCGGATCGCGCGAGCGGCGAGTCCGCGGAGAACGCCGCGGACGCCGGAGTGGACACCGCTCCGGGCGGTGGATCCGCCACCGAGGCGCGGGACGCGGTGGAGTCGGGGGAGTCCGAGGACGCCGCCGACACCGACGGCTCCGAAGACGAGGAAGCGGCCGACGTGGCCGGGACCCACCAGGGCGACCAGGGCTACACGATCGGACTGCCCGAAGGCTGGAGCTACCAGTCCACGGGGACGGCCGGTGATCGCTTCGCCGGGCCCGACGGGCAGAAGCTGCTGGTCGCCTGGACCACCACCCCGAAGAGCGATCCGGTCGCCGACTGGCAGGCCCAGGAGCGCTACATGCGCCGCGAGGCCTACGAGCGCGTCCACATAGAGAAGGTCGAATACCGGGGGTGGAACACGGCCGACTGGGAGTTCACCTACGTCGAGGACGGCACCGCCTACCACACCGTCGATCGGGGGTTCGTGGTGAACGACGGGCTCGGATACGCCCTCATGTACACGGCCAGGTCCGCCGACTGGTCGGACGACACGCGCCGCGAGACCTGGGCGACGTTGACCGGGACGTTCCGGCCGAAGCCCTGAAGAGGCGCCCCACGGCACGTATCGTGAGGGCGCGGACCGTACGCCGCCCGAACGAGCCGCGGCGCGCACGGTACCGACCGACCGGCGGCCGGGGGAGGAATCGTGGACGACTACGCGGGACGGGTCCTCGCCGACCGCTACCGCCTTCCGCTGCCGCCCGTCGACGCCGGCGAACCGGCCGAGACCCGCGCTTTCGACACCTACAGCGGTCAGGAGGTGCTGGTCCGTCAGGTGCCGCTGCCCGAGGTGGTCGAGGCGGAGGTGCTGGACGCCGACGGCCTCCCCGAGGGTTTCACGGCCCGGGACGGCACATCACGAGGCCCGGAGCCGAAACCCGGGGCCGCCCCGGCCGCCGCCGATCCCGTACCGAGGGCGGACCCGCTGGTGCGGCGGGCCGTGGAGGCCGCGCGGGCGGCGGCGGAACTCCCCGACCACCCGCGCCTCGACCAGGTCTTCGACGTCTTCGCCGAAGGCGGGTCCCTGTGGGTCGTCAGTGAGCTGGTGGCGGCTCGCCCGCTGGCCGCCGTCCTGGCCGAGCGGTCGTTGACCGCGTACCGGGCGGCCGAGGTGGCCGCCGACGTCCTCACCGCGCTGCGGGTACTGCACGGCCACGGATGGGTGCACCGGAACGTCACCGCCCGCACCGTGTTGATCTGCGACGACGGGCGGGTGCTGCTCACCGGGTTGGCGGTGGGCGCGGCGGAGGAGGCCCTGTGCGGCCACGACCCGCTGCCCGAGGCCGACGACACGGCCTTGCCGGACATCGCGGTCGGGCCCGGCGGGACGCCCCTGCCCGGCGCTCCGACCGGCGGCGGCGCGGGGCGGGGGGCCGCCGACGCCGGTCAGGACGGGTGGGGTGGGGTCGCGCTCCCCGGGCCGGCCGCCGAGGGACGCCGGGCAGCGGCGGCCGGCAACCGCCCGGGGGCGTCGGGCGCGGTCGCGCGGGCGTTTCCGGCGCTCGACGGGCCGTCGTCCGGCGAGGGCGGGCGGCCCGCGCCGGCGCCATCGCCGCCTACCGCGCCGGCGCCCGGGCCGCCGCCGCACGGGTCAGGGAGACGCGGGGCGAGGCGCCCGCCCTCCCCGGCCGGGACCCGTACACGGCGGGCGGGGTCACCGCCCCTCGACGGACGCACGACGCTCCGGCGCCCGGACCGAACGGCGGGGACGCCGGAGTCGCCCGCCCCGCCGCCCCGCGCCCACCCGTCCCCTCGGAGCCCCCGGGCGCCGCTCCCGGCGGCGCGCGCGGGCCCGCCGGCACCCTGGCCGCCGAACGGGCTCGGCAGGCCCGGATGTCCGTCGTCGGCCCGGTGACCGAGCGGTGGGCACCGGAACAGGCCGGCCCGGTCCACGGAAACTGGCGGTTGGCGCCCCCGGTGGGTCCCGCGACGGACCTGTGGGCACTCGGGGCGCTCCTCTTCCGCGCCGTCCAGGGGCACGCCCCCTACCCGGAGGAGTCGACGGCCGAGCTGGTCCAACTGGTCTGCGCCGAGCCGCCGGCCTTCGCCGAGGAGTGCGGACCGCTGCGTCCCGTCGTGGAGTCGCTGCTGCGCCGGGACCCCACCGAGCGGCTGGGTGCCGAGGAACTGCGCGGCTGGCTGCGCTCACTGGTGCGGTCCGCGCCCGAACCCGACGCCGGGCTGCACGTCGTGCCCGCCCCGCCCGTCGACACCGGCCGACTGCCCGTCGTACGGCGCCGGGGAGAACTGGTGCGGCGGCGCCGGGCCGGGCCGCCGGCACGATCGTCGCGGCACGGACGCCGGGAGGGGGAGCGGTCCCCGCACCGGCTCGGTCGCCTCCTGCTCCTGCTCGTCCTGCTCGGCGTCGCCGGAGCGGTGGCCTACGCGGCGCTCCTCATGCCGCGGGCCGACGCCGGCGCCGCCACCGGGGCGGGTCGGGTGGCGTCCGCCCCGTCCCCGAACGCCGTCGTGCCCGACGGGCGGACGCCTCCGGCGGGGTCCTCCGTTCCCTCCCACGCGGCGCGGGGCACGGAGACCCGGCCGGCCGGCTCCGAATCCCCGGTCGACGTCCCCGAGGGATTCACGCTCCGGACCGACCCCGAGGGCTTCCGGGTCGCGGTCGCCGAGGGATGGGACCGCTCTCCGGCGAACGACCGCGGACAAGTCGTCTATGCCGGCGGGCGGTTCCGTCTGCTGATCGTGCCCGGCCGGGACGGGACGACCGAGTACGGCACCGATCCGATGGCCTACCAGCGGGAGCGGGAGCCGGAGTTGCAGCCGTACCGCGACTCCACGTGGGCCACGTCCACGGGGATGAGGACGGTGGAGGTCGGCGGACGTGTGACGGCCGAGGGCCAGTTCACCTGGACCGGCGCCGACGGCTCCGAGCTGTACGTCCGCAACCTGGCCCTGCTGATCGACGACCGCTACCACATCGTCCAGGTGCTCGGCCCCGAATCCGAACGGGACGAGGTGACCCGGCTGTTCGAGCGGGCCGCCGCGACCTACCGCCCCGCGGGGTGACGCCCCGCCCCTCGGGGCGACACCCCCTCGGACGGGCGACCCGCACCCCACCCGGGACGGTTCGTGACGCCGTCGGTTGTCGGCCACCGCGGGGCGAGTACCCCGGAGCCGTGCCCTCCGGTGGGGCATCATGGGCCCATGGTGACCGAGGGGGACGGCGGGCGTGTGATCGCCGGCCGCTACCGGCTCGGCGAGCGGCTCGGCAGCGGCGGCATGGGGGTCGTCTGGCGTGCCACCGACGCGTTGCTCGGCCGTGAGGTCGCCGTCAAGGCACTGCCCCTGGCCGACCCGTCCGAGCCCCGCACCGCCTCCGGCGCCACGACGGAGGCCCTGCGGCGGCGCGAGCGCACCCTCCGCGAGGCCCGCGCGGTCGCGCGGCTGAGCCACCCGCACATCATCGTCGTCCACGACGTCGTCGAGGACGAGGGGCGTGCCTACATCGTCATGGAACTGATCGACGGCGGCTCGCTCGCCGACCGGCTCGTCGAGCGGGGCACGGTCCGGGCCGGCGAGGCCGCGAGGATCGGCCTCGCCCTGCTCGGCGCCCTGCGCACGGCCCACTCCGCCGGGGTCCTGCACCGGGACGTCAAGCCGTCCAACGTCCTGATCGCCGACGACGGCCGCGTCGTCCTCACCGACTTCGGCGTCGCCCACGTCGAGGGCGCCACCACGCTCACCGAGACCGGCACCTTCGTCGGCTCGCCCGAGTACACCGCGCCGGAACGGATGTCCGGGACCGGCACCGGACCGGCGTCCGACCTGTGGTCGCTGGGCGCCCTGCTGTGCACCGCGCTCAGCGGCGAGTCGCCGTTCCGACGGGACTCCCTCGGCGGAATCGTGCGCGCCGTGGTGGACGAGGCGGTCCAGGCCCCCGCGCAGGCCGCGCCGTTGGCCCCCGTCGTCCGCGGCCTCCTCGAACGCGACCCCGCGCGGCGGCTGGACGCGGAGGAGGCCGAGGGGATGCTGCGCGCCTTCCTGGCGACCGGCCGCACCCCGCGCCGACCCGGCGACGAGCGGGTGCCGCGGCGGGCCAGGCGGGGCCTGCTGCTCGCGGTGCTCCTCGCGGCCGCGACGGTCGCGGCCGGCGTCGGCACCGCCATCTTGCTCACGGGCGACCCCGGGGGCGCGGGAGGAGGCGCGCCCTCGACATCCGTGCCGGACTCCCCCTCGCCGACGCCCGCCGACCCGCCGCCTGTCCCGGCACCGTCCGCCGAGGTGGGTCCGCCCGGTGTCGCCTCGCCGCCCCAGGGCGGCACCTTCCCGTCCGGCGGTCCGTACCGGGCGGCCACCCCCGACCCCGCCGTGCCGCCCTAGATGTTCTGTCCTGGGAGGCTGTGGACGGGTGATGTAGGTCTCGGCTGAGGGATCTTGAACGGGTGAGGGCCTTCCGGGTTCGGTGTGGATCGCGACGTCCACACCGACCAGAAAGGCCCTCCCCACCGTAGTGCGCCCCTGACCGAGACCGGGCGCCTACGGCCGGCCCGCTGCGTCGTCGAGGACGGCCGGCCTCTTCGCCGGGCCGACGCCGCGCGGCACCCGGAGCCCCGGGGCCGCGGGAGGCGACGCACGGTGTCCGCGCGGACACGCGCGCCCTCCACCAGGCCGGACGCGACCGCGTCCGAAGAGAACAGGGCGGGTGTGACGGGGGTCGATTACCGACGGGTACCCAAAGCGCCTTCGGCACCCTAGGCTGCGTGGCATGACCGACGCGCAGGCCCTGGAAGAGACCGGCACCCCGACGGCCGGCGGCAACCCCCTCGCGCCCGCCCCGGCGGGCGCCCGGACCGCGGCGGACGTGGTCACCCCCGCACTCGTCGCCCGCCTCGTCAAGGACGTCGTCGGATCGGGACGCACCGCCGGCCACACCCCCCTGACCGGCGAGAAGCTGACCGATCTGCCCGCCTCGACGCCGGAGGACGTCGCCCACGCCTTCGACCGGGCACGAGCCGCCCAGGCAGGGTGGGCCCGCGTCCCGGTGCGCCGGCGCGCAGCCGTCCTGCTCCGCTTCCACGACCTCGTCCTCCAGCGGCAGGCCGAGGTCCTCGACCTGATCCAGCTGGAGACCGGGAAGGCGAGGCTGCACGCGTTCGAGGAGGTGATGGCGGTCGCGATGGCCGCCCGCCACTACGGCCGCCGGGCCGACTCCTACCTGCGCCCCAAGCGGCACGTCGGAGCGGTCCCCGTGCTGACCAAGGCCACCGAGCTGCGGCATCCGCGCGGCGTGGTCGGACAGATCGCCCCCTGGAACTACCCCCTGGAACTGTCCGTCGGCGACGCCCTCCCCGCGTTCGTCGCGGGCAACGCCGTCGTGATGAAGCCCGACACCGAGACCTGCCTCACCGCGCTGTGGGCCCGCGACCTGTTGGTCGAGGCCGGTCTCCCGCCGGGCGTCTTCCAGGTCGTCCTCGGGGAAGGGCCGGTCGTCGGGCCCGAGGTCGTCCGCCACGCGGACTACGTGTCCTTCACCGGCTCCACCCGCACCGGCCGGGAGGTGGCCCGGTCGGCGGGGGAGCGGCTGGTCGGGGTCTCCCTCGAACTGGGCGGCAAGAACCCGATGCTGGTGCTGCGGGACGCCGACGTGGACAAGGCGGCGGCCGGCGCGGTCCGTGCCTGCTTCTCCTCCGCCGGGCAGCTCTGCATCTCCGTGGAACGCCTGTACGTCCACGAGTCCATAGCCGACGCCTTCCTCGACCGGTTCGTCGCCCGCACCCGCGCGATGCGGCTCGGCGCCTCCCTCGCCTACGGCGCGGACATGGGGTCGCTGGCGGGCGAGAGGCAGCTTCAGGCGGTGCGCCGGCACGTCGAGGACGCCGTGGCGCACGGGGCGAAGGTGCTCGCGGGCGGCGTCGCCCGCCCGGACGTCGGCCCCTTCTTCCACGAGCCGACGATCCTCGACGGCGTCACCGAGGACATGGCGCTCTGCGAGGAGGAGACCTTCGGACCCGTTGTCTCCGTCTACCGCTTCTCCGACGAGGACGACGCCGTCGACCGCGCCAACGCCTCGACCTACGGGCTGAACGCGTCCGTCTGGACGAGGGACGCCGGGCGCGGCCGGCGGATCGCCGCGCGCCTGCGGACCGGGACCGTCAACATCAACGAGGGCTACGCCCCGGCCTACGGCAGCGTCCGGTCGCCGATGGGCGGCATGAAGGACTCCGGACTCGGCCGTCGGCACGGCTCCGAGGGGATTCTCAAGTACACGGAGGCGCAGACCGTGGCCCATCAGCGGCTGCTGCCGATGGCGCCCTCCCGGGGGATGGACGAGGAGACGTACACCCGCGCGATGAGCCGTGCCCTGATCCTGATGAAGACGCTCCGCCTCCGCTAGGCCCGCCGCGGGCCGGGCTCGCGTCGGCCGGACGGTCGCCCCCGCGCGAGGGGTTCCCGGACCGGCGCGCGCCGAAGGCACACGCGCGGCCGTTCCTCGCGCCTCCGCACCCCCGCACACCGTCTCGACGAGGAGAACACGTGCCGCAGGAGCGATCGGTGACCGACAGTGAGGACAAGGGACGCGGATACGACTACGACGTCGTCGTCGTCGGCTCGGGGTTCGGAGGCTCGGTCGCCGCCTTGCGGCTGACCGAGAAGGGCTACCGGGTCGGGGTCCTGGAAGCGGGGCGACGCTTCACCCGCGACACGCTGCCCAAGAACTCCTGGGACCTCGCCAACTACCTCTGGGCGCCCCGCCTCGGCCTGTACGGCCTGCAACGCGTCCACTTCCTGGGGAGCGTCATGGTGCTGGCCGGCGCCGGGGTGGGCGGCGGCTCGCTCAACTACGCCAACACCCTGTACGAACCGCCCCGGCCGTTCTTCGAGGACCCCCAGTGGCGGGACGTCACCGACTGGCGAGCCGAGCTGGAGCCGTACTACGAGCAGGGCCGGCGCATGCTGGGGGTGCGGGTCAACCCGACGACGACCGAGTCCGACACGCACCTGAAGGCCGCCGCCGAACGGATGGGCTGCGGCGAGACCTTCCACATGGCGCCCGTCGGCGTCTTCTTCGGCGACGGGGAGGACAGCGACGGGAAGACACGGGCGAGGCCGGGGCGGAAGGCCCCGGATCCCTACTTCGGCGGCGCGGGGCCGGAACGCCACGCCTGCACGGAATGCGGCGCGTGCATGACCGGCTGCCGGGTCGGCGCCAAGAACACCCTGACGGAGAACTACCTCCACCTCGCCGAGCGTGCCGGCGCGGTGATCCACCCCATGACCACGGTCGTCTCGGTCACCGAGGACGGGCGCGGCGGCCACGTCGTCGTCTGCCGCCCCACGGCCGGCCTCGGACGTGGCCGGCCCGGCCGTACCCTCAGGGCACGCCACGTCGTCCTGGCCGCCGGGACCTACGGAACCCAGACGCTCCTCCACCGCATGCGGGCGAAGGGACTCCTGCCGCGCGTCAGCGACCGGCTCGGCATGCTCACCCGCACCAACTCCGAGGCCCTGGTGGGAGCCCAGACCGACGACCGGCGCTACCGACGCGCCACCGGACGGCGACGCGTGGACTTCACCCGCGGGGTGGCGATCACCTCGTCGATCCACCCGGACGCCGACACCCACATCGAGCCGGTCCGCTATGGCAAGGGCTCCAACGCCATGGGGTGCCTGTCCACCGTCCAGGTGCCCTACGCCGGCGACGACGCGCCGGGCCTCGCGCGGGTGCGCGGCTACCTCGCGCGAGTGGCCCGACACCCGCTGCCGGCCCTGCGGTCGCTGTCCAATCGACGCTGGTCGGAGCGGACCGTCATCGCCTTGGTGATGCAGTCCCTGGACAACTCCCTCACGACCCGCCTCAGGGCGAGGGGCCTCGGCAAGGGTTCGTTGACCGCCCGTCAGGGCCACGGCGCGCCCAACCCCCGACAGATCCGGGCGGCGACCGAGTCCGCCTCGGCTCTCGCCGAGGAGATCAACGGCTTTCCGGGCTCCAATCTCGGCGAGGTGGTGGGCAGGCCGTTCACCGCGCACTTCCTGGGGGGCTGCCCCATCGGCGCCGATCGGGACTCCGGTGTGATCGACCCGTATCACCGGCTGTACGGGCACCCGGGGGTCTCCGTGGTCGACGGGGCCGCGGTCTCGGCCAATCTGGGGGTCAATCCGTCCCTGACCATCACCGCCCAGGCGGAGCGGGCGATGTCGTACTGGCCCAACAACGGAGACCCCGACCCGCGGCCCGGCCAGGGGGAGGCGTACCGCCGACTGAGCCCGGTCGCGCCGCGCAAGCCCGCGGTGCCGACCGACGCCTTCGGCGCCCTGCGGCTGCCCCTTCTCGGGGTGCCGCCGGTTCCGCCGAGGCGGTAGGGCGCACGCGCCGGCCCGCCCCGTCGGTGGACACCTCCTCGCGACCCGCCCCGGGTGGGGTCCGGTCGGCGTCGCCGGGGCCGGGAAACGCGAGAGGGACCCGCGCCCCCCTCCGAGCGCGGGTCCCTCCTGGCTCACGTGCTCAGTCGCACACGTCGTTTCTCCGTCGGCGGGTCAGGCGGGCGAACCGGTCTTGCGACGCTTCACCGCGAAGACGGCGCCGGCACCCACGACGACGGCGGCGCCGCCGATCAGGCCGATCATGGGCAGCGCGGAGCTGGAACCGGTCTCGGCGAGGCTGCCGGTGATCTCCTTGACGCCACCCTGCGGCTTCACCGCGGTGTCGGCCGGGGTGGTGGGCCTGTCACCGTTCGGCACGGCGTCCTGGACGTCGTCCGGCTTGTCGCTGGAGGCGCCCAGCACGGTCAGGTCGTAGAACTCGCCGTTGAAGCGGCAGGTGCCGTCGGCGCCCGCGTACACGGCCTCGCTCAGGGCGAGGGCGGTGCCCGCCGGGGCGGACTCGTCGATCCGCACGCGCATGTCGAAGGTGACGGTGGCGCCCTTCTCCAGGGTGCCGACCATGCCGACGAAGGAACCGGAGAAGTCGAACGACTCACCGTCGAACTCGATGCCTTCCTGGAAGGCCGAGGTCCACCGGCCGTTCTCCTTGACCTCGATCTCCGCCAGGTCGATGTAGAGCGAGGCGTCCTCGT
This sequence comes from Streptomyces sp. HSG2, assembly GCF_016598575.1. Taxonomy (NCBI): domain Bacteria; kingdom Bacillati; phylum Actinomycetota; class Actinomycetes; order Kitasatosporales; family Streptomycetaceae; genus Streptomyces; species Streptomyces sp. HSG2. The sequence continues at coordinate 3,258,280 of NZ_CP066801.1, forward strand.
CGTTGGTCTCCAGGTACTCGGTGTAGGCCTCGACCCAGACGTCCTTCAGGTCCGTGTCGGTGCCGTTCTCGACGACGAACCGGAACTCGTGCCAGCCGGTGCCGGCCACGATGGTGTTCGGCAGCCCGGAGAGGGTCGAGCTGATCTTCTCGTCCCAGTCCTGGTCCTCGCAGGAGGCGTAGGGGTCCCAGGTCGGCTCGCCGGGCGTGTCCGACTCGTCCTTCGACTCCTCGCCGGCCTCCTCCTCGCCGGCCTCCTCCTCGCCGGTCTCCTCGTCCCCGCCGGACTCGCCGCCGCTGCCGGCGCCCTCGGAGTTCTCCTCAGTGGCATCGCCGTCGCCGGAGTTCTCCCCGGTGGCGTCCTCCCCGGTCGTCCCCTCCCCGGTCGTCTCGTCACCGGTCGTCTCGTCACCGGTGGGGTCGCCCCCGGAGGTGTCCTCCTCGGACGGGGAGTCCTGCTCACCGTCGGCTTCGCCGCCGGTTGCGGGGGACTCGCCGCCGCCCGCGTCCGTCCCCTCGGACGTGGAGTCGTTCGGCGTGGTGTCCTCCGGGGCGGTGACGCCGGTGGAGGGGGCGGGGTCGTCGCCCGTCGCGAACGCTGCCGGGGCCGAGAGGAGGGCGAGCGGCGCGAGAACGGTCGTCGCGGCGGCGACGCCCATGGCGCGGCGAAGCTTCATGAAGACCTCGAGAGTCATGAGTGCTGCGGCGGGCGCAGCACGCGCTGATGGGCGACGTCGCGGGGTGCGGACGTGGCCCTTGGGTCGGAAGGTGTGATCATCGAGACCCTCGAATGGTTGTGCAAAGCTGACAGCATTCTTATGTGTCCTGCGTCACTTCCTCTCGGCTGGGTCGACTTGAGACCGATTCCGACAGGGGGTGGCCTCTTCGGGCGCCGGGTGGTGCGGGTCGGTGCGCCCGGCGGGGCACGCTGCGGCGTCCCCCCTCGCCGCCGTTCCTCCCGTTGGACGCTCGGGGGGAACGGCGGCGGCCGTGCCTCCCGTCGGGGTCCGCCGGTGCCGCACCGGGCGGCCCGGTCCCTCGGTAGAATCGGCAAGCGTCAGACCCCGCCCCACCGCCGGAAGGCACCTCGTGTCATCAGCGCCTCCCGCTGCCGCCGCCCCCGACACCGTCCTGGTCGTCGACTTCGGCGCGCAGTACGCCCAGCTCATCGCCCGTCGCGTCCGCGAGGCCCGGGTCTACAGCGAGATCGTACCGAGCACCATGCCGGTGGAGGAGATGCTCGCGCGCAAGCCCGCGGCGATCATTCTCTCCGGCGGCCCGTCGTCGGTGTACGCGCCGGGGGCCCCGACGGTCGATCGTTCGCTCTTCGAGGCGGGCGTGCCGGTCTTCGGCATGTGCTACGGGTTCCAGTTGATGGCGCAGGCCCTGGGGGGGACGGTCGACAACACCGGCTCCCGCGAGTACGGCCGCACCGGACTGGCCGTCTCCCGCCCGTCCTCCACCCTCTTCGAGGGCACCCCGGCCGAGCAGTCGGTGTGGATGTCGCACGGCGACGCCTGTTCCGCCGCCCCCGAGGGCTTCACCGTCACCGCCTCCACCGACATCGTGCCGGTCGCCGCCTTCGAGAACGACGCCCGCAGGCTGTACGGCGTCCAGTACCACCCCGAGGTGATGCACTCCACGCACGGGCAGCAGGTACTGGAGCACTTCCTCTACCGCGGCGCGGGCCTGGCGCCGTCGTGGACCATGGGCAACGTGATCGAGGAGCGGATCGCCGCGATCCGCGAGCAGGTCGGCGACCGTCGCGCGATCTGCGGTCTGTCCGGCGGGGTGGACTCGGCCGTCGCCGCCGCGCTCGTCCAGAAGGCCATCGGCTCCCGGCTGACCTGTGTCTACGTGGACCACGGACTCATGCGCAAGGGCGAGACCGAGCAGGTCGAGAAGGACTTCGTCGCCGCGACCGGTGTCCAGTTGAAGGTCGTGGACGCCGCCGAGCGGTTCCTGGACGCCTTGCGCGGGGTCTCCGACCCCGAGGAGAAGCGGAAGATCATCGGACGGGAGTTCATCCGGGTCTTCGAACGGGCCCAGGCGGAGATCGTCGCCGACCAGGGGCCGGCGGTGGAGTTCCTCGTCCAGGGGACCCTCTACCCGGACGTCGTCGAATCCGGTGGCGGCACCGGAGCGGCCAACATCAAGTCGCACCACAACGTCGGCGGGCTCCCCGAGGACCTGGAGTTCGGGCTCGTGGAGCCGCTGCGCCGACTCTTCAAGGACGAGGTCCGGATGGTCGGTCAGGAACTCGGGCTGCCGGAGGAGATCGTGCAGCGACAGCCGTTCCCCGGCCCCGGCCTCGGTATCCGCATCGTCGGGGAGGTGACCCGGGACCGACTCGACCTGCTGCGCGAAGCCGACGCCATCGCCCGCGAGGAGTTGACGGCCGCGGGCCTCGACCGCGACATCTGGCAGTGCCCGGTGGTCCTGCTCGCCGACGTGCGCTCCGTCGGCGTCCAGGGGGACGGGCGGACCTACGGTCACCCCGTCGTCCTGCGTCCGGTCTCCTCCGAGGACGCCATGACCGCCGACTGGTCCCGACTCCCGTACGAGGTGCTCGCGCGGATCTCGACACGGATCACCAACGAGGTCGCCGACGTGAACCGGGTCGTGCTGGACGTGACCAGCAAGCCGCCGGGCACCATCGAGTGGGAGTGAGGCGCGCCTGACGGCGGCGTGCCTCGAACCGGCCGGGCACGTCGTGGGAGCGCTGCGCCGACACCCCGGCGAAGCCCCGCGCCGAGGGGGCGCTCACGTGCGGCGGACGCCGCGCACGGGCCGCCCCGGCTTCCAGACCTGCACGAGGAGTCGCGTCCCGTCCTCGACCGAGGTCCGCACGACCTCGGTGATCTCGACGCGGAAGAGGTGGAACGGCTCCAGCCCTTCCGCCTCTTCGCCGTAGACGGCCCTGCGACGCTCCTCCGCGACCTCGACGGCCCGTCCCCCGATCCGCACGTCGCCCCCGCCCATCCCGGTGCCCTCGCCCGGGTTGGCCTGGAGCGCGAAGCGGGGGTCACGGCGCAGGTCGAGCGCCTTGGCCGAGTCGGCCATCATGCCGAGCCACACCTCGCCGTCGGAGAATCGCGCCTCCAGCCCGGACGTGCGGGGCGAGCCGTCCGGGCGCAGGGTCGCCAGGACGTGGTGCCGGTAGGCGGCGAAGCGTGCCTCCACGGTCGCCGCGAGATCGGGTTCGGCGGCGCTGAACCGCGCCCAGTTCGCTGTCATGTCGAGAGTATCCGCGCGATACCGGACATCCTCCGTCCGGTATCCCCGGCGAGTCCGCGCGGGCGACCGGCCCCGCCGCGCCGGCCGCGGAGTACCCGGACGGCAGGATTGCGGAGGGCCCCCGCGACGCACGTATGGTGCGGAGGACCCGGACGGAGCGGCGAGAGGCGGCTTTCGGTGATGACCCACGGCAGTCACACGGACGGGCGAACGGTGGGCCGGGGAGGGTTGCGGGAGACCGCGAGCCGCCACGCCTTGGCGCCGTTGCGCCTCTTCCTCGGCTTCACCTTCCTCTACGCGGGGTTGGACAAACTGACCGACGGCGCCTTCCTCCGGGACTCGGGTGCCGGCTCCATCGGGGATCTGATGCGGGCCGTCCGCGACTCCTCGGCCGTGCCCGCGCTCGTCGATCTGGGTCTGGCGAACCCGGTCGGGTTCGGATACGTCGTCGCCTGCGGCGAATTGGCCGTCGGCCTGGCGACGCTGGTCGGGCTGCTGGCCCGCGTGGCCGCCCTCGGCGGGGCGCTGATCTCGCTCAGCCTCTGGCTGACCGTGAGCTGGGCCGCCGATCCCTACTACTACGGCAACGACCTCCCGTACCTGATCTGCTGGGTGCCCCTGGTGCTGGCGGGGGCCCCGTACTGGTCGCTCGACGCCCGCCTCGCCGCCCGTCGTCGCCGGTTTCGGCCCGGGGCGTGGTGAGCGTCGGCCCGATGTCCTGAAGCAGGCCGCCCGGCGGTGTTCGTCGGGCCGACCCCGGGCCCGCCTCCACGGCGTGGTGCGCGCGCGTCTCCCCCCTTCCGCAGGGGTGAGATGTCAGGATGCGCCCCATGTCGCCCCGAAACACCCCTGTCGCGAGCGAGCGCGATGGTGGGAAGGCGCGGCGGAGGGTTCTGGTCGCGGCGTACTGCGGTCTGTTCGCCATCAACGCCAACCTCATGATCACGTACATCGCCGCCTTCGACATCCGGGGCCGGCTGGAGCTGGGGGAGTCCGGCCTCCAGTGGTTCGCGGGCGTCTACAGCCTCGGCATGGCCGCCACGGTGATGGTCGCCGCCACACTGGCCGACACCCTCGGCGTGAGGCGCGTCTACACCACGAGTCTGCTCCTGTTCATGGCGTGCTCGGTGTGCGCCACCCTCGCACCGGGCATCCCGGTGCTGCTGGCGGTGCGGGGGGTGCAGGGGGCGGCGAGCGCCGCCGTGCTCGTGACCTCCCTGGCCCTGGTCGGCTCGGTCGGCGGATCCCCGGCCACCGCCGCGCGGGCCGTGGGCGGGTGGGTGGCCGTGGGCGGTACGGCGGTCGCGGTGGGGCCTCCGTTGGGAGGGTTCCTGACCGAGACGACGGGCTGGCGCAGCGCCTTCCTGGCGGCCTTCCCCTTCGCCGCGTGCGCGGCGGCGGCCACCTGGCGCGGGGTCGTCGACTCCCGCCTCGGGGGGCGGGTCGCGTTCGACTGGTGGGGCCAGGTTCTCTTCGTTCTCACGGTGACGGCGCTGACCCTGGTGCTCATCCAGGGGCGCTCGTTCGGATGGACCTCCTGGCCGACACTGCTGCTGTGCTCGTCGACCGCGGCCGGGCTCGTCGGATTCCTCCTCCGCGAGGCGCGCGCCCGCGAGCCCATGCTGGACGTGAGCCTGTTCCGTGACCGGCTGAACTCGCTCTCGGTGACGGTGTTGTTCTTCGCCGCCTTCTGCAACGAAGGCGTCTACTTCGTCGCCGTGCAGTACTACCGGAACATCCGCGAACTCTCGCCGCTGCTCATCGGCTTGTTCGTCCTGCCTTTCGCCATCGGGTACACGGTCGTCGCCCTGCGGGTGGGGTGGGTCACCGCGCGGGCGGGCCTGCGCTCGACGCTCCTGCTCGGCCAAGTGGCCATGGTGCTCGGGCTCTTCCTGATGATCTTCGGGTTTCCGCTCGGCGGGGGTGCCGTTCCGGCGGGAATGGCCCTTGTCGGCGTGGCCTCGGCCCTTCTGATCACCCCGGTCGTGTCGGTCACCCTCCGGAACGCCCCCCGAGGTCGGTCGGGCATGGTCTCCGGCATCGTGAACACCCAGCAGCCGCTCGGCGGAGCGCTGAGTTTCGCCGCCCTGGGCACGGTGCTGACGGGGTGGCTCGGCCTCACCCTCGGGGAGGACTTCGACGAGGATCTCCGGGCCGGTGAGGAGGAGGGGCACGACGCGAACGCCCACCCGGCGACCAACGGTGTCAGCGCGATCGTCCGGTACTTCGACGTGCCGGTCGCCGACCTCGCGGAGCGCGAGTTCGTGCGGGCCAGTCAGATCAGCATGGGCGTCGCGGCGTTGGTAGCCGTCCTCGTGCTGGGCGTGCTCCTCGCCCTCTTCCCCCGGGACGCCGACCGCCGGGTCCGAGCGGGCTCGTAGGCCGCCCGCCCACGGGTCCCGACGGCCGGGCCGTTCCCGTCACCGTGGGCCGGGCCGACGCCGGCGCCGCGCGGCGCGACCGACGAGCGCCGCCACCCCGGCCAGGAGCAGCCCGCCGGCGACCAGCGGTCCCGGAGCGAACCAGGGAACCTCCCACACGCCTGCCGCGTCGGCCAGGCAGACCACACCCGTCAGGGTCAGGAAGATCCCGGCCACCAGGCGTCCGGGGGAGAACTCACGGCTCGGCACGACTCACCACCACCTCTCCGACGCCGACGCGCACCTCCAGGTCCAGGACCCCGCCCGCCTCCTCGCCGGGTCGCGTCGGAGACAGCGTCAGCTCCCGGTGTCGTCCCGGAGCCACGTCCGCGTCGCCCCGATCCTCCTCCGGCAGCAGCAGGTCGCCCAGCCCGACCGAGACGCTCAGCCGCGCGGTGGCGTCGGGTGGCAGGATCACCAGGATTCTCCCCAGGTCCGCCTCGGCACGGGTGCGGACGGTCTCCCCTGCGGGCACCGACACGCCGGACAGATCCAGCGTGCCCTCCCCCGAGGCGAACCCGTACCCCTCGCGCACCTCCGCCGCGGCGGTGGGCCGCCAGGTGGGCCGCGCCCACTCGTCGCCCGCGCCCGCGGGGAGCGCCGCCGTCGCCGCCAGCAACGCGGCGGTGACGACCGCCACCACGATCGTCCCCGCCCCCAACCTCCCGCGGAAGGCCCCGATCACCAGGCCGACGCCGAAGACCGTCAGCGCGGCGGCCAGCCCGAACCGCACGCTGGTCAGGGCCGGCTGGCTCGCCCAGGCCAGGCCGGTCGCCAGCCCCCCCGCGGCCACGGCGGCCAGGAACACCCAGCCTCCGATCCATCGCGGTCGGTCCCGCCGAGCCCGCTTCCCGTCCGACATCGCCCCGCCCCCGGGCCCGGACCGACCCGCCGCGGCCCACCGCTCCCTGAGCCGATCCGGCCCCGTGCCCCAGAAGTGAGCCTCGCCACCGCCGGAAGGGGAGCCCCGCCGACCCTCGCCGGTCGGGTCCCCGGCGGTCACCCCGCCGTCCTCGACGAGCGAGGCCCGCCACCAGGAGGCCCCGGCGGTGGGCACGGGCGGCACCGGGGGTGCCTGGGCCTCCGGCGGAGCCTCCGCGGCGGTCTGCGCCGCCAGCGGGTCCGGACCCGGCAGGCCGCGCCGACGCGACCAGTGCCCCGCCCCGAGCAGCACCAGGGAGAGCAGTACCGCGAAACTGAGCACCCCCCCGGTGTTCAGCATCGCGAGGAACAGCCCGCAGCCGACCAGGGAGAGGAGCAACGCCGCCAGCGTCGGCGCGTCCACCCTGCCCGTCAACAGCTTGCGCGCCTCGCTCTCCTCCTCGTCCTCGGAGGGGACCAGGAGCCAGGCGAATCCGTAGAAGATCAGACCCAAACCGCCGGTCACGGCGAGGACCGGCAGGGCGATCCGGAAGATCACCGGGTCCATGTCGTACCGCCGACCCAACCCCGCGCACACGCCGGCGATCAGTCGGTGCGAGCGGTCTCGGCGCAGGGGCGCCCACGAGTCCGGTCTTCCGGGACTCTCGGCGCCCGCCCCCGTGCCCCCGGCGGGAACGTCGCCGAGCGGCTCCGCTGCCGGCCGGGCACCCGGTTCGAGGCCGTGCGCGGCGTTCTCGTGCTCTGACATGCCTCCATGGTGACCGGAGCGAACCGCCGACCGCGGTGCGGAGGACCCTGACCCGACCCGGAAATCCGACCCCGGTCGACCCTGTCGAACGGCCGCTCGGGCGGACGCGTTCCGCCCGGAGGGGGCAGGCCCGCTGCCGGGCGCCGAACGCGGTCCGGGTGGCGCTATCGACGTCGGGCGGCTCGACAGCCGTGGGTCGGTCCGGGCGGGCGACCTCGGGCGGCCGGAGGGCGTGGCCGGGCCCGCGCGGAACCTCCGCCGACGACGACGATCGAAGAGGACCGTGTCAGGGAGGCCTCCGGGGAGACCCTGATGTCGTGGCCGGGCGGGCGTGTGATCATCGAGAACATGCCGGACGCAGCAGTGGGCGCGGGAGAGCCGCCCGCCGAACCACGGCCCTCGCGCAAGCTCTACCGCAGCGGCGACGGCCGCTGGCTCGGCGGCGTGGCCCGAGGGCTCGCCGGACACCTCGGGCTGCCGGTGACCTGGGTGCGGCTGGTGTTCGTCGGCCTCTTCATGGCGGACGGACTCGGGGCCCTGCTGTACGCGGCGTTCTGGTTCTTCGTTCCGCTCGGCGTCGGGGGAGTCGACCCCCGCAGGCCGCCGGCGATGGTGGCGACCGACACCGCGCCGGACGGTCGCCGCAGGCTGATCGCACGCCGCCCCGACCGGGGACAACTCGTCGCCCTGCTGCTGATGGTGGTCGTGGCCCTGGTCTTCGCCGGAAACGTCGAACTCGGCGGCGGAGTCCGTCTCTACCTCTGGCCCGTCGTCCTGGTCGGCGCCGGCGTCGCCCTCGTCTGGAGGCAGGCCGACGACGCCCGCCGCGCGCGCTGGGTCGAGGTCGGTCGGCGGGGGAGCACGGTCGCCCTCCTGCGGACCGGGGCCGGAGTGCTGCTGGTGACGGCCGGAGTGACCGGCATCCTCGTGCTCCGCGGTTCCGCGCAGCTCGGCTCCATCCTCCAGGCCACCCTCGCGGTGCTGGTCGGCGTCGCCCTCCTCGCCGGCCCGTACCTGGTGCGGATGACGCAGGACCTCTCCGAGGAACGGCTGATGCGCATCCGCGCCCAAGAGCGCGCCGAAGTCGCCGCTCACGTCCACGACTCGGTCCTGCACACGCTGACCCTGATCCAACGCAACGCCGACAGCCCGAGCGAGGTCCGCCGGCTCGCGCGGGCCCAGGAGCGCGAGCTGCGCGCCTGGCTCTACAGACCGGAGGGCAACGGCAAGCACCAGGAAGAGGAGCCCACTACCCTGGCCGACGCCGTCCGCCGCGTCGCCGCCGAGGTCGAGGACGAACACGGCGTCCCGATGGAGGTCGTGGTCGTGGGCGACTGTCCCCTGGACGACAGGATCCGCGCGCTGACCCAGGCCGCGCGCGAGGCGATGGTGAACGCCGCCAAGTACGGTGGCGGGGGCGGTGCCGTCCAGGTCTACGCCGAGGTGGAGTCGGACCGGGTCTTCGTGTCCGTGCGCGACCGGGGCCCCGGCTTCGACCTCGACTCGATCCCCCCCGACCGCATGGGCGTCAGGGAATCGATCATCGGCCGGATGGAGCGCAACGGGGGGACGGCACGCCTGCGCGCGGTGCCCGGCGGGGGCACGGAGATCGAGCTGGAGACGGAGAGGGCGGAGGCGTCATGAGCGAGCACACCGGGACGACGAGGGGGCCGGTCGAAGACCCCGCCGGACGGCGGGTGCGGGTGGTCCTCGTCGACGACCACCGCATGTTCCGGACCGGTGTCCAGGCGGAGATCGGCGACACCGGGCGGACCGGTATCGAGGTGGTGGGGGAGGCCGCGGACGTCGAGCAGGCGGTCACGGTGATCACCGCGACCCGACCCGAGGTCGTCCTGCTCGACGTGCACCTCCCGGGCGGAGGCGGTGTCGAGGTGCTGCGCCGCTGCGCCGCGCTCGCGACCGACTCCGAGCGTCCGGTGCGGTTCCTCGCGCTGTCCGTGTCCGACGCCGCCGAGGACGTCATCGGCGTCATCCGCGGCGGCGCCCGCGGCTACGTCACCAAGACCATCACCGGGGACGACCTCGTCGACTCCGTCTTCCGGGTGCAGGAGGGCGACGCGGTGTTCTCCCCGCGACTGGCCGGGTTCGTCCTGGACGCCTTCGCCTCGACCGAGGCCCCGCCCGTCGACGAGGACCTCGACCGGCTCACCCAGCGCGAACGCGAGGTACTGCGCCTGATCGCCCGGGGCTACGCCTACAAGGAGGTGGCCAAGCAGCTCTTCATCTCCGTCAAGACCGTGGAGTCCCATGTCTCCGCCGTCCTGCGCAAGCTCCAGCTGTCCAACCGCCACGAGCTGACCCGCTGGGCCACCGCCCGTCGGCTGGTCTGACCACCGGTCGGCGGTGGGCGCGTCCGCCGCCGGGGCCTGCGCGTCGGGCGGCGCCGGGGGCTTCGCCGGGCCGGTGCGGGCCGCCCTCGGAGCGCTGCGTAGGCTCCGGGCATGGACGTACTCATCCACTTCTTCGTCGGCCTGCACGTCATCGGCATCGCGGCCCTGCTGGGCGGATTCCTCACCCAGACGAAGGCGATGGGCCAGGGCCTCGCCCGCTACACCCCGGCCATGCTCCACGGCGCCCTGACGATGTTGATCACTGGGATGGTCCTGGTCGGCCTGAACGAGGCGGACGGGCGGCCGGTCGACAACGTCAAGGTCGGTGTGAAACTGGCGCTGCTGGTCGTGATCCTCGGACTCGTCTACGTGAAGCGGGACGAGGAGAGGGTGCGAAAGAGCCTGTTCGGGCTCGTGGGCCTGCTGACCGTCGCCAACGTCTTCATCGCCGTCCTCTGGACCTGAGCGCCCGCCCCGCTCCCGCCGCCGCCCTCCCGCCCGGGGACGGCGGACCCCCGGTCGCGGACCCCGCACCGAGCCCCGCCCCCCGTCGTGGTCCCGACGGAGGGCGGGGCGCGTCGCTTCGGCGGGACGTTCGCTCAGGCGGGTCGCACGACGCCGCGGACCGTGGACTCCCCGTCGAGGACCACGGAGTCCTCGCGCACGTACGAGCCCGGACCCGGCGCGTGGATCATCATGCCGTTCCCCACGTGGACGCCCACGTGGGCGGGGTCGTCGGAGAAGAAGACCAGATCGCCTGGGCGCGCCTCGGAGAGGGGGACCACCGTGCCCGCCCGGGCCTGGTCCCGAGTGCTCCTGGGCAGGGCCACGCCCGCCGCGGTCCAGGCGGCCCGGGTCAGGCCGGAGCAGTCGTAGGAGCCCGGGCCGGTGGCGCCCCAGACGTACGGCTTGCCGATCTGGGCACGGGCGAAGGCGACCGCCTTGTCGCCCTTGGGCGCGTACCCCGAGTCGCCGGACGGCACGGTTTCCGACGCCCGACCGCCGAGCGGGGCGGGGCCCTCCACCGGATCCGGGCCGGTTTCCGCGGTCGCCTCCCCGGCGTCCCGGCCGGGCCCGGGAGTGGTCTCCCACGCCTCCGGGGCCGCCTCCCACGGGTCCGGGGCGGTCCGTCGGGTGCTCGTCGCGGTCGCGTCCTCCCGGGAGAGGGCCCCCGTGTCCGGGACGGGCGCCTCGGGGAAGCCGTCCGGCCCGGCGCCCCCGACGACCGTCGCGCGGACGTCGTCGACCGACGTGGCCTCGTCGCCGCGCCACTCCCGGCGCTCCTCGCGAGCCCACGGCTCGCCGTCCCCGGCAGGGTTCGCGGTCACCGAGGGCGGGGCGGCGTCCGTCGTGTTCGACGCGGACCGTTCGCGGGCGGCGTCGGCCAGCATCCGCCGCGCCGCGGCCAGCTGCTCCCCGACGCGCGCCTTGGCCGCGTGCGGGTCGTTCCGGGGGGCGGGCCGGAGGTCCCCGGGGGAGTCCGAGGACTCCCCGGACCGTTCCCGCCGCCCCGGCGACGAGGAGGCGTCGCCGGCGACCTCGGGACGCCCGAACGGCTCCGCGGGTGAACGGCCCTGGGCGACCGCCGCCCCGCCGTCCGTGGCCCCCGCCGGGCGCATGTCCGCCGTCGGGGGCCTGGTGCCCGAACGGGTGGCCGCCGAGGCCCCGGAGGCGGGCTCTCCGGTCCGGCCTGCCCCCCGGGAGGGGCCACCGCCATCCGGATCCCCCCGGCGCGCCCCTCGGGCGCCGCGGCCCTCGTCTCGGAGGCTGTCCACGCGCTCGCGCTGCCGGGCGGTCCTCTCGCCCCGCGTGGGCTTCCCCGCCCTCGCCCCCGCCTGGCGGTAGAGGGCGTCGACCCGCCGCTCGACCTCGTCGAGGCTCGGGCCACCTCCGTCGGAAGGGGCGGCGGTCGAGGTCGAGGGGGAGAGGAGGGCGACGGAGGCGGGCCCATCGGCGGCGCGGGCGGGGGGGCGGGCCGCCGCGGCCCGGGAGCCCGTGGGACGGGACTTGCGGTGCGACGCCAAGGGAGGCGACTCCTTCCGTGCTCCGCCTGCCGGGTTAGCTGTCGGGTTCGGGCGGATCGGTGCGGAAGGCTGCCCTACGGCCCGCGCCCGAAGCGGGTCGCGGGTCGATTCACCCCGGGTCTCGGTTGGGTCCCCGGCTCCGGGAGCCGCGCGGGCGCCCAGGATTCGGCGGGGGTCGCGCGGCCCGGCGTCGTTCGCCGGAGGAGGCGTGCGGCCCGCCCGCACCGTAGCCAACTCGTATGCCACCTGGGAAGTTTGCCGGGTGATATGCCCGATACATTTTCGTGACCCGCCGTCGAGGGGGGCACCTGGCGCTACCATGACCGTCGGCGACCTTCCGCGCGCGTAGGGGAGGCGATCGGGGGCGACCCGCGGACGCGACCCGGCCGTCGGTGCGGCGCCCTAGACTCGGAGCGCGATGAGCAGCCTCTTTGACGACAGCTTCCTGGCGAGCCTCCAGGCCCCCCGCGGCCCCGAGGAGCACCCGCCGCCGCCCGAGGACGACCACGCGCCGGAGCCGGTGCCGGGCGATCTGTTCGCCGGCGCCTTCGACGCGCCCGCGGATCGCGACGCCTACTACCGCAACGGCGCGGTGCGCCCCGTGGTGGACCCGGCGGTCCTCCTGGAAGGGCTGAACGACAACCAGCGCGCGGCCGTTCTGCACGCGGGCTCCCCCCTGTTGATCGTCGCGGGAGCGGGCTCAGGCAAGACGCGCGTGCTCACGCACCGCATCGCCCATCTGCTGGCGGAGCGGGACGTCCACCCGGGGCAGATCCTCGCGATCACCTTCACCAACAAGGCCGCCGGGGAGATGAGGGAGCGCGTCGAGCGGCTGGTGGGGCCGCGCGCCGCCGCGATGTGGGTGATGACCTTCCACAGTGCCTGCGTGCGCATCCTGCGCCGGGAGTCCCGCGCCCTCGGTCTCACCTCGTCGTTCTCCATCTACGACGCGGCCGACTCCAAGCGCCTGATGGCCCTGGTCTGTCGTGATCTCGAACTGGACCCCAAGCGCTTCCCGCCGAAGTCCTTCAGCGCCAAGGTCTCCAACCTGAAGAACGAGCTGATCGACGAGGAGGACTTCGCGGCGCGTGCGGCCGACGGCTTCGAGAAGACCCTCGCCCGGGCCTACGCCCTCTACCAGGCGCGCCTGCGGGAGGCCAACGCGCTCGACTTCGACGACCTCATCATGACGACGACGCATCTGCTGCGCGCCTTCCCGGACGTCGCCGAGCACTACCGCCGCCGCTTCCGGCACGTCCTGGTCGACGAGTACCAGGACACCAACCACGCCCAGTACGCCCTCGTCCGCGAGCTGGTCGGCCCCGCCGCGACCGAGGAGGAGGCGCCGCCGAGCCCGGACCGGCTGCCCCCGGCCGAGCTGTGCGTCGTCGGTGACGCCGACCAGTCGATCTACGCCTTCCGCGGCGCGACGATCCGGAACATCCTCCAGTTCGAGGAGGACTACCCGGACGCCACGACCATCCTGCTGGAGCAGAACTACCGCTCCACCCAGACCATCCTCGGCGCCGCCAACGCGGTCATCGAGCGCAACGAGTCCCGCCGTCCCAAGAACCTGTGGACCCACCAGGGCGCCGGTGCGCGGATCATCGGCTACGTCGCCGACACCGAGCACGACGAGGCGCAGTTCGCGGCCGAGGAGATCGACCGGCTCACCGACACCGGGGAGGCCCGTGCCGGGGACGTCGCGGTCTTCTACCGCACCAACGCCCAGTCCCGGGTCTTCGAGGAGATCTTCATCCGGGTCGGCCTCCCCTACAAGGTCGTCGGAGGAGTCCGCTTCTACGAGCGCAAGGAGGTCCGGGACGTCCTGGCCTACCTGCGGGTGCTGGCCAACCCCGAGGACTCGGTGCCTCTGCGGCGTGTCCTGAACGTCCCGAAGCGAGGCATCGGCGACCGTGCGGAGGCCATGATCGACGCCCTTGCCCAGCGCGAGCGGATCGGTTTCGCGCAGGCGCTCAGGAGGGTGGACGAGGCCTACGGCATGGCGGCGCGCTCCGCGAACGCCGTGAAGCGTTTCAACACCTTGATGGAGGACCTGCGCACGGTCGCCGACTCCGGCGCCGGGCCGGCCACGGTGCTGGAGGCCGTGCTGGAGCGTACCGGCTACCTCGCCGAGCTCCAGGCGTCCACCGATCCGCAGGACGAGACCCGCATCGAGAATCTCCAGGAACTCGCGGCGGTGGCGCTGGAGTTCGAGCAGGAGCGAGGCGATGGCGAGGGTGAAGGCGAGGCGGGGACCCTCGCGGACTTCCTGGAGCGGGTCGCGTTGGTCGCGGACTCCGACCAGATCCCCGACGAGGAGGACGGTGACGGCGTCGTCACACTGATGACGTTGCACACGGCCAAGGGCCTGGAGTTCCCCGTCGTGTTCCTGACCGGCATGGAGGACGGCGTCTTTCCGCACCAGCGGGCGCTCGGCCAGACCAAGGAGTTGGAGGAGGAGCGGCGCTTGGCCTATGTGGGGATCACCCGTGCCCGCGAGCGCCTCTACCTCACCCGGTCCACCGTCCGCAGCGCGTGGGGCCAACCGTCCTACAACCCACCCTCGCGGTTCCTGGAGGAGATCCCCGGTACCCACGTGGACTGGCGGCGGACGGGCGCGAGCCCGGCCGGGCTCGCCGGCGGGGGGACGAGTCCGGCGGGGCGATCCCGTTCCTCGGCCCTGGGCGGATCGGACTTCGCCACCCGCCGGTCGGGGGAGAAGCCGACGGTCGCGTTGGCGGTCGGCGATCGGGTCACCCACGACCAGTTCGGCCTCGGCACGGTCGTCGCGGTCAAGGGCGCGGGCGCGAACGCGGAGGCGACCGTCGACTTCGGCGACACCAAGCCGAAGCGGCTGCTGCTGCGCTACGCGCCGGTGGAGAAGCTCTAGCCAGTGCGGTGCCCGTGTGTCGGGTATCGGAGTGCGTCGCCCTCGCCGGACGCCGACGACCAGGTCGCCGCTTCGCCCCGGGCGGACCGCGCGCCTTCGTGCGGACGCCCCACCCTCCCGGAGTCGCGTGGTCACCGAGGCCGGTAGGAGGTGGCCAGGACGGAGACGGTGACCTGGCCGGTCGGCGGAAGGTGATCGTTCAGGTCGGCCTGGGTCAGGTGGCGCGCGCTCGGAGTCATCCCCACCAGGTCGATGGCCTCCTGCCTGGTCAGGGGTGCGGTGTATTCGACATTCCGGGTACCGGTCGCCTGGAAGTAGGGCCCCAACGCCTGTTGCAGGCGCTGTTCCTTGTCCGGGTCGATCGTGACCATCGCGGGGATCCGTGCCTGTAGCTCGGCCAGATGCCGCTCGACGGGGCGCACCACGATCAACCGGCCGGTCGGACGCAGTACTCGGTGGAACTCGGCCGGGTTGCGCGGGGCGAACACGTCCAGCATCACATCGACCGTCCGGTCGACCAAGGGGAACGGACGGAAGACGTCCCAGCTCGCGGCGGCGGCTCGGGGATGGGCTCGGGCCGCCGAGCGCAGGGCGCGTACCGACGTGTCCAGTCCCAGGCCGCGGGCGTCGGGCAGTTGATCGAGTACGCCGGCCAGGTAGTGGCCGGTGCCGCATCCGATGTCCACGACGGTGCCACGACCGGTCAGGACGGCGGCTGCCATACGGGTCAGGGTCCGGCGAATGGGTGCGTACCCGCCAGTGCGCAGGAACCGGTCTCGGGCCTGAACCATGGCCGCGTCGTCACCGCTGGTGGCACGGGTGCCGGTCAGGAGGCTCACGTAGCCCTGGCGTGCGATGTCGAAACTGTGGCCCGATGGGCAGCGCAGTGAGCCGCGGTCGGATCGGAGACCGGCGCGGCACAGTGGGCAGCGCAGTGATTCGAGGAACCGTTCGAGGGCAGGGGGAAGCGGCGCGGGCACAAGGCACTCCTTGCATCGGTGGAGGAAAGGGACCGTGCCCTTGCGCGCTCCGAGAGGCCGCCGTCGCGAGAAGAACAGGGGCCGGGTTCCCGCCGCGCGGGCACGCCGAGGAGGGCGACGTCGTACGGCGTCGCCCTCAGTACCTCGTGATCACAGAGCCTGGGTGTGCCGGGTCCACATGGGCGCACTGTACAAGGCTCGCTCGGGCTCGCCCGAAAGCCGTTGCCTCGCCTGAGCCCTCGAGAGACCCGGCCCGGCGGCGGGGGTTCGCGCCGGACCGGGCGATCACCCGGACGAGGCGGGTGGGTCCCGTGCGGGGTGCCCGAGGGGGCGTGCGCCGGAGGGCGGTGCGGGGTCAGACGGGTTCGAGGTCGTGGCTGCGCAGCCAGGCGAGGGGGTCGATCGGTGATCCGCCGCCCGGACGCACCTCGAAGTGCAGGTGCGGGCCGGTCGAGTTCCCCGAGTTCCCCGAGTAGGCGATCTGGTCACCGGCCTTCACCGAACTGCCGGAGGGCACCTGGTAGGAGGAGAGGTGGCAGTACCACGTCTCGGTGCCGTCCTTCGCGGTCACCACCATCATGTTTCCGTAGGCGCTGTTGTACTGGGTCCGGACCGTGCCGTCGGTGGCCGCCTTCACCGAGGTGCCGTAGGAGACGGGGAAGTCGATCCCGGAGTGCACCGACATCCAGTTGATCCCGGACTGGCCGTAGTACGCGCTCAGGCCCTGCTGGGCGACGGGGAGCGCGAACTTGGGGCGTAGGCGCTCCTTGCGCGCGGCCTCCTCGGCCGCCCGTTTCTTCTCCGCCGCCTGCTGCGCGGCGAGGTCGAGGCGTTCCTGGGTGCGGCTGGCCCGGTCGGCGAAGTCGGTGGCTCCCGCGGAGACGCCGGCGAGCTGGTCGTCGAGCCGGTCGTTGGCGGCGGAGGCCGTGACCGAGGGGGCGTCCGGACGGGCGGTGGTCTCCGCCGATTCGTCGTCCTCGCCGAGACCGCCGACGGAGGCCGCCGCCATGCCGGCCACGCCGACGACGCACGCGGAGGGGAGCGCGATCGTCAGCAACGTCGAGCGTCTGGCCGGCCGCCGTCGCCGGGAGCGGGACGTGGCGCGGGCGCCGGCGGCACGGGCGGTGGCCTCGGCCGGGTACGGCTCCTCCCGGGCGGCCGGGAGCGGGGTGCCGTGCGCGGCGGCCGGCATGTCGTCCGGAGGGGCGTCGGACGGGTGGGAGAAGACGTCCGGCGGGTACGCGCCGAAGGGCGGGTGTTCGCGGCTGTCGCCGTCGCCGGTCGGGACGTCGTCGGGTGTGTGGGCGGGTGCCCGATCGGCTGCGATGTCCGAGTAGGGGGCGTCGTGGGTCGGCTGTCCCTGGGCGAGGTCGCCCCACGCCTCCGTCGGGTCCTGCCAGGGCGACGCCGCGTGGGCGCCCGTGTGGTGGAGGCCGGGGTGGGGGACGTCGAGGGCGTGCGCGTCGGCGGCGTCCGGTGGGCGGACGTCGAACAGCGCGACGCCCACCCCCCATCCCGCGTCGATGTGCGGGTGGCTCGGGTCGGGCCGGTGGAGGTCGGCGTCGTACGCGCCCGGGTCGTAGTCCTGGGTGAGTTCCCAGCCGTACGCGATCCCGTGCGGGGCGTGGCCCGGCTCCGGGGTCGCGGTCGGGCCGTCGGCGCGGGCGCCGAGGAGGGGACCCGAGACATAGGGCGTGACGGTCGGGAAGCCGGTGGTGTGCCCCGCCGCCTCGTGCCCGCCGTGCGGGGCCACGGCCCAGGACGGGGCGGCCTGGTCGCCTTGCGCGTCGGGATGCCCGGAGGCGGAGTCCGAAGCCGAGTCCGGGGGGATCAGCGTCCCCGACGGGTGGCGGTCGTTCACCTTGTCTCCTTCGAGGATGCCCCGGCCTTCGGGCCGGTGG
This sequence comes from Streptomyces sp. HSG2, assembly GCF_016598575.1. Taxonomy (NCBI): domain Bacteria; kingdom Bacillati; phylum Actinomycetota; class Actinomycetes; order Kitasatosporales; family Streptomycetaceae; genus Streptomyces; species Streptomyces sp. HSG2. Next base: position 3,275,715 of record NZ_CP066801.1, read on the forward strand.
CGATCAGTGGGCCGAGCGCGTCGTCGGCGACCACGACGCGATCACCGCCGAGGACTTCCGCCCGGGGCCGCTCGCCGGGACGATCATGGCCCGCGAGGTCGTGGACGCGGGTGCCGACGCCATGGAGGCGGGCCTGATCGAGACGGGCCGCGAGCGCGGACGGGAGACCCGTCCCGGGCCTCGGGCGCACACCACCGTGGACCGTGCGGCGTGCGGAGCGAGAACCAAGCACGCGCTTCCTCTTTCGGAACGTACCTATACCTGCGCCGCGAGCGGATTCGTCTCGCCGAGGGACGAGGACTCCGCCCGAGTGATGTCGCTCCGGGTCGGTTTCGACCCGGCTGGTGTCAAGGGCGTAGGACCTCCGGGAGAGCCGCTCCCGAGGGAGCCCGAATCAGGAGTCGCCTCCCCTCGCCGAGGAGGATTCACCAGCTTCTCTTCGGCCCCCGTGACGTGTGCGGGGGGCTGTCGGAGCAGTGCCGCGACTGTACCCGGCGGTCCGCGAGCGTCACAATCTTCGACGGGGCCGGCGGCCCGGAAAAGCTTCGACAGCAGGGGATTTGGGGATTGGCGGAGACGCCGTTGGTGTTGTTTTCGAGGCGTGTTCGAGGCTTCGCGCGTCGGTTCAGGCGACAGTGAGGCCATTCGGGTGTCGTCGCTCGTCGCCCGGGGTCGGGAACGCCCACGTCTCGTCCAGCGCCTCACGGATACCGGTAGCGACCGTCGGGTGCACCGGAAGCGCGAGGTGGCCGATCCCGCTCACCCGCACGTTCCGCGCCAGCAGGTCCGGGTGGTGGAGCCGTGCGCTCTCCAGTGGGTCCATCACCCGGTCCAGGTCGCTCCAGAAGCTGACGAACCGGGTGCGCACGCCGGGGGAGGGGAGGGCCAGTTCCTCGATCACCGGGGAGCCGGGACGCATCTGCCGCACGATGGGATGGGCGTTGGCCAGCGGGACCACTCGGGTGCCGGAGTGCGGGGTGCCCAGGGTCACCAGGGTCCGCACCCGCAGGTCGCCACCGAGGCGCTGCGTGTAGTAGCGGGCGATGAGGCCGCCGAGGCTGTGTCCGACGATGTCGACGCTTTCGTGGCCGGTCCGGTCGCACAGCTCTTCGAGATGGTGCCCCAGCAGTTCCGCCGCCGTGCGGATGTCGCAGGTGAGCGGCGAGTAGTTGAGGGAGACGACCTGTTGCCGGCCGTTCTGGGCGAGGCTGCGGCGCAGCAGGACGAAGACCGAGCGGTTGTCGATGAAGCCGTGCAGCAGGACGACGGGGGGCGGCGCCGCCCCCCGGGGAATGAGGAGAGGGACGGCGGCGGTGGGTGTGACGGGCGGCGGCTCGGGGGTCGGGGCGGGGCGGGTGGTTCCGGGCTCGGCGGCGGTTTCCCGCGCGGGCGCTTCGGACTCCTCCGAGGCGGCCCGACGCTCCTGGATGATGCCCGAGGGATAGAGGAAGACGTGCCCCGCGAGGATGGCCGCCTCCAAGGCCGTCGCCTTGAGGAGGGTCAGCGAGACCACTGGAAGGCTGCTCGGGGAAAGCGACAGGGCGGAGAGCATCGGCAGCCGGGAGAGGACGGAGAGGTTCGGAAGTCCGGGGAGGAGGGAGCCGCCGGGACGCCCGGGCAGTCCCGGCAGGGCCAGCAGGGTCGCGAGCGCGGACAGCCCGGGCAGGCTGGGCAGGCCGGGCAGGAGGCGGCGGCAGAGCGGAAGGAGGGGGATGAGCGTGTGTGCTGCCCTGATGACCTTCATGGCCGACCTCCTGTCGGCACCCGGGGCGACGCCTGTGTCCCCCGTGTGCCCTTGTGGAGAGGTGTCACACAAGTGATCGACGGTGTTTGCGGGGACCGATGTGACCCGAGTGTGCGGCGCCACGGGCGCCGGCGCACGTCGAGCGCGTGGCCTCGGGTCCTCGCGATCCTGGGAGGTGGCTCTCCGTGACGCCTCCCCCACTGTGTGATTTCCCCCTCGCTCTCCGTCGCGAAACCGACGGGTGCGGGATGCTGGACCTGGCGTTCGCGTACGACCCGGACCGTGTCGCGGGGGGCGCGGGCGCCGGGCGGGCGATCCGCGGCGGGTCCTGCCCGCGCCGCCTGTCGACACGGACGTTGTAGTCGCTTCATGGAGGCAGTGATGGGTGTGGCAGCCGGTCCGATCCGCGTGGTGGTCGCCAAGCCGGGGCTCGACGGACACGATCGAGGAGCGAAGGTGATCGCGAGGGCGCTGCGGGACGCCGGGATGGAGGTCATCTACACGGGACTCCATCAGACGCCCGAGCAGATCGTCGGGACCGCGATCCAGGAGGACGCCGACGCGATCGGGCTGTCCATCCTCTCGGGCGCGCACAACACGCTCTTCGGCGCCGTCATCGACCTGCTCAGAGAACGGGACGCGGCGGACATCCTCGTCTTCGGTGGGGGGATCATCCCGGAGGCGGACATTCCGCCGCTGAAGGAGAAGGGGGTCGCGGAGATCTTCACGCCCGGCGCCACGACCGCGTCCATCGTCGAATGGGTCCGCGAGAACGCGCGGCAACCCGCCGGGGCGTGAGGCGTTCCGGGCTCGTCCGTCCCCCGGCACGGCGTGCCGGGGGCACGGCATCGTGTGACAGGTATCACCGCTCAGGTGCGACCCGCGATTTAGAGAGCCCCCGTAGGCGGGGATAACCTGCGAGACGGACATGCCGCGCGCTCGGTCACCGTGTGCGCCTCCCCTGTGACACATGCGGACGTCACGTTGCCCTTCGCGGCACGCCCACGCATCCAACGAACCGCGAGATCACTGATAGGGACGGAAGCGCGTGGACCTGTTCGAGTACCAGGCGAGGGACCTCTTCGCCAAGCACGAAGTACCGGTGCTGGCCGGTGAAGTCATCGACACGCCTGATGCGGCGCGCGCGATCACCGAGGGCCTGGGCGGCAAGTCCGTCGTCAAGGCCCAGGTGAAGGTCGGTGGCCGCGGCAAGGCGGGCGGCGTGAAGCTCGCCGCCACTCCGGACGAGGCCGTCGCGCGCGCGACGGACATCCTCGGTATGGACATCAAGGGCCACACGGTCCACAAGGTCATGATCGCCGAGACCGCCCCGGAGATCGTCGAGGAGTACTACGTCTCCTTCCTCCTCGACCGGGCCAACCGCACCTTCCTCTCCATCGCCTCCGTCGAGGGCGGCGTGGACATCGAGGAGGTGGCCGCCACCCGCCCGGACGCAGTCGCCAAGACGCCGATCGACGCGATCGACGGGGTGACGCCGGCCAAGGCCCGTGAGATCGTCGCCGCCGCCAAGTTCCCTGCCGAGGTCGCGGACAAGGTGGCCGACGTGCTGGTCCGCCTGTGGGACGTCTTCGTCAAGGAGGACGCCCTCCTGGTCGAGGTCAACCCGCTGGCCAAGGTCGCCTCCGGCGAGGTCGTCGCGCTGGACGGCAAGGTGTCGCTGGACGCCAACGCCGAGTTCCGTCACGCGGAGTTCGCGGAGTTCCACGACACGGCGGCGGCCGACCCGCTGGAGGCCGCGGCCAAGGAGAAGAACCTCAACTACGTCAAGCTCGACGGCGAGGTCGGCATCATCGGCAACGGCGCGGGTCTCGTCATGAGCACCCTGGATGTCGTCGCGTACGCCGGTGAGGCGCACGCCGGTGTCAAGCCGGCCAACTTCCTCGACATCGGCGGCGGTGCGTCGGCCGAGGTCATGGCCAACGGCCTGGAGATCATCCTCGGCGACCCGGACGTGAAGTCCGTCTTCGTCAACGTCTTCGGTGGGATCACCGCCTGCGACGCCGTGGCCAACGGCATCGTCCAGGCGCTGGCACTGCTGGAGAGCAAGGGCGAGGTCGTCGACAAGCCGCTGGTCGTGCGCCTCGACGGCAACAACGCCGAGCTGGGTCGCAAGATCCTGACGGACGCCGCCCACCCGCTGGTGCAGCAGGTGGACACCATGGACGGCGCGGCCGACAAGGCCGCCGAGCTGGCTGCTGCCGCCAAGTAAGGGACGAGGTCACAGAACACCATGGCTATCTTCCTCACCAAGGAATCCAAGGTCATCGTCCAGGGCATGACCGGCTCCGAGGGCCAGAAGCACACCCGACGCATGCTGGCCTCCGGTACCAACGTCGTCGGCGGCGTGAACCCCCGCAAGGCTGGCACCAGCGTCGACTTCGACGGCACCGAGGTGCCGGTCTTCGGCACCGTCAAGGACGCCGTCGAGAAGACCGGGGCCGACGTCACGGTCATCTTCGTGCCGGAGAAGTTCACCAAGGACGCCGTCGTCGAGGCGATCGACGCCGAGATCCCGCTGGCCGTCGTCATCACCGAGGGCATCGCCGTGCACGACACGGCGGCGTTCTGGGCCTACGCGGGCAAGAAGGGCAACAAGACCCGCATCGTCGGCCCCAACTGCCCCGGGCTCATCACGCCCGGCCAGTCGAACGCCGGCATCATCCCCGCCGACATCACCAAGCCCGGGCGTATCGGCCTGGTCTCCAAGTCCGGCACGCTGACGTACCAGATGATGTACGAGCTGCGGGACATCGGTTTCTCGACCTGTGTCGGAATCGGTGGCGACCCGATCATCGGCACCACCCACATCGACGCCCTCAAGGCGTTCCAGGACGACCCCGAGACCGACCTGATCGTCATGATCGGGGAGATCGGCGGCGACGCCGAGGAGCGGGCCGCCGCCTTCGTCAAGGAGTACGTGACCAAGCCGGTCGTCGGCTACGTCGCGGGCTTCACCGCCCCGGAGGGCAAGACCATGGGCCACGCGGGCGCCATCGTCTCCGGCTCCTCCGGCACCGCTCAGGCCAAGAAGGAGGCCCTGGAGGCCGCCGGCGTCAAGGTCGGCAAGACCCCGACCGAGACGGCCAAGCTGGCCCGGGAGATCCTGGTCGGCTGAGTTCCCGCCGCGCCGAAGGCCCGCCCCCGGTCCGCCGGGGCGCGGGCCTCTCGCGTGCGCGGCGAGCCGGGACCTCCCCGGGGCGGCCGGGCCGCCGGTCGCGGGTCAACGGGCCTGGGGGGTCAGCCGGTGGGGTCCCCCGAGTGGATGGTCGTCGAGGGCGGCCCGCAGCTTCCGCGCCTCCTCCGACAGCGAGCCTTGGGCCTGCCGCGGCGGCACCCCGCGTACCGCGTCGCCGGATGCCACCGGTGGCTCGTACCGGGTGGGGGCCGTGCCCGCCGTCAGCGCGGTCGCCCCGATCAGCGCGGCGGTGCAGACGATCGCCGTCCGGGTCCGGAAGCGGGCCCGTCGCTCGCTGATGGTCCGCATCGACGCCGGGCTTCCCGAGCGCAGCCGCTCCGCGCCGGCCAGGGCGGTCAGCCCCCGGCGCAGCGCCTCGGGGTCGGCGAGGGCGGGGAGGCGGTTCGCGACGGCGGTCCGCGCGCCGCGCAGGCGTGCGACGGCGGCCGGAGTCGTGGCCTCGGTCTCCGCCGCCGCCTCGGCCGTCCCGATGCCCAGGCCGTCGCAGAGGACGAGGGTGCGACGGTGCGCGGGCGGGAGCGAGAGCAGCACGCCCAGCAGGGCCCGGTCGGCGGGGTCGGCGGGCGGGGGCTCCGGATCGCGGTGGCGCCGTCGGAACCGGTGCCAAGGGGAGAGGGCGTACTCGTGCACCGTCATGCGGACGCGGCCCGCGGGGTCGGGGTCGCGGGCCACCTCGGGCCAGCGCTCCCAGGCGCCGTGGAAGGACCGTTCCACCGACTCGCGCGCCAGTTCGCGTCGCCCCGTCAGCAGGTATGCCTGGCGGAGGAGCGCCGGCGCGCAACCCGTGTAGAGGGCGTCGAAGGCCTGCGCGGGGGTCGTGGCCCCGACCGCGACGGCGGATGCCCGCCGGGCGGGGCCCACGCCGGACGGCGACGCGGGTGGGGGGGTGGAGTCGCGAGCACCGGGCCCGGTGGCGCCCTCGTCTCGGCGGACGAGCCGCGGCAGTGGCGTCGTGCCGCTCGCGTGTCCGTCGTGCGTGGCCGCCTGCCCCGGGGCGGGGGCGGGCGGCCGTCGGGGCGAGGGAGAGCCCGAACGGTCGGTCCCCTCGTTCGTGAGGGGGTCTCCCGGGCGTTCGACCGCGTGGTCCCCGACGCTCGTCTCCTGGGCCACGGTCACCTTCGCCTCCAGCGTCTTCAGCAGATGCGCGTAGGCCGCCCGCCGCCGACCACTCGGGTTGGTGCGACCGGCCTCCCACGCGCGGACGGTCTCGGGGGTGACGCCGACTCGCTCGGCTACCTCCTGGCGCGTCAGCGAGGCGGCCAGGCGCAGTCGTCGACGCTCCGCCGGGGTGGGCAGCGGGCATGCCGGGGGTCGGGTCATGGCCCGACCCCCGGCATGCTACGAACGACAAAGAACATAAACGTATATTGAGCGACACAGCGGCCAATACGTCGTTACCTGGGGACAGCGCGTGTCGTTGGCAGCATGACGGCGTGGACCAGATGCCCGCTCGCCGCCTCCCCCGCCCGTCGCCGGTCTCCCGCGCGCGCGCCCGATGGCGTGACCGCCCACCCGGAATCTCCGCCGGTCTCGCGGGGGGCGCCGCCGCCGCGGCGCTGGGAATCGCCGCGTTCGGCGCCGTCGTCACCCTCCTCTGGATCAGCGCACCGGCCGCCGGCGGGAATCCGGACGGCGCGCTGCGGGTCGCCGCGGCGCTCTGGCTGTCGGCCCACGGCGCGGACCTGGTCCGTGTGGACACGCTCTCCGGCGCCCCCGCGCCGCTCGGTGTCACCCCGCTGCTCTTCGTCCTGTTGCCGTTCTGGCTGGTGCGCCGGGCCTGCCGGGAGGCGACCGACGGGACGGGGGGCTTGGCCGTCGGCTCCGCGGTAGCGCGAGGCTCCGCCCCGCCGCCCGTCTCGGCACGTCTCGCCTGGTGTGGTGTGGTCCTGGGCTACCTGGCCGTCGCCGCGCCCGTCGTCTGGTACGCGGCCGGCGGACCCCTGCGACCCGCCTGGGTCTCCACGGTGGTCGGTCCGGTCCTGGTCGTCACCGTCGCCGCGGCTGCCGGCGTCTGGACCGCCTTCGGCCGTCCCGGCGGGCCGGTGGGGCGGGCACTGGCCGGTCTGCCGCGCGGCGCGCGACTGCTGCTCGTCGAACCCGACGCCCGGCCGGGTCCGGTCACCCGCGCCGCGGGCGCCGCGACCGGAGTGCTCTGCGGTGGCGGCGCGTTGCTCCTGACGGGCTCGCTCCTGGTCCACCACCGATCCGTCGGAGCGGCCTTCGCGCGGGCGGCCGAGGGGTGGTCGGAGCAGGGAGCGGTACTTCTCCTGTGCGCCGCGCTGGTCCCCAACGCGGCGGTGTGGGCGGTCGCCTACTCCCTGGGGCCCGGATTCCTGCTCGGCGTGGGCCACACGGCGGGGCCGCTGTCGGCCGAGCCCCCGCCCCCGCTGCCGCCCCTGCCGTTGTTCTCGGCCGTGCCGCGACCGGCCGGCGCCGGCTCGCTCCTGTGGACGACCGGCGCGCTGCCCCTCGCCGCGGGGCTCACGCTCGGGTGGTTCCTGGGCAGGTCGGCGGCGCGGGGGCGGGAGGGCGCGGACGAGGCTCGGCCGTGGACGAAGCGGCGGACCGCCGTCGCGGTCCTGGTGGCGGCCGGCGGCTGCGCGGCGCTGGTCGCGCTGCTCGCCGCTCTGTCGGGTGGGCCCCTGGGGGTCCACGCCCTCGCCGCCTTCGGACCGGTGTGGTGGCCGGTCGGGGCGGTCGCGTGGCTGTGGACGCTGGGGACGGGGCTCCCGGTGGCCTTGCTGGTCAGGGCATGGCACCGCCGCGCCGACGCCCGGTGGGAGCGCCGGCCGGACCACGCGGGCGCGGCGGGCGTGTCCCCGGCGGCCACCTCCGACGCCGCGTCCAGGCGCCCCGGGCCGCGGACCTCCTCGGTGTGGCGGCGGCGCCTGCCGTGGCGGTCGATCGCCCTCCCGTGGCCGCGCGCGACCTCCGTCGGCCCGCCGAGCGCCGGAAGCTCCCGCCCGCTCGACGAACGGCCCGCCGGCGAGGACGCGTACGACCTCTTGCCGGAGGACCCGGTGCGCCCGAGCGATCCGCCGGTCCCGACTCCGGTGGTGCCCGTGCCCGGTCGGCCGGGCGACACGGGACGCGCGCCGGGCACGGAGGCCTCTCCCGGCGCGGGGGAGACCGGAAAGGAGACCGGGGGCACGTCGGGGCCGATCAGCGGTGGGGGTCCCGAGGTCCGGTGAGCTCGCGCAGGGCGTGGTCGAGGTGGGCCAGGGCCGGGGCGATCCAGGGAAGCTCCGCCGGATCCCGGGCGGCGAGCGCCGCCCACCGTTGTTCCGTCGTGGCCCCGTAGAGCAGGCTGGTGGCGATCCGGAGCGTCAGCGCCGTGTCGGGCTCGCCGAAGGCGCTGCCGGGCAGAGTGGCCACGCCGTGCCGTTCGAGCAGCGTGGCGGCCAGGTCGGCGCCGGTGTGCACGCCCCGCTCACGCAGCGCGTCGCGCGCCGGGGAGAAATCGGGGTAGAGGTAGAAACCGGCCTGGGGGGCTCGGCAGCGGGCCCCGGCCGACAGGAGCCGTGCGTGCACGTCGACGGCGAGCCGGGCGTGCAGGTCGCGGGAGGCCTCGACGTGCGCGACGATCTCCGGCGGGTCGTCCAGGGCGTGTGCCGCCACCACCTGCATCGGCGCGGCCGGGCTGGACCACACCTCGCTGGCGATCGCCGTCGACTCCCGGTGCAACCGGCGCCCCCACTCCCCGTCCGGGGTGCGGGCGAAGCCGATGCGCCAGCCGCCAAGGGCCAGCGACTTGCTGAGTCCGGTGGTCACGACGGTGCGTTCGGGCAGCCACGTCAGGGGGCTCGGGGCGGAGCCGTGATGGGCCAGTTCGGCGTAGATCTCGTCGCTGACGACCGCCAGACCGTGTCGGTCGGCGATGCGCAGGACGGCGCGAATCTGTTCGGCGGGGGCGACGGTGCCCGTCGGGTTGTCCGGGACCGTCAGGACGAGGACACCCGGCCGGCCGCCTTCCGCTCTGGCCCGTCGCAGAGCCGGTTCCAGCAGGTCGGGGTCGGGTATTCCGCCCGACGTCTCCGGGGCGGGGACCGTCAGGACACGGCGGCCCACCAGGGCGGCCTGCGCGGCGTAGGAGACCCATGCCGGGCGGGGCAGCACGACGTCCCCGTCGATCGCCGCCAGAAGCGCGAAGAGCAGGGGCTTGCTCCCGGGGCCGAGGAGGATCGCGCCGGGCTCCGTGGACCGGCCGCGGCGGGTGAACCACCCGGCCGCCGCCTCTCGGGCCCGGGTCGAGCCCGCCACGGGCCCGTAGCCGTTGTGGGTGTGGGCCTGTGCCAGGACCTCGGCGAGGCCGGGCGGCACCGGCAGCCCGGCCTCGCCGAACCCCAGGTGGAGTACGTCGCCTCCGGCCTCCCGGCGGGAGCGGACCGCCTCGTCGATGGCGAGCGTGGCGGAAAACCTTGTCATGGTGACTCTCCGTGACCGATGTCGAGTGGCGGGTCGACCCCGCAAGCGGTCGGCCCGGGGCGGGCCCGGACGTCCGTCGGGGGGATTCCCTTCGCGTGGTCTCCACCGAGCGATCCGCGCCGCGGCCGGGCCGACCCACGCGATCCGGGTCCGCTCCCAGCGTGCCGGAGGGCTAGCCTCGGCAACAGCGCGAGAAGGCGAGGCCGAGCTTAAGGAGATGTGATGCTGGATTTGAGGCGCCTGGAGATCCTGTGCCGGTTCGCCGTCCGGGGGACCATCACCGCCACCGCCGCCGACCTGGGCTACTCGCCGTCCGCCGTCTCCCAGCAGCTGACCACCCTGGAGAAGGAGGCGGGGGTTCCGCTGCTGGAGCGCACGGCCCAACGGGCGACGCTGACCGACGCGGGCCGCGAGCTGGTCCGGCACGCCACCGGCATCCTCGCCGCCGCCGAGACGGCGCGCGCTCGGATGCGGGCCCGCGCGGGCACGGTGGCGGGCAAGGTCGTCGTCAGTTGCATCCCGGCCCTGGCCCCCGCGCTCGCGCCGCACCTGGCCACGCTCCAGCGCGACCATCCGGCGCTGACCGTCGTCGCCCTGGAGACGGGGTCGGCCTCCGCCGCCGCGGCCGTCCTCGACCGCCGCCACGACCTCGCCGTGATCGACGAATGGTCGGCGGCCCCGTCACCGGTGGCCGGCGGGCTCCGGGTCGACCGGCTGCGAGGGGAGCGGATCGTCCTCGCCGTGCCGACCGATCACCCGGAGGCCGGCCTCGCGGCCCCCGTGACACACGCCCGGCTGGCGGAGACGGTCCGCGACCACACCTGGCTGTGCGCCCCCGCCGGGGAACTGTCACGCGCCGCGGGCGATCGGCGGCTGGTCGCCGCGGGCGCCGCCCCGCCGCGCCGGTGGGAGTTCCAGGGGCTGCGGGTCCTCGCCGCACTGGTCGCCGCCGGCTCCGGCGTCGCCCTCCTCCCGGAGGGAGTGGCCCGTGAGGAGCCAGGCGTGAGGGGGGTGCGGCTCGCGCCGCCGATGCGGCGCGGCATCCTGGCGCTCACTCGCCCCGGCTCCCGGGAGGACCCCGCCGTCGCCGCGTGCCTGGAGGCCACGCGAAGGGCGTTGGGCGAGCGTCGCCACGCGGACGAAGCGTGACGCGAGGTGAGGCCCGAGCGTCGGACCCCGGGGCCTCCTCGGGGTCCGACCGGGAGAACATCCGGGGCGGCTCCGGGCACGGACGGAGCCGCCCCGGCGACGCGGCTCCCGCGTCAGTTCTCCGAGCCCAGGACGTCCCGGAGCGGCTCGGGCAGCAACTCCGAGCAGGCCTGGCGGGCCTCGCCGGTCAGCGCGTCCTCCCGGCAGGTGTAGTAGTCGCGGTAGACCAGCTGTGCGGCGAAGGTGGCGGCGACCAGGGCGATCGCCAGCGACGAGGTGACCAGGCCGCTGATCGCGGCGCTGGTCTGCGGACGTCTGCCCCGCCCGGCCGCGCGCTCGGAGTCGGTGGCTCGGGGCTTCGACCGCAGCGAGTCGATGCCCCAGTACAGGGCGAGGGCGCCGAGCAACAGCGCGACGTAGGACCACCCGAAGAGCGCGAAGAACAGCGCCCACATGCCGCTGAGCAGGGCGTATCGCGCGCGACGCTGCACCGGGTCGGTCGGGTCCCAGCGCGGTCCCGAGCCGCCGGACGGACCAGCGGGACCGCCGCCGGGTCGCTCGCCGAAGCCGCCCGAGGAGCGGCCGGGCTGTCGGTCGCTCCACTGACGGCCCCAAGGGGTCCGGCCGCCGCGCTCCCCGCCGTCGTCGGGGCCCGCCTCGCCCTCGCCTTCCTCCGGGTGCCGCCGAGGCTGCCAGGGACGGTCGGGGGTCCCCTCCGGCGGCGGCGAGAACGGGTTGTCGTCCCGGGCGGAGTCGTCCCGGTCGTTTTCGGGGGAGGAGTCGGCCGACGAGGACGGGCGCTCCCGCAGCAGCACCGCGGCGCTGGGCTCCCCTCGCTGCGCCGACTGCCGGGGGAGCGTGGGCAGTCGCAGGCTGAGGTCCGGCATCAAGTGAGCGTCTTCCCCTTGGCGGTGACGAGCGGTACGGCTTCTGACTGGTGAACGCCCGGCCGGCGGGTGGCGTTCCCGGTGGTCGCCGGGTCGGCCCGCCCGGATCTCCGGTCCGGTCCCCCGCACGCTACCCGCCGGCCGCGCCCCCGTCCCGAGGGGGCCGTCGGGTGTGCCGGTATCGTTGCCGACGGTCGGCCGCTTCGTAGACTTCCCCGTATCCGGGTGGGCGAAGCATTCGTATGACCGCACAGAGGTGGCGGTGTGGGTCGGCCGTGTGAACCGACGCCCCGAGAAAGGTCCCCACCGTGGCCGCCAAGCCCGTGGCCGAGCAGGTCAGGCGACTGGTCGTGCTGGTCTCCGGATCCGGCACCAACCTGCAGGCGCTGCTCGACGAGACGGCGGACGGCGCCGGCGCCTTCGGGGCCGAGGTCGTCGCGGTCGGCGCCGACCGCGACGGCGTGGAGGGGCTCGCCCGGGCGCGGCGGGCCGGACTGCCCACCTTCGTGTGCCGGACCGGGGACCACGACACCCGCGCCGACTGGGACGAGGCGCTCGCCGAGGCGGTCGCCGCCCACCGGCCGGACCTGGTGGTCTCCGCCGGCTTCATGAAGGTCGTGGGCAAGCGGTTCCTGGACCGCTTCGGAGGGCGGTTCGTCAACACCCACCCCGCTCTCCTTCCCAGCTTCCCCGGGGCGCACGGCGTACGGGACGCGCTCGCGTACGGCGTCAAGGTCACCGGGTGCACCGTCCACTTCGTCGACGACGGCGTGGACACCGGGCCGATCATCGCGCAGGGCGCGGTGGAGGTCCGGGAGGGGGAGAGCGAGAGCGCTCTGCACGAGCGCATCAAGCAAGTCGAGCGCAGGCTGCTCGTCGATGTCGTGGGGCGACTCGCCCGCAACGGCTATCGCATCGAGGGACGAAAGGTAGTTATCCCGTGACCGCCGAAAGCATGCAGCGGCCCATCCGGCGCGCGCTGGTCAGCGTGTACGACAAGACCGGGCTGGAGGAGCTGGCCCGGGGGCTGCACGAGGCCGGTGTGGAACTGGTGTCGACCGGTTCCACCGCCGCGCGCATCGCCGCCGCCGGGGTTCCGGTCACCGGCGTCGAGGAGGTGACCGGCTTCCCCGAGTGCCTCGACGGGCGCGTCAAGACCCTGCACCCCCGGGTGCACGCGGGAATCCTCGCGGACCTGCGTCTGACCACCCACCGCGAGCAGCTCACCCGCCTCGGCGTGGACCCCTTCGACCTGGTGATCGTCAATCTCTACCCCTTCCGGGAGACGGTCGCCTCGGGCGCCGACGACGACGCCTGCGTGGAGCAGATCGACATCGGGGGTCCCTCGATGCTCCGCGCGGCGGCCAAGAACCACCCCTCCGTCGCCGTCGTGACCGGCCCCGACCAGTACCCGGACGTCCTCGCGGCCGTCCGGTCGGGCGGATTCGACCTGGCGGCCCGCAAGCGGCTGGCGGCCCGGGCCTTCCGGCACACGGCCGAGTACGACGTGGCCGTCGCCGGCTGGTTCGCCGGCGACTACGCCGGCGACGGGGAGGGCTTCCCCGAGTTCCTCGGCGTGACCCACACCCGGCGGAACGTGCTGCGGTACGGGGAGAACCCGCACCAGGGCGCCGCCCTCTACACGGCCGGCTCCGGAGGCCTTGCCGAGGCGGAGCAGTTGCACGGCAAGGAGATGTCGTACAACAACTACACCGACACCGACGCCGCCCGCCGCGCCGCCTACGACCACGACGAGCCCTGCGTGGCGATCATCAAGCACGCCAACCCCTGCGGCATCGCGATCGGCGCGGACGTCGCCGAGGCCCACCGCAAGGCCCATGCCTGCGACCCCCTGTCCGCGTTCGGCGGGGTGATCGCGGTCAACCGGCCGGTGTCCCGGGCGATGGCCGAGCAGGTCGCCGAGATCTTCACCGAGGTGATCGTCGCGCCGGACTACGAGCCGGGCGCGGTGGAGGCGCTTGCCGCCAAGAAGAACATCCGAGTGCTGCGCTGCCCCGAGGCGCCCGCCGCACGGGTGGAGTTCCGGCCGATCGACGGGGGCGGCCTCGCGCAGGTCGCCGACGTGTTCCAGGCCGAGGGCGACGATCCGGCGCACTGGGTCCTGGCCACCGGCGAGGCGGCCGGCCCGGAGGAGCTGGCTGAGCTCGCGTTCGCCTGGAGGGCGTGCCGCGCGGTGAAGTCCAACGCGGTGCTGCTCGCCAAGGACCGCGCCTCCGTCGGCGTCGGGATGGGACAGGTCAACCGGGTCGACTCCGCGCGGTTGGCGGTGGAACGCGCCGGGGCCGAGCGCGCCCGGGGGGCCTACGCGGCCTCCGACGCCTTCTTCCCCTTCCCCGACGGTCTGGAGATCCTGACCGCCGCGGGCGTCCGGGCGGTCGTCCAGCCCGGCGGTTCGGTCCGCGACGAGCAGGTGGTGGCGGCGGCCGAGAAGGCCGGGCTGACGATGTACCTCACCGGAACCCGGCACTTCTTCCACTGACCGGCGCTCGGGGCCCCGGTGCCGCCGCGGCTCGGTACCGGGCGCCCCATCGTGCGGGCGTGTGCCGGGGCGCGGGCCCCGGGCACGTCGGAGGCGGTCCGGTGCGGGGGTCGGCGGCCGGGTCAGTACCGAGGGCGCTTGAACCAGAGGCCGCCGTTCCGGTTGGCGCAGAAGACGATGATCAGGACGGCCAAGGGCATGCTGATCAGCGCGAAGATGTTGCCGCCGAGCAACGTCAGGAGGCTGACCAGGGCCGTGAGCGCGGTGTGGACGATGGCGGAGACGCGTATCCCGCCACGCCCGGCGCCGAACCTGGCCGCGGTCAGGATGGCCCAGACCCCGAAGGCCAGGAACAGCACACCGAGCACGATCATCAACCCGGTGCCCGCGTCACCGAGGGTCTCCGCGTCCTGGGCGGCGAGGGTCGGATCGGACATGATCGCCTCGTCGATCGCGTCGGCGATCCACGCGCTGGCCACGGCCATGGTGAGGCCGATGACGGCCTGCATCGCGCCGAGCACGTACAGCATCACCCGCGCGGCCCGCACGGTGCCCGGCATGACCGCCGGCGTCGCCGGTGCGCCCCAGCCGTCGACCTGCGGCGCCGACGGGTAGCCCTGGCCGGGGTGCTGGGGGTATCCGTAGCCGGGCGCCGGCTGCTGGGAGCCCGGGGGCGGGCCGTAGCCGTGGGAGGCGGACTGCGGTTGGCCCTGGCCGGGTGAGGTCGGCTGCTGCTGGTCGCCCTGGGGCGCGGCGTAGGGGTTGTTCGGTTCGCCGAAGCTCATGCGGGTCTTCCTCCGTCGATCTCGGTGGGGGGACGCACGCGGTGGCGCGACGGAGGAATCCCTCAGGTGCGGTTGGTCCCCCCGGTACTGCCCCGCGGCTCTGTGTGCGTCAATCCTTCGCGATGGGTGACATTTTTGTCCACTCTGGATCGCTCCTGGTGATCGAGTGTTGTCCAAGTGCAACGTCATGGACCGAAGACGGACCTGGGGATCGGAGTCGGGAGCGGGGTCCGGCCTTCCTGACTGGAACCGGCGAGGGGTCATCCGCGAGGATGGGGGCCATGACCGCCCAGATTCTCGATGGCAAGGCCGCCGCCGCGGCGATCAAGTCCGAACTGGCCGAGCGTGTGAAGGCGCTCAGGGAACGGGGTCTGACCCCCGGCCTCGGCACGATCCTGGTCGGCGACGACGCGGGGAGCCGCAAGTACGTGGCCGGCAAGCACCGCGACTGCGCCCAGGTGGGCATCGCCTCCATACAGCGCGAACTGCCCGCCGCGGCGACGCAGGAGGAGATCGAGGCGGTCGTCCGCGAGTTGAACGAGGATCCGGCCTGCACCGGGTACATCGTCCAGCTGCCGCTGCCCCGGGGGATCGACGAGAACCGGGTCCTGGAGCTGATGGACCCGGGCAAGGACGCCGACGGACTGCACCCGGTGAACCTCGGCCGTCTGGTGCTGAACGAGCCGGCCCCGCTGCCCTGCACCCCCAACGGCATCCTCACGTTGCTGCGCCGACACGGCGTGGAGATCAAGGGCGCGGAGGTCGTGGTGGTCGGGCGCGGCGTCACGATCGGCCGGCCGATGCCGCTGCTGCTCACCCGGCGCAGCGAGAACGCCACCGTGACCCAGTGCCACACGGGCACCCGTGACCTCGCGTCCCACCTGCGGCGCGCGGACATCGTCGTGGCCGCCGCCGGTTCCCCGCACCTGATCCGGCCCGAGGACGTCAAGCCCGGCGCCGCCGTCCTGGACGTCGGGGTGTCCCGGGACGCCGGCGGGGCGATCGTCGGCGACGTGCACCCGGGAGTCGCCGAGGTGGCCGGGTGGATCTCTCCGAACCCCGGGGGGGTGGGGCCGATGACGCGGGCGCTGCTGCTGGTCAACGTGGTCGAGGCGGCGGAGCGCCGTGTCGCCTGAGACGGGTGAATCGGGCGGCCCCGGCGGCTCGTCGGACGCGCGGGACCTGACGCGGGAGGCGGTCCCGCCGGACGAGGCCCCCGGCACCGGGCCGGCACGGGCGCCCGCCCGCCGGCCGGGCACGCGTCGCTTCCCGCTCTTCACCCGTGACACGGCCCGTCCCGAGGGCGGCGGCCGTGCGGCGTCGGGAGACGCGCCGGCGCCCGTGCGCCAGTGGCCGATCCTCGGTGTTCTCGTACTGGTCGCTCTGGGACTGTCGCTGACCGCGCTCGACCACTTCCGGGTCGGGGCCCTCGCCGTCGGCGCCGCGCTGTCGGCGGGCGCGCTCCTGCGCGGGCTCCTGCCGGAGTCCGGCATGCTCGCGGTGCGTTCGCGGTTCACGGACGTCGTCACCTACGGCGTCCTGGGCCTGGTGATCGTCCTGCTGGCGCTGATGGCCCAACCCGACCCGCTGCTGCACGTCCCGTTCCTGAAGGACACCCTGCACTTCACCGTCGGCGGCTGACCCGGGGCACGTCACGCGCCCCTTGGCCCGTCCCCTCCCCCGTAGTCGGGGACGGGCCATCCGCGGACCACCCTGGCCCGATCGGGGCGACCCGCTCCACCCTTGTCGACCGGTTGTGGCACGGCTGTGACCGCCTTGTCGAGGAGTCCGCGGAACGTGACGGTCGGAGCAGACCGTGAACAGCGACCGCCCTGTGATGGGACACTGGAGCCCGACCCGCGCGCTTGCGACGCTCGCGGACCTCCGCGCTCCCGTGCGCCCCCGCTCCGGGAAGCGAGGTCCCGGCGGGCGCATCCGGGTGGGCGGCCAAGCACCCGGAGGGCGACTCGGCAGAGGGCACCGAAGCGGGTAGGAAGAGCACGTCACCCGGGGGAAGAGGGGGGTAGGAATGCCTCGTTGGAAGGCCCTGCCGGAGGAACTCGATCCGCAGATCAAGGAGTTCGCCGGCCAACTACGTCGTCTGGTGGACCGCAACGACCTCAGTATCGCCGCGCTCGCGGACGCGACCGGCTACAGCAGGACGTCCTGGGAGCGGTACCTCAACGGCCGACTCCTCGCGCCCAAGGGCGCCATCGTCGCCCTGGCCGAGGTGACCGGGACCAGCCCGATCCACCTCACCACGCTGTGGGAGCTGGCGGAGCGGGCCTGGAGTCGTTCCGAGATGCGGCACGACATGACCATGGAGGCCATCCGGATATCGCAGGCGCGAGCCGCGTTGGGCGAGACCGGCGGAACCCCGAAGGTCGTCCCGCCGGGGTCGGGGGGCGGGCGGCAGTCCGGATCGGCCGGGCGTGGCCGCCGGGGCGGTGGTACGGCGGTCTCCTCGGGTCGTGTGGGCGTTCCCGTGCAGCCGACCGCCGCGGATCGGGACATGCCGACGGTGACGGCGCCGTCCGTCTCGGCGCGGCCGGGCGCAGCGGGCAACTCGTGGGGGGTCCGGGCGCCGGCTCCCGCGCCCGGCCGGCCGGCGGAGGCGCCGGGGCAGGTCCCGCCTTCCGCCCCCGGGGGGGCCGCGGGGGACGGCTCCGGCCCGCCGCCGAGGGCCGGCGGCAGGGGGAGGGGCAAGCGGTCTGGCGGACGAGGACGGGTCGCCCTGGTCGCCGTGGTCGCCGGGGCGCTGGCCGTGGGGGCGGGTGTCTTCTTCTTCCTCGGCGGGTCGGACGACGAAGCGCCCGTCGAAGCGGCTCCGTCCGCCCGACCGAGTGCCGAGGTCACCCCCGAACTGCCCGCCGGGGTGCGGTGCAGCGGCGACGGGTGCACCGGTGAGGACGCCGAGGTGATGGGCTGCGGCGGCGACCGTGTCGTCACAGCCGAATCGGTCACCGTCGGCACGGCGGTCGTCGAGGTCCGCTACAGCGAGGTCTGCGGAGCGGCGTGGGCCCGGGTGTCGCAGGCCGGTCCGGGCGACGAGGTGCGGGTGGCGGCCGGCGGCAGCGAGCAGAGCGGTACGGTCCCGGCGGCGGGCGGCACCGTGGCCTACACCCCGATGGTGGCCGTCGACGGTGCCGAGGAGGCAACCGGTTGCGCCGTCCTCGCCGGGGGCACCGAGGGGTGCACGACGTGACTCCCCAGAGGCGACGGGCCGGTGCGCCCGGGCTGTCCGAGCGCGGGTTCGGCGACCTCTCGGGTGTGTGAAGCGGCCACCCGCGGTCCCCGTCCGGGCGGTCCTCGCAGCGGGGAGAGCGACGACGCCGGGGCCGCCCGACCGGGACGGTCGCGGCGTGGACCCCTCCCTCTCGCGGCCTTCGCCGGGGTGTCCGGGGGGACGCTTCGCGCCACGTGTGGCGAGGGAGGCATACCCGCCGGTCGGTCCGGGCACGTGAGGGGTACCCCCCCCACGGGATCCGGCGACGGCGTCCCGGAAGGCGGTCGCCCCGCCGTCGGCGCGGGCGACCGCCGGCCCCGACGCCCGGGGAGCGAGCGGGAATCGAGGCCCCGAGGCCCCGGGGACCTCGGGGGCGGCGGACGCGCGGTAGCCTGACGGCCGATCGGTCTCTTGACGCCGAGAGATCGATCGAACGTCGCGGGGCGGGGACGCCCCACCGCCAGCTGTCAACGGAGAACGCCATGACCCGCACTCCCGTGAACGTCACCGTCACCGGCGCGGCCGGCCAGATCGGCTACGCCCTGCTCTTCCGTATCGCCTCCGGGCAGCTGCTCGGCGCGGACGTGCCGGTCAGGCTCCGCCTGCTGGAGATCACCCCGGCGCTCAAGGCGGCGGAGGGCACGGCCATGGAGCTGGACGACTGTGCGTTCCCCCTCCTCCAGGGCATCGACATCACCGACGACCCGAACGTCGCCTTCGACGGCGCCAACGTCGGTCTGCTCGTCGGAGCCCGCCCCCGGACCAAGGGTATGGAGCGTGGAGACCTCCTGGAGGCCAACGGCGGCATCTTCAAGCCCCAGGGCAAGGCCATCAACGACCACGCCGCCGACGACGTCAAGGTCCTGGTCGTCGGCAACCCGGCGAACACCAACGCCCTGATCGCCCAGGCCGCCGCCCCCGACGTGCCGGCCGAGCGTTTCACCGCGATGACCCGCCTGGACCACAACCGCGCCCTGACGCAGCTGTCCAAGAAGACGGGAACCCCGGTCTCGGAGATCCGCAGGCTCACCATCTGGGGCAATCACTCGGCCACCCAGTACCCGGACATCTTCCACGCGACGGTGGCGGGCAAGAACGCCGCCGAGGTCGTCGCCGACGAGAAGTGGCTGGCTGAGGACTTCATCCCGACGGTCGCCAAGCGAGGCGCCGCCATCATCGAGGCACGCGGGGCCTCTTCGGCCGCCTCCGCGGCGAACGCCGCCGTCGACCACGTCCACACCTGGGTCAACGGCACCTCGGAGGGCGACTGGGCGTCCATGGGCATTCCGTCGGACGGTTCCTACGGCGTACCCGAGGGTCTGATCTCGTCCTTCCCGGTCACCGTCGAGGCGGGCGCCTACCGGATCGTCCAGGGTCTGGAGATCAACGAGTTCTCCCGCGCCCGCATCGACGCCTCGGTCAAGGAGTTGGAGGAGGAGCGCGAGGCGGTCCGCGCCCTCGGCCTGATCTGATCCCATCGCGTCGCACCGACCCCAGGACCCCGCTCCGGCACCTCGCCGGAGCGGGGTCTCTCGTCGTGCCCCGGTCTCCCTCGGCCTCGGCTCTCCCGCCCCCAGGCGCGTGGCCGGTCGGCCGCCTCCGTTCGGGTCACCGGTCCGATCGGAACACGTCACTCATGGTCGTGGGGTGCGGACAGGACGACCGCCTTTGGGTGGTATTTTCTCTCAATTGTCCTTAATGCTCGTGACGCGGCGCACTTTCGGCCAAGAATCTCGCATGCATTCGCGACCACGGGGCAGGGGCACACGGTCCCGAGAGTGGCACGCGAGTGACGCAGGGGCGCGAAACAGGAACGGAAGGCAAGACCGGATCATGGCGGACAACACGGAACCTCAGACGAGGACCCAGCGGACCATCCACGCGGGTGGCGAGTGGGCGCCGGCCTCTTCGGGCGCCACGCGCGAGATCGTCGACCCCGCGGACGGCCGGCCGTTCGCCGTGGTCGCCGAGGGCGACGAGCGGGACGCCGATCTGGCGGTGGCGGCGGCCCGGCGCGCCTTCGACCACGGACCGTGGCCTCGTACCCCGGTCGTCGAACGCGCCGCCCTGCTGCGCCGCGTCGCCGACCTGCTCACCCGGGACCGGGATCGGATCGGCCTGCTGGAAAGTCAGGACGCGGGCAAGACCGCGGAGGAGGGCCGGGTCGACGTCGACTGCGTCGCCGACGCCTTCCGCTACTTCGCCGACCTGGTGGCCGCCGAGGCGCCCGGCCGGGTCGTCGACGCCGGTTCGCCGGACATCCACAGCGTCGTCGTCCACGAGCCGGTCGGCGTCTGCGCGATGATCACCCCCTGGAACTACCCGCTGCTCCAGGCGAGCTGGAAGGTGGCACCGGCGCTGGCGGCGGGCAACACCTTCGTGATCAAGCCGAGCGAGATCACCCCGCTGACCACCGTCGCCCTGATCGACCTCCTGGTCGAGGCCGGGCTGCCCGCCGGTGTCGCCAACATCGTCACCGGCCCCGGTCACACCGTGGGGGCCCGGCTGGCCGACCACCCCGACGTGGACCTGGTCTCCTTCACCGGGGGGCTGGTGAGCGGCACCAAGGTGGCCCAGGCCGCGGCCCCGACCGTGAAGAAGGTCGCCCTCGAACTCGGGGGCAAGAACCCGAACGTCGTCTTCGCCGACGCCTGCGCCACCGACGAGGGCTTCGACACCGCCGTCGACCAGGCGCTCAACGCGGCCTTCATCCACAGCGGGCAGGTCTGCTCGGCGGGCGCCCGACTGATCGTGGAGGAGTCCCTCCGGGAGCGCTTCGTCGCCGAACTGGCCCGTCGCGCGGAGCGGATCCGGCTCGGTCGCGGCACCGCCGAAGGCGTCGAGTGCGGGCCGATGGTCTCCGAGCAGCAGCGCTCCAAGACCGAGGACTACGTGGCCTCCGCTCTCGCGGAAGGGGCTGTGCTGCGCTGCGGCGGCAAGCGCCCGGAGCCGTCGGAGGCGCGCCCCGAGAGCGGCTACTTCTACGAACCGACCGTCCTCGACCGGTGTCACCGCGGCATGCGGGTGGTGCGCGAGGAGGTGTTCGGGCCGGTCCTGACCGTCGAGACCTTCCGCACCGAGGACGAGGCGGTGGCCCTCGCCAACGACACCGAGTACGGGCTGGCGGGCGCCGTGTGGACCGCCGACGCGGGCCGGGCCCGCCGGGTCGCCGGACTGCTGCGCCACGGCACCGTCTGGATCAACGACTTCCACCCCTACCTGCCCCAGGCGGAGTGGGGGGGATTCGGCAAGAGCGGCACCGGGCGCGAACTCGGCCCGGCCGGACTCGCCGAGTACCGCGAGACGAAGCACGTCTACCAGAACCTGGCGCCGAAGCCGGTTCGTTGGTTCGCCGGCTGAGCGGGCCGGCCACCGCCGCGGGGCAGCCCGCCGCGGGCGGCCCCCGCACCCCCGACGCCCCCTCCCGCAGCACTTCACAGGAATGAGTACGACCATGTCCGAGACCATCCGCGAGTACGACTACGTCGTGGTCGGCGGCGGCACCGCAGGCTCCGTCATCGCCTCCCGGCTCACCGAGAACCCGGACGTCACCGTCGCCGTCATCGAGGGCGGCCCCAGTGACGTCGGCCGGGACGACGTGTTGACGCTGCGCCGTTGGATGGGTCTGCTCGGCGGCGACCTGGACTACGACTACCCCACCACCGAACAGCCCCGGGGCAACTCCCACATCCGGCACAGTCGCGCCCGCGTCCTCGGTGGCTGCTCCTCGCACAACACCCTCATCGCCTTCAAGCCGCTGCCGTCCGACTGGGACGAGTGGGAGGCCTCGGGCGCCACCGGCTGGGGCGCGGTGCAGATGGAGGCGTACTACGCCCGGCTGCTGAACAACATCGTGCCCGTCGACGAGAAGGACCGGAACGCCATCGCCCGGGACTTCGTGGAGTCGGCCGGGGCCGCGCTCGACGTGCCGCGCGTCGAGGGCTTCAACAAGCGCCCCTTCCACGAGGGCGTCGGCTTCTTCGACCTCGCCTACCACCCGGAGGACAACAAGCGGTCCTCGGCGTCCGTCGCCTACCTGCATCCCGTGATGGACGAGCGCCCCAACCTCACCATCATGCTGGAGACCTGGGCCTACAGGCTGGAGCTCGACGGCACCCGCGCCGAGGGCGTGCACGTGCGCGACAAGGACGGCGTCGAGTCCCTGGTCCGGGCCCGCCGGGAAGTGCTGCTGTGCGCGGGCGCCGTCGACACGCCGCGCCTGCTGATGCACTCCGGCATCGGCCCCCGCGCCGACCTGGAGGCGCTCGGCATCCCCGTCCTCCACGACCTGCCCGGCGTCGGCGAGAACCTGCTGGACCACCCGGAGTCGGTGATCGTCTGGGAGACCGACGGCCCGATCCCGGAGAACTCGGCCATGGACTCCGACGCCGGCCTGTTCGTCCGGCGCGACCCGAACCACGCCGGCCCCGACCTGATGTTCCACTTCTACCAGGTCCCGTTCACGGACAACCCGGAGCGGCTGGGCTACGAGAGGCCGGAGTTCGGCGTCTCCATGACCCCGAACATCCCCAAGCCGAAGAGCCGCGGCCGGCTCTACCTGACCAGCGCCGACCCCGAGGTCAAGCCCGCGCTGGACTTCCGCTACTTCACCGACGAGGACGACTACGACGCCCGGACCCTCGTGGACGGCATCAGGATCGCCCGCGAGATCGCCCGGACCGAGCCACTGGCCGGTTGGCTCAAGCGCGAGGTCTGCCCCGGCCCCGACATCACCGGTGACGAGGAACTGAGCGAGTACGCCCGCAAGGTGGCGCACACCGTCTACCACCCCGCCGGCACCTGCAAGATGGGCGCCGCCGACGACGACACCGCCGTCGTCGACCCCGAACTGCGCATCCGCGGCCTGGAGGGCGTCCGCGTCGCCGACGCCTCCGTCTTCCCGACCATGACCGCGGTCAACCCCATGGTCGGCGTGCTCATGGTCGGGGAGCGCGCCGTCGATCTGATCGGAGGTGACGGCCGATGAGCGCCGACACCGGCGGCGACGCCGCGATATCCGAGGGCACGCCCGTCTTCGCCGTCGAAGGCCTCTGGAAGGTCTTCGGCCCGAAGGCGGAGCGGGTGCCCGGCGACCCCGAGCTGGCCGCGCTGCCGGCCGGCGAACTGCGCTCCCGCACGGGGTGCACCGCCGCCGTCCGGGACGTCTCCTTCGACGTGCGCAAGGGCGAGGTCTTCGTCGTCATGGGCCTGTCCGGCTCGGGCAAGTCCACCCTGGTGCGCTGCCTGACCCGGCTGATCGAGCCGACCGCCGGCTCCCTGGCGATCGACGGCGAGGACGTCCGCGCCATGGACCGCAACCGGCTGCGCGAGCTGCGCCGCCACCGTGCCGCCATGGTCTTCCAACACTTCGGCCTGCTCCCGCACCGCACCGTCCTCGACAACGTGGCCTATGGCCTGGAGATCCAGGGCGTCGCCAAGGCCGAGCGCCGGGAACGGGCCGCCCGGGTCGTGGAGAAGGTCGGCCTCGCCGGCATGGAGGGCCGTCGCCCCTCCCAGCTGTCCGGCGGCCAGCAGCAGCGGGTCGGCCTGGCCCGCGCCCTCGCGGTCGATCCCGAGGTGCTCCTGTTCGACGAGCCGTTCAGCGCCCTCGACCCGCTCATCAGGCGGGACATGCAGGAGGAGGTCGTCCGCCTGCACCGGGAGGAGGGCCGCACGATGGTCTTCATCACCCACGACCTCAGCGAGGCGCTCAAGCTGGGCGACCGCATCGCCCTGATGCGCGACGGCGAGATAGTCCAACTCGGCACGCCCGAGCAGATCGTCGGCTCGCCGGCCGACGACTACGTCCGCGAGTTCGTCCGCGACGTGCCGCGCGAGCAGGTCATGACCGTCCGCACGGCGATGCGCGCGGGCGACTGCGGGGGGCCCGAGCACCCGGGTGCCGTCGGCCCCGGGACGCTCGTCTCCGACGCCATCGACCTCGTCGCCCGCTCCGGCCGGGCCGCCTGCGTCGTGGACGACGGCCGTTGCGTCGGCCGGGTCGACCA
This sequence comes from Streptomyces sp. HSG2, assembly GCF_016598575.1. Classification (NCBI taxonomy): domain Bacteria; kingdom Bacillati; phylum Actinomycetota; class Actinomycetes; order Kitasatosporales; family Streptomycetaceae; genus Streptomyces; species Streptomyces sp. HSG2. The sequence goes on from NZ_CP066801.1 coordinate 3,299,656, forward strand.
AGGAGACCTCCTCCGGGTGGTCGCCGGGATCGACGCCGGCGAGACCAGGGAGGCCGCCTGATGCGTGGTGCCGACACAACCCCGGGCCCGATAGCCGTCGTCCGCCGGCGGTGGAGCGTATGAGCGCCGTCGTCACCTCGGCACCGCCGCCGAAACCGGCCGAAAAGGACGAGACGTCGGCGCCCGCGCCGCACCGCTCGCGTCTGGCCCATCCGCTCGTCCGCCGCCTCCTGCCGCTGGTCCTGGTGGCCGCCGTCGCGGTGCCCGTCGCCGCGATGGTATGGGGCAGCGGGACCTGGCCGTCCGCGCTGACGGTCGATGTCAAGACACCGCTCGACGACGCCTACACCTGGGTCGTGCGGAACCGGGAGACCAACCCCGTCTTCCTCTACTTCCTGCTGCACCTGAGCAACTGGGCCGACGGGTCCGTCGGGTGGATGACGGACCTGCTGGTGAACCTGGGCTGGTTCCCGGTCGGCCTGGGCGCCGTCCTGATCTCCTGGCGCATCGGCGGTCTGCGCGACCGGCGCGGATACCGGCTCGCCGTCGTCACCCTGGGCGCCTTCGCCGTGTCGGGCGCGCTCGGCATGTGGGAAGCCACCATGGAGACCCTGGCCCTGATGGCCGTGGCCGTCGCGGTCTCGGCGGTCGTCGGTGGCCTGCTCGGTCTCGCGGCCGGTCTGTCCGAGCGCTTCGAGAAGATCCTGCGGCCGGTGCTGGACACCATGCAGATCATGCCGGCGTTCGCCTACCTGCTGCCGCTGGTGCTGCTCTTCGGCATCGGGGTGCCCTCCGCCCTGATCGCCACGATCATCTACGCGGCCCCGCCGATGGCCCGACTGACCGCGCTCGGACTGCGGGGCGCGGACCCCGGCGTGATGGAAGCCTCCCGGTCGCTGGGCGCGAGCCCCTGGCAGCGACTGCTCACGGCGCGGCTGCCCCTGGCCCGCAAGGAGGTCCTGCTGGGCCTCAATCAGACGATCATGATGGCGCTGTCGATGGTCACCATCGCCTCCGTCATCGGCGCGGGCGGCCTCGGCGAGGAGGTCTTCCAGGCACTGTCCACCGTCGACGTGGGCAAGGCCCTCGCGGCGGGCGTCCCGATCGTGCTCCTGGCGGTCTGGCTGGACCGCGTCACCGCCACCGCCGGCGACCGGCTCGGCGAGGGATCCGACCCGTCCGCGAGCCGTCTGCTGCGCGGCCCCCGGGGCTGGGCACTGACGGCCGTCGTCCTGGCCGTCACCGGCGCCGTGGGGTCGCGACTCCTCATCGAGGAGTGGCCCGAGCCGTGGACGGTGGACATCTCCCGCCCCGTCAACGAGGCCGTGGACTGGTTCACCGGCCACCTCGCCGAGGGCGTGCCGGTGCTCGGCGGCACCCGGGTGTGGGCCGACGGCTTCACCATGTGGGTGCTCGACCCCCTCCGCGACGGGCTGACCGGCACCCCCTGGTGGCTGCTGGTGCTGCTCGCGGCCTTCTTCGGGCTGCTAGCCGGCGGCTGGGGCGCGATGGCGACGGCGGCGACGGCCATGGCGGCGGTGGGCGTCATCGGCGTCTGGGACCGCTCCCTGGACACCCTGTCCCAGGCCGTCGCGGGTGTCGTCGTCACGCTCGCCCTCGGCTGCCTGATCGGCGTGGTCGCGGCCCGGGTGCCGCTGCTGGAACGCCTGTTGCGGCCCCTGCTGGACACCATGCAGACCCTGCCGCAGTTCATCTACCTCATCCCGGTGGTGGCCCTGTTCAACGTGGGCCGTTCCGCCGCCGTCGCCGCCGCCGTGCTCTACGCGCTGCCCGCCGTCGTCCGGATCACGGTGCAGGGCCTGCGGCAGGTCGATCCCGCCGTCCTGGAGGCCTCCAGGTCGTTGGGGGCCGGAACCTTCCAGCAGATCCGCCAGGTCCAGGTCCCGCTGGCCCGCCCGGCGCTGATGCTCGCCCTCAACCAAGGCGTCGTCCTGGTCCTGGCCATGGTCATCGTCGGCGGCTTCGTCGGCTCCGGCGCCCTCGGCTACGACGTCGTCAAGGGCCTCCAGAAGAGCGAGTTGGGCACCGGCCTGACCGCCGGCGTCGCGATCGTCCTGCTCGGCCTCGTCCTGGACCGCACCACCCAACGCCGTCGCGGGGAGACCGCGACCCACTGACCATCGGCGTCACCCGTCCCACCCGGCCCGGCCGGGAAACCCGCCCACACGAAACGAGAGACGCGCACATGAACCCCAAGAACCTCCGGACCTCCAGAGGCAGGAAGCACCTCGTCCGCGCCACGACCGCCGCCGCCGTCGTCCTCGGCGTCACCGGCCTCAGCGCCTGCGGCGCGGCCGACACCGGTTCCTCGTCGGCGAGTGACTCCTCCGACTCGGTCACCATCGTGGTGCCCTCCTGGGTGGGCGCGGAGGCCAACGCCGCCGTGGCGAAGTACATCCTGGAGAACGAGCTGGACACCGAGACCAAGCTCACCCAGCTCGACGAGTCGGTCGGCTTCGACGCGCTCAACAGCGGCAAGGCCGACGCCATCCTGGAGGACTGGGGCGGCGCGCCGAAGAAGGTCGAGCTGTACGTCGAGGACAAGAAGTCCGTCGTCGCCGGCGGCGACCTCGGAGTGGTCGGTCACATCGGCTGGTTCGTGCCGAAGTACCTCGCGGACGAGCACCCGGACATCACGGACTGGGAGAACCTCGACAAGTACAAGGACCTCTTCAAGACCGCCGAGAGCGGGGACAAGGGCCAGCTGCTGGAGGGCTCGCCGTCGTACACCACCAACGACGACGCGATCATCGAGAACCTGGGCCTGGACTTCAAGACGGTCTACGCCGGCTCCGAGGCGGCCCAGATCACCCAGATGAAGGAGGACTACAAGGCCGAGAAGCCCTTCATCACCTACTGGTGGACCCCGCAGTGGCTGAACGCCCAGATCGACCTGGTCGAGGTGAAGCTGCCCGAGTGGGAGGAGGGTTGTGACTCCGACCCGGACAAGGTGGACTGCGGCTACGCCCAGACCCCGCTGCAGAAGTACTTCAACGCCGACTTCGCCGAGAGCGACAGCGACGCGGCCACGTTCCTGAAGAACTTCTCCTGGACCGCCGACCAGCAGAACGAGGTCGCCGCGATGATCGCGGACGAGAAGATGAGCTCCGACGCCGCCGCCCAGAAGTGGGTCGAGGCCAACGAGGACGTCTGGAAGAAGTGGCTGCCCTGAGCACCCGCCCAAGGCCCTGACACCGCCCGGTGACGGTTCCGCCGACGGAACCGTCACCGGGCGGTCGCCTCGGCCGCCGGACGGGGCCGAGGCCGGCCCCGGCGACGAACGGCCCACCCCCGTGGGACCGATCGAGGCCGGGACGCCCCCGGTCTCCGAAACGTCAGGGACGTTTCCCCGGCCGGTAGTGACCGGGTGTCATCCGGCACGTCACGCCGAACCTGTTCCATGCGTTGATCACCGCGATCAGGGAGATCAGCCGGGCCAGTTCGGCCTCCTCGAAGTGCCGGGCCGCCGTCTCGTACACCTCGTCGGGCACGAACCCCTCGGTGAGCAGCGTCACGGCCTCCGTCAGCCCGAGCGCCGCCGACTCCTTCGGCGTGTAGAAGTGCGGGGACTCCGCCCAGGCGCTCAGCTGCGTGATCCGCTCGATGCTCTCGCCCGCGGCGAGGGCGTCCTTGGTGTGCATGTCGACGCAGAAGGCGCAACGGTTCAGCTGTGAGGCACGGATCTTCACCAGCTCGTACAGCGTCGGGTCCAGGCCCTTGCGGGCGGCGCCGTCGAGCCGGACCATCGCCTGGTACACGTCCGGGGCGTGCCGCGCCCAGTCCAGCCGGACCGGGGGCTCGGGGGCGTGGGCCGCGTTCTCGTCGGTGTGGGTCGTCAAGGTGTCGCCTCTCCTGTGCGTTCCCTCTCCCGCGAGAGGGCGGACACTCATCGTGGACCCGGGCGGCCCCGGGGATAGGGTGCACTTCCATGCCGAGAAACCGGGCCACTTCGGGGATCGATCTGCACCTGGAGCCGATCGGGCCCGGCCTGCGTCGCGGCCTCGCCCGTGCCCTGCGCGAGGCGGCCCGTACGGGGCGGCTGGCCCCGGGCACCCGTCTGCCGTCCTCCCGGGCCCTCGCCGCCGACCTCGGCGTGGCCCGCAACACCGTCGCCGAGGCCTACGCCGATCTGGTGGCCGAGGGCTGGCTCACCGCACGGCAGGGCTCGGGCACCCGGGTGGCCGCCCGCCCGGTGGCCCCGGACGACACCGCTCCCCGCCCGGTGCGTCGCCCCGCCCGGCCCGCACACGACCTTCGACCCGGGACGCCCGACGTCTCGGCCTTCCCCCGCTCCGCGTGGCTGAGCGCGGCCCGCCGGGCCCTCGCCGTCGCCCCCAACGACGCCTTCGGGCACGGTGATCCGGCCGGACGGCCCGAGCTGCGCGCGGCGCTCGCCGACTACCTCGCGCGGGTCCGAGGGGTGCGCGCCGACCCGGGGCGGGTGGTGGTCTGCGGCGGCTTCGGGCAGGCGCTGCGGTTGCTGGGCACGGTGCTCCGGGCCCGGGGGGTGCGCGCGGTCGGCGTGGAGTCCTACGGCTTCTCCGACCACCGGGAGCTGCTGGAGCGGGCGGGACTGCGCACCGTGCCCCTCCCCTTCGACGCGCGGGGGACCGACCCGGGCGCTCCGCCCGAGGGCGTGGGGGCTGTGCTGCTCACCCCCGCCCACCAGTTCCCGATGGGCCCGCCGCTGAGCCCGGAGCGGCGGACCGCCGTCGTCGAGTGGGCACGACGCACCGGCGGGCTGGTCCTGGAGGACGACTACGACGGGGAGTTCCGCTACGACCGTCGGCCGATCGGCGCACTGCAGGGCCTCGCTCCGGAGCGCACCGTCTACCTCGGCACCTCCAGCAAGTCCCTGGCCCCCGGATTGCGGCTGTCCTGGACGGTCTCGCCGCCCGACCTCGCCGCGGAGATCGCGGCGGCCAAGGGGCGCTTCGACGACCGGGGGGTGCTGGACCAGCTGACCTTCGCCGAGTTCCTCGCCTCCGGCGACCACGACCGGCACGTCCGGGCGTCGCGGGCCCGCTACCGGCGACGCCGGGACGCCCTGGTGGCCGTCGCCGCCGATGCGCCGGGGGTTCGGGTGACGGGGGTGGCCGCGGGGCTGCACGCCGTGCTACGGCTCCCGCCGGGAGGGGAGGAGTCGGTGATGCGGGCGGCGGCCTGGCAGCGGCTGGCCCTCTTCGGCCTCGCCGCCTTCCGCCATCCGGAAGCGGACACCGAGGAGGTGGACGCGGTGGTCGTCGGCTACGGCGCGCCGCCCGACCACGCCTGGGCGGGGGCGCTGGACGCCCTCCGCCGCTGTCTGCCTTAGAGGCTCCGGCGGCGGGGCATGCCGCACCACCGGCGGCGTCGACGCGGGCCGGGCGGCCTCCGCCGCCCCGTCCGTCGGCGGGGTGGTGTTCCCCGGCCGCCGTGGCGTCGCCCGGATGGTGGACGGCGGGTCGGCGCGCGGGGGCGGCCCGGTACCCTGGCGGAGGGCCGTGACTGGCGTGCTGGGATGGGACCGACCATCGGGGAGCGGCCCCCGCCCCGTGACCCACCGGGGGCGGACACCGTGCCGTGCGCCTGGGCCGAACCGAGTACGCCGCCGCCACGTCCGGAGGTCCCCATGCCCAACCCGTCCGCGTCCCTCTCCCGGGAGTCGACCGCCTACCGCGCCGCCCTCGACGTGATCCGATCCGTCGAGCCGCGGGTCGCCGACGCCATCGGCGCCGAGGTGGCCGACCAGCGGGAGACCCTCAAGCTGATCGCCTCGGAGAACTACGCCTCCCCCGCCACCCTCCTCGCCATGGGGAACTGGTTCAGCGACAAGTACGCCGAGGGGACCGTCGGCCGCCGCTTCTACGCCGGCTGCCGCAACGTCGACACCGTCGAGTCCCTCGCGGCGGAGCACGCCCGGGAGCTGTTCGGCGCCCGGCACGCCTATGCGCAGCCGCACTCGGGCATCGACGCCAATCTCGTCGCCTTCTGGGCCGTCCTCGCCGACCGGGTGGAGAGCCCGTTCCTGCGGCGGACGGGGGTCCGCCAGGTCAACGACCTGTCCGAGGCGGACTGGTCCGAGCTGCGCCGGTCCCTCGGCGACCAGCGGATGCTCGGCATGTCCCTGGACGCCGGCGGCCACCTGACGCACGGCTTCCGCCCGAACATCTCGGGCAAGATGTTCGACCAGCGCTCGTACGGCACCGACCCCGTGACCGGACTCCTCGACTACGACGCCCTGCGGGCCCAGGCCCGCGAGTTCCGCCCCCTGGTCATCGTCGCGGGCTACTCCGCCTATCCGCGTCTGGTGGACTTCCGCCGGGTGCGGGAGATCGCCGACGAGGTCGGCGCGACCCTGATGGTCGACATGGCGCACTTCGCCGGGCTCGTCGCGGGCAAGGTCCTGACCGGCGACTTCGACCCGGTGCCGCACGCGCAGATCGTGACGACGACCACGCACAAGTCGCTCCGGGGTCCGCGCGGCGGCATGGTCCTCTGCGACGACTCCCTGCGGGACCAGGTCGACCGGGGCTGCCCGATGGTCCTCGGCGGTCCGCTCCCGCACGTCATGGCGGCCAAGGCGGTCGCCCTGGCCGAGGCCCGGCAGCCGTCCTTCCGGGACTACGCCCGGCGGGTCGTCGACAACTCCCGCGCCCTCGCCGAGGGCCTGATCCGTCGCGGGGCCAGCCTGGTCACCGGCGGCAGCGACAACCACCTGAACCTGGTCGACGTCGCCGCGTCCTACGGGCTCACCGGCCGGCAGGCGGAGGCGGCGCTCCTGGACTCGGGCATCGTGACCAACCGCAATGCCATCCCCGCGGACCCGAACGGCGCCTGGTACACCTCGGGCATCCGGCTCGGCACCCCGGCGCTCACCACCCGGGGCCTGGGCACGGCGGAGATGGACGAGGTCGCCGGCCTGATCGATCGCGTGCTGACCGGTACCGAGCCCGGCACCACCAAGTCCGGCGCCCCCTCCAAGGCCGCGCACCGGCTGGACGTCAAGATCTCCGACGAGATCTCCTCCCGCGCGGCCGACCTGGTAGCGGGCTTCCCGCTCTACCCGGAGATCGACCTGGGCTGAGCGGGCGGCCCTCCGGTGGAACGAGCCGCGCGAGGTACCTGAGACAATGGTCGGCATGGCCACTGACCGACCCCGCGTGCTCTCCGGAATCCAGCCCACCGCCGGCTCGTTCCACCTCGGCAACTACCTGGGAGCCGTCCGCCAGTGGGTGGCCCTGCAGGACACCCACGACGCGTTCTACATGATCGTCGACATGCACGCGATCACCGTGCCCCAGAAACCGGGGGAGTTGAGCGCCAACACCCGTCTGGCCGCCGCCCAACTCCTGGCGGCCGGGGTCGACCCCGAGCGCTGCACGCTCTTCGTCCAGAGCCACGTGGCCGAACACGCCCAGCTGGCCTGGGTGATGAACTGCCTCACCGGTTTCGGGGAGGCCGCCCGGATGACCCAGTTCAAGGACAAGTCCGCGCGGCAGGGGGCGGACCGCGCCTCGGTCGGTCTTCTCACCTACCCGATCCTCCAGGTCGCGGACATCCTGCTGTACCAGGCCGACGCAGTCCCGGTCGGCGAGGACCAGCGGCAGCACATCGAGCTGACCCGCGACCTCGCCGAGCGCTTCAACGGCCGCTTCGGCGAGACCTTCACCGTGCCGGCGGCCCACATCCTGCGGGAGACGGCGAAGATCTACGACCTGCAGGAGCCGTCGACCAAGATGAGCAAGTCGGCGTCCACGCCGAAGGGTCTGATCAACCTCCTCGACGATCCCAAGGCGACCGCGAAGAAGATCAAGAGCGCCGTCACCGACACCGACACGGTGATCCGTTACGACCCGGAGAACAAGCCGGGCGTCAGCAACCTGCTGGCCATCCACGCCACGCTCACCGGCGCCGGCGTCGCCGAGCTGGAGGAGCGGTACGCCGGACGCGGCTACGGGGCGCTCAAGTCGGACCTCGCCGAGATCGTCGTCGACTTCGCCACGCCGTTCCGCGAGCGGACCCGAAGCCATCTCGACGACCCCGAGACGCTGGACTCGATCCTGGCCAAGGGGGCCGAGAAGGCCCGGGCCGTGGCCGCGGAGACGCTCGCGCAGGCGTACGAGCGGGTGGGATTCCTGCCCGCCAAGCACTGAACGGCACCCTGAAGCGCCGTACATCACTCCGTTCGCGCCTGCCCGCCGCCCGGCCGTGGTCGTACAGTCGGTACCCGGGCGGCCGATCGGCCACTCGTGCCCGCCGCAGGGGCGGGCGCCACCCCGACGACGGGAGACGACGTGGGGACCGTAACCATCGGTGTCTCGATCGCGGTCCCGGAACCACACGGCGGCCGACTCCAACGGCTCCGCGCTGGTTTCGGGGACACCGCGGCACTCGGCATCCCCACGCACGTCACCCTGCTGCCGCCGACCGAGATCGACGTCCGCGCCCTGCCCCTGGTCCACGCCCACCTGGCCGAGGTGGCCGGTGCCGGGCGCCCCTTCCCGATGCGGCTCTCCGGCACCGGGACCTTCCGGCCGCTCTCGCCGGTGGTGTTCGTCCGCGTGGTGGAGGGCGCCGAGGCGTGCGCCCGCACCCAGCAGCTCGTCCGGGACGCCTCCGGGCCGCTCGCCCAAGAGCTGCGCTTCCCCTACCACCCGCACGTGACGGTGGCGCACGGCATCGACGAGGCGGCGATGGACCGGGCCTTCGCCGAGCTGGCCGGGTACGAGGCCCACTGGACGTGCGGCGGCTTCGCCCTCTACGAGCAGGGTCCCGACGGGGTCTGGCGGCGGCTTCGGGACTTCCCGTTCGGCACCGGAGTGGTCCCGCCGCAGGCCGGCGCGGTGCGTCGAGGCCCGCTGCCGGCCCACTGAGCCGGCCGCGTCCTCCGAACGGGGGACGCCCTTCGGGCCGTTCGGAGGGCAGACCCGTCACGTCGCGAATGGGACGATCGGGCCACATCACCGACCCCGTTCCAGAGGAGACCGACATGGCCACTCGCGGCGACATCGACCGGAAGGCATCCGACTTCGCCGGCACCCGGCTGAGCGAAGGCGACCACGGCAGGTCCGACCTGACTCCGGGCCCGGTCGCCACCTGCCCGTGGGCGGTGGGCGCGGGTGCGCTCGGCGTCGTCGGCGTCGTCACCATGGTCCTGGACGCCCACGCGGGGAGTTGACGGAGGTCGGCTCGCGAGGCCGACGGGCGCCGCCGGCGAGACCGGCGGCGCGACCCCGTCCCGGACGCGCCCGGGAGCCGGTCGAGGGCCGCCGAGGCGCTGCCCGTGCGTCAGCCCGGCAGACGCCGGTGGACGGCCCGAGGCAGGTGGCGCAGCGCCGCCATCACCCACCGCAGCGACCCCGGCACCCACACCGTCTCCGAACGCCGCCGCAGGCCCAGCTCCACCGCCGTCGCCACCGACTCCGGCGTCGTCGCGAAGGGGGTCGGCGCCCGACCGGCGGTCATCCTGGTCCGTACGAACGCGGGCCGCACCACCATCACGTGGACGCCGGTGCCCTGGAGCGCGTCGCCCAACCCCTGGGCGAAGACGTCCAGGCCCGCCTTGCTGGAGCCGTAGATGAAGTCGGACCGGCGCGCCCGCTCTCCCGCGACCGACGACAGCACCACCAGGGAACCGTGCCCTTGGGCCTGAAGCGCCCCGGCGCACACCAGGCCCGAGGACACCGCTCCCGTGTAGTTGGTCCGCGCCACCCGTACCGCCGCGACGGGATCCCGTTCGTCGTGGGCCTGGTCGCCGAGGACACCGAACGCCATCACCACCATGTCGACGTCGCCCTCCGCGAAGACCTTCCCGAGGGCCTCCTCGTGCGAGTCGGGGTCGAGGGCGTCGAACTCGACGGTGTGGACGGCGGCGCCGAGTCCGCGCAACTCCTCCGCCGCCCTCTCCAGACCCGGCGACGCGCGTCCCGCCAGCCAGACGGTGCGGGCCCGCCTGGCCACCAGACGGCGCGCCGTCGCCAGGGCGATCTCGGAGGTGCCGCCCAGGACGAGCAGCGACTGGGGCAGGCCGAAGGCGTCCTTCACGGGGTCTCCTACAGGGCGAGTCGGCGGGACAGGTCGGAGACGAACACCCCGCGTGGGTCCAGTTCCGCGCGCAGGGCGCGGAAGTCGTCCAGTCGCGGGTACATGCGGGCGAGCGACTCGGGCCGCAGTCGGGAGTCCTCGGCGAGGTCGACCCGGCCGCCCGCCTCGGCGACCTCGTCGTCCAGCGCGTCGAGGAGCCCGGCGAGGCCGGGCAGGCTCGCCGGCGCGTCCAGCGACAGCGTCCACCCGGGTGCCGGGAAGGACAGCCACCCGGAATCGGCCTCCCCGAATCGCCTCAGGGTGGCGAGGAAGGAAGGACACCGGTACTCGGAGACCCGGCGCACGATCCGCCGGAGGGCGTCCTCCCGGCCGTGGCCGACGACGCACCGGTACCGCACGAGCCCCCCGCGCCCGCCGCCCCCCGGGACCTTCCGGTCCGGGGGGGTGAAGAAGACGGGGAGCCGCCGGAGCCGGTGTCGGCCCGCCCGGCGGGCGCAGTGGTACCGGAGCGCGGGGGACAGCGCGACGCCGGCGCGGCCGAGCGGACCCTCCGGGACGCCGGGCACGGAGGCCGCGAGTCGCGCCCCCCGGGCCACGGACCGGAGGGGACGGCGCCGCTCCCTCCCGGGCAGCGCGTCCTGCGGGGCGTGGTCGCCACGGGTGATCACCGCCCGTCCGGTCGCCGCGCCGCGGGCCAGCGGGTCGATCCGGGCGACGGAGTAGTCGCGGGTCCGCTCGGGGGCGGTGAGCCGGGCCAACAGGTCGTCCAGGTCGGCGGCGCGCTCGGTGTCCACCGTCATCCAGGCCGTCTCCACCGGTCGGAGGCGGAGCGTCGCGGTCAGGATCACCCCGGTCAGCCCCATCCCGCCGGCGGTGGCGTCGAACAGCGGGGTGCCGGGGCGCACCGAGCGGACCCGGCCGTCGGCGGTGAGTAGTTCGAACGCGGGCACGTGCCGGGAGAAGGAGCCGGAGACGTGGTGGTCCCCGCCGTGCGCGTCGACGCCGAGGGCCCCGCCGACGGTCACGTGGCCGGCGCCCGGGTCGACCGGGGGGAACCAGCCCAACGGCAGCAGCACCTCCGTCAGCCGGCGCAGGGAGATCCCCGCGTCGCAGAGCACCGTGCCGCCCTCCACGTCGATCGCGTGGATGCGGTCCAGCCCGGTCATGTCCAGGACCGCCCCGCCGGCGTTCCCCGCCGCGTCCCCGCGGGCGCGGCCCAGGCCTCGGGCGATGCCGCCGCGGGCTCCGCGGTCCCGTACCGCCGTCGCGACCTCCTCGTACGTCCGGGGACGGATCAGTCGGGTGGCGCTCGCCGCTGTGCGGCCCCGCCCGGTGACGGTGACGGAGGTGTCGGGAGACATGGCGGTGACCGTATCGTCGATGCCGGAGTGCCTTGCCCCGGAACATCCGGGAATCCCCTCTCCGTCCCCGAAACGGGTGATCGCGGATGCTTCGGGGCGCGACGGCGGAGTTGCGTCGCGGATCCGACGGTCCGGACCGGAACAGTCGTCCCTCACGGGCGTGGACCGCGAGACCGCCGCGTCGCCCCGCGCGTCGACGAGCGGCGGCCGGGCGGGTCGGCCGGAGCACTATGATCGGCTCCGCGCGCGGGCCATGATCGGGTCCGGAGCGGGCAGGGGCGGAGCATGGACTGGCTGAGGAAACTGCCCGTCGTGGGGCCCTGGGTGGGTCGTCTGGCGACGACGCACGCATGGCGCGCCTACGCGCGCCTGGACCGGGTGAAGTGGTCCCGGTTGGCCGCCGCCATGACCTTCACCAGCTTCGTGGCGCTCTTCCCGCTGTTGACCCTGGCCGCCTCGATCACCGCGGCCACGCTCAGCGAGGAGCGGCAGCGTGAGATCCAGGACCAACTCGTCGAGCAGGTGCCCGGCATCTCCGACCAGTTGAACGTCCAGGACCTGGTGCAGAACGCCGGCACGGTCGGCCTGATCTCCGGAATCCTGCTGCTGGTCACGGGCATGGGGTGGATCGAGGCCACCCGGGGCTGCCTGCGCGCGGTCTGGGAGCTGCCCGACCCCGAGGGGAACCCCTTGGTGAACCGGGCCAAGGACGCCGGCGTCCTGGTCGGCCTCGGCGGCGCCGTCCTGATCACCATCGGCATCTCCACCGTGGCCTCTGCGCTGGTCGGCTGGATCGTCCGCCATCTCGGGCTGGACGGCACGTTCGGGGGCGCCCTGCTGCACGTCGGCGCGTTCGCCGTGGCCGTGGCCGCGGACTTCCTGGTGTTGCTCTACGTGCTCGGCGTGCTGCCCGGGGCCGAGCCGACCCGTCGCCGCCTGCTGGTCGCGGGGCTGATCGGGGCGGTCGGCTTCGAACTGCTCAAGCTGCTGCTCAGCGGCTACATGCAGGGGGTGGCGGGGCGAAGCATGTACGGGGCCTTCGGAGTGCCCATCGCGCTGCTGTTGTGGATCAATTTCACCAGCAAGCTGGTCCTGTACTGCGCCGCGTGGACCGCCACCGACGGCGACGACCCGCCGCTCAGCGGGGCATCCGGCGACGCGCCGACGCCGGCCGGGGCCACCGGCGGTTGACGAGGAAGGCGCCCCCGGCGAGCAGCACCAGGGCCCCGCCGGCGACGGCCAGCGCCGTGCCCAGGCCGCCCTCGCCGCCCGCCGTCGCGACGACCGGCGGAGCGGTCCCCGAGGCGCTCCCGGGCCCGTCCGTACCCTCCGCGCCGCCGAGGTCGCCCGGAGCCGCCGGGGCCTCCGCCTCCGGCGCCTCGGCGCCCCGGGGCGCGACCAGTTCGCCGACCGGCTCGACGCTTCCGGCCGCCTCGAAGCCCCAGTCCAGGAGCCGGGCGGCCTCCTTGTAGACCCCGTTGTTCTCGCCGCTCTCCGGGTGCATCACCGTGACCAGGAGCACTCGGTCCGCCCGCTCGGCCACGGCGGTGAAGGTGGCGCCCGCCTCGGAGGTGTTGCCGTTCTTCACTCCGGCGATGCCCTGGTAGACGTCGACGTCCGAGTCGCCGGAGAGCAGGCGGTTGGTGTTCTGTATCTCGAAGGAGCCCCGCGTCTCCTCGCCGCTGTCGTCCCGTTCCGTGGCGCCGGGGAACCGCGCACGGACCGTGGAGCAGTACTCCCGGAAGTCCTTCTTCTGCAGGCCCGAACGGGCGAAGAGGGTGAGGTCGTAGGCGGAGGACACCTGCTCCGGCGCGTCGTAGCCGTCGGGGCTCACCACGTGGGTGTCCAGGGCCCGGAGTTCCTCGGCGTGCGCGTTCATGTCCTCGACGGTGCCCGCCGCCCCTCCCTCGTTCATCGACGACAGGACCCGGACCGCGTCGTTGCCCGACCGCAGGAAGACCCCGAGCCAGAGGTCGCGCACCGTGTAGGTCTCGTCCTCCTTGACGCCGACCAGACTGGATCCGGGTCCCAGGCCCTCCAGGTCGGAGGAGGTCACCCGGTGTTCCAGTGTCGCGGGGAACTTCGGCAGGAGCGTGTCGGCGAACAGCATCTTGAGCGTGGAGGCGGGCGCGAGGGGCCAGTGCGCGTTGTGGGCGGCGAGGACGTCGCCCGACTCGGCGTCGGCGACGATCCAGGAACGGGCCGTCACGTCCTCGGGAGGGGCGGGCGTCCCCGGCGCCGGCTCCACCTGGGTGCCCGGTCGTCCCAGACGGTCCCCGCCCACCGTCGACATCGTGGGGGGCGGCGCGAGGGACGGCGAGGTCGTGGGGGTGGGCGCGGCGTGGGCGCCGGGAGCCGTCAGCAGCAGTGACGCGACGGCGGTCAGGGCGGCGGCGATCGCCGGCGGAGTACGCCGGGCGGGTTTGTCGGCAGCGGGCACGACGCAGAACGTACCGCTCGCCCGCGAGGGCGTTCGCACCACCTCCCCACCCCGCGACCCGGCCCGGCGGACGGGCGGCGATACTGGGACCCTGCCGCGCCGGTCGGGGGACCGATCCCCGGCTCCCCGGCCCACCGTCGGTCCGCGGCGGTGCGAGGAAAGGTCAGTGTTGGTGAAGCTCAGCCGCCCCGTCTCCTGGTTCCTGCTCGCCTTCGGGGTGTGGAGTTGGGTCATCTGGGTCTCTTTCGTGAGGAATCTGGCCGCGGACGGCAGTGGGCTGGCGTTCGACGACGGCGAGCCGACCCCGTACTTCTGGGTGCACCTGACCCTGGCCGTGGTCTCCCTGCTGCTGGGGACGATCATCGGAGTCCTCGGGTTGCGCGGGCTGCGTGCCGCGCGTCGCACGCCGTAGCCGACTCCGGGGCGGCGGACACCACGACTGAGGGGAATCGACGGCATGGTGGTCGTCTTCGTGCTGGTGGTCCTGGCGTTCGTCGGGATCGTGGCCGCCGGTGGTTGGTACCTGTGGCGGCGGTTGTTCCGGGACACGACGCGAGGGCCGGGGTGGGTGCGGCGGGCCGGGGTCGTCCTGATCGTCGGCGGATGGGTCCTGGCCGTCGGCGCGCTCGTCGCCGAACGCGCCGGGGCGCCCTTCGTCCTCCAGCGGGCGCTCGCCTGGCCCGGCTTCCTCTGGCTGCCCCTGGCGCTGTACCTGCTGATCGGCGTGGCGGTGGGCGAAGCGGTCCGTCCCCTGCTGCGCCGTCTGTTGGAGCGGCGTGACGCGGCGCGGACGTCGCGGCGCCGGGCGGCGGTTCCCACTCCCGCTCCGGGCGTCGTGTCCCGCGCCAACGCCGAGCCCGAGCCGATACCCGCCGAGCCGATACCCGTCGGGACGGTCCCGGCGGGACGTCCGGATGTCGAGGGCGGCGACGCCCCGGCTTCGGAGACCCCGGACGCGGCGCCGTCCGTGCCCGCCGAGGAGGCGGCGTCCGCCGACACCCCCGCCACCTCGGGGCGGGAGGCCGTCCCCGGGGTCTTCGACCCCGGCGCGGCGGACCCCCCGACCCCCGGCCCCTCGCGGCGGCTCTTCGTCTCCCGAGTGGTCGCCGGCGCCGCCGCCGCGGCGGCCGTCGGGACGGTCGCCCACGGGACGTACGGTGTGCTTCGCGGCCCCGGGGTCAAGCGGGTCACGGTCCCCCTGGCCAAACTCCCGCGAGCGGCCCACGGCTACCGTGTCGCCGTGGTCAGCGACGTCCACCTGGGTCCGGTGCTCGGGCGGGCCTTCGCCCGGAAGGTCGTCGACACGGTCAACGCCACTCAGCCGGACCTGATCGCGATCGTCGGCGACCTCGTCGACGGCTCCGTGGCCGATCTCGGGCCGGCCGCCGCGCCGCTCGCCGGACTCCGGGCCCGACAGGGCGCGTTCTTCGTCACCGGGAATCACGAGTACTTCTCCGGCGCGGGCCAGTGGGTGTCGCAGGTGCGCGGGCTCGGCCTGCGTCCGTTGGAGAACGACCGTGTGGAGCTGCCCCACTTCGACCTCGCGGGCGTCAACGACGTGGCCGGCGAGAGCGAGGGCCAGGGTCCCGACTTCGCGCGCGCCTTGGGCGACCGGGACCGCGACCGGACCTGTGTCCTTCTGGCGCACCAGCCGGTCCAGGTCCTGGAGGCCGCCGAGCACGGCGTCGACCTCCAGCTCTCCGGGCACACCCACGGCGGCCAGCTCTGGCCCTTCGACCTGGCGGCGCGGGCCGCCAACCCCACGCTCGCCGGCCTGGACCGCCACGGCGACACCCAGCTCTACGTCACCCGGGGTGCCGGCGCCTGGGGGCCCCCGACCCGGGTGGGCGCCCCGTCGGACATCACTGTGATCGAGCTGGCGTCCCTCCAGGCCTGAGGCGTGGCCGTGCGCCGCGCCCGGCCGGAGACACGAGGGCCCCGCCTCGAAGGAGGCGGGGCCCTCGGACGCGACGCGTGGTCAGTAGCGTCGGGTGATCAGGGCACGCTTGACCTCGGCGATGGCCTTGGTGACCTCGATGCCGCGCGGGCAGGCGTCCGTGCAGTTGAAGGTCGTGCGGCAACGCCAGACGCCGTCCCGGTCGTTGAGGATCTCCAACCGTTGTTCGCCCGCCTCGTCCCGGGAGTCGAAGATGAAGCGGTGCGCGTTGACGATGGCGGCCGGGCCGAAGTACTGGCCGTCGTTCCAGAACACCGGGCAGGAGGAGGTGCACGCGGCGCACAGGATGCACTTGGTGGTGTCGTCGAACCGCTCCCGGTCCTCCGCGGACTGGAACCGCTCGCGCGTCGGCTCGTTGGTGTCCTTGGTGACGAGGAACGGCATCACGTCGCGGTAGGCCTGGAAGAACGGCTCCATGTCCACGACCAGGTCCTTGAGGACCGTCAGGCCCTTTATGGCCTCGATCGTGATGGGCTTCTCCGGGTTGATGTCCTTGATCAGCGTCTTGCAGGCCAGCCGGTTCTTGCCGTTGATCCGCATCGCGTCGGACCCGCAGATGCCGTGCGCGCAGGAACGGCGGAAGGTCAGCGTGCCGTCCAGCTCCCACTTGATCTTGTGGAGGCCGTCGAGGACGCGTTCCTTGGGGTCGAGTTCGATCCGGAAGTCCTCCCAGCTCGCCTCGGCCGACACCTCCGGATTGAACCGGCGGACGCGGAACGTGACGGTGATGTGGGGGGACGCCGCGGGCTGGGCGTCTTCCGCCGCCTTGTCCATAACGGGGGTAGCCATCAGTACTTACGCTCCATCGGCTGGTAGCGGGTCTGGACGACCGGCTTGTAGTCGAGACGGACGGTCTCGGACCCGTCGGCGCCGACCTCGCGGTACGCCATGGTGTGGCGCATGAAGTTGACGTCGTCGCGGTCGGGGTGGTCCTCGCGGTAGTGACCGCCTCGCGACTCCTTGCGGGCGAGCGCGGAGACCGCCATGACCTCGGCCAGGTCGAGCAGGTTGCCCAGCTCGACCGCTTCCAGCAGGTCGGTGTTGAACCGCTTGCCCTTGTCCTGGACGGCGACGTCGCGGTAGCGCTCCCGCAGCTCGGCGATCTTCTCCACCGCGCTCTTGATCGTCTGCTCGGTCCGGAACACCATGACGTTGGCGTCCATGGTCTCCTGCAACTCGCGGCGCAACTCGGCGACCCGCTCGCTGCCGGTGGAGGACCGCAGCCGCTCGATCTGCTCGACCACCTGGGCCTCGGGGTTCTCCGGAAGCTCGACGAAGTCCGCCTCACGGGCGTACTCCGCCGCGGCGATGCCGGCCCGCTTGCCGAAGACGTTGATGTCCAGCAGCGAGTTGGTGCCCAGGCGGTTGGCGCCGTGCACGGACACGCAGGCGACCTCGCCCGCGGCGTAGAGGCCGGGCACGACGGTGGTGTTGTCGGCCAGCACCTCGCCCTGGACGTTGGTCGGGATGCCGCCCATGGCGTAGTGCGCCGTCGGCTGGATCGGGATCGGGTCCGTGTACGGCTCGATGCCCAGGTAGGTCCGCGCGAACTCGGTGATGTCCGGGAGCTTGGCGTCCAGCTGCTCCGGCGGCAGGTGGGTGAGGTCCAGGTAGACGTGGTCGCCCTCGGGGCCGCAGCCGCGGCCCTCGCGGATCTCGGTGTAGATCGATCTCGACACCACGTCGCGGGAGGCGAGGTCCTTCATGACGGGGGCGTACTTCTCCATGAAGCGCTCGCCGTCCTTGTTGCGCAGGATGCCGCCCTCGCCGCGGGCGCCCTCGGTGAGCAGGATGCCCATGCGCCAGATGCCGGTCGGGTGGAACTGGAAGAACTCCATGTCCTCCAAGGGCAGCCCGCGCCGGTAGACCGCCGCCTGTCCGTCGCCGGTCAGCGTGTGGGCGTTGGAGGACACCTTGAAGAACTTGCCGCAGCCGCCGGAGGCGTAGATCACGGACTTCGCCCGGAACACGTGGATCTCACCGGTGGCCAGGTCGTAGGCGACGACGCCCGCCGACTTCCGGACCCCGTCGACCTCGGTGATCAGCTGGTCCAGGACGTAGAACTCGTTGAAGAACTCCACGCCCTCCTTGACGCAGTTCTGGTACAGCGTCTGGAGGATCATGTGGCCGGTGCGGTCCGCGGCGTAGCAGGAGCGCCGGACCGGTGCCTCGCCGTGGTTGCGCGAGTGTCCGCCGAATCGGCGCTGGTCGATGGTGCCGTCCGGCGTCCGGTTGAAGGGAAGGCCCATCTTCTCCAGGTCGAGGACGGAGTCGATGGCCTCCTTCGCCAGGATCTCCGCGGCGTCCTGGTCGACCAGGTAGTCGCCGCCCTTGATCGTGTCGAAGGTGTGCCACTCCCAGTTGTCCTCCTCCACGTTGGCCAGCGCGGCGGCCATGCCGCCCTGCGCGGCGCCCGTGTGGGAGCGGGTGGGGTAGAGCTTTGTCAGGACCGCCGTGCGGCTGCGCTTGGTCGCCTCGATGGCGGCCCGCATACCGGCGCCACCGGCGCCGACGATGACGGTGTCGTACTTGTGTACCTTCATGATTCTCGCAGCCCCGTGCCTAGCGGATGTTCGGGTCGAAGGTGAAGATCACCAGCGTGCCCAGCAGGATGGTGAACACCGTGGCGGTGTAGAGCAGGCCCTTGAGCCACAGGCGGGTGTTCGGGCGTTCCGCGTAGTCGTTGACGACGGTGCGCAGCCCGTTGGCGCCGTGCAACATGGCCAGCCAGAGCATCGCCAGGTCCCAGACCTGCCAGAACGGCGAGGCCCAGCGACCGGCCACGAAGGCGAAGCCGATCCGGGAGACGCCGCCGTCCAGCACCAGCTGGATGACCAGGTGGCCGACGACGAGGACGACCAGCACCACGCCGGAGAGGCGCATGAAGAGCCAGGCGGCCATCTCGAAGTTGCCCCGGGTGGTCTTCGGGGTCTTCTTGGTCCGCGCGCGAGGGGGCTCGATCACGGGCGCCGGGTTGTCCACCGAGTAGGCGGCGGGGCCCGCGCCCTCGACGGGGCCGATGCCGGAGGCGGTGGTTTCGGTTGTGGACATGATCGTCAGCTCCCGAACAGTTCACGAGCGGCGTGGCCGAGGACGGGGTAGATCGCCCCGAGCATCAGCACGACCCAGAGGCCGACGACGGACCAGAGCAGCTGCTTCTGGTAGCGCGCGCCCTTGGTCCAGAAGTCGACGGCGATGACGCGCAGACCGTTGAGCGCGTGGAAGAGGACGGCGGCGACGAGGCCGTACTCCAACAGGGCGACGATCGGGGTCTTGTACGTGGCCACGACCTGGTCGTAGGCCTCGGGGGAGACACGGACGAGTGCGGTGTCGAGCACGTGGACGAACAGGAAGAAGAAGATGAGGACGCCGGTGACTCGGTGAGCCACCCAGGACCACATTCCTTCCCGGCCGCGGTACAGCGTTCCAGCCGGCACGGAATTCCTCCGGAAGCGGGGGTCGGGGCCGCGCCGGCGTCACTGTCGGTCGGGCCCGGCCGGAGTACGGTCCACCGGCCCCCGGTATCCTAGCGACGGTTGTTCGCGGCCCCGACGGGGGGCCTGCCGGTGTGATCAAACTGGTACGCGGATGGGTGAGGTCGGACGAATCTCACCGGACCTCCCGGGCCCGCCACGAGGCCGCCCCGCCCTCGGAGGGCGCCGCGCCCGCCGCCGCCCGGACGCCGGCCCCGGCGGTCGCCGCTAGGGGCCGCTCTCCAGGAAGGCGAGGGCCAATCGGGAGCGGGTGATGCGGCGTAGTTCCTCGGTGGCCACCAGTCGTTCGTCGTCGGGGTCGTTGGCCAGCCGCGATCGGATCCCCTCCAGCAGGTGGTCGGCGGTCTCGGTCGGGAGCAACCCGTGGAGACAGATGACGAACGCGTGTCCGAATCTGGATTCGTACGCGGTGTGGGCCGCGCCCAGAGCCGTCCGGGCGGCGGCGTAGGCGTTCTTCGGGAGCGTCGGCCGCGGCTCGGCCGCCAGGGCCGCCGTGAGATCCGACGGCGCCAGGTCGTACACCGCCTCGTCCGCCGCCGCGAGCAGGGCGGCCAGGTCGGGGTAGGGGCGATGGGTGGCGATGCGCCCGGCCCAGTGCGGGCTGGGCAGGCAGGCCAGCAGGAGGCGGACGGCGTCCTCGCGGGGAGCGCCGTTGAAGCGGTCCAGGGCGGTCGACGGGACGGGGCGGGCACGAGGCCGTACGGGCGCCGGCGGGGTGTGTGGGCCGGCGTGCTCGGGAAGGCGGTGCGCGGGCAGCGTGGGTCCTCGTGGGCGTCACGTGGGTGTCGGCAGGGATCTTGTAAGAGCGGTGACGTCACGGTATCGAGTGAGGACATCACATGGCCGAGTGGTGCCTGAATTTCACTCGAACGGGAGAGTTTCGCAGCGAATCGTGGACGCCTCCGGCGATCGGCGGCCGTAGGTTGGCCCTGTGAGTCGGCACAGGCGCCGTACCCCGGGGCGCGGGGCGAGGCGGCGGGCGATCGTCGCCGGCGCCGCGCTGGTCGCGGTCGGTGTCGGGGCGGGGATCTGGCTGGTCGGCGGGGACGGCGCGGAGCCCGAGGGGTCGCGGTCGACCCGCTCGCCCGAGGTCACCCCGAGCCCCGAGCGCTCCTACCCGCTCTCCGAGGAACCGCGGACCATACCGGCCGTGCGGCGGCACGAACCCGCCCGCGGTCCGGGCTGGCGTCCCCGGACGGGGGCCAGGGTCGTGGTGAACGACGACGCGCTGGCCGACGAGGGTCGTCTCCTCGCCGACGAGTTGGAGCTGGACTACGCCGGGCGGCGCGACGACCGGCGCGACGGCGACGTGCGGCTGGAGGTCGGCGGGGGCGGCGAGGACGACGGACCCGAGTCGTACACCCTCACCGTGCGCGACGGTCGCGTGACCATATCCGCCGCCGCCGACGCGGGCGTCTTCTACGGCACGCGCACCCTGAAACAGGCGGTGAGCGGCGGGGCCACCGCCCCCGAGGGCGTGGTCACCGACGCGCCTGCCAAGCCTCGACGCGGACTCATGCTGGACATCGCCCGCAAGCCCTATCCCGCGGACTGGATCGAGGACCGCGTACGCGAGCTGGGCGACCTGAAGTTCAACGAACTGGGCCTGCACTTCTCCGACGACCAGGGATTCCGGATCGCCTCCGAGACCCACCCGGAGGTCGTCTCCCGCGACCACCTGACCAAGGAGCAGGTCGAGAGGATCGTCGACCTCGCCGCCGAGCGACACATCGAGATCGTCCCGGAGCTGGACTCGCCCGGCCACCTGGGGGCGGTCCTGGACGCCCACCCCGACCTGCGGCTCCTCGACGCCCAGGGCGCCCCGGTCCGGGGCGCCATCGACATCTCCCTGCCGGAGTCCGCCGCGCTCGTCGACGAACTCCTCGACGAATACGCCTCCCTGTTCCCCGGACCCCACTGGCACCTCGGCGGCGACGAGTACCAGGCGCTGACGGTGTCGGATCCGGAGACCGCCTACCCCCGGCTGGCCGCCGCGGCCCGGGAGCGCTACGGGGCCGGGGCGGGCGTCGCCGACCTGGCCACCGGCTGGCTCGACGACCGGGCGGCGACCGTCCGCGCGCGCGACCGCGTACCGCGCGCCTGGAACGACGGCTTCTACCGGGACACCGAGGTGCCCGCCGCCTCCGACATCCGGGTCGCCTACTGGACCGGCAAGGAGATCGGCGCCCGACAACCCGAGGAGTACCTGGACGACGGTCGGGACGTCGTCAACTACAACGACGAGTTCCTCTACTACGTCCTCGGAGAGCCGCAGACCTTCGTCTACCCGACGGGTCGCAGGATCTACGAGGGCTGGACCCCCCGGGTGCTGCGCGGCACGGAGGAGGTGCCGGCCCGCCACGACGACCGCGTCCTGGGCGCCGTCTTCGCCGTCTGGGGCGACATCCCCGACGCGCAGACCGCGGACGAGGTCGCCGAGGGGATCCGGCTCCCGCTCGCCGCGACCGTCCAGAAACTGTGGGACCCCGACACTCCCCGTCTCTCCTGGGACGACTTCCGGGCGCTCGCCGAACGGCTGGGCTGACCCCCTCCCCGGCCGATTGCCCGATACGACTGCGAACCCGCTCTCCCCTGTGGTGGTGTGGTGGGCGAGTGGTGAGGCGACGCTTGGGGGAGCCGGAACGTGGGCTACTGGGGGTATTTCGTGGTGGGACGGGCGGAGCGACCCGTCCCGGACGCGCGGGCGTTGGCTCGGGCCGGCCGGATGACCCCGCGGACCTCCGCGCCCGGGGGATGGCAGGTCTGGGAGTACCCGGGCGGGGACGGCGACGTCGGCCGCATGCACGACCTGGCGGCCGAGACCGGCGCGCCCGCCCTGTTCGGGTACGTGATGGACGGAGACTGCGTGGTCCTCGAGGCGGCGGGCCCCCGCAGCGGGGTGTGGACCACCTGTCTCGCGCGGACCCGGATGGCCTGTTACCTCGGCGCCGAGCAGCACGGACTCACCTTGGAGGACTACTTCCTGGAGCCCCGCGACGCGGCCGACCGGGCCGTCGCCTGGGCCGCCGAGGCCGGTCGCGCCGCCGACGCCGGTGAACTGCTGAGGCTTCTGGAGGCCGACCCCGAGCCGACCGAGTCGGGCGCCGAGGACCTCTTCTTCCGCTTCCTCGACCGACTGGGCGTCGTCCCGCTGGGACACCGGGCCCCCTGAGGGCGGCGCGTGAAGCGGTGACATTCCCGTGCCGCCGCACGCTGTAGGGAGGAAGCGCCCCCCGTCGGGGTGGGCGGGCCGAGCTGCACGAGCGGGAGGCACGGATGAGCCTGGAGGCACTGATCGCGCGGGCCGACGAACGAAGCGTGGCCGCGAGCGGGCTGGCCTGTCTCGACCGCTGCCTTCCCCTGTTGGGCGGGGAGGACGAGACGTTGCGTCCGTTGTGGGGGAGTCTCGCGCCCGGCGGCGACCCCGCGCTGTGGGGCCCCCTGTTGACCGAGGCGCGAAACCGCCTTCAGGGCGTCGGCGAGGCACACGATCGGGCGGCCGGCCTGGCCCGGGAGATGCTGGCGACGGCGCCCCTCGACTGGACCGCCCCCGCCACCCGACGGTGGGCCGACGACTGCTCGCTGGCCTCCTTGGGCGTCCATCGGACGCTCGACCCCGCCGAGGACCCGACGCCGGTGCGGGAGCGCAGGTCGGGGCGGACCGGGAACATGCCTCCCCTCGTCGCCGCGGAGCTGCGCCGTCAGGTCACCGTGCTGGAGGTCCTCGCCGGACACGGAGCGCCCGGACTGCGCCGGGCCTTGGAGGTGACCACGGAGGGGCGCCGGGTGCTGCGAGCCGTCGTCTCGCGCCGGTCGCGCGGCGTGGGCTGAGTCCCGACGCCGAGGCGTCCGCACCGGTCGTCCCGCCGGTACGCCCGCCCGCGGCCCGAGACGCCACCCGGCGCGGGCGGTGCGCGGGGGCGGTCGTGCCGACGGCAGCGCGGTGGCGGAGTCGCCCCCTGGGGGACGACTCCGCCGCGGGTCGATCCGGTCCCGGTGCGCGAGCGGGACCGCCGCCCGGGGAACGGTGTCCCGGGCCGACGACGTCAGCAGCCGGCGTGGCCTCCGAGGAGGGTGGTCACGCCCCGGTCTTGCCCAGCAGCTCCAGCAGGGCGTCGGCCGCGGGGGCCGACGAGGCCGGGTTCTGCCCGGTGATCAGCAGGCCGTCCCGCACGACGTACGGCCCCCAGTCGTCGCCCTTGTGGTAAGAGGCGCCGAGCCGGACCAACTCGTCCTCGACCAGGAAGGGCACGATGTCGGTCAGCTGGACCGCCTCCTCCTCGGAGTTGGCGAAGCCGGTGACGTCCTTGCCGCGGACCAGCGGGGTGCCGTCCTCGGCGACGGTGTGGCGCAGGACGCCGGGGGCGTGGCAGACCAGCGCCACCGGCTTGCCGGCACGCAGCGTCGTCTCGATGAGGCGGGCGGAGCCGGCGTCCTCGGCCAGGTCCCACAGCGGCCCGTGTCCGCCGGGGTAGAAGACCGCGTCGAAGTCCTCGGCCGAGACCGAGTCCAGTCGGACGGTGTTGGCGAGTGCCTCGGTCGCCTCGGCGTCGGCCTCGAATCGCCGGGTGTCGTCGGTGCGGAAGTCGGGCTCGTTGCTCTTGGGGTCCAGCGGGGGTCGGCCTCCCTTGGGCGAGGCGAGCACCAGTTCCGCCCCCGCCTCCTTGAGGCGGTAGTAGGGCGCGGCCAGCTCCTCCAGCCAGAATCCGGTCTTCTCGCCGGTGTCGCCCAGCTCGTCGTGCGAGGTGAGAACGATCAGGACCTTCATGACGTGCTCCAATCTAATAGACCGGTCTACTACTACAGTATGCGACAACGCGTCGCGTGCGGCGCGGAGGGCGCCGGTGGAGGCCCGTTCAGATGCCCAGCGTGCGGCGGGTCGCCGACATGGCGGCGTCGAGTGGTGCCGTGTCGCGAAGGATCTTGCTCCGCACCCCGGCTCCGAGCCACATGTCGTAGAGCGCCTGCGCGACCTCGCGCGGGTCGCCCTCGATCGACAGCGATCCGTCCTCCG
The DNA here is from genome assembly GCF_016598575.1 of Streptomyces sp. HSG2. NCBI lineage: Bacteria > Bacillati > Actinomycetota > Actinomycetes > Kitasatosporales > Streptomycetaceae > Streptomyces > Streptomyces sp. HSG2. The sequence goes on from NZ_CP066801.1 coordinate 3,323,969, forward strand.
TCCCCGCGGCGACGGCGCGACCGAGCCGGTCGACTATCGCGTCGGTGCCCTCCACGAGGGCCAGTCGCATCGGCTCGGACAGGTCGGCGACCTCGGCGCCGAGCTTGACCGCCAGGCATTTGCCCTGGCAGTCCTCGAAGCTCTGATTCTCCCGCCACTGCCGCCAGTAGGCCGTCAGTCGCTCGGCCACCGTCCGGTCGGACGGGGCGAGGGTGACGTCCATGTCCGCGAGGTAGTCGGCGAAGTAGCTCCGCAGGGTCGCCTCCCCGAAGGCGTCCTTGGAACCGAAGTAGTGGTAGAAGGACCCCTTGGGGACGCCGGCCTCGGCGAGCACCTCGTTGATCCCCACGGCGGAGTAGCCCTTACGGGCCATGATCCGCCGCGCGGTGTCGAGGATGGCCCGACGGGTGTCCGTGGTGCGCGCGGTGACCGGCATGACGCGACCGTAGCAGCAAAGTAGACCGGTCGTCTAGTGTCCCGCTCCGGAGAGGCCGGGGCGTCGCGGCGGGACGGCCGGGGCCGCCACCCCCCACAGGAGAGACCCCGGCCGTCGCACGGGTCGCGAGGCGGCCCGCTACCCGGTACAGCGCCGCCCGGGCGTTCCGCGTCACACCCGTCGCGTCACGGGTGAGTTGCATCCTGGTTCCACGGGTCGTCGAGGCGTGGACGGGGACGGTTTCAAGACGTAGCGTGCCTTTCGCGCCGGAGCGCGGAGGGCATGCGCTTGTGCCCGCCCGCGGTGGACCACCGCGGCCAGTCGGAGCTCCGGGCGCAGGGAGAGGCGCGCGGGGTGCTCGGGGAGGACGCGGAGCTGACCGCGGCGGTACGTGCGGCGCGGGACGGGGACGAGACGGCGTTTCGGACCGTGTACCGCGCGGTGCACCCGCGGCTGCTCGGCTATGTGAGGACGCTCGTCGGCGAGGGGGAGGCCGAGGACGTCGCCTCGGAGGCGTGGCTGCAGATAGCCCGGGACCTGGAGCGCTTCCGGGGCGACGCGGACCGCTTCCGCGGTTGGGCGGCGCGGATCGCCCGCAACCGCGCGCTCGACCACCTCCGCATGCGAGGCCGCCGGCCCGCGATCGGCGGCGACGAGACCGAACTGACCGGCAGACCGGCGGAGGCGGACACGGCCGGGCAGGCCATGGAGTCGCTCGCCACCGGCAGCGCCCTCGCCCTCATCTCCCGACTGCCCCAGGACCAGGCCGAGGCGGTCGTCCTTCGGGTGGTGGTCGGTCTAGACGCCAGGGCCGCCGCGGCGACGCTGGGCAAGCGTCCCGGCGCCGTCCGCACCGCCGCTCACCGCGGCCTCCGCAGGCTGGCCGAGTTGATCGGCGCCGAGGACGCCGCCGGGGGCGCCCTCGACGCTCTCCCGGCCCCGCGAGAACCGGAGGACTCCGCGGCGGCGTCCGCGCCGGTGAGGCGAGGAGCGCGGCGGACGCGGAGGAAGGTGTGATGGCCGACGAGCGCAACCCGTGGCCGGAGGACGGGACGGACGGGTCGCCCCCGGAGGAGGGGGACGCCGGCGCGCTCGCGTCGCCCCCGGAGGAGGGGGACGCCGGCGCGCTCGGCGCCGTGTCGCCGGAGCGGGCGGCTCGGCTCGCCGAGATCCTCGCCGGGCTCACCCCGAGGCTCCCCGAGGTGGAGGGGGAGTACCCGGGGGAGGCGGCAGCCGTCGCCGCCTTCCGCGATGCTCGGCGCGCCCCCCGCCCTGGGAACGCCCGCCCGGCCGATCCCGGAGCCGACTCGGCCTCCGAGGCATCCGCGTCGCCCGGCGCCGACATCGTTCTCCGGCACCCGGACCGGCGCCAGGACCTGGGCCGGGACGGCGGCGACGTCCGGGTTCGGCGGCCCCGTGCGAGGCTGCGGCGGGTCGCTGCCGCCGCCCTGGCGGTGGGTCTGGTCGGCGGGGGCGGTGCCGTGGCGGGGACGGGGGTCCTGCGCGCGCCCCTCACCGGCGATCACCCCATCCCGGAGATCTCGGCCACGGGTGCCGCGACCCCCGAGCCCCCGGTGTCGCCGAGAGCGGAGTCGACCGGGCTGGGCTCCGTCCCGGTCGCGACCGCCGAGGAGACGGGGCCGGGCCACCGCGGTGCGGGCGGCACGGCGGACGACCCGCCCGCGCTCACGGAGAGCGGATCGCCCACTCCGGCATCGCCCACTCCGGCCGGCCGCGAGAGCGCGACCGACCGGCGAGGCGAGGAGGGCCGAGGCGACCGGTCGCGGTCCGCCCAGGACGACGGCAACGATTCCCGGACCCCGCGAGACGCCTCCGCCGCCGAGTGCCTGGGCGTGACGACGCCCCCGGGGACCGAAGGTGCCCGAGGGCGGACGTCGGACGGGCCGGACGCGGACGCGGGCCGGTCGGAGGATGTCTGCCGTCGGGACTCCGAGCCGGGTTCCGACATCGATGCCATGGGGCTCCGACGGGCCGCCGGCGGGTCGGGGTGGGCCTCCACGCCGCCGCCGTGAGGTCCGCCGAGCCGGTCTCCGTGAAAGAAATCGCGCAGGGTGTGACACTTTCGACGGCCCCGGCGCAGTAGTGGGTGAGCCGACTGGTCATCGGCTGCCGCCGAGCCGGGGTTCCCCCCGTACCCGAGGCTCGTGCGTTCGGCGCGGGCGGGACACGTTCCCCCGGTCCCGTCCGCGCCCCGGCCCTTCCGCCGGCACGAGCCGCGCCGCACCGCGAGGCCCGGCCCCCCCGTCGGTTCCCGCCCGACCGGTTTCCCGACGGCGAGTGAACTCGCTCTCGACGCACGGTGAATCACCCGCGCGCCGGCGTGGACCGTGGGCGGGTTCGTCGCTTGGCGATCTTCTGTTCACTCGTCGTTGAAGTCCGGTTGGGCTGCTCCTAGAAACACGCTCCTACCGTCCTCGGTGTGCCAGAAAGTGCGACCAAACCCCTGCGGACCGCCGTTCTCGCCGACTCCGACACCCGGTGGAAATGGGGCGCCCTGACCGCCCGCCGCCTGACCGGGAGCCGTTCCGGCGCGGCGGGTGGCGCCGGGGACACCGGACCGACCGACGCGAGCGACCCGGCCTCCCGCCTGGACGGCTACCTGCTGCGCGGCAGGTCGACCCCGACGGCCCGCCAATTGGCCGAGGTCGGGGTGGCCGCTGACAGCCTGCGCGAGGTCACCGCCGTGGAGTTCCTGCGGGAGATGAGGGACGCGTCGTACGACGTCGTCGTTCTGGCCCTGGTCGGCGGCGGTGTCCAGGCGATGCTGCACGGTCTCGGTCGCTCCTGGGAGGCGCGCTCCGCCCGCCCGGTCGTCGTCACCGGCTACGTCGGCGTCGTCTACGAGAAGCTCACCGACGGTCTGCTGCTGCGGCACGGCGCGGACCTGGTGCTCGCCAACTCCCTTCAGGACGCCGAGCGTTTCCGCGCCGTCTACGAGGGGGTGGGCGCGGACGCCTCCTCCGTGACCGAGGTGGCCCTGCCGTTCCTCGGTGGCGCCCCCTACACCGACGCGCACGACCCGTACACGGTCGTCTTCGCCGCCCAGCCCTCGGTGCCGTCCTCCCGCGCGGACCGTGTCTACCTGCTCGACCGGTTGATCCGGCACGCCCGGCGACACCCCGAGCGAGAGGTGCTGCTCAAGCTGCGCTCCCGGCCCGGCGAACACACCACCCACATCGAGGACCTTCCCTACCAGACGCTGGTGGGCGACGCCGACCCGCCGCCCAACCTCCACCTGGTGTACGGGCACATGGGCGAGGTGCTGGACCGCGCCGACCTGCTGGTCACGGTCAGCTCCACAGCGGCCATGGAGTCGCTGCACCGGCGTGTCCCCACCGCGATACTCACCGACCTGGGTGTGCGGGAATCCCTGGGCAACCACCACTTCGTCGGCTCCGGCTGCCTGACCTCCTGGGATCGGCTCGACGCGGGCCACAGGCCCGAGCCCGCCCCCGAGTGGGTGGCCCGTCAGGGCGTGGCCGCCGGGGGCGACCCGACCGGGGCGTCGTACGCCGGCGCCTTCGACACCGCCCGGGAGCGCGTCGCCGAGCTGCTGGCCCGGCCGGGCGGCCTGCCGCCCCTCGCCCCGTACTACACCGTCGAGACCGCGCCCGGATACCTGCCCGGCATCCTGGCCCGCCACCACCTGGGCCCGGACGGCACCCCGCGTCCCGGCGACGCCGTCGGCGGGCCCCGGCCGGGCCTGGCGCGACGGATCGTCCGCCGTGCCGCGCGCGGTGCCTACCGCCACGGGGTCCAGCGGGTAGCCCCGCTGATCCGGCGGATGGGGGAGCTGTGAAGCGCGCCGACGCAGACCGAGGAGAGCCGCCCATGTCCCGAACCGACGCAGACCGCACCGCCCCCGCACGCCGGGTCCTCGCGGTCGTCCCCGCGCGGGGCGGCTCCAAGGGCGTCCCGAGGAAGAACGTCACCCCCGTCGGCGGGGTGCCGTTGGTGGCCCGCGCCGTGCGGGCGTGCCGGGAGGCGCCGCTGGTGACCGACGTCGTCGTCTCCACCGACGACCCGGCCGTCGCCGCCGCGGCCCGCGAGGCCGGCGCGGAGGTCGTCACCCGCCCGCCGGCCATCGCCGGCGACACGGCCACCTCCGAGGCCGCGGTGTCGCACGCCCTCGACACCTACGAGGCGGCCCGCGGGACCCCCGTCGACGTGGTGTTGCTCGTTCAGTGCACCAGCCCCTTCCTCACGGCCGAGGACGTCGACGCCGTGGCTCGCGCCGTCGCGGAGGGCGACGCCGAGACCGCCGTGACGGTGGCTCCCTTCCACGGGTTCCTGTGGCGGGCGGCGACCGAGGGAGGCGGGCAGGGTGTCAACCACGACAAGTCCTCCCGACCCCGACGCCAGGATCGCCCCCAGGACCTGCTGGAGACCGGGGCCGCCTACGCCATGGACGCCGCCGGCTTCCGCGAGCACGGCCACCGCTTCTTCGGCCGGACCGATCTGGTGCGGACCGACCCCGCTCGGGTACTGGAGATCGACGACCCGCACGACCTCGCGCGTGCCCGCGCCCTGGCTCCGCTGCTCGACGGGGACCGCCCCGACGGGCGCGGCGCGACCGCCTCGGCGGCCCTTCCGACCGCGGGGGACGTCGACGCGGTGGTCCTCGACTTCGACGGAACGCAGACCGACGACCGCGTCCTCGTCGACTCCGACGGCCGGGAACTCGTCGCCGTGCATCGCGGCGACGGTCTCGGTGTCGCGGCCCTGCGTCGCCGCGGGATGCCCCTGCTCATCCTCTCCACGGAGGAGAACCCGGTCGTCGCCGCCCGGGGTCGCAAACTGCGGATCCCGGTGCTGCACGGCGTGGACCGCAAGGACCTCGCGCTGAAGCGGTGGTGCGAGGAGCGGGGCGTCGTGCCCGAGCGCGTGTTGTACGTCGGCAACGACGTCAACGACCTTCCCTGCTTCGACCTGGTCGGCTGGCCCGTCGCGGTCGCCTCGGCGCACGACGCGGTCCGGGCCGCGGCCCGCGTGGTGACCACCGTGCCCGGCGGCGCCGGGGCGATCCGAGAGATCGCCGGATGGCTCCTCGGCCCCGACCTCGGCACCGCGCCGGCCGCCGCCCCGTCCGGCTCCGACGCCTCACCCACCCCGCACACCCCGTAAGGAAGCCCCATGAGCACCGACGCCCGGATCCGCTCCTTCGGTTCGCGCGAGGCCGGCCCCGGCCGCCCCGTGTACGTCACCGGCGAGATCGGCATCAACCACAACGGCGAGCTGGAGAACGCCTTCAGGCTCGTCGACGCCGCCGCCGAAGCCGGCTGCGACGCCGTCAAGTTCCAAAAGCGCACCCCGGAGATCTGCACGCCGCGCGACCAGTGGGACATCGAGCGCGACACCCCCTGGGGTCGGATGACCTATATCGACTACCGCCACCGGGTGGAGTTCGGCGAGGACGAGTACCGCGAGATCGACGCGTACTGCCGGTCCAAGGAGATCGACTGGTTCGCCTCTCCCTGGGACACCGAGGCCGTGGCATTCCTGGAGCGGTTCGACGTGCCCGCGCACAAGGTCGCCTCCGCCTCGCTGACCGACGACGAACTCCTGCGCGCCCTGCGGGCCACGGGCCGCACGGTCGTCCTCTCCACCGGCATGTCGACCCCGCGCCAGATCCGGCACGCGGTGGAGGTCCTGGGCAGTGACAACGTCCTGCTCTGTCACGCCACCTCGACCTACCCGGCCAAGGCCGAGGAACTCAACCTGCGGGTGATCGACACCCTGCGGCAGGAGTACCCCAACGTCCCGATCGGCTACTCGGGTCACGAGACGGGTCTGCAGACCACGCTGGCCGCCGTCGCCCTGGGCGCCGTCTTCGTCGAGCGCCACATCACCCTGGACCGGGCCATGTGGGGCTCCGACCAGGCGGCGTCGGTCGAGCCGCAGGGCCTGACCCGCCTCGTCCGCGACATCCGAACCATCGAGGCGTCCCTCGGCGACGGGGTCAAGAGGGTCTATGAGTCGGAGCTGGGGCCGATGAGGAAACTGCGCCGTGTCCAGGGGGTCGTCGCCGAGGCGGAGATCGCCCTGGCGGCCGGCGAGCCCCTGGGCGTCTGACACCCCGGACCCCACCCCCTCCACGCCCTACGACGGGACGGTCGTACGCCGATGAGCCCCCGCGCCGGGAAGGCCGGCCACCGCACCCTCGCCTTCGTCGAGAGCCCGGTACAGCTCCTCAACACGCTGGAGTGGGCACACACCCGTGCCCCCGGCGCGGGGCTCACCCTCGTCGTCCTCTCGCCTGTCGACCCCATGAGCCGGGGCCAGCTCCGCCGCATGGCCGACCTGGCCCGGGACGAGGGCCACGACGTCCGCTGGGAGGAGGCGCGCGGAGGGGTCACGGCTCCGTTCCACACCGTCGGAGGGCTGCGTCCCGCGCTGCGGGGCGCCGACCGGATCGTCATCGGCGACCCCTTCTCCCGCTATGTGCAGCTGCTCTTGTGGATGGGGCGCGCCGACGAGCTGGTCGTGGTCGACGACGGCACGGCCACCATGGAGTTCGTCGGCCAACTGGTCCGGGGCGAGCGCCTGGTGCGCTGGCACCGCAAAGGCGGCCGGCCCGCTCCCCGGGATCTGCTCTTCGCCCCGGTCTCGGCGGCGGCGCGGCGCCGGCTCACCCCGGCGGGGAACCGCGCCGTCGAGATCTTCTCCGCCATGCCGATCGGGGACGCCCCCGCCGGTGTCACCGTCACCGCCCACGCGTTCGCCTGGACCCGGGAGCGCTTCGGTCCGCCGCACGTCACCCGCAGCGCCGACCTGGTCGGCACCTCCCTGGTGGAGACCGGTGTCGTCGACGCCGAGCGGTACCTGGCGGCCGTCCGCGCCCTGGCCGAGGCCCACGGTGCCGGTCGGTACTTCGCCCACCGCCGGGAGAGCGCGTCCAAGCTGCACCGACTCGGGGTGGAGACGGGCCTGGAAGTGGTCCGCCCCGAGCTTCCCCTGGAGATCGTCGCGCGGCGGGGACCGGTCGGGCGCACGATCCTGAGCTTCCCCTCCACCGTCGTCCACACGCTTCCGCTCGCCCTGGTCGGCACCGACGTCGAGGTGGCCGTCTGCGACATCGAGCCCGGCTGGCTCACCCGGAACGCCTCCCCGAGGGCTCGGGGCTTCCTCTCCGGTGTGACGGGTTCGGCGCGGGGGGCACACCGGCTCCCGGCGGTGGCGGGGACGGTCGGGTGAACCTCGCACCCGCCCCACGCCGCGGCCGGTCGCGGCGATTCCCCGGGGAACGGGGCCCGCGCTCCCGGGCGTGGTCGGTCGCCGTCCAGGAGTGGCGGGGCGGTGGGGCGGGTACCCGGCAGCATCGCGCGCGGCGAGCGGAGGTGAGACTTGTCGGGAAAGGGAGCGAGTGTACCCAACCGCGTCGGTACATATGCGCGGGGCGGCCGTGTTTTCTTCCCCTGACGGGCTGAACTTTTGTTGATCGTGGGTCAACGGGCCGCCTCGTCGTCCTACCCTGCAAAGGGTGAAGCAATTGACCCCCCCAGAGCCCGAGGCAGATCTCCTGAGCGGAGCCGTGCTCCCCGGCACGCTCCCCGAGGAGCTGCGCGCCGAACTCGTCGCCTTCCGGCGCGACGTGCACATGCATCCCGAGCTGGGCAACCAGGAGTTCCGGACCACCGCCGCGATCAAGGAGCGCCTGACCCGCGCCGGCCTGCGGCCCAGGGTCCTGCCGATCGGCACCGGGCTCGTGTGCGACATCGGGGCGAGTGGAGGGGGGTCGGGCGGACGACCGGAGACGATCGCCCTGCGGGCCGACATCGACGCCCTGCCGATCCCGGACACCAAGACGGACTGCGCCTATCGCTCGACCGTCCCGGACCGGGCCCACGCCTGCGGGCACGACGTCCACACCACCGTCGTCCTCGGCGCCGGCCTGGTCCTCGCCGAGCTGCACCGCCGAGGGCTGCTGCCGCGTCCGGTGCGGCTGGTCTTCCAGCCCGCGGAGGAGGTCATGCCGGGCGGCGCGGCGGACGCCATCGAGGGCGGCGTGCTGGAGGGGGTGCGGCGCATTCTCGCGTTGCACTGTGATCCGCGCGTGGACGCCGGGCGGATCGGGTTGCGGGAGGGCGCCATCACCTCCGCCTGCGACCGGTTGGAGGTGTCCCTGGACGGCCCGGGCGGCCACACCGCGCGACCGCACCTGACCACCGACCTGGTCACCGCCGTGGCCCGTGTCGTCACGGACGTGCCGGCGCTGATCTCGCGGCGGGTCGACACCCGCAGTGGCCTCGCCCTGACCTGGGGTCGTGTCGAGTCGGGGCACGCTTCCAACGTGATCCCCCAGCACGCCGAGCTGTCCGGGACCGTGCGCTGCCTCGACCTCGAAGCCTGGCGGCAGGCGCCGGACGTCGTGGTGGCCGCCATCGACGAGGTGGCGAACCTGCATCGGGCCAAGTCGCAGATCACCTACGTCCGGGGCGTGCCCCCGGTCGTCAACGAGCCCTCCAGCACCGAACTCCTGCGCCGCGCCATGGTGGCCCGGCGCGGTACCGAGTCCGTGCGGGGGACCGAGCAGAGTCTGGGCGGCGAGGACTTCTCCTGGTATCTGGAGCGGGTGCCCGGGGCCATGGCCCGGCTGGGCGTCCGGTCCCCGGGCGAGCGGACCGTGCGCGATCTCCACCAGGGCGACTTCGACGTGGACGAGCACGCCATCACGGTGGGTGTGGAGTTGCTGACGGCCGCCGCGCTGCTCGACGGTGTCTAGGTGAGTCGGCCGGCGGACGCCGTCGGTTCGGAACGGGGGGCGCGCGCCTCGGTGGTCTGAGGGCCCCGCGCGGGGTCGGCCCGTCACCGGGGCCCGTGCCGTGCCGGTTCTCACCCGTCGCGTCGCCCCGCCGGCGCGGCGGGTGAGAACCGGGGGAGGGCGTCACCCAGAGCCACCCCCCGTTCGCGCCCGGCGAGGGCTTCCGCCCACCGGCTGTGGGCTTGGGCACGGGCGGATAACAAGAAGGACAGAAGGGGTTTTCAGGCAGGTCTACGCGCGTTAATGTGCGGCGAAGCCAGCGCCGTAGCTGAACTCCGGCGCTTCGTATGACAGGAGCAGCACACATGCGCCGGATTTCCCGTATCTCGGTCGCAGGCGCGGCGACCGCCTCCCTGGCCCTCGCCCTGTCCGCCTGTGGCGGCACCTCCACCGAAGGCTCGTCGGGCTCGAATGGTGACAAGGGCCTCGCCATCGCCTACGACGTGGGCGGCAAGGGTGACCAGTCCTTCAACGACGCCGCCTACCAGGGCCTGGAGCAGGCGAAGGAGGAGTTCGGCTACGAGACCGCCGACATCGAGCCCACCGAGGGCGAGACGGACGCGGACAAGCAGCAGCGCCTGGAGTCGCTCGCCAAGCAGGGCTACAACCCGGTCATCGGCGTGGGCTACGCCTACGCCTCCGCTGTCAAGGGCGCCGCCGCGAAGTACCCGGACACCACCTTCGGCATCGTCGACGACGCGACAGTCGAGGCGGACAACGTGGCCGACCTCGTCTTCAGCGAGGAGCAGGCCTCCTACCTCGCCGGTGTCGCCGCCGCCGAGAGCACCAAGACCGACGTGGTCGGCTTCGTGGGCGGTGTGGACATCCCCCTGATCCACAAGTTCCAGGCCGGCTTCGAGCAGGGTGTCAAGGACACCGACCCGCAGGTCAAGGTCGTCTCGCAGTACCTGACCCAGACCGCCGAGGACGGCGGGTTCTCCAGCCCCCACATGGGCAAGACCGCCGCCGAGGGTCAGATCGAGAAGGACGCCGACGTCGTCTACGCGGCGGCCGGTCTGTCGGGTCAGGGCGTGATCGAGGCCGCCGCGGCCAACGACGTCTGGGCGATCGGTGTCGACTCCGACCAGTACCAGCAGGAGGCCCTGGCGAAGTACAAGGACTCCATCCTGACCTCCGCGATGAAGGACGTCGCCAAGGCGGTCTTCAACCTGGCGAAGTCGGTCGAAGACGGTCAGCCGGAGACCGGTATCGTTCGCGGTGATCTGGAGTCCGGTGAGGTGAGCCTCTCGAACTCGAACCCCGCGTTCGCGGACGACGCCGACCTGCAGGCCGCCGTCGAGGCGGCCAAGGAGAAGATCATCAACGGCGAGATCGAGGTCTCGACCGGCTGAGTCCGGTCGCGTCTCGACCGACGTGCAGCTTTCGGGTCGCACCCAGGCGACGGGGTACGGGGAGAACGCCTCCGCGTACCCCGTCGTTCGGGTGCCACCCGTTTCGATGCCGTAGGGGCGCTACGCGCGTAGACCCCATCCCGTCCCCAGGAGAGTGCGCCATCAACGCGTCCAGCAGCCCTCCCGCCGATGCGGCGGCGGGCGGTCGGCAGACCGCCGTCGAACTCGCCGGAATCACCAAGCGATTCCCGGGTGTCGTGGCCAACCACGACATCCACCTCACCGTCCGCAAGGGCACCGTCCACGCCCTCGTCGGCGAGAACGGCGCCGGCAAGTCGACGCTGATGAAGATCCTCTACGGCATGCAGAAGCCGGACGAGGGCACCATCACGCTCGACGGGGAGCGGGTGGCCCTGCACAGTCCGGCCGACGCCATCGCCCGCGGCATCGGCATGGTGCACCAGCACTTCATGCTCGCCGACAACCTCACGGTCCTGGAGAACGTGGTCCTCGGCAGCGAGAAGCTGCACGGCATCGGCGCCAAGGCCCGACGCGCGATCAAGGAGCTCTCCGACCGGTACGGCCTGGACGTCCGTCCCGACGCGATGGTCGAGGACCTCGGCGTCGCCGCCCGGCAGCGTGTGGAGATCCTCAAGGTCCTCTACCGCGGCGCCCGGACGCTGATCCTGGACGAGCCGACGGCGGTGCTGGTTCCGCAGGAGGTGGACGCCCTCTTCGACAACCTCCGCGAGCTGAAGTCCGAGGGCCTTTCCGTCATCTTCATCTCCCACAAGCTGGGCGAGGTGCTGTCCGTCGCCGACGACATCACCGTGATCCGTCGCGGCACCACCGTGGGCACGGCCGTCCCGGCCGAGACCACCCCGCGCCAGCTCGCGGAGCTGATGGTGGGCAGCGAGTTGCCCACCCCCGAGACCTGCGAGTCGACGGTGACCGACCGCCCCGTCCTCACCGTCGACAAGCTGCGCCTGACGACGCCCGGCGGCAAGGCGCTCCTGGACGACATCACCTTCACCATCCACGCGGGCGAGGTCCTCGGCATAGCCGGCGTGGAGGGCAACGGTCAGACCGAATTGGTCGACGCCCTCATCGGACTGCGCCACGCCGACTCGGGGTCGATCCGACTGGCCGAGGACGAGATCACCGGCTGGCCCACCCGCCGACGCCGTGAAGAGGGCGTCGGCTACATCCCCGAGGATCGCCACCGCCACGGCCTGCTCCTGGACGCGCCGCTCTGGGAGAACCGCATCCTCGGGCACGTCACCGAGAAGCCCGTGGCCAAGGGCGTCTGGCTGGACCCCAAGGCGGCCCAGGAGGACACCCGTCGGATCGTCGAGACCTACGACGTCCGCACCCCTGGCATCGACGTCACCGCCGCCTCGCTCTCCGGCGGCAACCAGCAGAAGCTGATCGTCGGCCGAGAGATGAGCCACGCCCCGCGCTTCCTGATCGCGGCCCACCCCACCCGCGGCGTCGACGTCGGCGCCCAGGCGGCCATCTGGGACCACATCCGGGAGGCCCGCCGCGAGGGCCTGGCCGTACTGCTGATCTCCGCCGACCTGGACGAGTTGATCGGCCTGTCCGACACCCTTCGGGTGATCTACGACGGCAGGCTGGTGGCGGACGCCGATCCGGCCACCGTCACCCCGGAGGAGCTGGGATCGGCCATGACCGGCGCCGCCTCCGGTCACCTCGACCACCAAGAGCCGACGACCGGCGATCAGGACCCGGAAGACGAGGCCCGCTGATGAAGAAGTTCGACCGGGAGCGTGTGCTCCTCGCGGTGGCCGGACCGGTCATCGCGCTCGCCGTGGCCTTCGCCCTGAGCGCGATCGTGCTGATCGCCTCGGGCAAGAACCCCGTCGAGCCGTTCGCCCTGATGTTCCAGCAGGCGGGCTACTCCGACGTCCAGGTCCGGATCCTCAACCAGGCGACGCTGTACTACATCACCGCCTTGGCGGTGGCCATCGGCTTCCGGATGAACCTGTTCAACATCGGTGTCGACGGCCAGTACCAGCTCGCCGCCATGGCGACGGCGATCGTCGGCGCCCACGTGGCCCTGCCGGCCGCCCTCCAGGTGCCGCTCCTGCTCCTGACCGCCGTCTTCACCGGCGCGTTCTGGTCGGGCATCGCCGGCGTCCTCAAGGTCACCCGAGGCGTCAGCGAGGTGGTCGCGACGATCATGCTCAACGCCATCGCCACCGCCGTCATCGGCTACCTGTGGCTGCCGGACGTCTTCGGCGTCAAGGTCGGCAACAACAACACCACCGGCGTGATGCACGAGTCCGGCTGGATCCCCGGCTTCGACCTGGGCGCCTCCGGCGAGGTCTACGGGCTCATCGTCCTCGCCGTCCTGCTCGGGGTCGGCTACTGGATCACCCTCAACCGCACGCGCTTCGGCTTCGACCTGCGCGCCTCCGGCGCCTCCGAGACCGCCGCGGCGGCCAGTGGCGTCGACCCCAAGCGCATGGTGCTGACCGCCATGCTGCTCTCGGGCGGCGTCGCCGGACTGGCGGGACTGCCGATCCTGCTCGGCTCCAGCCACACCTTCAACCTCAACTTCCCCACCGGCATCGGCTTCCTCGGCATCGGCATCGCCCTGCTCGGCCGCAACAGTCCGGTCGGCATCGCCTTCGCCGCCCTGCTGTGGGCATGGCTCGACAAGGCGTCGCCCGAGCTGGACTTCCACGGCTACGACAAGGAGATCGCCGTCATCATGCAGGGCCTGATCGTGCTGTCCGTGGTGGTCTCCTACGAGGCCGTCCGCGAATGGGGCCTCCGCCGCCAGCAGCGCCGGGTCGGCGCCGAACTGGCCGCCGGTCACGCCCTCGGCCACAACACCACGAAGGAGGTGGCCGGCTGATGGCCACCGCAACCGACGTCGTCCGGCCCACGCCGGAGCCCGGGGCGCCCGCGTCCCGCCGCCTCTCCCTGCCGGTCCTGATGCTGATCATCGCCGGCGGTCTCGCGCTGACCTCGTTCGTCCGCATCGTCACCGGCGCCGACGGCATCACCAACGTCAGTCAGATGTCCACCGCCCTCCAACTCGCCGTGCCCATCGGGCTCGCCGGCCTCGGCGGCCTCTGGGCGGAGCGCGCCGGCGTGATCAACATCGGCCTGGAAGGCATGATGATCCTCGGCACCTGGTTCGGTGCCTGGGCCGGCTTCCAGTGGGGCCCCTGGAGCGGCATCGTGCTGGGTGTGGTCGGCGGAGCCCTGGGCGGTCTGCTCCACGCGATCGTCACGGTCACCTTCCGGGTCAACCACATCGTCTCCGGCGTGGCCGTCAACATCCTCGCCCTGGGCGCCACCCGCTACCTCGCCCCACTGGCTTTCGAGGGCCACCAGGGCGGCACCGCCAAGCAGTCGCCTCCCGTGGAGTCCCTCGGCCACTTCACGGTGCCCGGTCTGTCCGACGCGCTGGTCTCCCTCAACGACCAGGGCTGGTTCCTCGTCTCCGACGTGGCCGGCCTGCTGGGCGGCCTCGTCACCGACGTCTCCTGGCTCACCCTGATCGCCATCGCCCTGATCCCCACCACCTGGTGGGTCCTGTGGCGCACCCCCTTCGGCCTGCGGCTGCGCTCCTGCGGCGAGAACCCGGTCGCGGCGGAATCCCTTGGCGTCAACGTCTACAAGTACAAGTACATCGCCGTGATCGTCTCCGGCGGCCTGGCGGGTCTCGGCGGCGCCTTCCTCTCCATCGTCGCCAACCCCTTCTACCTGGAAGGCCAGGTCAGCGGGCGAGGCTTCATCGGCCTCGCAGCGATGATCTTCGGCAACTGGATGCCCGGCGGCCTCGCGCTCGGCGCCGGCCTCTTCGGCTACACCGACAGCCTGAACCTCCGGGGCGGCTCGGCCAACGTGCACGCCCTGCTCCTGCTCGGAGCGCTGCTGCTGCTCGCCGGCGCGATCTGGCTGCTGGTGCGCAAGGCCTACCTCAAGGCCGGCATCACCCTCGCCATCGGAGCCCTGGCCTTCGTCTGGTACAGCACCACCGACGCGGTGCCCAACCAGGTGGTCGCCGCCACCCCGTACGCCATCACCCTGGTGGTCCTCGCTCTGTCCGCACAGCGGTTGCGGATGCCGAGGGCCAACGGCACGGCCTACCGAAAGGGACAAGGCAAATGACCCAAGCCGACTGGTCGGCGCTCCGCCAGGCGGCCCGCGCCGCCATGACCCGCGCGTACGCCCCCTACTCGGGCTACGCCGTCGGTGCCGCCGCCCTGGTCGACGACGGCCGCACCGTCACCGGCTGCAACGTGGAGAACGCCAGCTACGGTCTCGGACTCTGCGCCGAGTGCGGGCTGGTAGCCCAGCTGCGGTTGACCGGCGGGGGGCGCCTGACCCACTTCGTCTGTGTCGACGGCCGCGGCGAGGTCCTGGTCCCGTGCGGCCGGTGTCGCCAACTTCTCCACGAGTTCGGCGGGCCGGAACTGCTGCTGGAGACGCCCGCGGGCGTGCTCCCACTGGCCGAGATGCTGCCCCAGGCATTCGGCCCCGATCACCTCACCCAGTAACCACCGGAAGGAACGCCCGGCCATGGCCATGGACGCCATCTCCGTCATCCGCACCAAGCGGGACCGCGGCGAGCTCAGCCCCGAGCAGATCGACTGGATCATCGACGCGTACACCCGCGGCGTGGTCGCCGACGAGCAGATGGCGTCCCTCGCCATGGCGATCCTGCTCAACGGCATGAATCGGGCCGAGATCGCCCGCTGGACGGCGGCGATGATCGCTTCCGGCGAGCGGATGGACTTCTCGTCCCTCTCCCGGCCCACCGCCGACAAGCACTCCACCGGTGGCGTCGGCGACAAGATCACCCTGCCGTTGGCGCCGCTCGTCGCGGCCTGCGGGGCGGCCGTGCCGCAGCTCTCCGGCCGGGGTCTGGGGCACACCGGCGGCACGCTCGACAAGCTGGAGTCCATCCCCGGCTGGCGCGCCCTGCTGTCCAACGAGGAGATGCTCTCGGTGCTCGACGGCGTCGGCGCGGTGATCTGCGCGGCCGGCGACGGTCTCGCCCCCGCCGACAAGAAGCTCTACGCCCTGCGCGACGTGACCGGCACGGTCGAGGCGATCCCCCTGATCGCCTCGTCCATCATGTCGAAGAAGATCGCCGAAGGGACCGGCTCCCTGGTGTTGGACGTCAAGGTCGGAAGCGGCGCCTTCATGAAGACCGTCGAGGACGCCCGCGAGCTGGCCTCGACCATGGTGGGTCTGGGCGGTGACCACGGGGTCAGGACCGTGGCTCTGCTGACGGACATGTCCACGCCACTGGGACTGACCGCGGGCAACGCGCTGGAGGTTCGTGAGTCCGTGGAGGTGCTGGCCGGTGGCGGTCCGGCCGACGTCGTCGAGCTGACCGTGGCCCTGGCCCGCGAGATGCTCGTGGCCGCCGGGCTGCCCGACGCCGACCCGGCCAAGGCGCTGGCAGACGGTTCCGCCATGGACGCCTGGCGTCGCATGATCGCGGCCCAGGGCGGCGACCCCGACGCCGAGCTTCCCACGTCCCGGGAGCGGCACACGGTCACGGCCGGCGCCTCCGGCGTCCTCACCCGCCTGGACGCCTACGACATCGGCGTGGCCGCCTGGCGGCTCGGGGCGGGGCGGGCGCGCAAGGAGGACCCGGTGCAGGCCGGCGCCGGCGTCGAACTCCACGCCAAGCCGGGCGACCGCGTGACCGAGGGACAGCCTCTGCTCACCCTGCACACCGACACCCCCGAGCGGTTCGACTACGCCCTCTCCGCCGTCGAGGGGTCGTACGACATCTCCCCGGACGGGACGGACTTCACCCCCACGCCGGTCGTGATCGAGCGCGTCGCCTGATCGAGGACGCGCGAGCGAGGTACCGGGCGCCGGGGCCGGTGGGCGACCACCGACCCCGGCGCCCTCGTGTCCGCCCCCGCGTGACGAGGACGGCCGTGCCCGACCGCGTCACGCGGGTCGGCCGATCAGGGCAACAGTTGGCGCGCCAGCGCGTCCGCCGCCCACCGCTCCCAGCGGTCCGGAGTCCAGCCGCGGCCGGTGACGAGCAGACCAAACGTCTCCGGACCGAGAACGGCGAAGGCGATGTCGGCCGCGGACGCGGCATCGTGGCCGCCTCGCAGCGTTCCCCCGGTCTTGGACATCAGCGCCTCGCTGAACCGGAGTTGTACCGCGTGGCGCTGCTCCTGATTGGCCTGCCACAGGGCGGCCAACTCCGGGTCGGAGCCCGCCGCGCCGCGCACGACCTCCAGGACCGGGGTGGCGCGCTGCAGGACGCGGCGCGCTCCGGCGGCCTGGAGGGCGAGCTGGGCCGCCGGGTCGGGTGAGTCGACGACCTCATGTGCCCAAGGGCGTTCCAGCGTCGCCACCGGGTCGAAGTCCCCGGCGATCACCGTGTCGAGCAACTCCTTCAGCACCGCTCGCTTGGTGCCGAAGGTGAAGTAGACCGTCTGCACGCCGACTCCGGCGCTCCGGGCGATGTCCTCCACGGTCGTGCCCGCCCAGCCGTGTTCGGTGAACAGTTCGGCGGCGGCGTCGAGCATCCGCTTGCGGGTGCGGTGGGCCTTTTCGGCGCGGGTCATGGGGGTGGCCACGGTGCCTCCTCGATCCCCGGAACATTGACTGTAGTGAGACTACAGTGTTAGTGATTGGAGTATGACTACAGCGAAATCGGGTGGCTCGCCCGCCCGGCGGATCCTTGTCGTCGGCGGATACGGAGCCGTCGGCTCGGTCACGACGGCCACGCTCGACGCGTGGTTCCCCGGGCGCGTGGTGCCCGCCGGGCGGGACGAGGCACGGGCGCGCCGACTGGGCGGGGTGAGCGTCGACGTGACCGACCCCGGTGGAGTGGATCGCGCGCTGGACGAACTCGGCGACGTGTCCGCCGTCGTGCTGTGCGTCGAACCCCCCGACGACAGGGTCGCGCGAACCTGCCTGGAACGCGGCGTCCACCTGGCCGACGTCTGTGCCACCCCCCGGCTGGTCGACGCCACGGCCCGCTTGCACGACACCGCCGTGGCCTCCGGTGCCACGGCCGTTTCGAGCGTCGGCGTGGCACCCGGCCTGACGAACCTGCTCGCCCGCCGCGCCCACGAGGCCGTCGGCGGGGCGCGACACCTCGACCTGACCGTGATGCTGGGCTCCGGCGAGCGGCACGGCGGGGACGCGTTGCGCTGGACGGTGGAACAGCTGGCCGAGGTCACCACGGCCCCCACGCGACGAACTCCACTCCCCGGGTACGGCACGCGAACGGCGCACCCCTTCCCCTTCTCCGACCAGTACACGCTGGCGCGCACGCTCGACATCCCGTCGGTCACCACCCGGCTGTGCCTGGATTCCCGGCCGTTGACCGCCGCCCTCTTCGGGCTGCGCCGCACCGGCCTGCTCCGCGCCACCCGCCGACCGGGCGTCCGGCGGATGCTGACCCGTGCCCTCGGCCGGGTCCACCTCGGCGGTGACGGCTTCGCCCTGCGCGCCGATGCCCGACGCGGCGACCGTCATGCCTCCCTCGCCCTCACCGGGCACGGGCAGAGCCGGGTCACCGGCCTGGTCGCCGCGTACACCGTCCGCGAACTGCTCACCGGCACACTCCCCACCGGCGTGCACCACATGGAACAGTTGCCGGCGCTGGCCGCGATCCCGGACATCCTGGCGACCGAGCACGGCGTCGAACTCCACGAACCGGAAACCGGAGCGCCTCGGCCTCGTCGATGAGCGGGAAGCTCAGCGGGCGACCGCCGGAACCCCCCGCCTGTGGGCGGAGGAGGAAGTCAAGAAGCCCGTGGTGGCGCCGGGACCGGCCGGCGAGAGGGCGAAGGGCCGCGTCGACATCACCGCGTCCTCGCGCAACAGCGTGGTCAGGGCGGAGATGTCGTACGCCTCGAAGGCCGACACGTACCTGTCCAACAGGGCGCGCTGGCGGGCGTCCTGAGGAGTGGACACGTCGTCGTTCCGCTCGCCGCGGCGGTCGCTCAGCGTGGCGCGCGCCCGTTGGAGGGCGCTGTTCACGGAGGCGACGGAGGTGTCCAGGAACTCGGCGACCTCGCTCGCACGCCACGCGAGCACCTCCCGCAGGATCAGCACCGCGCGCTGCCGGGGCGGCAACCGTCGCAGGGCGGCCAGGAAGGCGAGTCGTACGGACTCCTTCGCCACGGCGGTCTCGGCCGGATCGTCGGTGGCCGGCAGCACCCGGGAGTCCGGCACCGGTTCCGGCCAGGTGTGGTCGGGGCGGGTGGTGAGCACGGCCCGGGCCAGTGGCGCGGGCCCCGTCAGGTCGATCGGGCGTGCGCGTCTGCCGCCGGCGGCCAGCAGGTCGAGACAGACGCGGGTGGCGATGCGGTAGAGCCAGGAGCGCAGGCCGGCACGGCCCTCGAAGCCGGCGTGGCCGCGCCAGGCACGCACGAGGGTCTCCTGGACGGCGTCCTCGGCTTCGAAGGAGGATCCGAGCATGCGGTGACAGAAGCCGGTCAGCTCGCGACGGTGGCTCTCCAGCGCCGCGTCCAACCCGGCGTCCGACACCGCCGCGACCGCCGTCCTCGTGTCGTCGTCCACGTCCATCCGCCCGCCCACTCCCCGGTCCCCGTCGCACGCCCGAGTGCCCGCGTGCCCTGTAAGCGAGAAGGTACGGCCCGCCACTGACATCGCCCCCTTCGGCGGCGAGACGTCCGCGTAGGCGCGGAAGCGGCCGGTCGTGTCGTCCGGGGGCCGCCGGATGGGCGGCGGGTGGTCGCCTCGGGGACCGCGGCGAGTTCCCGGTGGGGCGCCCGGTCGCTTCCCGAGGCCCCCGCCGCCGGACGGCCCGCCCTCCGGCGGCGGGGGAGGGCGGGCCGTGGGCGACGGTGGGGGCCGGGGCGCTTCGCGAAAGCCCCGCTTGGTCCGCCCCCTTCGGGCGGGTGGCGCGACGTTCGAAGCGTTCCCTAGTCGAAGCAGATCGCGGTGCTGACGCCGGTGCAGTTGGTGGGGGAGTTGTCGGTGATGACGTTGGTGCCGTAGGCGTCGATGGTGGCGCCGAAGCTGTTGTCGAGGCCGCCGGGTGCGACGGCGGCGGAGTTGTCCGTGATGGTGATGTCCGTGAGGCCGACGGTGGGGTCGCCGGTGCGGATGTAGACGCCGCCGGCGCTGCTCGCGAGAGCGCGGTTTCCGGTGACCTCGGTGCGCTGGAGAGCCAGGTTCGGTCGCGCGTGGATGCCGCCGGCTTCCCCGGTCGTGGCGACATTGTTCTTGATCTTGCTGTCCGCGATCACCGCGTTCCTGGGGGCCCAGACGCCTCCCGCGACCAAGGCGGAGTTGCCGGCGACGGTGCTCCTGCGGAGTTGGAGGTCGGTGTCCTGGACGTACACGGCGCCGCCGGTGGAGGTGGCCCTGTGGTTGAGGAAGGCGCTCTTGTCGATGTCCGTCGTGCCACCGAGAGCGGAGGTGACCGCCGGGCCGAGGTCGGCGGTGTTGTTCTTGAACAGGCTCTTGGCGATCGTGGTGGCGCCGTTGAAGGTCGCGATGGTGCCCCAGGTGCGGGAGGTGTTGCCGGTGAACTTGGAGGCGGTGATCTCCAGCTTGCTGGCGCCGTTGTAGACCCCCGCGCCCCTGTTGGCGGAGTTGTCGCGGAAGGTGCTGTTGCGGACGTGGGTGATGCCGTCGCTGTAGATGGCGCCGCCGTAGCTGTTTCCCCTGCCCCTGTTGCCCTCGAAGGTGACGTGGTCGACGTCGAGGAGGCCGCCGGGGGCGACGTAGGCGCCGCCACCGCCGGGGACGCCGCTGAGGTCGCTCGCGGTCTTGCCGCCGGACACGGTGAGGTGGCGGAGCTTGAGATCACCGCCGGTGTCGACGCGGAAGACGCGGAACCGGTCGGCGCCCGCGGCCCGGGTGATCGTCGCGCCGTTGCCGTCGATGACCATCCGCTGGACCACCACCGGCAACCCGGTCGCGCCGTCGTTCGCGGTCAGGGCGTAGGTGCAGTGCGGGGCGAGGCTGAGACGTCCACCGCCCTCGGTGTTCGCCGCCGTCATCGCCTCGATCAGCGCGTTCGGATCGCACTCGACCGACACGACCGGACCCCGATCACGCCCGCCCCCGCCGTCCCGGTCCTCGCCCTCGGCCTCGCCCCGAGGGGCGCCGGCGCCCCGGTGCTCGTCGGGGTTTCCGGCGTGCCGTGCCCAGTAGTCGCCGTCCCCGTCTCCGCCCCGGTCCGGGTCCCGCTCCTGGTCCTGAGTGGTGGAGGGAGAGTCTCCGCCGCCGGGCGCGGCCCCGGGGTGAGCGGGCCCCTTGAGGGCGGCGGGAACGTGCTCCGCGCCGGCGGTGGCGGGGATGAGGGTCGCGGTGGTGAGGGCGGTGGCCAGACCGGCCGCCGCCATGACGGCCAGTCTCCGGCGCCTCCCAGGCGAGGGCGGCCCACCGTCGGGCCGCACCCCCGTGTCCGTGTCGGTCTTCACCGCGGCGTTCGAGGCAGGGCGGTCCTGGGCGTGGGACATGTCGACTCCTTCGACCGGTGGGGCACATGACGGCGCATCAGTGATGCGGACTCCCCTCGGACGGGGTGTCACATCACGCATCAAAACATGACATAAACGGAAAATCTGGCCATCAGGAGGTCGTGTCCCGCGCGCACGGAAAAGCGGGATGCCGCGACCGGAGGCCTGTGCCCTGTCAGGAACGCCGCGTCCCTCGGCGACGACCCGAACACCCCGGGAGTGGCCCGCGAAGGCAGAGCGTCCTGCTCCGGCTCGTCACCGGTGGGGGATTCGCGCATCCCGCCGCGATCACCCGAGCCCGTGCCCCGTCGAAGCCGTCAGGCTCGACCTCGGCGCGTCGGACCGACCGCGGAAGTCGGCGATCGGCCCGTGCCCGGGCCGGAGTGAAGGCCGTCGGGCGCGTGGAAGCGGTCGGCGGCCACGAGCGCCGGTGAGGTCGGACGTCGGGCTCAGCGCCGGCGCGAGCTGCCGAAGCCGGCGGCCAGGGGCATGCGCAGCCCCAGAGGGGGCGGCGCCATGAGCGCGTCCTGGACCGGTCGTGCGAGCGGCCGGCCGAACAGTGTGCCCAGGACGAAGTCCACCGCCAACGCGGCGACCTCGCCGCGATAGTGGTGCAGGGCGTGTCCGTCGGAGTGCGCCTCGAAGCGGCACACCTCGCGGTTGGCCTTCTTCGCTCGGGCGGCGAGCCGGAAGGACAGTTCGGGGTCGACGCGTTCGTCGTCGGTGCCGTGCACGATCAGCACGCTGCGGCCACCCAGTTGCTTCACCGGCTCGGGCGAACCGGCGCCGTCGTCCTCCGGCAGCCAAGGGGCGATCGCGACGACGGAGCCGACGGCCTCGTGGCCGGCGGCCCGAAGCGCCGCCCGACCGCCCATGTCATGGCCCAGGAGGCAGACGGGGACGTCGCCGTAGCGCCGGATCGCCTGGTCGGCCGCTTGGGCGGCGTCCCGTGCCTGCTGTGTGGCGGGGCCGTTCCAGCCCCGGCAACGGTAGTGCACGACATGCGCCGCGAGCCCCTCCTCCCGGCCCGCGCGCACCAGTCGCCGTCCCATGCGGAACATGCCCGCGGTGGCCAGGAGCGGTGAGGGCCTGCGGTGGGAGTGCTCGTCGCCGGCCGGGAGCAGCAGCACCACCCCGCCGACCGGTCCTCGGTACGTGCCCAGCGCCCGGCCCAACCGCGCCCCGGGCGTCGATGTCGCGTCCTCTGCCATGGCGAAACAGTGCCAGAAGCGCGGGTGTACGACACCTGTCCGTGCTGTCCCTGTTGCATCTCGACCGATCGGCCCGCCGCGTCGGGCCCCGTCGCGGCGTCCTCGGGCCTCGACCGATCCACGGCGATCCGTAGCGGTCGGTTCTGATCGCTCCTGGTGGGGTGGGTCGATCGTGGACGCTCGCGCGTGGGCGGCCGGCGGAGTACGCGCCCTCCGCCGGCCGGCTTTCCCGGCGAGGAGAGAGTGATGTCGTCCCGAGGGAACACGGGTGAGGTGTCGATCGCTCGGGCGAATTTCCATCCGGTCCATCCGGAGATCGTGCGTCAATGTGTTGAGATGAGAATTCATTCCTTTCGATGAACGGTCGGACGGGGTCAAGAGTGGGGGCGCATTCTGGCGCGTCGGTGGAATGTGCGAATTCCTGACCGAGAGGACCGCTCCCATCAGCGGTTTCGTGACCCATCAGGTAGGGATGCCCCTCGTCGGTCGCCGCGAGGGTGTGGGCGCTTTCACGATCCATTCGCATTTCGATGTTTGCGGCGGACACCCCTGGATGTCTACGGTCGAGGACCGCTCACCATCCACACATCCCCCTTCGAGGAATTCATGAAGCAGTCTGCTGCCAAGACTCTCGGTGTCGCCGCGCTCGGCGCCGCCTTCGCCGCCACCGGGGCGGGTGCCGCGCAGGCGGCGCCGGCCACCCCCGACGCCGTCGGCACACTGGAAGGCGTCGCGCGAACCCTCCCCGCCGAGAACGTCTCCCAGGCTCTCCCGGGCGCCGGCCACGCGCTGACGGAGGGGCAGAACGTCGCCGGTCGAGGCCTGGAGGCGGCCCAGCCCGTCGCCCAGCAGTTGGTCGCCGAGCAGCTCGCCAACGGTCCCACCGAGCCGCTCACCGGCCTTCTCGGCGGTCTCCCGTTGCAGGGCCTGCCCACCGGCGGCCTCCCGACCGGCGGCCTGCCGGTGAACGGCCTTCCGCTCGGCTGAGCCGACGGTCACCGGGCGGGGCGCACCCGTGTCGAGGGTGCGCCCCGCCGCTTACCCGGCGCGCTTCGTGGAGGGGCGTGTCTATCGGCGCGTCGCCGCCTTCCCCTCCGCCGGCAGCAGCAGCCACAGCGCGAGGTAGAGCAGGAACTGCGGGCCCGGCAGCAGGCAGGACAGCACGAAGATCACGCGCATGGTCACCGGGGAGATGCCGAAACGCAGGGCCAGCGCGGCGCAGACACCGGCGATCACGCGGCCTTGGGTCGGTCGGACGAGGCGGCCGGCGGCGGGCATGGGTTCTCCTCTGTACGGCTTGGTTTCATCCGACGTGCTGGTGCGGGTCCCGCCTCGCGGGGTCCTCACCGCTCGTCCTCTCCCACGCTAGGGCGGCACGAGCGGGCGGGCGTCGCCCTAGGGTGTGATGCGGACCCTGGGAATCGTCGGGGTCCGTCCCTGAGCGGCCTCCCCCGACGGAACCCGCCCTCCCGGCCCTTCCCGTCGGAGCGGCGAGGCCCTCCGGCGCAGCCGGGACCGGGCGAACGGCACCACGGCCAGGTGGGCCAAGGCCACCCCCGCGATGTTCGGCGGCAGCGAGCCCATGTCGACGACCCGCCCCGGCACGCCACTCTGCAGCAACTCGATCGCCAAGGACAGCAACGCCCCCGCACCGACCGTGCGAAGGAGCGATCCCGGCGGGGACGCGTCGAGTCTGCCGTGCGCCAGCGGAAGCAGCACGCCCAGCGGTGCCAGCAGGGCCAGACCCTCGCCCAGCGGTCGCGCGGCCTCTGGCCAGCCGAGAGCCAGGTCGGCGCGGACGCCGTCGAGCGGACGCAGATTGGCCGGGAGGACCCAGGGCACGTCCAGCGGACGCAGCGTCAGCCAGGCGACCAACGCGAGGTGAGCGGTCAACAGGACGCACCCGATGACCCGGAGGCGGGGAGGGACACTGCCGCCGACGACGGAGCCTTGACGCTGCACGCCCACCAAGACGCGACGGGTCGGAAAATCGGTTCCTGCCCGTACGTCCCCTTCGGCTGAGGCGTGCGCCACACCCCGGAGGGGGTCGGCCGTGCCCTCAGCCCCCGGTGACGCGTCCGGACGGCGGCTCGTTTCCGCCCGGCCGTGCCCGCACCTCGTCCGTGCAGGTGTAGCGGAGTGGCTCCTCCGTGCCGGGGCCGCCCAACACCACCGAGCCCTCGTCCTCGGCGGCGGCGGAGTCCGAGAAGGTGCACACGATCTGCGCGAGGGCGTACGAGGTGAGGTCCTCCGGCGAGGTGCCGAGCCGCAGGGTGTCCGCGGGGTCGCCGCGCCGAGGTCCGCCGACCGTCGTCTCCCGTACGTCGCTGGTGTAGCCGGCCTCCTGCTCGGCGGCCGACGGAGGGGTCGCCAGCTCGTCCAGGAGGGCCTGCGCGGCCAACACCCTTCGGGAGTCCTCCGATCCGCCGGGTGTCCGCACCGTGCGGTCCACGGCCACCAGCGAGGACCCGCACAGCAGGAACACCCGCACCGGCACCCCGCCGGCGCTCTCGGAGCGGGAGTCCGACGGCGTCGACGCGCACCTGGCCCGGGACGGGGCGGGACCGTACTCCGTCGGCACCTCCGTGGCCCGGATACCGCAACCCGCGAGCAGCGTCCCGAGCGCGAGGAGGGCGAGGAGCGCGGGCAGTCGGCGTGTCGTCATCGTTCCCCTCCGTTCCCCTCCGGTCCGTCGGGCTCCGGCTCCGCGCGGTCGTCCCGCGACCCGGCGGTGCTCTTGGGGTCGTCCGTTCCCCGGCCGTCGCCACCGTCCGCGCCCGGGAGGGCGGAGGCGTCCCGGGGCAGCCGCAGCGTGAAGACGGCCCCTCCCTCGGCGGAGTTGGACGCCGTGATCTCCCCGCCGTGGATGTGCGCGTTCTCCAAGGCGATGGAGAGGCCGAGGCCGCTGCCCTCGGAGCGCGGGCGGGAGGCGCTGGCCTTGTAGAAGCGGTCGAAGACGTGTGGCAGAACGTCCTCCGGGATGCCGGGTCCGTGGTCCCGCACCCGGATCGTGACGGCGTCCGGCTCCTCCCGCACGGAGACCCGCACCGGGGACCCGCCGTGTTTGAGGGCGTTGCCGATCAGATTGGCGACGATCACGTCGAGCCTGCGCGGGTCGAGGCGGGCGTGGACGCCGCGATCGGCGTCCAATTCGACGGCGTCCAGCCACGCCCTGGCGTCCACGCAGGCGGTGATCTGGTCGGCGACGTCGACGTCGTCGAGGACGAGCCGCGCCGTGCCGGCGTCGAAGCGCGTGACCTCCATGAGGTTCTCGACCAGGTTGTTCAACCTCCGCGTCTCGCCCACCACGAGACGCACCGCGGGTTCGATCATCGGGTCGATGCCGCCGCTCTCCGAGTCCAGTTCCTCCTCCAGGACCTCCGTCACGGCGGTGAGGGCGGTCAGCGGGGTACGGAGCTCGTGGCTCATGTCCGCGACGAAGCGCCGGGACGCCTGTTCCCGGGCGGCCATCTCGCTGACCCTCTTCTCCAGCGCCGCCGCGGCGCTGTTGAACGTCCTGGACAGATCGGCGAGTTCATCGGTGCCGGACACTCGCAGCCGGGTGTCCAGCCTGCCCTCGCCAAGACGTCGGGCCGCGACTCCCAGGCGCTGGACCGGCTTGAGGACCGTGGACGCCGCGGCCTGGGCGAGCAGCGCCGAGCCGATCAGCGCCAACGCGGTGGCCACCCCCAGCGACCACGCCAAGGACTCCAGGTCCTCCGCCTCGGGCTCCAGGGACTTGAACATGTAGCCGGTCGTCCCGCCGCCGATCACCCTGGCACCGGCGACCAGGTAGGGGGTGTCGCCTCGGGAGATCCGCTGCCAGTAGAGGTGGTAGGGGGCGGAGTCGGCGTCCGACGGCTCCTGTTCCTCGTTCACGGCCGCGCGCAGACGCTCCGGTACGTCGGACAACGAGAACCCGCCCAGTCCGCCGGAGCCGCCGAACACCGTCCCGCCGCCGGCGTCCTCGGCCACGAGCAGCACGCCGAAGCGCTGACTGCTGGTGGCCATCTGACCGGCGGTGTGCTGCAACTCGTCCTGGGTGGGGTGCTCCGGAAGTGACCCCGCGCGGTTCTGCATCTCCTGCTCGAAGTCGCCGAGGACGGCGTCCTGGGCGCGGGTGAGGACCGCTTCGCGGTTCAGCCAGTAGGCGATGCCGGACGCCGACACCGCCGCGGTGAGCGCCACCAGACCGAAGACGACGACCAGTCGGAGTCGCAGGCTGGTCAGGCGCAGCCGCGAGAGGAGCCCCCGGCGCGCCGCGGACCACCCGCGTCCGCGTCCCGGCCACCGGCCGGTCACGGGGGCGGATCCAGTCGGTAGCCCACGCCGCGAACGGTCCGGATCAGGGTCGGCGACGACGGCACGTCCTCGACCTTGGCACGCAGCCGCTGCACACAGGCGTCGACCAGGCGGGAGTCGCCGAGGTAGTCGTGCTCCCACACCAGCCGCAGCAGTTGCTGCCGGGACAGCGCCTGCCCGGGACGCCTGCTGAGTTCCAGCAACAGCCGCAGCTCGGTCGGGGTGAGTTGGAGATCCTCGCCGTTCTTGGTGACGCTCATGGCGGCCCGGTCGATGACGAGGCCGCCGAAGGTCGCCGCGTCGTTGGACTCCCGTTCGCCGCGCCGCAGCACGGCCCTGATCCGAGCATCCAGCACACGCCCCTGGACGGGCTTGACGACGTAGTCGTCGGCGCCCGACTCCAGCCCGACGACCACGTCGATGTCGTCGCTCCGGGCGGTGAGCAGGATGATGGGCAACTGGTCGGTGCGGCGGATGCGGCGACACACCTCGAAGCCGTCGATGCCGGGCAGCATCACGTCCAGCACGACCAGGTCCGGGCGCTGTTCGCGCAGCAGCGTCAGACCGGCCTCACCGCTGGCAGCGGTCGCCACCCGGTGCCCCTGGCGCGTCAGGGAGAGCTCCAGGGCCGTGCGGATGGCGTCGTCGTCCTCGATCAGCAACAGGGAAGGCACGGGGCACATTCTTGCCCATGCGCGGGGGGTGTCTCGACCCCCCGGTGTCGTGCCGCCGCCTCGCGGGAGGGCGATCGGGGTCGCGCCCGGCGACAGGCCGGGGCGACAGGCCCTGTGACAGGTCTGTGACAGTCGGCGGACACCCCGATGAACTGCCCCGGGCAGGATTCTCGACACAGACACCACGGGAGTCCACGACGGGGGGCGCGCGATGAGCACACTGCACGGCACCAACACCAGCGCAGTGGTCACGCGCCTGCACGGGGCGCAGCCGCGTCGGGCTCCGGGGAAGACCGGTGCCGAGGGCGGCGCCCCCCGCGCGAACGGGTTCGAACGCGCGGGGGGACGGGGGCGCGCTCGCGGCACCGGGCGTCAACACACCGTCGGCATGGCGGTGGTGGACGCCCACAAGGGGGACCGGGGGGACACCTCCGGGGGAGCGTACGGGGAGGGGACGAGGGAGCCTCGCTCCCTGTCCGAGGCGGAGTTCACCGCCTACGTCCGGGAGCGTCGCGCCTCCCTGTACGCCACCGCCTACCACCTCACCGGCGACCGCCACGAGGCCGAGGACCTGCTGCAGAGCGCGCTGTTCTCGACCTACCGGGCGTGGGACAGGATCAGCGACAAGGCCGCCGTCGGCGGGTACCTCCGTCGGACGATGACCAATCTGCACATCAGCGCGTGGCGCCGCCGCAAGCTGAACGAGTACCCGACCGAGGAACTCCCGGAGACCGTCGGCGACACGGACGCGATGCGGGGGACGGAGCTGCGCGCGGTCCTGTGGCAGGCCCTTGCCCGGCTGCCCGAGCCACAGCGCACGATGCTGGTCCTGCGGTACTACGAGGGACGTACGGATCCGGAGATCGCCGACATACTCGACATCAGCGTCGGCACGGTGAAGTCCAGCATCTGGCGGTCGCTGCGTCGGATGCGGGACGACGAGGTCCTCGCCTCGGGGCGGGACCGGGGCGACGCCTTCGGGGAGCTGGCGGGCTGAGGGGCCGGAAGATCCCTCGCGTCGCGGCCCGGAGGGGCGTCCGTCGGCCGGCGCGCGAGCCGCGCCTCGGGCCGGGGCGCACGGGGGAGGGGGAGCGGGGCCGGAGGGCCGGGGGGTCCGTCCGGTCCCGCCCCACGAGTCGCCGGGACGAGGGTCCCCGGCCGGCGGGGCCGTCAGGCGGCCGAGGGCGTCTGGGACCGTCCGCTCGCCGCGGCGTCGGACAACCGTCCCAGTGCCTCCTCCCGACCGCAGGCGTGGGCGCCCAACGCCGTCTGCCGGGCGATGATCGAACGCTCCCGCCGCATCAGCCGCCAACCGCGCCGCAGCAGGAACGGCACCGACTTGCGTCCCTCCCGCAGATCCCGGGCGAACCGGCGGCGGAACGTCGCGACCGGTCCCCGGCTCAGGCAGAGAGCGTCGGCGAGGACGCCCGCCTCACGGCAACGGGCGACGATCTCGGCGGCGAAGATTCCCTCCGCGACGAACAGGGGCGCGTCCCCGATGTCCACCGCTTCCTCGCCCGTACGCGCGCTGAGCGAGATGTCGTAGACGGGCACCCGGGTGCGGCCGGTGGCGCACAGCTCCGTGATCGCGGAGACGGCCGCGTCGGCGTCCCAGGACCCGGGGTGGTCCCAGTCGACGGCCGAGCTCCCGGGGAGCGGGGGGAGCGTGGGGTCGTCGCGCTCCTTGTAGAAGTCGTCGAGCCGCAGCACCGGCAGGCCGGAGCGGGCCGCGAGCAACGACTTGCCGGAACCGGAGGGGCCGCTGAGCAGCGCGACCCGGGTCTGTATGGGCGGTTGGGAACTCACGGGTCACCAGTGTGGGGCATCGATCGCCCTGGGTACGACCTCGCGGGCCCTTGGTGCAGCGCGCATCACACCACGACCACGCTCCGCGTCGAACGCGTCACGTTCCGCAGCGACTTCGGGGTAGGCTGACGACACTTCGACGGCATCCCACAGCGAGAGGTGACGACAGCGATGGCCCGACACGCGTCCCCCCGGACTCCCACGGCCCGGCGCGCCCTGATCGCGCTGGCGACGGCGGGGGCGGCCCTGGGCGCGGGCGCGCCACTCGCCGCCGCGGACGGTGGGGAGTCCCTCGCCGGTCTGGCGCAGACCCGCCCCACCTCCCTGGGTGAGGTGGATCCCGAGTCCGGTCTGGCCGCGACGACCGGCGTCGTCGGTCATGTCGCCGGCGCGGTGACTGGGCTCAAGCCCAATCCGCTCGCGGGCACCGGCGTCGACCCGCTGGACAACGGCGTGGGGACACGGGTGGCCGACTTTCGGCCGGTGGCGACGCGGACCGTCACCGGACCCGTTGCCCAAGCCGAGTCGATCGGCGGCATGCCGGTGGTCGGGCAGGCGGCCGGGCTGCTCGGGGCCTGACGGCTCCCGAGCGACCGGCCTCGCTCGGGTCGGTGGACCCGGTGACCGGATTCTTGGGCGCAGGCCCCGTCCTTCAGGGCGGGGTTAGCCCATCCTCGGCCCGAGGCGCGCAGCGCCGAGCCTCACTCCGCGTCCCGACGGCGACGCGCCGGATGGGCGGCACGCCAGGCATCGATGCCGTCGACGGGCCACAGCGATGCGCGGCCGACCTTCACCGGCTTTGGGAAGTCGGGCGCCCGGTTGGCGAGGTTGTAGACGCTCTGCCGGTTGATGCCAAGTCGTTCGGCGGCCTGGGTGGTCGTGAGGTAGCCGGGGATGTCCATGGGTTCACGGTATCCGCATGCGGTAGGTCGTCTACTGCTATGTTGGCAGTAGATCAGCTACTCGATAAGGGGGTGTGGGGTGCAGTTGCGCTACAACTACCGGCTGTACCCCACAGCCGGGCAACGGAAGGAACTCGCGAAAGCATTCGGCTGCGCCCGAGTCGTCTTCAACGACGCCCTCCGCGCACGGCGGGAAACGCACGCGGCGGGGCTGCCGTACATCAAGGACACCGACCTTCAGAAGCAGGTCATCACCGCTGCGAAGCGCACCGAGGAACGGGGCCGGCTCGCCGAGGTGTCCTCCGTGGTCCTTGTGCAGGCGCTTGCCGACCCGCACACCGCCTACCGGAACTTCTTCGCCTCCGTCACCGGCAAGCGCAGGGCGCCTCACGGACAGGGTGAAGTGGTCCACCACCCCGTCCAGACCCAGATCCCGCCCCACCGCGCAGCCCCTTCCACCCGCCCCCGTGATCGGCATTCGGGCTGGACGGTAAGAGCACGGCCGCACACCGGGCACGGACATTCACGAAGTGGCCCGGCAAGGCGGGCGGACCTGGTACGGGCGCCCAGGGCCGATGGCACGTACTCCCGGAGCGCGCGGCCGGTCAGCTGAGGGGGATGGCGTACGCGCGCGAAGATGCCTGCCGATGATCGCCTCGCGGAGATGTCCGGAGATGACGTGGTCTTCTTCGACGCCCATCCGTCGGGCCTTCGTCGTTCGGGAATGGTGCATGCGGTCGGCCGGAGAATCGACTACGGTTGACAGCGTGTGAGATTCGGCAATGACCATCTGTGACGCGGTGCGGGGCGCGATGCCCCAAGCGGCCCTCTGCTGAGCCCTCCGGCGCGATGTACCGCCGGGCGCGGCTCGTGGGCTGTGCTGCTCGTGGCCTGCCCGTTGTTGCCGACGGTGTTCACCTCTCCCCCCTTAAGCCCTGGCCTTGCTCTGCCCGTTTCTTCGACGGGTTTGACGGGCCAACCATGCATCCGGCTGTGTTGATCCGTCCCGTACGTCCCGGATGGGTGCCCTGCGCTGAGGCCAGCGAACGATTCCGCGACCGGCGGGGCCCCAGGAAGACGGAGCGCACCCGTGCCGGGCCCTGTCGGCGGTCTCCGCCACAGAAAGGACTTCATATGACTCACCCCGAAGGTTCCGCCGCGCGGCAGCAGCGTGCGGACGCCCTGATGGACGAACGCTTTGTGCCGGTGGACACCGACAGCCTGGACGGTGAGCAGTACGATCGTGAGGAGCGCACCGCACTACGCCGGGTCACCGGGCTCTCCACTGAACTCTCCGACGTCACCGAGGTCGAGTACCGCAGACTGCGCCTGGAGCGGGTCGTACTCGTCGGAGTCTGGATGTCTGGCTCCGTCGACGAGGCCGAGAGCTCACTCGCCGAACTGGCCGCGCTGGCGGAGACGGCAGGCGCCCTGGTGTGCGACGGGGTCATCCAACGGCGGCAGGAACCCGACCCCGCGACCTACATCGGATCGGGCAAGGCCGCGGAGCTGCGCGAGATCGTAGAGGAGGCCGGTGCCGACACGGTCGTATGCGACGGAGAACTGAGCCCCAGCCAGCTGGTCCACCTTGAGGACGTCGTACGCGTCAAGGTCGTGGACCGTACCGCGCTGATCCTGGACATCTTCGCGCAGCACGCCAAGTCCCGCGAGGGCAAGGCTCAGGTGGCACTGGCCCAGATGCAGTACATGCTCCCCAGGCTGCGCGGCTGGGGCCAGTCGATGTCCCGGCAGATGGGCGGCGGAGGCGGGGGCGGCATGGCGACCCGCGGACCCGGCGAGACGAAGATCGAGACCGACCGGCGGCAGATCCACGAGCGGATGGCCAAACTCCGCCGGGAGATCGCCCAGTTGAAGACCGGACGGGACATCAAGCGCGAGGAGCGGCGGCGCAACAAGGTGCTGTCGGTCGCCCTCGCGGGGTACACCAACGCCGGCAAGTCCTCCCTGCTGAACCGGCTCACCGGCGCCGGAGTGCTCGTGGAGAACGCGCTGTTCGCCACTCTGGACACGACGGTGCGCCGCGCGGAGACCCCGAGCGGCCGCACCCACACCATCGCCGACACCGTTGGTTTCGTGCGGCACCTTCCGCACCACCTTGTCGAGGCGTTTCGCTCCACGATCGAAGAGGTGGCGGACGCGGACCTGGTGCTGCACGTGGTGGACGGCTCGCACCCGGAACCGGAAGCGCAACTCGCCTCCGTCCGGGAGGTCCTGGCGGAGGTCGGCGCCGGCGGGATCAGGGAGGTCGTCGTAGTCAACAAGGCAGACGCCGCCGACCCCGACGTGCTCTTCCGCCTGCTGGAGGCGGAGCCGGGCTCGATCGCCGTCTCCGCGCGCACCGGAGACGGTGTCGAGGCCCTGCGGGACCTTGTCGACGCCCTTCTGCCGCACCCCGAGGTGGAGATCGAGGCCATGATCCCCTACACCCAGGGCGGCCTGATCGCGCGGGCCCACCAGGAGGGCGAGGTGCTCTCGGCCGAGCACACCGAGCAAGGGACCCTGCTCAAGGCGAAGGTGGGGCCGGAACTGGCGTCCGTGCTACGGGCCTACCCCCAGCCGTGACCCAGGGTGGGAGGGCCGGGAGGCGGACCCGGCCCTCCCACCCTGGGCTCAGGCCAGACCGGTTGCCGGTGCAGCCTCGTACCGACTACGCTGGCGGCATGGGTTCCCTGTGATCGGTACGTGTGGTCCGCGAAGGCGTGGGACGTCGAGCCTGGCTCCGTCACCACGCCCCGCCGTGCACCTCTGAGGAAACAACCGCACCGCGATCCTTCGCCGTGCGGTATTCCCACCGAACGGATCCCCTCCCGACGGTCTTCTGCGTGCGCGGCGACATCACTCAAACCAGTGACGATCAGGAGGACTCCTGCGTGTCGACAGCGCAACTCGCCCTGCATGACATCACCAAGCGTTACCAGGACCACGTCGTACTCGACCGGATCGGCGTCACGATCAAGCCGGGCGAGAAGGTCGGTGTCATCGGGGACAACGGATCCGGCAAGTCCACGCTGATCAAACTCATCGCCGGGCAGGAACAGCCCGACAACGGCGCGCTCACCGTAGTCGCGCCCGGTGGAGTCGGCTATCTGGCCCAGACACTGGAACTGCCGCTGGACGCCACGGTCCAGGACGCCGTCGATCTGGCCCTGGCCGACCTGCGGGAACTGGAGGAGGGCATGCGCCGGGCCGAGGCCGAGCTGGCCGAAAGGCCGCACCAGGAAGAGCCGGATGCCGAACTCGCCGCCCTCCTGGAGGGCTACGCCGTGCTGGTCGATCGGTACCAGGCTCGGGGCGGCTACGAGGCCGACTCCCGGGTGGAGATCGCGCTGCACGGACTCGGGCTGCCCGGGCTGGACCGCGGCCGGAAGCTGGGCACCCTGTCCGGCGGCGAGCGGTCGCGCCTCGCCCTGGCCGCGACTCTGGCCTCGGAACCCGAACTGCTGCTGCTGGACGAGCCGACCAACGACCTGGACGACCGGGCCGTGGGCTGGCTGGAGGAACACCTGCGGAGGCACAAGGGCACCGTCGTCGCAGTCACCCACGACCGGCTGTTCCTCGACCGGCTCACGACCACGATCCTGGAGGTCGACTCCGGCACGGTGGCCCGCTACGGCAACGGCTACGAGGGCTATCTGGCGGCCAAGGCGGCCGAACGACAGCGTCGGCTTCTGGAGTACGAGCAGTGGCGCGCCGAACTGGACCGCAGCCGCGAGCTGATCACGTCCAACGTGGCACGGCTGGACAACATCCCGCGCAAGCTTCCCGTCGCCGTCTTCGGCGCCGGGCAGTTCCGGAGGCGCGGACGGGGCCACGGCGCGATGGTGCGGATCCGCAATGCCAAGGAACGGGTCGCACGGCTGACCGAGAACCCCATCGCGCCGCCGCCCGAGCCGCTCACCTTCACCGCGGAGATCAGCACCGAGGCCGCACAACCGGAGGAGACGGTGGCCGAACTCACCGGCGTACGGGTGGACGACCGGCTCGGCATCGACGCCCTGCGCCTCGGGCCCGGTGACCGGCTGCTGATCACCGGCCCCAACGGGGCCGGCAAGACGACACTGCTGCGCGTGCTCTCCGGGGAGCTGACGCCCGACAGCGGATCGGTGCGGGTTTCGGGCCGGGTCGGGCATCTCAGGCAGGAACAGGCACCATGGCCGACGGGGACGACAGTGCTTCAGGCCTTCGGCAGTGGACGGGTCGGCGACATCGACGAGCACACCGAGGCACTGCTCTCGCTCGGGCTGTTCAGCCCGGACGACCTGCGGCAGCGGGTGGAGACACTGTCGTACGGGCAGCGACGCCGCATCGAACTGGCCCGGCTCGTGACCGAGCCGGTGGACCTGCTGCTGCTGGACGAGCCCACCAACCACCTCTCGCCCGCGCTCGTCGAGGAACTGGAGGAGGCGCTGACCGGCTATCAGGGCACGGTGGTCGTCGTCACCCACGACCGGCGCATGCGATCCCGCTTCAACGGCGCCCACCTGACGCTGCGTGACGGGCTCGTGGCCGAGTTCACCGCCGCCTGATCGCTGGGTCCGTACGGACGGAGAGACGGCCGACGGGGGTCCGTCCCTCCGTCCGATCAGAGGCGGACGAGCAGGGTTTTCGCGGCGCCGGTAGTTGCCACCAGCCGCTAACAGCAAGGGTCACGTCGGACGGCGTGCGGCGGGGTCGCGTTCGGCGACGTGTCGGGCGACCGAGTCGACTCCGGGGCGGGCGTAGCGCTCAAGGGAGCGGACGGAAGCGTGGCGGGAGCGGGCCAGCAGCATCGGGGTCGAGGTGCCATCCTCAGCGTCGTGTGTCAAGGCGCTGTGACGTAGGCGGTGGAGCGTCCACCCGTCCAGGTTTTCGATGTCCTCGGGCGAGGCGAGGGGGTTGGCCAGCAGCCTTGTGTTCTCCTCGAAGATCTCCTCAGCCCGGCGGTAGGAGAGCCGGGCCCTGCTGGTCTCCGGACAGACGTCGAGCGTCGGCGTCCCGGCGGGGGCCCTGCGGTCGGTGAGGAACAGCGGTCCGCGGGTACGGCGGCCGATGAGGCGGGGCAGGAGCTGGGCGGTGCCCGACTGCCAGTGAATCCACTCGGTCGCCCCGCCCTTGGCGGTGATCTTCCCCCGTTTGTCCTGCGGGTAGAGGTCTTCCACATTCAGGCACAGCACCTCGTCGGCCCGTGCGGCGGACTCGTAGAGCATCTTCCACTGCGTCTTCTCCCGCAGGGCGACGTCCAGCCGCCACAGGGCGGCGATCTGGTTCTCCGCGAGGGCCTTGGTGCGGTCGGGCGGCGCCGGCCGCCGCTCGATGCCGATCGTCGGATCGCATCCGATCCAGCCCTGGCGCTGCCACCAGCCGATCGCCTTGCGCGCGATGGACAACTCCCGGTTGACGGTGTCGGCGTCCATCTCGTCCGCCCGCGCCGCCGCCAGTTCGGCCAGCACTTCCGGCAGCGCCGGGTCGTCGATCGCGGCGATGGGGAAGACGGGCGGCTCCGCGCCGCGGCGGGCGGGTCCGGTCGGCGCGGGTTCACCGGCGAGCATCCATCCCCATGTCGTGAGCGAGATCCGGTAGATCCGCGCCGAGGACTGAGCGATGCCCGCACCGGTGAGGTACCGCTCGACCGCCGCGGCGTACGACGACGGCGGGGCAGACAGGGGCACCACCCGGGCGCGCGGCAGCCGGAACGCGCCCCCGCTCCAGAGGTCGGTCACCGGTTCGATCGTCACGTCCGCCCCACCCTCCCAGCCCTGCCGCAGTAAATGCGTACACCTCGCCCCGGCGGCCGCGATGCCCCGCAACAAGTCGCAGTGATCACCATAGAGGTCCTACCGCAGTAAATCCGGCATTTACTGCGGTAGTTCTTCCGGTTTCCGCTGGGCGGCTGCGGTGAGCTGGGCGGCCAGATCCTTGAGCGCCTGCCGCAGTTCGTCGGGATGGTGGATGGTGAAGGGCCACTCCAGGGAGGCGAGCATGTGGGCCATGCCGTCCAGCCGTTCTGCCCGTGCGTGCATGAGAACACCGGTGGGCTGGGCGGTGAGGGTCACCGCTGAGCGAGGCAGTCGGCAGGCGATCTCATCGAGGGGGCCATGGATCGTCACCTCGACCTGCCAACGGTAGGGCCCCTGGGCGAGGGTCGAGGTCAGGTGGGCGACGGGGTCGAAGCCGTCGGGTGCGGTGAAGCTGTCGGCTCGGGAGGTGACGGAGGCGATGCGGTCGATACGGAAGGTACGCAGGCTGTCGCGGAGGTGGTCGTGGCCAACGACGTACCAACGGCCGGTGTGGAAGACCACGCCGTAGGGGTCGATGTCGCGTTCGGTGTGTTCCTGGCGCCAGGACTGGTGGCTGATACCGATGGTCGCGCGGGCGCGGGAGGCCTGGGCCAGTGCCAGCAGGACGTCGGTTCCGGGTGCCTGCCCAATCACGGTGTTGGCGGTGAACGACAGGGTCTCCCGCATGGCGGCGAGCGGTTCGCGCAGGGCGTGCGGGAGCACCCGCTCGATCTTGGCCAGGGCACCGGCACTGGCCGGCGCGGTGGTGCCCATGCCCAGACGTTCTGCCGCGAGCAGGCCAAAGACGACGGCGAGAGCCTCGTCATTGGTGAGGACCAGGGGTGGCATCCGGTAGCCGCGGGCCAGTCGGTAGCCGCCGTAGCGGCCGCGTTCGGCCTCCACGGGGATGCCCAGCTCCCGCAGGTGCGCGGTGTACCGGCGCACTGTGCGCACGTCGGTGTCCAGCCGGTCGGCCAGCTCCGTCCCGGTGAGCCGGGCGTTGGACTGGAGGAGTTCCAGCAGGGTCAGCACACGGGTCAAGGGATGCGACATGGATCACTCGGCATTTCAGGGCGGATTCTGTCCTGTATCGACTTTACGCTCCGGGCAGCACCTACTTCTGGGAGATCACATGGCCACCTTCGTACTCGTTCCCGGGGCCTTGACCCCGAATCCTGGACACGGGCTATGCGGCTTGAGCCAGCGTAGTTGATGTTGCGGCGAGTGCCGTCTCGTAGGCGATCGGGCTGCGTTGTCCGAGTCGTGAGTGGCGGCGTCGGGTGTTGTAGCGGTTCAGCCATCGGAAGGCGTCGAGCCGGGCTTCGCGCTCGCTGGACCAGCTCTTGCGGCCTTGGAGGGTTTCCCGCTTGAACGTCGCGTTGAAGGACTCGGCCAGCGCGTTGTCCGCCGAGCTGCCGACCGCGCTCATGGACTGGCGGACACCGGCCTTCGAGCAGGCGTGGGCGAAGGCCCGACTGGTGTATTGCGCCCCGTGGTCGCTGTGCATGACGGCCCCCGCGAGGCTGCCGCGGGTCCGTATCGCCGCGTCCAGGGCATCGGTGACGAGCTCGGTCCGCATGTGATCGGCCAGCGCCCATCCGGCCAGGCGGCGCGAGGCGAGGTCGATGACCGTGGCGAGATAGAGGAACTTCCCACCGTCCAGCGGGAGATACGTAATATCGCCGGCATACCTGGTGTTCGGCTCCGTGGCGGTGAAGTCCCGGCCGATCAGGTCGGGCGCCTTCGCGGCGGCCGGGTCCGGGACCGTGGTGCGGTGTCTGCGGCGCAGGCGCGTCCCGGCGATACCGGCAGTGCGCATGAGGCGGGCGACGCGCTTGTGGTTGACGCGCTCACCGTCCTCGCGGAGCTCGGCGGTGATCCTGGGGACACCGTAGGTGCCGTCCGACTCCCGGTGGACGGTTTGGATCCGTGCGGCGAGCTGGGCGTCGGCCGCCCGGCGGGCCGCCCGGTCCGGTGCGGTCCGGCGACAGTAGTAGAAGCTGGAGCGGGCGATGCCCAGGACCTGGCACAACCGCTTCACGCCGTATCGGCGCTGGTGGTCGCAGACGAACTGGAAGCGGTTCACCAGCGCGTCTCCCCGGCGAAATACTTCGCGGCCTTCCGCAGGAGCTCGCGTTCCTCCTCCAGCTCGCGGATCTTCTTCCGCGCGGCGGCGAGCTCTGCCTGAAGCGAAGACTCCGGCACCGCCGGACCCTCCGGGCGGCGGCCACGGGGACGGGCGGCACCGGCCGCCCGGATCCAGTTCCTCAGCGTCTCCGGGTTGACCCCCAGATCAGCGGCGACCGACTTGATCGTCGCCCCGGGCCGCGACTCGTACAGCGCGACCGCGTCCGCCTTGAACTCAGGCGGGTAGTGCTTCATGACCACGGGACATCCGTTCTCCTGGACCTTCAAGATCCAAGTGTCTCGGGTGTCCAGGATCCGGGGTCAAGGCCCCCGGCGCCTGGCTCGGGGCGTGGGCCTGGGAAGACACCGCCCGAGCTCTGCAGGAGCGCGGCCACACGGCGCTGCCGCTGACCCTGACCGGCCTGGCCGAACACGCCGACCAGGCCGGACCCCGGGCAGACCTGGACACGCACATCGCGGACATCACCGGCTTCATTGAGCGGAACGGTCTGCGCGACGTCACGCTGGTCGCCCACAGCTACGCGGCTGCCCCGGTAACCGGGGCAGCCGGACGTCTCGGCGACCGCCTGGAGCGCGTGATCTACGTGGACAGCGCCCCGTTCGCCGCAGGCATGTGCATGCTCGACCTCATGCCGCCGCAGGCAGCGGACCAGCTGCGCCAGCAGGTCGACGCTTCCGGCGACGGGTGGCGGCTACCGATGCCGCCCTTTGAGGTCCTGGGCTTGTCCAGCAGCCTCGATGGGCTCGATGAGGGCCAGCGGAACGCTCTGCGCACGCGTGCCACCCCTCAGCCGTTCGGCACTTTCACCCAGCGTCTCGCCGGCCCGGCCGAGCCCGGTCCCGGTGTGGACCGTGTCCTGATCGCCTGCCGTGACTTCACGGGACTGCTGGAAGCCGGGGTGCCGATGCTGGCCTACCTGAACCAGCCGCCGTGGCGGCCCTTCGACCTGCCCACCGGGCACTGGCCGATGCTGTCCGCGCCCGCCGAACTCGCCCATGTCCTCGACAAGGCCGTCTCCTGACCGCGCTGGCCGAGAGGCACAGCCCGATGCCTGGCCACGAGAGCATCCGCAGGCTGCGGGGGCTTCCCCCCGAGAAGTGGACACCAGTTCGTGGTGTTATGCGGCGAGTGTCATCGTATCCGACTGTCGTTCGTACTCCTGCTCCCGGGCGACGGGGCTGAGTTGGCCGTTTGCCGAGTGCCGTCGCCGGGTGTTGTAGCGGAAGACCTGCCGGCGGCATGTGGCGGCCCCCGGGAAGCGGCGGGCGCCCTTGAGGATCTCCCGCTTCAGCGAGGCGTGGAAGCTCTCGCAGGCGGCGTTGTCCGCGGAGGTCCCGACCGCGCCCATGGACTGGGTGACGCCCAACTGCGCGCACAGATCGGCGAATTGGCGGCTGGTGTACTGTGCGCCGTGATCGGTGTGGAAGATCGCTCCGGCGAGGCTGCCGCGGGTGGCGGCGGCCATCGTGAGCGCGTCGGCGACGAGATCGGTGCGCATGTGGTCGGCGATCGACCAGCCGGCCACCCGGCGGCTGAAGCAGTCCAGCACGGTCGCCAGATAGAGGAACTCCCCGTCGCCGACGGGCAGATATGTGATGTCGCCCATGTACTTGGTGTTCGGGGC
The DNA here is from genome assembly GCF_016598575.1 of Streptomyces sp. HSG2. NCBI lineage: Bacteria > Bacillati > Actinomycetota > Actinomycetes > Kitasatosporales > Streptomycetaceae > Streptomyces > Streptomyces sp. HSG2. The sequence continues at coordinate 3,363,447 of NZ_CP066801.1, forward strand.
GGCGGCGGAGAAGTCGCGGCGGAACAGGTCCGGCACGGGGGTGGCGGACGGCTCGGGTACCGTGGTGCGGACCTTCTTGCGCAGGTGCGTGCCGACGATACCGAAGGCGCGCATCACCCGGGCCACTCTCTTCTCGTTGACCGGCGCCTGGCCGGCCTCCCGGAGCTCGGCGGTGATGCGCGGGGCCCCGTAAGCTCCGTCGAACTCGGTGTGTATGGCCTTGATCCTGGCGGCGAGGGCGACGTCGGCCTGCTCGCGGGCTGTGCGGGCCGGGGCGGCGGCGCGCCACTTGTAGTAGCTGGAGCGCTGCACGTCCATGACCTGGCACAGCCGCTTGACGGGGAAGTCCTCCCGGTGGGCGGAGATGAACGCGAAGCGGCTCACCAGTTCATCTCCGAGGCGAAAAACTTCGTCGCCTTGCGCAGGATGTCGCGTTCCTGGGCGAGTTTCTGGTTGTCCTTGCGGACCGTCTTCAGCTCGGCCTCCAGGGCTGCGATGCGTTCGCGCAGCTCGTCGGGGCCGGCTGGGCCGTCCGGGGTGGGGTGCTGGTCACGTTCTTCCTGGTGGTGCCGGTGGTTTCGGTGCGGGCGCGGTGGGCGCTCACCCAGTTCCGCAGGGTCTCGCGACTGACGCCGAGATCGTCACCGATCTGGGCGTAGGTGTGGCTCGGGTCCGAGAGGTACAGGGTGACGGCGTCGGCCTTGAACTCGGGCGAGTAGACCCTCATCACCATAAATGACTCCTTCTGGCCGGTCCCCTGCGGGGCCGGATCGAAGGTGTCCACCTACAGGGGGGGAAGCGCCGTCCTTCAGGACCGGGAGGAGGTCAATCAGTAGGAGGAACCGGAGGCGCCCAGCGAGCCGGTGGGGTGCCAGACCGTCTTGGTCTCCAGGAAGGCCGTCATCCGCTCCGTGCCGGGCGTCCGCGACCAGTCCTCGGTCGATCGGGGGCGCAGCACCCGCTTGAGGTTGTCGGCCGCGGAGACCTCCAGGTCCCTGGCGAGTTCCGCGTCGGCTCCCGTGAGGTCGATGGCGTTGACGTCCTGATGGGCGGCGAGCGGCGCGGCGAGTTCCGCCGCGCGCCCGGAGAGGACGTTGACCACGCCACCGGGGAGGTCCGAGGTCGCCAGGACCTCGCCGAGGGAGAGGGCCGGGAGCGGAGCGCGCTCGCTCGCCACCACGACGGCGGTGTTGCCGGTGGCGATCACCGGGGCGACGACCGAGACGAGTCCCAGGAGGGACGACTCCCGGGGGGCCACCACCGCGACCACGCCGGTCGGTTCGGGGGAGGAGAGGTTGAGGAAGGGGCCGGCGACCGGGTTGGAGCCGCCCCTCACCTGGGCGATCTTGTCGGTCCACCCCGCGTACCAGATCCAGCGGTCGATGGCCGCGTCGACCTCGGCGGAGGCCTCGGAGTCGGCGAGTCCCTCGGCCTTGGCGACCTCGCGGACGTACTGCTCGCGGCGGCCCTCCAGCATCTCCGCGACGCGGTACAGCACCTGGCCGCGGTTGTAGGCGCTCGCGCCGGACCAGCCGCCGAACGCCCTCCGCGCGGCGACGACCGCGTCGCGGGCGTCCTTGCGCGAGGCGAGTGGCGCGTTGGCCAGCCAGTGGTCCTCGGAGTCCGTCACCTCGTACACTCGGCCGCTCTCCGAACGCGGGAACTTCCCGCCGACGTACAGCTTGTAGGTCTTCAGGACACTCAGTCGCGGGTCAGACATCGAGGTATGCCTCCAGGCCGTGCCGGCCGCCCTCGCGGCCGAAGCCCGACTCCTTGTAGCCGCCGAACGGCGAGGTCGGATCGAACTTGTTGAACGTGTTGGACCAGACGACGCCCGCGCGAAGCTTGTTCGCGACCGCGAGGACGCGCGACCCCTTCTCGGTCCAGATGCCCGCCGAAAGCCCGTACGGGGTGTTGTTGGCCTTGGCGACCGCCTCGTCCGGGGTACGGAAGGTGAGGACCGACAGCACCGGGCCGAAGATCTCCTCGCGGGCGACGGTGTGCGCCTGCGTCACGCCGGTGAAGAGCGTGGGCGGGAACCAGAAGCCGCGCGCGGGCAGCTCGCACTCCGGCGACCAGCGCTCGGCGCCCTCGGCCTCGCCCCGCTCGGCGAGCGCGGTGATCCGGGCCAGCTGCTCGGCGGAGTTGATCGCGCCGATGTCGGTGTTCTTGTCCATCGGATCGCCCAGGCGCAGCGCCGACAGCCGGCGCTTGAGGCGGTCCAGCAACTCGTCTCGGATCGACTCCTGTACCAGCAGACGGCTGCCGGCGCAGCAGACCTGGCCCTGGTTGAAGAAGATGCCGTCCACGATCCCCTCGACGGCCTGGTCGATCGGCGCGTCGTCGAAGACGATGTTGGCGCCCTTGCCGCCGAGTTCCAGGGTGAGCTTCTTCCCGGTGCCCGCCACCGTGCGGGCGATCTCCTTGCCCACGGCCGTGGAACCGGTGAACGCGACCTTGTCGACGCCCGGGTGGGCCACCAGCGCGGCGCCGGTGGCGCCGTGGCCGGTCACGATGTTGACGACGCCTCGGGGAAGGCCGGCCCGGCGGCAGACGTCCGCGAAGAACAGGGCGGACAGCGGGGTGGTCTCGGCCGGTTTGAGGACCACCGTGTTGCCGGTGGCCAACGCGGGGGCGACCTTCCAGGCGAGCATCAGGAGCGGGAAGTTCCAGGGGATGACCTGACCCGCGACGCCCAGCGGCCTCGGGTGCGGGCCGAACCCGGCGTGCTCCAGCTTGTCCGCCCACCCGGCGTGGTAGAAGAAGTGCGCGGCGACCAGGGGCAGGTCCGCGTCCCGCGTCTCGCGGATGGGCTTGCCGTTGTCCAACGTCTCCAGGACGGCGAACTCGCGGGCGCGCTCCTGGATGATCCGCGCGATCCGGAACAGGTACTTGGCGCGCTCGGCGCCTGGCAGCGCCGACCAGGTCCCGAAGGCCGCCCTGGCGGCCCGGACGGCCTGGTCCACGTCCTCCTCGGTCCCGTCGGCGACCTCGGAGAGCACCTCCCCGGTGGACGGGTCCACCGTCGCGAACGTCCGTCCGCCGGTCGACTCGCGGAACTCGCCGTCGACGAAGAGGCCGTAGGAGGGGGCGATGTCGACGACGGAGCGGGACTCCGGTGCCGGCGCGTAGGCGAAGGCGTTCGTCTGCTTGTCCGTGGTCATGGGGTCTCAGTCCACCGTCACGTAGTCGGGGCCGGAGTACCGGCCGGTGGCCAGCTTCTGGCGCTGCATCAGCAGGTCGTTCAGGAGCGAGGAGGCGCCGAAGCGGAACCAGTGGTTGTCCAGCCAGTCCGCGCCCGCGGTCTCGTTGACCAGGACCAGGAACTTGATCGCGTCCTTGGCGGTGCGGATGCCGCCGGCGGGCTTGACCCCGACCTGGATCCCGGTCGCCTTCCGGAAGTCCCGGACGGCCTCCAGCATCAGCAGGGTGTTGGCCGGGGTGGCGTTCACCGCGACCTTGCCCGTGGACGTCTTGACGAAGTCCGCGCCCGCGATCATGGCGAGCCAGCCGGCACGACGGATGTTGTCGTAGGTCGACAGCTCGCCGGTCTCGAAGATGACCTTCAGGCGGGCGTCCGGTCCGCAGACCTCCCGGACCGCGACGATCTCCTCGTACACCTTCAGATAGTGCCCCGAGAGGAAGGCTCCGCGGTCGATGACCATGTCGATCTCGTCGGCGCCGGCGGCCACGGCCTCCCGGACGTCGGCGAGCTTGATCGTCAGGGGGGCGCGGCCCGCGGGGAAGGCGGTGGCGACGGAGGCGACCTTGACGGTGGACCCCGCCACCGCCTCCCGGGCCGCCGCCACCATGTCGGGGTACACGCAGACCGCCGCCGCGCCGGGCGCGGAACGATCGGTCGGGTCCGGGTGGACCGCCTTGGCGCCGAGCGCCCGGACCTTGTCCGGCGTGTCCGCTCCCTCCAGCGTGGTCAGGTCGACCATGGAGATGGCCAGGTCGAGGGCGAAGGCCTTGGCGTTCGCCTTGATGGAACGGGTACCGAGGGAGGCGGCGCGAGCCTCCAGGCCGACCGCGTCGACACCGGGCAGCCCGTGCAGGAAGCGGCGCAGCGTGCTGTCCGACGCTGCGACGCCCGGAAATCCTCGCGCGGGCGCGTCGGCGGTACCGGGTGCGTCTGGTGCAGGGGTGGGCATGGTCACCCATCGAGCATATCTACGCGCGTAGCATCTGTACACCCCGCCACGTGGACGGCTGGGGGCACCCCTGGCGGACCCACCCGGGCGCGTCGGGCAGAATCGGCGCCATGACCACCCCGGAGCACCAGCCGCCCTCGCCGTCACCCTCTCGCCCGGGGGTCAGGGACCGGATCTACCGCTCGCCCGCCGCCATCCTCGGCGGGGTCCTGATGCTGATCCTTGCTCTGTGGCTGGGCGTGGACGCGATGGTCGACGGGGCGGGGCGCACCCCGTGGCTGGCGGTCGCGGTGCTGCTGTTGGTGGTTCCCCCGGTGACCGCCTACACCCTGCGTCCGGCGGTCTTCGCCGGGGAGGACCGGCTCCGGGTGCGCAATCCGCTGCGGGTGATCGAGCTGCCGTGGGGGCGGGTCGAGATGTTGCGCGCCGGATACTCCAACGAGGTGACGACCACCTCCGGGACCACCTACCAGCTGTGGGCCATCCCGGTGTCCTTGCGCGCCCGCAAGCGCGCCGCCCGTCAGGAGGCGCGCCGCGCCGCGGACGGCCCGGGGGCGTCCGGGCGTCGACGCCGCGGGTCCGACGGGCCGGAGGGGATCGCGGCCGGCGCCGTGGCCGGACTCGGGGCCCCGGAGCCCGCGCCGTTCCGGGCGCCGAGCGACAAGATCATGGACGAGCTCCGGGAGATCCACCGGGCGCGCGGACGGGCGGCCGGCGCGCAGGGCACGGTGGCGGTCCGCTGGGCCTACGAGATCATCGTGCCGATGGCCGCGGGCGCGGTGTTGCTGCCGGTGGTCCTGCTGGCGCTGGACTGAGCGGGCCGCGGCGCCCCTCGCCGGGAGGACCGCCGTCGTGCGGTGGCCGCCGGACACGCCGCGCGGTCGACCGCCGCGCCGTCGGCGTCGGCGGACCGCGTGGCGTCGAGTCGGGCGGGGCGCGTGCCCCCGCCGAAGGGGCCGGGGCGGCTCAGATCCCCGCGGCGCTCGCGAGGTCGCGCTTGAGCGCCTCCAGGACGTCGGCCGCCCGCGCCCGCGCGTCGGCGAGTTCGCCGCGGGTCGCGACCGGGACGACGACTTCCAGGTAGCACTTCAGCTTGGGTTCGGTGCCGCTGGGGCGGACGATCACCCGGGCGCCGTCCAGGGTGTAGCGCAGGCCGTCGGTGGGTGGCAGCCCGCCCGTGCCTCGGGCGAGATCCTCCGCCTCGGTGATCGGCAGGCCCGCGAGGCGGGTGGGGGGTTCCTCGCGCAGTCGGCGCATGGCGTCGGCGATCACCGAGAGGTCCCGCACGCGTACCGAGAGCTGGTCGGTGGCGTGCACGCCGTGCGTGACGGCCAGGTCGTCCAGGAGATCGAGCAGGGTGCGGCCGTCGCGCTTGAGCACCGAGGCCAGTTCCGTGACGAGAAGCGCCGCGGTGATCCCGTCCTTGTCGCGGACTCCGTCCGGGTCGACGCAGTAGCCGAGCGCTTCCTCGTAGCCGTAGCGCAGGCCGTCGGCGCGGGCGATCCACTTGAACCCGGTGAGGGTCTCCACGTGCGGGAGCCCCGCCTCGCGGGCGATGGAGCCCAGGAGGGAGGAGGAGACGATCGACTCGGCGAAGGTGCCCCGGGCGCCTCGGGCCACCAGGTGGGCGGCGAGGAGGGAGCCGACCTCGTCGCCGCGGAGCGTCCGCCACTCGCCGCCGTCCTGGACCGCGACGGCGCAGCGGTCGGCGTCCGGGTCGTTGGCGATGATCAGGTCCGGCGCGGGCGTGAGGGCGCGGGCGGTGGCGAAGGCCAGGTCCATGGCGCCCGGTTCCTCCGGGTTGGGGAAGGCGACCGTGGGGAAGTCCGGGTCCGGTTCGGCCTGCTCGGCGACGACCCTCGGGGGCGGGAAGCCCGCGCGCGCGAAGGCCGAGAGCAGCGTGTCCTTGCCGACCCCGTGCATCGGCGTGTAGACGGTCCGGGCGGTGCGGGGGGAGTTCGGCGCCAGGACGGCGTCGGTCCGCGCCAGGTACGCGTGGAGGACGTCGTCGTCCAGGACGTCCCAGCCGGTGTCGGGCCGGGGAACGAAGTCGAGCGCCGGGACGGCGTCGATCTCGGCGGCGATGTCGCTGTCGGCGGGCGGCACGATCTGCGAGCCGTCCCCGAGGTACACCTTGTAGCCGTTGTCCCGGGGCGGGTTGTGGCTCGCGGTGACCTCCACCCCGGCCACGGCCCCGAGGTGGCGGACGGCGAAGGCGAGGACGGGGGTGGGCAGCGGTCGGGGGAGGAGCGCCGCGCGCAGGCCGGCGCCGGTCACGACGGCGGCGGTGTCACGCGCGAAGTCGGCGGACTTGTGCCGGGCGTCGTAGCCGATGACCACGAGGCCGTCGCCGTGTCCCCGCTTCCGGAGGTACGCGGCGAGGCCGGCGGCGGCGCGGATCACGACGGACCGGTTCATGCGGGTCGGGCCCGCGCCCAGCTCGCCCCGCAGTCCTGCGGTGCCGAACCGCAGGGTGCCGGCGAAGCGGTCGGCGAGTTCGGTGTGGTCCTCGTCGGCGATCAGCCGGGCGAGTTCCTCGCGGGTCTCCGGGTCGGGGTCCTCCGCCAGCCATGCGCGGGCCCGGGCGATGAGGTCGGCGTGCACGTCGTTCAGCCTCTCGTTGGTCGGTCGACGGGGTCGGTGGGGGCCCGCCCTCCGGTGGGCCCGGCCGGACGTGGGGCGGCGGGGCGCCGGCCGCTACAGCCGACCCAGTACCCGGGTCAGCAGCTCGCCCATGCGGGTCGCGGAGTCCCGTCCGGCCTGGAGGACCTCCTCGTGGTCGAGGGGTTCCCCGGTCATGCCGGCGGCGAGGTTGGTCACCAGGGAGATCCCCAGCACCTCCGCTCCGGCCTCACGGGCCGCGATGGCTTCCAGGACCGTCGACATGCCCACCAGGTCGGCGCCGATCACACGAGCCATCCGGATCTCGGCGGGCGTCTCGTAGTGAGGTCCGGGGAACTGGGCGTAGACGCCTTCCTCCAGGGACGGCTCGACCTCCTTGCACAGGGCGCGGAGCCGGGGGGAGTACAGGTCGGTGAGGTCGACGAAGTTCGCGCCCACGATGGGGGAGGCGGCGGTGAGGTTGAGGTGGTCGCTGATCAGGATCGGCTGGCCGGGGCGCATGCCCTCACGCAGGCCGCCGCAGCCGTTGGTCAAGATGACGGTCTTGGCGCCGGCGGCGACGGCGGTGCGCACGCCGTGGGCGACCGGCGCCACCCCGTGGCCCTCGTAGTAGTGGGTGCGGCCCAGGAAGACCAGCGCGCGCTTGCCCCCGACGGAGTACGACCGGATGGTGCCGCCGTGGCCCCGCACCGCGGGCTTGGGGAAGCCCGGCAGTTCGGTGACCCGGAACTCCGCCTCGGGGGCGCCCAGCGCCTCCACGGCCGGGGCCCAGCCGGAGCCCATCACCAGGGCGACGTCGTGAGCGGCGGCGCCGGTGAGTTCGCGCAGGCGGGCCGCGGCGGCGTCGGCGGCGGCGTAGGGGTCGCCCTGGATGTCGTCGGGAAGAAGAGATGCGTTCACGTCGACGAGGGTAGCGGCTTACTGCCTACGCGCGTAGATGACAGAGGTCACGGGATCCGGATCGTTGTCTCGTCGTTTCCCACGAAGGCGCCTCAGCAGGGGCGTTTGCGCAGTTCCATCACGTAGTCGTGGGGTGCCCCGGCGGATTCCGCCGCGTCGGCCAGTTCACCCAGGTACCGCGCCGAGGGCAGACCGCCCTCGTAGGCGTTCAGGACGTACGCCCAAGCCCCGATGTCGCCGTCCAGGGTGTGGGCGCGCACCCTGGTGCGCCGATAGACGCCGAGCCCGACGCCTTCCCAGCGGTCCAGGGAGTCCTCGTCCATCGGGGCGACGTCGTAGAGCGCCACGAACGTCTGGGAGAGCGGGTCCTCCACCAGGGTGGCGAGCGCCCCCTCCCACCCCATCTGCTCGCCGCCGAAGGTCAGCCGCCAGCCGTCCAGCCAGCCGGTGGCGCGGAGTGGCGAATGAGGGGCGCGGCGGGACATCAGCCGCGCGTCGAGGTTGCCGGCGTAGGCGGCATGGAGCGACATGGAGCGAGGGTACGGCAGCGGCTTCTCGCGGCTGATGTCCGCCCGCGGCGCGACGCGAGGCCGCCCCGGGGCGGCCCCGAGGGGGAGCGTGCGGGAGAATGGGGCACGTGACTCGGATCGTGATCATCGGTGGCGGACCCGGCGGATACGAAGCGGCGCTGGTCGGCGCCCAACTCGGCGCGGAGGTGACCGTCGTCGACCGCGACGGCCTCGGCGGGGCGTCGGTGCTGACGGACTGCGTGCCGTCCAAGACCCTCATCGCCACGGCCGAGGTGATGACCACCTTCGAGTCCTCGCACGAGGAACTGGGCATCATCGTCGCCGACGACACCCCACCGCTGGAGAAGGCCGCCCGGGTGGTGGGCGTGGACCTGGGGAAGGTGAACCGCCGTGTGAAGCGGCTGGCCCTCGCGCAGTCGCACGACATCACGGCCGCGGTCACCAGGGCAGGGGCCCGGGTCGTGCGCGGTCGCGGTCGGCTGGAGGGGATGCAGGAGGTCGACGGCTCCCGGAAGGTCGTGGTGCGTGCCGCCGACGGGAGCGAGGAGACGCTGGTCGCGGACGCGGTCCTGATCGCCACCGGCGGTCATCCCAGGGAGCTGCCCGACGCCCGCCCGGACGGCGAGCGCATCCTGAACTGGACCCAGGTCTACGACCTCGACGAACTGCCCGAGGAACTGATCGTCGTCGGTTCCGGCGTCACCGGCGCCGAGTTCGCCGGCGCCTACCAGGCTCTGGGGTCGCGGGTCACGTTGGTCTCCTCGCGTGACCGGGTGCTCCCGGGCGAGGACCCGGACGCCGCGGCGGTACTGGAGGACGTGTTCCGGCGTCGGGGCATGAACGTGATGGCGCGTTCGCGCGCACAGTCGGCCAAGCGCGTCGGCGACAGGGTGGAGGTCACCCTCGCCGACGGCCGGACCATCACGGGCACGCACTGCCTGATGGCGGTCGGCGCCGTGCCGAACTCCGAGGGCATGGGCCTGGAGGAGGCCGGGGTCAGGCTGCGCGACTCCGGGCACGTCTGGACCGACCGGGTCTCGCGGACCACGGCCCCCGGCGTCTACGCGGCCGGCGACGTCACCGGTGTCTTCGCGCTGGCCTCGGTGGCCGCCATGCAGGGGCGGATCGCCATGTACCACTTCCTCGGCGACGCGGTGACCCCGCTGGACCTCAAGGCGGTCTCCTCGAACGTCTTCACGGACCCGGAGATAGCGACGGTGGGGTACACCCAGGCGGACGTGGACGCGGGGAAGATCGACGCCCGGGTACTGAAGCTGCCGCTGCTCCGCAACCCGCGCGCGAAGATGCAGGGGATCCGCGACGGCTTCGTCAAGATCTTCTGTCGGCCGGGCACCGGGATCGTGGCGGGCGGTGTGGTGGTGGCGCCTCGTGCCTCGGAGTTGATCCATCCCCTCTCCATCGCGGTCGACAACAACCTGACGGTCGAGCAGATCGCGAACAGCTTCACCGTCTATCCGTCGCTTTCCGGCTCCCTGGCCGAGGTGGCGCGCCAGCTCCACACCCGCAAGTCCGACAACGGGGTGTAGTCCGGGGGCGGGGTCGGGTCCGCGATCGCTTCCCTGTTCCGGCCGGGGTGAGGCGCGACGCGCAGTGGTTCGGGCGCCGGGCCATACCACGTCGTGATCTGCTGTGCGCACATTTTCCACTTTTCGGCGCAAAGTGCTGAAAGGAGTCGGTCGGCGGGGTTACTGTCAGTTTCGTGTTCGCTGCAGAACGTCGCCAATTGATCCTCGAAATGGTGCGAGCCAACGGAGCGGTCTCGCTCCGGGAACTCGCCCGCGTCGTCCAGACCTCCGAAGTGACCGTACGGCGGGACGTGCGCGCTCTGGAGGCAGAAGGGCTCCTCGATCGTCGCCACGGGGGCGCGGTCCTGCCGGGCGGCTTCACGCGGGAGTCCGGCTTCCCGCAGAAGTCCCATGTCGCCACAGCCGAGAAGACGGCCATCGCCGACCTCGCCGCGGGCTTCGTCCGAGAGGGCGAGGCCGTCGTGGTGGGCGCGGGCACCACCACCCAGGAGCTGGCCCGCCGCCTCGCCCGGGTGCCCGGACTGACCGTGGTGACCAATTCGTTGCTGGTCGCCCAGGCCTTGGCGCACGCCAACCGGGTGGAGGTCGTCATGACCGGCGGGACGCTCCGCGGCTCGAACTACGCGCTGGTCGGCAGCGGTGCCGAACAGTCCCTCCATGGGCTGCGGGTCTCGCGGGCCTTCCTCTCCGGGAGCGGACTGACCGCCGAGCGCGGGCTGTCCACCTCCAACATGCTGTCGGCCTCGGTCGACCGCGCGTTGGTCCATGCCGCCGCCGAGGTCGTCGTCCTGGCCGATCACACCAAGCTCGGGACGGACACGATGTTCCAGACCGTCGAGACCGAGGTGATCACTCGGCTGGTCACGGACGAGCCGCCCGCCCACGCCGAGCGCGCCGCCGCGGAGTTGCAGGCCCTCGCCGACCAGGGCGTTCAGGTCTCCGTCGCCGGGAACCCGGGCGGTGCGGAGGGCGCGTCGGCAGGTGCGGCGGCCGCGCGCCGGTCCGCGCGTCGGGAGGTCGCCCTGCCGGGGCCGCGCCGGCAGGGCGCCGGTGCGCGAGCGCAGGCCGGGGTGCCGGGGGAACCGGGCGTCGGTGTGGATCAGCGCCCGCGCGTGGCGGACCTGCGTCGGCGCTGACCGGGGCCCGCGTTCGCGACACGGCCCCGTCGGTCCGGAGGACGGGCCCCGACCGAGGCGGCGAGCTCTGTCGCGGGAGGGGCTGACGGGTGCCGGGCGTCGTGGCCGCCGGTCATGCCGGCACGCGTCCCCGCCGCACGGGTGGGCGCGCCGGCACTCGGGCACCCACTCCGCCGGCGGGCCGTCGCCGCTGTCTCAGTCCTTGATCTCGCAGATGACGGCGCCGGAGGTGAGGGAGGCCCCGACCTCGGCGTTCAGGCCCTTGACGGTGCCGGCCCGATGCGCGTTGAGGGGCTGCTCCATCTTCATGGCCTCCAGGACGACCACGAGGTCGCCCTCCTTGACCTCCTGACCCTCCTCGACCGCGATCTTGACGATCGTTCCCTGCATCGGGGAGGCCAGGGTGTCCCCGGAAGAGGCGGGGCCCGACTTCTTCGCGGCGCGGCGCTTGGGCTTGGCCCCGGCGGCCAGGCCGGTGCGGGCCAGGGACATCCCCAGGGAGGAGGGGAGGGAGACCTCCAGCCGCTTGCCGCCGACCTCCACCACGACCGTCTCGCGGCCGGACTCCTCCTCGCCTTCCCCACCGGCGGAGGCGGCGAAGGGCGGGATGTCGTTGACGAACTCGGTCTCGATCCACCGGGTGTGGACGGTGAAGGGCTCCTCGGACCCGGACAGCTCGGGAGCGAAGGCCGGATCGCGCACCACCACCCGGTGGAAGGGGATGGCGGTCGCCATGCCCTCGACGGTGAACTCGTCCAGGGCGCGGGCGGCGCGCTGGAGGGCCTCCGCCCTGGTGCGGCCGGTCACGATCAGCTTGGCCAGCAGGGAGTCCCAGGCCGGTCCGATGACGCTGCCCGACTCCACACCGGCGTCCAGGCGGACGCCCGGCCCCGACGGCGCGGCGAAGTTCGTCACGGTGCCGGGCGCGGGGAGGAAGCCGCGCCCGGGGTCCTCGCCGTTGATGCGGAACTCGAAGGAGTGGCCGCGCAGGGGCGGGTCGTCGTAGCCGAGGGCCTCTCCGTCGGCGATCCGGAACATCTCGCGGACCAGGTCGATGCCGGAGACCTCCTCGGTGACCGGGTGCTCGACCTGAAGGCGGGTGTTCACCTCCAGGAAGGAGATGGTCCCGTCCGCCCCCACGAGGAACTCCACGGTCCCCGCGCCCACGTAGCCGGCCTCCTTGAGGATGGCCTTGGACGCCCGGTAGAGCTCCGCGACCTGCCCCTCGCTCAGGAAGGGCGCGGGCGCCTCCTCCACGAGCTTCTGATGGCGGCGCTGAAGGGAACAGTCCCGTGTGGAGACCACCACGACGTTGCCGTGCGTGTCGGCGAGACACTGGGTCTCCACGTGCCGGGGCTTGTCCAGATAGCGCTCGACGAAGCACTCGCCGCGACCGAACGCCGCGACCGCCTCGCGCACCGCCGAGTCGTACAGCTCCGGGACCTCCTCCAGGGTGCGGGCGACCTTGAGTCCTCGCCCGCCACCGCCGAAGGCGGCCTTGATGGCGATGGGCAGCCCGTGCTCCCGCGCGAAGGCGACGACTTCCTCGGAGCCGGCGACCGGGTCGGAGGTGCCTGCCACGAGCGGCGCCCCGGCGCGCTGCGCGATGTGCCGGGCGGCGACCTTGTCGCCCAGGTCGCGGATGGCCTGCGGGGGCGGGCCGATCCAGATCAGCCCGGCGTCCAGGACGGCCCGCGCGAACTCGGCGTTCTCCGAGAGGAAGCCGTATCCGGGGTGGACGGCGTCCGCGCCGGACTCCCGAGCCGCGTTCAGGACCTTGTCCATGTCGAGGTAGCTGGTGGCGGGGGTGTCACCGCCCAGGGCGAACGCCTCGTCGGCGGCGCGGACATGCAGGGCGTCCCGGTCCGGGTCCGCGTAGACGGCCACGCTGGCGATTCCGGCGTCCCGGCAGGCCCGGGCCACGCGGACAGCGATTTCGCCACGGTTGGCGATGAGCACCTTGCGCACGATTGAGGCTCCCTCCTTGAAACAAGCCGAGTTTAGGGACTGCCGACACGGCACTTCGACCCATCCCCAGGGGTGAGCTTGCCCACACGGAGCGTGATGCCGGGCTCACTCGGACCACGAAAGCCCTTGTCGCCCGGTGATGTGCGGGCCTCCTCGGGGAAACCCTAGCCCCCCGGTGTGGCCAAGGTCTCTGTGAGGGCGTGCCGCGCCCCACTCCGTTTCTTTGTGGAGTCCCTACGAATGGCCCAACGTTCCCCGACCGGAGGGACGACTCTTGTCCGGGGGTTTGCCCGCGCGTGGAACGCGCGGTGCGAAGGCCGAGGCGTGGGGCCGCACGGGCGGGGTTCGGGCGCGCCGCTCCGTTCGCTCGGGTGCGCGCTCGTGGCGGGTGCCGTCGGCCCGGTCAGCTCCGCTCCGGCTCCCACAGCGCGGTGATGCCCACCCCCAGTTCCGCGAGGAGGCGGCGGAGCAGGGGGAGGCTCAGGCCGATGACGTTGCCGTGGTCGCCGTCGATGCCGTCGACGAACGGAGCGGAGCGCCCGTCCAGGGTGAAGGCCCCGGCGACACCGAGCGGCTCACCGGTGGCGACGTAGGCGGCGATCTCCGCGTCGCTCGGGTCGCCGAAGCGGACCACGGTGGAGGCGACGGCGGCGGCATGGCGGCCCGTGACGGTGTCGTGGACGTGGTGGCCGGTCCGCAGGGTGCCGGCCCGGCCGCGCATGGCCTTCCAACGGGCGACGGCCTCTTCCGCGTCGGCGGGCTTGCCGAGGGGGCGGCCGTCCAGGTCCAGGACGGAGTCGCACCCGACGACCAGCGCTCCACGCGCCTCGGGGCGGGCGGCCACCACCGATGCCTTGGCCCGCGCCAACGCCAGCGCCAGCTCGGCGGGGGTGGGCGCGCTCACGGCGTCCTCGTCGACACCGCTCACGATCACCTCGGGGCGGATTCCGGCCTGCCGCAGCAGGCCCAGCCGTGCGGGGGACCGGGAGGCGAGCACGAGTCGGCGGCGCGGCTGATCTGTCATCCGTTCAGCGTACCGGCGGGAGCGCGCGAGCCGTGCCGGGCGTCGGTGGCGTCGGGCGGCGCCGTCGGGCGGTCGAGGCGGTCGGGGAACCGCGGGCGATCTCGCCACGCGAGGCGGAACTCCCCCGGGTGCGTCGGTCAGCCGGGCCAGTAGGTGCGGGCCCAGGTCGACGGCCCCGGGTGGGGGCGGCGGCGGGTGGCGATGCGGGCGGGGTCCGCCCACGCGCCCGGCGCCGGCGCCGGATCCGGCGGTTCGGCCGACGCGACGGCGCGGGCGCGGACCACCGCCAGCGCGGCGGCCAGCTCCTCCGGGGTCGGGTTGCCCCTGACGATCTTGATCACGACGACTCCTCGGACACTCGTGTCGCTTCCGAACTCCGCGGGGGCCCGTCAGAGCGGGATGTTGCCGTGCTTCTTCGGCGGCAGCGACTCCCGCTTGGTGCGCAGTTGTCGCAGGCCTCGGACCAGGTGGCGCCGGGTGTCGGATGGCATGATCACCGCGTCGACATAGCCCCGCTCGGCGGCCGTGTACGGGTTGAGCAGCGCGTCCTCGTACTCCCGCATCAGACGCGCCCGCACCTCTTCGACGTCCTCGCCGTTCGCCGCCGCCTCGGCCAGGGTGCGCCGGTGCAGGATGTTGACCGCGCCCTGCGCGCCCATGACGGCGATCTGCGCCGTCGGCCAGGCGAGGTTCAGATCGGCGCCCAGGTGCTTGGAGCCCATGACGTCGTAGGCGCCGCCGAACGCCTTGCGGGTGATGACGGTGATCAGGGGGACGGTGGCCTCGGCGTAGGCGTAGATCAGCTTCGCGCCCCGGCGGATGATCCCGTCGTGTTCCTGGTCCACTCCGGGCAGGAAACCGGGGACGTCGACGAAGGTCACCACGGGGACGTTGAAGGCGTCGCAGGTGCGGACGAAGCGCGCGGCCTTCTCCGAGGCGGTGATGTCCAGACAACCGGCGAACTGCATCGGCTGGTTGGCGACGATGCCGACGGGATGCCCCTCGACCCGGCCGAACCCGGTGAGGATGTTCGGCGCGAACATCGGCTGGGTCTCGCAGAACTCGCCGTCGTCGAGGACGTGCTCGATGACGGTGCGCATGTCGTACGGCTGGTTGGCGCTGTCCGGGACGAGCGTGTCCAGTTCGCGGTCGCTCTCGCCGACGTCGAGGTCCGCCTCCTCGGGGAAGGCCGGCGGCTCGGAGAGGTTGTTCGACGGCAGGTACGACAGCAGTTGCTTGACGTACTCGATGGCGTCCTTCTCGTCGCCGGCCATGTGGTGGGCGACGCCGGAGGCGGTGTTGTGGGTGCGGGCGCCGCCGAGCTCCTCGAACCCGACGTCCTCGCCGGTGACGGTCTTGATCACGTCCGGACCGGTGATGAACATGTGCGAGGTCCGGTCCACCATGACGGTGAAGTCGGTGATCGCCGGGGAGTAGACGGCACCGCCCGCGCACGGGCCGACGACGAGGGAGATCTGCGGGATCACCCCGGAGGCGTGGGTGTTGCGTCGGAAGATCTCCCCGTAGGCGCCGAGCGAGGCCACTCCCTCCTGGATGCGCGCGCCCCCGGAGTCGTTGATCCCGATCACGGGGCAACCGGTCTTCAGCGCGAAGTCCATCACCTTGACGATCTTCTGGCCGTAGACCTCGCCGAGCGCGCCGCCGAAGACGGTGAAGTCCTGCGAGAAGAGGGCCACCGGGCGCCCGTCGACGGTGCCGTAGCCGGTGACGACGCCGTCGCCGTAGGGCCGGTTGGCGTCCAGCCCGAAGTTGGTGGACCGGTGTCGGGCGAACTCGTCCAACTCGACGAAGGAGTCATCGTCGAGGAGCAGGTCGATCCGCTCACGCGCGGTCAGTTTGCCCTTGGCGTGCTGTTTCTCCACGGCGCGTTCCGAACCGGCGTGCGTCGCTTCCTCGATGCGACGCTGGAGATCCGCGAGCTTACCCGCGGTCGTGGGGACGTCGGGTCGCTGCTCTACCGGTTCGGACATCGGGATGCGGCTCCCTGCCTGCTCAGGAAAGGGGGGACGGTTACTCGCTCGTAGACTAGTAGGGGCTCTTCGGGTCGGCAGTGCGGTCTTTCCCACACCGGGCCCCCAGGGTGACGTGCTTGACTTCCGCGTCCGGCCGGAGGCGGGTTCCCGAGAGCCGCCTCCCCGGGTACCCGCCCGGCGTCCACGCGACAGCCCGAAGGAGAACCAACCACGATGATGTCACCCGACCCTTCCGACGACCGGGACCGGTGGTCCGATCTGGACCGTCCCCCGCTGAACGATTCCGCGCTGCGTCGGGGGCTGGTGCGCGAGGGCGGACTGTGGACCGAGGTGCGGGTGGTGCGCCGCACCGGCTCCACCAACTCGGATCTGGTGGCGGAGGCCTTGGCGGGCACGGCCGACGAGGGCACGGTGCTGGTCGCCGAGGAGCAGACCGAGGGGCGTGGCCGGCTCGACCGGAGGTGGGTGGCGCCCTCGCGCTCCGGGCTCTTCTTCTCCGTGTTGCTGCGGCCGGTCGAGGTGCCCGTGGCCCGCTGGGGCTGGCTGCCGCTGTTGACCGGGGTCGCCGTGGCGAGCGGCCTGTCCCGTGCGGCGGGTGTGGACACCGCGTTGAAGTGGCCCAACGATCTCCTCGTCACCGTGGACGGGCGGGAGCGGAAGGCCGGGGGGATCCTGGCGGAGCGGGCGGGCGGGGACGGCGTCGTCGTCGGCGTCGGCGTCAACGTCACCCTCCGGGAGGACGAACTACCGGTGCCGGAGGCCGGATCACTCGTCCTCGCGGGCGCGGCGGGGACCGACCGGGATCCGCTGCTGCGGGGGGTCCTGCGTTCGCTGGAGGAATGGTACGGCCGGTGGCGAGGGGCGGGGGGCGACGCGTCGGCGAGCGGCCTCCAGGAGGCGTACGCGGCCGGCTGCGCGACGCTCGGGCGGGTGGTCCGCGCCGAGCTGCCCGGTGATCGGTCGCTGGTGGGCGAGGCGGTCGCCCTCGACGGCGACGGGCGCCTGGTGCTCGCCACACCCAGCGGGCTGAGGGAACCGGTGGGCGCGGGGGACATCGTCCACCTGCGGCAGGCCTGAGCCGTCGCCCGGCGGTGCGTCCGAACGCGGGTCGCGCCACGCCTTTCGGGAGTGAGCCGGCCCACAGCTGACGTAAGGTTGGGGCCGGCCGACCTGGCCGCGGCAGATCGGAAGGGCAAGGCGTGACCGTCGACGACACGGGCCCCGGGGCGGAGGGAGACGACGGGCTGGAGCCGCGGCGCGCCGATTCCGCCGAGGACCCGCTGGCGCTGCGTCTGGAACACCTCATCCTCGGTGCCGAGCGTCGTTACACCCCCTTCCAGGCCGCCCGCAGCGCCGGCGTTTCGGTGGAGCTGGCCACCCGGTTCTGGCGGGCCATGGGCTTCGCCGACATCGGCCAGGCCAAGGCCCTCACCGAGGCGGACGTCCTCGCCCTTCGCCGGCTCTCCGGGTTGGTCGAGGCGGGGCTGCTCAGCGAGGCGATGGCGGTCCAGGTGGCGCGGTCCACCGGCCAGACCACCGCCCGGCTGGCGGACTGGCAGATCGACTCGTTCCTGGAGGGGCTGACCGAGCCCCCGGAGCCGGGAATGACCCGGACCGAGGTCACGTACCCCCTGATAGAGCTGCTGCTTCCGGAGTTGCAGGAGTTCCTGGTCTATGTGTGGCGGCGCCAGCTCGCCGCCGCGACGGGCCGGGTCGTCCAGGTCGCCGACGACGAGGAGATGGTCGACCGTCGGCTCGCCGTGGCCTTCGCCGACCTGGTCGGGTTCACCCGGTTGACGCGCCGGATGGAGGAGGAGGAACTCGGCGAACTGGTCGAGGCGTTCGAGACCACCGCCGCGGACCTGGTCGCCGCCCGGGGCGGTCGGCTCATCAAGACCCTCGGCGACGAGGTGCTGTACGCGGCGGACGACGCCGGCACGGCGGCCGAGATCGCCGTCGAACTGATCGAGACGATGGCCGCCGACCAGACCATGCCCGAGCTGCGGGTCGGCATGGCCTTCGGCACCGTCACCACGCGGATGGGCGACGTCTTCGGCACGACCGTGAACCTGGCGTCCCGACTCACCTCGATAGCGCCCCGGGACGCCGTCCTCGTCGACGCCGCCTTCGCCGAGGAACTGGTCAGGGGCGAGGCCGCGCCCGCCTCGGAGGCGACGCACGACGAGCAGGTCGCCGAGGCGCGGAAGCGGGGCGCTGAGCCGCCCTGGTACCCCTTCGCGCTCCGACCCGTGTGGCAGCGGCCGGTGCGCGGTCTCGGGGTCGTGGAACCCTGGTTGCTCACCCGGCGGGGCGCGGAGTCGTAGACCGACTCGCCCGCGCCCGCCGCGCTGAACCCTCGCGGGCCGGAACGGCCGTCTCAGCGCGGGAGAACCGCGCAGATTCGGACCACCGGGAGGCACACGGCCGGCGCCCCGGGACGCGGCGCGGGCCCGGTCGCCTCCGCGGCAGGTGCCGGGGCCGGAGGCGGGGGCGGAACGGGCGCGCCCGCTTCCGCCCCCGCGGCCGATCCGCCGCTCCCCGTCGGTCGCGCGGGCGGCGGGTCGGGCTCACGGGGTGCCGGGCGGGGTGTCGCCGGCGGCGGCGCCTTGGACCCCGAACGGCCCGCGCCGGGCCGGGCGGCCTTCCTCGTGGGCGCCGGCGGCTCCTCTCTCGCCGCCGACCCGCCGCCGGAGTCCGCGAGGGCCGGCGGGCTCGGCGCCGCCGGGGTGTCGGGCCGGCCGAGCGGCGGCACGCCCGTGGAGAAGCCCCCGAGCGCGCTCTCGGCGGTCCGGGCCCGTCCGGTGCCCAGGGAGGTCCCCGTCGGCTCGTCCTCCGGGACCGGGGCGGATCGAGGGCCGGCGGAACCCGGTGTGCTCCCGCCCGCCCCGGCCGGGACGTCGGCGGTGTTCTCGGCCACGACCCGAGGGGCGCCGCCGGGGGTGGGCCCGGGGTTCTCGGCCGTGGGACGCGCGCGCTCCGAGGGCTGGGGCGAGGCGAGGGGGCGTGCCTGCGTGGTGGCGTCGTGCCCACCGCCGCCGGGTTCGCTCGCGAGACGGGCCAGCCCCAGGACGCCGACGGCCAGGGTGAACCCCCCGACAGCCAGTAGCGACCGACGAGGACGGGGGCGACGGTGTCGCCCCCGAGCCCCCGGAAACGGCGCTCTCGGCCGGCTCGGCGCGCGAGGCCGGCCCCCCGTGGCTCCGGTCGCCGCCGCCCCCCGGACGCCCTGGGCGGACGCGCCCCCCGCCGCGGGCGGACCGGTCGGTTGCCGTGGGGCGACCGCGGCCGGCGCGATCGCCCCACCCGGTGCGGGTGTGGACGTGGGTGTGATGACGGTGCGCATGCTCCCCTCCCGGTGCGCGTCCCCCCGGAGCGCCCCTGGTGAGCGCACGCTACGCCCGGGTCCGGGTACGGGACACGGCAGAACCACCGACATCACTCGAACGGGTTGACGGGGGGTGACGTCGCGACCGGGGGTGACGTCGCTTCCTCGTGGTGCGGGAGGGGTGTCGCCATGCCCGGGCACCTGGGATGATCGGAGCGTTCGACGTTGTTAACCCGCGTTAACCGGAGGGTGTCATGGGCGAGGAGCGATTCGGGGACGTCGTCGCGGTCCGGCGGTCGGAGGACGGTCGGGTCGCCGAGCTGGTCCTCGACCGGCCGAAGGCGATGAACGCCGTGTCCACGGCGATGGCCGGGGCGATCCGCGACGCCTGCGCCGCCCTCGCCGACGACAGGGAGGTCCGGGCGGTGGTCCTGACTTCGACGCACGCGCGGGCGTTCTGTGTCGGCGCCGACCTCAAGGAGCGCGATTCCTTCACCGACGCGGACCTGCTGCGCCAGCGCCCGGTGACGCGCGCCGCGTACACGGCCGTCCTGGAGCTGCCGATGCCCACCGTCGCCGCGGTGGGCGGTTTCGCCCTCGGCGGGGGGTTCGAGCTGGCGCTCTCCTGCGACGTGATCGTGGCCGACGCCACGGCGGTCGTGGGGTTGCCCGAGGTGTCCGTGGGCGTCATCCCCGGCGGCGGCGGTACGCAGCTGCTGCCCCGGAGGGTCGGCGCGGCGCGCGCCGCCGAGCTGGTCTTCACCGCTCGACGGGTGGCCGCCGACGAGGCGCGGCGGCTGGGCATCGTGGACGAGTTGGTGGCGGAGGGGGAGGCGCGGGGGGAGGCGCTTGCGCTGGCCGCCCGGATGGCCGCCAACTCCCCGGTCGGGCTCCGCGCCGCCAAGCGGGCGCTGCGGCTCGGCCAGGGGCTCGACCTGAGGGCCGGGCTGGAGGTCGAGGACGCGGCGTGGCGGGCCGTGGCGTTCTCCGGGGATCGGGCGGAGGGCGTGGCCGCCTTCAACGAGAAGCGGGAGCCCCGCTGGCCCGGGGAGTGAGGGGGCGGCACCACCGGTGGATCGGGGCGCGGTGCAGGGGGCGGGGCGGCGAACATGTGCCCGGGTGAGATATCACGTTTGCCCGGAATGTCTCTACTCTGGGGTGATGGGTGAGGACAGGCGGCTCGCGGCCGTCGTCGCGCTGGCACAGGGCATGGCCGCCGCGCGGAGTTCCCGCGACGTCTGGCGCGCCGCCGCCCTGGGCGGCTGCCGCGCGCTGGGCGGTGGCTTCGCGGCGCTGTCGGTGTGGGAACGGGGGCTGGGCAGGCTCCGCGTCCTGGTGAACGTGGGGGAGCGGGCCCCGGACGAGGAGGAGTTCCCCGAGGACGAGTCCTACCCGGTGCACCAGTTCGCGGAGATTACCGAGTTCCTCCACGAACGCTGGGCGGGCGGCGGCGAGCCCGGTGCCTGGGTGGAGACCGCCGAGGGTCCGGCCGCCGGGCGCCCGGGATACGTGCACCAACGGGTGGCCGCGCTGCGCCACCGAGGACGGGGCTGCTGTGTCGTCGCCCCGATCGTCCTGCACGGCCGGGCCTGGGGGGAGCTGTACGTGGCGCGGCCCGTCGGCGCGCCGCCCTTCGGTCGAGCCGACGCCGACTTCGCCACCGTCCTGGCCGCGGTGGTCGCCGCCGGGATCGCGCAGACCGAGCGCTTGGAGGAGGTGCGCCGATTGGCCTTCACCGACGCGCTCACCGGCCTGGCCAACCGCCGGGCGGTGGACGCCGGACTGGAGGAGGCGGTCGAGCGCCACCTGCGGGACGGTGTGGTCGTCAGCCTCGTCGTCTGCGATCTGAACGGGCTCAAGCGCGTCAACGACACCCACGGGCACGCCGTGGGAGACCGACTCCTGGAGCGGTTCGGCTGTGTGCTCTCGCGGTGCGGGGCGATGGTTCCCGGTGCGCTCGTGGCACGGCTCGGCGGCGACGAGTTCTGCCTGCTCTCGGTCGGTCCGGCGGCCGACGTGGTGGTCGGGGTCGCCGACGAGCTGTGCCGTCGGGCGGGTGAGTTGGAGCTCGGCGACGGCGTGGCGTGCGGGGTGGCGTCCACCGAGGACCCGATCGGACCGGTCGGCTCGGCCCGGCGTCTCTTCCGGCTGGCCGACGCGGCCCAGTACCAGGCGAAGGCGGAGGGCGCGGAACGCCCGGTCGTCGCCGGGCGGGGCGGTCCGGCGGACCCGGTCGTGGCGCTGGCCGACGAGCCCTCCTCGCGGGGCGAGGGCGGAGAGCGTCGCCGCTTCCGAGGGCGGCGAGCGCCATAGGGAGGGGGTGCGCGACAGCCTGGTGACATCCCTGAATTCAGTGCGTACTCTCCTGAATATGGATATGCGCCAGGTGGTGGTCGGGACCTCCGGGGTCACCGCGTCCGATGTCCTCGCCGTCGCGCGGGGCGACGCCCGCGTCGAGCTCTCCGAGGGCGCGCTGGCCGCTCTCGCCGCCTCGCGCGAGATCGTCGACGCCCTGGCGGCAAAGCCCGAGCCGGTATACGGCGTCAGCACCGGTTTCGGCGCGCTCGCCACCCGACACATCGGCCCCGAGCTTCGGGCCCGGCTCCAACGCAACATCGTGCGCTCGCACGCGGCGGGCATGGGACCCCGGGTCGAGCGGGAGGTGGTGCGGGCCTTGATGTTCCTCCGGCTGAAGACGCTCTGCTCCGGCCGCACCGGGGTCCGCCCCGAGCTGGCCCGGACGATGGCGGACCTGCTGAACGCCGGCATCACCCCGGTCGTGCACGAGTACGGCTCGCTCGGCTGCTCGGGGGACCTGGCACCGTTGTCCCACTGCGCCCTCGCGCTCATGGGCGAGGGAGACGCCGAGGGCCCCGACGGCATCCCCCGCCCGGCCGGCGAACTGCTCGACGCGCATGGGATCCGCCCCGTGGAACTGCGAGAGAAGGAAGGACTGGCCCTGCTCAACGGCACGGACGGCATGCTCGGCATGCTGATCCTGGCCTTGTCGGACCTGGCCCGCCTCTACACCTGCGCCGACATCACCGCGGCGCTCACCCTGGAGGCGTTGCTGGGCACCGACCGGGTCCTCGCCCCGGAGCTGCACGCGATCCGCCCGCACCCCGGGCAGGCCGCCAGCGCCGCCAACATGCTCGCCGTGCTGGAGGGCTCCGGGATGACCGGCCACCACCAGGACGAAGCGCCCCGGGTCCAGGACGCCTACTCCGTGCGCTGCGCCCCGCAGGTGGCCGGGGCCGGTCGGGACACCCTGGCCCACGCGCGGCTCGTCGCCGAGCGGGAGTTGGCGTCCTCGGTGGACAACCCGGTGGTCCTGCCCGACGGCCGGGTCGAGTCCAACGGCAACTTCCACGGCGCGCCCGTCGGCTACGTCCTCGACTTCCTGGCCATCGCCGTCGCCGACCTGGGCTCGATCGCCGAGAGGCGCACCGACCGGCTGCTGGATCGCCACCGCAGCCACGGGTTGCCGCCCTTCCTCGCCGACGACCCCGGTGTGGACTCCGGTCTGATGATCGCCCAGTACACGCAGGCGGCGTTGGTCGCGGAGCTGAAGCGGTTGGCCGTGCCGGCCTCGGCGGACTCCATCCCGTCCTCGGCGATGCAGGAGGACCACGTGTCGATGGGATGGTCGGCGGCGCGCAAGTTGCGCACGGCCGTCGACCACCTCACGCGGATCCTCGCGATCGAGTCGTACACCGCCTGTCGGGCGATCCGGCTGAGAAACGGTCTCGTCCCGGCGCCAGCCACCAGCGCCGTGGTCGCCGCCGTGCGGGAGGCCGGGGTCGAGGGTCCCGGGCCCGATCGCTTCCTCGCCCCGGATCTGCGGGCGATGGAGAGCCTGGTCCGGGACGGCGGGCTGGTCGCGGCGGCGGAGTCGGTCACCGGGCCGCTGCGCTAGGTGCCCCGTGGGGGACCGTCCGGCCGCTCGCCCAAGGCCCGGGCGGCGGGCCCGGCCGGAGGGGCGAGGGGCGGGCGACCGGGGTCCGTCCATCTCGGACCGCGCGAGGAGCCGAGGGGGCGGGTGTCAGAACCCGAGTCGCTCTCGCCGCACCGAGTACGCCACGAACCCGGCGCCGACCGTCAGGAACGCGGTGCCCCCGACGAGGAACGGCGTGCTGTCGAACGTGCCCGTGTCGGCCAGCAGGGCCTGCCGGTCCGTCGCCTCCGGGTCCGTCGCGGCCCGTGCGACCTCCCCGGTGGTCGGCTGCGACGACCGTGTCCCGAGGGCGTCCGAGGTCGCTCTGCCCGAGGAGGCGTTGGCGGAGGGGACGAACCACAGGGCGCACAGGACCGAGCCCGCCGCGACGGCGGTCAGCAGTGGACGGCGGGCGGACGACACGAAATATCGATCTCCTTGCGGCGCTGGCGATTTGGCCATGTGGGGCGATGTTAGTGAAAGGCGCGGGTCACGGGAAAGTCACAGGACCACTTCGCCGTACTCTCCGGGCATGAGCACACCTGAGACATCACGCTTTGTACGCCTCCGTGTCGACCTGGTCCTGGAGGTCGAGGACGAGGAGGCCCTGACCGGCGCGGCCCTCCAACGCGTCGCCGCCGACGAGGCGCTGCCCGCGGCCGAGCGCGCGCACGCCGAGACCGCAGTGACGGAGGACGTCGCGGAGGCCCTCGCCCATCTCGTCGACCCGTTCGACCTGGTGGCAGAGGTGCCCGGGGTGGAGCTTCGGCAGGCGTCCTGGAGCGGCGAGCGGATCGACGAGGACCCGGGCCCGTCCGGCTGGGACGCCGACTGGGACGACGACGTCTACCCCGAGTACGACGAGGACGGGGAAGGGCCCGGCGAGGACGACCGGGACGCCGCCCTCGCCGCGGGCGGCCTCCGGGAGCGGGTCGCCGACTGAGTCGAGGCGCGGCTTGGGAGAATTTTGACCCCGGGCGGAAACCGCGGCCCGGGGTCCGTTCGTCCTCTTCATGAGCGCCGATCGGCGACGCCGGCCAGGCGATCCGGGAGCGACGTGGCGCGTCCCACAGCGGGGGGCCGCAGGGAACCGGGCGAGGCGGTCGTAGCGTGGGGTGGTCCGACGGGATCTTGGGGGTTGGCAACCGTGACGATGGAGATGCGTGTGAAGACGGACGGGAAGCGGCGCAGGGGCATGGCGGTCGTGTCCGCGCTGCTCGGTGGCGTTCTGGTGCTCTCGGCCTGCACGGGGGGCGGGACCGACGACTCCGCGGGCGGGGACGACCAGACGTCGCAGACCAAGGTCGACAAGGCGGCGGCCGAGAAGGCGTCCGAGGCGCGGATCGAGATCACTCCCCAGGACGGCTCCACCAACGCGTCCATCAACAACTCCGCGACGGTCACGGTGAGCGAGGGGACCCTCACCGAGGTCACCATGGTCTCCAAGGACGGCACCGACGTCGACGGGGAGATATCCGAGGACGGCACGAGTTGGAAGCCCTCCGGCCAACTGGAGCGCTCCACCACCTACCGGGTGAAGGCGACCGCCCAGGACTCCGAGGGCCGGGCCGCCCACGAGAACGCCTCGTTCACGACCGTCTCGCCGGACAACAGTTTCATCGGCACCTTCACCCCCGACGACGGCACCACGGTGGGCGTCGGCATGCCCGTGTCGATCAACTTCGACAAGGAGATCACCGACCGGGTCGCCGTCCAGGAGGGCGTCGACGTCACCAGCAGCAGTGGCCAGGAGGTCGTCTGCCACTGGTTCTCCTCCACCCGCATGGACTGCCGACCCGACGACTACTGGGAGGCCGGGTCCACCGTCACCCTGGACCTGGCCCTGGACGGCGTCGAGGGGGCCGAAGGGGTCTTCGGCGTCCAGCAGAAGACGGTCGGTTTCACCGTCGGCCGGAACCAGGTCTCCTACGTGGACGCCGAGACCAAGCAGATGAGGGTCACGCGCGACGGCGAGACCGTCAAGACCATCCCGATCTCCGCCGGTTCCCCCGAGAACAAGACCTACGAAGGCCGGATGGTGATCTCCGAGAAGTTCGTGGAGACCCGGATGAACGGCGCGACGGTCGGCTTCACCGACGACGACGGCGAGGGCGAGTACGACATCAAGGACGTCCCGCACGCCATGCGCCTGAGTACCTCCGGCACCTTCATCCACGGCAACTACTGGGGTGCCAAGTCCATCTTCGGGACCGCCAACACCAGCCACGGCTGCATCGGCCTCGCGGACACCAAGGGCGCCGACGACCCGGACACGCCGGGCGCCTGGTTCTACGAGAACTCCATGATCGGGGACGTGGTCGTGGTCCAGAACACCGGTGACAGCACCATCGCCCCCGACAACGGGCTCAACGGCTGGAACATGGACTGGGCGGACTGGAAGGCGGGCTCCGCCCTCTGAGGCACCCGAGGCCCGCGCCCTCCTTCCCGCTTCCACGCGACCGCCGCCGTCCGCCCACCGGGCCGGGCGGCGGCGGTCGTTCGCCGCCCGCCCTGCCCGGGGCGCGGTACCGTGCGCTGACGTGTCGTCAAGATCCGGGCTGCGTAGGGGACAAGTATCCGGCCTGATCCGATGGGTGCGCCCGAAGTCGTTTCACTCGGACCGGTCGGCCGACGTAGGCTCGTCGAACCGCCACCGCTCTCGCCGCGCGGACCGGTGTCGTGGCCCGTTCCCGTATCGGCCGACCGGCCGCGTCGGTGCGGTGTCCCAGGCCCTACCAGACTCAGGAGTCCGGACTTGACCACTGTCGCCGCGTACGCCGCCCAAGCCGCCAAGGCCCCGCTGGAGCGCACGCTCATCGAGCGGAGGTCCGTCGGCGAACACGACGTCCTCATCGACATCGCGTTCGCCGGCATCTGTCACTCCGACATCCACCAGGTTCGTGCCGGCTGGGGCGGCGCGACCTTCCCGATGGTGCCCGGCCACGAGATCGCCGGCGTCGTCTCCGAGGTCGGCTCCGGGGTCACCCGGTACGCGGTCGGCGATCGGGTCGGCGTCGGCTGCATGGTGGACTCGTGCCGGACCTGCGTCAACTGCCTGGACGGGGAGGAGCAGCACTGTCTCGAAGGCGCGCTGCCCACCTACAACGGGGTCGGCCCGGACGGTGCGAACACGCTGGGGGGCTACTCCCGGAAGATCGTCGTCGACGAGAACTACGTGGTGCGCGTGCCCGACGCCCTCTCGCTGGACGTGGCGGCGCCTCTGCTCTGCGCGGGCATCACCACCTACTCGCCGCTTCGTCACTGGAACGCCGGGCCCGGCAAGAAGGTCGCCGTCGTCGGCCTGGGAGGGCTCGGACACATGGCCGTCAAGATCGCTCACGCGCTGGGGGCGGAGGTCACCGTCCTCTCGCAGTCCCTGCGCAAGAAGGACGACGGGCTGCGGCTGGGGGCCGACCACTACCACGCCACGAGCGACCCCGACACCTTCGAGCGGCTGGCGGACACCTTCGACCTGATCCTCTCCACCGTCTCGGCGCCCCTGAACCTGGACGCCTATCTGAGCCTGCTGCGCACGGGCGGCGCGCTGGTGAACGTGGGAGCCCCGGAGGAGCCGGTCTCCCTCAACCTGTTCTCGGTGATCATGGGTCGCCGCACCCTCGCCGGATCGAGCATCGGCGGCATCCGGGAGACCCAGGAGATGCTGGACTTCTGCGCGGAGCACGGTCTCGGCGCCGAGATCGAGCTGATCCGCGCCGACGAGATCAACGAGGCCTACGAGCGGGTCCTCGGCAGCGACGTCCGGTACCGCTTCGTGATCGACACGGCGACCATCTGACGCCGGGCGCCCGCGGGCCGGCGCCGCCTCCGACCGCGCGACCCCCTGGCCGGGGGTCACGGACCGGGGGCGAGCGCCCGCAGCGCGGTGTCCAGCGAGCGGATCAACTCCCCGACACGCCCGCCACCGCCCGGTGCCTCGGGGTAGCGCCTCAGCACGTCGACGACACCGGGCGTGGCCAGCCGCAGCACGCCTTCCAGGTGGCTGGCGCCGACACGCGGGTCTCCCCCCTCGGCGAGCTCCACCGCCCGAGCCGCGTGGGCGCCGGCGCCCAGGATGTGCTTGACCTGCGTCGCCTTGGGGAGCGGATGCAGATAGGCGGCACCCGCCGCCGAAACCGCGGCCCACGCGGCGTCCCGCCCACCAGGGCCCTCCGCCTCCTTGGCCGCCCGCATCGCGCCCGACGCCGTGTCCCTGAGCGCCTTCCCCCGCTCGCCGCCGCCCGCGAACTCCCACGCGGCGTCCAAGGCCTCGCGAGGCCGCCGGTCCCCAGGACGGCCGGCCTCGAAGACGGCGAGCACCTCCGCCGCCGACGCCGCGGCGAAGCCGGTGATCCGGCGAAGATCCGCTCGGCTCAGCACGATCGCCGCGGGCCGCCCCGCGAGGCCGCCGGTGCCCTCGGTCACCGGTCCGAGGGAAGGGGGGCGATACCGGTCGGGCAGGCGCCCCCGGCACCCTCGAAGTCGTCCCCCAGCGCCACCCCGGTGCCGCCGATCCCGCAGTATCCGCCGGGCTCCTTGTCGAGATACTGCTGGTGGTGTGCCTCGGCCGGGTAGAAGGGGCGGCCCCGCGCGGGCAGGATCTCGGTCGTGACGGCGCCGTGGCCCGAGGCCCGCAGCACCTTCTGGTAGGCGTCGCGGGACGCCTCCGCGAGGGCGGCCTGCTCGGGGGAGTGGGTGTAGATCGCGGAGCGGTACTGGGTGCCCACGTCGTTGCCCTGGCGGAACCCCTGCGTGGGGTCGTGCGACTCCCAGAAGGTCCTCAACAGAGTCTCGTACGAGACGACCTCGGGGTCGTACACCACCCGGACCGCCTCGGTGTGCCCCGTCAACCCCGAGCACACCTCCTCGTACGTGGGGTGCTCCGTGAAACCGCCCTGGTAGCCGACGAGGGTCGTCCACACGCCTGCCGGGAGCTGCCAGAACCTGCGCTCGGCGCCCCAGAAACATCCCATGCCGAAGTCGGCGAGGCGGGTGCCCTCGGGGTAGGGGCCGAGCAGGGAGTTGCCCAACACGGTGTGGCGGTCGGGGACCGGGAAGACGGGTCGCGAGCGGCCGGGGAGAGCCTGCTCGGCGGTCGGGAGCTGGGGCGTGCGACGGTGCGGGAACATACGTCTCCAATCGAGGCTCACCCGCGACAACGCCCGGACGGCCGGGTGAATTCCGCCAGGGCCCCGGACGGACCGGGCGGGTCGCGGGACTCAGCGCGGCAGCGACGCGGGGCTGCCGCCGTTGGCCTCGTAGCCCGCCACGGCCAGGGCCCGGTACACCGCGAACTCGGCCGCCGGGTCGGCGGCGAGCGTCCACGGAACAGCGCCGACGTGCCCGTCGACCACCGTCAGCTGGTTCATGGCCTCCGCCCAGCGCTCCGCCCGCACCAGGAAGAACAGGAGCAGATGCCGCACGTGTGCCTGCGTCGGGTCGTCCGACCGCGCCGAATGGACGGCGTGCAGGGCACCGTGGATCGCGCGGCTGACGACCTCGCTCTCCCAGAATCCCCGCACCAGGGTGATGTCGGGGAGGTGCTCGAAGACGGCGAACAGCGGCAGCGCGGCCAGCAGCGACCCCCGCGGCGCGCGCGCCGCCGCCGCCTCGGCGAACCGGTACGCCAGTTCACGCGAGCCGTGCCACTTCTCGCACCAGTACCGCAGCGCGACCAGATGGGCCCCCATGTGGGCCGGAGCGCGATCGAGGATCCGCAGCCACACCTGCTCGAACTCGGCCTGGTCGTAGCCCAGCCCCCGCGCCACCGACAGCTCGACGATGTACGGGACCGGGTCGCCGGGGGCCAGCAGCGCGGCCTGGCCGCACGCCTCCCTCGCCTCCTCCATGATGATCCGGAACTCGTCCGAGCCGGGTGTCGCGGTCCGCCAGGCCTGCTGCACCAGGAACTCGGCGTGCACCGCCGCGCCGCCCGCGTCCTTCGGCGACTCGGCGCGCCACACCCGCAGCCACTGCCCGCCGGGTGCCTCGCCCGCCTCCGACGGGCGTCGGCTCAGCTCCAGGGAGGCCGCGCCCGCGAAGGCCTGGACACGCTGCCAGCGTCGCTCGCCCTCGAACTCCGTCCCGGCCAGCAACTGAAGAGCCGCCCTGTGGTCCTGGGTGCGCTGCACCAGGTCCAGGACGTCCAGCAGGTCCTGGTCCGGGCCGGGCATCCGCACGTCCAGGTCTTCCTCGGCGACGAAGCCGTAGCGCGCCGGGTCGGCGGCGTCCGGGTGCCCGGCCGGCACTTGGCGGACCGCCCCGCGCCGTCGCCTGACCACCGAGAGCAGCACGAAGCCCAACATGGCCGAGGCCATCAGGACCCAGAGAATCTCCATGCCCCAAGCGAACCAGACCGCGCCGACTCTTGGCCAACCCGCACCCTGACCTGTGGAAAACCTCGAGACCCCCCGCGCCGCGCGGGATCGGTCGACTTCCTCGCGCGGAATCGGCGGACGCGGGGCGCTCTCCGGCGCATTACCCTCGGTCTCCATGAGCGACAGGCACACGAGTCAGCACTTCGAGACGCTCGCGATCCACGCGGGCAACACCGCGGACCCCCTGACGGGCGCGGTCGTCCCGCCGATCTACCAGGTGTCCACGTACAAGCAGGACGGTGTGGGGGGCCTGCGCGGCGGGTACGAGTACAGCCGCAGCGCCAACCCCACCCGCACGGCGCTGGAGGAGAACCTCGCCGCCCTGGAGGGCGGCCGGCAGGGGCTGGCCTTCGCCTCCGGGCTGGCGGCGGAGGACTGCCTGCTTCGCACGGTCCTGAAGCCGGGTGATCACGTGGTGATCCCCGCCGACGCCTACGGCGGCACCTTCCGCCTCTTCGCCCGGGTCGCGACGCGCTGGGGTGTGGAGTGGTCGGTCGCCGACACCGGCGACCCGGCGGCGGTGCGCGAGGCCCTCACCCCGAGGACCCGACTGGTGTGGGTGGAGACGCCGTCCAACCCGCTCCTCGGGATCACCGACATCGCGGCCGTGGCCCAGATCGCCCGTGACGCCGGGGCCCGACTGGTCGTCGACAACACCTTCGCCACCCCCTACCTTCAGCAGCCGCTGTCGCTCGGCGCGGACGTCGTCGTGCACTCGCTCACCAAGTACATGGGCGGGCACTCGGACGTGGTCGGTGGCGCCCTCGTGGTGAGCGACCCGGAGCTCGGGCAGGAACTGGCCTTCCACCAGAACTCGATGGGCGCCGTAGCCGGCCCGTTCGACTCTTGGTTGGTGCTGCGCGGCACCAAGACGTTGGCCGTGCGGATGGACCGGCACAGCGAGAACGCCACGCGGGTCGTCGAGATGCTGGCCCGGCATCCCCGCGTGACCCAGGTGCTCTACCCCGGGCTGCCCGACCACCCCGGACACGAGGTCGCGGCCAAGCAGATGAAGGCGTTCGGCGGCATGGTGTCGTTCCGGGTCGAGGGCGGCGAGGCGGCGGCCGTCGACGTCTGCGACCGTGCGAAGGTCTTCACGCTGGGCGAGTCCCTCGGTGGTGTCGAGTCGCTGATCGAGCACCCCGGCCGCATGACGCACGCCTCCGCGGCGGGATCCGCCCTGGAGGTGCCCGGCGACCTCGTCCGGCTTTCGGTCGGCATCGAGAACGTCGACGACCTGCTGGAAGACCTGCGGCAGGCCTTGGCCTGAGCCGCGGGACCCACCCCCTGCCCGGGTTCCCCGCGGCATCCGCGCGCGCCGCGCCGTCGGCCCGGAGCACCGCCGCGTGACACGCCGGAGCGTGTCGGCCCGCGGGACGGCGCGCCCGGACGGCGGGGGAGCGGAGTGCCGGTGAGTCCGCCCGGTCGCCGACGGCGGGTCGTCCCCTTCCCGGGGGTGGCCCGCCGCCGCGTTTCTCAGAGCGCCCCGCCCCGAAGCCAGACGGCCAGCGCCACGGTCGCGACGCCGAGCGCCGGCAACAGCAGTCGCCGGACGATCGCGCGGCGCCGTCGGAGACGCTCGCCACGCCGGACCGCCTCCGCGTACAGGTCGGCCGGCACCGCCGGCATCGCCCGCCCGAGCAGCTCGCGCACCGCGGCCTCACGGTCGTGGCGGTTCACCGCCGCCCCCGGTGGGCCGAGCCCGGCGTGGCCCGCCGCGTCCCCTCGGGGGCGGGCCGGGGCGACTCCCGCGGCCTCGGGGGGTGGAGCAGCAGCGCGACGCTCCGGTCGCGGATCGCCCGGACCCGGTCCACCGGCATGGCCAACAGCGCCGCTGTCTGCTCCTCGGCGACCCCCTCGACCAGCAGGAACACCACGATCAGGCGCTGCGTGCCGGTGAGCCGCGCCAGTGGCCCGGACGACGCGGGTGAGGCCGCTCCGCCCGGCCGAAGGCTCCCGCGGCGACGCCAGGCGGACTCCCGAGCGAACCGGCCGGCGAGCCGGGACCGGGCGTGGACGTAGGGGTCGTCGCCGCGCAGTCGGTCCCAGCGCGCGTAGGTCTCCGCCAGGGAGCGGGCGAGCAGGCGTCGCGCCCGAGGGTTGTCGGCGGGGGGCTCGGCGGTGAGCAGGGTGGCGGTGTGTGACAGTCGCCCGGCGGCTCCGGCGACGAAGTCCTCGAACTCCGGAAGTTCGTGGGCCCCCCGCGACACGTCGTCGCGTGTCGCGCCTGTCGTTCCGCCCGTGGTTCCCACAGGACCCCACTACAGGCCGGCGCCCGGCTCGGGTCAAGGTCGCGGACGCCGCGCGGCACTCGTGTCCCGGATCACCGGCGGGTGGTCGAGGGACCGGCCGATGATCCGGGAGCGGCCGGGTGCCGGGCTCGCGAACGGGACCGACGCGGCCGGACGCTCCGGGAGGTGTCGGAACCGAGAGTTGACGTGCTCCCTGCCCTAGAGGACGGGGATTCCAGCCTGGGCCGTCTGGCCCTTCTGGTGGCTTCCTGCTTCAACGCGCTGCGCCGGGACGGACCCGGTCTTACCTGCGCTCCACGAGGCGTTTGGCCTGTCGGCGCGTCCCGCCGCCAGGATGTTGTGTGCTGCGTTGATGTCGCGGTCGTGGACGGTCCCGCACTCCTGGCAGGTCCACTCGCGGACCGACAGGGGCTTGGGGCCGTCCTTGATGCCGCAGGCCGAGCAGACCTGAGAGGTCGGTTCGAACCGGCCGATCCTGCCGAAGTGCCGGCCGTGTCCGGCGGCCCTGTACTCCAGCATGCCGACGAACTGAGACCAGCCCGCGTCGTGGACGGACTTGGCGAGCCGGGTCCGCGCGAGCCCCTTGACCGCGAGGTCTTCGACGTACACCGCTTGGGTCTCGCGGATGATCGTCGTGGCTGCACAGCCGTGACCCTACCATTTGGTCTATGACTACCGATGGCGGGTTGAGGCGTGGCAGGCACGTGGTTTCGGCAATGCACGTTCATTTGGTCTTCGTGACCAAGTGCCGGCGTGGTGTGTTCAACGACGACATGCTGACCGTGTGCGAGGCGACCATGCGGAAGGTGTGTGAGGACTTCGAGGCCGAGCTGGTCGAGTTCAACGGCGAGGACGACCATGTGCACCTGCTGGTGCACTACCCGCCGAAGGTCGCCGTGTCCGGCCTCGTGAACAGCCTCAAGGGCGTGTCCGCCCGCATTCTGCGCCGGGACTTCACCGGACGAGTGAACCAGGCGATCACGCACGGGCACTTCTGGTCGCCGTCCTACCTCGCTGCCTCGTGCGACGGCGCCCCGCTCACGGTGGTGCGGCAGTACATCGAGCAACAACGCCGGCCGCTCTAGCTTCGCTCCGCGGACCGTTCCGGCTTACCCCGCCCCGAAGGACAGGGCTTGCGCCGGCATCATCCGGTCAGGCCGGGTCCGGAGAGTCCCCGGCGGTCGTTTCGGACGTCGCCATCCGGGCGGAGAGCGCCCCGTTGAAGCGGGTGAGGAGTGCGCAGAACGCCCCGCGCTCCTCCTCCGTCCAGTCCTCGGTCAGCTCGGCCATCAGCGCGCGTCGCGAGGTGCGCACCTCCGCCAGCCGCGCCTCCCCTCGTGGCGACAGCCGGAGGACCACCGCGCGGCCGTCCTCGGGATGGGAGGTCCGCCTGACCAGCCCGCCCTCGACCAGCGGCGCGACCTGACGGGTCACCGTGGAGGAGTCGATGCCCATGCCGGCGGCGAGTGCCTTGACGCCCATCGGCCCCTCGTCGGCCAGGCGGTTGAGCAGCAGGTAGGCGGCGCGGTCCATCGAGTGCCGGACCCGCGCGACGCCACCGAGTCGGGTCTGCTCGGCGCGACGGGCGAAGAGGGCCACCTCGTGCTGGAGCGTGTCGAGCAGGCCGGTCTCGCCACCGGTGGTCATGTCCGTGGACATATCGGGTGTTGTGGGCATCGCCGGGGGCTCGCTTCGTGGAGACTGCGGGTCGTGGGACAGCGTACGCGGCCGGGTGACATGTCGTACCGGTGCTGTGCGAATCGGGCGGCACGCGGAGGAGGCGTGCCGCCGGTCCGAGCCGGCGGACTGCGATGCTTGAGGTACTGGCCTCCTTCCCCGCCGAAGGAGGCGGACCGCGGCTCGCGCCGTAGGGGTCCGCTTCGTCGCCGCCCGCCCGGAGTGCTCCGTTGAGGTCTCGCACCGGCTCCACAGACAGACGCCGTCGACCCGACGGCCGGCACGTGCCTCGCCGCGTCCACGTCCCGGTCGTGAGTCCTCCCGCCGCCGCGCGCCCGGACCCGGACGCTGAACGCGGTCTCGTCCCGCACGGTGCCGCGAGCGGAGCGCGGCCCGAACGGCGACGCCCCCTCCGGGCGCGCGTATCGAGGGCGGACGCCGGTCCACCCTGGCGGCGACCCGTCCTTCCCCACCCCGTTCCGCGGGAGCCCTGTTCCCTCTCCCGGCCGAATCCGGGGCGTCCACGAAGGAAGACCCGATGAGCCACCGCACGGACGGGCCCGTCGGGCCCGTGACCCTCGACGACGTCCGCGGCGCGCGCAAGTCGCTGGCGGGGGTGGCCCGGGTGACGGCGATGGAGGGCAGCCGCCACCTGTCCCGTCTCGTCGGCTCTCCCGTGCTCCTGAAGTGCGAGAACCTTCAGCGGGGCGGTTCGTTCAAGTTGCGTGGCGCCTATGTGCGGATCGCCGGGCTGTCGCCCGAGGAGCGGTCCGCCGGGGTGGTCGCGGCGAGCGCGGGAAACCACGCGCAGGGGGTGGCGCTGGCGTCCTCGCTCCTCGGAGTCGCCGCGACGGTGTTCATGCCGGAGGGCGCCCCACTGCCCAAGGTCAGCGCCACCCGCGACTACGGGGCGGAGGTCCGACTGCGCGGTCGGGCCCTCGACGAGACGCTGGAGGCGGCACGCGAGCACGCGGAGCGCACGGGAGCGGTGTTCATCCACCCCTTCGACCATCCGGACATCGTCGCGGGACAGGGCACCGTCGGCCTGGAGATCCTGGAGCAGTGCCCCGAGGTGCGCACCGTCGTGGTCGGTGTGGGCGGCGGTGGACTGGTCGCGGGGATCGCGGTCGTGGTCAAGACGCTCCGGCCGGACGTGCGCCTGGTCGGCGTGCAGGCGGAGGGCGCGGCGGCGTTCCCGCCGTCCCTGGCGGCCGGACGCCCGGTGTCGATCGAGCGTCCGACGACCATGGCCGACGGCATCCGGGTGGGACGGCCCGGAGACGTGCCGTTCGCGATCGTCGACCGGTCGTTGGACGACCTCCGCGTGGTCGGCGAGGACGATCTGTCCGCGGCGCTGTTGCTCTGCCTGGAGCGGGCCAAGCTTGTCGTCGAGCCGGCCGGGGCGAGCCCCGTGGCCGCCCTGCTCGCCGACCCGAAGGGTTTCGACGGCCCCGTGGTGGCGGTGCTCTCCGGCGGCAACGTCGACCCGGTGCTCATGCAGCGGGTGCTGCGGCACGGCATGGCCGCCCAAGGCCGATACCTGGCCGTGCGCCTGCGGCTGACCGACCGGCCCGGTGCCCTGGCCACGCTGCTCGCGGTGCTCTCCTCGACCGACGCCAACGTCCTCGACGTGGGTCACGTCCGCACCGACCCCCGTCTGGGCCTGGCGGAGGTGGAGGTGGAGTTGCACCTGGAGACCCGGGGTCCGAAGCACTGCGCGGAGGTCGAACGGGCCCTGCGTGGCGCCGGTTACACCGTCCTCGCGTAGGCGCTCGGCCCGGTCGCGGCGGCGGTCCGGAACCGGCCCTGTCCAGGCGGCGGCACGGCCGGGAAAGTGGCGCCGACGACGCCGAGTCGGGGCCGGCCGGGTGCGCTCCCGGCCCGGCGCCTCCCGCCCGTCCGGCGGCGACGACGGGCGGGAGGCGCCGTCCGACCCTAGGCTTTGCCCATACTTCCCCGTGACGTGGAGACAGCTATGCCGGGCGCCATTCACGCCGAGGGTCTGGTCAAGACCTTCGGCGAGGTACGGGCTCTGGACGGAGTCGACCTCGACGTGCCCGAAGGCACCGTCCTCGGGTTGCTCGGCCCGAACGGCGCCGGGAAGACGACCGCGGTTCGCTGTCTGACCACACTGCTGCGGCCCGACAGCGGGACGGCGACCGTCGCGGGACTCGACGTCCTGCGACAACCCGACGCCGTCCGGAGGTCCATCGGCCTGTCCGGCCAGTTCGCCGCCGTCGACGAGTACCTCACCGGCCGCGAGAACCTCCACATGGTGGGCCGCCTCTACCAGATGCGATCCCGGGCGGCGAAGGTGCGCGCCGGGGAACTCCTGGAACAGTTCCACCTCGCCGAGGCGGCCGACCGCCCCGCCAAGACCTACTCCGGCGGGATGCGTCGCCGGCTCGACCTCGCCGCCGCCCTGGTGGTGTCGCCGCCGGTGATGTTCATGGACGAGCCGACCACCGGCCTCGACCCGCGCAACCGCCAGGAACTGTGGGTGGTGATCAAGCGACTCGTCTCCGGGGGCACGACGCTCCTGCTCACCACGCAGTACCTGGAGGAGGCCGACCATCTCGCGCACGACATCGCCGTCGTCGACCACGGTCGGGTGATCGCCCAGGGCACCTCCGACCAACTCAAGGCGCGTACCGGAGGCGAACGGGTGGAGGTCGTGGTGCACCGCCGCGAGCGCCTCGGGGACGCGGCCGAGGTGCTCCGCGGATTCGGCAAGGGCGGCGCGACGGTCGAGGAGCACACCCGCATGATCACGGTGCCGGTCACCGGGGGCGTCAAGCTGCTCGCCGAGGTCATCCGCGAGCTGGACTCCCGGGGAGTGGAGATCGACGACATCGGTCTGCGTCGCCCCACCCTCGACGACGTGTTCCTCTCGCTGACGGGACACCCGGCCGAGGAAGGCGCCGGGAACACCGACGACCCCGACGAACAGGCCCCCGAGGGAGCGGGGCCCGCCGGCGGCCACCGAGCCGCGCCCCGGGACGGCCGGAGCGACTCCGGCGAGGGGACCGCGTCGTGACCGCCACCCCGGTGGCCGGCCCGACCACCCCTCGCACGGCCGGAGCACTAGCGGTCGTCGCCCCCGTCGCCGCCCGCACCGAGGGCGGCGCGTCCGCCGCCGGGGTCCGGTCCCTCCCCCCGACCGAGGCCGGGGGCTTCCTCGGAGGTACGTCGTGAACGTGGTCGCCGACTCCCTGGTCATCGCCCGCAGGAACCTCATTCGCATGACGAGGCTGCCCGAGACGGTCGTCTTCGGGGTCATCCAGCCCGTCATGTTCGTCATCCTCTTCACCTTCGTCTTCGGAGGATCGATCAGGGTGGGGAGCACCACGGACTCGGACGTGTACAAGGACTTCCTGATGGCCGGCATCTTCGCGCAGACGGTCACGTTCGCGACCGCGGGTGCCAGCGCGGGTATCGCCGACGACATGCAGAAGGGTCTCGTCGACCGTTTCCGCTCGCTGCCGATGGCACGCGGGGCGGTACTGACCGGGCGCACCATCGCCGACCTCGCGCAGACCTCGGTCACTCTGCTGGTGCTGGCGATCGTCGCGCTTCTGGTCGGCTGGCGCACCGGCTCCGCCGAGCCGACCAACGCCGGCAGGGTTCTGGGGGGCTTCGTCCTGCTGCTGCTGCTCGGCTACGCGTTCACCTGGATCGGCGCGCTGATCGGGCTGTCGGTGCGGACCCCGGAGGCGGCCACCTCGGGTGGGCTGATCTGGTTGTTCCCGGTGACCTTCGTGTCCAACGCGTTCGTGGACCCGAGCAACATGAGCCCCTGGGTGCAGACCGTCGCGGACTGGAACCCCTTCAGCGCCACCGTCCAGGCATGCCGGGAACTGTTCGGCAACCCCGGCGTCTCCACCTCCGACGCCTGGCCGATGCAGCACCCGATCTGGGCGTCCGTGCTCTACTCTTTCGTGATCATCCTGGTCTTCCGGACCCTGGCGGTGCGCAAGTACCGCTCCGCGACG
Organism: Streptomyces sp. HSG2; assembly: GCF_016598575.1. Classification (NCBI taxonomy): domain Bacteria; kingdom Bacillati; phylum Actinomycetota; class Actinomycetes; order Kitasatosporales; family Streptomycetaceae; genus Streptomyces; species Streptomyces sp. HSG2. Next base: position 3,400,876 of record NZ_CP066801.1, read on the forward strand.
ACCTGACCCGGGCGCGATCGCGCGGAGCCCCGGCACCCGCTGTTCGGGTACCGGGGCTCCGGGCCGCGAGGGGCCCGTCTCGGGTCCGGGAGGCCTTCTCCTTCAGGAGGGCCGGGGGTCAGCCTTCGTAGGGCTCGGCCTTCAGGATCCGGACCGATGCCGTCCGGCCGTTCGGCAGTTCGTACGCCGCGTCGTCTCCCACCTTGCGGCCGATGACCCCGGTGCCCAGTGGCGACTGCGGGGAGTAGGTCTCGACGTCCGCGCTGGCGTACTCGCGCGAGGCGAGCAGGAAGGTCAGCGTGTCGTCCTCGTCGCCGTCGAAGGCGATGGTGACGACCATGCCCGGGGCCACCGCGCCGTCGGCCGCCGGGGCCTCGCCCACCTTCGCGCTCTCCAGGAGCTGCGTGAGCTGGCGCACGCGAAGCTCCTGCTTGCCCTGTTCCTCCTTCGCCGCGTGGTACCCGCCGTTCTCGCGCAGGTCGCCCTCCTCGCGCGCCGCGGCGATCTTGGCAGAGATCTCGCTGCGCGCAGGACCAGTAAGGTAGGCAAGCTCCTCCTTGAGCTTGTTGTACGCCTCCTGGGTCAGCCAGGTGACGTTCTCGCTGGTCTGGGTCACAGGGTGCTCCTCGTCGGTACTGGGAATACGAAGGATCGCCCTGCCCGGAAGGATGTTCCCTGAGGGAAGGGCGAAACCACGAGCCTAACAATTGCCTGCCGAAAGGGGGAGGACATCGGGGGGCGTACTGGTGTCCGCCCAGGTCGGGGGGCGGGGCGCCCGCCGTCTAGCGGGCGTGGCAGCCGACCAGTTCGGCCGTGGTCGCGCGCGCCTTGGTGCGCACGGTGACGGTCCGGTCGAAGCGGGTCTCCTCGCCCTCGAAGAGGAAGTCGGCCTGACCGACCAGTTCCCCGTCCTCGGCCTGGGAGCGGATCGTGCAGTAGCCGTCGGCGTCGGCGTCCTTGCGGACCTCCAGCCGCACCCGCACGGCGTCCTCGGCGGTCTCGAAGCCGATCACCTTGGCGCTGACGCGGTTCTGGCCGACGTAGTGGTGGCCGAAGTAGCCGATGAGGGCGAGGAACGCCACGGCCAGGACCCCGCCGACGATCTTCAGGGTGCGGTCCGTGCGCGCGTCCGAGGAGCGGCCGTAGCGGCCAGCGGGCGGGCTGGTGCGCGCCGTGCTCATGTCGTCCTCCCGGGCCGGGCGGCGGGCGGTCCCGAAGGGGGCCGGAGACCGGATCCGGATTCCGGAATTTCTGACCCGCCGTGTCGGTCACTATAGAAGCCGGCCGCAGGCCGTTCGCTCGCCGCCCCCCGTCCGCGGTGTCGCCGCGGGGCGAGACCGACCAGACAGCGCCGCCCCACCGGGTGGGCGCCGACCCGACCGAGGAATGAGTCTTGACTGACCAGCTGCGACTGATGGCCGTTCACGCGCACCCCGACGACGAGTCGAGCAAGGGCGCGGCCACCATGGCCAAGTACGTCTTCGAGGGGGTGGACGTGCTGGTGGTGACCTGCACGGGCGGGGAGCGCGGCTCCATCCTCAACCCCAAGCTCCAGGGCGACGCCTACGTCGAGGCCAACATCCACGAGGTGCGCCGCCGGGAGATGGAAGAGGCCCGGCAGATCCTGGGGGTCCGGCAGGAGTGGCTCGGGTTCGTCGACTCCGGGCTGCCCGAGGGGGACCCGCTGCCGCCGCTGCCGGAGGGCTGCTTCGCCCTGGAGGACGTGGAGCGGGCGGCCGGGGAGCTGGTGCGGAGCATCCGTGCCTTCCGCCCGCAGGTGATCACCACCTACGACGAGAACGGCGGCTATCCGCACCCGGACCACATCATGACCCACAAGATCACGATGGTGGCCTTCGAGGGCGCGGCGGACACCGACCGCTACCCCGAGGCGGATTTCGGAGCCCCCTACCGGCCGCTCAAGCTCTACTACAACCAGGGCTTCAACCGGCAGCGCACCGAGGCGCTGCACAAGGCGTTGCTGGCGCGGGGCATGGAGTCCCCCTACGGGGAGTGGCTGGAGCGGTGGGACAAGTCCGACTTCCGTCCCCGGACGCTCACGACGCACGTGCCGTGCGGGGACTTCTTCGAGATCCGGGACAAGGCCCTGCTCGCCCACGCCACGCAGATCGACCCGGACGGCGGCTGGTTCCGGGTGCCGATGGAGGTGCAGCGGGAGGTCTGGCCCACCGAGGAGTACGAGCTGGCCAAGTCGCTCGTGGAGACCTCCCTCCCCGAGGACGACCTCTTCGCGGGCATCCGGGAGAATGCCTGATATGAGCGCAAGCGCAAGCCTGGCAATGACCCACCTCCTCCCGCTCGCCCAAGAGCTGGACGAGGACAAGGTCACCCCCGGCCTCCTCGGTTTCGTGGTGTTCGCGGTGATGGCCCTCGCCGTGTGGGGGCTGATGAAGTCGATGAACCGGCACATGGGCAAGGTCGACTTCGAGGAGGACGCCGAGCCGGCCCCCTCCGCCGCCGACCCGTCGGACGGCACCGCCCGGCGGTCCGGCTGACGCCCCGCGCCACCTCGGCGGCTCCGGTCCCGCCGCGCGCCGCCCCTCCCGTTCGGCCACCATGGCGCCCGCGCGCTCGTCCGGCCGGGCGAGGCGCGTCGGCCGGCGGTGCGCCGGTGGCGGTGGGCGCCGTGCGAGAGCGGCCGGAGCGACGTGCCGGCGACGGAATCGCGGCGCACACCCACGAGTACGGCTCGGGCAGGTCGCCCATCGAGCCGGCCGACGGGCGACTTGCGTCCTGGGCCTCGACGAGCTGCCCCGGCCCGAGGCCGACGCGAGCCGACCGCACCGGCCGGCTCGTCTTCCCGCGGCACCTCGCCGGTTCCGAGCGAGCGGGGCGATGGCCGCCATCGGAGGCCGCCTCCCGCTGAACCTCTGTTGTCCTTGGGATTCCCCCGTGGCCTTCCGCCCCGAAGTCGACCGGGGCGCGGGAGCGTCCCGCGAGGGCCGCGCCTGGCAGGTCCCGTGCGTGCGCTGTCGGCGTGTTGACGGGTCCGTCCCCGCGGAGTGCTCGCGGGCTGTGATACTGCCGTCATGGTGAATCGACTGGCAGACTCCCAGTCGCCCTATCTCCTCCAGCACGCCTCCAATCCCGTGGACTGGTGGCCATGGGGAGAGGAGGCGATGCAAGAGGCCAAGCGGCGCGACGTCCCCGTCTTTCTCTCGGTGGGTTATTCGTCGTGTCACTTAGCCTGACGATCACTGGTGCCACGTCATGGCGCACGAGTCCTTCGAGGACGAGGAGACCGCCGCCCGACTGAACGCGCACTTCGTCTGCGTCAAGGTGGACCGCGAGGAGCGGCCCGACGTGGACGCCGTGTACATGGAGGCGGTGCAGGCCGCCACCGGGCACGGCGGCTGGCCCATGTCGGTCTTCCTGACCCCGGACGCCGAGCCCTTCTACTTCGGCACGTACTTCCCGCCGGAGGACCGCCACGGCATGCCGTCCTTCCGTCGGGTGCTCGACGGCGTGCGGGACGCCTGGGCGACCCGCCGGGGCGAGGTCACGGGGGTCGCCAGGCGGATCACCCGGGACCTCGCCCGGCGTGAGTCGCCCGGCGGGCAGGCCGGGCCCCCCACCGAGGAGACCCAGTCCCAGGCGCTGCTCCGGCTCGCCCGGGACATCGATCCGGCGAGCGGATGGTTCACCGGGGACACCAAGTTCCCGCCCTCCATGGTGATCGAGTTCCTGCTGCGGCACCACGCCCGGACCGCCTCGGCCGCCGCTCTGGAGATGGCGGAGGCGCTCTGCGGCGCCATGGCCCGGTCGAGCCTGTACGACCAGGTGGGCGGCGGATTCCACCGCTACGTCGGCACCCCGCGCCCCGGTGGCCCCCTGGTGCCGCACTTCGAGAAGACGCTCTACGACAACGCCCTCCTCTGCCGCGCCTACGCGCACCTGTGGCGGGTCACCGGTGACGAGTCGGCCCGCCGGGTCGCCCTGGCGACCGCCGACTTCATGGTGCGAGAACTGCGCACCCGCGAAGGCGGTTTCGCCTCCGCGCTCGACGCGGACAGCGAGGAGCCCACGCCGGTGCCCGCGCCCGGAACCGACGGCGACGCAGCGCCGCGCGCCCGGCGCGCGGTGGAGGGCGCCTACTACGTCTGGACACCCGAGCAACTGCGCGAGGTCCTCGGCGAGGCCGACGGGGCGACGGCCGCGCAGTACTTCGGCGTGACCGACGAGGGCACCTTCGAGCGGGGCGCGTCGGTGCTGAGGCGATCCCGCCGGCGAGAGGACGGGGGGCCCGACGCCGACCGTCTCGCACGGATCAGGGAGCGCCTCCTGGCGGCCCGGACCCGTCGCCCCGCGCCCGAACGGGACGACAAGGTGGTGGCCGCCTGGAACGGGCTGGCCGTCGCCGCGCTCGCCGAGGTCGGAGCCTACTTCGACCGTCCCGACCTGGTGGAGGCCGCACTCGCCGCGGCGGACCTGCTGGTCCGCGTGCACCTGGACGACCGGGCCCGCCTCGCCCGCACCAGCAGAGGTGGCCGGGTCGGTGTCAACGCCGGGGTGTTGGAGGACCACGCGGACGTCGCCGAGGGCTTTCTGACCTTGGCCTCCGTCACCGGCGAGGGCGTCTGGCTGGAACTGGCCGGTCTGCTCCTGGATCACGTCCTGTCCCGCTTCAGGGACGACACCGGCGCGCTGTACGACACGGCGGACGACGCGGAGCGGCTGATCCGTCGCCCGCAGGACCCCACCGACAACGCGGCGCCCTCCGGCTGGACGGCCGCCGCCGGCGCGCTGCTGTCCTACGCCGCCCACACCGGATCCGTCGCCCACCGCGAGGCCGCCGAGCGGGCGCTCACCGTGGTGACGTCGTTGGGACCGGCCGTCCCCCGATTCTGCGGTTGGGGGCTGGCCGTCGCCGAGGCGTTGCTGGACGGGCCCCGGGAGGTCGCGGTCGTCGGGCATGGCCTCGCCGACCCCGACACGGCCGCCCTGCACCGCGTCGCCCTGCTGGGCACGGCGCCGGGCGCGGTGGTGGCCGCGGGCGAGGCGGGGGGCGAGGAGTTCCCCCTGCTCGCGGGGCGACCGCTGGTGGACGGCGCGCCGACCGCCTACGTCTGCCGGGACTTCACCTGCCGGGCGCCGACGACCGACCCGGAGGGCCTGGCCGCCGAGCTGTCCGGCTGAGGTGCCCCTCCGGTGCCGCCGGTCGACGCCGTGTTTCCGTGCTCCCCACCCGGCCGGGGCGTCCTCGACGACCGTCCCGCGATCGCCCGACCGGGCGTCAGGCGTGCTGGTAGGCGACCAGGGAGATCCCGACGTAGTGGGTGACGAAGGCAGCCAGGGTGAGGGAGTGGAAGACCTCGTGGAAGCCGAACCAGCGGGGTGACGGGTTCGGACGCTTGATGCCGTAGACCAGGCCGCCCACGCTGTAGAGCACCCCGCCCGCTATCACGAGGACCAGCACGGCGATGCCGCCGGCCCGCAGGAAGTCCGGCAGGTAGAAGACCGCAGCCCACCCCATGGCGATATAGCACGGGGTGTAGAGCCAGCGGGGCGCGCCGACCCAGAACACCCGGAAGACGATGCCCGCCGCGGCGGCGGCCCACACGCTCCACAAGAGCCACTGGCCCTTGGCCTCCGGGAGGAGGAGCAGCGTGAGCGGGGTGTAGGTGCCCGCGATGATCAGGAAGATGTTGGCGTGGTCGAGGCGTCGTAGGACGCCGTCCATGCGCGGGCTCCAGTCGCCCCGGTGGTAGAGCGCGCTCACCCCGAACAGCAGGCAGGCGGTGAGCACGTAGATCCCGCAGGCGATACGCCCCCTCGTCGAGTCCGCCAGGGCGGTGAGGACCAGGCCCGCGACCAGCACGGCGGGGAACATCCCCAGGTGCAGCCACCCGCGCAGTCGCGGTTTGACGGGGTGCGGCAGGGAGAGCGGGATCGGACCGCGGCCGGTGGTCGGCGCGTCCCGGAGCGGCTCGGAGGCGGGCGCAGTCATGCGCCGCATCGTACCCACGTCACCGATGGTCACATATTCCGCTGGTCGGACGATCCGACCCGCGGGACTTTTCCCGCGCGGCTCCCTGGCCGGTGACGGTAAAGGAAGGCCCTGGTGAACCCCAGGGTCCGGCAAAGAATCCGGGAACACGCCGAGGTCCGTGGCGATCCTCACTCCGCTCAGGTGGGCGGCCCTCTGGACAGATGGGCGCGAGCGTCGGATGATCAAATGAGTGCGGTCGGCACCGGATGAGCGCCACGGGGAGAACCTTCACGCGGCATCCGGGTCGCAGCCCCCACGGGGCCTCCCAACAACACATCCCTCACCTAGGAGCAATCGTGGCGCGCGACATCGCGGCTCCCCCCGCCCCCACCCGGCACCAGGAGCTGATCTCGTGGGTCGGCGAGATCGCCGAACTGACGGAGCCGGACAGTGTGGTCTGGTGTGACGGATCCGAGGCCGAGTACGAGCGGCTGTGCCGGGAACTGGTCGACAAGGGCACGTTCCGCGCACTCGACCCGATCAAGCGCCCCCACTCCTACTACGCCGCGTCGGACCCCTCCGACGTGGCCCGCGTGGAGGACCGCACCTTCATCTGCTCGGAGCGCGAGGAGGACGCGGGCCCGACCAACCACTGGAAGGCCCCCGGCGAGATGCGGGAGGTCTTCACCGGCGAGAAGGGCCTGTTCCGGGGCTCCATGCGCGGCCGGACCATGTACGTGGTGCCGTTCTGCATGGGCCCGCTGGGCTCGCCGCTGTCCGCGATCGGCGTCGAGATCACCGACTCCGCCTACGTCGCGGTGTCCATGCGCACCATGACCCGAATGGGGCAGCCGGTCCTGGACGAGCTGGGGGAGGAGGGCTTCTTCGTCAAGGCCGTCCACTCCCTTGGCGCCCCCCTGGAGCAGGGCGAGGCGGACGTCCCCTGGCCCTGCAACGCCACCAAGTACATCTCCCACTTCCCCGAGTCCCGCGAGATCTGGTCCTACGGCTCCGGCTACGGCGGCAACGCCCTCCTCGGCAAGAAGTGCTACGCGCTGCGCATCGCCTCGGTCATGGCCCGTGACGAGGGCTGGCTCGCCGAGCACATGCTCATCCTCAAGCTGACCCCGCCCCGGGGCGAGGCCAAGTACGTGGCCGCGGCCTTCCCCAGCGCCTGCGGCAAGACCAACCTCGCCATGCTGGAACCGACCGTCCCCGGCTGGACGGTGGAGACCATCGGCGACGACATCGCCTGGATGCGGTTCGGCGAGGACGGGCGTCTGTACGCCATCAACCCCGAGGCGGGCTTCTTCGGCGTCGCCCCCGGCACCGGGGAGCACACCAACGCCAACGCGATGAAGACCCTGTGGGGCAACGCGGTCTTCACCAACGTGGCACTCACCGACGACGGGGACGTGTGGTGGGAGGGCATGACCGAGGAGCCGCCCGCGCACCTCACCGACTGGCGGGGCGACGCCTGGACGCCCGACGCGGCGACCCCGGCGGCCCACCCCAACGCCCGCTTCACCGTGCCCGCCGCCCAGTGCCCCATCATCGCGCCCGAGTGGGAGGACCCCAAGGGCGTGCCCATCTCCGCGATCCTCTTCGGCGGGCGCCGGGCCACCGCCGTACCGCTGGTCACCGAGTCCTTCGACTGGAACCACGGTGTCTTCCTGGGCGCCAACGTGGCCTCCGAGAAGACGGCCGCCGCCGAGGGCAAGGTGGGCGAGCTGCGCCGCGACCCCTTCGCCATGCTGCCCTTCTGCGGCTACAACATGGGCGACTACATGGGCCACTGGGTCGACGTGGCCAAGGGCAAGGACCAGTCCAAGCTGCCGAGGATCTACTACGTCAACTGGTTCCGCAAGGACGACGAGGGCCGGTTCGTCTGGCCCGGATTCGGCGAGAACAGTCGCGTCCTGAAGTGGATCGTGGAGCGTCTCGACGGCCGCGCGGAGGGCGTCGAGACGCCGATCGGGACCCTGCCCACCCGGCAGTCCCTCGACACCGACGGTCTGGAGCTCACCGACGCCGAGCTGGACTTCCTGCTCGCCGTCGACAAGGCGGTGTGGCGTGAGGAGGCCGCGCTGATCCCCTCCCACCTGGAGACCTTCGGCGCGCACACCCCCAAGGAGCTGTGGGACCAGTACCGCGCCCTCGTGGAGCGCCTGGGCTGAGCCCGTCGTTCCCCTCCCCCAGAGCTTCGCGGCCGGTTCGACTAGCCCTGACCAGTGATGTCGTCACGAAAGCCGGTCGCGATGGGGGGCCTTCCCCGCTCCCGTAGCTCGATGTCCCGGAGCCCGGGGAAGGCCTCCGCCCCGGGCCGGGTCCCCCGCACAACGGCGTGCGCGGGACCCGGCCCACAGCTTGACCCGGGTCGCGGCGGCGCGGCCCGGTCCCTCCCGACCCACCGGGGTCGCGGCGGCGCCCAGCGCCGCGAGCTCAGTGCGAGACCGGCTCGCGCGATGCCGGGGTGGCGCCGTGCGCGTCCATCCGCTCGGCGGCGAGGATGGCCACCGTCGTGTCGGCGCGGGACGCCGCCACGACGAGGGCGCGGCCGGCGAGGTCGCGGGCGCGCCGGTGCAGGACGGCGGGGTCGACGCTCGCACCGGGGCGCAGCGGCGCGCGTGTCGCGGATCGCCCTCCCCTGAGCCGGGCGACCTCGCCGGCGATCCGCCGTGCCGCGGTGTCCAGATCGTGGGACGGAGTCCGGGCGCGAAGCTCGTCCGTCACCGTGAGGAGGGCCGCGAGGTGACCGGCGAGCTGGATGTCCAGCTCCGCCTCACGGGAGCGGCGGGGGGTCGAGCCGGCCGTCGTGGTGTGGACCGACTTGCCGCGGATCGGCTCGTACATGGGATGGCCTCCTGAGGTATCCAGGAAGCCATCCTAGCTTGGAACGAGTCTAAAGTTGAAATGTTCTCCGAAGTGGTTGGTGGTCCGCGCGCCCGGTCAGCCTTGGGTGTATCCGTCCAGGAAGGTGCCGATCCGGCCGATCGCGTCGCTCAGGTCCGCCTTCGCCGGCAGGGTCACCACCCGGAAGTGATCCGGCTCGCTCCAGTTGAAGCCCGTCCCGTGGACGACCAGGATCTTCTCCTCCCTGAGCAGGTCCAGTACCAGTTGTCGATCGTCCTTGATCCTGAAGACCTTGGGGTCGAGTCGGGGGAAGAGATACAGGGCGCCCCTCGGCTTCACGCAGCTCACCCCCGGGATGCTCGTCAGCAGGTCGTACGCGGCGTCCCGCTGCTCCAACAGCCGCCCACCCGGCAGGACCAGGTCGTCGATGGTCTGCCTGCCGCTGAGCGCGGCCACCACGCCGTGCTGTCCCGGCATGTTCGCGCACAGCCGCATGTTCGCGAGGATCGTCAGACCCTCCAGGTAGGACTCGGCGTGGGCGCGCGGCCCCGAGACCGACATCCAGCCGACGCGGTAGCCGGCCACCCGATACGCCTTCGACATGCCGTTGAAGGTGAGGGTGAGCAGGTCCGGGGCGACGGCCGCGGTCGGCGTGTGCCTCGCGCCGTCGTAGAGGATCTTGTCGTAGATCTCGTCGGAACAGACCATGAGGTTGTGGCGGCGGGCGATGTCGGTGAGTCCGCGGAGCACCGTCTCGTCGTAGACCGCCCCGGTGGGGTTGTTGGGGTTGATGACGACGATCGCCTTGGTGCGGTCGGTGACCTTGCTCGCCACGTCCGCCAGGTCGGGCATCCAGTCGGACTGCTCGTCGCAGCGGTAGTGCACCGCCTTGCCGCCCGACAGCGCCACCGCGGCCGTCCACAGCGGGTAGTCCGGTGCCGGCACGAGGACCTCGTCGCCGTCGTCCAGCAGCGCCTGCATCGCCATCACGATCAGCTCGGAGACGCCGTTGCCGATGAAGACGTGCTCGACGTCCGTCTCGATGCCGAGGGTCTGGTTGTGCATGACGACGGCCCTGCGGGCGGCGAGCAGCCCCTTGGCGTCGCCGTAGCCGTGAGCCGTGGAGACGTTCCGGAGGATGTCCTCCAGGATCTCCGGCGGGCACTCGAACCCGAACGCGGCCGGGTTTCCCGTGTTCAGCCTGAGAATGCGGTGGCCGCCCGCCTCCAGCCGCATCGCCTCCTCGAGCACGGGGCCCCGGATCTCGTAGCACACGTTGGCGAGTTTGCTCGACTGGATCACCTGCATGCCGGTGAGCATACGGCCCGCCTCCGACCCGTGGGCGGTGTTTTCCACCACGTGAGACCTGTGAGGGGCGGCTGTCGCCCGGTCGGCCCCCCGGCCGACGCCGGGCCGGTCGGGGAGGCGGACTTCGAGCCGGCCCGACCGACACCTCCGCGCGGGTGGGGCGCCGCGCGCGGACCCCGGGAAGAGATCGGGCGAGGAATGGCGGGGCGGACTGTGCTCCGCACAGGATCGTCGACCATACTGACCCGCTGTGGAGCAGCGCATAGGATCGAGCAGCCAGCCCCCGGAGGGCGCCGGATTCGACCCGGCCTTCGTCCCCGGGCTCACCTCGCCCGCCCCGAGCGAATCGAGGGAAGCCGAGTCCGAGGCGGCCGACGGCCCGACGGGCCCGCGGCCCGAGGAGGGCGTCGAGGCGGACGCGGCCGTCGGCGCGCGCGAGGCGCGGGGCGCCACCCGTGGCGAGGGGGTCGACGAGGAGCAAGCCGCCGTGCCGGAGCCGGGCGAGACCGCGGCCCCCGACGGGCCGGTCTTCGAGGCGTCCGATCGAAGGGCGCGCATCGTCGCCGACCACAGCGGCATCCGTCTCGGCCTGGACGACCAGGCCTGCGAGTTCCGTTGGGACGAGATCGGCGCGGTCGAGACCGAGACCGCGCGCTGGGGCAAGCGCTTCACGGTCACCGTCCACACCCCGGAGCGCCGCTGGTACCCGATCGAGATCGAGGCGGGCTCCCGCGGCCTTCCCCGACAGTGGGAGGCCGCCTTGGACGAGGTCCTGGACGCCTACTTCGAGGACGGCGAGTCCGAGGAGGAGTCGCCCGCAGACGCCGCCGACGACGGTGTTTCGGAAGGCGCCGGCTCCGACGGAGACCGCTCCGCGGACAGCGCGCCCGAGGGCGGATCCGGGGACGACCGCGCCGGGGACGACGGGGACGGCGCCGGGCCTTCGTCGGACCGCTAGGGACGCGTCGTGGGCCGGTCGCCACATGCGGCGCCGGCCCCCCGGGCGGTGATCGGCCCAGCACGGCCGTGCGGGTCGCGCTCGGCCCCGCCGGCCGTGGCCCTCTCGCACGGGCACAGGCGCCCCCTCGCGGGCCCGTCGCCCCGACCGATCCCCCCGGCGACGCCCCCGGCGCGTGGTGGCATCGAGGACGCCCGCACGCGTGCCGTCTTGTCCCGGCGCGCCGGATGGGCTTGGTTCTCCTCATGGCGGACACCACGGGCGACACCACCGACAGACTCGACCCTCCGGAGCCGGACTCCGGCCGCCGGAAGCCGGGTTGGCGCTCCGTCGGCCCCGGCATCGTCGTGGCCGCGACCGGCGTCGGCGCCGGGGACCTGGTGGCCACGCTGATCGCCGGTGGCGGGTTCGGGTACACGCTCCTGTGGGCGGCGGTCCTCGGCTGCCTGGTGAAGATCTCTCTCGCCGAGGCGGTCGGCCGCTGGCACCTGGCGACCGGGCGCACCCTCTTCGAGGGCTGGGCCACCCTCGGCGCCTGGACCGGCTGGTTCTTCGGGATCTACGTCGTGATCTGGGGCTTCGTGTACGGCGCGGCGGCGATGTCCGCCACGGCGCTGCCGCTGCACGCGCTTTTCCCCGGCGTGATGGGGCTGGAGTGGTGGGGAGTGTGCACCGGACTGGTCGGGCTGATCTTCGTCTGGTTCAACCGGTACGCCGTCTTCGAGAAGGTCATGACCGTGCTGGTCGGTGTCATGTTCGTGGTCACGGTCTCGCTCGCGCTCCGGGTCACCCCGAACGTGGGCGCCGCCGTCGCGGGTCTGCTCCCCGTCGTCCCCGACGAGGAGGGCGCCGTCTTCAACACGCTGGGACTCATCGGCGGTGTGGGCGGGACCATCACGCTGGCCGCGTACGGGTACTGGATCAACGCCAAGGGGTGGTCGGGTCCCCGGTGGATGGCGGTGATGCGGTGGGACAACCGGATCGCCTACCTCACCACCGGGGTCTTCGTCGTCTCGATGCTGGTCGTCGGGGCGGAGTTGCTGCGCTCGGCGAGGATCGCCCTGTCCGGCGGCGGGCAGGGTCTTCTCCAACTCGGCTCGCTCCTGGAGGAGAGGTACGGGTCGGTCACGGCGACGCTGTTCCTGGTCGGTTTCCTCGCCGCCACCTTCACCTCGCTCATCGGCGTCTGGCACGGAGTGAGCCTGCTCTTCGCCGACTTCGTGGAGCGAGGGTGGCCGCGCTCGCGCGGCGGGTCGCGGGGGCGGGGCGAGGGGCCCGCCGCTCCCCGTGCCAGGGAGCGTTCCCGGCCCTTCCGCGTCTATCTGTTGTGGCTGACGTTCCCGCCGATGCTCCTGCTCTTCCGGGGCGAGCCCTTCCGGCTCGTCGTCCTCTACGGCGTGTTGGGCGCCGCGTTCATGCCGTTCCTGGCGTTGACCCTGGTCCGGCTCCTCAACTCCTCCCGCACCCCGCGGGAATGGCGAAGCGGCGTCGTCAGCAACGCCATGCTGGGTCTGGCCGGGGTCCTGTTCCTGGCGCTGGGCGCCAGGGAGGTCCTCGACCAGCCCTGGTCGGACTTCTTCTGAGGGCCCCCGCCGGCCGGACACTCGTGCGACCCGCCCCGGCCTGCCCTGGTTTGGGGCAGGTTGCGCGCGGGTGAAGTTGCCACCGGCCCGCGAAACGATGTTCTCCGGGCACGGGGGCGTGGATATGGTGCTGAGGTAGTCACGGTGTGAAGTCGTCCGGGTGTGCCGGGAAGCGCCGGCGGACCCGCGGGGCCTTGGGGAGACGGGGAGCCGCGTTGCCAACTGCCATCGTCGTGACCGGTGCCGATCTGGCGCTGCCGCCGCAGGACGAACGCACCATGCCCGCCGTGGTGTTGAGCGACATCGACAAGCGCCCGCTGGAGCAGGCCCTCGGCGATGTGCAGGACCTCGTCGATCTGCACGGCCACCTGATCGTCGTCTGTCCGTCGGCCGGCCCGCCCGCCGTCGAGCGTCGACTGCGCGTGGTCCGCTCGCTGTTGGAGAGCGACCGGATCGCCCTCTTCCGGCCGTCGCTGCAGCCGCTCGGGGTCGCCGTCCTCGTCCGGCAGTTGAGGCAGCTGGCCTCCTGTGATCTGGGGCCGGGCGTGCTGGCCTCGGCGGCTCGGTTGCTCACCCACTACCTGCACGCCGGCGCCCTGCTGGGGTCGGTGGCGCGACTGGACCGCGTCCCGGTGGACATGGCCTCCCACGCGCGATCCTGGGTGCCGGGCAGCCGGTTCGCCGTCCTGACGCACCCGGCCCCCCGACTGGCTCGCATCGACACCGAAGTCCGCCTTCCGGGACCGGAGTTCGGCACCTGGCTGTTGGTCGCCAGGGGGCGGATCCGGGCGGACTGGGTCACCGACACGCTCGCCCCCTCCTGGCGGGTCTCGGCGGTGCGGGAGGTCGAGCTGCCCGTCGAATCGCCCCGCTGGTGGGGCACGGAGCGGGTGGCCGAGTTCTGTGCCTACCTCCCCGACCTCTCGGTCCTCTACCAACTGGTGTGTTCCGTGCGGCGGGTCGCCTGTCACTGGTGCGGACTGGACGTCATCGGAGACCGCTGCGTCTTCTGCTCGGCGACTCCGCCGCCCGCCCCGCCGGGCCGGGTCGGCGGGGCGGGGCGCGCCCGGGCCGCCCCCGGGGGAGCGCGCCTGCTCGCCGGGTGAGCGTCCGCGCGACGCCCGCCCACACCCGCAGCCCCGTCCGCCCGCCCAGCCCCATCGAGGTCGTCGAGCGCATGAACTCCCGTCAGCGTCGTGGTGTGATCCTGTTGGCCCTCTCCGTCGTCTGCGCGCTCGCCGCGTTCGGCGGGGTCCTCTCCGTCGTCGACGACGTGGAGTCCAAGGTGGGGCCCGAGGTGAACGCCTACCGCGTCAAACAGGACGTCTCTCCCTATGCCGAGTTGAACGCCGACCAATTCGAGCGGTTCGCGATACCGGAGCGCTGGCTGTCGCCGAACGCCGTCACCGACCTCGCCGAGATCCGGGGCAGGATCGCGGTGACCACGCTCAAGGTCGGCTCGGTCCTGCAGAGCGACATGCTCGTGGAGCGGCCCGCCCTCCGTCCCGGCGAGCAGGAGGTGGCGATCATGGTCGACGCGGCCACCGGGGTCGCCGGCAAGATCACCCCGGGCGCGGCCGTCAACGTGTACGCGACCTTCGCCGGCGAGGGGGAGGGCGAACCGGACCAGTCGAAGATCATCGTCACCGGTGCCCGGGTGCTCGACATCGGGGAGATCACCGCGCTCGACCCGGACCGGAGCAGCCGCGAGCGGGCACCCGTGGACGGAGTCCCGGTCACCTTCGCGCTGTCCACGCTCGACGCCCAACGCGTCACCTACGCCGAGTCGTTCGCCCAGCGGGTCCGGCTCGCCCTGGTCGCCCCGGGCGACGAGACCGCCGTCCCCGAGCGGGACCGCACCTACGAACTCGCGCAGGACAAGTGAGAGGCCCGCATGCCCACGAGGATCCTCCCCGCGGCCGGTGACGCGGACGCCGTCCGCTCCCTGACCGGACTGCTCGGTCAGCTTCCCGAGGTCGAACCCGTGGCCCCGGCGACGGATTCCACGCAACTCGTCGACGCCCTCCAGCGGCTGGCCGCCGACTCGGTCGACGAACTGCCCGAGGTCGTGATCGTGCACGAGCGGATCGGACCGGTCCCCGCCCTGGAACTGATCCGGGACGTCGCCCTCCGATTCCCGGCGACGGGTGTCATCCTCGCCACCTCCGACACCGGCCCCGGTCTGTTCCAGGCGGCGATGGACCACGGCGCCCGCGGAGTGGTCACCCTCCCGCTCGGATACGAGGAACTCGCCAGCCGAGTCCAGGCGGTGGCCCACTGGTCGGCCGGGGTCCGCCGCCACCTGGGCGGGGGCGACCCGGCCGGCGGAGGCGGCGGCACGGTCGTCGCGGTCTGCGGGGCCAAGGGCGGCGTCGGCACCACCGTCACCGCGATCAACCTGGCCCTGGCCGCCCAGGTCTCCGGCCGGAGCACCGCGCTGCTCGACATGGACCTCCAGACCGGCGACGTCGCCGCCTACCTGGACGTCCAGTTCCGTCGCTCCGTCGCCGACCTGGCCACCATCAACGACATATCCCCCCGCGTCCTCGCCGACGCGGTCTTCCGCCACGACAGCGGCGTCGCCCTGCTCCTCGCCCCCGCCGACGGCGAACGCGGCGAGGAGATCACCGACCGGGCCGCCCGGCAGATCCTCGACGCCCTGAGGTCCCGCTACGAGGTCGTCGTCGTGGACTGCGGGGCCCAACTCGCCTCCCCGGGCGCCGCGGCCGTGGAGCTGGCCGATATCGCCCTGCTCGTCACCACACCCGACGTGATCGCGGTCCGGGGCGCCAAGCGGGCAGTGCGCCTGTGGGACCGACTGCAGATCCGCAAGCCCTCCGAGACGACCGTGGTCGTCAACCGGCACACCCGGGGGACGGAGATCCAGCCCGCCCTGGTGCGCCGCATCACCGGCACGGCGGTCGCCGGCACCACGATCCCCGCGGGGTTCCGCGAACTCCAAGGCGTCGTCGACGCCGGTCGCCTGCACACCCTGGAGGAGCGCGGCGCGGTGAGACAGGCCCTGTGGCGCCTCGCCGGCGAGTTGGGGATCGCCGCCACGCCGACAGGCGGTCGCGGAGGCGGTCGTTTCCGGGTCGACCGCCGGCCGACGGGTGCCCGAAGGCACCGGGAGGCCCGGGGATGAGGGCGTCGCGCGCCGCCGCGGGCCGGCCCGGCCACCGGGTGGGACGCCTCGCCCCCGTCCCGTGGCCGGCGCGCCCGGTGTCGAGGCGGCGACCGGCCGGGTGGGCACCCCGCCTCGGGCGGGCTGACGACCGGGGGCAGGTCGCCGTCGAGTTCCTCGGCATGGCCCCGGTCGTCCTCGTCACCTTGGCGGTGCTGTGGCAGTGCGTCCTCGTCGGCTACGCCTTCGTCCTCGCCGGGCACGCGGCGGACGAGGCGGTGCGCGCGGCGACCGCGACCCACCCCGCGACCCGCCAGGGGACGTGTCGCACTGCGGGCCTGGAGCGGCTCCCGGGCGGGTGGCGCGGAGACGCCGAGGTGCTCTGCGCCACGGCCGACGGCCACGTGACCGCCGAGGTGCGCGTGCGGGTGCCGGTCCTCTTCCCCGGCGCGGTCGCCCTGCCGTTCGAGGCGCTCGGCAGGGCGGGGGCCGTCGAGGAGGAGACGGGTGCCGCGGGGGAGGTCGGCTGAGATGGCGCACACCCGTGCGGGCCGGGCCGGGGACCGGGGTCAGGCGGCCCTGGAGTACCTCGGCTTCCTCCCGCTCCTGATCCTGGTGGCGCTCGCCGGTGCGCAGATCGGACTTGTCGCCCACACCGCCCTCCAGGCGGGCAACGCCGCCCGCGCCGGCGCCCGGGCGGCGTCCCTGGACCGCGACGCCCAGGCCGCCTGCGCGGCGGCCGTCGGCGGCCGACTGGCCGGGGGCACCGACTGTCCCGCCGTCGTCGAGGGGGACGAGGTGACGGTCACCGCCGTCGTGGGCATCCCCTCCGTCGTCCCCGGCTGGGACTTCGGGAACGCCACCAGGTCCGCGACGATGCCACGCGACGCGGACGACTGACCGAGGAAGAGGAAGAGGAGCACCGGACGCATGGGGCTGCGCGCGCGTATCCACTCACCCGAGGAGCACCCCGGTCGAGGCGAGGACGCTCACCTGGTCGCCTCCTACCGGACCAAGCTCCTGGAGGAGATCGACCTGGCGGAGATGGGGGCGTTGGCCGCCGCCGACCGCCGGGCCAGGTTGGAGCGTGTCCTCGGCCACATCATCAGCCGCGAGGGGCCGGTGCTGTCCACGGCCGAGCGCGCCCGGCTGATCCGCCGCGTCGTGGACGAGGCGCTCGGGCTCGGCATCCTGGAACCCCTCCTGGAGGACGCCTCGATCACGGAGATCATGGTCAACGGTCCCGACGCGATCTTCGTCGAGCGGGCCGGGCGCGTCGAACAGCTCCCCCTCCGCTTCGCCTCGCACGACCAGTTGATGCAGACCATCGAGCGCATCGTCTCCACCGTCAACCGGCGCGTGGACGAGTCCACGCCGATGGTCGACGCCCGCCTGCCGTCGGGGGAGCGCGTCAACGTCGTCATCCCCCCGCTGTCCCTGACCGGGGCGACCCTCACCATCCGCCGCTTCCCCCGCTCCTTCACCCTGCCCGAGCTGGTCGGGCTGGGCTCGCTCGACGAGCACATGGTGTACCTGCTGGCCGGGCTGGTCCAGGCCAGATTCAACATCATCGTGTCGGGCGCGACCGGCACCGGGAAGACCACCCTGCTCAACTCCGTCTCGGGGCTGATCCCCGAGTCCGAGCGCATCATCACCATCGAGGACTCGGCCGAGCTGCAGCTCCGCCAAGGGCACGTGATCCGCCTGGAGTCCCGGCCGCCGAACGTCGAGGGACAGGGCCGCATCACCATCCGCGACCTGGTCCGCAACTCCCTGCGCATGCGGCCGGACCGGATCGTCGTCGGCGAGGTGCGTGGCGGCGAGTCCCTGGACATGCTCCAGGCCATGTCCACCGGCCACGACGGATCCCTGGCGACCGTGCACGCCAACAGCGCGGAGGACGCGCTGATGCGTCTGCAGACCCTGGCGTCCATGTCCGACGTGGAGATCCCCTTCGCGGCGCTGCACGACCAGATCAACAGCGCCGTCGACGTGGTCGTGCAGCTCACCCGGTTCGCCGACGGCGCGCGCCGGATCACCGAGATCGCCCTGTTGGCGAGCCACGGCGCCGAACCGTACCGCCTGCACACGGTGGCCCGGTTCCACGCCCGGCCGATGACCCCGGACGGACACGTCCACGGCACCTTCGAGCACCACCCCCTGCCACGCCGGGTCGCCGACCGGCTCCACCTGGCCGGCCGGGCCGTCCCCCCGGCCTTCGGCATCGCGGACACCAGCGCGCAGTTGACCACCCGAGAAGCAGGCAGGTAGGTACCGACTGATGGAACCGGAATCCTGGGCATCGGCGGCCGAGGGGGCGTTCGCCGCGACCGTGGCCGCTCCGGCCCGGCCCCACCTCGGCGAGACCGTCGCCGAGCCCGCGGGTGTCGTGGTGTCCCCGCCCACCGAACCGCCCGACCCGGCGTCGGGACTGGACCTCGCCGCCCTGACCACCGGGGCCGCGCTGCTCTGCTGCGTCCTGGCGGTCCTGGGCGCGCACTTCTACCTGGACGGCAGGGCCCGGCGCCAGGCCGTCGTCGACCGACTCTCCACCACCGGTCCCGTCCCGCTCCCCGGCCGGCGCCGCCGCTTCGACGCCCTGGACCGCAGACTGCGCCGCACCCGCCTCGGCCGCGCGCTCGAACGACGCCTCTCGGCGGCCGGACTGGCCACCACACCCGCCGAACTCGCCGTCGTCACACTCGCGGTGGTGGCCGGCCTCTGGACGCTCGGCCACGTGACCCTGGCGCCCTTCTTCGGCCCGATAGCCGGACTGCTCGGCTTCTGGGCGGCCTTTCAGTACCTCGACTGGAGGCGCCGCGACCGCATCGAGCGCTTCATCCGACAACTCCCGGAACTCACGCGCATCCTGGCCAACGCCACCCAGGCCGGCCTCGCCCTGCGCACCTCCGTCGGGGTGGCCGCCGAGGAACTGGAGGCACCGGCGGGCGAGGAGCTCCGGGTTGTCGGGGCACGCCTGGCCGTCGGCGTCTCCCTCGACGACGCTCTCGGCGAACTGGCCCGTCGCCTCCCCTCCCGCGAACTGGAGGTCCTCGTGACGACCCTGGTCCTCGCCAACCGCGCGGGCGGACAGGTGGTCGGAGCCCTGCGGAACCTGACCGAGACCCTGGAGGAACGCAAGGAGACCCGAAGGGAGATCCGTACCCAGCTCTCCCAGGTGAACATGACGTCGTACGCCGTGCCCGTTATGGGGATCGGCTCCCTGTTGCTGATGAACGGAGTCAAGGACGGAGCGCTCGAACGGGTCACGGGTTCGCCCGTCGGACAGGGCGCGGTGGTCGTGGCGCTCGCGCTGTACGTGGCGGGGTTCGTCCTGATCCGCCGCCTCTCCCGGATCGACGTCTAAGGAAAGGAGGCACCCATGGCCCTCGTCCTCGCCCTGCTGGCCGCCCTGGCCGTCGGCGGAGTCTTCGCCGGCGTCCGGATGTACCGGGCGGACGCCAGGCTGCCCGCCGACCTCGCGCTGGCCCTGGAGGTCGGATCCACCCGCGCCGGCCCGGTGGACTCGCTCGTCGACCGCCTCGGCATGCGGTACGCGCCCCTGGTGCTCCGCCTCATGGGACCGGACCGGACGGCGAGAGTCCGCCGCAGGATCGACCTCGCGGGGAACCCCGCGGGCCTGACCCTGGACCGCTACGCGGCCCGCCGCGCCGTGTACGGGTTCCTGGGCGGGGTGGGGTTCCTGGTGTTCCTTCTGCGCGGCCAGTACCTGGTGGCCCTCGTCCTGGCGGCATTCGGGGCGCTGTGGACCGAGGTGGGCATCCGCTCGGCGGTCCGGATCCGACGGGACGAGATCGAGCGGACACTCCCCGACTTCCTGGATGTCCTCGCCGTGGTGGTCGGCGCCGGGCTCGGCTTCCGTCAGGCGCTCGACCGTGTTTCCGGCAGCTACGAGGGGCCCTGGGCCGACGAACTGCGCATCACCCTCCGCCAGATGGACCTCGGGGTGAGTCGACGTCAGGCCTTCGCCGAACTGCGCCGCCGCAACGACTCCGAGCAGGTCGCGATGTTCGTCAGCGCGCTGCAACAGGGTGAGGAACTGGGTGCCCCCATCGTCGACACCCTGGTCTCGCTCGCCCGGGAGATGCGTCGTGCCGACGCGCAGAACGCCCGCCGCAGGGCTGCCCGCGCCATCCCCAAGGCCACCCTGACGATCACCACGTTCATGGTCCCCGCCACGATGATCCTGCTCACCGCCGGCCTGATCCTCGGTTCCGGCACGGACTTCGGAACCCTCACCGGTGAGTAGCGGGTGGGGCGGGTGACCGCGGTGCCCGCGTCCGGGACGGTGGGCGGCCCGACTTCGGCGGACGGTCGCGTCCCGCGGCTCGCCGGACCGGCCCACGGCCGGAGAGGAGGTGACCGGATGTCCGGAGCACCCCTGCGAGTGATCGTGGCCGACGACGACCCGGTCGCGCGGGCGGACCTGGTGGCGCCGCTGTCGGGGGACACCGGCCTCGTCGTCGTCGCCGAGGTGGCGGACGGCCGCGAGGCCTGCGCGGCGACCCGCGCGCTCCGTCCCGACGTGGTCCTGTTGAACGCCCGGATGCCTGTGTTGGACGGCCTGGAGGCGTTGCCGCACCTGGTGCCGTTCGCGGTGGTGCTGATGGTGACCCGCGGCGGGGAGCCGGACACGGTGCGGGAGGCCCTGCGACGTGGCGCGACAGGCTACCTGCTCCACGGCGAGTTCGACGGGGCCCAGTTGGTGGCCGCGGTACGCGGCGCCCGGGACGGAGCGGCCCACTTCACGCCCACGGCGGCGCGGGCGTTGCTCGCCCACCTGCGCCACGTGGAGTCGTCCGCGAGTGCGACTGCACACGCGGACGATGGCACAGAACGGCGCGGGATGCGCAATATGACGGACCCTCTTTCGCAACTGCAACTATCTGTGGGACAGTCGTCGGCGAGGGGGCGGGAAGACCGAGAGAGGTTCCGGCTCAGCGCTAGGGAGGCGGAGATCATGGACCTCATCGCGTCCGGCATGACGAATCGGCAGATCGCTTCGGTGTGCTTCATCAGCGAGAAGACGGTGAAGAACCACGTCAACAGGATCTTCGCCAAACTCCACAGCACCAGTCGCACGGAGGCCGCCGCCCGATGGTTGGGCACGGCCCCGGACTCCCACTTCGGAGGTGCCCGGTGAACCGGGACGACAGCCGCCGCGCCCTTGTCCGGAACTCTGCGCCGCGCGCTCGCCTCTGGGCCCGCGGACCCTTCACGCCCCATGCCGGAGGGCCCTACCCTCCAGCCGACGACCGCGCGAGCGCCCGACCAGGAGGACCCCGCCATGCAGCACCGGCCGACCACCACCAACGCCACCCGGCCCCTCCGCTCCCCGCGCGACGACAGGGGGCAGACGGCTGTGGAGTACCTGGGGATCATCGCGGTGGTGGTCGCGATCGTCTTGGCCATCACGGGCACGGAGATCGGGCAGACGATCTTCAATGCCATCGCCGACCAGATCACTCAAGTGACCGGCGGCTGAAGTGTTCGGCAAGACCGGTTGACGCAGGGCAAGTCTTCCCCGTTTACATCGCCGTGGTGGGGGGTCTTCTTCTCCTTGCCTTGGTGTACCTCGCTGTCGGGCAGGCAGCCGCCAACAGAGGCGGGGCGCTGACGGCGGCTGATGCTGCCGCGCTCGCCGTGGCGCAGGACAGGCGTGACGAACTCGCGGACCTGTGGGCGGAGAACGTCTTGGACCCCGTGATGTGGAGCCGGATATTCGCGGGTGATGCCGGGGTTGGGGTGGCCTCTTGTGCACGTGCCGAGCAGCTCGCGGCACTGAACGACGCGGACGTGCTGCGTTGTACGCAGAGCGGCCTGCTGGCGTTCACGGTAGAGGTCCAAGCGAGGAGTTCTGTGGGGGAGTCGATTGTGCCCGGAACGGAAGACGTGACCTCTCGTGCTGTGGCCACGGCGGTCATTGAACCTCGCTGCGCCTTCGCGCCGCTCCCGACCGAGCAGGAGGAGAACGAGCTTCCGCCTCTCGACTGTCGAGGACTGGAGTGGGATATCGAACCCGAAAGTCCCGGCGACTGGCCCACAGCACGCGACCTGTTCGATGTCCACCTGTCGGACCAGTTCGTGGTCGGCGAATAGGAAGGGAAGCGATTCCATGAGCATGTGGGGCGCGAGGGCGCGCAGCGGAGCGGTGGTGGCCACGGCCCTGATGGTCGCTCCGTTGGGGCTGGTCGGTTGCGCCGGCGGTGAAGGAAATAACGGGGGGAGCGCCGAGCAGACGCCTCGCGTCGCCTCACCGACCTCACCCGGAGACGACGCCGATGCGCGCCCTCAGGAGCATTCCGAGACCTGGCTGGCGGAGATGAAGGGTCCTGCCGGCCTGCTGCTCCTGATCAAGCAGGTTCGGCGTGACGATGGTGGTTTCCTGACTGTGGATGGTGAGTTGAAGAACGATGGGGGGGAGACGACCAATGTTCCTGCGCAGTTGAGTGGCACCGAGACCGAGATCACGCGAAACGGCAGGTCGCTGGGAGGGGCTACGATGGTGGACCCGGTGGGGAAGAAGCGCTACTACGTTCTGCGTGATACCGATGGCCGGCCCCTGACAACGGTCAATTTCCCTCCGCTGAAGGCCGGAGAGTCGCTACCCGTGTTCATGCAGTTTCCCGCGCCCCCCTCCGAGAACGCGGAGTTGACACTCCACTTGCCGATGTTCTCCAGTGCCGGCATCACGATCCCCGGCTGAGGCTGTGATGGTCGCCTCCCCGCGATGGACCGCGTCCGTCACCGCTGGTGCCGTCCTGCTGGCCTTCCAGGTGGTGGTCGCCTCGTCGGCGCGTGCCGAGGAGAACCCCTCGCCCCCTCCCGCAACCGAGGTGGTGGCCGCCGCGCCCGTCGAAGTCGACTCCAGTGATCCGGACTTGAAGCTTCCGGAGGGCGCCGCCCTCGCCGCCCCCAAGGTCCTGGACATCAAGTCCGTGGTGGAGGACGAGAGCGGCGACGAACGTCGGGAGGACACCAACACCGAGGTGACGTTCGCCCTTCAGGCCGAGGTGCTCTTCGGCAAGGACAGCGCCAGGCTGGGTGACGAGACCAAGTCCCGCATCGCGGGGATCGCCGACGAGATCCGGGCGCAGGGCGCGTCGCGGGTGCGGATCTTCGGCTTCACGGACAACCTCGGTTCCTCCGCCCACGGCGACCTGTTGTCCAAGCGGCGAGCCGACGCCGTGCAGCAGGTACTTGCGGCGGAGTTGGACGACTCGGACATCACCTACGAGGTCCGTGGCTACGGCGAGCAGTATCCGATCGCCGACAACTCCACCGAGACCGGGCGCAAGAAGAACCGGAGGGTCGAGGTGTCGTTCCCTCGGACGGAGAACCCACAGGAGAGCCGCTCGGAGGGCTGACGGGGCATGCCGCAGGGCGGGGTGAGGGGGCCGCTCGTGGCCGGTGTCCGAGGGTGTGGGAGGTCGTCAGCGCGGGAGTCGTCGTCTCGGGCGTGGTGTCCGGCGTGCCGCCGCGACCTCCACCCGCGTTCCCGGAAGCACCCCCCACCGGGCCATGGCGCCCGCCTCCGCCTCGAGGACGTGTCGGGCGCGGGGCCGGGGCAGCCCCCAGCGCCCCGGGCGCATGGTGCGGACCGCGATCACCGACATCCCGCCGTCGAGATAGGCGACGTCGATGGGCATCCGCATGCGGAAGGTGTGCACTCCCGAGGCCGGAGTCAGCAGCATCGCCCGTCCGGGGAAGGACAGACGCCCCAGCAGCCCCCTGCTTCGGGCCCGGAAGGACGTGGCCACCTCGACGGGGATCCGCGCGGGTTCCCGCCCGTCCGTCGGGCGCACGATCAGCGTTCCCGGCCCGTCGAGCCATCCACCGCCCACAGATCCCCCCTGCCGTTCCGTCGTGCAGCAGACGGTATCGCCGCCCCGAGTGGGACGTCAGGCGTTTCGGGAGGCCGCGAGGCGTCGAGGCCGGCCCCTCGACGGAGGGGCGTGAGCGGCCTATACCAGGCCGGGTGGGTTCCCGCATCGTTATCGCGAGTGGCTCGCGCCCGTCGGAGTGATCGCGTAAGTTCTGAGCCGATCGATTCGCGTGAGCAAAGTGGCGCGAAGTGGTGCCGCGCGGTGGAGGGGGCCGCGCGGCGCCGGTCCGGCGGCCCGAGGGGGCCCGCTCGGTGTTCGGCCGGGGTGGATCGCCCGCGCGGCGGGTTCGGGCGTGGCGCGAACGAGCCCGCGCGGATCGGTCATCGGTCGCCGGATGGCTACGAAGAGTAGTTTTTTGGTGTCCGTGTACCGGATTTCCCTCACGAAGGGTTATGGTGGAAGCCCCCCCTCGGGCCGGTCCGTATCCCCCCCCACGGACCGGCCCGTTTTTTCGTGCTCCGGCATCCTCCTCGGCCGTCCCTCACGGCCTCGTGGCCCCTCCCGGCGTGTAGGCGACACGGGGAGTCCGCCCGGGCGCCGTCCTCGTGCCCGGGCATGGCGAGGTGCGTTCGAGGGCATAACCCCAGCAGGTCGACGCCCGAATCACGGGCGTCGGATCTCAGCGGGCGGCACGGGGTCGTCCGCCCGGGAGGCCCTTTGCACCAGCCCGACCGTGCGGTCACGGCACGGAAGAAGCGGCGGAGGGCCGGTCGTCGGCCCGTGCCGGGCGTGCACGGGGGCCGTCGACCGGCCCGGCTCCGCCTCGTCGCTCCCCGACCTCTAACGAGGGGGTACGTCCTTCCGTGGTGACCAGCGCACAGCGTCGCAAGCCCAACCGGCGCACCTACGTCCTCGACACCAGCGTCCTGCTGGCCGATCCCAACGCCCTGAGCCGCTTCGACGAGCACGAGGTCGTGTTGCCGATCGTCGTGGTGACGGAGTTGGAGGCCAAGCGCCACCATCCCGAGCTCGGCTACTTCGCCCGTCAGGCCCTTCGGCTGCTGGACGACTGCCGGGTCAGGCACGGCCGTCTGGACGCCCCCGTGCCGATCGGGGGACTCGGCGGCACCCTGCGGGTCGAGCTCAACCACTCCGATCCCAGTGTTCTGCCCACCGGCTACCGACTGGGCGACAACGACTCCCGCATCCTCGCGGTCGCGCGCAACCTCCAGGCGGAGGGGTGTGACGTCACCGTCGTCTCCAAGGACCTTCCCCTGCGGATCAAGGCGTCCTCGGTCGGTCTGATCGCCGAGGAGTACCGCGCCGAGCTGGCCGTCACCGGGGCCTCCGGGTGGACGGGGATGTCCGAACTGACCCTCCCCGGCGAGCAGGTGGACATCCTGTTCGAGGAGGGCCGGGTCGACGTTCCGGAGGCGGCGGATCTGCCCGTGCACACGGGGCTGACCATCCAGTCGGAACGGGGCTACGCCCTGGGGAGGGTCACGGCCGACGGCGGTGTCCGCCTCGTGCGCGGCGACCGGGAGGCGTTCGGCGTCAAGGGCCGCAGCGCCGAACAGCGGATCGCCCTCGACCTCCTCCTCGATCCGGACATCGGGATCGTCTCGATGGGTGGCCGGGCCGGCACCGGCAAGTCGGCCCTGGCGCTGTGCGCGGGGCTGGAGGCGGTCCTGGAGCGACGCCAGCACCGGAAGGTGATGGTGTTCCGGCCGCTGTACGCGGTGGGCGGCCAGGAGCTGGGCTATCTGCCGGGCACCGAGGCGGAGAAGATGAGCCCCTGGGCGCAGGCCGTCTTCGACACGCTGTCATCGGTCACCAGCCGGGACGTGATCGAGGAGGTCACCGCCCGGGGCATGCTGGAGGTCCTGCCGCTCACGCACATCCGCGGTCGGTCCCTGCACGACGCCTTCGTGATCGTCGACGAGGCGCAGTCGCTGGAGCGGAACGTCCTGCTGACGGTGCTCTCCCGGATCGGTGCCGACTCCCGGGTCGTGCTCACCCACGACGTCGCGCAGCGGGACAATCTCCGCGTCGGCCGGTACGACGGTGTCGTGGCCGTGGTGGAGAAGCTGAAGGGGCATCCGCTCTTCGCCCACGTCACGTTGACGCGATCCGAGCGGTCTCGGATCGCGGCCCTGGTGACCGAGATGTTGGAGGACGGCCCTCTCTGAGAGGTCGGCCGGGCCCCGCCACCCGTGCGGGGTCCGGTCCGGCCGGGGTGCCGGGCGGCCGGGGCGCCGGCCGAGAATCGCGCAGCCTAGTGGGGAGTGAGCCTCGCGCGCGTCGGTTTCCGGGAACGCCCTGGGCCAAACGGGATGTGAGCTTTCCCACGCGACGCGGAATTGCCTCACCGCGCCGTGGTACGGCAGAGTCTCGTTCCTGTCAGGCCCCGCATACGACACGGCCGTGCCCCCCCGGGGGGCACCTCTCCCGTCGCCCAGGCGAGGGGAGGCAAGGCGCCACAGCGTTATCAGAGTCAACTTCATAGCGGCGTCGTATGCCGCCCGAGCGTCACGCGACTCCCCGTGCCGGGGAGTTGCCACCGGGTCAGCACCTCCCGTGACCCCGTAGTGGGGGAGGTCAGTGCCAGGGGCACGTCGCGTCCGCGAGGGTCACCGAAGCGGGCGATGCCGGAAGGAAACCGTGTGAGCCGGATCTCGGTCCGGGGATTCGCAGTGGCGTCTGCCACGGCGGTCACCGCTGTCGGAAGCGTCGTCGGAGTTGCCTCGGGCAGCACCACACCGAACACCAACGACGCCGAGGCAATGGCCGGTGGCACGACGCTCCTCGCGGAGATCCCCGTCGGGCAACACGCGCCGGTGCAGACGGCCTCGCTGGCGCAACAGGCCGACGCGCAGGCCATCGCGGCCGACGCGGGGGCCAAGAAGGAAAGCGAGGAGGCCGCCCGCAAGGCCGCCGCCGAGTCCGCCGTGGCGAAGAAGAAGGCCGCCGAGGAGAAGGCCGCGGCCGAGGCCAAGGCGGCAGAGGAGGCCAAGGCCGCCGAGGAGGCGCAGAAGGCCAAGGAACGCGAGGAGGCCGAGCAGGCCGCGGACCGCAGCGCCGCGCGCGACGCCTCGGACTTCGCCGTGCAGAGCTCGTACACGATCGCGGAGATCCAGTCGATGGCGCGGTCGATGGTCCCCAGCGGCCAGTGGCAGTGCTTCAGCAACATCGTGGACCACGAGTCCAGCTGGAACTACCAGGCGGTCAACCCGTCCTCCGGAGCCTACGGGCTGTTCCAGGCACTGCCGGCCGGCAAGTACGTCTCGGCGGGCGCCGACTGGCGCACCAACCCCGCCACCCAGATCAAATGGGGTCTGAACTACATGAACGAGCGCTACGGCAGCCCGTGCGACGCCTGGTCCTTCTGGCAGGCCAACCACTGGTACTGAGTCGCCCGTCGGCCAGTTCCGACATCGGGCGGCGTCCCGCGCCGTCCACCTCGCGCAGCCCCTCACCGTGCTTCGGTGAGGGGCTTTCGCCCTGTACGGTCGGACCCGACGACTCCGGAAAGGAGTGGCGGGGAAAGACGGGGGAAGAGGACCGATCATGTCGCGAGTCCCAAGGTGGCTCGGCCACGTCGGAGCCGGACTGACCCAGGTCAGCAGGAGGCTGGAGCAACGCCGGGCGGAAGTGGAGCGGGTACACGACCACCCCGACGGCGAGCCCCCGTCCTCCCCCGTCGAGTACGTACCCGCGCCGCCGGAGCACCCGCCCGCCGTCCCGGCCCGCCCCGAACCCGCCGAGGCGGTGCCCTGGGGGATGCGTGTGGCGGCCGAGGCGGGGTGGCGACTGCTGGTCCTGGCCGGGACGGTGTGGGTGCTGATGCGGGTCATCAGCACCGTCCGACTCGTCGCGTTGGCGTTCGTCGCCGCGCTACTGATCACGGCACTGTTGCAGCCGACCGTGGCCCGGCTGCGACGGACCGGGGTACCCCGGGGCCTGGCCACCGCCATGACCGCGATCCTGGGGTTCGTGGTGATGGGGCTGATCGGCTGGTTCGTGACCTGGCAGGTCGTGGAGAACGTCGACAGCCTCTCCGACCAGGTCCAGGACGGTATCGACGAGTTGCGCGGATGGCTGCTGAACAGCCCCTTCCACGTGACCGACCGGCAGATCAACGAGATCGCCCAGAACCTGCGCGACGCGGTCGGCGCCAACACCGACCAGATCACCTCGGCCGGTCTGGAGGGCGTCACCGTGGTGGTGGAGGCGCTGACCGGGATCCTGCTCGCCGCTTTCGCGACGCTGTTCCTCCTCTACGACGGTCCCCGGATCTGGCAGTGGGCGTTGCGGCTCGTCCCGGCTGCCGCGCGCCCCGGAGTCGCCGGAGCCGGCCCGCGCGCATGGGGGACCCTCACCGCCTATGTGCGGGGAACGGTCGTGGTGGCGCTGATCGACGCGGTCTTCATCGGGATCGGCATCTGGTTCCTGAACGTGCCGATGGCGGTCCCGCTGGCCGTGTTCATCTTCCTCTTCGCGTTCATCCCCCTGGTCGGCGCCGTGATGTCGGGCGCGCTGGCGGTCGTCGTGGCGTTGGTCACCCAGGGCGTGTTCACCGCCGTCATGACCCTCGTCGTGGTGCTGGCGGTGCAGCAGATCGAGGGCCACATCCTCCAGCCGTTCATCCTCGGGCGCGCCGTGCGGGTGCACCCGCTCGCCGTCGTGCTCGCGGTGTCGTGCGGGGGATTGGTGGCCGGCATCGGCGGCGCGGTCGTAGCTGTGCCGTTGGTCGCGGTCGCCAACACCGTCGTCGGCTATCTGCGGGCGTACTCCACGGAGGCCGCGCTGCGCCACGCTCCCGGGCCACGTGGTGCGCCGGCGTCTGACGCGGTGTCCGGGGCCGATCCCGAGCCGCCGTCCGCTCCGCACGCGTCGGAGGAGCCCGACCCGGCGCCGGCGTGACTCGGCGCGCCCCGCGCCGACACCGACCTTCGCCACTCTCGACCCCCGCTCGGGCCTCGCCACCGCCCCGGTCACCTCGCCCTCCCCGCGACCTCCTCGCCCGGTCTCGGCCCGGGGCGTGGGGGCGCACGGCGAAGGGCCCCGCCCACCGTGAGGGTGGACGGGGCCCTTCGACCGCGGTCGCCGGTCGGCGACTACTCGGCGAGGACCGCCTCGGCGTCCAGCGTGGCGCCGACGGCCTGCACGACCGCGGCGATCTTGAACGCCTCCTGGATGGTGTCCCGGTCGAGACCGGCCTTGCGGAGCACCTGCTCATGCGAGTCCAGGCACATCCCGCAACCGTTGATCGCGGAGACCGCGAAGGACCACAGCTCGAAGTCGACCTTGTCGACGCCTGGGTTGCCGATGACGTTCATCCGCAGGCCGGCGCGGAGGGTGCCGTACTCGTGGTCCGACAGAAGGTGCCGGGTGCGGTAGAACACGTTGTTCATCGCCATGACCGCGGCGGCGGCCTTGGCCGCCGTGTACGCCTCGGGCGCGAGGTTGGCCTTGGCTTCGGGCTCCAGCTCGCGCAGCACCCTGGGGGAGCGGGAGGCGATGGCGGTGGCCAGCACCGTGCCCCACAGCTGCTGGGCCGGAAGCTCCGAATTGCCGATGACCGAACCCAGGTTGAGCTTCAGGTCCTTGGCGTAGTCCGGTATGGCGGACTTCAGGGAGTCGAGCGACATCCGGTCACTCACCCGCCAGCAGGGCCACCGGGTCCAGCGTCTCGTCGCCCTTGCTCCAGTTGCACGGGCACAGCTCGTCCGTCTGGAGCGCGTCCAGCACCCGGAGGACCTCCTTGGGGTTACGACCCACCGAGCCGGCGGTCACCATGGAGAACTGGATCTCGTTGTTCTGGTCGACGATGAAGACCGCGCGCTTGGCGAAGCCGTCCTCGCCCTCGATGCCGAGGGCGCGCATCAGCTCGTGCTTGGAGTCGGCCATCATCGGGAAGGGGAGGTCGCGCAGGTCGTCGTGGTCCTTGCGCCAGGCGTGGTGCACGAACTCGGAGTCGCCGGAGAAGCCCAGGACCTGCGCGTCGCGGTCGGCGAACTCGTCGTTCAGCTTGCCGAAGGCGGCGATCTCGGTCGGGCACACGAAGGTGAAGTCCTTGGGCCAGGCGAAGACGACCTTCCACTTGCCCTCGTAGGTCTTGTGGTCGATCGTCTCGAACTCCGCGCCCTTCTCCAGCGAGACGCAGGCGGTCAGTTCGAACTCGGGGAACTTGTCACCGACAGTGAGCACGCGCTCTCCTTGCAGCGAGGAAGCGCCCGGCTCACGAGCGCTTCCCATGGGTTGGACGTCGCCGATGGTGGCACAGGCGGCATTGATTGCGGAAATAGCTACACTCGGTCGGATCGATCGGAGGTCGCTATCAATCGTCACGGCAAACACGGACAGCCCACCCTCGCCCAACTCCGCGCGTTCGCCGCGGTCGCCGAACACCTGCACTTCCGCGACGCCGCCGCGGCGATCGGGACCAGCCAGCCCGCCCTCTCCGGGGCGGTGTCCGCGCTGGAAGAGACGCTCGGCCTGACGCTCCTGGAGCGTACGACGCGCAAGGTGCTGCTCTCCCCCGAGGGGGAGCGCCTGGCGCCCCGGGCCAAGGCGGTACTGGCGGAGGTCGGGGCGCTGATGGAGGAGGCGGAGGCCGCGCGGGCGCCCTTCACCGGGGCCCTCCGGCTCGGCGTCATCCCGACGGTGGCCCCCTACGTACTGCCCACCGTCCTGCGTCTGGTGCACCGACGGTATCCCGAACTGGATCTCCAGGTGCACGAGGAGCAGACCGCCCGCCTGCTGGACGGCCTCCTCGCGGGCCGTCTGGACCTGCTGCTGCTCGCCGTCCCGTTGGGGGCGCCCGGTGTCGTGGAGCTTCCGCTCTTCGACGAGGACTTCGTCCTGGTGACCCCCGCCGACCACTGGCTCGGGGGACGGGAGGGGGTGCCGCGTGCCGCGATGCGCTCACTCGACCTGCTGCTGCTGGACGAAGGGCACTGCCTGCGGGACCAGGCTCTCGACATCTGCCGGGAGGCCGGCCGGTCGGGCGTGCCGGCCACGACCACCGCGGCCGGTCTCTCCACCCTGGTGCAACTGGTCGCCGGGGGGCTCGGCGTCACCCTGCTGCCCCGCACGGCGGTGCGGGTGGAGACCTCGCACGCGTCGGGACTTCTGACCGCGTCGTTCGCCGAGCCCGTGCCCACCCGTCGGATCGCCCTGGCGGTACGCGCGGGCACCGCCAGGTTCGGGGAGTACGAGGCGTTGGCGGCGGCGCTTCGGGAGGCGGTGCGCGTCCTGCCCGTCCGGACCGTGCGCGGCGGTGACGAAGACGCCGGTTGACTCCGCGCCGGCCGCCCGGCGCGGCGCCGAGGGGCGGGGGGGCCGGACCGGCCCGTCCGGGCGGCAACCGCCGGCGCCCCCGCGTGCGTCGGTTCCACCGGGGACAGGTGCTGATTCTCACGTCCCGAAAGGTCGGATCGGCGGACCTTTGTCACATCTGGCGGTGTTAGCTTTCTGAGCCGACCCGCCGACGACACTCGTGCGACGGCCGAGCACACACCCGAGCCAACCGGAGCGGATCGCATCCATGGGACGAACCGAAGAGGGAACGCCGCGGCAACGCGCCGGCGGTCGGGGCGGCATACGCCGGCTGTTCACGTGGAAGAAGCTGCTCGGCACCTTCCTCGGCCTCTGCCTGCTCGGCATGGGCGCCTTCGTCGCGCTGTACATGGTGATAGACATCCCGGAGGGGAACGCCGACGCCCAGCGTCAGGGGAACGTCTACCGCTACAGCGACGGCTCTCTCATGACCCGGCACGGCTACCCGCGCGAGATCGTCGACCTGTCGAGGGTGCCGCAGGACGTCCGGCACGCCTTCGTCGCCGCCGAGAACAAGACCTTCTACGACGACGCCGGCATCGACCTCAAGGGCACCGCGCGCGGCGTGTTCAACACGGTCACCGGCAAGGGGGCGCAAGGCGGCTCGACGATCACGCAGCAGTACGTCAAGAACTACTACCTGACCCAGGACCGGACGGTCTCCCGCAAGCTGAAGGAGATCGTCATCTCCCTGAAGCTGGACCGGGAGAAGACCAAGGACGAGATCCTCGCCGGCTACCTCAACACCAGTTTCTACGGCCGCGGCGCCTACGGCATCCAGGCGGCGGCCCAGGCCTACTACCAGGTCGACTCCGACGACCTCACCATCGAGCAGGGCGCCTACCTCGCCGCGCTGCTCCAGGCCCCCAATCAGTACGACTGGGCGGTCGCCGGGGACAACGGCAAGAAGCTCGTCCAGCAGCGCTGGAACTACGTCCTGGACAACATGGTCGAGAAGGAGTGGCTGGACCCCGCCGAACGCGCCGGCATGAACTTCCCCGTCCCGGAGGAACCGACGCCGTCGGCCGGCCTCCAGGGCCAGATCGGCTACCTGGTGGAGGCCGCCGACGAGGCCCTGGAGACCCGGCTGGTCGCGGAGGGCACCGCGGAGGACGCCGACCAGGCCCGCGCGTTGGTCGAGGAGGGCGGCTGGACCCTCACGCTCAACATCGACAAGGACAAGCAGGCGGCGCTGGAGGACGCGGTCGCCTCCCAGCTCACCAGCGCCCTGGACCCGGACCGGGAGGTCGACGCCGACGTCCAGGCCGGCGCCGTCTCGGTCGACCCCGAGACGGGCGCCGTCGTCGCCATGTACGGCGGCGTGGACTACCTGGAGCACTTCGTCAACAACGCGACCCGTGACGACTACCAGCCCGCCTCTACCTTCAAGCCGGTGATCCTCGCCGCCGCGCTGGAGGAGGGCGCGAGCACCCAGAGCGGCGTGCCGATCACCGCGAGCACCCACTACGACGGCACCAGCGAACGACCCGTCGTCGACAACGGTGTACAGGTCGGCTTCGCGCCCGAGAACGAGGACGACGGCAGCTACGGCCAGATCACCGTCCAGGAGGCGATGAATCGGTCGGTCAACTCGGCCTTCGCCCAGATGGGCGTCGACGTCGGCATGTCCAGGGTGCTGGAGACCGCCGGCAAGCTCGGCATGGACATGGACGGTGTGGAGCCCGTACCCGCCCAGACCCTCGGCAGCATGGGGGCGAGCCCTCTGCGGATGGCCGCCGTCTACGCCACCCTGGACAACCACGGCAGGCAGGTCACCCCCGCGATCGTGAAGTCGGCGGAGCACGCCACGCGCGCGGTCTCCTTCCCCGACCCCGTCGGCGCCCAGGTCATCAGCCGGGAGGCCGCCGACACCGTCACGTCCGTCCTCACCGGCGTGGTCGACGACGGCACCGCGCGCAGCTCGGTGCGCGACAACCCGCTCCGCGCCGGTCAGCAGGTCGCGGGCAAGACCGGCACCTCCGACGACAACAAGTCCGCGTGGTTCGCCGGCTACACGCCGGAGCTGGTCACCACGGTCGGCCTGTTCGGCGAGGACGCCGAGACCGGCGGCCAGGTCCCGATGTACGGCGCCGGCGGCGTGGCGCGGGTCGACGGAGGCGGCTTCCCCGCCCGGATCTGGGCCGCGTACATGTTCGGCGTCACGGACAGCGGCATCGAGTTCGACCTGGAGACCACGCGGGGCGCGGCGGCGCCGCCCGTCACCCCGCCCGCCCCGGAGCCGACCCCGACGCCCACCGAGGAACCCGACACCGCGACGCCGTCGGAGGAGGAACCGACCTCCGCCCCGCCGACCTCGGAGGAACCCACCGAGGAGCCCACCGAGGAACCCGCGCCTCTCGAACCGAGCCCGGACCCGCCTGTCGACCCCGAACCGACCGCCGAGGAGTCCCCCGAGGAACCACCGCTGCCGGTCGGCGTCGAGGATCTCGTCCACCCCGGCGAGCACGTCTGACCCGACCGGTCTCCGGCCCCCGCCCGGAAGACCGGTCGGCATCCCGGCGGGAACGGCCCGATGTCCCCGACCCGCTCCTCCCGGCGGTGCGCCGACCGGCTCAGGGGCGACCCACCCCGGAGCGCGCCGGGCTCGCGCCGCCGCCCCGCCGGTCAGCCCCTGCGCAGCTCGAACCACACCACCTTGCCGGTACTCAACCGGGTCGCGCCCCACCGTCGGGCCAGCCGGTTGACCAGGTACAACCCCCGTCCGCCCTCGTCGGTGGCCCGCGCCTGCCGCAGCCGCGGCAACTGCGGCACGTCGTCCCCCACCTCGCACCGGAGCACGTCGGTGCGGAGCAGACGCAGGGTGACCGGCCGGGTCGCGTAGCGCACCGCGTTCGTCACCACCTCGCTGACCAGCAGTTCCACCGCGTCGGTCAGCTCTTCCAGACCCCACCGGTCCAGCGCGCGGCGGGCCAGCCGGCGCGCCTGCCGCGGGGCCGTCTCGTCCGGCTCCAGCGACCAGTACGCCACGTCGCTCGGCGCGATCCCGTCGAACCGCGCCGCCAGCAGTGCGATGTCGTCGTCCCGATCGCCAGGCCCGAGCATGTCCAGCACCTCGTCGCACAGGGCCTCCAACGGGGGCGGATGGTCGGGACCCGTCAGCCGTGCCGTCGCGGCGAGCTTGTCCCGCAGTTGATCGATCCCGGTCCACACGTCCCGCAACCGCGACTCGACCAGCCCGTCCGTGTACAGCAGCAGCGTGCCGCCCGCCGGAGCCTCCAGCTCCACCGCCTCGAAGTCCACCCCGCCCACGCCGATCGGCGCGCCGGCCGGCACCCGCAACACCTCGGCCCGCCCGCCGAGGTGCAACAGCACGGGCGGCGGATGGCCCGCGTTGGCGACCGTGATGCGGTGCGCCACCGGGTCGTAGACCGCGTACAGGCACGTCGCCATGCGGTCGGTGCCCAGACGCTGCGCCTGCTCGTCCAGGTGGTGCAGCACCTCCTGGGGCGGGAGATCGAGGCCGGCGAGGGTCTGCGCCGTCGTCCTGAGCTGCCCCATGATCGCGGCTGAGGTCATGGAGTGGCCCATCACGTCGCCCACGACCAGCGCGACCCGACTGCCTGGCAACGGGATCGCGTCGTACCAGTCGCCCCCCACCCTCGCCGTCTCGGCGGCCGGCAGGTATCGGGACGCCAGCCGCACGCCGGTGCAGCGGGGCAGGTGCTCCGGCAGCATGGTGCGCTGCAACTCGTCCGCGATGTAGGCCTCGCGGCCGTACAGCACGGCCTTGTCCACCCCCAGCGCGCTGTGCGTGGCGAGCTGTGCCGCCACCAGCAGGTCGTCCGGTTCGAACGCGACCCGCTCCCGACGGCGCAGGAACAACGCGGCGCCGATCACCCGCCGGCGACCGCGCAGCGGCGCCAGGATCGCGCGACGCCCGTCGGGAACGGCCGACTCGCGTCCCTCGCCCAGCAGTTCGGGTAGGGCGGCGCGGGTGGCCGGGGCGTCCGTGAAGACCGGTCGAACCCCGCGAAGCACCTCGGCCAGCGCGCTGCCCTGCCGGACCTCGCACCACTCGGCGCCGAAGGAGTCGAGCTCGGAGGGCTCGGGGCGGTCGGCGATCAGGAAGCCGCTCTCCGCGTCCCGGCCCGCCGGAATCCGATCCGTCCGGCGCAGCCGCAGCACCAACGGGCCCACCGGGCGCTCGTCGCCCACCGGGAGCGGCTCGCGCAGGTACACCAGGATCGCGTCGGCGAACGTGGGCACGGTCGCCCGGCACAGCCCCATGACGATCTCGTCGAGATCCATGCCCCGGGCGATCCGCCGGGTCGCCGCCCCCACGAACCGCAGCCGGTCGCCGTCCCGGCGCATCGGCGTGGGGCGGCCCGGCGAGGGCTGTCCGGTGCGGCGGTCGGTGCCCCCGGGAGGAAGGCCGCCCGGCCCGCCACCGGCCCGGGCGGGCACGTCGTCGGGGGCGGGTCGCGGGCGCGGCGTCCCCGGCTCGGGGCCGGACCCTGTCGTGTGGGGCCCGTGCCCGGAGCGGGGACTCCTCGCCGAGGAGGCGTCGTCCGCCTGGTCGCCCGTGTGGTCCCGGGGCGAGTCGGCCGCTCCGGCCGCCGGTGGCGACGCCTCGTGAGTGTCCGTCAGGTCGTCCCGCCCGGGGCGTTCGAAGGAGATCGGGTGCTCCGTCACGCGTGTCGAATCCGTCCGTCTGCGACTGCGCGCCGCGCGCGCAATGCGTCCCGCGGAGCTTCCGATACCCCGAACCCGACCCCGGGGAACGCGGTTCCCGCGCGCTCGGCGATCCGGTCGGGGCTTCCGCCGCCGCGGCGCGCCGGCGAGTGTCCGCCCGTGCCGGTGGTGTCGTCGTCCCTCTGGCTCACGTCCTGCCGCCCCTCGCTGACGATCGATCAAGCCCGCCGTATTCGCGGGCGCTTGTCGCCGGGTCTGCCTGCGGACGATCCTACGATTCTCGCCGGGGGGCCGGACAAGGGTCTCATGCGGACCCTCCCCCGGGTGTGCGGTCCCAGCCCTCCGGCAGCCGCGGCACCGGCCAGGTCGGGTCGGGGCGCCAGTCCTCCCAGCCGTCCGGGAACGGCGGCCCCCAGGCGCTGATCACGCGCAGCGCCTCCCGTCCGGCCCGGCGCACCCGGTCCGCCTGGGCGGCGCTCATCAGTCCGTCCCGCTGGGCCTGGGCGAACTCGTCCTCGTCCAACCACCGCCACGTGCGGTCGGGGCGGACGGAGATGTCCAGGAAGTGGTCCTCCGACTCGACCCCGTCGGGGCGGCGGGTGAGCGGCTCCTCCAGATTCACGTACCACTGTCGGAACCTCCAACCCGGCTCCCAGAACAGCCACACCGACCACGGTTGGCCCGGTCGGGCCAGCTTCAGCACGCCGGTGCCGGACCACCGGTGCCGGGCCACCCCTCGCGGGCGGGTGTAGCGCGTCGCCAGCGGCTCCCGATGGACGGGCCTACCGTCGTCGAGCACGGGCTTCACGCACTCGGTCTCGGGAGCCAGCCAGACCGCGAGCACGTCGGCGTCGTCGCGGACGACGGTGACGGGCCGGACGATGTGGGGGCGGGCGCCGCCGTTCTCCCGGTAGCGCCACAGGATCCTGCTCCCCGGCGCCCAGAAACGCGGTGGCGCCGACGCCGCCCGGGGCGCGGCCACGCCGGGCGGCTCGGCCCGCTCGTCGGTCGCGGAACGCAGTGTCTCGCCGTCTTCCATGGCCAGATGGTAGGACGGTCGGGCCCGCCGCACCGCCTCGGTCCGGCGCGCTCCGCCCGGATCGGGGGACCCGCGTTCCGAGGCCGCGCTCGGTTCGGCCCGTGCTCCCGGCGATAGGCGTCCCCCGGGCGTCGGGAGCGAGGGCCGGGTGCGGGCGCGCGTGTCAGGGCCGGGTCATCCGCAGGACGTCCAAGGCCTCGTCCACCTGTTCCATGGTCAGCTCCCCGCGCTCCACGTACCCGCTGTCCAGGACGACCTCCCTGATGGTCCGTCGTTCCTCCAACGCCCGCTTGGCGACTCTGGCCGCCTCCTCGTAGCCGATGTAGCGGTTGAGAGGGGTGACGACGGACGGCGAGGACTCCGCGTACTCGCGGGCCCGCTCGCGGTCGGCCGTCACGCCCGCGACGGTCCTGTCGGCGAGCAACCGGGAGGCGTTGGCCAGCAGGCGGATCGACTCGAGCACGTTCTTGGCGATGACCGGGAGCATCACGTTCAGTTCGAAGTTGCCGGAGGCGCCGGCCGCGGCGATCGTCGCGTCGTTCCCGGTGACCTGGGCGGCCACCATCAGCACCGCCTCCGGCACGACGGGGTTGACCTTCCCCGGCATGATCGACGAACCGGGCTGAAGGTCGGGAAGGCGGATCTCGGCGAGGCCGGTGCGCGGACCCGACGCCATCCAGCGCAGGTCGTTGGCGATCTTCGTCAGACCGACGGCGACGGTCCGCAGCTGTCCGCTGGTCTCGACCACGCCGTCCCGGGCGCCCTGTGCCTCGAAGTGGTCGCGGGCCTCGGTGAGCGGCAGTCCGGTGCGCAGCGCCACCTCCTCGACCACGGAGGCGGCGAACCCCGGCGGGGTGTTGACTCCGGTGCCGACGGCGGTCCCGCCCAGGGGCAGCTCGGCGAGCCGGGGGAGGGAGGCGCGCAGGCGCTCGACGCCGTAGCGGGCCTGGGCCGCGTAGCCGCCGAACTCCTGCCCCAGGGTGACCGGTGTGGCGTCCATCAGGTGGGTCCGGCCCGACTTGACCACGTCGGCGAACTCCTCGGCCTTGCGTTCCAGCGTCGCGGCGAGGTGCTCCAGTGCCGGGATCAGGTCGCGGCTCACGGCGGCGGTGGCGGCGATGTGGAGGGAGGAGGGGAAGACGTCGTTGGACGACTGGGACGCGTTGACGTGGTCGTTGGGGTGGACCGGTCGGCCCAGCCGTTCTGCGGCGAGTGCCGCGAGGACCTCGTTGGCGTTCATGTTGGACGAGGTGCCGGACCCGGTCTGGAAGACGTCGACGGGGAAGTGCTCGTCCCAACGGCCGGCGGCCACTTCCTCCGCCGCGCTCTCGATCGCCTCGGCCATTTCCTGGTCGAGGACGCCGAGGCGGGCGTTGATCTTCGCCGCGGCGCCCTTGATCCGTGCCAGCGCCTCGATGTGGGCCCGTTCCAGGCGCTGCCCGGAGATCGGGAAGTTCTCCACCGCGCGCTGCGTCTGCGCCCCCCACTTGGCGTGGGCGGGGACCCGGACCGCTCCCAGGGAGTCGTGCTCGATGCGGTATTCGCTCATGCCTCCTACAGCGCGAGGCGGCGGGTGGATGTTCCGGGGCACCGCCGTGCCGGAGCGGGACCTGGTCGCGAGGGCCCCGGCGGTCGGAGCCGGGCCGCTCGCGGCGTCACGGCGTCCCCGGCGCCCGGACCGGGATGGCGGTGAAGGTCGGTGCCGGTGCCGGGTCCTGGAAGAAGTCGTTGCCCTTGTCGTCGACCACGACGAACGCCGGGAAGTCCTCGACCTCGATCTTCCAGACGGCCTCCATGCCCAGCTCCTCGTACTCCAGGACCTCGACCTTCTTGATGCAGTCCTGGGCGAGCCGCGCCGCCGGCCCGCCGATGGACCCCAGGTAGAAGCCGCCGTACGTGTCGCACGCCTCGGTCACCTGGCGGCTCCGGTTGCCCTTCGCCAACATCACCAGGGAACCCCCCGCGGCCTGGAACCGCTCCACGTACGAGTCCATGCGGCCGGCCGTGGTCGGGCCGAAGGACCCGGACGCGTAGCCCTCCGGGGTCTTGGCGGGCCCCGCGTAGTACACCGGGTGGTCCTTGAGATAGCGCGGCATCTCCTCGCCGGCGTCGAGGCGCTCCTTGATCTTCGCGTGGGCGATGTCCCGGGCCACCACCAGCGGTCCGGTCAGCGACAATCGGGTCTTGACGGGGTACTTGGTGAGTTCGGCGCGGATCTCGTCCATCGGCCGGTTGAGGTCGATCTCGACGACCGAGCCCTCGTCCAGGTGCCGGTCCGTCGTCTCGGGCAAGAAGCGCGCGGGGTCGGTCTCCAGCCGTTCCAGGAAGACGCCCTCGGCGGTGATCTTGGCGACCGCCTGTCGGTCGGCCGAGCACGACACGGCGATCGCGACCGGGCAGGAGGCCCCGTGCCGGGGCAGGCGCACCACGCGCACATCGTGGCAGAAGTACTTGCCGCCGAACTGCGCGCCGATCCCGATCCGCTGCGTCAGCTCGAAGACCTTCTCCTCCAGCTCCCGGTCCCGGAAGCCGTGCCCGAGCGGGGAGCCCTCCGAGGGGATCTCGTCGAGGTAGTGCGCGGAGGCGTACTTGGCGGTCTTCAGCGCGTACTCGGCGGACGTCCCGCCGACCACGATGGCCAGGTGGTAAGGAGGGCAGGCCGCCGTGCCCAGAGACCGGATCTTCTCCTCCAGGAACCGCATCATGGAGGACTCGTTCAAAACGGCCTTCGTCTCCTGGTAGAGGAAGGACTTGTTGGCGCTGCCGCCTCCCTTCGCCATGAACAGGAACTTGTAGGCGTCGCCGTCGCTCGCGTACAGCTCGATCTGGGCCGGAAGGTTGGTGCCGGTGTTCCGCTCCTCCCACATGGTGAGCGGCGCCATCTGCGAGTACCGCAGGTTCAGCTTCCGGTAGGCGTCGTGGATGCCCCGGGACAGGGCCCGCGGGTCGTCTCCCTCGGTCAGGACGTTCTGTCCGCGCTTGCCCATCACGATCGCCGTGCCGGTGTCCTGGCACATGGGCAGCACCCCGGCCGCCGCGATGTTCGCGTTCTTCAGCAGGTCGAGGGCGACGAACTTGTCGTTGCCGGACGCCTCGGGGTCGTCCACGATCCGGCGCAGCTGCGCCAGGTGGGCGGGGCGCAGATAGTGCTGGATGTCGTGGATCGCCTCCTCGGCCAGCTTGCGCAGCGCCTCGGGTTCCACCTTGAGGAACGTCCGACCGCCGGCCTCGAAGGTGGAGACCCCCTCGGAGGTCACCAGCCGGTACGGGGTCGTGTCCTCCCCCAGGGGGAGCAGATCGGTGTACGCGAACTCCGACATCTCGCCAATTCCTCACTCACGGCAGACAGCGGCTGGCCTCCATGGGCAGCGTCCACCAGCGTAGGACGTACCCGCGAGCGGTATCCGGTGAGGTAAGGCTCAGTCGGTGTGAGGTCGGGCTCGGTCGGCCCGGCGTGGACCGCGCGGCGGCCGATCGAGGCCCCCGGCCCGGCGGGGAATCGCCGGTCGAACGGCCTGGTCGGCGCCCCGAGGGGTGCCCCGGTCGGCGGGGGCCCTGCCGTCACCGCACGGGCGTCGGTGCGTCGGCGCGGCGGCCGGTGCGCGGGGACGGGAGCGGGTCTCGTGGTTCGGAACGCAGTGCATAGGCCCGCCTACAGCGGGTAGGCCTTGACGCATCGTCTCTCGCTCGCGAAGCCGTCGTCAGGAGTAGACCGTGCCGCAACCGCCGCATTCGTCCCTGAAGTTAGCCGCCGTCCCGGCCCAGCGGGTACCGACGCGCGACAGGGACCACGACGCCCCCTGGCATACCGAGGCGGTCTGCCGGCGCGACGAGGCCGGCCTCTTCTTCGCGCCGTCCAAGGAGCCGACCGCCGCCCGGCTCTCCCGGGAGGACGCGGCCAAGCGGGTCTGTGGGCGCTGTCCCGTCATGATCCAGTGCCGGGAGCACGCCCTGCTCCAGCCCGAGCCCTACGGCGTCTGGGGTGGCCTCACGGCGGCCGAGCGCCGGATCGTCCTGGCCCGCCGGCGACGCCGGGATCTGGAGCTCAAGAAGTCCGCCCGAGCCGCCCGCGTGGCCGCCGCGGGCTGAGGGGCCGCCGACGGTGCCCGCGAGGGGGTGCGCCCCACCCCCTCGCTTCGGCCCGGGGCGACCACCGCGCCCGCTCGGGACACCCCGCCAGGGCGGTCGGGCCCGCGCTGGTGCGGGCTTCAGGTCACTTGGCCCGCTCGAAGTCGATCGTGCTGTAGGCCCGCAGCTTGCTGAGCCGGTGCTCGGAATCGACCCGCCGAACCGTGCCCGACCGCGACCGCATGACGATCGAGGACGTGCTGGCGGTCTCCGCGCGATACCGCACCCCTCGGAGCAGCTCGCCGTCGGTGATCCCGGTCGCGGTGAAGAAGACGTTGTCCCCGGAGACCAGGTCGTCCGTGGTCAGCACCCTGTCCAGGTCGTGTCCGGCGTCGAGGGCCCGCTCGCGCTCCTCGTCGTCCTTCGGCCACAGCTTGCCCTGGATGGTGCCGCCCAGGCACTTGACCGCGCACGCCGAGATGATGCCCTCGGGGGTGCCGCCGACGCCGAGCAGCAGGTCGATGCCGGTCCCCTCGCGCAGTGCCAGGATCGACCCGGCGACATCCCCGTCGGAGATCAACTTGATGCGGGCGCCGGTCTCCCGGACCTCGTCGATCAGGCCCTCGTGCCGCGGCCGGTCCAGGATGACGACGGTGACGTCCTCGGGGGTGGAGCGCTTGGCCTTGGCCACCCGGCGGATGTTGACGGCCACCGGGGCGTCGATGTCCACGAAGTCGGCCGCTTCCGGGCCCGTGACCAGCTTGTCCATGTAGAAGACGGCCGAGGGATCGAACATCGTGCCGCGCTCGGCGGCGGCCAGTACCGCGATGGCGTTGGTCATGCCCTTGGCGGTCAGCGTGGTGCCGTCGATGGGGTCCACGGCGATGTCGCACTCGGGACCGGTGCCGTCACCGATCCGCTCGCCGTTGTAGAGCATCGGCGCCTCGTCCTTCTCGCCCTCGCCGATGACGACCACGCCGTTCATCGAGACCGTCTGGACCAGCGTCCGCATGGCGCGGACCGCGGCTCCGTCCGCGCCGTTCTTGTCGCCGCGCCCCACCCAGCGGCCGGCGGCCATCGCCGCGGCCTCGGTGACGCGGACCAGTTCCATCGCCAGGTTGCGGTCGGGCGCCTCGGACGGGACGTCCAGCTCGGAGGGCAGGTGGTGATGCTCGGTCATCGGAGCGCACCTTTCTGATACGACGACGGCCGGATGGGGGGTGCCGATCCCGACTCTATCGTTAGGCAGACGAAATGAGCAGGGGGAGTCCCACGCATGAGCGGGGGACCCTGCGGATGAGCGCGAGAGCGACCTGCGACGATGGTGCCGTGGCAGGTACCAAAGGCAAGCAGCGGACAGCCCGGGACATGGTGCTCTCGATGGGAGTGGTCCTTCTCGCGGGGCTGGTGATCTGGCTCTTCCTCCCGCACGACGACAGTGCCCCCGACCTCCCCAGGGTCGACTACCGCGTAGAGCTGCTCACCGCGCGGCGTGCCGCGCCCTACCCGGTGGCGGCCCCCGAGGGCCTGGCGGAGGAGTGGAAGGCCACGTCCGTCCGCTACCGCGGTGCCGAGTCCGACACCTGGCACCTGGGCCTGCACGGCCCCGAAGGCACCTACGCCCAGGTCCGGCAGTCCACCGGGAAGCCCGCCGAGGTCGTCGACGACGCGACCCAGGGCGCCGTCGCCACCGACCGGACCGAGGAGATCGACGGTCGCGCCTGGACCCGGTACGAGGGCGGCCGGTACGACGCCCTCGTCCTGGAGGACACCGGGGGTGTCGAGGGGGCCACGACCGTCGTCGCCGGCACCGGGTCCTTCGACCGACTCACCGAGGTGGCCGCGGCCCTGCGGATGGGCTGACCTCGCGAACGCGCGCGCCCACCCGCCGTTGCCGACGCGCGCCACCGGCCCGCGAGGCGCACGGGTCGAGGCGGACCCGCCCGGGCGGGCCGCGCGACGCCCGATCCCGTGCCCCGGCCGGCCGGGTATGTGACGCGGATCACGCGGGATGGGCGACGAGTACTTCCCGCCCCGCCGGTCCACCCTCCGTACGCCCATCAGGCCGGGAACCTCCCCGGCCCGGCCGCGCCGCCACACCGGACGGCGCCCACCGACGGCGAGGAGCGAACGCATGACCACGAAGGGCCCGGCCTCGTACTTTCCGGCGATCGAGAGGAAGTACGGTCGCTCGATCGCCGAGTGGAGACGACTGATCGACGCCGCTGCACCGACCACGCACATGGAACTCGTGGCCTGGCTCAAGGCCGAGCACGGCATGGGCCACGGACACGCCAACGCCTTGGTCAAGTACGCCCTCGACGAGGCCGCCGGGCGATAGAGGGGGCCGCCTCAGCCCCCGCCGCCCCCGCCTCCCGCCTGCGCGGCCCGGGCACCGCCCTCCTCGGCGACGGCGGCGTCCAGCCGGGCGCGGGCGCCCTCCAGCCGCCGCCGGCACACCCGGGCCAACTCCTCGCCGCGCTCCCACAGGACCAGGGACTCCTCCAACGACGCGCCGCCCGCCTCCAGCCGGCGCACCACCTCGATCAGCTCGTCCCGGGCCTGCTCGTAGCCGAGGGCCGCGTCACGAGCCGTCGTCTGCTCCACCTCGTCCGTCATCCCGCCCACCCTATGTGTCGACTCGTACGGAGAACTCGCCTCCGGACACCCGGGCCCGCAGAGGCTCGCCCGAGGCCACCTCGTCCGGATCCCGAACCGCCCGCCCGTCGGCGCGCCGCAGTACGGCGTACCCCCGCTCCAGTGTCGCGGCGGGGGAGAGGGCCACGACCCGCGCGCGGGTGTGCTCCAGGTCGGATTCGGCGCGGTCCAACCGGTGCCCCAACGCCCGCCGGGCCCGCTCCAGCAGGCCGGTCACCGACTCGGCCCTGTCGTCGATCATCCGGTAGGGCGCCTGGAGGGACGGGCGGGCCAGCGCCTGCGCCAGCCCGCGCTCCTCCCGGTCCAGGAGCGCCTCCACGCACCGGCGGGAGCGGGCGCGCAGCTCCGCGACCCGCTCGTGTTCCTCGCCCACGTCCGGCACCACCTTCCGGGCGGCGTCGGTCGGGGTGGAAGCGCGGACGTCCGCCACGTGGTCGAGCAGCGGGCTGTCCGGCTCGTGGCCGATCGCCGACACGACCGGGGTGCGGCAGGCCGCGACCGCCCGGA
The DNA here is from genome assembly GCF_016598575.1 of Streptomyces sp. HSG2. Lineage (NCBI taxonomy): Bacteria > Bacillati > Actinomycetota > Actinomycetes > Kitasatosporales > Streptomycetaceae > Streptomyces > Streptomyces sp. HSG2. The sequence continues at coordinate 3,444,765 of NZ_CP066801.1, forward strand.
CCAGTTCCTCGTCGGAGAAGGGCAGCAGGTCCTCCACACTGCCTCCGCCGCGCGCGACGACGATCACGTCGACTTCGCGCAGGGCGTCCAACTCCGCCACCGCTCCCATGATCTGCGGCACCGCGTGGACCCCCTGTACCGCGACGTTGCGCACCTCGAAGCGGACGGCGGGCCAGCGGTGCCGTGCGTTCTCCAGGACGTCCCGCTCGGCGGCCGAGGCGCGCCCGCAGACCAGACCCACCAGCCGGGGCAGGAAGGGCAGGGGCCGCTTGTGACCGGCGTCGAACAGGCCCTCCTTCGCCAGGGTCTTCTTGAGCCGCTCCAGTCGCGCGAGCAACTCGCCCACCCCGACGGTCTTGATCTCGGCCGCGCGCAACGACAACTGTCCGCGCCGGGCGTACCACTCGGGCTTGGCGTGCACCACGACGCGGGCGCCCTCGCCGACGACGTCGGCGATCGGGTCGAACACCTGCCGGTAGCAGGTGACGCCGACCGAGACGTCGTGGGAGGGGTCGCGCAGCGTGAGGAACACCACCCCGGCGCCCGGCCGGCGGGACAACTGGGTGATCTGCCCCTCCACCCAGACCGGGCCCAGCCGGTCGACCCAACCGCCGATGAGTCGGGACACCTCCCCCACCGGCAAGGGGGACTCGGGACTCGTGTTCACCGCCATGCGGCGAGCGTAGTTGCCCCCGCCGACAACACGACCGGTCGGGCGGAGAGGGGAACGTCGCGCCGGCTCCGCCGAGCGTCCTCGCGCCACGCCCGTCCGCGACCTCCGACCGCGTCCGGACGACGCGCCGCGATCCGGCGCCTCACCCGGGGGACCGCGTCCGGCGCGCCGCGAGGACCGCCAGCCCGGCGCCCAGCCAGAGGAGGCCCACCACCTGCGCCGTGGGCGACGCCGTCACGACCACGCCGATCGTGATCACCCCGCCCGTCACCGGCATCACCAGGTGCCGCCCCCACCGGACGGGCCCGGCCCGGCGCCGCGCCACGAACCAGCCGACCACGCTCGCGTGCAGCAGGGTGAAGGCCGTGAGCGCGCCGACGTCGACGACCGACACCAGCAGGTCGACGCCGTCGTCGGCGCGGGCCGCCCACACGGCCGCCACCGTCGTGATCGACGCCGACACCAGGAGCGCCACCCGCGGTACCCCGGCCGAGGTGCGGGCCAGCGGGGTGGGGAGTCGCCGGCCCCGCCCCATCGCGAAGAGCAGTCTTCCCGCCGCGGCCTGGGCGGCCAGTGCCGCGAAGGCCGCGCCGACCGCCTTGCTCACCGCGACCAGGTCGCGCAGCCAGGGACCCACCGAGGCATCGACCGAGTCGTAGAACGCCGGGGCCTGCGACACCGGGTCGGCGGCCAGATCGGCCGAGGCCACCGGGGTCAGCAGCGCCGCCAGGTACGTCTGCGCCACGAACAGCGCACCGGCCAGTACCAGGCAGGTCAGCACCGCCCGGGCCACCTTCGCCGAGCCCCCGGTCACCTCCTCCGCGAACGTCGCGATGGCGTCGAACCCCAGGTAGGACAGCACCGCCACCGACACCGCGCCGAGGACCGCCGACCAGGCGAACGCCCCCTGGGTTCCGTCCCCCGACAGCGGTGTCAGCCAACCCCTGACGGGTCCTCCGTCGGCGAGGACGACGACGGCCGTCACGACGAAGACCAGCAGGACGACGACCTCCCCGACCAGGACCGCCAACCCCACTCGTGCGGCGGTCCGCACGCCCCGGAGGTTCAGCAGGGTGGTGACCACCGCGGCCAGCCCCGCCCACACCCAGCGGGACACCCCGGGCACCAGCTCGTGCATGGCGACGCCCGAGAACAGGTAGGCCACGGCGGGAATGAGGAGGTAGTCCAGCATCGCCATCCACCCGGCGACGAAGCCGAGCGCGTCGCCGAGCGCGGCCCGGGCGTAGGCGAACACCGAGCCGGCGTGGGGGAGCACCCTGACCATCTGGGCGTAGCTGAACGCGGTGAAGGCCATCGCGACGGTGGCGAGGACGTAGACCAGTGCCACCGCGCCGCCCGAGTTGGCGTCGAGCGTGCCGAAGATGCCGACCGGGGCCATGGGCCCGATGAACAGCAGGCCGTACACGACGAGGTCCCGGAAGCCGAGGCTGCGGCGGAGCCCGGGCACGAGGGGTCCGGGGCCGGACCCGTCGGACTCCGCCCCGTCGTGCCGACCTCCCGCGCCCGTGTCGGGCATCGTGCCTCCGCCCTCGCCGCCGAAGCCTTCCGTCAGTCTCTCCGGGGGTCCCTCGCGGGCGCGATCCCTGTGCCGCCGAACGCGCCCTACGATGGGGCGCATGACTGTTTCGCCCGGCCGCCGTGTCCTGCTCGCCGCCCCCCGTGGCTACTGCGCGGGTGTGGACCGCGCCGTGATCGCCGTCGAGAGAGCCCTGGAGCAGTACGGGGCTCCCGTCTACGTCCGACACGAGATCGTCCACAACAAGTACGTGGTGCGGACCCTGGAGAAGAAGGGGGCCGTCTTCGTGGAACGGACGGACGAGGTCCCCCCGGGCAACATCGTGATGTTCTCCGCGCACGGCGTCGCGCCGGCCGTCCACGAGGAGGCCGAGCGGGGCCGGCTCGCCACCATCGACGCCACCTGCCCCCTGGTGACCAAGGTCCACAAGGAGGCCGTCCGGTTCGCCGAAGAGGACTACGACATCCTGCTCATCGGGCACGAGGGCCACGAGGAGGTGATCGGCACCTCCGGCGAGGCCCCCGACCACATCCAGCTCGTCGACGGACCGGGCGATGTGGAGAAGGTGGAGGTCCGCGACCCCGCCAAGGTGGTCTGGCTGTCCCAGACCACCCTCTCCGTGGACGAGACCATGGAGACGGTCGACGCGTTGAAGGTGAAGTTCCCCGGGTTGGTCTCCCCGCCCAGCGACGACATCTGCTACGCCACGCAGAACCGCCAGCTCGCGGTGAAGCGGATGGGGTCGGACGCCGATCTGGTGATCGTGGTCGGTTCCCGCAACTCCTCCAACTCCAAGCGGCTCGTCGAGGTCGCCAAGCAGGCCGGGGCCCGCGACGCGCACCTGGTCGACTTCGCGCGGGAGATCGACGCGGCCTGGCTGGAGGGCGTCACCACCGTCGGCGTCACCTCCGGCGCCTCGGTGCCGGAGGTGCTGGTCGAGGAGGTGCTGGACTGGTTGGCCGAGCGCGGGTACGGCGACGTCGAGATCGTCAGGGCCGCCGAGGAGACCATCACCTTCTCGCTGCCCAAGGAACTCCGGCGCGATCTGCGCGAGGAGGCCGCCGCTCTGGTCGCCGCGCGCGGCGGCGAGGGCCCGGCCGGCGCGAAGGAGGCGTGACCGCGGTCCTCAGGCCGTACGGTGGGGCCATGCAGATCTTCGGCGTGGACATCGGGGGTTCCGGGATCAAGGGCGCCCCGGTGGACCTGGACAGGGGCGCTCTGGCGGAGGAGCGGCACAAGGTGCTGACGCCGCGGCCGTCGTCGCCCGAGGCCGTGGCCTCCGGCGTGCGCGAGGTCGTCGAGCATTTCGGCTGGAGCGGCCCGGTCGGGCTCACCTTCCCCGGTGTGGTCACCGGTGGGGCCCGTGTGGAGACGGCGGCCAACGTCGCCGGGGAGTGGGTCGGCACGGACGCCCGCGCCCTGTTCGGCGAGAGCCTGGGCGGGCTGCCGGTGACCGTCGTGAACGACGCGGACGCCGCGGGTGTCGCGGAGACGCGCTTCGGCGCGGGCAGGGACCGTCGGGGAACGGTCATCGTGCTCACCCTCGGCACCGGCATCGGCAGCGCCCTGTTCACCGACGGCGTCCTGGTGCCCAACACCGAGTTGGGCCATCTGGAGCTGCACGGCCACGACGCGGAGAAGCACGCCTCCGGCAAGGCCCGGGAGGACCACGACCTGACCTGGGAGCACTGGGCGCACCGGGTCCGCAAGTACCTGGCCCACGTGGAGATGCTCTTCTCCCCCGAGTTGTTCGTCCTCGGCGGTGGAGTCAGCCGCAAGGCCCACAAGTTCCTGCCGTACATCGAGGGGATCAAGGCCGAGATCGTCCCCGCCGCACTCCAGAACAACGCCGGCATCGTCGGAGCGGCGATGCACGCCGCGGAGGCCCGCCAGGCGGCCCCGGGCACGTCCGCGGAGGGTTGACGCCGGGCCGGGCGACGGCCGTCCGGCGGTGGCCGCCCGCTCCCCGGGCCTCGTCGGACGACGGATCGCCCGGCGAGGTCAGCCCGGTGGCCGGTTCCGGCCGGCGGCCGTGCGGCGTCGTGCCGCCCTGACCATCCTCACCCGGCGGGCCAGTACGATCATCCCCGCCGCCAGTGTCCCCCCGTACAGCCACGGGGCCTCCGTCGCCAGCGCCGTCACGAGCCCCATCGCCCGGTCGCCCGGCCCGTCGCCCTCCCCGAGCGGCAGCAGCCCCAAGGCGAAGGCGATCGGCATCAGCACCGGCACCGCCACCAGATCCCCCCGGCGCACCCAGAGCGCGGCCAGTACGCACACCGGCAGGAAAAGGACGCCGTACACCGTGGGCGGGGAGCCGGGCAGCAGGCCGTCGAGGAACCCCAGGGTCGGCATCAGCACGGCGCCGAGAAGGCCGCAGCCGAGCCCGGTCAGCCGGGGGCCGGGCAACCGGGTGGGCAGGCCCGCCCGGGCCGGGCTTCGGAGCCCGCCGCCCCGGCCCGCGCGGGGCGAGGCGGGATGTGCGCTCACCCGGGGTGCCGACCGGCCCGGTCGGCCGACCCGTGCGGGCCGGGGGCGCTCCTCCGGCCCGAGGCCGGGGCGCCGGGCCGCCTGGGGCGGCAACGGGGACCCGTCTCGTCGCGTACCGTGTCCCGGGGGTCGCGTCCTGTGTTGCTCCACCGGACCAACCTAGGTCGTGGCGGGCCCCGGATCCCCTCTCGGACACGCCGTACGGCGCTCGCCGGCCAAGAGCCCCATGCCGCTCCTGTCGAGCCCCCGCCACCCCGTAGACTGGTGGATCGGCCACGCCTGGTCCCTCCGCATCCTCACGTACGGGAAGTCGCAACGTGTCGCTCACGATCGGAATCGTCGGTCTGCCGAATGTCGGCAAGTCGACCCTGTTCAACGCCCTGACCAAGAACGACGTGCTCGCGGCCAACTACCCGTTCGCCACGATCGAGCCGAACGTCGGCGTGGTCGGCGTGCCCGACCCCAGGCTGACGAAACTGGCCGGGATCTTCTCCTCGGAGCGAATCCTCCCGGCGACGGTCGACTTCGTCGACATCGCGGGCATCGTGCGCGGGGCGAGCGAGGGCGAGGGCCTGGGGAACAAGTTCCTCGCCAACATCCGCGAGTCGGACGCGATCTGCCAGGTCATCCGAGCCTTCAAGGACGAGAACGTCGTCCACGTCGACGGCCGCATCTCGCCCCGCGAGGACATCGAGACGATCAACACCGAGCTGATCCTCGCGGACCTCCAGACGATCGAGAAGGTCCTGCCGCGCCTCCAGAAGGAGTCCCGGATCAAGAAGGACGTCCTGCCCAAGGTCAAGGCGGTCGAGGAGGCCAAGGACATCCTGGAGAAGGGCGACACCCTCTTCGCCCAAGGCGTCGTCCAAGGTGGGGAGCGTGCGGAACTCTTGCACGACCTGCACCTGTTGACCACCAAGCCGTTCCTCTACGTCTTCAACGTCGACGAGGACGAATTGGTCGACGAGGACTTCAAGGACGAGCAGCGGGCGCTGGTCGCACCGGCCGAGGCCATCTTCCTGAACGCCAAGCTGGAGGCGGACCTCGCCGAGCTCGAAGACGACGAGGCGCTGGAGCTCCTGCGGTCCGTCGGTCAGACCGAGCCCGGCCTCGCCACCCTCGCCCACGTCGGCTTCCGCACCCTCGGCCTCCAGACGTACCTCACGGCGGGGCCGAAGGAGTCCCGCGCCTGGACGATCAAGAAGGGTGCCACGGCACCGGAGGCCGCCGGCGTCATCCACACCGACTTCCAGAAGGGCTTCATCAAGGCGGAGGTCATCTCCTTCGACGACCTGGTGGAGACCGGCTCCGTCGCCGAGGCCCGCGCCAAGGGCAAGGCACGGATGGAGGGCAAGGACTACGTCATGCGCGACGGCGACGTGGTGGAGTTCCGGCACGGAGGAACGTCCGGGAGCGGCAAGAAGTAGGGCCCGATTCCTCAAGATCCACGCCGGCGCGCGCTTCACCAGCCACCTGCGCGGCAGGACCACGAAGCCCTCGACATCGTCGTCGCGCTTGACGATCTCGATCGTGAGCCGGAGCTTCTTCCTGGCCCGGGTGACGAGTTTCCCGGCGTAGCCGCCGTCGGCCTACACCAGGACGACCGATTCGACGAGGTCACGCGGGTGCGCCGGTGCGGGGCGGGCTCCTTCGCGGTCCCGCACGCTCGCGCTGGTGACCATGACGACCAGAAGCGGGCCGCTCGTGTCCAGGAACAGCCGGTGGCAGTGCTCCTCCGGCCGCCCGCCGTTGCCGTCCAGCCAGGCCGGCCACGGCAGCGTGGCCGCGATGACCATCCATTCCGCGTCCGCGGTGTCCGAGGTGTAGCGGCGGGGCCGGGCCGGATGGCGGCGGCCGTGACCGAACCGGCAGACCAGGCAGGGTCAGTCGGCATGCCCATTCAGGGAGGCAGCAGGGGTGGCGGGGGCGTGACACGGCATCACGGGACCTCTTGGCACGGCTGGGTTTTCGACGCCGCGGTCGCTGCCAAGAGGTCCTGGTCGCGCGCGTGACCTCGCGGATTCCCACCCGCCGTCGACGATCGATTCGTTCACGGGCACTCAGCTTGATGTCTAACCTCGCAGGTCACCCGACCTGCTGATCTGCGGTTCTTCCGGGGACAGCGGAGACGGCCGTTCACCACGCTTCGAGATGTCGAGTATCGAAGCACGAGAGAACGGCCGCTGCCCATGAGTGTCTCCGTCAACGCGCCCGCAGGTGACGTGTTGGGTATCTTGTCCCGCTATCGGGTTGAGTTCTACGACTGCCTCTGCTCCCGCACGGACGCACTCTTCGACCTGGCGGACGCCGTGCTATGTGCGGACGGTCCGGTGGTCTCGCTGCCCGAACTCACGCTGCTCGCCGAGCATCCGCGCGGGCACGGCGCGATGTACGGCGCGTTGAACAATGGCTGGCTGGAGCCGACCCGGCTGCGCCGGCTGCTGGCCTCCACCCCGCTGCCGAGGGCCGCCGACGGACGGATCGTCCTGGCGGTCGACGTGAGCAACTGGCTGCGCCCGGACGCCCCTACCAGCCCGGACCCGCTGTTCTGCCACGTCTACGGACGTGGCCGCAGCTCGGACCAGATGATCCCGGGCTGGCCGTACTCGATCGTCGCCGCCCTGGAGACAGGACGGACCTCCTGTACGGCGGTGCCGGACGCGATCCGGCTGGGCCCGGCCGACGACGCCATCGCCGTGACCGCCGCCCAGCTCCGCGAAGTCCTCGTGCGCCTCGTACAGGCCGGGCACTGGCAGCCCTGGATGCCGGACGTCCTGATCGTGACAGACGCCGGCTACGACGTCTGCCGCCTCGCCCACCTCCTGTCCGACCTGCCCGTCGAGCTCGTCGGCCGGCTGCGCTCGGACTGGGTCATGCTCCGCGACGCCGAACCCCGCCGCTCCGGGCCGCGCGGCGGGCAGCCGCGCAAACACGGCGGCGTCCTCACCTTCGCCAAGCCGGACTCCTGGCACACCCCCGACACCACCACAACAAGCGACACCACCCGCTACGGCAGGGCCGAGGCCCTGGCCTGGGACCGGATGCACCCCCGCCCGCAGGCCCGCGGCCCCTGGCTCGACCACGAGGGTGAACTCCCCTGGATCCATAGCACGTTGATCCGCCTGAAGGTCGATCACCTACCGGGCGACCACGATCCGAAGCCGGTCTGGCTGTGGTCCTCACGCACCAGCATGACCGGCACCGACATCGACGTGCGCCGGCAGGCGTTCTTGCGCAGCTTCGATCTTGAACACACCTTCAGGTTCCGGAAACAGACCCTGGGCTGGACCACGCCGAAGGTCCGCGACCCGGCCGTCGCCGACCTATGGACGTGGCTGATCACCACCGTTCACACCCAGCTCCGTCTCGCCCGCCCCCTCGCCGAGGACCTCCGCCGCCCCTGGGAAAGACCACGCCCACCACACCGGCTCACCCCCGCCCGGGTCCGCCGCGGGTTCAGACACATCCGCGCCACCACCGCCCGCCTCGCAGCCGTGCCGAAACCCTCAAGACCCGGACCAGGGCGACCCCTTGGCTCAAGAAACCGCAGACCGGCTACTCGCTACGAGCCCGGGAAGACCGTGAAGTGCCTCGAAACTCGAACAGAACATCTCAGCACAATACGGGAGCAATGTTAGACGTCAAGCTCAGGTGCTGGGATCTGCCCGGGGGACCCACCCGTTGGCGGCTCCGGTGTGAATCAGGTCCTGTGCGTATTGCCAGAGGTCTGCGGAGGCGTCCTTGATCACGGACTTGCGGGCGAGCACGTCCTTCTCAGTGACGCCAGGGGCGCGCCAAGTCCCCCCTCGATTGCCGTAGTTGCGAAGCAGGGGCTGGAGCCGGTCCATGGCCTTGGCGAATCGCGCCTCGGGTGTGCTGCGTTCTTCGAACTCGTCCCACAGGGACCGGAATTACCCGCGTGGACGAAGTGCAGGTCGGCGCCCTCGTCCAGCAGGGTCAAGGACGCCTCCAGGCTCAGGTGGGAGCCCTTCCAGCGGTTCATCCTGCTGGGTTGCAGCACGATGGTGCCGCCCGCGGCCGGAAGCCGGAAAGGGGCCTCTTCCAAGGGCAGCGCAAGTCCGAGGACGGTGACTTCGGCATCGGGCAGCCTGCCTCTGACCTCGGCGGCGACGAAGGCGGAGTGGGCGACCAGGGGGCCGGGAAGTGCAGCGAGGAACTCCCACTGGTCGGCCCGCTCATCGATGTTGTGCAGTTCGAAGACGAGGCGGCCGTGCCACCGGCGCTCGCAGGACGAGCGCCTCACCGGTGTAGGTACCGACGACGAGCGTGTCGCCGTCCGGTGTCGCGTGCACGGCAGCGCCGATCGGGCCGCACGTTGAGAGAGGGAGGGACGCGTCGTGACAGTGGTGGACAACATTCCCCGAGCCTCCGCGGAGGCGACGGGCGCTCACGGGCCCGTCGCCGAGCTGCACGCGGTCCGCGCGCGGGCCGCGGCCGGTCCGAGCGAGCGTGCGACCGAGGCGCAGCACGCCAAGGGCAAGCTGACCGCGCGCGAGCGTATCGGGTTGCTTGTCGATCCGGGTTCCTTCCACGAGGTCGAGCAGTTGCGCCGGCATCGTGCGCGGGGCTTCGGTCTGGAGGCCAGGAAGCCGTACACCGACGGTGTGGTCACGGGCTGGGGCACGGTCGAGGGTCGTACGGTCTTCGTGTACGCGCACGACTTCCGGATCTTCGGTGGCGCACTGGGCGAGGCCCACGCGACGAAGATCCACAAGATCATGGACATGGCCATCGCCGCCGGTGCCCCGCTGGTGTCGTTGAACGACGGCGCGGGCGCCCGTATCCAGGAGGGTGTCTCCGCCCTGGCCGGCTACGGTGGCATCTTCCAGCGCAACACCAGGGCGTCCGGGGTCATCCCGCAGATCAGCGTGATGCTCGGCCCGTGCGCCGGCGGCGCGGCCTACAGTCCCGCGCTGACCGACTTCGTCTTCATGGTCCGCGAGACCTCGCAGATGTTCATCACCGGCCCGGACGTCGTCAAGGCGGTGACCGGCGAGGAGATCACTCAGAACGGCCTTGGCGGCGCCGACGTGCACGCGGAGACCAGCGGCGTGGCGCACTTCGCGTACGACGACGAGGAGTCCTGCATCGAGGAGGTGCGCTACCTCCTGTCGATGCTCCCGCAGAACAATCGCGCCTGCCCGCCGGCCGTCGCCTCCGACGACCCGGCAGACCGCCGGTCGGAGGTCCTGCTGGATCTGGTGCCGGCGGACGGCAACCGTCCGTACGACATGCGCGAGGTCATCGAGGAACTCGTCGACGACGGCGACTACCTGGAGATCCACGAGCGCTGGGCGCGCAACATCATCTGCGCCCTGGCTCGTCTCGACGGACAGGTCGTGGGCATCGTCGCCAACCAGCCGCAGTCCCTCGCGGGTGTCCTCGATATCGAGGCGTCGGAGAAGGCCGCCCGTTTCGTGCAGATGTGTGATGCCTTCAACATCCCGATCATCACTCTTCTGGACGTCCCCGGATTCCTGCCCGGCGTCGACCAGGAGCACGGTGGAATCATCCGCCGCGGCGCGAAGCTGCTGTACGCGTACTGCAACGCGACCGTGCCCCGGATCTCGCTGATCCTGCGCAAGGCGTACGGCGGCGCGTACATCGTCATGGACTCCCAGTCCATAGGCGCCGACCTGACGTACGCCTGGCCCACCAACGAAATCGCGGTGATGGGCGCGGAAGGCGCCGCCAACGTGATCTTCCGCAAGCAGATCGCGGAGGCCGAGGACCCGGAAGCCATGCGGGCCCGCGTGGTCCAGGAGTACAAGGTCGAGCTGATGCATCCGTACTACGCCGCGGAGCGCGGTCTGGTCGATGACGTCATCGACCCCGCCGACACCCGCCAGGTACTCGTCCGGTCCCTCGCGATGCTCAGCTCCAAGCACGCCGACCTTCCCTTCCGCAAGCACGGCAACCCGCCGCAGTAGGAAGGGCCCCCCGACGGCCGGACGGCGACGCGCGGCACGCCCCCGGCCTCGGGGCGTGGCCGTGGGCGCACCCGAACGGACGGCGTGGACCTCGCGGGCGCGGCGGAGAACTCCCGTACGCGCGGTGCACTGATCAGCACGGCGGACCCGCTCGCCCCAGCCGCCGACCGGCCCTTCACCGTGCCCCGGGCGGCGGCGGGACGGTGTCGTGGGTCCATGCCGAGGACGCCGCCCGGCCGGCCGGTCACCGCGATCGACCGGGGCGGGCGAGTCGTACGCGTACAGCGTCCTCGGCGACCCTCCTCCGCCCCTCCGGGACCACCGCGAGGGGACGCGGGCCCGACCGGAGGGGCGCCGTCAGGCGGTGGCCCTCGTGATGAGCGCCTCGATTCGGGCCTCGACCTCGGGGGTGAGGGCGGCGAGGGCGAAGGCGGTGGGCCACATGTCGCCATCGTCGAGGGTGGCCGGGTCGTTGAAGCCGAGGGTGGCGTAGCGGGCCTTGAACTTGGCGGCGCTCTGGAAGAAGAGGACGACCTTGCCGTCCCTGGCGTAGGCGGGCATGCCGTACCAGGTCTTGGGGGTCAGACCGGGGGCGACCTTCTTCACCAGAGCGTGGACGCCCTCGGCCAGGACGCGGTCCTCGTCGGCCATCTCGGCGACCTTGGCGAGGAGGTCGGCCTCGCCGTCGGCCTTGGCGGCGGCCTTGGAGCGGGTGCCGCGGGCCTTCGCGCCCTTCAGTTCCTTCGCGCGGTCCTTCATCGCCTCCCGCTCGTCCTCGGTGAAGCCGTCGTAGGACTCGGCGGCGTCGGTGCTCTTGGTGGCCATGGTCGTTCCCTTCGTTCGTGGTTCTTCCCGGTCTTTCTTGCCGATCTCACCCTAGGATCACAGTGTTTCCGCGTGCTTCTCGGAAACTGCCCGGTCGTCGAACGCGACCGACCCGCCCGCACGGAGCGCGGTGACGAAGGAGTGGGGGTGTCGTACGCCTTGGTGAACACGCGGTGCGGGGTCTCCGCGGTGACGGTGTGTCGCCGCCGAGAACGGCGAGATCCTCCACACGCGTCAGCGGCCCCGCAGCCGGCACCGTGCCGAGCAGCAGCACCGCGACGCCCTCACCCGCTGGGACCCCGCGGAGCGCAAGCGCGTCCACGCTCTCACCCACGCCGAACTCGCCGACAGCCTCGCCGCCCAGGACCGCGCCCTCATGGAAGGCATGGCCTGCGACCGGAGGCGCGAGGCGATCACCTCGATCCGATCCACCCTGGCGATCTACCGGAGGCGTAAGGTGCCCGGCGCCGCCGATCTCGCCCGCCGCGCCCGCGAGGCCCTTGCCCAACATGCCCGACAACCCGCCCGACGATGGGAAGACCGTGCCCCAGCGGACCGACGATCAGCCCAAGGCCCTCAAGCCGGCACTTGCATCGATGACCCTGCTGGCCGCTGCCGTCATCGTCCATGACAAGGTCACCGATCGTGTGGTCATGCTCCAGCGCGGCGAGAACGCCAAGTTCGCCCAGGGCATGTGGGACCTCCCCGTCGGCAAGTGTGAGACGGGCGAGCCCATCACGGAGACCGCCGTACGCGAGCTCGAAGAGGAGACGGGCCTCACGGTGAAGCCCGAGTTCCTCAAGGTCGCTCACATCATCCACGGGGCCTGGGGAGTCGAAGCCCCCAACGGCTTCCTCACGGTCGTCTTCGCCGCACACGAATGGGCAGGAGAACCCGAGAATCGCGAGCCTCGCAAGCACTCCCAGGTCCGCTGGATCGACGCCGGCACCATCCCCGACAAGACCGTGGAGACCACCGCCAGTGCGCTTCGCGGCTACTTGGGCAACAGCTCGGAGGTCTCGCTGGGCGGCTGGTCGGCAGTGTGAGCGTCAGGGCGCCCACCATGCCTGTCGGCGGTCGCGGCGCCCGCTCCGTCCGGCGCGCCCGCGGGCCGGGAGCTCGCCGACGGCCGGAGCAGGGACCACGCCCACCGGTCAGGAGGTTTGGCCGGGGCCGGTCAGGATCTCCCAAGGTGCTCGGTGAGCCGCTGGAGCCTGGTCCAGGAACGAGCGTCGGTGCCGTCGCCGAGCGGGTAGTGGAGGCAGGGTTCGCCGGTGGGGCCGAGTCGGGTGGGGGTGAGGTCCAGGGGTGGGCGGAGGGCACGGGCGAGGCCGATGTCCTTGATCGCTTCGTTGCCCAGCGTGAAGGAGATGGGGAGGGACGGGGCTTCGAAGCGCGGGGGTACGGTCAGGTCTCGGCGAGCGGCTCGAAGCGAGGTCAGCATGGTGGTCAGGCCGTGCTCTGCGGCCAGAGCCTTGGCGAGGGGCTCGATGGCGTCCAGGGGCGGCGTCTCGTCTCGGCCGTAGCCGAGGGCGAGCGTGATGTCCTCCTCGACGCCGACGGGGGTGCGGGTGACGCTGACGGTGGCCATGGCCGTGCGGTCGGGGTGGCCGATGGCGATCAGCCAGGTCGGACGGGGTGAGCGAGTACGGGCGAACTCGGTCAGCCGGCGGGTGGACCACGGGAGGTTGACGGGCTCGGCGGTGCTCCAGCCGGCGGGTGGAGCACCGGTGAGGGTCTGCCAGGTGGCTTCCAGGCAGCGGCCGAGAACCAGGTCCTCGGTGGCGGGGTGTTGGGCGCGAAGGGAGAGGATGAGCTGACGTTCGCCGCTGTCCCCGGCGGGCTTGAAGGCTTCGGCGACGGAGGCCGATCCGTTCTCGCCGAGGGTGGGTGTGAAAGCGCCGCCGTGCCAGCGCAGCACGGCGCCGGAGAGGCCGTCGTAGTAGCCGCGGTTCGGGTCTTGGACGACCCAGCGGTTGGGATGGCCGCGCAGCGCGGTACGGGTGGGCAGGGTGAGGCGGCTGGTCGGTGGTGTGACGATTTGAAGGGCGCGTTCGCTGTGGGCCGTTGTCCGCAGAGCGTCGGAGAGCCAGCTGGTCATGGCGACGACGGGTCGCTCTTGGATGACCACGGCCGTCCTGGCGGTGAGCACGTCCACGGCGGGCGTTGACGTGGGCGGGGCGGGGACAGCCGCGATGTCAAAGCGCGGTGGGACGACGTCGGTGGAGGCGGCTTCCGGGGGCCAGACCGATCCTTTCAGGACGGTGGCCAGACGTCCGGCGAAGGAGCCCGCCAGCCGACCGCCCTCCTCGACGGCGGTGGAGGCGCGGGCCTCGGTCCACCACACCGGGCTGTCCGGGAGCCCGGGGCCGAGGAGGCGAGCCGTTTCGCCGGGTACCTGGACGAGCAAGGAGGCCTCGACGGAGACCAGGGCGCGGCCGTCCGGGGCGCAGAGCTGGATGACGGCGCCGTCGGCCAGGGTGTTCAGTCCGAGGTCGGGGCCGCCTGCGTGGAGGCCCGCGAGAAGCGTGCTCACGTCCGGCATCTTCGGTGTGAGGGCGATGACGTCCTTGGTCATCGGGGTTCTCCTTCGTGGATACCCCCGGCTTCAGCCAGGGGAGGAAACGAAGCTCCTGCGGAGCAGGGCAGGGAAAGCCGGTTCGCCGCCAGGGCGGACCGGCGTCCACCGACCACCGGCCAACCGCCGCCTCTCACAACGAATCTGATGCAATGTGAGGCATGACGCAGCAGGTCAAGCGGGCTTTCAAGTACCGCTTTTACCCCACGGGCGAGCAGGCGGCTGAGCTGTCGCGCACGTTCGGCTGCGTCCGCCTCGTGTACAACAAGGCGCTGGAGGAACGAACTCGGGCTTGGTACGGCGAGCAGCGCCGTGTCTCCTACGTGCAGTCGTCGGCCGCGCTGACTCAGTGGAAGAAGACCGAGGAACTCGCCTTCCTGGCAGAGGTGTCCTCCGTCCCGCTCCAACAGGCCCTGCGCCACCTTCAGACGGCGTTCGGGAACTTCTTCGCCAAGCGCGCCAAGTACCCCCGGTACAAGAGCCGGAAGAAGTCCCATGCCTCGGCTGAGTACACCCGCTCCGCTTTCAAGTGGCGCGAAGGGCAACTGACCCTGGCCAAGATGGCCGAGCCGTTGGACATCCGCTGGTCGCGCCCCCTGCCGGAGGGCACGGTACCGACGACGGCGACCGTGTCCCGCGACAGCGCCGGGCGCTGGTTCGTGTCCCTGCTGTGTGACGACCGCATCACTTCGGCCCCGGCCACAACGAACGCGGTCGGCATCGACGCCGGGATCACCTCCCTCGTGACCCTGTCCACCGGGGAGAAGATCGCCAACCCTCGGCACGAACGCCGTGACCGTACCCGTCTCGCCAAGGCGCAGCGTGAGCTGTCGCGGAAGGCGAAGGGCTCCGCGAACCGGGAGAAAGCCCGGAAGCGGGTCGCCAAGGTCCACGCGCGGATCGCCGACCGGCGCCGGGACTTCCTGCACAAGCTGTCGACTCGGCTCGTCCGTGAGAACCAAACGGTCGTGATCGAGGACCTCACCGTCCGCAACCTGCTGAAGAACGGCAAGCTCGCGCGCGCCATCTCCGACGCGTCGTGGACGGAACTCCGGTCGATGCTGGAGTACAAATGCGCCTGGTACGGGCGCGAACTCGTCGTGATCGACCGCTGGTTCCCCAGCTCCAAGCTGTGCGGGGCCTGCGGCACGGTCGCGGCGAAAATGCCGCTGAACGTCCGCGAGTGGACGTGCGACTGCGGCACGGTGCATGACCGCGATGTGAACGCGGCACGCAACATCCTGGCCGCCGGGCTGGCGGCGTCTGCCTGTGGAGACGGTGTAAGACCTCAACGGGAGTCCTCCCGAACGGGGCGGTCGTCGATGAAGCAGGAACCCCAGCGGGCGACCGCTGGAATCCCCCGCCTCTAGGCGGGGGAGGAAGTCAAGACGGCTCGGCGTCTCCTTCCGCGGCGTCTGCGAAGGCCGTCTGGACGAGCTGGTGAGGCCGGCCGCGGCGGATCAGGGTGCCGCGTCCGGCGGGCTGGGTGGAGGCGTACAGCCCGGGGAAGAGTTGGCCTTCGGTGCGGTCGCCGGTCATGACGAGCGCGGCGGTGCCGGTCTCGCGCAGGCTGGTCGGCAGCGGTTCGTACAGGGCACGGGAGGATCCGGCGACACGACGGGTGATGACGAAGTGAAGGCCGAGGTCCTGGGCCGAGGAGACGTACGGCAGGAGAGGGGCCAGGGGCTGTTGGCCGGCCGTGGTGAGGATGTCGTAGTCGTCGACGAGGATCACGATCCGGGGTCCGGTGAAGGCGGGCTCGGTGGACGGCGCGTCGGGGTCCGCCGTCTCGGGCGGGCGTTTTCCCAGCTCGGTGGCGATGCCGGTGGCCAGAGCGGTGGCCAGCTTCGCGTTGTGGGCGTAGCCGCCGCGGTAGGGCTCGGGAACGGCGCCGCGAAGGCCTCGGCGCGGGTCGAAGACGCCGAAGACCAGCTCGTCGTCCGCGTAACGAGCGGTGAGTTGGTTGGTGATGAGCTTCAGCAGGTTGGTCTTGCCGCACTCGCTGTCACCCAGGATCAGCAGGTGCTGTTCGGTCTCGAAGAGGTCGAGCAGGACGGGGGCGAGCGCGTCCTGGTCCACGCCGATGGGGATCTTCCTGGGCTCGGTGGCCGGGGACGGGAGCTTCGCCGCGGGGAGCCGAGTGGGGAGTACCCGGATCGGGGCGGCGAGATCGCCGTGCCAGCCGGCGCGGATCGTGCGCGCGGTTCTCTCCAGGGTGGCCGCCAGGTCGCCCGTGTGCGGATCTCCGTCGACGCGGGGCAGCGCGACCTGTGCGAAAAGCTTGGCGTCGGTCAGGACCCGGCCGGGGGTGTCGGCGGAGAGGGTCTCGGACAGCTTGCGGTCGATGGACGAGTCGGCCGGGTCGTTGAGGCGGAGTTCGACGCGGGTGCCGAACATGGACTGGGTGGCGATGCGGACGTCGTTCCAGCGCAGCATGGCGGAGACGATGTGGATCCCGTACCCGCCGCCGCGCTTGAGCAGGTCGGCCATGGCGTCGTCGAGGTCGGTGAACTCGTCGCGCAGCGCGCCGAATCCGTCGATGAGCAGCACGATCTCGGTGGAGCCGAGCCCCGGCAGCCGGCCCTTGGCGCGCAGGTGGCGCAGCTGGTCCACGGAGTCGATGCCGTGCTCGCGGAAGAGTTCCTCGCGTTCGGCCAGCATGGCGCGTACCTCGGCCACTGTGCGGGCGGCCCGTTCGTGGTCGGCGCGCCCGGCGATCCCGCCGACGTTCGGTAGTCCGGCCAGCGCGGACAGTCCGCCGCCGACCAGGTCCAGGCCGTAGACGGCGACGTCGTACGGGGTGTGTGTGAGGGCCAGGGAGAGGGCGAGGGTGCGCAGCAGCGTGGTCTTGCCGGACTGGGGGCCGCCGATGACGGCCATGTGGCCGCCGGCGACGGTCAGATCGAGTAGCCATGGTCGCTGCCACTGTCTCGCCGGGTCGTCCAGGATGCCCAGGGGGATGCGCATGGGGCCGTCGAGGTGGGTGAGGCGGAGGCCTTCGGTGTCGGCGTGGAGAGGCCCGGCGGCGGTGTCCAGGGTGACGGCGTTGGACAGGGGCGGTAGCCAGACGCGGCGCACGGGGGCGGCGGCGGTGGCGAGTTGGCCGACGATCACGGACATGATGGTGGGCCCGGTTTCCCGTTTGGTGGCGGCGGGTGCCTCTGTCGCGTCAGTCTGTGGCGACTGCGGTGTGTTGAACGTCGGGTAGGGCCGGGCGAGTGGCTCGTTGACCTTGTCTTCCTCGCGGAGTGTGGGAGCGCGGTAGGCGCCCGAGACGTACCCTGCCTTGAAGCGCTCGTATGTCGAGGTGTCGACCTTCAGATAGCCGAAGCCCGGCAGCGGTGGCAGGTGGAAGGCATCAGTGCTGTCCAGTACCGTGCGTGATTCGTCGGCGGAGAAGGTGCGTAGACCCAGTCGGTACGACAGGTAGGTGTCCAGGCCCTTGAGTTTGCCGCCCTCGATGCGCTGACTGGACAGCAGCAGGTGGACGCCGATGGAGCGCCCGATGCGGCCGATCGACAGGAACAGATCGATGAATTCCGGCTTGGCGGTCAGCAGTTCACCGAACTCGTCGATGACGACGAACAAGTGCGGCAGCGGCTGGAGATCAGGGCGTTCGGTGGCGCGCAGGGCGGCATAGTGCCCGATGTCGGCGACGTTTCCCGCGTTCATCAATACCCGCTGGCGGCGCTCGACCTCCCCGGCGAGGCTGGTGTGGACCCGCTCGACGAGCCCGGCCTGGTTCTCCAGGTTGGTGATCACGCCGGCCACGTGAGGCAGATCCGCGAAGGGGGCGAAGGTGGCGCCACCCTTGTAGTCCACCAGGACCAGTGCCAGGTCCTCGGGGGAATGGGTGGTGGCGAGGGCGAGCACGAGGGTACGCAGCAGTTCACTCTTGCCGGAGCCGGTCGCGCCCACGCACAGCCCGTGCGGGCCCATGCCCAGTTCGGAGGACTCCTTGAGGTCCAGCAGCACCGGCTGGTTGCGGTCGGTCAGCCCGATGGGAACGCGAAGGAAGTCACGCTCGCCTCGGGGTGCCCAGAGCCGGGACACATCGAGTGCGGCCGGGTCCTCTATGCCCAGCAGCGCGGGGTAATCGACGGGGCCGGCCGCGGTCCCGCCCTCGGCGGCGGACTCGGCTGACAGCCGCAGGGGAGCCAGCATCCGAGCCAGCCCCTCCGCACCGGAGGCGCTCACAGAGTCACCGGTGCCGTGCGCCAGTCGGCCGTCCGACGTGCGTAGATCCTCGACACCGACCCGTTCGCCGTCGACGGTGATGCGGACGCTGACCTGGTCCGGCTCGTGGACCCGCCGCTCCAGCAGATGCAGCACGGTCACGCCCATCTCCGTCAGGCCGACGGCCGTGTCCGGGCGCGGCAGTTCGGCGGCCGTTCCGCCGTACGCGTCACTGACGACGAGGAGCCGGTCGGTCATGCGCAACGCGTCCTTGCCGGACAGACCTCTGCGGACTTCCGCGGCGTACGAGGCACGACGTCGCAGGTCCCGGCGCAGCAGCCGGCCCAGCCGAGCCAGGCTCGGAGCGACCCGACGGGCGGCGACCGGGCCGTCCCGCTCGACCGGATCGAGTGCGTGAGGCAGCCACTTCACCCACTCCCACTCCACGAGGCTCTCGCCGGGCACGCTGACGGCGATGGAGACATCGTCCGGCGCGTGCGTGATCGCGGCCTGGACGAGCAGTGCACGGGCCACGCGCAGCACTCCGTCCCGGTCGCCGACGACGCTGACGTTCCCCGCCCGGTCGAGCGGCACGGTCAGCGGGAATTCCGTCGACGTGGCGAACCGGCTCTGAAGGGCGCGGGCCTCGTTGAGCATGAAGGGGTCCGGCGGGGTCATCACGCCACCGGGGTTCTGCCCGATCACGAGGTCCCCTACCGGCACGTCGCCGACTCCCACACGCACCCGCAGGAAGTCCGCGTCCAGGCGGCGTCGCTCCCACAGCCGGGCCGGGTCGCGCACCACGTCGTACAGTGCCTCGGGCGCCGGGCCGAGGAGCCGCGCCTGCTCACGCCGCTCCCGTTCACCGGCCCCGAGTTCCTCGCGCAGTTCCTCCAGGTACTCCAGATAGCGCTCGCGCTGAGTGCGCCGGGTGCGCTGGGCCTTGCCCCGCTGGGAGAGGAACAGCGCGACGGCGCCCAGCAGTGCGAAGACGAGCACGACGGCGCCGACGACGGCGAACCGGCTGTTGCGGACGACGGTCATCATCACGACCGAACCCATCACCCCCGCCATGGGCAGCAGCGCGGTGGCCGCGTTGCCGATCTTTCCCTCGGGCAGGTTGGGCGGGGCCTCGATCGTACGCGGCTCCGGGGAGGCGAGCGGGCGGGTGGAGCGCGCGGGCCGGTGGATCAGCCGCTGGGTCATCGCACCCGCACCGCCCGGTGGAGCGCTTCGGCCGCCAGCCGGATGGCGGCATCGCGGGTGGCCCGGCCGAGCACAGCGGTGTGGATGGGGCCTCCCTGGGCCAGATGGCGGTCGTAGGGCAGAGCGACGACGGGTACCCCGGTCTCGCGCAGGTGCGCGCTCGCCGCCTCCAGGTCGAGGGTGGCATCGGGGGAGTGCGCGGTGAGCGCCACCACGGCGGTGGCCAGTGCGGAGTGCGGCAGTCGAGCGAGCCAGTCCAGGACGACGCGGGTGCCGTTGACGCCCTCCGCGGTCATGGGGGCGACCACCACGCGAGCGTGCGCGGTGTCCATCGCGGTGCGTGCGACCTCGCCCGGCAGGGTCTCGCAGTCGACGACGGTCACCGCGAAGTACCTGCGCAGTGCCAGAGTCACCGTGCGGTACGTCCGCATGTCCAGTGGCGCTCCGACCCGGCCCCGGCTCGCGGGCAGCAGCCAGCCGCCGTCCACCACGGGTACCAAGTAGCCGGTGATGTCGGTCAACCGCATGTCGGGAGTGAGGATGTGGGCGAGATCGGAGCAGGACCAGCGCACCGACTCCGCTCCCATCCGCACGGGCAGCGTACCCAACGCGGCATCGGCCTCCAGGGTCAACACCGGGTCGTGCCGGTAGTGGTTGAAGACGCGGCCGAGCAGGGCGGACATCGTGGTCTTTCCCACGCCGCCCCGGATGGAGGTGACGGCGACGACGCGCCCGGTGGTGACCGGCTGCTGCAACTCCTGGACCAGCCGGGTCTGGTCGGCGACCTCCTGCCCGACCGAAGTGGTGAGCTTGCGCAGCGCCCGCCCGGTGCGCCGGGCCACCGAGTCTCCGTGCCGCGGGGGGCCGAGGGCCAGCGCGAGCCGCGGGTCCACAGTGGGCACCGACTCCGGTGTCGGGACGGGGGCACGTGGATTCCGCACGCCCCGGGGCGTCGGTGGCGTGCTCGGTGCGGACTCCCGGGGCGGGTCGCGGTGTTCCGCGGGCGGTTCGGGGCGTGCTGCGGGCGGCGTTGCCGGCTGGTCCGTCTCGGCATTGGGAGTCCCGGCCAACTCCCGCAGTACGTCCTGCTGCCAGTCCTTTCCGTGGCCCATGCCGCAGGGCCTACGCGAAGGTGTCGAGCAGGCGACCGTACACACCGAACACCCCGAGGACCAGCGGGAACAGGGCGATGACGCCTATCGACTCGAGGAAGTCTCCGGCGCGGCGCAGCCGCACCCGCACATGCTCGGCCGGTTCCACCGCGAGGACCACCACGGGCCCCGCTGTCAGCACGCCGAGCGCCACCAGCGGTCCTGTGGTGCCCCCGTGCTCGAGCCACATCATGATCAGCTGGACGGTCACCGCCGCCGAGGCCAGCAGCAGAGCCAGGACTTCGGCTACCAGGGGAAAGGCCCGGGCCCGCAGCGCGAGCACCATCGCGGTGACGACCGCGAGCAGGACAGCCCACACCGAAGGCACCCGCGACACGAGCACGCCCGCCACTGCCGCTGAAACGGCCAGAAAGACTGTCGCCAAGGCCAGCCCTCGATGCGTGGCCGTCAGTGCGGTGGTCACCTGATAGCGGCTCACGGACACCCCGCCCGTCCGACGGTCGTCCAGCCCGGACAGCCCCGACGTCATCATCGCCAGCCGGGGCAGCAGGCCCAGCGACACGACCGAGACGACCGCGAGAAGCGCCCCGGTGCGCCCCAGCTCGACCAGGGTGCCCGCACCCAGCTGCTGCCAGGCGGTCACTTCCCACAGGGCGACGCATCCACCGGCCGCCGCCGCACCGATCAACGCGCCCCGACCCAGCGGGGAGAACCACCCCAGGAGCAGCAGCACCAGCACCACGACGGCCGCCACGCCCGCCAGCCGTACCGAGATCGGCCACACGTAGGCGTCCGCCGATGTCCACATCCCCAGGCCACCCAGCATCCCGCCCGCGACGATCAGCGTGGCGGCGAGCCCGTGCTGCCGCGCCCGGCCGCACAACACGGCAACGAACGCCGAAACGACGGCGATGGCGAGAAGGACGCTCCCCGCGTGCGACGAGTCGAAGTGCCCCCGTACCAGGACCCCGGTGACGAGCGCCCAGCCGACGGTCGTCGCGCCCGCGACGACACGCCGCGCCGCCGGCCTCCACCGCCACGCCCGTAGGTCCAGATCGTCGGCGACCTCGTCGGTGACGTCATGCACGACCGGCGCGGACGGCGCATCCTCCAACCTCACCAGCCGCAGCACCGCACCGTCCGGCACACCCGCCGACTCCAACGTGCTGTCGTGTGCGAGTGCCGAACCATCCGCCGCCACCAGGTGCCGCAGCTCCGGCCGAGCCGACACTCGGTCGTCCAACAGCCGCATCACTGCCGGCAGAAGGAGACCCACCGGCTCCTGGGACGGGAGAACGAGGTCGACCCGCCGCCGCTCACCGACGAGAGTGACTCGGCTCAACGCCGTACGGCTCACAGACCCCGCGGATGTCACGCGTTCGAACCTATCATCGAACCGAAGGCGCTACGGAAGGCGACGAAGAGGGCTGTACCGAAGAGCCGTACGGGCTCTGCCCGATCAACCGGTGGGAAACGAACGACCAGCCCACGCAGCCCGCGCACAGAACGGCCGCGATCACCACCCCGGCGAACACCTTCCCCAACCGCTCGTCCAGCGAACGCCGCTGCCGCTGGGTGCCGAACACCAGGGCGTCCCTCAACCGACGGCGCCGTACCGACACCGACTCCAGCAGCTGACTGTCGTAGTCCTGTGCCCCCATACCCGCCATCCCCTACGTGTGCACGCCCCGTCATGTCTCGAATTCGCCCAGCCAGGCGCGGTTGAGCAACTCACCAGGCAGGTAGTCCGACTCGACGCCGATCGGGAAGCCCGCGTCGTAGGCCAGGCAAGCGATGGCGAGAGGCCCGAGAGCGAGATAGCCCTCAACGCTCTCATCCCGTTCATCTGTGGCGGTCCAGTACGCCTTGTGCAGTTGAAGGGATTCCACCAAGGCCTGATTGAATCCGTCGTGGTCTTGACGTAGGAATCGGTGAAAGAGATTGATCGGCTGGTAGAGGATCTTCTCCAGAAGATCCCTTTCAGTGATCCGCGCCACCTCAGGATAGGACGACTCGATCGCCGCGGTCAGCTTGTCGACCAGTCCGGGCCGCTCCAGCCAGTACGCCTGCAGGGCATCCACCCAGTGGTAGATGTATTCGTCGTACTCAGCGCCCGAGGCGCGTAGTAGATCGAGTGGGATTTCGCACAGTTGAGTCATGCGGTGCTGATCGCGGCATACGATGGCAAGCCAGAATGCGGTGATCCAGTTGCCCGCGTCCGTGTGCGACTGGGGACCGGTGGCCGGGATGGTGCGCAGTTCGTGGTTGACACGGCACTGGACGGTTCCCTCGTCCTTGGTGGCCGCGGCGTACATGGCCGAGCCCACCTGCATCGCGGAGACGACGGCTTCCCAGGTGTCGATGCCGGAGGCCTCCGGGTCGACCGCCAGGCGTGCTTGCACGTGCAAGACGGCCTTAGTCAATGCGATGTCAAACATGCGAGGAGACTGCGCCAGCCTGCCGAGTGTCCTGACTACTCCTTCACCTAGGGACTGCGCATACGCCTCGTCATCAGGTCCAGGGCTGCCGTGTCGAGGCACCTTCACCGTCACCAGGTTCTCCCGTCACCCAATGTCGAACTTCTGCAGGGTGTAGCCAGCATACTGTCCGGCGTTGACGTTCCCCTTGACCAGAATGTAGTCCAGTTTGTCCAGGTCAAGGGCCTCCTCGAGTTCGTCGGCCAGCCTGGCCTCATTGGGGTTCTTTCGTCCTCGCTTGTGCATCTCCCGGATGATGTCTAGGAAGTACTCGCGGGTTCCCTGCGAGACGCGGCGGCCGTTCGGTAGATTCCGCGCCCCCAACTGCGTGCTGACGCTACTCTTTGCCTCGATCACGACATAGCCGCCGTCTTCGCGCCGCCATACCTGGTCGAATTGGTCGTTGCCGTTCGCCGGCCCGTCGAGCTTCTCTATCGTCGCATTCGGGTAGTGCTCGGGAACCACATGATACTCGGCTATGGCCTCTCCGTATGCTTCACCGGACTCCGACATCTGCTTGTGCAGTGGCTTGTGTGCGCTGTCTGCGGCGTCTACGGCAGCCTGGTTCGCCGGGGTGTCGTGGGCTGCGAGTGCATTCTGCGCGTCCTTCAGCTGGCCCTCAGCCAGTTGGTCGGCGGCGATAGCCCTGTGACGCCTTTGCGCCGCGTCGTCGAGCTTGGTGAGAGCATCCGGACTCGCGGCCGCCCGGGTACCGAGGACGGGGTCTCCGAGGAACTTCGGAGGAACGGGCGGCGGGGCCTCTGATGCCGCGATCCACTTCCCGGTCTCCGGGTCCTTCACCAGCTGAGGCGGAACGAACCCGCCCTCGTCGGTCACTCTCGTGCTGAGTCGGTTGCCGTTGACCTTGTAGTACTTCTCGAAGTACCCCGGCTCGGTATTGGCACGGTTGACCTGCTGTCGCATCACGTCTACGGGGTCGGTCGCGCCACTTCGCCCGCCGCCGGTCGGGCTGCTACCGCCACCACGCTGCTCAGGAACGTGTCCGCCGGAGCTCGTACCGCCGTGGCCGGCGCCGACAGGCTCGACATGGGACCTCGATGTGCCCGAGTCGGCAGCATGCCCAGCCCCGGTCCCGCCTGGGGCTGGACCCCGGCTGTGAGGCGCCGCGCCGCTTCCGTGGTTGGTTGGGGTCTCATGACCGGCTTGCGGGGGCAGGTTCTCGCCTGCGTGAGCGCCCACCCCGGGCATCCGGGAGCTCGCGCCGACTCCGGCGAGTTCGCGCTGCCTTGCCGGAGTCGGCTCCGGAGTCGGCTCCGGTGCGGTGCGCGTACTCGCCGATGCTTCCCGGCGTGGTGTGCCACCGATGGCGTTGCCGCGCTTGTCGACGGGGATGAACTGTCCGTCCTCGACGATGACCTTGGAGCCGTCGTCGAGTTCCAGCACGCTGTTGAGACGCTGCGAGTCACCCGCGCCGGCGAAGCCGGTGCGAATGTTCGCCGTCACGTCCGAGATCTTGGGGAGGGCGCCGACGGCCTTCCCCGATACCTTGAGCCCCGCCGCGACCGGATCGATGTACTCGCCGATCCTGGCCGCGGTGGCGGCGGTCCTCGCTCCCGCGCCGGCCCTGCCGCCCTTGGAGGCGGCGGCCAGTGGCCCGGCGCCGAGTGTGAGGACGTTGAAGACGACGGTCGCGGAAGCGCGGGCGGGGTTTTCACCCCACATGTCCCAGGCGACCAGGGACTTGCCGAAGTCCTTGGCGGCTTGCTTCTGTCGGGTCTCGGTGGCGCTCTCCTCGTCCGGGCCGATCGCCCGGTCCATGAAGGCGTCGTAGGGAGTGGTGGTGTACTGGCCGATGCCGCTGACGATGTCACCGAGGTGACTCCAGGCGTCCCCGGCCGCATCCGAGCCGTCCCAGCCGACCAGGGTGCCCAGCCCCTTGACACTGCC
Source organism: Streptomyces sp. HSG2 (assembly GCF_016598575.1). NCBI lineage: Bacteria > Bacillati > Actinomycetota > Actinomycetes > Kitasatosporales > Streptomycetaceae > Streptomyces > Streptomyces sp. HSG2. Next base: position 3,469,695 of record NZ_CP066801.1, read on the forward strand.
CACGATGTTGTCGATGACCAGGCCGTCCCAGAAGAAGCTCTTGGCCCAGTAGCCGACTTCCCACGCGTGGTGGGACTCGCTTTCCGGCGTTCCCCAGGGCAGTTCCTCGGCCTGCTGGAGTACGTCGGCGTCGTAGCCGTACATCACGGTCTCGCCGTTCGAGGTGTGACTGCCGTCGTCGACCACGAACTCGGGCCCACCCACGATCGCCGAGATCTTGCCGGCGGCCCTGCGTTCGGCCTCCCGGAAGGCGCTCTCAGCGGCGGCCACGCCGTCCATGAGCTCCTGGTGCCGCTGGATCTTGCCCTCGTCGTACATCCACTCGTCGTCGCCCCGGACGCCGTCGACGAACGTGATCGCGTCCGACTTGAGCTGGGCCAGGCGCCGGGTGAGCGGGCGCGCCTCCACGGAGAACGTGTCCAGCGCGTCGGCGACCGTCTCCAGCTTCGCGGCGAAGGAGTCGGCCTGGTCCATCACCGGACGCGTCGTGGCGAACAGGTCGTCCGCCTCCGGCGCGGTGTAGAAGGCCTCCAGAGCCTGGAAGCGGGAGTGCGCGTCCATCCCGTCGCCGCGGATCCCGATGGCGTCGCCTCGCAACCCCGCGACGTCCCTCTCCAACTGGTCCAGATCGCCCGTGAACTGCGATATGCCGGATGGTTCGATCACCCGCCACCGTCCTGGCTGTCACCGGCTCCCGGAAGGTCGACCTTCGGCGCGGAAAGGGACCGGTGCTGACTGGTGGCGGCCATGTCCAGATCCCCGAGGACGTAGTACGCGGCGGCCTCCCGGGCCGCGTTCACGGACTTGGCCGCCCGCGCCCCGAGGAACATCACGTCCGGGGCGGTCCTCTCCACGAACAGCGCCAGTGCCGCCGCGATGGCGCCGGTCGGCGCGGCTCCGCTGTCCGTGCCGGCGATGGTGCCGGCCGACGCCGCCGCGCTCTCCACGTTTCTTCCGTACGACTCGACGTCCTTGGCCATGTCGTCCATCGCGTCCCGCACGAGCGAGACCACGAACTCGACGCCGGACGGCGAGATGTCCCACGCAGGCATGCCGATCCCCCGTTGCCACCTGGCACCCACCGCCGTTGCGGCGCGTGACCGTCAGCCGATGTTGTCGACCGCCGCACGGGCCCTGGCCAGTGTGGTCTGCGCGGTGCTGTCGTTTTCCTCCAGCGTGGCGCGCACCAGCCGGATGATGTCGCGGACCTCGTTGGCCGCGCTGCTCCAGCGCACCTCCTTGCCGTGGTACTCGTCCGACACGCCGTCGGCCTGGTAGTCGGCCATCGCGGCCCTCACCGCTCGGTCACGGTCGCCGAGTACCCGCTCCAGGTTCCCGATCACGGTCCGCAAGCTTGCCTGAACGTCGGCCGAGGCACCTGTGTCGTAGGAGCGGCGGTCCTGGTTCTGTCCCATCGCGAAGCGTCCCCCTCGTCGCGTCAGCGTGCGCCGAATCGGGCGGCGTCGAAGTTGGCGGCGCCCATGTTCTTGTTGGCGTTGTCCTGCTGCTCCAGGTCACCGCTGCCGAATGCCTCGTCCATCCCCGCCTGACCGCCCAGGATCGATCTCAACGAACCGTTCAGCGCGTCCGTGATCTCGTCCGCACGCATCTTGAACGAGTCGAACGCGGCCTTCCCCGCGCCGTTGAACTTCCCCTCCAGCGGTTCCGCGGCAGCGATCAGCCACTGGATGAGTGTGCCGAGGTCGTCACTCGACCCCATCGTGCTCTTGCCGAGATTCGCCAGGGTCGTCGACCCCATGTCGAACTTCACGCACCGCCCCCGTGTCAATAGTGTCGTGCGCCGGGCCAGTTCGGTCCTGGAGCGTCACACGGTTCCCGTGTTCACCAGCTACCACAGCGATTCGAACATTCTCTCCCATGGTGCGTCGTGGCGACAACGCGAACGGTGCCGAGATGGCGTGATCCATGCCGTGGCTCGGGTTCGCATGGCGCGGGCCGCGAACGGTCCGCGTGTGGGTGGACCCCCTGATGCCATGCCGTGGGGGCGTGCCCTCGGGTCGGCTTTCATGCTGGTAGGAGCGGTGTGGTGAGTTCGGTGGCTTTCCCGGGTGCGGCGATTCCGAGGGCGCTGAGGATGTCGCGCCGGGACTTGGCGGGCCCGGTGGTCTCGCGGGGGGTGCTCCCGGGGGCCGGTGAGGATGGCGGATTGCGAACGCCGGGGTTCGACGCGCGGGCCTTCGGTCTCGTCGTCCCCGGTCGCTTGGCCGCGCCGAGAGCGGGAAGCGCTCGCGACGCGGCCAAGCGTGGGGACGCGGAGGCGGCGGGAGAGAGGAACAGGCCGGCGGAGCAGCGCCGAAGGTGTCGGTGCCGGGTCGTGTGCTCGGCGACCGAGCACCGCCTACCTGCCCACGGGGTCACCGTCCGCCCCGTCGTCCCGACTGCGCAGCGCCAGGTGGCCACCGTGGTGCAGGGGGGTTCCCGGTCGCGGACGAGCGGCCTCGTGTCCGGTCACGGCGTCGACGATGTGGACCTCTCCGTGGCCGCCGCGGGTCACGGCGATCCAGTCGGAGGCCGGGGAGGCGGCGATGGCGCGCCGTTGGACACCTTCCCACGGGGTGGTGCCCCGGCGCGGCGCGCCGTCCATCGCGGGCAGGGGAACCCGGCGGACGGTGTCGTCGGGGGAGAGGAGGATCAACTCGTCGCCGTCGGGGTGGACACGGGTGAATGCGGTGTGGCGCCGGGCGAGGGCGAGCCGGAAGACGAGTCCTGGGCCGAGGTCGACGTGGTCCGTGTGGCCGGTGTCGAGGCCGTGGCGCCAGGCGTGGTTGGTCCATTCCGGCCAGAGCCGGGGGTCGGGGTCACCGCCGCGCAGCGTGCTCCACAGGGCCCGTCGCCGGGTGTCGAGCCGGAGATACCAGCCCCGGGACCGTGATCCCCAGGGGATGGGTGTTTCCGCGGCGAGTGCGCCGCCTCGCCGGCGGGCGCGGTGCACACCCCTGCTCGTGGCGGCGAAGACGTGCCCGGTGTCGGGAAGTTGTGCGTCCCCGTGTCCGTCGTCGGGCAGGGGCAGGACGGACCGAGGCGTGGCCGGGGGGCAGCCTGGGGGAGCCGCCAGCAGGTCGGCGAAGTGGTGGGCGGCCCACTGGCCCGGCTCCCGGTGCCGCAGTACGACGAGGGGGTCCTCGCCTCCCAGCACGGTGACCCCGGGTTCGCCGACGCGGGTGCGCACCGTCGAGGTGTCGCCGGTGGTCAGGTCGATCACGGTGAGCAGGTCCGACCAGGGTGTCTCGTTGGCGCCCAGGCCGGTGGTGACGGCCAGATGGCGACCGGACGGGTCGCATGCGAGGTGCTCGGCCGGCACGGCGACGGGGAACGCGCGCTCCACGAGTCGCTCGGCGTGGGGATCGAGGATCAGGAGTTCGCCTCGTCGATCGTCGACGCACGCGGTACGGCCGCCGGGGAGTGCCAAGAATCCCGCGTGCTCTGAGATATGACGGCTGCTCAGGCGTCCGACGGGCGTGCCGTCCGGCACGGTCAGCACGTGGACGGCTCCCGCCAGGTGGTCGGAGACGAACAGGACGGGGGGGTCAAGGGACATGGGTCCTCTTTCGGGAAACCACTCGGCTGAAAACGATTATCATGTATCTTCGATGCGTTCCCGGCACCTAGGAAGAGCGAGGACGCGGATGACGCGCGCACCGTCGAGACTTGTCCGTGGTTGGGTCGCCGCGGCCCTGGTGGGGTCCGTCCTGGTGGGTTGCGGTTCCTCGTCGGATGGATCGGCGAACGGCGAGGCCGACCCGACGGCGACGACCGATGTCGCGGTCGAGCCCATCACGGCCACCACGGCGCTGACCGACACCAACGGCGTCGAGGTCTCCCTGGCGGAGGAGCCCGAGCGGATCGTCTGCCTGGTCGCCCTCTGCGACGACATGCTGACCGAGTTGGGCATGGTCCCGACGGCCACCAACAGCGCGCTGCTGGCGCACCCGGACTTCCTCGGGGAGGAGAAGGCCGCGGAGGTGGACGTGATCCCCGGGGGGTTCCTCGCCCCGGAGGTGGAGGCGATCCTCTCCCACAAGCCCGACCTGGTCATCGGTCTGGAGGACACCCACGGCAAGCTCGCGCCGGCGCTGGAGGGTGCCACGACCTTCTGGGCCGTGCAACCCGCGACGTGGGAGGACAGCGTCGGATACCTGCGCGACCTCGCCGCGCTGACCGGCCGGACCGATCAGGGCGAGAAGGCCGAGGAGGCGTTCCGGACCAAGCTCGCCGCGGCCGAGAAGGCTCCCAGCGACCGGACCGCGCTGGTCATCTACGGCAGTGACGAGAACTTCGGCGTCGCGGCACCGGAGTCGGACGTGGCCGCCGGCCTCTTCCCCAGGATCGCCGACTACCCCTGGGAGTCCCGCGGCGTGGAGGGGAGTTACAGCCTGGAGGAGATCCTGGCCGGCGACGTCGAGGTGTTGTTCGTCGAGACCCTGAGCTTCGGTGACGCGGACGCCGAGCTCTCCGAGACACTGGCCGAGAACCCTCTGTGGGGCAAGATCCCGGCCGTGCGGAACGGTGACGTGCACGAGGTGGACTCCGAGGTGTGGGCCAAGGGGCGTGGTACCCGCTCGCTGGGTATCGTCCTCGACGAGGCCACGGCCGCGCTGCGGTGAGAACGCCCCGCTCGGTGCTCGCCCCGGCCCCCCCACCACCGAGGGGAGGTCGGGGGGCGTCGAAGGGGGCACGGAGGGGGCAACCCCTCTTGGTCGCCGGACTGTTGGCCGCCGCCTCGGTCTGCGCGCTCGTCCTCGGCACCCCCTACGTGCCGCCGCACCGGCTGGTCGCGACGGTGCTGGAGGGGGACACCACGCTCGCCGGGATCGTCGTCACGGAACTCCGCGTACCGAGGCTGGTGCTGGCGCTCGTCGCCGGAGCCTGCCTGGGCGCGGCCGGGCTGGTCCTTCAGGAGGCGCTCCGCAATCCGCTGGCGGTGCCGGAGATGCTCGGTGTGTCGTCCGGCGCCGCGCTGGGGGTCGCCGCCCCCCTGGTGCTGAGCCTTTCCCTGCCGGCCGTCGTCCAGCCCCTGACCGCCCTCGCCGGGGCCGTGGTCGGTGGCGGGCTCACGCTGTTGGCCGCCGGCCTCGGCCGTGGTCCTTCCGCGGTGTTGTTGACGGGCGCGGCGGTGGCCGCCGCGATGCAGGCGGCGCTGCTCGTGCTGATGGTCATGGCCGATCAGTTGGACCTTCAGCTGATCTACCGGTACCTGCTCGGCTCCCTGTCCGCCCGGACCTGGGACGACGTGGCGGGCCTGTGGCCCTGGCCGCTGGTCGCGGTCCCCGCCCTGGTGCTCTGCGCGCCCGTCCTCTCGGTGATGCGTATGGGCGACGAGGACGCGGAGGCCCTGGGCGTGCGCGTCCGGCGTGCGCGGTTGGCGGCGCTGGCCATCGCGGTGGTGTTGATCGCCCCGGTGACGGCCGTGTGCGGCCCCGTGGCATGGGTGGGGTTTCTCGCCCCGCATCTGGCCCGGTGGTTCGACCCCGCCGCCGGGGCCGTGCGTTGGCTTCCCTGGTCCGCCGCCTGGGGTGCCGTCGTGGTGGCCGTCGCCGATCTCCCGGCCCGGCTGGCGCTGGCACCGGTGGAGACGCCGGCCGGGGCGTGGACGGCTCTGCTGGGGGTGCCCGCCGGGGTGGTGTTGATGCGGGCGGGCGGTCGTGGCCGCGCGGCCCGGAACCGCCTGCCGGCGGCCTCGGCGACGGCGGACACGCCCGTGTCCGAGCAGCGGATCGCGTCCTTGGGGGCCGAGGACGTCACGCTGGGGGCCGGGGTGTTCGGCGCCCCGCCCGGTGCGGGTGGGGCCGAGAACGTCGTCGGAGTGAAGCCCGGGGGTGGTGGGGTCGTCCGCGGACAGGCGTCGTCCTCCGGTGACGGCGGGACAAGGGGTGCGGGGTGAAACGGCGGTTCGCGGTTCTCGTGGCGCTGGTCGTGGCGTGCGCCGGTGCGGAGTTGGTGGTGGGACGCGGCATGTCTCCCGGTGTCGCCTGGGACGTCCTGGGCGGCGGCGGAGACGCGACGGAGCGCCACATCCTGTTCCGACTCCGCGTGCCCAGGATGTTGGTGACCCTCTGCGCGGGCGCGTGTCTCGCCGTGGCCGGGCTGGTCCTGCAATCCGCGCTTCGCAACCCGCTGGCGGGGCCGGAGGTGACGGGGGTGACCCCGGGCGCGGTGCTCGGTGCCGTGACCGCGACGGCCCTGGGGCTCGCCGGGTGGGAGTCGCCCCTGGCCGTCGTCCTCGCCGCGTGCGCGGGCGGGTTCGTCGGGGCGGGGCTGCTGTGGCTCCTGGCCGGCCGGGGCGGTGGCGACCCCGCGCGGACGGCCGTGCACGGGGTGCTGGTGTCCGCGGTGCTCGGCGGGTTCACGGCCATGGTGCTCCTGGTGGAGCCAGGGGAACTCGGCAGCGTCGTGCAGTGGTTGGTCGGCACGACGGAGGGTCGGGTGTGGGAGCACTGGCACCTGTTGTGGCCGTGGGCCCTGCTCTGGGTGGCGGTCGCCTGGTCGATGGCGGGTCCCTTGACGCTGCTGCGCTGTGGGGACGACATCGCCCTGGCGGCCGGCCTCTCCGTCCACCGGGCCCGTTCTCTCGCCCTGCTGTGCGCGGTGGCGTTGACGGCCGGGGCGGTGGCCGCCGTCGGGGCGTTGGGTTTCGTGGGGTTGCTCGTGCCCCACTTGGCGGTGGCCGTCTTCGGCGCGGACCTGCGGGCGAGCCTTCCCGGCGCGGCACTGGCGGGCGCGGTGGTGGTCGGAGTGGCGGACGTCGCGGCGCAGTCCTCCGCCCGGCTGGTGGCGTGGCTGCTGGACGCCGAGCGGTTGACGGTGCCGGTCGGGGCCCTCACCGCCTGCCTCGGAGCGGCGTCGCTGCTGGTCGTGGTACGCCGCACGCCGAGTCGTTCCTTCTGACGTCGAATCGAGGACACGCATGACCGAGTCCCTGGGGATCCATCTGGAGGGGGTCCACTTCGGCTACCCCGGACGACCGGTGCTACGGGGCGTCGACCTGAGCGTGCGGCCCGGTGAACTGACCGCCCTCGTCGGTCTGAACGGCTGCGGCAAGTCGACCCTGCTGCGGCTGGCCGCCGGGTTGCTCCGACCGACCGAGGGGCGCGTGCTGTTGGGCGGTGACGACCTCGCCCGGTTGTCCCGGCGCGCCACGGCCCGCAGGGCGGCCCTGCTCCACCAGGCCGCCCCGTCGGTGCCGGACATGACGGTACGTCAACTCGTGCGTCAGGGTCGCTACGCGGCGCGCGGACCGCTGGGCATGCTGCGCGAGGACGACGACCCCGTCGCGTGCCGGGCCCTGCGCGACGTCGGAGTGGAGGGGTGGGCCGACCGTGCCGTCGACGCGCTGTCGGGGGGCGAGCGTCAGCGCGTCCGTCTGGCGATGGCGCTGGCCCAGGACACCCGGGTTCTGCTGTTGGACGAGCCGACCACCTACCTGGACCTGCACCACCAACTCGACGTGCTGCGAACGGTGGTCCGCTTGCGCGAGGAGCGCGGACTGACCGTGGTCATGGTGCTGCACGACCTGGCCCACGCGGCCCGGTTCGCCGAGCGCGTCGTCGCCCTCCGCGACGGCCGTGTGGCGGCCGACGGGGCGCCGGGCGATGTGGTCACCCCGGGGTTGCTCGCGGATGTCCTGAGGGTGTCCGGCCGGGTCGGCCGGGACCCCGAGGGGGGGTGGCCGGTGTGTTACCCAGATCACCCTCTCCCAGCACTAGATTATGAAAATCGTATTCACTAGTGTGGCGGTGCGGTGATCAACCGAACACCGCATCTCCCTTTCTGTGAAGGAGAGTTCATGGAGAACGAGCAGATCTTCACGCCGATCGCCGACCCGGGCACCCTGGCTCACGCTTCCGCCACCCACTCCAACGCGCTCGTCGAGAACCCCTTCGACGACAACGAGGAGTAAGAGGGAGCCGACCCTCGATCGTGGGCCCGCCCGTCGCCTTCGGGTGGGCCCACACCCATCCCAGGACCAGATTCCAGGAGGTTCTCCGTGTCCCGAAGCCGACTCGTGCCCGGTGCCGAGGTCGTCGCCGTCCCCGGGCGGGGCGTCGCCCTTCGCACCCCGGAAGGCGATTTCCTGCGCGTGTGGACGCCGGAGGGCGGCGAGCCGGCCCTGCTGGACCGCCTCGCGGGCCTGCCGACGAGCCGGACGGACGAGGAGACGGACCGCGTGCTCGCGGCGTTCGAGAACGCCGGGTACCTGGCGGACGCGCCAGAGCCCCCGGAGTGGCCCGAGGCCCGCGGCGACGTCCGACTGGTCGGGGACGCCACGCTGATCGACCCCCTCGCCGCGCAACTGACCGCGCTGGGGGCCCGGCCCCGCCTCGCCGGGCCCGCCACCTCAACGACCGCGGCGACCGAGCTGATCGGCGACCTGACCCGGGCGGCGCCCGCCGCCGTCGTCTGGTGCCTCGACGGCCCCGTGCCCGACGGCCTGTGGGACGCCGCCGACCGGCTCCCCGAGCGCGGCATCGCCTGGCTGCGATGCCACCGCGAGGGCCGGCAGGCGTACGCCGAACCCCTGGCCGTCGGCCCCCGGGACGTCACCTCCGCCCACGTCCGCGGCCGTCGACTCGCCGCCACCGCCGCCCACCGCGAACTCGCCGCCTACTGGAGCGGCCCCCGGACCACCGGCGCGCCCGTCCGGATCACGGCGCCCGCCGCGGCCCTGCTCGCCGCGCTCCTGGCGGACGACCTCCACCGGTGGGCCACCGACACCCCCCGCCGCACCGGCCTTCCCGCCCGACGTCGCCTGCGCCGCGTGGACCTGGACACCCTGACCGTCACCGAACACCCCGTCCTGCCGGTGCCCCCCGTCGCCGCCCCGCCGAAGCAGGGCGGATGACGCCCCGCACGACGGTCGTCGACGGGCTGGCCACCGAACTCCACCGGCCCGACGGGGACGGGCCCTTCCCGGCCGTCCTGGTCCGCACCCCCTACGACCGCGAACGCCACCGGGCCGAGGCGCGCGGCTGGGCCCGCCGAGGGTTCGCCGCCGTCACCCAGGACGTCCGGGGCCGCTTCGCGTCGCCCGGGCGGTGGCGTCCGTACCAAGACGAGGCCGCCGACGGAGTCGCTACCGTCCGCTGGATACGACGACAGCCCTGGAGCGACGGCCGGGTCCTGGCGGCCGGCGCCTCCTACGCCGCCCACTGCGCCCTCGTCCTCGCCCTCGCCGATACCCGCGAGGAGCGCCCCGACGCCGTCCTCGCGGCGGTGCCGGCCCTGGGAGCGGCCGAGACGGCACGCGAACCCTCCGGCGTCGAACGATTGCTGTCCCGCGTCGGATGGTGGGCCGCCCACGGAGACCGGTCCGACTGCGACGAGGCCGCTCTGGACAGCGCCCTCGCCGCCGACCCCGACCTCCTCGCCCACCTGCCGCCGATCGACATCCCCGACCGCCTGGGTCGACGCATGCCCTCCTGGGCCGACCTCTGGCGCCGCCACGACCGGGGCGAACTGCTCGCGCGAGCGACACGGGCCCGCGTACCGCTGCTCGCGGTGGGCGGCCACCACGACCACTTCACCGAGGACACACGCGCGCTGTGGCGCGCCTGGGGCGGCCCTTCCGCGAGACTGCTGATGGGCCCCTGGGGCCACGGTCTGATCGCCGAACCCGGCGCCGACGCGCGACCCGCCCACCGGGTCGACCTCGGCGACCTGTACGTGCGCTGGGCGCGCCGCGCCCTCGCCGGCGAACTCGCGCCCGGTCGTCGCGGCGCTCTCGCCCTGGGCGGCGCCGACCTGTGGCTGCCCGCCGACACCGCCGGCGCACCCCGGTCGTACCGCACACGGTCGGCGCGAGGCCCCGACTTCACCGCCGACCCGGATCGCCCCGCCCGGTCCGACGACCTGGCCGTGCCCACCGACGGACCTCCCGACCGCTGCGTGCTGGTCACCTCGCCGCTGCCACGCCCGCTGGACGTGGTCGGCTCCGCGCGCGTGAGACTGCGGGCCACCGCCGACACCCCGTGCGCGGACTGGTTCGCTCGGCTCGTCGCCCTCGCCCCGGACGGCACCGCCGAGCGCCTCGCCGTCGGATCCGTCCGCCGGACGGCCCCGAGAGGACGGGAGGCCGAATTCACCATCGACCTCGGCGAGCCGGCGCGCCGGCTAGCGCCCGGCACGCGACTGCGCCTGGAGATCGCCGGGCACCACTTCCCCGCCCACGCCCGCAATCCCCACACCGGGGAGGACCCCATGACCGCGACGCGTCCGGTCGCCTCCCGGCGTCGGGTCGACACCGACAGCGTGAGGCTCGGCCTCGCCGCGCTCGCCTCCCGCCCCCTTCCCACCCACCCCGCCGAGGAGATCCCGCGATGACGGCGCTGCCCCTGGAAGCACTGGTCGATCCCGTCTGCGGCGTCGTCCGCGAGGTGGGGCCCGTCGCCACCCCTCCGGGCGCGCCCGCCCGCTACACCGCGCTCACCGCCGAGATGTCCGACGCCCGCAGACTCGGACTGTGGCCCGCCGACCGCGTCTCCCTCGGCACCACCTTCGGCGACCCGGGGCAAGCCCGGACGGCGGCGATAGCCGAGGGCGTGGAGCGCTACTGCGGCAACCGCGTGCCGCCGCCCGGCCACCCCGACGCCCCTGTGCGGGCCACCGCGGCCGAACTGGCGGCGAAGGGCCTGCGGCTCTACGGCCCGGGCGAACTGCCCGCCTACGCGCCCTGGCAGTACGCGCGCGAGAAGTTCCCCTACCGCCCGCTCCTGCCCGACACCCCGGCCCTGTGGACCCGCGGCACCGAACTCCTGCCCGACGCGACGACGGAGGAGGTCTGGGCGCCGGTCGCCCTCACCCACCTCAACTGGCGCCAGGGCGAGCTACGTGGGCTGCCCCGCACCCATCACCTCAACTACGCGGGCATCGCCACCGGCCAGGGCCTGGACGACGCCGTGGAGCGGGGCCTGTCGGAGGTCGTGGAACGCGACGCCCTGGAACTGTGGTGGCACCTGGACGGACCGGCGCGCGGCATCGACCCGGCCACCGTTCCCGGCCTCACCGACGACCTGGCCGGGTCCGCGCTCGACGTGCACATCGTCGAGATGCCCTCGGAGTTCGCCCCCTGCATGGCCGCGCTCGTCCACGACCCCCGTCTCGGTGTGTACGCCGCCGGGTTCGCCTGCAAGTACGACCCGGCCGAGGCCGCCCGCAAGGCGGTCCTCGAAGCCGTCCACACCTGGGTGTTCACCCAGGGTCTGACGGACTCGGACGGCTGGGTCTTCCAGGCCGTCGAGGCCGGTTTGCTCGCCCGGGGCCTCTACCTGGACCACCGCCCGGACGGCCGCTACCTCGACGCGTGCGGGGAACGGTTCGCACACGTACGGGATCTCGGGGCCCACGTGCAGGTGTGGTTGGACGAACGGATGGCGCCCGAGGCGCGCCGGTTCACGGATCCCGCTCTCGGCACCGTCTCCGTCCAAGACGTCGCCCCCGGCCACCGAGAGCGCGTGACGGGCGCCCTCCACGAACGCGGCCACCGGATCATGACGTTCGACCTCACCACCGAGGACGTGGCCGAGACGCCCCTGCGGGTGGCCCGGGTCCTGGTCTCCGGACTCCTCCCCAACGCCCCTGCGGCCTTCGGGTACTTCGGATGCCCGCGTCTGGCCGAGGCCGCCGTCGAACGCGGATGGCGCACGACCGCGCCGAGCGCGCCGGAGGACTTCACCCTGGCGCCTCCGCCGCACATGTGAGGCCGGCCGTGGACGACTCTCGCGCGGACCACCGGCGCGCCGACGACGAGGAGACCACCGCGCGGGCCTCCCGCCGCGACGAGTGCGGCGACGAGGACGCCTCCGTCGACCTCGTCGCCGCACTGGCCCGCGCCCGCTCCCCGGAGGTCCCCGGCCCCGCCACATCGGCGGGGCCCCCGGGCCGGAGACTGCCGGGGCCCCCGCGCTCTCTTGCGCCGGGCGCGGGCGCGGGCCTCGACCTGGGCACGTTGCTGCGCCTCTCGCTCGCCGCGTCGGACGCGTCGGGACGGCTGCGTCCCACCCCCTCCGCCGGGGCGCTGCACCCGGTGGACGCCGAACTCCTCGTGGGCGCCGATTGCTCCCTCCCGGCCGGTCGCTACGCCTACGACCCCCTGCGCCACCGTGCCCACCGGCTCGGTCGGTGCCCGGACCCCACCTCGCGGGGCGTGCGGGTCGAACTCACCGTCACCGCGCGGCGTACCGTCTCCCACTACGGCCACCGAGCCTGGCCGCTCCTGCTGTTGGACACCGGGCACGCCGCGGCGGCGCTGCTGCTCGCGGCGCGGGCGACGGGCGCGGGCGAGCCCGAGGTAGACCTGGACACCGGCGCCGAGCGTCCGCTCGCCGTCGTGCGCGTCCCGCCGCCGGAAGACTCGGGCCCGCGGGACGGCGCACCGCGCTCGCGCCCCACGCCCCGGGAACTGCTGGGGCGCCGCAGCGCCCCGCCGCCGCTGCTCGGGAGCCCGCCCCCCGAGGCGCTGCGGGAGATCCTCGCCACCGCCGCGGAGGCCGGCGGCTCCACGCTGCGCTGGTGTGTCGCCGTGGGCGGGGACCGGCCGGGACTGCTCGAACCCGCCGCCGACGGAGGGGCCCCGCGCCGGCGCGCCACCGGCGAGGCCCGTCCCACCCTGGCCGTCTGGGCGGCCGGGCAGGCGTGGCTGAGGGACGCGGGCGCCGTCCTCCTCGCCCACGGCTGCCCCGACGACGCGGACGCGCCGCACATCCGCCGCGCCCACCTGCGGGCGGGGTTCGCCGTCCACCAGGCCCATGTCGCCGCCCGACGCCACGGGGCGGCGGCACGGCCCGTCGGCTCCTGGCAGGGGGCGGACCTGGGCGCCGCCCTGGGTGCCGCGCCGGGCCGGGACCGGATCGTCCACGGACTGGCCCTCGGCACCCGACACGCCCACGAGGAGAGCATCACGTGATCGTCCATCCTGAGCTGCGCCGGGCGGCCCGCCCCGCGCGGCGCCTCCTGCTCGCGGCCACCGTCCTCCAGGGCGTTGTCACCCTGACCCACCTGGCGCAGGCGGCGCTCCTCGCCTTGGCCCTGGCCGCCCTGGCCCGCGGCGAGACCTCCGGGCTCGCGGCGCCACTGGTCGGGGTGCTCGTCGTCGTGGCCGCCCGCGCCGCGCTCACCGCCTGGCAACGCGGCACCGCCACCCGTGCGGGAGCCCTGGTCAGGGTCGCCCTCCGTGACGAACTCCTCGCCCACCTCGGCCGCCTCGGCCCCGCCCACGCCGCCTCCGCCGCCCACTCGCCCGGCCAGGCCGCCGCCCGCGCCGGCGCGGTCCGGACGACTCTCGTCGACGGTGTCGAGGGTGTCGACGCCTACGTCTCCCGCTACCTCCCGCAGCTCCTGATCACTCTCACCGTGCCGCCGCTGGTGCTCGCGGGGCTGGCCGCCGTCGAACCCCTCGCCCTGCTCTGCCTGGTGCCCGCCATCGCGCTGGCCCTCGCGGGCCCCCGCGCCTGGGACCGTCTCCTGGCCCGGCGCGGAAGGGAACACTGGGACACCTACGAGGAGCTGGGTGCCGACTACCTGGAGGCCCTCCAGGGGATGCCCACCCTGCGGGCCGCCGGGGCCGTCGGTCGAACCCGACGGCGGCTGGAGGAACGGTCGGCGGCGCTGCACAGGGCGACGGTCGCGAAGCTGAGGGTGTCCCTCGTCGACACCGGCATCACGGACCTCGCCGTCCAGGGCGGCACCGTGGCCGCCGCTCTCCTCGCGAGCTGGTCGGCCGTCGGCGGGTCCACCACCGCCACCGGCACCTACCTGTTGCTGCTGGGCGCCTCGGAGTGTTTCCGACCGGTGCGCGACCTCGCGCGCGAGTGGCACGCCGGATACCTGGGCGTGTCCGCCGCCGAGGGAATCGCGGCGCTGCGCACCGCCGAACCCGCCGTCGACGACACGGGACGGATACCCGGCGGCTGGGCCGCGCCGCCCGAACTGCGCTTCGAGAACGTCACCTTCGCCTACGCCGGCGCGACCACGCCTGTCCTGCGCGGGGTCTCCTTCACCGCTCGCGCCGGACACACGACCGCGATCGTGGGCCCCTCCGGCGCGGGCAAGTCGACGCTCGTCCACCTGCTCCTGCGCCACCACGACCCACGGGAGGGGCACATCGCCCTCGACGGCCACCCCACCACCGACCACGCGCCGGGCTCCCTGCGAGAGGGCATCGCGGTGGTCTCGCAGGAGACCTACCTCTTCCACGCCACCATCGCCGACAACCTGCGCATGGCCCGCCCCGACGCCACGGACGAAGACCTGACCCACGCCGCCCGGACCGCCGGGATCCACGACGAGATCGCCGCGCTGCCCGACGGCTACGCCACCGTCGTCGGCGAACGCGGCTCCACCCTCTCCGGCGGCCAACGGCAGCGACTCGCCCTCGCGAGGGCCCTGCTGGCGGACGCCTCCGTGCTCGTCCTCGACGAGGCCACCAGCTCCGTCGACGAACGCCGCGAGGCGGACATCGTCGGCGAACTGGCCCGAGCGGCGGCCGGCCGGACCGTCCTGGTGGTCGCCCACCGCCTGGCGGCCGTCCGGGGAGCGGACCACATCGTCGTCCTCGACGGTGGACGCGTGGACGCCGAGGGCGGGCACGCCGACCTTGTCGAGGCCGGAGGCGTCTACGCGCGACTGGTCGAGGCCGGTCGGGGACCCGCCCGGGGAGTCGCGGCGTGAGCGGCTCCGTCGACACCACGACCACCACGACCACCGCGGCCTCTGGCGCCCAGGACGTCTCCGGGGGCGCCGTTCCCCCTGGCGGGGCGCTGCGGGCCCTGTTGCCCGCCCTCGCCGGTCACCGCGCCATGATGGCGCGCACCTGTGCCGCGGCCGTCCTCGAACAGGGCTCCCTCGTCGCCCTGGTGACGCTCGCCGCGCACATCGTGGGAACGGCCGTCATCGAGGGGCGCGCCCCCTCGGCCGGCCCGGTGGTGGCGCTCGTCGCCCTCGTGGTCGTCCGTGTCCTGACGACCTGGCGCGAGATGGACCTCTCCCACGACCTGGCCTACCGGGTCCTTGCCACCCTGCGAGTGCGGATCTTCGACGGGCTGGCCCGAGGGGCGCCGGCCCGGGTCGCCGGGCGCCGCAGCGGCGACCTGGCGGCCACCGCCATGGCCGACGTCGAGGCCCTGGAGTTCTTCTACGCCCACACCACCGCACAAATCCTGGCCACCGTCGTGGTGTTCGGCGGGTCCTCGGCGGTGCTGACGGGGGTGGGGCCCTGGCTGACGGCGGTGGTGGCGGCCGTCGCCGCGCTGCTCGCCGCGGCCCCCTTCGCCGAAGCGCGGGCCCGGGCGGAGCGCGGTGCCCGCACGCGGGCGGCCACCGCGCGGTTGTCGGCCGACACCGTCGAGGCCGTCGACGGACTGCGCGAGTTGCTCGCCTTCGGCCGACTGGCCGACCGGCGCCGGTCGCTCGCCGAGCGGGGCCGACAGGTGGGAGCGGCGCAGCGGGCTGAGGCGGTCCGGGAGTCGGTCGCCGCCGGGGTCCGGGACGTCCTCATCGTGCTCGCGATCCTCGGCGTGGTCGTGGCGGCGGCCCAGTCCGTCGCCGCCGGACGTTCGCACGGCGCCTGGGCGCCGGCGGCGATGGCTCTGGCCCTGTCCGTCCTCGGCCTCGTCGCGGAGTCGGCCCGGTCCTTCGGCCAGGCCGTCTCCCTGCGTGCCGCCGCCGCCCGCGTTCGGACCGCCGTCGAGGCTCCCGCGATGGCCCCGCCGCCCACCGTGCCCCGGCCGCTGCCTCCCGGCCCGCTCGGTCTGCGGCTGAGCGGGGTGACGTTCGACTACGGCGGCGAACCCGTGCTGAACGGCGTCGATCTGACCGTCGCCGCGGGCGAGACCCTCGCCCTGGTCGGCGTCTCGGGGGCGGGCAAGTCGACCTGCGCCCACCTGATGGCCCGCTTCTGGGACCCGTCCGCCGGCGCCGTCCTGCTCCTGCCCGCCGACGGCGATCCCGTGGACGTGCGCGACGTGGACGACGCCGAGCTGCGTCGGGCCGTGGCGCTGGTGGGACAGGAAGCCCCGCTCTTCCACGGCACGCTCGCCGAGAACCTGCGGCTCGGCGCGCCGGAGGCGGGCGACGAGCTGCTCGCGGCGACGGCGAGGCTGTGCGGTGTGGACCGGGTCGCGCCGATGGACGCCCCGGTCGGCGAGCGCGGTGCCACGCTGTCCGGAGGACAACGGGCCCGCGTGGCCCTCGCCCGCGCCCTGTTGGTCCGGCCGAGGGTCCTCGTGCTCGACGAGTCCACCGCCCATCTGGACAACACCTCAGACGCCCAGGTGGCCGCCGCGCTTCGTGGGGAGGGCCGCGCCACCGTGGTGATCGCCCATCGACCGGCCACCATCCGCCGGGCCGACCGCGTCGCCGTGCTGGAGGCCGGTCGGGTCGTGGAGCAGGGGACCTGGGACGAACTCGCCAGGCGGCCCGACAGCGCTTTGACGCGGGTGTTGACCACGGTTCCCTCACCGGCCTGAGCGGCCGTGCCCCCGGCCCGGGGCTCGTGTCGAGCCGGGGGCAGGGGGCATCTCCTCGAAAGGGAGCCCCGGGTCAGCTCTCGGCGCGGGCGGCCCGGTAGACGCACACCTGGGCTCCGGTGGGCGCCGACTCGGTGGACACCAGCTCGAAGGCGCGCATGCCCCCGTCCACCGGGAAGAGGGACTTGCCGCCGCCCAGGATCACCGGCATCCGCATCAGCCGCACCTCGTCGACGAGGCCCTCGCCGAGCAGGGTGCGGGCCAGGGTCGGGCTGCCCATGACGAGCAGGGTGCCCTCGCCGCCGGCCTCCCGCAGCCCTCGGACCAGGGCGAGCGCTTCCGACCCGGGAACCCGGGTGGTGTTCCAGGGGAGTTCCTCGCCGGTGAGCGAATCCGAGACCACGTACTTGGGCATCGCGTTGATCCGGTCGGCGAAGGGGTCGCCGGCGCGCTCGGGCCAGGCCTGGGACATGGTCTGCCAGGTCCGGCGGCCGAGGAGAAGCGCCTCGGCCGGCTCGACCGCGTCGTCGAAGGCGCCGCCGACGACGTCGGCGTCGAAGAACGGGTGTGTCCAACCGCCGTGCGCGAAACCGCCGTCGGTGTCCTCCTCGGCGCCTCCCGGGGCCTGCACGACGCCGTCCAGGCTGATGAATTCGGTGATCACGAGGCGCATGGCGCGTACTCCATTCGTGTGGCGAGGGTGGTCGCCAGGGGTAGACGGCCGCCGCCCGGGAAACTCATCGGTGCCGGTCTCGGAGCACCGTCGATCGCCCGACCCCTCCCCGTCCACCCGCCCCGAGAGCGGTGCGTGTCGCGAGAGCCCCGCCCGCCCGGCGCCGTCCGGCAAGCGACACCGGCCGCGTTGTGGCGATCGCACCGACACCGCCCGCATGGGGGCCGTCCCCCGCCTCGCGATCGCACGCACCGGACGCCGTCGCCACGCCCGTCAACCCGCCTCGATCTCCCGGGCGCTCGGGTACGACGCCTGCGCTCCCGCCCGGGTCACCGCCCACGCCCCGACACGCGCCGCGTACGCGGCGGCCTCCTCCAGGCGGGCCCCCGCGCTCAGGCGCCAGGCCAGGGCCGCGGTGAAGGCGTCGCCGGCGCCGGTGGTGTCCACGGCGGCCACCCTCACCGGAGGGATCCGTGTCACGCCGTCGGGCGTCGCGACCAGCGCGCCCTCGGCGCCCAGAGTCACCACCACCGAGCGGGCGCCGGTCCCGAGCAGCCCCCGGGCCCACGCTTCGGGGCCCTCCCCCGCCCGGGCGTCGCCCAGGAGGACCCTCGCCTCGTGTTCGTTGACGATGAGCGGGTCGCAGGCGGCCGACACCTCGCGGGGCAGCGGGTGGGGAGGAGACGGGTTGAGGACGAACCTGCCCCCGGGTGGCAGCTTCCGCACCACCTCCAGGACCGTCTCCGGCGGGATCTCCGACTGCGCCGAGACCACCCGCGAGGTGCCCAGGAGCCGGGACGCCTCCCGCACGTCACCCGGGGTGAGCCGCGCGTTGGCGCCGGGGGACACCACGATGCTGTTGTCCCCGGACGGGTCGACGGTGATCAGGGCCACGCCGGTCGGGGCCCCGCCGACCAGGACCCCCTCCGTGTCGACCCCCGCGGACCGCAGGGAGTCCAGCAGCATCCCGCCGTGGTCGTCGTCGCCGACCCGTGCCAGCAGGGCCGTCCGGGCCCCGAGACGGGCGGCGGCCACCGCCTGGTTGGCCCCCTTGCCGCCCGGGTGGACGACCAGATCGGAGCCGAGGACCGTCTCCCCGGCGGCCGGTCGCCGCTCGACGCCAACCACCAGATCGGCGTTGGCCGACCCCACGACCAACAGGTCGTACGCGTACATGGATTGTCTTCCCGCTTCCCGTCTCGCTCCGAATCCGCCTCCGCCCGGGGCGGTGCGCGGTCCTCCCGCCTTCGCCGCCCCGGCGACGAGCCCGACGCCGACCCCGGGCCGGCCCCGAGTCGTCGGTCGGGGTGCCGGCGGCCTTCCCCGGCCTCCGGCACCCCGGGGGTGGGATCAGCCGTCGAACCCGGCCACGTTGTCGCGCGTGACCACCTTCACCGGCACCATCACCGTCTCCTCCGTCTGACGACCCTCCGCGGCCCGCAGCGCGTTCTCCACGGCCATCCTGCCCAGCTCCTTCGGCTGTTGCGCCACCGACGCGTACAAGGTGCCCTCCTCGACGGCCTCCAGGCCGTCCGGGGTGCCGTCGAACCCGACCACCTGGACCGAGGAACCGGCCTTGGAGCCCAGCGCCTTGACCGCGCCCAGAGCCATCTCGTCGTTCTCGGCGAACACGCCGTCGACGTCCGGGTGCGCCTGGAGCAGATTGGTCATCACGTCCAGCCCCTTGGCCCGATCGAAGTCCGCGGGCTGGGAGGCCACGACCTCGATCCCCGGGTACTCCTCCAGACCCTCGGTGAAGCCGGCACCGCGCTCCCTGCTCGCGGAGGTGCCCGGCTGCCCCTGAAGGACGACGATCTTGCCGGTGCCGCCGAGCCTCTCGGCCAGCACACGGGCGCCCTCGGCACCGCCGGCCACGTTGTCGGAGGCGACCAACGCGGTCGGCTCGGCCCCGTTGACCCCCCGGTCGACGGCGATGACCGGGATCTCGGCCCGCACGGCGGCCTGGACGGACGGCCCGGCGGCGTCCGAGTCCACCGGGTTGACGACCACGGCGGACAGGCCCCCCGCAGTGAAGTTCTGCAACTGGTCGGCCTGCCGGGAGGCGTCGTTCTGCGCGTCCGTCACGGTCAACTCGACCCCGAGTTCGCGCGCGCGTTCCTCCGCCCCGGCGCGGATCTGCACGAAGAAGGGGTTGTTGAGGGTGGACAAGGACAACCCGACACGCCGCGGCTTCGCCTCCGAGGAACCACCGTGCAGCAGCGAGGTCGCTCCGACCACCGCCACCGCGACCACCCCGGCGAGCACGTAGGTGACCATGCGCCGGCCGCCCCCGCCCGAGGCCCCCGCCGCGCCCGAGGCCGACCCGCCGGCCCCGGCCTTGCGTCGCACGGTGTCCAGCAGGACCGCCAGGGCGATGACCACACCGATGACGACCTGCTGCCAGAACGCGGACACCGACAGCAGGTTCAGGCCGTTGCGGAGCACCGCCAGGATCAACGCGCCGACCAGGGTCCCCGACGCCCTGCCGGTGCCCCCGGCGAGCGACGCGCCACCGATGACCACCGCCGCGATGGCGTCCAGTTCGTACCCCTGCGCCGCCTGCGGCTGCGCCGAGGACAGGCGGGCCGCGAGCACCACGCCCGCGACCGCCGCGAAGAGCCCGGAGAAGGCGTAGACCGCGAGCTTCTGCCGCCGCACCCGGAGGCCCGACAACCGCGCGGCCTCCTCGTTGCCGCCGATCGCGTACAGGGACCGGCCGATGTAGGTGCGTCCCAGCACGAACGCCGTCAGGAGCCCCATCACCACCATCACCAGCACCGGCACCGGCAGCCACCCGCCGAGCGTGTCACCCAGGTGGGACACCGAGTCCGGCATCCCGATGGGCGATCCCTGCGACACGACCAGGGACAACCCTCGGGCCACCGACAGCATGGCCAGCGTGGCGATGAAGGGCGGAAGCTTCCCGTAGGAGATGAGGAAGCCGTTGACCAGACCACAGCCGATGCCGGTCGCCACCGCCAACACCACGGCGACCGGCACCGGTATGCCCGCCTCCGTGGCGCTCCACGCCAGGACGGTGGCCGACAGGGCCGCCACCGAGCCGACGGACAGATCGATCCCCGCCGAGACGATCACGAAGGTGACGCCGAAGGCGAGGATGGCCGTCACGGCCGCCTGCACACCGACGTTCAGCAGGTTGTCGGCGGTCAGGAAGTCCCCGGACAGCGCCGACATGGCGACGACGAGGACGATCAGCGCGGTCAACGCGCCGTTGTCGAGCAGCAGGCGACGCAGACCGCCGGTGGCGCCGCCGCCTCCGCCCGGCTTGCTCGTGAGGGTGTCAGCGGCCACCGAGGGCCTCCGTTCCGTTGCTGGTGTGGTTGCCGAGTGCGAGCGCCATGACGGCGTCCTGGGTGGCCTCCTCGGCGGGGAGTTCGCCCGCGACGCGGCCCTGTGCCATCACCAGCACCCGATCGCTCATGCCGAGCACTTCGGGCAGATCGCTGGAGATCATCAGGACGGCGGCACCGGCGGCCGTCAACTCGTTGATCAGTTGGTAGATCTCGACCTTCGCGCCGACGTCGATGCCGCGAGTCGGCTCGTCGAGGATCAACACCCGGGCGTCCGCCAGCAGCCACTTGCCGATGACGACCTTCTGCTGGTTGCCGCCCGAGAGCGTCCGCGCAGGCTGGTCCAGACCGGCCATGCGGATCCCGAGTCGCCCGGCGACCCGGTCCGCGGCGGCCCGCTGGCCCTTGTGGTCGACCAGGCCCGCACGCGTCGCCGAGCGCAGCGTCACCAGGCCGAGGTTCTCCCCGACGGACGCGTCGAGCACGAGCCCCTGTCCCTTGCGGTCCTCCGGCACGAGCCCCATGCCCGCCGCCATCGCCGCGCCCACGTCGTGCCGCCGCACCCCGACCCCGCCGACGGTGACGCTGCCCCCGTCGTACGGGTCGGCGCCGAAGACCGCCCGGACCACCTCGGTGCGCCCGGAGCCGACGAGCCCCGCGACCCCGACGACCTCGCCGGCCCGCACCTCGAACCCGACGTCGTGGAAGACGCCGTCCCGGGTCAGTCCCTCGACGGTGAGCAGGGGTTCGCCCCGAGGCGTGGGCCGGCGGGGGTACTGCTGCTCGATCGACCGACCGACCATGAGTCGGACCAGTTCCTCCTCGGGTGTCGAGGCGGGCACGTGGCCGACGCTCCGACCGTCGCGGATGACGGTGACCCGGTCTCCGAGCGCGGCGATCTCCTCCAGGTGGTGGGTGATGAAGACGATCCCCACGCCGTCGGCCCGCAGCCGACGGACGATGGCGAAGAGCCGGTCGACCTCGTCGGAGGTGAGCACGGCGGTCGGCTCGTCCATGATCAGGACACGGGCGTCAAGGCTCAGTGCCTTGGCGATCTCCACCATCTGGAGTTGGGCGACACCGAGTTCCCGCACCCGGGTCCCGGGCGGCACGGTCAGGCCGACCCGCCGGAGCAGGATCTCGGCCTCCGCGTCCATCCTCCGGCGGTCGATCATGCCGAACCGTCGCGGCTGTCGGCCGAGGAAGACGTTCTCCGCGACGGTCAGCTCCGGAACCAGGTTGAACTCCTGGTAGATGGTGGCGATGCCCAGCCGCTCGGAGTCCTGCGCGCCGCTGACGCGCACTTCCTCGCCGTCGACCAGGATCCGGCCGGCGTCGGGGGAGTGGGCGCCGGAGAGCGTCTTGATCAGCGTGCTCTTGCCGGCGCCGTTCTCGCCGAGCAGGACGTGCACCTCGCCCCGGCGCACCGCGAAGTCCACGCCGTCCAGCGCCACCACGCCGGGAAAGGTCTTGCGCACGCCCTCGACGCGCAGCAGTTCGTCCGGATCGCTCACGGCGTGCTCCTTCGTGCGGGGGAGAGGTTCGGGGAGAGTGGGCCCGCGTCCGGCGCGGGCGGCGGTTGCCCGCACGAGCGGCGGACGACCAGCCGGGCGGAGAGGGTGACGGACCGGCCCGGCCGCCCCTCGATGCGTTCCACCAGCGCCCGCACCGCCGCTCGTCCCAGGTCGGCGGTCGGTTGCGCCACGGCCGTGACCGGCGGATCGGTGTGGGTGAACCACGGGATGTCGTCGAAGGCGACGAGCGCCAGGTCCTCGGGCACCCGCAGGCCCCGTGCCCGCACGGCGTCCAGTGCGCCCAGCGCCATCAGGTTGTCCGCGGCGAAGACCGCGTCCGGGGGATCGGGGAGGTCGAGGAACCCCTCCGTCACCCTCCGGCCGCTCTCCGCCTGGAAGTCGCCTTGTCCGACGTGGTGGTCGGGCAGGGCGAGGCCGTGCTCGGCGAGGGCCTCCCGGAAGGCGTCGACCCGTTCGCGCCCGGTGGTGGTCGCCGCCGGCCCGGCGATGATGGCCAGGCGTCGGTGTCCCAGCCGGCACAGGTGGGCCACGAGATCGCGGACGGCGGCCCGGCCGTCCGCGCGGACGACCGGCACGTCCACGCCGGGGAGCCACCGGTCCACGAACACCATCGGTGTCCCGTTTCGCACGGCGTCCGACATCCGCGGGGAGCCGCCGTCGGTGGGGGAGACCAACAGGCCGTCTATCCGCCGGTCCAACAGAGTCGTGACGTGGTGGTCCTGGAGGTCGGGGCGCTCGTCGGCGTTGCCGATCACGACGCTGTAGCCGAGGGCGCGGGCCTCCGCCTCGACGGAGCGGGCCAGTTCGGTGAAGTACGGGTTCATCACGTCGCCGATGATCAGACCCAGGGTTCGGGTCTGGTCGGTGCGCAGGGATCTGGCGACGGCGTTCGGCCGGTACCCGAGCGCCTCGACGGCGGCCGACACCCGCCCGCGTGCCGCGGCGCTGACCGACGGGTGTCCGTTCAGAACCCGCGACACGGTCGCGACGGACACCCCGGCGCGGGACGCGACATCCTTGATACCGATGCTCGACAAGCCCGACCCACCTCCTCGTGGAATCGATTACACGGGGGATTGGAATCGATTACACGGGTGGATGGCAAGGGGGTGCGCGGTGGCCGAAACGCAACCGTGACCCGAAGGCGCCCGGAGGTCGACCCTCGGCTTTCACCCCGTTCACGGGCGGGCGACCCGCTCCGGACCGACGGCGGACGACGACGACACTCGGCCACGGCGGTCGCCGCGGCGCCGGAAGGGCAACCTCGTTCGACCGTGATGCCGCGGGTGACCGGGACCGGCCAGGACCCGGCGGGACCCCCGAGGGCGTCCCCAGGGCCCTCGCGTCGGAGGACGACGGGTGTCAGGTGGGAAAGGCCAGGGTCAGGATCGGCTCGGTGGTAGGTGCGGCGGAGCCGCCCGCCGGCTCGACGGTGAGCCCCACACCGGCCGCCGCACGGATCGGGCCCCGCAGGAGAACGGCCCCGTCGCGCTCGTCGTCTGTCATGATCCCGGCGGGGCGCATCGCGTCGGGGTCGGCGAACCAGAGCTGGTAGACCTCCCCCTCCCCCAACGGCGGGAGGGCCGCGGAGACGAACACCGCTCGGTCGCGCTCCCGGGAGACGACGACCGAGCCCGCGACCCCGTCGTCCGTCCGACGCGTCCCGATCGCGGCGTCGGGAGCGGCGAGCACCTCGGCGAGATCGGCCGCCCTCGCCTCCGCCCGTTCGACTCGGAGGGCGTCTCCTCGCCACTGCCGGTGTTGCCACAGGGCGGCACCGCTCACCGTGCCGAGGACGACGGCGGCTGCCAGCCCGAGGGGCGCCAGGCGGCGAAGTGGGTGCGGGCCCTTGTGGCGGGTCGCCCGGGGTGGATCCTGCCGCACGTGCCGGACGCGTTCCATGGTGCGCTCCTTGACCTCGGGAGCGGGGCGCGTCGTCGTGGCCAGGGCCAGCCGCGCGGCGGTGGCCTGTAGTTCACGTGTCTCCCTGTCGCAGGTCGCGCACGCGGCGAGGTGGCGTTCCATCTCGGCGCGCTCGTCCTCAGGGAGCGCGTGCAGGGCGTACGCGCCCGTGCCGATGTGCGGTTCGACGCGGTCGCCGTGCCGGTTCAAGCCTCCACCCCCATGCAGTCGCGGAGTCGGATGAGCCCGTCACGAAGGCGTGTCTTCACCGTTCCGACGGGAGTTTCGAGGAGTACGGCGACCTCGCGACAGGTCAGCCCCCGGTAGTAGGCCAGGGTGACGGCCTCTCGCTGGAGTCGGGTGAGCGTCCGCAGGCACCGGCGGGTCTGTTGGTGTTCGAGCCGGGCCTCCACCTGCTCCGTGACGTGGTCGTAGTCGGGCGTGTGGTCGAGTCGGGCCGCTCTCCGGTCGCGGTCGGCTCCGGCCTGTTCGGAACGGACCCGGTCGACGGCGCGGCGATGGGCGAGGGTGAGCACCCAGCTCATCGCGCCGCCCCTGTCGGCCCGGAACCGCGCCGCCTTCTGCCAGATCTGCACCATCACCTCCTGGACGACCTCCTCCGACTGCGCGTGGTCGCGGACCACACTCCGCACGACGCCGAAGACCGGGCCGCAGACCGCGTCGTACAGGATTCCGAAGGCGGCTTGGTCGCCACGGGCGACCCGGGCGAGGACGGTCTCCAACGAGGCGTCCTCCCGGCCGCCCGTCCGGGACTGCGCTGCCGGCGGCACGGGCATGAGGCTCCTCGGTGTCGATCGGTCACGGCGGTGCTCACCGCTTGATTCGCGGCGGCGGGCGCCCCGGATTGGTCCGAATCGGCTCGGGTCGATTCGCCCCGAGCCCGAACGGACCGGTCCCCGGCCGGTCTCGTGGCGGCGAACCGCCGGGCTCTCGGCCGGTCCAGCGTCGCGCGGCTGTGCGGTCGGTGCGTACGCCTTGGCGGCTTCTTCACACCTATGGGTGAAGTGCGTCAGGTGCGGCACTCCAGGTGCCCTCGGCGCCCGAAGTAGGGGTGATCGCGGCCCCGAGCGCCGCGCGGTGTCTCTGTGGTGGGTGGGATGTGTGACGGTCTGTCGAGCAACCGTGAAGCGGGTGTCCCTCGCCGGGCTCGCCGGCCTGGTGTCGGGGGGCGCGGCGCTGGTCGCGGCCGAGACGACGGCCGTGGTTCTCCACCCCGGGTCCGGCCCACTCGCGGCGGTCGGGGGCGCCGTGATCGACGCTACGCCGACCGCGGTGAAGACCTGGGCGATCCGGCGGTTCGGCACCGACGACAAGGCGGTGCTCCTCGTCGGGATGCTGCTCGTCCTGGCGCTGTGCGCCTTCTGCTGGGGGGCGTTGGGCCTGCGGCGTCGATGGGCGGCCCCCGCCGGCGCGCTGCTCCTCGCCGCCCTCGGCATGATCGCCGCGCTGACCCGCCCGGACTCGCGGTCGGTCGCGGAGGCCGTTCCCTCGCTCGTCGGAGGGGCCGTCGGGACCTGGCTCCTCCTCCACCTGATCGGCCGGCTGGACGGGCCGCGAGGAACCCCGGTGTCGCCGGGGAGCGGGAGCGAGGCGCACTGGGACCGGAGGGGCTTCGTGGCCTCCGCGACCGTCGCCGCCGCCGCGTCGGTCGGGGCCTCGGTCCTGGCCAGGTCCCTCGGCGAGGCCCGCGCGGGAGACGCGCTGGCGTCACGGGCCGCGCTGGAGCTGCCGGCGGCGGGTTCGCCCGCGAAACCGGTCGCCGAGGGCGTCGAGCGGCGCGTCCCCGGCACGAAGCCCTTCCTCACCCCGACCCGCGACTTCTACCGTGTGGACACCGCTCTGGTCGTCCCGAGGGTGGACGCCGGCACCTGGCGGTTGCGTCTGCGCGGAACGGGCGTGCGACGCCCGCTGCGGCTGTCGTTCGCCGACCTCCTCGACCGTGAACTGGTCGAACGGGACATCACGTTGACCTGCGTGTCCAACGAGATCGGCGGCCCCTACGTCGGCAACGCGCGATGGATCGGCGTCCGCCTGGCCGACCTGCTGCGCGAGGCGGGCGTGGCCCCGCCTTCCCGAGGCGGGCCCGCGGATCAGCTGGTGTCCCGGTCCGTCGACGGGATGACGCTGGGCACCCCCCTGGAGGACGTCATGGACGGCCGTGACGCCCTGCTCGCCGTCGGCATGAACGGCGAACCGCTCCCGTTCGCACACGGCTTTCCCGCCCGCATGGTGGTCCCGGGGCTGTACGGCTACGTGTCCGCGTGCAAGTGGGTCACCGATCTCGAACTGACCACCTTCGCCGACTACGACCCGTACTGGGTGAAACGCGGATGGGCTCGCCGAGCCCCCGTCAAGACCCAGTCGCGCATCGACACCCCCAAGCCCTTCGCTCGCCCCCGGTCCGGGACCGTGATGGTCGCCGGAGTCGCCTGGGCCCAGCGCCGGGGAGTCGAGCGTGTCGAACTCCGCGTCGACGACGGCCCCTGGAGGACGGTCGACCTCGCCGAGGAGCACACGCGGGACACCTGGCGGCAGTGGTCGTTCCCCTGGGCCGCCACCCCCGGGAACCACACCCTGACCGTCCGCGCCACCGACGGCACAGGGGAGAGACAGACACGCCGGCGTGCCCCCACGGTCCCGGACGGTGCGAGCGGATGGCACTCCGTGATCGTCACCGTCGACTAGCGCTCCCCGACACGCCTCCCGCCCCGGCCGCGACACGCACGACGTCGCCCACGACCGACCGGGGCGGGTGCGACCGACCGGATGCCGACGACCCGTCGGATCCGTGCGACATCCGAGCGGTTCGGGCCCACCCGAACCGAGTCCGAGGCACGCCTGCCGGCGTGTCGATCAGCCAAGGAGAAGAACATGAACAGCCCCCGCGTTCGCCGCCACGCCGTCGCCCTGGCCACGGCCGCCCTCCTGCCGCTCGCGCTGGCCGCCTGCGGCAGCGAGGACGGGTCCGAATCGGCCGCGGACAAGGCGGGTTCGGCATCGGCCGAGCGGGAGTCGTCGCCCGCCAGGAGCGCCGCTGCGGGCGAGGGCCCCTTCGGCCCGGCGTGCGCTTCGGTGCCGCAGGACGGTGCCGGGTCCTTCGACGGCATGGCCCAGGACCCCGTCGCCACCGCCGCGTCGAACAACCCCGCCCTGTCCACGCTGGTCACGGCGGTCGAGAAAGCGGGCTTGGTGGACACTCTCAACAACGCCGAGGACATCACCGTCTTCGCTCCCACGAACGACGCCTTCGAGAAGATCCCGGCGGCCGACCTGGAGAAGGTCCTCAACGACGAGGAGGCGCTGACGGACATCCTCACCTACCACGTCGTCGGCGAGCGCCTGACTCCTCGGCAGTTGGAGAGCGGTTCCTTCGAGACCCTGCAGAAGGGCATGGTCACCACGGCGGGCTCGGGCGAGTCCTACACGGTCAACGACACCGCGACCGTGGTCTGCGGAAGTGTGACCACGGCCAACGCGACCGTCCACATCATCGACACGGTCCTGATGCCGAACTAGCGAGAGTGCCGGTCGGGCGACCGGGTACCCGGCGTGGCCCTCGCGGCACGAGGGCCACGCCGGGGACGTCTCGCCGTTCGGCGGGACCGGGGCCGCCTTCGGCGCGCGAGGGCGGGCGCCGCCGGCCGGGGAGGGGTTCTCCGCAGGTCCGGCGAGAACGCCGGTGGGCGGCGGTCCCCACCCATCGGGTGGCGACCGCCGCCCACCGGCGCTCGTCCGACGAAGCCGCTTCCTCTCTCAGCCGAGCAACCCGCCCAGCCCGAGGAACCCGCCACCGAGTCCGGTGCTCGGGGAGGTGCCCGTGCCGCCCGTGGCGACGCTCTGGACGCCCGTGCTCATCGCGCCGTCCGGGCCGGCCATGCTGTCGCGCTGGACGAAGTAGGCACCCCCGTCGGCCGTGGTACCGCTCATGACGTGACTGGAGGCGGCCCCGTCGGGGCCCGCGGAGGCGCTGTGCCAGTCGTAGCTGTCCGCGCAGGCGATTCCCACCGACGCGGCACCGAAGGGGACGAGTGCCGCGGCGATCACGACGCCGCGTAGAAATCCACGCATCACGGAGACTCTCTTCCTCTGACCTGTTCGCCCGTTTCGGGCCTGGCATGGGTCATTCGGACCCCGCCCGGGTCCGGCTTGCCCGATGGCTCGGCGGTGGCCCTACGGCCGGGGAGATTCCGCAGCTCAGGGAGTTTCGACAGGAGTGTGCCACCACCCGGGTGGGCCAACGGGCGCTCACCCGGACGGGCGCGCGAGGCGATGCGGGAGACGCCGGACGAACGCCCGGAGCGCCTCGCCGAGTGCCGCGAGGGCGGGCGGCCTCGCCGCCTGATCCGATGCCGCGGGCGTCGCCGTCCGCGGCCGTCGCGGTTCGCGATTGCGGGGCCGGTGCCGGGGTGCCACGGTGGTCGGGTACCGTCCGCCCTCGTGGACAGGAGCGCCATGATCGTCAAGATGTTGCACGAGAAGGGCCTGACGGCCGAGCACGCCTACGCCGCGGGGTTCGCCTCGATCGGCCTCTCCGTCCTCTCCTGGATCGGATCCAGGAAGGCCGAGTCGGCCGACACCGCCCGGGCCGACAGATGGGGCATCTTCATCGGCGAGTGGGCGCCCACCTTCTTCGGCCTGGGCTTGGCCCTGGCTCACTACGAACGGGAGCACGACATGCTCCACCCGCACACCCACTGACCCCCCGCCCCGACCGGTCGCGGCAAGCGGAGAGCTTCCCGGCGCGGGCTTCCCCAGGTCCGGCCCCCGGCCGTCGCCCGTCGGGGGTACCGTCGGTTCATGCCCCATCAGTCCCCGTCGGAGCCCGGTGAGCGGCCTCGGGCCGTGTTGGAGGGTGTCCTGGAGCGCGTCACCTACGCCAACGAGGAGAACGGCTACACCGTCGCCCGTGTCGACACCGGCCGGGGTGCCGGCGATCTGCTCACCGTGGTCGGTGCCCTGCTCGGCGCGCAGGTCGGAGAGTCCCTGCGGATGGAGGGGCGTTGGGGGTCGCATCCGCAGTACGGCAAGCAGTTCCAGGTGGACAACTACACGACCGTGCTGCCCGCGACCGTGCAGGGCATCCGTCGGTATCTCGGCTCCGGGCTGGTGAAGGGGATCGGCCCGGTCTTCGCCGACCGGATCACCCGGCACTTCGGGCTCGACACGCTCGCGATCATCGAGGAGGAGCCGAAGCGGCTGATCGAGGTCCCCGGTCTCGGGCCCAAGCGGACGCGGAAGATCTCCGACGCCTGGGAGGAGCAGAAGGCGATCAAGGAGGTCATGCTCTTCCTCCAGTCCGTGGAGGTGTCGACCTCCGTCGCCGTGCGGATCTACAAGAAATACGGGGACGCCTCGATCTCCGTCGTGAAGAACCGCCCCTACCGGCTCGCGGCCGACGTGTGGGGCATCGGTTTCCTCACCGCCGACCGCATCGCCCGGTCCGTCGGCATCCCGCACGACAGTCCGGAACGGGTCAAGGCCGGTCTCCAGTACGCCCTGTCGCAGGCCACCGACCAGGGGAACTGTTTCCTCCCTGAGGAGCGCCTGATCGCCGACGCCGTCAAGCTGCTCCAGGTCGACACCGGCCTCGTCATCGAGTGCCTCGCCGAACTGGCCCGGCCGGGGGAGGAGGACGAGGAGCCGGGTGTCGTGCGCGAGCGGGTGCCCGGCCCGGACGGTGGGGAACCCGTCACCGCCGTGTACCTCGTCCCCTTCCACCGTGCGGAGCTGTCCCTGTCCGGCCAGTTGCTGAGGCTGTTGCGCGCGGAGGAGGATCGGATGCCGGCCTTCCGGGACGTCGACTGGGAGCGCGCGATGGGGTGGCTCAAGGGGCGCACGGGGGTGGAGCTGGCGCCCGAGCAGGAGGCGGCGGTCCGACTCGCGCTGAGCGAGAAGGTGGCGGTCCTGACCGGTGGTCCGGGCTGTGGCAAGTCCTTCACCGTCCGCTCGATCGTGGAGTTGGCCCGTGCCAAGCGGGCCAAGGTCGTCCTCGCCGCGCCGACGGGCCGTGCGGCCAAGCGGCTGGCCGAGCTGACCGGCGCGGAGGCGTCCACCGTCCACCGGCTGTTGGAGCTCAGGCCCGGCGGCGACGCCGCCTACGACCGGGACCGGCCCTTGGAGGCCGACCTCGTGGTGGTGGACGAGGCGTCCATGCTGGACCTGTTGCTCGCCAACAAGCTGGCCAAGGCGGTGCCGCCCGGCGCCCACCTGCTCTTCGTCGGCGACGTGGACCAGCTGCCCAGCGTCGGCGCGGGGGAGGTGCTGCGCGACCTGTTGGCCGAGGCCGGGCCGATTCCCGCCGTCCGACTCACGCGGGTGTTCCGGCAGGCCCAGCAGTCCGGTGTGGTCACCAACGCGCACCGGATCAACGCGGGCCGACCCCCCGTGACCGAGGGCATGAAGGACTTCTTCCTCTTCGTCGAGGACGACACCGAGGAGACCGGGCGCCTCACCGTGGACGTGGCGGCCCGCCGTGTCCCGGCCAAGTTCGGGCTCGATCCCCGACGGGACGTCCAGGTCCTGGCGCCCATGCACCGCGGCCCGGCGGGCGCCGGAACGCTCAACGGGCTGCTCCAACAGGCGATCACTCCCGGCCGGCCGGACATCCCCGAGAAGCGCTTCGGCGGGCGGGTCTTCCGGGTCGGGGACAAGGTCACCCAGATCCGCAACAACTACGAGAAGGGCGAGAACGGTGTCTTCAACGGCACCGTGGGCGTCGTCGTCTCGCTGGACCCGGTCGAGCAGCGCCTGACGGTCCGGACGGACGAGGACGAGGAGGTGCCCTACGACTTCGACGAGCTGGACGAGTTGGCGCATGCCTACGCCGTGACCATCCACCGCTCCCAGGGCAGCGAGTACCCGGCGGTGGTGATCCCGGTGACGACGGGGGCCTGGATGATGCTTCAGCGCAACCTCCTGTACACGGCGGTCACCCGGGCCAAGGGGCTGGTGGTCCTGGTCGGCTCGCGCAGAGCGATCGGGCAGGCGGTGCGTACGGTGTCGGCGGGCAGGCGCTGCACGGCGCTGGCCTTCCGGCTGGCCGGTGCGCGCGGCGGCGCCGACGTCGGGGAGATCTCCGCCGGCACGCCGTGAGGGTGACCCGCCCAGGCACCGATCAATGATCGATCAAACGAGTCACGAAGGTCACAGACCCCTTTCGCGTCGGGGGGGAAGCGGGCAGGATGGCCGGGTTGGGCGGCACTGAGTGCCGCCAATGGGCTCGATGGTCGACCCCGAGTGCACTCTCCTCAGCCGAGTGGGGGATGGTAGAGACAGTCAGGGCACCTCGAAGATGAGGCACTATGTCGGTGAGGGAAGACGTGAGCGACAACTCTGTAGTACTGCGGTACGGCGACGGCGAGTACACCTACCCGGTGGTCGACAGCACCGTGGGTGACCAGGGCTTCGACATCGGGAAGCTCCGTGCCCAGACGGGCCTGGTGACCCTGGACAGCGGGTACGGCAACACCGCCGCCTACAAGTCCGCCATCACGTACCTGGACGGCGAGCAGGGCATCCTGCGGTACCGCGGCTATCCCATCGAGCAACTGGCCGAGCGTTCCACCTTCCTGGAGGTCGCCTACCTGCTGATCGACGGCGAGCTGCCCACCGCCGAGCAGCTGACCGGCTTCCAGAACGACGTCACGCAGCACACCCTGCTGCACGAGGACGTCAAGAACTTCTACCGGGGCTTCCCGCGTGACGCGCACCCGATGGCCATGCTGTCGTCGGTCGTCTCCGCACTGTCCACCTTCTACCAGGACAGTCACAACCCGTTCGACGAGCGGCAGCGCGGCCTCTCGACGATCAGGCTGCTCGCCAAGCTCCCGACGATCGCCGCGTACGCCTACAAGAAGTCGATCGGCCACCCCTTCGTCTACCCGCGCAACGACCTCGGGTACGTCGAGAACTTCCTGCGGATGACCTTCTCGGTGCCGGCGCAGGAGTACGAGCTGGACCCGGTCGTCGTCGCGGCCCTCGACAAGCTGTTGATCCTGCACGCGGACCACGAGCAGAACTGCTCGACGTCCACGGTGCGGCTGGTCGGCTCCTCGCAGGCGAACATGTTCGCCTCCATCTCCGCCGGCATCAACGCGCTCTGGGGCCCGCTGCACGGCGGTGCCAACCAGTCCGTGTTGGAGATGCTGGAGGGCATTCGCGACTCGGGCGGCGACGTCGACACCTTCATCCGCAAGGTGAAGAACAAGGAGGACGGCGTCCGCCTGATGGGCTTCGGCCACCGGGTCTACAAGAACTTCGACCCCAGAGCCAAGATCATCAAGGCCGCCGCCCACGATGTGCTCGGCGCTCTCGGCAAGTCCGACGAACTGCTGGACATCGCCCTGAAGCTGGAGGAGCACGCCCTCAGCGACGACTACTTCGTCTCGCGGAGCCTCTACCCGAACGTCGACTTCTACACCGGTCTGATCTACCGGGCCATGGGCTTCCCCACCGAGATGTTCACGGTCCTGTTCGCCATGGGGCGCCTCCCGGGCTGGATCGCCCAGTGGCACGAGATGATCAAGGAGCCGGGCTCTCGGATCGGCCGGCCCCGTCAGATCTACACCGGCGTCGTCGAGCGCGATTTCGTGCCCGTCGGCGAGCGCTGAGCGGCAGCACGGCGAAAGCCCCGGGTTCGCCCCGGGGTTTCCTCGTGTTCGGGGCAGTCGAACTCGCCTGCCCCCGGCGACACCCATGACAGCAGAAGGCGCCCTGGCGCCGGTCCCCCCACGGGCCGGCGACCAGGGCGCCTTCCCGTGCCCCGGTACGGATTCCCCCCACGGGATCCGGCCGGGCGCCTGAGAGGGCAGCGCCTGAATCGCTGCGCGAGCACGGCGGGTGAATCCGCTGTGCTCTTCCTTTCTCTGTTGTCGCCTCGCGTGTTCCTGCCGTGCCTACGGCGGTCTGCCGGGACAGCGCACACCCGGGAGGGCCGCTCAAAGCCCCCGGAGTACGTGCCCCGGCAACGCGTGTCGAAGGTGTCCCCCAAGACACCCTCGGCCGCCGAGTCGCGCCCCCCAAGACGCTTCCCGACATCGCCAAACTAGACCGTCGAAGCCCTTCGATGGTTACCTTCACCGCACTGTGATCCGCGTCTCTCCCGCCACACGTGCGCGGCACGGGGGAGACCGGATACAGCGAGCGAGGCCCGGCGTGAGAACGGTGCGCGAGCCTTGTGAAGAGCTTATGTGAGGCGCGTGCCGGACTCCAGAGGGATGCCGGCTTCCGACATGGCGAACATCTATGCGAATCGGGGGCGTTCCGCCCGCTCGACGCGCGGGTGCCGGGAAAGTGTCCCGCCCGGGCGGCGGCAGTCGCGCGGCCGGCAGGCGCTCCCGGCCGCGCCTCTCACGAGGCGGCGGCGTCCACCAATTCGTACCCCGCCTCCTCGACGGCCGCCCGAACGGCCTCCCGGTCCAGCGGCGCGGCCGAGACGACGGTGACCTCCCCGGAGGAGGCGGCGGCCCGGACCGAGTCGACGCCCGAGATCCCCGCGATCTCCTCCGAGACGGCGCCTTCACAGTGGGCGCAGGTCATCCCGCTCACCCGGTAGACGGTGGTGACGGAACCCGAGGTGTCGGTCTGGGTGGTCAAGAGATCTCCTCGCGTGTGAAGGGGCGAGACCCGGGCGGGTCGCGACCCATGATACCCCTAGGGGGTAAGGAGGAGCTCAAGGGGCCGACCGCACGTGGGCGCTTCGCCCTCCGGGGCGGCCCCGGGGCATCGCCTCAATCCCGTCTCCGGCGGTTCCCCGGGCGCGAGGCGACCCATGCCCGGATGGTGTCGGCGTACCAGTACGGCTTCCCCGACTCGACGTGGTCCGGAGGAGGCAACAGTCCGTGCTTGCGGTACGAGCGCACGGTGTCCGGCCTGACCCGGATGTGCGCGGCGATGTCCTGGTAGGACCAGAGTCGGCGGTCGATCACGTGTCGCACCTCCCCGCGCGCACCGCGGCGGCGGCCGGGCCGGCCGTCCGGAGGGCCGGGCGCGGCGCCGGCGATCACCCATCAGGTGTTCCGTGTGAACGACGCGACGGTCTCCCCGGAGAACGCCTGTACGTGGAGTGTGACGGAGTGCTCACGAATCCGTGACATCGGTGACCGTGCGCTCGCGTCGGTGACGCCGACGGAACACGACGGGGTCGGTGGCGCGAGCGTGTCGACTCGACCGCGGCGCCGGCACACCGCTAGTCGTGCCGGATCCACCTCGGCCGCCCCGCGCCGGCGCCGGCCCGCACCGACACGCGTCCGCCGAGTCCGGTGCCGCGTACCGCGTTCGTGGTGCGCACCCGGCGCCGCTCCGACTGCGGCAGGGGCGCCACCTCGCCCGCCGGACGACCGAGGGGCCCGGCACTGGCTCTACCGTGTACGCATGGATCTTCGACTGCCCGGTCCGCCCCGAACACGCGGGCCCCGACGGCGCCCCTGGCGGATCGTCACCGCCCTGGCCGCACTCGCCGTGCTGGTCGGGGCCGGTACCTGGACGACCGGCGCCGCGGCGGAAGAGGCGGCGGTGAGCCGCGCCGATCGGGTCGTGACCATGCCCGACGGAGTCCGCCTGGACACCTCCTACTTCACCGCGGGCCCTCCCGACCGCAGACCGGCCGTGCTGCTGGCCCACGGCTTCGGCGGGGACAAGGAGGACATGACCGGCCGCGCGGAGGAACTCGCCAGGGCCGGTTACGCGGTCCTCACCTGGTCCGCGCGCGGTTTCGGGGCTTCCACCGGGCGCATCGGGCTCAACGACCCCGACACGGAGGTCGCCGACGTCTCCCGGCTGATCGACTGGCTCGCCGACCGCCCCGAGGTCCTCCTCGACGACGGGAGGGACCCCCGCGTGGGCATCGCCGGCGCCTCCTACGGCGGCGCCGTGGCCCTCCTCGCCGCCGGGCACGACGACCGGGTGGACGCCATCGCCCCCGCCCTCACCTACTGGGACCTGGCCGACGCGCTCTTCCCCGACGGCGTCTTCAAGAAGCTCTGGGCAGGCGTCTTCGTCAACACCGGTGGCGGGTGCGAGGCGTTCCAGGAGCCCCTCTGCCGGATGTACGAGAGGGTCGCCGCCTCGGGCGTCCCGGACCAGGAGGCCGTCGACCTCCTCCGGCGACGCAGCCCGGTGGCCGTCGCCGACTCCATCGACGTTCCGACCCTGCTGGTCCAGGGCCAGTCCGACTCGCTCTTCCCGCTCGACCAGGCCGACTCCGCCGCGGCGGCCATCGAGTCCAACGGGGCACCCGTCCACGTCGACTGGGTCGCCGGCGGACACGACGGCGGCGACCGGGAGTCGGCCCGGATCGACGCCCGCGTCACCGCGTGGTTCGACCGTCACCTGAAGGGCGACCCCGGCGCGGACACCGGTCCGGTGTTCCGGGTCAGCCGTTCCGGGGGCGTCGACTCCACCGACGGCGAGGCCCGCTTGCGCGGCGCGGCGGCGGACGCCTACCCGGGGCTCACCGGCGACCCCGAACCCGTGCCGTTGACCGGGGAGGAACAGACCTTCGCCAATCCGGCCGGCGCCAACCCCCCCGCCGTCTCGGGCCTGCCCGGCCTCGGCGGCGGCGCCCTGTCCCGACTCTCCGCCCTGGGCGTCGGCGTCGCGCTGGACTTCCCCGGGCAACACGCGACCTTCACCTCGGATCCCCTCGCCGACGACCTCCGCGTCACCGGAGCGCCCGAGGTGACCGTCCGGGTGCGGTCCACCGGCGAGGACGCCGTGCTCTTCGCCAAGTTCTACGACGTCGCCCCCGACGGCGCCGGCCAGGTGCTGCCGTCCCAACTGGTCGCTCCCGTGCGGCTGGAGGGCACGGGATCGGGGCGCGAGGCCACTCTCACCCTCCCGGCGATCGACCACGAGATCGAGCGCGGCCACCGAATCCGTCTCGTCCTGGCGGCCACCGACCTCGCCTACGCCTCGCCGCTCGCCCCGGCCAGGTACACCGTCTCCCTGGCCGGTGACCTGCTCGTGCCCACCGCGCCCGGGATCACGACGGCCGCCGCCACCCTTCCGTCGTGGGTCTGGTGGCTGCCGCCGGCCGGAGCGGCGCTCGCGCTGTCCCTGGTGCTGACGGTGCGCCGGCGCGGCGCCACCCCCGCCCCGGACCTCGCCTCGGCCGAGGTCCCCTTGGAGATCACCGGGTTGAGCAAGCGCTACGCCGGCTCCGCCGACCGCTACGCGGTACGGGACCTGTCCTTCCGGGTGGATCGCGGGCAGGTGCTCGGCCTGCTCGGGCCGAACGGCGCCGGCAAGACCACGACCCTGCGCATGCTGATGGGCCTGATCCGTCCGGACGAGGGCGAGATCAGGGTCTTCGGGCACGCCGTTCGCCCCGGGGCCCCGGTGCTCTCCCGGGTCGGCGCCTTCGTCGAGGGCGCCGGCTTCCTGCCCCATCTGTCCGGCCGGGAGAACCTGGAGCTGTACTGGCGGGCGACCGGCAGGCCCGCCGAGGACGCCCATCTGACGGAGGCCTTGGAGATCGCGGGGCTCGGCGACGCCCTTGCCCGGGCCGTCCGGACGTACTCGCAGGGTATGCGGCAACGCCTGGCCATCGCCCAGGCCATGCTGGGTATGCCCGACCTGCTGATCCTCGACGAGCCCACCAACGGACTGGACCCGCCGCAGATCCGGGAGATGCGCGAGGTGATGGTCCGGTACGCGGCGGCGGGGCGCACCGTCATCGTCTCCAGCCACCTGCTGTCCGAGGTCGAGCAGTCCTGTACCCACCTGGTGGTCATGGACAGGGGCCGTCTCGTGCGGACCGGGCCGGTCGAGGAGATCGTCGGATCGGGGGACACGTTGGCGGTGCGGACGGGACGGGTCGTCGACGACGCGCTCGTGGAGGCGGTGGCCGGGCTTCCCGGTGTGGCGTCCGCCGTCGCCTCGGAGGACGGGTTGGTGGTCCGGCTCGGCGCCGACGGCTCCGCCTCCCCGCTGGTGGCCGAACTGGTTCGGCTGGGCGTGCCGGTCGAGTCGGTGGGGCCGCATCGCCGACTGGAAGACGCGTTCCTCACCCTGATCGGAGGCCCCTCATGAGCCCGCCCACCGGACGTACCGGTTCACCGGACGGCACGCGTCCCCCGGCGGACAGCGGTACCGCCGCCACCGCCGTGCCCCGGGCCGAGGGGCCGGTGTCCGCCGGCACTTCGGCCGAGGGGGCCGCAGAGTCCGGCTCCGCGGGCGCCGTGCCCTCCGGGGTCGAGGACGCCCCGGGGCGGCCCCGGCGTGTGGGCTCCACCGGTTGCGGCGAGGGTTCGGCGGTGGCCGGCTCCGGCGCGGTGGAAGGTGCCGCTCCGCCGCGGTCGGCGGCGCCCGGCTACCGACCGGCGCGGACGCTTCCCCTTCGGGTGG
This sequence comes from Streptomyces sp. HSG2, assembly GCF_016598575.1. Lineage (NCBI taxonomy): Bacteria > Bacillati > Actinomycetota > Actinomycetes > Kitasatosporales > Streptomycetaceae > Streptomyces > Streptomyces sp. HSG2. The sequence continues at coordinate 3,506,959 of NZ_CP066801.1, forward strand.
AGGCGGTCCGTCAGCTCAAGAGACGCCGCACCCTGGTGATGGGCGCGGTGCTCGCCGCTCTGCCCTTCGTCCTGGTGGCCGCCTTCGCGATCGGCGGAGACCCGGGGGGCCGGGGCGACCGGATCACGCTGATGGACACGGCCACCGCCTCGGGAGCCAACTTCGCCGCGGTGACCCTGTTCGTCTCGGCCGGGTTCCTGCTCGTCATCCCGGTGGCGCTGTTCTGCGGCGACACCGTGGCCTCCGAGGCGAGCTGGTCCTCGCTGCGCTATCTGCTGGCCGCCCCGGTGCCACGTGCCCGACTGCTGGCCTCCAAGCTGATCGTCGGCCTGGGGTCGAGTCTTGCCGCCATCGTGCTGCTGCCGTCGGTCGCCCTCGCCGTGGGCACCCTCGCCTACGGCTGGGGTCCCCTGGCGCTCCCCACCGGCGGCTCGCTCGACGCGGCCACGGCGGTGGGACGGCTCGCCGTCGCCGTCGGCTACGTCCTGGTGTCCCAGCTGGTGACCGCCGGGCTTGCCTTCTGGCTGTCGACCAGGACGGACGCGCCGCTGGGGGCGGTCGGTGGCGCCGTGGGCCTGACCATCGTCGGCAATGTGCTCGACGCGGTGACGGCGCTCGGGGACTGGCGTCATTTCCTGCCCGCGCACTGGCAGTTCGCGTGGGCCGACGCCCTGCAGCCCCGGCCGGAGTGGTCCGGAATGATCCAGGGTTCCGTGCTCTCCTCGACCTATGCCCTGGTGTTGTTCGCCCTGGCCTTCCGGGGTTTCGCCAGGAAGGACGTCGTGTCCTAGCGTCGGGCGTCGTCGAGGTCGCGGGCGGCCGCGACGCGGCCCCCGCCGTGTGCTCGTCCGCCGGGTTCCGCGGGGCCCCGATCCCGGGGCGGACGAACGAGGGGCGGGCCACCGGTGATTCCGGCGACCCGCCCCTCGTCGTGTTCCGCCCGCTCAGCCCTCGGTGTTCGAGGAGAGGATCGAGACGTCCTCCAGCAGGTGGGCCAGCGCGCCGTCCCGCTTGGCCTGGGTGGAGTTCTCGGTGCACTGCTGGTTCAGGTCGTCCGAGAGAATCGGGATGTCCTGGACCGGGATGAGCGCGCCGGCCGCGACCGGGATGTCCGACACCGCGATGCAGGGCTTGTTGAAGGATCCCTGGATGAGGGCCATCTGCGGGCTCATGTGGCCGTACGTGGTGGAGTTGCCGAAGTACTGCTGGGCGCCGTCGCCGTTCGCGACCGTCGGGCCGCTGTCGTCGCCGATCGCGAGCGCCTGCGGAGCCGCGGCGGCGGAGGCGCCGACGACGGAGGCGGCGATCGCCGTGGTGGCAACAAGCTTCTTGATCATTCGCCAGTCCTTTCAGAGAAACCCCGACCACCGGAGCGCTCTGGACAACTCCACCCCCTGTCCCGGGTTTCTCCCGTTCACTCGGTCGGCCTACGGCGGGGCAGGTGTGCGAGACCGTCCGGAGGGCACTTTCCCTGGCCCGCGAGGTGCGTGTGGGCCAACCGGGTGAACGCCCGCAACTATTCATCAGGCATCCGGTTGATGAGGCCGTAGGGCATGCGTCGCTACGAGGAAAGGAAAGCGAAGTGCTCAAGAAGGCAATGGTCGGCGCGGCAGCCGCGGCTTCCGTCATCGGAATGTCGGTGGCGGCTGCTCCGACGGCGCTTGCCGTCGGGGACGACAACGGTCCGACGGTGGCCAACGGCAACAGTGCCACCTCGGCGTTCGGGAACTCGTCGACCAGCGGTGACATGAGCCCGCAGATGTCACTGGTGGACGGCTCGCTGAACAAGCCGTGCCTCGGTGTCGAGGACGTCAACGCCGCTGTGGTCAACCTCGTTCCGGTCCAGGACGTGAACGTCCTCTCGGACGACCTGAGCCAGCAGTGCGCCGACAACTCGACCCAGGCCAAGCGCGACGGTGCGCTGTCGCACATCCTGGAGGACCTCTCGGTCCTGTCGGCCAACACCGGCTGATCAGGCCTCCGCTCGCTTTGGGGGGTCCGCCCGAGATCCTCGTCGACGGCCGAGGTCGTCGCGTCAGGGTCGGGCGGACCATCGCCAGCGCTCTGATGGACGCACGGCAATCGAACGGACTTCCGGGGCATTCGAGTGAAGTTCCCGAAGGTGCCCGTTCCACGGTTGCTTCGGTGGTCATTTCCTCGTTTGCAGGCCGCAGGTCATGGTGCGAGCCCCAAAGCTGTGCTCGCTCGGCTTCGGCCGGCATTCGGACATGACCGCGAAGAAGGGAAAGTTCATGAAGAAGAGCGCTGCTGTCGTCGCGGGCGCGATCATGGCACTGGGCATGGCGTCCCCGGCCTTCGCCGACGCAGGTGCCGAGGGTTCCGCTGTGGGGTCCCCGGGTGTCCTGTCCGGCAACGTCATCCAGATCCCCGTGCACGTTCCCGTCAACGCGTGCGGGAACTCGGTGAACGTCATCGGCTTGCTCAACCCGGCGTTCGGCAACACCTGCGTCAACGGCTGACGCCGTCCGCGCACCAGCCGTACGGCTGCGTCACGGCCGGCCCCGGCCAACTCGTTTGGTACCGGGGCCGGCTTTTCCCACTTCTTCAGGCAGGAGAACAACGACAGTGCGACAGACTCTGAGCAGGGGGGCGGTCGTGGCAGCCGCCGCGACCGGCGTCCTTTCCCTGTGCGGCAGCCCGGCGATGGCCGACGCGCAGGCGGAAGGAGGAGCCGCGAACTCCCCGGGCGTCCTGTCAGGCAACACCGTGCAGGCCCCGGTCCACGTTCCGGTCAACGCCTGCGGCAACACCGTCAACGTGGCCGCCGCGCTGAACCCGGCGTTCGGCAACACCTGCGCCAACATCTCCGGCGGCGCCGACGGCTCGACCGCCTCCGGTGCCTCCGCCGAGGCGATCACCGAGGGCTCGCCCGGCGTGCTCTCCGGGAACACCGTGCAGGCACCGATCGACGTTCCGGTGAACGCCTGCGGCAACAGCGTGAACGTGGTCGGCGCGTTGAACCCCGCCTTCGGGAACTCCTGCGAGAACGTCGAGGGGACGCCGACCACCACGACCACCACCGTCGAGGAGGAGCCGACGCCTCTGGAGGAGACGGCGGAGCCCCTGGAGGGGACCCCGGAGCCCGTCGAGGAGCCCGCCGAGACGCCGGTGACCGTCACCGACGGTCCGCAGACCATGCAGGAGAGCGAGCCCCAGCCCGCTCTCGCCGAGACCGGCTCCATGGAGGAGGCCGGTGGCATCGCGGCCGCCGGCGCGGCGATGGTCGCGGCCGGCGCGATGCTCTACCGCCGCTCCCGGGCGACCGCTCGCGGCTGATCTCTCGCACCTCGGGGTGCCGTCCCGCGCGATCGGCGGGGCGGCACCCCGCGCGCGCGTTCCCGCGGCGCGTCGGCCGTCGTCCCCGTCCCTCCCTCGCCGGGTGTCTCGTCGGCCTCGCGGGCCCGAGGCAGGCCCCCTGGGGCTTCCGCACGCCCCCGTGTCCTCGGGACCCACTCCATCCGGCCGCCGGGGCGAGTCGTCCGGCTCGCCGCGCGGCCGGACGCCCCGGCGGTGTGCGTCCGAGGCCGCGGCGCGTCCTGTCCGGGGGCGCTTCGCAGGCCATGACCTGGCACATCACCCGTTCGGCGGCACAACTCCCGTGGCCACGGTGCGTTGACACTGCGCCGGGCATTCGCCCGGATGTTGTATCCAACTTCAAGGAGCATTTCTCGATGTCGCGTATCGCGAAGGGCCTGGCCCTGACCTCTGTCGCCGCTGCCGCTGTGACGGGCGCCGCCGGTGTCGCCGCTGCCGACAGCGGCGCGCAGGCCGCCGCCGCCAACTCCCCCGGCGTGCTGTCGGGCAACGTGGTCCAGGTTCCGGTCCACGTTCCGGTCAACCTCTGCGGAAACTCGGTCGACGTCGTCGGTCTGCTGAACCCGGCCTTCGGCAACCAGTGCGGGAACCTCTGAGTCGTCCGCGCCTGACGTCGGCTCCGTGCCCGTACCGGCCGTCCGCTCGTGGTTCCTCCGCGAGCGGGCGGCCGGTCCGTCGTGGGCGTCCGTCACGGGCCACCGTGGCCCCGGGGCGCGTCCGTGTGGGTGCCTCGGGCGGAGGAAGCCGCCCCGGACGGAGGACGTGGGCCAAGACGACCCGTACAGCCGTCGATGCCCACGCTGAGCAGGGCCGCCCCCCCTCCGAGTCGTGGCGTCGGGCGGTCGTGGGGAGATCCGCCGGGTTGCGGGAGCGGATGACCGACAAGACGGTGGCGGCATCCGTTCTGACGACTCCGCGAAGGGAACCCCCCATGCGTCTGCCCGCACGGCCACTCGCCACCTCCGTACTCTGCGCCGGCATGCTGCTCGGCATCTCCGGGCCCACGGCCCTGGCGGTCGACGGCGGGCTCGCCGAGCAGCGCACCGTCACGGCGTCCTCGGTCGCCCTCCCCGCGGACGATCAGAGCGACATCCTCGCCACCGCCGCGGCCCTGGTGGAGGCCTTCACCGCGGCCGACCAAGGCGGACTCTCCAGCGCCGAGGCGGCGGAGTTGAACGCGCTCGCCGCCGAGACCCTGGTCGAGGCACAGGGCACGGACGCGGACCCGGAGACCCTGGTCGTGCTCTCCGAGCCGCCCGCCCTGTCCTCGACCGGCGCCGCCGGACCCGTCACACTCCCGGCCTCTCTCGACGACGCCTCCCTCACCATGGTCGACCCTCAGGTCGCCCTTGAGCAGGCGGTCGCCGCCCTGGTGGCGGCCATCGCGTCCGGAGACCCCGAGCAGGTGGCCATGGCCGTCCAAGCCGTGGTGGCCGCGCTGCAGAACCTCATCGACTCCTCCGGTGGGGGTCTTCCCGTCGCCGGGACCATGGCGACGTCCGTGCTGCCGATCAACTGACGGCTCGCCTTCCCGGTCCGAGCGGACCGTAGCCGGCGGGTCCGACCGCCTCTTCACGCCCCCGCGCTCCGGTGCGGGGGCGTGACTCCGTCTGTCGTCCGCGTGGGCGCGATGCCGTGGCGGACGTGTGGACGATCCCCACCGGTGGGTTTCCCACCTCACCGGGCCTCGTTAGGCACTGCGCCAACCCCGACCCGGGCGCCCGGGTCGCCGAGAACGAGGAGCACCATGAAATCCCTGAAGGCCGCAGCCGTCGTCGCCGGATCGCTCGCCGTCGCCGGAGGAATCGCCGCGCCCGCGAGCGCGCAGGACACCGCGGACCTCGCGCCGACCAGCCTCAACGGCGCCTTCAACTCGCTGACCAAGGGGCCCATCGACATCATGCCGCTGCGTCAGCAGTCGGACGCCCTCGACACCGAGAAGGCCGGATCGCCCCTGCACACCGTCACGGGCGCGACCGACCGGCTGAACGCCGGCGGCCTGCTCGGCGGCCTTCCGCTGGGTGGCTGACGCCCGGGGCTGACGGAAGCCCGCCCAGGGCATCGGACTGTCCTGGGCGGGCGGGGAGGGACGGGGCGGCCGGCCCGGCGGGGCCGTGGGTCGGCCCCTCCGGCGGGCGGGGCCTGTCCCGGGAGAGGGGTGGCTCGGCCGCTCCAGGTCAAGGTCGAGGAAGATCCGAGCCCCTTGTGTGATGTTCATCGCAGCGCCGGGAGTTTGGTGCTGATTGGGTAGTCGATGACTGGTCATGACGTGATCAGTAGATTCGTCGGATACGGCCTGGTCGCCTCGCTCCGTACGGGCCGTGATCGCCGCGATGACGAGTCGATCGGGCCCCCGCGCCGCCCGAGGTTTCGACCGAATCCCGCCCCGCCGCCGCGGGGTCCGAGGAGAGAGAGGGTGGGCCACCTCGTCGCGGGGACGGAGGTCGATCGCCATACACGGCAATGCTGACGAGGAAGACGGCCTCACCGGTCGTGGCGAGGTCGACGTGCCGTCGTGGGTGCGCGAGGCGGACCTTTCCCTTCTGAGCAAGCGCGAACTACAGGTGCTGGCCGCGCTCGGGGAATGCCAGTCGAACACGGCCATCGCGCGCCGTCTCTTCATTACCGAGAGAACGGTGAAGAAGCACGTCGCGAGCGTCTTCCGCAAACTGCGTGTGGCCTGTCGAACACAGGCGGCCGTCATCGCGATACTCAAGGGTCGCGCGGTGCAGCGGGGTGTCCTTTCGGACACTGTTGGCGATGTCGGGCGCATGGCATCTTCGGACGTGTCGCGATCACGTCGAACGGAGTGAGAAGTTCATGTCCGGCAACACCCTGGTGCCTCGATCCCTCGTCTATGCCCGTCACGTCGGCACGCGTGCGGTCGACTCGGTCAGTACGCGGATCGACAGGGGGCTTGTCCGCTACGACGCCTGGTTCTTGGTGTTCACCGCGGTGATCCTCGCGTTGGGCGCCACCATCATCTCCGGATTGGCCATCTGGTGCGTGGTGAAGCAGAACAAGTCGTTCACCGGAAACTGGGCGTTCAAGGATTTCGGGCTCAAGGTGCGGTTCGAGTGCAAGTGACGTCCCCCGGCTACTAGTCGTCGGGCGACATGCCCGCACGGTGTCCAGGCGCGCCCCGTGGCCGAGCCGGTCCGCCTGGACGCCGCCCCCGTGGGCCGACTCGGCAAAGGATCGATGCGACAGTGACGCTTCTGGACGTCAACGACGTCAGCTATTCCTACGACGGCATCGTCAACGTCCTCCTGGACGTGTCCCTCACCGTGGAGGAGGGCTCGATCGTCGGTCTTGTGGGGCCCAACGGCTCCGGCAAGTCGACCCTGATCAAGAACATCTTCGATCTGGTGCGTCTCCAGACGGGGTCCGTTCGGCTCGGCGGGTACGAACACACTCGACCGGAGGCCAAGAAGGCGGCCATGTACCTGTCCGGGAACGACTACCTCCCCGAGTTCCTGACCGCCCGTGAGTACGTCTCCATGATGGGCCGACTCTTCGATGTCGACATCGACCACGACGCGGGCCTTTCCCTGTTCCGGCGTTTCTCGATGGACGGCCGCTACGACCACCTCGTCGCGGACTACTCCCATGGCATGCGCAAGAAGACACAACTCGTCTCCTCCCTCGTCGTCCGCCGGCCGCTGACCGTGGTCGACGAGACGCTCAACGGAATCGACCTGGAGGCGCTCCAACTCTGCGAGGAGGAGTTCCGACGGGTGCGCGAGGAGGGCCGCTCCGTACTGCTGTGCACGCACGACTTCGCAGTCCTGGAACGCCTGGCCGACCGCACCGTCTTCCTCGACCTGGGGAACGTGGTGTACGACGCGCCGACACCCGAACTGATCGCGGACCACGGTTCCCTTTCCGCCATGGTGTTCGACTACCTTGAGTCGAAGTCGCGATGACGATACGACTGACGCATGCCGTAGTTCTGGCCCGCATGCTCCTCGTCTTCTTCCGTCGCAGAGTGCTCGGTGTCGGCGCCCTCGATTCCCGACCCGTCAGAGCACTCCTCGCGGTGGCGGTCGTTCTGCTCCTGGGCATACTGTGCGCCACCGCCTACCTCTTCCTCAGGCCCCTGGCCGACGACGCGGCGGTGTGGCGCCTGATGTTCGACACCGCGACCGTCTCCGTCGTCCTCTGGGTCCAGATCGCGTTCCTCCTGGTGAAGGTCCTCTTCGTCAACGCCGAGGGTCTGCTCGGGCTCAGCTACCAGTTGCCTGTCACCAACCGAGAGCGCGCGGCGGCGTTCCTCGTCTACGAGGTCACCATGACCGCCATCGTCGCCGGCGCGGGCGCGGTCTCCCTTGTGGCGGTCGCGCCGGCCCTCCTCGGTCCCTCCGCCGTCGGGTACATCACGGCGTCGCTCGTCCTGCCGGTGCTCCTGACCTACCTGGTCCTCTCCGTCCTGTACCAGGCGCTGACCAGGCTGTGGATGTTGGTCGGGTTCGGCCGAACGGCGGGCCTCCTGAACATCCTGGCCCTCTTCCTGGCGGCCGTGCTGTACTCGACCCGGGTGACCCCGATGATCCGCGAGAGCGCCGACGCCTACCTGGAGCACCGGACCTCTCACGCGTGGGTGTCGTCGGTGTCCTGGGCCTGGCACACGTACGGGCCTTGGCCGACCCTCGCGGTCTCGGCGGTCGTCGCGTTCGGTCTGACGGCCCTCGCGCTCGGACTCACCCCGAACCAACACGTGCGCCAGTCCCGCTTCCTGAACATCCCCGGAGGCCGTCGGCTTCGGGGCCTGCTGGGCCCGTACGACTGGTGCCTGCTGCGCGCCTCGCAGACCGCCGTCTCCGCCGCGATGGCCGTCGCGGTCTTCGTGTACCTGCTGCTCAGGCCGACGGTCAATCCGATGTGGAGCTTGGCCGCGCTGTCCTTCGGGGGCCTCTACCATTTCACCGCCACCCAGCCGCTACGGATGATGCCCGGAGCCAGGGTGTCCGCCTGGCGGGTCTACGGCCGGCTCATCAGGGCCCAGCTGCTCCTGCTCGCCGCCTTCGCCGTACCCGGGCTCGCCCTCACCCTCGCGCTCGGTGTGGGCGGCCTGGCCCCGAGCGCGGCTGCCCTGGCCGGCTGTGTCGGCGGGGCCGTGGTGACCACGTGCGTCGGCATCGTGTTCCCGGCCGAGAGGGACAACCCGTTCTCGGTGTTCCTGGGGCTCTGCGTGGCCACGATCACCCTGGCCCTGTTCATGATCGGACTGGGCCTGCTCGGTCTTCCGCCCTGGGCGGTGACGGGCGGCCTCGTCGGAGCGTCGGCCCTGTTCGTCCGGTCCGCGGTGAGAAGCATCCACACAAGCGAGTCCAGGAGGAGAAATGATCAAGGCACGGTCGGTCGGGAAGGCCGCTCTCGGCGCAGCCCTGTTGACATCGGTGACCGTGACGCTGGCCCTGCTCGTGCTGATGTTCTCGACCGGAACTGACGAGATCGTCCGCCGAGAGACGTTCTTCGGATCGCTGTTCTTCGAGACACGGGACAAGTCCGACGGCGCGATCGACGTCACCATGGGGGTGGCCGACCCCATGCCGCTGTTTTTTCTCTTCGTCTTCCTCACCGCCATGCTGATCATGGTCCAGATCACCTACCGGGGGTTGAGGCAGCGCCGTGAGCGGCTCCTCGAAGAGATATCCGGCCACTGAGCTGAGACCGCGCACCGTGGTCGGGGCGGTCGCCGCCCAGGTGTGGCCGCTGTCGGCCTTCCTCGGTGCTCTGATGGCGGCGGCCCTGGTCTGGTTCGCTCGCTCGGGCGATCGGGGGCCGGTCGAGCTGACCTGGGCCCTGTCGCTCAAGCCGGCGACCCTGGGTCTGATCGCCTCGTTCGCCCTGCACGAGGTGGCGCACGTCGTCGTCCTGAAGCGGGTACGCACGGTGACCCACATCGTCATCGAACGCGGGGCGTGGCGCACCTCGGTGATACCGGAGGGCGGCATGACGGCCCGACAGGCGGCGGTGGTGGCCCTGGCCGGGCCGCTCTCCTGCGTGGTGGTCGGCGCCCTCCTCACGATCACCGGCGTGGATCGCTCCCTGGCCTGGTGGTACCTCGCGCATGCCGCCTTCCTGCTGCCGTTCTTCGGCGACGGAAGGGCCCTTCTGGGCGGACTTCGCGCCGGCGGGCGCGGCCACCCGGGAGGCGTCGGGGGTGATGTCGACGACGCTCCCGGCGGCAGGTGCGCATGAGCACCGGTCACGGCGACCATGCCTCGCGGGTCACGCGCGCGTGGTCGGTCGCCACTCGTCGGAACAGGTCGTGGCCCGTGCGGCCCGTGTGCCGCAGCGCCCAGTCCTGGGCGGCATCCTGCTCACCCCGCGGGCCGGAGTCCTCGCCGCACTCGTGGGCGGTGCAGAAGATCGCGAACGTGTACCCATCCTCGGGCGCGTGCCGGATCGTGTGGTCGACGAACCTCGTCACCGTACGGACGGCCATCAGTGCCCCTCCGGGTGCCGCGCCATCAGGACGTTGCAGTCGGTGATGGTCGTGTAGTCGCCGCCCGCTCGTGCCCAGTCCCGCACCTTCGCCAGCTCCAGGCAGCCTAGGCAGCCGTCGACCGGCGTGGGCTCCCGCTCGTCCGTCCGGTCCGGCAGCACCACCGGCGCGCTCGGGTAGGTCTTGGGGTCGGTCATGCCGTCGCTCCGTGCGGGTCGATGCCGAGAGTCGGGAGGGCGGCGGCGGTTCGCCCGTTCCTCTGCCGTCGCTGTTCCCGCTCTCGCTCCCAGGCGATGAGGTACGGGCGGATGAGCGCCAGGTCCTCGCCCGGCAGGGGCTCAGGGGTTGGGCGTCCGTCCGTTGTCTGCCGACGCCGGCAAGCTCCGGAGCAGGTGATCGCCGGGGGCGTACCGATCCGCCGCCGCGTCGGCGCCGCTGCCGCTTCCTGTCGGGGCGCACGTCGCTTGCCCCGAGCGGGCATGACCCACGAGAGGATGAGGGCCAGTAGAGTTCGCACGTCTGCACTCCTTGTCAGTGCGGGCCATGCCCCGGGGCCGCTTGCATCGGTCGCCGGGGTCTTCTGTCGTCGTTGTACTCACGGACAAGCATACGCGGTCGCGTGATTGCGGAGATATGCGGATGCTCGGGCTATGGACCTTGATCGTGGGAAGCCGGTATGGCCCCAGGTTGCGGAGGAGCTACGTCGCCGCCTGGATGTTGGGCAGTACCCAGTGGGTGAGCGTTTCCCGGCTGTCGTGGATCTCGCCGCTGAGCTGGACGTGTCTCCCTCGACTGTGCAGAAGGCAGTGGCGGCCTTGAGGGCAGAGGGGCGGCTCTACACGATCCTCGGTCAAGGCTCGTTCGTGAAGGGCGACGTGTAGCGAGGCCGAGCGGCGGACCGACGGGGTGGTGTGGAACACGTGCCGGTTCCGTCACCGAGCCGGCGCGCTGTCGCGTGAGCGCGGGAACCGGCCATGCTCGCCGCGTAACACCTGACCATCGAGGACTCCTTCCGTTGGGAGGGAGACCCGCGAGAGCGAGGCGGGCGTCCAGCGGCCCGTGCCCCCGGCGTTCACCGGAGGGCCGGGCGAAACGAAGAACGCGCGGGCCGCACAAGGGCGAGGCGCCGAACACGGACTGCTTCCCCACCATCCCGCAGCTCGCGGTGCGTACCCACGCCGGGCAACGGCGGCTGCACCGGTTCCTCCAGGGCGCGACCTACCCCACACTGGTGGCGTTCTGCCGCGCGGCCGACATCCGTCCCTCCACGCTGACCTCGCAGCTCCAGCACCTGGAACAAGATCTACAGGGGCAACTGTTGATCCGCGGCCAGCACGAGCATCGGACGCGCTCACCGACCTCGGTGAGAAAGTCCTGGCCTTTGCCTCGCCGTACGCCGACCAACTCGGTGCCTGTGACGCCCACGGGCACCGGAGCAGCAGGAAGACGGGGCGCCCTCCCTATCGCGAAATCGCAAAAATGATCGAACGTCACGAGCGTGCAGTGATAGCGTTCCGAGAGCCTGCGAACGGCCAGCATGGAGCGCGCGGGTTTGGCGACTGGGCTGCCCAGTCGCCTGATCAGGTCTCCGATGGACCTTCGGTGCGCCGGACAGGGGAGGAGCACTTTGAAGCTCATCTCGCTACGCGCGAAGACCGCCGCAGGGGCATTCGCCGTCACCACGGCGGCCCTGCTCGCCACCGCCACACCCGCCCAGGCGGCCACCTACAACGTCAGTGAAAACTGTGACGTTTCGTGGATCACCTGCTCGGACGGGGATCTGTGGCTGTTCTCCAACTCGAAGGACATTGCCAGCCAGGATGGCTACATCAAGTCGGCGTACACGAAGTTCTACAGCAACGTGCACGACCACTGGGGTACCAGCCAGTACCAGGGATCGTCTCTGACGACCTACCGGTACGTCTTCGGAGGCGGCGGCAACGGCAACGGCCAGTACATGAAGAACAAGGCGGCGTCCGTGCGGAACCGCGCCCCGGACGACAGCTACCACGTGTACTTCAACTCCGGCTACGGCGGCACCTCTCAGTCACCCGGCCAAGAAGCCCTTGAGCGGTGAACTCGCCACGCGTGAGAACGAGGTCAACGCCGTGATCCGAGGCGTCCACGCTGTCGCCGAACGTGCCAACGCCCGGCTGAAGGTCACCTTCAAGGCCCTGCGCAGGGTCACCCTCGACCCCGCGGTCATCGCCCGAGCCGCCCTCGTCCTGCTCCAACTCGAACACGTTCGCAACGCCTGAACGAGGATCACGAACCGTCACGAGACCCGAGAGAGGTTCACTGCCGTCGTCGTCTCTCCACCACGAGTGGACTTCGGTCCTCGACCCGATGATCCTCACCTCGGCACCCGCCCTTGGACTCGCCACTGGCCTGATCACCGGCCCGTACCCGTCCTGGCGCGCAAGTCGAATCCAGCCCGTCGAGGCACTACTGCGCTGAGCTACCTGCTCCCCTCTCCCACTCCGACTGGCGGCCACAACCGATCGAAAGGATGCTCATGGCAGACGAAATGGTGCTTCGCGCACAGAAGTTCATCAACACGACCTACAACAACGGCGCAACACTCGGCATATCCAAGCTTGACGAGAACGGGCAGACCGGGTGGCCCGTGATGTACGCCCTGACCAGAGCCCTTCAGTACGAGATGGGCATCACAGCGCTGTCCGATGCCTTCGGCCCGACCACTCTCGGCAAGATCGGCGAGCTGTACGGGAAGATCGACGACACTACCGTCCCATCAGCGAATTTCTGCCGGATCGTCCAGTCCGCCCTGTATTGCAAGGGATACGACGGCGGTGAGATCGACGGCACGTACAACGACCGGGTCAAGGCCGCAGTCGCCAAGCTTCACCAGAACATGGGCGTCTCCACGATCTATCCGGGCGGCTCACTGTGGCCGAAGACGACCAAAGGGCTGTTCAACATGGACGCCTACGTCACTGTGAACGGTGGCTCGGACACCATCCGCTCCATCCAGCAGTGGCTGAACGGACGGTATTTGCTGCGCAAGGACTTCTACGTCATCCCCTGCGACGGCCACCACTCTCGAGACGTCGCCAAGTCGATGCTCTTCGCCATCCAGTACGAGTTGGGCATGGCGGACGGCACCGCCAACGGTGTCTTCGGCCCCGGCACCCAGTCCGGCCTGAAGTCGCACACAGTCTCCCTCGGCACCACCGGTGTCTGGGCGCAGCTCTTCACCGCCGCCATGATCCTGAACAAGCGGAGCGTCCCCTTCGGTGACTTCACCGCCACCGTGAAGAGCGGCGTGGAGACCTTCCAGTCCTTCTCCAAACTGTCAGTCACCGGCCAGGGCGACTTCCCGACCTGGGCCTCACTGCTCGTCTCCTACGGCGACCAGTCCCGCAAGGGCACCGCCTGTGACGGCGTCACCATGGTCACACCGCCCCGGGCCGCGGCCCTGAAATCGGCGGGCTACCAGTACATCGGGCGCTATCTCTTCAACCCTTCCAGCACCTCCCTGCCGGAAAAGCAGATCCAGCCGGGTGAGTTGGCCACCATCAAGGAGGCCGGGCTGCGCTGCTTCCCGATCTACCAGACCTGGAGCCGATCCGCCGACTACTTCAGCTACTCCCAGGGCTGCATCGACGCCACCAACGCCATCGAGTGGGCCAAGATGCACGGCTTCAAGGCCGGCGCCATCATCTACTTCGCGGTCGACTACGACGCCATGGACGGCGAGGTTACCGCCTACGTCATCCCGCACTTCCGCGGCGTGATGCGCACAATCGGCGAGAACTCGGCCTACGGAGTCGGGGTTTACGGCCCGCGCAACGTCTGTCAGCGGGTCGCCGATGCCGGCTACGCGGCGACCAGCTTCGTGTCCGACATGTCCTCCGGTTTCTCCGGCAACCTCGGCTACCCGCTTCCCACCAACTGGGCGTTCGATCAGATCTCCACCGTCACGGTCGGCTCCGGCAGCGGAGCCATCGAGATCGACAACAACATCGCCTCCGGGCGCGACACCGGGCAGGGCGACTTCGACCCTGGCATCCCGTTGGAGAGCAACCTGGACACCGACTTCGACAAGGCCGCCTACAAGTCGGCGATGCTCGGCGACGTCCAGACGTACCTGGAGTCCATCGGCGTCCCGGAGACCGGCGGAGAGGGCTGGACCGCGGACGACGACTGGGTCACGTATGACGTCATCTCCACGACCGAGGCGTTCAACATGGTCATGGACGCCGACTGGCTCTTCACCAACCTCGCCCGCACCCTCAAGATGCGCAAGGCGCTCATCCAGGCCCCGGTCCTGTGGGAGCTGCGCAAGTTGAACCCGCTGGACGCGATCGCCGACGAGGCCGTGAAGAACGGCCTGCGGGAGGACAGCAGCACCGGTTGGGGGCAGATCTTCGCCTGGGTGACCATCGAGGCCCGCAACTACTGCATTCAGCAGGGCATCATCAACGGCACCACGCTGACGAGCGGCGACAGGCGTGCGGTATGGGACAACCTCCAGGAGCCCGAGTACAACATCCCCTCCGTTGCCTACCTGACCCTCTACAACGCCCACCAGCTCGGCATCACCCGCCCCAACCTGACCACCGGCTCGGCCGACACGCAGGCCCTGCTGGCTCGCTACAACGGAACCGGCGATGACGCCGAACAGTACGGCCGTGAGCTGATCGGTCTGTACAACGTCCTGGAGAACTACAACAAGCTCAGCCGCGCCAGCTGAGACACGGAGCCCCATGAAGAACACACAGCCGCGGAAGTCGTTCGTCCCGGTGGCGGTCAACCTCCTGCTCGGCATCCCGGCGATCGTGCCGATCTTCCTGGTCTGGTATGTCCTGTCCAATGGCCCCCTGGCCCAGCTCGGCTGGACCAGCCGGGACCCGAACGAGGACGACGGGATGCTGCTCTGGCTGGTCGTCGTCGTCCCCGTAGTGGCCTGCTTCGGCGGACTCTGGGCACTGGTCAACATCTGGCTGCGACGCAAGATGCTCGACGCCCCGCCGCCGTACCCGTACTGGCTGGTGTGTGCAACGGCGACCCTTGCACCCTTCTTCGTGGGAATCGGAATCGGCTGAACGCTTACCCAGCGAGGACTACATGAACATCACCAGTGGAGAGGGAAGAAGCGTGGAGAACGGAATCGCACGGCGGACAGTCGTCAGGGGCGCAGCCATACTGGGCACGATGGCCTCCATCAGCCTCGCGGGCCCGACGGCGGCGTGGGCCGCTGACAAGGAGAGGGCCGCAGGAAAGAAGAGCACTGCGAAGCCGCGCAAGACCACGGCCAACGGCTGGCCAGTGCAGGACAACACCGACCACAACTCCCAGGTGTGGACCCGTGCGGTGGCCGGCTCCGGACTCAGCGTGCCGGTCTGGATCGGCGACCCTGAGACGATACTGCTCCACGTCGTGCGCCGCTTCCACTACGAGGTCGAACAGCTCCACAGTCCCGACCTGACCGGCTGGCAGACGGCCAACGGTCTGGGCATGGCGAAGCCGGAGTCGAATCTCGCCTCCGGCACCGCGGTCCGCATCCGCCCCGGTGCGGCAGCCCAGGGCAGTCTCTTCCCGCTCCAGGAGGTCGTAGTGCGCGACATACTCGCGGACTGCGAGGGAGTGGTCCGCTGGGGCGGCGACGACAAGCCGGTGGACGAGTCCCTGTTCTACCTCGACCGCGGACCTGATGACGCGCAGATCCGCGAGGTCGCAGCCAAGTTGCGAACAGAGGAAGCCACGCCTGGTCGCGGACCTGGTGCCGTCAACGTATGGGCCCGTTCGCGGCGCCCTCTGTGACAGCGTGGCGTGAGCCTAGGTGAGAGGCTGTTGTCCTTCCGTACTTGATCGCTGACTTTCTGCTGGTCAGGCGTGGTGTGGCGGGTTCTGTGGCGGACAGGACACGTCGTGTCGCAGCGTGTGCCGGCGAAGATCGAGGGGTGCGGTCGAAGGTGGCTCGGCCTCACCAGGCGACCGGCGTCACCGGAGAGGAGCGCCCGCCTGGGCGAGATCACAGTGGGTGATCGAGAACCGGCCGCACTTCATCCGCGATGTCACCTTCCACGAGGACCACTGGCAAGTCCGTACCGGACACGGCCCGGAGAACATGGCCACCCTGCGCAACCTCGGAGGAGAGAAGGGCGGCATGCTCGCGGGATCGGTGTTCTGGCGGGCCTGGACGAAGGCGCGTGAAGCGGTGCTCTCGGAGAGAGCGGAAGGCTCCGACCGGCAAGCGGGTGTACGACCTGCGTCATGCCAGTCTCATGGCCTGGCTCAACCGCGGCACTCCGCCGGCGCAGGTGGCGGAGTCGGCGGGCAATAGCAGGAGGGTGTGGCGGTGGCGCCCCCGGCAGGACTCGAACCTGCGGCCAAGCGCTTAGAAGGCGCCTGCTCTATCCACTGAGCTACGGGGGCCTGTGGTGACCGCCGTCGCGACCGCCCTCGGGCGGGGCTGATCCGCGACGCCGCCGGGACAAGGATAGGGCTCCGGGATCCCTGCCCCTGTCGCTTCACCTCCGTGGTTCTGTGTGGAGGTTCGGTGAAGCGGTCCCGATAATCGCAGGCAGGTGCGAATCACGCACTGATTTTCGTGCCGTGCGCATCGGGTGTTGTGCACTCGTTATCCCTCCACTCGAATCCCGTCCCACTCGCCCCGAGTGTCCCCATCTGTCAGATCGGCGCGCAGGGCGAGCCGACATGCTTCAGGATTCCCCAGAAATTGGGCATTCTTCGCATGTGGTGACCATGGACGTACGGCCTCAGCTGCTCGACGCACTCTCCGCCCTGCGCGACCGTGTATCGGCCGCACGCTTCCCCCTGCCCCTCGCCGGGGCCCCGCGCGCGCGTGCCAATCGCGACGAACTCCTGGCCCAGCTCGACGACTACCTGTTGCCCAGATTGCGGTCGCCCGAGGCACCGCTGCTCGCCGTCGTGGCCGGATCGACCGGGGCCGGCAAGTCCACGCTGGTGAACTCCCTGGTGGGACGTCGGGTGAGCGAGGCGGGCATTCTCCGCCCCACCACGCGTACGCCCGTGCTCGTCTGCAACCCGGGGGACCACCACTGGTTCAGCGGCAAGAGGGTCCTTCCCGACCTCACACGCGTCCGGGTGCCCCGTCAGGAACCCGGCGGCGACGACCCGGCACACCGCGAATCCCGGCCGGGACGGGTGATCCGGGTCGAGACGGCCGACAACCTGCCTCCCGGCCTCGCCCTCCTGGACGCCCCCGACATCGACTCGCTGGTCGCGGAGAACCGGGTCCTCGCCGCCGAACTGGTCTGCGCGGCGGACGTCTGGGTGATGGTGACCACCGCCGCCCGCTACGCCGACGCCGTGCCCTGGCACCTGCTGCGCACCGCGAAGGAGTACCGGGCCGGCCTGATCACCGTCCTCGACCGGGTGCCCCATCAGGTGCTCGCGGAGGTGTCCCGGCAGTACGAGGCGCTGCTCACCCGGGCCGGGCTCGGCGACGTCCCCCGCTTCACCGTGCCCGAACTGCCCGAGTCGGCCTGGGGTGGCGGACTGCTGCCGGCGACGGCGGTCGCTCCGCTGCGGAACTGGCTGACGCACCGGGCACAGGACCAGGTCGCACGGGAACGCGCCGTGGAGCGCACCGCGCGGGGCGCTCTCGACTCGCTTCGCTCGCGGATGCCCGAACTGGCCGGAGCCGCGGCCGCGCAGTACGCGGCGGTGCTGCGGCTCACCGCCGCCGTCGACCGGGCCTACGACGAGGCGGAGGCACGGGTGCGCGACCGGCTGCGCGCCGGGGCGGTACTGACCGGCGGCGCGTTGCGGCGATGGCGCGCCTTTCCGATGGACTGTGCCGCCGAGGAACTCCTCGACGCGCTGGTGGAGAGCCTGACCTCGGTGCTGCTGTGCGCGGTGGACGCCGCCGAGGAGAGGGTCGACGACGACTGGCGGCGCGACCCCGCCGGAGCCGCGCCGGCGCTCACGGAATCCGACGCCGGGGCGGACGGGGCGGAGCACGCCGCACACCGGGTCGGTATGGCGGTGCGGCGCTGGCGGCGCGAGATCGAGGAGTGCGCCGAGGACGAGGTACGCGAGCTGGACGGGCATCGGGCGCCGGACCCGGAGGCGGTCGCCGCGCTGGTCGCCGCCGCCCTGCTCGGCGGGCGCCGCGGGAGGTCCGCCGGGGAACGCCTCGCGGAGGAGGTCGGAGCCCGGCGCGCCCTGCGCCTGCGCGACGGGGCGGGACGCATGCTGACGGCGTGTGTGGAGCGGATCGTGCACCGGGAGCGGGAGCGCAGGCTGGCGCCGCTCGACAGGCTGGACCTGCGGCCCGAATCCCAGGCGGAACTCATCGCCGCCCTGTCCCTGTTGCGGAAGGAAGAGGTGAGCGGTGACCACCGTCACTGACGAGGACCCCGCCGAGTACCCGACGCGCGGCGGGTCGGTTCCTGCCGATCGTGTCCCGGGCGACCGCCGTGGGGAGGCCGAGGGTTCCTCGCGCGGGTCCGCCGCGCGGAGTCCGGCGTCGGAAGCGCCGCGCCGGGACCGCGAGGAGGGGCAGGGGTGCTCGGGGCGGGCGTCGGGGCGTGGCCACGACACCGTCCCGGCGGCCGGCTCGGGGAGCGGGGACACCGGTGCGGCCTGGAACGACGGGCTGATCGCCCGGCGGATGAGCGAGCCGTGCCCGGTGGACACCGTCGGCGCGCCCGAGGGGGGATCGGCCGACGGTGCTCGTGGCGCTCTCCCGGCGGCGGCGCCCGCGTCGTACTCGGGGCCGCTCGGGGTGCGGCTGGAGGCGTTGCGCGAGCTGGTCGGTCTCTCGCGGACCCGTCTGGACGCCGAGACCCTCGCCGAGGCGGGTCGGGTGCTCGACGAGGCGTCCGCGCGGCGCGGGCTGTCCGGCGAGCACACCGTCGTGGCCATCGCCGGTGCCACCGGCAGTGGCAAGTCCCAGTTGTTCAACGCGCTGGTCGGGGCGAGTGTTTCGGAGACGGGCGTTCGTCGCCCCACCACCGCCGCTCCTGTCGCGTGCGGTTGGAGTGACGGGGCGGCGGGCCTGCTGGACCGACTCGGCGTCCCCGGACGGCTGAGACGTCGGCCCGTCCCGCACCCGGACGCGGACTCCCGGCTTCGCGGGCTCGTGCTGGTGGATCTGCCCGACCACGACTCGGCGGCGGTGCGCCATCGCGAGCAGGTGGACCGTGTCCTGGCGTTGGTGGACGCCGTCATCTGGGTCGTCGACCCGGAGAAGTACGCCGACGCGGCCCTTCACGAGCGATATCTGCGGCCGATGGCCGATCACGCCGAGGTCACCTTCGTGGTCCTCAACCAGGTCGACAGGCTGCCAGGCGAGGCCGCCGAGCAGGTGCTGGACGATTTGCGGCGCCTCCTGGACGAGGACGGCGTCGCCTTGGGGGAGCACGGCGAGCGGGGGGCGACGGTGCTCGCGCTGTCCGCGCTCACCGGTGAGGGGCTGGGGGAGTTGCGCGAGGCGCTGGGGCAGTTCGTCGCCGAGCGAGGGGCGTCGGAACGTCGGCTCGCGGCCGACGTGGACGCCGCCGCCCGCGGGCTGCGACCGGCCTACGTCACGGGGCGCGGGACCGGCCTGACCGAGGAGGCGCGGGAGGAGTTCGCCGAGCGGCTTGCCGAGGCCGTGGGTGCCGAGGCGGTGGGTGTCGCGGCGGAGCGAGCGTGGCGGCGCCGGGCGAACCGGGCGTGCGGCACCCCGTGGCTTCGGTTCCGGCACGCGCGCGACGCCCACTGCGAAGAGCCGGCCGGGGAGCCGTCGGCGACAGCCGGTGTGGCCGGGGTGTCAACCGCCCGCCAGGGAGTGGAACAGGCGGTCCGTCGGGTGGTCGACAGGGCCGTCGTCGGGCTGCCCCCTCCCTGGGAGCGGGCGGTCCGCGACGCGGCGGCCCGGGGCGCGGAAGGGCTGCCCGAGGCACTGGACGAGATCGCCGATCGTGCGGAGACACCGGTGGCGCGACCACCTCGACCGGGGTGGTGGCCGTTGGCGGTCACGGCACAGGCGGCGACGACGCTGCTCCAGGTGGTCGGAGCGGTGTGGTTGTCGGGGTGGATTCTCGGAGTGTTCCCGCCCGGTCCCATGGCTCCGGTGCTCCTGATGGCGGTGGGTCTGCTCGGCGGGCCGCTGGTCGAGTGGGGGTGTCGGCTGGCGGCCCGCGGACCGGCCCGGCGTTACGGTGAGGCGGCCGAACGCCTGGTGCGGGACGCCGCGGCGGGCTGTGGCAGGGCTCGCGTCCTCGATCCGGTGGCGGCCGAGCTGTTGAGGTACCGGGAAGTCCGTGAGCGCTACGCGCGAGTCGTCGGTCAGGGGCCGGGGTGACGGTGAGCGGGGTCGTGACCGGGGCGCCGGTCCGCGGGATCGGAGAGTGACGGGGTTCTCCACGATCGGCGGCGCGTCCGCAGCGTCCGTCGGGACCGTGCGAGAACGGGCGGTCTCTGCGTGCGCCGCCGAGACGGAGGCGGGGCGCGCGCGGCGGCGGCCACGCGTGCGCTCGGTCGGTGGCACCGGCTCCGGGGAGTCCTCCCGGGCGGCGGCCCACTCGGAGCCCGCCGAGTCGCACAGGGCGGCACCTGCCCCGGTCGGGTGAGGCGAGTCGGTGTGTCGGGGCGGGCCCAGGTGGGGACGCGGATCGAAAACGTCCCGGGACACGGGGCTTTCCCCTCGTCCGTGCGGGTCCGTCCCATGGGAGACGTGTCGACAAGGCCACTTGTCACGCAGCCGCCGCGATAACGATTCCGATTCGGATCGAGCTGTGTCCGGTATCCCCCACAAGGCGGGTGCGGGGGATACCTAGGATGCCGGACAGGCTCTTGAGGCCGCTGATTCCGCCGGTGGGGCCGTGCCCCCGGCGCACGCCAACAGGCTTTGCCCGAAAGGGAAAAGGGTGTTCCTCTCGTTCTCCGTACGTTCCGCCGCCCGGCGGGCCGTGGTGCGGCTCGCGTCGGCCACGACCGTCTCCGTCCTGACCGTGACGGCGGTGGGGGCCGCCGGTGGCAAGGCCGTCGCCGACGGCGGGCCCGGCGGCGCCACCGCCGGGGGCGGGGCGACCGCCACGCTGGACGGCCTCAAGACGCACGGACGGGCGGTGATCCATGGGGAGTCGGGGGACCGGCGGGTGTCCGCGGGGCTGTTCGAGATGTCCGTCGCCGGAGGCGGGACGCTGCGGACGTACTGCGTCGACGCGCACAACCCCACCCAACAGGGGGCCGAATACCACGAGACTCCGTGGAGCGGTACCTCGCTCGGTGTCAACGAGCGAGCGGGGCGTGTCCGGTGGATCCTCCTGAACTCCTACCCGCAGGTCGACGATCTCGCCGCGCTCGCCGAGAAGGCGGGAGTCCGCGGTGCCTTCACCGAGGAGGACGCCGCCGCCGGGACCCAGGTGGCGCTCTGGCGACTCTCGGACGCGATCGACGTGGAGGCGGTCGACCCCCAGGCCGAGCGACTCGCCGACTATCTGGTGGGCGAGGCCCGCGACTCCGGCGAGCCGCGTGCGTCTCTCACCCTCGACCCACCCGCGGTGTCCGGGCGCGCCGGCGCGCCGATCGGCCCGGTCACCGTGCGCACGGACGCCGACCGCGTCACGGTCGCTCCGCCCTCCGACGCGGCCACGAGCGGCGTTCGCGTGGTGGACGAGGCCGGCGAACCGGTCACCTCCGCCGCCGATGGCAGTCGGCTCTTCTTCGACGTGCCCGAGGACGCGGTGGACGGGAGGACCACGCTCACGGTGCGGGCCTCCACCACGGTGCCCGTCGGTCGTGCCTTCGCCTCGGAGAGCGGCAGCCAGACCCAGATCCTGGCCGGCTCCAGCGAGTCGGCGGTCTCCGCCGCGGCCGAGGCGACCTGGGCCGGCGAGGGTGCGGTGCCCGCGATCTCCGCCACCGAGAACTGCGCGGAAGAGGGACTGGAGGTCACGGTGGCCAACGGGGGAGACGAGACGTTCTCCTTCGAACTGTCGGGGACGGAGTACAGCGTCGAGGCGGGCGCCGCCCGGACCGTTTCGGTGCCGCTCGCGGAGGACTCCTCCTACGACGTCACCGTGTACGGGCCCGACGGGTCGGAGCGACGCTTCACCGGCGTCCTCGACTGTCGGACCCAGGGCGACCCGACCGAGAGCGACCCGACCGACGGCGAGATGACGCGTACGCTCGGCGAGCCCGGCCCGGCCGCCGCCGGCGGCGGAGCGCTCCCCGACGCCGACCTCGCCGCGACGGGCGGTTCCGAGGTCACCCCGCTGATCGGTGCCATCGCCCTGGTCCTCCTGGTGCTCGGGGGCGGCACGCTCTTGGTCGTGCGGCGCCGAGGGCCGGCCGTCCGGGACTGATCGGCCCGGTCGTGGCTCCCGGGGCCTTTCGGCCGGTGGGTGTGGGTGACGTGCGTCGTCGCGGAGCCCGAGGGAGGCGCCCCGCGTGGCGGCGGAGCCGGACCGGTGGGCGCGATCCCGTCCGTGCGTCGGACGGGTCAGGACCGGGGCGTCTCGTGGTGTCCGTCCCCTCGGCGGACCGATCGTGGGGTGGGCGTCCGTCACGTCCCGTTCCCGTGGGGCCGGACGGCGACGGTCGGGTCGGAGCGCGATCCCGAAGGGAAGGGTGGGGCCGTCCGTGCGCGGAGGGGGAGCGCTTGACCTGAAGGTGAGTTGAGGTCGGAGGCTGCTCTTGTTCACGAAGAGCGCGTCACCTTCCTGGAGGAGAGATCATGTCGGAGAACCGGCTCCGTCTTGTCGTCATCGTGGGGAGCGTCCGTGAGGGACGCTTCGGTCTGCCCCTGTCCCGTTGGTTCGCCGGGCGGGCGCGTCGGCTGGGCCGGTTCGAGGTGGACGTCCTGGACCTGGCCGAGCACTCGCTGCCCATGGCGATGCCCGGTTTCGGCGATCGGCCGGATACCGCCACGGCCGACGTCCAGGCGGAGGTCGGCCGGCGGCTGGCGGCGGCCGACGCCTTCGTCCTCGTCACCCCCGAGTACAACCACAGCTACCCCGCCGCGCTGAAGAACGTCCTGGACTGGTTCCGCTCCGAGTGGGTCGCCAAGGCGTTCGGTCTCGTCTCGTACGGGGGGCAGGGCGGCGGCGTTCGGGCTGCCGAGCATCTGCGGCAGGTGGTCGCGGAACTGCACTCGGTGACCGTCCGGGACGCGATGAGCTTCCACAACGCCTTCGACCTCTTCGACGAGCGGGAGGAGATCGCCGACGAGGGCGAGTGCGCGGCGGCGGCGACGCGCATGCTGACCCAGCTCGAATGGTGGGCCACGGTGTTGCGGGAGGGGCGCGAGCGTCACGCCTACCCGGGCTAGGGTTCCAGTACCCGGGCAAGGGTTCTGGCGCGTCGCGAATCCGTCGGCCACGACGCCCCGCTCCGGAGCGCGGGCGTTGATGAGCATCGGATCCGCAGGTCAGCGGGTCGAGGGCGGACGGGTTTCCCCCGGGGGGCGGTGATCCGGCAAGATGGGGTGTATCTGCCCACTGCCAGATTCAAGCTGCCGGACGGTTTCTCTTGGCTGAGTTCATTTACACCATGCGCAAGGCGCGCAAAGCGCACGGCGACAAGGTGATCCTCGACGACGTCACCCTGAACTTCCTCCCCGGGGCGAAGATCGGCGTCGTCGGCCCGAACGGGGCCGGCAAGTCGACCGTTCTGAAGATCATGGCCGGGCTGGAGCAGCCCTCGAACGGCGACGCCTTTCTGAGCCCGGGCTACACGGTGGGCATCCTGCTGCAGGAGCCCCCGCTGAACGAGGAGAAGACGGTCCTGGAGAACGTCCAGGAGGGCGTCGCCGAGATCAAGGGCAAGCTCGACCGGTTCAACGAGATCGCCGAGCTGATGGCGACCGACTACTCCGACGCGCTCATGGACGAGATGGGCAAGCTCCAGGAGCAGCTCGACCACGCCAACGCCTGGGATCTGGAAGCCCAGTTGGATCAGGCGATGGACGCCCTGGGCTGCCCGCCCGGCGACTGGCCCGTCACCCGCCTCTCCGGCGGCGAGCGTCGTCGGGTCGCCCTGTGCAAGCTGTTGCTGGAACAGCCCGACCTGCTGCTGCTCGACGAGCCCACCAACCACCTCGACGCCGAGTCGGTGAACTGGCTGGAACAGCACCTGGCCAAGTACCCCGGCACCGTCGTCGCCGTCACCCACGACCGGTACTTCCTCGACAACGTCGCCGGTTGGATCTGCGAGGTGGACCGGGGCCGCTTGCACGGCTACGAGGGCAACTACTCCAAGTACCTGGAGACCAAGCAGACCCGGCTCAAGGTCGAGGGGCAGAAGGACGCCAAGCGCGCCAAACGCCTCAAGGACGAGTTGGAGTGGGTGCGCTCCAACGCCAAGGGTCGTCAGGCCAAGTCCAAGGCCCGACTCGCCCGTTACGAGGAGATGGCCGCCGAGGCCGACAAGATGCGGAAGCTGGACTTCGAGGAGATCCAGATCCCGCCGGGTCCGCGACTGGGCAACGTCGTCGTCGAGGTGAACAACCTCAGCAAGGCGTTCGGCGAGAAGGTGCTCATCGACGACCTCAGCTTCACTCTGCCGCGCAACGGCATCGTGGGTGTGATCGGTCCCAACGGCGCGGGCAAGACCACCCTGTTCAAGATGATCCAGGGGCTGGAGCATCCGGACGGCGGCAGCATCAAGGTCGGGGACACCGTCAAGATCTCCTACGTCGACCAGAGCCGCGAGAACATCGACCCGAAGAAGACGCTGTGGGCCGTCGTCTCCGACGAAATGGACTACATCAACGTCGGTCAGGTCGAGATGCCGTCGCGGGCGTACGTCTCCGCCTTCGGCTTCAAGGGCCCGGACCAGCAGAAGCCGGCCGGCGTCCTCTCGGGCGGCGAGCGCAACCGACTCAACCTCGCGCTCACCCTCAAGCAGGGCGGCAATCTCCTCCTCCTCGACGAGCCCACCAACGACCTCGACGTCGAGACGCTCTCCAGCCTGGAGAACGCGCTGCTGGAATTCCCGGGGTGCGCGGTGGTCGTCTCCCACGACCGGTGGTTCCTCGACCGCGTCGCCACGCACATCCTCGCCTACGAGGGCGAGTCGAAGTGGTTCTGGTTCGAGGGCAACTTCGAGTCCTACGAGAAGAACAAGATCGAGCGGCTGGGCCCGGACGCCGCCCGTCCGCACCGCGCCACCTACAAGAAGCTCACCCGAGGCTGAACGATCGTGCGCCACCTCTACCGCTGCCCGCTGCGCTGGGCGGACATGGACGCCTACGGGCACGTCAACAACGTCGTCTTCCTCCGCTACCTGGAGGAGGCGCGGATCGATTTCCTGTTCCGTCCGGACAAGGAGTTCCGGCAGGGGTCGGTGGTCGCACGCCACGAGATCGACTACAAGCGCCAGTTGGTGCACCGGCACGAACCGGTCGACATCGAGATGTGGGTCACGGAGATCAGGGCCGCCTCCTTCACCCTCGCCTACGAGGTGAAGGACGAAGCGGCGGTCTACGCGCGGGCCCTCACGGTCATCGTCCCCTTCGACTTCGAGGCCGGACGACCCCGCCGGATCACCGAGGAGGAGCGGGAGTTCCTCCAGGACTACCTGCGAGTCCCGGAGCCCGGGGGCACGCGGGACGAGGAGGGGGCCGTCACGGTATGACGGCGCTCCACCTCGCCGACGCGGGGGAGGCGGCGGATCTCGGCGCCTTCCTCTCGCGATTGCTGCACTACGACCGGGGGGCCGCCGTCCGTCTTCAGGCCACCGGCGTCGCGGTCGCGGTCTTCGGCC
Source organism: Streptomyces sp. HSG2 (assembly GCF_016598575.1). Classification (NCBI taxonomy): domain Bacteria; kingdom Bacillati; phylum Actinomycetota; class Actinomycetes; order Kitasatosporales; family Streptomycetaceae; genus Streptomyces; species Streptomyces sp. HSG2. The sequence goes on from NZ_CP066801.1 coordinate 3,532,454, forward strand.
GGCCGCCCTCCTTCGAGGTGCTGGCGGTGCGGGGGGCGCGGCTCGCCCAACCCCACGGGGACGGTGGGGGCGTGACGCTGGACGTGACCGTATCGGCGGGCGAGTTGCTCGAATCCCTGGACGAGGCGGGTGCCACGGCGCCGGTGCCGGCCGGGGTGACCGGGCCACCGTGGGTGGGGGTGTTGCCGCCTCGTGGCGGATGGCGTCCCGAGCCGGGGCTGCCCGCCTCGGAGTCGCTGCGCGAGCTGGTCGCCGCAGGGGTCGCCGAGTTCCGTCGCCGCACGGGGGAGTTGGACGCCGAAGAGCGGAGCGGCCCCATGCCCGACGCGATCGGGCGGGAGATCTGGTCGCGGCCGGTCGGCTCGACCGCACTTCCGGTGCGTGCCGTGCACGCCGCGCAGTCGATGGGCTTCCTGGGCCGCGGAGGGGAAACCCCGCGAGGGGCGGAGGGGCCCGTCGGCCCCGTGCTCCTCGCCGCCGGGGCCTGGCTGAGGCTGCGCACGTCCCATGGCTCCGTCGCCGTCCGCCGGACCGGGCTGGGGCCGCCGGCCACCGTCTGACGGCGAGCGCCGGGACGGGTGACCGGGGCCGCCGGCCGACTTCGAAGGCTCGCCACCGCCGGACCCGAGACGCTTCCGCCGCTGTCGGGTCGCGCGCTCGGGCCCCGTCGAGCGGGCGGTGAGGCCACGCGCTCTCGCGCCGAGCCGCGGTCGTTTCGGGCCGACCCTCCCGGCGGGTGTGGAGGCCTGCCGGGCGGGACGTGGTCAGCCGGGGGTGTTCACCATCGATGCCGCGGCGTAGGTGAGGTACTTCCAGAGCGTCCGCTCGTGTTCCTCGGACAGGCCCAGCTCGTCGACGGCCGCCCGCATGTGCCGAAGCCAGGCGTCGTGCGCCGCCTGGTCCACGGTGAACGGTGCGTGACGCATCCGCAGCCGAGGGTGGCCCCGGTTGGTGCTGTAGGTGTTCGGACCGCCCCAGTACTGGATCAGGAACAGGGTCAGGCGCTCCTCCGCCGGGCCCAGATCCTCCTCCGGGTACATGGGCCGCAGCAGTGGATCCTCGGCCACACCCCGGTAGAAGTGGTGGACGAGCCGGCGGAAGGTCTCCTCCCCGCCGACCTGCTCGTAGAACGTCTGCTCCCGCAGTGTGCCGCGCCGAATCTCATTCACCCCTCCATGGTCTCAGACGGTGGAAGAGCGGAGTCGAGTCCGGCGGATCGTCGCTCCCGACGCCCGACGCCCGACGCCCGACGCCCGACGGCAGCGAGGCGCCCCCCGGCAGCCCGACCGCGCGGGCCGGGCGCCCGGGACCGCGAGCGGTCCCCGGTCCGGATCGCCGGCCGGGAAGGGCGAGGCCGCCACGGCGCTCCGGGCGTCGGTCGGTCAGCCCCGGCGTACCGTGATCGTCGTCCAGGCTCCGACGTGCACGCGGTCGCCGTCGCGCAACGGCACCGGCACGTACGGCTGGATCGGCTCCTCGCCGCCGTTGACCGTGGTGCCGTTGGTGGAGTTCTGGTCGACGACGGCCCACCCCCCGCCCGGCTGAGGGATCAGGAGCGCGTGCTGGTGGGAGACGCCCGGGTCCTCCGGAGGCACGGACAGGTCGATGTCGGGGGTGTCGCCGGTGGAGTGGCGCCGCCGTCCGATGGTCACCTGGTCGCCGGAGAGCGTGCGGTGTTGTTCCGGGGAGTACGCGGGGAGGTCGAGACCGGCGGCCTCGGGTCCCGAACGTCGCATCATCGCGACGAAGTAGTCGCGGTCCGGACCGATGGTCGCCGTCCACGTCGCCGTCCGCCCCATGGCGTGCGGGGGCTGGGAGTAGCCGTACCCGTCGGGCTCGCCCGGGGCGAGGCCCGGCGAGGTGGGAGGGGGGAGCGTCCAGTCGTCGCCCCGGTGGGGGGCGCCCGAGGGCGCGCCTCCGTCCGCCGGCCGGGGGAAACCCGGCGCCGGCGGGCTCTGGTGGTGTGGTCCCCGAGGCACCCGATCCGCCGGCTCGAACCCGTACGGTCCGCCGCCGGGGCCCTCGGGAGGCGGGGGCGAGGTGTAGAGGGACGGCCCGTCGTCGAAGCCGGTCCGGCCCGGGGGTATCGGCTCGGCGGGACGGTTCGTGCGTGAGGGGCGGGAGCCGGGATAGTCGTAGCCGTCGCCGTAGTGGGACGCGGGGTCGGGCGTCGGCTCGTAGTGGGACGACGGTCCCGGGGCGGGCCGGTGGTCGGCGGCGGGGGCGTAGGGGATGGCGCCCTCGGCGGGGAAGTTCCACCGGCAACCCTGGCAGAAGGGCGCGGCTCCCTCACGGGGCGTGCCGCACCGCGGGCACGCCCCGGAGGGCGCGCCGTGTCCTTCGGGGCCGTCTCCCGCCGGGGGTGGGAAGCCGTAGCCTCCGACGACCGGGGGCGGCGGTGGCGGCGGTGGGACGGAACCGGCCATGCGGTGACCGCAGACCTCGCACCAGTCGTCGGAACCCGACTGGTGTCCGTTCGGGCAGGTCGGCATGTCCGTGCTTCCCCCTCATGCGGCGCTGATCGCGGATGGGTGTCCGTGTCACTTCCTGACCCGGACCGTCTTGGTCGAGCGGGTTTCGAGAGCCATCTCGTCCGCCTGCCCGACCGTCGTCTTCAGTCGCACAGTACCTGCCGCGGCGTCGACCACGTCCACCACCTTCACGAGCAGGCGCGCGGTGTCCTCGTTCCCCGACGCGTCGGCGAGGCGCACCGCGTGTCCCAGCATGACGGTGGCGCCGTCGACATCTCCCCTTCTGCGGAGTTCCAGTCCCTGTCGGACGACTTGTGCCAGTTCCGCCTGTCCGTCGTAGTGCGCGACGTGGGGGTCCGACGCGGTGGCGGCGGCGAGGTCGTCGGTCCACAGCGCGCGCACCAGGCCCTGGGCGCCGAGGTCCCGCGACGCTTCTCCGGGGCGCGGCACGACCAGCGAGACGCGCGCGGCGAGCATCTCCCGGCCGATGCCCGCGGCCGGCACCTCGAGGCGCAGGTGGTAGACGCGGGACTCCTCGCCCCAGGACCCGGTGGGGTAGTCCGTGTGTCGCGTGTCGACCGGTGTGTGTCGGTCGGTCAGGTCCACCACGGAAGGGGCCACTTGTGCGACGCGGGTCACGCTGGTGCCGACCGGGGTCCACAGGCGCATCGACACCGTCCCCAACTCCTTGCCCATGGCCGTCGCCATCAGCCGCGCGAAGTCCGCCGCCAGGTCGGCCGGGTCCGCCACGATGTCGGCGTTCCCCAGAAGCGCGGAGGCCACCCCGGTGAGCTCCGCGACGTCCCAGTCGGTGCCCACGCCCCGCACGTCGCAGGTGAACCGTCCCGCGCAGGCGGCCAGGGCGTCCCGGAGGGCCCCCGGGGTCTCGTGCTCGTTGCGGCCGTCGGTGAGCAGGATGCCGTGGCGGACGCGGACGTCCTCGGAGGACAGCAGGCGGTCCGCGAGCCGCAGCCAGGTGCCGAGGGCGGTGCCACCGCCCGCCTTCATACCCCGCAGAGCCCGCTTGGCCAAGGCCCGGCTGTGGGCGTCGGCCGTCGCGAGCCGGCCGGCGCCGGGGTAGACCTCCGCGGCCTCGTGGGTACCGGCGATCACCGCGAAGCGCACCCCGTCGCGGAGCGTGTCGATCGCGGCGGCCGTCGCCTGGCGGGCCTCGCGCATCTTGAGCGGTGGGTGGGCCATGGAGCCCGAACAGTCGACCATGAGCGCCACGGCCGCGGAGGCGCCCGACCCGGCAGGGCGTCGGGCGCGGCCCGCGTCACCGGGGATCCGTCCGCCGACGGTCCCCCCACCCGACGCGGTCACCGCGGCGATCGCGTCGACCTGTCGACCGCCCTCGGGCAGGTACGGGTTCTGATGGATTTCCACCGAGAACCGCGGCTCGTTCGGCTTGGTGAAAACGACCATGGCGATCGGCTCCCCCTCCGCTCCCCGCCGCCGGGACGACGGTGACGCGGGCCGCCCCCTGCGGCCCACGAGGCGCGCGCCCCCGGGCACACGACCTCAGGCCCGCATACCTACCCCCACGGCGTGGCGGGGAACGGCACGACGGCCACTGTTACGTTGTCGTGCCCCCCACCGTCCAGTGCGTGGCCCACCAGTACCCGGGCCGCGTGCAGGGGGCGTTCGGCCGCGTCGTGGGGGACGATGGCGGCCATCTCCCCGGCCGTCTCGGCGTAGTTCCACAGACCGTCGGTGCAGACCACGACCACACCGGGGCGATCCGGGGCGAAGGACGCGGTGTGCGGCTCCAGTTCGTAGGCGTCCGCACCCAGCCAGCCGGTGATGGCGTGGGCGCGCTCGTCGGCGAACGCCTCCGCCTCGTCCATCAGACCGGCGGCGACCATCTGTGCCGCCCAGGAGTCGTCCTCGGTCAGGCGCGCCGCCGGTGCCGCGCGGTCCTGGGGCACCCAGTAGACGCGACTGTCGCCCACCCATCCCACGACGAGCGCCGTGGCGGTCACCACGGCGCCGACCAGGGTGCACGCGGGGGCGTTGCGGTGCGGGTCCCCGCCGGCCACGTCGGGCCCGGCGGCGAGGGCGTCGACGGCCCGCGCGGCGGCGACGACGGCGTCGTGCATGGCCCCTTGCGGAGGGGCGCCGTGCGCGAGGGCCGCCAGCAGCGTCCGGCCGGCGGTGTCCGACGCGGTGAGCGAGGCCTCGTCGGGTCGGGTGGCCGACGAGACCCCGTCGCACACCACGGCCACCCGGGCGGCGGAGCCGTCCGGCAGTGCCGTCCGACCGATCGCGAAGGCGTCCTCGTTGCGGCGGTGACGCAGACCCCGGTCGCTGACCGCCGCGAGGGAGCCGGACTCCTGTTCCACACGGTCTCGTTCGCGGGGCTGGGCGTGGCCGCAGGTCTCGCAGTGGCCGTCGTGGTCCACGCGTCCCGCCCGGCAGGCGACGCACGCCCGCTCGCCCGCGCGGGGTGTGGACGCCGAGTGTCCGGGGGGTGTGGGGGGCGGCGCGGGGTCCAGGCGGGGATCCGGGGGCCGGGGAGGGTGGGCCTCCGCCCCCCGGGGGCGGTCGAACCGGACCCCGGGGCCGCCGACATCGGGCCGCGCGGCCGGCTGGGGTGGTACGGCCGGGTGCGGCGCCGCCTCGGGAAGCGGCCCGGCCCCCGGGTGCGGCGCCGCACCCGGCCCCGCCGGGTCGCCGGGGGGGAACGGGCCCGCCGCGTCGGAGAGCGTGGGGGAGGGGCCGCCGGGCCACGGCCGCGCGGTCCCCGGGTGTGGGCCGCCGGCCGGAGGGGTCGGGAGGGGCGAACCCTCCGGTACGGCGGACTCCCCGGCCGGCGCGGGCCACGCGGGCGCCGACGGACCGAGGCGGCCGGGCGCGGGCGCGCCGGGCGGGATTCCCTCACCGGTGTACTCGGACCAGGGGGGAGGGGGGGCGGGGGACGCCGACTCGACGCGGCCCGACGGCCCGTCGGGCCGCCAGGGGGACGGGCCCGGCCCGTCCAGGGCGATCGTCGGTTCGTCCCTCGGGCGCGCGGGAACGACCGACAGGTCGTAGCCGCACGCTCCGCAGAATCGGTCACCCGACGAGAGGGCCTCCGCGCAGTTCGGGCAGGCGGACAACCGGGGCTGCTGCGACATCGATTACACCCACGTCCGAGGGCGATAGCGGTTGGCACGTTCCACCAGGTCGTTCCTCTCCTCGCCGCCCTCGGCCGGCCGGGCCGGCGCGCGGTGCGCGCGCTCCGGTCCGAAGCGCGAGCCCCGCTCGCCCAGCGTGCTGCCGAGCGACGTCCTTGCCCCGGCGGCGGAGGCGGTGGAGGCCCGGCCCCCGGACAGTATCCAGTCCAGGGCGGATACGAGGACCTCGGTGGCCGACCGCTCGCGTCGGGCCGGGTCCAGACCGTACTCCGTCAGGGCTTCCACCTGCTCCGCCGCCGCCTTCAGGTCCTCCGCGAAGCCTACGTCGGTCCGCGTCGCCGCGTCTCGCCGGATACCCGCCCGCACCGCCACCACACGTGCCGCCGCATGCCGGAGCGGATCGCGCGGCACCGACGTCAGGGTGGCCCCGGCGCCCCGACGGGTGCTTTCGGACACCTGGACCCGGGCGAGGACGCCCTGGGCCGTCATCGCCGGCCGGCACAACGCCTGTCTTCGGGTTCGTGACTTGGCCGGTCCGGTCGGCGACGACGTGCTCCCTCGGGGCACCGCCGGCACCCCTCTCGTCGGTCAACCGCCGGGTCGGGACCCGCCGTACTGCTCGGCCGCGGCCTGTCGATAGCGCAGTACGGCCCGCGCCGCCACCCGCAGGTCGCAGGGGGCGCTCCACAGCATCCGCCGGGCCCTCTCGTATCGTTCGACCAACTCGGGGTCCTCCGCCCACCCGTGCCGGGCGACCTCGGCGCGGCAGGCGTCGAGGCGGCCTCGTAGCTCGGCCCGCACGGCGAGCGGCGCGGTCACCGCCGTCAGCGAGGCGCGGGCCCGCCGCAACTCGTCCTCCGCGCGACGTTCCAGTGACTCCAGCAGCGGGGACAGCAGGTGCCACCGTCCGTGCGCGCGATGCTCGGCGGCCTGCGTCAACTCCTCACGCAGACGGGTGGGAGACCCGCCGACCACGGGCACCTCGGTCGCCGCGATCTTCGCCAGCACCTCCCCGCGCGCGGTCCGCGCCTCCGCCAGGGTGCGCTCCGCCCGCGAGAGCACGTCCCGCAGCCGGATGAGCCGCCGCTCGGCGTCCTGTCGGACCGTCAGCACGGCCTCGACCTCCCGGCGCGCGTCCTCCAGACGGCGCGCCTGGCGGTCGTACTCGGTGGTGTCCGGCCGGCCGCAGCCGGGGGCCGAACTCCCCTCGTTCGCGGTCCAGAAGGCGAGCGGGTCGGACACGATCCGCTCGCGCAGCCGGTCCAACGCCCGGGTGATCCGCTCCAGGTCGTCGCCGGTCGGGTGCTCGCCGGGGCGGACTCGGGCGGAGTGGGCCAGTTGCCGGGTACGCCGCAGCTCGGCCGCCAGCAGATCCACGCGCGCGGGCAGTGTCGACCAGACCGCGTCGGCGGCCACCACCGTGTCCAGCGCCACGGCGTGGAGTTCGTTCATCCGGTCCACCACAGCGGCCAGCGTGTACCGTTCGCCGACCGACGGTCCAGGGGCGGCCACCTCGTGTGGCGGCGTCCCTCCGTTGGCGTTGCCCCCGGCCACCGTCACGCACGGCCCGCGGAGCAGCTCGGTCAGCTCGGCGAGATCCTCCGGGCTGGACCGGCGGCGACGGGCGCGGATCTGACGCGCGGTCCGCACCGCCTCGCCGTACGCGTCGAAGCACGCCCACAGCAGGGAGATCGACTCCTCCGCGACGGCCCGGCGTTCCGCGGTGGTGCCGGTGAGGCGCGCTCCCTCCAGGAGCCTGCGGCCCGCGTGGTCCTGGAGGGCCAGGAGGGAGGTCTCGACGGCCTCGTGCTCGGCGTCCAGCCGGTTCAGCGCACGGTCCACCGCGTCCCGGTCCATCACCTGCCCGGCAATTCCCACGCTGCCCATCGATCGCCTCTCGCCGTGTCGGACGTGTGTCGCCGCCGTGCCGCTCGTCGCGCCCGCCGTCGTGTCCGGACGGACGCCCGTCCACGCCCGCCCCATCAGCGGACGGTCGCCGTGCCGATAGTCGTACCCATCGGAGGCCGTCGCCAACGGCGCTCAGGCGCAGTGCCGTCGGCCGCCTCGGGGGCGGGTGCGCAGGCGCGGGCGGCGCGTCCCGTCCGCCACGCCCCCTGCCCGCCCCCGTACCTGCCCGCCCGTCGTTCCCCGCGCTTGCTCTCGGCGGGACTCCGACAACCCGCGCCCGGCGACGACCACCGTGCCGTCCGCGCCCACCGTGCCGAGGACGGCGGTGCCTTCGGGGAGGCCCGCCGGGGCTTCCCGACATGTGAGCGTCCGCGTGGCCGCGAGCCCCGGAGCCGCCCGGCGCCGGGCGCGACCGAGCGGGTCCGCCGGCTCCCGCGGGTCCTCGGCCCGGGGACCGGGGCTACGCGCCGCCGCCGGCGTGGGCCGAGGGCGCGGCCACCTCGACCGCCGGATCGGAGCCCTCCGCCTCCGGCGCGGGTGCCCCTCCCGTCATGCTGATGCCCTCGGCGTCGAACCGGCGTTTGACGCGCCACCGCAGCTCGCGTTCGACGCCGAGCGCCGCGCCCGGCATCGTCCGCGCCGAGACCCGCAGGACCATCGAGTCGGGAAGCACGCTGTCCAGACCGAGGACCTCCACCGGCCCCCAGAGCTGTTCGTTCCAGGGACTCTCCCGAGCCAGGACCGCGCCGACCTCGGTGAGGACGTCCCTCACCCGGTCCAGGTCCTCCGAGGGGTGCACGGTGACGTCGACGCCCGCCGTGGCCCAGCCCTGGGAGTGGTTGCCGATCCGCTTGACCTCACCGTTGCGCACGTACCAGATGGCGCCGTTCTCGCCGCGCAGCTTGGTCACGCGCAGCCCCACCTCGACGACCTCGCCGCGCGCCACGCCCGCGTCGACGCTGTCGCCCACCCCGTACTGGTCCTCCAGGATCATGAACACGCCGGAGAGGAAGTCCGTCACCAGGTTGCGCGCGCCGAAGCCGATCGCCACGCCGGCGACGCCGGCCGAGGCGAGCAGCGGGGCCAGGTTGATCTGGAACGTGCCGAGGACCATCAACGCGGCGGTGCCGACGATCAGGAAACTCGCCACCGAGCGCAGTACCGAGCCGATCGCCGCCGATCGCTGCCGGCGGCGTTCGGCGTTGACCAACAAGCCGCCCAGGGTGCCGCCCGTGGCTGGCGCGGTCCGGTTCATCCGGTCTATCAGCTGGGTGATCGCCCGCCGCACCAGGGCTCGGAGCACCGTCGCCACCACGACGATCAGCAGCACCCGCAGGCCGATCGCCAGCCAGGTCGACCAGTTCTCCTCGATCCAGCCGGCCGCGTTCGCCGCGCCCTCCTGTGCGTCGCGCACCGAGGGCACCGCCGGAACCGGCGGCTCCGTCGGCTCCGGCGGGGGAGTGGTCGGCGAAGGCGTGGGGGAGGGGTCGGAGTCGGCGGCCGGCAGGAGCGCGGCGGACGGGGACACGGCGGTTACCTCCAGGTGCGACGCCCTCCGGCACGGCGGGGACGGCCCCCCGAGGCTCGAACGCGATCCAAGGTCACGAAAAGGTCACCGGAGTGCGGAGGCACCACACTAACGGGGCACACGGCCGCCATCGGCGCGAACTCCCGGCCAGATGGGGCACCGGCCGGCGCCTGACCAGCGCGCGCTCCCCCGAACGCCCCGGGTGTGGTCGAAAACACCCCCGGCCCGTTACTCGGACATGGTGGCGTTTCCACCAGCCATGAGGGGAGACTGGCGGTGAATCGTCCCGGCGCGAGCCACGCGCCGCCGGCGTACAAGGAGGCATCGGTGCCGCACGTCCTGGTCCTCAACGCGTCGTACGAGCCACTCGGCGTCGTACCGCTCCGCCGCGCGCTCGTCCTCGTACTGGAGAACAAGGCCGTGTGCCTTGAGGAATCCGGCGCCCACCTGCACAGTGCCGCCCTCACCGTCCCCGCGCCCAGCGTGGTGCGCCTCAAGCGTTTCGTGCGGGTCCCCTATCGAGGCCCCGTCCCGCTCACCCGGCGGGCGCTCTTCGCCCGGGACGGGGGCCGCTGCATGTACTGCGGTGGGGTCGCGACCAGCGTCGACCACGTCGTTCCGCGAAGCCGGGGCGGCCGGCACGTCTGGGACAACGTGGTCGCCTCCTGCCGTCGCTGCAACCACGTGAAGGCCGACCGCCACCTCGGCGAGATCGGTTGGCGCCTCAGACACAAACCCGCCCCGCCCTCCGGCCTGGCCTGGCGCATCATCGGCACCGGGCACCGAGACCCTCGCTGGCTGCCCTACTTGCAGCCCTACGGCGCGGACGACGCCCTGGCCCGGATCGACGGCATCTCCGCCTGAGGTCCGGGCCTTCGCATGGCCGGGAGTGCGGGGCGGTCCCGGGGAACCCACTCCGCGTACACCACCTTCCCCACCGTTCGAGGCTCCCAGCCCCACCGGTCCGTCAGGGCGCCCACCAGGAGCAGGCCGCGACCGAACCGCCCGCTGTCCTCCCCGGGCGGTCGCGGGCGGGGCAGGCGCTTGCCTCGGGGGTCGCCGACCTCCAGGCGCAGCACGCCGCCGTCGCGGAGGCTGAGGTGCACCCGGACGAGCCGACCGCTCGGGGTTCCGTGCAGCAGGGCGTTGGTCATCAGCTCCGACACGACCAGGGCGATGTCGCCGGCGAGTTCCGGCGCCCCCCAGTCGACGACGAGCCGGGCCACTCTGCGTCGGGCCGACGGCACGCTCCGGGAGACGGGTGTGTAGTCCAACCTGTCCTCCCTGAGCACGACGGGCGCGGGGGTGAGCGTGGGGGCCGGGGCGGGGGAGCCGGCGGTTTCGGCCATGGGCTGTCGCTCTCTCGTGTGGGGGTGCGGGGCGGCCACGTCGGGCCGGTGCCCGCGGCGGGTGGGGTGTCGGGGGGCGTCCCCGCACGGCCCGCGGAGCCGACGGGAGTAACGATCGAGGACCGAGGGTGGACATCGGCGAAGGGCAGGGGCACCCGCCTCACGTGGGACCCTCGCCCGAGGAGTTCTCCCCCTTTCGGGCGATATCCGTTCATCCCCTCGTCTTCACCGGGCGGGGGAGGCGCGGGGCCGCGTCGCCAGGTCACCCTGTAATCGGCACGAGGGCCGCGGCGACTGGGCCGGCCGATGTTCGGGCCGGGCCTTGGACCCCGGTGAGTCCCTCGCTTGGCTGTGCTTCCACATCGCACCGGAGGAGTGGGCATGAAACGCGTGGAAAGGGCTGACGTGGCGGATGTGTTCGACGCCCCGCTGACCGAGGATCAGGCCGGATGGCCGGGCGGCGACAAGGGGCCCGTCGCGGCGGCCCTGACGGTCGGCCTGGCCTTCGTGTCGGGCCTGGGCATCAGCTGCGTCGGAGTCGTCGGTGCCGCCACGACCTTCGGGTGAGGACGGACTCCGAGATGCCCGAGATCGCCACCGGACGGTCGGTGGCCGGCGGCCCGGGGACGGGCGTAGGAAGAGAGCGGAACATGGAAGACGTACGGGCGTCGCTGTCGGCCCAAGGCCCCCTGGACGAGGGGAGCCGCGGAGACATCCTTCCCGAACAGCACGGGCCGGTCACTCTCGCCGCCGCGGCGGTGGCGTTCACGGTGGGGATCTGTGTCTCCGCCGTGGTCTCGGGGGTGGTGGAAATCGCCGTCGGCGGCTGAGCCGGGCTGCCCGCGGAGGAGTCGGGGCGTGGAGAGCCGCGGCCCCGGCCTGGCACACGCCGGCCGGTACGAGGGAATCGAGGTGACCATGTCCCTCCTGGCGAGAATCGACGAGGAGGTTCGGGAGCGACTGACGGAGCGCGCCGAGGGCACGCACCGGCGGCACGCGCTGCCCGTGGCGCTGGCCCATCCGGCGGCCGCCGCCGCCGTCATCACGACCCAGGTGGTGCTCTTGGCTATCACCGCCGCCCTGGGCTGACGGCCCCCCGACGGCGCGGGGGACGACCGTCTCGGCGGTCGCCTCGCGGGCGCGTTCCGGACAGGCCGGGCGTGCCCGGACCGAAAAAGACCAAGAGCAGGAAGCCCCAGCAGAACAACGCCGGCGACAATCCGCCGTTCTCCAAGGGGAACAGCCCGTCCGGCTGATGCTCGGTGAAGTAGGCGAAGGCCATGATCCCGGAGCTCAGGAACGCCGCCGGGCGTGTCGCCGCGCCCAGCAGGACGAGAACGCCGCAGACCAGTTCGATCACCCCCGCGTACCAGTACGGCCAGTCCCCGACGGGGCTGCTGTCGCGGCCCAGAACCCCGAACACGGTGGCCGCGCCCTCGCTGGCGAACAGCAGTCCGAGGACGATGCGGAACAGTCCGAGGACGATCGGCCTGCCGGCCGTCAACCGGTCGTCCAGCGTCGGCTTGGCGCTCATCGGGGCTCCTTCGTGGCGTCTGTCGGCTCCGGCGGGAGGCGGCTCGGGAGTGGGTCGACGATCGCCGAGCCGCTCCACGCACCTCATGACGTGTCGCGTGCGCGGATGGTTCAACGCCCCGCCGATCCGACGGGCCGGGAGCCTCGGGTGGTATGGCGCGCGTGTCGGCTCGATGGCTAGGCTGCGGGTGTGAGACACGACGCGGTCCGCGGCCACCTGGACGGACTTCTCCTCGCCGCCCTCGAGACCGGGCCCCTGCACGGCTACGCGATCATCACCGCCGTGCAGCGTCGCAGCGGCGGCGTCCTGGAACTGCGCACCGGGACGATCTATCCCGCGCTGGATCGTCTGGAGCGGCTGGGGTTGTTGCGCAGCAGTTGGCAGACCTCCGGCGAGCGCCGAAGGCGCTGCTACGAGTTGACGGAGGCCGGGCGGCGGTCGTTGGCCGGTGAACGGACGGCCTGGCAGGAGTTCACGGCCGCCATCGGCGCGGTTCTCGATCCGGCGCCGCCGGAGGCGGCCACATGAGCGAGGGCGCTCCCTCGGTCGACCCGATCGGGGACCACGCCCGCGCTCTGGCGTCCGCCGTGCGTGGCCCGGCCGGGGTGAAGGCCCGCATGATCGAGGCGCTGCGGCTCGATCTGGAGGACGCGGCGTCGGACCACGGTCGGGAAGGGGTGCCGTATCGGACGGCGGCCCGGCGGGCGGTGCGGGAATCGGGGACGGTGGCGGAGCTGGCGGACAGCTGGCAGCGGGAGTTGACGATCGCCCAGACCCGGCGCACCGCGCGTGCCGTGGCCGCCACCGTGCCGCTGCTTGTCGCCTGTCGATACCTCGTTCACCGGACCGATTCGGGCCGTGGCCCGGAACTGGCTTTCTTCGCACAGGCCTTGGCCTCGCACCTGACCTGTCTGGCGGGGGTCGCCGCCGTTCTCGCCGGGGCGGCGCTGATCGTCACCGGGCCGGTCGCCCGGCGGTTTCCCACTCCGGGCGGGCTTCCGTCGGGCGTGGCCTGGTCGGCCACCGTGGCGGGCGCGTCCACGGCACTCGCCGCCCTGGCGCTCGCGGTCGCCGTCGTGTCGGGGGCGGATCGGCCGCCGCTCTTCGCGGCGGGCGTCTTCGCCGCCGCCTCCCACGCCGTCGTGGCCGGCTCGGCCCGCGCCTGTCGGCGCTGCCGCGCCGTTCCGGCCTCCTGATTCGGCTCGGCCCGGCCGGTGGCGGCCCGCGCGCCGTGCTCCGTGGGGTGCCGCACTCACGCGCCGGTGGTGGAGCCCGGTCGGACGATCATCAGGACCACGACGGTCGCCCACAGCAGGTTGAAGACCCCGGTGGTCATGGCGAGTCGTGCCGACGAATGGGTCGCCGCCCTCGATGAGAGCGCCGCGCCCGTCGTCGCGTCGTCCCCCGACGCGTCCGCGTCCGTCACCGCGAGGAGGCGTTCCTGGGCGGGGAGGATCGAGAGGAGCAGCAGGGCCGCCGCGACGGCCGTGAGGACGATCGACGCGATGAGCCAGGCGTCGCCGAGCACGCCCATCCGCGCGCCGGTGGCCACGCCGAGAACGGGCACGGCGGCGGCGACGACCGTGTACCCGCGGCAGATCCGATGCAGCAACGCGGCCCCGGCGGCAGTGCGCGCCCCGCCCTCCCGGGGGGCCGGTCGGACGAAGCGGGGGAACATCGACGCCGCGACCGTGATCGGGCCGATCGCCACGATCGACGCCAGGACGTGGAGCGAGAGCAGGAGTTTGGTCACGACCGAACCCTTCCGAGGATGAATAGTTGGCAGCCAATGCATTGGCTGCCAAGGCAGTCGTATCATCCGCGAGCACGGGGCGCCAGGGCCCGTTCGGCGCACCCCTCCCGAACGCGTCGCGCCGAAGCGGGAGTTCGTGGCGACGGAGGCGACCGGCCGAAGTGCCGGGACCGGAGGGCGGCGAGCGCCCGTGCGGACCGGGCCCCCGCCCCGGTGGCGGCGTCCGAGGATCACCTCAGGTGTTCCAGTGCATCGGCAAAGAACGTTTGAGCGGTCACCGACTTCTGACGAACAGTGGGGCCAGGTGATCCGGACGAGTCCCCCGTGCCGCTGTGAGGAAGAGATATGTCAGCCGAGGCCAGTTCACGCAGCATCCACGAGATCAGGGACTTCACGCTCGCCCGGCTCCAGGAGCTGCTGGACGTCTCCCGTCACGAGGTGGACCGCCGCGCGCCGCTCCACCGGTACGGGCTGGACTCCGCCAAGGCCGTGCGCCTGGTCGCCGCCCTGTCCGAGTACCTGGGTCGTCCGATCCCGTTCACCCTGGTCTGGGACCATCCCACCGTGGAGGGCCTGAGCGTCGCCCTCGCCCGGGGAACGGGGGGTGGGCCCACCGCGCCGCGCTCCCTCCCCGGGAGGTCGCGGACCACGCGCGGCGCCCCCGAGCCGGTCGCGCTGGTCGGCATCGGATGCCGACTGCCCGGAGCCCCCGACCCCGCGTCCTTCTGGCGGCTGCTGACGGAGGGCCGGGAGGCGGTCGGCCCGACCCCGCCCTCCCGCCGGGACCTGGCGGGGGACGGAGGCGCGCCTCGGTGGGGAGGTCACCTGGACGACATCGATCTCTTCGACCCGCTCTTCTTCGGCATCTCGCCCCGCGAGGCCACCGCCATGGACCCGCAACAGCGGCTGATCCTCGAATTGGCCTGGGAGGCCCTGGAGGACGCCGGGGTGCCGCCGCGCGGACTCGTCGGGAGCGACACCGGCGTCTTCATGGGCGCCAGTTGGAGCGACTACATGGGGCTGGCGCACCGCGCCGGCACCCGGGGGCCGATCGGCCCCCACACCGCGACCGGCACCCACGACAGCGTCATCGCCAACCGCGTCTCCTACGTCCTGGGACTCCAGGGACCCAGCATGGCGCTGGACACGGCCTGCTCCTCCTCGCTCGTCGCCGTCCACCTCGCCTGCCAGTCCATCCGGTCCGGCGAAAGCGATCTGGCCCTGGCCGGCGGGGTCAACCTTGCCTTCCTGGGCGATCACTTCGCGGCCATGGACCAGTTGGGCGCGCTCTCCCCGGACGGCCGTTGCAAGACCTTCGACGCCCGCGCCGACGGGTACGTCCGGGGCGAGGGCGCGGCGGTGGTCGTCCTGGCGCCGTTGCGCACCGCGCTGGAGCGAGGGCTCCCCGTGTACTGCGTGATCCGCGGCGGCGCGGTCAACAACGACGGCCACAGCAACGGCCTCACCGCCCCCAACCCGCTGGCCCAGGAAGCCCTGCTGCGGACCGCCTACGACCGTGCCGGCGTGTCCCCCTCGCGGGTGGACTACGTGGAGTGCCACGGCACCGGGACGCCGCTGGGCGACCCCATCGAGGCGAAGGCGCTGGCCGCCGTCCTGGGCCCCGACCGCGACCCCGGGGACCCGCTGCGGATCGGTTCGGTGAAGACCAACATCGGCCACCTGGAACCGGCCGCGGGCATCGCCGGCCTCGTGAAGGTGGCGCTCTCGCTGCGCAACGGCGTCCTGCCGGCCAGCCTGCACTACGACATCCCCAACCCTCGGATTCCCTTCGAGAGCGCCGGGCTGCGGGTGCAGGACCGCACCACGCCGTGGCCGCGCCGTCCGGAGGGGCGGTCGGCCGGCGTCAGCGCGTTCGGTTTCGGCGGCACCAGTTGCCACGTGGTCGCCGAGGAACTGCCGCATCCCGAACACGCGCTGCTGCTGCTGGCCGAGGACTCGCGGGAGGCGCTCGATCGACGCGTCTCGGAACTGCGGACCCTCCTCGTGGAGGACCCCGGGGCGGCGCTCCCGGCCCTCTGCTCCCAGGCGCTGCGCGCGCTG
Source organism: Streptomyces sp. HSG2 (assembly GCF_016598575.1). Classification (NCBI taxonomy): domain Bacteria; kingdom Bacillati; phylum Actinomycetota; class Actinomycetes; order Kitasatosporales; family Streptomycetaceae; genus Streptomyces; species Streptomyces sp. HSG2. Next base: position 3,548,174 of record NZ_CP066801.1, read on the forward strand.
GGGAACGGCCCGCACCGGCTCGCGGCGGTCGCTCGCGACCGTGCCGAACTCCTCTCCGAACTCACGGCGTTCGAGGAGGGACGCCCTCACGACGGGCTGACGGTCGGGGAATCGGGCCGGCGGAGGCCGCGGGTGGCGTTCCTCTGCTCCGGCACCGGCTCGCAGTGGCTCGGAATGGGACGCCGACTGGCCGTCGGGTCGCCCGCGTTCCGCCGGTCCCTGACGCGGGTCGACGAACGCGTGCGGGAGCTGTCCGGCCTCTCCGTGGCGGACCTGCTCTTCGCGGCGGAGGAGGACGCCCGGCTCGACGACATGGAGGCCGCCCAGCCGCTGCTCTTCGCAGTCCAGGTCGCACTGGCGGACACCTGGCGGTCCCTGGGGGTGGAGCCGGACGTCGTCCTCGGCCAGAGTGTCGGGGAGTTCACCGCCGCGTACCTGTCGGGCGCGCTCGGCTTCGACGACGCCACACTGTTGGCCACGCACCACGCCCGCCTGGTGCAACAGTTGGCCGTGGGCGGCGGCGACAGCGTGGTGGCGGCCTGTGCCGCGGAGCGCGTCCTGCCCCTGATCGCCGCGGAGGGCGACCGTGTGACCCTGTCGGGCCGGCTGGGCCCGGAGTCCACGCTGCTCTCCGGTGCGACGGACGACCTGGACGCGCTGACCGGACGTCTCGCCGCCGAGGGCGTCGCCGTGCACCGTGTGCGGATGGGGTACGCCGCGCACTCCCCGCAGGTGGAGCCGGTCCTGGCGCCGCTGACCACCGCCCTGCGCCCGATCGCGCCCACCGCGAGCCGCATCCCGATGATCTCCACGGTCACCGGTGCGGAGATCGCCGGGGAGGAGCTGGGGCCGGCCTACTGGGCGGACAACGTGCGCCGGGAGAGCAGGCTGACCGATGCCGTGGCGACCCTCGGCGAGCGCGGGGTCGACGCGGTGATCGAACTCAGCCCGCACCCGGTGCTGCTCAGGCCGGTTGCGGAGACCCTGGCCGGACGGGGTGTGACCTGCCTGCCCTCCCTGCGGCGCGGGGTCGACGACGATCGGAGCCTGCTCGCCGCGCTGGGCGCGCTGCACGTGGCGGGGCACCCGGTCGCGGCGGACGCCCTCGTGACCGGCGCCCGGGGCCGCCACGCGCCCCCCGGCCCCCGGGGGGCGACCGGCCCGGCCGTCACCGACCCGGTCGAGGGAGACGACACGTGTCGCCCCCGGCCCTGGCCCACCCTGGTGCCGGTCACCGCGCACTCCCCCGAGGCCCTTCGGGACACCTGCCGCGAGTTGGCCGGTCACGTCGAGCGCGATCCCGACCTGCGCACGTCCGACCTCGGCCACACGCTCGCCACCCGGCGGACGCCGCTCGCCCACCGCGCCGTCCTGTTGGCGAGCGACCGGCGGGAGGTCCTGCGGTGCCTGGCGCGCGCGGGCGCCGAGGAGCCCCACCCGGACGTGGTGCGCGGACGGGACACCGGGGGAGGCGACCGGCGCGTCGCGTTCGTCTTCTCCGGAAGTGGCGCCCACTGGGTCGGCATGGGCCGTGAGTTGCTCCGGTGGCACGAGGGCTTTCGGGAGTGGATGGCGGAGTGCGACCGGGCGGTGGCCGAGGTGGCCGGCTGGTCGGTGCTCGACGCGCTGGCGGCGCCGCTCGAGTCCTCCCGGCTGGACGAGATGGACATCCAGCAGCCGGTGCTCTTCGCCCTCCAGGTCTGTCTGGCGCGCCTGTGGAGGAGCCTTGGCGTGGAGCCGTCGGCGGTGGTGGGGCACAGCATCGGCGAGGTGGCCGCGGCCGTCGCGGGCGGGGCGCTGTCGCTCGCCGACGGGGCCAGGGTCACCGTCGTCCGTTCCCACCTGATGCAGCACAAGGCCGTCGAGGGCGCCATGATCGCCGTGGAGGCGTCCGAGGAGGAGTTGGCACCCCACCTCGCGGGCCACGAGGCCCGGTTGGGTGTCGCGGCGCTCAACAGCCCGACCAGCACGGTGGTCTCCGGTGCCCCCGACGCCGTCCGCGTCCTCACCGCGGACCTGGAGCGGGCCGGTGTCCCGGTCCGGACCGTCCGGGTCGAGCGGCCGGCGCACAGCGTGCTGATGGACCCCGTACTCCCGCCGCTCCGGGAGGAGCTGAGGGACGTCGAACCCCGACCGTTCGCCATCCCCTTCCACTCCACGGCCGTCCCGGACGCGGTGAGCCCGCGGGTCGATGCCGACTACTGGGTGAGCAACTTCCGCCGAGCCGTCCGGTTGGCCCCCGCCATCTCGGCACTGGTCGCCGACGGCATCGACACCTTCGTCGAGATCGGCCCGCACGGCGTGCTGCGCGGCGCCGTCGAGGAGACGGCGCTCGCCCACGGCGTCCAGGCGCGCGTCGTGGAGTCGCTGCGACGGGGCGAGAGCGACACGCGCAGCCTGCTGGGGTCCGTCGCCATCCTCTACGCCGACGGCGTGCCCATGGACCTGGAGTCGCTCTTCCCCCGTGACGCGCGCGTCGTGGAGACGCCCCTCGTTCGGTGGCAGAAGGACCGCTACTGGCTGGACGCCCCGCCGCCGGCGCCCGATTCGAGGGATGCCGGCGCGGAGACGGCCTCCCGGCGGTCGGCGGAGCCGGTGCGCGACACCCCGGAGGCGGGCGCCCCGGTGCCCGACGCGGCCGACGAGTCGACTCCGACCCGCGAGGCTCTCCTCGGCGAGATCGCCGAGACGCTCGGGCTGGCCCCCGCCGTCCTGTCCGCCGGATCCCGACTGGTCGACTTCGGGCTGGACTCCATGCTGGCCATCCGGCTGAGCAACCGGATGCAGACGCTTGTGGGCCATCGGATGTCACCGGTGGAGTTCGTCGGGGAACGGACCGTGGGCGAGCTGCTCGACCACCTGCTCGGTCTCGTGGTCGGGCCCCGGCCGACGGCGGTCGCGGCGCCCCCGGCGCGGGCCGGAACGGACCGGCGCACCCCGTTCGTCGAGACGTTGACGGAGCCCGACGCCGAGGAGCTGCTCGACGAGCTGGTGGCCCGGGGGCTTCTGCCCGCCCCCGACGACACCACCCCGGCCCTGGACGCCCTGCGGGCCGCCGGCGAGGACGACGACGCGGCCTTCCGCGTGGCGCCCGCCGGGCACGGACAGTCCGCGCTGTGGTTCATGCAGCAACTGTCGCCCGACGGCGTCGCCTACAACCTGATGTTCGGAGCCCGCGTCACCACACCTCTCGACCCGCGCGTGCTGGAGCGGGCGGTGCGTGCCCTGGTGGAGCGCCACCCGGCGCTGCGCACGGTCTTCGTGGAAGCCGGAGGACGGCCCTACCAGCTCGTCCTGGAGGAACCCGTCCACGAGTTCCTGGCCGTCGACGCCTCCGGCCTCGACGACGACGAGGTCCGCCGGGCGCTCATCGAGCACGGACACCGCCCGCTCGACCTGGACGAGGGGCCCATTCTCCGTGCCGTGTTGATGTCACGGGGTCCGCGGGACCATCATCTGCTGCTGGTCGTCCACCACGTCGCCTCCGACGCCGAGACCATCGACATCGTCGTCCGCGACCTCCAGGAGCTCTACGGTCTGATGGCCGGGGGGGCTTCCACCCTCCTGGGACCCGCCCCCGCGTACACGGACTTCGTGGAGTGGGAGAGGGACTGGCTGGAGGGCCCCGAGGCGAAGGCCGCGCTCGACTGGTGGGCGGGACGGCTGGAGAACCCGCCGCCCCACCTCGACCTGCCCCGCGCGGACGGGTCCACGCGCGCCGGGCCCCGCGCCGGCGGAGTCGGCTACACCGGGGAGGACCTGACGTTCCGCTGGGACGCGGAGGCCGGTCGCGCGCTGAAGGACTTCGCGGTCCGCGAAGGGGTCTCGATGAGCACCCTGCTGCTGGCGGGCTTCTTCGCGGCGCTGAATCGCCTCGCCGGCGTCGAGGACGCCGTGGTCGCGACCGCCGTGGCCCAGCGCGGCGCGGCGGGAAGGGAATCGGCGGTCGGGTACTACCTCAACACCGTCCCGGTACGGGCCAGGCCGTCCGCCGACCGGGACTTCCGCGAGCTGCTGGCCGAGGTGCACGCCTACGCGCTCGGTCTGCTGGAGCACATGGACTACCCGTTCGACCTGCTGGTGTCGGAGCTCAACCCGCCGCGCCCGGAGGGTCGTCCGCCGTGGTTCGACTTCGCCGTCAACTGGCTGTCCGGAGACGCCTTCACGAGCGTCAACACCCTCTTCCACGGAATCGGCGACCCGGTGGGGCCCACCGGCGCGCTGCCCCTCGTTCCGCTGCCGTTGGAACGCCACTTCGCCAAGTTCGACCTGGAGATCACGATGACCGACGTCGCCGGCGAGGTGATCGGCCAGGTCCAGTACAAGCCCGACTTCCTGGAAAGGGAGACCGTGACGACACTCCTGGAGCACTTCCGCTCCGTCCTGCTGGAGGCGATCGACTCGCCGGACGGGCCGCTCGCGCGTCCGGCCGCCGCACCGCCGAAGGAGGAGAACCGATGAACCCCACGAACGGCACCCTGCACGGAGGGTTCCTGGAGCACGCGGCCGACCACCCGGACGCACCGGCCGTCCTCTTCGACGAGGGGGTCGTGACCTACGGCGAACTCGACCGGCGATCGGCCCTCCTGGCCGAACGGCTCACCTCCGAGGGGGCGCGACCGGGTGTCCCCGTCGGCGTCTGCGCCGAGCGTTCCCCGGAACTGCTCGTCGCCATCCTGGGCATCCTGCGCTCGGGAGCCTGCTACGTGCCGCTGGATCCGAAGTACCCCGCCGAGCGCCTGCGCTTCATGGTGGAGGACAGCGGTGTCCGACTGACCGTCACCACTACTGCCTCCAAGGGAAGCTGCCCGCCCGGCTCGGCCGTCCTGATGGCCGACGGCACGGCCGACGCCGCGTCCGCCGGCGCCCCGGTCCCGTGCGTGCCGGCGGACACCGCGTACGTGATCTACACCTCCGGATCGACCGGCAGGCCGAAGGGGGTGCCGATCCGGCACGCCAGTTGCGCGGCGATGCTGGAGGAGACCGACCGGATCTTCGCGGGCTGCGACATGAGCGGCGTGGCCGCCGTCAGCTCCGTCTGCTTCGACCTGTCCGTCATGGAGATCTTCGCGCCCCTCACCCGGGGCGGGGCGGTGGTCCTGCTGGAGAGCGCGGTCCACCTCCCCGAGAGCCCGCATCTGGATCGGGTCACCCACCTGAACACCGTGCCCTCCGTGATGACCGGGCTGCTGGACGCCGGCGGGGCCCCGCCCAATCTGCGCACCGTGGTCCTGGGGGGCGAGGCGGTGCGACGCGGACTCGTCGACCGCGTCTACCGCGAGACCGGCGCGGACCGGGTGTTCAACGGATACGGTCCCACCGAGGGGACGGTGTTCTGCGCCTTCAAGCTGGTCGCCCGGGACGGGACGGGAGAGCCCTCGATCGGCGTCCCCTCCTCGACGGCGCGCCTGTACGTCCTGGACGGCCTGCTGCGCCCGGTGCCGATCGGCACGGCCGGCGAACTCTACCTCGGGGGTGCCGGTTTGGCCCGGGGCTATCTGAACCGCCCGCGCACCACCGCGGAGCGGTTCGTTCCCGATCCGCACCTCACCGGCGAGCGCATGTACCGGACGGGCGACCTCGCCCGCTACACCGCCGACGGGGAACTGGAGTTCGTCGGCCGGGTCGACCACCAGGTCAAGGTGCGGGGCCACCGCATCGAGCCCGAGGAGGTGGAGGCACGGCTGGCGGAGTGCCCCGAGGTGCGTGAGGCCGCGGCCGTGGTGCGCCCGGACGGCGGGGGACGGGGCGCCGGGACGCTGGTCGCCTACGTGGTTCCCAAGGACGGCGGGTCCCGCGCGGGAGCGGACGGCGGCGAGCCCTGGCTCGACGCAGACCTCCAGACGCGGATCACCGACCGGCTGGCGGGCGTCCTGCCCGACCACATGGTCCCGGAGACCGTCGTCTTCCTCGCCGCGCTCCCGCTCTCCCCGAACGCCAAGACCGATCGGGCCGCCCTGCCGGAACCCCCGAGCCCCGCGGCCTCCCCGGTCTCGGAGCCGGCGGGCACCCCCACGGAGACGGCGCTGACCGAGATCTGGGGAGACCTCCTGAAGCGGGACCCCGCGACGATCGGAGTGCGGGACGCCTTCTACGACCTCGGCGGCAACTCCCTGCTGTTGGTCCGGCTGGCCAAGCAGATGACCCGCCGGTTCGGCCGGCGAGTGGGGGTCTCCGACCTCTTCCGGTTCCGCGACATCGCCTCGCTCGGCCGCTGGCTGGACGACGACGGCGACACCGTCCCCGACGCCATCGAGGAGGCGCGGCGGCGGGCCGCCGCCCGACGGTCCGCGGTACGGGGCCGAGGCCGCCCGGCCGCCGACTGACACCCTCCCGTACCCCACCGTCCTCGCCCGATGGAGGCCCTGAGGCAGATGAGCGACAACCCCGAGCAGGAATACGATCCGAGCGACATCGCGGTCATCGGCATGGCGTGCCGCTTCCCCGGCGCGCGGAACAAGGAGCGGTACTGGGACAACCTCGTCCACGGGCGGGAGTCCATCACCTTCCTCCGCCCGGAGGAGATCGAGGTCGACCAGGCGATCGTCAACAACCCCGCGTACGTGCGGGCCTGCGCCAGTCTCGACGGCTACGACGAGTTCGACCCCGAGGTCTTCGGGATCTCCGATCGCACGGCACGGCTGATGACGCCGGAACACCGGATCTACCTGGAGAGCGTCTGGGAGGCGCTGGAGGACGCCGGTTACGACCCCGAGCGCGTCCGGGGCGAGGTCGGCGTCTACGCGGGGGCCAACCCGATGACCCCGGCGCAGTACATCTCCCCACCGGACTGGGCCTCCGTCGGCCCCGAGGTGATGGACCGCAGCAACGCCTGGTTCACCGACACGATGACCTCCAACGCCCTCTTCTACACCGGCCTGACCGGCGAGGCGATCACCGTGACGGCGGTGTGCTCCGGGTTCCACTACTCCGTGCACCTGGCCTGCCAGTCCCTGTTGCTCGGTCAGACCGACATGGCCCTGGCCAGCGGCGTCATGGTCCGGTTGCCACACCGACGCGGCTACCTCTGGGAGGAGGGCCGCATCATGTCCCGGGACGGGCGCTGCCGCCCGTTCGACGCCAACGGCACCGGGACCAGGCTGGCCAGCGGCGTCGCCACGTTCCTGCTCAAGCCCCTCCAGGAGGCCGTCGCCGACCGCGACCACGTCTACGCCACCGTGAAGGGCACCGCCATCAACAACAACGGCGCCAGCGCCGTGTCGTACGGATTCGCCCAGCCCGAGCGCCTCAGCGCCTGCGTCGCCGGTGCCATGCACGCCGGCGGGGTGACCCCCGACACCGTCTCCATGTACGAGGCGAACGGTTTCGGCCTGCCCATCACCGACGGTCTGGAGGTCCGGGCGGCGCAGATGGCCTTCGGCAAGCAGACCGCCACCTGCTCCATCGGCTCGGTCAAGGGGAACATCGGTCACGCGGGCGTGGCCGCCGGTGGATCCGGCGCCGTCAAGGCGGCGTTGGCCCTGTACCACCGCACCCTGGCCCCCACGATCAACCTCACCGAGGTCAACGAGGACCTGGACTTCCCCAGCACCCCGTTCGTCCCGCAGATCGAGGCCGCCGACTGGGAGCCGGAGTCCGGAATCCGCAGGGCCGGTGTCACCGCCCTGGGCGGCGGCGGATACAACGCGCATCTCGTCCTGGAGGAGCCGCCCGCCCCGCCCGTCCGGGAACCGGAGTCCGGCGCCCCGCGCCTGGCGACCCTCTCGGCCCTCGACGACCGGGCCCTGGCCGAACGGCGGGCCGCGCTGCGTGAGTGGATCCTCGACCGCCCCGACGCGCGGCTCGACGACATCTGCTTCAGCCTCAACCTCGGCCGCAAGGTCATGCCCCGACGCTGGGCGGCCGTGGTCAGCGACGTGGCCGAGCTGGTCACGGCGCTCGCCGAAGGTCCCGGCGTCGAACCCGCCGACGGCGAGGGTGCCGCGGCCGGGTTCCGCCAGACCGACGACGGCTTCGCGCCCGCCACCACCGGTGAGACCCGCGACCGGGAGACGTTGCGCCGGCTGGCCGCCGTCTGGACCGGCGGCCGGCGCGTCGACTTCGCCGCCCTGCACCGTGGCGAGCGCAGCCATCGCGTCCCCCTGCCCGGCTACCCGTTCCGCCGACGACGGTTCTGGCGGACCGACTGGTGAACGCCGACCGGACCGCCCCCGCCCCCGCCCCGACCGCCGGAGCCCCGCGATGAACCCCACCGAGACCGCCCCGACCGGCCCCGCGAAGGTCGACTCCGCCCGCCCCGCCCCCGACCCGAACGACCCGGACACCATCGATCTCGCCGACCCCGCCACGTTCGCCGAGCACGACCTGAACGGCTTCTGGCGGACGTTGCGCGACACCCGGCCCGTCCACTGGAACCATCCGACCCGAGACCACCCCGGCTTCTGGGTGCTGTCCCGCCACGCGGACATCATGGACGTCTACCGCGACGACGAGAACTTCACCTCCGAGCGTGGGAACGTGCTGGTGACCCTGTTGGAAGGCGGAGACGCGGGCGCCGGTCGGATGCTCGCCGTCACCGACGGGCCACGCCACGAGCAGCTGCGCAAGATCCTGCTGCGGTCGTTGGGGCCGCGGGTCCTGCGTCCCGTCGCCGCCGCCGTCCGGGCCAACACCCGGGCGCTGGTGAGGGAAGCCGTCGCCCGAGACAGCTGCGACTTCGCCCTGGACATCGCCAGCCGCATCCCCATGACCACCATCTCGGACCTGCTCGCCGTCCCGAAGTCCGACCGTGACTTCCTGCTGACCCAGACCAAGCTGGCACTGAGCGCGGACGAACCGGACACCGACGAGACGGAGTCGGCGATGGCGCGCAACGAGATCCTGCTCTACTTCCAGGACCTGGTGGAACAGCGCCGCGAGACGCCGGGCGAGGACCTGGTGAGCGTCCTCGCGGGCAGCACCGTCGACGACGCGCCCCTCACCGACGAGGACATCGTCCTCAACTGCTACAGCCTGATCATCGGCGGGGACGAGACCAGCCGACTCACCATGATCGACAGCGTGTACACCCTCGCCGCCCACCCGGACCAGTGGCGCCGGCTGAAGGGCGGCGACTGCGAGATCGCCACCGCCGTCGACGAGGTGCTGCGCTGGGCCTCCCCCTCGATGCACTTCGGCCGGAGCGCGGTGCGCGACACCGAGATCCACGGAGTCCGTGTCGGCGAGGGCGACATCGTGACGCTCTGGCACGCCTCCGCCAACCGCGACGAGCGCGTCTTCGACCGACCGGACACCTTCGACCTGGGGCGCGCCCCCAACAAGCAGATCTCCTTCGGATACGGGCCGCACTTTTGTGTCGGCTCCTACCTCGCCAAGGTGGAGATATCCGAACTGCTCATGGCGCTAAGGGACTTCACCACGGGCTTCGAGCGCACCGGGGACGCCCCCCGAGTGCGGTCCAACCTGCTCACCGGGTTCTCCAGCCTGCCGGTGCGGTTCTTCCCCGATCACGCGGGGCTCGCCCGCGACGACAGCTGACCCCCAGACGGCGATACGAGGAAAGGTGACGAGATGTCCGCGAACAGCGGCAGTGGCGCGACGGCGGCGGTGGCCTCCGACACGGTGTCGGGCAGCCCCTTCGAGGAAGGCGAGGGGGACTGGCTGGTCGTGACCGACGGGGAGGGGCAGCACGCGTTGTGGCGGCCGTTCCTGCCGTCGCCCGCCGGGTGGCGCACCGTCTTCTCCGGGCCCGACCGGGAGGGCGCCCTGGACTACGTCGAGTCGCACGCGGCCCGTCTGGGGCCCGCCGGGGCCGGGCGCTGATGCCGTTCGTCACCGTCGACGGGGTACGTCTGCGCTGGGAGCGGCACGGCTCGGGCGAACCGGTCTTCCTCGTCGGCGGGGCGGGCACCTCCGGCCGAGCCTGGCTCATGCACCAGGTGCCGGCCCTGGTGGAGGCCGGCTACACGGCCTACGTCTACGACAGCAGGGGCATCCCGCCGAGCGACGAGTGCGCCGAGGGCTTCGGCGTCGACGACCTCGTGGCCGACCTGGCGGGGCTGATCGAGCGTCTGGAGCCCGGCCCGGTGCGGCTGGTGGGCACGTCCATGGGCGCCTACGTGGTGCAGGAACTCGCCCTGGCCCGACCCGAACTGGTGCGAAGCGCCGTGCTCATGGCGAGCCGCGCCCACCCCGACGTGCTCCGGGCGCGGTTGGCGATGGCCGAGGTCGAACTCGGCTACTCGGAGCCGGCGTTGCCGGCGCACTACCGGGCGACGGTCCGGGCGATGCAGATGCTCTCGCCCGCCACTCTGGACGACGAGGAGGCGATCACCGACTGGCTCGCGCTGCTCGAACTCGCCGGCCCCGACGGCCCGGGCGTCCGCGCCCAACTCGCTCTCCAGCCGATGCCCGACCGCCGCGCCGCCTACGCGGGCGTCACCGCGCCCTGCCACGTGATCGCCTTCGCGGACGACCTGATCACACCGCCGCGACACGGCCGGGCCCTCGCCGACTCCATCCCCGGCGCCGGTTTCGATCTCGTGGAGGACGCCGGGCACTTCGGCTACCTGGAGCGCCCGGACGTCGTCAACGCCATCATCCTGCGCCACCTCGCGGGCGCCGGCGGCTCGGCGGACACGGCTCCCGCCACCACGGCGGCGCGACGCGTGTAACGCCGGCGACCCCCGCGGCACCGCCCCCGTCACCGACCGGGCAGGCGGTCCGGCGGTGGCACGCGTCCTCCGCCGCACCCGCACGCCGGGACCCGGGAGGGCGCGGCGTCAGGTGTACCGCAGCTCCGCCGGTCGCACCGATCGTCCCAGCGCCGGCAGGGTCGTCGCGGCGGCCGACACGCAGGCCACGTACACCGCCGCCGGCACCAGGAGGGACTCGGCGGGCACCGAGAGGACCCCCGTCACCGAGCTGTACCAGGCGCCGATCGCCACGCCCCCGAGCCCGGCCGACAGCAGCGTCGGGGCGAGGGGGAGGGCGGTCTCCAGGAACCCCGTCCCATGTCGCGCTCGCATGGCCCCTCCCCGCCCTCTCGCTCTCCGTCCCCCGGGTCAAGGCCGGATAACAGCCTCATCACAATGGCGTCCAGCCCACCGCTTCCCGGACGGGCGTGTCACCGGTGCTGGTCCGTTCGACGGAATCGCACCGGTCCGTCCGGCGCTTTGGGAGGCACAATGTGAAGAGGAGCACGTCGCCCCCTCCGGGGCGTCTGTCCGGGCGTCGGCTGGGTAGGGCTGCACTGGACCGCAGAAGCCGTGCTCGACAAGGAGACCCCGTGGCCGCAACGGCATACAGTCCGCTTCACGCTCCGTCCAAACCCCTGGCGGAGCCGTCCGCCGACACCTGCACCCACCCGGACACGGACGGCCTCGACCCGTGCGCCTTCGGTTCCGAGGCCCTCTGCGTGGAGGCCCCGCTGACCAGCGAACCGCCCCTCCCCGAGGCCGAGCCGCTCACCAGCGAGTCGCCCTTCGCCGACGCGATGCCGCTGACCAGCGAATCCTCGCCCGAACTGACCGCGGTGGTGCCCGAGCAAGGCGTCCCCTCCTTCGAGGTCCCGGAAGTTCCGAGGTCGTAGATGACAGCCGCCGGGTCGGCCGAGCCGGAAGCCGGGGACCTGTCCCGGCTCGCCGCCCTGTACGGCGTCGACACCTCCTACCGACCCGCTCCCGACCGCACGGTGCCCGCCTCGGCGACCGCCGTCGCCTCGGCCCTGGCGGCCCTCGGCGTCGACGCCGGCGATCCGGACGCGATCCGCGCCTCGATCGCCGCCCGCGAGGCGGAGCTGGCGGCCCGACTCCTGCCTCCCACCCTGGTCCGTTGGGGCGGCGGCGAGACGCCGACGCCGCTGAAGGCCCTGCCCGAGGGCACCCGCCTGCGGGTCGACACCGAGCAGGGCGACATCCGCACCGGAGTCCGCGCCGGCCCCCGCGCCGACATCGGCGACCTGCCCCCCGGCGTACACCGACTCACCGCCACGGCGCCCGACGGCCGAACCGCGCGCTGCCACCTCGTCGTCGCCCCGTCGCGACTCCCCACCCCGACCGGACGGACCTACGGACTGTTGGTGCAGCTCTACTCGCTGCTCTCGGCCAACTCCTGGGGCATGGGGGACCTAGGCGACCTCGCCGAGCTGGCATCCTGGGCCGGACGGACCCTCGGCGCCGGATTCGTGCAGGTCAATCCCCTTCACGCGATGGTCCCGGGCAGCCCCTCCGATCATTCCCCCTACCGCCCCTCCTCCCGGCGCTTCCCCGACCCCGTCCATCTGCGGATCGAGTACGTCCCCGAGTTCGCCCACCTCGAAGAGTCCGGCCGCGCCAGACTGCGCCCCCTGCTGGAGCAGGCCGAGCGGCTGCGCGCCTCGGTTCTGGAGGGCGGCGCCCTGATCGACCGGGACTCGGTGTGGGCGCTGAAACGCCAGGCGCTGGAAGTGCTGCGACCCGTGCCGCTCGGCCCCGGTCGCAACGCCGCCTACCACGACTACCTCGCCGACCGAGGCAGGGATCTGGAGGACCACGCCACCTGGTGCGCCCTCGCCGAGGCCCACGGCCCCGACTGGCGTCGCTGGCCCGAGGCCCTGCGCGACCCGCGCTCGCGGGCCACGGCCCGGGCCAGGGCCCGGCTCATGGAGCGCGTCGACTTCCATTCCTGGCTCGCCTGGCTCACCGAGTGCCAGCTCGCGGAAGCCCAGCTCACCGCGCGTGCCGCCGGGATGTCGGTCGGCGTCGTGCACGACCTCGCCGTCGGTGTCCACCCGGGTGGCTCCGACGTCTGGGCACACCCGGAGCGGTACGCCACCGGGATGGCGGCGGGCGCCCCACCGGACGCCTTCGACTCCCGAGGCCAGGACTGGGGACTGCCACCCTTGCGACCGGACCGGCTCGCCGAGTCGGGGTACGCGCCCTTCCGTGACCTGTTGCGCGGCCTCTTCCGTCACGCGGGCGCCGTACGCGTGGACCACGTGATGGGCCTCTTCCGCCTCTGGTGGGTCCCCCGCGGCCGTCCGCCCTCCGAAGGTGTCTACGTCCGCTACGACGCCGAGGCCATGCTGGCCGTCCTGGTGCTGGAGGCGGCCCGCGCGGGGGTCGTGGTGATCGGCGAGGACCTCGGCACCGTGGAACCCCACATGCGCGAGGCGCTGCGCGAACGCGGAGTGCTCGGCACGTCGGTGCTGTGGTTCGAGCGGGATCACGAGGGCGACGGCGGACCACTTCACCCGGTCCGCTGGCGCGCGGACACGCTGGCCGCCGCCACCACGCACGATCTGCCTCCGGTCGCCTCCCGCCTCACCGGCGGCCATGTCGAGCTGCGTGCGGGGCTCGGGCTGCTGGACCGCTCGGTCGAGACGGAACGGGCGGCGGCGGAGGCCGACACCCGGGAGTGGGTCGCGCTCTTCTCCGAACTCGGCCTCCTGCCCGAGGCGGAGAGCGGCTCCCTCTCGGAGGAGGCCGCCATCCGGGCCGTCTACCGGTGCCTGTTGGCCACCCCCGCCCGTTTGGTCGGCATCTGGCTGCCCGACGCGATCGGCGACCGCCGGCCGCAGAACCTGCCCGGCACCCGCGACCAGTACCCGAACTGGCGGCTCCCGATCGCCGACGCCTCGGGCCGGCCGGTCACCTTGGAGGAGCTGGCCGAATCGCCTCGGTTGCACGCGCTGCTGGAGGCGGTCCGGGCCGGCACGGGCCGCTGACCGGGGCGCGTCGGCGTGGATCGGCGTCGACCGCGTGGCGGCGCGGGCGGCCCGCCGCGCGGTCGGGGTGCCCCACCGCCCCGGCGGGAGGTGTGGCGGTGGGGCACCCCGAGCGCGCGCGGCCCCCGAGCGTTCGCTACCTTGTGGACCGTGGACAACTTGTGGACCGTGGAGAAGAAGAACGCCCTGCGCGCCGGCGTCCTGGGCGCCGGTACGACGCTGATGCTGCTGCTCGTGTCGTCCCCCGCGTCGGCACTGACCCGCGACGACGGCGACGACCCCGGCCCCGGCCTGAGCGTCGTCGAGACGCTGGGGTTGTTCGTCTTCACCCCGATCGTCCTCTTCCTGGTCATCGCCGGCATCACCATGGCCCTGGACCGGTCCAAGCCCGAGCACCTGGTCAAGGCCCGCCCCTCCGGGGCCGAGGCCGCCGCGGCGGACACCAAGTCCTGACGGCGCGCGTCGCACCGTCTGGTCCCGTTCGCGTCGTGGCAGGCGCCGGTGACCGTGCCGACCGGCAGGGGCGGGTACGTGGCGATGGGTCGGTGCCTCCCTCGCTGTCGGGGCGGGACGCGGCCGCGGAAGTCGCCGATCGGGGCGTTTCGGTGTAGCGGCCCGGACGACGTGTGGTCGCGGTGCCGGTGCCTTCGGTGGAAGGCGGGCGGGTCCCCTCCGGGGGCCTGGCGGGCAGGGGACGGCGGCGGGGGCGTGGCTCGGACCCGGCACGAGCCGGTGTCCCGGCCCGGTCAGGGGCTCGGCGCCGTTAGATAGCGCTGGAGCGTGGGGGCCAGCCACGCCACGATCTCCTCGGGGGGCATGGCCGCGGCCGGCGGAAGACGCAGCACATACCGGGTCAGGGCGAGCCCGAGCAGTTGGGAGGCGGCCAACGCGGCCCGCGTCGGTACCTGCTCGGGGTCCGGGCAGATCCGGGCGACCAGGGGCAGCAGTTGGTCTCTGAACACGCCCTGGGTGCGCTCGGCCCCCGCCTGATTCGCGGCGGCGACCCTCAGGAGGGCCGTCGGGACCTCGTTCTCCTCCCAGAGGTCGAGGAAGTGGCGCACCAGGGCCTCTCCGACGGTGTCGCGGGGCAGGGTCGAGGGGTCGGGGAGACCGAGGTCCACGGTGGCCGCCGCCGCGAACAGGCCCTCCTTGCTGCCGTAGTAGCGCATCACCATCGAGGGGTCGATGCGGGCGTCCCGGGCGACGGCCCTGATGGTGGTCCGTTCGTATCCGTCCAAGGCGAAGCGCTCGCGCGCGGCTTCGAGAATGGCGGCTCGGGTGGTGTCCGAGCGCCGAGAGGTCGGTGGGGGCATGCCGCCAGAATATGTCAACGTTCGTTGGCCGGAATTCGTCGGTGAGTCCCCTCGGTGTCTGCTTTCCGGCCTCCGGTCCGCGATGTCAACACGCGTTTGCCAACACATGTTGACGTCCCTTCGTGCCCGCCCTAGCCTGGCAACAGGCTCCGGCTCGACTGTCGCCCCGTGTGGGCGGTCGGACGAGGCGGACGGGTCCGCCGGCCCACGCTTGTCGTTCCACGCTCGTCGGCCCACCGTTCTCCGCTCCGGCGCGGGCCCCGCCGGTGCGACCGACCCACCGGAGGAGACCCATGAACGAGACGCTCGACGACGGCCCTCGCCCCTCCGTCGTTGTCGTGGGCTCCGGCCCGACCGGTCTGTTGCTGGCGGGAGACCTGGCCGACGCCGGCATCCCCGTCACCGTCGTCGAGAAGCGCCCGCCGGGGATCGACAACCTCACCCGTGCCTTCGCCGTGCACGCCCGCACCCTGGAACAGTTCGACGTCCGCGGCCTCCTCGACGAACTGGAGCCGATGGGGCGTCCGCTGGAGCGGCTGCGCGTCTTCGGCCGACTCACCCTCGATCTGGGCGAGCTGCCCTCCCGCCACCGCCACCTCCTCGTGGTCCCGCAGTACGAAGTGGAGCGCGCCCTGGAGCGGCGAGCCGTCGCCCGCGGAGCGGCATTCCGGTACGAGACGGAGGTGACCGGTGTCCGCCAGGACCGGGACGGCGTCACCGTCGACGTCCGTGACCCCGACGGATCCCCGGGGACGCTGCGGGCCGCCTACGTCGTCGGCGCCGACGGCCTCCGCAGTACCGTGCGCGGCTCGCTCGGCCTGCCCTTCCCCGGGCACACCGTCATCCGGTCCGTCGTCCTGGCCGACGTGCGCCTCGGCGAGGACCCCGAAGCCCTGCTGACGGTCGACGGCTCTCGTGGTGCCTTCGCGCTCCTCGTGCCGTTCGGAGACGGCTACCACCGGGTCGTGTGCTGGCACCGGGAGCGGAACGAGCCCGACGGCCGGCCGGTGAGCCTGGCCGAGGTCAGGGAGATCACCCGCCTGGCCCTCGGCCGTGACCTCGGGATACGCGACGCCCGCTGGATGTCGCGGTTCCACAGCGACGAGCGTCAGGCGCCCGCCTACCGTGTCGGTCGGGTCTTCCTCGCGGGCGACGCGGCCCACGTCCACACTCCGGCGGGGGGACAGGGCATGAACACCGGGCTCCAGGACGCGGCCAACCTGTCCTGGAAGCTGGCCGCCGTGCTTCGCGGACACGCCGCGCCCGAACTCCTCGACACCTACCAGGCCGAACGACACCCGGTGGGGCGTGCGGCGCTGCGCAGCAGCGGGGCCATCGTGCGGCTGGTGACCGCCGACCGCCCCTGGACTCGGACGGCGCGGGCCGTCGCCACCGCCGTCCTCTCTCGGGTGGGTCCCGTCCGCCGGCGGGTGATCGGTCAGATCTCCGGGATCGGCTACCGCTACCCCGCGCCCCGAGGCGCCCACCCTCTGGTCGGCGTGCGCGTCCCCGACGTGGCCCTCGCCGGTGGCGGTCGGCTCTTCGAGGCGCTGCGCGGCGGCAGGTTCGTGCTCGTCACGCCGGACGGTGGCGCGACCCCGGACCGCCCGGACGAGGGCCGACTCGCCGTGACCCGCTGGGCGGGCGACCGCCGGACGACGCTGCTGGTCAGGCCCGACGGGTACGTGGCGTGGGCCGCGACCGAGGCCGGCCCGCGCGAGATCGAGTCCGCCCTCGCCGCGCACGTCGGCTGAGCCTCGGCGGGCAGGGCGTCAAGGGTGCGTCGGTCAGGCGACCGCGGCCTCCACCGCCAGGACGGTGACGATGGCCACCCACGCGCACACACCGAGGGCGGCCGAGAGGGCGGCGCCTACGGGCATGCCCCGCTCAGGCGTCTTCCCCGTGTCGGTCTCCCGCAGGAACGGGTCGGCGGAGGCGTCGGCGACGCCGAGGAGCGCGTACTCGGTCATGATGGACGTTCTCCCTGGTCAAGAGATGGGCCTCGACCATCGAGCCTCGCAGAGTGGCCGGCGACGTCGCGTCCCCCCGCCGGCCCGAGAGTCGGGGGGACGCGCCTCCGCCACTCGGTGGAGGGGGCCACCCGGCGAACTCCGCGCGTGGCCACCGGGCGCCCGGCGGTTCGCCGGACGCCCGCGCTCGGTCGGTCAGTGGGCCGCCGCGTCCGCGGCGCGGGCCCGCAGCGCCCGCTCGACGCCGGACCGGGACTCCGACACCAGGCGCCGCAGGGCCGCGCTCGGCTCGGCCTCCGAAAGCCAGGCGTCCGTCCGCTCCAGGGTGTCCCGGGACACCTGGACCGCGGGGTAGAGGCCGATGGCGATCTGCTGGGCCATCTCGTGCGAGCGGGTCTCCCACGCGCCCTTGAGCACCTCGAAGTACCGCTCGGTGTAGGGGGCGAGCAGCTCCCGCTGGTCGGTCTGGACAAACCCCGCGATCACCGCCGCCTGCACGGCGTTCGGCAGCTTGTCCGACTCGACCACCGAGGCCCAGGCCTCCGCCTTCGCTTCCGCCGTCGGCCGCGCCGCGCGCGCGGTGGCGGCGTGCCGGTCGCCCGCCGCGGTCCGGTCCCGGGCGTGCTCGGCGTCGATCTCCGTCTCGGCGAACCGACCCGTCGCCGCCAGCCGTTGGACGAACGCCCAGCGCAGCTCGGTGTCGACGGCCAGACCCTCGATCTCCCCAGAGCCGTCCAACAGACCCCGCAGGAGGTCGAGCTGCTCCGACGTCCGGGCGGTCTCGGCGAACGCGCGCGCCCAGGCCAGTTGGTGGTCGCCGCCCGGGGTCGCCGTGTGGAGGTGGTCTAGCGTGGCCTCCGTCCAGCGGGTGAGCAGTTCCTCCCGGGCGGTCGGGGCCGCGTAGAGGTCGATCGCGAGTTTCACCTGGCGTTGCAGCGACTGCACCACGCCGATGTCCGACTCCTTGGCGATGCCGGACAGCACCAGGGAGAGGTAGTCCCGAGCGGGTAGCTCCGCGTCGCGCGTCATGTCCCAGGCGGACGCCCAGCACAGGGCACGGGGCAGGGACTGCTCGAAGTCGCCCAGGCGCGCGGTGACGAAGGCCAGGGACTCCTCGTCGAGCCGGACCTTGGCGTAGGAGAGGTCGTCGTCGTTCAGCAGCACGACCGCCGGGCGCTTGGCGCCGACGAGCTGAGGCACGTCCGTCAACTCGCCGTCCACGTCCAGCTCCACGCGCTCGCCACGCACCAGCTTTCCTGACGCGTCCGGCTCGTAGCAGCCGATGGCGATGCGATGCGGGCGCAACGTCGGCTCGCCCGTGGCGCCCGCCGGCAGCGCGGGGGCCTCCTGCCGGACGGCGAAGGAGACGATGCGTCCCTCGGCGTCGACATCGACGACGGGCCGAAGGACGTTGATCCCGGCCGTCTCCAACCAGGCCCGGGACCAGGCCGACAGGTCCCGGCCAGAGGTCTCCTCCAGCGCGCCGAGCAGGTCCGTCAATCGGGTGTTGCCGAACGCGTGGCGCTCGAAGTAGGCCTGCACGCCCCGGAAGAACTCGTCCTCGCCGACGTAGGCGACCAGTTGCTTCAGGACGGAGGCGCCCTTGGCGTAGGTGATGCCGTCGAAGTTGACGAGAACGTCGTCCAGGTCGCCGATGTCCGCCATGATCGGGTGGGTGGAGGGCAACTGGTCCTGTCGGTAGGCCCAGGTCTTCATCGAGTTGGCGAACGTCGTCCAGGAGTGCGGCCACCGGGATCCGGGCGCCGCGGCCTGGCAGGCGATCGAGGTGTAGGTGGCGAACGACTCGTTCAACCAGAGGTCGTTCCACCACTCCATGGTGACCAGGTCGCCGAACCACATGTGGGCCAGCTCGTGCAGGATGGTCTCGGCGCGCACCTCGTACGCGGCGTCCGTCACCTTCGACCGGAAGATGTACTGGTCGCGGATGGTGACCGCGCCCGCGTTCTCCATCGCCCCCGCGTTGAACTCCGGCACGAACAACTGGTCGTACTTCTCGAACGGGTAGGGGTAGTGGAACTTCTCCTGGAACCAGTCGAAGCCCTGTCGGGTGACCTCGAAGATGGCGTCGGAGTCGAGGTGTTCGGCGAGCGAGGGCCGGCAGTAGATGCCGAGCGGCACGCTCTGGCCGTCCTTCTCGTAGACGCTGTGCACCGAGTGGTAGGGGCCGACGACGAGGGCGGTGATGTAGGTCGAGATCCGCGGGGTCGGCGCGAAGGCCCACACGTTGTCCCGAGGTTCCGGCGTGGGGGAGTTGGAGACGACCGTCCAGCCCTCGGGTGCCTTCACGGTGAAGCGGAAGGTCGCCTTGAGGTCGGGCTGCTCGAAGCTCGCGAACACCCGGCGGGCGTCCGGCACCTCGAACTGGGTGTACAAGTAAACCTGTTCGTCCACCGGATCGACGAACTTGTGCAGTCCCTCACCCGTGTTGGTGTACGCGCAGTCGGCGACCACCCTCAGGACGTTGCGGCCGGGCAACAGGCCCGGCAGGGCGATCCGCGCGTTGGCGAACACCTCGCCCGGCACCAGCGCGTCGCCGTTCAGAGTGACCTCGTGGACGGTGGGGGCCACCAGGTCGATGAACGACGCCGCCTCCCCGTCCGCGTCGGCGGCGACGTCGAAGCGCACCGTGGTAACGGACCGGAAGGTGTCGTCTCCCTGGGCCCCGGACAGATCCAGGTCGATCTCGTAGGAGTCGACGGTGAGCAGCTTCGCCCGCCGCCGTGCCTCTTCGCGAGTCAGGTTTGTGCCAGGCACGCGGTCATCTCCTCGTTTCGTGTGCGTCGCGTCATCCTTCCACGCCCGACGCGCCGGGCGCGATGTCCGGTTCTCGTCGGTCGGAGCCTGCCCGCTCCGAGTGCCGCCCTGGCCTCGACGGGTGGACGCGGGGAGGCCCGCCGGCCCCCGGTGACACCGGGAACGGCGGGCCTCTCACCCGAGGGTGCCGGTGCGCCGGAGGGCTAGCCGGCGCGCTCGGCCGCCACCAGCTCGGCCACCTGCACCGCGTTCAGGGCCGCCCCCTTGCGCAGGTTGTCCCCGGAGACGAAGAGGGCCAGGCCGTTGTCCACGGTCTCGTCCACGCGGATGCGGCCCACGTAGGAGGAGTCCCGACCCGCGGCGCGCAGCGGGGTGGGCACGTCGGTGACGACGACGCCCGGTGCCCCGGCGAGCAGCTCGGTGGCGCGCTCCACGCCGAGAGGTCGGGCGAAACGGGCGTGGATCTGCAGCGAGTGGCCCGTGAAGACGGGGACGCGGACGCAGGTGCCGGAGACCTTCAACTCGGGGATCCCCAGGATCTTGCGGGACTCGTGGCGGAGCTTCTGCTCCTCGTCGGTCTCGCGCAGACCGTCGTCCACCAGGGAGCCGGCCATCGGCAGCACGTTGTAGGCGATGGGCGCGACGTAGGTCTCGGGCTTGGGGAAGACGGCCGCGGATCCGTCGTGGGTGAGCTTGGGCGCGTCCTCACCGACCTTCCTGACCTGGTCGTACAGCTCGTCGACGCCGGCGAGGCCGGAACCGGAGACGGCCTGGTAGGTGGCGACGACCAGGGCTTCGAGGCCCGCCTCGGCGTGCAGCGGGCGCAGTACCGGCATCGCGGCCATCGTGGTGCAGTTCGGGTTGGCGATGATGCCCTTGGGGCGATCGGCGACCGCGTGCGGGTTCACCTCGGAGACCACCAGCGGCACCTCCGGGTGGCGCCGCCAGGCCGAGGAGTTGTCGATGACGACGGCGCCCTGGGCCGCCACCTTCTCGGCGAGGGCGCGGGAGGTGGCCCCGCCCGCGGAGAACAACACGATGTCCAGTCCGGAGTAGTCGGCCGTCGCGGCGTCCTCCACCGTCACCCCGTCCAGCACGCGGCCGGCGCTCCGCGCGGACGCGAACAGCCGCAGCTCGTCGAGCGGGAAGGAACGCTCGACGAGAATCCCGCGCATGACCGTGCCGACCTGACCGGTGGCTCCGACGATTCCGACCCTCACGACGACTCCCTTTCGTGACACGCGTGCGCCCGCCGGTACCGCGCGGGCCTCTCCATCATGCGACCATCCCCGGTCCGCCTTCCACTCCTCCGCCCGGTGGGTCCGGATACCGGACGGCGCCGATCCGCCCGCACGGGCGGGTGGCGACGGTCCCGCCCGGCGGCTGTCGGAGGGACGGGGCGGCCGGTGACCCCGATCCGGGGCCGCCGCCCTGCTCTTCCGCCCGCCTGCCCCCGGGACGCCGGTCCACACCGGGTGTGAGATAAGACTCGCCCGGCGCTCCGGAGCGCACGAAGGGCGGGCCCTGTCGGCCCCGAGGGGCGGAGAGGGCCCGCCCGAGGCGGAGCGGGTCCCGACGCCCCGGCGCAACGGCCGCCGGGGCGTCGGGTAGGTCGCCGTCGATCAGGGCGACGACCTATTCGACGACCTTCTCGATGGCCACGCTGCCGGAGCCCGCGACCGTGCCGTTCTCGTTCTCCAGCCGGACCTGGCCGAAGAAGGCCCGGCCCTCCGGAGCGGCGGCCCGGACCGTGACGCCGGCCGAGACCGTCGCGGACGCGCCCGTCTCCAGCCGGAGCGGAGCGGAGTCGGCGACGGTGACCGCCCCGAGGGCCTCGGAGAAGTACACGTCCCGGTAGTCGTACTCGGTGGAGCCGGACGGCACCGAGTAGCCGTAGACCTCGACGCGGTAGGTGCCGGCGGCGGGTTCGGAGACGGAGACGGACTCCTCCGAGTCACCGTCGGCGGACTGCCCGACGACCGCGCCGTCCTGGTCGTACACCGTGAGGTCCAGGTCGGCGGCGGTGTCCGAGACGCCGCCGATGGCGACGTCCAGCGACTCGGCGCCCTCGGGAACCTCGACGGTCGTCGTCAGGGCCTCGCCCTGGGCGATCGACGGACGGTCCGACGCGGCGGAACCGAGGGGGCCGCCGGCGAGCAGGGCGTCGATGGCGTCCAGGTCGTTGGTCACCGTCCAGGACGCCTCCACGGGCGTGCCCACCCGGGCCTCGGGCACCGTGACGGACTCGGGCTCGAAGGTGGCACCGAAGACGGCCATGTCCAGGGTGTACGGGTTGTTCAGCACCGGCGAGGTGCGCCGGGCCTCGACCTCGATCTCCCAGACACCGGGCTGCGGGTCGGCGTACGAGCGCACGTCGGGGCGGCAACCGTTCCCGTCGAGGTAGTTGTTGTAGCAGTAGGGCGTGGAGGTGGTGTCCACCGGCACGCCGTACGGGTGAATGGAGATGAACCGGGTCTGGCTCGCGTCGGTCAGACCCCCCATCGCCACCTCCAGCGCCTTCGTGCCCTCGGGCACGGTCACGAAGTGCGACTCGGGGGCGTTGCGCTGGACGGAGCCGGAGACGGACAGGCCGCCCTCCAGCGGCTGGGCGACCACGACCGTGGCGAGCATCAGCGTGTCGGTGCCCTGGGTGCGAGGGTCGTCGATCTCCAGGATGGCGCTCTTGATGCCCTCCGTGCGGGGCCTGGCCTCCACGGTGACGGTCACCGGCTCGTCCAGCGGCAGACGCACCTCGTCGGAGCCGACGACGCGGAAGGTCCGCTCCTCGTTGTTCGCGAAGCGCAGCTCGTGCCGGATCGCCCGGTCCTCGCCCGAGGTCCTGGTCAGGGTGATGTCGTACGTCCTGCGCTCGCCGGCCTCCAGACCGCCCTCGCGGTCGTACAGGCCCGTGCCGTACCCCGGCGTTTCGAGGTACTCGTCGATGGCGGTGTCGACCGGGGCCTGGACCGTGTACGTGTGGGCCGTCGCGCCCGCGCGGATGGAGCGCCAGGCGTCGGGCACGTTGATCAGGCCCGCGCCCTCCTCGTACGCCTGCACCCCGCGGATGTGGTCCGCGGTCGAGGTGAGTGCCGTGCGCAGGGTCGCGGGCGTCAGCTCGACGCCGTCCCGCTTCGCCGCCGACAGCAGCAGTGCCGCCGCGCCGGCGGCCTGCGGGGAGGCCATCGAGGTGCCCTGCAACATGCCGTAGCCCGCGGGCAGCTCGTAGCCGGCCTCGGCGACTGAGGAACCGGGCGACCAGGTCTGGATCGTGTTGATCGAGGCGCCGGGCGCGACCAGGGTCGGGGTGAATCCGCCGTCCTCGCGCGGACCGCGCGAGGAGAACGGCATCATCTGGTACTTGGTGCGCACCTCGGAGCCGTAGTTCGCGGCCCACGTCTCGCGGGAGACCGAAGCACCCACGGAGATCACCTTGTCGGCGACGCTCGGGTCCCCGATGGTGTTGGCCCCGGGGCCGGAGTTGCCGGCGGAGATCACCAGCTGGACGCCGTAGGTGTCGATCAGTCGGGTGTACAGCTCGGCACGCGCGTTGTTGCCGTCGTTGAGGGCCGGGAGGCCGCCGATCGACATGTTGACGATGTCGACGCCGCGATCGACGACGAGGTCGATCATGCCCTCGGTCAGCGCGACGTTGGTGCAGCCTCCGCTCCAGGTGCAGGCACGAGAGGAGACGATCTTCGCGCCGGGCGCCGCACCGTCCATTCGACCGCCGAAGAGGCCGTTGGCGGCGGCGATGCCCGCGACGTGCGAACCGTGCGATCCCTCGATCACGCCGATGTTGACGAAGTCGGCGGTGTCCCCGTCGCCGTTGTAGACGACGTCCTCGCGGATCTCGATCACGAACGGCTGGCGCTCGGCCACGTCGGTGGACGGGTCGTCGGTGCCGAAGTACCCGATCTGGAAGTCGTCCTTGTACGGCTTCATCGGAGTGTCGTCGGTGAAGTCGTTGTTCCCGTTCAGGTCGACGCGGACCGTGCCGGCGTCGTCGTCGTAGAGCATCCCCCAGGAGTCGGTGGTGTCGCCGTCCCGGTTCGCGTCGCCGTCCGCGTCGCCGCCGATGGTGTAGGACTCGCGGAAGGAGCTGATCCGGTAGGAGCCCTCCGGGGCCTTCCAGGTCTCGCCGCCGTAGGTGAAGGCGGGGCCGGTGACGGTGCTGACCATCGGCCGCCAGGTGCGGTCGCCGTCGACGACGGGGTCGGTGGCGGTGACCCAGTCGACGATCTTCCGTTCGCCGGTGGTGGTCTTCTGGAGCGCCGGATGGGCCAGGTCGACCCCGGAGTCCAGGATGCCGATCGTGATGCCGCGACCGTCCGCCTCCGGGTTCTGGCGCACGAAGTCGACGGCGCCCGTCTCGAAGGACGGGTTGTAGGGGTTCTTGGCGGGCGTACGACGGTCGGGACCGTCGTACTTGCCCTTGGCGCCCTTGGGCGCGCCCTTCGCGGTGTCCCCGCCCGGCGTCGGGTCGTCCAGCGGGATCTCCTCGCGCAGGTCGATGCCGTGCACGGAGGAGAGCTTCACGGCGGCGGCGATGGCCGCGTCCGCCCGCTCGGTGGGGACGGTGGCGCGTACGTAGCCGAGCTTGTCGTGGGTGAGGCCGACGGCGCCGCCGGGCACGGCGTCGAGTTCCTCGGCGACGCGCTCGGTGTCGCCCGGCGCGGTCGCGATCATCATCGTGACGTTCTTCTCGCCCTCGGCCTTGGCCTCGGCGAGCCGTTCGGCGTCGTCCGAACCGAGCTTCTCGTGGGCGGACTTCGCCGTTTCGTCGGCCCGCGAGACGGGGACGGTCGGAGCGGGCCCGTCCGAACCGTCGGCGGCGAGGGCCACGGGCACCGGTCCGGCGGCGGCCAGCGCCGCGACGAGCCCGGCGGCCACCGCGACGCGTGCGGCGCGTCTCGCTCCCGGTATCGGTTCGTTCTGGGGGGTGTGGGTCATCGGCATCCCTTGTGCGTAGGGGGACGAGTGAGGCGGTCGGGGCCCGCCGGCCCCGGTCGCGGTCCGGAATCCGGTCCCGGACGACCGCTCAGCCTGACGCAGATTCGGGGGGTTTGGGGAGTGGTGATCGCGGCCGTTCGGGCGCATGGCGTACTTCCGCCATGCGCCACCGAGGATCTTCCGGGCAGCCTGTGACATTCCTGTGTGTGCCGGGGTGCCCTCGCGTGGGGCGGGTGTGTCGGATGCCGCCGGCCGTCCTCCGCGAGGGGGAAGCCCGTGTCACCCGCGGCGGCGGCCGACTGGGCGACCCGGGGGGACGCCGGGCGGTGAACCGCGAACGACGGATTCCGGACGTTCTTGGGGCCCGCCCGCCCGAGGAAGACGATCGTCCGGGGCTTCTCCGCGGGAGGGCGAGCGGAGCCGACCCGCGCGGGGACGGGGGATGCCCGGCGGGGGCCCCGCGCACGGGTTCGCCGCTCCGCGTGCCCGCTCGGTCGGCGGTGGTCCCGAAGCCGCGACGGCGCTCGCGCGGGCGGGCTGTCGAAAGGGCAGTCCGGCGGGGGTGGGAGCCCCGAGGCGCCGCCCGCGTGCGGTCGGTGGCCCCTCGCGAGCGAGGGCGCTGCCGGCGTTCGTGGTCCGGGTCGGGGCGTCCCGAGAAAGGCCGGAATCCGCTCGACCCCGATCGTTCCTGGCAACTCCGTCGAGCGCGCGGAGGTCTTGTCCCCCGACCGTGCCGGTGGAGTGAGAAGGGGATGGGACATGGGCGGGAAGAGGATGGTCGGGGTCGCCTGTCGGCTCGTCGCGGCCGCCGCGGCGCTGTCGCTGGCGCTCACGGGGTCGGCTCTGGCCGCGACACCGACCGCCGGGCGGGACGGCGACCGGTCGACCGGGGTCGCGGAGGTCGAGCGGAACGGGGGCCACCGGGGCACTGTCGAGGCGCTGCGGACGCTCGTCCGTCAGGGGGTGCCCGGTGCCACCGCCGAGGTCCGGGAGGGCCGACGGGTCCGGACGGTCACCGTCGGTGTGGGGAACCTGCGCACGGCGGAGCCCAGGTCGACACGTGACCGCTACCGGGTCGGCAGCATCACCAAGACCTTCGTCGCCACCGTGCTGTCACAGTTGGAGGCCGAGGGCAGGCTCTCGCTGGACGACACGGTGGACCGCTGGTTGCCGGGGGTGGTCCAGGGCAACGGTCACGACGGAAGCGGGATCACCGTCCGCGCCCTCCTCGACCACACCAGCGGCGTGTACGACTACACCTCCGACGAGGAGTTCGCCCGCGCCCACCTCCTCGAGGACGGCTTCCTTCGCCACCGGTACGACACGCTGCCTCCCGAGCGCCTGGTGGCCGTCGCCATGGGACACGAACCGCTCTTCGCCCCGGGCACGTCCTGGGGGTACTCGAACACCAACTACATCCTCGCCGGGATGGTGATCGAGGAGGTCACCGGCGCCTCCTACGCCGACGAGATCCGGCGTCGCGTCATCGACCCGCTGGACCTGGAGGCGACGTCCGTACCGGGTACCCGCGTCACCATGCCGCGTCCCTCCGGTCGCGCCTACTCCAAGCTCGATCCCACCGGGACGGGGCGGACCCACGACGTCACCCGACTCAATCCGTCCATCGCCGGCGCCGCCGGAGAGATGATCTCCAGTTCGGCGGACCTGAACCGCTTCTACTCGGCGCTGCTGGGCGGCCGGATCCTCCCGGCCGAACAGTTGGCCCGGATGAAGAGCGTCATCGAGGCCCGGGACGGTCTCGGGTACGGACTCGGCCTGACCCGGACCGAGTTGAGCTGCGGTGTGGTGGTCTGGGGTCACGGCGGCGGTGTCCACGGCTCCGTGTCGCAAGCCGTGACCACCGAGGACGGGAAACACTCGCTGGCCTACAACCTCAACAGCGACTGGGTCGGGGACGGTCAGGGCGTCGTGGAGGCCGAGTTCTGCCGGGGGTGAGGTCGAACGACCGGAGGTCGCGGGCCCCTCGCCCGGCCACCCGCTCGTCCCCCGGGTGGGGGACGAGCGGGTCACCCGCCGCGGGGCCCGGGCGGGGGACCGACTCCCGGCGCCGGACGGGCGACGTTGGTGGGGTGCGCCATGACCGGCGTGTCACCCGCAGAGTGAGGAAGCGAATGATCACGCAGAGGGAGATCGTCCGAAAGATCTCCGCCGAGACGCCCACCCGACTCGACGAAATGGACGGCGAGCGCTACCGGCCGCATGTGGTCCCGATCTCGACCACCGCAGTACCCGTCGTGGCCACCGCCGTGCTGGTCATCGGCGCGGCGTCGGCCTTGGCGTCGGCCTTGGGATGAGCCCGCCGCGGCTCGCGGCGGGGGCCGGGCCACCGGGCCGGTGATCTCGGCCTCCGCTACGCGAGCGGGTCCGCGCCCCCGAGGGCGGTCCGGAGTGCTCACGGAGGCGACACCCGACCCGCCGGGACCGGCGTCCCCGCCTACGCCGCCCTTGCCCCGTCCGCGTGGCCGGAGGCCCTTCGACGACCGCCCCCGCCCGTTCGCGGACGAGTCCGGGCGAGGCCCCGCCTTGGCGACGACGCCCGGCCCGGTCCCACCCCTCCCGGGTTCAGTTCCACCCGGCCGCCGCGTCGCGCCGTTGCGCGCGCAGCGCGCGGGCCAGGTCGTCGCGGGCCTCCAGCACCAGTCGACGCAGCGCGGGCGCCGCGTCCGGGCGCGCGCTCAGCCAGGCGTCCGTCGCCTCCAACGTGGCCGGGTTGTCCAGGAGACGCGGATAGAGGCCGGCGACGACGTCCATGCCGATCTGGATGGAGCGCTCGTCCCACACCCGCTCGATCGCCGCGAAGTAGCGATCGGCGTAAGGGGCCAGCAGCTCCCGCTGGGAGGCTTGCGCGAATCCCTCGATGGTCGCCGCCACCAGGGCGTTGGACAGCGTGTCGGACTCCACGACGTCCTCCCAGGCCCGAGCCTTCACGGCCGCCGAGGGACGGGCCGCCAGGCAGCGCACCTGGTGTCGCCGGCCCGAGGCCGTGTCGTCGCGCGCCAGTTCCGTCGCGAGCATCGCCTCGTCGGCGACCCCGTGCGCGGCCAGCGGCCCCAGGAAGGCCCAGCGCAGCTCGCGGTCCACCTCCAGCCCCTCGATCCGCTCGGAGCCCGACAGCAGGTCGCCCAGCACCGTCAGGTCCGCCTCCCGGGACGCCACACCGGCGAAGAACCGGGCCCAGGCCAACTGGTGTTCGCTCCCGGGCCGCGCCTGCCGCAACTCCCGCACCGCGCCGTCGGCCAGTCGTCGCTCCCCGGTCTCCCGCCACTCCGGGGCGGCATAGTGCGTCACGGCCGACCCGGCCCACGCGTGCAGCATCTGCAGGACGCCGATATCGGACTCGCGGCCGGCGAAACGGAGCACCAGATCCACGAAGTCCCGTGCGGGCAGCAGGGCGTCGCGGGTCAGATTCCACAGGGCGGACCAGCACAGGGCGCGGGCCAGCGGATCCGTCAGATCACCGAGGTGGCAACGGAGGGTGTCGAGGGACGCGGTGTCGAACCGCATCTTGCAGTACGTCAGATCGTCGTCGTTGACCAGGACCAGGTCCGGCGTGGCGTTCCCGGCCAGTTCCTCGACGATCGTCCGCGCCCCCGAGACGTCGACCTCGGCCCGCGCGTACCGCTCCAGGGCGCCCGCCTCCGTCCTTCGGTACAGACCGACGGCGACGCGGTGAGGACGCAGTTCGGGGTGATCCTCCGACGCCTCCTGAAGGATGGTCAGCTCGTCTACGGAGCCGTCGTGGGCCGACACCACACGCGGGGTCAGGGTGTTGACGCCCGTGGTCTGCAACCAGGATCGGGCCCAGCCCCTCATGTCCCGCCCGCCGGTCTCTTCCAGTACCGAGAGGAGGTCACCGAGCCGGGTGTTCCCGTAGGCGTGGCGTTTGAAGTAGCGCCTGGCCCCCTCCAGGAACGCGTCCTGCCCGACGTACGCCACGAGTTGCTTGAGCACCGAGGCGCCCTTGGCGTAGGTGATGCCGTCGAAGTTGAGCTTGGCGTCCTGCAGATCCCGCACGTCGGCGGTGACCGGGTGCGTGGAGGGCCACTGGTCGGCACGGTACGCCCACGCCTTTCGACGGTTGGCGAAGGTGATCCAGCCGTCGGTGAATCGCGTGGCGCCCACCAGCGAGAACGAGCCCATGAAGTCGGCGAAGGACTCCTTCAACCACAGGTCGTCCCACCATTCCATGGTGACCAGGTCGCCGAACCACATGTGCGCCATCTCGTGCAGGATCACGTTGGCGCGGCCCTCGTAGGACGCCTGGGTCACCCTGCCGCGGAAGACGAACTCCTCCCGGAAGGTGACGAGTCCCGGGTTCTCCATGGCGCCGAGGTTGTATTCCGGCACGAACGCCTGGTCGTACTTGCCGAACGGGTAGGGGTAGTCGAAGTGGTCGTGGAAGAAGTCCAGCCCCTGCTTGGTGACGAGGAAGATGTCATCGGCGTCGAAGTACGGGGCGAGGCCCTTGCGGCACAGCGCCCCGAGGGGGATCCGCAGCCGGGTCCCGTCCGGCAGGTCCCGCTCGTAGGTGTCGGTCACCCGATGGTAGGGACCGGCGACGACACAGGTGATGTACGTGGAGATCGGCCTCGTCTCGGCGAACCGCCACACACCGTCCTCTCCCCGCTCGCCGGCTCCGTTGCCCCACACCGTCCACTCCCTCGGGGCCCGGACCTCGAAGCGGAACGGGGCCTTGAGGTCGGGCTGTTCGAAGTTGGCGAAAACCCGACGGGCGTCGGCGGGCTCGTACTGGGTGTAGAGGTAGACCTCGCCGTCCTCCGGGTCGACGAAGCGATGCAGCCCCTCTCCCGTGCGGGAATAGGCGCACCGGGCGTCCACGGTCAGCTCGTTGTCGGCGGCGAGGTCCTCCAACACGATCCGGGAGCCGTCGAACACCTCGCTGGGGTCCAGGTCCCGGCCGTTCAGCGACACGGCGGTCACGCTCGGTGCCACCAGGTCGGCGAAGCTCGTCGCGCCGGGTTCGTGGCAGCGGAAGCGGATGGTGGTGACGGACCGGAAGACGTCGTCGTCGGCCCGGTCGCCGACGGCGGAGCACACGTCGAGAAAGACCTCGTACCCGTCTACGGACAGCAGGGCGGCCCGCTCCCGGGCCTCGTCGCGGGACAGATTCTCACCGGGCACGGACGGTACTCCCTTGGCGCTTTCGGCATGCGGACTGGGCAGATCCTGTCACGTGGTCCAGCCGGAGGGCACGAGTGAGGGCGGCCGACCCGCGACGGGCCACGTGAAGGGCGTGTCGCGTGGCCCGCGCCTCCTGCCCTCGCCCTTCCCTCCCTCTTTCCCGGGCCCGTGGGGGCGTCCCTCCGGGTCTCCCGGGCCCGGCCCCCGTCCGCGCGGAACGGGGGCCGGGGCGCCGGGGACGGGAATGGACCGGCCGCGACCGGTGTTGACACAGGTCGATCCGAGATCCATCAGCACTCACGAGGAGAGACATGTCGGTCAAGACGCCCGTCGACTTCTGGTTCGACCCGCTGTGCCCCTGGGCCTGGATGACGTCCCGCTGGGTGCTGGAGGTCGAGAAGCTGCGGGACATCGAGATCCGCTGGCATCTGATGAGTCTCGCGGTGCTGAACGAGGAGCGGCTCGACGAGCTGCCCGACAGATACCGGGCGATGATGGAGACGGAGGCGTGGGGGCCGGTCCGGGTCGTGATCGCCGCACAGGAGGAACACGGTGCGGAGGTCCTCGGTGACCTGTACACGGCGATCGGCACCCGGGCCCACAACCGCCGGGAGGGAATAGGCAAGGACACGGTGGTCGCCGCGCTCCGCGAGGTGGGGCTCCCCGAGTCGCTGATGGGCCACTGGGACGCCACGCCGTACGAGGCGCAGTTGCGCGCCTCCCACAAGGAGGGCATCGACCTGGTCGGGCAGGACGTCGGCACGCCCGTGGTGGCGCTCCCGGGCCCGGACGGGGAGCCGATCGCGTTCTTCGGCCCGGTGGTTACCCCCACGCCCCTGGGCGAGGAGGCCGCCCGCCTGTGGGACGGAGCCGTCGCCGTCGCGTCGGTACCCGGCTTCTACGAGCTGAAGCGCACCCGCACCAAGGGGCCCGACTTCGGCAATCTCTAGCGGCCCGAACCGGGCGGCCGGTGGATCAGGTCAGGGCGTGGGCGGGGGGCACGCCGCGAAGCCAGCGGGCGACCTCGTCGGCCGCCGCCCGCACGGCTTTCTCCGCCGCCGCGCGGGTCGCGTCGGCCGCCCCGGGGGCGAGCAGCAACCGGCGGCCGGCCAGGGCGCGAAGGCGTGGGGGAGCGGTGTCGGAGGCGAGGGCGGCCCCCGACACCCTCCCGCTCTCCAGCGCCCGGGAGAGGGCCTCCTCGTCGACCTGAGGGCTCCCGGCCGTGTGCACCACCGCGGCGTCCGGCGGCAGGAGGGCCAGTTCTCGCGCGCCGACCAGGCCGCGGGTCTCGGGTGTGTCGGCGGCGTGCAGGGTGATCACGCGGGATCGGGTGAGCAGCTCGTCCAGAGAGGACACGCGAAGACCGTGGATCTCGCCTCGCGCGTAGGGGTCGTACACCAGCACCCGCGCGCCGAACGCGCAGAGCAGGCGGGCCACCCGGCCGCCCGCGGCTCCGTGGCCGATCACCCCCACCGGGAGGTCCTCCAGTTCCCTCCCCGCGTGCTCGTAGTCCGTCCGGCGTCCACCCCCGCCGACCGTGTGGCGCAGCAGGGCGAGCATCAGCCCCAGCGTGTGCTCGGCGACGGCGGCCGTGCCGCAGCCGGGCGTGTGGCAGATCCGCACGTCGCGTCGAGCGGCGGCCTCCCGATCCAGGTCCCCGGGCCTCTCGCCGCAGATCGCCACCAACCGGAGCGTGGGGCGCGCCTCCAGGAACTCCTCCGTGATCGGGGCGGACCGCGTGACGAGCGCGTCGATCCCCTTCGACGCGGCGAGCAGCTCCTCGCCGGTGATCTCGGCGTCGGCACCGCGAGTCAGTTCCCGCACCCGCGCGCGCGGGTCGCGGACCGCCTCGCCGATCGCCCGCGCGATCAGTGAGGACGGTATCCGGGCATCGCCGGCGGCCAGGATTCGTACCGAATCGGTCATTGTCGGGCACTCCCGTCTCTCGGCTCCTTGCCCGTGCCGCACCCGCGAACCTGTCGTCCCGCGAGGCGCCGTCTCCGTCCTCGGTCGACTGAGAGCACCTGAGCGCGCCGAAGGCGGCGCGTCAACCCCGGCTGCGGGCGAAGAGCCGAATCGTCATGGTGAACGCGGCCACTCGGCCGGATACCCGTCCCGCCGGAACGCCCGGAAGACGCCGCGACGGAGGCGCGCCCGAGAACCGGGGGCGCCCCCGTCGTGGAGGTGTGGCGAAGGTCAGGTCGTGCGGGTTCGGCGCCGCTGCCACGCGTAGCCGACCGCGGCGAGGGCCAGCGTCATGGCGCCGGTGGAGTACAACTGCACCCGCGTTCCGGGCTCCCGCGCCATGAGAACGAACACCGTCGCCATACCGGCCAGCGCGAGCCAGGTCAGGAAGGGGAAGGCCCACATCCGGACCACCAGCCGGTCGGGCGCCTCGCGTTCCACGCGGCGGCGCAGCCGGAGCTGTGACACGGCGATGAAGACCCAGACCACCAGGATCACCGCGCCGATCATGTTCAGCAGCCAAGGGAACACGTCGTCGGGCCGCCAGTAGCTGAGCAGGACGCAGCCGAAGCCGAAGACGCAGGAGGCCAGTACCGCGACACGGGGCACCCGCGCGGAGACCCGCCCCAGTGCCTTCGGGCCCTGGCCCCGCTCGACCAGGGAGTAGGCGATGCGGGAGGCGCCGTAGATGTTGGCGTTCATGGCGCTGAGGAGGGCCACCAGCACCACGACGTTCATCAGCTCCCCGGCGCCCGGGATTCCCAGGGCGTCGAGCGCGGCGACGTACGGCCCGTCCGACACGACCGTGGGGGAGTCCCACGGCACGAGGGTCACGATGACGGCCATCGATCCGATGTAGAAGAGGGCGATGCGCCACATGGCCGTGCGGACGGCGGAGGCCACGCCCTTCACCGGGTTCTCCGACTCGGCCGCGGCGATCGTCACCGTCTCCAGGCCGCCGTAGGCGAACACGGAGGCGAGCAGGCCGATCACCAGTCCCTCGCCGCCGTTGGGCAGCAGCTCGGTGAGGTTGCCGGTACCCGGTGAGTCGGTTCCGGGCAGCACCCCGGTGATCGCGAGCACGCCGAGCACCAGGAAGAGGCTGATGGCGATGACCTTGAGCGCCGCGAACCAGAACTCGAACTCGCCGAACTTCTTCACCGCGGCCAGGTTGGTCGCGCAGAAGGCCAGCATGAACAGCGCCACCCACGGCCACTCGGGGGTGCCCGGCAGCCAACCGGTGACGATCTTCGCCGCGCCGATCGCCTCCAGACCCACGGCCGTGCAGAGCAGCACCCAGAACGACCAGCCCGCCGTGAACCCGGCCCAGGGGCCGAACGCCCGCTCGGCGTGCGCGGAGAAGGAACCCGAGGAGGGATACGCCGCCGACATCTCGCCGAGCATCCGCATCACCAGCATCACCAGGAGGCCGGACAGCGCGTAGGCGAGCACGATCGAGGGACCGGCGGCGGCGATGCCCGCACCGGAGCCGACGAACAGTCCGGCGCCGATCACGCCGCCCAGGGCGATCATCGACAGGTGGCGCTGCTTGAGGCCGTGGGAGAGGGAGGCTTCGTCCGCTCTCGGCGGTGTCCCGGTGGTGGTGCTGGACATCAGGCGGGTCGTCCCATGGGTGCGGAGGGGGTGACGCGGTCGGGTGCGTGGTGGGCGGGAGGCGCCACGGACAAAAACACCCACAGTTTCCGCGCTTGTCGGAAACCGCCGCACCCGGCGTCCATTATGCGGACACTCTCGACACGCACGGTGTTCACGTCGCGACGCGAGAAGCGCCGGAGCGGCGTCCCCGCTCCTCGCGGTCCGCCGTCGTGACGCCCGGCACCCGCGACGGGTGACCGGTGTCACCCGCCGTGTCCCCCGCGGCCGCGGCGTTGTCGGAGGCCCACCAACTCCCGGTGTCGCGCTTGTCGACGGCTGACGGTGAGCGCCTCCGAAGGCCTGGGATAGCGTCGCCGTGTCCCGCCCTGCCACCCCACAGCGGAGTCCCCATGAGCAGCCTTGCCGCAGTACCCGCCCGGACCGGCACGGTCCTCGTCGACCTCCTCCCCGCCTCCCGAGTCCGCGACGGGGCCCTGGTGCTCGGCGGCGCCGCGCTCACCGGCCTCGCCGCCCAGCTCGCGGTGCCCGTGCCGGGATCGCCGGTCCCGGTGACCGGCCAGACACTGGCCGCGCTGCTGGTCGGGACGGCCCTGGGTGCAGGGCGCGGATTCCTCTCCCTGGCCGTGTACGCGCTGGTGGGCATGGCGGGTGTGCCCTGGTTCGCCGGCGGCGGATCGGGAGCGGGCGCGCCCTCGCTGGGCTATGTCTTCGGCATGCTGCTCGCCGCCGCCGCCGTGGGGGCGCTGGCCCGTCGGGGCGCCGACCGGTCGGCGTGGCGCATGGCCGGGACGATGCTGGTCGGCGAGGCGATCATCTACGCCGTCGGAGTGCCGTACCTGGCCCTGTCCACGGGGATGTCCGCCACCGCGGCCCTCGCGGCGGGACTGGTCCCCTTCCTCGTGGGCGACGCCCTGAAGGCGGCCCTGGCCATGGGCCTGCTGCCGACCGCCTGGAAGCTTCTCGACAGGAGCTGACCCGCCGCCCGGCCCGAGACGGAGCCCGTCACGCGCCCGCCGACCGTCCCGACCCCGGCACGGTCGGCGGGCGCGTCGCACCGCCCCGGCGCCGAGGACGCGGCCCCCGGGGCACCCCGCGGCGGCCCCGAACCCCCGCCGCGTGCGGGGCGTGTCAGACTCTCCCCATGCGCGTCTACATCGGTTCCGACCATGCCGGCTTCGACCTCAAGAACCACCTCGTGGGATGGCTCAAGGCCGCGGGCCACGAGCCCGTCGACTGCGGCCCGCACATCTACGACGCCGAGGACGACTACCCCCCCTTCTGCCTGCGCGCCGCCCGACGGACCGCCGAGGACGCCGACGCTCTCGGCATCGTGATCGGAGGTTCGGGCAACGGCGAGCAGATCGCCGCGAACAAGGTGAAGGGCGTCCGCGCCGCCCTGGCCTGGAGCGAGGAGACCGCCTCCCTCGGCCGCCTGCACAACAACGCCAACGTGGTGGCGGTCGGCGCGCGCATGCACACGCCGGAAGAGGCGACCTCGTTCGTCGCGACGTTCCTCGACACCTCCTTCTCCGGGGAGGAGCGGCACGTCCGCCGTATCGAGATGCTCTCCGCCTACGAGACCACCGGAGAACTGCCGGCCATCCCGGCCCACCACCCGACCGCCTCGTAGCGGCGCCCGGCGAACCCGGCGCGCCTCCCCGAACCGGGGCGCGCCGGCACCCGATCCCGAGGCCCGCTTCTCGCGGCGGATGTCGCCCCGGCGACCCCGCCCGCCGGACCTCGGCGCGCCGGCGAGCCGCCGGCCCCCCGGAGAATCCGACCCACCGACGGTCCGGCCCCAGCCCCCGGCCGGAGGAAACGGACGTCCTCGTGCCGGAAGGGCACACCATCCACCGCCTCGCGCGGGACTACGCGGCCACCTTCGGCGGCGGGGTCGTCCGGGCGACCAGCCCCCAGGGCCGGTTCGGCGAGGCCGCCGCGCTCCTGGACGGCACTCCGCTCCGGGCCGCGGACGCGCACGGCAAGCATCTGTTCCTGGGGTTCGGCTCCGACGAGGAGGCCGACTGGGTCCACATCCATCTAGGGCTCTTCGGGAAGGTCGCCTTCGGCCCGGCCCCCGCGCCCCCACCGACCGACACCGTCCGGCTGCGGCTGTCGAGCGACTCCGCGCACGTCGACCTCCGCGGCCCCGCCACCTGCGCCCTGATCACGGGAGCCGAGAAGCGCGCCGTGCACGAGCGACTCGGCCCCGATCCGCTGCGCCCGGACGCGGATCCGGCGGCGGCCTACTGCCGGATCCGCCGCAGCCGCGCGGGCGTCGCCGCGCTGCTCATGGACCAGAGGGTCGTCGCGGGCGTGGGCAACGTCTACCGCGCGGAGGTCCTGTTCCGCCAGGGCCTGGACCCCCACCGACCTGGGCGGGAGATCGAGCCCGGCCGTTGGGACGCGCTCTGGGCCGACCTCGTCGAGCTGATGGGGCAAGGGGTGCGACGCGACCGGATCGACACCGTCCGGCGCGCCCACACGCCCGAGGCCATGGGGCGACCGCCTCGGGTCGACGCCCACGGCGGCGAGGTCTACGTCTACCGCAGGGCGGGGCAGAAGTGCCATGTGTGCGGCGGCGGCATCCGCACGGCGGAGCTGGCGGGGCGCAACCTCTTCTGGTGCCCCGGGTGCCAGCGCGGCTGACACCGACGAGCGCCTCGGCGCTCCCGGTCGACTCGGACCGCCGGCCGCGGCGGGGCCCACCGCTGCCGGAGCGGCCTGACGGTCCCCGGCCCCGCCCACGCCGCCGCTCGGAAGCGATGCGGCGGCCGGGGCGCCGCCTGCGGCGCGTCACCGCGGAAGCGACCGGTTTCCTCCCGGCGGCACCGCACGGGGGCGCGGGGTGGCGAAAGTCACCGACGGGGTCGGGTCTCGGACGGGGGACAACCGGGGCCTCCCGTGCCAAGTGTCCGCCGTGATGGATAGGGTCCCGAACTGATGACAGCAGGACGAGAGCGGCGCGCGGCGGCCGACACGCTTCCTGCCCGGTTGCGCAAGCGGTGGCACCGGGCACGCATCGGCCTGCGTCGGTCCGCGGTGGACTACTTCCGGGGCGACGGATCCGACTGGATCGCGTTGGTCGGTCTGTTCCTGACGATCCCGGTGATCGCGCTCACCACGATGGCCAACCCCCTCTGGGTCGCTCCCTCCGCCCTCGTCCTGCCCATCGTCGCCGGCGGCCTGCTGCTGCGACCGGCCAGTCTGCTGGGCCTGTACGCGGCGGCGGCCGGAGCCCTGATCGTGGAGTCGGTCGCCCTCGGCCCCTACACCGAGGGCCCCTCGCGAGTGACGCCGGGCGTTGTACTGGTCGTCGCCGCGTGCGGCCTCTTCGGTCTGCTGCTGGCACAGTTCCGGAGTCGGGTGGGCGTCCCGTGGCGGCGTGGCGGCACCATGCTGTTCGACCTGCGCGAGCGGATCCGGGTGCAGAGCAAGCTGCCCAAGCTCCCGCCCGGATGGCACCGCGAGATGGCCCTGCGGCCGGCCGGCGGGCAGTCCTTCTCCGGCGACTTCGTGGTCGCCGCGCGCACCAACGGCGGACGCACCCTTGAGGTCGTCCTCACGGACGTGTCCGGCAAGGGCATGGACGCCGGCTCGCGGGCCCTGCTGCTCTCGGGCGCCTTCGGCGGACTCCTGGGCAGTCTGCCGCCGCACGCGTTCCTGCCGGCCGCCAACGGCTATCTGCTGCGCCAGGACTGGGACGAGGGGTTCGCGACCTCCATCCACCTCGTGCTGGAACTCGACTCCGGCGACTACGAGCTGTATTCGGCCGGGCACCCGCCCGGCCTGCACCTGAGCGCCGGCAGCGGCCGGTGGGAGCAGAAGGCGGCGGACGGACCGCTGCTCGGGGTCTACGACGGCGCGCGGTTCGACTCGGTCAAGGGCTCGCTGCGCCCCGGCGACGTGCTGATGCTCTTCACCGACGGTCTGGTGGAGACCTCCGACCGGGACATCGTCGAGGGCATCGACCGGCTCACCGGCGAGGCGGACGGCTACGTCGCCGGCGGTTTCCACGGAGCCGCCTGGCATCTGATCGAGGCGGTCGCCAAGGACGTCAACGACGACCGGGCGCTGCTGTTGATCTGTCGGGAGGGCGCCTCGGTCCACGCTCGGGCCGGCCGGACGGAGGCGTCGCGGGCGACCGCGCGCGGGACCGCCGAGGGCCGGGACATGGCGGCCCCGTCACCCTGAGGCGACGGGGCCGTCCGTCAACGCGGAGTCGTGCCTCCCGGGGCGCTCCCGACGCCGGCCCCGCCGGGGGGCGCGGGCTTCGGTGGTCCCGCCTCGGACGGAGGCGTCGCGCGCGGGGGTCCGGCGCCGTCGCTGCGGGCCGGTTCGCCCGAGGGCTTGCGGAACGCCCACTCCATGCGGGGCTCCACCATGAAACGCATGACCTTTCGGACCGGTGGGGTGCACAGCAGGGTCATGACCGTCGCGGCGAGCACCGTCAGCGCCGCCGCCCCGACGGTGCCGTGCAGGGCCGGATTCTCGAACCATCCGGAGTACTCGCCCTGCTTCACGAGCAGACCGTGCGCCAAGTAGGCGTAGAGAGTGCCCGCGCCCAGAGCCGTGAACCAGACCCGCCGGCCCGGGACCAGTGCGAAGAAGCAGCCGGTGAGCACGACGGACGTGCCGAACAGGATCAGCGTGTGGACCGGCCCCTGCCACCACGGAGCCCCCAGGTCCTGAGCCGCCGCGTTGTGGTAGAGCCAGCCCGTCTTCAAGACGGGCGCGGTCCACCACGCCAGGTACACGGCGAGCGCCGCGACGGGCACCGCCGCGATCCGTGCCGTGCGCCGGCGCACCCATGCGAAGTGCTCGGGGCGCAGTACCAGGCCCAGGACGAAGAACGGCAGGAACTGCAGCAGCCGCTGGAGGTCCAGATCGTCCCCGATCCCCGGCGAGGCCGACGCCAGCGCGGCGATGCCCAGCGCGATCGGCAGCGGCCACCGCACCGTGCGCCAGATCGGGGTGGTGAGCCGCCACACGAACAGGGCACAGAGGAACCACAGCATGTAGCCGGGGTTCAGGAGGCTGAAGGCCGCGTCGGCGGAACCGCCCGCGTAGCGCCTGTGCAGCGTGTAGACGACCTCGAACACGAGATAGGGGACGAGGACGCCGGTGAGCAGTCGCTTGACGCGTTTCGGGCTCATGTCGAAGCCGCGTGAGAAATAGCCGGCGATGACGATGAAGGCGGGCATGTGGAAGGCGTACACGACGCGGTACAGGGTTTCCACGGCGACGTTGTCGCTCATGATCTGACCCCAGGTGTGACCCACACCGACCAACAGGATCGCCAGGAACTTGGCATTGTCGAAGAAGTCGTCCCGCCCGGCTGGAGATTCCGCCCGTCTCTCCGTCGCTCTCACCGTTCTCTCAGGTGGGGGCGGTGCGTCGACGCGGTCGGCCGTCCGGAGCGGATCGTTCTTCATACGCCCTCCCGCCCGCCGTCGAGCGAGCGGGTCCACGACCCGGCGCACCGCGGGGGTGACATCGTGACACTGCACATTGGACGCACCTTAGCGACGGGTACGGGATTTCGAGAAACCCCTGACGGACAGCGCTGCTCGCTATGTCGCGTCTCACTCGCGCAGGACCTGGAGGGCACGGGGAGGGCTCCTTCCTGAAAGGCGCACATATCAGACATCGGAGGGTGAGTCGTTGCTGCGATCCGTTCGATCGGGATGGTTATCAGTGCTGTCGCGGAGAATCGCCGGATATCGACTCCTTGTCAGAGCATGCCCGATCTCTGTTCGATCCTCCTGCGGCAGCGGGGTGAGAGTCCGCGCGGTGGTCGAGTGGCCCCGTCCCGGGGCGCGGGGCCCGGGTGGGGGCGAGGCGGCGCGGTCGGCCCTCGCAGGGGGAGCGGTCGGCGTGGCGCGGTCGGTTCCCCGGGCGTCGTGAACGGTCGAACCCCTTTGCTGTGTCGTGCGTTCGGCCCGGTGGCGACGGGGGCTCGGCCCGGTGCGCGCCGTCGGATCGGCCCGGGCGGGCCGGCCGGTCGTCACCTCCCGCATGACATGGCCGGGTTGGTGGCACGATGGTTCTGGCGGGGGTGTGCCGATCACGTCCCATGCCGGGGTGCGGATCGATCGAGGGTGTGATCAGTTGTGGCCATTTCGCTGTCCGTGGTGCTGCTCTTGGCGATCATCATGATCGTGTTGCTCCGGGGCGGCTCGCTCAAGCCCGGGCCCGCGGTCGTCGCGGCACTCTTCGGCTTCTTCCTGGCGTCGAGCGGCCTGGCGCCGTCGATCAACCGGCTCCTCGGGTCGATAGGCGAGATGATCAATTCGATCAGGTTCTGATCGTCGCGCCGGTCCGGCCTGGCTGTCGGCGGGAGGGGTGCCCGGGTGCCGGTTCGCCTCTCCGGGGTCGCGGGATGCCGGGTCGATGTTTCAGGTGAGAAATATCGACGGCCGGAGTCGTGTTGGGCGGGGAGAGCGGAAGGCCCGCCGAACAGCGTGGAAGGGATCACGGTCGTGCGCGTGGAGATCTGGGGCGACATCAACTGCCCGTGGTGCTATGTGGGCAAGGAGCGCTTCGCGAAGGCGCTCGAAGCCTTCCCGCACAAGGACGAGGTGGAGGTCGTGCACCGGTCCTTCGAACTCGATCCGAGCCTCGGTCCCGGGCCCGCGAGGCCGGTGATCCCGGCGCTGGCCGCCAAGTACGGGATCAGCCTGGACCAGGCCCGGCAGGCCGAACAGCGCATCGGTGAGCACGCGCACGCCGAGGGCCTCGCGTATCGCGGGGCCGACCGTGACACCGCGAGCACCTTCGACATGCACCGGATGCTCCACCTCGCCAAGCGGCGTGGCGTCCAGGAGAACCTGCTGAACCTTCTCTACCGCGCCAACTTCGTCGAGAACTCCGCCTTCGCCGAAGGACGCCTGCTGGAGCTGGCGGTCGAGGCGGGCCTGGGCGAGACGGAGGCGGCGGAACTGCTCGCCGACCGTTCGGTCCTGGCGGACGAGGTCCGCGAGGACCAGGCGACGGCCGCCGCGATGGGGGCCACCGGGGTGCCCTTCGTCGTCTTCGACCGGCGCCTTGGCGTCTCCGGGGCACAGCCCGTGGAGACCTTCGGCGCGGCGCTCCGCCAGGCCTGGGACAGCCGTCCGGAGGGGCCGGTGGCGAGCCTCGACGACGCGGTCGCCGAGACGTGCGGTCCGGAGGGCTGCCCCGTCCCGGGGTGACCGACGGCGGGGAGG
Organism: Streptomyces sp. HSG2; assembly: GCF_016598575.1. Classification (NCBI taxonomy): domain Bacteria; kingdom Bacillati; phylum Actinomycetota; class Actinomycetes; order Kitasatosporales; family Streptomycetaceae; genus Streptomyces; species Streptomyces sp. HSG2. The sequence continues at coordinate 3,588,801 of NZ_CP066801.1, forward strand.
GGCCGGGTCACCCGGCCCACGCCGCCGAGCCCGGAAAGCGATCGGGGCCAGGTCGGAGGAAACAGCCTCCGACCTGGCCCCGAATCAGCTGGAGCGGGCGACGGGAATCGAACCCGCGTAGCCAGTTTGGAAGACTGGGGCTCTACCATTGAGCTACGCCCGCACGGCGATCCGTCGATCGGGAGATCGCGGCGCCGGAGGCATCTTAGCGGGTTCCGCCCCTCGCGCGCACACCGCCCGTCGCCGTCCGCCCCGCCCGGTCCGATCGGCGCGTGCCGTGATCGCTCCCGTGCGCGGCCATGTACCCTACGTTTCGCACCAGACGGGGTGTGGCGCAGCTTGGTAGCGCGTCCGCTTTGGGAGCGGAAGGCCGTGGGTTCAAATCCCGCCACCCCGACCCACAGTCGAGCGACCCGTTCGGCCCTCCTCCCGGCGCGTGGCCCGCTCGCCCGCACTCGTGCGGCGGTGCCGGCGCCCGGCCGGTGGGCTCCTCCCGCCTCTCGGCGGCGCTCGGCGCGCGCGGGGAGTCGGGATGTCCATGTCCGGTCGTGCCTCCGATCACCTCGCGTGATCGCCTTTTGGGCCGTGTAGCGGCTGCCGTTACTATGCAGGCTGCACGCCCGTGTGTCTCATCCTGTGCAGTCCTCCGGGCGGCGAAATCCGCCGGGCCGCTCTGGCCCCGGCAGAACCCAAGAAGTCAGCCACAAGGAGACCGAACCGTGAAGAGCGCCGTGGAGACCCTGAACCCGACTCGGGTTCGGCTCACTGTCGAGGTGCCCTTCGAGGAGCTCAAGGACAGCCTCGACGCGGCGTACAAGAAGATCAACCAGCAGGTCACGGTGAAGGGCTTCCGCAAGGGCAAGGTCCCGGCACGCGTCATCGACCAGCGGTTCGGCCGCGGCGCGGTGCTGGAGGAAGCCGTCAACGACGCGCTGCCGCGGTTCTACACCGACGCCGTGAACGAGGCGGAGCTGAGCCCGCTCGGCCAGCCCGAGGTCGACATCACCGACCTGAAGGACGGCGAGACGCTCAACTTCACGGCCGAGGTCGACGTCCGCCCGGCGCTGGAGATCCCCGACTACTCGGGCATCGAGGTCGAGGTCGACGCGGTCGAGGTCACCGACGAGGACGTGGCCGAGTCGGTCGAGCAGCTGCGCGAGCGTTTCGCCTCGACGACCCCGGTCGAGCGCGCCGCCGAGGACGGCGACGTCGTCACCCTGGATCTGCGGGCCAAGGTCGACGGAGAGGTCCTCGAAGACGGCGTGGCCGACGGCGTCTCCTACACCATCGGTTCGGGCGAGCTGCTGGACGGCATCGACGAGGCCGTCACGGGTCTGGAGGCGGGCGGCGAGGCCACCTTCACCTCCGAGTTGAAGGGCGGCTCCGCGGCCGGCAAGGAGGCCGAGGTCACCGTCACGGTCTCCCAGGTCGCCAAGCGTGAGCTGCCCGAGCTGGACGACGAGTTCGCCCAGCTCGCCTCGGAGTTCGACACGCTGGAGGAGCTGCGTGCGGACAGCCGTGATCGGCTGACCGAGCGCAAGCGGTACGACCAGGCCACGCAGGCTCAGGAGCGCGTCCTGGAGAAGCTGCTGGAGCTGGTCGAGGTTCCCGTCCCCGAGAAGCTTCTCGACGACGAGATCAACACCCGCAAGCACAACCTGGAGCACCACCAGCTCGGGCAGATGGGCCTGACCCTCGACAAGTACCTGGAGATCCAGGGCAAGTCGGCCGAGGAGTTCGACGACGAGACCCGGCAGGCCGCGGTCAAGGGGATCAAGACCCAGTTCGTCCTGGACGAGCTGGTCAAGCAGGAGAAGCTCAACGTCAACCAGGAGGAGCTCACCGAGCACCTCATGCGCCGCGCCTCGTCCTCGGGCATGTCCCCGGACCAGTTCGCGCAGGCCGTCGTCGAGCAGGGCCAGGTGCCGCTGCTCGTCGGCGAGGTCGCTCGCGGCAAGGCCCTGGCCTCCGTCGTCGAGAAGGCGACCGTGAAGGACACCAACGGCGAGACCGTCGACCTGGACGACGACGAGGACTCCGCCGAGGCCGAGGTCGTCGAGGCCGCCGAGGCCGAGGAGAAGACCGAGAGCTGACCGCTCCACCCCGGCGTGGCACGACGGGCCCCGGAGGATCACGACGCTGTCGATGATCGCCCCGGGGCCCGTCGTGCTCGCCCGGTCGTGCGGGTCGGCGGGCGTCTCCCACGGAAGGGCGGTCGGTGCCGCCAGCCCTGGCGGGTCGGGGCCGCCGGGGGCGTGCGCCGCCGCCCGAGACGCCCGCCGCCGCTACGCCCCCGGCGAACACTCCGGCTACCGGGATTCCCGGAAGGGACCAGCGCGTTAGGGTCCATGAACAAGAGGGCGGTGGAGTCGCCGGACGGCTCCAGCCCCGCAGGCAAACGTGAGACGGCCCGGCGCCGTCGCAAGACGAGCAGGTGGATACGTGACGAATCTGATGCCCTCCGCCGCCGGCGAGCCCTCCATCGGTGGTGGCCTCGGCGACCAGGTCTACAACCGGCTGCTCAACGAGCGGATCATCTTCCTCGGTCAGCCGGTGGACGACGACATCGCGAACAAGATCACCGCACAGTTGCTGCTCCTTGCCGCCGACCCGGACAAGGACATCTATCTCTACATCAACAGCCCCGGCGGATCGATCACCGCCGGAATGGCGATCTACGACACCATGCAGTACATCAGGAACGACGTGGTGACCATCGCCATGGGCCTGGCCGCCTCGATGGGCCAGTTCCTGCTCAGCGCCGGGACGCCCGGCAAGCGTTTCGCGCTGCCCAACGCCGAGATCCTGATCCACCAGCCCTCGGCGGGCCTGGCGGGTTCGGCCTCGGACATCAAGATCCACGCCGAGCGGCTGCTGCACACCAAGAGGCGGATGGCCGAGCTCACGTCCCAGCACACCGGCCAGAGCGTCGAGCAGATCACGCGTGACTCCGACCGCGACCGCTGGTTCGACGCCGCCGAGGCCAAGGAGTACGGCCTGATCGACGACGTGATGCACACGGCCGCCGGCATGCCGGGCGGTGGCGGCACCGGGGCCTGAGCGCCCCGTCCCAGCCCCCGGCCGACCACCCCAGCCTCTTCCCAGGAGACACTGTGAACGACTTCCCCGGCCGCGGCCTCTACGACCGCATGGCCGCCGAACAGGCCACGGCCGCCGCACAGGGCCGGTACACCGGCCCGCAGGCGGAGTCCCGCTACGTGATCCCCCGCTTCGTGGAGCGCACCTCCCAGGGGGTCCGCGAGTACGACCCGTACGCCAAGCTCTTCGAGGAGCGGGTCATCTTCCTCGGCGTCCAGATCGACGACGCCTCGGCCAACGACGTGATGGCCCAGCTGCTGTGCCTGGAGTCGATGGACCCCGACCGGGACATCTCGATCTACATCAACAGCCCCGGCGGCTCCTTCACCGCGCTCACGGCGATCTACGACACCATGCAGTACGTCGGCGCGGACATCCAGACCGTCTGCATGGGCCAGGCCGCGTCGGCGGCGGCGATCCTGCTCGCGGCCGGCACCCCGGGCAAGCGCATGGCGCTGCCCAACGCCCGGGTCCTCATCCACCAGCCGTACAGCGAGACCGGTCGCGGTCAGGTCTCCGACCTGGAGATCGCCGCCAACGAGATCCTGCGGATGCGCTCCCAGCTGGAGGACCTGCTGGCCAAGCACTCCACCCGGTCCATCGAGCAGATCCGCGAGGACATCGAGCGCGACAAGATCCTCACCGCCGAGGACGCGCTGGAGTACGGCATGATCGACCAGGTCATCACGACCCGCAAGATGGACAACTCCTCCCTGCGCTGAGGCACAGGTGGCCGTAATCCCCGCCGCCCCGGGCAGGGTCCGCCGGTACGCACGTCGAGGCGAACCCTGCCAAGGCGGGCCCGAACGGGGGGCACGGCAAGGTACCGTCGGACACAAGGCAGCACCAGGAGTCCGCTGGGCGTGGACGTCCAGGAGTCTCCCAGGCGAAGGGGAAGCACACCGTGGCACGCATCGGTGACGGCGGAGATCTGCTCAAGTGCTCGTTCTGCGGCAAGAGCCAGAAGCAGGTCAAGAAGCTCATCGCAGGGCCTGGTGTGTACATCTGCGACGAGTGCATCGACCTCTGCAACGAGATCATCGAGGAGGAGCTGGCCGAGACCAGCGAGGTGCGCTGGGAGGAACTGCCCAAGCCGCGCGAGATCTACGAGTTCCTCGAGGGGTACGTGGTCGGTCAGGAGGCCGCCAAGAAGGCCCTCTCGGTCGCGGTGTACAACCACTACAAGCGGGTCCAGGCGGGCGAGAACGGCGGCGGGCAGGGCCGCGAGGACGCCATCGAGCTGGCGAAGTCCAACATCCTGCTGCTCGGCCCGACCGGCTCGGGCAAGACGCTGCTCGCCCAGACCCTCGCCCGCATGCTGAACGTCCCCTTCGCCATCGCCGACGCCACGGCGCTGACCGAGGCGGGGTACGTCGGTGAGGACGTCGAGAACATCCTGCTCAAGCTGATCCAGGCCGCCGACTACGACGTCAAGAAGGCCGAGACCGGGATCATCTACATCGACGAGATCGACAAGGTCGCGCGGAAGAGCGAGAACCCCTCCATCACCCGGGACGTCAGCGGCGAGGGCGTGCAACAGGCGCTGCTGAAGATCCTGGAGGGTACCGCCGCGTCGGTTCCGCCCCAGGGCGGGCGCAAGCACCCGCACCAGGAGTTCATCCAGATCGACACGACGAACGTGCTGTTCATCGTGGGCGGGGCCTTCGCCGGACTGGAGAAGATCATCGAGTCCCGGGCCGGCGCCAAGGGCATCGGCTTCGGAGCCCAGATCCGTTCCAAGCAGGAGCGCGACGCCAAGGACCAGTTCGAGGACGTCATGCCGGAGGACCTCGTCAAGTTCGGCATGATCCCCGAGTTCATCGGTCGCCTTCCGGTCATCACCAGCGTCCACAACCTCGATCGCGAGGCGCTGCTCCAGATCCTCGTCGAGCCGCGCAACGCGCTGGTGAAGCAGTACCAGCGCCTCTTCGAACTCGACGGCGTGGAGCTGGACTTCGAGCGTGAGGCGCTGGAGGCCATCGCCGACCAGGCCATCCTCCGACAGACGGGCGCCCGCGGGCTCCGCGCCATCATGGAGGAGGTGCTCCAGGGCGTGATGTACGAGGTGCCCTCACGCAAGGACGTAGCCCGCGTCGTCATCACCGCCGACGTGGTCCTCTCCAATGTCAACCCCACGCTGATCCCTCGGGACTCGCGAGGGCGCGGTGCCGGGGAGCAGAAGACGGCCTGACGCGTGCGTCCGGTGGCGCGCGCGGGGAATCGGCGCTGCCCGGCGCCGTCGAGGCCCCCGCGCGGGTCCCGGAGGCGGGGCCTCCCGCCGGCGGACGCCCTGGTCGAACCCGGGCGGGCCGCGCGGCGCGCCAAGGTAGCGGCCGGTCCGCGCCGGCCGCCGGGATCGTGTTTAGGGGTCGGGGCCGCTCGCCCCTAAACTGAGCCCGTGACCGAGAACGCTCAGCAGCCACAGCCCGCGCCCCTGACCGAACTGCCGACCAACTACACGCCGGCCGAGGTGGAGGGGCGGCTGTACGAGCGCTGGGTGGAGCGGGGGTACTTCGAGGCGGACGCCGCGAGCGACAAGCCTCCCTTCACCGTCGTGATCCCTCCGCCCAACGTCACCGGGTCCCTCCACCTCGGCCACGCCTTCGAGCACACGCTGATCGACGTGGTGACCCGGCGCAAGCGCATGCAGGGCCACGAGACGCTGTGGCAGCCGGGCATGGACCACGCCGGCATCGCCACGCAGAACGTCGTCGAGCGCGAGTTGGCCAAGGAAGGCACGTCCCGCCACGACCTGGGCAGGTCGGCCTTCACGGATCGGGTCTGGCGGTGGAAGGCCGAGTCCGGGGGGCGGATCTCCGGCCAGATGCGCCGACTCGGCGACGGCGTCGCCTGGTCCCGGGAGCGCTTCACCATGGACGAGGGCCTTTCCCGGGCCGTTCAGACCATCTTCAAGCGCCTCCACGACGACGAGTTGATCTACCGCGCCGAGCGCATCATCAACTGGTGTCCGCGCTGTCTGACGGCGATCTCCGACATCGAGGTCGAGTACCAGGACGACGACGGCGAACTGGTCTCCATGCGGTACGGCGACGGGGACGACAGCATCGTCGTGGCGACGACACGCGCCGAGACCATGCTCGGTGACACCGCGGTCGCCGTGCACCCGGACGACGAGCGCTACCGGCACCTCGTGGGTCGGCACATCCGGCTGCCGTTGACCGACCGCTCCATCCCGGTCGTCGCCGACGAGCACGTCGACCCGGAGTTCGGCACGGGCGCGGTGAAGGTCACGCCCGCCCATGACCCGAACGACTTCGAGATCGGTCGGCGACACGACCTGCCGGCGGTCACGGTCATGGACGAACGCGCGACCATCACCGTCCACGGTCCCTTCCAGGGTCAGGACCGGTTGGAGGCCCGCTCGGCCATCGTGGCCGCGTTGCGGGCCGAGGGCCGGATCGTCGCGGAGAAGCGCCCCTACTCCCACTCCGTCGGCCACTGCTCGCGGTGCAAGACCACGGTCGAGCCGCGCCTGTCCATGCAGTGGTGGGTCAAGGTGGGTCCGCTGGCAGCCGCCGCCGGGGACGCCGTCCGGGACGGGCGGGTGCGGATCCACCCGCGGGAGATGGAGAAGCGCTACTTCGACTGGGTCGACAACCTCCACGACTGGTGCATCTCCCGCCAGTTGTGGTGGGGCCACCGCATCCCCGTCTGGTACGGACCCGAGGGCCAGGTGGTCTGCGTCGGTCCGGACGAGGAACCGCCCCGGGGAGAGGGCTGGCACCAGGACCCGGACGTCCTGGACACGTGGTTCTCGTCGGGTCTGTGGCCCTTCTCCACCCTCGGGTGGCCCGAGCGGACCGACAGCCTCGCGAAGTTCTACCCGAACTCCGTGCTCGTCACCGGCTACGACATCCTCTTCTTCTGGGTCGCCCGGATGATGATGTTCGGTCTGTACGCGATGGACGGGACGCCGCCGTTCCGCACCGTCGCCCTGCACGGCATGGTCCGTGACCAGCACGGCAAGAAGATGTCCAAGTCCTTCGGCAACGTGGTCGATCCGCTGGACTGGATGGACGAGTACGGCTCCGACGCGCTCCGCTTCACGTTGGCGCGCGGGGCCAACCCCGGGGTGGACGTGCCGATCGGCGAGGCATGGGTCCAGGGCTCCAGGAACTTCGCCAACAAGATCTGGAACGCCACCCGTTTCGCCCTGATGAACGGCGCCACGGTCGAGGGTCCCCTCCCCGAGGCCGCTCGGATGTCCTCCGCGGACCGCTGGATCCTCTCCCGGCTGAACGCGGTCGTGGCCGAGGTCGACGCGCTGTACGAGGACTTCCAGTTCGCCAAGGTCTCCGACGCCTTGTTCCACTTCGCCTGGGACGAGGTCTTCGACTGGTACGTCGAGTTCTCCAAGACCACCTTCCAGGCGGCCGGCGAGCCGGCCGAGGTGACCAGGCGCGTCCTCGGGGAGGTTCTCGACGTCACCCTGAGGCTGCTGCACCCGATCGTGCCCTTCGTCACCGAGACGCTGTGGACGACGCTCACGGGCGGCGAGTCGCTGGTCGTCGCCGCCTGGCCGACCGACTCCGGCTTCCGGGACGAGGCGGCGGAGGCCGAGATCGCGACCGTCCGGTCGGTGATCACCGAGGTCCGCAGGTTCCGCGGCGATCAGGGACTCCAACCGGGCCAGCGGGTCCCGGCCCGGCTGTCCCTGGCCGACACGGCGCTGGCGCCGCACGAGGCCGCGATCCGTCAGATGCTGCGGCTCCGGCCGGAGGGTCCCTCCTTCACCGCGACGGCCACCTTGCCCGTCGCGGGCGTCGAGGTCGCGCTCGACCTCTCCGGCGCCATCGACGTGGCCGCCGAGCGCAAGCGGCTGGCCAAGGACCTCGCCGCGGCCGAGAAGGAGGAGGCGCAGGCCACCGCGAAGCTCGGCAACGAGGCCTTCCTCGCCAAGGCCCCCGGGCACGTGGTGGAGAAGATCCGCACCCGCCTGACCGGAGCGCGGGAGGCGAGTGTCAGGATCCGGTCGCAGTTGGACGCCCTGCCGAAGGGCTGAGGCACGGGCCGAGGAAGGGGCGCGCCGGTCTTCCGGCGTCCCACGGCCTCGCCCCGGCCCCGGTTCGTCGGTCGTTTCGCCTGTGGTCAGGGCCCGTCCCCGGCCAGAGTGTCCACCTGCCGACGGTACGTAGACTGGCTCCGTGAGCGACATCCCCGGCAGCAACGACCAGCCCGACCCCCTCGCCTCCTTCGAGGAGATCATCGAGGCCGAGACCGACCGCGACCCCGACCTCGCGGTCATCGAGGCCGGCAGCCGCACGCTGCGCGCCCAGAGCGGCCCGCGGCCCGCCGAGGTCCCGGGGCGTCCCGAGGACCCGGAGGTGGATCGGGCGCTGCGTGAGGTGGAGGCCGAGCTGGCCGGCCGCTGGGGCGAGACCAAGCTGGAGCCGTCCGTGCGGCGGATCGCCGCCCTGATGGACGTACTCGGCGAGCCGCAGCGTTCGTACCCTTCCATCCACATCACCGGCACCAACGGCAAGACGTCCACGGCTCGCATGATCGAGGCTCTGCTGGGCGCCTTCGAGCTGCGCACCGGTCGGTACACCTCGCCCCACGTTCAGTCGGTCACCGAACGGATCAGCCTGGACGGCGCGCCGGTCTCCGCCGAGCGTTTCGTCGAGACCTATCGGGACATCCGGCCGTACGTCGGGATGGTCGACGAGCGCGAGGAGTACCGCCTGTCGTTCTTCGAGGTGCTCACGGGGATGGCCTACGCGGCGTTCGCGGACGCTCCCGTCGACGTCGCCGTGGTCGAGGTCGGCATGGGCGGCAGCTGGGACGCCACCAACGTGATCGACGCGGACGTCGCCGTGGTCACGCCGATCGCCTTGGACCACACCGACCGGCTCGGGTCCACGCCCGCGGAGATCGCCGGGGAGAAGGGCGGCGTCGTAAAGCCGGGCGCGACGGTGATCATGGCGCAGCAGCCGGTGGACGCGGCGCAGGTGCTGTTGCGGCGGGCCGTGGAGGTGGACGCGACGGTTGCCCGTGAGGGGCTGGAGTTCGGTGTGATGTCCCGGCGCACGGCGGTCGGAGGCCAGTCGCTCACGCTGCGTGGCCTGGCCGGCGAGTACACGGACGTCTACCTGCCCCTGCACGGGGAGCATCAGGCGCACAACGCGGCGGTGGCGCTCGCGGCCGTGGAGGCGTTCTTCGGCGTCGGCGCGCGGCGGGCCGATCCGCTCGACGCCGACATCGTGCGCGGGGCGTTCGCCACCGTGGCGTCCCCCGGGCGGCTGGAGGTGGTCCGGCGCTCGCCCACCGTGGTGCTGGACGCCGCGCACAATCCGGCGGGGGCGCGGGCAGCCGCCGCAGCCCTGGGCGAGGCGTTCCAGTTCAGCCGCCTGGTGGGCGTGGTGGGCGCGGGAGGCGACAAGGACGTGCGGGGCTTGCTGGAGGCGTTCGAACCGGTGTTCGCCGAGGTGGTCGTCACGCGGAACTCCAGTGATCGGGCGATGGACGCCGACGCGCTGGCGGCCGTCGCCGTCGAGGTGTTCGGCCCGGACCGGGTCCAGGTCGAGCCGCGTCTTCCGGACGCGCTGGAGGCCGCCATCACCCTGGCCGAGGAGGAGGGCGAGTTCGCCGGGGGCGGCGTGCTCGTCACCGGTTCCGTGATCACCGTCGGCGAGGCCCGACTGCTTCTGGGGAGAGGCTGACACCCTGTGCGCACGCTCTGTTCTTCGACCCTGATCGGCGAGTTCTTCGTCATCGGCTTCGCGGGGCTGGTGGCCATGAAGGACCCGGATCTGTCGATGGCGACGGTCTGGACGGTCGCCGGCGTCGCGATGTTCCTGTGTCTGGCGCTGTGCGCCGCGGTCACCCGGCCGTTCGGGGTGGCCCTCGGCTGGTTGTTGCAGGCCGCCCTGTTCGTGTCGGGACTGGTGGTGCCGATGATGTTCGTCCTCGGTGTCATCTTCGGGGTGCTGTGGTGGGCCTCGGTGCACTACGGGCGCAAGATCGACGAGGCGAAGGCGCGGTTCGCCGAGGCGGCGTCGGCGGACGCCGCCTGACCCGCTCCCCGACACGCCCGGTAACCTCTGTCCTCACCCCGCACGTCCCCTCTCTAGGAGCCCTCGTGACCCAGCGCACCCTTGTCCTGCTCAAGCCCGACGCCGTGCGTCGGGGCCTGACCGGCGAGATCATCGGCCGTGTCGAGCGCAAGGCCGGCTGGCGGATCACCGCGCTCGAACTGCGCACGCTCGACACCGAGACCCTCGAACTGCACTACGGGGAGCACAAGGGCAAGCCCTTCTACGAGCCGCTGCTCGCGTTCATGTCCTCGGGTCCCGTGGTGGCCATGATCGTCGAGGGGGAGCGGGTCATCGAGGGCGTGCGCACCCTGGCGGGGCCGACCGACCCGATCGCGGCGGCCCCCGGTTCCGTGCGCGGTGACTACGGGGTCATCGTCCGGGAGAACCTGATCCACGCCTCGGACTCGGAGGAGTCCGCCGAGCGCGAGCTGAAGATCTTCTTTCCCGGACGCGTCTGACGCTTCGGGAGTCCTCCTGACGGGGCGTCGCTGATGTCCCGTCAGGCGATATCGGTCCATGCGATCGCTCCCGTGTCACCCGGAAGGTGCCGATCGGGGGAACCTGTCACACGGTCGGCCTACTCCGCGGGCGAGGCGGCGCTTGATCTGCCGACAATGGCGAAGACCCTCGCGCGGTGTTCGTGAAAGCGCGTCTACGATGGAAGCATTCACGTCACAGCAGCCCACCTCGCCTACCTGAAAAGCCTTCAAAAGCTCCCGGGAAGGCCAGCCGAATCCTGATGGGGTACTCAATGTCGTTCATCGGCCGTGACATGGCTGTCGACCTCGGGACCGCCAACACGCTGGTGTACGTCAGGGGTCGCGGGATCGTCCTCAACGAGCCGTCCGTCGTCGCGATCAACACCAACACCGGCGGCATCCTCGCGGTCGGCGCGGAAGCCAAGAAGATGATCGGCCGGACCCCCGGCAACATCGTCGCCGTGCGTCCGCTGAAGGACGGCGTCATCGCCGACTTCGAGATCACGGAGCGGATGCTCCGGTACTTCATTCTGAAGATCCACAAGCGCCGGTATCTGGCGCGCCCGCGGGTCGTCGTCTGTGTGCCCTCGGGGATCACCGGGGTCGAGCGTCGTGCCGTGATCGAGGCTTCCTCGCAGGCGGGCGCGCGGCAGGTGCACATCATCGAGGAGCCGATGGCCGCCGCCATCGGCTCGGGGCTCCCGGTCCACGAGGCCACCGGCAACATGGTGGTGGACATCGGCGGCGGCACCACGGAGGTCGCGGTCATCTCCCTGGGCGGGATCGTCACCGCGCAGTCCATCCGGGTCGCCGGGGACGAACTCGACAACGCGATCATCCAGCACGTGAAGAAGGAGTACTCCCTCCTGCTCGGCGAGCGGACGGCCGAGCAGATCAAGATCACGATCGGTTCCGCCTACGACCTTGAGGCCGACGAGCACACCGAGATCCGCGGCCGGGACCTGGTCTCCGGGCTGCCCAAGACCGTCGTGATCTCCGCCGCCGAGGTCCGCAAGGCGATCGAGGAACCGGTCAACGCCGTCGTCGACGCCGTGAAGACCACCCTGGACAAGTGTCCGCCGGAGCTGTCCGGCGACATCATGGACCGGGGCATCGTCCTGACCGGCGGCGGTGCCCTGCTGCGCGGCCTCGACGAGCGGCTGCGCCGGGAGACCGGCATGCCGATCCACATCGCCGAGGACCCGCTGGACAGCGTGGCGTTGGGTTCCGGCAAGTGCGTGGAGGAGTTCGAAGCCCTCCAGCAGGTGCTGGACGCCCAGCCCCGCAGATGACCCGGCACGCCGGCCCCGCCGTACGAGACGGTGTCCGCTCGTACGGCGGACCCTTGGCATAGCGTCCGGAGCGCCGGCCCGTCGCCCGATCGAAGCCCTGTCCGACACCGACGAGTTTCCCGAATTCCGACGAGGAAGGCACGGCCGCCGCACGTGAGGGACACGAAAGAGAGCCGGCTGCTCCTGGTGCTGTTGATCGCCGTATCGTTCGCGCTGATCACGGTGGACATCCGCGGCGGGGAGGACTCGCCGGTCGACGGAGCGCGCCGGGTCGCGGCCTCCGTGCTCGGCCCGATCGAGAACGGCGTGTCCGCGGCGGTCGACCCCGTCGGCAACGCGGTGGCGGCGGTCCGGGGCTCGGGTGACCGACACGACCGGCTGGCGCTGCTGGAGCGACAGAACACCGCGCTCAAGGCCCGACTGGGCAGCGACGAGCGCGGACGCAGCCGCCTGGCCCAGCTGGAGGCGCTGCTGAAGACCGCCGGGAAGGGCCAGTACGGCATCAAGGGAGCCCAGGTCACCGCCATAGGGGCGGCCCAGGGCTTCTCCTGGACGGTCACCATTGACGCGGGCTCCGAGGACGGTATCGAACGCGACATGACCGTGCTCAACGGGGACGGTCTCGTCGGGCGGGTGACGACGGTCGGTCCGACGGCGTCGACGGTCCTGCTCGCCACCGATCCCGACTTCACCGTCGGTACCCGGATGGAGTCCGGCGACGAACTGGGGTTCGCGTCCGGACAGGGGGACCGCCCGCTGCGCGTCGAGCTGCTCAACGGCCGTGCCGAGGTGGAGAAGGGGGACCGACTGGTCACCTTCGGGTCCCAGGCCGACAAGCCGTTCGTGCCCGGAGTGCCGGTCGGCGTCGTCAGCCGTGTCGATCCCTCGGGCGGCGACCTCACCCGCACCCTCTACGTCACCCCCTACGTCTCCTTCACCACACTCGACATCGTCGGCGTCGTCGTCCAGGCGCCCGAGAAGGACCCGAGGGACACGGTGCTGCCCGACAAGCCCGAACCGACCCCCGTGCCGACGGTGACGGTGACCGCCACGCCGTCCGCCGGAGAGCCGGTCGACGGCACGCTGCCCGCCGGGCAGCCCGAGCGGTAGGGGCACCAGATCATGCGCGTCAATCGAATCCTGCTCTCCTCCTCCCTGGTGGTCGTCGCCCTGGTGCTCCAGGTCAGCGTCCTCGCCAGGCTGCACCTCCCGGGTGCCGTGCCGGACCTGCTGCTGCTCACGGTCCTCGGACTCGCCCTGGCCTACGGCCATGTCGGCGGCGCCCTCGTGGGTTTCGGCGCCGGACTCCTCGCCGACCTCGCCCCGCCCGCCGACCACGCCGTCGGCCGGTACGCCCTGGTGCTGAGCGTCGTCGGCTACCTCGCCGGGCTCTTCCGCCCGGAGAACGGCCGACTGAAGTCGGCGTCCGGCCCGTTGACGACGGTGGTCGCGGCGGCCGTCGGCTCCACCCTGCTGCACGCCGGCGTCGGCATGCTCGTGGGCGACACCGCGGCACAGCACGTGGGACTCGCCGGGCTGCTGTTCACCGCCACGCTCTACGACCTCCTGCTCGCGCCGTTCGTGATCCCCGGGGTCATGGCCTTGGCCCGGCGCGCCGAGAACGATCCGCTGTCCGAGACCGGGGCGGCGGGCCCGGGGCCCGACGTCTCGGCCGCTTGGTCCGCCTCGGGTACCGGGATGCGTGTCGGTGGTCGGCGTGGCGGCCTGCGCGCCAGGATGGTCCGGGCCCGGGTGGCAAGAGCCGGGCGGATCAAGGGGGTCAAGCGGCCGTGACAGCAGCGTCGTTCACCGGGTGCCGCCCCGCGGGGGGAACTCCGCGCGGGCGGACCGGCGTTCCTCACCCGTACGCACGCACGCACCCGTCACGTCCGCGCGCCGAGCGGGGGAGGCAGCCGCATTGACATCCTCCCCGCCCTAAAGGACGGGGATTCCTGGCTCACGTTGGCTGGGGACCAGCGGTCCGCCGGCTCTTACACGATCGGCACCAGCCGGGTTGAGACCAGCCCGGACGAGCATCACGCGGGCGGAGTTCTTGTCTCTGGGGGATACGACTCCGCACGCGGTGCAGGTGTAGGTACGTTCGGAAAGAGGAAGTGCGTGCTTGGTTCTCGCTCCGCACGCCGCGCAGTCCATGGTGGTGTGCGCGGGATGCACGAGATGGATGTCCCGTGCGTGTTTGCGGCCCATCTCGATCAGGGCCGTCTTGGTGGCGCCGATCGCCGCGTCGGCGGCTTTGCGGGCCATGGTGGTACGGCTGAGGAACTTCGGGCGGAAGTCCTCGACGGCGATCGCGTCGTGGTCGGTCACGACGGACTTGGCCCACTTGCGGCCGGTGTCCTGGCGTTGCCGGGCGACCTTCTTGTGCACCTTGGCGGTCTGCCGCCGCGCCTGCCGGTAGCCCTTGGACGCTGCCTGTCCCTTGGCGGGGCGGCGGCGGGCCATCATCCGCTGGTAGTGGGCAAGGCGCTGCGCGGCATTCTCGCCGTGTTCGGCGTGGGGGAGGTCGTGGGCCTCGGATGTGGTGGTGGCGGTCTCCTTGGCCCCCCAGTCCACGCCCAGCACGCGTCCCGTGGCGGGGAGCGGCCGCACCTCGGTGGCGACGACGAACGACGCGTACCAGTGCCCCAAGGAGTCCTGGTGGACGCGCACCGAGGTGGGCGCGGCCGGGAGGTCGCGGGACCACACCACGGTCAAGGCGATGCCGCCCGCGACGTGCAGGCGGCCGTCCTTCAACCGGAACCCGCGCTGCGTGTAGTTCAGCGTGGGCAGCGCGTCCCGCTTCCGCTTGATACGGGGCATCCCGGCGCGCTGCCGGAGCGGCAGCCCGGCCTTGATGTCCTTGAGTGCCTTTGTGCGGGACTTGGCGAAATCGCGGATGGTCTGCTGCTGCGGCACCGACGCGCCCTCACGCAGCCACGACATGGCGTTGCGGGCCTCGGTCAGCATCTTGTCCAGCTGCGCCGGACCGCACGTCACCTTGTCGTCCGGGTTGGCGCGGTTCGCGGCGTGGACCTTGCGGGACATGGCCACGCACTCGTTCCACACCCACCGGCAGCGCGCCCACTCGGCGAGCAGCCCGGTGCGGGCGGTCGACGACACGCGAAGCCGGTAGGTGTACCGGGCATGCCCGGTATCCCCCGAAACCTTCTGCCATGTCGTCATGGTGTCACCTTACCACCGGTTGACCACTCGAAATCCACTACTCTGGGGTCATGGATGAAGAGAAGCGCATCACGCTCCGCCTGCCCGCCGACCTGCACGAGTGGCTGGTCACTCAGGCCAGGTCCGCCCGCAGGTCCCTCAACTCCGAGATCGTTTACCGGCTGGAGGTCGAGCGCGACATCTCCGTGGCCGACGCCGAATCGCCCTGACGGCGATTCGGCTTTCCCTACCCTGCTCCGCAGGAGTCCGATTCCTCCCCGGCCTGAAGGCCGGGGCATCCTCGGAGGAACCCGGTGACCAACATTCCCGAGACCGGTCGCAGCCCACGCGTCCAGATCCGGCTGGTCGTCATCCAGATCCTCGTGCTGTCCCTGCTCGGCACCCTGGGCGGGCGCCTGTGGTACCTGCAGATCCGTCAAGGGGCCGAGTACGCCGCGGAGGCCTCCGGCAACCACGTCCAGCGGGTGGTCCAGCCGGCCGTACGCGGTTCCATCCTCGACGCCCGGGGAGTCCCCCTGGCGGACAACGAGACCCGGTTGGTCGTCTCCGCCTCCCGCACGGACCTGATGAAGATGCGCGACGACGGCGAGGGGGTCCTCTCCAAGCTCGCCGAGGTCCTGGGCATGGCCTCCGAGGAGGTCGCCGAGAAGGTCCGGCTGTGCGACGCGCAGACCCCGCAGCCCTGCTGGAACGGCTCCCCCTACCAGCCCATCCCGATCACCGACGAGGCCACCCCCAAACAGGCGCTTCAGATCCGCGAACGCGCCGAGGAGTTCCCCGGCATCACCGCCCAGCCGCAGGCGGTCCGTCGCTATCCGGCGCCCGGTCAGGCCAACACCGGCCAGGTCCTCGGCTACCTCTCCCCGGTGACGGACGAGGAGATCCAGCGGGCCCAGGAAAGCGAGGCGCCCTATCTCCGCTCCGACCAGGTGGGTCGATCCGGCCTGGAACGCCAGTACGACAAAGCGCTACGGGGCCAGGCGGGCGTCACCCGCTACGAGGTGGACAATCTGGGCCGGGTCATCGGCCAGGCCGAGTCCGACGCCGCCGTGCCGGGCTCCCACCTCGTGACCAGCCTCGACGCCAGGGTCCAGCGGATCGCCGAGTACGAACTGAACGAGGCCATGAAGGTGGCCCGCACGCAGTGGGACCGCAACACCAACCGGACCTACGAGGCGGACGCCGGGGCGGTCGTGGTCATGGAGGCCCGGACCGGCCGGGTCGTCGCCATGGCGTCCAACCCGACCTACGACCCCAATGTCTGGGTCGGCGGTATCTCCGCCAAGGAGTACGAGAAGCTCACCGGCAAGGACTCGCACTACCCCCTGCTCAACCGCGCCATCCAGGGCCAGGCCGCGCCCGGCTCCATCTTCAAGGTCGTCTCCACCTCCGCGGCGGTCGACGCCGGATACGACTTCGACGGCGGGTACCACTGCTCCGGCTCCTACTCGGTCGGAGGTCAGGTCTTCAAGAACTTCGAGTCCGCCGACCACGGCTCCATCGACCTCGGCAGGGCCTTGGAGGTCTCCTGCGACACGGTCTACTACCGCCTCGCCCACGACCAGTGGAAGCAGGACGGCGGCATGACTCCGAAGGACCCGCAGGACCACTTCTACCGGACCGCCCACGAGTTCGGCCTCGGCGCGGAGACGGGTATCGACCTGCCCAACGAGGTCACCGGCCGGGTGCCGGACCGGCAGTGGAAGCAGGACTACTGGGACGCCAACAAGGACGCCTGGTGCCGCACCGGCAAGAAGGGCGGCTCGTACGTCGAGATGATCGCCTACGAGAACTGCCTCGAAGGCAACAAGATGCGCGCCGGTGACGCCATCAACTACTCCATCGGCCAAGGTGACACCCTCGTCACCCCGATCCAGATGACCACCATCTACGCCGCCCTGGCCAACGGGGGCACGCTGTACGACCCCTCCATCGGCAAGGCCATCGTCAGCCCGGACGGCAAGCGCGTGACCGAGATCGCTCCCAAGTCCCACGGCGAACTGCCGATAAGCCAGACCACGCTGAAGCGGATGGACAGTGCCCTGGAGGGCGTCGCCACGCGGGGCACGGCGGCCTGGCGGTTCGGCGGCTGGCCGCAGGACGAGATTCCCATGCACGCCAAGACCGGCACGGCCGAGGTCTACGGGAAGCAGACGACCTCCTGGTTCGCCACCTACACGGAGGACTACGCGATCGTCATGACGATCGCGCAGGGAGGCACCGGCTCCGGCGCCTCCGGACCCGCCGTGCGCAACATCTACAACGCGCTCTACGGAGTGGCCGAGGACGGTTCGATCGACACGTCCAAGGCCCTGCTTCCCGAACCGCAGCAGGCCCTCCCGAAGATCAACAGCGATGGGACCGTCGCCGCGCCGAGGATGCCCGAAGACCCGGTCGAGGACCTGAGGGCCGAACGGGAGACGGACGAGAACGGCGAGGAGAGCGGGGAGACGGGACCCGGACCCCGGGACGCCGACGGCCAGGACGTCGACGCGCCCGGCGACGACGGACCGGACGCCGAGGCGACGGCCCCGCGACAGCCCTCGGAGAACCGGGACACCCGGAGGCGCCGCCGCGCGGGTGGGCGCGATCGGTCCGGGCGAGCCCCGGCCCGCCTGTCCCGAGAGCACCCACACGGCCTTCGCCGCCGCCGGAGCGGGAAGGCGCGCCGATGACCGGAGTCGGCTTCCAGGTCTCCGGGTACGGACCCGAACGCGGCTGGTGGACCAGCCTCTTCGCCCGGGGTTCGGTCGCCCGGCGGCTCGACTGGCCGATCCTCCTGTCGGCCACCGCGCTGTCCCTGCTGGGCTCCCTGCTCGTCTACTCCGCGACCCGCAACCGCACCGACATCAATCAGGGCGACCCGTACTACTTCCTCGTCCGCCACCTGCTCAACACCGGTATCGGCATCGCGCTGATGATCGGCACCGTGTGGCTCGGCCACCGCACCCTGCGCACGGCGGTGCCGGTGCTCTACGGCGCCTCCGTCCTGCTGGTCCTGCTGGTCCTCACCCCGCTCGGCACCACGATCAACGGCGCGCACTCCTGGATCAAGCTTCCCGGCGGGTTCTCGCTGCAACCCTCGGAGTTCACGAAGGTCACGATCATCCTCGGCATGGCCATGCTCCTCGCGGCCCGGGTCGACGCCGGTGACAAGCCCTACCCGGGTCAGCGCACCGTCCTCCAGGCACTGGGACTGGCCGTGGTGCCGTGCCTGATCGTGATGCTCATGCCCGATCTCGGGTCCGTGATGGTCATGGTGGTCATCGTGCTCGGTGTGCTGCTGGCCTCCGGTGCCTCCAACCGGTGGGTCTTCGGACTGCTCGGCGCGGGCGTCGCGGGATCGCTGGCCGTGTGGCGGCTCGGCGTGCTCGACGAGTACCAGATCAACCGTTTCGCGGCCTTCGCCAACCCGGAACTCGATCCGGCCGGCGTCGGCTACAACACCAACCAGGCCCGCATCGCCGTCGGCTCCGGCGGTCTGACCGGCTCCGGGCTCTTCAACGGCTCGCAGACGACCGGACGGTTCGTCCCCGAGCAGCAGACCGACTTCGTCTTCACCGTGGCGGGTGAGGAACTCGGCTTCCTCGGGGCCTCCCTCATCGTCGTCCTGCTGGGTGTCATCCTCTGGCGCGCCTGCCGCATCGCGCGGGACTCGGCGGACCTCTACAGCACCATCGTGGCCGCCGGGATCGTGGCCTGGTTCGCCTTCCAGTCCTTCGAGAACATCGGCATGACCCTCGGCATCATGCCGGTGACGGGCCTGCCTCTGCCCTTCGTCTCCTACGGGGGATCGTCGATGTTCGCCGTGTGGATGGCGGTGGGATTGTTGCAGTCGATCACGGCCCGCAGACCCATGTCCGCCTGAGGCACGGCGGCACGCCGCACGGCCGGCCGTGCGAGGCCCGGCGCGGCGGTGCCCGATCGTTGCCGGCACCGGCGAACCACTTCGCCCCCCGTGGGGGACGACGGTCGACCGGGGGGAATCGGCCGGCCCCGCCTTCCCCGCCCCCACGTCCTCGTGACCCACCCGCCCGACCGGACTAGATTCACCCCATGGCGGACACGAGGCGCGAGATCGAGCGGAAGTACGAGTCCAAGGACAGCGGCCTGCCCGACCTGACCGGCGTGCCCGGCGTGGCGGCCGTGGTCGACAAGGGCGTGGCCCACCTGGACGCGACCTACTACGACACCGCCGACCAGCGCCTGGCCGCCGCCTCCGTCACCCTTCGCCGCCGCACCGGCGGATCCGACGCCGGATGGCACCTCAAGCTTCCCGTCGCCCCGGGGGTGCGCGACGAGGTCCACGCGCCGCTCTCCGACCGCCCGCCCCGCCGACTGGTGAGGCTCGTTCGTTCCCGGACCCGCGGAGCCGCTCTGGAGCCCGTGGCCCGACTGGTCACCGACCGGGAGGTCCACGACCTCGTGGACGACCGCGGCGGGGTCCTCGCCGAGGTCGCCGTCGACGCCGTGTGCGCCGAACGCCTCGGCGAGCCCGGTGTGGGCCACCCCGCGCAGTGGTCCGAGATCGAGGTCGAGGCGGCGGACGGGGCCGATCCGGGACTCCTCGACGCGATCGACAAGCGGATGCGCAAGGCGGGCGTCCGCCCGTCCCGGTCGTCCTCCAAGCTGGCGCACGCGCTGGCCCGGACGGCGCCCGGAAAGCCGCGCGAGACCCGGCGGAGGCCGCCGGTCGCGCCGGCCCCGGTCACGGCGGGCGACCACGTGCTCGCCTACGCGCGCGCCCAGCGCGACGCCTTGGTCGCGCTGGACCCCCAAGTGCGCCTCGGCCTGCCCGACTCCGTGCACCGCATGCGGGTGGCCACGCGCCGGCTGCGCGGCGCCCTGCGCTCCTACCGCGCCGTCCTCGACCGGGCCGTCACCGATCCCGTCGGCGGGGAACTGAAGTGGCTGGGCGCGGAACTGGGCGTCGGTCGGGACCATGAGGTGATCGGCGAGCGGCTGTCCCTCGCCTTGGACGACGTGCCGCGAAGGCTGATCGCCGGGCCCGTCCGGACTCGTCTGCGCACCTGGTCGCACGCGCGCGGCGGCGGTTCCCGGCGCCGTCTCGTCGCCGTGCTCGACGGCGGGCGCTACCTCGCCCTCCTCGCCGCCCTGGACGACCTGCTCGCCGAGCCGCCGACGCGACCCCGAGGCCGCACGGGGAAACCGGCGAAGGTCATGGGCAAGGCCGTCCGGAAGGACTTCGGCAGGATGGCGCGACTGATCGAGCGGGCGCTCGCCCTCCCGCCGGGACCCGACCGCGACCTCGCGCTGCACGAGGCCCGCAAGGAGGCCAAGCGGACGCGGTACAGCGCGGAGGCGGCCACCCCGCCGCTGGGCGACCCGGCCGCCGCGCTCGTCCGGTCGGCGAAGGCTCTCCAGAATCTCCTGGGGGACCACCAGGACAGTGTGATGACCCGCGAGGCGCTCAGGGAGGTGGCCCGCCAGGCACACGCGGCCGGGGAGAGCGGCTTCACCTACGGGGTGCTGTACGGACGTGAGGAGCGCCGCGCGGCCGAGATCGAGGCGGCCCTGCCCACTCTGTGGCGCGCCACGCGTGGCGGGCCCTGAGTTCCGAGGGTTCGGGGGACCTCGTGCGTGGCGTTAGGCTGGATGGCCACCCGCCCCGGGCCCGCCGGGGGACGCCCGGTCATCACACGAAGGTTCCGCGAGATGCCTGCCGAAGCCACCGAGTCCGTGTCTTCCGTGTTCCCGCAGCTCGAAGCACTGCTTCCGCATGTGCAGAAGCCGATCCAGTACGTCGGCGGCGAGCTCAACTCCACGGTCAAGGACTGGGACGCCTGCGACGTCCGCTGGGCCCTGATGTATCCGGACGCCTACGAGGTCGGACTCCCCAACCAGGGTGTCATGATCCTCTATGAGGTGCTGAACGAGCAGGACGGGGTCCTCGCCGAGCGCACGTACAGCGTCTGGCCGGACTTGGAGGCGCTGATGCGCGAGCACGGAGTGCCGCAGTTCACCGTCGACAGCCACCGCCCGGTCCGGGCCTTCGACGTCCTCGGGCTGTCCTTCTCCACGGAGCTGGGATACACGAACATGCTCGCCGCCCTCGACCTGGCGGGCATTCCCCTGGAGTCGAGGGACCGGGGCGACGACGATCCGATCGTCATGGCCGGCGGTCACGCCGCCTTCAACCCCGAGCCGATCGCCGACTACATCGACTGCGCCGTCCTGGGCGACGGCGAGCAGGCCGTCCTGGAGGCCACCGGGATCATCAGGGCCTGGAAGGAGGAGGGCCGTCCGGGCGGGCGCGAGGAACTCCTGCTCCGCCTGTCGCGGACGGGCGGGGTGTACGTGCCGGGCTTCTACGACGTGGAGTACCTGCCGGACGGCAGGATCGCCCGTGTGGTGCCGAACCGTTCGGGCGTGCCGTGGCGGGTCGACAAGCACACGGTGATGGATCTCGACGAGTGGCCCTACCCCAAGCAGCCGTTGGTCCCGCTCGCCGAGACGGTCCACGAGCGGATGTCCGTGGAGATCTTCCGGGGCTGTACCCGGGGCTGCCGCTTCTGTCAGGCGGGCATGATCACGCGCCCGGTCCGGGAGCGTTCCATCACCGGTATCGGCGAGATGGTCGACCGGGGGCTGCGGGCGACGGGTTTCGAGGAGGTCGGTCTCCTCTCGCTCTCCTCCGCCGACCACTCCGAGATCGGGGACATCGCCAAGGGGCTGGCGGACCGGTACACGGACGACAAGGTCGGGCTTTCGCTGCCGTCGACCCGGGTCGACGCCTTCAACATCGACCTGGCCGACGAACTCACCCGCAACGGGCGTCGTTCGGGCCTGACCTTCGCGCCCGAGGGCGGATCGGAGCGCATCCGCAAGGTCATCAACAAGATGGTCTCCGAGGAGGACCTGATCCGTACCGTCGCCACCGCTTACGGCAACGGCTGGCGTCAGGTCAAGCTGTACTTCATGTGCGGTCTGCCCACCGAGACCGACGAGGACGTCCTCCAGATCGCCGACATGGCCACCCGTGTCATCGCCAAGGGACGCGAGGTCTCCGGGTCCGGCGACATCCGGTGCACCGTGTCGATCGGCGGTTTCGTGCCCAAGCCGCACACCCCCTTCCAGTGGGCGCCGCAGCTCTCGGCGGAGGAGACCGACGCCCGCCTGGCCAAGCTCCGGGACAAGATCCGGGGAGACAAGAAGTACGGCCGTTCGATCGGATTCCGCTACCACGACGGGAAGCCGGGCATCGTCGAGGGCCTTCTCTCCCGCGGCGACCGCAGGGTCGGCGCCGTCGTACGCGCCGTCTACGAGGACGGCGGGCGGTTCGACGGTTGGCGCGAGCACTTCTCCTACGACCGTTGGATGGCCTGTGCCGACAGGGCGCTGGAGCCGCTCGGCGTGGACGTCGCCTGGTACACCACCCGCGAACGCGGCTACGAGGAGGTCCTCCCGTGGGACCACCTCGACTCGGGCCTGGACAAGGACTGGCTCTGGGAGGACTGGCAGGACGCGCTCGACGAGACCGAGGTCGAGGACTGCCGCTGGACCCCGTGCTTCGACTGCGGTGTGTGCCCCCAGTTCGACACCTGGCCGCAGGTGAGCAACAGCGGCAAGAAGCTGCTGCCGTTGGCGGTCGAGTCGACTCCGAAGCCTCCGGCGGGCTGACCGGACCGGGGCGACCGACGCACTCGCGCCGGGGCGACGGGCGTCCGCCGCGGCTCGCGACGCGCCCCACGCCGTGGCCGAGCCGGTGGCGGAGCGGCGCGGGACACCCACCGGGAACCGGTGGGGTCCCGGGACGTACTCTTGACGGCAGGAAGACCGTTCTCACGAAGGACTGAGCGACACTGGGCAAGCGACAGCCGGAAGGCCCGCCGCCGGTACCCGCGGCGCAGCGCATTCGCCTGCGGTACACCAAGCGCGGACGTCTTCGGTTCACCAGCCACCGTGACTTCCAACGCGCCTTCGAGCGCGCGTTGCGCCGCGCCGAGGTGCCGATGGCGTACTCGGCGGGGTTCACCCCGCACCCGAAGGTCTCCTACGCCAATGCCGCACCCACCGGCACGGGCAGTGAGGCGGAGTACCTGGAGATC
This sequence comes from Streptomyces sp. HSG2, assembly GCF_016598575.1. Lineage (NCBI taxonomy): Bacteria > Bacillati > Actinomycetota > Actinomycetes > Kitasatosporales > Streptomycetaceae > Streptomyces > Streptomyces sp. HSG2. Next base: position 3,611,978 of record NZ_CP066801.1, read on the forward strand.
GCGCTCACCGAGGCCCGTGACCCCGAGAGGGTCAGGGCGCTCCTGGACGCCTCGTTGCCGGACGGCGTCGACATCGTCGACGCGGTCGAGGTTCGGACCACCGGGCTCGCCGACCGACTGACCGGCTCCGTGTGGGAGATGCGGTTGACGGGGGTGGAGCGGGCCGACGCCGAGGCGGCGGTGGCGGCGTTCACGGCGGCGGACTCCGTCGAGGTGCGCCGCAGGACCAAGAGCGGGGTGCGTGCCTTCGACGCCCGCGCCGCGGTCCGGGACCTCCGGGTGGTCGGGACGGACGGCGCGCGGGCCGATGGGACGACCGGTCGGCCCTGTGCGATACTGCGGCTGGTGGTTCGGCACGTGACGCCTGCCGTACGACCCGACGACGTCCTGTCCGGCCTCCGAGCCGTGGCCGACCTGGCGCCGCCGGTCGCCGCAGAGGTGACCAGGCTGGCGCAGGGGCTGCTCGATGAAGAGACCGGTGCGGTGACCGACCCGCTCGCGCCCGACCGCGAGGCGGCAGTGACCGGGCCCCACCCGGCCACGGCGACCGCCGCCGCGACGGCGCCCGCGTAGGGAAGGTTCCGCGTAGGGACGGACGCCGTAAGCGCCGCCCTCGGACTCGGGAGCCACCTGGGTCGGGCAGCGCACCGACCAGCAGACTTTCGCCAGGCCGTGCGCGACAAGGCGTACGGAACCGGCGAGACAGGACACAGAGAGTTCCCGAGTGGCGCCCGCGCCCCGGACGGCGGCACCGCGCTTGGCGCGAGCCGCGGACGTCAGCGGCGGTCGACCAGGTCGACGCCGGGCCAGGCGCGGCGCCCGGGAGCCTGACGGGAGAAACGCCCGCATGCTCGAACCGACCGAAGCCACCGAGTCCACCGAGGGCTCCGCGGCGAACACCCCCAGCGACACACTGCCGCCGCGCCGCCGCCGGCGAGCCGCTTCCCGGCCCGCCGGGCCGCCGGCAGCCGTCTCCGAGGCTCCCGGGGAGACCCGCGGCGCCGTTTCGGCCGCCGCGGAGGCGGACACCGAGGAACCGGCGGAGGCCGCCGCGACCTCCGAGATCGACCCACCGGACGTCCCCACACCCGCCGCGGAGGAGACCGGGCCGGCCGCGTCCGGCGGTCGGCCGCGGCGCCGCGCCGTACGCCGGGCCTCCGCTCCCGAGGGAGCCCCGTCCGCCGCGGAGAGCGCCGAGACCGTCCTTCCGGCGGGAGCGGCCCAGAGTCCGGCGACGGAGCGTGCCGAGGACCCCGCCTCGGCGGCGGAGGCCCCGCCGAGGCGCGGACGCCGCAGGGCGACGCGGAGCGCGTCCGCGCCCGCCGAGACCGCCGCTGTGCCCGCCGAGACCGCCGCTGTGCCCGCCGAGGCCGACGCGCCGCCCGCCGAGGAGCCGGCCGCCGCGGTGGCGCCGGCCGAGGGGGAGCCCGCGCCCCGTCGCACCCGACGTAGGGCCACGCGCCGCGTCGCCGCCCCCGGCACCGCCGGGGCGGGGTCGGAGGAGGCCGCTGCCGGCGGGTCCGCCCCGGAGGTCGCCTCCGCCTCTCCCGAGGAGCCGTCCACCTCGGCGGAACCCGTGGTGACGCGGGCCGACGTCGCCGAGCCCTCGTCGTCCCCGTCCGCCCTCGGGGAGGCGGCCGAGGAGCCCGCGCCGCGCCGTGCCCGCCGACGCGCGGTCCGCAAGGCCGCCGCCGGGTTCGCGGCTCCGGCCGAGACGCGGGCCCAGGAGGCCGAGAACGCGACGGAGACGGAGGGGAAGGCCCGCGCGAAGGGCGGTCGGCGTCCGTCGCGACCCGCCGTCGCGGTCTTCCAGCCGCCGGTCTTCACCGAGCCCCAGTTCCAGACCCCCGAGCGCGCCGCCGCGGAGGCGGCGGCGGAGGCGTCCGGCGCCACCGGGGCCGTCGAATCCGCTCGGGTCGAGGAGCCTTCGGAGGAGCAGACGGGGCCCGGCCGCCGTCGCCGGCGCCGCCGAGGCGCCTCGCCCGCCGACGAGGTCGAGCCGACCACGCGGGAGGCGACGGCGCGGGCCGGGGACTCCGAGCGGTCGACGGTCCCGGAGGCGAGCACCGAGGAGCCGACGGGCGACGACGAGACCGAGGAGCCCGGCGGCGAGGACGCCGACGCCGGCGAGGACGGCGGCGCCCGACGGCGCCGGCGTCGCGGCGGCCGTCGTCGTAGGCGCGGCGAGTCCGTCGACGGCGACGGGACCGACTCCGTCGACGGCGAGCCCGACGAGGACTCCGAGGACCGCGCCGCCGAGCAGGAGACGGCGGAGGACGACGAGGACGCGGACGGCACGCGGGGCGAGGAACGCGGGGCCGGCTCCAGCAGCAGCCGTCGCCGTCGTCGTCGCCGCCGCCGGGCCGGCGACTCGTCCGCGGACACCGAGACCTCCGCCGACGACCCCGAGCGGACCGTGGTCAAGGTCCGGGAACCCCGCAAGGTCGCCGAGCCGTCCGACGAGGTCCAGTCCATCAAGGGTTCGACCCGTCTGGAGGCCAAGAAGCAGCGGCGCCGGGAGGGGCGCGAGCAGGGGCGTCGGCGTGTTCCGATCATCACCGAGGCCGAGTTCCTGGCCCGTCGGGAGGCCGTCGACCGGGTGATGGTGGTCCGCCAGCACGGCGACCGCACCCAGATCGGCGTCCTGGAGGACGGCGTGCTCGTGGAGCACTACGTCAACAAGGAGCAGGCGACCTCGTACGTCGGCAACGTCTACCTCGGCAAGGTGCAGAACGTCCTGCCCTCGATGGAGGCCGCCTTCATCGACATCGGCAAGGGGCGCAACGCCGTCCTCTACGCCGGTGAGGTCAACTTCGCGGCCCTCGGCATGGGCAACGGACCGCGGCGGATCGAGACGGCGCTCAAGTCCGGCCAGTCGGTGCTGGTGCAGGTGACGAAGGACCCGATCGGGCACAAGGGCGCCCGTCTGACCAGCCAGGTGTCGCTGCCGGGCCGGTACCTCGTGTACGTGCCCGAGGGTTCGATGACGGGGATCAGCCGCAAGCTGCCCGACACCGAGCGTTCGCGGTTGAAGAGCATCCTGAAGAAGGTCGTTCCCGACGACGCGGGCGTCATCGTGCGCACAGCCGCCGAAGGGGCGAGCGAGGACGAACTGCGCCGCGACGTCGAACGGCTGCAGGCGCAGTGGGAGGAGATCAAGAAGAAGGCCAAGAGCGGCAACGCCCCCACCCTCCTCTACGGCGAGCCGGACATGACCGTCCGGGTGGTGCGGGACATCTTCAACGAGGACTTCTCCAAGGTCGTCGTCAGCGGCGCCGACGCCTGGGAGACGGTGCACGGCTACGTCTCGCACGTCGCCCCGGACCTCGTCGGCCGGTTGCAGAAGTGGACCAGCGAGGTCGACGTCTTCGCCACCTATCGGATCGACGAGCAACTCGCCAAGGCGCTGGACCGGAAGGTCTGGCTGCCCAGCGGCGGATCGCTGGTCATCGACCGGACCGAGGCGATGGTGGTCGTCGACGTCAACACCGGGAAGTTCACGGGTCAGGGCGGCAACCTGGAGGAGACGGTCACCAGGAACAACCTGGAGGCGGCCGAGGAGATCGTGCGCCAGCTCCGGTTGCGCGACCTCGGCGGCATCATCGTCATCGACTTCATCGACATGGTCCTGGAATCCAACCGGGACCTGGTGCTGCGCCGGCTGCTGGAGTGCCTGGGCCGGGACCGCACCAAGCACCAGGTGGCCGAGGTGACGTCGCTGGGCCTGGTGCAGATGACCCGGAAGCGGGTCGGCCAGGGACTGCTGGAGTCCTTCTCCGAGACCTGTGTCCACTGCAACGGGCGGGGCGTCCTCGTCCACCTCGACCAGCCCACGGCCGTCTCCGGCGGTGGCGGTGGCGGTGGCAAGCGGCGCAAGCGCGCTCGGGCCGGGGCGTCCGAGCTGCCGCAGGACGCGGCCGTCGACGCCGTGACCGCCGAGCAGGAAGCGGAGACCGAGTCGGAGGAGACCGTCGAGGTCGCCGAGCCGGTCGCGCTGCCCTCTCCCGATTTCGCCCCGGACGAGGAACTCTTCAACAGCGTCGCCGAGGCGGAGGCCGCGGCCGGTCGTGGCCGGTCCCGACGCAGGTCCGGGCGGCGCGCCTCGGCCCCGGCGGGTGGCCCGCGAGAGGTCGAGCCCCCGGTGCGCCAGGAGCCGACGGCGGCATCCGCCACCGTGGAGGAGGAGGTGGCGCGTCCGGTGCGGCCGGATTCCGCCGCCGAGGCGTTGACGGAGCCGGTGGCCGTCGAGGACGCGGTCGTACCCGCCCCGGCGACGGAGGACACCGGGCAGGGTCGCCCGAGGCGTCGCGCGACGCGGAGGGCATCCGCCCCCGCCGGGTCCCCGGTGGCCTCCGAGGCGAGCGCCGTCACCGTGGTGGAGCCCGCGGGCGAGCGGCGTTCGGCCGCGGAGGAGCCGGCCGCCGAACCGACGCGGGAGGCCGAGTCGCCCGTCGCGCCCGCCCGCCCTCGACGGCGTGCCGTACGCTCGGCCGCCGCCGCCACGGCGTCGGAGGACGCGGCCGTCGTGGTCGTGCCGTCGGCGACGGAGCAGGCGGCGCCGACGGGGCCGGTCGAGCCGGAGGCCTCGACGACCTCGCCCGCCGAAGGCGAGGAGCCGACGAAGAAGACGGCGGCGCGGAAGACCGCGGCGAAGAAGGCGCCCGCGAAGAAGGCCGCGGCCAAGAAGACGGCGGCCAAGAAGGCCACCGCCAAGAAGGCGACGGCGACGAAGACCGCGGCCAAGAAGGCGACGGCGACGAAGGCGGAGAGCCCGGAGGCCGTCGATTCGGGGGCGGAGGGCGCGGAGCGGGATCCCGAGCCGGCCGCCACGACGCGCAAGGCCGCGGTGAGGAAGACGACCGCCAAGAAGACCGCGGCCAAGAAGACCGCGGCGAAGAAGGCGCCCGCGAAGAAGGCCGCGGCCAAGAAGACGGCGGCCAAGAAGGCCACCGCCAAGAAGGCGACGGCGACGAAGACCGCCGACGCCTCGACAGGGGCGTCGCCCCAGGAGTGACGACGCCCGTCCGGTCACGGCCGCGTGTCCCGGTGCCCGGCGATCACCTCTCGGTGATCGCCGGGCACCGGCGCGTCCGCTGGTCTTCCGCGGCGGGGGCGTGACGCCGGGAGTCCTGGTTTGACCCTCCGGGCGCGGCGCCCGTAAACTCGACCTTCGGTGTGTCGACTGACGCGCCACATCCCCGTAAACCTCCTCCTTCCGGTTCCGGGCACCCGGTGACCGGAAGAGGCCGTTCGTGTTCGCGCCGGGCGGCTGGCCTGCGGGGGTGCCGTGATCCGAGCGAAAGAGAGTCCCGCGTGTACGCGATCGTGCGCAGCGGTGGTCGTCAGCACAAGGTTGCTGTCGGCGACATCGTCGAGGTTGACAAGATTTCCACCGCCGGGGTCGGCGACACGGTCGAGCTCTCGACCCTGCTCGTCGTCGACGGCGACGCTGTGACCAGCGACCCGTGGGTACTGGCCGGGATCAAGGTCCAGGCCGAGGTCGTGGACCACCACAAGGGCCAGAAGATCGACATTCTGCGCTACAAGAACAAGACCGGCTACCGCCGTCGTCAGGGCCACCGCCAGCAGTACACGGCGCTCAAGGTCACGGCGATCCCCGCGGCTGCGAAGTAAGGACTGAGGAGACATGGCACACAAGAAGGGCGCATCGTCCACCCGGAACGGTCGCGACTCGAATGCCCAGCGGCTCGGCGTGAAGCGCTTCGGCGGTCAGGTCGTCAACGCCGGTGAGATCCTGGTCCGTCAGCGTGGCACCCACTTCCACCCGGGCTCCGGCGTCGGGCGTGGCGGCGACGACACGCTGTTCGCGCTGCAGGCCGGTTCGGTGCAGTTCGGCACCAGCCGCGGCCGCAAGGTCGTGAACATCGTCCCGGTCGCCTGACCGCGCACGTTCGTTCCGCGAGGCGGACCTCACTTCCCGGGTGGGAGGGCGGGTCCGCCTTTCGCGTGTCAAGCAGATGGCGCCCGTTCCGGGCGCCGTCGTCCCCGAGTCTCTGGAGGCCCTTCCCATGACCACCTTCGTGGACCGCGTCGAGCTGCACGTCGCCGCGGGTAGCGGAGGCCACGGCTGCGCCTCCGTGCACAGGGAGAAGTTCAAGCCGCTGGGCGGCCCGGACGGCGGCAACGGAGGTCGGGGCGGGGACGTGATCCTCACCGTCGACCAGTCGGTGACCACCCTGCTCGACTACCACCACTCGCCGCACCGCAGGGCCACCAACGGCAGGCCGGGCGAGGGCGGCAACCGATCCGGCAAGGACGGGCAGGATCTCGTCCTGCCCGTGCCCGACGGTACCGTGGTGCTCGACCGATCCGGCAACGTGCTCGCGGATCTCGTGGGTCACGGCACGTCCTTCGTGGCCGCTCAGGGGGGCCGGGGCGGGCTGGGCAACGCCGCGCTCGCGTCGGCGCGCCGCAAGGCCCCCGGCTTCGCCCTGCTCGGCGAGCCCGGGGACGCGCGAGACGTCCTCCTGGAACTGAAGACCGTCGCCGACGTGGCGCTGGTCGGCTATCCGAGCGCCGGGAAGTCGTCGCTGATCTCGGTGCTCAGCGCGGCCAAGCCGAAGATCGCCGACTATCCCTTCACCACCCTCGTGCCCAACCTGGGCGTGGTCACGGCCGGTTCGACGGTCTACACCGTCGCCGACGTGCCCGGCCTCATCCCCGGCGCCAGCCGAGGCAAGGGCCTCGGGCTGGAGTTCCTCCGGCACGTGGAGCGGTGCAGCGTGCTCGTGCACGTCCTGGACACGGCGACCCTGGAGTCCGACCGCGACCCGCTCTCCGACCTCGACGTCATCGAGGAGGAGCTGCGCGCCTACGGGGGTCTCGGCGACCGCCCCCGTCTCGTCGTGCTGAACAAGATCGACGTCCCGGACGGTCAGGACCTCGCAGATCTGGTCCGCCCGGACCTCGAAGAGCGCGGTTACCGTGTCTTCGAGGTGTCCGCCGTCGCCCACCGGGGGCTGCGGGAGCTGTCGTTCGCCTTGGCCGACCTGGTGGCCGAGGCCCGGACCGCCCGCCCGAAGGAAGAGGCCACCCGGATCGTGATCCGTCCGCGCGCCGTGGACGACACCGGCTTCACGGTCACCCGGGAGGAGATCGGCGGGGAGCCGCTGTTCCGTGTGCGCGGAGAGAAGCCCGAACGCTGGGTGCGGCAGACGGACTTCGCCAACGACGAGGCGGTCGGCTACCTCGCCGACCGGCTCGACCGCCTCGGGGTCGAGGAGGAGTTGACGAAGGCGGGCGCGCGTGCCGGAGACGGTGTCGCCATCGGCCCGGAGGAGAACGCGGTCGTCTTCGACTGGGAGCCGACCACGGTCGCGGGCGCCGAGATGCTTGGCCGTCGAGGCGAGGACCACCGTTTCGACGCGCCTCGGCCCGCCACTCAGCGCCGCCGTGACCGGCAGGCCGAACGGGACGACGCGGAGCGGGAGTTCGACGGTTTCGAGCCGTTCTGACCAGCGCGAGGGCGACCGCCCCCCGGCCGTCACCCGCGTCACCCGCCTCAACCCGTTCCGGCGGGCGCCATAGGGTTGCCCCGTCGGGGCGGCGGCCGTCGCCCCACCGGGCTCACGTCCCTCGGGTTGTTCGGGGCCCGTGGAACGCGTGGTGTCGGAAAGGACCAAGCGGATGTGGATGATTACGGGCGGCGCCGGTTTCATCGGGGCCCATGTCGTGCGGGCCATGACGGAGGGCGGACGGCGGGTCGTCGTCTACGACGACCTTTCCACGGGTGACCGTGATCGACTCCCTGAGAACGTTCCCCTGGTGGTCGGGAGCGTGCTCGACCGGGGGCGCCTCGACCAGGCGTTCCGCGAGCACGGTGTGACGGGCGTGGTGCACGTCGCGGGAAAGAAGCGGGTGGCCGAGTCGGTCGAACGCCCGCTCCACTACTACCGTGAGAACGTCACCGGCATGGCCACGCTGCTGGAGGCCATGGCCGACCACGGCGTGGACCGGATGGTGTTCTCCTCCTCGGCGGCGGTGTACGGCATGCCGGACGTCGACCTGGTCACCGAGGACACCCCCTGCCGGCCGATGAGTCCCTACGGGGAGACCAAGCTCGTCGGGGAGTGGATGGTCGGGGCCGCCGCCCGAGCCCACGGGTTGCGCGGTGCCTGCCTGCGCTACTTCAACGTCGCCGGAGCCGCGTCCCCGCGACTGTCCGACTCGGGCGTGTTCAACCTCATCCCGATGATCTTCGAGCGGTTGGACGCCGGCGAGGCGCCACGCGTCTTCGGGGACGACTACGCCACCCCCGACGGCACCTGCGTCCGGGACTACATCCACGTGCGTGACATCGCCTCCGCCCACCTCGCGGCGGCCGTGCGGTTGGAGGACGCCTCCGCCGGGACCGCACTGACGCTCAACATCGGCCGCGGACAAGGCGTCTCGGTGCGCGAGATGGTCGACCGCGTCCTGCGCGTGACCGGCCACGAGGACGTGCGGCCCGTGGTCCGCGACCGCCGGGCGGGAGACCCGGCGCGAGTGGTGGCCTCCGCCGACCGTATCCGGCGGGAACTCGACTGGACCGCCCGGCACGACCTCGACGAGATGATCGAGTCCGCTTGGCGCGGCTGGCGACACCGCCACCCCTGACCGTCCGTCACCCCCTCCCCGGAGCACGCTCCCCCGAGGGGGTGAGGCGGGCCGTCGAGGGCGCGGGACGGCCCATCAGGCCAGGGCCGACCCCTCCGCGTCCGCCGTCCCGAACGCCTCCGCCGGCGTCGGCACTCGCGGCCGGCGGTCGAACGGCACCACCGGTGGCACGTCCCGCTGTCCGAGGAAGACCCGACGCACCACGCGCTCGGCCGCCCGCCCGTCGTCGAGGGCGCAGAAGCGCCGGCGGAAGGCGTCACGGAGCCGCGCCGCCTCCTCGCCGGCGTACTCTCCGGACTCGATCAGCCGAATCAGCCCCTCCTCGTCGGTCGCCACCGCCCCCGGTGGCTCCCGGAGCAGGTCGAAGTAGGTCCCGCGGACCGCGGAGTACACCTCCCAGTCCGGGGCGTGGACGACGATCGGACGGTCCAGGACGGCGTAGTCGAACATCGCCGAGGAGTAGTCCGTGATCAGGGCGTCCGCGGCGAGGTACAGCTCCTCCACGCGTGGGTGCGCCGTCACGTCGACGACCCGGGCTCCGCCGAGGACGTCCTCGACGTGCGGCGCGTTCCCGTAGAAGTAGTGGCCGCGCACCAGCAGGGTCACGTCCGGCCCCAGCCGTCGCGCGAATCGGGCCGGGTCCAACGGCGGCACGAACCCCGGCTGGTACTCCCGGTGTGTGGGCAGGTAGAGGAACACCCTTCGGCCCTCGCTCAGCCCGAGGTCCTCGCGTGCCTTGCGGACCTCGGCGGCGCCCGCGGAGGCGAGGACGTCGTTCCGCGGGTAGCCGGTCTCCAGCGTCGTGTAGGAGCAGGGATACGCCCGCTCCCACGCCACCGTCGAGTGCCGGTTGGACGTGATGCTGTAGTCCCAGCGGTCGCAGCGCCTCAGCAGCGCGGCGAAGTCCATGTCGGTGGAGGCCGGATACCGACGTTGGTCCAGCCCCATCGTCTTCAACGGCGTGCCGTGGTGCGTCTGCACGTGGACCTGTCCGGGCCGTTTCACCGTCGAGTCGCCGAAGTTGACGTTGTTCACCAGGTACGCCGCGCGCGCCAACGTCGACCAGTAGGCGCGGGAGCCCACCCGGACGTACTCCACGCCCGCCGGCACCCGATCGGCGGCCTCCGGCCGCACGGCCCAGACACGTCGGACCCCGGGTGCCAGACGCCCCAGTTCGGCGTCGATCGCCGCCGGGTTGCAGGCCACCCCCCGGTGCCAGTACGCGGAGAACAGCGCCAGGTTCTCGTCCAGCGGTCTGCGCAGCTGGGCGCGGTAGAAGAGCCGCGTCGCGAGGCGCTTGCCGGTCCTCGCCATCGCCCTGGCGCGCCGCACGACCTTGTGCCGTGTGCGCACCGCCCGCGTCGCGACGGCCATCGCCGCGTAGGCGTCCCGCTCCAACAGCGCGTACTTGCGACCCTGGTTGCCGGGGGGCCGCACGAACCCCGAGGGGACGCGAGCCCGGTAGTCGGCGGAGGCGCGGTGGAAGAACTCCGCCCGCGTGCCGGGCGGCAGCCGGTCCCGACGCCGCAGCACGGTCAGGTAGTGATCCACCATCTTGCGGAACAGCGGATCGCGCCAACGGGCCAGTTCCTCGTGGGCGTCGAGATGTTCGAAGACGCGCCGGTACTGGTCGAAGACGTCGAAGTGCCCGCGGCTGACGGTCCGGAGGATGTTGCTGCCCTCACGGCGCTGCCGGTAGTACAGGCAGACGCGGTCCAACAGCGCGATCCGGCGTGCCGTCGTCAGGCAACGGTACGTCCAGGGGGCGTCCTCGTAGTATCCGGGAGGGAAGACCAGCCCCACACCGGTGACGAAGTCGCGACGGTAGGCCTTGTTCCAGGCGACCTGCAGGAGATCGAGCAGTTCCGGCCGGTCGGCGAGGGAGAACGTCGCCGGTCCCTCGGACCGCAGCAGGTCCGCGCGCAGGTTGCGGCGGATCCTGCCGTCCCAGTGGGAGCGGGCGTAGTCGAAGACGAGGACGTCGGGGTCGCCGGTGTGCGCGAGGCGTTCGGATATCGCCTTCAGCGCGCCCTCGGCGAGGGTGTCGTCGCTGTCCAGGAAGAGCACGTAGTCGCCGTGCGCGGCGGCCAGTCCGCGGTTTCGCGCCCGCCCCAGGCCCACGTTCTCGCCGAGGTGGATCACGCGGAGGCGGGAGTCACGCTCCGCGTACGCGTCGAGGATCGCGCCCGAGCCGTCCGGCGAGCAGTCGTCGACCGCCACGACCTCGAAGTCCGCGCCCTCCTGGGCGAAGACGGAGTCGAGGCACTCCGACAGGTAGGCCCGTACCTGGTACACGGGCACGACGACGGTCAGTCTGGGCATCCTGGCAACCTGTTCCGTCAGGAGAGAGGGCGGGTGGAGCGGCTGGGCGCGGCCCCGGGGAAGGAGCCGCCGCCTCAGCGTAAGGTGTCCGCCCTCGCGGAGCGGAGGCCGGATTCCCCGCTCCGGGCGTCTCCCGTGACGGGCCCGCCCCGGCCGGCGGCCCGGGACGGGTGATCGACCGGGCCCCTCCGGTCCGGCGGCCGTGGTCCCCGACCGTACGAGTCGGACGCGGAGGGGGTCGACACTCCCGTCCGCGAGGCGTCAGCGCGGCGCGGTCGTGCCTCCGTCGGCGGCCGGCTCCCACTCGCGCTGACCCGGGAACTCCTCCGGCCGCAGCGACCTTCGGAGCCGCTGCTCCTCGGCCTTGGCGGTCAGCGTCGCCACCGCGTCGGCGAACCGTCGCGGGGACGGCGGCTCGGAGGGGCCCAGAAGCCGGCCCGCCAACGCGCCGCGAGCCTCGGCGAGGGTGTCCTCCTCCGGGCGACGCACCGCCGCCAACAGCGCCGGCACCCCGGCCGCGTCCGGGGTCAGCACGGTCGCCGCCGCGACCGTCGGGAAGGTCGCGCGGAAGACCTCCTCGCTCATCCCGCTGGTGTTCGCCACCGCGTACGGCTTGCCGCTCGCCAGGAAGTCGCTCACCACGCTGGAGACATCGCTGATCAGCAGGTCGGCGCGGTCGAAACACGCGTACAGCGTCGGCCGCCGATCGAGGACGATCTGGTGCTCCCCTTCCGGCAGGGCCGCCCAGTACGCCTCCAGCCAGGCGTCCTCCGCCGCGGCCAGTCGTGCGGCGCGCCCCTCCGCCGGCATGGGCTGCCGGAGCATCCGTTCCGTGTGGTCGGCGGCCTTGCGGAAGGTCCTCGCGGTGAGCAGGTCCAATTCCACCGCGCGACGGTCCCGCTCGGCGATCGCCGCGGCGTCCGCCCGTGAACCGCCCCGCTTTTGGTTGGCGGCCCGGATCAGCTCCCTGATGCGCAGGTCGGCGGCGCCGGCGCGCGGGTCCACCGACCCGGTCAGCGGGTGCGGCTTGTACAGCAGTCGGACGGCCGGGTCCGCCAGCAGTGCCCGTACCAGGTTCTCCCCGGCGGCGATCACCGAGGTGTTGCCCGGATTGCCGTCCCAGCCCTCCCACGTCGGCGCGTACAGCACCGTGGTGCGCGAGCCGGTCGGCGCGTCGGCCGCGCGCCGGAGCCCGGCCAGTTGGGGGCGGCCGATCTCCACCACGTCCCGGTCCTCCACGCCCACGTCGGCGAGCGCGTACCGCTCGCGTGCGGCGGGCCCGGCCACCCACACCTCGTCGTAGGCCTTCGCGTACGGGTTGCAGGACGAGGGCTTGTCGCTCTCGCCGTGGTTGACGAAGGCGTGCTTGATCGTGGGGATGCGCAGCACCTGCGAGGTCTTGCCGGAGTTCGAGGGGTGCAACAGCACCCGCAGGGTGGAGTGCTCCAGGCGCATCAGGGTCGCCACCCTCGGCAGGCACACGATCGGCAGGTCCGTCTCGCCGATCTTCTGGATCATGAACCGTTCGCGCAACACGATGACGGGTCTCCCGCCGAGCCCGGCCAGCGGCGCCAGCCACATGTTGGCCTGATAGGCGGAGGAGGCGCCGCCCGAGAAGTACAACCCGACCGTCGGCCGGTACTCGGCCAGCCAGGCGTCGAACCACTCCAGCACCTCTTCCTCGCCCGCCGGACGGCGGCTAGGCAGCAGGCGCCACAGCAGGGCCCCGAGCCCGGCCGCCGACAGGGCCAGGGAGAGCGCCAGCCCGACCGCCCCGTGGACGGGGTCGCCGGTGGCGGCGGCGACCAGCAGGCCGGCGGTGGTCGGGAGACCGAACACCGGAAGGCGGAAGCCGGGGCGGCGCAGCAGCAGCGGCGGGGCCGGGCTCAGCCGAAGCGCCGAGGCGTCGATGTTCCGGGTGACCACCGGCAGGGTGCGGCTGCGCCGGACGAGCACCGAGACGGCCTGCGTGGCGCTGTGCAGGGCGTAGAAGAGGGGCAGAGCCGCGACCAGCGGCACGTACCCCGCCACGCCCTCCTCCGCCCCGACGCGCAGCAGCCCCACCGCGAGGAGCAGGTCACGCAGCAACTGCCGCACGGTGACGTCCGCGTTCAGCTTGACGAACAGCGGCGCCAGGACGGCTCGCCGCCGGTGCAGCACCACCTCGGCTGCCAGCGAGGCGGCGGTTCCCGCCATCAGCAGCGGCACGCTGGGCCGCAGCGCGCCGGCGGCCTGCGTGGCGTAGGCGGCCACCAGCACGCCCAGGACGAGCAGCTGCCAGGCGGTCCGCCGGCGTGACGACCACACCGCGAGCAGGCGGTGGAGGAAGGGTAGAGGCACTGCGCTCGCTCCAGGTCACGAAGGTGCGTTGGTTAACGGGAGGCGGACTGAAGATGATACGCACGCGACCTGTGCTCGGTTCGCCACGGGATGTGGCACGCGGGGGCCCTCGCCGACCCGTACGGACCCCGCGAACGGGTCCCGGCGGGACGGGCGGCCGGCCACCGGCGTCCGGGGCGGCCTGGGGAAACCCGGGAGCGCCGAGCGGTCCTCTTCGCGTAGATTGCGGCACCAAGGTACGACGTACGCGAGGGGAACAGCGCAGGTGACAGCGGCAAGGCAGAGGGTGACGGCCGCCCGGAGGATCGTGGTGAAGGTCGGTTCGTCGTCGCTGACGACGGCCGCCGGCGGTCTCGACGCCGATCGCGTGGACGCCCTCGTCGACGTGTTGGCCAGGAGACGGGACGGCGGCGAACGCGAGATCGTCCTCGTCTCCTCGGGGGCCATCGCCGCCGGTCTCTCCCCGCTCGGGCTGCGTCGGCGCCCCCGGGACCTGGCGCGGCAGCAGGCCGCCGCCAGCGTCGGCCAGGGGTTGTTGGTCGCCCGGTACACCGCGTCCTTCGCCCGGTATCGGGTGCGCGTCGGACAGGTGCTGCTGACCAGCGACGACATGAGTCGCCGCGCCCACCACCGGAACGCCTCGCGGACCCTGGACAAGCTGCTCGCCATGGGCGCCCTGCCGATCGTCAACGAGAACGACACCGTCGCCACCGACGAGATCCGTTTCGGTGACAACGACCGTCTGGCCGCGCTCGTGGCCCATCTGGTCCGGGCGGATCTGCTGGTGCTCCTCTCCGACGTCGACGGGGTCTACGACGGCGACCCGGCCAGGCCGGGCACGTCACGGATCGCGGAGGTGCGCGCCCCGGCGGACCTCGCCGACGTGGAGATCGGCAGCGCGGGCAGGGCCGGCGTCGGAACCGGGGGCATGGTCACCAAGATCGAGGCGGCCGGCATCGCCGCCGCCGCCGGCATCCCCGTCGTCCTCACCAGCACGGTGCACGCGACCGACGCCCTGGCGGGGCGGGACACCGGGACCTACTTCCACCCGACCGGGCGGCGCTCCGCCGATCGGCTGCTCTGGCTTCAGCACGCCTCGACTCCGCGGGGCGCGCTGACCCTGGACGACGGCGCGGTCCTGGCCGTCGTCCAGGGACGCAAGTCGCTGTTGCCCGCGGGGATCGCCTCGGTCGAGGGCGATTTCGCGGCGGGTGACCCGGTCGAGTTGCGCGACGCGAGTGGTCGCGCGGTGGCGCGGGGGCTGGTGACCTTCGACGCCCGGGAGATCCCCCGGCTGCTCGGGCGGTCGACCCGGGAGCTGGCGCGGGAACTCGGCCCCGCCTACGAGCGCGAGGTCGTGCACAGGGACGACCTCGTGGTCCTCGGGCCTTGAACCTCCGGGTTGGCGCAAAGGCACCCGGGGCGGTGGTGGACGTTCCGGAAAACCGTCACGGGACGGCCCGCGGCCTGCTCAACTGTGTCCCAGGGACGGGCCCGGGTCCCGGCCGGGCCGCAGCGAGCTTGTGTGGGAGGACGTGGTGAGATCGGTGCCCTCGGGTCCGGCGGCGTCCCGTGACGTCGGCGTCCGCGCTCTGACCCGCGTTCCCACCGGCGACGCCGGGGTCGCCGCCGATCCGGCGGACGGGCCCCGCCTGTGGCACGTCACGTTGAGCCTCTCGGGGGCGCGGGCACCGCGCGAGGAGGTCCGCCGCGCCCTGGAGCGGCTCGCCCACGACCACCCCTTCCTCCTGACCAGCCGGTACGCGGAAGATCACGCCGAGATCCGGTACTGGGAGGAGGCTCGTGATCTCCACGACGCCGCGGCGGTCGCGCTGCGCCTGTGGGGCGAGCACCGACGGACGGCGGGACTCCCGCCCTGGGAGATCGTCGGTCTGGAGGTCATCGACCGCGCCACCTACCAGCAGCGGGTCTCCGCGGGCCGGGGCCCCGCCCCCGCCACACCCGTGGGGGTGCATCCCTTCTGACCGGCGCCGCGCGCGGCGCCGGTCCGCGGCCGTCGGCGGCCGTTCGTCCTCGTTCCGTCCGAGGTGTCTCGGGAGGTGGGACGACTGCCGGTGTCGTCGCCGGGCGGGACTACCCTTCCCCTCATGACCACGCTCTCGTCGCACGACTCCACGTCCCCGGTCGCCCGGGCCGGGCTCCGCGCCAAGGCCGCCGCCGCCGAGCTGGCACCGCTGCCGCGGGCCGACAAGGACGTGGCGCTGCTGGCCGTCGCGGACGCTCTGGAGGCACGGGCGGCCGAGATCGTCGCCGCCAACGCGCGGGACGTGGACAGGGCCCGTGAGGCCGGCACCTCCGAGGCCATCGTGGACCGGCTGACGCTGACCCCGGAGCGTCTCGCCGCGATCGCCTCCGACGTGCGGGACGTCGCGGCGCTGCCCGATCCCGTCGGCGAGGTGGTCCGCGGCTCGACCCTCCCCAACGGCATCGATCTGCGCCAGGTCCGGGTGCCGCTCGGGGTGGTCGGCATCGTCTACGAGGGGCGGCCCAACGTCACCGTCGACGCCGCCGCGCTCTGCCTGAAGTCCGGCAACGCCGCCTTGTTGCGTGGTTCGTCCTCCGCCTACCGCTCCAACACGGCACTGGTCGAGGTGATCCGCGACGCAGTGGCCGGCGCCGGCCTCCCGGCGGACGCGGTGCAGCTGGTCCCCGGCGAGGGGCGGGAGAGCGTGCGCGAGCTGATGCGGGCCCGCGGCCTGGTCGACGTGCTGATCCCGCGTGGCGGGGCGTCCCTGATCGCCACCGTCGTCCAGGAGTCCACCGTCCCGGTCATCGAGACCGGCACCGGCAACTGCCACGTCTACGTCGACGCGGACGCCGACCTGGACACCGCCGTGGAGATCCTGGTCAACTCCAAGGCCCAGCGGGTGGGGGTGTGCAACGCCGCGGAGACGTTCCTGGTGCACCGGGACATCGCCGCGGCCTTCCTTCCCCGCGCGCTCCGGGCCCTCGGCGCGGCGGGGGTGACGGTCCACGCCGACGAGCGGGTCCGGGCTCACGCGGAGGGCACCGAGGCCACGGTGGTGGCCGCCACCCAGGAGGACTGGGGGACGGAGTACCTCTCCCACGACATCGCCGCCGCCGTCGTCGACTCGCTCGACGAGGCCGTCGAGCACATCCGGACGTGGTCGTCCGGTCACACCGAGGCCATCGTCACCACCTCCCAGCGGGCGGCCCGCCGATTCACCCGACTGGTGGACTCCACCACGGTGGCGGTCAATGCCTCCACCCGCTTCACCGACGGCGGCCAGTTCGGTTTCGGCGCCGAGATCGGCATCTCCACGCAGAAGCTGCACGCCCGGGGCCCGATGGGCCTTCCCGAGCTCACCAGCACCAAGTATGTCGTCACCGGCGACGGGCACGTGCGAAGTTGAGGCGGGCGCACGGAAGACGTCCGCCGTCTGCCCAAAACGACCCCCCGGGTCTACGCTGGGTCCGTGCGGGAGGACGTGGGGGGCACCCCGTTCCCTGACGACGGGGAGCCCCATGACGACCACGACCGCGGAGCGTCGGACGAAGAGTTCGCCTCCGTGGTCTTCGACGAGGCCTTCGTGCGCGCGGCTCCGGTGCGCGAGCCGACGGCGACCGAGCGGCTTCGCGCCGCGCGGGCCAGGGCCGAGGCGGAGGTACGCAGGGCCCGCCACCGCGGTGAGCGGTTCGACGACCCCGACACCGGGGACGGCCGCTCCGGCGGTGCCGGATTCGACCCTCCCGACGCCTTCGACGACCCCGACGCGGCGGCGGCGCCGTACGGGAGGCGGGTCCGCTGGCACCGCCCCGTGGCCTGGGTGCTGGCGGTGGTGATGGGCATGGGCATGGTGGTGCTCGCCTTCGCGGCGGTCTACCGGGGCGCCGCCTCCGGCGACGACCGCCGCCAGACCCCGCCGCCGGCCTCGACGGGACCCGAGCCCGGCGGCTCCGTGACCCCCTCGACCTCCCTCGACTTCTCCCACCCCGCCGTGGCCGTGACACCGGACGGCGGCTGAGACCACCGGCGAGGGAGGGGACCTCGGCTCCTCCCGGGATCAGTCCCGTTCGCGCGGGGTCCGACCCTCCGGTCCCTCCCTCTCGTCGACACCGTCCCCGTTCTCCTCGCCCGGCCGCGAAGCCCCCGTCCCCGGCGAGGTGAACCCGCCGAAGCCGCGCCGTACCCGCTGCCCCAGGTCCCCCGCTCCGCCGGCGAGATCGGTGACCAGCTTCATCAACGGGTCCTTGGAGGCGCGCACGTGCGTGGCGTAGCTGGAGGCGGACTCTCGGAAGGAGTCCCGGAGCGAGGCGTCCCCGTCCTCGTCGCGCCGGGGGTAGTGGCCGTCCATGATCCGCTGATGGTCGCGCGTCGCCGCCCACTTCCGAAGTTCCGCGGCGCGCACGGTGGTGAAGGGGTGGGACCGGGGGAGCACGTTGAGGATCTTCAGGACGGAGTCCCTCAGGTCGCCGGAGGCCTCGTACGCGTCGGCCTGTTCCAGGAAGGCGTCCACGTTCATCTCGTCGAGGTGGTTCCCTCCCGCGATCTTCATCAGCCCGCGGAGCGAGGCCTCCAGATCCTGGCCCACCAGGAGACCGGCTCGGTCCGCTGACAGCTCCGACTTGCGGAACCATTCGCGCAGGGCGGTCACGATCGCCATGATCGCGACGTTTCCGAGGGGGATCCACGCCACCCGCACGGCCATCGAGGTCAGGAAGAGCAGAATCGTCCGGTAGACGGCGTGCCCGGAGAGCGCGTGCCCCACCTCGTGGCCGACGACGGCCCGCATCTCCTCCTCGTCCAGCAACTCCACCAGACCGGTGGTGACGACGATGATCGGCTCGTCGAGTCCGACGCACATCGCGTTCGGCATCGGGTCCTGGCTGACGTACATCGCGGGCACCTTGTCCAGGTCCAGGATGTAGCAGGCGTCGCGCAGCATGTCGTTGAGGTGGGCGAACTGCAGGTCCGAGACGCGCACCGAGTCCGACAGGAACAACAGGCGCAGGCTGCGCTCCGGCAGCAGCCCGCTGAGCACCTTGAACACCGTGTCGAAACCGCTCAGCCTGCGCAGCGCCACCAGCGCGCTGCGGTCGGCGGGATGCTCGTAGGCCCGGGAGGAGATCCCGGGGAAACGCCTGCGCCGCCTGCTCGGCGAGGTGGCGCGGTCGGTCTGCTCGGGACGGTCGGTCATCGGGACTCCTTCGTGGACGCCTCGGTTCTTCGACCCGGGCGGGGAGGCGGCTCCGCGTCCTCCCTCGGCGCGCGGAGGACCCGTGTGTCGGCGTCGCGCCGCGTACGGGCCGGCTCACCCGACCGGGGGAGGGGCCGGCCGGATCGTCGCTCCGGTCCCCGGAGCACTCCCCAGCCTAGGCACGCGGACGGGCCCGGGGCAGGGCGGCGGGAAATCGCCCTCGCCCCGGCGCGGCGGAGAGCGGCCCGGGGGACGGCGTCCCGACGCGTACGTTCGCGGGCCCGCCGACCGCGCGGAGGCGTCGGTCTCCCGGTGCTCGGCGCTCCACGTGTCCCTGGCCCGGCGGCTACCGCGGATCCGCGCGGGCGGGGCCCGCCGTCGCTCCCGGCCCCGACCGCGCGGAGCGGGACGTCGAGGCGTGGAGTCGACGTGATGGCCGGTCCGATGCCCGCATACGATGAGCCGACGTCCCTGTCCCGCCCACACCCCGAAGGTCCTGCCGAAGATGATCCTCCACAGCGCCGCCGCCCGACTGGTCACCGTAGCCGCCGAGGAAGGCGGGGAACACGGTGGCAACCACGAGAGCCTCAGCCCCTACGTCACCGGCATCGGCTCCTTCGCCGCCCTGATGCTGCTGCTGTGGGTCACCACGCGCTTCAACCGCGACCGCTGATCCGCCGACGGCCGGCAGGCGGGTCCTGACCGCCGAAGAGCCCCGACCGGGCCGGTAGGGTCTGCACGCATGGGAGAGTTGGACATGCCTACCGGGCCCGGTCCGTCGGGGTCCGGCAAGCGTCGCCTCGGCGTCATGGGCGGCACCTTCGACCCGATCCACCACGGGCACCTGGTGGCCGCGAGCGAGGTCGCCGCCCGGTTCCACCTCGACGAGGTGGTCTTCGTGCCCACCGGCGAGCCCTGGCAGAAAGGCCATCGACGGGTCTCCGCCGCGGAGGACCGATACCTCATGACGGTCATCGCCACCGCCGAGAACCCTCAGTTCTCCGTGAGTCGCATCGACATCGACCGCGGCGGCCCCACATACACCGTGGACACCCTGCGCGACCTGCGCGCGCTCAACCCGGACACGGACCTGTTCTTCATCACCGGCGCCGACGCCCTCGCCCAGATCCTCACCTGGCGGGACAGCGAGGAACTCTTCGCGCTGGCCCACTTCGTGGGCGCCACCCGACCGGGCCACCGCCTCGACGACCCGGGGCTCCCCGAGGGCGGCGTCTCGCTGGTCGAGGTGCCCGCGCTCGCCATCTCCTCCACGGACTGCCGCGCGAGGGTCGCCGAGGGCGACCCGATCTGGTACCTCGTGCCGGACGGAGTCGTGCGGTACATCCACAAGCGCCGGCTGTACCGCGGCGAGTGACCCGAAGGGGGCACCGGTGAACGACCGACACGACGCCGAGCCGGGGAGTCCCGGCGAACCGGTCGGCCACGACGAGTACGGCCGGCCACTCTTCCCGCCGACCCCGGAACCGCCCCCCACGTCCTGGCCGTACGACCCGCTCGGCGCGTCGCGGGACCACCCGGGATGGGACACGACCCAGGACGCGTGGGAGGGGCATCACCACCGCGGGTACGGGCCCCGAAGCGCCGCGGAGGGACCCGAGGCATCGGAACGATACGCCCAGGGGTACGCCCCCCAGGGCGTCGCGGACGAACCGTGGGGGGCCTGGCAGGAGGGCGGGAGCGCCGGGAGCGGGCCCGGAACGGGGTCCGACGGCCGGCCCTCGGACCCACAGGACCCGGCCGGACACCGGGACTGGACGGGAGGGCCGATCGCCCCCCACGACCCCCACGCCCCCCACGACCGGGGAGGCG
Source organism: Streptomyces sp. HSG2 (assembly GCF_016598575.1). Lineage (NCBI taxonomy): Bacteria > Bacillati > Actinomycetota > Actinomycetes > Kitasatosporales > Streptomycetaceae > Streptomyces > Streptomyces sp. HSG2. Next base: position 3,632,266 of record NZ_CP066801.1, read on the forward strand.
TGGTCGATCGCGCGGACGGCCACCACCTCGTCGGGCCGGGCGACGCCTGGGGCCGGGATCCCTGGGACGGGGATCCCGGCGGCGGGCGGACCGTCCACGGGCCGACGCCGCGTCCTCGGACGGAGGCGGACGCGGAGGGACCCGACCTCCGAGCCGAGCAGTTCGCGTTCGTCGAGGAGTCGGACGCGCGGTCCGAGGACGTCATCGACTGGTTGAAGTTCACCGAGAACCGCACCGAGCGCCGGGGCGAGGCCCGACGGCGGGCCCGCGCCCGCCTGCTGACGTGGGTGGTGGCGCTCACGTTGCTGATCGTCGCGGGCGTCGGATACCTCTGGCAGACCGGGAGGCTGCCCGGCTCCGCGCCGGACGGGCCGGGCACCGTCGCGGCGACGGACGCCGGATCCGAGCAGCGGCACGTCGTCGTGGTGCACCTGCACGACACCGGCGGCGGTGGCACGGCCAGCGCGTTGCTGGTGGAGAACGCCACCACCCGGCGTGGACACACCGTCCTGCTGCCGGGCTCGCTGGCCCTGACGGCGGACGACGGGACCGCCACCACCCTGGCCGACTCGGTCGAGGACGCCGGGTCCGAGGCCACCCGCGACTCGTTGAACGCGCTGCTCGGAACCGAGATCGAGGGCACCTGGCGCCTCGACACCCCGTTCCTGCGGACCCTGGTCGACCTGGTCGGCCCGATCCAGGTGGACGTCGACAGCGACCTGCCGGCGGAGGACGGCGGGGAGGCGAGTGGAGCGCCGCTGGTCCGGGCCGGAGACGACCGGGTGCTCAGCGGCAGGACCGCCGTCGCCTACGCCACCCACCAGGAGACCGGCGAAGGGGAGGACGCCCGGCTGCGGCGTTTCGGCGCGGTGTTGGAGGGCGCCCTGGACAGGCTCCCCACCGATCCGGAGTCCGGCACCCGCACCGTGGAGGCCCTGGGGCAGGTTCTCGATCCCCCGCTCACCGAAGCCGACCTGGGCGCGTTCCTGGCCTCGCTCGCGGGCCTGGCCGGCGCGGGAGACCACGAGACGACCCTCCTGTCGGTCGGTGAGGACGGCGGACCGAGCGCCGAGGACTCCGTGGCGGTGGTCGGAGGGATCCTCGGAGGCGCGGCCCGTGACACGACGGAGGAGGCCGCCGTCAGCGTCTCGGTCCGCGACGCCACGGGTGGCGGGGAGGAGGGGGCCGCCCGGGCCCGGGCGGATCTGCTCAACGGCGGTTTCACCGTCGTGCCGGGCGGGACCGCGTCCGGCGCGGAGAGCGTGTCCGCCGTCGTCTACGCCGACGCCGGCGACGAGGCGGACGCCGTCCAGGTCGCCAGGACACTGGGTCTGCCCGACGCGAGTGTGGCCCCCGGCGAGATCGCCGGCACCGCGGACGTGGCCGTCACCCTCGGGCTGGACTACGCGCCGACGACCGGGTAGCCCGTGCGGTCCGGCCCCCCGGCGCGGCCGGGCCCGGCAGGACTCACGCCGCCGGCGCCCGCCGGGGCGTCCGCCGGCCGGTGGCGCGAGGGGTGCCCGCCCGGGGGTCCGCGCGTGGGGCGCCGCCGAGGAGCGTGAGACCCTGGGGGCAAGTGACCGACTACCGAAAGCGCAGCAGTGACCGCGACCGACCGCTCTCTTGAGCTCATCCACACCGCTGCCCAGGCAGCCGCCGACAAGCTCGCCCACGACGTCATCGCGTACGACGTCAGCGACGTCCTGTCGATCACGGACGCCTTCCTGTTGGCGTCCGCCCCCAACGACCGTCAGGTCAAGGCGATCGTCGACGAGATCGAGGAACGCCTCGGCAAGGAACTCGGCGCCAAGCCGGTGCGCCGCGAGGGCGACCGTGAGGCCCGCTGGGTCCTGCTCGACTATGTCGACATCGTCGTCCACGTCCAGCACAGCGAGGAGCGGGTCTTCTACGCCCTGGAGCGCCTGTGGAAGGACTGCCCCGAGATCGACCTCCCCGCGGACGCCGTGGCGACCCGGGGCAAGGCCGAGGAGCACGCGCGCCAGGGCGCGGAGGACGGGGCGACGACGCCCGAGGAGGACCGCGGGTGAGCGTCGCCGGGGGGCGGGCCGCCGAGCGGGACGGGCGTGGCCGGAGGATCATCCTGTGGCGACACGGGCAGACCTCGTGGAACACGGCCCGCCGCTTCCAGGGGACCACGGACGTGCCGCTCACCGAGACGGGACTCGCCCAGGCCCGCCGCGCCGCCCGGTTGTTGGCCGGTCTGCGACCCGACGCGATCATCGCGTCCGATCTGGAGCGGGCGGCGCGCACCGCCGCCGAACTGGCCGAGTTCACCTCGCTGGAGGTGGTGACGGAGACCGGGCTGCGCGAGACCTACGCGGGTTCCTGGCAGGGGCTGACGCACGACGAGATCATGGCCCGGCACGGCGAGGAATACGCGGCGTGGAAGCGGGGCGAGCCGGTGCGCCGGGGCGGTGGAGAGCTGGAGACCGAGGTGGCCGACCGGGCCGCGCCGGTGGTGTTGCGTCACCTGGAGAAGATCCCGGAGGACGGGACACTCGTGGTGGTCAGTCACGGCGGCACCATCAGGACCACCATCGGGCGCCTGCTCGGTCTCGACCCGCGCAGCTGGGAGAGCCTGGGAGGGCTGTCGAACTGCTGCTGGTCCGTACTGGGCCAGGGTGCCCGCGGTTGGCGCCTGCTGGAACACAACGCGGGCACCCTGCCGGAGCCCGTCCTGGGCGACGACGACTGACGTCGGGGAGGCCCCGAGATCCGATTTCACTTTCGGGCGGGGCGCAGGCTAGAGTTCTTCTTGTTCGGCCCGCCGAGATGGGAAGAACACCAGCCCGGGGCTATAGCTCAGTTGGTAGAGCGCTTGCATGGCATGCAAGAGGTCAGGAGTTCAATTCTCCTTAGCTCCACAAGATCCGAGGACGAATCCCGTCCCCTCCCCGGGGGCGGGATTTCTCGTTGCCCGCGGTTGAGCGGGGCGGGGCCCGGCGGCGTATAGGTCGGTGGTGTTCCTCGGCCCTCGCCGGGTCGGGTAGTCGCGCGGACGTCGCTGACCGTGGCGCTTCCGGCGTGGCAGAATCAGACGGCCGGAAGGGGGCGCGGCCCGACGGGAGGGAAGGCGATGTCTGCGAGCATCCTCGGGGAGGTCGGCGCCTTCCTCGATTCGGCGGCGCCGCGGACGACGACCACTCGCCACGTGTCTTCTCCGCGTTCTTCCGCGTGGGGCGTGAGGTTACTCGCGGACCGCGCCGTGGACGGCCCCGGGTGGACCGCCGCCCGAAGCCGGGGTTGACGCATGGGTGCGCACAGGCGGAAATGCGACTGGTGTGCCGGCGGCACCCCGATCGTCCGCGACATGGAACCGCCGAATCCGCGGTACCAGTACTGGTGCGAGGAGTGCGCGCGGGCGCTGATCATAAAAGGCGACCCGATCGAGACCTACCGGGAGCTGGAGGGCGAGCCGATCTACGGACGGCTGCTGGAGGAGCACTGCACGCTGAAGCGGTTCTACTCCTTCGTGACGGCCTGAGTCGTTCGCTTCCCCGTATCCCCTGGGCGAGGCGAGGCGAGGCGAGGCGAGGTGCGTTGCGGTGACGGGGTCGCGTGCGGTCGCGCGCTCGCCGACGGGAAGCGATTTGGTGTGGGGCCGGGGGGACCGTGTAGTCTTGGCGTCGCCGCCGGGGAGACCGGGCGGAGCGCCACTCGGGGCTATAGCTCAGTTGGTAGAGCGCTTGCATGGCATGCAAGAGGTCAGGAGTTCGATTCTCCTTAGCTCCACGGTACGTTCAGCGGGGAGGCCCCGGACCACACGGTCCGGGGCCTCCCCGCTGTTCCGGGCACTCAGCGCCCGAGCGCCCGTCGTCCTCGGCCGGGCGAGAGCACCGGGAGGTTGCTGCGGCTGGGCGCCGACCCCCGCGAATCGTCCTCTATCCGCAGCGCCAGCGCCGGACAACGACGCACCGCCCGCATCGCCTTCGCCTCCGCGTAGCGGGGCACCTCCGCCCGCGCGACCGTCGGGAAGCCGTCCGCGCCGAGCTGGAAGACCTCCGGGAGGATGTCCGCGCACAGACCATGTCCCCGGCACAGGGTCCAGTCGACGTGGATCTTCTGGCGGCTCGGTTCGTTCTCCTCCGCCGCGCCCCCGCCGGGGATGCCCGTCGGGGCCCTGCCTCCCTCGAAGAGCGGCAGCACGCCGTGGACGGGTCTGCCGCAGCCGTTGCCGAGGACGTGCGCGGCCAGATCGTCGGTGAAGGCCTTGACGGTCGACTCCAGGAACATCGCCGAACCGTCGGGGTGCGAGCAGGCGCCCCGACGCTTGACGTTCCTGGCGACCTGCTTGAGCGCTTCGAGCGCCGCCGGACCGCCCCCGTTCAGGATGTCCTCCATACCTCGCGCGGCGGCCGGCAGGCCGAGGTAGCAGGGGCCGCACTGGCCCGCGCTCTCCTCGGCCAACCACTGGGCCACCCGCAGGGACTCGCCGAGCGGGCAGGTCTCCTGGCCGATCGGCAGCACCGCGCCGGCACCGAGCGCGCCTCCCACGGCGTCCAGGGAGTTGCGGGAGACGATCGCGTCGTTCGCCGTCGCCGCGTCGATCCACTTGCCGTGGTAGCCGCCCGTCAACACCCCTTGCGGAACCGGCGGCGCCCCGGCGAGTTGGAGCACGTAGCGAAGCGGCACACCGGTGGGAACCTCGATGACCATGGGGCGGGCGACCGCGCCCGAGACCGTCAGCATGACGGTGCCCGGTTCCTCGTAGAGGCCGGTGCCACCGTATCGCTCCGGGCCGATCCGCGCGGCGATGGCGAGTTGCGCGAACGTCTCGGCGTTCGACAGCAGGGTGGGCGCGCCACCGACCCCGCTCTTCGAGGCGCTGGTCTTGCGGCCCGGAGGAATCGCGGGACCGCCGTCGATGGAGCGGATCAGCGAGGCGGCGGCGCCGGTCACCATGCGCACCGGGTTGCGCTGTACGCGGGCGCGCAAGGCCGAGCGGCGTCCGTTGGTCAGACCGCGTTCGGCGAGGGCGGCCTCCATGGAGCGCTGTGTGGACTCGCGGGTGACGCCCACCACGAGCGTGCGGGCGCCCATCGCCTCGGCGCACAACAGCGCGCCGTCCAGGATGAGATGAGGGGCACGGTTGATCAGCACCGTGTCCTTGCGACATGCGGGCTCGTCCTCGCTGCCGTTGACCACGACCACGGGGCGGACCCCGCGCTTGATGGCGGACTCCGCCACCGACCGCAGCTTCTTGTGGAACGGGAACCCCGCCCCGCCGCGACCTCTGAGGTTGATCCGTTCGGCGAGCTGCGCGAGTTGCTCTCCTCCCATCGGTTCCAGTGGGCCGTGCACCTTCAGGTGCATGGGTAGATCCAGTCGTTCGACAAGGTCGAAGCCCGACGTGAGCTGGGGAAGGCCGACCACGCGGACTTCGGGTACGTCGGGCAGGGCCTCGTTCACTTCATTCCTCCGGACGGAGTGTTCCAAGATTCGCCCGAACCCGGTGCGTCGACGCTGTAGTCGTGGTGCGCACCGGGTGTCGATGCTGTGGCGGGACCGCTGTTGTAGGTGTCGTTCGGGTAGTACGTGGCGTAGGCGGCGTTCGTCTCACGGGTGTCGCCCACGTCACTCGCCCCGTATCCCTGCCCGCCGCCCGCGCCCTGCGCGGGGATGCCTTGGCCGGTGTCGGTCATGGCGTTGTAGACGGGGATGCCTTGGCTGGTGTCGGTGGTGGGGGTGTAGACGGGGATGCCTTGGCTGGTGTCGGTGGTGGGGGTGTAGACGGGGATGCCCTGGCTGGTGTCCGGGCTCGGTGTGTAGACGGGGACCGCCTGCCCGGTGTCGGTCATCGGGTCGTAGCGCGGGATTCCGGAATGGGCGGTGTCCTCGAGCGGGTCGTACGCCGACGGCGGTGCCTCTCCCACGGGTGGGGGCGAGGGCGCGGGCCAGTTTCCCGAAGTGCTCCCCGGCCCGTCGATCCGTCGCATGGTCTCGGTGGGGAGCGCGTCCATGGGGAGCGTGCCCCGGGCGTCCGTCGACGGACCCACCCCGGATCCCGCCCCCGTCCGGGCGTTCGCCTGGTAGGACGCGGCGAAACCGTCGGCCGAGCGGCCCCGAGGGGCACCGTTGGGTACCGCCGACGGAGGGGGAGAGGCGGCCCAACTGTTCTCGGCTCCGCCGGGGACCCGCCGATCGTCGGCGGAGTCTCCTCCGGAGGCCGTCCGCTCCCGACTCTCCATGAGCGCCTCGCGCGCCGGGCCTCCTTCGCCGCCGACGAGTCCGCCGAGAGCGTCGGCCACCTTGCGTTTGACGGGACGGGGGGCGGCGCGCAGGGCCAGCGCCGCCATGACGCCGACCACGCACAGGCCGTACAGGATCGTGAAGATCGGCTTGGCGGGGCGACCCGCGTAGAGTCCGTGCAGCAACGCCAGGCACCAGGCCGGATAGGCCAGCATGTGCAGCGCTCGCCAACGGGAGGCGACCACGGCCGGCGCGGCGAAGCGGTTGCGCAGGACCCCGGTGACGCCCACGAAGATCATCAGAAGGCTGGCCGAGGTGCCGAAGCCGATGAGCACCTCGCGGCTGGCGAAGGTCTCGGACTCGGTGGCCAGCAGTCCGAAGGGCACCACGGCGGCCACCCACGTGGTGTGTTCCAGGGCCACCTTGACGCCGATGTGCACCAACAGGAAGACGATCGAGGCGACGGCGGTGGTCCGGTGCACCGCCTGTGCCATGATCCGGCGGCGGGCGTCAAGGACGACCCTGTCCTGTGCGACGAGCCCCCAGATCACCGAGCAACTCAGCAGGACGAGGGAGAGGACTCCGGCGCCGAAGTTGAGGAACTCGGCGAAGTAGGTGTCCAGGGTGCTGTCGTTCGTCGTCTGGGTGACGCCGTCCGCGGTCACCACGGGGACCTCCCGCACGTGGTCACGTGGGGTGTGGGCGACGGGGGACTGGGGGGAGGGTTCATGGGGCGACTCCGAGCGGTTCGGTAAAGCGGTCCCGGTGTCGCACTCTAGGTCGCGCCGCCTCGGCTGGACACCGCGTTTGGGCTATTGCGTGGTTATCGAACGACCAGGTGATCCACTGGGTATCCGTTACGTCCTGTTACGCGTAGTGCCCACTCGGGCGTCACTCGGCGTCCGACGGGGCCCTGGGGGTCTTGGTCGGCCTTTCTCGCACGTCGCGGCCCCGGCCGGGGTTCCTGTACCCTGACGCCATGCGTGCCGTACGCCTTCCGCTTAGCGAGCCGCGCTGATCAGTCCCGACCGCCGCCGTGCCGGACGGTCGGAGTCGGCGCGGCGTCCCCTCCTGTGCGAGGGGCTTTTTTGTTTCCGGGTGTCGCAGCCGCGAGCAGAGACGATCGATGGAGCCTTGAGGATCATGAGCGAGACGAACCCCGCAGCGGTCAACGGCATGTCGGCGGATGCCGCACCTCACCGCTACACGGCCGCCATGGCGGCCGACATCGAGGCGCGCTGGCAGGATTTCTGGGACGCCGAGGGCACGTACGAGGCCCCGAACCCGAGCGGCGACCTGGCGGGGGACGCGGCGACGGTCGCCAAGCCCAAGAAGTTCATCATGGACATGTTCCCCTATCCCTCCGGCGCAGGGCTGCACGTCGGCCATCCGCTGGGGTACATCTCCACCGACGTCTTCGCCCGCTTCCAGCGGATGACCGGCCACAACGTGCTGCACACCCTGGGCTTCGACGCCTTCGGGCTGCCGGCCGAGCAGTACGCCGTTCAGACCGGTACGCACCCCCGGGTCTCCACCGAGGCGAACATCGAGAACATGCGTGGCCAACTGCGTCGCCTGGGCCTGGGGCACGACCGGCGGCGGTCCTTCGCGACCATCGACTCCGAGTACTACAAGTGGACCCAGTGGATCTTCCTTCAGATCTTCGACTCCTGGTACGACGAGGAGGCCCGGCGAGCCCGTCCGATCGCCGAGCTGGTCGAGCAGTTCGAGTCGGGCGCCCGCGTGGTCCCGGACGGGCGCCCCTGGAGCGCGCTCGGTGACGTGGAGCGCGCGGACGTCCTGGGCGGATACCGCCTGGCGTACGCCTCCGACGCCCCCGTCAACTGGTGCCCCGGGCTGGGCACCGTGCTGGCCAACGAGGAGGTCACCTCCGAGGGACGGTCCGAGCGGGGCAACTTCCCCGTCTTCAAGGCGCAGTTGCGGCAGTGGAACATGCGAATCACGGCCTACGCCGACCGGCTGCTGGCGGACCTGGAGGAGTTGGACTGGCCCGAGGCCATCAAGCTCCAGCAGCGCAACTGGATCGGTCGTTCGGAGGGCGCCCGGGTCGACTTCCCCGTGGGCGACGAGCGCGTCACCGTCTTCACGACCCGCCCCGACACCCTGTTCGGCGCGAGCTACCTGGTGCTGGCGCCCGAGCACCCGCTGCTGGAGAAGCTGACCCCCCATCACTGGCCCGACGGCACGAACCCGACATGGACGGGCGGGCACGACACGCCCGCGCAGGCCGTGGCCGCCTACCGCGCCCGCGCGGCGGCCAAGTCCGACGTCGAGCGACAGGCCGAGGCCAAGGGCAAGACCGGCGTCTTCACCGGTGTCCGCGCCGTCAACCCGGTCAACGGCGAGACGATCCCGGTCTTCGTCGCCGACTACGTCCTGATGGGGTACGGAACGGGCGCCGTCATGGCCGTTCCGTCGGCCGACCAGCGCGACTTCGAGTTCGCCCGGGCCTTCGAACTCCCGGTGCCGTGCATCGTGGACGCCCCCGACGGGCGCGGCACGGACACCTCCACCTGGCCGGACGCCTGGATGTCGTACGACGCCCGGATCATCCGCTCCTCGAACGAGGCGATCAGCCTGAACGGCCTCGGCGTCACCGAGGCCAAGGCGAGGATCACCGCATGGCTGGAGAGCGCGGGATTCGGCGCGGGCACCGTCAACTACCGTCTGCGTGACTGGCTGTTCAGCCGGCAGCGTTACTGGGGCGAGCCCTTCCCCATCGTCTATGACGAGCGGGGGATCGCCCACCCGCTTCCCGAGGAGATGCTCCCGCTGGAACTGCCGGAGGTGGACGACTACTCGCCGCGCACCTTCGACCCGGAGGATGCCGACTCCCGCCCCGAGACGCCGTTGTCGCGCGACCGGGAGTGGGTCGAGGTCACCCTGGACCTCGGGGACGGCCCCAAGCGCTATCGCCGCGAGACCAACACCATGCCCAACTGGGCCGGTTCCTGCTGGTACGAGCTGCGCTACCTGGATCCGCGCAACGCCCGCCGGCCGGTCGACCCGGAGATCGAGCGCTACTGGATGGGGCCCCACGAGGGCGCCCCGCACGGTGGCGTCGACCTGTACGTCGGAGGCGCCGAGCACGCCGTGCTGCACCTGCTCTACGCCCGCTTCTGGTCCAAGGTGCTGTACGACCTGGGCCACGTCTCGTCCGCGGAGCCGTTCCACAAGCTCTACAACCAGGGCATGATCCAGGCGTACGTGTACCGCGACGCCCGGGGCATCGCCGTGCCCGCCGCCGAGGTCGAGGAGCGTGACGGCGCCTACTGGTACCAGGGCGAGCGGGTCTCCCGGGTGCTGGGCAAGATGGGCAAGTCCCTGAAGAACGCCGTCACCCCGGACGAGATCTGCGCGGAGTACGGCGCCGACACGCTGCGCCTGTACGAGATGGCGATGGGGCCGCTGGACGTGTCCCGTCCGTGGGACACCCGCGCGGTGGTCGGCCAGTACCGCCTGCTGCAGCGGCTGTGGCGCAACGTCGTCGACGAGGAGACCGGCGAGGTGACCGTCGTCGACACCGAGCCCGACGAGGACACGTTGCGAGCCCTGCACCGGGCGATCGACGGTGTCCGCGGGGACCTGGAGGCCATGCGGTTCAACACGGCCATCGCCAAGGTCACGGAGTTGAACAACCACCTGACCAAGGCGCCAGGACCCGTCTCCCGTCCGGTCGCCGAGGCGTTGGTGCTGCTGGTGGCCCCGTTGGCGCCGCACGTCGCCGAGGAGTTGTGGCACAGGCTCGGGCACGACCGGTCCGTGGTGCACCAGGACTTCCCGGTCGCGGACCCGGCGTATGTCGTCGACGAGACTGTGACCTGCGTCGTCCAGGTGAAGGGCAAGGTCAAGGCCAGGCTGGAGGTCTCGCCCTCGGTGACGGAGGCGGAGCTCGAGGAGGCCGCGCTGGCCGACGAGAAGGTCTTGGCGGCGCTGGGCGGGGCGGCGATCCGCAAGGTCGTCGTCCGGGCTCCCAAGCTGGTCAACATCGTTCCCGCATGAGTGTGGCAGCCGGGTGGGCCGGGGCACTCGACCCGGCCCACCCGGCTGTTTCCTCGCGAAACCCCGGGGGATTTCGGGGTGGGGAGGGAACCCCCCACCGCCGTGCTCGCGTTTACCGTGGAGGTAACCGGCGCGGAGGATGCCGCGCGGCGGCCTGAGCGCCACAGGAGGCGTCGTGGATGTTGTGTTCGTCGTTCTCGTCGTTCTCGTCGTGTTCTTCGCCTTTCTCGGGCTCGGCGTCTACGCGGTCGCGAAGGCGGTGGGTGCCGCCAGGCGCGGAGCCGACCGGACCCTCACCCAGGCCCGGCGCGTGGTGGAGGATCAGACGCTGAAGGCCAAGTCCCTGTCCCGGTCCGGATCGGCGGGCGAGTTGGCCCGGTTGAGGATGAGTCTGCGCACCTCGATGAGGGCCACTCAGGACGCGTTGCACGCCGGTGTCTCCACCGACGAGTCCCTGCGCGAGTCGCTCGACCTGTTCCGGCGACTGAGCGCGCACGGCCACGAACTGGACGCGGAGATGCGCCTCCTGGAGTCCGACCCCGACCGCGCCGGCGCCGAGCGGCGGCTCCCCGAGCTTCGGGAGCGGACCCGCCGGGTGACCGAGGCGGCGGACTCCCTGCGGTGGGCGGCACGCGACCGGTCCGAACGCTTCGCGGGGGACGACCTCGACACACTGACCGCGCAGATCGAGTTGGAGACCGGGGCCCTTCGCCACTGGACCGCCGCGGAGCCGGCGGCCGACTCCGCTCCCCCTTGGCCGGAGGCTCCGGCCGCCGAGGAGGAAGGCGGCCGACAGACCTGGCCGGAGAGCGAACCGGGCAAGCCCGAGGGGGAGGCGGGACGTCCCGCCATCGCCCCGCACGGCTTCCACCCCACTTACCCCTGGCAGCGGCGGAACCGTCCCGAGAACACGAGCTGACCCGGCCGGCCCGACGCCGATCGCCCCTCCACCGCGCCTCCGGGGGCGGCCGGGGAGCCGCGCGCACGGCGGCGGCACCGAAACCCGGCCCGCGCGGCGGGGTGGTGAACGAACGTCGCGGGTTCCGCGTGGCGGCGGGGTCGCGCCGGGTCGGCGCCCCCGTGGCGGCCCGGTCCGGGTAACCTCCAGCGCATGTCCCGTCATGTCGCCATCGTCACCGATTCAACGGCCCACCTTCCGGTCCGGGCGATGGAGCGGGGCGGCATCACCGCGGTGCCCCTGACCGTGGTCCTGGGCGACCAGGCGATCGACGAGGGTTCGGAGAACTCCACCCGGGCGCTGGCCGAGGCCCTGCGCAAGCACCACCCGGTGACCACCTCCCGCCCCAGCCCCGAGCGGTTCGCCGAGACCTATCGCGCGATCGCCCGGTCCGGAGCGGCCGGAGTCGTCTCCCTCCACCTCTCGGCCGAACTGTCGGGCACCTACGACGCCGCGGTCCTGGCGGCACGCCGAGCACCGATTCCGGTGCGGGTCGTCGACACCAAGACGATCGCCATGGCCCTCGGCTACTCCGCGCTCGCCGCGGCCGACGTCGCCAGGACCGACGGCTCGGTGGACGAGGTCGCCGCGGCGGCCGAGAAGCGCGCCGCCGCGACCTCGGCCTACTTCTACGTCGACACCCTCGACTACCTGCGCCGGGGCGGGAGGATCGGCGCCGCGCGAGCACTCCTGGGCTCCGCGCTCGCCGTGAAGCCGCTGCTGCGACTCGACGAGGGCCGGATCGAGCCGATGGAGAAGGTCAGGACCGCCTCGCGGGCCATCGCCCGACTGGAGGAGATCGCCGTCGAGCGGGCCGGAGGGGCCCAGGTCGACGTCGCCGTCCATCACCTCGCGGCCCCGGAACGCGCCTCCGCCCTCGCCGACCGACTGCGCTCCCGCCTTCCCTCGCTCGGCGACCTGCACGTCAGCGAGGTCGGTGCGGTGATCGGCGCGCACACCGGACCCGGTCTGCTGGGGGTCGTCGTCGCTCCTCGCTAGCGGGCGTCCCGAGTTGCGCCCACTCCACGCGAGGGCGTGGCCGGTCGCGGGCAGCGCCGGCGGTGGCCGGTCTGCCCCGCGCCCTCCCTCACCAGGATCGCCTCGGACGTGGTGCGGGCCCCGCGACGGACCTGGACGGCCATGCCGGACCTGTCGCCCCGGTGCCGGGCGCGGCGTCATGGTCGGCACGCCGGGTGCTCCCGGCGTGCCGGGCCCGCCGCCGGGAGAGCGGTTCCGTCGCGCTCCCGCCACCGGCGTCCGTCCACCCCGCGCGCGCCCCGGTGGCGCGCGCACCCGTGTGGCGTCCCCGGTCCTTCCGGCTTGCGCGGTCCCGTTCCGGCCCGACCGGTCGCGACGGGGTCGGGCCCCGGACAACCGGCCACGACACGCCCTCGTCCGAGTGTCGGCATTGTCCACAACCAGGGAGTCGTCCCCGGAAACCGCACAAGATCCACAAGAACGGGTCCGATCCCCGATCCTCCGAGCATGGCCTTGCGACCAGCGATCCACGCTCCCGATTCCCTCCGCTCCCGCCCTTCCGCCGCCCTCCGTCGAAAGGGCGGCGTCGAGGATGGTGCGGGCGCTCCCGCGCATCGGGTGCGCCACCGCAAGCCCCGGCCGCCACGGTTCCTCGGAGGTCTCCTCGCGCTCCGAGGCGTGCCGGGCGCGGGCTCACGCCACCGCGCGGAGCTCCTGCTCGCCGGACCCGAGGCCGAGCGTGGGCCGGGCGGTGCGGGGGCGGCGAGTCGTCCCCTCGGGCCGAGGGGTGGAGAGAGGACGCCAGGCGAGCCCGGGGCACCTCCCCTCGGGGCGTGCGACAGGTGGTCCGACGGCCCCCGCGGGGCCCACTCGGCGGGGAGAGACCCGGCCCGTCCGAGTCCGTCGGCCGGCGCGCCCCGGCGGGCGCGGCCGACCGACACACGCGCCTTCCCGGACCCGGAGGCGGCGCCCGGAAGCGAGTGCGTCGAGGCTTCCCACCGGACGGCGCTCGCCGACGAAGATCCGCCACCGGGCGGGGAGCGCCCACCCCACGAGGGCGCGGTGCCGGGGACCGGACCGGGCGGTGCGGCCGTCGCCCGGGGGCCGATCGCCCGGGAGCGGGGAGACGCTCGCGAACCCCGCTCTCCCGACGAGACACGACGCCCCTCGGGGAGCGAGACGTTTCCCGAGGAGCGGGGGGCGCCGCCCGGCCGGGGGCGCCGGGTCGTACTCGCGCTGGTGGAACGCCTGCCGCTGTGGCTCCAGACGCGCTGCGCCTTGGAACGCCGTGGCGCCGTCGCCCTCGGGTTGCTCTTCGCCGCCGTGTCCGTGTTCGCCGTGCACCACTACTGGACGGGCAGGACACACCCTGTCGGCCCACCCGAGGTGGTCCGCCCGGCGACGGCCGCCGGGCCCGTCGAGGAGGAGCGACCACCTCCGGTCCTCACACCGCGACCCGGGGGCCCCGGGTTCACGCCTCCGGGGGCCGAGATCGTGGTGGACGTCGGAGGCGAGGTCCGCCGCCCCGGCGTCCACCGACTGCCCGCCGGATCACGGGTGGAGGACGCCCTGCGCGCCGCCGGCGGAGTGCGGGGCGGCACCGAGACCGAGGGGCTGAACCGGGCCCGGTTCCTCGTCGACGGCGAACAGGTGCTCGTCGGCATCGCCGCTGTCCCTCCACCGCCCGGAGACCCACGCGAGATCTCGTCCGGCCCGGCCGGGGAGCTTCGGGGCGGAGCGCCCCTCGGCCCCGTCTCGCTGAACACGGCCACCCCCGACCAGCTCGACACCTTGCCCGGAGTCGGCCCCGTCCTCGCACGCCGCATCGTCGAGCACCGTGCCCGGAACGGCGGGTTCCGATCGGTGGAGGAGCTACGCGAGGTGAACGGCATCGGCGACCGTCGCTTCGCGGACCTGAGCCCGCTGGTACGGCCTTGACGGTCGGCAGCGGGGACGGCTCCGCCACCCGGGCGGTCCCGCGTCACCCGCCGGCGGTGACCGGACCGATGCCGGCGAAGCGCCGCCCGGGCTACGACACCGCGCCGCCCGGGGGCCGATCGGGCGGGCACGACGCGACGAACCTCCCCCGCGTCCCCGCCGAGAATCCCCCGGAGGGGCCCCGCGCTCGGGGCCCGTCCGATCTCAGGCTCGTGCCACCCGCCCTCGCCGTCTGGGGCACGGCCGCGCTGCTGACGGGCATGCCCCCGACACCGGCAATCGCGGTGACCACCGTGTCCCTCCTGGCCGCCCTCGTCCTGCTGTACCTCGACCGCCTCTCGCGGCCGGAACGCGGCCCCCGCCCGGCTGCCCGGCCTGGCGGGACGGGCGCCCCCCGCCGCCGCGCCCGCTCCGGACTCCCGAGGTGCCTCGCGCGAGTCGGCTCCGCGCCCGCCGCCGTGCTCCTCGGCGTCGCCGCGTCCGCCGCGTCGGCCGGTCTGCACGGAGCGGACCCGCACCGGGGACCCGTCCCGGAACAGGCCCGCGGCCATGCCACCATCACCGCGGACGTCGAGGTGACCGGTGATCCCAAGGAGATCCGCCCCCGCCACGGCGGTCCGCGCCCGGCCACCCCCGCCGTGTCCATCCGGGCCGACGTCCGCCGAGTCGTGCGGGCGGACGGTTCGACGCTCGCCACCCGGACGCCCGTGCTGCTGATCGTCTTCCCGGGTCGGTTCGACACCGCCGGCGAGGCCGTAGCCGGCCCCTCGTCGGACCCGGCCGCGCGACCGTCCGCCGCGACGGCATGGCTGGGGTTGCTGCCGACCACCCGGTTGCGCGTCACGGCCCAGGCCGCGCCGCCGGCCCGGCCCCGGGATCGGATCGCGGCGGTTCTGCGCATCCGGGACACGGCGGCGCCGGAGGTGACCGCCGGGCCGTCGGCGGCCCAGCGGCTGGCGGGCCGGCTCCGCGAAGGCCTTCGCGAGGCGACGGACGGCCTCCCCGCGGACCCGAGGGCGCTGCTGCCCGGACTCGTCGTGGGGGACACCACGCGGATCACCGCCGACCTGGAGGAGGCATTCGCCGCGACCGACCTCGCGCACACGCTCGCCGTGTCCGGATCGAACCTCACGATCACGCTGGCGCTCCTGCTCGGTGCGCCCGGGACCGCCGGCCGCACAGAGCGGCGGGGGGCGGCCCCGTTGCTCGGACTCTCCCTGCGCGCCACCGCGGTCGCCGGAGGGGTCCTGTGCATCGGGTTCGTCGTGGTGTGCCGGCCCGAGCCCAGCGTGCTGCGTGCGGCGGCCTGCGGCGGCGTGGCCCTGCTGGCCCTGGCCACCGGACGGCGCAGAACCCTCCTCCCCGCCCTGGCCGCGGCCGTCCTGCTCCTGGTGCTCTACGACCCCTGGCTCGCCCGCAGTTACGGCTTCCTGCTGTCGGTGCTGGCCACGGGCGCCCTGCTCACCCTCGCCCCCCGCTGGAGCGCCTCGCTCCGTCGTCGTGGCGTCCCACCCCGCCTCGCCGAGGCGTCGGCCGCCGCGATGGCGGCGCAGGCCGTCTGTGCCCCGGTGGTCGTCGTGCTGTCGGCCCGGGTCAGCCTGGTGGCGGTACCGTGCAACCTCCTCGCCGAGGTGGCCCTCGCCCCTGCCACCGTCCTGGGGTTCGGCGCGCTCGGGATCGCTCCCCTGGCCATGCCGGTCGCCGAGGCTCTCGCGTGGTGCGCGGGCTGGCCTGCGGGATGGCTCGCCGCCGTCGCCCGGTGCGGCGCCGCGCTGCCGGGGGCGTCGGTCGCCTGGCCGGCGACCTGGGGTGGGGCGGCCCTGCTCGCCCTGGCCGTCACCGCGGTGGCGCTCACCGGCCGGCACCTGTCGCGCCGTCCGTGGTGGTGTGGGGCTCTGGCGCTCGCCCTGACGCTGGCGGTGGTCCGACCCGACCCCTTGCCCCGCCTGGTCGGAGGTTGGCCGCCGCCCGGATGGCGACTGGTGATGTGCGATGTCGGGCAGGGAGACGCCCTGGTCCTCTCGGCGGGGCCGCACACCGGAGTGGTCGTGGACGCCGGACCCGACCCCGCCTCCGTGGACCGTTGCCTGAGGTCGCTCGGGGTGACCCGTGTCCCCCTCGTCGTCCTGACGCACTTCCACGCCGACCACGTCGGCGGGCTGTCGGGGGTGCTGCGCGGGCGTCGGGTCGGGGCGATCGAGACGACCGGGCTGGAGGAGCCCGCCGGACAGGCCGCGGCGGTGCGTGCCCTCGCCTCGCGGAGCCGAATCCCCCTTCGGCACGCCGCCGCCGGGGAGGCGCGTCGGTCGGGGTCGTTGACCTGGCAGGTCGTCTGGCCGCCTGCCACCCCCGCCGCGGTCCCCGGCACGGACGGCCCCAACGACGCCAGCGTCACCCTGCTGGTCCGCACGGCGGGGCTGCGGCTCCTCCTCCTCGGTGATCTCGAACCGCCGGCCCAGCGGGCGCTGGACCGTTCGTACGGGACGGCGTTGGCGGACGTGGACGTGGTCAAGGTGGCGCACCACGGCTCGGCCGGTCAGGACGAGGATTTCCTGCGGCGTGTCCGTCCGCGCCTGGCGCTCGTCTCCTGCGGCGCGGACAACTCCTACGGGCATCCCGCCCCGCGCACACTGGCCGCGTTGCGGGCCGGGGGAGCGACCGTGCTGCGAACCGACCGCGACGGTGCCGTGGCGGTCACGGGCACGGCGGCCGATCTTCGGGTGGCCGTCCACCGACGCCCCGCCCGCTCTCGCGCCCGGGGCACCCGTGCCCGGCGTCGCCTCCCCGGCCGGCCTCGGGACTCGACCCGCCCGGGCGGCGGGACCGACTCCGCGGACTCCACCGGCCGATCGGGCCGGGTCCCGCCGTGTCGACCGCCGCCGGTGGGCACCGCGCGGCCCGCGGGAGAATGGCGCGCGTGACCGATGTGAGACACCTGCTCGTGCTGCCGGACCGCGACGCCGCTGAGGAGGCCGCGGCGGCCCTCGCGGAGCTGCTCGCTCTCGACGAGGAGCCCCGTGTCGTCAGGGACGCCCTCGCGGGCGAGGACGACGCCGAGGACGCCCAGTGGCTGGTCGTCGTGGGGGACGAGGGGGAGCGGCTGGGCGCGGACCGGTTGGACGAGTTCGCCGCCCGCTGGGCGGGCTGGCGCGAGACCCCTTGACGGGGCGAGGCCGCGGGACGAGGCGGTCCCGAGAGAGGCGGGCGAGGTGGGCACGCCGGCGAGGCCGCGTTGTCCGTGCGACGTGGGATGCTTCTCGTGATGGCCAGGAAGACTGCGAACGACGACCCTCTCGCCCCGGTGACCCTCGCGGTGGGGCCCGAGGAGCTGCTGCTCGACCGCGCCGTACGGGAGGTGGTCGACGCCGCGCGGGCGGCCGATCCCGACACCGACGTGCGCGACCTGACGCCGGATCGGTTGCCTCCCGGAGCGCTGGCCGAGTGGACCAGCCCGTCGTTGTTCGCCGAGCGGAAGGTCCTCGTCTTCCGCGCCGCGCAGGACCTGTCCGCGGACACGGTCAAGGACTTGAAGGCCTACCTGGCCGCGCCGGCGGAGGAGATCGTCCTCGTGCTGCTGCACGCGGGAGGCGCGAAGGGCAAGGGTGTGCTGGACGCCGCGCGGCGCGTGGGCGCGCGCGAGGTCGCCTGCCCGAAGATGACCAAGCCGGCGGAGCGGCTCGGCTTCGTCCGCGGCGAGTTCCGTGCCGCCGGGCGGTCGGCGGCTCCGGAGGCCTGCCAGGCCCTGGTCGACGCGATCGGTGGCGACCTGCGGGAGTTGGCGTCGGCGGTGGCCCAGCTCGCGGCGGACGTCGAGGGCCCGATCGACGAGGAGGTCGTGGGTCGGTACTACACGGGGCGGGCCGAGGCTTCCAGTTTCACCGTCGCCGATCGCGCGGTGGAGGGGCGGGCCGCGGAGGCTTTGGAGGCCCTGCGGTGGTCGCTGTCCACCGGGGTGGCTCCGGTGCTGATCACCAGTGCGCTGGCACAGGGCGTCCGGGCGATCGGCAGACTGTCCGCCGCCCGAGGGGGGCGACCCGCCGATCTCGCCCGGGAGTTGGGCATGCCGCCGTGGAAGGTGGACCGGGTGCGCAGACAGGCGGCCGGATGGACGCCCGACGCGGTGGCGGCGGCCCTGCGCGCGGTGGCGGTCGCCGACGCGGGGGTGAAGGGCGGCGGCGACGACCCCGGGTACGCGCTGGAGAGGGCGGTCGTCGCGGTCGCCCGCGCGGCGCGCTCCCGGGGAGGTCGGTGAGTGGTCGCCGCTCGTCGTGACCAGTGCGGAGGCGTCGTTCCCGATGGTCGGCACGGCGGCGTCCCCGCGCGTGCGAAGACCCCGTCCACCGCCCTGGGGGAGGGCCGTGCACGGGGTCTTCGTCACGTCTGTGGACTCGTACCCGCGTGGCGAACGCAGGCCGCGTACGAGTCCTCGTTGCCGGCAGGGGGCGGATGAGAGAGGGCCCGCCCGGTTCCTCCCGGCGATGGGTCGGCCGTGGAGTCAGCCCTTGAGGTCGGCGACCCGCTGGGCCAGAGCCGACTTCTTGTTGGCGGCCTGGTTCTTGTGGATGACACCCTTGGAGGCGGCCTTGTCGAGCCGGCGCGCGGCGGCGCGCTGGTACTCGGTGGCCTTCTCCACGTCACCCGCGGCAGCGGCCTCGCGAGCCTTGCGGATCGCGGTCTTCAGCGAGGACTTGACGGCCTTGTTGCGCAGCCGCGCCTTCTCGTTGGTCTTGATCCGCTTCATCTGGGACTTGATGTTCGCCACGTAAGAGCCTTCTCGGGTTCTGGCGCGACCCGCGGGCACCGCTCGGGCCCCCCGGGGTCGTACCGGTGATGTGTTCCTGAACCGCGCCTCGCGCCGGAGGCACGAGACACAGCCACCCACAGTACCAGCGGGCCGATCGGCGGCCCAAACCCGTCGCCGGTCCCCGCCCGTGGGACGATGGAGGCTACGTATCGATCCGACCCGAGACCGCAGACACTGCGGACGCCTCAAGAATCAGGACCCTGCGTGCCCGCGATCCCTAGCCATGTGCCCGAGCCGAGCCGAACCGACCCGGCTCTGATCCGCAACTTCTGCATCATCGCGCACATCGACCACGGCAAGTCCACCCTCGCCGACCGGATGCTGCAACTGACCGGGGTGGTCGAGCAGCGGCAGATGCGCGCCCAGTACCTCGACCGGATGGACATCGAGCGCGAGCGCGGCATCACGATCAAGTCCCAGGCGGTGCGACTGCCGTGGGCGCCCACCCGCGACAAGGACAGCACGCACATCCTCAACATGATCGACACGCCGGGCCACGTCGACTTCACGTACGAGGTCTCGCGTTCGCTCGCCGCGTGCGAGGGGACCGTGTTGCTGGTCGACGCCGCTCAGGGCATCGAGGCGCAGACCCTCGCCAACCTGTATCTGGCGATGGAGAACGACCTCACGATCATCCCGGTGTTGAACAAGATCGACCTGCCGGCCGCACAGCCCGAGAAGTTCGCCGAGGAACTCGCCAACCTGGTGGGTTGCGAGCCGGACGACGTCCTGAAGGTCTCGGCCAAGACCGGCCTCGGCGTCGAGGATCTGTTGGACAAGGTCGTCGCCGACGTGCCGCCGCCCGTAGGGGTCGCCGACGCCCCGGCCCGCGCGATGATCTTCGATTCGGTCTACGACTCCTACCGAGGCGTGGTGACCTACGTCAGGGTCGTCGACGGACGGCTCAACAAGCGCGAGCGGATCCGGATGATGTCCACAGGCGCCACGCACGAGCTGCTGGAGATCGGCACCAACTCGCCCGAGATGCAGGCCGCCGACGGTCTCGGTGTCGGCGAGGTGGGCTACCTCATCACCGGGGTGAAGGACGTCCGACAGTCCAAGGTGGGGGACACCGTCACCAGCCAGCACAAGGGCGCCGAGGGCGCGCTGGGCGGCTACAAGGACCCCAAGCCGATGGTGTTCTCGGGTCTCTACCCGCTGGACGGCTCCGACTACCCGGAGCTGCGCGAGGCGCTGGACAAGCTCCAGCTCAACGACGCGGCCCTGGTCTACGAGCCGGAGACCTCCGCGGCGCTCGGCTTCGGCTTCCGCGTCGGCTTCCTCGGCCTGTTGCACCTGGACGTGGTCCGGGAACGCCTGGAGCGGGAGTTCGGGCTCGACCTGATCGCCACGGCGCCCAACGTCGTCTACCGCGTGATCATGGAGGACGGCGAGGAGATCCAGGTCACCAACCCCAGCGAGTTCCCCGAAGGCAAGATCGCCGAGGTTTTCGAACCGGTCGTGCGGGCGACCCTCCTGGCCCCCACCGAGTTCATCGGGGCGATCATGGAGCTGTGCCAGACCCGGCGCGGCAACCTGCTCGGCATGGACTACCTCTCGGAGGATCGGGTGGAGATCCGCTACACCCTCCCGCTCGCCGAGATCGTCTTCGACTTCTTCGACCAGTTGAAGTCCAAGACCCGGGGTTACGCCTCGCTGGACTACGAGCCCACCGGAGAGCAGTCCAGCTCGCTCGTCAAGGTCGACATCCTGCTGCACGGCGACAAGGTCGACGCCTTCTCCGCCATCACCCACAAGGAGCAGGCATACGCCTACGGGGTGAGGCTCGTCGCCAAGCTGAAGGAGCTGATCCCGCGCCAGAACTTCGAGGTGCCGGTCCAGGCCGCCATCGGCTCCCGCGTGATCGCCCGTGAGACCATCCGCGCCATCCGCAAGGACGTCCTCGCCAAGTGCTACGGCGGTGACATCTCCCGCAAGCGGAAGCTGCTGGAGAAGCAGAAGGAGGGCAAGAAGCGCATGAAGATGGTCGGCTCGGTGGAGGTCCCCCAGGAAGCCTTCATCGCGGTGCTCTCCAGCGACGACGGCGGAGGCAAGTCCGGCAAGGCCAAGGGCTGAGGGCTCCGCCTCTCGGGGGAGGGTTCCCTCGCTTTCGAAGTCGACGCCGGCCATGGTCCCGTCTCCGTCGCTCGACGGAGACGGGACCATGGCGTCCTCCGGGCCGCGCGGGCCGGGTGGGGCAGGAGGTCTCCGCCGCCGGCGGCACGTTCTCGCGCGGTCGCGGTCGCGGTATCCGGCGCCGTTCCGCTCGGCCGTATCTCCACCCCGTCCGCCGCCGCCGCGGACGTCCTGTGAGGCCGAGGGCCGCTCGGCGAGCCCGAGCCCTCGGCGTGCCGGTCGGCGCCCTACCGGGAAAGCTGGGAGGTGCCGCCCCTTACGCGGGCGCCGACCGGCCCTTAGCCTGTCCCTGCCCTCTGGTCGCTTGTGAGTTGAACAAATGGCCGAAAATCGACCCTTCAGTCACATCCCGAGACCGACCAGCCCCACCTGAGCCAGCCGCACCATCGCGGTCCGGAGGATGTCGTGAGCGATACACAGACACTGATCGAGAACCGTCCGCCCTCCGTCGCGGCGCTCTTCCTGGAGCGGGTGGCGGCCACACCGGACGCGGAGGCCTACCGTTACCCGGTTCCGCCCGCCGCCGGAGAGGGCCCGGACGACTGGGAGTCGCTGAGCTGGGGCGAGGCCGGCGAGCGCGTCTGCGCCATCGCCGCGGGCCTGATCGAGTTGGGAGTCCTCCCCGAGCAGCGGGTGGCGCTGGCCTCGTCGACCCGGGTCGAGTGGATCCTGGTCGACCTGGGCATCATGTGCGCGGGCGCGGCGACGACCACCGTCTATCCACAGACCAACGCGGAGGAGTCCGCCTACATCCTCGCGGACTCCGAGAGCCGTGTCCTGGTCGCGGAGGACGCCGAGCAGCTCGCGAAGGCCCGTGCCAACCGACCGGAGCTGCCGGCACTCACCCGGGTGGTGGTGATCGACCCGGCCGGCGCGGACACCGGCGAGGACTGGATCGTCACGTTGGACGAGGTCGAGGCGCTCGGCCGCAACCGCCTTCGCGAGGAGCCCGAACTGGTCAAGGAGAGGGTGGGAGCCCTCACCAAGGACCGGCTCGCCACCCTGATCTACACCTCCGGCACCACCGGCCGTCCCAAGGGCGTCCGGCTCCCGCACGACAACTGGTCCTACATGGCCAAGGCCATCGCGGCGACGGGGCTCTCCCGCCCCGACGACGTCCAGTACCTGTGGCTGCCGCTCGCCCACGTCTTCGGGAAGGTGCTCACCTCCGGTCAGATCGAGGTCGGCCACGTCAGCGCCGTCGACGGTCGAGTCGACAGGATCGTCGAGAACCTCCCCGTGGTGCGCCCCACGTACATGGCCGCCGTGCCCCGCATCTTCGAGAAGGTCTACAACGGAGTCGCCGCCAAGGCGCGCGCGGGAGGCGCGGCCAAGTACAAGATCTTCCAGTGGGCGGCGGGGGTCGCGCGCGAGTACGCCCGCGTCACCCAGGACAACTTCCGCCGTACCGGGACGCCGAGCGCCCCCTACGGCCTGGCCGCCCGACACAAGGTGGCCGACGCCCTGGTCTACGCCAAGATCCGCGAGGCCTTCGGCGGCCGGCTGCGCGCCAGTGTCTCCGGCAGCGCCGCACTGGCTCCCGAGATCGGTTACTTCTTCGCCGGCGCCGGGATCCGTGTCCTGGAGGGTTACGGCCTCACCGAGTCGTCCGCCGCGTCCTTCGTCAACCCGGTCGAGGCCTTTCGCACCGGAACGGTCGGCAAGCCACTGCCCGGCACCGAGGTGCGCATCGCGGACGACGGCGAGATCCTGTTGCGCGGTCCGGGGATCATGGAGGGATACCACAAGCTCCCCGCCAAGACCGCCGAGGTCCTGGAGCCGGACGGCTGGCTGCACACCGGCGACATCGGCGAGCTGTCCCCCGACGGCTATCTGCGCATCACCGACCGCAAGAAGGACCTGATCAAGACCTCCAGCGGGAAGTACGTCGCCCCGGCGGAGGTCGAGGGTCAGTTCAAGGCGGTGTGCCCGTACGTCTCCAACATCCTGGTCCACGGCGCCGACCGGAACTACTGCACCGCACTCATCGCGCTCGACGAGGTCGCACTCGGGCAGTGGGCCGAGGAGAGGGGGCTGGGCGACCGGTCGTACGCGGAGATCGTCGCCGATCCCGCCACCGTCGAGATGGTGGACGGCTACGTCACCAGGCTCAACGAGAACCTGCAGCGTTGGCAGACGATCAAGAGATTCCGGCTGCTCCCGCGCGACCTCGACGTCGAGCACGGCGAGATCACACCCAGCCTCAAGCTCAAGCGGCCGGTGGTCGAGCGGGAGTACCAGCACCTGATCGAGGAGATGTACGAAGGGACCCGCGAGCGGTAGTCGCGCTCGTCCCGGTGGAGGGTCCCGCGCGGCGCGTGACCCTCCACGCGCGCTCCGGTCGGCTTCCCCGAGCCCTTCCCATAGCACGGCCACCGGTACGGCCACCGACTTCGGTGACTCCGTGTTCACGCGACGGTTCGGTCTGTCACCCTGTCGGCAACGACCGTGGTGCCGTCCGCACGAACTTCCCGGGGAGCCGTCCATGGGGGCCATTCCGACGCAGCGGGAGACCACCGCCCGCGCCGGCGGGTCGTCCCCGCACGGCGCCGAGACGACCGCCCAGATCCGTGCCACCCTGCCCGGAAGCTCCCTCGCCCCCGGAGCCGCCAGAGCGCTCCTGCGCCTCGCGCTCGCGGACTGGGCGGGCCCGCGTCCGCCCGGAGCCGAACGCTTCGTCGAGGACGCCCTCCTGGTGGTGAGCGAGCTGGTCACCAACGCGGTCGTGCACACCGGCACCGACATCGAGGTGGCCTTCCGGCTGGAAGAGGACGGCGCTCTGGTGGTCGAGGCCTGCGACCGCGGCCCCTGCGCCCCCCCGGCGCGCGGTGCCTCGCCGGGGTTGTTCGACGCACCGGAGCACGGTCGCGGCCTCGGCCTGGTGGCCGGCCTCGCCGATTCCTGGGGCATCACCCACCGCGGAGGTGCCAAGACGGTCTGGGCGCGGCTGCCGCCGCCTGGCACCCCGCCCCTCGCCGGGCCCGGCGGCTCCGGCGAGGAGGGGGCGCACCACGGCCTCGGCATGGCGCCGCCGCCCGTCGGTGGTCCCCCGCCCGAGGCGTACGCCCGCCCTCTCGGCTGGCCGGACCCGGAGCCCGTGGGAGGCCGGGACCACCCCGAGGAGCCGGGGCGAACCGCGGCAGCGCCCCCGCACGGTGACCCGGGCTCCCCGACATCCCGGGGGCGGGGACCCGACTCGCTCGCCCACGCACGCCACGACCCCGACCGCTCCCACTCGCTCCCCGCCTCCTGGGGGCGCGATGACGCCCCGGTCCCCTGGGCGCCTCCGGCGGAGACCGTCGTCCGGGAGGGTCATCCCGCCCGGAGCGCGGGTCCCCGGCGGGAGGTGGACGCGACGTGGGGGTCCTCCGTCGCCTCCACCCGCCTCGACCGGCGGGACCGCGAGTGGCTGGGGCGAGGGGCCCTGTCCTTCCTCGCCGAGGCGTCCGATCTGCTCGCCGGCCAGCTCGACGAGGATCGCGTGGTCTCCCTCACCGGCCGGCTCATCGTGCCCCGCATCGCCGACTGGTGCGCGGTCTGGTTGGAGGACGACTCTCCGGGGAGTCCGGCCGCGGGCACCCGGCTGGCCCGGGTCTGGCACGACAGCGAGAGCCGTGCGGAGGAGTTGCGTCGGGTCCTGGAGCGGGAATCGCCGCGCCCGCCCGACCCCGCCCACGCGGGTCCCGACAACCATCCGTGGCCCGGTGAGGCGTTCGGGCCCGGCGCGAGCAGGGGCGCCGCCCTCGCCTTCCGTCTCGCCGCGGGTGGCCGTCCGGTGGGAACCCTCGTGATCGGACGCGAGGGACCGACCTCCCTCCCCGACGAGATCACCGGCCTCGTGGAGGACCTCGCGCGACGGGTGGCGCTGGCGGTCGGCACGGCACGCCGCTACGCACGCCAGGCCACCATCAGCGCGGTCCTCCAGCGCGGGCTGCTGCCGGGAGCCGTCGCCGAGATCCCGGGAGTGCGCACGGCGCTGGTCCACGAGCCCTTCGACAAGGGCGGCCCCAGCGGCGACTTCTACGATCTCTTCCCGGCCGGGGACGGCCGCTGGTGCTTCGCCGTGGGCGACGTTCAGGGCAAGGGCCCCGAGGCCGCCGTCGTGATCGGGCTGGTCCGACCCTGGCTTCGGCTGCTGGCCCGCGAAGGGTACGGCGTTCCGGGGGTGTTGGACCGCCTCAACCAACTCCTCCTCGACGACGCCACGGAGGCCGCCGACGCCGCGGCGCGGGCTCTGGTCGCCGCCGGGGCCCGGCCCTTCGCGCCCGGCGACGGCCCGCAGACCCGCTTCCTGTCCTTGCTCTACGGCGAGCTGTCGCCCGTCGAGGGAGGCGGCCTGCGCTGCACGCTCGCAGCCGCCGGACATCCGTTGCCCCTGCTCCTCGCCCCCGACGGGGCCGTCCGCGTGGTGGCGCGACCACAGACCCTCCTGGGCGTCGTCGAGGACGTGGCCTACGTCTCGGACACCCTCGAACTGGCCTCGGGCGACACCCTGCTCTGCGTCACCGACGGAGTCACGGAACGTCGCGACGGTCACCGGCAGCTCGACGACGGAGACGGCCTCGCCGCGGCGTTCGCCGCGTGCGCCGGGCTGGACGCCGAGCGGATCGCCGAGTCGCTGCGCTCGCTCGTCCACGACTTCGGGGACCACCCGCCCGCCGACGACGTGGCGATGCTGGTCCTGCAGACGGAGTGATCCCCGCCACGCCCCCGGGCCGGCCGAACCGCCTCCCGAGGGCGTGGCACGTCCCTCGCCCCGGCGCCCGCGGCGCCCTCCCGCGCCGAAGGGGCACCGGGGTGCGGGACAATGGGCGTCATGCCCTCCGCTCTCCCCGACGGCGTCCCCGTCCCCGCCGACGGCGCCCTGCCGGCGTCCGCGCTCGCCGGGGCCGCGCACCGTCCCCTCGGCTTCTACCTGCACGTCCCGTACTGCGCGACCCGCTGCGGCTACTGCGACTTCAACACCTACACCGCCACCGAGCTTCGGGGGTCCGGTGGCGTCCTCGCCTCCCGCGACGCCTACGCCGACACGCTGGTCGAGGAGGTGCGTCTGGCCCGCAAGGTGCTCGGAGACGACCCGCGTCCCGTCGGGACGGTGTTCGTGGGCGGGGGCACGCCGACCCTCCTCCCCGCCGAGGACCTGGTGCGGATGGTGCGGGCCGTGCGCGAGGAGTTCGGCCTCGCGCCGGACGCGGAGATCACCACGGAGGCGAATCCGGAGACCGTCGACCCCGCGTACCTCGCCGCCCTGCGCGCGGGCGGCTTCGACCGGATCTCCTTCGGGATGCAGAGCGCCCGCCCCCACGTCCTGAGAATCCTGGACCGTACCCACACGCCCGGCCGGCCGGAAGCCTGCGTCGCCGAGGCCCGCGCCGCCGGTTTCGACCACGTCAACCTCGACCTGATCTACGGCACGCCGGGCGAGTCCGACGACGACTGGCGGGCCTCCCTCGACGCGGCCGTCGCCGCCGGCCCCGACCACGTCTCGGCGTACGCCCTGATCGTCGAGGAGGGTACTCGGCTCGCCCGACGTGTCAGAGGCGGGGAGATCCCCATGACCGACGACGACGTCCACGCCGACCGGTACCTGATCGCCGAGGAGCGCCTCTCGGCGGCCGGCTTCGCCTGGTACGAGGTGTCCAACTGGTCCACCACCCGGGCCGGGAGATGCCGCCACAACGAGCTGTACTGGACGGGCGCCGACTGGTGGGGCGCGGGTCCGGGGGCCCACAGCCACGTCGGAGGGGTGCGTTGGTGGAACGTCAAGCACCCGGGTGCCTACGCCGCCGCGCTGGGGGCCGGGCGGTCTCCGGGGGCGGGTCGCGAGATCCTGACCGAGGAGGACCGTCGGGTCGAGCGGGTCCTGCTGGAACTGCGGTTGCGGGAGGGCGTGCCGCTGTCCCTGCTGCGGGAGGGCGGCCTGGCGGCGGCCGGCGGCTTCCTCGCGGACGGGCTGCTGGCCACCGGGCCGTACGAGGAGGGGCGGGCCGTCCTCACCCTGCGCGGCCGGCTGCTGGCCGACGCCGTCGTCCGGGACCTGGTGGACTGACCGGCACATGGGCGGGGACCGGTCCCGCGCCGGGCCGTCGATGCGGGGACACGGGGGCGGCGGGTCGCGCCGGCCACGACCCGCCGACCCCGTCGGTCAGCACCGGCCGTCCTCGGTCAGGAAGTCGATCAGTTCCTCCACGCGGCCGAGCAGCTCCGGCTCCAGGTCCCTGTGCGACCGCACTCGGCTCAGGATCGCCCGCCAGGCCGCTCCGGGCTCGCGCGGCCACCCCAGGGCCTGGCACACGCCCGTCTTCCAGTCCTGGTCGCGAGGCACCCGAGGCCAGCCCGGAATGCCCAGGGTCGACGGTTTCACCGCCTGCCAGACGTCCACGAAGGGGTGGCCGACGACCAACGTGTGCGGGTCGGTGACGGATCGCGCGATCCGCCACTCCTTCGAACCGGGCACGAGGTGGTCGACCAGGACGCCCAGGCGCGCCCCCGGTCCCGGGGCGAAGGCGTCGACGATCCGGGGAAGGTCGTCGACGCCTTCCAGGAACTCCACGACGATGCCCTCGACGCGCAGGTCGTCGCCCCAGACGCGTTCGATCAACTCGGCGTCGTGCCGCCCCTCCACGTAGATCCGCCCGGGCCGGGCGACGCGCGCGGGGGCGTCCGGCACGGCCACGGATCCGGAAGCGGTGCGTGCCGCGCGAGGCGGGGCCGAACGGGGGCGCACCAAGGTCACCGCCCGGCCTTCCAGGAGGAAGCCGCGGGTCCGCAGGGGGAACACGCGGCGTCTGCCCAGACGGTCCTCCAGGGTCACCGACCCGGCCTCACACCCGATCACGGCACCGCAGAAACCCGAGTCGGGGTCCTCCACCACCAGACCCGGCTCGACGGGCACTTCCGGGGCCGCCCGCGACCTCTTCCAGGGTGGGGTCAGATCGGGTGAGTACTCGCGCATTCGGATGACGATACGAGGAACCAGGGCGCCGCGATCACCGCGACACGCCGGACGGCCCGGCCAGGGAGGCCCGTTGGGCGCGGACGAAGTCCGCGTCGACCACGGCGCCGTGCCCCGGCACGTACCGGGCGTCGTCGCCGCCGAGGGCGAGGAGCCGGTCCAAGGCAGCGGGCCACCGACCCCGGTCGGTGTCCGGCCCCTCCTGCGGCGGGCCGGACTCCTCCACGAGGTCCCCGCAGAACACCACCACCGGCTCGCCCGGGACCAGGACCGCCATGTCGTGCGCCGCGTGCGCCGGGCCGAGCCTGACCAGCAGCGCGCGTCGACCGCCTCCCAGGTCGAGCGCGCGCTCGCCCGCCACCTCACGCGGAACGGGTCCCGGCGCCGCCACGGCCTCGGCGGCCTCGGCCGGGTCCAGCCCGTGGGCCACCGCGTCGGCCCGCAGAGTGTCCCGACCGGCCGCGGAGCCCATCGCGGACGCCATGCCCCTCGCCCCGTACGCCTCGACCCGGGGGAAGGCGCCCGCCCCGAGAACATGGTCGAAATGGGCGTGGGTCAGCGCGAGATGCGTCACATCGACACCGGCGAGAGCGCGTGCCTCGGCGCGCAGCCGAGCCCCCTCCGCCGGACTCGCCCCGGCGTCGATCAGCAGGGCCGTCCCCCGCCCCACGACCAGCCCCGCCGTGGCGTCCCAGCCCGGCAGCCGACAGCGGCCGACGCCCGGCGCGATCCGCTCCCAGCCCAGCTCTTCCCAAGTCACCGTCATACCGGGACGCTAGCGGGGAAGACGTCCGACGGGCAGCGCGCTGCCGGCCGGGCCTTGTACGAGGCGCGGTCTCCGGCCGTACACTGGCGGGAAGCCTGGCACTCCCACACGTCGAGTGCCAGGGGGGAAATCCGGTCCGAGGACTCCGGGAGGTGTGCGCGGTGCTCAGTGAACGCAGGATGCAGGTGCTGCGCGCGATCGTCCAGGACTACGTCGGCACCGAGGAGCCCGTCGGGTCCAAGGCCCTCACCGAGCGGCACAACCTCGGCGTCTCCCCGGCCACCGTGCGCAACGACATGGCGGCGTTGGAGGACGAGGGGTTCATCGCGCAGCCCCACACCAGCGCGGGTCGCATCCCGACGGACAAGGGCTACCGGCTCTTCGTCGACAAGCTCGCGGCCGTCAAGCCCATGACGGCACCCGAGCGCCGCGCCATCCAGGGCTTCCTGGAGGGCGCCGTCGACCTGGACGACGTGGTGGCCCGCACGGTCCGGCTGCTGGCGCAGCTCACCCGCCAGGTCGCCGTCGTGCAGTACCCGTCGCTGGTCCGCTCGACCGTCCGACACGTCGAGCTGCTCTCGCTGGCTCCCGCTCGCCTGATGCTGGTGTTGATCACGGACACCGGGCGGGTGGAGCAGCGGATGGTCGACTGCCCCGCCCCGTTCGGCGAGACGTCGTTGGCCGATCTGCGGGCCCGGCTGAACAGCAGGGTGGCGGGACGGCGCTTCACCGACGTGCCCACGCTGGTGGAGGACTTGGCGGACGCCTTCGACCCGGAGGACCGGGGCACGGTCTCCATGGTGCTCTCCACCCTGCTGGAGACACTGGTCGAGGAGAACGAGGA
Source organism: Streptomyces sp. HSG2 (assembly GCF_016598575.1). Lineage (NCBI taxonomy): Bacteria > Bacillati > Actinomycetota > Actinomycetes > Kitasatosporales > Streptomycetaceae > Streptomyces > Streptomyces sp. HSG2. The sequence goes on from NZ_CP066801.1 coordinate 3,661,878, forward strand.
ACGGCTGATGATCGGCGGCACCGCCAATCTCACCCGTTTCGGGCACGATTTCCCTCTGATGATCCGGCCCGTTCTGGAGGCGCTCGAAGAGCAGATGGTGCTCCTCAAGCTGCTGGGCGAGGCGCAGGATCCGGGCGTGACCGTCCGTATCGGTCACGAGAACGCCCACGAAGGACTCAACTCCACGTCCGTCGTGTCGGTGGGCTACGGTTCGGGCGGCGAGGCGGTTGCCAAGCTCGGCGTGGTCGGACCGACCCGCATGGATTACCCGGGAACGATGGGAGCGGTACGCGCAGTGGCACGGTACGTCGGACAGATCCTGGCGGAGTCGTAGGTGGCCACGGACTACTACGCCGTTCTCGGCGTACGCCGCGACGCGTCGCAGGACGAGATCAAGAAGGCCTTCCGGCGGCTCGCGCGCGAGCTGCATCCGGACGTCAACCCCGATCCGAAGACACAGGAGCGGTTCAAGGAGATCAACGCCGCCTACGAGGTGTTGTCGGACCCGCAGAAGAAGCAGGTCTACGACCTCGGCGGCGACCCGCTGTCGGGCTCGGGCGGGCCCGGGGCCGGCGGCTTCGGCGGCGGCGGCTTCGGGAACTTCTCGGACATCATGGACGCCTTCTTCGGCACGGCGTCGCAGCGCGGACCGCGCTCGCGCACCCGCCGCGGTCAGGACGCCATGATCCGCATCGACGTCGAGCTGGACGAGTCCGCCTTCGGCACCACCAAGGACATCCAGGTCGACACGGCGATCGTCTGCACCACCTGCAGTGGTGAGGGCGCCGCGCCGGGCACCTCCGCCCAGACCTGCGACATGTGCCGCGGCCGCGGCGAGGTGTCCCAGGTCACGCGGTCCTTCCTCGGGCAGGTCATGACCTCCCGGCCGTGCCCGCAGTGCCAGGGCTTCGGCACCGTCGTCCCGACGCCGTGCCCGGAGTGCGCCGGGGACGGGCGCGTCCGGTCCCGCCGTACGCTGACGGTGAAGGTCCCGGCCGGCGTGGACAACGGCACCCGCATCCAGCTCGCGGGGGAGGGTGAGGTCGGTCCGGGCGGCGGCCCGGCGGGCGACCTCTACGTCGAGATCCACGAGCTGCCGCACTCGGTCTTCCAGCGCCGCGGTGACGACCTGCACTGCACGGTCACCATCCCGATGACCGCGGCGGCCCTGGGCACCAAGGTGCCGTTGGAGACGCTGGACGGCATGGAGGAGATCGACATCAGACCCGGCACTCAGTCGGGGCAGTCGATCCCGCTGCACGGCAGGGGCGTCACCCACCTGCGGGGCGGCGGCCGAGGCGATCTCATCGTGCACGTCGAGGTCACCACGCCGACCAAGCTCGACCCCGAGCAGGAGCGCCTGCTGCGCGAACTCTCCGAACTCCGCGGCGAGGAGCGGCCCCAGGGACAGTTCCAGCCCGGTCAGCAGGGGTTGTTCTCCCGGCTGAAGGACGCCTTCAACGGGCGCTGAGCCGCCGGCCCGGCACAGGCCGCCCGACCGACGGGCCGGCGGCCTGTGCCCTGCCCCCCGGATCGGCCGCTTCGAGTGCCGAGGGATTCGGTGCGCCACCGGGTCTCCTCGCCGTCCGGCGAGCACGGGGTGGCATCGCCGCGGTCGGCGTTCGACGGGCGTAGACGCCGCCGGCGCGTGTCGGGAAGACCGGATTCCGGCTTGTGCGGGGGGCATGGCACCATGCCGTCATGTCGCGCGCACTGACCGATCTCTTCCCCTGTCCGATCGTGCAGGCCCCGATGGCGGGGGGCGTCTCCCTCCCCCGACTCGCCGCGGCGGTCTGCGAGGCGGGCGGACTGGGGTTCCTGGCGGGCGGATACAAGACCGCCGACGGCGTGTACGAGGAGATCAAGCAACTGCGCGGGTTGACCCGCCGACCCTTCGGGGTCAACCTCTTCGTGCCCCCGCGCGACACTCCGGACGCCTCCGCCGTGGACCTCTACGCCCAGCAGCTCGCCGGCGAGGCGGGCTGGTACACCACCCGGCTCGGCGACCGCGCCGGCTCCCGGGACGACGGCTACGACACCAAGGTCGCCGTCCTGGTCGAGAACCCGGTACCCGTGGTCTCCTTCCACTTCGGCGTGCCCACCGCCGAAGTCGTGGACGCCCTGCGACGGGTCGGCACGCTGACGCTGGTCACCGCCACCACGGCCGAGGAGGCGCGGGCCGTGGAGCGCTCCGGGGCGGACGGCGTCGTCGTGCAGGGTGTCGAGGCCGGCGGTCACCAGGGCACCCACCGGGACGTCCCGGAACACGACGGGGCGGGGGTCGGTGTGCTCTCCCTGGTCGCGGAGGTCCGCGAGACGGTGGACCTGCCGATCGTCGCGGCGGGAGGGGTGATGCGAGGCGCGCAGATAGCCGCCCTGCTGGCCGCCGGCGCCGTGGCGGCCCAGCTCGGCACCGCCTTCCTGGCCGCTCCCGAGTCGGGTGCCCACACCCTGCACAAGCAGGCCCTGACCGACCCCCTCTACGACGGGACCCGTCTGACGCGGGCCTTCTCGGGGCGTCCGGCGCGTGGTCTGCTCAACCGCTTCGTCCGGGAACACGGCCCGTACGCACCGGCCGCCTACCCCGAGGTCCACCACCTCACCGCCCCGCTCCGCAAGGCAGCGGCGCGGGCCGGCGACTCTCAGGGCATGGCGCTGTGGGCGGGGCAGGGGCACCGAATGGCCCGTCGGCTCCCCGCCGGGCAACTCGTGGAGATCCTGATGTCCGAACTCGCGCTCGCCGTCTCGGCGGTGCGGAACCTCGAAGAGGAGGCGGGACGTTGACGGCGCCGGTGTTCGTGGACGAGTCGTTGGGCTCGATCGACCCGCACGACCGGCCCTACGTCCTGGACGGCCCCGAGGGCCGGCACGCGGTCTCCGTCAAACGACTCCGACCCGGCGAGACGCTCGTCCTGACGGACGGGCGCGGCCACTGGGCCGAGGGCGTGGTCGGAGCCACCGAGGGCAAGGACCGGCTGATCCTGGACACCCTCTCCGCCGTGCGACACGAGGCCCCGCCGCGGCCCCGGGTCGTCGTCGTGCAGGCCCTTCCCAAGGGCGACCGGGGCGAACTCGCCGTGGAGACGATGACCGAGGTCGGCGTCGACGCGATCGTGCCCTGGACCGCTTCTCGGTGCGTCACCAAGTGGCAGGGGGACCGCGGACGCAAGGCTCTCGCCAAGTGGCGGGCCACCGCGCGCGAGGCCGGCAAACAGTCCCGGCGGACCCGGTTCCCCGAGATCGGGGAACCGGCCACGACCAAGGGCGTGGCGGAGCTGCTCGCGGGAGCCGACTTCGCGGCCGTGCTCCACGAGGCCGCCGACACCCCGCTGGCCACCGTCGACCTGCCGAGCGACGGGACCGTCGTCCTCGTGGTGGGCCCCGAAGGCGGGGTCTCGCCGGAGGAGACGGAGATCTTCTCCGGCGCGGGAGCCCGCGGTTGCGTGCTGGGCCCCAGTGTCCTGCGCACCTCGACGGCCGGCACCGCCGCGGTCGCCCTCCTGCTCGGCCGCACCGGCCGTTGGGGCTGACCCGCGTCTCGCGACCCGCGCCCCGAGGCCTCGTCGGCCACCGAACGCGGCCTGGTGCGACGGTCGGTGGCGGCGTGCCGCGTCCTCGGACCGCACCGGACGCACCTCGGGCCACTGCCGACGGAACGACCCCGCGCGGCGCCGCCCGCCGGCGATTCCCGGGATCCCGCCCGCGCGGGTCCCGCCGCCGACGCGACCGATACGATGCCCGGGCAGCGATCATCGGCGTGAGGAGGCCCCATGCCAGGGGAACCGCAAGACGACTGTCTGTTCTGCAAGATCGTCGAGCGGGCCGTGCCGGCGACGGTCGTCCGCGAGACCGCCACCACCGTCGCCTTCCGCGACATCAGCCCGCAGGCCCCCACGCACATCCTGGTCATCCCGAAGGCGCACCACCGGGACGCCGCCGCGCTGGCCACCGCCGATCCCGAGCTCGCCGCCGACGTGCTGCGCGAGACCCGGGCCGTGGCGGACGAGGAGCGACTGGACAGCTACCGCATCGTCTTCAACACCGGCAGCGGCGCGGGTCAGACCGTCTGGCACGCGCACGCCCACGTGCTGGGCGGGCGTGGCATGCAATGGCCCCCGGGATAGCGCGGGATGTCCGTCCGCGAACTCGTCGTCCTGGGCACCGCCGGTCAGGTGCCCACGCGACACCGCAACCACAACGGCCACCTGCTCCTTTGGGACGGCCAGGGCATCCTCTTCGACCCGGGTGAGGGAACACAGCGGCAGATGCTGCTCGCCGGGGTCTCGGCGCACGACATCGACCGGATCTGCGTGACGCACTTCCACGGAGACCATTGCCTCGGTCTGCCGGGAGTGATCCAGCGGATCAACCTCGACCGGGTCGACCACCCGGTCACCGCCCACTACCCGAGGTCCGGCCGGCACTTCTTCGAGCGGCTCCGGTACTCCAGCGCGTACCACCAGCGTGTCGACCTCACCGAGACCCCGATCGACGGCGACGGCGTGTGACTCTGTTGCGCATTTTGGCTGGTGCTACGCGGCGAGTTGGTAGACGAGGCGGGACAGGCGGCTTGTCCAGGATCGTCTGGTGCGGTGGGGCTGGCGGCTGGCCCAGTGGGCGTCGAGCCGGATGATGTTGATCGCGGTGGCGGAGAAGGCGTGTTGGAGGGTGACCTTGGGCAGGCCGCGGTAGCGGGCCCGGCGCATCCCGGTGACGTCGAGGGCCTGGTTGATGGTGCCCTCGACACCTGCACGCAGGGCGTACTTGGCCTGCCAGGTGTCGCTCTTCTGCTCGGCGCGGGCGGCGGTGACGTGCTCGTGGACCTCGCGGGGCCGCAGGGTGAGCATGCGATTGCCGCGGACGGCAGCGGTGCACCGCTCGCGGGAGGGGCAGGGGCGGCAGTCACCGCCGGCGAAGGCGATCACGATGGCGTCGCGGCCGTGCTGTTGCACGGGATACCAGCCGGTGCTGGTGCTGCCCTCGGGGCAGGTCACCTGGCGGGTGTTCCAGTCGATCCGGAACGCGGCCTTGTCGAAGCCCTCGGCCTCCCGTGCCTGGCGGGAGTGGTCGCCGAGGAGCGGGGTGATCATGGTGATGCCGTCGCGGGCCGCGTCGGTGACGAGGTCGGCGGAGGGGTAGCCGGAGTCGAGGTAGTGCTCGCCCGGCTTGACCTGGCGTTCGGCCAGGCGGTGCTGGATGGCGGCGGTGGCAGTCACGTCCGGCGCGGTCGAGGCGGTGGTGGCCACGTCCGTGATCAGGTGCGGGGCGCCGGCCGCGGCGGGAGCGGTGCCGTCAGTGCCGCCCGCACCGTCAGTGCCGTTGTCGTTGTCGCAGGTCTCGGTGAGGTGGACCTTGTAGCCGCACCAGAACAGCTCGTCTCCCTTCGCCGACCAGCGGGCATCCGCGTCGTAGGGCGAGGCGAGCCGCAGTTGTCCGGGCGGGACGCCGTCACTGTCGGCCTCCCGCTTCCTGACCACCTCCCGTCCCCGGGCGTTGCAGGTGACGTGGTAGGTCTGCACGAAGATCCGCCGCAGCAACTCCACCGGCTCCACTTCGCGCAGCCAAGCGGGGCATCCGGCTCGCGCACGGCGCGCAGCAGCACGAGCGCGTCCTGCCCGTAGACCTCGGCGAGCCGGTCCCGCCTGGTCTTCGACGACGGCAGCCGCCAGGAATCCACGCGGGCCGCATACCGCAGCTCCCACTCGGCGACCCGCTCAGCCCCGAACCGGCCCGCCAGCCAGGACGGCGCCGCACCGGCCAGCGCCTCCAGCACCGCGCGCACGCTCTCCCCGGCCAGCTCCAGACGGTTCAGGTCCCGCACCGCACTGATCACGTGCGTGGAGTCCGTGCGCTGTTTCCCGCCCGCGCCGACCAGGCCCTTGCCGCGGCAGTGCTCCAGCAGCCGGTCGAAGACCAAGCGCTCCATGCCGTGCTCGACCAGCCGAGCCCGGAACCTCGCCAGCACCGTGAAGTCGAAACCGGTGTCGGTCAACTCCAGTCCCAGCGCGTACTTCCACGACAGGCGCTCACGCACCGCCTCCGCGGCCTGCCGGTCGGTCAGGTTCTCCGCGAACTGCAACACCGTGACCAGCGCCAGCATCCCCGGCGACAATCCCGCCGGCCCGCGCGCACCGAACGCCTCCGCGAACGGCTCGTCCGCGAACACCCCCGCCAACTCCTCCCGAACCCGCATCGCCAGCGAGCCGTCCGGGAACACCACCGCGGCCACCGCCGCCGTCAACTCCGGAACCTCTGGTAACCCCTGCGGCCGCATCGACACCGAGCACCGTCCTCCCCGGGCCCCGCAACAACCCGGCAGGACCCAACGGAACGATCATCCCCGACCCGACGAGCACCCCGCAGCAAAATGCGCAACAGAGTCGCGTGTTGGCGCAAACTCCGGCCTACACCCTGCGGGCCCACCGACTCTCCCATCCCGTCGAGTCCTACGGCTACCGCCTCACCGAGCCCGACGGTCACCGCATGCTGCCCGAGCGGCTCGCCGCCCACGGGATTCGGGGGGCCGACGTCGGTCGCCTCCAGAGCCAAGGACGGTTGGGCGCCGTCCGTCTGGAGGACGTCGCCGAGCCGCGCCCCGGCCAGCGGTTCGCGTTCGTCATGGACACCCGGCTGTGCGACGGGGTGTACGCGCTCGCCGAGGGGTGCGACCTGCTGGCCATCGAGTCCACCTTCCTCGACGAGGACGAGCGGCAGGCCGTCGAGTACGGACATCTGACGGCCGGACAGGCCGGTCGCGTGGCCCGCGAGGCGGGCGTGCGTCACCTGGTCCTCACCCACTTCAGTCAGCGCTATCCCGATCCGGCGGAGTTCGGACGGCAGGCCCGGGCCGCCGGTTTCGACGGCGAGTTGACCGTGGCACGGGATCTGCTCCGGGTCGCCGTCCCGCCGCGTCGCTGAGGCGGGACGGGCCTGCCGTGCCACGCGGGCCCTCCTCGCCCCGGCCGCCCGGCGCCGGAGCGTCCCCGGACGGGACCCCTGCGAGGCGACCGACGCCGGACCTCGTACGATGCCCGGATGCCTCTGCCCAAAGCCGAACTGCACGTCCACATCGAAGGCACCCTGGAGCCCGAGCCGGCCTTCGAGTTCGCCGCGCGCAACGGTGTGCCGCTTCCCTACCCCGACGCCGCCGCCCTGCGCGCCGCCTACCGGTTCGGCGACCTCGGCTCCTTCCTGGATCTGTACTACGCGCTGATGTCCGTCCTGCGCACCGAGCGGGACTTCACCGAACTGGCCGACGCCTACCTGGCCCGCGCCGCGGCGCAGGGGGTGCGGCACGCGGAGATCTTCTTCGATCCCCAGGCGCACCTGTCGCGCGGCGTCGCGATGGGCACGGTGGTGGAAGGGCTCTGGCGGGCGTTGGGCAGAGCCGAGCGCGACCACGGCGTCTCCACCCGTCTCATCATGTGCTTCCTCCGCGACGAGAGTGTGGAGTCCGCCATGAGGACGCTCGACGAGGCGCGACCGTACCTGGACCGGATCACCGGTGTCGGACTGGACTCCGCCGAGGTGGGCCATCCGCCGGGGCCGTTCCGCGAGGTGTTCCTGGCCGCCGCCGACCTCGGCCTGCGGCGGGTCGCGCACGCGGGGGAGGAGGGCCCTCCGGAGTACGTCACCGAGGCCCTCGACGCGCTCGGCGTCGAACGCGTCGACCACGGGTTGCGCTGCCTGGAGGACCCGGCGCTGGTGGAGCGGCTGGTACGAGACCGGGTTCCGCTGACCCTGTGCCCCCTCTCCAACGTGCGCCTGCGGACCGTGGACACCCTCGCGGATCATCCGTTGCCCGCGATGATGGACGCCGGGCTGATGTGCACGGTCAACTCGGACGACCCCGCGTATTTCGGCGGCTATGTCCAGGACGCCTTCGACGCGGTCCGCGACGCCCTGGCGTTGTCCCCCGAGCGGCTGCGGGAACTCGCCCGGAACTCCTTCGAGGCCGCGTTCCTCGACGACGACGAGGAACGCAGGTCCCGCTATGTGGCCGAGGTGGAGGGATACGTCTTCCCCTGACCTCCTCCGCGGCCGGCAGGCCGGGGATTCCCGCCTGCCGCCACCGGTCGGGCGGGGGCTCGGACGGGTTCCCGCCGCGCGGTGCGGGCGCGGGTGCCCCTCCTCGGCAGGCGCGGCTTCCGGCCGGTCGCGATCGACCGGCGGGCGTTCCCCGCGAAGCGGACCGTCTCCCCGCCCGCGGTCAGGAGGCCGACGAGCCGGGGTTGGTGGCCGCTTGGCGGGGCCCCGCGGTCCCGTAGTCGCCCCGGACCGGGGCCTTGGCCGGGTCGACCGGGATGACGACCACCGGTTGTTCCGGCGCGCCGACCTCGGGTACGGCGCCGCTCGGGGTGCCGGTGGCCCCGGCGACGACGGCGGCCGGGTGTCCCCCGCGTCGTCGGATCGCTCCGGCCAACAGCGGGCGTCCGCCGGCGGACAGCGCCACCGCGGTCATCGGCAGCGCCGCCAGGAGGAGAAGGAGGCTCAGGACGAGGCCCATCAGCGGGAAGCCGGCCCGGGCGGACAACACGCCCCCGGCCAGCGGTCCGGCGGCGGCTCCCAGGGAGGCCGCCGACCCCACGAGCACCGCCCACCGTCCGCGCGGGTCGAGCGAGGCGGCCAGGCCGATCAGGTACGACAGCACCACCGGGTACAGGGCGTTCCACGCGATCTCGCCGGCGGCGAACGTCACCGGGCCGGTGGAGGAGGCGGTCAGCGCGACACACCCGGCGATCACGACCGTGCCACCGCCGATCGGGATCGCACGCCCCAGCCGGGAGCCGAGCACACCCGCCGCGAGCACCCCGAGGAGACCGGCCCCGAGGGCCACCGCCAGCACCGCGCCCAGCGCCGCCTCCCCGAGGCCCGCCTGGTCCAGCCCGATCCGGCCGCTGACGCCCCAGAGGGAGTTCTGTGCCAGAGCCCAGCAGGCCATCGCCGCCGCCAGCACCACTCCGGCGCGCCGGCGGACGAGTGGTGAGCGGCGGGGTGCGTGCTCGCCCGGCGGCCTGCCGTGCCCCGTCCCGGCCGGAAGGCGGCCGGTCAGCGGCCAGACCACCGACGCCGTCAGGGCGATCGCGGCCATCGGGGTGCCGTGGCCGGGCCCGAGGCGGGGCACGACGAGGTAGACCAGGCCGGCCAGGGCGGAAACGGTGAGCAGGCCGAGGGTGGACGTCCGGTGGGCATCCCGCTCCGCGGCGATGCGGGTGGCGGCGACCGTCGTCGCGGTGCCGGAGCCGAAGCCGCCGACCACCGCCCCGACCACGACGGCCGGCACGGCCGTGGTCAGTGCGGCGGTTCCGTAGCCGAGAACCGCCAGGGAGAGGCCGATCCTGGCCAGCCGTCGGGGTCCGGTGCGCTCGACCCGGGTGGCCAGGAGGAAGCCCGCGCCGGCCGCACTCAGCAGCAGGGCGCTGCCGACGGCCCCCGCCTGAGTGGGGGTCAGTGCCAGGTCGGTGTCCAGCCTGCCGACCGTCGTGGGCAGCAGGTAGGGAGCGAGGTAGCCGGCGGTGAAGAGGGCGACGAGAGGCCAGGAGGCGGTGCGGGGGGCGAACACGGGCGTTCCCAGGGCGTGGCGGGGCAGGGGGCGGTACGGCGAGAGGTTCGCCGGAGAGGCGGTGTGTGGCAGGTGCGAGGTGCGAGGGGCGCGGTGGGGCAGGGGGGTGCGGCGGGCCGAGGGCGTCGGTCGTGGACCGAGGCGAGCACGGGGCCAATTTGTATCAAGGGGGAGGAGCGACCGACGAGGACAATTCATGTGATGTGAATCACATGTGGTTTCGGTATGAACTACTGGGGTAGCAGCCTCGGGCTCCCTTGCGTCGGGACCTGCCGTGAGGTCGCCTCGCGCGCCTCCCCGCGTGGTGTGCCGGCGGGCCCGGACAGCGGTGTGCGGCGCGCGGGGGAGGGGCGGCCGGGGTCGAGGCCGCCCTGCCTCCCGGCGCGGGCCGGGCGGGGGCACGGCACCGTGGTGCACACTGGCCTCACCCGCCCCGTGTCCCACCCGCGACAGGGAGCGCACCGTGACAGCGTCCCCAGAGCCCCCTCAGAGCGCGGCCTCGCCGCCCGCTTCCCGTCGTCACGCGCCGAGACCCACCGCGCAGGTCGATCCGCTGGCCCGCCTGCGCGCCCCGGGGGACCCGCACCACGATGTCCACCTCACCGGAGCGGTCTTCCTCGACATCGTCTTCACCGGCCTCGACTCCGCGCCGCTCCGGGGGAGCGAGTCCTGGGCCAAGGGGATGGGGTCGAGCCCGGGCGGCGTGGCGAACCTGGCGGTCGCACTGGCCAGACTGGGGCTGCGCACCTCGCTTGCCGGCGCCTTCGGCGACGACCACTACGGGGACCACTGCCGGGATTCCCTCGCCCGGGGAGAGGGAATCGACCTGAGCCTGTCCCGCACCGTGCCCGGCTGGCATTCGCCGGTGACGGTGTCCATGGCGTACGAGGGCGAGCGCACCATGGTCTCCCACGGCCACGAGCCGCCCGAGCGGCCGGCCCCCGCCGGCCCGCCGCCGGCCCGGGCCGCCGTCGCCTCCCTCGCGCCGGGGCACCCCGCCCCGTGGATCGCCCGGGCCGCCGCGCGGGGGACCCGCCTCTTCGCCGACGTCGGCTGGGACGAGACCGGAGCCTGGGACCTCGCCTCCCTGGAGGACCTCGACCGCTGCGAGGCATTTCTCCCCAACGCCGAGGAGGCCATGCGCTACACCCGGACCGACTCCCCGCGCGCCGCGGCGCACGCCCTTACCGACCACGTGCCCGTCGCCGTCGTGACCCTGGGCGCCCAGGGCGCCTACGCCGTGGATCGGCGCACCGGGGAGACCGCCGAGGTGCCCGCGATCGATGTCGAGGCGCTGGATCCGACGGGCGCGGGAGACGTCTTCGTGGCCGGTTTCGTGACCGGCACGCTCGCCGGCTGGCCGTTGGCCGACCGGCTCGCCTTCGCGGGGCTGACCGCCGCGCTGTCCGTCCAGGAGTTCGGCGGCTCGCTGTCGGCACCGGGGTGGTGCGAGATCGCCGCCTGGTGGCGGACGGTGCGCGAAGTGCGGCACCAGGACCCGTCCCCGCTGCGCAGGTACGCCTTTCTCGCCGACCTCGTGCCCCGGGAGCCGATCCGGCCGTGGCCGCTGCGCCGGGCCGTGCCGACCATCGGCTTCCGACCGCCGCGCTGACCACGTCGGGCGGGCCCGGCGGAGGACGCCGCGGCCCGTGTCGGCAGCGGCGTCGGGGCGGCGGGCCGGCGGGGCGTCGGGAGCGGAGACCGAGCCGCCCCCGCCAAGGCCCGGGTCTCAGAGTGCGGAACGTGAGCTCTTGTCCGTTTCGTGATTGAGGGTTGGGGAAGGACCGCTGGTCGTGGGTTCGGGGTGGCCTTCAGGTCTCGGGGCGGGTGAACAAGCCGGGTTCAGGTTCGACGAGGATGCCGCGGCTGACCAGGCGTTTCAGTTTGGAGCGGATGCCTTCGGTGTTCTTCGGGAGGGTCGGCAGGTCGAGGGCCTGGCAGAGGTCGCGGGCGCGCATCGGTCGGCCCTCGTCGGCCAGGGCGGTGAGGATCTGCTGGTAGGCGGGGTGGTCCGGGATGTCGGGGCGGTCCGGCTCAGTGGCGGGTGTGGGCAGTGGGAGAGCGAGGAGGGTCTTGCGGGTGATGCGCAGGTTCTCGCTCTCCGCGTCGATCTCGCCGAGCCGCACTCTGAGAGTGCGGTATGTGGCGTTCTGTCGGTCTTGTCATCGCTCGATGGTGTGACGTTGGGGCATCGTTGCCGGTCAGGCGTTCGGGGTTCGCTTGGGTTGTGGCATGAGCATGCGCAAGCCGTACCCGAGTGATCTCACCGATGAGCAGTGGGAGCTCGTCGAACCCGTGATCACGGCGTGGAAGGCCCGGCATCCGTCGGTCAGCGGGCATCAGGGGAAGTACGCGATGCGGGAGATCGTGAACGCCATCCTCTACCAGAATCGCACGGGGTGTCAGTGGGAGTTCCTGCCCCACGACATGCCCCCGCCCGGAGCGGTGAAGTACTACTTCTACCTCTGGCGCGACGAGGGCACCGACCAGGACATTCACGACCTGCTGCGCTGGCATCTGCGAGAGAAGCGGAAACGATTAGCCGACCCGAGCCTGGTGATCCTGGACACGCAGAGCATCCACGCCGCAGTCGGCGTCCCGGCCACGACGACCGGCAAGGACGCCGCGAAAAGGGTGCCGGGGAGGAAGAGATGCCTGGCCGTGGACGTACTGGGCCTGGTCGTGGACTGCGTCGTCCTGCCCGCCTCCGCGCACGAGAACACCGCCGGCATCGCCCTGCTGGACGGTGTCGCCGGGCAGTGCGACACCGTGGCCAAAGCCCTGGTCGACCAGGGCTTCAAGAAGAAGGTCGTCGATCACGGCAAGAACGTGGGCATCGACGTCGAGATCGTCGAGCGCAACCCGGCCGGCAAGGGCTTCGTCGTGCAGGCCAAGCGGTGGATCGTGGAGCAGACGAACGGGATCCTGATGTTCTACCGCCGTCTCGTACGCGACTACGAACACCGGCCCGCCTCCTCCCGATCCCGCGTCTTCTGGGCGATGACCTCCGTGATGAGCCGCCGACTCACCGGAGCCACCCTCGCTTCCTGGAGGACCACGTGAGCGAGAACCCACAGGTCAAAGCCATCCTGGAACACATCGAAACCCGCGAGCGTGAACTAGCCGACCAGGCCGGGCAGTTCCGGGACCGCATCGAGGAGCTCAGAGTGCGGCTCGGCGAGATCGACGCGGAGAGCGAGAACCTGCGCATCACCCGCAAGACCCTCCTCGCTCTCCCACTGCCCACACCCGCCACTGAGCCGGACCGCCCCGACATCCCGGACCACCCCGCCTACCAGCAGATCCTCACCGCCCTGGCCGACGAGGGCCGACCGATGCGCGCCCGCGACCTCTGCCAGGCCCTCGACCTGCCGACCCTCCCGAAGAACACCGAAGGCATCCGCTCCAAACTGAAACGCCTGGTCAGCCGCGGCATCCTCGTCGAACCTGAACCCGGCTTGTTCACCCGCCCCGAGACCTGAAGGCCACCCCGAACCCACGACCAGCGGTCCTTCCCCAACCCTCAATCACGAAACGGACAAGAGCTCACGTTCCGCACTCTGAGCTCCTCGATGCGGTCCCGGAACTGCCCGGCCTGGTCGGCTAGTTCACGCTCGCGGGTTTCGATGTGTTCCAGGATGGCTTTGACCTGTGGGTTCTCGCTCACGTGGTCCTCCAGGAAGCGAGGGTGGCTCCGGTGAGTCGGCGGCTCATCACGGAGGTCATCGCCCAGAAGACGCGGGATCGGGAGGAGGCGGGCCGGTGTTCGTAGTCGCGTACGAGACGGCGGTAGAACATCAGGATCCCGTTCGTCTGCTCCACGATCCACCGCTTGGCCTGCACGACGAAGCCCTTGCCGGCCGGGTTGCGCTCGACGATCTCGACGTCGATGCCCACGTTCTTGCCGTGATCGACGACCTTCTTCTTGAAGCCCTGGTCGACCAGGGCTTTGGCCCAAGGCCGTGAAGTTAGGGTTCGGGAGCCGACGTCAAGATGTCGATGCTGATGGTGGCCTTGTACGTGTGGCGGTCGACCTTGATGCTCTTGTAGGCGTATCGGGACAAGGGCCGTTTGACCGCGCGGGGGACTCTGTTGCGCATTTTGGCTGGTGCTACGCGGCGAGTTGGTAGACGAGGCGGGACAGGCGGCTTGTCCAGGATCGTCTGGTGCGGTGGGGCTGGCGGCTGGCCCAGTGGGCGTCGAGCCGGATGATGTTGATCGCGGTGGCGGAGAAGGCGTGTTGGAGGGTGACCTTGGGCAGGCCGCGGTAGCGGGCCCGGCGCATCCCGGTGACGTCGAGGGCCTGGTTGATGGTGCCCTCGACACCTGCACGCAGGGCGTACTTGGCCTGCCAGGTGTCGCTCTTCTGCTCGGCGCGGGCGGCGGTGACGTGCTCGTGGACCTCGCGGGGCCGCAGGGTGAGCATGCGATTGCCGCGGACGGCAGCGGTGCACCGCTCGCGGGAGGGGCAGGGGCGGCAGTCACCGCCGGCGAAGGCGATCACGATGGCGTCGCGGCCGTGCTGTTGCACGGGATACCAGCCGGTGCTGGTGCTGCCCTCGGGGCAGGTCACCTGGCGGGTGTTCCAGTCGATCCGGAACGCGGCCTTGTCGAAGCCCTCGGCCTCCCGTGCCTGGCGGGAGTGGTCGCCGAGGAGCGGGGTGATCATGGTGATGCCGTCGCGGGCCGCGTCGGTGACGAGGTCGGCGGAGGGGTAGCCGGAGTCGAGGTAGTGCTCGCCCGGCTTGACCTGGCGTTCGGCCAGGCGGTGCTGGATGGCGGCGGTGGCAGTCACGTCCGGCGCGGTCGAGGCGGTGGTGGCCACGTCCGTGATCAGGTGCGGGGCGCCGGCCGCGGCGGGAGCGGTGCCGTCAGTGCCGCCCGCACCGTCAGTGCCGTTGTCGTTGTCGCAGGTCTCGGTGAGGTGGACCTTGTAGCCGCACCAGAACAGCTCGTCTCCCTTCGCCGACCAGCGGGCATCCGCGTCGTAGGGCGAGGCGAGCCGCAGTTGTCCGGGCGGGACGCCGTCACTGTCGGCCTCCCGCTTCCTGACCACCTCCCGTCCCGGGCGTTGCAGGTGACGTGGTAGGTCTGCACGAAGATCCGCCGCAGCAACTCCACCGGCTCCACTTCGCGCAGCCAAGCGGGGGCATCCGGCTCGCGCACGGCGCGCAGCAGCACGAGCGCGTCCTGCCCGTAGACCTCGGCGAGCCGGTCCCGCCTGGTCTTCGACGACGGCAGCCGCCAGGAATCCACGCGGGCCGCATACCGCAGCTCCCACTCGGCGACCCGCTCAGCCCCGAACCGGCCCGCCAGCCAGGACGGCGCCGCACCGGCCAGCGCCTCCAGCACCGCGCGCACGCTCTCCCCGGCCAGCTCCAGACGGTTCAGGTCCCGCACCGCACTGATCACGTGCGTGGAGTCCGTGCGCTGTTTCCCGCCCGCGCCGACCAGGCCCTTGCCGCGGCAGTGCTCCAGCAGCCGGTCGAAGACCAAGCGCTCCATGCCGTGCTCGACCAGCCGAGCCCGGAACCTCGCCAGCACCGTGAAGTCGAAACCGGTGTCGGTCAACTCCAGTCCCAGCGCGTACTTCCACGACAGGCGCTCACGCACCGCCTCCGCGGCCTGCCGGTCGGTCAGGTTCTCCGCGAACTGCAACACCGTGACCAGCGCCAGCATCCCCGGCGACAATCCCGCCGGCCCGCGCGCACCGAACGCCTCCGCGAACGGCTCGTCCGCGAACACCCCCGCCAACTCCTCCCGAACCCGCATCGCCAGCGAGCCGTCCGGGAACACCACCGCGGCCACCGCCGCCGTCAACTCCGGAACCTCTGGTAACCCCTGCGGCCGCATCGACACCGAGCACCGTCCTCCCCGGGCCCCGCAACAACCCGGCAGGACCCAACGGAACGATCATCCCCGACCCGACGAGGACCCCGCAGCAAAATGCGCAACAGAGTCGCGGGGGCCGAGGCGGATTCGCCGGGCGGGCATGAGAGTGCCCAGGACCGCGTGCCCGATCGCGCCGACGAGGTCGATGACGGTGTCGGCGATCACGCCTTGAGCCTGGACGATCTGGTCACGGGCGGTGTTCAGGGCGATGGAGAAGCTGCATCGGTCGGGATCGGCGCCGGATGCCTGGGCAGCGTCGGCTATGGCGATCCGGATCACCTGGTAGGCGGTCAGGAGAGCGTAGATCTCCTGGGCGATGCCGGGCCAGGTCCGAGAGCGCAGGACGCGTCGGCCGAGCATCGATTTCTTGATCTCGAAGTAGGCCGATTCCACTTCCCAGCGCTCGTGATAGAGCCTGACCAGGTCGAATGCCGGGTGGGTGCGATGGTCAAGGAGCGTGGTGGCCAGCCGGTAGGCGCCGGTGCGGCGGCCCGCGCTGGTGGCGATGGTGATCTCGCAGATGATGACGCGGACCTCGATGTCACCGATCCTGGACAGGAACGAGCCGTCCGCAAAGACGGCCAGGACGGGCGGCTTGCGTCCCGAGGAGAGACGGGCGAGGAAGTCCGCTCCGGCGCCGGCGACGGTCGTCAGGAACGGATTGGAGGAGAATCCCCGGTCCAGCAGGACGATCATGTCGTTGGTCAGGGAGCGTGCCAGGCGGCGGCCCAGGACGGACTCGCCGGGCTTGCGGGGCCCGAAGACCGCGTCGATGACCGCGCGGGTGCCGCAGGCGACCAGGGCCACCAGCATGACCTGCGGGTATCCCGAGGCGGCGGTGTACTGGTTGGACCCCTTGCCCAGCTTGGCGCGGACCGCTTCGTCGTCGGCGACGTCCAGGTGGGTACCGTCGATCGCGACGACGAGCAGGCCCTTCCAGCGTGCTCCGGTCGTACGGATCGCGGAGACGGGTCCGCGCAGGACGTCGAACAGGGCTCGCACCGGGCGCACGCCGAGCCGGCAGCGGGCGTGCCACAGCGCGGTCGCGGTCACTTTCACCAGGGGCAGCCCCACCAGGGCGCCGGTGAGCTTGCGCCATACCTCGCGATAGCCGCAGTCCTCGAACAGGGCTGCGGCCAGCAGCAGGTAGACGATGACCCGCGCGGGCAGTTTCCGCAGCCGTTGCTGGACCGTTCCGCACTCGACAAGCACGGCATCGACCAGCTCGAACGGAACGATCCGGGTCAACTCACCTAAGTGACCCGGGGCATAGAGTCCTTCGGCCACCTTGACGACACGCGTGATGGCAGACTGTCCGGACAGCGGAGCCTCCGGTGAGTGAACGGTTGTCTTGGTCGACTGCCAGTTCTACCGGGGCTCCGCTTCTTGCGTCTCCCGAACCCGCAGATCACAGCCCTATCGACAACCCAGCCCGGACCGTAACTTCACGGCCTTGGGCTTTGGCCACGGTGTCGCACTGCCCGGCGACACCGTCCAGCAGGGCGATGCCGGCGGTGTTCTCGTGCGCGGAGGCGGGCAGGACGACGCAGTCCACGACCAGGCCCAGTACGTCCACGGCCAGGCATCTCTTCCTCCCCGGCACCCTTTTCGCGGCGTCCTTGCCGGTCGTCGTGGCCGGGACACCGACTGCGGCGTGGATGCTCTGCGTGTCCAGGATCACCAGGCTCGGGTCGGCTAATCGTTTCCGCTTCTCTCGCAGATGCCAGCGCAGCAGGTCGTGAATGTCCTGGTCGGTGCCCTCGTCGCGCCAGAGGTAGAAGTAGTACTTCACCGCTCCGGGCGGGGGCATGTCGTGGGGCAGGAACTCCCACTGACACCCCGTGCGATTCTGGTAGAGGATGGCGTTCACGATCTCCCGCATCGCGTACTTCCCCTGATGCCCGCTGACCGACGGATGCCGGGCCTTCCACGCCGTGATCACGGGTTCGACGAGCTCCCACTGCTCATCGGTGAGATCACTCGGGTACGGCTTGCGCATGCTCATGCCACAACCCAAGCGAACCCCGAACGCCTGACCGGCAACGATGCCCCAACGTCACACCATCGAGCGATGACAAGACCGACAAAACGCCACATCTCGCACTCTGAATGGCGAGCAACCCCCGCAGGCGCGGGGACGACACACCGACACCCGTGACCGTGGCGTTCCCGCAGGAGCAACCCCCGCAGGCGCGGGGACGACTGGGAGCGCCCCGGGGGGTCGGCCCGACCCGGGGAGCAACCCCCGCAGGCGCGGGGACGACCGCGTCGGCCAAAGCCGGATCCGGCGACATATGGAGCAACCCCCGCAGGCGCGGGGACGACCCGGTGGCGGTTCCCGGTGGCGGGCGGTACCCCGAGCAACCCCCGCAGGCGCGGGGACGACAACATCCCGAACCGCGCCTCCCGCGACATCGGAGAGCAACCCCCGCAGGCGCGGGGACGACCGTCCAGCGCGCCATGTCCGACGGGCCGACACCGAGCAACCCCCGCAGGCGCGGGGACGACGGAAGATCCGGCCCTGAATCCACGAAGAACACCGAGCAACCCCCGCAGGCGCGGGGACGACCACAAGCTCATCGCACCGAATCTCCTCACGCGGGAGCAACCCCCGCAGGCGCGGGGACGACTACGCTCGTCAACGCAACGTTTCCTGTCTCGCCGAGCAACCCCCGCAGGCGCGGGGACGACGGTCGGGTGCGTACGGGGAGGGCGGCGGAGGTGGAGCAACCCCCGCAGGCGCGGGGACGACAGCGGGAGACGACCGCACAGCGTGTTTCAGGCGGAGCAACCCCCGCAGGCGCGGGGACGACATGCCCGGCTGACGCCACTCCGGCGGCACCTGGGAGCAACCCCCGCAGGCGCGGGGACGACGCGACCATGGGCAAGTCGTCGACGTCCTCCGGCGAGCAACCCCCGCAGGCGCGGGGACGACTGGGTGCGGCCGGTTCGGTCGACGAGTCCAGCGGAGCAACCCCCGCAGGCGCGGGGACGACATCGCCAACGCCAACCGCGGCAAAGGCCGCAAGGAGCAACCCCCGCAGGCGCGGGGACGACACTTCTTGACCTGCAGTGACGCTGCCAAGAGCCGTGCTTTTCATTTACCTGGGTTCAGCTCTGTTGTTTTCGCCCCAGGCGATGTCAGTGGTAGAGCCTATGGTGCCGGGACGTTGGATTTGGGGGGTTTCGTGGATCGTGGGACTTCGATCGTCGAGTTGATGAAGGCGATGGGTCTGTCGCCGGAGGCCGTCGAGCGGGTGTCGCGGCTGTGGGGGAAGTCAGCCGCGCGTAACGGCGGACGAACGCATCTGCTGCTGGGGCATCTGCTGGACACGGCTGCTGTGGCGGGGGTGATGTGGGACAGGTATGTGTCGCCGGCGTTCCGGCGGCGGCTGGACGAGATCAGTGGTGGCCGGGGGCGGTTGTGGTTCATGTGGGTGTGCGGCATTCACGACTGCGGGAAGGCGTGCCCCGCGTTCCAGGCCATGGATGCCGCTGAGGCCGCGCGGGTGCTGGCGGCGGGGCTGACGTGGGGGCGTCTGCCGACGGACCGGCGGAAGCGGTGGCGTCATGACGTGGCCGGAGCCGTGCTGCTGATGCCGCAGATGGTCGCCCAGTGGGGTGACGAAGAGGCCGCCGGGTGGGTATGGCCGCTGGTCGCCGGGCACCACGGGACGTTTCCGTCGGCCGCTGCTCTCAGGCCACCGCGAGGGGCCCAGGGCCGGGGCGCCGCTTGGGAGGAAGCCCAGCGGGTGGTCGTGGACGTCTTCACGCGCGCCGTCGGCTTCGAGGACTTGGCGGCCGCGCGGCCGGTGGGCTCCCTGCGGAAGGCCGAGCAGTTGGCGTTGTCGGGCCTGATCGTGATGGCGGACTGGATCGCCAGCGACAGTAGCCGGTTTCCCGGTCTGGCGGACGCCGGCCTGATCTCCTTCGACGGTGCGCGAAACCGTGCCGAGGTGGCCTGGGAACGGCTGCGTCTGCGTGGAGGCTGGCGGGATCTCCGCTTGCCGGAGCATCCGCTGGACCCGCTGACCCACCGCTTGGGCGTGCGGCCGCGGGCGTCGCAGAGGGAGCTGGTGGAACGAGCCTGGTCGATGCCGGCGCCGGGGCTGTTGGTGGCCGAGGCCCCGATGGGCGAGGGTAAGACGAAGGCGGCGTTCGCGGCCGCCGAGATTCTGGCTGCGAGGTTCGGCCTCGACGGGGTGTTCGTGGCGATGCCGACTCAGGCGACGAGCGATCCGATGTACGACCAGGTGCTGCGGTGGGTGCGCACCTTCGGCCCGGAACTCGAGTCGCAGGTCGCGCTCCTGCACGGCCGTCGGCGGTTCAACGCCTGGTGGCGGACCATCTGGGATGGGAAGCCGCGCCCGGACGGCGATGAGTGCGGATGCGAGGACGGGAGCGGCCTCGGCGCTGCGGACATGGCCGACGACGATTTCGGCGCGATCGATGAGGACGCCGATTACGGCGTGGTGCCCGCTGATCCTTCGACGGACCGGGCCGCCGACCTCCGGGCGGACGGTCCGGCGTACTGGTTCCTGGGGGACAAGCGCGGCCTGCTCACCGCGTTCGCGGTCGGAACGGTCGACCATCTGCTGCACGCGGCGACCCGTACCCGGCACGTCATGCTCCGGTTCGCGGGGCTGGCCGGGAAGGTCGTCGTCGTGGACGAGGTTCACGCCGCCGACGTCTACATGCGACAGTTCCTCGTCGAGGCGCTGCGCTGGTTGGGGCAGGCGGGTGTTCCCGTGGTGCTGCTGTCGGCGACGCTGCCGCCCGCTCAGCGGCAGCTGTTCGTCGACGCCTACCTGTCCGGCGTACTCGGCACGGCGGACGTGCACCAGCCCGTGCCGGAGCCGGCCGGGTACCCGTGCGTCACGGTGGCCTACGGTGTCGACGGCCGGGCGGTGGCCGGGACGTCTCGGGAGGCGGTGCGGTCTTGGCGCGAGTCGGCGCCCGTGCGGCTGGCCTGGCTGCCCGATACGGACCCTGAAGGTAAGCGGGTCGCCGTGGCCGTGCGGAAGTCCGTCGCCGACGGAGGGGTCGCCCTGGTGGTGGTCAACCAAGTCGACCGGGCCCAGGCCATCTACCGCGATCTCCGGGACGGAGGCTTCGACGGTGCACTGCATCTTCTGCACGCGCGCCTGTGCGCCGCCCACCGCGCGGACCGGACGGCGGAGTGTCTGCGGCTGATGGGGCCGCAGGCCGGTGAGGACCGACCGGAGCGCATGGTCGTGATTGCCACTCAGCTTGCCGAGCAATCCTTCGACGTGGATGCCGACGTGCTGATCACCGACTTGGCGCCCACCGACCTCCTCCTCCAGCGCATCGGCCGGCTGCACCGGCACACCGGTACTCGTCGCCCGGTCGCACACCGGGTGCCCCGCGTGCTGGTCAGTGGTGTGGCGCCCGGCCGGGACGGGACACCGCGGTTTCTGCGTGCCTCGGAGCGGATCTACGGAGAGTGGTCGCTACTGCGGGCGGCGGCCCTGGTCACGCGGGCCGCGGGCCCGCTCGCGGCCGGGGAAGCGGGCGAGGCGTCATCGGGTTGGAGCATTCCCGCGGACGTGCCAGGGCTCGTGGCGCATGCCTACGGGAACGCCGAGATCTGCCCGGCGGAGTGGAACGAGGCCGGTGCTTGGGAGCAGTGGCAGGCGAAGGAACGGAAGCGGGAGAAGAACGCCGAGGAGTACCTGCTGTGCCGTCGGCGGGAGTGGGCCTTCCCGACGCTGGAGGGACTCCATTACGCCGGCAGCCGCGCCGCGTCCGAGAGGCAGCTCGATGCCGTCGTCCGTGACGGTGACCCGCCCGTCGAAGTGGTCATCGTCCGGCGGATCTCCGGGGGCTACCGGGCCGTCGACGGAACCTGGCTCGGAGTGCACGGCGAGGTGGACGACGACGAGGTGACCGACCGGCTGATGGGCGGCACCGTCCGGCTTCCCCCGCGTCTCACGGACGCCGCCCAGGCTGAGCTGAGCCCGCTTCCGGGATGGGCCGGCCGGCCCTGGCTCCGATACCGCCCGGCGCTCGTACTGGAGGAGGACGGCATGAGGCTGCTGGGAGCGGACCGGGTGTCGTACCACGACGAGCTCGGGCTGGTCATCGAGCGAGAGGCGCGGTGATTCGGCTGTGGAGCCGGGCCGGGACCGCCACACCCCGCGCCTGCGGGGACGGCTTCTCGTCCTGAGCGAAACACCAAGCGGGAACACCCCCGTCCTCGGGGAGGCTCCGGCTCCACGAGCCGTGCGCAGGGTACCCGCTGCCTGCCACGATGAAGTGCGCCGGTCGGTCATTCGGACCGAGTTTCCTCGATCAGCTTGAAACAACAAGCGTTTGGGTGTCACGCTGTCGGCGACCGGTCGAGGCCAACTCCACACCGAGCGAGGTGCGGGGGGACGCGGGAATGTCAGCACATGGAGGGGGAACCGCCATGGCCAGCGAGGGAGACCTCGTCCACGATGTATGGCTCAGAGCCGTCCTTCACGACGGCGTTCAGAAGTCCGTCGGACTGTTGGACGCGTTGTCCGATGCCCACACCATCCGGCGTCTCGAGTTGCCGGTGCACACGATGCTGCCGGTGGTGCTCCGGCAACTGCTGCTCCCGGTGATGATCGATGCCCTTGGAGCTCCCCGCAGTCGGCAGGAGTGGGGCGAGCGGTTCCACCGAGGCCGCTTCTCACAGGACGAACGAGATCTCCTTGCGCACTATCTGGGCGCCCGCTACGGGGACCGGTTCCGCCTGTTCCACGCGGAGCGCCCCTTCGCTCAAGTTGCCGGCCTGGAGTCGTTGAACGGGGAGACGAAGACGGCTGCTCAGCTGGTGCCTTCCGTGGCGTCCGGCAACAACGTGCCCCTGTTCAGTGCGCTCAGCGAGGCCGACGAGCTGCTGCTGACGCCGGGGGACGCGGCGTTGTGGCTGCTGCACGTGCACTGCTGGGACACGGCGTCGATCAAGACCGGCGCCGCGGGGGACCCGCGGGCGAAGAAGGGAAAGACGACCGGCAACCCGACCGGGCCGCTCGGCCAGCTCGGAGTGGTCGTACCCACCGGGGAGACGCTCTACGAGACACTGCTGCTGAACACACCGATCCGGCCCGACGGGCCGGAGCCGGGGGACCGGCCGCAGTGGGCGTGGGACGAGCGCCCGGTCGGTCTGGGCTGCCAATCGCCGGCCGGAGCCGCCTGGTCCGAACGCCCCGCGACCGGTCTGCTGGACCTGCTGACCTTCCAGGCCCGCCGGATGCGTCTGATCGTCTGCGAGACGGAGCAGGGGCCGCGGGCGCACCGGGCGATCGTGTCGGCCGGTGACCGGCTGGCACGGACCCCCGAGATCGAGCCGCACACGGCGTGGCAGCACACCGCCAAGCCGAAGAAGGGGCAACCCCACCGGCGGCCCCGCCGGCACGCCTCGGGCCGCGCTGCCTGGCAGGGGCTGGCAACGCTCCTGGCGATGACGCTGCCCGTGCAGAGCGATGGCCCCTACACCTCGCTGTTGCTGCGTCAGATCGGAGATTTGCAGGGCAGCGGGGTCCTGCACTGGCAGTACCGGCTGGGTGTCGAGACCTCGGGTCTCGAGTACGGCACGCAGTCCGCCGTAGTGGAGAACGCAATCGGCGACGACATGCCCCTGCCGGTGAAGGCCCTGCTGGCGCAGGACGACTGGCTGCGTGAAGCCCTGCTGGAGTGTGTGGCGCAGGCGGACCAGGTCGCCCGGGCCCTGGACGGTCTCAACAACGACCTGCGGCGTGCCGCCGGCGGCGATCCGCTGCCCCGTGACAAGGGCAGCCGGCCATCGGCACAGTTCCTGCACTGTCTGGACGGAACCATGCGCCGCCTGCTCGCCGGGCTGCGGACCGTCGACGAGAACGACGAGGAACTTCTGGAGCGCGCACAGCTCGCGTGGGAGCAGTCGGTGCGGATCGCCGCCGACCGGGAGGCGCACCTCCTGCTCGCGGCCGCCCCGCCGCGGGCTGTGGTGGGCCGCACGGTGAAGACCGGCGACAAGGAGTTCACCTACCGCAGCGGCAAGGCCATCGGCGTCTTCCGGACGAAGCTCGCCGAGATCTTGCAGCGAGCCGCCGAGGAACGCCGCGCCGAACGTGAGGAGGCGGCCGCAGCATGAGGACCACCAGCACGACTCCCAGCGGCCGTCCCGCGGCGGGCCGGGCCCGCCTGTCCTTCTGGGAGGAAGCGGTTCAGGACTGGCAGTCGTCGCGCAAGGAAGGGCGGCGACCGGAATTCTCCGAGTACGTCGCACGGAACCTGCGGGCCCTGCGCGAGGGCGTCGGCCGGGAGGCCGGCACCGCCCCGTCCATGCGATTCGTCCATCGCGTCCCCCTGCCGGACGACGGCTTCGATCGCCTCCCGGACCGCTACATCGCGGAGCACCACACGCTCACCCTGTTTGGGTTGCATCAGCATGCCGCGTCCGAACCCGTTCACCGGTCGGGTGTCGGCCTGGGCACCGCCTGCCTGCTGCTGCGCCGCAGCGAGGCGCTGACGGAGGCCGCCGTGGAGCGGCGGCTGATCGCGGCCGCGACCGCCCAGGACATCCACGAGCTGACGCAGCACCTTCAGCGGCTCGTACCACTCCTGCGGCAAGCGGGTATCGCCCTGGACTACACCCGCCTGTTTCACGAACTGACCGCCTGGGACGGACCGGACCGCAATCGGGTGCTGCGCTCCTGGGGCCTGCAGTACACCGATCCCGGCACCCCGGACCCGGGAGACGGGGAGAACGCTGGGCGAGAGCGGACGCCGTACTGGAGAACGTTCGACCCCGGTAGCCAGGATGCCGGGGCGGAACTGGCAGCGCTGCGCTCGGGTACCGGCCGCGAGCCGGGCACGGTCGCCGCGATGTGGCCGTACCATCGCACCCGCATGGCATCCCAGTGGCGGGACAAGGGCTCCCTCACCCGGGACCTGGGGGCTGAACACACCGCGCTCACCCTCTTCGCCCGCCACCAGCAGACGCACGACCGACGGATGTACGTCGCGGGCAACAGCCCGGGCACCGCTGCCGGCCTGCTCGCCGGCAAGGCGGTCGCGGGCAGCGAGGGCAAGGCGAACACCGCGGCGCTGGAGCGGCGCTTCGGCGTTCTGCTCACCTCCGCCGACACCGACGAACTCGCCATGCACCTGCGGTCCCTCGTCCCGCTGCTGAACCAGGCCGGAGTCGGCCTCGACTACGACCTGCTCCGCACCGCGCTGCGGACCTGGGACGACCCCCGCCGCCCGGGCGCCGCCACCGGCTTCCGGCAGCGCTGGGACCGCGACTTCCACGCTGCGGCGTCCTCCTGAAGCCACCCGGTCAGAACGGCCGACTACGGCACCGGGCGTCCGCCCGGCGTCCCCGTTCACCTCAACCCGTCCTCCTTCGCGCCCCGTCCGGGCGGCGCCTCCCATCCTTCAAGGAGTATTGCCATGAGCCGGCCCACCCTCTTCGTCGAGGTCCACATCCTGCAGAGCCTGCCGCCGTCCAACGTGAACCGGGACGACTCCGGCACCCCCAAGCAGGCCGTCTACGGCGGCGCCCGCCGCGCTCGCGTCTCCTCACAGGCGTGGAAGCGGGCCACCCGCACCGAGTACGCCAAGCACGTGCCGGAGACCGACCGGGCCACCCGCACCAAGCGGATTGCCACCCTCCTCGCCCAGCGCCTCGCCCGCCCCGCTTCCGAGGACGGCGCACGTCTCACCGGAGAGCAGGCCGACCGCCTGGCCGCCGCCCTGCTGGAGCCGCTCGGCATCACCAAGTCCACCAAGAAGGACGACCAGTCCGCCTACCTTCTGTTCTTCGGAAAGAAGCAGCTCGACGCCCTGGTCCGGCTGTTTGAAGGACGAGCCGCCGAGCTCGCCGCCCTGCCCGACGACGACCTCAAGAACGAGGTGAAGAAGCTCTCCGTCGTGGAAACGCTGTCCACCGGGCACCCCGCCGAAGTCGCCCTGTTCGGCCGCATGGTCGCCGACCTGCCCGCCCTGAACGTGGACGCCTCCGTCCAGGTCGCGCACGCCCTGTCCAGCCACGCCGTGCGCACAGAGTTCGACTACTACACCGCGGTCGACGACGAGAACACCGACGACCACGGCGCCGGCATGATCGGCACCGTCGAATTCAACTCCTCCACCCTGTACCGGTACGCCGTCCTCGGCGTGCACCAGCTGCGTGACAACCTCACCGACGCCGAGGAGACCCGGAAGTCGGCGGTCGGGTTCGTCGACGCGTTCGCCCGGTCCATGCCGACCGGGCACCAGAACTCCTTCGCCCACCGCACCCTGCCCCACCTGGTGCTGCTCACCGTCCGCACCGACCAGCCCGTGAACCTGGTGTCCGCCTACGAGGAGCCCGTCACCGGCGTCACCGGCCTGGCGTCGGAATCCGTCGTGCGGCTCGCCGACGAACTCAAGGCGGTCGGCGAGACCTGGGGCGACATGCCGCTGCGGACCCTGGCCACCTACACCACCGAAGGCGACAAGATCACCGAGGTCTTCGGCTCCTCCCTGCCCTTCCCGGCCCTGCTCGACTCCCTCGACGCTCTGGTCGGCCAGTGGCTCGCCGACGGCGAGATCGTGCCCGCCGGGACCCCGAAGGCCGACACCCGATGACCCGCAACGACCACGCCGTCCTCGTGCTGCGGCTGGCCGCCCCGCTCCAGTCCTGGGGGGGCCCGTCCCACTACAACCGGCGCGAAACCCGCCCCCGACCCACCAAGTCCGGCATCCTCGGCCTCCTCGCCGCCGCCGAGGGCCGCGACCGCGAGGCGACCCTCACCGACCTGGTCGGCCTACGCCTCGGCGTTCGAGTGGATCAGCCCGGCACCCTGCTGCGGGACTACCACACCTACAGCGACTACCGCGGGCTCCCACTGCTGTCGGCCAAGACCAACGCCAAGGGACAGCAGACCAAGACCACACCGCCCAAGTACACCGGCGTCACCCAGCGCTTCTACCTCCAGGATGCCGTCTTCGTCGCCGCCCTCCGCGGCCCGAAAACGCTGATGCGGAGTCTGGAAGAAGCCGTCCGCAAGCCCGTCTTCCCGCTCTCCCTCGGCCGCCGCTCCTGCCCACCGACCGGACCGGTCAGCCTCGGACTCCGCGCCGACACCCAACTGGAGGACGCCCTGAAAGGGGTGCCGTGGCAGGCGGGCAGCCACCGTCGCCGGCAGGCCCAGGGCGCCCTCGTGTCTCTGGAGGCCACCGTCGAGGACCCGGCCGGTGACCAGTTCGCCGTCGACGTCCCCGACACCTACGACCTCAAGACCGGAACCCGGTTCGGCCGGCGCGCCGTCCGCCACCTCTGGGTCACCGTGCCCACCGGCCACGCCCAGCCGGCCCGCCCCGCAGCGGACACCGGCGCCGCGCGGCAGTCCGACCACGACCCGTTCGCCCTCCTGGGCTGGTGACCACATGCCCTACCTGTCGAAGCTCGCCCTCAACCCGCGCCGCCGCGCCGCAGTGGCCCTGCTCTCCAGCCCGCACCGCCTGCACGCCGCCATCCTGTCCGGCCTGGCCGAGCAACCCGTCACCGAACGCGTCCTTTGGCGCCTGGACAGCAACACCCAGCACCGGGCCGACATCCTCGTCCTCACCGAGAGCCGCCCCTCGTGGGCCCATCTCGTCGACGAGGCAGGCTGGCCCGGAGCCGACGGAGGCGCTCCGCTCATCGCCGACTACACGCCGCTGGTGGAACGCCTGGACCGCGGCCGCGAGTTCGCCTTCCGCCTCACCGCCAACCCCGTCCAGAACGTCCCCCGGCCCAGCCGGCCGAGCGAACAGCAGGCCGCCCGCCTGAAGGAAGGAGCCGACGACGGCAGTCGGCACCGCGGCTTTCGCGTCGCCCACCGCACCGCCGCCCAGCAACTCGAGTGGCTCCTCAAGCGGTGCGAACGCCATGGCTTCAGCATCCCCGAGGCCACCGCCACACCCTCCGCCCCCGGTCTCCAGACCGAGAACCAGGACCTGTCCGCCGGACCCGCGGTGACCATCGTCAGTCGCGACATCCTCCGCTTCCGCAAGCGCCCCGACGGCCCCCGCGTCACCCTGTCCACCGCCACCTTCGAAGGCCGCCTCCGCGTCACCGACCCCGACACCCTGCGGACCTCCCTCCTCGGCGGCATCGGCCCCGCCAAGGGCTACGGACAAGGCCTGCTCACCCTCGCCCCGCTCCGGACCGACGAGACAGACCATGCCTGAACCCTGGTGGCGGACCGGACCGCAGGACCTCCACCGGCTCGAGGACCGCATCAGCAGCCTCTACGCCGAGCGCTGCCACATCGACCGCGACGACAACGCCATCGTCCTGGTCAACAAAGCACGCACCGTCCACGTCCCGGCCGCCTGGCTCGCCGTCCTCCTCATCGGACCCGGCAGCCGGATCACCCACCCCGCCGTCACCCTGCTCGCCGACTCCGGCACCGCCCTGTGCTGGGTCGGAGAGCAGGGCGTGCGTCTCTACGCCACCGGCACCAGCACCGCACGCGGCTCCCAGCTCCAGCTCCGCCAGGCCTGGCTGGTCACCCGGCCCAAGGAGCGCGTCGCTGTCGCCCGCCGTATGTACGACATGCGCTTCCCCGGTGAGGACACCACCGGCCTGAGCCTGCAGCAGCTCCGCGGTCGCGAGGGCACCCGCGTCCGCCGGCTCTACGCCCAGCACGCCGAGCGGACCGGGGTGCCCTGGACCAAACGCGACTACAAGCCAGGTGATGCCTTCGCCGCCGGTGACGACGTCAACCGGCTCCTGTCCGCCGCCAACTCGGCCCTCTACGGCATCTGCCACGCAGCCGTCACCGGACTGGGCGCCAGCCCAGCCCTCGGCTTCGTCCACACCGGCAACGCCCTCTCCTTCGTCCTGGACATCGCCGACCTCTACAAAGCCGAGTTCTCCATCCCTCTCGCCTTCGACCTCACCGCGAAGGGCCTCACCTCGGAACGTGACGCACGTACCGCCCTGCGGGACGCGGCCGTGCGCGGCAAGCTTCTGCCCCGCATCGTCGCCGACATCAAGCGACTCCTCGTCCCCGATGGCGATGACCTGCCGGACGAGGACCTCGGCGCCCTCTGGGACGACGGCGAGACCGTCGTCAGCAGCGGCCGCAACTGGAGCGCCACGCACCACCTCGACGTCATCCCGGAACCCACCGACCCCACCCCTGCGGGGACGGCCCCGTGAGCGCCGGAACGACCGTGGTTGTCCTCATCGCGGCCCCTCCTGGGCTCCGGGGACACCTCACCCGCTGGTTCGTTGAAGTGGCCGCCGGCGTCTACGTCGGCAACCCCAACGCCCGAATCCGTGAACGCCTTTGGAATGTCCTCGCCGAGCGCATCTACGACGGCCAGGCCGTCATGATCGAACCAGCGGCCACGGAACAGGGCTGGACCGCCCGCACCGCCGGCCGCGACCGCTGGACCCCCGTCGACTTCGACGGGCTGACCCTCATTGCCCGCCCGCGCCAGACCGGCCAGCCCTGGCGGCCCGCGAACGAGGTGAAGCAAAATGACGTGATCACCTGACAACACCGCAGGTCACGAAGTGTCGTCCCCGCGCCTGCGGGGGTAGCTCGTCCGCGTCCAGAGCCGAGATCTGCGCGCTGGAGTCGTCCCCGCGCCTGCGGGGGTAGCTCCATGATCGACAGGGGCCAGGCGAGCCGCGGGTGGTCGTCCCCGCGCCTGCGGGGGTAGCTCCCGATGCTCGTCATCATCGACGAGATCCTAACAGTCGTCCCCGCGCCTGCGGGGGTAGCTCCTGACCCCGTCTCGCGCGCGCATGCGTAGGGCCGTCGTCCCCGCGCCTGCGGGGGTAGCTCTGGGATTGTCGGGAAGGTCAATCGATAGCTTCCGTCGTCCCCGCGCCTGCGGGGGTAGCTCGTCGACCACGTTCAGCCAGTCCCGCACCGAGGCGTCGTCCCCGCGCCTGCGGGGGTAGCTCCCCGTCGTCGGTCTCACTGGACGAGTACGCGTTGTCGTCCCCGCGCCTGCGGGGGTAGCTCGAGGTGGCGGCCGAAGACGTTGGGGGCGAGACGGTCGTCCCCGCGCCTGCGGGGGTAGCTCGGGTGACAGCACTGCGCTCGTCGCCTGTCGCGTGTCGTCCCCGCGCCTGCGGGGGTAGCTCCTCATGGTCGGCCTGTTCAAGGACGGCATCGGCGTCGTCCCCGCGCCTGCGGGGGTAGCTCGATCACCGGCGGCGTCCTCAGGGCCATGGCCGGGTCGTCCCCGCGCCTGCGGGGGTAGCTCCGTGGATCCCGGATGGGGGTGGGAGCCCGTCGCGTCGTCCCCGCGCCTGCGGGGGTAGCTCCGTGCGCCTCGACTCCGCCTACCGGGCGGTGGTGTCGTCCCCGCGCCTGCGGGGGTAGCTCCACCGCCGCCGACTCCTCGTCGTCGAAACGCTCGTCGTCCCCGCGCCTGCGGGGGTAGCTCCTCAGCGGAGGGACAAGACGCGATCGGGAGCGTGTCGTCCCCGCGCCTGCGGGGGTAGCTCTCCGGCCCTCATCACCGTGGCGGTGGTGCTCGTGTCGTCCCCGCGCCTGCGGGGGTAGCTCGACTGTGGGACTGGTCAAACCGCCGGGTGTCCTGTCGTCCCCGCGCCTGCGGGGGTAGCTCTGGACGTGTGGAGGGCGGGGATCCCGATCGGGTGTCGTCCCCGCGCCTGCGGGGGTAGCTCGACTCCCGGGCGAACCAAGCGGGACCGGCGCGCGTCGTCCCCGCGCCTGCGGGGGTAGCTCCACCCCTACTCCGGCGAACCACGCCTCAGCTCCGTCGTCCCCGCGCCTGCGGGGGTAGCTCGAACGACGCCTCCGTCGTGATCGTCGTCGAGCGGTCGTCCCCGCGCCTGCGGGGGTAGCTCCCGCGCCGGACTATGGGGCCTGACGGCGGGCACGTCGTCCCCGCGCCTGCGGCGGTAGCTCCTCGTGCGGTTCCGCTCGCGTACCTCCGAAACAGTCGTCCCCGCGCCTGCGGCGGTAGCTCCCGGTCGCGGGCGCAGATCGAGACGGCCCGGGAGTCGTCCCCGCGCCTGCGGGGGTAGCTCTTCGCCTCCGTGCTGGGGTGTGCGCGAAGCACCGTCGTCCCCGCGCCTGCGGGGGTAGCTCCTCCGCGACGCTGGACCAGGGGGACCCGGTCGAGTCGTCCCCGCGCCTGCGGGGGTAGCTCCAGGCCGGCCGGTACGCGGGCTCCGCAGGCCGGGTCGTCCCCGCGCCTGCGGGGGTAGCTCGAGGATGACGCCGAAGACGATCACCCAGGACAGGTCGTCCCCGCGCCTGCGGGGGTAGCTCGCGTGTCCCCTGCCCGCACGGTGTACGAACCGGGTCGTCCCCGCGCCTGCGGGGGTAGCTCCTTCCCCTGCGTTCCACAGTTGAGCGGGGTTCTCGGGGGTGCGGCAGGGCATCGGTGCAGGTCAGACGGTTGCGTCTAGTGCGAAAGGCCGAAAACGCCTAGTGGCACGATGTGGTGACCCCATGCCTGCGAACTGCAATGATGTGCGTATCGTCTAGCGGCATGTACGTGAAGACGACGTCCCGGCGGAACAAGGACGGGCAGACGGTCCGGTATCTGCAGCTGGCCCACAACGAGTGGGACCCGGCCGTGGGGCGTTCGCGTACGAAGGTGCTGCACTCCTTCGGCCGGGAGGACGAACTCGACCGCGAGGCGGTGCGCCGACTGGTCGGCGCGCTGTCGAAGCTGCTGGACCCCGCGTCCGCGCTGTCGGCGACCGGCTCGACAGACCTGTCACTGATCGGTTCCAGGCCGTGGGGCGGGGTGCACGCGCTGGACGGACTGTGGCACCGGCTCGGCCTCGACGCTGTCGTGCACCGCCAACTGGCCGGGCGGCGGCTGGATCCGCGCGTCGAGCGGGTGCTGTTCGCGCTGGTCGCCAACCGGGCATTGGCCGCCTCCAGCAAGCTCGCCGCGACCGAGTGGATCGCCGACGACGTCCACATAGACGGCCTGGAGGCGATCGGTGACGAAGCCTGCTACCGGGCCATGGATTACCTGCTGGCCATCGAACCGGCCCTGGCCAAGGAGGCGTGCTTCCAGGTCACCGACCTGCTCAACCTGGAGGTGGACCTGCTGTTCTTCGACACCACCTCCACGTACTTCGAGACCGAGGACGCCGACGATCCTGTCGTCCGCGACGACCGCGGCGAGCGCCTGGCCGCCGACGCGACGGCCGAAGACGCGGTGCGGCACGACGGGTTCCGCACCCACGGCAGGTCCAAGGACTCCCGCGACGATCTGCCCCAGGTCGTCATCGGCATGGCCGTCACCCGGGACGGGATCCCGGTGCGGGTGTGGTCCTGGCCCGGCAACACCGGTGACCAGGCCCTGATCCGGCAGGTCCGCGACGACCTGCGCGAGTGGACGCTGTCGAAGATCGTGTGGGTCGCCGACCGCGGCTTCACCTCCGCCGCCAACCGCCGGGCGCTGATGCGCGGAGGCGGCGGCTACATCATCGGCGAGAAACTCCGCACCGGATCACCCGAAGTCCGCGCCGCCCTCTCACGACAGGGCCGCTATGCGACCGTGCGCGACAACCTCCAGGTCAAGGAGGTCAACATCGGAACCGACGACCGGTTCGTGATCTGCTTCAACCCCGACCAGGCCACCCGCGACGCCGCGATCCGTCAGCGGATGGTCGCCCAGCTCACCGAGGCGATCGAGGGCACTGACAAGCTAGCCAGGCCCGAACGCGACAAGCTGGCCGGGATGTTGTCCACCAAGCCCGGCCTGAAACGGTTCTTGCGCACCACCCCGGGCGGGCTGCTGCGGGTGGACAAGAAGAAGATCGCCGCCGAGGCCAACCTCGACGGGAAGTACCTCCTGCGCTCCTCCGATCCGAAGCTGGCGGCCGAGGACATCGCGCTGGGTTACCAACAGCTCCTGGAAGTCGAGCGCGGCTGGCGCGATATGAAGCAAATTCTCGATCTCCGCCCCGTCTACCACCGCCGCGAAGACCGCATCCGCGCCCACGTCCTGCTGTGCTGGCTCGCCCTGCTCCTGATCCGCGTCGCCGAGACCTCCACCGGCCAGACCTGGAACCGCCTGCGCGCCGAACTCCAGCGCCTGCACGCGGTCACCTACACCGGCCCGGCCGGGACCTTCCGTCAGTCCACCGACCTCACCAAGCCCCAGCGCGACATCTTCACCGCCCTGAACGTCACCCCGCCCAAGAAGATCATCGATCTGACCACAGGCCGCTGACCAGGCACTATCCCCCCGCCTAGTGACACGCCATCTCGGCGTGCTCACAGGCATTTCCGCAGGTCAACCCACGTTTCCGTTCCCTACCCGACACCACCAACTGTGGAACTCAGGCTTCCACCACTTGGCCATGGGTCACTCCCCCCGGTCGTCCCCGCGCCTGCGGGGGTAGCTCCTCACCCTCTAGCGTCCCCTCATACGTCGGCATGTCGTCCCCGCGCCTGCGGGGGTAGCTCCATGGAGGAGGCCCGTGGGCGCACCATCCTCCTGTCGTCCCCGCGCCTGCGGGGGTAGCTCCAGGTCCGGGTCTCCCTCGTCCTTGCAGATGGCGTCGTCCCCGCGCCTGCGGGGGTAGCTCCGCTGTGATCACCTTCTGGTCCACTGCCGACGGGTCGTCCCCGCGCCTGCGGGGGTAGCTCGCCGGGGGCTACGCGGATGTGCACGTTCTGGGTGTCGTCCCCGCGCCTGCGGGGGTAGCTCGGCGGTGATGTGCTTCTTCGAGGTCTCGCCGTCGTCGTCCCCGCGCCTGCGGGGGTAGCTCCCGGGTCACCCAGCCGTACCGAGCGCCGTGGAGGTCGTCCCCGCGTCTGCGGGGGTAGCTCCCCGACCCCGACACCGTCGTGTCCACCGACGACGTCGTCCCCGCGCCTGCGGGGGTAGCTCCGTCACACCCGCCTCCGCCCGGACACCGACAGGGTCGTCCCCGCGCCTGCGGGGGTAGCTCCGCCCACCCGTTCCTGCTCCCACCGCCCGGCACGTCGTCCCCGCGCCTGCGGGGGTAGCTCCGCCCACCCGTTCCTGCTCCCACCGCCCGGCACGTCGTCCCCGCGCCTGCGGGGGTAGCTCCTCCATGACGGGGGCGACTCCGGTGGCGAAGGCGTCGTCCCCGCGCCTGCGGGGGTAGCTCAACCACGGACATGGCTCCGATGGCGAGCGCGATGTCGTCCCCGCGCCTGCGGGGGTAGCTCCCTTTGATCGGTGGGGCCGGAGCATGAAGAGGGGTCGTCCCCGCGCCTGCGGGGGTAGCTCGGGTGCGGCGTCGACCGTCCCCGGGGTGGCCGCGTCGTCCCCGCGCCTGCGGGGGTAGCTCGCTCACGGCGACCGACGTCTGTGCGGGCGCCCCGTCGTCCCCGCGCCTGCGGGGGTAGCTCACGGACGCGGGCTTTGGCTTGTTCTTTAACCTCTGGCCTCGAACAGCGCGTCGTACGAGGTCACTCACCTGTGGATTCGCCGGACAGGCGGACGGCCTTCGCATGATCCTGCGTTCCGCCAAGGAAACAGATTCATACGAAGGCCGCAGGGGTGAGTGTGCTCGACGACGGTGCCCGGCGTGAGGCGTTCGACTTCACGTCACACTTCCGGGAAAACTTCTACGCGTGCCTGACCCGGCGCGGTGACACCCTGTTCGAGCTCGCGGACGCGATGCTCTGCGAGAACGGGCCCGTCACGTCACCGGTCGACCTCACGCTCCTGGCCGAGCACCGGCGCGGGCACGGCGCCCTCTACGACGCGCTGAACAGCGGGAACATCGACGAAGCCGGGCTGCGCCGGGCCCTGGCGATCCTGCCGCAGCCCAAGGCCGCCGACAACCGCCTCGTCCTGGCGGTCGACGTGACGCACTGGCTGCGGCCGGACGCGCCGTGCTGCCCGGAGCGGCTGTTCTGTCACGTCTACGGACGCTCGGGACGCTCCAGCGATCAGTTCGTTCCCGGCTGGCCGTATTCGTTCGTCGCCGCGCTGGAGACCGGTCGCACCTCTTGGTGCCAGCTGCTGGACGCACTCCGTCTCGGCCCGGACGACGATGTCGCCGAGGTCACCGCCGCCCAGGTCCGCCGCGTCGTGACCGGCCTGATCGAGGGCGGCCAGTGGGAGCCGGAGGACCCCGACATCCTCATCGTCTTCGACGCCGGCTACGACGCCCCGCGCATGGCATACCTCCTGGCCGGCCTGCCGGTCGAAGTGCTGGGGCGGATGCGCACGGACCGGGTGATGCGCCGCCCGACCCCGTCCCTCAAGGAGTACGCCCAGACCTATCCCCAGGGCGGGAGGCCGCCGAAGCACGGCAAGGAGTTCCGCTTCGCCAAGCCCGAGACCCGGGGCGAGCCCGACGCGGAGACGGTGCAGGTCACCGACCGCTACGGCACCGCGACGGCCATGGCCTGGGACCGCCTCCACCCCAAGCTGACCACCCGCTCCGCCTGGATCGACCACACCGGCGAACTCCCCGTCATCGAGGGCACCCAGATCCGTCTCTCCGTCGACCACCTGCCCGGCGGCCAGGACCCCCTCCCGGTCTGGCTGTGGTCCTCGAAGACCGGCATGACCGGCGCGGACGTTGACCTGCGATGGCAGGTGTTCCTTCGCCGCTTCGACCTGGAACACACCTTCCGGATGATCAAACAGACACTCGGCTGGACCCGCCCGAAACTACGGACTCCCCAGGCCGCAGACCGCTGGACCTGGATCGTGATCGCCGCCCACACTCAGCTCCGGCTCCTGCGCGAGGCCGCCGCCGACCTCCGCCGCCCCTGGGAGAAGCCAGTCGCGCCGTCCCGGCTCACCCCGGCCCGCGTCCGCCGGGGGTTTCGCAACCTCCGCCCGCACCTGCACTGCCCGGCCCGCGCGCCGAAACCATCAACGCCAGGACCAGGAAGACCAGTTGGCTCGAAGAACCGACACCCGGCCACCCGTCATGACGTGGGCAAAACGACCAGACGCCCCGAGAGCATCACCGAAAGAAACAGGATGAAAGCTAACAAAGGTTAAATTCCAAGCTTAGGCACGTTGTGATCCAGGGTGGCTGGCCAGTGCCGACGAGCGGGTCCGACACGCTTCGCAGACGGTGGTGATCCACGTGTGGTGCTGGTCGCCGCGGAAGTGGGGGCGTCCGGGGGCTCCGCACAGCTCGCATGTGTGCTTTGAGGCGGTTTCGGCGGAGTCGGTGAGGGCGGTGGCGTCATCCATGAAGCCGCCGTCGTACTCGCCGGCCTCGTCGAAGCGGTCCGCGATGTAAATGTGCAGGGCACCGAACCTGATGGTGAGGCTGTCGAGTTGGTAGTCGGGGGCGAGGGCGAGCAGGTCGTGGTGGAGCTGGTCGAGCAGTGCGGTCCAGCCGGGCCCGACCGTGTGAGCCCAGGCGGGAACCTGCCGGTGGCTCCAGATGGAATCGGTGCTCTGGTCCGTCATGTGCCACATCTTGGCGTGTGGCTCTGACATCGGGGGCGGACTGCTTCCCGGTGATCTTTACGCGGTCTGGAGGGCTGCGGATGGCCGTGCGTGGGGTCGGGCTGACATGCTGCGGCGGTTGTCCTCCCCCGGTTCGGTCGGGGGAGGACAACCGCCGTTTGCGCTGATCAGAGCTCTCCGCTCGTCATGGCCTGCCGGAACATGGACCACTCTGCCGCGTCGAACCGCAGCGGTTCGAGGTGGGTGTTCTTCGAGTCCCGCACAGCGATGCCGCCTCCGGGGAGGTCGGTGATCTCGACGCAGTTGTGTTCCGGTCCGCTGGCCTTGGCCTTGCGCCAGCGGGCGGCGGAGAGGTCGTGCGCGTACAACTCCGCCTTGGCTTTGTTCACTTCCGGTGCCCTTCTTCCATCTGTGCGATTCGTGCGAGTGAGTCCTCCACCGACAGGGCCGCGGCACGGATGCGGTCGACCGCGCCTGTGAAGGGTTGCGTGCCGTCGCCCTCAACGTAGGTAGCTCCGCTGAGGTTTTCCAACAGCACGACATCTGGGGTGGGGCCCGGGAAGCTGACCAGGCCGAAGCCGCCGAAGATCCCGGGGTGGGCGGTGGAGTCCAGCGGCATGAGCTGGACGGTGACGTTGGGCATCTCTGCGGTGTCCAGCAGCTTGCGCAGCTGTTCGCGCATGGTGGCTGGCCTCACCTCGAACCGGGTGTGCAGCGCGGCCTCGTGGATGATGACCCACAGTTGCAGGGGATGGCCAGGCCTGGTCAGCACGGCCTGGCGGGCTTGGCGGACCTCAGCGAGTGCCGCGATCTCCTCCGGGGTGCGGGAGTCGCTGGTGGCGGTCATCGTCTCGCGTGCGTAGGCGGCGGTCTGGAGCAGGCCGGGAACGGCGAGAGGTGCCCACTCGCAGATGCGCTCGGCGTCGTCCTCCAGCGAGATGTAGTCGGCGTATGCCGGGGAGACGACGCCGCTGTAGGTCTGCCACCAGCCCTTCTTCCCGGCGTCCTTGGCCAGGTTCTCCAGGGCGGTGAACACCTCCGTGTCCTTCACTCCGTACGTCTTGAGCAGGCCGGTGACCTCGTTCGGGCGGATCTGCTGCCGGGCGTTCTCGATCTTCGACAGCTTCGGGACCTTCCACCCCATGGCGACGGCGGCGTCCTCCAGCGTCATCCCGGCGTCGTTGCGGAGCTTTTTGAGCGTCTGGCCGAGGCGTCGGCGGCGGACGGTCGGCACCAAGGGGGAATGCGGCATATTCGCAGTCTGGCACCGCGCCAGGCCGCAACACGACCCGGTTTCAAGGATTCCTTCACCGGATCGGGTCGAAAGGTTGCGGCCCGATCGAGAAAGGGTACATGTTCGTGGGAAAGGAGCGACGCTCGGTCAACTTACCGTAGCTGTGCGCTACTTGATCCATTGCGGCCGTGGGTCGCGGGTGGGGAGGCTGCCGTGTTCGTGGTGACGCAAGCGCAGGCCGCGGCGAGTGCCGGGTTCTACTTACGGGCCCGGCCGACTGGCTTCGCCGTGCATATGAATGCCTCGGCGGCCCACCTGCGCAGGGTGCGTGAGTTGGCGGACAAGACGCTGTGCGAGGCCGGTGTGGACACCGGCACCAGCGCGAACGTGCAGCTGGTCGCCTCCGAGCTGATCGGGAACTCGGTGCGGGCCTGCGGGGACCACGTCCCCCTGGTCGTCGAGGTCGACGCCGAGGAGGACGGGGTGTCGGTGAAGGTCCACGACCCCGAGCCGGAACTGCTGCCCAGCCGCCGGCCGGTCGCGCTCGACGATGGGGAGGCCGAATCCGGCCGGGGGCTGGGCCTGGTGGACATTCTCGCCCCCGGCTGGCAGGTCCTCCCCACGCCGGTCGGCAAGCAGATCGTGTGCAGCCTTCCATACGACGAAGGAGACGGCCGTGCCTGAAGTCCCCGCCGAACAGCTCCCGTTCCGGGTCGTGTACGACGCGGCGGCCCGCGAAGTGGTCGTGTGGATGACCTTCGGCAACGGGCCGAAGCAGACCACGCGGCGCAAGACGTTCCCCTCGCTGGAGGCGCTGGCCATCGCCGTGGCCGGGCACCGGTACGAAGCCTTCCTGCAGAGCCGTCTGGCGAACACGCTGGTCCAGGCGGCCGTGACGCATCTGGGTGCGGACCCGTCCCGGCTGGAGGCCGCGGTCCGTGCCCTGTCGGACCCGACGAGCACCATGCCGCTGGGCACCCTGCTGTACGGCTCATCGCCCGGTCCGGCGGGACCGCCGCCGGCCGACGGGTGAAGAGGCCGACGGCTGCGGTCATCGGCTCCTGCCTGTCCGGGGTGTCTGCTCCCCGGACAGGCAGGGCCGCCTGGACCAGCGGCGGCGGGTGAACGGTGCCCGGCCTGCTGCCGCTTCCCGCGAGCCGAGCGCGGCTCACGGCAGTGGCCCCGCCGCTTCCCCCGTGCATCGGGCGGCGGGGCCGCCCTGCCCCTCGTACTTTCACCGCCGCCCGCCCCAGCGCGGGCTGTAGCTCTGCCGTCCGCCGATCGAAGGAGGGCGTCATGCCCCGTTCTGTGCACTCGTTACCGTCCGAGAGGATCGTCATCCTCGGGGCCGGGCCTTGCGGCCTGGCCTGCGCGGACGAACTGAACCGGCTTGGCCACCGCGCCTGGACGCTGCTGGAGGCCGCTCCTGTACCTGGCGGCCTTGCCGCGTCTGTGGTAGATCCGGCCGGCTTCACCTGGGACCTGGGCGGGCACGTGGTCTTCTCCCACTTCGGCGAGTTCGACCGCCTGCTGGCCGAGTTGTTCACCACCGACGAGTTGCTGCTTCACGACCGGTCCTCCTACGTCCGCTTCCGTGACCGGTGGGTGCCCTATCCCTTCCAGCAGCACCTCCACCACCTCCCGGCCGAGGACGCCGAGGCGTGTGTGCACGACCTTCTGCTCGCCTGCCAGCGGCGCGAACAGGGGCTGCCCGCCGACGCGGACTTCGCCACCTGGCTGCAAGGGATGTACGGATCGGGCCTAGTGGAGCGGTTCTTCGGCCCGTACAACTCCAAGGTCTGGGCGATGACGCCCGAGCAGATGGCCTCCTCTTGGGTCGCCGAGCGCGTCGCCCCGGTCGATCCCGGTGAGGTCTTGGCGGCCTTCTCGGGCACCGCCCCGGCCGCCCGGCGGTGGGGCCCCAACGCCACCTTCGCCTTCCCCGCCAGAGGCGGCACCGGGGAGATCTGGCGCCGGCTGGCCGCACGTCTCGACGGCGGCCTGCGGACGTCAGCCCGTGCGGTCGCCGTCGACCCGGCGGCCCGTATCGTGACGCTCGCCGACGGCGAGCGCATCGGCTTCGATCACCTGGTGGCCACCGGTCCACTGGACCGGCTGGTCGCCATGACCGTCAGGGCCCCGGCCACGGTGTGGGAGGCGGCCGGACGGCTGCGGCACACCACGGTGGCGATGGTCGGCCTCGGCTACCGGGCCCCCACCACCGATGAGCGGTCCTGGCTGTACTTCCCGCAAGCAGAGGTGCCGTTCTACCGGGCCACGAACTTCAGCAAGTACGCGCCTGCCCATGTCCCCGGCGCCGACACGCAGGCGTTCAGCGCGTGGATGACCGAGACCTCCATGCTTCCGGGCACCCGCCTGGACTACAGCCGGTTGATCCGCGCCTGCGACCAGGCTCTGCGGCGCCACGGCCTGGTACCCGAGCACGCGCCGCTGGCCAGCACTCACCTGGAGCTGATCGAGCACGCCTACCCGGTGCCCACCCTGGACCGTGATGAGGCCCTGGCCGCGGTGGTGCCGTGGCTGCAGGCCCACGGGATCTATCCGCGGGGCCGGTTCGGGACCTGGCGGTACGAGATCGGCAACATGGACCACGCGGTGAAGATGGGCATCGACATCGCCCGCCGCCTGGTCAACGGCACCACCGAGGAACTCCTCACCCCGGCCGACGGTGCCGTTGCGGTGGCAGGGGGCCGGGCGTGAACGGCCGCAGCAACGAGGCGATCCCGTTCGCCGGGCACCGCTTCCACCTCCACACCGACGAGACCTTCCGCATCGACCAAGGCGTCCACCTGCTGAACTTCGCCCCCGAGACCGCCCCGGCCCCGCTGTGCGGGCAACTCACTCAGATCCGCGTCCATCACAGCGAAGACATCTTCCGCGACCGCACGGCCCGCCTGGCCGGTGCACCGTCGGTGAAGGTGGTGCCGTTCCGCGGCGAGCCGTACCAGCTCTCCCGGATCGGGCAGGTCTGCTGGTGGCGGCCCGACCCCACCTCGCACCTACCCCCCGACCACCTGTACACCAAGGACCCGACGGGGCGGCTGCACATCGTGCTGCATACGGGAACCGATCACGGCGAGCGGTATGCCCTGCGGGTGATACGCGAGGTCGTCCTGCGCTGTGCCGAGCACCGCGGCTGGACCGCCTTCCATGCCGCGGCCGGCGCGGTCGACGGGCACGGGGTGCTGATCGCCGGGGCGTCCGGGGCGGGCAAGACCACCGTGCTCACGGCCCTGGCCGCCCACCGCCGCGCCGACCTCATCGGCTCCGACCGTGTGCTGGTCACCGAGTCCGCCGCGAGTGTGGTCGGGGTGCCGATCTCGGTGAGGATCGCCGGCGGAACCCTGTCCGCGCTCGCCCCGAACCGGAACCTCCCGCCGCACAGCGTGCTGCCGACCGATTTCGGCGCCGCCCGCAAAGCCTCGTGCACCCCGCACGACTTCGCCCACGCCTTTGCCGCCCACGTGCGGGAAAGCGCCCCGCTGCGGCTCGTCGTCCTGCCCCGGCTGAGCGACGACGACCAGGAGGTGAGCATCGCCTTCCCCTGCCCGGCGGCGGCCCGTGAAGCGCTCGCCGCCGTGTGCTGCACGCCGCATGACGAGGACTGGCTCCACCCGTGGTTCGCCGACCGCTCCCGCCCCGTGGGCGAACTGGCCCGCCAGGCCGCCGATCTCATGGACGACCTGGTCGCCAGAGCGCCGGTGATGACGGTGACGGCCGGAGTACACACCCCGCACCTGCTGGGACGGATCGCCGACGCCGTCACCCGGAGGCTCCCGTGATACCCAAGCGCATCGCACTGGTCGGCCCGGTGGCGTCCGGCAAGTCCACCCTCGCCGCCGCCATCGCCGCCCACAGCGGCCTGCCCCACCTCGACCTGGACGAGCTGTTCTGGAGACCCCGATGGACCCCGGTCGACCCGCCGGTCTTCCACGCCCACGTCCGTGACGTCTTGGCCGCGGACACCTGGATCGCGGACGGCAACTACGACGGCGAAGCCGCCGAGATCCTGCTGGCCCGCGCCGAACTCGCCATCTGGCTCGACCTGCCGCTGCGGATCTGCCTGCCCCGGCTGATCCGCCGCTCCCTTGGCCGGGCCGCCACCCGGCAGGAGCTGTTCGCCGGGAACCGGGAGACCTTCGGCCACCTGCTCGCCCGCGACTCGATCCTGTGGTGGGGCCCCGCCCACCACCACCGGCACCGCCGCCGCTGGGCGACGCGCCTCCACCCGGACCGGGCAGGTGGCCTGCCCGTCATCCGCCTCGATCATCCCCACGCCGTCGCCGCCCGGCTGCAATCCCTCGGTCTGCTCGCCCCGAAGGAGGCATGACCTGCCGTGATCGCCTCAGTCGTCCGCGTGCCCTGGCACACCGCCCACGGCGGCTACGACCGCCTTCTCGATCACCTTCCCGAAGTCCGCCGCATCACCCCGCCCACCGGCCCGCTCGCGACCAGGACCGCCCGTGCCGCCCACCGCCTGCTCGCCCGGAACTGCCCGCTGCCCTTCTACCCGGCCGAGCACTTCGCCACCGACCTGCGCCTGCTGGCCTCCCACAAGGCCGCGCACGTGCTGTACGGGGACGAGCAGTACTGGTTCTCCCGTCGCCGACTCGGCCTGACCGCCGTCACCTACCACCAGCCGCCCGCCCGCCTCAAGCAGCTCCTGCCGCCCGGGACATGGCGGAAGCTGGCGTCGACGGCCGAGCACATCGTCGTCCTCGACCCGCACCAGCGGGCGTTCTTCACCGACCTGGTGCCCCGCGAACGCGTGCACCTGGTGCCCCACGGCATCGACACCACCGCCTTCACCCCACCGCCCGCCCCGCCGGCTTCGGGCCGGCCGCTGGTGCTGACGGTGGGCTGGTGGCTGCGGGACTGGGACGTGGTGGACGCCGTGCACGAGCGGCTGCACCGCCGCTACGGCGACGGCGTCGAGCTGACCGTCGTCACCCGGCAGGCCCGCAGCCGGCTCTGGCACCCGGCCGCCCGCGTGCTGGAAGGCGTCAGCGAACAGACCCTGATCGGCCTGTACCGGCGGGCCGCCGTGATGCTGCTGCCACTCCTCGACGCGACCGCCAACAACGCGCTGCTGGAGGCGATGGCATGCGGCACCCCGGTGGTCGCCACCGACGTCGGCGGCATCCTGCACTACGCGGGCCAGGGCCGGGCGGCCCAGCTCACCCCGCCCGGGGACGCCGATGCGGCCGCACAGGCGGTGGAGAAGATCCTCGCCGAGACCGGCACCGCCGCGCACGCGGTGCGGCGGGCCTTCGCCCGCGAACGGGCGGAGCTGTTCGCCTGGCCCCTGGTCGCCGACCAGATGCGCGGTGTCTACCGGCTGATGGAGGACGAGCGGTGACCGCGACCGGGGTGTGGCTGCAGGCCGCGGTGCCCGTACTGCTGACGCTGCTGCTGGCCCGCGCGGTATGGGCCTTCATCGCAGTGGAGGTGTCCGCGAGGTGGCTGCTCGCCTCCGCCACCCGCACCACCCCCACCGCTCCGGCGCCCGTGCCGTGGCTGGTGGTGCTGCTGCCGATGCTGCGCGAGCAGACGATCGCCGCGCAGACGGTCGCCGCGTTCACCGCACTCGACTACCCGCCAGGCCGGGCCGCCGTCGTGGTCATCACCACCGAACGCGAAACCTCCGCCCGCGCCGGACACCGCGGCTGGCTGGACACCCTGACCGCCTCCGCCCCTGTGGAGGCCCGGCAGTTGCGGGGCCTGTTCCCCGCCGCCCGCTGCCGCGAGGTCGCCGAGACGGTCAACGCCGCCCGGCCCGCGGACCGGCTGCGGGTGCTGACCGACCTGTTCGACGCCGAGCCGACCACCGCCGACATCGTGGCGGCTCTCGCCGCCGACCCGCCGGGCGGCGGGCTGCCGCTGGTGCACCTGCACCAGCCCGATGTCGGCGGGCGCAAGGCCGGACAGCTCAACTTCGCCCTCGACCGCCTCAAGCAGGTCCTCGGCCCGCTCGGCTGGAAGGAGGACGAGCACGCAGGCGACACGTACGCGGTGGTCTACGACGCCGACGCGGTCCCCGACCGCCGCACCCTTCAGGCGTTCGCCGCCGAGGCCGCCGCCCACCGGGCCCGCGCGGGCAGGGCCCCCACCCTGATCCAGCAGCAGCGGCTGCCGCTGCTGGCCCGCCGCCCCTTCCCCGTCGGCCCGGTCGGTCTGCTGCTGGCCGGGGAATGGGTGTACCAGCTGCGGCGCTCGCTCGGCATCGAACTCGCCCGCGTCCGCCTGCACCGCTTCCTGGCCGCCTCCCGGCTGCCGGAGACGGTGCGGATGTGGCTGCGGCCGATGGTGTACGCCGTGGGCTGCGGCATGGCCGTCCACCTCCCCGCCGTCCGCACGCTCGGCGGCTTCCCCGAACCGATGGAAGACCTCGGCACCGGGCACCGGCTGTCCCTGCTCGGCGCCGACCTCACCACCACGTCGGTCGCCGCCCTGGACGAGCCCTACACCGAGCCGTCGGGGCTGACGAACCTTCACGCCCTTGCC
This sequence comes from Streptomyces sp. HSG2, assembly GCF_016598575.1. Lineage (NCBI taxonomy): Bacteria > Bacillati > Actinomycetota > Actinomycetes > Kitasatosporales > Streptomycetaceae > Streptomyces > Streptomyces sp. HSG2. The sequence continues at coordinate 3,705,467 of NZ_CP066801.1, forward strand.
TTCACCGCCTCCGCCCGACCCGACCGCCACGCGGCAGCCGTCGCCCACCTGCCCACGGCTATCTCCCGCCGTGCCAAGGCAGTGCTGGTGGCCCGGGAGTGGGCGGACGAGGCTGCCTGGCTGATCGGCGCCCCGCTGGCCGCGGCAGCCGTCGTCTCCGCCTGGTGGGCCGGACCGGCCTGGACGGCCGTCGCGGCGGCCGGGGTGCTGCTGCACGGCCCCGTGACCACCGCCCGACTGCTGTCCCTGGCCCCGGCCCTGCACGCGGCCGTCACCCCACCGCCCACTCTGGCCCCCTTGCCCCGGACATCCTCAGCACACCCGTCCGCCCTGGTCGCGGCCAGTCCGCTCCAGCCGTTCGTACGGCTGGCCGGGCCCTGGCGGCTGATCTTCACGAAGGCCGCCGGACGCCACCGCGGTTTCGGCAAGACTGAGCGCTGACATCTCCTTCCCCGACCGCGACCGAGAGTTGGAGCCCCCTGTGGCCGAACCCGTCACCCCGACCATCCGCACCTCCGCCAAGGCCGTCGTCCTCCACCACGGCCGCGTCCTGCTCCAGCGGGCCAACTGGGAGGGCCAGGACTGCTACTTCCTGCCCGGCGGCGGCCAACACCCCGGCGAACCCCTCGACCAGACCGCCCGCCGCGAGGTCCACGAGGAGACCGGCCTGACCGTCACCGTCGATCGGATGCTGTGGCTGCGCGAGTACGTCGGCGCCAACCACGAGCACGCCGACACCGAGGCCGGCACCCACCGCATCGAAGCGATCTTCCACTGCACCCCCGAGGGCGACCCCGGCCGGCTCGGCGGACACGCCGAAGACGAGGTGCAGACCGGCCTGGAGTGGGTGGGGCTGGAGAAGGTGCCCGGCCTGAACCTGCTGCCCCACGCACTGCGGCAGCTGATCGCCGCCCTCGCCACCGGGCAGCCCTCATCCGGCTACCTCGGCGACGTCGCCTGAGCCCCATGGCGGCGATCAACGGCCGGATCCCGGACGGCGCCCGGGAGATCACCACCGGACAGGCCAACCGCGTCTGGCACATCAACGACCCCGTGCCGTACGTGCTCAAGCACTACAGCGACCCGGCCCGCGCCGCCAACGAGGCCGCCGCCCTCGCCCTCCTCGCCCAGCACCAAGCCCCGGCCCCCAAGCTCCTGGGGGCCGACCCGGGCGCCAGACCGGCGTGGACCGCGCAAAGCGCGGTCCACGCCGAGCCCGTGACCACCGGCCGGCTCCTTCACGAACTCGCCATCCCCCTGGCCGCCGCCCACCGCATCCCCGGCACGTACGCTGGACGGCTCGCCGGAGCCCGGCGCCACCGCACCTGGCGCGACTACCTGCACAACCGGCTCGACACCTACACGGCCGCCGCCCCCGACCTCACCCCGGCCGCGGCAGCCCTCCGCCGCGAACTCGACGCCACGGACACGGACACCGAACCCAGGCTGCTGCACCACGACCTCCAGCCGGGACACCTCGTCCGCCTGCCCAGCGGCAGGACACTCCTGCTGGACTGGGAACTCGCCGCCTTCGGTGACCCGCTGTCCGACCTCGCCCGCCTCGCCGTCCGCCTCGACCTGCCCGACCCCATGGACGTGCTCCACCTCGCCCACCAGCCCGATCCGGCCGCCGCCCGCCGAATCCGCCTGTACTGGCGCATCCACCAGTTCGCCGACGCCGCCCTCAGCACCGATCCGGCTGTACGACCACGCGACCGGGCTCGCCTTTCGTGAGGGCACAGGCCGGGCCCTACCGTCACCAATGCGAGTGAAGCTCTGCCCCACTCGGGCGGCTGCCCCCGAGGCGACGGCGTACGGAACGACGAGATTGTCGGCCCTGTTCTCCCGAAGCTGCGGCGAAGTGACAAGTAGCTCTCTGTAGCGGATCTGGGGTGTGCTTGCCAGCGTTTTTGATCTTCTGGGCTCATCGGGGGCCGTGCTCGGCGAGGTTGGTCCGGTCATGACGACCGGAAGGAGTCTGGGGTGCGGCAGGAGTGGGAGCCGAAGGACCTGATCGAGGTCTGGACGCTGCTGGAGGAGGACCAGGAGCGGCTGCGGAACAACCGTGTACGAGATGAAGCGGCTCGGCCGCGACGCCGCCGAACTCACCGCGCTCGCCGACCCCCTCACCGCCCACGGCCTGGTCCTGGAAATGCTCGCCGGACCGCTGCCCGGCATCTACGATCCGACCGGGCCGGGGAAGCTGCTGTTTGCCTTCTTCGCGGCGATGGCGGAGACCGAGCGGGAGAACATCCGCGAGTCGACGCTGGAGGGTCTCGACACCGCGGCCCGCAAGGGCAAGCACGGCGGCCGGCCGCCGGTCATCACCGACGACATGCTGCACACCGTGCTGCGGCGCCGCGCGGGAGGCGAGTCCGTCGAGCAGATCCAGCCCGACCTGATCATCCCCAGCGGCAAGCGCAAGGGACAGAACCCGTCCGTCGCGAGCATCTACCGGGCGCTGGCCGAGCACGCCGAGCGCGAGGCGTACCCCGAAGCCGTCGCCCAGGCCCGCGCCGACTTCGCCGCCCTCCAGGTCGGCGAAGTCCCCGGACCCCGCCCCGCTGTCCCTGACCTAGCGTCACGCTGATTACAGGGAGTTACTTGTCACTTCGCCGTAGCTTCGGGAGAACAGGGCCTTGTCCAGGGCACAACTGTGCAACCACACCAGTTCAGAATCGAGAGCGGGTGTACGGACCGATAGCTCCATGCCCCCAGCACAGCGCGGTCGGACAGCCTCCTACCACTTCGCGTGAAAACCCCGCAGGTGAGAGCGCCAACAGCTACCCTGCCCGCCAACCCGAGCGCTCAGCCCCGCCACCTCAGCGGCTCAACCGCCAGCTGAAGGAATCAGTCTCAGAGTGCGGAACGTGAGCTCTTGTCCGTTTCGTGATTGAGGGTTGGGGAAGGACCGCTGGTCGTGGGTTCGGGGTGGCCTTCAGGTCTCGGGGCGGGTGAACAAGCCGGGTTCAGGTTCGACGAGGATGCCGCGGCTGACCAGGCGTTTCAGTTTGGAGCGGATGCCTTCGGTGTTCTTCGGGAGGGTCGGCAGGTCGAGGGCCTGGCAGAGGTCGCGGGCGCGCATCGGTCGGCCCTCGTCGGCCAGGGCGGTGAGGATCTGCTGGTAGGCGGGGTGGTCCGGGATGTCGGGGCGGTCCGGCTCAGTGGCGGGTGTGGGCAGTGGGAGAGCGAGGAAAGGGTCTTGCGGGTGATGCGCAGGTTCTCGCTCTCCGCGTCGATCTCGCCGAGCCGCACTCTGAGCTCCTCGATGCGGTCCCGGAACTGCCCGGCCTGGTCGGCTAGTTCACGCTCGCGGGTTTCGATGTGTTCCAGGATGGCTTTGACCTGTGGGTTCTCGCTCACGTGGTCCTCCAGGAAGCGAGGGTGGCTCCGGTGAGTCGGCGGCTCATCACGGAGGTCATCGCCCAGAAGACGCGGGATCGGGAGGAGGCGGGCCGGTGTTCGTAGTCGCGTACGAGACGGCGGTAGAACATCAGGATCCCGTTCGTCTGCTCCACGATCCACCGCTTGGCCTGCACGACGAAGCCCTTGCCGGCCGGGTTGCGCTCGACGATCTCGACGTCGATGCCCACGTTCTTGCCGTGATCGACGACCTTCTTCTTGAAGCCCTGGGGCCTTGACCCCGGATCCTGGACACCCGAGACACTTGGATCTTGAAGGTCCAGGAGAACGGATGTCCCGTGGTCATGAAGCACTACCCGCCTGAGTTCAAGGCGGACGCGGTCGCGCTGTACGAGTCGCGGCCCGGGGCGACGATCAAGTCGGTCGCCGCTGATCTGGGGGTCAACCCGGAGACGCTGAGGAACTGGATCCGGGCGGCCGGTGCCGCCCGTCCCCGTGGCCGCCGCCCGGAGGGTCCGGCGGTGCCGGAGTCTTCGCTTCAGGCAGAGCTCGCCGCCGCGCGGAAGAAGATCCGCGAGCTGGAGGAGGAACGCGAGCTCCTGCGGAAGGCCGCGAAGTATTTCGCCGGGGAGACGCGCTGGTGAACCGCTTCCAGTTCGTCTGCGACCACCAGCGCCGATACGGCGTGAAGCGGTTGTGCCAGGTCCTGGGCATCGCCCGCTCCAGCTTCTACTACTGGCGCCGGACCGCACCGGACCGGGCGGCCCGCCGGGCGGCCGACGCCCAGCTCGCCGCACGGATCCAAACCGTCCACCGGGAGTCGGACGGCACCTACGGTGTCCCCAGGATCACCGCCGAGCTCCGCGAGGACGGTGAGCGCGTCAACCACAAGCGCGTCGCCCGCCTCATGCGCACTGCCGGTATCGCCGGGACGCGCCTGCGCCGCAGACACCGCACCACGGTCCCGGACCCGGCCGCCGCGAAGGCGCCCGACCTGATCGGCCGGGACTTCACCGCCACGGAGCCGAACACCAGGTATGCCGGCGATATTACGTATCTCCCGCTGGAAGGTGGGAAGTTCCTCTATCTCGCCACGGTCATCGACCTCGCCTCGCGCCGCCTGGCCGGATGGGCGCTGGCCGATCACATGCGGACCGAGCTCGTCACCGATGCCCTGGACGCGGCGATACGGACCCGCGGCAGCCTCGCGGGGGCCGTCATGCACAGCGACCACGGGGCGCAATACACCAGTCGGGCCTTCGCCCACGCCTGCGCGAAGGCCGGTGTCCGCCAGTCCATGAGCGCGGTCGGCAGCTCGGCGGACAACGCGCTGGCCGAGTCCTTCAACGCGACGTTCAAGCGGGAAACCCTCCAAGGCCGCAAGAGCTGGTCCAGCGAGCGCGAAGCCCGGCTCGACGCCTTCCGATGGCTGAACCGCTACAACACCCGACGCCGCCACTCACGACTCGGACAACGCAGCCCGATCGCCTACGAGACGGCACTCGCCGCAACATCAACTACGCTGGCTCAAGCCGCATAGCCCGTGTCCAGGATTCGGGGTCAAGGCCCCTGGTCGACCAGGGCTTCAAGAAGAAGGTCGTCGATCACGGCAAGAACGTGGGCATCGACGTCGAGATCGTCGAGCGCAACCCGGCCGGCAAGGGCTTCGTCGTGCAGGCCAAGCGGTGGATCGTGGAGCAGACGAACGGGATCCTGATGTTCTACCGCCGTCTCGTACGCGACTACGAACACCGGCCCGCCTCCTCCCGATCCCGCGTCTTCTGGGCGATGACCTCCGTGATGAGCCGCCGACTCACCGGAGCCACCCTCGCTTCCTGGAGGACCACGTGAGCGAGAACCCACAGGTCAAAGCCATCCTGGAACACATCGAAACCCGCGAGCGTGAACTAGCCGACCAGGCCGGGCAGTTCCGGGACCGCATCGAGGAGCTCAGAGTGCGGCTCGGCGAGATCGACGCGGAGAGCGAGAACCTGCGCATCACCCGCAAGACCCTTTCCTCGCTCTCCCACTGCCCACACCCGCCACTGAGCCGGACCGCCCCGACATCCCGGACCACCCCGCCTACCAGCAGATCCTCACCGCCCTGGCCGACGAGGGCCGACCGATGCGCGCCCGCGACCTCTGCCAGGCCCTCGACCTGCCGACCCTCCCGAAGAACACCGAAGGCATCCGCTCCAAACTGAAACGCCTGGTCAGCCGCGGCATCCTCGTCGAACCTGAACCCGGCTTGTTCACCCGCCCCGAGACCTGAAGGCCACCCCGAACCCACGACCAGCGGTCCTTCCCCAACCCTCAATCACGAAACGGACAAGAGCTCACGTTCCGCACTCTCAGAAACCGAGTCGGCGGAGCTGTCTGGGGTCGCGCTGCCAGTCCTTGGCCACCTTCACGTGCAGGTCGAGGAAGACCGGCGTCCCCAGCAGTGCCTCGATGTGCCTGCGGGACCTCACGCCGACCTCCTTCAGTCGCTTGCCCTTGGGGCCGATGACGATGCCCTTCTGGCTCGGGCGCTCGATGAAGAGATTGGCGTGGATGTCCAGCAGCGGCCTGTCCGCCGGCCGGTCCTCGCGGGGCAGCATCTCCTCGACCACCACGGCGATGGAGTGCGGGAGTTCGTCGCGCACGCCTTCGAGCGCCGCCTCGCGGATCAGTTCGGCGACCATGACCTGTTCCGGCTCGTCGGTCAGGTCGCCCTCCGGATACAGGGCGGGGCTCTCGGGGAGCAGCGGCACCAGGAGATCGGCCAGCAAGGAGACCTGCTTGCCGCCGGTGGCCGAGACCGGCACGATCTCGGCCCAGGTGATCCCCAGTTCCTGCCCCAGCCGGTCGACGGCGATCAGGCGCTCGGCCAGGGTCTTGGCGTCCACCAGATCCGTCTTGGTGATGATCGCGATCTTGGGTGTCCTGCGGATCCCCGCCAGTTCCTTGGCGATGAAGCGGTCACCGGGTCCGATCTTCTCGTTCGCGGGCAGGCAGAAGCCGATCACGTCGACCTCGGCCCAAGTGGTGCGGACGACGTCGTTCAGCCGCTCGCCCAGCAGGGTGCGCGGCTTGTGCAGCCCGGGGGTGTCCACCAGGATCAGCTGTGAGTCCGGACGGTGCACGATGCCGCGCACGGTGTGCCGGGTGGTCTGCGGCCGGTTCGAGGTGATCGCCACCTTCTGCCCGACCAGAGCGTTCGTGAGGGTGGACTTGCCCGCGTTGGGGCGGCCCACGAAGCAGGCGAAACCGGCCCGGTGGACGGCCTCGGCCGGATCTTCGGATGACTGGGTGCGGACGCTCATGGCGCCCATTGTCCCTGATCCGCCGAGCGCGCCGCACCGCCGCTTCCTCGCGCCCCCCGCGTCCGGGCTGCCCCCGCCGTCCCGGAGGCCCGCCGCCGGGGCCCGGAGGGTCGACCGGGCCGTCGGGGGGCGCGGGACGGCTAGGGGAACGCCGGACGGATCAGTCGAAGACGAACGGACCCGGTGCCTGTGGGCCGGTGGCCGTGCAGGTGATGGTGATGAAGCCGAAGACGGTCATCTTCAGCGTGCCGCCGAAGGCCTCCAGCGAGTCGCCGGGGGCGACGGTGCCGGAGAGCGGCCCGACGGTGACACTCTCCCCGGCCGCGATGGCCGGATTCTCGGTCCCGCCGAACCGTGCGGTTCCGCCGTCCCCGGTGACCATGGTCAGCTCGGAGACGATCGAGTCCTCGCCGAGCGCGATGGGCGCGCTGATCGCGTCCGCAGTGAGGGTGACGGTGGCAGAGGTGCCGTCCTGGGTCGCGGTGAGCGTGCTGGCTCCGCCGCCCCAGCTGCCGCAGTCGGCCGTGATCGTCGCGGTCTCGGGGGTGACGGCGTGGGCGGTGGGGGCGAGGGCGAGCCCGGTGACCGCGAGGGTCCCGGCGGCCAACGCCGCACCTGTTCCGATTCGCTTGCGTCTCATCGGGTCCGGCTCCCTTCCCGTAGCGGGAAAGACGTTTGGGGACGGGGTGACGGACCGTCCGTCACCCGCGGACGCGTGGAACGCGACGTGAGGGGGCGTTTCTGACGGACCGTCGGAACGACTGGGTCCATTGACGCGTCCGGGGCCGGACCCGACAAGGGCGAAATCCGGCCCCGGACGGAACGGCTCGCCGCTCCGTCGCCGTCCAGGCTCCCCGTCCGTCCGGTGTCGCCGCTCGTCGCCGCCGCGCGCACCGCCCGGCCCGTCCGGCGTCAGCCGGCCGTCGCCGCCGCGCGCACCGCCCCGTCCGGCCCCGCCAACAGGACGGCGGTGGCGGGGCCGCCCAGGTCCCTTACCGCCGTCAGGTCCTCGGGCGCCGCCCCCGCGGCCTCCGTGACCACCGCCGCGGCCTCCAGGGACGTGGCGCCGGAGGCCACCGCCATCGCCACCGCCGTGCGCAGCGCGCTCAGTCGCAGCGACTCCAGGGCGACCGTTCCGGCGACGTAGGTCCGCCCCGTCTCGTCGCGCACGGCCGCGCCCTCAGGCACGCCGTTGCGGGCCCGCGCGGAACGGGCCAGCGTGACGAGCTTGCGATCCTCCGGGGAGAGGTCGGCGCTGTCGGTCATCGGGTCTCTCCTTCGTGGATGCCCCGGCCCCGGGTGGGGGAGGCGGTCGGAGACCGAGCATACGGAGCGTCGCGAGGCCGTCCCTGTCGGGGACCTCCCCGGTCGGGGCCGTCCGACGTCCGCCGACGGATCGACTTCGTCGACGGACGTCAGGGACGGTCCAGGCGCAGCCGCTCCGCACGTGGCAGGCCGGCCACCACCAGGTCGTAGGAGTCCTCGACGAGTTCGCGGACCAGGCCGTCCGCGAGGCCCCCGCCCACCGTGACGGTGTTCCAGTGTCGCTTGTTCATGTGCCAGGCGGGGATGACGAGGCCTTCGTGATCACGGCGCAGCCGGATCGCGTCGTCGGGATCGCACTTGAGGTTGACGGTGAGGGGGCTCGCCTCGACGGGCGTCAGGGCGAACATCCTCCCCAGCACCTTGAAGACCCGGTGCTCCGGGCCGAAGGGGAACTCCTCCCGCGCGGCCTCGAAGGACAGACAGAACGCGCGCAGTTCCTCGGGTGTCAAGCCGGCTCCTCCCCACCGGAGGGGGCCGTCCGCTCGACCGGCTCCGCCAGTACCGTCACGATCTTGTTCCGGCGGCCGGAGGCCGCCTCCGCGGTGAGCCGCAGCGTACGGCCGTCGGGGAGGTCGACCGTGGAGGACGCGCCGGCGATGGGGACCCGGCCAAGCGCCTTCGCGAGCAGTCCGCCGACCGTCTCCACGTCCTCGTCGTCGTACGCCTCCAGGCCGTAGAGGTCGCCCAGGTCGCCGATGTCCAGGCGCGCGGTGACGCGAAACCGGGCCTCCCCCAGATCCTGGACGGGGGGCAGTTCGCGGTCGTACTCGTCGGTGATCTCGCCGACGATCTCCTCCAGGATGTCCTCGATGGTGACGATGCCGGCGGTGCCGCCGTACTCGTCGATCACGACCGCCACGTGGTTGCGCTGTTTCTGCATCTCCCGCAGCAGGTCGCCCGCGTTCTTGGTGTCCGGCACGAAGTGCACCGCCCGCATCGCGGTCGACACCACGTCCCGCTCCGCGTCCCGACTGACGTGCGTCCTGCGGGCCAAGTCCTTGAGATAGACGATCCCGACGACGTCGTCCTCGTTGTCGCCGGTGACCGGAATCCGGGAGAAGCCGGAGCGCAGGGCGAGGGAGAGCGCCTGCCGCACCGTCTTGTGACGCTCGATCGAGACCAGGTCGGTGCGCGGCACCATCACCTCCCGCACCAGGGTGTCGCCCAGTTCGAAGACGGAGTGCACCATGCGCCGCTCCTCCGCCTCGATCAGCGATTCCCGCTCGGCGACGTCGACCAGGGCCCGCAGTTCCGCCTCGGAGGCGAAGGGGCCCCGCCGGAAGCCCTTTCCGGGAGTGAGGGCGTTGCCCAGGAGGATGAGGAGCGAGGGGATCGGCCCCATGATCCGGGCCAACGGCAGCAGGACGTACGCCGCCGCCGTCGCCGTGTTCAGCGGGTGCTGTCGGCCGATCGTGCGCGGGGAGACGCCCACGGCGACGTAGGACACCAGCACCATCACGGCGATGGCGACGAGCAACGCCGCGACCGTGTCGGAGATCTCCTGGAGACAGGCGTAGGCGACCAGGGCCGCGGCGGCCATCTCGCAGGAGACCCTGACCAGCAGGGCGACGTTCAGATAGCGGGTGGGGTCCTCGGCCACCCGGGCCAGCTTCTCGGCGCCCCGCCGTCCGGAGCGCACCGCCTCCTCCGCCCGGAAGCCGGAGACCCGGGCCAGTCCGGCCTCCGCGCAGGCGGCCAGCCACGCCACGACGATCAGCGCCACGGCCCCGACGATCAGCGGCGGGTTCATGAGACGGTCGGGGCCGGCGAGGGGCCGACCAGGCCCCTCTCCGCCCGCCAGCCGTCCACGATGGCCGACTGGAGACCGAACATCCGGGCCTTCTCGTCCGGTTGCTCGTGGTCGTAGCCCAGCAGATGCAGCACGCCGTGGACGGTGAGCAGGTGCAGCTCCTCGTCCATGGTGTGCCGCGTAGGGGCCTGACTGCCCTGCCGCTCGGCGACCTCCGGGCAGAGCACGATGTCGCCGAGGAGTCCCTGGGGCGGCTCCTCCTCGTCCTTGGCCGGCGGGCGCAGCTCGTCCATCGGGAAGGACATGACGTCCGTGGGACCCGGCAGGTCCATCCACTGGAGGTGGAGCTGTTCCATGGCGTCGGCGTCCACGACGATCACCGAGAGCTCGGAGAGCGGGTGGATGCGCATCCGGGCGAGAGCGTAGCGGGCGATGTCGAGGATCGCCGACTCGTCGACCTCGGTGCCGGACTCGTTGTTGACGTCGATCGACATGGTGGTACTGATCTACTTCCCTTGGGGTCGCTTGCCGGTCGGCTTGGCGCGGTGCTGGTGACCAGCGCCGGTGCCGGGCCGGCTGTCGTACTGTTCGTACGCGTCGACGATACGGCCCACCAGCTTGTGCCGGACCACGTCCTGCGACGACAGCCGGGAGAAGTGGACGTCCTCCAGCCCCTCGAGGATCTCCTGGACCTGACGCAGACCGGACTTCTGGCCGCCGGGCAGGTCGACCTGTGTCACGTCGCCCGTGATCACGATCTTGGAGTCGAAGCCGAGTCGGGTGAGGAACATCTTCATCTGCTCGGGGCTGGTGTTCTGCGCCTCGTCCAGGATGATGAAGGCGTCGTTGAGCGTCCTGCCACGCATGTACGCGAGCGGCGCGACCTCGATCGTCCCGGCCGCCATGAGCCGGGGGATCGAGTCCGGGTCGATCATGTCGTGCAGCGCGTCGTAGAGCGGACGCAGATAGGGGTCGATCTTCTCGTAGAGCGTGCCGGGCAGGAAGCCGAGCCGCTCGCCCGCCTCCACGGCGGGTCGGGTCAGGATGATGCGGTTGACCTGCTTGGACTGGAGCGCCTGCACCGCCTTGGCCATCGCCAGGTAGGTCTTGCCGGTACCGGCGGGGCCGATGCCGAAGACGACCGTGTGCGCGTCGATGGCGTCGACGTACCGCTTCTGGTTCAGCGTCTTGGGGCGGATGGTGCGGCCCCGGTTCGAGAGGATGTTCTGGGTGAGGACCTGCGCCGGCGTCTCCGGCCCTTCCTCTCCGCCCTTCCCGTTCGCCTTCAGCATGGCGATCGAGCGTTCCACCGCGTCCTCCGTCATCGGCTGTCCGGTGCGCAGCACCAGCATCATCTCGTCGAACAGGCGCTGGATCACGGCGACGTCACCGGCGTCGCCGACCGCGCTGATCTCGTTGCCCCGGGCGTGGATGTCCGCGGCGGGAAAGGCCTTCTCGATCACACGCAGGAGAGAGTCCCCGGACCCCAGGACCGTCACCATGGGGTGTCGGGCCGGGATCGTGATCCGTGCTGTGGCCGGCCCTCGCGAGGAGGGCTGGGCTGTGGGTGTCTGAGTCATGGGCCGGCGCTCGGGGCCTGCGGATCCTCCTCTGCGGCTGGGCCGCGTGACCGGGGCGGACTGATGTCTCCAGCGTACGACCCCGCGTGCGCGGTGCCGAGTCGTTTTCGCCCGGGAGAGCGCCCGCCCGGGGGCTCCGGACGGGTGCCCCCGGTGGCCGCCGCCCCGGCCTTGGTGGGCGGCGGAGATCCCTAGCGGAGCCTCAGCACCCCTCGCCGAGCACCCGCGCGATCAGCGTCCGCTCCTCCTCGGTCAGGTCGGGGTCGGCCGCGTACACCGTCGCGCCGTCGACCGTGATCCGGTAGCCGAAACCGTCCGGCACGCCGACCGGCGGCGCCCCCGCTCCCGACGCCACCACCCGCCGCGCCAGGGCGTGCCACTCGTGCGCGTCCGCGAGGCCCGCGGTGTCCACCTCGGCCAGGCGCTCCAGCCCCGCGAAGCCTCCGCTGCGCCGTACTCGAATCCGCATGGTCCGTGTGTAGTACGCGGCTACGCAGGCCGCACCCCCACCCCCTCCCACGCCTTGTCGACGGCCTCCCGCTCCTCCGCGTCGCCGTAGCGCCGGCGGGCGGCCTCCAGGGTCAGGGCGGCGAACTCCGCGAAAGAGGCGTCCTGTCGAAGCTCCCCGCAGGTCAGCACGTCGTACCAGATCCGCCCGGCGCGCTCCCAGGCATGCCCGCCCAACTCCGTCGCCAGCAGATGGAACGCCCGGTTCGGGATACCCGAATTGATGTGAACACCGCCGTTGTCCCGCCCGGTGCGCACGTAGTCGTCCATCGACCCGGGCTGTGGGTCCCTGCCGAGGACGTCGTCGTCGTAGGCCGTGCCCGGTTCCTTCATCGAGCGCAGTGCCACCCCCGACACCCGGGGGGCGAGCAGCCCCGCGCCGATCAGCCAGTCGGCCTCGGCGGCGGTCTGCCCGAGGGCGTACTGCTTGACCAGTGAGCCGAAGACGTCCGACACCGATTCGTTGAGCGCGCCGGACTGGCCGAAGTAGGCCAGGTTGGCGGTGTGCTGGGTGAGTCCGTGGGCCAGCTCGTGCCCGATGACGTCGACGGGGAGGGTGAAGTCGAGGAAGATCTCCCCGTCCCCGTCGCCGAACACCATCTGCTCGCCGTTCCAGAAGGCGTTGTTGTACTCGCGGTCGTAGTGCACCGTCGCCCGCAGGGGCAGCCCGGCGCCGTCGACGGAGTCCCGGCCGAAGACCGACGACAGCAGCGCGAACGTGGCACCGAGGCCGCCGTAGGCGCGGTTGACGGTGGCGTCGCCGCCCGGTTCGTCGCCCTCGCCGCGGACCCGCCGCCCGGGCAGGGCGGTGCCGCGCAGCGCGTCGTACACCGTCCTGCGCGGGGCGGCCCGCTCGGACTCGGGAGGCGGGAGCGTGCCGCCGGCCCCGAGCACCGTGGTCAGTCGTCGGTGGGTGCGCTCGTAGGCGTCGCGTTGCAGCGTGCGACGCGCGGGCCCGGCGACGACGGGGTCCTCGGCCTGGGCCAGTCGGTCGAGGACGTGGGGAGGCACGATGGCGCAGAAGACGGGCTCGAAGTCCCCGTGGGAGGTCATGAGAAAAACCCTTGCACTGAGTGACCGAACTGTCACGACCCGCAACCTTGATCGGTGAACCGTGTGCCCGATGGGGGTGTCGAGCCTCCGCCGGTGGTATGGAAGGTCCGATTCGTCATCGAAGGGGACTTGGGCAAGGTTTTGCCCGACTCGCGTCGGTGGTCCCGCATACTGATACGGGCCCACGCGTCGCCTGTCGCTCCGCTAGGCTGCGCGACACCATGTGTTTCGGGCTGCTTCTTCTTAGTCGCCGCGGCGAGGGCCTGTAGTCCAGGTCGACCCCCTCCCCGCGGAGATCGGCGTCGCCGTCGGCCGTCCACCCGGATTCCCGCGTCACCGCGGGCACCCAGAGGAGCCCCGCCCCATGGCCAACCGTCAGCAGCCCAGCCCCATGCCCATCGGCAAGTACCGGGGCTACGAACAGATCGACCTCCCCGACCGCGCCTGGCCGCACCGGCGGATCACCCGGGCGCCCCGTTGGCTCTCCACCGATCTGCGCGACGGCAACCAGGCACTGATCGACCCGATGTCGCCCGCTCGCAAGCGTGCCATGTTCGACCTGCTGGTCGAGATGGGCTACAAGGAGATCGAGGTGGGTTTCCCCGCCTCCGGGCGCACGGACTTCGACTTCGTCCGCTCCATCGTCGAGGACCCCGACGCCATCCCGGAGGACGTGACGATCTCCGTGCTGACGCAGGCCCGTGAGGACCTGATCGAGCGCACGGTGGAGTCCCTGAAGGGCGCCCGGCGCGCCACCGTCCACCTCTACAACGCCACCGCCCCGGTCTTCCGGCGTGTGGTCTTCCGGGGTTCGCGCGCGGACGTGAAGCACATCGCCGTCGACGGCACCCGACTGGTCATGGAGTACGCGGAGAAACTCCTGGGCTCGGAGACGGAGTTCGGCTATCAGTACAGCCCCGAGATCTTCACCGACACCGAGTTGGACTTCGCGTTGGAGGTCTGCGAGGCGGTGATGGACGTCTGGCGGCCCGGACCCGACCGGGAGATCGTCCTCAACCTGCCGGCCACCGTGGAGCGTTCCACCCCGTCCACCCACGCGGACCGCTTCGAGTGGATGCATCGCCATCTGTCCCGCCGGGAACACGTGGTCCTCTCCGTCCACCCGCACAACGACCGGGGGACCGCGGTCGCGGCGGCCGAACTTGCGCTGATGGCCGGGGCCGACCGGGTCGAGGGCTGTCTGTTCGGCCAGGGCGAGCGCACGGGCAACGTCGACCTGGTGACACTGGGCATGAACCTCTTCTCCCAGGGGGTGGACCCGCAGATCGACTTCTCCCGCATCGACGAGATCCGTCGCACCTGGGAGTACTGCAACCAGATGCAGGTCCATCCGCGCCACCCCTACGTCGGCGATCTGGTGTACACGTCCTTCTCCGGCTCGCACCAGGACGCGATCAAGAAGGGGTTCGACGCGATGGAGGCGGACGCGGCGGCGCGCGGTGTCACCGTCGACGACATCGAGTGGGCCGTGCCCTACCTGCCGATCGACCCCAAGGACGTCGGTCGGTCCTACGAGGCGGTCATCCGCGTCAACTCCCAGTCCGGCAAGGGCGGCGTCGCCTATGTCCTGAAGAACGACCACAAGCTGGACCTGCCGAGGCGGATGCAGATCGAGTTCTCGAAGATCATCCAGGCCAAGACCGACACCGAGGGCGGCGAGATCACCCCGGCCGACATCTGGAGCGCCTTCCAGGACGAGTACCTGCCCAACCCGGAGAACCCGTGGGGTCGAATCCAGGTCAGGAACGGGCAGAGCACCACCGACCACGACGGGGTCGACACCCTGGCGGTGGAGGCCGAGGTGGACGGCGAGCCGGTCACCCTCACCGGCGCGGGCAACGGCCCGATCTCGGCGTTCTTCGACGCGCTCCAGGGCATCGGCGTCGACGTGCGCCTGCTGGACTACCAGGAGCACACGATGAGCGAGGGCGCCTCCGCCCAGGCCGCCTCGTACATCGAGTGCGCGATCGACGACAAGGTGCTCTGGGGGATCGGAATCGACGCGAACACCACCCGGGCCTCACTGAAGGCGGTCGTCTCCGCCGTCAACCGGGCAACGCGCTGACCAGCCGAATCAGTGCTCTCGGATCCCGCCCGCCGGACACGCCGGGGGCGGGATCCCGTCCGATACCGGCCAAGGCGGCGTCAAGGGCCCTCCGTCGCCCCGGCCGCGGGGCTGACTCCGCCTCCCGGATGTGGCTAACATCACGCCAACGCGGCGACATCGCCGCGTCGCTACGGAGGTGCGACGTGCTGCCTGGACGGGGACGAGACGGTCGAGTCGCTCCGTCGTCGCGCCTCCTGGGTACCCGCACCTCCTGGACGCGCGTGGGCGGCGGCGAGTTCTTCTGCCCGTCCTGCGGAGGCGACCGCGCCTACCGGCGCCTCACGGGCCGCCGCCGGCTCACCCTGTTGGGGCTGCCGCTGCTGTCGCGCGGCGCGTGCGGTCCGGCGGTCGAGTGCGCCGTGTGCCGCCGACGTTTCGGCACCGAGGTCCTGGACCATCCGACCACGGCCCGCTTCGCCGCGATGCTCCGCGACGCGGTGCACACCGTCGCCCTCGCCGTGCTCGCCGCCGGCGGCACCCGTTCGCGCACCGCCCTGCGGGCCGCGGCCGAGACGGTGCGCGCGGCGGGTTTCGACGACTGCACGGGAGAGCGGCTGGCCGCCCTGGTGACGGCGCTCGCCGCCGACACCGGCCGCTTCCAGGGGGAGCCGTGCGCACCGGGTCTGGCCATAGAACTGCACGAGGCGCTCGACCCCCTCGCCCCGTACCTCGCCACCCCCGGCCGTGAGGCCGTGCTGCTCCGCGGTGCCCGCATCGCCCTGGCCGACGGCCCCTACACCCCCGCGGAGCGCGAGACCCTGGTCACCGTCGGCGCGGCGCTCACCATCCCCTCCGGCGACGTCGCCCGCCTTCTCGCGGCCGCCCGTACGCCTTCCTGACCACCCGCCGCTTCCGGGCGCCACCGATCGGCCGGGCGGCGTCCCGATGCCGTCCCACCGGGGCTGCCGCGTGGCGATCGTTCGCCGGGCCACGCTCCGTCGCGCCCGAGGAGCGGTCCTCGGGAGTGGGGGAGAATGGGGGTCATGACACTCTTCCGCGACGACGGCGTCGTGCTGCGCACCCAGAAGCTGGGAGAGGCGGACCGGATCATCACGATTCTGACCCGGGGGCACGGTCGGGTCCGGGCAGTGGCACGGGGCGTGCGGAGGACGAAGTCGAGATTCGGGGCTCGGCTGGAGCCGTTCTCCCACGTCGACGTGCAGTTCTTCGCCAAGGGCGGTGAGCTGGTCGGGCGCGGCCTGCCGTTGTGCACGCAGAGCGAGACGATCGCGCCCTACGGAGCCGCGATCGTCGCCGACTACCCCGGCTACACCGCGGGTACCGCCATGTTGGAGACCGCCGAGCGCTTCACCGACCACGAGGGGGAGCCCGCCGTGCAGCAGTACCTGCTGCTGGTCGGTGGACTGCGAACGCTGGCCCGGCGGGAGCACGCCCCGGGCCTGGTGCTGGACGCCTTCCTGTTGCGTTCCCTCGCGGTCAACGGCTACGCGCCGACCTTCGGCCCCTGCGCGAAGTGCGGGATGCCGGGGCCGAACCGCTTCTTCTCCGTCGCCTCCGGCGGCTCCGTCTGCGGCGACTGCCGGGTGCCCGGGAGCGTCGTGCCCTCGCCCCGGACCCTGCAACTCCTCGGGGCACTCCTTGCGGGAGACTGGGAGACGGCGGACCGTTGCGAGCCGCGATACGTCCGCGAGGGCAGCGGACTGGTATCCGCCTACCTGCACTGGCACTTGGAGCGAGGTCTGCGCTCCCTGCGCCATGTGGAGAAGACCTGACCCGACCCCTGGCGCGGGCGAGACCGAGGAGACGAGAGACGAGATGGCCGGACACGGGATCCTGGGGCGGCGACGTCGGAGCTACGGGACACCGGAGCCGCACCCTTCCGGCGCGCGCCCCCCCAGGCTTCCCCGGGAGCTGGTGCCGGGCCACGTGGCGATCGTCATGGACGGCAACGGCCGTTGGGCCAAGGACCGGGGGCTGCCGCGCACCGAGGGGCACAAGGTCGGTGCCGAGCGGGTGATGGACGTCCTCCAGGGCGCCATAGAGCTGGGCGTGTCCGACATCTCCCTCTACGCCTTCTCCACGGAGAACTGGAAGCGGTCTCCCGAGGAGGTGCGCTTCCTCATGAACTTCAACCGGGACTTCATCCGCAAGTCACGCGACCGCCTCGACGAACTCGGTGTCCGGGTGCGCTGGGTCGGAAGGATGCCCAAGCTCTGGAAGTCGGTGGCCAGGGAACTCCAGGTCGCCCAGGAGCAGACGGCGGGCAACGACCGGCTCACGCTGTACTTCTGCATGAACTACGGCGGAAGAGCGGAGATCGCCGACGCGGCGCGGGCGCTCGCCGAGGACGTCCGCTCCGGAAGGCTGGACCCGGCCAAGGTGACCGAGAAGTCCTTCGCGAAGTACCTCTACTACGCGGACATGCCCGAGGTCGACCTCTTCCTGCGGCCCAGCGGCGAACAGCGCACCTCCAACTTCCTGCTCTGGCAGAGTGCCTACGCGGAACTGGTGTTCCAGGACGTCCTTTGGCCGGACTTCGATCGCCGGGATCTGTGGCGCGCCTGCCTGGAGTTCGCCTCCCGCGACCGACGCTTCGGTGGGGCCGTGCCGAACGAGGAACTGCTCGCGGGGGAGAACCCTCCGCGGTAGGGGTGGCGATCGTCGCCGGGCCCGTCCGGACCTCCGCTCCGGCGACTCGGACGAGGCGGGCCCGAGGCCGCACGGCTGCGAAACGGGTGCTCGGCCGCGTGTCCCCCGTGCCCTTCCCCCGTCCGCGGGGAGGGGCCGCGCACACTGGCCAGATGTCCGAGATCTCCCCGCGGGACGTCCGGCAGACGGCGGTGATGGGCCTGCTCACCGTGGTCGCCGGAGCCGTCGACGCGATCAGTTTCCTGACCATGGGAAAGGTCTTCTGCACGCTGGCCACCGGGAACGTGCTCTTCCTGTCGTTCGCGCTCGCCGGGGCGGGCGACGTCCCGGTGGTCCGTCCGGCCGTCGCCATCGCCGGATTCCTGCTCGGCATCGTGCTGGGCGCGTATGCCGCCCGTCGCCTCCGCTCCGCGCGGCGGCCGTGGTTCGTGCTGGTCCTGGCCGGCGAGGGGGCGTTGTTGGCCGCGGCGGGGGTGGTGGCCCTCGCCCGCTACGGTCTGGAGTCGCCCGGCGACCGGCCGGACGGCGACCTCGTCGGGATGGTCGCGTTCGCGATGGGGGTGCGGGCGGCCAACGCCCTCGCGGCGGGCGTGCCGGGTATGCCGACGTTGCTCAGCCAACCCGCCCTGGCGTCCCTGGTGGGAGACCTGGTGACCCGGACGGGCCGCGACGGGCGGACATCGCGCCGGCGGCTGGCCCGCGGTCGGTGGGGCGCCACGGTGGGCGGGATCTTCCTGGGCGGTGTCCTCGGCGCCCTGTTGCTGGTGCCCCTGGGGACGGGGAGGGCGCTGCTGGTGGTGGCCGGGGCGGTGCTGCTGCTGGCGGCGCTGGCCGAGGTGTTCCGACGGGCGGAGAGCCCCTCCTGAACCTCGCCCGTGTCGGGGCGGGCCCGTCGGTGGCGGTCGGCGCGCCGGTCAGCCTCGTCTCTCGGCCGCCGCGCACTCCGCGCAGGTGCCGAAGATCTCCACGGTGTGCTGCACGTTGACGTAGCCGTGCTCGGCGGCGACCGCCTCCGCCCAGCGCTCCACGGCGGGCCCCTCCACCTCGGCGGCCTTCCCGCACGAGCGGCACACCAGATGGTGGTGGTGGTCCCCGCTGGAGCAGCGGCGGTAGACGGCCTCGCCCTCGGCGGTGCGCAGGACGTCGACCTCGCCGGCGTCGGCCAGGGACTGCAAGGTGCGGTAGACGGTGGTCAGACCGACGGAGTCCCCCTTGTGCTTGAGCATGTCGTGCAGCTCCTGGGCGCTGCGGAACTCCTCGACCTCTTCCAGGGCCGCCGCCACGGCGGCGCGCTGCCGGGTGGCCCGGCCCTTCACGGGCGGTCCAGCGGTGGTCACCGGTTGCCTCCTCACGTCTGCTCCTGCCGGATCATTGTGCCGGCCCGCCGACTTCGCGGTCAGGCGCCGGCTTCGCCCCCCGGCCCCCGAACGGCCGGCACCAGGCACTCGGCCGGGTCCGGCGGCGGTTCCTGCGCGGCGGCGGTCCGCGCGCGTCGCCTGGCCAAGGGTGCGGCGAGCGCGCTCAGTGCCAGGAACGCGGCGATGGTGAGCAGCACGATGGTCGCACCGGGCGGTACGTCCTGGTAGTAGGACGTCACCGTGCCGCCAAGGGCCACGCTCACGCCGATGGCGACGGAGATCGCGAAGGTGGCGGCGAAGCTGCGGCCGAGCTGCTGAGCGGCGGCGACCGGCACCACCATGAGGGCGCTCACCAGCAACAGGCCGACCACGCGCATGGCGACGGTCACGGTGACCGCCGCGGTGATCGCCGTCAGCAGGTTGAGGGCCCGCACCGGAAGCCCGGTGACCCGGGCGAACTCCTCGTCCTGGCTGACCGCGAAGAGCTGGCGGCGCAGTCCGAGGGTGACCAGCATCACGAACGCGGCCAGGACGCAGATCGCGGTCACGTCGGAGGAGGAGACCGTCGACAGCGAACCGAAGAGGTACGAGGTGAGGTTGGCGTTGGAGCCGCCCGGAGCGAGGTTGATGAACATCACGCCGCCCGCCATGCCGCCGTAGAAGAGCATGGCGAGGGCGATGTCCCCGCGGGTGCGCCCGAACCAGCGGATCAGCTCCATCAGGACGGCGCCGACGACGGAGACCAGTGTGGCCATCCAGACCGGCGACCAGGAAAGCAGGAAGCCGAGGCCGACCCCGGTCATGGCGACGTGGCCGATGCCGTCGCCCATCAGTGTCTGGCGGCGCTGGACCAGGTAGACGCCGACCGCGGGCGCGGTGACGCCGACCAGGACGGCGGCGAGGAGGGCCCGCTGCATGAAGGCGTAGTTCAACATTTCCATGGTCAGCTCAGCAGTCCGGTGCGGATCGGCCCGACGTCCGCCGGGGCGTGGGGGTGCACGTGGTCGTGGCCTGGCAGGGCGTGCTGGCCGACCGCCTCGGGGGGCGGGCCGTCGTGCAGGACGCAGCCGTCCCGCAGGACGACGGCACGGTCGATCAGCGGCTCCAGCGGGCCCAGTTCGTGCAGCACGAGCAGGACGGTGGCGCCGGCCGCCACCTGGCGGCGCAGGGTTCGAGCGAGCACCTTCTGGCTGGCCAGGTCGACGCCGGCCATAGGTTCGTCCATGATCAGGAGTTCCGGCTCGCCGGCGAGGGCGCGGGCGATCAACACGCGTTGGTGCTGGCCGCCGGAGAGGGCGTCGACGAGGTCTCCGGCGCGGTCCGCCATGTCGACCAGGTCCAGTGCCCGTCGGACCGCGTCGCGATCGGCGGCGCGCAGTGGTCCGAAGCGGGTCCGGGAGAGTCGGCCGGAGGAGACGACCTCGGTGACGGTCGCGGGGACACCGGAGGCGGCCGTGGTGCGCTGTGGGACGTAGCCGACGCGTTCCCACCGGCGGAAGCGTCGCCGGTCGGTGCCGAACAACTCGACCTGCCCCGCGGACAGCGGGACCTGGCCGATGAGCCCCCGCACGGCCGTGGACTTGCCGGAGCCGTTGGCGCCGAGCAGCGCGACGACCTCACCGCGTCGCACGGTGAGGTCGATGCCTCGCAGGACGGTGCGGGAGCCCAGTTCCGCGCGGACCCCGCGCATGGCTATGACGGGTTCCCCGTCCGATCCGCCCATGGATTCCTCCGGTCTGTCGTTCACGTGGCGCCCAGGGCCTTCCGCAGGGCCGTGAGGTTGGATTCCATCACCGCGAAGTAGTCGTCGCCCCGGGAGGCGTCGGTGATGCCCTCCAGGGGGTCGAGGACGTCGGTGCGCAGGCCGGTGTCCTCGGCGAGGGTCTTGGCCGTGCTGTCGCTGACCAGCGTCTCGTAGAAGACGGTGGTGGCCCCGGCGTCCTGGGCGGTCCGCTGCAGTTCCTTGATCCGGGCGGCGCTCGGCTCCGACTCGGGGCTCAGCCCGCTGATCGCCTCCTGGGTGAGACCGTAGCGCTCGGCCAGGTAGCCGAAGGCGGCGTGGGAGGTGATGAACACGTCCGAGGCGCGGTCCTCCAGCCCCTCGGCGAAGCTCGTGTCGAGGGCGTTCAGCTCCTCGACCAGCGCGGCGGTGTTGCTCTCGTAGTCGGCCGCGTTGTCCGGGTCGGCCTTCTCCAGCGCCTCGCCCACGCCCGTGGCCACCTCGGCGTACCGGACAGGGTCGAGCCAGATGTGCGGGTCCTCGCCGTCGAGTGCGGAATCGTGGTCGTGACCGTCCTCGTCGGCGTGCTCGTGCTCGTCCGCCTCCTCGTGGTCGTGGTCTTCCGTGGTGCCGTGGACCTCCAGGGAGGTCAGCGTGGTGGCGTCGATCTTGGTCTCGATCCCGGACTGGGCGATGGCCTCGTCGACCGAGGGCTGCAGCCCCTTGAGGTAGACGGCCACGTCGGCGTCCTGGAGCTGCGCGGTCTGCTTCGCGCTGATCACCAGGTCGTGCGGCTCCTGGCCCGGCTCGACCAGGTCGGTGACCGACACGTGGTCGCCCCCGATCCGCTCGGCCAGGAAGGCCATGGGGTAGAAGGAGGCGACGACGTCGAGTCGGCCCTCGGTGTCCGCGCTCGCGTCCGCCGAGTCGCTCCCGCATGCGGAGAGGAGGGAGAGGGCGGTGGCAGCGGCCACCGCTATGCCGGATATCCGTCGTCGTCGCGCGTTCATGAGTGTCATTTTCAACGAATCTGGAAACGGTTGTCAACAAGCGTCCGGGGACCTTTCCGGCGATGCCGGACGACGCGGGAAAAACGCCGTCGGGCGGCGGTCCGTACGGCCTCGATTTGGTCGCGGGGGAGACCTCGCCGGTACCCTGAGGCCTTCGCTGGAAGCATCTCGCTCCGTCGCCCGTCGTCGTAATGAAGAGAGCACCGTGGCCGCCGACAAGATCGACACCATCGTCAGCCTGAGCAAGCGCCGTGGCTTCGTATTCCCGTGCAGTGAGATCTACGGCGGCCAGCGGGCCGCCTGGGACTACGGCCCGCTGGGTGTCGAGCTCAAGGAGAACCTCAAGCGCCAGTGGTGGCGCTCCATGGTGACCTCCCGCGAGGACGTCGTCGGCATCGACTCGTCCGTGATCCTGGCCTCCGAGGTCTGGTCGGCCTCCGGCCACATCGACACCTTCACGGACCCGCTCACCGAGTGCACCTCCTGTCACAAGCGTTTCCGCGCGGACCACTTGGAGGAGGCGTACGAGGAGAAGAAGGGGCGCGCCCCGGAGAACGGCCTGGCCGACATCAATTGCCCCAACTGCGGCAACAAGGGGCAGTTCACGGAGCCCAAGCAGTTCTCCGGCCTGCTCGCCACCCACCTCGGCCCCACTCAGGACAGCGGCTCCGTCGCCTACCTCCGGCCCGAGACCGCCCAGGGCATCTTCACCAACTTCGCCCAGGTGCAGACCACCTCCCGACGGAAGCCGCCGTTCGGCATCGCCCAGACGGGCAAGTCGTTCCGAAACGAGATCACGCCGGGCAACTTCATCTTCCGCACCCGGGAGTTCGAGCAGATGGAGATGGAGTTCTTCGTCAAGCCGGGCGAGGACGAGCAGTGGCACGAGTACTGGATGGAGCAGCGCTGGAACTGGTACACGGGCCTGGGGCTCCGTGAGGAGAACATGCGCTGGTACGAGCACCCCAAGGAGAAGCTCTCCCACTACTCCAAGCGCACCGCCGACATCGAATACCGCTTCCGCTTCGGCGGCAGCGAGTGGGGCGAGCTGGAGGGCGTGGCCAACCGAACCGACTACGACCTGGGCGCCCACTCCAAGGCGTCCGGCCAGGACCTCTCCTACTTCGACCAGGAGGCGGGCGAGCGCTGGACCCCGTACGTGATCGAGCCCGCGGCCGGCGTCGGTCGGGCGATGCTCGCCTTCCTCCTCGACGCCTACGTCGAGGACGAGGCGCCCAACGCCAAGGGCAAGATGGAGAAGCGCGTCGTCCTGCGCCTGGACCCGCGCCTGGCGCCGGTGAAGGCCGCGGTGCTGCCGCTCTCCCGCAACCCCGAGCTGTCGCCGAAGGCGAAGGGCCTCGCGCAGACGCTCCGCGGCCACTGGAACATCGAGTTCGACGACGCCGGCGCCATCGGCCGCCGCTACCGGCGACAGGACGAGATCGGCACCCCCTTCTGTGTGACGGTGGACTTCGACACGCTGGAGGACGACGCGGTCACCGTGCGGGAGCGCGACACGATGAAGCAGGAGCGCGTCTCGCTGGACCGGATCGAGGGCTACCTGGCCGCGCGCCTGATCGGCGCCTGACGGAGCCCCGCACCAGGCGGGCCGACGGCCCCCGACGACGGACCGCCTCGGTCCGCCGGCGGGGGCCGTCGCCGTACCCTCGGCGCCTCGGTCCGCCGGTTTCCTCCGGCCGTGGCGTGTCGCCGGGGGCCGGAAGGCGAGCCGGGGCACGGCCGCCGTGCCGGCGGTGTCACCGGGATGAGCGTCCGGCGTGCGACACGCGAGGACATGACGGAAGGTGAGGCTCTCGACGGCGAAATGGTCACGGAGGACGGTCATGGCTCAGCAGTGGTCGACACGCACGCTCCCGAAGCCCCTGCGCACAGCCGTCGCGGCGGTGCGGAAGGTGCCGGGGGCCGGGACGGTCGGCAGGGCGACGGGGGCGGTGCTCGACCGGGTGGGGGCCGTGTCGCCGCGCGGTCGGCGGGTGGCCGTCTACACCGGAGCCGGCGCCTTGGGCATCGCCGGGATCGTGGAGTGGCCCGTGGCGGTGACCGGTGCGGCCGTGGCGTGGCTGACCCAGTCCCGGTCCCGTGACGCCGACGATGCGAGCGAGGCCGCCGCCCCGGAAGGAGCACGGCCCGGGGGTGAATCGCGTCGGACCGGGGCCCCCGGAGCCGACGGGTCCTCCTCCCGGTCCGCGTCGGCCCGGCGGACGGCGCGGGCGAGGACCACCGAGGCGGCGAAGCCCGCCGCCGTGTCCCCGGGACGGCGGAAGACCCCGGCGACCCCGGCGGCGAAGACCTCCGCGGCCAGGAGGGCCACGGCCCGCCGGACCACCACCGAGGCCGCGGCCGAGCCCCCCGAGAGAGGGTCCGAGGCGAGGAAGGCCGCGACCGAGCGGGCACCCGCGAGGAAGACCGGCGCCGTAAAGACGACGGCGAGGAAGACCACGGCCGGGAAGACCGCGTCGAAGGCCGGTCCCGCGAAGAGCGCCACGGCGAGGAGGACTCCGGCCGAGCGGTCGCC
Source organism: Streptomyces sp. HSG2 (assembly GCF_016598575.1). Taxonomy (NCBI): domain Bacteria; kingdom Bacillati; phylum Actinomycetota; class Actinomycetes; order Kitasatosporales; family Streptomycetaceae; genus Streptomyces; species Streptomyces sp. HSG2. The sequence goes on from NZ_CP066801.1 coordinate 3,729,713, forward strand.
CGCGAAGAAGACCGGAGGGGGCGGGACGACCGCGAGCAAGGCGGCGGCGAAGCGGACCGCCGGCGAGCCCACCCCGAGGAAGAGCACCGCGAAGAAGGCCTCCCCCGCGAAGGCCGCCCCCGCCAGGAAGACGACATCCGCGAAAAGGGCCACCCCCGCCAAGCGGACCCCCGCACGCCGCGCCCCGGCCAGGACCGGAGGCAGCGCCCGCGGGACCGGGGCGGCCCGGTCCCGCACCCGCCGACCGAGCGGGAAGGCGGGCTGAGGCCCCGATGGCAGGAGGACGGGGAGTGCTCACGCTGGCCCCAGGGGCACTCGCCGGAGCGGTGTCGGCCGGGCCGCGGCTGGCCGCCGGCGCCGTGGCGCCGGCGATCGGCGTCGTCGCCGGCACCGCGGCCGGCGCCGCGCGGGCCGGGGTTCGCGGCGCGGACTTCGCCGCACGGGCCGGCAGGGCGGCCCGCGCCGCCCTGCCGGGGCGCGGGGACGCGCACTGGCGGGCGGGCGCCCGCGCGCACCTGGCGCTGGCCCCCACCACCTCCACGCGTGGGGCAGCCTCCGAATCCGTCGCCTCGTCGGCCGCGCGGGCCGCGCGCGAGCTGGCCGAACACCCCGACGTCGCCTTCGCCTACTGGGACGCGGGGCTGACCCGGATGGTGGTGGCCGCCGCCGGGGACACCGTCGACGGCGCCCTGGTCTGCCGGGCGGAGCGGATCGCGGCGGCGCACGGGCTGGTCCGCCGAGCCGAGGGCCCGGCGGACCAGCCCCCCCATCCCGGCGACCCGACCCCGGTCCGGGTCGCCGGGATCGCGCTCGTCGCCGACATCCTGGGCGTGGCCGCCGGGCTGACCGGATCCACGCTCCGACTGCCGCCACTGCCCCGGATGTGCACCGCTGTGGCGACATCGCTGCGCGAGAACCCGGCCTTCCGCGCCTGGCTGCGGTCGCGCCTGGGCGCACCCCGCCGGGACGTGGCGCTGGCGGTGGCGAACGCGCTGGTGCACGGAGCCGGACAGTCGCCCGTTTCGCTGGTCCTCGACGGTGCCCTGCGGGCCTGGCAGCTCGTCGAGGCCCTCACCCGCGTCGCCGCCTTCGAGTCCATCCACGACACGCTGTGCGATCCGGCCAGGGTCGGTCCGCCCGCCGCGCCGTCGCCGCGCCCCGCCCCGCGCGTCGCCCCGGCCCAGGAGTACGCCGCCAACGCGGCCGCCGGCAGCGTCGCGGGCGCGTTGGCCACCCTGCTGGTCAAACACGATCTGACGGAGGCGGCCGAGGCGGTGCTGGCCGGTTCGCCCAAGGCCGCCCGATACGGACCGGACGTGTTCCGCACCGTGCTGAGCGCCGCGCTCTGCCGCGGCGGCGTGCTGGTGCGAGAGCCCGAGCGGTTGCGGCAGTTGGAGATGGCGCGCGTCCTCGTGCTGCACGCCGGCGCGCTCCGGCTGCCGGGGCGGGACGCCGACCCGTGGGCCGAGGTGGTCCTGGACGCGGCGCGCCGGGCGGGACTGAGGGTCGTCATGGTGCGCGACCCCGCGTCCGACCGCACGGACTTCGCGGGCCTCGCCGACCACGTGGTCGACGCCGGGCGCCCACTGAGGGATGTGGTGGAGGCGTCACGCGAGGAGGGCGGCGTGATCACCGTCGTCCGCCCCCTGCCGGGCGACGATCCGACGGTGGTGGAGGGGCTGCTCGGCGGCGACCTGGCGGTGGCGCTGGCCGACGGCCCGGCGGCGGTGGCCTGGGCGGCCGATCTGATCGCCCCGCACGGGTTGTCCGATGTCTGGCGGCTGCTGCGGGCCGTGCCGGCGGCTCGGCGGGTCGGCCGCCGCTCGCAGACCCTGGCCCGCTCCGGTGCCGCGCTGTCGGGACTGCTCGTCGCGGTCGGCGAGGCGCGGCGGCGACGCGGTCGGGCCCTCGTCGGGCTGCCGACCGGGCGCCACACGCCCGTGGACGTGGGCGCGGGGGCCGCCCTGTTCACCGGGGTCCGCGCGGCGCTCGGGGTGGCCTTGGCCCGCACCCCTCGCCCCCGGCCCCGGGTGGCCTGGCACACGCTCGACCCGGAGGGGGTCCGTGACCGGATCGACCGACTGCGAGGACCGGGGCCGTCCGCCTCGCGGGAGTGGGCGGGGCGGGCCCGCGGAGCGGTCCGCCGAGCGGGACGGGCCCCGGTACTGGCCCCCGTGACCTGGACCTGGCAGTTGGGCCGTGCGGTTCGGGGAGAGCTCGACGACCCCCTCACCCCGGTGCTCGCGGTCGGTTCGGCGGCCGAGGCCATCCTCGGCTCCGCCGTCGACGCGCTGCTCGTCGTCGGCGCCCTCGATCTGAACGCTCTGGTCGGCGGATTCCAGCGGTTGCGCGCGGAGCGCGCGCTGGCCGGGCTCCTCGCGCGGCAGAAGCGCCGGGCGCGGCTCGTCGTCGGCGAGACGTCCGGGGTGCCCTCGGTGCCTCGCGTCGTGGAGGCCGCCAGGCTGCGCCCCGGCGACATCGTCGAACTGGAGACGGACGACGTGGTGCCCGCCGACGCCCGGCTGCTGTGGGAGGACGGGCTGGAGGTCGACGAATCCGCGCTGACCGGCGAGTCCCTCCCGGTGGGCAAGTCGGTGGAGCCCGTGGCGAGCGCCCCGGTCGCCGAGCGACGCTGCATGGTCCACGAGGGCACCACGGTGGTGGCGGGCCGAGCCCGAGCGGTCGTGGTGGACGTCGGGCCGGACACGGAGGCCGCCCGCGCGGTCGCGCTGGCGGCGCGCGCCCCGGCCGCCCCCGGCGTCCAGGCCCGGCTGCGGGAACTCACCCGCAAGGCGCTGCCACTCACGCTGGCGGGCGGCGCCGCCGTGACCGGGTTGTCGCTGCTGCGCGGCGCGCGGGTGAGGAACGCGGTCAGCGGCGGTGTGTCCGTGGCGGTGGCCGCCGTGCCCGAGGGGCTGCCGCTGGTGGCGACGGTGGCGCAACTCGCCGCCGCCCGCCGCCTCGGCCGCCGCGGGGTCCTGGTCCGCACCCCGCGCACCCTGGAGGCGCTCGGCCGCATGGACACCATGTGCTTCGACAAGACCGGCACACTCACCGAGAACCGGTTGCGCCTGGTCAGAGTGGGCGGCGCCGACGGCGTCGTCCGCCGGCCGGGCGAGGCCGGGGCCGCATCCACCGTCCGCGTGGCGGCCCGCGCCTGCCCCAGGCTCGACGGTGACGGTGGCCGCCGCCCCCGGCACGCCACCGACGGAGCCGTCCTGGACGCCGCCGGAGCCGACCCGGGGTGGGTCCAGGAGGGCGGGCTCCCCTTCGAGACCTCGCGCGGCTACGCCGCCGCCGTGGGACGAGAGGACGGCCGACCGCCCGTCCTGGTGGTCAAGGGCGCCCCGGAGACCGTGTTGCCCGCCTGCGTCGGCATGATGGACGACGCGGAGCGGACGGCGCAGGCGCTGGCCCGCCGCGGCCTGCGGGTCCTCGCGGTCGCCCAGCGCCCCCTCACCGAGGGGGAGGAGGCGGAGGAGGTCCTCGAACATCCTCCGGGCAAACTGGAGTTCACCGGACTGGTCGCGCTGTCCGACGTGCCCCGACAGACGTCACCGGCCCTGGTGCGCGGCCTTCGCGAGGCAGGGGTCCGCCCCGTGGTCCTCACCGGCGACCACCCGCAGACGGCCCGGGCCGTCGCCGCCGAACTGGGCTGGCCCGAGGACGCGGCCGTGATCACCGGGGACGAACTGGCGGCCGCGGACCGGGCCGGGCGCGCGCGGATGGTCCGCGACGCCGATGTCGTGGCACGGGTGGCTCCCGAACAAAAGCTGCTCGTGGTGGAGGCACTCCGGGACGCGGGCCGGGTGGTCGGCATGGTCGGCGACGGCGCCAACGACGCCGCCGCCATCCGTGCCGCCGACATCGGCGTCGGCCTCGACACACGGGGCTCGGCCGCGGCGCGCAACGCCGCCGATCTGGTCGTCGCCGGCACGGACCTGCTGGTGCTCACGGAGGCGATCCGGGAGGGCCGGGCCCTGTGGCGCAGCGTCGCCGACGCCATCGCGATCCTCGTCGGCGGAAACGCCGGGGAGGTCGGCTTCGGTCTGCTCGGCACGGCCCTGGGAGGTGCGGCGCCGTTGTCCACCCGGCAGATGCTGCTGGTGAACCTCTTCACCGATCTCTTCCCCGCCATGGCGGTGGCGGTGACCCCGCCCGAGGAGGACGAACCGGAGGAGGGTGCCGGCGGGGGCGGGGCACCCGCCGCCGCCCCGCTCGGCACGACGGTGCTCGGCGCGCCCCTGGTCCGCCAGATCCGGCACCGCGCCCTGACGACCTGCCTGGGCGCCGTCGTCGCCTGGCTGCTGGGAAGGCTCACCCCGGGCACGGAGCGGCGTGCCACGACCATGGCCCTGTGCGCGGTGGTCGGCACCCAGCTGGCCCAGACCCTCACCGACCGCAGGGGCAGCCGGTTGGTCCGGGCCACCTCCCTGGGGTCCGCCGCCGCCCTGGTGGCCCTGGTCCAGACCCCGGTGGTCAGCGCCCTGTTCGGCTGCACCCCCCTCGGCCCGCTGGCCTGGACGGCCGTCCTCGTCGCCATCGCCGTCGCCCTGGCGGGCCAGCGCGCGGTGCCCCGGGTGGAGGAGGCGCTGGCCCGGTGGTGGCCTCGGGCGGTCGATCGGCTGCCGGAGCCGCTGCGCCTGGTCGCGGGGTGACCGGTGGCGGGTCCGCACCGCCGGCCCCGGATGCCGGCCGACCTCGGGACGGGCCCGGGCGCCGGGGCACGGCACACCGGGAACGCGGCACCCGAGGGGCACGGCACAATGGGGGGATGTCCACGCTCCTCGCCCCTCCCCTCCTGCGGATCGGTCCGCACCTGGTCGGTCCGCCCGTCGTCCTGGCCCCCATGGCGGGGATCACGAACGCGCCGTTCCGCACCCTGTGCCGGTCCTACGCCGAGCGTGGCGCGACGGAGGGGCCCGGGAGCAGGGGACTGTTCGTCAGCGAGATGATCACCAGCCGTGCCCTGGTCGAGCGCAACGAGCGCACCATGCGGCTGATCCACTTCGACGCGACCGAGCGGCCACGCTCGATCCAGCTGTACGGCGTCGACCCGGCCACCGTCGGCAAGGCCGTCCGGATGATCGCGGAGGAGGACCTCGCCGACCACATCGACCTGAACTTCGGCTGCCCGGTGCCGAAGGTGACCCGGAGGGGCGGTGGCTCGGCGCTCCCCTACAAGCGGAACCTGCTGCGGGCGATCCTCCGCGAGGCCGTCGCCGGAGCCGGCCACCTCCCCGTGACGATGAAGATGCGCAAGGGCATCGACGACGATCACCTCACCTATCTCGACGCCGGTCGGATCGCCGTCGAGGAGGGCGTGACGGCGGTAGCGCTGCACGGGCGCACCACGGCCCAGCACTACGGCGGCACGGCCGACTGGGACGCCATCGCCCGGCTGAAGGAACACGTCCCGGAGATCCCGGTGCTCGGCAACGGCGACATCTGGTCCGCGGACGACGCGTTGCGGATGATGCGGGAGACCGGCTGCGACGGCGTCGTGGTCGGACGGGGCTGCCTCGGGCGACCCTGGCTCTTCGCCGACCTCGTCGCCGCCTTCGCGGGGGTCACCGACCACCACCGGCCCGACCTGCGCGAGGTCGCCGAGGTGATGGTGCGCCACGCCACGCTGCTCGGCGAGTGGCTCGGCGACCCCTCCCGGGGCGTGATCGACTTCCGTAAGCACGTCGCCTGGTACCTGAAGGGCTTCGCGGTCGGCTCCGAGGCGCGCCGGAGGCTGGCGATCACCTCCTCGCTCGACGAGTTGCGGGCGGGTCTGGACGAACTGGACCTCGACCAGCCCTGGCCGGCCGGGGCGGACGGCCCACGCGGTCGTACCGCCGGCAACAACCGCGTGGTGCTGCCCGACGGCTGGCTGCGCGACCCGTACGACTGCGCGGGGGTCGGCGAGGACGCCGAACTCGACACCTCGGGTGGCTGACCGGGGCGCGGTCGTGGCCCTCGGTCACTCCCCGCTCGGCCGGGAAGTCGAGCCGTACGCCGTCAGGAACCGGTCCCGGAAGGCGTCCATCCGCCACACCGGCGCGTCGCCCGCGGGGCGGAGACCCTCCGTCCACTCCCAGTCGGCGATCCGGTCGAGCACCGACGGGTCCCTGGCCACGATCGTCACCGGGACGTCCCGGCTCGCGTCGGGTCCGGTGACCCGGGAGCGCGGCTGGTGGTCGCCGAGGAAGACGAGCACCGTGTCGTCCTCGCCGTGTCGTCGAAGCCACTCGGTCAGGCTGGTGATCGAGTACTCCACCGACTCGCCGTACTCCTCACGGGACAGGGTCGAGTCGGCGATCACCTTCGCCGGGTCCTCGCCGGCCTCCTCGATCGGGCCGAAGATCCGCCCGTCACCCAGCTCGTCCCAGTCGACCATGCGCGGGATCGGTGCCCAGGGCTGGTGGCTGGAGGTCAGGATGACCAGTGCCATCAGGTCGCGTTCCCGCTCCCGGCCGTGTTCCAGGCGTTGGAAGGCGTCCAGGGTGTACTGGTCCGGCATCGTCGACCAGCTGAACTTGGGCCCCCGGTACCCCAGCTCGAAGGCGTCGTACACCTGGTCGAGGCCGTAGAACTCGGCCTCGGGCCAGGCCTTCTGCACGCCGGGCATGACCCCGACGGTGTCCCAGGCCCCCGTCTCGCCGAACGCCTTCGTCAGGCTGAGACGGTCGCCGGCCATGACCGTGCGGTAGCGCTGCTGGTTGTCGATCCAGAGGCCGGACATGAACGTGGAGTGGCCGAGCCAGCTGCCGGCGCCGAACGTCGACGAGGTCAGCCAGCCGCTCCGCGCCCCGAACCCCGCGTCCGTCAAATCCCGGTCTGCCTCCTCCAGCGCGCGCCCCACCCCGGGCGCGATCAGCGGGTCCTCCAACGCGGTGCGGCCGTAGCTCTCGATGAACGCGAAGATCACGTCCTTGCCGCGCAACTCGGTCAACAACGCGTCGCCGGGGGTGGCTCCGAAGGTGTCCCGGCCTGCCTCCCGCGCGAACGCCGCCTCGTCGCGCAGGGTGTCCACGGTCGTCTCCACATGGCGCTCGACCGCCGAGGCCGCCTGGTCGGCGGCGAGCGGTGCCCCGAAGAGTTGCAGGCCCAACGCCGAGGCGGTGACCCAGACCGTGCCGGCCGCCAGCGTCGCACGGGCCGCCGGCGCCCGCCGTGCCGCGATCCTCACGGTCAGCCGCGCCGCCGCCCACGCCATGAGGGCGGGCAGCAGCAACACGAGCGCCACGGCTCCGACGGCCGCCAGGACGGCAGTGCCCCCGCCCATCGAGTCCGCGACGAAGGACTGCGCGTCGTCGAGCAGGCCCCAGTCGAGGACCGGATTGAATCCTCGCCCCAGGTACTCGTGGAAGCCCAGGTCCAGCAGGTTCAACAGTGTCAGGGTGCCCAGGACGGCACCGGCGAACGCCGCCGCCGGAACCCGGGCCCGCCGGGGCAGCGCGGGCAACAGAACGGCCGCAACGATCGCCTCGCCGGGGATCCGCAGGAACGCCGTCGCGCGCAGCTCTTCGAGAGTCCCGGGCAGCAGCAGCGAGGCGAGGAGCAGCGAGGCCGCGAGCGTCGTCGCGCACGCGCCCCGCACCCGAGCGGCCGAGGGCCGTAGGCGGGGCGGCCACGCGCGCGCCGCTCCCGCTGCCCGCCGCCAGGGCGACGATGCCCCGATCCGCTCACGCCGCTCCCCCTCGGCTCGGTTCGCGGACTCCTCCGCTGAGGACTCCGCGTCCGGCGCCCCCGCGGGGGAGTCCGCCGATCCGTCGGAAGCGGGGACGCCCTCGGGCGTCCTGCGCGGACGAGTGAAGACTGGCACCCGAAGGTCCTCCGTACGAGCCCGGTGCGGCGACTTGGTCGTCCTCCCGTACGGCCGGCTCGTCGACTTCGTTCAACCACGCCGTCGGGCCGTGCGACCCGGGCACCATCCTGCCGTCGACCCGAGCCGCGCGGCGCCCCTCACGCGCCGTCGCGTGGGCGGTCGCCCTTCCCTCGGCCCGCCGGGCGGGACCCGGCGGCCCGGAGGCCGGCGCGGGACCCGGCCCTCAGCCCCCGACCGCCGTCAACAGCGCCAGCGGCGCCGCCGCCGACCGGGACTCCCGCCCGCCGGCGTAGGGGGCGGGGACCGGCTCGCCGTGCGTGTCGCGGGCGTATCCCGCGAGGACCTCGGGCAGCCGATCCCCGGTGGCGCCGGCGGCCTCCACCAGGGCACGGGTGACGGTCCTGGCCTCGTCGTGGAGGCCGTAGCGCGCCAGACCGAGCACGATCAACGCGTTGTCGTGCGGCCACACCGACCCCCGGTGGCTGGAGAGCGGGTGGAAGGCCGGTTGCCCGGCGGCCAGCGTGCGCACCCCCCATCCGGAGAAGAAGTCCGCCTCCAGCAACCGCCGGCCCACGGTCTCCCCGTACTCCTTGTCCAGCAGCCCCGACCAGAGCAGGTGCCCGGCATCCGAGGCCAACGCGTCCAACTGCCGTCCCTCGGCGTCCAGGGCCAGCGCCGGGAAGGAGCGCTCCCGCATCCAGAAGTCGTGCTGGAAGCGGTCGCGCAGATCGGCGGCGGTCTGCTCCAGCAGCGTCGCGTACACCTCGTCCGCCCAGACCGCGCGGGCGAGATGAGCGGTGCGGCGCAGCGCGTCGTAGGCGTACCCCTGGGCGCCCGCCGCCGTCACCGGACCGGAGGGCCTGGTGCCGTCGGCCGCGCAGATGGCGTCGGGGGAGTCCTTCCAGTTCTGGTTGGCCGGGCCTCCCCGATCGGCCCGGTGCACCAGATAGCCGCGCGAGGTGAGTCCCCCGTGCTCCAGCATCCAGTCGACCGCGGCCCGGGCGTGCGGCTCCAGACGGCGCGCCGTCCGGGTGTCACCCGTCCGCTCCACGTACGCGCCCAGCAGCACGAGGAAGAGCGGGGTGGCGTCCACCGAGCCGTAGTAGCGGCGGAACGGCACCTGCCCGAAGTGCGCCAACTCGCCATGGCGCACCTCGTGCACGATCTTGCCGGGCTGGGCGACCGACTCCCCGTGGACGCCGGTCGCCTGCGCCGCCGCGAGCGCCAGCAGGGTCGCGGCGGCGGGCCGCGCCCGGTACGGAAGGAGGAACAACGAGGTCAGCAGGGCGTCCCTCCCCAACAGGGTGAGGAACCACGGCGCGCCGGCGGCGGGGACGCTCAGGTCCTCGCCGTCCGGTCCGCGCGCCGGAACCTGGAGGGCGGCCAGGTCGACGAGGCCTCGCGCGCAGGCGGCTCCCAACTCGGGCCAGTCCGCCGGGAAGGCCACGCCGTGCGTGAACTCGTCCGCACGGGCGCGGTGCCGGCGGCGGAGGGCGGCGGGCGAGCGTGGCACCCGCAGCGCTCGCCCCTCCCCGTGCGGTCGGGCGAGCACGCGCAGCGTCACCTCCGCCGAGCCGTACGGCGCGAGTTCCCGGGTCCAGACCAGGCGCCGGGCCCCGGTGCCGGTCTCCTCGACGGCGTCCGGCGCGGGCTCCGCGGTCACGGTGGTGGTGGACCGCCACACCCCTCGTCGATAGGCGAACTCCACACCGTCGTCCAGGACGTGGCGGGAGCGGACGGCACCGGTCTTGACGTACGTGCGGTGGTCCGCGCGCAGCTCGAACTGGTCGGCGAAGTCGGCGTCGACCGTGACGGCGAGCCGGACCTCGGTGGGGGCGGCCCGGTTGCCGGTGAGGCGCAGGACCTCCACGAACGAGCACTCGCCGACCGCCTGTTCCCGGAAGACCGTGTAGGCGGGGGGCTCCTGCCCGCCCCCCCTGGGCACCAGCACGCAGCGCGTCCGGTCGGTGTCGGCGACCGGGACCAGAGTCTCCGGTACCGTGCCGTCGACGGTGAGTTGCCAGCGACTGAGGTGCCGGGCGTCCCGGACGAACATCCCCTCGGGAGGCTCGCCGTGCCGGGCGCCGACGGCGCCCCCGATGTCCCTGATGTCGCCCCGGTCGTCCACGGCGGCGAACGTGCCGCCGTGCACGATCAGATGGTGTCGGTCCGTCATCGGGCCCCTCCGTCGGTCTCCGCGGCGCCCGGCTCGTCGGACGCTCCCTCGTCGTGCGTCAGATCCAGGGCGAGCGCGGCGGTCCAGCCGAAGCCGGACGCCCCGTGCGGCTCTTCGGTCCGGGGGTGCAGGTACTCCGCGTATCCGGAGGAGTCGGCCAGCTCCACCACCGCCGTCCGCAACGTGTCCGCGCGCTCCCGCTCGCCGTGGGCGCGCAGGCCCCGCTCCAACAGCCAGGCGGTGTTGAACCAGGCCGGCCCGCGCCAGTAGCGGCGCGGGTCGAAGGAGTCCCCGAGCAGGTCGTAGCTGGGCGGGAGCCGGGTGGTGGCGCCCACCCCGAAGTGGGGCCCCGTGAGCGTGCGTACCAGCGCGCCGACAACGGGGCGGGGCAGGGTCGGAAGCACCAGCGGCACCAGCCCCGACACGCCCCGCTCTCCGATCAGGTGGCCGCCGACGAGGTCGCGGCAGCGGAACTGGCCGGCCGCCGGGTCCCAAAGTCGCTCGACGAGCGCCGCGGTCAGTCGTTCCGCGCGGGCGTGCCGACGGGCCCCGGACAGGCCCAGGCTGTCGGCGATGTGACCGAGGGCGTGCTCGGAGGCGATGAGGAGCGCGTTGAAGGCGGGGTCCTCCACGGCGAACCCCCTCGCGCGGGCCCGCCGGTGGCCGTCCCGGTAGCCGCCGTCCCGGTAGTGGGTGGCGAGACGGACGTAGCGTCCGTAGTCGCGGTCGGTGGGTCGGTCCGGCGCGGCCCCGTGGTCGAGGTCGGCCCGACGGAAGGTGTGGGCCGGGGCCGGGGTGACGCGGGCCAACGGGGCGTCCCAGCAGGGGCTGTTGTCCATCCCCTGTTCCCAGGGGTGGACGACCGCGGCCAGGGACCCTCCGCCGAGGTCGCGATGGCGCAGCAGATAGCGGTGCCAGGCGGCCAACCGGGGGTGCGCCCGCGCCAGGAACCCTCTGGCCTGGGACAGCTCCGGGTCCGCCCGGTGGACCAGCCAGGCGGCCAGGGCGTGCACGGGCGGCTGGACGATGCCGGACGTCCGCTGCCCGGTCGGGGCGCCCGCCGCCCGGCCCGCCGCGGCGGACCGCCAGAAGCCCGGACCGGGGAAGTAGGAACCGTCGGGGACGGCGGGGTCGAAGACGATGTGGGGTACGCGCCCGTCTCCCCACTGCGCGGCGAGCAGCGTCTCCAGCTCCGTCTGGGCGCGGAGCGGGGAGACGTGGCGGAGCCCGATCGCGATGAACGCCGAATCCCACGACCACTGGTGCGGGTACAGCCTCCGCGAGGGGACGGTGGAGGCCCCGGTCCAGTTGTCGGCGAGGACCCGGGCGGCGCGTCGGCGCCGCCCCGGTCCCGGAGGGAAGGCCGCGGCGGGAGGGACGCCGGAGCGGCCGGGAGGCGTGGTGGTCGGTCGGGTGCCGGTGTGTCGGTCGGTGAGTCGGGCGGTGCTGTCCACTCGGGCTCCCCGGAAGGCGTCCGAACGGCCGTGGTTCGGCCGCCGTTGGTGTGGAGTTACGTCTACTTAACACGCAAAACTCAATATGTAGGGCAGACTTGGGAAACACAAGGGGGTGCGCATGGTCGGGTCGAACGGGATCGGAAGCGACACGCGCGAAAGCGCGCCGGGTGGTGCGCCGGTGAGCGCCCGAGGCGCCCGCCGCGCCGGTGGCGGGACGAGCGCGGGCGACCTCCTGGATCTGGTGCGCGGCGGTAGCGCGACCACGCGCGGGGCGCTCCAGCGGACCACCGGACTGTCCCGTGCCACCGTCGGCCAGCGGCTGGACCGGCTCTTCCGCGCCGGCTGGCTGCGCGAGGGCGCCGGCGGGCCTGTCGACTCGCCGACGGGTGGCAGGCCCTCGATCACCCTGGAGTTCGACGACCGGCACGCGGTCGTCCTCGCGGCCGAGTTGGACACCCGGCACGCTCGCGCGGCCGTGCTCTCGCTGAGTGGCGAGGTGCTCGCGGAGGACGACGGCGCGCTGGTGGTGGAGGACGGGCCGGAGCGGGTCCTGGAGGAGCTGGGGCGCCGCCTGGCCCTGCTGCCACCGAAGGCGGGACGCCGCGCGTCGGAGGTGTGCGGCGTCGGGCTGGCGGTTCCGGGGCCGGTCGACCACCGGACCGGGCGGGTGGTGCAGCCGCCGATCATGCCGGGTTGGGACGGCTACGACATCACCGGCCGTCTGGCGAGGGCCTTCGCCGATCGGGTCGGGTCGCGCGTGCCGCCCCCGGTGCTCGTCGGCAACGACGCCGACGCGATGGCGTACGCGGAGCAGCGTGTCGGATACCCGGACTGTCCGGCATTCGTGCTGGTCAAGGTCGGCACCGGCATCGGGGCCGGGGTGGTCGTGGGCGGCGCCGTCTACTCGGGCGTCGACGGCGGTGCCGGAGACATCGGGCACATCCGGGTTCCCGGCGGCGCGCGGGCCCTGTGCCGCTGCGGCTCGTTCGGGTGTCTGGCGGCGGTGGCCGGCGGCGGTGCCATCGCCCGCAGGCTCACCGAGGCCGGGTTCCCGGCGGAGTCGGGTGCGGACGTGCGCCGCCTGCTGGAGGCCGGGCACCCCCGGGCCGCGGCGTTCGCCAGGGAGGCGGGACGCGATGTCGGCGAGGTGTTGGCGACCGTGGTGACCCTCCTCAACCCCGGCGTCCTGATGATCGCAGGTGATCTGGCCGGCACGCCGTTCCTCACCGGCGTGCGGGAGCTTCTCTACCAGCGGGCGCTGCCGAGGTCCACGGCCCGACTGGAGGTCGTGACCTCGCGTCTGGGGGAGCGGGCGGGCCTCGTGGGCGCGGGGCTGCTGGTGGTGGAGTGGCTGTACGCGCCGACCCGGGTGGAGGAGAGGTTGCGGGCGCTCGGGGTTTGACGCGGGCGTTTCGGATCGGTGTCGCGTCCGGCCTCGCGTCCGCATGGTGACATCTTCGCGAGTGTGGCAGCGTGATTATCACCACCCCTGATGGGGCTTGCGCTCAGATGAGCGGACAGGAGGGGAGTCCACTTCTCCAAAGGGTGGCACTCAGTGCCACCCTTTGATCGTTCATCGAGCAAACTCAGACGTGACGAATTACGCTCACATGAGCAAGGGTCGCGTGTCGGTGGAGCTGATCCGTTCAAGAGGTGAAGGTAGTTCCGTTCGGCTGTCCGCCCCGTCCCGACTTTCGAACCGCTGGCCGGTGCGGGGTTACAGGCGCATGACGCGCCGGTGGACGTACCCATGGGCCTTTGATCTGGGTACATTCCTCGCCGTCAGGGCAGCCATCGCGTCCTCGAGGAGTCAGACCCGTGTCGGAGAACAAAGATCCCCGCGTAGCCGAATCGGGCGGGACCGTTGACGGCGTGAAGTTCGTCTACGACTTCACCGAGGGCAACAAGGACCTCAAGGACCTCCTCGGCGGCAAGGGAGCCAACCTCGCCGAGATGACCAACCTGGGTCTCCCGGTGCCACCTGGCTTCACCATCACCACCCAGGCGTGCAAGGTCTACCTCGACAGCGGTGAGGAGCCCCCGGCCCTGCGTGATGAGGTGAGCGCCCACCTGGCGGCCCTGGAGAAGACGATGGGCAAGCGTCTCGGGCAGGCGGACGACCCGCTGTTGGTCTCCGTACGCTCCGGCGCGAAGTTCTCGATGCCGGGCATGATGGACACCGTCCTGAACATCGGCCTGTCCGACACCTCCGTGCAGGGCCTGGCGCGGCAGGCCGGCGACGAGCGCTTCGCCTGGGACTCCTACCGGCGCCTCGTGCAGATGTTCGGCAAGACCGTCCTCGGCGTCGACGGGGAACTCTTCGAGGACGCCCTGGAGAAGGCCAAGGAGGCCAAGCGGGTCAAGGTCGACACCGAACTGGAGGCCGCGGATCTGAAGAAGCTGGTCGCCCGCTTCAAGAAGATCGTCAAGGCCGAGGCGGGCCGGGCCTTCCCGCAGGACCCCCGCGAGCAGATGGATCTGGCCGTCAAGGCCGTCTTCGACTCCTGGAACGGCGAGCGGGCCAAGCTGTACCGGCGCCAGGAACGCATACCGCACGACCTCGGCACCGCGGTCAACGTCTGCTCCATGGTCTTCGGCAACCTCGGTCCCGACTCCGGCACCGGTGTGGCCTTCACCCGCGACCCGGCCTCCGGCCACCAGGGCGTCTACGGCGACTACCTCCAGAACGCGCAGGGCGAGGACGTGGTGGCGGGCATCCGCAACACCGTCCCGCTGGCCGAGCTGGAGTCGATCGACAAGGACTCCTACGACCGACTGACGCAGATCATGGAGCGGCTGGAGAACCACTACCGGGACCTCTGCGACATCGAGTTCACCATCGAGCGCGGTCGGCTGTGGATGCTCCAGACCCGCGTGGGCAAGCGCACCGCCGGCGCGGCCTTCCGTATCGCGACCCAGCTCGTGGACCAGGGCCTCATCGACGAGGCCGAGGCGCTCACTCGCGTCAACGGAGCCCAGCTCGCCCAGCTGATGTTCCCCCGTTTCGACGAGGACGCCACCGTGCGGCAGGTCGGTCGCGGCATCGCCGCCTCGCCCGGCGCCGCGGTCGGCAAGGCGGTGTTCGATTCCTACACCGCCGTGAAGTGGTCCCGGTCCGGCGAGAAGGTGATCCTGATCCGCCGGGAGACCAACCCGGACGACCTCGACGGCATGATCGCGGCCGAGGGGATTCTCACCTCCCGGGGCGGCAAGACCTCGCATGCCGCCGTCGTGGCCCGGGGCATGGGCAAGACCTGCGTCTGCGGAGCCGAGGAACTGGAGGTCGACACCAAGCGACGGCGCATGACCACCCCCGACGGACACGTCGTCGAGGAGGGCGACCTCGTCTCCATCGACGGCTCCTCCGGCAAGGTGTACCTCGGACAGGTGCCGGTCGTGCCGTCGCCCGTCGTCGAGTACTTCGAGGGCCGGATGCACCCGGGCGCCGACGACGCGGACGAACTCGTCGAGGCCGTCCACCGGATGATGGCCTTCGCCGATCGCAAGCGTCGGCTGCGGGTGCGGGCCAACGCCGACAACGCCGAGGACGCGCTGCGTGCCCGCCGCTTCGGAGCCCAGGGCATCGGGCTGTGCCGCACCGAGCACATGTTCCTCGGCGACCGCAGGGAACTCGTCGAGCGGCTGATCCTCGCCGACACGGAGGCCGAGCGCGAGGAGTCGTTGAAGGAACTCCTGCCCCTGCAGAAGGCGGACTTCGTCGAGTTGTTCGAGGCGATGGACGGTCTCCCGGTCACCGTCCGCCTGCTGGATCCCCCGCTCCACGAGTTCCTGCCGGACATCACCGAGTTGTCCGTCCGGGTCGCCCTCGCCGAGTCCCGACAGGAACCCCACGAGAACGAACTCCGCCTGCTCCAGGCCGTGCACCGCCTGCACGAGCAGAACCCGATGCTCGGCCTCCGCGGCGTCCGCCTCGGCCTGGCCATCCCCGGACTGTTCACCATGCAGGTCCGCGCCATCGCCGAGGCGGCGGCCGAACGGAAGGCGGCCAAGGGCGACCCACGCGCCGAGATCATGATCCCGCTGGTCGGCACGGTCCAGGAACTGGAGTTGGTCCGCGACGAGGCCGACCACGTGATCGCCGAGGTCGAGGCGACCGCCGGCGTCCGGCTGCGACTCGCCATCGGAACCATGATCGAACTGCCTCGCGCGGCCCTGACCGCCGGGCAGATCGCCGAGGCCGCCGAGTTCTTCTCCTTCGGGACCAACGACCTCACCCAGACCGTGTGGGGCTTCAGCCGGGACGACGTCGAGGCATCCTTCTTCACCGCCTACCTGGAGAAGGGGATCTTCGGAGTCAGCCCGTTCGAGACCATCGACAGGGACGGCGTCGGCTCCCTGGTGGCCGCCGCCGCGGCGGCCGGCCGCGCCACCCGGCCCGACCTGAAGCTGGGCGTCTGCGGCGAACACGGCGGGGACCCGGAGTCCGTCCACTTCTTCCACGAGGTCGGACTGGACTACGTGTCCTGCTCGCCCTTCCGTATCCCGGTCGCGCGCCTGGAGGCCGGGCGCGCCGCCGTCACCTCGGAGGGCAGCGACCACCGCTGAACCCTCGGGGCACCCGAGCCCCGGAGCCGCCGTCTGTCACCCGACCACCCTCACCGATCGGCGGCGGCTCCGGACCACGAAGAGAGGGCGGCGCCCGTGCGGGGGCGCCGCCCTCTCCGCTCGCCGCACCCTCCGGGTGCCGGGGCCTCGGGCCGGAGACGGGTGTCAGCCGCGGAAGGGGCCGGTCACCTCGTAGGTGATGCCGCCCGCCGAACCACCGGTGGTGCCGCGCTGGCTGGAGAAGTACAGCCGGTCGCCGGCAGGGGAGAAGGCGGGGCCGGTGATCTCCGAGCGGGACTGTCCCTCCACCCGCAGGAAGGGCGCGACGACCTCGTCCGGTGTGATCACGCAGATCTCCATGTCGCCGCCGTCCTCGGCCACGAACAGGTCGCCGGAGACGGAACCGGTGACGTTGTCGACCCCGGTGAGCGGAGCCGAGCCGCCCGCCACCAGCGAGTCGTCGTAGGCGAGCCCGTAGGTGCCGGCGGCCGGGTCGAGGCGCCAGACGCGGTCGTCGCCCTTCGTGGTGAACCACACCGTGTCGTCGGCGTAGTGACAGCCCTCGCCGCCGTCGAAGGACTTGGCTCCGGAGACCTGGGTCCGGGTGCTCCACGGGAAGCCGTCCGGGTCGGGGACGTCGGCCCAGTCGAAGGTGCCGCTCGTGCCCGACCCCCCGACCAGCGCCTGGAGCCTGCCGGAGGAGAGGTCTCCCCAGGAATCCGGAACGAAGCGGTAGAAGCACCCGTCCGGCTCGTCCTCGGTCAGGTAGATCACCCGGCGCACCGGGTCGGCCGCCGCCGCCTCGTGTTTGAAGCGGCCGAGCGCGGGGCGTCGCACCGCCTCGGCCACACCCCACGGGTCGGCCTCGTGGACGTGGCCGCGCGAGACCTCCTCGCAGGAGAGCCACGTCCCCCACGGGGTGCTGCCGCCGGCGCAGTTCTGTCGGGTGCCGGACAGGATGCGATAGGCGGCGGTGACCACGCCGTCGGCGGAGAAGCGCACCGCGCTCGCCCCGCCCGACGTGAGGGTCTCCGCGTTGGAGACGTAGATCCAACCGGTGCCGTCCGCGTAGCACGCTCCGCCGTCCGGGGCGTCGTGCCAGGTGTACGAGGTGCCGGGGACCACGTGGCCCGAGCGGGCGATCACCCGGCTGGTGAAGCCTTGGGGAAGCCGGATGCCGTTCGCGTCGGGTGAGCCGGGGGGCCCGTAGGGGCCCGGGCCGGGCTGTGCGGGGTCGGCGTGGGCCGCGGTGCGCCACAGGGTGCCGCTCAGCGCGGCGGTGGTTCCGCCGAGGGCGACCGCACGCAGCAGGGTACGACGTTCCACTCTCGCTCCACAGATGTCGTGACCGCCCCTCCGCCGGGCGGCGGCGGGGTCGCGCGGGGAGCGAGCCTAGGCGAACGGGGTGGCCGTGGCGTGGACGCGCCGTGACGCGCCGTGGTGCGGGCGCGCCCGCGTGCCTCGGGTTCGCGCGGTGTCCTCCGATCGGCCCACAGGGCGTCCGCCGCGGCGGGGGCTGGACGGTCGACGTGACCACGGGTCGCCGCTTCCTACGGTGAAAGCACTGACATCGCCGAAGGGCGAAACTCCAGACACGATCCGAAGGGACCGAACGTGACCGACTTCGACACCACTCTCTTCCAGGGCATTCCCGAGACGCTGGCCGAGGGCGACATCGGGGTGGCCCCCGAAATGAGCATCATGGTTGCCGACGCCTTCGCCGCCGCGCAGGTGACGGTGGCGGCCGGTCACGCGCTGATCGGCAGTCTGGTGGACGCGCTCGGAGGCTGAGCGCGCACGAGGTTCGAGTACGAAGGGGCGCCGTCGCCAGCGCCCCTTCGTCATGTCCGGGTCGTCCGCCCTCCTGAGCGAGGAGGGCCCGGCGCGGTCCGCACCGACGCTCGCGCGGCGCACGCCGTTCGCGAGTGGCGGGCGGGTCAGCGGGTGGCGCGACGCTTGCGGGCCGCGAACACCAGGCCGCCGCCCGCCAGCAGGATCGCCGCGCCGCCGGCCGCGAGGTAGGTGGTGGCCGAGTCCGATCCGGTCTCGGCCAGGTCGACGGCGGCCTGGTCGTCCGTGGCCGCGGAGTCGCCGGCGGTGCCGCTCTCCTCGGTGTCCGCGCTCTTCGTGGTGTCCTCCCCTTCCTCGGAGCCCCGGTCGGTGGCCGGGACGAACCCGGCGGGCGGGCGGTCGCAGCCGACGCCGTCGCCGTCCCGGTCCAGGTGGCTGCCGTAGTGTCGGTCGCCCTCGGGGATGTTGCTGTACCCGCTGTCGTAGGCGGTGGTGCAGTTGGGGAAGGGGTGTGTGCCGTCATGGGCCACGGCGGTGGCGGGCACCGCCGCCACGGCCAGCGTGGCCACCGCCACGGCGAGGGACGTGCGCAGTGGGGTCGGGATGGTCGTCACGGGTTCTCCGGTGATCGTGTGCCGAAAGTCGATAGGTGTGCACGGAGCGCAACCACGAGGGACGAGCCTAGGGAGGGCGTGTCGCACTGTGGGCGGTTGGCGGCCCCTGTGACGTAAACGTGACGTGACTTGTCGGTAACCCTGTGCCATCGGTCGCCTGTTGGCGCCCCGCGTCCACGACGCCTCCGGCGGCGGCCGCCGCCCGCCGTCGCCGTCCCGGCGTCAGTCCTCCCCGCCGGCCTCACCGGCACGCCCGCTCGACGCGCGTCGCGCGGTGGATGTGTCGCACCCGTCGGACGTCTCGCGCGCGTCGAGGGGGCGCGCCGCCAACTCGTAGGTCGCCACCCGCACCGAGTCGTCCTCCAGGCACTCTCCCGTGATCAGGTCGAAGCGTTGTCTCAACAGCGGTGAGGAGACGTAGGGACGCCCGCGGTGGGTTCCCGTCAGGCCGCGCGAGAGGACCGCCGCGCCGGTGAACGGGTCGTGGTTGTCGATTCCGTACAGCCTCCCGGCGCGGTCGGTGAAGACGGCGGCCTGGCGACCGTCGGGCAGCAGCGCGGCGACCCCTCGACCGGGCAACAGGTCGGCGATCGGACACACCGGGAGCCACCCGTCGGCCAGTCGCAGGCGCACCCAGGGTTCCGGCGCCGGACGGCGGGCGGAGTGTTTCGCGGGCCGGGCGCCGGTCGGCTGCGCGTCGGACCCCGGGGGCGTCATCGGCCGGCTCCGGAGCCGGCCGCCGCGGTCCGTGGCTCGTCGGCGTCCGTCGGGCGCGAGTCGGGCCTGATCTGGTCCCGTTCGGGGAGGAACGCGATCGACGGGTCCGGGGTGCCCGGCGCGTTGACGAAGGACACGAAGCGGGCCAGTCGTTCCGGGTCGGCGAGGGTCTCGGCCCATTCGTCGCGGTAGTGCGCGACGTGCGTCGCCATCAGCGCCTCCAGTTCGTCGCAGATCCCGAGGGAGTCGTGCACGACCACGTCGCGCACGTGGTCCAGGCCGCCGGGCAGACGTTCCAGCCAGGCCGAGGTGCGTTCCAGTGGTTCGGCGGTGCGGATGTAGAACATCAGGAAGCGGTCGATCAGCCGCACCAGGTCCGCCTGGGCGAGGTCGCGCGCCAGCAGGTCCGCGTGGCGGGGAGTGGCCCCTCCGTTGCCGCCCACGTACAGGTTCCATCCCTCCGAGGTGGCGATCACGCCGAAGTCCTTGGAACGCGCCTCGGCGCACTCGCGGGCGCAGCCCGACACGGCCGACTTCAGTTTGTGCGGGGCGCGCAGGCCCCGGTAGCGCAACTCCAGGTCGATCGCCATCCGGACGGAGTCCCCCACCCCGAACCGGCACCAGGTCCGCCCGACACAGGATTTCACCGTGCGCAGCGCCTTGCCGTAGGCGTGGCCGGACTCGAAGCCGGCCTGGACCAGTCGGGCCCAGATCCGGGGGAGTTGCTCGACACGCGCGCCGAACATGTCGATGCGCTGCCCTCCGGTGATCTTCGTGTAGAGGCCGAAGTCCCGGGCGATCTCGCCGATCACGATCAGCTTCTCCGGCGAGATCTCGCCGCCGGGGACCCTGGGCACCACGGAGTACGAGCCGTTCCGTTGCAGGTTGGCGAGGAAGTGGTCGTTGGTGTCCTGGAGCGCCGCCTGTTCGCCGTCCAGCACGTAGCCCCCGGCGCCGATCGTCGGGGCCAGCGAGGCGATGACGGAGGCCACGGCGGGTTTGCACACCTCGCAGCCCTCCCCTCCGCGTGCCTCGGGGCGGCCGTGCCGGTCCAGCAGATCCCGGTGGGACGTCACCCGCAGCGCCCGGACGATCTCGTACAACTCCTCCCGGGACTGTCCGAAGCAGCCGCACAACCCCCGGTCGATGTCGGCGCCGCCGGCCTCCAGCGCGTGCTCGACGAGTCGGCCCAGCGTCTTCACGCAGGATCCGCAACCGCTGCCGGCGCGGGTCCGCGCGGTGACCTCGCGCACCGTGGCGCACTCCGGCGGGTCCACCACGCCGAGGACGGTTTCCTTGGTGACGTTGTGGCACGAGCAGACGACGGCGTCGTCCGGCAGCGAGGCCGGGCCGAGCGTCGCGGGCGCGGACCCGCCCGCCGGCAGAACCAGCGACTCGGGGGCGACGGGCGGCACCGATCCGGTCAGCGCGCGCAGCGTCCCGTACGTCTCCGCGTCGCCGATCAGCACGCCCCCGAGCAGCGCGCCGTCGCGCCCCACGACCAGCCTCCGGTACAGGCCGCTGCGCGAGTCGGAGTAGACGACCTCCAAGTGGTCCGGATCGGTGCCGTGCGGGTCGCCGAAGGACGCCACCTGCACGCCGAGCAGTTTCAGCCTGGTGGAGGTGTCGGCGCCGGTGAAGGAGACGTCCTCGGCGCCGGCGATGGCCGCCGCCGCGGTGCGGGCCTGCTCGTATCCCGGGGCCACCAGCCCGTACACCCGCCCGTCGGCGGCCTGGGCGCACTCGCCGATCGCGAACACCCGGGGGTCGCCGAGGCTGCGGCACCGCTCGTCCACGGCGATGCCGCCGCGTTCGCCCACGGTGAGCCCGGCTCGACGGGCCAACTCGTCACGAGGACGGACCCCGGCCCCGAACACCACCAGGTCGGTCGCGAGTTCGGTCCCGTCGGACAGGGTCATGCCCACCACGGAGCCGTCGGCCCCGGTGACGACGCGTCGGGTGCCGCGTCCCGCGTGCACGGTGAGACCCATGCCCTCCACCGTGCGAAGCAGGGTCGCCCCTCCGCCCTCGTCGATCTGCGCGGGCATCAGCCGGGGGGCGAACTCCACGATGTGCGTGTCCAGTCCGAGGTCCCTGAGTGCTCCGGCCGCCTCCAGGCCGAGGAGCCCGCCACCGACGACGGTGCCGGTGCGCGCCCGTGCGCGCGCGTACTCCTCCAGGGCCAGGAGGTCGTCGAGGGTGCGGTAGACGAAGCACCCCGCGGCCTCGCGGTTGGGGACCGGGGGCACGAAGGGGGTGGAGCCGGTCGCCAGGACGAGCAGGTCGTAGGTGACCACCCGACCGGACCGGGTGGTCACCCGGCGGGCCCGCCGGTCGACGGCCTCGACCGGGTCGCCGAGGGAGAGTTCGACGCCGTGTGCGGCGAGGAACGCCGGGTCGCTCAGGGACAGCTCGCCGGGTGTGGTGCCGGAGAAGTACGAGGTGAGTCGGACGCGGTCGTAGGCGGGGCGGGGTTCCTCGCCGAGGACGATCACGCGGTGCGTGTCGGTGAGGCCGCGCTCGGCGAGGGCCTCCAGGAAGCGTTGGCCGACCATGCCGTGGCCGACGAGCACGATCGTGGGGCGGGAGCCGGTGGGGGGCGCCGTCCTGGGCATCAGGGGCCTCCGTGGTCGGTGGGCGGGTGCAGCGGGTCTTCGCCGGTGGCCGGGAGCGGTTCTCGCGCCTCCCAGGCGCGGATGAGCGCGTCCCCGGCGTCGAGGTCGCCGACGAGGACCCCGCCGGCCGGCCGGTCGCCTCGGACGACGACCTTGCGGTAGCTGCCGCGCGTGGCGTCGGCGAACCGCACCACGTGGTCGCCGGGGCCAGCCTCGACCTCCCCGAACGCGACGAGGTCGAACGGCACGGGCGCCCTCGCGGGCGAGGGGCGCCCCGCGTCCCCGGTCCGTTCCCTCCGAGGCGCCGCGACGGCCGCCGGCGCGCCGGCGCGGGTTCCGGTCCTCGTCGCCGGGGGGAGCGTCAGCCGGGTGGGCGGGCGACTGCCCCGGTAGCGCGCGCCACCGTCGCCCGAGAGCAGCGCGGCGAGCGTCGCCGCCTGTTCCAGCGCGGGCACCGCCGGGCCGTAGGGGGTGCCCGCGTGCTCCGCGCAGTCGCCCAGAGCGTGGACGTGGGGGTCGGAGGTGCGCAACGCGTCGTCGACGAGGACGCCCCGCCTCACGGCCAGACCCGCCTCCCGGGCGAGCTTCACGCGCGGGCTCGCGCCACAGGCGAGCACCGCCAGGCGGGTGTGCAGGAGCCGCCCGTCGGCCGTCTCGACCGCGCGCAGCGCGCCGTCGACGGTGCGTACGCCCGTCACCGCGGCGGAGGTCCGTACCTCGACGCCCAGACGCGCCAGGTGGCGACGCACGAGCCCCTCCGCGGTCGAGTCCAACCGGATGCCCAGGAGCCTGGGGGACCGCTCCACCACGACGACCCGGGCGCCCCGCGCCGCCAAGGCCCCCGCCGCGGTCACGCCCAGCGGCCCGCCGCCCACGATCGCCACCCGGCGCCCCGCGCGCGCCGCGCCGGCCAGTCGGAGGCAGTCGTCGAGGGTGTGGAAGGGGTGCAATCCGGCGGGGAGTTCGGGGCCCTCCCCGAGACCTCGCAGGGTCGGCACGGTCGGAGCGGATCCGGTGGCCAGGACCAGGGTGTGGTAGTCCACGACGGAGCCGTCGGCGCGACGCACGGTCCTGTCGCACGGGTCGACGCGGGTCACCCGGCCATGCCGCAGTCTCTCGGGGGACGGCAGGGCGATGACCTCCGGGGGGTAGGTTCCGGCCAACACCTCGGTCAGCAGGACCCGGTTGTAGGGGCGGGGCCGTTCCTCGCCCAGGACGGTCACGGGCGTGCCGAGGCGGTCCAGTCGCCGGGCGAGGGCGATACCCGCGAGACCCGCCCCGACCACCACGACACGCTGCTTCGGGGACATGTCGTCCAGCCTGCTCGGCCGTTGTTACCCGGCGACATCGCGGCCGTTTCCCGGGGGGAACGGCGTCCTCCGAGTCCCCGACACGTCGCGGTGAGGCCGCGGGCGGCCCGGCGAGGGCGTCGAGTCCGTCCACGGCGTTCGGCGGTCGGACCGTCGCGGGTCGCGGCACTCGACCCGCCGCGGCGACGCGAGCCCCCTCCCCTGGGACGCCGTCGAGGGGGCGCCTCGTCAGGAAGACTCCGGTTCATGGGGTGTTCACCCGATCCGTCGGTTCCCGGAGGGTTCGCCGCGCTCCGTGAGGGGCGTGGGCGCGAAGGGGGCGGCGAGGCCGCGGCGCGTGTCGACCGTGCCCCGGGGCGGTTCGGTAGGGCCGACCGGGCCGCCCGGCGGGGCCCTCCGGCGCGCCCGGTGGCCCTCGTGGCGGGGGGTGGGTGGGAGTCCGGAGTACCCGGATCGCATACAACTTGTCCATGACAAGCAGTCATCGCACGGCCCACGCTGCGTGTTGTCACCTGAATGAGACCTTCGGCTACCTAGCGGTAACTGCTTGCCGTGTGTCACTTTCTCCGCGCCACCGGCCGGTGCCACTCCCCATTCCCCCACTCACACCACCGCCCCTCGACGGGTGAGGTGTGTCCGAACGCTGGAGACAGCCCTATGAAGCGCTCCGCTCGCATGGTCGCCATCGGTGCCGTGGTCGCCGCCGTCACCCCCCTCCTGGCCGCGTCGCCCGCCCAGGCCGACACGCGCAACCCGGTCCTCTTCGTGCACGGCCTCAGCAGCTCGTCCAGCACCTGGAGCACATGGGTCGACAAGTTCAAGGCCGACGGGTACGACTCCTCGGAGCTGCACACCTGGTCCTACAACTGGCGGCAGTCGAACAAGACCACCGCCTCGCAGCTCGCCACGAAGGTCGCCCAGGTCCGCGCGGCCACCGGTGCGGAGAAGGTCGACATCGTCACCCACTCCATGGGCGCCCTCAACGGCCGCTGGTACGTCAAGTACAACGGCGGCACCTCGTACGTCGACGACTTCGTCTCGGTGGCCGGCGTCAACCACGGCACCAACTTCAGCGTCCTGTGCTCCTTCTACACCTCCTGCTGGGAGATGGTGGCGGGCAGCGGCTTCCTGAGCACGCTCAACTCCGGTGACGAGACCCCCGGCGACGTCGACTACCTCGCGCTGTACTCGTCCTGCGACTTCCTGATCAACCCGGACACGTCCGCCAAGCTGGACGGCGCGACCAACGTCAACGTGGGCTGCGTCAGCCACAACGACATGAACGACGACTCGGGCAACTACACCAAGGTGCGGGACTTCATCGCCTGACGCCCGCCCTCCCCGCTCGCGCGCCTCGGCGCCCCGGCCTCGTCTCCTCGGGCGCGGCCGGGGCGCCGAGGCGTTTCCCGCCCCGACGGGGGTGGCGGGTCGCGGGCCTTCCGGGGGCGTCGCCGGTGAACCTCATATGTTCCTCAGAGGCATGGCCACCTCGCAGCCGCCTCCCTAATGTCGTGATCATGCCCGAGATAGCGCTGACCACGGTCGCCTTGCTGTGCCTGGCGGCGCTCGTCGCCGGGTGGATCGACGCCGTGGTCGGTGGGGGCGGGCTGTTGCTGCTGCCCGCCCTGCTGCTCGGACTCCCGGCCGGCACCCCGGCCTCCCACGCGCTGGGGACCAACAAGGCCGTCGCCATCGTGGGCACCGCGGGCGCGGCGGTGACGTACGCCCGCAAGGCGCCGGTGGACGTGGGCACCGCGGTCCGTATCGGACTCGCCGCCCTGGCCGGTTCCTCGGGCGGCGCCTTCCTCGCCGCCGGGATGAGCACCGACGTGCTCAAGCCGGTGATCATGGTGGTGTTGCTGGCCGTGGCCGCCTTCGTGATCCTCAGACCCTCCTTCGGCACCGCGCCCGCTCCCGGCCCCGCCACTCGCCGACGCAGGATCGCCGCCATCGGTCTCGCCGGCGTCGGCATCGGCTTCTACGACGGGCTCGTCGGCCCCGGCACCGGGACGTTCCTCGTCCTGGCGCTCACCGGCCTCCTCCACCTCGACCTGGTGACCGCCTCGGCCACCGCCAAGATCGTCAACTGTTGCACCAACGCGGGAGCGCTCGCCATGTTCGCCTGGCAGGGCGCGGTGCTGTGGCAGCTCGCCGCGCCGATGGCGGTGTTCAACCTCGCCGGTGGCATGCTCGGCGCGCACACGGCGCTCAAGCGCGGCAGTGGCTTCGTCCGAATCGTCCTGTTGGTCGTCGTCACGGCGCTGGTGGCGAACCTCGCCTACGAACAGTGGCTCGCCTAGGCCGACACGCCCGCCCGGCCCACCCCTGGACGGCGTTTCACCCGCGTCGGGTGATGAACCGGTTCGCCGCCGGAGCTTGACTGCGTCGAGAGGGGGTCAGGGCGGTCGGTGACACCAGGCGACCCGCCCGCGCCCCGGCGTGGCACGGCGAAGGAGGAGACCCGGTGAACGAGCTCGACCTGCACCTAGAACTGGAGACGCCCGAGATCGAGGTGCTCCCGGACGCGCAGTCGCCGGCCTCCACGGTCGGCACCGGATCGTCCGTCAGCACCATCGGAGGGACCGCGGGGACCATCGGCACGGTCGGCTGCGGCTGACCCGCCGGGACCGCCCGCCCCGCCGCGCGGAAGGGGCGGGCGTCGGGCGCGGTCGCGGAGCGCCCACCTCACCGGCTGCCCGTCAGGTGGGCGAAGACGACGACGTTGCCCCGGTAGCCGGTGGTGCGTGAGTATCCGCCGCCGCAGGTGATCACCCGCAGCTCGGGGCGGCCCGCCGAGCCGTACACCCGCTCGTCGGGGAAGTCCCGTGTCGGGTGGACCTCGACCGCGTCCACGGTGAAGACCGCCACCGAGCCGTCCCGCCGATCCACCTCGATCTCGGCGCCCTTCCGCAGCGCGCCGAGACGGTAGAAGACGGCGGGCCCCTCGGCGTTGTCCACGTGCCCGGCGACGATCGCGGTGCCCGGCTCACCGGGCGTGCTGCCCGCCTCGTACCAGCCGGCCAGGTTCTCCTCGTCCTCGGGCGGGGCCTGGAGTCCGCCGGACTCCGTCAGGCCCAGCCCCGTCAGCGGCGCGTCCACCTCGATGGCCGCGACCCGGATCCGCCGGGGTGGCGAGGAGGACAACGCGGGCGCCGAGGAGGCCCGACGGGCCCGCCCGTCGCGGGCCTCGGTGGCCGCCGGCTGCGGTGGTTCGCGCCCCGGCCCGACACCCAGCAGCCAGGCCCCCGAGCCCAGCGCGACCGCGGTGAGGGCGGCTATGACCGTGTTGGCGACCCCGCGCATGGCGACCCCTCTCCCTTCGGCTCCCCGCGCTCCGTCGGACCCGTGAGGGGTGGGCCGACGCGAACGTGGGACGTGCGGTACCGGTCGGACGGCCGACGAAGAGCCGTCGCCCCCTCAGGGCCCGTCCCCCTTGGCGCGACGGTGCAGGAGCCAGGTCCCCCCGGCGGCGGCCAGGGCCAGGGCCGCCAGACCGGCGGCCGTGCGCGTGGGATCGGGTCCCAGGGCGCCACCCACCCCCGTCGGCACGCTCCCGCGCGGATTCACCCGGGCGGACACCGGCGTCGGGGTGACCACGAGGTCGCCCACCACCCTCCGGCCCCCGACGGCGCACTCGGCGACGATCTCGTACGTCCCCTGCTGCGCGCTCGGCGGCACGCGGAAGTGCCCGACCGCCTCACCTTCACGCTCTCCGGGCGCCAGGGTGAAAGGACCCGCGCCGACCGCGCCGGCGTCGCCCGCGGCCGTGCCCCCGGCGCCGCAGTCACCGGTCGTCACCTCGGCCCGTTCGCCGGGGACGACCGAGGACGGGAGGACCTCCAGACGGCCCGTGTCCGCGCCGGATCCGTACGCGGGAGCGGCGACCGTGCCCGCCACCGCGACGGCGAGGGCGGAACCGGTCAGCAGTCGGGCGATACGGCGCATCGGGGCTCCTCGTGCTCTGCTCGGCGGGTCTCGCTCGGGGCGCGGCCGGTGACCGGCGGCGCCCCGCGTCCCCGAGCAAAGTGACACCGGGGACGGCCCGCCCCCCGGGCAACGCGCCGTCGCTGCGGTGAACGGGTGCCCGGCCGGCCCGCCGTCGCATGGCGAGCGGCACAGGAGAGCAGGTCAACGGCGTGCTACGGGGAGGCGGGAATGCACCCGAAGGATGCGCCGGGCCCGAGGGCGAACGGGTGACCCCGCCGCCGGACCCGCCACCCTCGGCCCCGCGCACGGTGAGATCCCGTACCCGGTGACACGGGGACCCCGGCGGGTCCCCGACCCAACGCCGGATCAACCGTTCCGACCCGTGGCCTCCCGCCGCTCCGTCACCTCCACGCGAACCGCGCACACCTTGAACTCCGGCATCCCCGACGTCGGGTCGAGCGCCGGATTGGTGACCGTGTTGACGCGGCCCTCGCCGGGCCAGTGGAACGGCATGAACACCGTGTCGGGCCGGATGCCGGGGGTGACCCGGGCGGGGGCCACCACCCGGCCGCGCCGCGACACGACCGTCAGCGAGTCGCCTTCGGCCGCGCCCAGACGCTCCGCCAGCCGCGGGTGCACCTCCACGAAGGGGCCGGGCGCGGCGGCGTTCAGCGCGTCGATCCGCCGGGTCTGCGCGCCCGACTGGTACTGGGACACCACCCGCCCGGTGGTCAACAACACCGGGTAGGTGTCGTCCGGCTCCTCCGCGATCGGCCGGTGGGACACCGGCGCGAACCGCGCCCGGCCGTCGTCGGTGGCGAACCGCTCCAGGAAGAGCCGGGGCGTGCCCGGGTGGGTGGCGCGAGGCCCGCCCTTCCCGGGCGGTCCGCCCGTCGTCGCCGCGACGCCCCGCGCCCACTCACCGCCGGTCGCCCCGCCCTCCCCGGCCGCGCGTTCCCCTTCCGCCGGTCGCGCGCGTCCCTCCCCGTCGACGTCGGCCGGGCAGGGCCAGAACACCCCGCCCTCCTCGGCCAACCGGCGGTAGCTGATACCGGAGTAGTCCGCGGGGCCGCCCGCGCTCGCCCGTCGCAGCTCCTCGAACACCTCCTCGGGGTCGGTGGGGAACTTCTCCTCCAGTCCCCGCCCACCGCCGAGTCGGGCGGCCAGCCCGTGCAGCACCTCCAGGTCGCCGCGCACCCCGGGTGGCGGGGCCACGGCCCGCCGACGCAGCAACACCCGCCCCTCAAGGCTGGTCGTGGTGCCCGTCTCCTCCGCCCACTGCGTCACCGGCAGCACCACGTCCGCCAGCGCCGCCGTCTCCGACAACACCACGTCGCACACGGCAAGGAAGTCCACAGAGCGCAGCCGCTCCTCCACGTGGGCGGCCCGGGGCGCGGACACCACCGGGTTGGACCCCATGACCAGCAGCGACCGCACGTCGGTGCCGAGGGCGTCGAGCAGTTCGTAGGCGCTCCGTCCGGGGCCCGGCAGCGACCGGGGGTCCACGCCCCAGACCGCCGCCACGTGTCGCCGGTCCCCGGGATCGGTCAGACTCCGGTAGCCGGGCAGCTGGTCCGCCTTCTGCCCGTGCTCTCGTCCGCCCTGCCCGTTGCCCTGCCCGGTCAGGCAGCCGTATCCCGACAGCGGCCGACCCGCGCGGCCGGTCGCCAGGCACAGATTGATCCAGGCGCTCACCGTGTCGGTGCCCTTGGCCTGCTGCTCGGGCCCCCGCGCGGTCAGCACCATCGCGGCGGGCGGCGCGCAGAACAGTCGCACCGCCTCCCGCAGCCGCGGCGCCGGAACCCCCGTGACGCGTTCCACGTATTCCGGCCAGTGCGCCATCGCGGCGGCCCGCGCCTCCTCCCAGCCCGAGGTACGCCGCCGCACGTACTCCTCGTCCACCCGCCCCTCGGCGACGACGAGGTGCAGCATCCCGAGCGCGAGCGCCAGGTCGGTGCCGGGCCGGGGCGCCAGATGCAGGTCGGCGCGCCGGGCGGTCCTGGTCCGCCGCGGGTCGACGACGATCAGGGTGCCGCCGTTCTCCCGCAGCCCGTCGAAATAGCGCAGTGCCGGTGGCATCGTCTCGGCGGGGTTGGCGCCGACGAGCACCACACACCCGGTCCCGGACACGTCCTCCAAGGGGAAGGGCAGCCCCCGGTCGAGCCCGAAGGCCCTGACGCCGGCCGCGGCGGCGGACGACATGCAGAACCGCCCGTTGTAGTCGATCTGCGAGCTGCCCAGCGCCACGCGAGCGAACTTGCCCAGGGCGTAGGCCTTCTCGTTGGTCAGTCCGCCGCCGCCGAACACCCCGACAGCGTCGGGCCCGTGGTCGGCGCGAGTCCGGGCGAGCCGCGCGGCGACCCGGTCCAGGGCCTCCTCCCAGGTCGCCGGCACCAGAGCACCGGCGTCGTCGCGTGCGAGCGGGCCCGTGAGACGGCCGGCGGGGGCCAGCAGGGCGGGCGCGGTCGCGCCCTTGCCGCACAGCGCCCCCCGGTTGACGGGGAAGTCCACCCGCTCGGACACCCCCACGCTCCCGTCCGGGGTGGGGGACAGGTTCATCCCGCACTGAAGGGCGCAGTACGGGCAGTGCGTGGGCGTCGCCCCGGTCGTCGTCGGCATCCGCCCACCGTGCCGGTGCGCTGTTACACGACCGGGCGGCCTCCGTTACGGCAGTCCTAAGCCTCCCTCGCCGCGCCCGTCCGGCCGCCGTGAGCGGCCCCGGGGACGCCGTTACGCCCGCCCCCGTCCCCGACCCCGCCCGACGGGATGTCCGGGCTCGCGCGTACTGTCGGGGTATGGCAGGAACCGCACCCGCATGCGCGTCACCCCTCGGCGTGCCCCCGGGGTACGATCCGGCGTCGATCGACCGCTGGGCCCCCGAGCCGGACAAGCGGCCCGGTCGCACCGCCTTCCAGCGGGACCGCGCGCGCGTTCTGCACTCGGCCGCGCTGCGTCGCCTCGCGGGCAAGACGCAGGTGGTCACGCCCGACGCCACCGGCCCGGTTCCGGCCTGGGACGCGAGCCCGCGCACCCGGCTCACCCACTCCCTGGAGTGCGCCCAGGTCGGGCGGGAGCTCGGCGCTGCCCTGGGATGCGACCCCGACCTGGTCGAGGCCGCCTGCCTGGCGCACGACCTGGGCCACCCGCCCTTCGGGCACAACGGCGAGCAGGTGCTGGACGAGTTCGCCGCCGACTGCGGCGGCTTCGAGGGCAACGCCCAGTCCCTGCGCCTGCTGACCCGCATCGAGCCCAAGCGCTTCACCCCAGAGGGGCCCGTCGGCCTGAACCTCACCCGTGCCGCCCTGGACGCCGCCACCAAGTACCCCTGGGCCCGAGGCGGACACCCCACCCGACCGGAGTCGGCGAAGTTCGGGGTCTACGAGGACGACCTGCCCGTCTTCCGCTGGCTCCGCGAGGGCGCGCCCGAGGGCCGCACCTGTTTGGAGGCGCGGGTGATGGACTGGTCCGACGACGTGGCGTACTCGGTGCACGACCTGGAGGACGGGCTGCACGCCGGGCACATCGACCCCGGGTGCCTGCTCGCCGACCCCGAACGGGAGGCGGTCTTCGCCGTCGCCGTGGAGCGGTACGCCCCCGAGGGCGCCGACGCGGCGGAGTCGGCCGCGGCCCTGGACCGGCTGCTCGCCCAGGAGTGGTGGCCGCACGGATACGACGGTTCGGCGGGCGCGCAGGCCCGGCTGAAGGACGCCACCAGCCAGCTCATCGGCCGCTTCTGCACCGCGGCGGAGAACGCCACCCGGGCGGCGTACGGGGGCGGCCGACTCACCCGGTACGGCGCCGAGCTGGTGGTGCCCCGGGAGACGCGGACGGAGTGCGCGGTGCTCAAGGCGGTCGCGCACCGGTACGTGATACAGCGCGCCGAACAGGAGCGGCTCCGCGCCGATCAGCGCGTCGTGGTGGCCGAGCTCGCGGAGGCGCTCGCGGCCCGGGCCCCGTTCGGGTTGGACCCGCAGTTTCGGGCGCTCTTCGCCGAGGCCGGGGACGACCGGGCGCGCAAACGGGTGATCGTCGACCAGGTCGCCTCACTCACCGACTTCGCGGCGCGAGCCCTGCACGCGCGCCTCGCCGCGGATCGGTGACTCCCGGGACTGACCTGTTCGGGCCATCCCCCCTTCCCGCCGCCCGCCGGGTGCGGGACGCTCGCTGGTGGCGAAGATCCGGACGAGGAGGCAAGACGTGGTGGACGCGGACCAGACATTCGTCATCGTCGGAGGTGGCCTGGCCGGGGCCAAGGCCGCCGAGACGCTGCGCGACGAGGGGTTCACCGGCCGGGTGATCCTCGTGTGCGACGAGCGCGACAACCCCTACGAGCGCCCGCCGCTCTCGAAGGGGTTCCTGCTGGGCAAGGAGGGCCGGGACGCCGTCTTCGTCCACGAGCCCGCCTGGTACGCCGAGCACGACATCGAACTGCACCTCGGTCAGACGGTGGTCGGTATCGACCGCGACGCTCGCACGATCCACTACGGCGACGACGGCACCCGGATCCGGTACGACAAGCTGCTGTTGGCCACCGGTGCCGAGCCGCGACGCCTGGATGTGCCCGGCACCGGTCTGGCCGGCGTGCACCACCTGCGACGTCTCGCCCACGCGGAGCGTCTGAAGGGTGCCCTGGCCGCGCTGGGCCGGGACAACGGGCATCTCGTGATCGCCGGCGGCGGATGGATCGGCCTGGAGGCCGCCGCCGCGGCCCGGGAGTACGGTGCCGAGGTCACGGT
This sequence comes from Streptomyces sp. HSG2, assembly GCF_016598575.1. Lineage (NCBI taxonomy): Bacteria > Bacillati > Actinomycetota > Actinomycetes > Kitasatosporales > Streptomycetaceae > Streptomyces > Streptomyces sp. HSG2. The sequence continues at coordinate 3,761,438 of NZ_CP066801.1, forward strand.
CGTGGAGCCGGAGCCGACCCCCCTGCACGGTGTGCTCGGCCCCGAGCTGGGCGGCCTGTTCGCCGAACTGCACCGGGCGCACGGCGTGCGCTTCCACTTCGGGGCGCGGCTGACCGAGATCGTCGGAGAGGACGGCGCGGTCCTCGCGGCCCGCACGGACGACGGCGAGGAGCACCCGGCGCACGCCGTGCTCGCGGCGATCGGCGCCGCCCCGCGCACTTCCCTCGCCGAGGCCGCCGGTCTGGAGATCGCCGACCGGGAGGGGGGCGGCGGCGTCGTCGTCGACGCGGCGCTTCGGACCGCCGATCCCCACATCCACGCCGCCGGCGACGTGGCCTCCTTCCCGCACCCGCTGTTCGGGACTCTCCGCGTGGAGCACTGGGCCAACGCCCTCCACGGCGGTCCCGCGGCGGCCCGCGCCATGCTCGGCCGCGAGGTCTCCTACGACCGGATGCCCTACTTCTTCTCCGACCAGTACGACCTCGGCATGGAGTACACGGGCTGGGCGCCGCCGGGGTCGTACGACCAGGTCGTGATCCGCGGGGACGCGGGCAAGCGGGAGTTCGTCGCGTTCTGGCTGCGGCGGGGCAGGGTCCTTGCCGGGATGAACGTGAACGTGTGGGACGTCACCGAGCCGATCCGGCGGTTGATCCGGGCGGGCGACCGGGTGGACGCCGAGGCGCTCGCCGATCCGCACCGCCCGCTGGAGGACCTGGCGCCCTGACCCCGCCCGGGCTCGCGCCCCGCGCCGTGTCCGCGTCGGCGGGCCCCGTTCCCGCCTCGGTTCGCGCTCGCCCCGGCCGGCCCGAGGGACCGGGGGTGTCCGCGTCGCCCCGTAGACTCTCCCCGTGGCGGGACGGATCAACGACGAGGACGTGAAGGCGGTTCGGGACGCGGTCCCGATCGACGCCGTCGTGTCCGAGTACCTGCAACTGCGCAACGCGGGCGGCGGCAACCTCAAGGGGCTGTGCCCGTTCCACGACGAGAAGTCGCCGTCCTTCCAGGTGAGCCCCGGCAAGGGGCTGTTCCACTGCTTCGGCTGCCAGGAGGGCGGCGACACCATCACCTTCGTGATGAAGGTCGACCACCTCTCCTTCTCCGAGGCGGTCGAGCGGCTCGCCGGCCAGGCCGGGATCACGTTGCGCTACGAGGAGGGCGGATACAACCCGGCCCACCAGCGCGGCGAGCGGATCCGCCTGATCGAGGCCCACAAGGCCGCCGCGGAGTTCTACGCGGAACGGCTGGCCGAGGCGGCCGAGGGCGAGATCGGTCGGGTCTTCCTGGCCGAGCGGGGCTTCGACCAGGCCGCCGCGGTCCGTTTCGGCGTCGGCTACAGCCCGCAGGGATGGGACCACCTGACCCGGCACCTGCGCGGCCGGGGTTTCACCGACCGGGAGCTGGTCGTCTCCGGCCTGTCCCAGGAAGGCCGCCGCGGCCCCATCGACCGGTTCCGCGGCCGACTGATGTGGCCCATCCGCGACATCGGAGGCGAGGTCGTCGGTTTCGGCGCCCGCAGGCTCCACGACTCCGACACCGGCCCCAAGTACCTGAACACCCCCGAGACCCCGGTCTACCGCAAGTCCCAGGTCCTCTACGGCATCGACCTGGCGAAGAAGGACATCGCCAAGACCTCCCGCGCGGTGGTCGTCGAGGGCTACACCGACGTCATGGCCTGCCACCTGGCCGGGGTGCCGACGGCCATCGCGACCTGTGGCACCGCCTTCGGGACCGAGCACATCAAGATCCTGCGCCGACTGCTGATGGACAACGGCAGCGCGCGTGTCATCTTCACCTTCGACGGCGACGCAGCCGGGCAGAAGGCCGCCCTGAGGGCCTTCGAAGACGACCAGAAGTTCGCCGCCGAGACGTACATCGCCGTCGCCCCCGACGGCATGGACCCCTGCGACCTGCGCCTCGCCAAGGGGGACCGGGCCGTCGCGGAGCTGGTCGAGCCGCGCACCCCGCTGTTCGAGTTCGCCCTCCGGCAGATCGTGGGCCGCTACGACCTGGACACCCCGGCGGGTCGCGCGGCGGCCCTGGACGAGGCGGCGCCGGTGGTCGCCCGGATCAAGAACACCGGGGCCCAGCACGAGGTCGCCGTGCAGCTGGCCGGGATGCTCGGCATCCTCGACACCCAGTTCGTGGTCAAGCGGGTCGCCAGGATCGCGCGGTGGGCCCGCGAGCGCGGCGGCCGACCGACGCCCGGCGACGGCCGGCCCCGTTCCGGCCCCGCCGCCCCGCCCCCCGAGAGGCCGGCCGCGCCGCGCGGCCCCGCGCTGCACCTGCGCAACCCGGTCCACGCGACCGAACGCGAGCTGCTGAAGCTCGCCCTTCAGCGACCGGAGTTGGTGGCGCCCGCCTTCGACGCCTACGGGGTCGACGAATTCACCGCCCCGCCCTACGCGGCCGTCCGGCAGGCCGTGTCGGATGCCGGTGGCACCGAGACGGGCGCGGCCGATCCGCCCGACTACCTGGTCCGGGTCCGCGAGGCGGCCCCCGACGACACGGTGCGCGCCATGGTCACCGAGCTGGCCGTCGAGTCGATCATGCTGCCCCGGGGTGTCAAGGACGTCGACGCCGTCTACGCGGGAGCCCAGTTGGTCACCGTGCGCCGGCGCGCGGTGGCACGGCGGATCGATGAGCTGCACAGTGCGCTGACCCGCGCCGGACAGTTCGGGGACCCGGCCGAGGCCGCGGCCGTCCAGAACGAACTGATGGTCCTTCAGCGCTACGACCGGGCCCTGCAGGAGCGAGGACCCGCCGCACTGTGACCACCCCGCGGTCACGACCCGAACGCAAAAAGTCACCGCACACCCCTCGTGGGGGTGGCGCGACGTGCCCCACACTGGGGTTCGGTACCTGAGTCCTCGGAGCGTGGCCGGCCCGCCCTCGCGACGGTCCCGAGCCCGCGGTTCCGCCTCTCTTCTCGGGGCGCGGACGGCGGCGAGGCCCCCGCTCCGACCCCGTGTCGCCGCCGTCCGTCTCGGCGGCGTTCATCCTGGAGGTCGCCCCCCGTGCAGACCCGGACCCTCACCCAGACAGAAGGCCGCCCCGGCGCGGCGGCACCGGCCGCCGAGACCGGGGCGCCGCTCGCGGTCCCCGCGGGCGAACGGGCCGGGCTCCGCCCGACCCCGGTAGGGCCCGCGTCACCGCGCGGACTGCCGGTCGAACCCGCCCCCCTCGTCGGGCGGGAAGCCGAGCCCGAACAAGGTTCCGGCGGGGTTCGCGCCGTCGTGGAGCCGAGCGCCGAGCCGGCCGGCCCGGTCTCCGCCCGCGCCCAGTCCGCGGGGCCCTCCGCCGATCTCTTCCGCCAGTATCTGCGAGAGATCGGACGAGTCCCGCTGCTCACCGCGGCCGAGGAGGTCGAACTCGCCCGCCGGGTGGAGGCGGGCCTGTTCGCCGAGGAGAAGCTGGCGGGCACCCCGGACCTCGACACCGGGCTCGCCCACGACCTGGACCGGCTCGTCGTCATGGGTCGGGTGGCCAAGCGCCGCCTCATCGAGGCCAACCTCCGGCTCGTCGTCTCCGTGGCCAAGCGGTACGTCGGACGCGGGCTGACCATGCTGGATCTGGTGCAGGAAGGCAACCTGGGCCTGATAAGGGCGGTGGAGAAATTCGACTACGCCCGCGGCTACAAGTTCTCCACCTACGCGACCTGGTGGATCCGGCAGGCGATGTCGCGGGCGCTGGCGGACCAGGCCCGCACCATCCGGGTCCCCGTCCACGTGGTCGAACTGATCAACCGGGTGGTGCGGGTCCAGCGTCGCCTGACACAGGAACGCGGCTGCGAGCCGACGCCCGAGGAGGTCGCCGCCCACCTCGACCTGCTCCCGGAGAGGGTGGGCGAGGTGCTGAGGCTGGCCCAGGAACCCGTCTCGCTGCACGCTCCGGTGGGTGAGGAGGACGACGTCGCACTCGGCGATCTGATCGAGGACGGCGACGCCGCGAGCCCGGTGGAGTCGGCCGCCTTCCTGCTGTTGCGCGAGCACCTGCACGCCGTCCTGACCACTCTCGGCGAGCGGGAGCGCAAGGTCGTCCAGTTGCGCTACGGCCTCGTCGACGGCCGCCCGCGTACCTTGGAGGAGATCGGCCGCCTCTTCGGGGTCACCAGGGAGCGGATCCGTCAGATCGAGTCCAAGACGCTCGCCAAACTGCGCGACCACGCCTTCGCCGACCAGCTCCGGGGGTACCTCGACTGAGAGCGGCGCCCGGGGCGACACCCTCCGCCCCTCCTCCCGGCCGCGGGCGTCCCCAGGGCGCCGGCGGCCGGTCGTCGCTCAGTCGACCTCGGCGACCGCCTCGGCGAACTGCGCCCGGTAGAGCCTGGCGTAGGGGCCGCCCGCGGCGAGGAGGTCGGCGTGGCGGCCCTGTTCGACGAGGGAGCCTTCCTCCATGACCAGGATCGTGTCGGCGTCACGGACGGTGGAGAGTCGGTGGGCGATCACGAACGACGTGCGCCCCTGCGACAGCTTCGCCATGGCCCGCTGGATCAGCACCTCCGTGCGGGTGTCCACCGACGAGGTCGCCTCGTCCAGGACGAGGATGACCGGGTCGGAAAGGAACGCCCGGGCGATGGTGACGAGTTGCTTCTCGCCCGCGCTGATGCCCGAGCCCTCGTCGTCGATCACCGTGTCGTAGCCGTCGGGCAGGGTGCGGATGAACCGGTCGGCGTGCGCGGCGCGAGCCGCCTCCTCGATCTCCCCGCGGGTGACCTCCCGTGCGGAGCCGTAGGCGATGTTCTCGGCGATCGTGCCCCCGAACAGCCACGCGTCCTGGAGCACCATGCCGATGCCGGAGCGCAGTTCGTCCCGGGACATCCGGGCGATGTCGACGCCGTCCAGGGTGATGCGCCCCGCTGTGACCTCGTAGAACCGCATCAGCAGATTGACGAGCGTCGTCTTGCCCGCGCCGGTGGGGCCCACGATGGCCACCGTGTGCCCCGGCTCCACCGTCAGCGACAGGTTCTCGATCAACGGCCGATCGGGGTCGTACCGGAAGGAGACCTCCTCCCACCGCACCCGGCCGACCGGCTCCGCGGGCCGCTGGGCCGGCCGCGGGTCGGGACGCTGCTCCTCGGCGTCCAGCAGCTCGAAGATCCGCTCGGCCGAGGCGACGCCGGACTGCACCAGGTTCGCCATCGACGCCAACTGGGTCAGCGGTATGGAGAACTGGCGGGAGTACTGGACGAAGGCCTGCACGTCCCCGATCGTCATCGAGCCGGACGCGACCCGCAGTCCGCCGACCACGGCCACCAGCACGTAGTTCAGGTTGGAGACGAACATCATCAACGGTTGCATCACACCGCTGGTGAACTGCGCGCGAAAGCCCGCCCGGTACAGCGCCTCGTTCTCCTCGGCGAACCGTCCGGCCGACTCCTCCTCCCGGCCGAAGACCTTGACCAGGGAGTGACCGGTGTACATCTCCTCGATGTGGGCGTTCAGCTCTCCCGTCGCGTGCCACTGCCGCACGAAGTGCGGCTGTGCCCGCTTTCCGACCCGGGTGGCGACCAGGAACGACAGGGGCACGGTCACCAGGGCCACCAGCGCGAGGATCCAGGAGACGTAGAACATCATCGCCAGCACGCCGAGGATCGTCAGCACCGAGTTGATCATCTGCCCCATGGACTGCTGGAGGGTCTGTCCGATGTTGTCGATGTCGTTGGTCGCCCGCGACAGCACCTCGCCGCGCCGCACCCCGTCGAAGTACGACAGCGGCAACCGCGACAGCTTCGCCTGCACCTGTTCGCGGAGCCGGAACACGGTGCGGTTGACCGCGCGGTTCACCAGGCGGGTGCCGGCCGCCATGAACAGCCCGGCCAGCACGAACGCGCCGAGGGCCGCGAGGAGCACCGCGGCGACGGCTCCGAAGTCGATGCCCTGACCGGGGGTGAAGTCCGCCCCGCTCAGCATGTCGGCGACGCCGTCCTCCCCTCGCGCCCGCATCGCCTCCAGAACCTGTTCCCTCGTCGCGCCCTCGGGCATGTCCCGCCCCACGACCCCGGCGAAGACCAGGTCGGTGGCGTTGCCGAGGATCTTCGGCCCGATCACGTTCAGCCCGACCCCGGCCACCACGCACACCAGGAGCGACACGAGCGTCCACCGCTCCGGCCGGAACTGCGACATCAGCCGCCGCCCGGAACCGACGAAGTCCATCGAGCGTTGGTCCGGTCCGCTCCCGGACATCATCCTCGCCGCCGACCCGGCCATCAGACGGCCTCCGCTTCCGTCAGTTGGGAGAGCACGATCTCCCGGTAGGTCTCGTCCGACGCCATCAGCTCCCGGTGCCGGCCCACCGCCACCACCCGACCCTCGTCGAGGACCACGATCCGGTCCGCGTCCCGGATGGTCGCCACGCGCTGGGCCACGATGACGACCGTCGCCCCGGCGGTCTCCCGGGCGAGCGCCGCGCGCAGAGCCGCGTCGGTCGCGTAGTCGAGGGCGGAGAAGGAGTCGTCGAAGAGGTAGACCCGGGGGCGTTGCACCAGGGTCCGGGCGATGGCCAGCCGTTGGCGCTGGCCGCCGGAGACGTTGGTGCCGCCCTGGGCGATCGGCGCGTTCAGCCCGCCCTCCAGCCGCTCCACGAACTCCCGGGCCTGCGCCACGTCGAGGGCCTCCCACAGCTCCTCGTCGGTGGCGTCGGGGCGTCCGTAGCGCAGGTTCGTCGCCACCGTGCCGGCGAAGAGATAGGGCCGCTGCGGCACCAGCCCGACCTCGCGGGTCAGCGTGCCCGGGTCCAGTTCCCGCACGTCCACCCCGCCCACCACGACCTCGCCCTCCGTCACGTCGAACAGGCGGGGGACCAACCCGAGCAGGGTGGACTTGCCGCTGCCCGTGGAGCCGATCACGGCGGTCGTCTCGCCCGGCCGGGCCGTCAGATCGACGGCGGAGAGGACGGGCTCCTCCGCGCCGGGATAGCGGAACCCGGCGCCCCGGATCTCCAGGTGCCCACCACGCGGCAGAGCGGTGACCGGAGCGAGCGGCGGCACCACGCTGCTGTCGGTGTCCAGCACCTCCTGAATCCGCTCGGCGCACACCTCGGCGCGCGGGATCATCATGACGACGAAGGTGGCCACCATCACGGACATCACGATCTGCATCAGGTAGGCCAGGAAGGCGGTCAGCTCGCCGATCTGCATCCCGCCCCCCGAGATGCGGTGCGCGCCGAACCACACCACCGCGATCGAGGACAGGTTCACCACCGTCATCACGACCGGCATCATCAGCGCCAGCAGGTTCCCGGCCCCCAGGGACACCTCGGTCAGCTCGGTGTTGGCCGCCCGGAACCGCCGCTGTTCGTAGCCGTCCCGCACGAAGGCGCGGATCACCCGGTTGCCGGTGATCTGCTCGCGCAGCACCCGGTTCACCGTGTCCAACCGCTCCTGCATGGCGCGGAACAGCGGTCGAAGTCGCTTGACGATCACCGAGACCGGGACGACGAGGACGGGCAGGACCGCCAGCAGGACGCCGGAGAGCGGCACGTCCAGTCCCAGGGCCATCACCACCCCGCCCACGCACATGATCGGCGCCGAGACCGCGAGGGTGAAGGTCATCAGCGCCAGCATCTGGACCTGCTGCACGTCGTTGGTGGTCCGGGTGATCAGCGACGGGGCGCCGAAGTGCCCGACCTCCCGAGCCGAGAACGTCTGGACCCGGTCGAAGACCGCCGCCCGCAGATCCCTGCCGACCGCCGAGGCCGTGCGGGCGCTGTAGTAGACGGCCGCCATGTTGCAGACGACCTGCGCGAGGGAGACGCCGATCATCACGGCGCCCTGGGACAACACGTGGCCGGTGTCCCCGAGGACGACACCGCGGTCGATGATGTCCGCGTTGAGCGTGGGCAGGTACAGGCCGGCGCCGGTCTGCAGGAACTGCAGGGCCACCACCAAGGCGACGGTCTTCTCGTAGGGCCTGAGACTGGCCCGTAGCAGTCGTATGAGCACTCTGGTCTTTCGGCGTCGTCGGCGGCGGGGCCCGGGTCGTCCCCGCCGGCCCCCATAGTCGCGCATCCCGCCGGGGCGGCTTCAACCGATTAAGCGAATGGGGTGCGGCGGGTCGGCGGACGCCATTCCCCCGGACGAAGCCGTACGAGCCGGACGGGTCGCCCCGGCGCCGAGGCGCCACCCCTCGCCGGGTCGCCGAGGAGAGGGACGTGAGCCCCTCGATGCCCTCGCGGACGGCCTCGCCGCCACCGGGCGGGTCCCTCCGCCCTACGGCCGCAGCGCCCCCGGGTGGACCTGCTCCCGCACGGAGACGAACTGCTGACGCACCGCCTGGCCCACCGCCAGGTCGTCGCCGGGATCCAACACCTGGGCCACCGCTCCCCGCCAGGCCGGCGGCGTGCGCGAGTCCAGGGTGCCCTGGGACACCCCGAGCGCCCAGGCCGCCTGTCTGGCGGCGCCGATGGCCGCGTAGTCCGCGGGCTGCGGCACGACGACCTGCGCGCCGAACAGCGAGGGGGCCGCCGACCGCACGGCCGGCAGGCCGGCCGCCGCGCCCAGCAGGAAGATCCGGCGCACGTCCACCCCCCGACCGCGCAGCACGTCCAGGGCGTCGGCCAGGCCGCAGAGCATCCCCTCGAACGAGGCGCGCGCCAGGTGCTCGGGCTTCATCGACTCGCGCCGCAGCCCGGCCAGGGTGCCCGCGGTGTGCGGCAGGCTCGGCGTCCGTTCCCCCTCCAGGTAGGGGAGGAGGACCAGACCGTGCGAACCCGGCGTCGACCGCGTCGCCAGCTCGGACAACCCCTCCAGGTCCGGCACCCCGAGCAGTTCGGCGGTGCCGCGCAACGTCCGCACCGCGTTCTGCGTGGTGACCACCGGGAGGTGCATCCCCGTCGCGTCGGCCAAGGAGGTGATCATGCCCGTTCCGTCGACCAGTGCCTCGGGGTGCACCGCCATCACCGACCCCGAGGCCCCGAGTGAGATCACCGCGTCCCCGAGGCCGATGCCGAGTCCGAAGGCGGCGGCCATCGTCTCCCCGGTCCCTGCCGAGATCAACAACCCCTCCGGAGTCCGCCCCGCCGCCTCGGCCGGACCGATCACCTCGGGAAGCATCGCCGTGTGGCCCAGGGCCAGCTCCACCAGATCGGCCCGGTAGGCCCCGCTCGCGGCGGACCAGAAACCGGTGCCGGACGCTCCGCCCCGGTCGGTGGTCCGCCGCACCGGACGCCCCAACAACTGCCAGACCAGCCAGTCGTGGGCCTGGAGGAGGATGGCGGTGCGGGCGGCGGCGTCGGGTTCGCTCCGGGCGAGCCACCGCAGCTTGGTCACCGGGTGCGCCGCCTGCGGGACGCAGCCCACCGCCCGCGCCCACGCCTCGCGCCCTCCGAGTGCGTCGATCAGGTCCGCGGCGGCGACCTGCGCCCGCTTGTCGCCGCCCACCATCGCCGGTCGCACCGAGCCGCCCTGGGAGTCGACCGGCACGATGGCGTTGGCCTGAGCGGAGACGCCGATGGCCTGCACGCCCTCCAGCAGACCCCCGCCCGCCGCCTCGCCGAGGGAGAGCAGCCACGCCTGGGGGTCGATGTCGGAGGGGCGCCCACCGCGTTCGGGACCCTCCAGCGGGTGCGGGGCGTGGCCCTGCCGCAGTACGGCCCCGGTGTCCGCGTCACAGACGACGATGCGAGTGAAATCGGGTGCACTGTCCAACCCGGCGACTATCCCCATGGCGAAAATTCTGCCGCACCGGGAGGCGTGCCGTGCCCGAGGCGGCCCGGGCGACGAGCGCGTGGTGGGGCGGACGGCGGGGCGTGCTCGCGGACTCGCTCAGGACTCGCCGGTGCCCCAGTCGTCCCTCGGGCGGCCGTTCCCGTCGCTCTCGCGCAGGGACCGCATCCGCTCCGCCACCGACTCCGGCATCCTGGCGCCCACTCGGTCGCTGACCGCGTGGTAGGCCTTGTCCGCGTAGTGGCGCCCCTGGTGGGCCGCCGAACCGGCGGTGTTGCGGACGGTCGGGTTCCGCGCGAAGCGGTCGGCCGCCTTCCTCAGCTGCTCGTAGCGCTCCCGCCCGGCACGCGTGCCCAGCACGAAGCCCACGGCCAGCCCTGCGACGAACGTGAGGCGGTAACACATGACGACCACCCTTCCCTGAGTGTCAGCGGCGCCGGGAGGACCGATTGGCGGAGCACCCCCCTGCTTGCGCTAATGTATGTGTCGCGGCGAGAGCGCGCCCCCCGGCGGAGGTCCGGGGAGGTACGTCCGTCGCGACGAGGCATTCCTCCGTAGCTCAATTGGCAGAGCAGCCGGCTGTTAACCGGCAGGTTACTGGTTCGAGTCCAGTCGGGGGAGCTCGGTCCTCCGTAGCTCAATTGGCAGAGCAGCCGGCTGTTAACCGGCAGGTTACTGGTTCGAGTCCAGTCGGGGGAGCACGCCGAACAAGGACCCCGACGGGGTCCTTCTTCTTTTGGTGGTGGTGACTCGGGAACCGCGTCGCGGGCTGGAGGGTCTTCAAGGTCATCGTGGTGCCGAGGGAAGCCGACCAGCCGGAGCGGGAGATCGTATGACCGGCTATGCTGCGGCAGACGACGCGCACACATGTACGCGACACGCCGCGATGGGGCGGTAGCTCAGCCGGTTAGAGCAGCGGACTCATAATCCGTCGGCCGTGGGTTCGAGTCCCACCCGCCCCACCATCGTGTGCCGGTCCAGGACCGTCTCACCCGCGTCGGAGCCGAGAACTTCGCCGACCCGGGGACTCCCAGGGGGCCATGGAGATCGTTTTCCCGCTCTCGTGCGGGAGCCACGCCCCCGTCGACCGGGCCCGACTCCGGCGCGGACACGCCCTCCTCGACGCGGCGGTCGGCGATTCGGGGCCGTGATCGGTCGGCGGGACGGTCCGCTCGGACCTTCCGAACGGACCGTCCCCCGTGGTTCAGTCCCGCACGTCGAAGCCGTGGGCCTGGCCGAGGCGGGTCAGGGAGTCACGGCCGGGGATGCCGTCGGCGGCTCCGCCGGGTGCGGTGCTCGCGCCCGGGTAGAGGCGCTGCTGCCAGCGGGAGTAGGCCCGCACGGTGTCGCTCCCGTAGTGGCCGTCGAGCCGCTGCCTGGCCAGCAGCCCCTCGTCCACCAGGGCGGCCTCCACCGTCCGCACGCCGCCGTAGGTGACGGGTGTCCCCGCCGCGGACGGGTCCGTCCGGGCGGCGGCGCGCAGCCGGGAGAGGTCGACGACCGGTCGCCTCGGCGGAGGGAGGGCCGGGCCGGACGCGGCCCCGCCCAGTCTGGCGCCGATCCGCTGCCGCATCGAGTCCATGGTGAACCCTCTGGGGTCGATCTTGCCGGGTTGCCACTCCAGGTGGCCGATCACGCTCCTCTCGTTCCAGCCGTGGTGGCGGCAGATGGCTGCCGCGGCCCGCTCGATGGCCTCCAGTTGCGCGGCGGGCCAGGGGTCCTGGCCGTCGCCGAGGTTCTCGCACTCGAAGCCGTAGAAGTGCCGGTTGCCGTCGACGGTCGCCTCGTCGTCCGGCGGCAGGGCCCGCTCCGCGATGACGGCCTGGAGGACGTCGTCGTCGCCGAGGCCGGCGTGGTTGGCTCGGCCGTAGCCGATCAGGTGGACGCGGCCGTCCTTGGTGATGACCCCCTGGGCGAGCGGGCCGGGCAGCCCCGCGTAGCCGCGGCGGCAAAGGTCGACGGTGTGCGCGGAGCCGCTGGTGACGGTGTGATGGATCATCACGCCGTGCACGGGCCCCCAGGGACCCACGTGGTTGCGGTGGTGGGCGGGCCAGTCGCCGACCTCCACGACGGTCAGGCCCTCCGAGAGCAGGGCGGACAGGAACGTGGCCGAGGCCATGGGTGTGGCCATGAGTGAGACCTCCGGAATCGGAACGGCCCCGCACCGGTCCGGTACGGGGCTTGACGGGTCGAGGACCCGGGGCTACCTCGTCACGCGCCATGTCGGCCGTCTGCGGCCCGGAGCGGTCGGCGGGAGGTCCGCCGTGCGATCCGCTCCCGACCGGTACGTCCTTCGGACGGCGTGGGGCCCCGCGCTCCGGGGTGTCGCGCCCGGGGTCCGACGTGCTCGGGGGGACCGCTGGGGTCGACGTGGGGGGAGGCGGCGGGGGTGATGTCGCCGGGTGGGGACCCGGCGAGCGCGTGTCCTTTATCACGATCTGCCCAACGAAGTCCGGCGAATCGCGTCACAGGGGGTGATGTGTCTTCATATCGATGTTCGAGTCGGCGACGCTGCGCGGACCGCGCGTGGCCGGATTTCTTCGAATGTGATGTGCCGGGGTCACCCCGGCCGGACACCGTGCCGCCGAGCCGGGGTGCCGGGCGTCAGAGCGACGACCGCCAAGTGGCGCTGGTCCCGCGCCCGGAATCGTCGGAGACGGTCAGCCGCACCCCGGCCGGGCCGTTCGGGAGGGGCGCGGTCACGTCGACGACCACGTCGATCCGGGTCACGCCGGCGCGGCGGCTCGCGGCGCCGAGAAGACGTCGCAATTCGGCCATGAGCGCCTCGGCCACCTGATCGGAAACCCGGCTGTCGACAGCGCCGGTGAAATGGACGGAGGGCGGGAAACCCAGCCGGGCCGCCACCTCCGTCGTCTCCCCCAACACCCTGCTGCGCAGTCCGGCGTACCGGCGATCCGGGTCCTGCTGGAGGGACATGATGGTCGTGCGGACCTCCTGGACCGTACCCCGCAGGTCCTCCATCGCCCGGCTCAGCGTCTCGCGCACGCCCTCCTCGGTGTCCGGCCGTCGCTGGGCGGACTCCAGCATCAGGCCGGTGGCGAAGAGGCGCTGCACCACCAGGTCGTGCAGATCACGGGCGATGCGCTCGCGGTCCTCGTAGACCGCCAGGCTGCTTCGACCGCGCCGGGCCTCGGCCAGGACCAAGGCCAGGGCGGCGTGCGCGGCGAACCGCGTGGCCAGGGATCGCTCCACGTCCGTGTAGGGACGGTCGCCCCGCCGTCGGGGCAGGGCGAGGGTGCCGATCAGCCGCCCCTCCGCCCGCAGCGGCAGCATCATGCTCGGCCCGAACCGATGTCGGACCTCGGTGGTCATCCGCGGGTCGGTGGCCGAGTCCTCCACGAAGACCGGTTCGCCGGAGAAGAGTTGTTCGAGGACCGGGCTGCCGGGCGCGATCGTCGCGCCGACGAGCCCGCCCGGATCCTCCGGGGCCGAGGCGGCCACGATCGCCATGCCGCCCTCCGCGGTGGGTTGCAGCACCACCCCCGCCGCGGCCCCGGCCAACTGCCGGGCCCGCTCGGCGACGGTCGACAACGCGTCGTCCGCCGGACGGTCGTCGAGCAACGCAGTGGTCACCGCCGCCACGCCCTCGATCCACCGCTCCCGCTGCTGCGCCGTCTCGTACAGCCGGGCGTTGCCGATCGCGATGCCCGCCTGGGCGGCCAGCAGACCGGCGACGCGTTCGTCCTCGGCCGTGAACGGCCCGGCCGCGCGCCGCCTGGTCAGCCGCAGCTCGCCGAACTCCTCGTCTCCCACCGGGACCGGGACCGCCAGCGCCCGAGGGTCCGCCGCCGGAGGAGCGGTCGGGCCGGTCGTCGCCCTCACCCGGGGCGGGTCCCGCGGCCCGGGGCCGGGAACGAGGAGCACCGCGTTCGCCGCGCCCGTCAGTTCGGCGGCGCTCTCCACCAGTCGGCGCAGTGTGGCCTGCAGGTCCAGCCCGCTCCCGATGGCCAGCACCGCCTCCAGGAGCGGCCTCAGCCGTGACTCGTGCACGGGCGGGTCGCCGTCCGTACCGGAGGGGCACACCGGCGGGGTCAGGCCGCGGTCGGGGTCGGCGCCAGGGGTTCCACCCGGCCCTCGACCATCGCGCCCAACCCCTCGACCGCGCAGACGTCGGGACGGTCGGCGATGTGGACCGGCATGCCGGTGGCCTGGCGCAGCATCTGGTCGAAGCCGGGCAGCAGCGCGCTGCCGCCGACCATCGTGATCCCCCGTTCCGCCAGGTCGGCGACCAGGTCTGGCGGGCAGTCACGCAGGACCTTGCCGATCCCGTCGAGGACTCCCGTCAACGGCGTCTGGATCGCCTCCCGGACGGCGGCCGTGTCCACCCGCACGCTCCGCGCCAGCCCGGTGGCGACGTCCCGGCCGTGGATCTCGGTGGAGGCGGGTCCGTGCGGGGTGAGCCCGTTCCCGGACAGGGCCAGTTGCAACGGGCGGACGGACTGGCTGGGCAGGACCAACTCGTGTCGGTGACGCAGGAGCTGAACGATCGCGTGGTCCACGGCCTCGCCACCGACCGGAAGCCGCGCCGCCGTGACGATCGAACCCAGCGACAACACCGCCACCTGGGTGGCGTGCGCACCGCACACCATGATCATGCTTGCTTCGGGGCGTTCCACCGGAAGCCCGCAGCCGACGGCGGCGGCGATCAGCGTGTCCACGAGTTCGACCCGGCGCGCCCCGAGCCCCACCAGCGTCTCGACGGCCGCGCGTCGTGCGAGTGGGTCGGCGTCGTGCGGGGTGCAGGCCGCGGCGCGCAGGCGAGGCCTGCGGCGCAGAGCGCGGCGGGTCTTGTCGCCCAGCAGGTGGCGCAGCATCCGCTGGGCCATCTCGATGTCCACGACCGTGCCGCCGCACACCGGTCGGACGACACGGATGTATCCGGGGGTGCGACCGGTCATCTTCTCGGCGAGTTCGCCGACCGCGATCAGCGCGCCGGTCCGGGTGTTGACGGCGGCGGCCGACGGCTGGTCGACGACGAGGCCCGCACCCTTGACGTACACCCGGGTCCGCGCCGCGCCGAGATCGACGGCGAAGTGGCAGCGACGCAGATGCTCCAGACTGGCGGTCATGACGGACCCTCCCGAGCGCACGGACCGTGAGGCCGGTCGGACGGCCGGCCTCCCTCGCATGGTGCGGGAAGGCCCGGCTCGGCGCCCCCCGAGGGGGGCCGTGAGGGGGGCCGCCGAACGGGCGGGGGTCTTCGGGGCCGCTCCCGGTCCGCCGCCGGGACGGCGGACGGCCGGGCGCCGTCCCGGCGGCGGGCGGGGCAGCCACCGTCAGGGGCGCCCGGTGCCCCGCGCCGACCGCCGGCCCTCACGGCCGCGGGTCATGGCGCGCGCCGCCGCGTCAAGGAGCGATCACGAGTGAGGCCGGGCGGCCGTCACGGGGTGCGCAGCGCACGCTTCAGGACCTTGCCCATGTCGTTGCGGGGCAGGGACCCCAGGTGGCGGACCTCGCGGGGGCGTTTGTGCGGGGCGAGGCGTTTCGCGACGTGCTCGCCGAGTTCCTCCGTCGACGGCGGCTCCTGAGCCGCCGCCGGCACCACCCAGGCCACGATCCGTTCCCCGAGATCGGGGTCGGGCTCCCCGGTGACGGCCACCTCCCGTACCCCGGGGTGCTCCAACAGGACGTTCTCGATCTCCCCCGCGCCGATCTTGTAGCCCGCGCTCTTGATGAGGTCGGTGGTCTGGCGGCCGACGAGCCGGACGGCGCCGTCCGGCTCGCGCACCGCCATGTCGCCGGTGCGGAACCACCCGTCCGAGGTGAAGGCCGCCGCGGTGGCGTCGGGTCGGTTCAGGTAGCCGGTGAACAGGTTCGGTCCGCGGACCTGGATCTCCCCGACGGTCCCGTCGTCCTCGCGGCCGAAGGGGGTGCCGTCCTCCGCGACCCGCCGAAGCTCCACCCCCGGCAGCGGCGGGCCCACCGTCCCCGGCGCCGGCACTCCGTCGGCCCGCACGCTGGTGTTCATCAGCGTCTCCGTCATCCCGTACCGCTCGACGACGCCCCTGCCGGTGGCCTCGACGATCCGCCGGTGGTCCCGCTCCGGGAGGGCCGCCGATCCCGAGACCAGCAGCCGGGCCCCGGCGAGCGCGCTCACCAGTCCCGGGTCGTCCGGGAGCGCCTCGGCGATCCGGTGGTACATGGTGGGCACGCCGAACAACATGGTGGCGCCGGAGCTCAGTTCACGGGCGACGCCCTCGGTGCCGAAGGGGGCCAGGTGGCGTACCGTGCCGCCGCGCCGCAGCGGTCCCAGGACGCCGAGGACCAGGCCGTGGACGTGGAACAGGGGCAGCCCGTGCACCAGGACGTCGTCGGCGGTCCAGCACCAGGCGTCGGCCAGGGCGTCGAGCGTGGCGGCCACGGCCCGGCGCGGGATGACGGCGCCCTTGGGCGGTCCTGTGGTGCCGGAGGTGTAGACGATCAGCGCGGGATCGGTGTCACGGAGGGCGGAATCGGCGAAGTCGGTGGACCGCGGACCCGTGGCCCGTACGTCGACGTCGGCGCGGGGCAGGCCGGCCGCCGGCGCGGGGAGCGCTTCCCCCGGGGCGGCCAGCAGGAGCGAGGGCGCGCTGTCCTCCAGTACGTGACGCGACTCCCGCTCTCCCGAGCGGGGGTTGAGCGGCACCACGGCCACCCCGGCGAACAGCGCGCCGACGACCGCGACGGCGGTCTCCGGCGTCGGCGTCGCCCACACGGCGACCCGGCCGGCACCGCGCACCCGCTCGGCGACGGCGTCGGCCGCCGCGCCGAGCCGCGCGTACGTCAGGGACCGCTCGCCGAAGCGCAGCGCGATCCGCTCGTCGGAACGGTCGCCCGTCAGGGCGGGAAAGAGGGAGGGCACACGGCCTCCTCGCGTTGTCGGCGGACACGGGACACCCCCGTTCCTACACCGTCCCGGGGTGGCGGGCCCAGGGGGGGCGTGCCCGACGTCGGCGGGCGGGCCGGGCGCCTCAGCCCCCAGCCGCTCGGAGCGCCGCACCGGGGGCGTCGGCCAGCAGTCGGCCGGTCGCGGCGACGACGGTGGCGCGGTACCGCGCGTGTCGTTCGGCGGACCACGCCGTGCCGTCGGCGTCGGCTGCCGGGCCGCCCGGGGCGCCGAACCAGGACTGGGCGAGGGACAGGACGAGCGTGAGGACGTCGACGGGGTCGATGTCGGCGGCGATCCTGCCCGCCCGTTGCTCCTCCGCCACCAGCGCGGCCTTGCGCCGGTACGCGGCGGCCTCGGCGGCGGTGACGCCGGGTCGCTCCAGCTGCTTCCAGGCGACCAGTCGCATCAGCGCGGGGCGCTCGGTCAGGTGGTCGAACAGCGCCCCCGCGTATCCGGGGAGGTCGGTGGCGTCGAAGCCGACGGCCTCCGCGCCGAGTTCCATGGCGCGGCGCAGGATCAGGTCGAAGAGCTGCTCCTTGTTGCCGAAGTACACGTAGATGAGGCGCTTGTTGGCTCCGGCGGCCTCGGCGATGCGGTCGACGCGGGCGCCGGCGATCCCGTGCTCGGCGAACTCGTCGAAGGCCGCGTCGAGGAGGCGTGCCTTCGTCGCGCTGGAATCCCGTGCCATGGTGAACATCCTACCTAGTAACTATCCGGTTATTGACAAGTCTGCCAGGGTGGGGGCACGATGCACCTAACGAGTTAGTTACCTTCTGGGAGCGGAGCACGGCATGGAACAGCGCGCACTGGGGTCGCAGGGCCTGGTGGTCGGAGCCGAGGGTCTGGGCTGCATGGGCATGAGCGCCTTCTACGGCGCGATCGACGAGACCGAGGCGCTCGCGACCATCGACCGGGCGTTGGAGCTCGGGGTGACCATGCTCGACACCGCCGAGGGGTACGGGCCCTTCGTCAACGAGCAACTGGTCGGCAGGGCGGTCGCCGGTCGTCGGGACAGCGTGGTCATCGCCACCAAGACCGGCCTGGAGTTCCTCGACGACGGCACTCCGGTCGGGCTCAACGGCAGCCCCGAGTACATCCGCCGGGCAGCCGACCGCTCGCTCCGACACCTCGGCACGGACCGGATCGACCTGTACTACCTGCACCGGATCGACCCGAAGGTTCCCGTCGAGGAGAGCGTCGGGGCCATGGCGGAGCTCGTCGCCGCGGGCAAGGTCGGCTACATCGGCCTCAGCGAGGCCGCCGCCGCCACCATCCGCCGCGCCCACGCCACGCATCCGCTGACCGCCGTGCAGACCGAGTACTCCCTCTTCGAGCGCGGTCTGGAGAGCGACGGCGTGCGGGACACGCTCCGCGAACTCGGCATCGGCCTCGTCGCCTACTCGCCGCTCGGCCGGGGCTTCCTGTCCGGGGCGATCACCTCCACCGCGGACTTCGCCGAGGACGACTACCGCCGCACCGACCCCCGCTTCCAGGGGGAGAACTTCACCCGCAACCTCGCCGTGGTCGAGGAGGTCCGCCGACTGGCCGGGGAGAAGTCCGTCAGCCCGTCCCAGCTGGCCCTGGCCTGGGTGTCGCACCAGGGCGCGGTCCCGATCCCCGGCACCAAGCGCCGCCGCTACCTGGAGGAGAACGTCGCGGCGTCGGAGATCGCCTTCTCCGACGAGGACCTCGCCGCCATCGAGGCCGTGGCGCCGCGCGGAGTCGCCTCCGGCGACCGCTACTCGCCCGCCTTCATGGACATGCTGAACGGCTGACCCCGGCCCGCGCGTCCCCCGGACGCCGCCCGTCCGGCAGGAAGAGGACGGAGTTGACGTACCGGGGGCCCGAGCCGAAGGGAAGGACCCGTGGGAGCAGACCCCGCTCGGTCACCCAGGACGTGGCCGCCTGGTGGGACTCAAGTGGGAAGGACGCCAACGGCACCCAGGTGCTCCCGGGGAGGACCCAGCCCGAGTACCCGAGTCCCGCCAGGTCGTCCACCACGATGTCGATCGGCTGAATCCGGGCCTCCAGTTCGACGAGGAGCGCGGGCCGGTCGCGGGCGAGCAGCCCCGAGGCCCCCCGCAGGACCGCGCGTTCGCCGCCGTCCACGTCGACCTTGACGAAGGCCACGTCGACGAGGCCCAGGTCGTCCAGGGCCACGCACCGGACGGCGAGCGCGCGGGTGTGCAGGTCGCGCCGGACCAGCGAGGAGACGCCGCGGTCGCCGCGGTCCCCGGGCGGCAGCCACAGCCGGGCCGGACCGGGCCGGTCGGACGCGGCGGCGTGGACCACGCGGACGTTGGCCGGCGCCCCGGAGGCCAACAGGCGGGCCAGGTGGGGGACCGGCTCGACGGTCACCACCCGTTCCGCGAGCCGGGCCAGCCGATGCGTCCAGGGTCCGTACCAGGCCCCCACGTCGACGGCGGTACCCGAGCCGGGCGGGCACAGCTCCGGCAGGCGGGCCAGCTCCGGTTCGCAGCGGGGATACACGGCCCTGGCCGCGGCCGCCACCCACCGCCGGGGCAGGAACGGGGCCAGCCGGGCCGCCGGCGTGCGCCGCGGAGCGGTCCCGTCGCTCACGAGCCGGCCCGGCGCAGCAGTTCCTCGTGTTCGTCGTCGCCGACTCGCTCCCCGCAGGTCGGCAGGAGCTGCGGTATCCCGTCGAGCACCGGATACCGCAGTCGCAGCCGGGGGTTGTAGAGCGCCTCGCCCTCGCGGGCGCCCTCCGCGACACCCTCGTCGGCGGGGAGCAGGCGCAGCGGGCCCTTGTCCAGCGGGCAGACCAGGATCTTCAACAGGGGGTCGTCGGCGTTCAACGCGAGGTCAGCTCCTTGGCGGTGACGGGGGCCCCGGAATCGGGCCCCGGTGCGGGCAGGGTCAGCAGCACGACGAGCCCGAGCAGCGTGCCGCCCAGACGCAGGGCGAGAAGGGCCGGATCCTCCGGCAGCGCCTCGCCGAAGGCGAGCGTGCCGACCACCGCCGCGTAGAGGCAGGACACGGTCGTGCACACCGGCACGATCAGGGAGGCGCGGCAACGTTGCAGTGCGGCCTGGGACATCACCAGGCCCAGTGCCCCGGTGACGAGCAGGAGGTACGGATAGGGAGACCGCAGAACGACCGGGACCACCGCCCCCCAGCCCCCGTCGGTCGGCTGATGCCCGGAGAGCCCCTTGATCGCCAGGGAGCTGACGCCGTACACCAGACCCACGGCCACGCCGTAGACGACACCCGAGGGCGGCCCGCGCCTGCTCCGCCGCTCGGCCACGACGTACAGCGCCACCGCGACCGACAGGCAGGGCCCGCACACCACGAGCACCAGCGGGTACGAAGCACCCGCGCCCACGGTCTCCCCGCCTCGGTCCAGGGACAACACCACCATCAGCAACGCGCCCAGGATCGCCGCCAGCGCCCACCGCTCCCGACGAGTGGTGCGCTCGCCGAGCAGTCGCGCGGACAGCAACACCAACAGCACCAGCCCGGAGACGAACAGCCCCTGCGCGGCGGCCATCGGCAGGGTGCGGTAGACCACCAGTTGGGCGGCGAAGCCCGCGGCCAGCGACAGGGCCCCGCAGATCCACAGCGGACTGCCCAACACCAGCCGCAGAAGCCGGCCGGGCCGGCGGACGCTCACCCGGGGCATCGCGGACAGCGCCCGCTTCTCCAGCACGAAACCCGTGCTGTAGAGGACGTTCGCCGACAGGGCGGCGGCCACTCCCCACCACATCCCGGCCGCCCTAGGCCCGGCGGGCGTGCAGCAGGAGGATCGACGCCATCGGCGCGCGTGTCGTCGAGACGAGTCGGTCCAGCGGGCGCAGCGGACGCGGCACCCCGTGGAAGGGCGCGCCCGAGAGGCCCACGACGTGGAAGCCGGCCGCCGCGACGAACTCCCGCAGCGCGCGCGCGGTGTACAGGCGCAGGTGCCCGACGACCTCGGACCCGGGACGGCCGTGCACGGCCCGCAGGCTGACCTCGGAGAACACCGGCTGCACACCGGCGGCCAGCAGCACCCGGTTGTACCAGGCGGCGAGGTTCGGAGTGGACAGCAGCAGGTGACCGCCCGGACGCAGGACGCGGCGGATCTCGTCGAGCGTCGCGTCGGGGTCCACCAGGTGTTCCAGCACCTCGCCGAACAGGACCGCGTCGGCGGAACCGGTGGCGAACGGCATTCCGCCCGGGCCCAGTTCGCCCCGCACCACGTACGGCAGCCGGGTGCGTGCGCGTCGCAGGGCGTCCTGGGACCAGTCCACGCCGATCAGGCGGTGCCCGGCGAGGTGGGCAAGGGCGTGCGCGGCGGCCGTGCCGTCGCCACAGCCGATGTCGAGGACGGTGGCCGGCCGTTTCGCGCCCCGGAGAGCCCTGGCCAGTTGGGCGGCCTGGAGGCGACTGCGGGGCGTGCCGGAGGCGACCGGCACGGTGGGGTTCTCGTAGAAGTCGCGCAGCTCCGTTCGGGGCGAGGACGCCGCGGTCACGAGGCGGCCTCCGTGGCGGCGAGGTGGTGGGCGAAGAGGTCGCCCACGCGGGCGCCGTCCTCGTCGCCGAGGACACTGCGCGACCAGCGCACCGACAGGTGCAGGAGGCCCCCGGTGGAGGCGGTGGTGAACGTCAGACCGCGTGGGGCGCGGGCCGGCGCCGACAGCCAGACCGCGCGGGCCCGCCCGGCCTCCTCCCCGAAGTCCAAGGGGTAGGGGACTCGGCCGATGTTGCTCAGGAGGGTGGTGGAGGTCCACGGACCACAGGCTCGGCGCACGGCACGGGTGACGACCGCGCGGCAGGCCACCGGGGCCCACGGGGTGGTCAGCAGCGCCGCGCCGCGACCGAGTTGGGGGCGGGGACGCGCCTTGAGGTCGCGGGTTCGGGCGGCCGTGCGTCGCAGCAGGTCCGGGAGGGTCGGGAACCTCAACTCGGCCACGGTGAAGGGAACGTCGACGAGACGGGTGCCGTTGCCGATGGGCATCCCGGAGTCCCGGGGACGGTCGTCCACCGGCATGGTGATGCGCAGCGGGCGGGGGCGGGCGCCGTGTTCCCGGTTCCACTGGGCCACCGTCAGGGCCGTGGCCACCATCAACTGGTCGTTCACGGTGTATCCGGCCCCCGCCGGTCGGCCCGGGAGGGCCAGTTCGGCGACCAGGACACCGTCGCCGGGGGCCGCCCCGGGGGCGCCCGGGGCCACGCGGGCCGGCCGGGACCAGGGCGCGGGGGTCGCGAGATCCCGCACGACCGGGGGGCTCTGCGCGACGGCGCGGACCGGGTGCGCCGCGGGGGTGTTGTCCCGCCCGCCGTACAGCTCGGCGGTGGTGGCGAGCAGCCGCAGGCAGGCGGGGCCGTCCAGGGCGGTGTGGTTGATGCCGAGCAGGAGCACCGTTCCCGCCTCGCCCGCCACCACCTCCAGCCTGATCGGTGGCGCGGCCGACAGCGGCGGCACCCGGGCGAGGGCGCGGGCGCGGGCGTCCCCGAGGGCGTCAGGACCGGGTGGGGCCACGCGGACGACGTCGACGTCGGCGGTGTCCGTCAGCTCCCACTCGTAGCGGCGCCGGAACCAGGGCCCCTCGGCCTCCCGCATCAGGGCCCGAGGGTGGCGTTCGAGCGCGCCCGCGAAGGCCTCGCGGAGCCGTGCCGGGTCCAGCGGTCCCGGCAGACGGATCTCGATGTGGATCGTCTCGGGCTCCCGCCGGTGGTGGCAGTGGCGGCTGATCTCGTCGACCACCGGGAACGGGACCCGCGTCGGCGCGGTGCTCACGATCGTCCACCCCCCGCGTCCGCGGCCGGACTCTCCACCGGTCGGTCCGGCGCGCCCCCGTCCGCCTCGTCGTCCGAGGCGGGCTCCGCGGCGCCGCCCAGGCCCGCGACGGCCGCGAACAGGGCGACGAGCGCGAGGAACTGGGCGGTGTGCCCGAAGGGCCCCGCGCCCGTGTCCGGCGGCTGCCCGGCGCCGAAGGCGGCGGCGAGGCCGGCTCCGGCCATGGCGACGAAGGCGAGGGGTGCCAGGATGGTCGGGCGCCACCTCGCCGCCACCGCGAGGACCGGCACGAGCAACGCCCACCACCCGGCGATCACCACGCCCACGGCGGTCGCCGCCACCGCGCCGAGCCAAAGTCCGGGCGGTGCCGGCGCCGAGAGCGGGGACCGCGCCGAGGGCTCCCGGCGTCGCCACAGGGCCAGGCCCAGCACCGCGACGATCCCGGCGGCGGAGCCGGCCAGCCCCGCGTGGTAGACGACGGCGGGCTCGTAGGTGAGCGTGATCGTGCCGCCGGCGCCCTCGGGCACGAGCCAGCCCTGCTGCCAGCCGTCCAGGCGGACCGGGGTCAGCTCCCGGCCGTCCAGGGTGGCCTTCCAGCCTTCGTTGACGTTCTCGTAGGTGGTCAGGTACGCGGCCGCTCCGGCGTTCACCCGGACTTCGCGTCGGTCGCCGGACCAGTCGCCCACCTCGGCGGAGCGGTCGACCGCGGTGGGGGAGAGCGCGCCCCGGGTCAGGGTCAGCTCGGTCAGCGCCAACGGCCCGGCGTCACCGCCCTCCAGCCGGTGTTCCCCGGCCGGCAGCCGCACTTCCGCGTCCGGCCGGCCATCCTGGCACAGGGTCACCTCCACCGGCCGTCGCTCGGTCAGGTCGGCGACGGTACCGCGCAACCCGGTCTGGTAAAGCCCGCCGTCCAGGGCGAGGTCGGGGCCGCTGCCGCAGGGCAGGGTGAACTCCCGGTCGGGATCGGCGGGCGGCGTGCGGTAGGCCTCCAGAGCGGGCAGGTGCGCCTCGGCAAGGCCCACCGGGAGCTGGAGTCGCTCGTCGGCGACGGGGTTGTGCAGGGTCAGCGGCGCCGTCCCGGTGATCGTGACGTCGAGCCGGTCGGTGGTCAGGGGCCCGAAGACGACGCGACCGTTGGGGTCCACCGAGGCGACGGCCGCGCCGTCCGGGGAGCCGATCTCCACCTCGGTGGGCCGGGTGGTCAGGCCGCCCGCCGCGACCAGCACGAGTTCGCCCACCGGTACCTTGCCCTCCCAACTCAGCCGGAGGGTCGGTCGGTCGCCGGCGATCCACGCCGTGGTCAGGTCGCCGTCGGTGAGGTTGCGGGCGTCCAGCCCGGGGCCGAGCCGGGCGGTGGAGTCGGCGGTGGCGGTGATCCTGGCGGGCTGGTCCGGCGCCACCTCGTACAGCAGTCGGTCCAGTTCGGCCCCGGGCACGGCGACCGCGTGCGCCTTGAGTGTGAAGGTGCCCTCGGTCGTCGTGTCGAAGCGGCGGTGCAGGCCGGTCTCGGTGCCGACCGGCGACAGCCCCGTCGGGTCGGCGGCCCGGTGCAGCGAGACGACCTCGTTGGGGCTCTCCGGCCCGGTGGCGTCGGTGGGCAGCCGCAGCAGCCGCGTGACCTGGACGTCGGGCAGGGCGATCTCGGTGAAGCCCGCGCCCGTCAGACCGGGCTCGCGGGCGGTGGACTCCACGATCGTCAGCCGCATCCAGCCGGTGGCCCCCTCGGGGGCCCGGACCTCCTGGGTGGTGCCGTCGGCCCGTAGGAAGCTGCTGCGGGAGCCCTGCTCGGTGTCGACGCGGACCCGCGTGGGTGCCGCCCGCACACCGTCCTGGGGAAGTGGCGTGACGTCCAGCGAGGCGGGCATGTCGTACGAGCCGTCGAAGGCGATCCGCAGCCACTGTCCGGCGGGCGAGTCGGGTGACCCCTCCGCCCAGGCCGTCCCGGGGTTCCCGTCGAAGGCGTGCACCGGGTCGTACTGCGGCAGGTGGAACAGCCAGTTGCCGTAGGAGGACGCGGTGACCGAGCGGGCGCCGCGCAGCTCCGCCACCGTCTGATGGTCCACCCCCTCGACCGGCAGGATCTGATGGGGCGACTCGCCGGGGTCCTGAGTCGCGTCGGGCGCGTTGCGCTCGCCGCGGGTGTACGTGTAGGACGTGTTCGCGTTGACCAGACCGAAGCGGGTGTCGGCGCGCCGCAGCCCGTCACCGGTGATCCGCGCCGCCGGGGTGTCGACCCCGGGATGGGCGTCCCCGGTCAGGACGGTGGGCCGGCCGCGCAGCTCGCCGGCGAGCGGGAGCAGTGCCTCCGGGCCGCCGGAGACCACCGCCGTGTCGGCGACGGGAGTCAGGCCGGCCCTGCCCGGGAGCGGCACCTCCGGGTCCGCGGGGCGGTAGATCTCCACCGCCCGCCGGCTCGGGAACAGCCCCTCGACCTGGAGAGGGGTGTCGTCGGCGATGACGCCCAGGGTGGTGGCCGGGCCGATCCCGGTCACCCGCTCGTAGCCGGACTGTTCGAGAGCCCGGACGACGGTGGTCGTCGGCACGTGCCCGATCCGGTCGGGGTCCAGGTCGTTGCGGACGACGACGTGGTGGATTCCGGCGCGGCCCAGGTAGTCGGCCAGGCCGGGCACGGCCCCGCCGGTCATCAGGGCCTGTTCGACGGCGTCCATCGCCCGGCGGTTTCCGGGGGTGCCGAAGGGCACGTAGTCACGCTGCGCCCAACGGGACTCGGCGAGGACGTCGAGCGGCTGGTCGATGGGGGAGCCCCAGGTGTAGAGGCCGTGCGCGGTGGCCGGGACGACCAGGGCGCGGGAGTCCGGGGCGTTCTCCGCCAGCCACTCGGCCGTCGTCCGCCAGTGGTCGGGCAGCTCGCGGAAGGAACCGGGGCTCAGAATGGAGCCGTTGAGGTAGGGCCACAGCAGGCCCGGCAGTACCAGCACGGCCGCCAGCGCCGGGAGGACCCCGCGGGCCCTGGGGACGCGGGTCCGGGCGCTCCGGGCCGCCGCCGCCACGGACACCAGGTGGGCCAGTCCCAGGGACAGGGCCAGCGCCGGTCCGGTCTGGAACTTGTAGATGTTGCGGAAGGGGGCGAGCGGGCCGTCCAGCCAGTCCCGCACCGTCGCGTGGAAGGGCGCGCCGAACGCCCCGCCGTACCCGGCCAGCAGCACCAGCGCCGCCACCAGCACCGTCAGGACCAGCCAACGCCGTTCCGGCAGATCCCGGCGGGCGAGGCCGGCGAGGCCGATCGCGGCGGCCAGCGACGAGCCGACGACCACGAGCACCGAGGAGACCACCGTCCACCCGGCGGGCAGCCAGGCCTCGTCGAAGTGCAGGTAGGCGACCCAGTTCCCGGCGCCGCGCAGCGCCTCCGCCGCCGACATGGTGGAGGTCGTCGTCTCGGCGTTCTCGATGAAGGGGAGGAAGTTCTCCCCGTACACGCCGAGCAGCAGCAGGGGAATCCACCACCAGGCGGTGACCACCGCGACCGCCGGCACCCACCAGGCCAGCAGTCGCCGCTTCCGGGGTCCGGGCGGCCGGGTGAGCAGGTAGAGCCCCACCGGGAGCAGCGAGGCGAGTGTGGAGGCGGCGTTCACCCCTCCCATGAAGGGGACCAGCAGTGCCGAGCGCAGGGCCGCGACGCGGGGGGCGTACCGGGTGTCGGCCAGCGGCAGCAACACCCAGGGGAGCAACGCGCCGGGGAGGGCGGCGGCGGAGGTGGAGCCGACGACGATGGTGAACAGCGGCCACAGCGCGTACACCGCCGCGCCGAGCAGCCGGGTCGTCGAGTCGCCGATCCGCAGCCGCTCCGCGAGCCGTGACGCCCCCCAGAAGGCGGCGGTCACGATCAGGGACAGCCACAGGCGTTCGGCCAGCCAGACCGGCACCCGCGCCAGGTCGGCCAGCCAGTAGAACGGGAGCATCGGCCACAGGTACCCGATGTACTGGTCCTGGAGGCCGCCGAAGCCGCTCTGACCGTGCCACAGCGTCCCCAGGTCACCGAGGAAGCGGCCCGGGTCGACCGTCACGCCCAACTTGGTGTCGAACGTCTGCCGCCCCGGACCGGCCGCCACGAAGAGGGCGAACACGACGACCCAGAAACCCCACAGCCAACGCCTGGAACGCGGGCGGTCCGGGGGCCCGGCCGTGTCCGTGCCGGGGGACGTCGCCGCCGGAGGCGGAGTCTGGACTGTGGTCGTCATAGGGATTCCCGCCGGAGGATGAGGAGGAGGTTCCAGGTGGCGAACTCGCGGAGGCCGGGGACCTTGACGACGGCCTCGGCGAGGAACGGCCAGTAGCGGCTGCGCGCGGAGACGACGTGGACGCCGCGCAGGGAGCGCACCTGCCGCAGGGTGGTGCCGACGTGGACCGGGAAGAGGTTCTCGCCCAGACGGTGTTTGGCCTCCTGGCCGGTCCGACGTCCGTAGCGGGCGCGGGCGCGGTCCGCCCCGAGGTAGTGCCAGGGTGCCCACTCGTGCCCGCCCCACGGCGACAGCCAGTTGGTGAAGGCGACGTAGATCAGCCCGCCGGGCCGTGTGACGCGGACCAGTTCGCTGAGGAAGGTGCCGGGATCGGCCACGTGTTCCAGGACGTTGGAGGAGAAGGTCACGTCGGCGGCGCCGTCGGGCAGGGGTAGCAGGTAGCCGTCGGCGACGACCGTCCCCGGGGGAGGACGCTCGCCCAGTTCTCGCCGGTCCGGTTCGAGGAGGAACGCCCGCGCTCCTCGCCGTCGGAACTCGGTGGTGAAGTGGCCGGCGCCGCCGCCGACGTCGGCCACGGTGCGACCGGCCAGCGGTCCGCCGTACCGTTCGAGCTGGTCGGCGGAGTCCCGGGCGAGCAGGTCGTAGCAGCCGGCGGGATCGTCCCGCTCGTGACGGAAGGCACGGAACAGGGCGAGGGACCGGCGTATCGACGGATCACGGAGGCCGCTGGCGCTCATGGGGTGAAGCCCCTCACCGCCTCCGCCGCGACGGCGCGGAACTGCCCGACCGTGCGATGCCAGCGGAAGGAGGCGGCCCGCTCCCGGGCGGCCCGGCCCATCCGCTCCCGGCGTCGCTCGGACAGGGCCAGCGCGCACCAGGCGGCGGCGAACGAGGATTCGCCCCGCGCGAGGACGCCCGTCTCGCCGTCGGCCACCGAGTCCCGCAGCCCGGGGACGTCGAAGGCGACGGTCGGGGTGGAGCGGGCCGCCGCCTCCGTCACCACCAGGCCCCAACCCTCCACGGCCGAGGGGTGGAGCAGGAGCCAGGCGGCGCAGAGCAGTCGGTGCTTCTCCGCCTCGTCGACGTGGCCGGCGAAGGTCACCCCGGGGCCGGCGAGCCGTTCCAGGCGCTGCCGCTCGGGGCCGTCGCCGACGACTACCAGGCGGCCCCCGGTGACCGGACGGACCCGCTCCCACAGTCGCAGCAGCAGGTCGACGCGCTTGTACTCGACGAGGCGTCCCACCGCCACGAAGAGGGGTTCGGTGGAACGGCCGGTGTGCGGCCCCGGCTCCTCGACACCGTTGTGCACCACCCGGATGCGGTCCCGCTCGACGCCGAGGGCGCGCAACTCGTGCTCCGTGGAGGGCGAGACGGCGACGAGCATCCCGGGGCGGCGGTCGCCGGACAGCGCCCAGTGCTCCAGACGTCGGCCGAGCCGCGCCGCCGGTGCCAGCGGGCCGCGGAACCGCATCCGCCACAGGTCGGTGTGGACGTGGTTGACCAGGCACAGCGTGGGACCGCGGTGCCACAACGACGCCAGGTAGGGCATGCCGTTGCACACCTCCACCAACAGGTCGGTCTCTCCCACCTGGCGGGCCAGCACGGACCGCGCGCGCAGGAAGTGGCCGTAGGCGCCGCCCGCCGAGACCACCCGGTAGTCGCGCGGGGTGGCGGGTCCGCCGCAGATCAGCGTGACCTGGTGGCCGAGGTCGGTCAGCCCGCCGGCGAGACGGTCGACGAGCAGTTCCGAGCCTCCGGCCGCGGGGTTGTCGAGGTCGCGGTGGGCGAGGAAGGTGATCCGGCGCGGATGCGACGGTCTCGCCGGTGGGTGCCTCCGCGCGCCGGGTGGCGCGGCGCGCGGAGGGGAGGGCACGTGCCGGGGCATGGGAGCTCCAACTCGTCTCGGGTGCGGGGCACACGGGGGAGAGGGCGGTGACGGGTGGTGGTGTGGCCGGGCGGCGGCGGTGGGGCCGGGGCGCGCTGTTCGCGGAGGGCGGGCGGTGGACGGCGAGGCGAGGACGGGCGGACGGGTGTGCGCGGGTGGGGTGGACAGTTTTCGCCCGCCCGTCACCGAGGGCTACTCACCGATGTGACAAGTTTCCGCATTGTTTCGGCCGACGCGGCGTCACTTCCTGTCCCGGGAAAGGGATCAATCAGCGCCATGCGGGCGGAGGCGGTCGTTTCGACCGCGCGCCGCCAGGACGCCGGCGATCAGCACGAGCACCAGTCCGGTCGCGGTGGCGGAGATCGGCAGGGTCCACCCCACCAGACGCAGCAGGGCGCCGTCGGCCCGCGCCTGGTCGACCGCCTCCCGCTGGGTCCCCTCGGTGAACGCGACCTTCCGGCTGTCCAGCAGGACCACGGCGTCCTCGTCGGTACCCGGGGCCCGCAGCGTGCGGCGCGGCCCGGTCTGCGCGTAGAGGACCCGGCCGGTCGCCTGGTCGACGACCAGTTCCACGCCGTGGTTGGCGTACCACTCCTCGGCCAGCACCTGCGGTCGATCCGGCGTGTCCAGCAGACTGCCCGGGACCAGCCGCGTGCCGGTCCGGGTCGCCGGGACCGTGCCGGTGAAGCGCAGCCCCTCGTAGCCGCGGATCTCCGCGCGCCCCTCGTAGCGGAGGGTCACGGTGGACCCCAGGGTGTTGTCCCACCACGCGTAGGACCGTTCCCGCACGTCGAAGGGGAACTTCAGATAGGCCTCGCCCTCGAAGTACGGCTCCTCGCCGCAGCAGTGCACCGGCCGGTTGGTTCGCCGGTCGGTCACCCAGCGGTGCGGGGTGAAGTCCAGCGCGTCGTGCGGGTCGGCGGCCGGCAGGGACGCGTCGGTGTCGACGGAGGTGGTGATGTCCCAGACGGCGGCACCGCCGGCCTCGCTCTCGGCGACGTCGCCGCGCACCCGGTGGGTGATGGTGATCCGCTGATCCGGAACCGTCTCCACCCGTTCCAGGTCGAGGACGCTGCCCGTCCCGGTGTAGACGGCCGTGGTGTCGATGTCGATCGGGTTCACCGCGGCACGCGGTTTCACATACCAGACCAGCAGCGGGGCCAGTACCAGAAAAAAGGTGCCAAGACCCAGTGCGAGCAGGGAAAAGGGGATGGATGTACGGCGCATCCGGGCGCTCCAGGAAGGGAGGGAAGAACGTGGCGGCAACGTGCGCGATCGTTATGGGCCGGGAACCGTAGGCCGCTCTTGACGTGCTGTCAATGCTTGTCGACACTGACCCTCACGAGGCGGTGTCGAGCAGGGCACGTCGCGCGTCCGGTGGCGGGGCGGCGCGGTGGAGCCCTTCTCGGGTCCGGGCGCGCGGCCCGGACCGGCGGCGGCCGGCGCCTCGATGAGGGGCCGGTGCCCGGGTGGGGCAACCGCGGAGGTCCGGGCGCGCACCGCGCGCGGGTCCGGCCGACCGCGCGTACGACGACCCTTTCCCGAGAGGTGACCCATGCCCCGAATCCTCGCCGCCGCCCTGACCGTCGTGTGCGCCGCCGCCCTGGCCGTGGGCGCGGCCGTAGGCGTCGTCTCCCTGCTGGAGGCCACCCCCGAGCAACCCGGCACCCCCATGATCACCTACGAGCACGCCGACCAGGCGGGCTGACCTCGTGTGCGCCGCCCGTCCCGGGGTCGTGACCGCGCCCTCGGCCTGGCGGGAGGTTCCGCCCGACCGGGTCCGCCGCTTCGTGGCGGGCGCCCTGGGCGAGGCGCCCGCGCTCGCCGAGCAGATCCTCGACGAGATCCGACGCGAGTATCCCCGTCTGGACCTGCCTCTGGACGCCTCCGGTGAACCGCTGGCCCTGCTCGGCATCCGTCGGGCGATCGAGTCCTTCGTGGCGCTGCTGGAGCGTTCCGCGACCGGTCGAGCCTCGGACGTCGAGTCCCCGGTGGTTCCGCCCGAGGTCTTCCAGGAGTTCGGTCGCGGGGAGGGGTTGCACGGTCGCTCGCTCGATTCCCTCCAGGCCATCTATCGCCTGGGGGTCCGGTTGGCGTGGCGGCGTCTGGCGGAGATCGGTCAGCGGGTGGAGATCCCGGCGCCGGCCATGTACGAACTCGTGGACGCGGGATACGAGTACCTCGACGGATTGGTCGACCAGTCCGTCCGCGGTTATGCCGAGGCGGCGGCCCGAGAGGCCGGGGAGCGGCTGCGCCTGCGGCGTCGGTTGATGGAGATGCTGCTGGGCGACCGACGTCGCGGGGATGGTGTCGAGGCGCTGGCGGAGCGCGCCGCGGGGGTCGGGTGGGCGCTGCCGCGTCGGGTCGCCGTGGGGGTGCTGTTGCGCCCCGCGCGGGAGGCCGTCGCCCCCGCCCTCGGCGAGGACGTGCTGCTCGACCTGGAGTACGAGCGGCCCCGCATGGTCGTGCCGGATCCGTACGCCGCCGGGCGTCCGGAGCTGCTGCACCGCGCGCTGGCCGGCTGGTCCGGCGCCGTGGGCCCACCGGTCCCGCTGCGGGACGCGGCCAAGTCGCTCCGCTGGGCCGAGGTCGCGGTGGGGCTGATGGAGCGCGGACTGCTGCCGTCCGGGGAGGTGCTGCACTGCACCGAGCACACGGAGGCGCTGGTCCTGCTCCAGCCGGAGGAACTTCTCGACGACCTGTCCCTTCGCTGCCTGGCCCCGTTGACCCACTGCGGCCCGACGCACGCGCGCCGGCTGGCGGAGACGCTGCTGGCGTGGCTGGAGACGCGCGGTGGCGCCCCGGAGGTCGCCGCGCGACTCGGCGTCCATCCGCAGACCGTCCGCTATCGACTGCGGCGGATCCGGGAGCTGTGGGGCGGCGAGATCGATGATCCCGACCGTCGCTTCGAGCTGGAATTGGTCCTGCGCGCCCAGCGGTTGCGCGGCGAACTCGGCGCGACGGACGCCGAACGCCCCGGGCGCTGACCGCTTCGCCGGAACGTGGAGTCGTGGCCCGCGACGCCCGTGCTCGGCCTGGACGAGGCCGTGGAGAAGCGCCGCGTTCCGCCGAGACGGGAGCGGAATGACCGGCACGAGGGAAATGATCACCCGGTGATGAGCGGGGGGTAACATGACCCGCTTCATACCCCTGTTTTACTTTTTCATCAGTTTATCTGGATAGCATTCCATCAATTCGGAACGCCCCGAAAAGATCTCCGCGGCAGGCGTATCAGGTGTGTCCAGTCCAGGAAATCGGCGAACGCGTGCCGCTTCGGCGGAACCCGTTCACCAGGAATCCACGGACGTGCCGGGGAAACGAACGAAAGGTTCAACGACCGCAATGAAGCGTCGTACGCGTGCCCTCGTCGGTGCCCTCACCGCATCGACCTCTGTCCTCACCCTCGGGTTCCTCGCGACCCCCGCCCAGGCGGCCGGGGTTCAGGTCACCAACCTGGAAGGCGTGATCAAGAATCAGGTCGGGATCCTCACCTACGCCAAGACCGACCGCGTCACCAACTCCAACACCAGCGTCGAGGTCGTCGGCGACCCCTCGGTGAGCCTCGGCGACCTGTGGTTCGTCGGCACCTCCACTCTGCGCAACACCACCGACGACGCGCAGACGATGTCCAGCGAGAGCTTCACCAAGACGATCGAGGACACCGTCACCACCTCGGTGACCAAGGGCCTGGAAGTCTCCAACACCGTCCAGGCTTCCGTGGACATGGGCGAAGTCCTGCACCTGGGCAACGAGCTGACCACGACCTGGAACTTCAGCGAGGAGAACAGCCACGCGAACTCCGAGAGCGTCAGCTACACCGCTCCCCAGCAGGACATCGTCGTGCCCGCTCACACGACGGCCACGGTCACGGTCCGACTCCAGCAGGCCATCGCCACCGGTGACGTGGCGCTCTCCACCGACCTCGGTGGCCAGTACGAGGGATGGCAGTGCAGCAGCGGCTCCTGCGCCTCCTCCTACAGCCCGCTGTACTCGACCATCAAGAGCATCCAGGACAGCGGGAAGACCTGGGCCAACACCCCGGCCCCGGCGCTTCCCTCCGGCTTCACGCTGAACACCGGCAAGCAGGCCCTGAGCTTCGAGGGCGCCGGCACCTACAGTGCCACCTACGGAGCCAACTTCGACGTCAAGGTGTCCATGGCGCCGAACAGCGACGAGGGCGAGTCCGCCTCCTCGTACTCGCTGACCGTCCCGGCGGTCTGACCGACGCGTCGGCGGGAGACCCGACGGGTCGACCCGCCCGGGCCCCGTCCACCACCCCGAGCGGTGGACGGGGCCCGGGGCCTTGGTGTGGCGCCGGGTCAGGAAGGCCCGTCGTCCAGTCCCGCCGCCCGGCGCTCGGCCCGCGTCAACGGCGGCCCGGTCGGCGCCGGTCGCAGGGGCCCCACCACCGCCGCCGACAGCACCCCGGGCGACACCAGCACCTCGGCCCGCCGCTCCAGGGACATCACGTCCGTCAGGCGTCGCGCGACCCGCCCGTTCCCGGTGGCCGTGCGGACGAGCCGGTCGACGTAGGCCGCCGTGATCCGCTCCCGCCTCGAAGGGCCGTCGGGCGTGGCACCGGGGAAGAACACGTCCTGCCCCACCGCCAGGTCCCAGGCCGCGCCCGCCGGTCGGGCCACCGCGCGCTGCGCCGCCCGCGCGATCCCCGGAGCCCCGAACCCACGCCGGCGCAGAACCGACCGCAGGCCGACCGCGCCCCGCGCGGCCACGGCCATGCCGTGCCCGTACACCGGGTTCAGCGCCGCCAACGCGTCGCCCAGGACCACCACGTTCTCCGGCCGCCGGGCCAGGCGCTCGTAGAAGCGGCGGCGGTTGGCCGTGGTCCGGCTGACGGAGACCTCTCCCAGCGGCTCCGCCCGGGCGATCAGGTCGCCGATCACCGGATGGCGCAGTCCCTCGCGGGCGAACGCCACGAAGTCCTCGCCCGACGAGGGAGGTTCGCCCCCGCGCGTGCCGAAGAGGGTGACCAGCCACCGGCCGTCCTCCACCGGCAGCAGGACACCGCCCCGCCCCGGTCCCCCGGACCTCGGGTCCGCCTGCACGCTCACCAACGGGAACCCCCCGCGGGCCGCCTCGGGGGCACGGTAGAGGCGGCTGGCATAGCAGAGCCCCGCGTCGACGACCCGTTCCCGGGGGGCGGGCGCCCCCAACTCCGCCAGCCACCCGACCATCCGGGAGCCGCGACCGGTCGCGTCCACCACGAGACCCGCCTTCAGC
The DNA here is from genome assembly GCF_016598575.1 of Streptomyces sp. HSG2. NCBI lineage: Bacteria > Bacillati > Actinomycetota > Actinomycetes > Kitasatosporales > Streptomycetaceae > Streptomyces > Streptomyces sp. HSG2. The sequence goes on from NZ_CP066801.1 coordinate 3,795,047, forward strand.
GCGCGCTCCCGCCCGTTGCGCTCCCGCACCCGCACCCCGGTAACCGCCGTCGCGTCGCCGATCAGCCCGACCGCCTCCGCCTCCTCCACCAGCGTGACCCGCTCCTCGGCCAGTACCCGGGTCCGCACCGCGTGGTCCAGCAGATCCCGGGTGCAGAGCAGCATCGAGTGCGACTCCGGCCACCGCCGGTACCAGCCCTGGGGGGACAGCATGGCGATGTCCGCGGTGACCGCCTGCCGGTGGGCACCGTGCCGCCTCAGCCAGGTGGTCACCCCGGGCAGCAACTCCTCCAGCGCCCGCCCGCCGCCGGACCACAACTGGTGCGCGTGGCGCGCCTGGGGCAGGCCGCGGCGAGGCCGTGGGCCCTCCGGGAGCCTGTCGCGTTCCAGCACGGTCACCCGGTCCACGAAGGGGGCCAGCGCGCGGGCCGCGAGCAGCCCGGCCAACGAACCGCCGAGGACCACCGCGGTGGGGGATGGCTCAGTCATCTGCGGACACACACTCCGATGTAGTCGCGGTACGACGCCGTACCGCCTCGATCTCTTCGGGTCGGGCGAGGGCACGGGAGGTCGCCCCGATATCGCCCAGCAGGTCGGCCGTGTCGACCTCGTCGCCGTGGCCGTCCGGGGGAGCCCCGTCGGCGCGCCCGACGGCGTCCAGGACGGCCACGGCGGCGGCCAGGGCCTTGGCTCGGTCCGGGGGGAAGCCGAGGTCGAGCGCGGCCCGGTGGGCGCGGTGACGTCCGCGTTCGTCGATCTTCCGGGCGAGCCCCAGCAGCACGTCCCGTATGAACGTCTCCCGCCGGATGAGACGCAGCTCCGGAGTGGAACGCAGGACGAAGGGGACGCCGGCACCCGACGCCGACCGCGTCAGCCGGTACAGCGGGCCGAGTTCCCGGTGGGCGACCCCGACCAGCCGACGGTCGTGCAGGTACTGTCCGGTCTGGGGCAGGATGAACCCCAGGGCGATCACGATCGCGGAGACGCAGGCAACCGGCGGCGCCAGATCGGTGCTCAGCCAGTCCAGATCGCGCCCCGCCCAACGAGCGCCCACCGCAGTGAGTTTCAGGGCGTCGAAGACGAGGTTGAGGGCGTATCCGGCGCCCAGGAACCGCAGGCCCCACCGGAGCCAGGCGTCGAGTCCGTCGGTGCGGGCCCAGTTCCACACCAGCCAGGACGTGATCAGCACGGCGACGGTGTGAGCCAGCAGGTAGAGCAGGATCTCCTCGCGCATGAACGGTGTGTTCGCGTAGTACGTGTCCAGGTCCCGCACGCGTTCGACGGGCACGTCGGCGAGGGCGAACAGCACCCAGAGGGCGACGATCACACCGGAGTAGACCGCGACGACCCGACGCATGGCCCGACGGGTGGACGCCGAGCGTTCGGACAGGCCGTTGCGCCAGGCGATGATCAGCAGGAGGCAGGAGGCGCAGAACGCCGTGATCAGCGAATAGCACCACGGCGCGGCGAAGTTGGGGATGCCGGTGACCCGGTTGGTCCACGCGATGGTGGTCGGCGCGACGAAGACGAACACCGTGCAGGCCAGCAGCAGCAGACCGCCGACGGCGCGCAGGAGCGGGTCGCGCCAGAGCCGCACGATCGTCGGGAGTTTGATCGTCAGCGCCGCGGCCAGGACAAGGGTCGGTATCCAGAAGGAGATGCGGAACCCGCTCGCGAGGTCGGTCGGTGCCGACCCGACGAGGATCCCGCCGGTCGTGCTCGCGGTGTTCACCGGCGGGCCCCCCCGCGCCCGCGATACCCGAGCGACCGCTGCACCGGGCCCGGGGGGACATCCGTTCCCCCGCCGGGCAGCAACGGACGCAACCGCGCGGCGAGTCGGTGGCCGAACTCCTCGGCCTCCGCCTCCTCCGCCTCCCGGGATCCGCTGCGGGCGGCGGCGACCAGCGCCGTGACCCGACCGTCGACCCGAGCGGCGGGCCCTTGGAGGCCGTGACGGTGGCCGACCCGCATGTGCCACAGCTCGTGCCCCAGGATCACCAACCGCTGGACGTCCTCGGCGCGTTCCTCCACGATCACCAGGTCGAAGTCCTGGAAGGCAACCCAGACCCCGGTGACCTCGATCTCGTCCGGGAAGCGGTCGAAGCGCAACTCGACGGGTCGTCCCCGACGCCTCGCCATCTCCGCGCACACCGCCGCGCACAGCTCGCGCCCGTCCCGAAAAGGACGCGGACGGTCCCGCACCGCGCGGTCCAGATCGGCGAGCAGCGCGCGCATGGCCGCGCCCCGGCGCGGCCGTCCGAGTGCGGCGGCGGCCCGGGCCGCACGCTCGCGCGCACTCGCCATGCCCATCGCTCCCTCCCCACCACCCGTCGGCGGCGTTCCGAGATTACGCGTCCGAGTCCCGGCGCGTCAGGAGATCAGGGGACCAAGCGTGACGGCCCGTGACCGCAGCGACGTCGGCGCCGGACCTCGGTGGGGAACCAGCCTCCCGGTGCCACCACGGTGGCCCCGCAGGCGCCCTCACGGCCCGGTGGCCCCCGCGGCGGGCACCGACGGCCCCCCGGCCGCCGAGGCGAGCGGTCGCACACGCACCTCTCCGGGACCGGCGGGGGAGTCCCCGTCCGAGAGGACGGCCAGGGCCAGGGAGTTCTCGACGCCCCCGCCACGCAGCGGGCCTCCGGGCAGGGGGATCGTGTGCGGGGGGCCGCCGCCCACGTACTGGCCCAGGTTCCAGCCGTTGAGGAAGACCTGCACGCGATGGGTGCGGCGGGCCGGGGCATCCGCGAACTCCAGCCCGAACGACGCGTCCACCCCGTCCGGGACCCGAGTGCGGAAGGAACAGCGGTACCAGGTGACCCCTTGGCGCGGACGCGCCGAGGACGGATCCGCGGGCTCCCAGTCGGCGTCGTCGTACCCCGGCAGGTGCCATCCCGCGTGCTCGCCGTGCAACCCCCCGGTGTTCAGTGGTCCGCGCACACGGTCCGGTGCCGCCGCCCCCCTCAGTCGCCACCGGACCGCCGGCGTCGCCCCCTCGAACGCGGCACCCATCAACCCGCGGGCCGCCGTCGGGTCGCCGCGACCGTCGTCGTCCGCGTCGTGGCCCATCGGGCGGGTCAGGACCGACAGGACGCGGGACGTGCCCGCGTCTCCCCCCGGGGACCGAGGCACGGCGAATCGCACGGTGTCGATCCGGGTCCTGCGGCCCTCCCCGGCGTCCTTGGCGTCCGGCATACGTCGGACCCCCAGGGGTCTCCCGTCCAGCCAGGCCATCAGCAGACCGTCCGTCCCCGCCGCCCAGGTCAGCGAGATCGCCGCCGGCTCGGCGGCACCCGTCAGCCGGCCCCGATACCAGACGTCGCCGACATGGCACCCGTAGTCGTCGGCGAAGAGCACGGGGTTCCCGTCCGGAACGGGCGTGCCGCTCGTCGACTCCCGCGACTCGGCGACGGTCCAGTCCGCGTCGTCGAATTCCGGTGCGGACTCCGGGTTCTCCTCCCGCCGCCGCCATCCGGTGAGCGCGGGCACCGGGATCGGCGGGGGCGCGCCGGGCGGGCGCGCTGCCGTGATGCTGCCGTCCAGCCCGCGCTCGGGGATCAGCGGAGCGCCGTTCCACTCCACGTCGGTGACGCCGTACGGACCCCATACCTCCACCCCGAGATCGTCGGTGCTGTCGCCGGTGAGCCGGAGAGTGTGGCCCTCCACCGACGCCGAGCGCAGCAGGGTCGGACCGTAGACGAGGAAGGTGCCGTCCGGGGTGGCGCAGGGCCACAGCCGCAGCGAGGTGGCGTCGTCGGCGAAGAGCAGCAGCAGGGTCCGATCCGACCCGCCGCCCCGGACCCTGACCCTGGTCAACCCGCCCTCGCCGAGCGGCGCGGTCACGTGCAGGCGCCCTTGGGCGTAGGCCCAGGCCGCTTCCAGGTCCAGGCGGGTCGGGGTCGGTTCCTCGGAGCAGTCCACTGCCACGTGCGCGGGCTCGCCGCGCCGGCCGACGAAGACGGCCACGTCCCAGCGTCCGGCGGAGAGCAGCGCCATGGGCTGCGCGGTGCTGTACGCCAGTCGACGCCGCCCGCCCAGGGACAGCCCGGCGACGAGCAGTCGGGCGTCGCCCGCCGGGACGGTGACGGGCGACGCCACCGGTGTACCCGGCAGGGAGGAGGTGACGGCGGAGCCGGACGGGTTGCGCAGCACGTACGCCCGGGTGTCGGACCCCGGGTCGGTCAGCGCGGTGACCTCCAGGCGCGGGTCCGCGGGGTGGACCGGCGAGGCGGGCTCCATGCCCGTCAGGCCGGGGACGTGCCGCAGCAGGTGACCCAGTTGGTGGGTCGGGGCCAGGATCTCCCCCGGCCCCCGTGCGGGGTCGATCGCCGTTCCCGCCGCGTGGACCGTGCCGGCGCCGGCCGCCGGCGACCACCCCCAGGACAGACCGCCGTAGGCCGGCGAGACGGCGGGCCGATCCGGCTCCCGGGCGAACAGCCCCAGTCGGCGGAGTCGCTCGCCCGCCGCGCCGCCTGCCGGCGGGAGCGCGGCGTAGCCGGTGACGAGAGGCACGTCGACGCCGTCGGCGCGCACTCGGTGACGCAGATGATCGCGGTACCCGCGATCGGCGGTCTCCTCCAGTTGGTAGAGGAGGACCGTGCCGCCTCCGTGGGTGTGGAGGTGCGGGGCGACCACGGCGTTCACCGCGGACAGCCAGGCGTCTACGTGCCGGAGGTAGTCGGGGTCGGTGGTCCGCACCCTCGCGCCGCTCGTGGCCAGCCAGGCGGGGAGGCCACCGGCGTCCTGGTCGGCGCCGAGGTGGGGTCCCGGGCGCGGGATCACGTAGAGCCCCTCCTCCGCCGCAGTGCGCAGGAACAGGTCCAGGTCGCGGACCCCCGTGAAGTCGTGCCGTCCCGGGGAGGGGCAGTGGTGGTTCCACGCGACCGGCACGACGACCGCGTTGTATCCGTGGGCGCGCGTCCGCTGGAGGACGTCCCGCCACAGGTGCGGGCTCGGCAGTCGCGAGGGGGAGAACTCGCCGGGCCGGAGCGGCTCCCGGCGACCGTCGACCAGGACGGTGTGGCCGTCCCGGACGACCCGGTGGCGGCGGCCGTCGGCGGTCGGTCGGGCGGGCGGCACGCGGCCCACCGCCGCCGGTCCGGCGGCTCCGGGAGGCACGGCCGCCGTCGCGCCCACGCTGCCGCGCAGGGCGAGACCGAGGACGGTGGTGCCGGCGAGCGCACCGAAAGTCCGCCTGGTGAGCTCCACGGGGGCGCCTCCTCTTGCCGTACTCGTCGCGTCCCCGGTCGTCCGCGCGGGTTCACGCGCTGTTCACGCTCGCGCCCATTGTGTACGTGCCCCGGTCCGTCGCTCGCACGGACCCGTCCCTCGGTGCGGCGGTGGTCTGGGACCGCGCGGTGGAGCCGGTGGCTCGTGGGTCCGGCGGGCGAGCCGCCTCGCGCCGAACACCCGGTGTGCGAAGCGTCTCCCGGGGCGGTTCGCCGGGAGGGGGCCGAACCCTCGGCGGACTACAGCTGGGCCCAGGCGAAACCGCTCAGCAGGACGGCCGTACCACCGATCTCGGTGACGACCAGCGCTTCGCGGGCACCGCGCATGCGGGACTTGAGGTCACGCATCTGGTTGTCGGTGCGGGCCTGGACCGCGAGCCGCACGTAGCGCGCGATCGACACGGCGAACATGCCGACGACCGTCGCGGCGGCGGCGACGTTCACCGGGGACGGCCAGCCCGAGAACTGGACGAGCGGTGCCACGATCGACGCCGCCGCGAACGAGTACATCAGTCCGGCGTTGTGCGCGACGTCGACGTAGCGGTGGGCCGTTCCGGCCGGCGACGCCATGGACTGCTGCCACTTCCAGACACCGAGGGCCAGCGAGGCCAGGAAGATCAGTCCGGCGGCGAAGAGGACCCAGGCGGTTTCCTGACGGATCATGCGGAACCTCCGAGAGACGGGGACGGGGGAAGCCGGCCGTCGACGGGGCGGACACGATCGTCGCGCGCCGTGTGGACGGCGTGGGGCACGAGGTTGCTTCCCCGGCCGGGGCGCCCGCTCCCCTCCCCGGACCGCCCGTACCGTCGTGATTCGCGGGGGCCTTGCCGTCGCCCGGAGCCGACCGGTCCTCCGGTCCGGGGCGGCCCCGGGCGTTTCACGCCTGGTTGTGAGGGTGTGAATGGCCGAGCCTCCGTCTGTGCGACCGCCGGGGCGGCGGCGTACCTTCTGGCTCGCACACGTCGTGCACGGGATTTTCACAGACTCCGCACGGTCCACCCCCACGCACCGGAATGGGAGAATCATGGCCGGAGGCATCCTCCTGGGCGGCGCCGTAGCCGCCCTGCTCACCACGGCACTGCCCGCGCAACAACCCGCCGACGCGTTCGACGACCCGCCGCCGGACAAGATCATCATCAAGGTGGCCACGGTGAACGGCTCGGGTTGTCCCCAGGGCACCGCGGCCGTCGCCGTCTCCGACGACAACACCGCCTTCACCGTGACCTACAGTGACTATCTGGCCCAGGCCGGCGGCAACTCCTCGCCCACGGCCTTCCGGAAGAACTGCCAGCTGAACCTGTTGGTCCACGTCCCGCAGGGCTTCACCTACGCCATCGCCAGCGCGGACTACCGAGGCTTCGCCTCTCTCCAGCCCGGTGCCTCGGCCGTCCAGCAGGCCTCGTACTACTTCCAGGGGTCCCCGAACACCGAGTACCGCAGCCACCCCTTCGCCGGGCCCTACAACGACAACTGGCAGGCCACCGACGACACCGACTGGGCCCAACTGGTCTGGGCACCCTGCGGAGTCCAGCGCAACTTCAACATCAACACCGAGATCAGGGTCAACGCGGGCGACGACCCCGACAAGGTCAGCTTCATGACGATGGACTCCACCGACGGGGACATCAGCACCGTCTACCACATGGCCTGGAAGGAGTGCCCGGCCGACTGAGGCGCCGGACTCCGCGCCCCGCCTCCGACGGCTCCCGGACGGCGCGGGGCGCTCCGCGGCCGACGCTCCGCCGGCGCTCCGGGCGCCCGCCGACGGTCCCCTGTCCCGGAGCCCGGCGGAGCGGGAGCGACGGCGGCGGGATCAGCCCGTCCGTCCCTGGCCGGGAGCGGTCGTGTGCTCCTGGCCAGGGACCGCCCCCGCCGGGCTCGGCCAGCTCTGCGGCCCCGGCCAGCCGGTCGCCGGGGCGGTCCGCAGGCCGTCGCTGCCCCGGACCTGCGCCGCCGTGAGACCGCCGCGGGCCGGGACCCCGGCCGGTGTCGGCGCCCCGGCGGGCAGGGAGGTCGGCGGCGGGGGAATCGCGGCGGGGGCCTGCGCCATGTGTGTCTGGTGGCCGACCCCTACCGGCGGGGGAGGCGGCGCGGGCAGCGCGGCCTGGGCCTGGTGTCCGGCCACCGGAGCGGCGGCCGGGAGCGGCATCCCGTTGGCCCCGGGCAGCCCCGGCATTCCGGTGGCGGCACCGGCCAGTTCCCGCATCCCGCTCCCGTTCGTCTCGTTGACGAGCCGGTCCACGGTCGCGGTCCCCGAGGTGTAGCCGGCCCCGGCCTGCTCTTGGCCCCCGGCGTGCCTCGTCCCGTAAAGGACCTCCTCCAGCCCGGCCACGAGCCGTCGCACGTCGGCCTCGGGTCGCACCACCAGGCGCAGGAAGCGACTGGAGGAACCGATCTTGTTGCCGCACTCGCGGACCAGGACCCGGTGTTCGGTGAGCAGCCTGTCCCGGACCACGGTGCCCTCGGCGCCCAGCGGGAGGCGCACGAAGAGGAAGTTCCCCTGCGAGGGGTAGACGGTGAGGCCGGGCAACGACGAGAGTTGGCTGGCCATCTCCAGGCGGTCCCGACGGACCTGGTTCAGGCTCTGGGCGTACTCGGTGCCGTGGTTGCGCAGCATGAACACCACGTGCTCCGCGAAGGAGTTGAGGTTCCACTTCGGCAGCATCGACCGCACCCGTCCGGCCAGCGCCGGGTTGGCGACGAGGTATCCGAACCGGATGCCGTGCAGGCCGAAGTTCTTGCCGAGGCTGCGGAGCACGATCACGTTCGGCCGGAGCATGGCCTCCTGTACCACCGAGGGGTCGGTCTCGGCGTCGGCGAACTCCAGGAATGACTCGTCGATCACCACCAGGTCCCGGTCGGCCATGGCGTCCATGAACTGCACGACCGCGTGCTTGTGCAGATACCCCCCGTCGGGATTGTTGGGGTTGCAGATCACCGCCACTCGCGTGCCGCGCGACCTGATGAACTCGGCGTACTGGGCGAGGTCGAGGGCGAACCCGCCGGACTCCTGGAGCGGGAACATGTCGACCCGCTTGCCGGTCTCCATGGGTTGGTCCGTCCATCGGCCGAAGGTGGGGACGGGTATCGCGAGGGACTCCCGGACCAACAGGTGATCGATCCAGGTGATCAGCTCCGTGGACCCGTTGCCCATCGCCACGCACTGCGGGGGCAGTTGCAACAGGCCGCACAGCTCCGCGGTGATGGTGTCCGCGCCGCTCGGGTAGTAGGTGATGATGTCGCGCAGCCGGCTGCCCATGTCGTCGAACATGGCCTGGGTGGGGAAGTACGGGTTGCAGGGGATGCAGAAGTCGATCGGGCCCGCTCCGTCGCCCTCGCGTGCCAGGGCGGCCATCGACGGGCTGTGCGCCGCGGTGCTGCGGAACAGCGAGGTGACGTTGCCGGCCAAGGGGAAACCTCCGTCTTCCGAGAACCCGCGGGGGAGTGCGAGCCGCCCTTGGGTACGGGGGAGCGCCCGCCGCCGTTCAACGTCCGACGGCGAGCCGGTGTCCACGACACCCCCTGACCGGGGCCGGGCGGTCCCTTCCCGCGCGGCGCGTCGCGGCGCGCTCCCGCCGTCCGGGTGGGAGCGGTTCACCCGCCCGGCGCCGCCCGGGGTTCCCGGCAAGATCGCCCTGGACTAGCCTGTGGCGGTCATGGACTACTGCGGCCCCTGCCGGCGACACCTCAACGGCGCTCTCGTCTGCCCGGGGTGCGGTACCCCGGCAGCCTCCGCGTCCTCCGCCGCCGACGGCCGCGGCAGCGTCGTGGACAGCCGGCCCGACGCCCGTCCGTCGGCCGCCACCGTCGCCCGGCACGACGGGGCGCGGGGCGGAGGACGGTCGACCGGCGAGGGGCGGGACGCGCGGGCCGGCCGAGCCTCGGTGGGCCACCCGCCGCGCGGGTCCGGCCCCGACCGGTCGCGGGCGGCGCGCGGTCGTCGTCGGCGCGGCGTGGTCCTCTCGGCGGCGGTCGGGCTGGTGCTGGTGATCGGGGGCGCCGCCTTCGCCGAGTTGCGCGGCGGTACCTCGCAGGACGTCCGGAGCCCCGTCGCCGCGCGCGGCGGATCGCCCGTCGGCGATCCGCCGGTGACGCCGACCGCGGGCGCCTCCGACCCGCCGGTCGGTTCCACCGCTCCCGCCGCCTCGGCTCCCGCCGCTCCGAGTCTCCCGCCGAGCGGCACCCCTCAGGCCACCGCCTCCCCGGTCGTCTCCGAGGAGCCCACGCCGTCGGAGACGCCGGACGACGCCTCGCCCACCTCGGCCCCGGCGGTCCCCGATTCGGTGGAGGCGCCGGAGCCCTCCCCGTCCCCGACGTCCCCGACCGGGGCGGAGGTCACCCCGGAGGAGGAGACCCCCCGGCCGACCTCGCCGCCGGTCTCCTCCGCCGCGTCCACCGGGCCCGCGACGGCCCCGGCCGACCAGGCGCCCACCTCGGCGGCGCCCGAACCCTCCTCCGCCGAGACCTGTCGGCGCCTCCTGTGGTGGTGTCTGTGAGGTTCTCGCCGTGCACCCGCCGAGGGGGAGCCTCCCGGACGTGGAGTCCTTCCGAGCCGGGTGGCGGCCGCGCGGAGTCACCCGTTCGCACCCGAGTCCGTGCGGGCTCCGGTGGCGTCGCTTGACGAGAATCGCGGAGGGGCTCGGACGCGAGGATCGGTTCGAGCGACCCTCCCGGTTCTCCGGTCGTCCCGTGGGCGGGACATGGGCGGGTCCGCCCGGTGAACCGCCGGATCACCGTGCCGACTTCGCTTTCCGGAGGACTGTGTGACTGTTCGTCGTGTCGTGAGAGGGACAGGTCGTGGTGGCGCGCCGCCTTGCCGCTTCTCGGGTGTGAGCCGGAGATGGGCATGCCTGCGTGCCATGGTGGCGGGCCTGGTGTTGGTGGCCGGCCTGTCCCTGCCGATGATCTCCGCCGGGTCCGCGTACGCCGTTCCGGCCGGCACCTACGCCTACGTCGCCAACGAGGCGGAGGACACGGTGTCGGTCGTCGACACCGCCACCAACACGGTCGTGGACACGGTGCCGGTCGGCGACGGTCCGCGTGGGGTGGCGGTGACGCCCGACGGAACACTGGTCTACGTCACCAACTTCGCCGGGGACACGGTGTCGGTGATCAGGACGTCCGACGACACGGTGATCGCCACCGTGCCCGTGGGTTCCGGTCCGCGCGGGGTGGCGGTGACCCCCGACGGCGCCTTCGTCTACGTCGCCCTGAGCCTCGGTGCCTCGACAACGGTGATCAGGACGTCGGACAACACGGTCGTCGACACGGTCGCGGTCGGCCCCGTTCCGATCGCCCTGGCGGTGTCTCCCGACGGCGCCTTCGTCTACGTCCCGAGCGTCCCGTTCGGCACGGTGTCGGTGATCAGGACGTCGGACAACACGGTCGTGGACACGGTGCCGGTGGGAGCGGGCCCGCGCGGGGTGGCGGTGACCCCCGACAGCGCCTTCGTCTACGTCACCAATTTCAACGGGGACACGGTGTCGGTGATCAGGACGTCGGACAACACGGTCGTGGACACGGTGCCCGTCGGGGTCGGTCCCGCCGGGGTGGTGGCCAGCCCCGACGGCGCCTTCGTCTACGTGGCCGACGTGACCGCCGGTACGGTGTCGGTGATCAGGACGTCGGACAACACCGTTGTCGACACCGTCCCCGCCGGGATCAGCCCCCTCAGGTTGGCGGTGACCCCCGACGGCGCCTTCGTCTACGTCACCAACCCCAACGCGGACACCGTGTCGGTGATCAGGACGTCGGACAACACGATCGCCGCCACCATCGCCGTCGGCGACAACCCGTTCGGGATCGCGATCGCCGTGGTGGTCTCCCCGACCCTGAAACTGGTCAAGCTGACCACAGGGGGCAAGTTCGAGCGAGGTCGCACCGGCACCTACAGTCTGACGGTGACCAACACGGGCGACGGTCCGACCGACGGCAGCACGGTCACCCTCACCGACACCCTCCCCGCCGGACTGGAGCCGATCGACCTCTCGGGCGACGGATGGACCTGCACCCTGGTCCCGCTCGCCTGTACCCGTGAGGACGTTCTCCAGCCGGGGGCCGAGTACCCGCCGGTCACGCTCACCGTCCGCGTCGCCGAGGACGCGCCCAAGCGAGTCACCAACATCGCCACCGTGTCCGGCGGCGGTACGACCGCCACCGGAACCGCCACCGCCGACACCGGAGTCGGGGGCAGGAAGAAGCACGCCGAGCCCAGGCCCCCGCACCCCCGCCCCTGATCGAGCCCGTCTCGACCGAGGCGTGCCACCGGCACGGGACCCGGGACCGGGCCCGCGGAACCGGGTCGGTGCCGCGTCGGGGGTGAGCCCCCGGCGTGGGGCGGCCCCGTTCCCCGACCGGTCTCGCCTCGCCCGACGCGCGGCTAGCCGGGCGAGCCCGCTCCGGAGTCCGAGCCACCCGGCTCGGACTCCGGAGCGGGGAGGACGGCCGCGCGGGCGGCACGTTCGGCGCCGGTCTCCTCACCGGCCTCCAGCACGCGCCGCAGCAGGGTGCGCAGCCGCGCGCGCTCCCCGTCGCTCAGGCCCGCCAGGGGTTCGTGGGCGAAGCGGAGCGATTCGCGGAGCCTCCGGGCCGCGCGCAGCCCTTCCTCCGTGGCCGCGGCCACCTTGACCCGTCGGTCGGCGGGGTCGGGTCGGCGCTCCGCGAGGCCGCGTGCCTCCAACCGGTCCACGATGCCGGTGACGTTCGACGGCTCGCACCGCAGGCGCCGGGCCAGCTTCCGCATCGGTGTCGGCTCCAGGGCGAGCAGCCCGAGCAGCCGGGCCTGCGCCCCGGTCAGCTCCTGCTCCGCCGCCGCCCGCTCGTAGTCGCTGTGGAAGCGGACGACGACATCGCCGATGAGTTCGACGACCTCCAGAGTCAGCGCGTCCGGAGGGGCGCGATGGGGGGTGGGGTCCATGTGTCCACGGTACAGGTATTTGACATCCTGAAACATCTCCCGGCATCTTTGTTTCAGGCACTGAAACACACGTGCTCGCCGAGACACGACGTTCGAAAGGCCGCGCCATGACCGAGTCTCCCGCCCTCCCCGCCGTCAGCCGCGAGTGGCACCTCCTGAGCCGCCCCGTCGGCTGGCCCACGGCGGAGGACTTCGGCCTGGTCGAGGCTCCCATGCCCACCCCGGGAGAGGGCCAGGTGCTGGTCCGCAACCGTTACCTCTCCGTCGACCCCTACATGCGGGGCAGGATGAGCGCCGCCAAGAGCTACGCGGCACCGTACGCCCTGGGCGAGCCCATGCAAGGCGGCGCGGTCGGCGAGGTCGTCGCCTCCGACGCCGAGGGCATCGCCGTCGGGGACCACGTCCTGCACTTCCTCGGCTGGCGCGAGTACGCCGTCGTGGACGCGGCGACCGCCGTGAAGGTCGACCCCGACACCGCCCCCCTGTCCACGTACCTCGGCGTCCTCGGCATGCCCGGCCTGACGGCCTACGCGGGGCTTCTGCGGACCGCCGCCCTCAAGGAGGGCGACGTGGTGTTCGTGTCCGGCGCCGCCGGCGCCGTGGGCAGCCAGGTCGGTCAGATCGCCAAGCTCAAGGGCGCCTCCCGGGTCATCGGCTCCGCCGGCTCCGACGAGAAGGTCCGGCTGCTGGTCGAGGAGTACGGCTTCGACGCCGCCTTCAACTACAAGCACGGCTCCGTCGCCGAGCGACTGCGGGAGGCCGCCCCCGACGGCATCGACGTCTACTTCGACAACGTCGGCGGCGAGCACCTGGAGGCGGCCGTCGACTCGCTGCGGCAGGGAGGACGCGTCGCCGTCTGCGGGATGATCTCCATCTACAACAACACCGAGCCGGCCCCCGGACCCCGCAACCTCGTGCGGCTGATCCAGACCCGGAGCCGGATCGAGGGCTTCCTCGTCTCCGACCACTACGACCTCCAGCCGGAGTTCGTCCGCGAGGTCGGGCCCTGGGTGGGCCAGGGCCGGCTGAAGTACGCCGAGACGGTCGTCGAGGGCATCGAGAACAACCTGGAAGCGTTCTTCGGGGTGCTGCGCGGGGACAACGTCGGAAAGATGATCGTCAAACTCTGAACCGCCCTGCCGGCGATCCCCACCCGGGGACGGCCCCGCCCACGGCCGCCCCGGGGCGGGAGACCCGACCCCCGCACCCGCGCCGATCGCGCGTCGGTCCGATCTGCCGTCCCTCGTAGGGCCTGGCTCGAGCCGGCGGGGCGGCGTCGGACATCGCCGGGCCGGCGCGGTGGCGGCGCTCGCCCGATAGAGTTCCCTCATGCGCGATCTTGGGGTGGGGTTCGGTCACCTTCTGCGGGGCCAGCGCTGGATGGCCCGGCACCGGGGGAGCTTCGGCTTCGGACTGGTCCCCGGGCTGTTGACGCTCGTCCTCTACGCGGCGGCGCTGGCCGCCCTGGCGGTGTGGGGGGTGGACGCCGTCGCCTGGGCGACGCCGTTCGCCGACGACTGGTCCAGTCCGTGGGCCGGGCTGTTCCGAGGGTTGCTGACCGCCGTTCTCTTCGCCCTCGCCCTGCTGCTCGCCGTCCTCACCTTCACCGCCGTGACCCTCCTGGTGGGCCAACCCTTCTACGAGAGCCTCTCCGAACGCGTCGACCGGGACGTCTCCCCGGACGGCACCGCGCCGGAGTCCGGCCTCCCCCTCTGGCGCGACCTGTGGGTGTCCGGGCGGGACAGCCTGCGCATCCTGGCCCGCGCCGGGGTGTGGGGCGTGTTGCTCTTCGCCCTCGGTTTCGTGCCGGTCGTCGGTCAGAGCGTCGTCCCGGCCGTCGGCTTCCTGGTCACCGGGTTCTTCCTCACCGAGGAACTCACCGCCGTCGCTCTCCAACGCAGGGGTGTGGAGCTACGGGAGCGGCTGGCCCTCCTGCGTTCCCGCAAGACCCTGGCCTGGGGCTTCGGAACCCCTCTCGCGCTGGCCTTCCTGGTGCCGGTCGTCGCGGTCTTCCTGATGCCGGGCGCGGTGGCGGGTGCCACCCTGCTGGCCAGGGAGATGCTCGACGAGGACACCGAGGAGCGGACCCCGGGGGCCGCCCCCGAGGAGGCCTCGGACGCGCCCGCCCACGGAGGGGAGACCGTCCGCTGACGGCGGTCCACCCTCTCGCCCCGACCGGCCGTCGCCAGGCGGCGGCACGGCCGCGTCCCGGGGCGCGGCGGCCCGCCCCGTACGACCGTCGTCCCGACCACCTGGCCCCGACCCGTCACGGCGCGGAGGCCGCGCCGTCCGCTCGATCGTCCCTGGCGGTCACCGCCCGGTAGGCGATCTCCGCCAGCCGCGCCTGGCCCGTCACGCTGGGGTGGAAGCGGTCCCACCGGCTCAGCGACTCCGGGCCGAAGGTATCGTCGTGCACCGCGCCCCCGTCGGTCCGGCACAGCCGGTCCTCGGCGCAGACCTCTTCGAGGACCCGGTTGAAGTCCTCCACCCGCCGGCCCACGGTCTCCCGCCGCTCGGTCGCCGCCGGGTCCGTCGCGTCGGCGTCACCCAACATCGTCGGACAGACGCCCAGCTCCCACACCCGGCCGGCCAGCGGATCGGTGCGTCCCTGTTCCCACAGCCGCATCAGATCGGGGATGCCGGCCACGAACACCCGACTCCCCGGCGATGCCTGACGGAGCGTCCCCAGCGCCCTCTCGAACCCGGCGCGGAAGTCCGCCACCGAGGTCATCCCCGCGACGGTGTCGCGGCAGGCGTCGTTCGCCCCCATCAGGACCGTCACCAGCGCCGGTCGGTGCGCCGCCGCCCGCTCCATCTGACCGGCGAGGTCGGCCATCCGGGCGCCGCTGACGGCGTGGTTCCAGCTATGCCGGGTCGCGTCCGGGCCGAGCAGTCGGACCGCGAGGCTGTCGACCTCCGGGCGGCTCCCCGTCGCCCAGGACACCTCGGGGCAATCGGCCAACACCGCGCAGGCGTCGAACCCGCGGGTGATGGAATCCCCCACGGCGGCGAGAGAGTCCGGGGCGATGTCCCACGCCGACTCCGGTCGCGGGGAGACGGACGCGGACGGGCGGGGAGCGACGGCGCCGTCCGTGTCGCAGCCGGCCAGCAACAGCCCCGCGGCCACCAGTGACGCGGCCACCAGTGACGCGCCGAGGCTCCGAGCCCGCCGGCGGCGCCGTCCAGCCTCTGGCATGTCGCCTCCCGTTCTTCCCGTCCCTGGAGGAACCCCTGATACACGGTGAGAGTTCCCCGGAGGGCGGGCGCGAGGGCTCACCCGAGGGGAAGCGTCCTGCCGGGTGAATGCGCCCCCGTCCCGGCGGTGGGTGGGACGGTCCGTCACCTTCCGCGCCCCGGCCCGGGGTAGCCTCGCGAGCAGCGCGGCCCGCCGGCCGGCGCCGATCCGCCCGTTCCGAGATGTTCCGCTCTGCCCGGAGGTTCCGGTGACGACACGTGGGGTCCTGTACGTGCACTCCGCTCCGCGCGCGCTCTGTCCGCACGTGGAGTGGGCGGTCGCGGGCGTGCTCGGCACACGGGCGAGCCTGGACTGGACCGGGCAGCCCGCGGCTCCCGGCACCTGGCGGTCGGAACTCTCCTGGCGCGGCGAACCCGGCGTGGCCTCCCGGCTCGCCTCCGCGCTCCGCGGCTGGAACCTCCTGCGTTTCGAGGTCACCGCGGAGCCCGGAGTCGCCGCCGAGGGCGAGCGGTACAGCTGCACGCCGAGCCTCGGCATCCACCACGCGGTCACCGGTGTCCACGGGGACATCCTGGTTGCGGAGGACCGGTTGCGCGCCGCCGTCGTCCGCGCCCGGCGCGACGGAACGGAGCTGGAGGACGAGATCGCCGGTCTGCTCGGCAAGCCCTGGGACGATGAACTGGAGCCGTTCCGCTACGCGGGCGAGGGCGCGCCGGTGCGCTGGCTGCACCAGGTGGTCTGAGGGCGCTCGCCCCGAGGGCGACACCGTGGGCGGACCGACTCCCTTCCAACAGCGTGGGGGTGGTGCGGCCGGGCGAGCCCCGGATCGCACCACCCCCACGGGGCGTCCGCTCAGACGGTGCGGAAGGCCAGCACGACGTTGTGTCCGCCGAATCCGAAGGAGTCGTTGAGGGCGGCGAGCCGTCCGGTCGCGGGAAGCTTCCGCGCCTCCCCGCGGACCACGTCCGCGTGTGCCTCTGCCTCGGGGTCGATCCGCTCGATGTTGATGGTCGGCGGTGCGACGCGGTGGTGGAGCGCCAGTACGGCCGCCACGGACTCCACGCCGCCCGCGCCGCCCAACAGGTGGCCGGTCATCGACTTGGTCGCGGAAATGGCCATGTGGTCCGCGTGGTCGCCGAAGACCTTGCGCAGGGCCTTCAGCTCGGCGATGTCGCCGGCCGGCGTCGAGGTGGCGTGCGCGTTGACGTGGGCGATCTCCGCCGGATCGAGGTCGGTGCCGTCCATCAGGTGGTGCAGCGCCTGGGAGATGCCGCGTCCCTCCGGCTCCGGCTGCACGATGTCGTGGCTGTCGGCGGAGATGCCCTGGCCGACAGCCTCCGCGTAGGCGCGGGCGCCGCGCCGTGCGGCGTGCTCGGCGGACTCCAGGACGATCACGCCCGCGCCCTCCCCGAGGACGAACCCGTCGCGCGCGACGTCGTAGGGGCGCGAGGCGCCCTGGGGGTCGTCGTTGTTCTTCGACATCGCCATCATGTTGCCGAAGGCCGCGATCGGAAGCGGGTGGATCGCGGCTTCCGTGCCACCGGCCACGACGACGTCGGCGCGGCCGGTGCGGATCATCTCGATCGCGTAGCCGATGGCCTCGGCGCCGGAGGCACAGGCGGAGACGGGGGTGTGCACACCGGCCCGTGCGCCGACGGCCAGTCCCACGTTGGCGGAGGGGCCGTTCGGCATGAGCATCGGGACGGTGTGGGGGGAGACGCGTCGCACGCCCTTCTCCCGCAACACGTCGTACTGGTCGAGCAGGGTCGTCACGCCGCCGATGCCGGACGCGATGACGGCTCCCAGCCGCTCCGGGGCGATGTCGGCACCCTCCCCGGCCTTCGCCTCGAAACCGGCGTCGGCCCACGCCTCGCCGGCGGCGATCAGGGCGAACTGCGCGGAGCGGTCGAGTCTGCGGGCCTGGGGACGCGGGATGACCTCGGAGGGCTCGACGGCGATCCGCGCGGCGATGCGTACCGCCTGCTCGGCGGCCCAGTCCTGTTCCAGGGGGCGCACGCCGGAACGGCCGGCGAGGAGACCCTCCCAGGTCGAGGCTGCGTCGCCACCCAGAGGTGTGGTCGCGCCGATACCGGTGACGACCACGGTGCGAGGGGTCGGGGTCACGGGGATTCTTTCTCCAAGGAACGGGGGTGCGTGCGGCGCCGCCGCCGAAGGGCGGGGGCGTGGGCCCGGGCCACGCGGCCCGGGCCCCGCCCTGGTGATCGGTCGATCAGCCCTGGTGCTTGAGGATGTACTCGGTGGCGTCGCCGACGGTCTTGAGGTTCTTGACGTCCTCGTCCGGGATCTTGACGTCGAAGCGCTCTTCGGCGGCGACGACGACCTCGACCATGGACAGCGAGTCGACGTCCAGGTCGTCGGTGAAGGACTTGTCCAGCTGGACGTCCTCGGTCGGGATCCCGGCGATCTCGTTCACGATCTCCGCGAGACCGTCGATGATCTCCTGCTGAGTGGCGGCCATGGTGGCGCTCCTTCGTTGTTTTCCAGAGGTTGTGGCGGTGCGGTCCCTCGATGCCGGCCCAGCCGGGCCGGCACGGGGTGCCTAGGGGAGGGTAACGACCGTCGCGGCGTAGACCAGGCCCGCCCCGAAGCCGATGACGAGCGCGGTGTCGCCGCTCTTCGCCTCGCCGGTCGCCAGGAGCCGCTCCATCGCGAGCGGGATCGAGGCGGCCGAGGTGTTGCCGGTGGTGCGGATGTCACGGGCGACCGTGACGTGTTCCGGCAGCTTCAGCGTCTTCACCATCGAGTCGATGATCCGCACGTTGGCCTGGTGCGGGATGAAGACGTCCAGGTCGTCCGGGGTGATTCCGGCCGCGTCCAACGCCTGCTGCGCGACCTTCGCCATCTCGAACACGGCCCAGCGGAACACCGCCTGGCCCTCCTGCGTGATCGCAGGAAACTTGATGCCGCCCGAGCTGTCCAAGGGCAGTTCGCCGACATCGCCCACCCGGAACCGGTCCCAGGGGACCGTCTGCCGGATGGTGTCGGCCTTGTCGCCCTCGGAACCCCACACCGTGGGGCCGATCGCCGGTTCCCGCGACGGACCCACGACGACGGCGCCCGCGCCGTCCCCGAACAGGAACGCCGTGGCCCGGTCCGTCGGATCGGTGAGGTCGGACAGCCGCTCCACGCCGATCACCAGCACATGCTCGGCCGAACCCTCGACGATCATCCCCTTGGCCAGGGTGAGCGCGTAGCCGAAGCCGGCACAGCCCGCGGAGATGTCGAAGGCCGCCGCCCGGTCGGTGCCGAGCCGGTCGGCGATCTCGGTGGCCACCGCCGGCGTCTGGCTGAAGTGCGAAACGGTCGACACGACCACGGCACCGATCCGGGCGGCGTCGATCCCGGCGTCCGCGAGGGCCTTGCCGGCCGCCTCCACGGACATCACCGCGACGGTCTCCTCCGGCGACGCCCAGTGCCGGGTCTCGATCCCGGAACGGGAGCGGATCCACTCGTCCGACGAGTCGATCTTCTCCAGGATCACCTCGTTGGGCACCACGCGCGTGGGGCGGTAGCCGCCCACGCCGAGGATGCGCGCGTACGGTGCTCCCTTGCTGGGTCTGATCTTCGACATGCTCTCGGCTCCTTCACGCGCCGGCCGGTGCGGCGGCGTTCGTGGCCGCCTCGGCGGCCAGCTCGCGGGCGGCCGCGAGGTCGGCGGGGGTCTTCAGGGCGAGCGTGCGCACACCGGGCAGCGCGCGCTTGGCCAGGCCGGTCAGCGTGCCGCCGGGGCACACCTCGATCAAGGCGGTGACGCCCAGGGAACGGAAGGTCTCCATGCACAGGTCCCAGCGGACCGGGTTGGCGACCTGACCCACGAGCCGGTCCAGCACTTCCGCGCCGGTGGTGACGGCGCGACCGTCCCGATTCGACACGTAGGGCAGCTTCGGGTCGCTCGGGGCGAGCCCGCCGGCCTCGCGGGCCAGCGCCTCCACGGCCGGTGCCATGTGACGGGTGTGGAAGGCGCCCGCCACCTTCAGTCGGACGATCTTGCGCACGCCCTCGGGCTTGTCGGCGTCGAGCGCGGCGAGCTGCGCCGTCGTACCCGCGGCGACGATCTGCCCCGCCCCGTTCACATTGGCCGGGGTCAGCCCCAGCTTCTCCAGGTGCGCGACGCTGACCTCGGGGTCGCCGCCGAGCAGCGCGGCCATTCCCGTCTCCGTGACGGCGGCGGCCTCGGCCATCGCCCGGCCACGCACGCGCACCAGCGTCAGCGCGGCGGTGTCGTCCAGCACCCCCGCGAAGGCGGCCGCAGTGATCTCTCCGACGCTGTGCCCCGCCACCGCCCCGGGGGCCACGTCGCCGAGGGCCGCGGCGGAGAGGAGTCCCGCAGCGACCAGCAACGGCTGGGCCACCGCGGTGTCACGGATCTCCTCCGCGTCGGCTTGGGTGCCGTAGTGGGCGAGATCGAGTCCGATGGCCTCCGACCATCCGGCGACACGCTCGGCGGCGCCGGGGAGTTCGAGCCAGTCGGTCAGGAAGCCGGGCGTCTGGGCGCCCTGGCCGGGAGCGACGAGTACGAGCACTCTCACACTCTCTCTTGGGGACGGCCACAACCGCCCGTGGGGACAGGGACGAAGAACGCCAGAGGGTTTTGTAGGCCCCCGACAAAGGTTAGACCTGTGAATCTCCACCGGCCAGACGCCCCAGGATCAGCGCGATCCGCAGGGTGAACGCAGACCGTACATCAGAAGGCGACCAGCCCGTGACGTCCGTCACACGTCGGAGCCGGTAGCGCACGGTGTTCGGGTGAACGAACAACATCCGTGCGGCGCCTTCCAGACTGCTGGCCTGCTCCAGATAGACGCTCAGCGTCTCCAGCAGCGCGGCACCCGCGTCCTCCAACGGTCTGTAGATCTCCTCCACCAACTGCGCGCGAGCCCCGGGATCCCCGGCCATGGCACGCTCGGGCAGCAGGTCGTCCGCGAGGACCGGGCGCGGGGCGTCCTGCCAGGCGGGGCACGCCTTCAGCCCGGCCGCCGCAGCCCGCGCCGAGCGGGTCGCCGCCGGCAGGTCCGTGACCACCGGCCCGGCCACCACCGGCCCCCGCGCGAACGGACCGATCAGCGAACGGGCCACGGCCAGCGGATCCGCGCTGCCGCCCGCGATCACCACGAGGCGATCCCCGAGCACCCCGGTCAACACCTGCAACTTGGCGTGCCGGGCGGCACGCCGGATCGCCTCCACCGTCAGCTCCGAATCCCCCTCCGGAGCCGTCCCCAGCACCACGCAGACGTGCTCCGGCGAATTCCATCCCAGCGCGGCGGCCCGCGACACCGCCCCCTCGTCGGCCTCGCCGCTGAGTACGGCGTTGACCACCAGGGACTCCAGCCGCGCGTCCCAGGCGCCGCGGGCCTCGGCGGCCTGCGCGTACACCTGGGCGGTGGCGAAGGCGATCTCGCGGGCGTAGACCAGCAACGCCTCCCGAAGGACCGACTCGTCGCCAGGGGCCGCGACCTCGTCGATCGCGGACTCCATCACCTCGATCGTCGTCCGCACCATCTCCACGGTCTGACGCAGGGTGATCGCCCGGGTCAACTCGCGCGGCGCCGTGCCGAAGACGTCCGTGGAGATGGCCTGCGGAGCGTCCGGCTGCCGGAACCACTCGGTGAAGGCCGCGATGCCCGCCTGCGCGACCAGACCGATCCAGGAGCGGTTCTCGGGGGGCATGGCCCGGTACCACGGCAGCGTCTCGTCCATCCGCGTGATCGCCTGCGCCGCGAGCGCGCCGGAGGACCGCTCCAGCCGCCTCAGCGTCGCGGCGTGCGGGTGGACGTCGTTCGGGGTGGCCGGGCGCGGGCCGGATTCGGGTTCGGGCACAGGCACAAGCCTGCCTCATCGACGGGCCCTCGGGTGTCGTCGGGGCGTCGCCCCGAGGGAAGGCCGCCGTGTCGCGGGCCCGGCCGGGGGGCCGTGTCCGAGGGAGAGTCCGGATCGCGTCGGGCCGAGGGAGCGCCGATGGCGGCGGGACTAGGGTGGCGACCGTGATCGACGTACGGCGCGCCGGCGAGCGCTACCGGGGAGGCGACGCGGCCTCCGGCATCGAGTCCCGGCACGCCTTCTCCTTCGGGCCGCACTACGACCCCGACAACCTGGGGTTCGGCGCCCTCGTCGCCTGCAACGAGGAGCGGCTGGCGCCGGGGGCCGGCTTCGACGAACACGGTCACCGCGACACCGAGATCGTCACCTGGGTGGTCGAGGGCGAACTCACCCACCGGGACAGCGCCGGACACTCCACGGTGCTCCGGGCAGGCGACGCCCAGGTCCTCGGCGCGGGCGCGGGGGTGCGCCATGTGGAGCGCAACGACGGAACGGCCCCGCTCACCTTCGTGCAGATGTGGCTCACCCCCCGCCGGACCGGCGGAGAGCCGTCCCACCGGGTCGTCCGCGGCCTGTCCGACGCCATGCCCCTGGCCGTCCCCGGGGCCGGCGCCACCCTGCTCGTGCGGCGCCCGCGGGCGGGGCGCGGCGCCCGGTTGCCCGCCGGCGCCCGCGGGTACGCGCACGTCGCGCGGGGGTCGGTTCGGCTGGGCGAGGCGCGGCTGGAGGAGGGCGACGCGGCCCGCCTGACCGATGTCGGCGACATCGAGGCCGTGGCGCTGACCGACGCCGAGATCCTGATGTGGCGCCTCTCGCAGGACCAGAGGTAGGCCGTCCGCCCGCCCCGGACGGAGCGGGGCGACCCGTGCCCCACCACGGGACGGCCGCGCGCGTCCCGTGGTGGGCCGAGGCGGTGTGCCGGGCACCGGCGGCGAGGTCAGGCGCGTGCCTCCGCCAGCACGGCGTCGGTGAAGTCCGGCCACTCCTCGACCGCCCACGGACCGAAGGGCCGGTCGGTCAGCGCCACGCAGGCCAGGCGGGCCTCCGGGTCGATCCAGAGGAACGTGCCGGACTGACCGAAGTGCCCGAAGGTGCCCGGGGAGGAGGCCGAGCCGGTCCAGTGCGGCGACTTGCCGTCCCGGATCTCGAATCCGAGCCCCCAGTCGTTGGGGCTCTGATGGCCGTATCCGGGAAGCACCCCACGGGTCCCCGGGAACTGCGTGGTCATGGCCTCGGCGACGGTCCGGGGGTCCAGCAGGCGCGGGGCCTGTGCCTCGGCCGCGAACC
Organism: Streptomyces sp. HSG2; assembly: GCF_016598575.1. NCBI lineage: Bacteria > Bacillati > Actinomycetota > Actinomycetes > Kitasatosporales > Streptomycetaceae > Streptomyces > Streptomyces sp. HSG2. The sequence goes on from NZ_CP066801.1 coordinate 3,817,508, forward strand.
TCAGCAGGTCCTCGACGGTGGACACGACGTCCTTGGCGGGCGAGCCGTCCAGGGAGGTGGCCGTCATCCCCAGCGGTACCAGGACCGCCTGGCGCAGGTACTCGGCGAACGGGATGTCCGTGGCCGCGGCGACGTGCTCGCCGAGCCGCTCGAAGCCGGCGTTGGAGTACAGGCGCCGTTCGCCGGGCGGCGCGGCCGGACGGTGTTCGTCGAAGGCGAGGCCCGAGGTGTGCGCGAGCAGGTGCCGGACGGTGGAACCGGCCGGCCCGGCGGGCTCGTCCAGGTCGATGGCGCCCTCCTCGTGGGCCACCAGCACCGCGTACGCGGTCAGCGGCTTGCTCACCGACGCCAGGGGGAAGCGTCGGTCGACGGGACCGTGGGTCCCCATGACCGTCCCGTCGGCTCGGACGACTCCGGCCGCGGCTGTGGGGACCGGCCAGTTCTCGATCAGGGCGAGGCTCTTCGACGACATGTCGAAGAGCCTAGAACGTGGCGCCCAGGCGGTGTCGTCCGCCCGGAGGCTGGGGCCGATGGCGTGCGGCGCGGCGGTACCGCGGGGGCAACGGGCTGTGTCGGGCGGACCGACGGGCGCTTCGCGCGGGCACGCCGGAGTCCTCCGTCGGGTCAGTCGGGTTCCGCGGTCGAGGGGCTCGGAAGGCCCGCCCGGCAGTCCCGGGCGGCGGGGGCGCAGTCCACCTCCCGGTAGGCGCCGACGCCGATCCGCGCGAAGTTGTCGAGGCTCTCGGTGCCGGGCGCGAAGTAGCCGCTGTGCCCGTCCGCGCCCTCGGCCGAGAGAACCCGGGCCCCGAAGGCGGTCGAGACCGGGTCGGCGCCGTGTCCGAGCCCGCCCACCTCCAGATGGGGCACGCTCTCGATCCAGTCGTCGGCGTCCCGCGTCGCCCACACCCGGGCGGAGGTGCGCAGGCCGGACGCGTTCTCGGCCCGCATGCCGGGGCTTCCCGCCACGACGATGTCGCCGACCCGCTTCGGGAGGTCGGGGGCCGCGACCCCGCACACCACCGAACCGTAGCTGTGGCAGAACAGCGAGACCGCGGCCGATCCGGGCAGCGAGCGCACCAGTTCCTCCAGCCGCGGGGCCCCTCGCGCGGCGAGGGCCCCGGTCGCCGCTCCCACGCCGAGGCCCCGGGGCGCCGTGTAGTCGGCCCAGGCGATCACGGCCGTGCGGGAGTCGGGGGCGAGGGCCCGTTCCGCGCGGTACAGAGCCCGCGCCATCCCCGCCGGCGCGCTGTGCGGCCGGTCGGTGCGTTCGTAGGTGAGCAGGTCGCTGTCGACGCCGGGGACGACGACGGAGACGCGTTCCGCCGTCCCGAGGTCCCCGAAGACCTCGGCGACCCGGCCCGACCCGGCCGGGTCGAAGGCGAGGACGGAGCGTTCGGGGCGGGCCAGCCGCGTGTAGCGGCGCAGCCGCCGTTCGGCCTGGGCGCGGCCCGCGGGGGAGAGGCGGGCGTCCCGCGTACGGTGCCGCTCCGCCTCCGCGGCCTCGCGCAGGGCCAGGCGGTTGGCGAGGTAGCGCAGGGACGGAGGGGCGCCGTCCATGTTGCCGACGGCCAGCGGATAGCGGTGGGCCAGGGATACGCGCCGACTCTCGGTGAGCGAGGCGAGGAAGCGCGCGATCCGTGCCGGCCCGACCGCGAGGGACGGCAGTCGCCGTCCGGCGATCCGGCCTTCCTCCCAGGCGGCGACGGAGGCCTGGAGGGCCGGGGTCTCGCGCGGGTGACGCAGGGTCGTCCAGCCGCCGGTCGCCAGCAGGACGAACACCACGGCCAGGGCGAGGAGGGCACGGGGAGACCGCGGTGGGGGGGAGGTGCCCAGGGGGTGCGGGGAGAAGTCGGAGGGAGCCACTGCCAGGACACGATAGGAGAACGATAGGGACTCGCGTGGGCCGAGTGGCCAGGATCACGTGGGGGTGCTGTGGTAATGCGGCCGGTTGTGCGAGGTGGGGCGAGCGGCGCGGGTCGGGTGGTGACCCCGGGACGCGCGGTGGCGCGCGGCCGGGCCAACGGGTGCGGGGTCGGCTCAGTCGTCCGGGCCGAGCCGTTGGACGCCGACCCGCGGTCCTCCCGGCTCGGCGACCGGCTCGGCGGGAGCCCCGCGCAACTCGGCGATCTCGGCGCGGAGCGCGCGCACCTCCTCGGTCAGCGACTCCATCGCCTCGGTCCGCCGCCGGCCCTCCACGTCGTCCCGCTCGAACCGCGCGATGAACCACGCCGCGATGTTGGCCGTCACCACACCCAGCAGGGCGATCCCGGAGAGCATCAGCCCCACCGCGAGGAGCCGACCCGTCCCGGTGGTCGGCGCGAGGTCCCCGTACCCGACCGTGGTCATGGTGGTGAAGGACCACCAGACGGCGTCACCCAGCGTCCGGATGTTCCCCCCGGGAGCGTCCCGCTCCACCGACAGCACCGCCAGCGAACCGAACATCATCAGTCCCACGACAGACCCGACGACGTAGGTCGTCAGCCTGACCTGTGAGGCCATCCTGGCCCGGCGCCCGACCAGGAGCATGGTCGACACCAGCCGCAGCAGACGCAGGGGCCGCAACAACGGCAGAGCGACCGCGCAGAGGTCGAGCCAGTGGGTCCGTACGAAGCGCCACCTGCGCTCGGCGAGCCCCAGCCGGACCAGGTAGTCGCCGGCGAAGGCGGCCCACACGCCCCACTCCACCCAGGAGCAGATCCGCGACACCGTGTCGTCGGTCGGGCCGGCCACGATCGGCACGGCGTAGGCGACCGCGAACAGCGCGGCGGCCAGCAGCATCGGCCGTTGGCTGCGCCGCTCCCAACGAGAGAGCGGCGTCGATTCCGATTCCCCGGTCTCGTCCATGGCGCGCCATCCTAGGGAGATCCGTGAGGTCGGGAGCCCTCCGGGGAGGCGCGACGCGGCGTCCGCGACCCGCGTGCCCCCGGCGCGGGTCACTCCGCGCGGTGCCGGTTGGGCCGGCCGGAACCGCGCGCACGAGGTGCGGGACCGTGTGCGACGGTCCGCGGCACAGCCGAGGAGGCCCGGCACGCGCGGGTGCCGGGCCTCCTCGGCGGGCGTTCGCCGGCCGTCCGGTCAGGCGTCGCCGCCGGCGGTCCCCGGGTCGGCCGCCGTCACGTCGAGGAGTCGGTAGCGGTCCAGGGCCTGCTTGGGCGCGGACTGGTCCACCTTGCCCTCACGGGCCAGTTCGGTCAGGACCGCGACCACGATGGACTGCGCGTCGATGTGGAAGAACCGACGGGCCGCCCCTCGGGTGTCGGCGAATCCGAAGCCGTCCGCGCCCAGCGACTGGTAGCCGCCCGGCACCCAGCGCGCGATCTGGTCCGGGACCGATCGCATCCAGTCCGACACGGCCACGAACGGTCCTCGGGCGTCGGCCAGCTTCCGGGTGACGTACGGCACCCGCCGCTCCTCCTCCGGATGCAGCAGGTTGTGTTCCTCGCACTCCACCGCCTCGCGGCGCAGTTCGTTCCAGGAGGTCGCGGACCAGACGTCGGCCGCGACGTCCCACTCCTCGGCGAGGATCCGCCGGGCCTCCAGGGCCCAGGGGAGCGCCACGCCGGAAGCGACGATCTGCGCGGGGATCGAACCCGTCGTGCCCCGGGCGACGCGGTGGATGCCCCGGAGGATGCCCTCCACGTCCACGTCCTCCGGCTCGGCCGGGTGCTGGATGGGCTCGTTGTAGACGGTGAGGTAGTAGAAGACGTCCTCGCCGTGCGGGTGCTCCGGTGATCCGCCGTACATGCGTCGCAGGCCGTCCCGGACGATGTGCGCGATCTCGTAGCCGTAGGCGGGGTCGTAGGCGACGCACGCCGGGTTGGTGGATGCCAGGAGCTGCGAGTGTCCGTCGGCGTGCTGGAGACCCTCGCCGGTCAGGGTCGTGCGACCGGCGGTGGCTCCGAGGACGAAGCCGCGCGCGAGCTGGTCCGCCATCTGCCAGAACTGGTCGCCGGTGCGTTGGAACCCGAACATCGAGTAGAAGACGTACACCGGGATCAGCGGTTCGCCGTGGGTCGCGTAGGAGGAGCCCGCCGCGATCAGCGAGGCCGCGCAGCCCGCCTCCGAGATGCCGTCGTGCAGCATCTGTCCGGCCGGGTCCTCCTTGTAGGCGAGGAGCAACTCGCGGTCGACCGACTCGTACCGCTGCCCCAGCGGGTTGTAGATCTTCGCACTCGGGAAGAAGGAGTCCATGCCGAAGGTGCGGTACTCGTCGGGAGCGATCAGCACGAACCGCTTGCCGATCTCCTTGTCCCGCATGAGGTCCTTCAGGAGGCGGACGAAGGCCATCGTCGTCGCGATGGACTGCTGACCCGACCCCTTCTTCACCGTCGCGTAGGTGTTGTCCGCGGGCATCGGGAGCGGCTTGGACCGCACGACCCGGCTGGGCACGTAGCCGCCCAGCGCCTTGCGGCGGTCGTGCATGTACTGCATCTCCTCGGTGTCCCGCCCGGGGTGGTAGTACGGCGGCGGGCCGGATTCCAGGGCCTGGTCGGAGATGGGCAGGTGCAGCCGGTCGCGGAACCGCTTTAGGTCGTCGACGGTCAGCTTCTTCATCTGGTGGGTGGCGTTGCGGCCCTCGAAGTTCGGACCCAGCGTCCAGCCCTTGACCGTCTTGGCCAGGATGACGGTCGGTTGGCCGCGGTGCTCCAGCGCCGCCTGGTAGGCGGCGTAGATCTTGCGGTGGTCGTGTCCGCCGCGCCCCAGGTGGAGGATCTGGTCGTCGGTCATGTCCCGGACCATGGCGCGCAGCCGGTGGTCGTCGCCGAAGAAGTGGTCCCGGATGTAGGCGCCGGATTCGGTGGCGTAGGTCTGGTACTGGCCGTCCGGCGTGGTGTTCATCCGGTTCACCAGGACCCCGTCGCGGTCCTGGGCCAGCAGCGGGTCCCAGCTGCGGTCCCACACCAGCTTGATCACGTTCCAGCCGGCGCCGCGGAAGACGGACTCCAGTTCCTGGATGACCTTGCCGTTGCCCCGGACGGGTCCGTCCAGCCGTTGCAGGTTGCAGTTGACCACGAACGTCAGGTTGTCCAGGCCCTCGCGCGCGGCCAGGGTGAGCTGTCCGAGTGATTCCGGCTCGTCCATCTCGCCGTCCCCGAGGAAGGCCCACACCCGTGACCGCGAGGTGTCGGCGATGCCGCGGGCGTGCAGGTAGCGGTTCATCCGCGCCTGGTAGATCGCCCCGATCGGGCCGAGTCCCATCGAGACCGTCGGGAACTCCCAGAAGTCCGGCATCAGCCGGGGGTGCGGGTAGGACGAGAGCCCGTTCGGAGCCTTGGAGTGTTCCTGGCGGAAGCCGTCCAGGTGCTGCTCGTCCAGCCGGTCCAGGAGGTAGGCGCGGGCGTAGATGCCCGGCGACGCGTGCCCCTGGAAGAAGATCTGGTCGCCGCCGTCCCCTTCGTCCTTGCCTCGGAAGAAGTGGTTGAAGCCGACGTCGTAGAGCGAGGCGGAGGAGGCGAAGGTGGCGATGTGTCCGCCGACGCCGATGCCGGGCCGCTGGGCCCGGGAGACCATGACCGCCGCGTTCCAGCGGGTGGCGTTGAGGATCCGCCGCTCGATCTCCTCGTTGCCGGGGAAGAACGGCTCGTTCTTGGTGGGGATGGTGTTGACGTAGTCCGTGCTGCGCATCTCGGGCACGGCCACGCGCCTCTCGCGGGCCCGTTCGATCAACCGCAGCATCAGGTAGCGGGCGCGCTCCCGGCCGCGTTCGTCGACGGCGGCGTCGAGGGAGTCGAGCCACTCCTGGGTTTCCTCGGGGTCGAAGTCAGGAACCTGACTCGGCAGGCCGCCGATGATGATCGGGCTGCGATCGGGTGCGGAAGCCACGCTGTTCCTTCGCTGTCGGAGGGCCGTCACGCCAAGCGGTCCGGCCCGGTGTCTCGCTGACTCCGGCGCCCCGTCCGGGCGCGCCGGCCGGCTGCGCCGGACCCATCGTGCACCCGGCGCGGGCGCACGTCATCTCTATCGTGCGGCACGCGCTCGTGCGCCGGACTACCGGGGCAGTTCATTCGAGTCTCGTACCCCTGGATGATTCCGAGATGCGCAAACGGGGCAGAAAGGTGTGGTGTATGTCACCTTCGGCGGCCTTCGTGGGCCCGAAGTTGCGGGGACCCGGCCGGGATCGTCACCGTTTCGGCGGTCCCGGCCGCCGGGTACTTGCGCGATTCGTCCCGCCCGTGTGGACTACGGCCAACGCCGCGCGCAGGCGCGCGGCCGAGATTCCCCAGGCCCGGTGGGCCGGGGGCACCCCATCCAAGACATGATCAGGAGGCAACCCGTGAGCGCGACCGCGGACCACGCGGAGGAGCGGACGACCCTTGCCGGCAGGCTGGGGTTCCAGCCCGGGCAGGTGGTCCAGGAGATCGGCTACGACGACGACGTGGATCAGGAGCTCCGCGAGGCCATCGAGGGCGCCGTCGAGAGCGACCTGATGGACGAGGACTACGACGACGTGGCCGACGCCGTTGTGCTGTGGTTCCGTGACGACGACGGCGACCTGACGGATGCGCTGGTGGACGCCACCACGTACATCGAGGAGGGCGGCGCCATCCTGCTGCTGACGCCGAAGACCGGCCGTGACGGATACGTCGAACCCAGCGACATCTCGGACGCCGCGAAGACGGCCGGGCTGACGGCGGCCAAGAGCGTCAGTGTCGGCAAGGACTGGAGCGGCAGCCGTCTGGCCACGCCGAAGGCGGCCAAGCCCAAGCGGTAGCCGGGACCGGCCGTCCCGCCCGTCGCCCCCGGCCCGGGGGCGACGGGGGCGAACCGGAGATCCCCGGGACCGTCGGGGTCCGGGTGGTGCCGTCCTGCGTAGGGTGTCCTCGGGAAGCACCCTTCGAAGGGACGGACACGACGATGGTCATCCAGGCCGGCGACCAGGCCCCCGACTTCGCGCTCAAGGACAACCACGGCGCGACCGTGCGGCTGTCGGACTTCCGCGGCCGGCGCCACGTGGTGCTGCTGTTCTACCCGTTCGCCTTCACCGGGGTGTGCGCGGGCGAGCTGGGCGAGGTCCGAGACAACCTGTCGCGGTTCGTCGAGCGGGACACCCAGGTCCTCGCCGTCTCCAACGACTCCATCCACACCCTGCGGGTGTTCGCCGAGCAGGAGGCGCTGGAGTATCCCCTCCTCTCGGACTTCTGGCCGCACGGCGAGGTCTCGCGCGCCTACGGCGTCTTCGACGAGACCAAGGGCTGTGCCGTGCGCGGGACGTTCGTCGTCGACAAGGACGGCGTGGTCCGCTGGAACGTGGTGAACGCTCTTCCGGACGCCCGTGACCTGGACGAGTACGTCACGGCGCTGGACGCGCTGTGACGGTCCCGCCGGCCTCGGGACCGCCGTGCGGAACCTGGCCCGGGGGTGGCGGGAACCCGTCGGTAGGATCGAGTCGTTGATCCGACATCCGATGCAGACGGGGCATTCCGGCCCCCGGACACCAAGGGAGGACTCGTGGGAGTCAGCCTCAGCAAGGGCGGCAACGTATCGCTGACCAAGGAGGCTCCGGGCCTGACCGCGGTCATCGTCGGACTGGGGTGGGACGTCCGCACCACCACCGGCACGGACTTCGACCTCGACGCCAGCGCGCTGCTGCTGGACGGCGCGGGCAAGGTCGGCAACGACCAGCACTTCGTCTTCTTCAACAACCTCAAGAGCCCGGACGGCTCCGTGGAGCACACCGGGGACAACCTCACCGGTGAGGGCGAGGGTGACGACGAGCAGATCAAGATCGATCTGGCGGGTGTCCCCGCGGACGTGGAGAGGATCGTCTTCCCCGTCTCGATCTACGACGCCGAGAGCCGGCAGCAGTCCTTCGGGCAGGTCCGCAACGCCTTCATCCGGGTGGTCAACCAGGCGGGCGGCGGCGAGATCGCCCGCTACGACCTCAGCGAGGACGCCTCGACCGAGACCGCCATGGTCTTCGGGGAGCTGTACCGGCACGGCGCGGAGTGGAAGTTCCGGGCCATCGGCCAGGGCTACGCCTCGGGCCTGCGCGGCATCGCGCAGGACTTCGGCGTCAACGTCTGACCGGATCCGCCCGCGCGGCCCCCGCCCGGCGGGTGCGGCGCCGCGCGGGCGTCCGACGTCGACGGCACGACGGACCACCACTCGGGGAGGGACCACAACGATGGGCGTCACGCTCGCCAAGGGGGGCAATGTCTCCCTGTCCAAGGCCGCGCCGAATCTCACACAGGTGATGATCGGTCTCGGCTGGGACGCGCGCTCCACCACCGGAGCGCCTTTCGATCTCGACGCCAGCGCGTTGTTGTGCGGCGGCGGCGGGGTCCTCGGAGACGAGTGGTTCGTCTTCTACAACAACCTCAAGAGCCCGGACGGCTCCGTGGAGCACACCGGGGACAACCTCACCGGCGAGGGCGACGGTGACGACGAGTCGCTGCTGGTGGACCTTTCCCTGGTTCCCGACCGATGCGACAGGATCGTTTTCCCGGTCTCCATTCACCAGGCCGACGAGCGGGGGCAGAGTTTCGGGCAGGTCGCCAATGCCTTCATCCGGGTCGTCAATCAGGCCGACGGCCAGGAACTGGCCCGCTACGACCTGAGCGAGGACGCCTCGACCGAGACGGCGATGATCTTCGGCGAGGTCTATCGCCGGGACGGCGAGTGGAAGTTCCGGGCGGTGGGGCAGGGGTACGCGTCGGGGCTTCGCGGCATCGCTCTAGACTTCGGGGTCAATGTTTCGTAAAGCCGGGTACGACGGCGGGGGAGACCGCCCTCGGGGGCGGCTCGGGCGGGATCTCCATCAAGGATTGGGTAGCCAGTGGTTCTGAAAACCTTCGGCTGGTCGTTCGCGGTCACCGCGCTCGGCCTCGTGGCGGCGTTCGTGTTCGGGGGGTGGGCCGCCTTCGGGATCGTGGCGATCCTCTCCATCCTGGAGATCTCGCTGTCCTTCGACAACGCCGTGGTCAACGCCGGAATTCTGAAGAAGATGAACGCCTTCTGGCAGAGGATCTTCCTCACCATCGGCATCCTCATCGCCGTCTTCGGAATGCGGCTGGTCTTTCCGGTCGTCATCGTCGCCGTCAGCGCTCAACTGGGCCCGATCCAAGCCATCGATCTGGCTCTCAGCGACAAGGACCGCTACCAGGAGCTGGTGACCGACGCCCATCCGTCGATCGCGGCCTTCGGCGGCATGTTCCTGTTGATGATCTTCCTCGACTTCCTCTTCCAGGACCGGGAGATCAAGTGGCTGAGCCGGCTGGAGCGCCCGCTGGCCAAGCTGGGCAAGGTCGACATGCTGGCGGTCTGCATCGCTCTGGGCGTGCTGCTGCTCTCGGCGATCTTCTTCGGCGCCCAGGCCCACCAGCACGGCGGCACCTACGCGGACAAGACCGAGACGGTGCTGCTCGCCGGGATCGGTGGCCTCATCACCTACATGATCGTCGGTGGTCTCTCCGGGTTCTTCGAGAACCGCCTGGAGGAAGAGGAGGAACGCGAGCACGAGGCGGAGGAGGCCGCCGCCCGCGCGGGCAAGCCGCGTTCGGCGGTCAAGATGGCCGGCAAGGCCGCCTTCTTCATGTTCCTCTACCTGGAGGTCCTCGACGCCTCCTTCTCCTTCGACGGCGTGATCGGCGCCTTCGCCATCACCAACGACATCGTCCTGATGGCCCTCGGACTGGGCATCGGCGCCATGTACGTCCGATCGCTCACCGTCTACCTGGTCCGACAGGGCACCCTCGACGAGTACGTCTACCTGGAGCACGGCGCCCACTACGCCATCGGCGCGCTCGCCCTGATCCTGCTGGTGACCATCCAGTACGAGATCAACGAGATCGTCACCGGGCTCGTCGGCGTGGTCCTGATCGGCGCCTCCTTCTGGTCCTCCGTGCGTCGTAACCGGTCGCTGGCCGCGAGTGACGACGGGGCGAGGCCGAGCGAGAAGGCCGAAGTCCCCTCCGGGGTGTGAGCCGGACCGGGCGGGCGTCCGTTTCCGGTCACCGGCGCCCGGTGTGAACGGCGGCCGTCGGAGGAACGCTCTCCACGGGGCGAGGGCGGGGTGTCCCGCCCTCGCCCCGCCGCGAGATCCCGGCGGCCGGTCCCGGCCGACCCGGAGCGACGACCTTGGGGGCGCAATGGGTTTCCTGGACGGACTGTGGCGGGGGCGCGCCGCCGACTTCGAATCGGGCAGCGCGGCCACCAACGCGATCGAGCTGACCAAACGGAACGGCCAGGTCTCCCTGACCAAGCAGGGGGCGGCCACCGGGCATCTGCGCGTGAACCTCAGCTGGCGGATGCGCACCTCCGACATCGGCGGGCCGCGGCGGGAGAGCCTGCTGCGGCACCCGTTGAAGGCCTTCCGCCCTCCCGAGGTGATGGGGCACACCCAGAGCATGGTCGACGTCGACCTCGACCTGGGGTGCCTGTACGAACTGCGGGACGGGACCAAGGGCGTCGTGCAGCCCCTCGGCGGCTACCTCGGTGACGTCAACGCCCCGCCGTACGTCAAGCTCAGTGGCGACGACCGGTTCGGTTCCGCCTCGGGGGAGACGATGTACGTCAATCTCGACCACCGGGACGCCATCAAGCGGCTGCTGGTCTTCGCCTACATCTACGACCAGACCCCCGCCTTCGACCGGACGCACGCCATCGTCACGCTCTACCCGAGCAACGGACCCCGCGTGGAGATCGACCTGGACGAGCGCCAGCCGCAGGCCAGGTCGTGCGCCGTGGTCCTGATCGAGAACGTCAAGGGGGAGATCGTCGTCCGTCGCGAGGTCAGGTTCGTGTACGGCTTCCAGGGCGAGTTGGACCGGCTCTACGGCTGGGGCCTGCAATGGGGCAGGGGCTACAAGACGAAGGCGGGCGGCTGACCGGCTCCCTCGCGCGTCCCACGACGCCGCCCCGCCCCGCCGGGGCGCGGGGCCGACGGACGGGGTCGGTCGCGCCCGCCGACGCCTCCGCCGCGTCAGGCGCCGACGAACTGCGGCCCCTGCGGAGGCATGCGGAAGGCCGGATCGGGCACCGGGGCGACCGGCGGCGGCACGGGACCCATCGGGGCCGGGGGAGCGGCGGGCACCGGCGGATAGCCGTACCCGGGTGTGGGCGGTGCCGTCGGCGGTCCTCCGTAGGCCGGGGCCGGCGCGCCGGGCGGCCATTCGGGCGGCAGCGGGGCGGCGGCCTCGGGGGCGTCCGGGGCCGCCGAGGGCGCGCCGACGAGCGCCGTCGTCTCCTCCTCCGGCGCCTCCTCCGACTCGTCCACGGAGATGCCGAAGTCGGTGGCGAGCCCCTTCAGCCCGTTCGCGTACCCCTCCCCCAGGGCACGGAACTTCCAGGCCTCCCCTCGTCGGTAGAGCTCGCCGCAGATCAGGGCCGTCTCCCGACCCGTCTCCGGATCGACGTCGAAGTGGGCGAGGGGTTCGCCGTCCGGGTCCTCGGCGTCGTGCAGCAGGAGGCGCAGGCCGCGTACCCGGTCGAAGGTCATGTCGTCGGCGGAGGCCACCAGCAGGACGCGACCGATCTCCGGCTCGATGTCACGGAGTTCGACCTGGATCTCGTCGGTGATGGTGTCCGCGCTCCGCTGCTGTCCCAGCCGCCACACCCGTTGGGAGGGGTGGCGGGGCTGGTTGTAGAAGACGAAGTCCTCGTCCGAGCGCACGCGGTCGTTCGGGCCGAGGAGCAGGGCGGAGGCGTCCACGGCGGGCACTCCCTGGCCGGGGGACCAGCGCAGCACGGCCCGTACCGTGCCGGCGCCCAGCGGGATGTTCGACCCCTTCAGCATCGCGTGCGTCATGCCCGTCATCCTGCCCCCTCGGTCCTGGTCACGACAACGCGGCCGGTCGCCCGGACCGCGCGAGCCCACCGGCCGGGCCCCGAGGGAACCCCCGACACCGGTCCTTACGTACTATTACCGGCCACCTTCGCCATGCTCCCAGCCCCCAGACAGCGACGGGAAGTCCCCATGCGTCATTTCGGGCATATCGCCCCCGAGGTGCGGAAGCGCCTCTTCCATCGGGAGCCGGTCGCGTTCACCGCCGACTCCCCGCCCCGACTGCTCGCCGCGGCCCTCGGCGCCACCCTCTACAGCCCGGCCACCCGCCCCCGGCTCGCCGAGGACATCCTCCGACAGGCGTCCCGGGGCGTGGTGTCGATGGCGCTGTGCCTGGAGGACTCGATCGACGACGCCGACGTGCCGGCGGCCGAGGAGAACCTGGTCCGCCGGCTCGCCGAGCTCGCCGAGCTCGCCGCCCGCGCCGACGCCGACCCGCCGCTGCTGTTCGTCCGGGTCCGCACCCCGGAACAGATCCCGGACCTGGTGCGCCGCCTCGGCCCCGCCGCCCGACTGCTCTCCGGATTCGTCCTGCCCAAGTTCACCGAGGAACACGGCGTGCCGTTCCTGGAGGCGCTCGCCGACGCCGAGGCGGCCGGTGGACGACGGCTCTTCGCCATGCCCGTCCTGGAGTCCCCCGAGCTGCTCTACCGGGAGTCCCGCGCGCAGACCCTGGACGGCGTCTTCCGGGCCGTCGACAAGTACCGGGACCGCGTCCTCGCCCTGCGCCTGGGGGTGACGGACTTCTGCTCCGCCTACGGCCTGCGGCGCGGCCCTGACATGACCGCCTACGACGTGCAGGTCGTCGCCTCCGTCATCGCCGACGTGGTGAACGTGTTCGGGCGGGCCGACGGTACGGGCTTCACCGTGACCGGGCCGGTGTGGGAGTACTTCCGCGTCCACGAGCGCATGTTCAAACCGCAACTCCGCCAGAGCCCCTTCCTCCAGGTCAGGGCGGCGGCCCTGCGCGACAGGCTGATCGAGCACGCCATGGACGGTCTGCTGCGGGAGATCTCCCTGGACCAGGCCAACGGACTGCTGGGCAAGACTTGCATCCATCCCTCCCACGTCTCCCCCGTCCACGCGCTCTCCGTGGTCAGCCACGAGGAGTACGGCGACGCTCGGGACATCCTGAGCCCGGACCGGGACGGCGGCGGGGTGCTCAGGTCGGCCTACACCAACAAGATGAACGAGGTGAAGCCGCACCGCGCCTGGGCCGAGCGGACGTTGCTGCGCGCGGAGGTGTTCGGCGTCGCCGCCGAGGACGTCGGCTTCGTCGACCTGCTCGCCGCCGGGCCGGCCCGGTGACGGGGGGAGACCCGGCCCGGCGGCCGGAACACGGACAGGCACGGGGAACGGCGAGCGAGACGGTGGACGACGTGGGACACGAAACGGTGGGCGGCCCGGAACCCGTGACCGGGAGCGGAGGGCACGGACGGGCCGGGAGCCCCGGGCGATTGGACCACCCGGAGCCCGACCCGGCCGGAACGCTCCCCGAACACGCCCGGCGACGACCCGCCGACCGCCGGGACGACCCGAGGCGACCGGCCGCCGTCTGGTCCGGCACGTGGGTGACCGAACGGCTGGGCGTCGAACTGACCGGCGACGACGGACTCCGCGACATGCTCGGACTCGCGGTGCGGCGCAACCCCAGGCGGGCCCACCTGCTCGTCTCCCGAGTCCTCGGCAAGCACGTCCCGCAGACCCCCTCCGTGGTGTACGGCCACGGCTTCGCCCTCGGACGACGCGTCGCCGACCTGCTCGGACCCGAGGCCGGCTCCGCCGTCGTCCTCGGATACGCCGAGACCGCCACCGGGCTCGGCCACTGCGTGGCCGACGGCCTCGGCGACGTCCCCTACCTCCACTCCACCCGGCGCCCCGTGAAGGGTGCCGAACCGGCGGGCGGCTTCGAGGAGTCCCACTCGCACGCCACCTCCCATCTGCTGCTCCCCGAGGACCCTCGGCTGCTGGCTGGCGCCGGGCCCCTGGTCCTCGTCGACGACGAGTTCTCCACCGGCGACACCGTGCTCAACACCCTCCGGGCACTGCACGCACGCCATCCCCGCCGGCGGTACGTGATCGTGGCCCTGGTCGACCTGCGCGCCCCCGCGGACGCCGCCCGCCTGGAGGACTTCACCCATGAGACCGGGGCCCGCGTCGACCTCGTGACGACCGCGGCCGGAACGGTCCGGCTTCCCCGCGACGTCCTCGACCGCGGCGCGCGCCTCGTCGCCCGGCACGAGACGGCGCCGCCACCACCGCCCACCGCCGCCGGGACCGTGCGACGGATCGACCCTCGGTGGCCGGCCGGACTGCCCGACGGCGCGCGCCACGGCTTCACCCCCGACCACCGTGCCCGGCTGGAGCGGGCCCTGCCCGAAGTCGGCGCCCGGGTGGCCGCCGCCCTCCCGGCCGAGGCGCGCCGCGTGCTCGTCCTCGGCTGCGAGGAGTTGATGTACACCCCGCTCCGCGTGGCCCTGGAGTTGGAGCGGACCGTCGAAGCGGAGGTGCGCTACTCCACCACCACCCGTTCGCCCGTCCTGGCCGTCGACGACCCCGGGTACGCCATCCGCAGCCGACTGGTCTTCCCCGCGCACGACGACCCCGTCGACGGCCCCGGCGACCGCTACGTCCACAACGTCGCCGGCGGCGGCTTCGACACCGTCGTCGCCGTCGTCGACTCCGCCGCCGACACCCCCGCGCTGCACGCCCCCGGCGGGCTGCTGGACCGCCTCGCCGCCCACGCCGCCCAGGTCCTGCTGGTGGTGATCCCCTCCCACACCCCCACCCCGCCGAGTGCTTCTCGGCGGGCCGTCGCGCTGCCCGACCCGCTGCGCGGCCCGGCCTTCTCCTCCTACGCCCCCGAGGAAGTGGGGTGGCTGCTACGGGACCTCTCCGACGCGGCCCTGGAGGCCCCCACCGAGGAACGCGAGGAGGCGATCCAGCGAGGCGGCGCCCACTACGCGGAGTCGCTCCCGGTCGAGTACCAGCCCACGCGGGAGTACCGGAGCCTGTTCCACTCCGCCCTGCGCTCCTCCGCGCCACGCCTGGCGGAGGCGGTCGGGACCGTCACCGACCTCGTCCTCGCCGAGCGGTCGCCGAGACCCGTCCTGGTCTCCCTGGCCCGCGCCGGCACCCCGGTCGGCATCCTGATGCGCCGCTGGGCGCGGTTCCGCCACGGCCTGGACCTCCCGCACTACGCGGTCTCCATCGTCCGAGGACGCGGCATCGACGCCAACGCCCTGCGCTGGCTGGCCGCCCACCACGACCCGGCCGACGTGGTGTTCGTCGACGGCTGGACCGGCAAGGGCGCCATCACCCGCGAACTCGCCGCCTCCCTCGCCGACTTCGCCGCGTCCGACGGCGTCACCGGGTTCGACCCGGGGATCGCCGTCCTGGCCGACCCCGGTTCGTGTGTGCGGACCTACGGCACCCGGGACGACTTCCTCATCCCCTCCGCCTGCCTCAACTCCACCGTCTCCGGACTGGTCTCCCGCACGGTGCTCCGCGGCGACCTGGTCGGCCCCCACGACTTCCACGGGGCGAAGTTCTACCGGGACCTCGCGGGCGCGGACCTCTCGGCCGTCTTCCTCGACGCCGTGTCCGCCCGCTTCGGAGAGGTGACCGACACCGTGGACACCCGGTGCCGGCACCTCCAGGCCGCCGACCGCACGCCCGACTGGCAGGGCTGGGCCGCGGTGGAGCGGATCAGCGAGCGCTTCGGGATCGGTGACGTCAACCTCGTCAAGCCCGGGGTCGGCGAGACCACCCGGGTCCTGTTGCGCCGCGTGCCGTGGCGGGTGCTCGCCAGGCGGGGCGCCGGCCCCGACCTCGACCACGTACGCCTGCTCGCCGGACAGCGGGGCGTGCCCGTGGAGGAGGTCGACGACCTCCCCTACACCTGCGTGGGACTCGTCCACCCCCGCTACACGCGCGGGGCCACCGGCCGCGACGGCCGGACGGTGACGGTCTGATGCCGGTACTCGTCGCCAGCGACCTCGACCGCACGCTCGTCTACTCCGCCGCAGCGCTGGCGCTGACCGTGCCCGACGGGGACGCCCCCCGTCTGCTGTGCGTGGAGGTCTTCGAGGGCAGGCCGCTGTCGTACCTGACGGAGACGGCGGCCGGCCTCCTGGTCGAGCTGGCCCGGGCGACCGTGTTCGCACCGGCCACCACCCGTACCCGCGAGCAGTACCGACGGATCTCCCTGCCCGGCCCGCCACCCCGGTACGCGATCTGCGCCAACGGCGGCCATCTGCTGGTCGACGGCGTCAGCGACCCGGACTGGCACCGCGCCATCGCCTCCCGACTGGCCGGCGAGTGCGCCCCGCTGGACGAGGTGCGGTCGCACCTGCGCTCCACCGGCGACCCCCGCTGGGTGCGCAAACACCGGGTCGCCGAGGACCTCTTCGCCTATCTGGTGGTCGAACGCGACCGACTGCCCGAGGGCTGGATCGAGGACCTCTCCGGCTGGGCGCGGCCCCGGGGGTGGTCCGTCTCCCTGCAAGGCCGCAAGGTCTACGTCGTCCCGGGACCGCTCACCAAGAGCGCGGCCCTGCGGGAGATCGCCCACCGCTCGGGGGCGGACCTGACCCTCGCGGCGGGCGACTCCCTCCTCGACGCCGACCTGCTGCTCGCCGCCGACCGGGGCTGGCGTCCGGGGCACGGCGAACTCGCCGACGAGGGCTGGACGGCCCCCGGGGTCGACGCCCTGCCCGAGCGCGGCGTCATGGCGGGCGAGCGCATCCTCGAGGAGTTGCTGCGCGCCGCGCGCCGGCGGTGACCGCCGGCGCGCGGCGCGCTCGACGGCGTGCGGTCGGATCAGCCGCAGCAGCCGCCGCCGCAGCAGCCGCCGGAGCCACCCGACGGGGGCGCCGCGCTCGGAGCGGCGGCGGCACCGCCGACCGCGACCGTCGACAGCAGTTTCACGGTGTCCCCGTGACCCGCGGGACAGGTGGCGGGGGAGGCGGACTCGGCCATGGGGCGGCGCAGTTCGAAGGTGTCGCCGCAACTCCGGCAGCGGTAGTCGTATCGAGGCATGCGCACAGGCTAGCCGGACCCCTCCGGAATCGCCCGGTCCGGCCGCCCGTCCCGGCCGACGCGGAGTGGGATGCGACCGGCACGCCCGGCACGCCCGCCACACACCAGGGGAGCCGACCGAGGAACCGTGCGATCGTCGGGACGGCGCCGTCAGGGTGTGCCGGCCGGACCCGACCCGCCACCGCGTTCCTCGCGGATGCCGGCGACCACTCGCGCGGCGATCTCCCGGACCTCGGCCGTCTCCGTCAGGAAACGCCAATAGTCGGGATGCCGACCCCGCAACGTGGTCCGGGCGCGCTCCAGGCGCGCCACCGCCTCGTCCAGCGGGCGGGCGTGCCGGGGGTCGGCGGTGTGTCGCCCGGCCATGGCGAGCCGCTGGGCGTCCCGCACGGCGAACCTGGTGCGCTCGACCTCCCGGTCCGGGTCCTTCTGGACGGCGTCCAGCTGTCGCAGCCGCTCGCCGGCCGAGGAGACGGCCTCGTCGGTGGAGTCGAGCAGCGCGCGGACCGTCGACAGCAGGGCCGTCGCGTCGGGCCAGCGTCCCTCGTCCCTCGCGGTCTCGGCCTCGGCCAGCCTCCGCTCGGCCCGGCCCAGGGTCTCGGTCGCCTGCTCCGGGACCCGTTGCAGGTCCTGCCAGCACGACGCGGCGAACCGTCGCCGCAGTTCGCTCAGGACCGGTGCGACCTGTTCGGTGCGGTTGCCGAGCGCCTGGGCTCGGGTGCGCAGCGAGATCAGTCGGGTGCCGATCTCGGTGGCGCGCCGGGGCAGCCGCTCCGCCTCCGCCCGCACGGCCTCCGCCTCCCGGCCGACGCGCCGGGCGCGCTCCAGGGTCTCGGCCAGGCCGTGCCGCGCGGCGCCCTCGTTCAGCCGGGTCAGCTCCGGTCCCAGAGCGGCCAGTCGGGCGGCGAGGTCGTCCGCTCCCAGCCCCGCCGCCCGGGCGTGATCGAGTGCCTCGGAGGCGGCCGTCAGGGATCGCCGCGCGCCCTCGACGGTGGGGGCGAGCCGGGCGAGCCGGGTCTGGGCGTCGCCCAGCAGCGGTTCGAGTTCCTCGGCGAAGCGGTCCAGTTCGGCACGGACCGCGGTGAGTTCGTCCCGGGCCGCGGTGAACTCCGCCCGGGCCCGCGAGGCGGCGGCGGTCTCCAGACCGTCGCGGTCGAGGTCGTGCGCGTCCACGGCGGCGATGTAGTGGTGGCTGGCCTGGTCGATCCGTCCGCCCAGAGCCGCGAAGGCCTCGACGACGCGGGCGGCGGCGGGGGAGTCGTCGACGGCGGAGACGGTCTCGACGGAGATCCGCAGATCACGCTGGGCGCTGTCCAGCTCGTAGAAGGCGTCCGCGGCCCCGTCCTTGGCCGCCTGCGCCCGGGCGCGTTGACTCTCCGCCCGCCCCCCGAACCAGCGCCGGGTTCCGCCACCGGTGAACGAGGCGGGCAGGACCAGGGCGGTGAGCACCGGCAGCCACAACAGCGTGCGCGTGACCTCGCCTGCGCGGGCTCGGCGGGGTTCGGGAGGGCGCCCACCCGGGGCGCGGCGCGGTCCTGCGACCGCGTTCGGCGCCGTCACCGGTGGTTCCGGCCGCGATGGTGTCGCCGTCATGTCCACTCCCGTGCCGCTCGCGCTGCCCGGTCCATTCTCCCATCCGTGCCGGGCGTGTACACGGAGTGGTGGCCTCGCCGGTCGACCCCGGAGGCGGAGGCCGTGCGGGGGGACCGGGCGGGGCCGGGGCGGACGGTGGGGAGCCGGCCGGAGACCGCTCGGGCGGACCGGGGGCCGGGGATTGCCGGGCACGGTTCGGGGGCATGTAGGCTGTCGGCTCGTCCTGGGTGCTCGGCCCGGGTCCGGGTGCGTAGCTCAGGGGTAGAGCGCCTGCCTTACAAGCAGGATGTCGGCGGTTCGAAACCGTCCGCGCCCACCAGTGGCTGTGACGCCTCGTCGGGCCCGGGGGGAACACGGTCCGTGCCGACCCTCGTCGTGTGGCCTCCCGTCGGGGCGCGGTCCTCGTGTGTACGGGGCGTCCGTCGCCTCGGCTCTTCACCGCCCGCCCCGTTCCGAGGGTGGTGACGCTTCCCGCTCCGGGCTCGGTGGACGAGACTGGAGGCATGTGCCGCAGCATCACGACGCTTCGTCCGCCCGTCCTCGCCGAGCCGGCAACCGACGAGGAGATCCGGGCCGCCGCCCTCCAGTACGTGCGCAAGGTCTCCGGCTTCCGGCGGCCCGCGGAGCACAACCGTGAGGTGTTCGATCAGGCGGTCGAGGCGGTGGCCGCCGCCACGACGGCGCTGCTCGACGGCCTGGAGATCCGGGGAGTCCGGGCCCGACGGGACAGGTGACGCCCGGGCCCCGCGGGCGGTGAGGTCAGGACGCCGCCTCGGTCGCCCGAGGGTGTCGACGCATCAGATGGGCGGCGCCGGCGCCGACCACGACCAGCGCCGCCAGGGACACCCCCGCCGCCAGCCAGGTTCCGCCCAGCCACCGCGCCCCGAGGTGACCGAGGGCGACGCTGTACGCCGCCCAGGACAGCCCGGCCAGGGCGGACCAGGGCAGGAAGTCCCGGACCCGGCGGTGGGCGGAACCGGCGGCCAGGGAAACGACCGAGCGACCGGCCGGCGCGAACCGGGCCAGCACCACCAGGGGGCCGCCGCCCCGCACCAGTGCTCCCCCCAGGCGCTCCCGGGCTCCGACCAGTCGGCGCGAGCGGGCGATGGCCCGGTCCAGCCGGGGCCCGCCCCTGCGGGCGAGTCGGTACGCCGCCATGTCGCCCAGAACGGACGCCGTGGCCACGCAGAGGACGAGGGCGAGACTGTCCGGGACGTCCTGCGCCACCCGGCTCGCGGCACCGCCGCCCGCCGCGGCGGCGGTGGCCGCCGTGATGACCAGCACTCCGCTCGGCAGCATCGGCAGGAAGACGTCGAGGAGGACCGAGAGGCCCACCAGGCCGTAGATCCACGGGCTGCTGACCAGAGCCGCCACGCTGTCGAACACCCTTGCTCCCCACGAGTCCCCCGTGAAGCCGCCTCCCACCGCGTGGGTGGGCGCGCGGCCATGACAGGCATAGAGCGTACGCCGGGGGTGTGACGGAGGATTCACCGGGGCACGTTTCGGTCTCGCACGCCTTCCTCGTCCGGGGCCCCTGTCGCCCTCCCGCCAGTCGTCGCGGTTCGGTGCCCTCGACCGGTGCCCCCGACGGAGCGGGGTCCCCCGTCGAGCCCAATCGTCACGGGAACGGACCGTCCGGCGTTGCGAGGCCCGAGCAGGCGACTCAGGGTGTCAATCGCCGAGCAGGCATCCGAAGATCTCTACGGAAGGGTTCATCCATGAAGCACGCCGTGCGCGCGGGAGGACGGTGGTCCCGGAGAGCGGGACTGACCACGCTCGCCTCCCTCGCGGCAGTCCTCTCCCTCGGGCTCGCCCCCTCCGCGGTGGCGGTCGAGACCACCGGACACCGCGTGGCGGCCTCGGACACGACGGGCGCGGGCGGCACCGACTGTCCACTGGGCTCGTCGCGTCGCTGCGAGTCCCGCTACGACGTGGGCGCCAGCGTCTACCGCGACTTCGACAGCCAGACCATCCCCACCAGCACCGTGACGCGGATCCTGTTCGACACGGCACTCTACGACACCGACTCCATGTTCGACGCCGCCGACTCCTCGCTCGTCGTCAACACCCCCGGCCGCTACCTCGTCAACGCCAACGTGTTCTGGACCGGTCTGACCCCCGCCACCGGTCGGATCTACGAGACCTTCCTCCTGATCAACGGCGACTCCGTGGCCTTCAACGACCAAGAGGCGCTGCCCACCTTCGCCACGCAGGGCGTCACCGCCGTCCTCGACCTGGAGGAAGGGGACCGGATCACCCTCGCGGTGTTCCAGAACACCGGGAGCGACGCCGTCTCGCAGACCGTCACCGGCAACTCGGACCCCGTCGCCCCGGTGCTCCAGGCCGAGCTGCTGACCCCGGCCGAGTCCGAGAAGGACCCCAAGCCGACCTCCGAGACGGCCGACGCCCCGGCGACGGCCACCGACTCCGCCTGATCGCTTCCGCCCGGCGACCCGTCTCGTCGCGGTCCTCGTGGGGGCCGTGACGGGGCGGGCCGAGGCGCTCGTCGAGGAGCGGTTCGGGGCAGGCCGATCGGAAGGGAGCGACGCGACCGTCTGATGATCACGCATTCGGGATTGACCCGATCGACGTCTTCGAGGCCCCCCGTTGGGCCCAATCCCGCCCGACATGGGCCGCCGCGTGCCGGACATCGACGCTCGGAGCGCGAGGCTGGCCTGCGCCACCAGGCGAACCGACGAAGAAGACCGATGAAGAGGAGTCCACCCATGAAGAACGCCGTGCGTGCGGGAGGGGTGTGGTCCCGGCGAGCCGGACTGACCGCGCTGACCTCGATCGCGGCAGCCCTGTCCCTGGCGTTCGCCACCCCCGCGGCGGTCGGGGTCACCAACCCGCACGTCGCCGTCGCCGACAGCGCGGGGACCGTCGGCGACTGCGTGAAGGGGTCGAAGCGGGGTTGCCGGCTCGACGTCGGCGCCAGCGTCTACCGCATGTCGGGTCCGCAGACCATTCCGTCCGGCGTCACGACGCAGGTCCTGTTCGACACGGCGCTCTACGACACGGACGCGATGTTCGACGCGGCGGACTCGACGCTCGTCGTCAACACCCCCGGCCGCTACCTCCTCAACGCCAACGTCTTCTGGGCCGGACTCACCCCCCTGGAGAGCGCGATCCACGACGTGGTCATTCTCGTCAACGGCGGCGCGGTGGCCTTCAACAGCCAGATCGTGGACGTCACCCAGGCGACGCAGGCGGTCTCCGTCGTCCTCGACCTGGAGGAGGGCGACGAGATCGCCCTGACGATGTTCCAGAACACCGGGAACGACGCCTCCTCGGTGGCGCTCACCGGCATCGAGCGCCCGGTGTCGCCGGTGCTCCAGGCCGAGCTGCTGTCGGCGGCGGACTCCAAGAAGAGCGACGGCTGAGACCCTCGCGGTGCGCGGGCGGATCGGGGGCCTCCCGTTCCGTCGGCTCGGAAGGCCGGCGCGCCCTCGGCGCGTCGGCCTTCTTCGCCGTACGGCCTCGGCGCCGGTCGGGACACGGCGTCGCGGTCGGTCGCCGGGACCGCGCGTTCAGGAAGGGTCGTGGCGCTCCCGCCATCGACGGACGACCTCGTCGACGTCGTAGGGGCGCAGCCCGAGCGGCGGGCCGGGCATCGGCTTGAGCGTCATCTCGCGGATCTTGGCGTTGATCCGGTCGACGATCTCCCTCACCCCGCGCTCGGAGGGCGCGCGCTCCGCCTCGGCCAAGGCGTCCTCGGCCTCCTTGCGGAGGGCGAGCGTGGGCGGGAGCGCGGAGAGCCCCTCCCGCGCCATCTTCCTTTTGAGCCACCAGTGTTCGTCGTAGGAGGCGTCCACGTCGCGGGGCAGGGGCTTGCCCGCTCCCGGCAGCTCGGCGAAGTCGCCACGGGACTCCGCGGCGCTGATCTGTCGGTCGACCCAGCTCTCGAAGTCGATGCCGGGGGGCTTCCGCTCGGTCATGGCGCCCATTGTGCCGGACAGGCCGGCGCGGGCCGAACTATCATGCGGCGGCGGCGGGCGGATCCGGCCACCGCGCAGCGCGGTCTCAGGAGGATCTGCAGATGCTCGAACTCACCATGGCCACCGTCTCCGGGACGGACGAGGGGGCCACGGCCGGGATGCTCATGGCGGACGCCCCGAGCACGGAGGGCTCGATCCTGTGCGTGGGCCGGGACCGGTCCGCGTGTCGGCTGGTGACGCCGGACGAGTGGCTGTTCGTCTCCCGGGTGCAGTTGGAGTTCCGGTGCGGCCCGGACGGCACCTGGCAACTCAGCTGGCTGCGCGGTTCCCTGCCCGACCCGTCCTCCGTGGTCAGGCTGGTCTCCGGGGCGTACGCGCAGCCGCTGCTCTACGGCGGCACCGTGCAGTTGCCCAGGGGTGGCGAGGGCGAGGTGGTGATCCAGGACCGCGCCGGCCCGCGCACGGTCAACGTCGGCTATCACCACGAGGCGTGAGCCCGCTCAGGCGAGCACCCGGGCCAGCGCGAATCCGTCGTACCCCTTGCCTCCGACGGTCTGGATCGCGGTCCCGCTGAGGCGTGGATGATCGGCGATCAGCTCGATCGTGGCCCTTGTTCCCCGGGTCGCCTCGTCGGCGCTGTCCGCCTCGGTCACCGTGCCGCCCCGGACCACGTTGTCCACGACGATCACGCTGCCCGCGCGGGTGAGTTTCAGCGCCCACTCCACGTAGTGCGGGTTGCCGGCCTTGTCGGCGTCGACGAAGACCAGGTCGAAGGGGGGAGGGTTGTCCTCGGCCAGACGCGGGAGGGTCTCCAGCGCCGCGCCCACCCGCACGTCGACGATCTTCTCCAGTCCGGCCCGGGCGATGTTGCGGACGGCCACCTCGGCGTGCCGGGGTTCGTACTCCAGGGTCGTGAGTCGTCCGTCCTCGGGCAGCGCGCGAGCCATCCAGATGGCGCTGTAGCCGCCGAGGGTCCCGATCTCCAGGATGTTCCGGGCTCCCACGATCCCGGCCAGCAGGTGGAGGAACTTCCCTTGCGTGGCGGTGATCTGCACCGACGGCAGCCCTGCCGCGTCGCTGTCGCGCAGAGCCGCCCGGAGGACCTCGTCCTCGGGTGCCAGATGGGAGTCGAAGTAGTCGTCGACGTCCTGCCAGAGCCGCGTCTCGTTCAAGGGCCCGCCTCTCCACGATCGATCAACCTGTTCCGCGGCCACCGACTCTCGCAGAAGCCCGCCTGAAAGGGGAGACCCGCCGCGACGCGTGGCGGGAATCGGACGGTGTCGGGGACGAACGCCTACCACGTCGGCTCGGGACGGCGTCCCGAGCCGACGTCCGGCCGCGAGGCGTGCCGGGGGGTCGCCCTCGTCGCCGACCGGCGCCTGTCGCCCCATAGAGTTCGCCGAGGACACCCCCCGAGCACGGGGTGGCACCACGCGGGTCGAGCGTGGGACGAGCGGGGCGGAGGCCGACGGGGCGTGGCGAACGCGGAGCACAGGGTGGGATCGACGGGCGGCCTCGGGGGCCGGGACGCGATCACGGACTCCGGTGGGGGAGCCGGCGCGCGTCCGAAGGCGGTCCGGTCGGCTCTCTGGCTGGTGGTGGCCTGCTTCACGGCGGCGATGGTGGCCCTGGGGGGTAGGCACGGCGTGCCGCTCGCCGGTGTCCCCTGGCTCGACCCGGCGGGCATCGAGGGCACACCCTTCGCCCGGCTGTCGCTCGGGCCGTTCGGCGGGCTTGCCGAGCACGCCCCCGGTCCGGTCCGGCTTCTCGTGACGCTGCCGCTTCTCGTGGCGCTCGCCCTGGTCGCCGCGCGGGCCCTGCCGCGCCCGATCGGTCGGCGGACCGCGCTGTACGCGGGCCCCGTCGCCGTGGCCCTGGTGACGCTCTCCCAGCCGGTGCGCGAGGCCCCGTGGCTCGGCCCGGCCGGAGTACTCCCCGTCCTGCTCGTTCTGCTGGGCTGTCTCGTCGTCCCCGGCGGGTGGGCGGGGGGTGTGCTCGTGGGGTCGGCGGCGGCCCTCCAACCGGCGGTGTTGCCGTTCGCCGCGCTGATGTGGCTCACCGGTCGCCGTCGGGCGGCGACCGCCACCTGCGGGACGTTCGCCGCGGCCACCGCGCTGGCCTGGGCGGTGAACCCGACCGGTTCGTCCGCCTACTGGCTGGGGCACCCGGCGGGTTCCGGGACCGTCGCCGCCCTGGCCGACCGGTCCTCGTACCTCGCGTCGCCGTGGTCCGGTCTGTCCGGGCCCGTCGAGATCGGGCTCTTCCTCGCGGTCGGCGCGGGGGTCTTGGCCCTGGGCCTGCGCCGCGCCGTCCGCTACGCCCACGACGGGCAGCCGCTGCTCGCGATGGCCGTGACCGGCTGCGCCGCGATGGTCGTCTCGCCCGTCACCTGGCCGCACCAGTCGCTGTGGCTGCTCCTGGCCGTCGTGGGGCGGGTCGGGCGGCGGACCTCCGACCGCCGTGTCTGGCCGGTCGCCGTCGTCCTCGTCGTGACGCTGCCCGCGTCCATGCTGCTGCCCAACGTGGCCGTTCTGCACCCGCTGCGGGACAACCTGGTTCCGCTCGTGGCCCTCGCCGCCGCCTGTCTCGTGCCGTTCCTCCCCCGCGGTTCCCCGTACTTCGCGTCGCCGATCCCGACGAGCCGGGCCGCTGCCGGCCCGTCCGGCCCGCGCGGCGGTCCCGCGCCGGCGTTCCTCCGCCGGGTGACGACCCGCCCCAACCTCCTGCTGGAGTTGCTGCTCATCCGTGTCACCTACGCCGCCTACTCGCAGGTGCGCCTGGCGGTCGGGGGCGACGCGGCGGAGGGGCGGGAGCGGGCGGAGGCGCACGGCCGGCAGATCCTCGACCTGGAGCGCGCGCTCGGCATCGACATCGAGTACGCGGTCAACCACGCGGTGGTGGGCGTCGACCCGCTCCGGCACTTCTTCGACTTCTACTACACCTCCTTCCACTTCGTGGTGCCGCTGGCGCTGCTCGGCGTCCTGTACGTCCGACGGCCCGTCGACTACCGGTGGGCGCGCACCACGCTGGGCCTCACCACCCTGTCCGCCCTGATGGGCTTCTGGCTGTATCCGCTGGCTCCGCCGCGGTTGATGCCCACGCTCGGCATCGTCGACACCGTGCACGGCGTACAGGATTTCTCGCGGCCCGACTACGGCGGCCTCACCGAGCTGACGAACCAGTACGCGGCCATGCCGTCGCTGCACTTCGGCTGGTCGCTGTGGTGCGGGGTGGTGGTCGCGGTGGTCGTCCGCAGACGCGCTCTGGCACTGCTGGGTCTGGCTCACCCGCTCTTCACGCTGGCGGCGATCGTGACGACCGGCAACCACTGGGTGCTGGACGCGGTGGGCGGCGCCGCGGTGGTGGGCGTCGGGTTCCTCCTGACGCGTCTCCTCCAGGGTCCGCGGACCGGACCCGAGAGCGCGGACGACGGGGCGGGCGGTACCGCCCGGGTACCGGCACAGGGGCGAGCGGGCCCCGACACGGTGGACGGGGCCCGGCCGGCCGTCCCCGTCGGGTCGGCGGCCTCGACCGACTCCGGGCCGGAGCCCGCCCGGGGCGGGCCGCGGGGATGACGGCTCCCGCGGACCGGAGAGACATGGCGTCCTCGCCGGCGGAAGAGACCCGCCCGGACCGCGCGCTCCACCCGTTCCGGGCTCCCTCGGCGGCGGGTGGCGGAGGGGCCGCCGGGTTCAGGCGGGGGGCGTCGCCCCGTCCGGGCGACTCACCCGCAACTCCTTCACCCCGTTGATCCAGGCTGAACGGAGCCGACGTGGCTCCGCGACGGGGCGGAGGTCGGGCATGACGTCCGCGACGGCCTCGAAGACGAGGTCGATCTCCAGCACGGCCAGCGACTTGCCCAGGCAGTAGTGCGGGCCTCCGCCGCCGAAGCCGAGGTGCGGGTTGGGGTCACGGGTGATGTCGAAGGTCTCGGGTGCGTCGAACACCTCGGGATCATGGTTGGCCGAGGCGTAGAAGAGCCCGACCCGGTCGCCCTCCGCGACGCGTCTGCCGCCCAGTTCCGTGTCCCGGGTCGCGGTGCGTTGGAAGGCGGAGACGGGGGTGGCCCAGCGCACGATCTCCTCGGCCGCGGTGGTCGGGCGCTCCCGCTTGTAGAGATCCCACTGGTCGGGGTGGGTGAGGAAGGCGTGCATGCCGTGGGTGATGGCGTTGCGCGTGGTCTCGTTGCCCGCGACGGCCAGGAGCAGGACGAAGAATCCGAACTCGTCCGCGCCCAGGTTCCCCTCGTCCTCCGCGGCCACCAGCCGGGTGACGATGTCCCGCGCCGGGCGGAGCTTGCGCTCGGCGGCCATGGCGGTGGCGTAGCCGAGGATCTCGGTGGCGGCCTCGGCGGCCACCTCCTCGGTGACGGCGTACTCCGGATCGTCGTAGGCGATCATCCGGTTCGACCAGTCGAAGATCCGGGAGCGGTCCTCCTGCGGCACGCCGACGAGTTCCGCGATGGCCTGGAGCGGCAGTTCGCAGGCGACGCGGGTGACGAAGTCGAACGGCCCCGGCCGGGCCGCCGCGTCCGCGACGATCGAGCGGGCGCGGGCACGCAGACGGTCCGCGAGGTCGCGGACGGCTCGGGGGGTGAAGCCGCGCTGCACGATCTTCCGGACGCGGGTGTGTTCCGGCGGGTCCATGTTGAGCATGATCAGGCGCTGGGCGTCGATGGCCGACCGGTCGATGTGTTCGTTGAAGCGGATGATGGCCGTGTTGCGCGACGAGGAGAACAACTCCGGGTGGGTGGAGACGTACTTGACGTCCGCGTGTCGGGTCACCGCCCAGTAGCCGGTGTCCAGGAAGCCGGCGACCCCCGCCGGCTGCTCGATCCAGCGCACCGGGTCGCTGCGACGCAGAGCGGCGAACTCGGGCAGGGGGACGCGGCGACCGAGGAGTTCGGGGTCGGTGAAGTCGAACCCCTCGGGCAGCGCTGGACAGGACATGGGCCCCTCCCCGCATCAGATCTGACAGAGCGTCAGATATGCAACGTAGCGAGCCGACACCGCACGGGCAAGAGGCGCGACCCGGTCGAATCGCGTGCACGACCCTTGCGGGAGCGGGGTCGACGTCAGCAGACTGCGAAACGACCGCACCACGTATCAGTGCCGCGTCCGGCACCGCCCGCCCGGCTCCGACCCCCGGTGCCGCACCCCGCCACACCGGCCACGCCCCGAACACGTCCCACGTCGGGCGTGTGCCCGCCGGCCGGTGGCGCGCGCCCGGCGTCGTCCGTCCGCGCGGGCACCGCTCGACGCGGCGCCGGCTCCCCGGCGCCGGTGCCGCGACCGCCCCGGCTCCGGGGAGCCCCGGGTGCACCGGGGCCCTCCGGCCCCCCCTCGGATCTCCGGAGAGGACCGCCCCATGGCCGCCGAACCCGTGATCGTCGAAGCCGTACGGACCCCCATCGGCCGGCGCGGCGGCGTGCTCGCCGATCTGCATCCCGCCCGTCTCCTGGCCGGGACGTATCGGGAACTCCTCGACCGCGCGGGCATCCCCGCCGACTGCGTCGAGCAGGTCGTCGCCGGCACCGTGACCCACGCGGGCGAGCAGTCCATGAACCCCGCGCGCACCGCCTGGCTGGCCGCCGGCCTGCCCTACGAGACCGCCGCGACGACCGTCGACTGCCAATGCGGCTCCTCTCAGCAGGCCGCACACCTGGTGGCCAACATGGTGGCGGCCGGGGTGATCGACGTGGGTGTCAGTTGCGGCGTCGAGTCCATGACACGGGTGCCGCTCGGTTCGGGGTCCAAGCACGGGCCGGGCCGGCCCTTCCCGGACGAGTGGAGCGTCGACCTGCCGAACCAGTTCGAGGCGGCGGAGCGGATCGCCCGGCACCGAGGGCTGACCCGCCGGGACGTCGACGCGTTGGGCCTGCTCTCCCAGGAGCGCGCGGCCCGGGCCTGGGCGGAGGAGCGCTTCAAGCGCGAGACCTTCGCGGTGCAGGTTCCCACGTCCGAGGAGGAGCAGACGGCCGGTGCGGGCAGGTGGCGCCTGGTCGACCGGGACGAGGGGCCGCGGGACACCTCGTTGGAGGCGCTGGCCGGTCTCCAGGCCGTGATGCCCGGAGCCGTGCACACGGCCGGCAACTCCTCGCAGATCAGTGACGGGGCCGCGGCCCTCATGTGGGCCTCCGAACGCATGGCCAGGGCGCTGGGGCTGCGGCCCCGGGCCAGGATCGTGGCCCAGGCGCTGGTCGGCGCCGATCCGCACTTCCACCTGGACGGGCCCGTCGACGCCACCCGGGCGGTGCTGGGGAAAGCCGGTATGACCCTCGGGGACATCGATGTCGTGGAGATCAACGAGGCGTTCGCCTCGGTGGTGTTGAGCTGGGCGCGCGTCTTCGACCGGGACCTGGAGCGCGTGAACGTCAACGGGGGCGCGATAGCGCTGGGGCATCCGGTGGGGGCGACCGGCGCGCGTCTGCTCACCACGGCCCTGCACGAACTGGAGCGCTCCGAGAAGGAGCTCGCCCTGGTGACCATGTGCGCGGGCGGGGCATTGGCCACCGGCACCATCCTCCAGCGCCTCTGAGCGAGGGGCTCTCGGGCCGAGGTCAGCCGACGGCGGCGTAGACGATGGCGGTGACGTGGAGCGTGAGGAGAGCGCCGACCGCGATGCCCGCGGGAGTCGCGGTGACGGGCTTCGTGCCCGTCGGTCGGAAGACGCCGGTGTCCTCTTCGTGGAGGTCGGTCGACATGTCGACGCGGTCCTGGAGTTCGGTGTCGTACATCACGTTTCTCCCACTCCTGCGGGCTCCGGGCCTTGGCCACCACCCTGCGGCCCTCGACCCCCGAGGGCACCCCCCGAATGGCTCCTCGGGCGGGCTACACGGCCTCCACCCGAAGGGGCCGGCGGGAGCCGAGCCGCAGGAGGGGGAGGGCCCGCGGCCGTGTCGCCCAGGACCGTCGGGGACCTCCTCCCGCCGGCGAGACCGCCGGTCGGGGCGAGGACGGGTTCGGCTCGCCCATCGCGTGAGCGTCGTATCCCACGGTTCCGGCACGTCGGCCGAGCCGAGGGGCGACGTAAGCCTCGTTCCACCGATGGGAGGGCACGTCGTCGTCCTCGGTGCGGTCCCCTCGGGGGGTCGCACGGCCTCGGCTCACCTGCGACTGTCATCGCAGGTGAGCCGCACCGATCCGGGAGACGACGATGACCTCGTGCACGATCGACATGACCGACCCCGAGTTCGTCCGACTGGACGAGAGTGACAAGGGCGCGATCTGGCCGCGAGGCCATGCCGTCGTGGCCGCCAGTGCCTTGGGTCTCGCCATCTACGCCACGCTCCACGTGGTGGGGATCGGGCTCGCGTCCCCTGTGTCGAGATGACGACGACGGGAAGGCCGCGCCGGCGCGACGGCGACCCCGGTTAGCGGGTGGTGTCGCCTCCGCGCCGGGGCGCGCCGAGTGGTCCGTCGGTCAGTACCAGCCGTTGGCCTGCCAGAAGCTCCAGGCGTCGCAGGCGCTGCCGTAGCGGTCCTTCATGTAGTCCACGCCCCACTTGATCTGGGTCGCGGCGTTGGTCTGCCAGTCGGAGCCCGCCGAGGCCATCTTCGAGCCCGGCAGAGCCTGGACCAGTCCGTAGGCGCCGCTGGAGGGGTTGGTCGCGGTGAGGTTCCAGTTGCTCTCGTGCTGCACGATGTTCGAGAAGCACGTGTACTCGGCCTGGTCGCCGATCATCTGCTTGGCGGTCGCCTGGGCCGAGGCCGCGGACGTCGCCGCCTGGGCGGGGGTGGCGGCTATCAGGGTGCCGCACGTGGCGACGGCCAGCGCGGCGCCGGTCATCGCCTTCTTGGGAGTGGCGACACGGCGGAGGAGGGAGGCGGCGGACAAGGTGGAACCCTTTCGTCGGGGACGGGGAAGCGGGCGCGCGGGGGGCGCGCCGGCGCCGCGGTCCGGGGAACGTCGGCACCTGTTGGCCGGTCCAGGGAAACAGCACGCCTCGGAAGCCCGCAATCACCCCTTTCTCTAACCCTGTTCGTATTGGGCTGATTGACCGGTACGTGGTGAAGTGCCCTTCCTGGCTGGTCGAGGACGTGTCGAGGAGGGGTGGCGGCGGCCCGCGTGCTACGACCCGAGTTCGTACGTGATCCGCGTCACGTGCGCTTCCTCACCTCGGGTCGGCCTCGAAGGACACCGGGGCCTCGAAGGCCGCCCTTCGGGTGGCCCGTCGCAGAGCGCGGAGCAGGGGGGCGCCGAGGGTCAGTGTGAGGACGACCGTGACGACCGCCCGGCCCAGGTCCCAGCCCATGGAGGTGGCCAGGCAGTAGGCGGTGAACCGCGCCAGGTTGGCGGTGACCGGGGCGTCCGGGGCGAAGGCGATGTTCGACGCCAGGGCGTCCAGGAACGGCCAGCCCTGGAGGTTCATCACCGTGCCGTAGGCGAAGGCGGCCAGGAAGCCGTACCCGGCCAGCGTCAGCAGCTCCGCCCGCCCCCGGAGCCGGTCCGGGAACGGCAGCAGTCCCGCGCCCAGGGTGAACCAGCCCATGGCGGTCATCTGGAACGGCAACCACGGCCCCACCCCGCCGGTCAGCAGGGCGGAGGCGAACATCGTGACCGAACCGAGCACGAAGCCGAACCCGGGACCGAGCACCCGGCCGCTGAGGACCATCAGGAAGAACATGGGCTCCAGGCCCGCCGTGCCGGCGCCCAGCGGGCGAAGCGCCGCCCCCGTCGCGGCCAACACGCCCAGGGTCGCCACGGCCTTGGGGCCCAGGCCCGACTCCGAGATCGTCGCCGTCGCCACCGCGACCAGCAGCACCAGCAACCCCGCGAACAACCAGGGCGCGTCCTGGGCGTGCGCGCTGACCAGCGAGGACGGCGGGGCGAGGAAGGGCCAGCCGACGCCGGCCACGCCGACGGCGCTCACCAGGGCGAGCGCCGTGGCCGAGCGGGGCCCGAGACGGACCGCGCGGGCCCGTGGCCGGGACGTCGACGGATGCGATGCGGTCACGACAGCACCTCGCGAACCTGGGAGACCGTCAGCCATCCCAGCGGCGCCAGGATCTTGGCGACCTGCGGCGCGAACGACGGCGAGGCCACCGCCACGTCCGCCGTCGGGCCGTCGGCGATCACCTCGCCCTGGGCGAGCAGGACGACCCGGTGGGCCAGTTCCACGGCGAGTTCCACGTCGTGCGTGGCGAGGACGATGGCGTGTCCGTCGGCGGCCAACCCCCGCAGGATCGTGGTGAGCCTTGACTTCGCCGCGTAGTCCAGGCCCCGGGTCGGTTCGTCCAGCAGCAGCAGGGGCGGGCGGGCGGTCAGAACCACCGCCAGGGCGAGGGTCAGCCGACCGCCCTCGGAGAGGTCCCGGGGATGGGCGTCGTCCGCCACGCCGGGCAGCAACCGCGTGAGCAGCGTCCGGCAGGTGCCGGCGGTCGCTCCCGCGTCCGCGTCGGCCGCCGCGCACTCGGCGGCGACGGTGTCGGCGTACAGCAGGTCGCGCGGCTCCTGGGGGACCAGGCCGACCCGGCGCACCAGATCGCGGGGGCGCGCGCGGTGCGGGACCGTCCCGGAGACCCGGACGGTCCCGGAGGAGGGCGCGACGAGGCCGGCGAGGGCGGCGAGCAGGGTCGACTTGCCCGCGCCGTTGCGCCCCATCAGCGCGACCGTCTCGCCGGCGGACACGGACAGGTCGACGCCGCGCAGCACCTCCGGCCCGCCGTGTCGGACGCGGACCGCGCGCGCGTCGGCGGCCGGACCCTCGACTGTGCCGGGTTCCGCCGCGTGTCGGCGGAGCCCGCGGGGGCTCCCCCCGGCGTCCTCGCGAGGGCGCCGCCGTGCCCACCGGGGCCGTCCGGTCCCGCCGGTCCGCGACGCTCCTCGGGGCGCTTCCGCCCCCGGAGGCGGGGCCTGGTCCCGATCGTCGCGTCGGCCGGCGGCCCCCGCGGTCCGCCGGTCCGCGCCGCCGGGGGCGGACGGCTTCCCGCCGACGGGCGCGGTGCTCGTCGGCCCGTCCGGGGCCGCGGTCGCCAGGCGCTCCCGCAGCGGTGCCGCCCGGCGGCGGGCGTCGCGGATCGTCAGCGGCAGCGGGGACCAGCCGGCGAGGCGGCCCAGGTCCACCACCGGGGGGCGCACCGGCGAGACGGCCATCACCTCTGCGGGCGGGCCCACGACCGCGGCCGCGCCCGGGCCCGGGAGCAGGACGACCCGGTCGGCGTACTGCACGACGCGTTCCAGTCGGTGCTCCGCCATCAGCACCGTCGTGCCGAGGTCGTGCACCAGTCGTTGCAGCACCGCCAGCACCTCCTCGGCCGCGACCGGGTCCAGTGCCGACGTCGGCTCGTCCAGGACCAGTACCGCGGGGTGCGGGGTGAGGACCGAACCGATCGCGACCCGCTGCCGCTGGCCGCCGGACAGCGTGCCGATCGGACGGTCGCGCAGTTCGGCCAGGCCCAGCAGGTCGAGCGTCTCCTCCACCCGGCGCCGCATCACCTCCGGCGGCAGCCCCAACGACTCCATCCCGTAGGCCAGTTCCTCCTCCACCGTGTCCGTCACGAAGTGGGCGACGGGGTCCTGGCCCACCACGCCGACCAGATCGGCGAGGTCGCGCGGCCTGTGGGTGCGGGTGTCGCGCCCGGCCACCGTGACCCGGCCGCCCAGTGTCCCGCCGGTGAAGTGCGGCACCAGGCCGGCGACCGCGCCCAGCAGTGTGGACTTGCCCACCCCCGACGGGCCGATCAGCAGGGCGAGTTCGCCCTCCGGTACGGACAGGTCGATGTCGCGGACGGTGGGTTCGTCCGCTCCGTCGTACGTCACCCGGACGTGCTCGAAGCGGATCAAGGGGACTCCTCGGAGGACGGCGGTGCGGGGGTGAGCGGGAGCGGCAGAAGACCGAGGAGGATCGCCGCGGCCGGCCACAACGGGAGGGTGGGCGCGACCAGCGGCACCACACCGGGCGCCAGCGCCGCCGGGTCCCGCGTGGCGGCCAGGGCCAGCAGGGGGGCGACGACCGCCCCCGACGCGGCGACGGCCCAGGCCCTGGCGTCCCAGGCGTCGGGGCGGTAGCGGGTGCGGGGCGAGCGTCTGCCGCCCAGCCGGAGCCCGGCCAGGGCGGCGACCAGCCCGACGATCAGGACGGGCGGCCCGTAGGTGCCGCCGGACGCCGTCAGCAGGCCGTAGGTGCCCACGCAGACGCCCAACAGGCCGCACAGCGTCAGCGCCGCGGTGGTGCGACGCACCCGCTCGGACACGTACGCCGTCCGGCCGAAGCCTCGGGCGTCCATCGCGGCCGCCAGCGCGACGGATCGTTCCAGGGCGCCCTCCAGCACCGGCATGCCGACCTGGAGCACGCCGCGCACCCCCCGGTCGGGACGCCCGCGGAGCCTGCGGGCCGCGCGCAGCCTGCGCACGTCGGCGATCAGATGCGGGGCGAAGGTGAGTGCGACGACGACGGCCACCCCGACCTCGTAGAGGGCGCCCGGCAGCGATTTCAGGAGGCGGGAGGGATGGGCGAGCGCGTTGGCGGCCCCCACGCAGACGAGTAGTGCGGCCAGGCGCAGGGCCTCGTAGCAGGCGAAGACGAGACCCTCGGCCGTGACCCGCCCGCCGAGCCGGATGCCCTGGGCCCACTCCGGGAGCGGGATCTCGGGGAGGGTGACCAGGACGTGGTCTCCGGGCACGGCCGAGCCGAAGACCACCGTGAAGACGAGCCGAATGGCGATCACCACCAGGGCGAGCCGGACGAAGGCGCCGTAGGAGCGGGCCCACGGGGCGTCCGGCCGGCGGGCGGTCACCACCACGGCCGAGACCGCCACGAGGAGCGCGAGGAGCAGCGGGTTGGTGGTGCGGGTCGCGGCGACACCCAGGCCGAGAGCCCACAGCCACCACGCCCCCGGATGGACCGGGGCGCGGCCGGAGCGGGGTCCGGTCGAGGGTGCCGGTCGCGCCGGCCGCGCCGTCCGACCGGCGGGGCCGGCGGGCCGGGGGGTGTCGGGCATCGGGGTTCCTACCGGGGTCCGCGTCGTCGGGCCTGCCACACCGCGACCCCGCCGAGCGCGGCGACCCCCGCCAGGCCCGCGAGGAGGCCCGCCGAGGGGCCCCCGTCGCCGGCCGGGTCGTCCGTCTCCCGCCCCGACCCGGACGCGGAGTCCGCCTGTTCGCCGCCGACCGACACCGGCTCGCCGCACCCCTTGTGCGGATAGCCGGCGATGGCGCACAGCAGCGCGGACGAGTCGTACCGGAGCGGGCCCGCGACGGCGGCCAGGGCGTCCGCCGTCGTCGCCTCGGGCGCCACCCGGGCGCACGCGGCGCGCGGCTCCGGCGGGGTCTCGCCGTCCGGCGCGTCGGAGGCCGTGCCGAAGTCGAGGACGAGGGCCACCCGTTTGGTGCCGTCCGTCGCCGGGGTCCCGGCGCAGACGGCGGCGAAGTCGCTCACGCCGCGCGGGCGGGCCGCGTCCGAGGAGTCCTCGCTCACCGCGAAGCGGAAGCCCTGGACGGAGCCGTCGTCGGGTCGGGCGAGGGAGGGCCCCTGGGTCGCGTAGACCCAGGCGCCGCCGTCGTGCTCCCAGAAGGACCAGTAGCGGTACCCGGCCGCCCCCGCCTGCCCCGCGCCGACCAGGACGGCGCAGACCGACAGGAGCGCGGTCAGGAGCGGGAGCGCGACGCGCCGGGTCACGGACGCCGCTTCCGCAGGCGTCCGCCGATCAGGAGCCCCACGCCGACGACGGCGACGAGGCAGAGTCCGATCGACCACCAGACGCCGAGGCCGGAGGAGTCGCTCCCCCCGGAGGCCTGGTCGTCGGCCTCGCCCGCCGCCGCGTCGCTCGTGGTGTCCGCGCCGTCCGCGAGGGGCTCCGGGCCCGTCGCGTTCAGTCGGGCCACCAAATCGACGCCACCGAAGTCGCGCGGATCGCCGCCGGCGGCGTGCGCGGCGAGGATCAACTGGGCCCAGGCGGCCGGCCCCGACTCGGCGGCCCAGTCCGGCCCGTCCTCCCGGAGCCGGCGCAGCGGTTCCTCGGCCAGCGCCGCGCCTCCCTGGGCGGCGAGCGCGACCACCGCGTCGGCGGTGTTGCCGTAGTCGGGTCGCGGCTCGGCACCGCCGAGCGCCGACATCAGGACTCCTTCCTCGGCGGTCTCCTCCAGGAGGTGGGCGGCGCCGTTCGCGGCGATCCGCTCCCGGGTGGGCTCGCCGTCCTCGCAGCCGGGCTCCGAGGCCTCGGCGCCGGGCTCCGCCACGAGCGTGCCCCCGAGGGCCCCGAGGACCCCGGCCGCCGTGGCGTCGGCGTTGGGCACCGGCTCGCCGTCCTGGTCGGGGAAGCCGAACGCGCCCCGGGTGTCGCCGCCGCAGGGCAGGGCCGACGCGGTGAGGGCGTCGTAGGGGGAGTGGCCGGCGCGGACGACCTGGTCCGGGTCGTGGCCGGTGACGGTCAGCGCGCCGATCACCAGGGAGGTGGAGTTCGGCTCGCTCGCCGACTCCGGGGTGTAGCCCCAGCCGCCGTCGGCGTTCTGCGCCGCCCGCAGCCAGTCCACGGCCCGGGCGGTGGCCTCCTCGTGACCGCCGAGGGCGGTCAGTGCCTGGACCGCCGCGGCCGTGCTGTTGGTGTCGACCGGGACGTCCGCGTCGCAGTCGGCGTCGGTGTCCGCGCGGAAGGAGGGGAACGCGCCGTCCTGGCACTGCGTCCCGGTCAGCCACCCCACGGCGCTCTCGGCGGGACGCACCCCGGCGGCGTCCTGGGCCAGGAGAGCCAGGGACTGGCGCCACACGCCGTCGTACTGGGGGTCCGATGTGCCGTACAGGCCGTCGGGCGCCGACGGGGAGGGGTCGGCGGCGAGCGCGGCGGGGGCGGTCGCGCCGAGCACGGCTATCGCTGCCAGGGCCGCGACGGCGCGGCGGCGGATCGTCATGGGAGGCGGGTGCCTTTCGCTGCGGGGGATCCGGGCAGCGGGGGCGGCGGGCCCCGGCGGCTCGGCTCCGTATTCCTCGACGGTGCCCGTGCCGCGGCGGACGCCGGGCACGTGAGCCGGTCACGATCCCGACCGGGGCGTTCCGGCTCGCCGCCGCGACCGGCCGGCGGGGCGCCGGCGGGGCTGGGGCGGCTCACGGTTGCGGGTCAGCGCCGGAATCGCACCGGCTTCCCCCCGTACGGGCGTGATGACGACGCCGACACTCTACCCGGCGCCCCGGGACCGGCCCCAGGGGCGAGCCGTCCGCCCCGGTGGCGCGCCCGGCCCCGGGCGCGCGGTCCGCCCGCCGGCGGAGCCGGGCCGTGCAGCCGCCGAACGCGGGGCAGACGCGGCCGGGGAGAGTGTGAGGCGTGCGGGGCGTCCTTCCCGGGAGGGCCCCCACCCGCGACCGTTGCCGCCCGGGTCGGCCGCTGGTATGAGTGCTGATGGTGCGTCAGGCAGCGTCCGGCGCCGGTCGTCGACGGCCGGGCCGACCGCGGACACGGACGGGATGCGGCTCCGGGAGGCGACGGCATGACCGAGCGCGGGGAACGGCTTGTGGAACACCGGAAGTTGTTCGTCGGCGGGGCCTGGGTCGATCCGGTGGGCCAGGACGTCGTCGACGTGGTGGGGCCGCACACCGAGGAGGTCGTCGGGCGGGTGCCGCACGCCGGCCCCGGCGACGTGGACCGGGCCGTCGCCGCCGCGCGTCGCGCCTTCGACGAGGGCCCCTGGCCCCGCGCGGCCCTCGCCGAGCGGATCGAGGTCGTGGCCCGGATCCGGGACGGCCTGGCGGCCCGCCACGAGGAGATCGCCCGCCTGATCTCCACGCAGAACGGTTCCCCCTACTCCTGGAGCGTGCTCGCCCAGGCGCTGGGCGCGGTCATGGTGTGGGACGCGGCGATCACCGTGGCGCGGGGCTTCCGCCACGAGGAGGACCGCGCCGGCATGCTGGGGCCGCTCCTGATCCGGCGCGAGCCGGTGGGTGTCGTGGCGGCGGTGGTGCCGTGGAACGTCCCGCAGTTCACCGCGGCGGCCAAGCTGGCCCCGGCGCTGCTGGCGGGCTGCGCGGTCGTGCTCAAGCCGGCGCCGGAGTCGCCGCTGGACGCGTTTTTGCTGGCGGACGTCGCGCGGGAGGCCGGGGTGCCCGAGGGGGTGCTCTCGATCCTGCCGGCGGGCCGCGAGACCGGGGAGTACCTGGTGGGGCACCCGGGCGTGGAAATGGTCTCGTTCACCGGATCGCCGGCCGCCGGCCGACGCGTGATGGCGGTCGCGGCCCGCAATCTCGCCCGCGTCACCTTGGAGTTGGGCGGAAAGTCCGCGGCCGTGGTGCTGCCGGACGCGGACCTCGACCGGGCGGTCGCGGGGATCGTGCCGGCGGCGTGGATGAACAACGGGCAGGCGTGCGTGGCGCAGACGCGGGTCCTGCTGCCCCGCTGCCGATACGAGGAGTTCGCCGAGGCCTTCGCCGCCGCCGCCGGGGACCTGGTGGTGGGCGACCCGCTGGACCCCGCGACGCAGGTCGGCCCGCTCGTCGCCCGACGGCAGCAGCTCCGCAGCCTGGACTACATCCGGATCGGCCGGGAGGAGGGCGCCCACGTCCTGGTCGGCGGTGGCCGACCCGCCGGCCTCGACCGCGGCTGGTACGTCGAGCCGACCCTGTTCGGCGAGGTGGGCAACGACATGAGGATCGCCCGGGAGGAGATCTTCGGGCCGGTGGTCTGCCTCGTCCCCTACGGAGACGAGGAGGAGGCGGTACGGATCGCCGACGACTCCGAATACGGCCTGAGCGGCAGCGTGTGGACGGCCGACGTCGAGCGGGGCGTCGAGGTCGCCCGCCGGGTCCGCACGGGGACCTACTCGGTGAACACCTTCGGCCTGGACGTGTTCGGGCCCTTCGGCGGCTACAAGAACTCCGGCCTGGGACGGGAGTTCGGCCCCGAGGGGTACGGCGAGTACCTGGAGCACAAGATGATCCACCTGCCGGCGGGCCACCCGGCGGCCCCCGCCCCCGCCACCGACCCGGCGGGCGGGGCGGAGTGAGCGGGGCGGGCGAGGCGCCCCGTCCGAACGGAGCCGGCGACCGATGGCGGGTCGAGGTCGACGCGACCGCGTGCGTGGGGTCCGCGCAGTGCGTGCACCACGCCGCCCACGCCTTCCACCTGGACCCCTTCCGCCGGTCGCGACCGGTCGCCGAGGAGACGGAGGCCGAGGAGGCGGTGTTCGCCGCCGCCGAGTACTGCCCGGTCGAGGCGATCACGCTGACCCACGCCGAGACCGGCGAACCCGTCTATCCCCCGGATGCCTAGCCGGCGGGGGCGGCGCCCCCCTGTCCGGCGTCGCGAGAGCCCGCAGGGGGCGCGGACGCCCGGCGCGGCTCAGGCCCGGTCAGGTCGATCAGCCGGGACACCGTCTCGATGTCCACCCTGACCTGGGCGATGGAAGCCCGTCCGGACAGCCAGGTCACCAGCGCCGAATGCCAGGTGTGCTCGATGACCCGGACCGCCGAGAGCTGCTCCGGGCTCGCCTGCTCGCCGCCGCCCACCGCGTCCAGGATGATCGCGGTCGTCTGCCGCGACACCTGGTCGACCTCGGGCGAGACGCTGCGGTCGGCGAAGGTGAGCGCCCTGACCATGGCGTCCGCCAGGTGGGGTTCGCGTTGCAGGGCGCGGAAGGCGCGCATCAACGTTCGCGCCACCCGCTCGCCCGCGGTGTCCCCGGTGGGGGGTTGCCGGCGCAGGGTGCCGTGGAGTCGCTCCAATTGGTCCTGCATCACGGCGACCAACAGATGGATCTTGGAGGGGAAGTACCGGTAGAGGGTCCCGAGGGCCACCTGGGAGGACTCCGCCACCTCGCGCATCTGCACGGCGTCGAAACCGCCCCGACAGGCGAGACGGGCACCGGCTTGCAGGATGCGTCGTCGACGCGCCTCCTGACGCTCGGTGAGCGCCGGACCCGCGGCGACGGTGTCGATGCGCGCCCTGGTCAACTTGGTCAAGGGGGTCACCCCGTTCGCCTTGGTCGCCGTGGCGCGAATCACCTGATCCATTGGCCACAGCGTCCCTACCTGCCGGTAGATTCAGAGCCTCGGAACGATCAACTCTGAAACTTGTTCTAGATTACCGTCCCGGCGTAGTCTCGCGGGACACCGCAGGCAGAAGGGGGCCCAGAGTGACCGCTGAGGCCAGTCAAGCGGGCCCTCGCACAGGCCGGGCCGCGGACGGCGAGCGACCGCTCCGCATCGCCCTCCTCACCTACAAGGGGAACCCGTTCTGCGGCGGCCAAGGCGTCTACGTCCGTCACCTCTCCCGCGAACTCGCCCGCCTCGGCCACCGGGTCGAGGTGATCGGCGCCCAGCCCTACCCCGTCCTCGACGCGCTCGACCTCCCCGAGGACGCCCCGGGGCGAGAACCCCCGCCCCACGGCACGCCGCGCGGGCCCCGGCTGACCGAACTGCCCAGCCTCGACCTGTACCGGGCCTCCGACCCCTTCCGCACCCCGGGAATCGCCGAGTACCGGGACTGGATCGACGCCGTCGAGGTCGGCACGATGTGGACCGGCGGCTTCCCCGAGCCGCTGACCTTCTCCCTGCGCGCCCGCCGCCATCTACGCTCCCGCCGAGGCGACTTCGACGTCGTCCACGACAACCAGACGCTCGGCTACGGGCTCCTCGGCGACCTCGGCGCGCCCCTCGTCACCACCGTGCACCACCCCATCACCGTCGACCGACGACTGGAGTTGGACGCCGCCGAGGGCTTCCGGCGCCGCTGCTCCGTGCGCCGCTGGTACGCCTTTACCCGGATGCAGAAGCGCGTCGCCCGCCGGCTGCCGTCCGTCCTCACCGTCTCCGGCAGCTCCCGGCAGGAGATCGTCGACGATCTCGGGGTCCGCCCGGACCGCGTGCACGTCGTCCACATCGGCGCCGACACCGACTTGTTCTCCCCCGACCCGTCCGTGCCCCGCGTGCCGGGCCGGATCGTGACCACCTCCAGCGCCGATGTCCCGCTCAAGGGACTGGTCTTCCTGGTCGAGGCGCTGGCCTCGGTGCGCGCCGAACGGCCCGAGGCGCATCTCGTGGTCGTCGGCAAACGACCCGAGGAGGGGCCCGTCGCCCGGGCGATCACCCGCCGCGGACTCGGGCGCGCCGTCGAGTTCGTCAAGGGCGTATCCGACGCCGAGCTGGTAGACCTGGTGCGTTCGGCCGA
Organism: Streptomyces sp. HSG2; assembly: GCF_016598575.1. NCBI lineage: Bacteria > Bacillati > Actinomycetota > Actinomycetes > Kitasatosporales > Streptomycetaceae > Streptomyces > Streptomyces sp. HSG2. The sequence goes on from NZ_CP066801.1 coordinate 3,857,953, forward strand.
GGTCGCGTGCGTGCCGTCCCTGTACGAGGGGTTCTCCCTGCCCGCGGCGGAGGCCATGGCGACCGGCACACCCCTGCTGGCCACGACCGGCGGCGCCGTCCCCGAGGTCGCCGGGACGGACGGCGAGACCTGCCTCGCGGTGCCGCCGGGCGACAGTGACGCCTTGGCAGCCGGGCTGTCGCGGCTGCTGGGCGACCGGACGCTGCGGGAACGTCTCGGCGCGGCGGGACGCGAACGGGTCCTTCGCCACTTCACCTGGGCGAGTGCCGCGCGGGGGACGGTGGCCCGCTACCGCGAGGCCATCGCCGCCGCGACCGGCGAGGGAGGCACCGTCACCCCGGTCGCGGCGCCCGCGCCCACCGAAGGGTCGGGCGCCTCCCCGGCGGGGCCCGCCGGGCCACCCGCCCCCTCCGCGGGGCCGTCCCCGTCCGTGTCCGCGGCACCCGATCGTGAAAGCAGGGCCACGTGCTGACCGTCGACTTCTCCCGGTTCCCGCTCGCCGCCGGGGACCGCGTCCTGGACCTCGGCTGCGGAGCCGGCCGGCACGCCTTCGAGTGCTATCGGCGGGGCGCGCGGGTGGTGGCCCTGGATCGGAACGCCGAGGAGATCCGCGAGGTCGCGACCTGGTTCGAGGCCATGCGCGAGGCCGGGGAGGCCCCCGAGGGCGCGACCGCCGCGGCCATGGAGGGCGACGCCCTGGCCCTGCCCTTCCCCGACGAGTCTTTCGACGTCGTCATCATCTCCGAGGTGATGGAGCACATCCCCGACGACAAGGGCGTGCTGGCCGAGATGGTGCGGGTGCTCCGGCCCGGCGGCCGGATCGCCGTGACCGTGCCCCGCTACGGCCCGGAGAAGGTGTGCTGGGCGCTGTCCGACGCCTACCACGAGGTCGAGGGCGGCCACATCCGCATCTACCGCGCCGACGACCTGCTCGCCCGGATGCGCGAGGCGGGCCTGCGTCCCTACGGCACCCACCACGCCCATGCCCTGCATTCCCCGTACTGGTGGCTGAAGTGCGCGTTCGGCGTGGACAACGACAAGGCGTTGCCGGTGCGCGCCTACCACAAGCTCCTCGTCTGGGACATCATGAGGAAGCCGCTGGCGACCAGGACGGCGGAGCGGGCGCTCAACCCGCTGATCGGCAAGAGCTTCGTGGCCTATGCGACCAAGCCCCACCTGCCCGAGGCGGAAGCCGCGTGACGACTCCACGGACGGAACACCTGGTCCTGCCCGGGGTCCTGACCGCCGGACAGGCCGCCGCGACGGTGCGCGGCATCCTGGCCGTCCAGCGCGAGGACGGCGCCATCCCCTGGTTCCGAGGTCATCACCTCGACCCCTGGGACCACGTCGAGGCTGCGATGGCCCTGGACGCGGCCGGCGAACACGGGCCGGCCGAGCGCGCCTACACCTGGCTGGCCCGGCACCAGCGACCCGACGGCTCCTGGTACGCCGCCTACGCCGACGGCGACCCCTCCGACGTCGTCGACCGGGGCCGGGAGACCAACTTCGTCGCCTACGTCGCGGTCGGTGTCTGGCACCACCACCTCGCCACCGGCGACGACGCGTTCCTGGACCGGATGTGGCCCACCGTGCGCGCCGCCGTCGAGTTCGTCCTGCGCTTGCAGCGGCCCGGCGGGCAGATCGGCTGGCGGCGCGACGACGACGGCACACCGGCCTCGGAGGCGTTGCTGACCGGCAGTTCCTCTGTCCACCAGGCCCTGCGCTGCGCGCTGGCCATCGCCGAGCACCTGGAGGAGCCGCAGCCCGACTGGGAGTTGGCCGTGGGAGCGCTGCGACACGCCATTCGGCGCCACCCGGAGCGCTTCCTGGACAAGGGCCGCTACTCGATGGACTGGTACTACCCGGTGCTGGGCGGCGCGCTCACCGGGGCGGAGGCCGCGGATCGCCTCGCCCGGGAGTGGGACCGCTTCGTGGTCCCCGGTCTCGGCGTGCGGTGCGTGGTCCCCAACCCGTGGGTCACCGGCGGCGAGTCCGCCGAACTCGCCCTGGCGTTGTGGGCGACGGGCGAGGCCGACCGCGCCCTGGAGATCCTGAAGTCCATCCGGCACCTGCGGGACGAGGACAGCGGGCTCTATTGGACCGGCTACGTCTTCGACGACGACGCCGTCTGGCCCAGGGAGTTGACGACCTGGACGGCCGGGTCCGTCCTGCTGGCCGTGGCCGCCCTCGGCGGTCACGAGGCCACGTGTCGCGTCTTCGGCGGCGAGGAACTGCCCAGGGGGCTCGACCCGGACTGCTGTCGCTGACGCCGCCCGGCGGCACCGACCGCCGCGGTTCAGTCGTTCAACTCCGCCAGCGTCCGCAGCGTCCTCCGGTCCGGTGCCACCGCGAGCAGGTCGGTCACCGGCACCGGGCCCGAACGCCACGCCTGGAGCCGTTCGGCGATCCGCTCCCGGGGACCGACCAGCGAGATCTCGTCCGCGAAGGAGTCCGGGACCGCCCGCACCGCCTCCTCGCGTCGACCGGCCGCGAACGCCTCCCGCACTCGCGCCGCCGCCTCCTCCTGGCCCATGCGCGCCATCAGCTCGGCGTGGAAGTTGCGGGAGGCGTGGCCCATCCCGCCGACGTAGAAGCCCAGCATCGCCTTCACCGGCAGCAGCCCCTCGGTCACGTCCTCGCAGACCCGAACCTGGACCAGCGGCGCCACCCGGAACCCCGCCGGTGCCGCCGCCAGCGCTTCGCCGTGGAGCGCGGCGGCCCGCGTGGGCGACCAGTACAGCGGAAGCCACCCGTCCGCGATCCGCGCGGTCTGCGCCACGTTCCGCGGCCCCTCGGCCCCGAGGAACACCGGCACGTCGGCGCGCAGGGGGTGGGTGATGGACCGCAGGGCCCTGCCTCGCCCGGTGGCGTCCGGTCCGTCGTAGGGGAGCGGGTGGTAGCGGCCGGTCCGCGACACCGGCCCGGTGCGCCGCAGGACCCGGCGCACCACGTCGACGTACTCCCGGGTGGCCGTCAACGGCGAGGCCGGGAAGGGGCGTCCGTACCAGCCCTCGACCACCTGCGGTCCCGACAGGCCGAGGCCGAGCAGCAGCCGTCCGCCGGAGAGATGGTCGAGGGTGAGGGCGGCCATGGCGGTGGCGGTCGGGGACCGTGCCGCCATCTGCGCCACCGCCGTCCCGAGGCGGACGCGCCGTGTGTGGGCGGCGATCCAGGTGAGCGTGGTGAAGGCGTCCGAGCCCCAGGCCTCGGCCGTCCACACCGAGTCGTAGCCGAGTCGCTCGGCCTCCCGGGCCAGGGGGATGTGGTTCGGGTCGGGGCCGCGTCCCCAGTAGCCGAGCGCCAGTCCGAGTCGCACACCGCCCTCCTGACGTTCCATCAGACAATTGGGGGTGCGACTGTACGACGCCGGCCCCCCGCCCGGAAGGGGCGAGGGGCCGGACCGCGGGTGAGGTTCAGCCGCGCTGGATGCCGGAGGTGTCCTGCAACACGCCGCGGCGGCCGTCCTGGGTCTGCGCCACCAGCGCGGAACCACGCTGGTCGACGGCGAGGTACCAGGTGCCCGGGGCGAGTTCGGCGATCGGCGACGGCGTTCCGTCCTCGGCGAACAGCGGGCGGTGGACCGGAACGGCGAACCAGAAGGGCGCGAACCCCTGTGCCGGCCGCGGAGCCGACCCGGACTGCCCCTCGGGCGAGCGGTCCCGACCGTCCGAGCCGCCCCCGTAGGGCTGCTGCTCCGCCTCCGGGTAGCCGTAGCCGCTCTGCGACGGCCCCTGCGGGTGCGGCTGCGTGACGGGGCGCGACGCCGGCACGAGGGGAGCGGTGAGCGCGGGGACCAGCGGGGTGGCGACGGCCGCCCCTGCCATGATCACGGTGGCGACGAAAGCCAACATCAGGCCGGCGCCCACCCCCGGGTCGGTGCCGGTGACGTTGTCCATACCGCTGCCGGGGTCCAGGACGTTGCCCAGTCCGCTCAACGCGGCGAAGACCGTCAGGGCGGTCCCGAACTGCCCGACGTCGAGCCCGGCGACCTTGCGGGAGCGCGCCGGCCCCCGGCTCGCCGACACCAGGGCGGCTCCGGCGAGACCCGGGACGACGACGCCGAACAGGACCGGGCCGCTGGCCCACAGGGTGGGCATCTCGACGGCGGGGGGGAACCTGTCGGCCGCGTAGAGGCCGAGGAACGACGCGATCAAGAGCAACACCGCTGCTCCGATCACCGCGCCGTCGCCTCTCGTGAGGGAGCGGATGTTCACTACGGATCCTTTTCCGGTCGTCGCGTCGCCGTCGGTGAGGCGTCGCCGTCGCCCCGGGCCGTGAGGTCCGAGACGAGCGGGGGTGGGGCCCTCGTCGGGGCGACACTACCGCCCGGAGAACGGGCCTGTCCGCCCGGACCAGCGCGTCGGCGTCGGCGTCGGCTTCCCCGGCTTCCGTGCGAGACGGTGCGGGCACCTTCGGCCGCCGGCCGGGCGCCGCCCGCACCCGGGCGGTGGCCCAGGCGCCCACAGGCGGGCGGCTTCGCTCAGACCGGACCCGGAGTCGTCCGGCGCAGCACCCGGAGCGAGCCCGTCGCCGAGACCTCCGAGAACGCGCCCGAGGCCACGGCCCGCCGGTGGACGCGGTAGGGGGCCTGGCCCGTGAACTCGTCGGCCGGCTCCGGGAAGACGTCGTGGATGGCCAGGAGGCCGCCGACGGCCACGTGCGGGGCCCATCCCTCGTAGTCGGCCGTGGCGTGCTCGTCGGTGTGCCCGCCGTCGACGAACACCATGCCGAGCGGAGTGCCCCACAGGGCGGCTATCCGCGGGGATCGACCCACCAGGGCCACCACGTGATCCTCCAGTCCGGCCCGGTGCAGCGTGCGACGGAAGGTCGGCAGCGTGTCCATCAGGCCCACCTCCGCGTCCACCGTGCCAGGGTCGTGGTACTCCCAACCGGGCTGCTGTTCCTCGCTGCCGCGATGGTGGTCGACGGTGAGCGCGGTGACCCCCGCCCGGCGGGCGGCGTCGGCCAGCAGGATCGTCGAACGCCCGCAGTAGGTGCCGATCTCCAGCAAGGGCAGCCCGAGAAGGCCGGCCTCCGTCGCCGCCGCGTGCAGCGCCAGCCCCTCGTCGACCGGCATGAAGCCCTTCGCCGACGCGAAGGCGTCCAGCACCTCCGGACCGGGACCGGGCCCCGGGGCGTCGGTGGGGTGGGAATCGGGAGCCTCGGCCATGGCGCGCGGTCCTCTCGTTCGGGTGACGGGACGGGCCCCGCGAGCCCGGCCGTGCGAGACGCCGACCGGCGCGCGGGAGAAGCCGAACGGGTGGGCCCACCCGACCGGCGGCAAGCGGGGCGGCGCGGACCGACCGCCCCGGGCCATCGTGTCGCATCGACCGACACCCGCGACGAGGAGGGGCCCGCGGACCCCCTCGACCGGCGCCGCGCCCCCGCCTCCCCGACAGGGCGCGGCGCGGCGCCCCGGCCCGCCGTGCCGCCCGATCGGCCGGGCCCCGGGCGGCCCCCCGAAACGCCCCGAGGGAACCGCCGATCGGCGCAACGAGGGAGCCCGCGCGGTCGGGATCGCGCCGGCCGGGCGTTCCTGCCGATGCCGGGGGCCGCTCCTGCTGCGAGCATGGCGGGCATGCTCGAAGCCGCCGGCGACACCCCCGCCCGAACCGCCGCCCCGGCCCGGACGCCACCCCCGACGTGGCTGGTCGTGACCCTCGCCTGCGCGGGCCAGTTCCTCGTCATACTCGACGTGTCCGTGGTGAACGTCGCCCTGCCCTCCATGCGGGCCGCGCTCGGGCTGTCCTCGCACGGGTTGCAGTGGGTGGTCAGCGCCTACGCCATCGCCTTCTCCGGCTTCATGCTCCTCGGTGGCCGGGCAGGCGACCTGTACGGACGCAAACGGATGTTCCTGGTGGGACTCGGACTGTTCACCCTTGCCTCGCTCGCCGGCGGACTGGCCCAGGAGGGCTGGCAGCTGCTCGCCGCTCGCGCGGCGCAGGGGCTGGGGGCGGCGGTGCTGGCGCCCTCCACCCTGACGCTGCTGACCGCCGCGGTCCCCGGAGGCCCGGCCCGGGCACGCGCCATCGGCACCTGGACCGCCGTCGGCGCGGGCGGCGGCGCCACCGGGGGACTGATCGGGGGGTCGCTCGTGCAGGGGCTGTCCTGGCGGTGGGTGCTGCTGATCAACGTCCCGGTCGGCGTGGTGGTGCTCGTCGCCGCCGGGGTGTGGCTCGCCGAGAGCCGCGCCGAGGCGCGGCGCCGTCTCGACCTTCCCGGCGCGGTGACGGCGACGGCCGGCCTGGCGACGCTGGCCTACGGCATCTCCCGGACCGCCACGGATGGTTGGACCTCCCCGGCAACCGTGGCGGCGCTCCTCGCGGGACCGGCCCTGATCTGCCTGTTCCTCCTCGTGGAGGCGCGGACGGCCGAACCGCTGATGCCCCTGCGGCTGCTGCGCGCCCGCGCGGTGGGATCGGCGAACGCGGCGATGCTGGTGTGCGGGTCGGCGATGTTCTGCATGTGGTTCTTCATGACCCTGTACGTGCAGAACGTCCTTGGCTACTCCCCGCTCCAGGCGGGCCTGGCGCTGATGCCCAGCTCGCTCGCGGTGGTGTGCGGCTCCAAGCTGGCGCCGCGACTGCTGCGTCTCCTGACCGAGCGTGACGTGGCGGCGCTGGGCGCGCTGGTGGCGACGACCGGTTTCGCGTGGCAGTCCACGATGCGGGTCGACACGTCGTATCTCACCGGGATCATGCTGCCCGGGGTGCTGATGATGCTGGGCGCCGGGCTCGCCTCCACCCCGCTGGCGGCGGTGGCCACGGCCGCCGTGGGGCGGGCGGACGCCGGTCTCGCCTCCGGGCTCGTGAACACCTCCCGGACGATGGGCGGCGCCCTGGGGCTCGCCACGCTGTCGACGATCGCGGCGACCCGGTCCGGCGCGAGCGCGGCGCCCGAGGCGCTCACCGAGGGCTATGCCCTGGTGTTCCGGACGTCGGCCGGCGTACTCGCCGTGGGGGCGTTGATGATCTGGGTGTGGTTGCCGGCCGGGCGCCGCCGATCGGCGATGGCCACCGCCGCCTGAGCCGGCACCGGCCGGCCCTCGTTTCGGAGGGCCTCGCCCCGGTCAGCCGTTGGCGAGGGTCACCGACACGACGATCCCCACCACGCTCCCGGCGACCGAGAAACCGACGACCACCGGGGTCGCCGGGGTGACGGTGACGGGGACCCCGTGGTCCCCGGCCCACCCGGCGTGGTCCTCGTGGAGTTCCCCTGCCAGGGCGTGGCGGCCCCGGGTGACGTCGGTGGTGATCATCGTGGTGACTCCCTCGGGTCTCGTGTCGGCACGACCGCCATCCGCCGGTGCCGCTCCTCGCCGGGTGAGGTCCCAGCCAGGTGCCGCGGGGTGTCCGGTGGCCTGTTCGAAACAGACTCGCCCACGGCGCTCGGGGGCCGTGTCCCCCCGGCGGTCGACACGTCGGGGGAAGCCCGTTCCCCCGATCGGTTGACCCGGTGACCAAGAGGACCCGGTGCCCGGCGACCGGCCGCCGGGCTCGGCGGCACGGTCGCCGCCGCGCGGGCCCCGGCCGCTCAGGGCGCGAGGGCGCGGGCGCCGCTGACCAGCAGACGGATGCCGTGGGCGTAGTAGCCGTCCGGGTCGGCGCAACCGGTCAACGGGGTCGCCGAGTCGATCACGTGAGGGTGCCGCTCCGGGTCGAGTGCCAACAGGCGGGCCCGACGCTCGCGTATCAGCCGCCCGCGCGAGTCCGGATCGCCCGGCGCGCAGGCGCGCCCAGGCTCGGTGGTGACCAGCGCGATGACCCCGTTGAGCAGGTAGTGGCTGGTGACGGCGGCGAGGGGGGCGGGGAGGCCCAGCTCGGCCAGGCGGGCCAGCAGGTACTCCGCGAGGTTCAGGCCGGGCTCGCACTCCAGCACGCGGTGTGCGGCGATCGGTGCGATCGAGGGGTGTGCTCGCAAGGCGGCGGCGGTGGCGGTCAGGGCGGCGGTCAGCCCCGCCGTCCCCTCGCCGGCCGCGTCCTGGGGCAGCCGTACGGTCTCCAGCAGCGCCTCGCCGACGGCGTCGAGCAGGGCCTCCTTGCCGTCGAAGTGCGCGTAGATGGCCATGGCCGTCACCCCGTGGCGCTGGGCCAACCGCCGGATCGTGACGGCCTCCAGCCCTTCCGCGTCGGCCAGTTCCGTGGCGCCGGTCACCAACGTCGCTCGCGACAGGCGCGCCCTGGGGCGTCGCGGACGTGCCGTGGAGGTCAAGGCGTCTCCTTCGTGGACGGGAGGTGCGGGAACCCGGGCTCGGGCGGGCCCCGGCGCCACTCGGGGTGGACCCCGAGCGCTCCGGGCGTGGATCGGCACCTGGGGTCTCCTGGGGGGTGCCGGTCACCCGAGGGCGGGCCGGGGCGCTCGCGTGTCGGGAGGGCCCCCGGGCGGTGTGTCCCGTCGCCCGACTCTACGGGACCGAGGCGTCTCGCACGGGGGACCCTTCGCCGGCCGGCCGGCGTCCCCCACCGGCTCACGGGAACTCGACGACGACCTTGCCCTTGGCGCGTCCCCGCCCGAGGTGGGCGAAGGCGTCCGCGATCTCTTCGAACGGGAACACCCGGTCGGTCACGGTCTTCAGCTGCCCGGCGTCCACGAGGTCGGCCAGCACCCGCAGATCGGCCCCGCTGGGGTGCATGAAGAGGTAGCGGTAGGTCGCCCCGTGGGCCTTCGCCTGCCGTCGGGTCTTGGCGCTGATCAGGGTGAACAGGCCCGCGACGAGAGGACCCGCCGCCAGGTCCCGGGCGGCCCCGCGCTCGGGCACGCCGGCGATGGACACCACCGTGGCGCCGGGCTTGACGACGGAGAAGGCGTCCACCAGGTCCTCGCCGCCGACCAGGTCGAGGGCCGCGTCGTAGTCGCGCAGGACGTCCTTGAACCGCGTGGTGCGGTAGTCGACGACGGTCTCCGCGCCGAGGGAGCGGACCAGTTCCTCGCCGGCCGGGGACGCGGTCGTGGCGACGTGGGCTCCCATGGACACGGCGAGCTGGATGGCGATCGTGCCGACACCGCCGGCCCCGCCGGAGATGAAGACCCGGTCCCCTTCCTTGACGCTCAGCTCGTCGCGCAGGGCCTGGAGCGCGGTCAGCCCGACCAGGGGCAGTCCGGCGGCCTGGGTGAAGTCCAGGGATCGGGGCATCGGTGCGAGGAGGTCCGCCGCGACGACGGCGTGCGAGGCGAAGGCTCCCGGCTTCCTGACGTCCAGCCGGGCGAAGACCCGGTCTCCGACGGCGAAGTCGTCGACACCAGGGCCGACGGCCTCCACCGTTCCCGCCAGCTCGCTGCCGGCGACGCCGGGCAGGTCCAGTCGGACCACCATGCGCATCTTGCCCTGGCGGATCAGCCCGTCGACCGGGTTGAGGCCCGCGGCCCGGACCCGGACGAGGACCTCTCCGGGGCCGGGGGAGGGCCGGGGTACCTCCATGAGGCGCATGACGTCCGCGTCGCCGTACTTGGTCTGCACATAGGCCCGCATGGCCGTCTCCTTCTCGGTGGTTCTCGTCTGCTCGGGGGCGCGCGCCGCCGTCGATGACACTGTACATGTACGCCGTACATGTACAACGTACGTGCGGGTCGTTGTGGCGACCCTCACGTCGGGCGCGTGCGTGAGGGGTCGGCACGGGCGACCCTCGCGCCGGGCGTCGGTCGATCCGGGACCTCGGGCCCCGGCTCGCGGTGGGCCCGCGTCCCGGGAGGAAGAGTGACGAGGCGTCACCGGGGTTCCCATCCGCGTGCCGCTCGGCTATACAGGCCCCCTCGGACCGGAGCGCGTTCCGGCCCGCTTCTCGGGGCGGCTCCGGCGCGGTCGCCGGCGCGAGACGGTCGTGCCGGGGTTCCGACCGGACGGGGACGGGAGACCCATGCCCATCGACGCAGCCGCGGCCCTCGCCGCCGCACCGCGCTCCCGGGAGATCTCCTGGGACGCCAAGGACGTCCAGCTCTACCACCTGGGCATCGGGGCGGGCGTACCCGCCACCGACCCACGCGAGTTGCGCTACACCCTGGAGTCCCGGCTCCACGTCCTGCCGAGCTTCGCCACCGTCGCCGGGCCCGGGGCGGGGGGCGGGACGGACGGGCTGTCCCTGCCCGGCGTCGAGGTCGACCTCGCCCGGGTGCTCCACGGCGCGCAGCTGTTGCGGCTGGCCCGACCCATCCCCGTCCGAGGGACGGCGACCGCCGTCTCGCGGATCGCGGCGGTCCACGACAAGGGCACCGCCGCCGTCCTGGTCCTGCGCACCGACGTCGCCGACGCCGAGGGCGCGCTGTGGTCCGCCGACGCGCACATCTTCCTGCGCGGCGAGGGCGGCTGGGGTGGTGGCCGGGGGCCCTCCGGACGGCTCGCCGACCCTGTCGGGGAACCCGCGGCGACCGTCGAGCGCCACCTGCGGGAGGACCAGGCGCTGCTGTACCGGCTGTCGGGCGACCTGAACCCGCTCCACGCCGATCCCGACTTCGCGGCCGGCGCCGGCTTCGACCGGCCGGTCCTGCACGGGCTGTGTACCTACGGCGTCACGCTCAAGGCCGTCGTCGACACGGTGCTGGACGGGGAGGTGAATCGGGTGCGAGAGTACCGGACACGCTTCGCCGGGATCGCCTATCCGGGCGAGACGCTGCGGATCCGCCTCTGGCGGGAGCGCGACGACACCGTGCGCGTCGTCGTGTGCTCCGTCGAACGGTCGGACGCCGCCGTTCTCACCGACACCGTCGTCCGGCACCTCTGACAGCCGTCGGACTCATCGAGGGGAGACCAGCGCCGTGCGGGCAGCCGTATTGCGGGAGATCGGCCAGGACGAGCTGGAGGTCCTCGACGACGTCGAGGCGGTGGGCTTCGGCCCCGGCAAGGTGCGCGTGCGGATCAGGGCCGCCGGGCTGTGCCACTCCGACCTGTCGGCCATGAGCGGGGTGCTGCCGCAGGCGGCGCCGTTCGTGCCCGGTCACGAGGGGGCGGGCGAGGTCGTGGAGGTGGGGCCGGGTGTCACCGGCGTCGCCCCCGGGGACCATGTGGTGGTCTGTTGGCTGCCCGCCTGCGGTGCCTGCCCCTCCTGCCGACGCGGCCAGACCGAGCTGTGCCTCTCGGGCTTCCTCAACGCCGGCACCCCGAACTTTCGGCGTGGCGAGACCGACGTGTTCGGCTTCGCCGGCACCGGGACGTTCGCCGAGGAGGTCGTCGTCGACGCCGGGTGCGCGGTGCCGGTGCCGAGCGACGTGCCGTTCGACATCGCCGCCCTGATCGGCTGTGGGGTCACCACCGGGCTCGGGGCCGCGCTGAACACCGCCAAGGTGGAGGCCGGTTCGTCCGTCGCCGTGATCGGCTGCGGCGGGGTCGGCGTCTCCGTCGTCCAAGGTGCCCGGGTGGCCGGCGCCGCCCGCATCGTGGCCGTGGACCCGGTCGCCTCCCGCCGGAAGACCGCCCTTGCCTTCGGCGCCACCCGGGCCGTCGCACCGGAGGAACTGTCCGACGCCAAGGCCGAGACGGAGGGCGGCGAGGGCTTCGACCACGTGTTCGAGGTTGTCGGGAAGTCCACCACCGCCCGAGCCGCCTACGACGCCACGCGACGCGGCGGGACCATGGTCGTCGTCGGGGCCGGCGCCGTGGACGACGTCCTCGGACTCAACATGTTCGAGCTGTTCTTCGACGAGAAGCGCATCCTGCCCTCGCTCTACGGCGGAGGCGACGTGCGGCGTTCCTACCGGCGGACCATCGCCCTGTGGCGCTCCGGCCGCATCGACCTCGCCGGCATGATCACCCACCGGGTGTCGCTGGCGCGGATCGACGAGGCGCTGCAACAGATGCGCACCGGCGCCGCGCTGCGCACCTGCGTCGAGATCTGAACCGACGCCGGTGCGGGGCCCGACCGCCCCGTGTGGCCGCTCCCGGGGCGAGCGCCGGCGCGGACCCCGACGTCGCGGCCCGGGCAGGCAGGGGCGCGACCCAGACGAACCGGAGGCGCTCATGGCACGGCCGCTTCACGGAAGGTCCGCGATCGTCACCGGAGCCGGGCGAGGGCTCGGCCGGGCCGAGGCCGCGGAGTTGGCCCGACTGGGGGCGTCCGTCGTCGTCAACGACCATGGACGCCCCGGTCGGGACGGCTCCGGCGCCGTCGACCCGACCCCCGCCGAGAGCGTGGCCGAGGAGATCCGCGCCGCCGGGGGCACCGCCCTCGCCCACACGGGCGACATCGCCGACTTCGCCGTCGCCCGGGACCTGGTCGGCCACGCCGTCGACGCCTTCGGCGGCCTCGACATCCTGGTGAACAACGCCGGCATCCTCCGCGACCGCATGGTGTTCTCCATGACCGAGGACGAGTGGGACGCCGTCGTCCGGGTCCACCTGAAGGGGCACTTCAACACCGTCCGCTTCGCCGCCGCGCACTGGCGCGAGCAATCCAAGGCGACCGGTGCCCCGACCTACGGGAGGATCGTCAACACCTCCTCGGAGGCGTTCCTCGCGGGCTCCGCCGGGCAGCCCAACTACGCGGCGGCGAAAGGCGGGATCGTCGGACTGACCACCTCCACGGCCCACGCGCTGGCCAGGTACGGCGTCACCGTCAACGCGATCTGCCCGCGTGCCCGGACCCGGATGACCAGGGACGTCTTCGGCCCGGCCGACGCCGCCGGCGGGCTCGATCCCCTCGCCGTCGAACACGTGGCGCCGCTGGTGGGCTATCTGGCCTCACCCGGCGCCGGGCGGGTCAACGGTCAGGTGTTCGTCGTGCACGGCGGCATGGTCGCCGTCCTCGAACGACCGCGCGTGGCCGCCATGTTCCACAGCTCGGGCGAGACCTTCGGCCACGAGGAGTTGGGCCGGGTCCTCACCCCGTACTTCGCCGAACGCGAGCCGGGGGAGTCGTTCGCCGCGGTGGAGGTGCTACGGCTTCGGCGCACCGCCCCGGCCGCGGGCGGCCCGGCGCTCGACGGGGGCGGGGAGGACGCCCGCCCGGACGGCGACGGCCCCGCCCGCCGAAACTGACGGACGGGGCCGCGCCCCGATGTGACGGCCCGCCCTCAGGCAGCCGCCTCGGTCTCCCCGGCCGGCTTGCGGTGGCGACCCCGAGGGGTCGCCTCGCCCCCGCCGGTGGAAACCGGACCGCGGTGACGGCCGTGACCGGCCGCGATCTCCCGAACGTCGGCACGCTCACCCGGCGCGCGCTCGTCGGTGCTGGCGTAGCTCATGAGAAACTCACCCCGTCGACATGATCTTTCGAGCAGCCGAGCGAGTGTAACCGGCCGGGCACGGCATGGATTCGGCCGTCGGGGCAACCGCGACTAGTTCGTTACCAGACCCGCCAACGGGGCCTGCTGCAACGGCACCGGGCGGGGCCCGACACCGGCGGCGGACGCTTGCCCGGCCGTCGCCCACGCGGCGGGCCAACTTCCCGCGGGGCGGGCGGGCGTCACCCGTGCCGGGCGGGCGCTCGGCGTCCCCGAGGGGCGGACCGCCCCGTCCTGTCCGGGCCTCGCGCCGCCGCCGGCCGGCCCGGCCGAATCCGGAACCGGCGGGGTCAGTCGGGCCACCCCGCACGTCGACTCCGTCGCGGCGTAGGGCAATTGCAGGACCCCGTCCGACGTCCAGGTCCCGCCGCCGGTCAACCACCCCCGCGGAGGGCGTAGATGATGCACCCTCCGCTCGGCCGGCCGCCACACGGCCACCCAACTGCCCAGCGGTCCGTCAAGGCGCAGGGCGACCGCGCATCGCTCCGGGGTGAGCGACTGCCCCGGCTGGATGGCGAAGGGCGTCACGGTGCACCCCGGCAGCCGCAGGCAGGCGGGGAAGCGCACCGGCCGGGAACTGCCCAGCACCCCCCAACCCAGGCCGGGCGGGGCGCCGGGGGCGGGGGCGTCCGAACGCAGGACCAGCAGGCCGCTGTCCGGGTCGGCCAGCAGCACCCGGTCGTCGCTGTCCGGCGCGATCTGCAGCAGCGGGGACACCTCGCCGCCCCGAGCCAGGTCCACCACGACGGTCTTGGTGCGCCCGTCGATCTCCCGGTCCAGCGCCAGTATCCGGGCCGAGTGGTCCAGCCACACGCCGCCCGAGCAACGCCCCGGCACCTCGGCCAGCGGTTCGGGACCCGCCCGACCGCCGGCCACCAGCCACACTGAGGTCGCGTGCCGGCCGTGCGCGAGGGCGTAGGCCCGGGTGCCGTCGGACACCGGAGGGAGCAACCGCATTCCGGGGTTCTCCCGGGGGCACTCCACCACGCCCAGCGGCAGCTCCCCGGTGCCCGGACCGGTGGGGTAGAGGAGCGCGAACAGATGGCGCCCCGCTCCGCGCCGGTGCACGAGGACGCGGCCGTCGCCCATCGGCATCAGCCCGGTGCCGGGCGCCTCCGGCCGGCCGCGCGGCAGCGGCACCGCGTACGGCTCGGGGCCGTCCAGCGTCCATCGCTCGGCGTACCGGGCGTCTCCCCGGCGGGCCAGCCGCGCGGCGTACGCGCCGTCGGCGGTGATGCTGCACGCCGCGCGCGGCCCCTCGGGAACCCCGGGGTCCACCGAGGGGTCGATGGCACAGGCTGTCATCGTTCGGTCACCTCCTGTGACGAAGGTAGTTTTCGCTCGTACCACATGGCGCCCTCGGCCCTGTGCTTCACACGTACGGGTGGTGCAGGAACGATTCATCCGACGGGTGCGGAGTGTCGCGCGAGGGGCGGGAGGAAAGCCCGATCCGATCCGACGGCGGCGGTACGGGCGACCGGAACGGCCGGGTAGCCTTGCCCCGTGCCCCGTCTGTGTGAAGTCACCGCCGCGCTGGACAAGCTCTGGCCCGCCGAGCGCGCCGAGCCCTGGGACGCGGTCGGCACGGTCGCCGGCGACCCGGACCAGGAGGTCACCCGGGTCCTGTTCGCCGTCGACCCCGTCCAGGAGATCGTCGACGAGGCGGTGCGGCTCGACGCCGGTCTGCTCGTCACCCACCACCCGCTCTACCTGCGCGGGACGACCACGGTGGCCGCCTCGCACTTCAAGGGACGGGTGATCCACACACTGATCGGCAACGGGGTCGCGCTGCACGTCGCGCACACCAACGCCGACACCGCCGACCCCGGCGTGTCCGACGCGCTCGCCGCCGCGCTCGGCCTCCGCGTCACCGGCCCCCTCCTGCCCGACCCCACCGACCCGCGAGGCAGCCGCGGACTCGGTCGGATCTGCGTCCCGGACGCGCCCACGACCGTCCGCGAACTCGCCGACCGCGCCGCCGCTCGCCTGCCCGCCACCGCGCAGGGCGTCCGGGTGGCCGGCGACCCGGACGCGGTGGTCCGCACCGTCGCCGTCAGCGGCGGCTCCGGGGACAGCCTCCTCGACCGGGTACGCGCCGTCGGCGCCGACGCCTTCCTCACCGCCGACCTCCGCCACCACCCCACCTCGGAGGCCCGCGCCCAGGGCCCCCTCGCCCTGCTCGACGCCGCCCACTGGGCCACCGAACACCCCTGGTGCGAGCTGGCCGCCGGGCAACTCCGCGAGATCTCCGACCGACACGGCTGGGACCTGCGCGTCCACGTCTCGACCACCGTCACCGACCCGTGGACCGCGCACGCGGCATCCGCCCCCACCCCCTCGACCAGCGTCCCGAACGACCCCTCCGACCCGAACGCAGGAGCCCCCAACTGAACGCCGAGCCCGCCGACCAGATCCGACTCCTCGACGTCCAGGCCCTCGACGTCCGTCTGCAACAGCTCGCGCACCGCCGCAAGTCGCTGCCCGAGCACGCCGAACTGGACTCGCTCACCAAGGACCACCAGCAACTGCGCGACCTGCTCGTGGCCGCGCAGACCGAGGAGAGCGACTGCGCCCGCGAGCAGACCAAGGCCGAGCAGGACGTGGACCAGGTGCGCGGTCGCGCCGCCCGCGACCAGCAACGCCTGGACTCCGGTGCCGTCACCTCCCCGAAGGACCTGGAGAACCTCCAACACGAGATCACCTCACTCGCCCGCCGCCAAGGAGCGCTGGAGGACGTCGTCCTGGAGGTGATGGAGCGCCGCGAGTCCGCCCAGGAACGCGTCGCCGAGCTGACCGAACGGGTCGCCTCCCTCCAGGAGAGGATCGACGAGGCCACCGCGCGCCGCGACGCCGCCTTCCGGGAGATCGACGACGAGGCCACGACGGTCACCAAGGAGCGCGGGGTCGTCGCCGCCGCCGTCCCCGCCGACCTGATGAAGCTCTACGACAAGCTCCGGGACCAACAGGGCGGCATCGGCGCCGCCAGGCTCCATCAGCGCACCTGCCAGGGATGCCGGCAGGAGTTGGCCATCACCGAGCTGAACGAGATCCGCTCCGCCGCACCCGACTACGTGGCCCGGTGCGAGAACTGCCGCCGCATCCTGGTCCGCACGACCGAGTCGGGCCTGTAGGCCGGGCCGGTAGGGACGAGGAGGCGATCGGTGCGCGCGTCGGGAGCGGGTCGACAGGACGTCGGGCGGGGACCGGAGCCGGGCCGACCGGAAACGTCCCCGCCCGCCGAGGCCGGGTCCGCGCGGACCGGCCGCGAGTTCGTCGTCGAGGCGGACGGCGGGTCGCGAGGCAACCCCGGCCCGGCCGGGTACGGGGCCGTGGTCCGGGACGCGGAGACCGGCCGCACCCTCGCCGAGACCGCCGAGTACCTCGGCACCACCACCAACAACGCCGCCGAGTACCGGGGGCTCCTCGCCGGACTGCGGGCCGCGCGCCGACTCGACCCGACCGCGAGGGTGCGGGTCCGGATGGACTCCAGGCTCGTCGTCGAGCAGATGTCGGGCCGCTGGAAGATCAAACACCCCGACCTCCGCCGCATCGCCGCCGAGGCCGCCGGGATCCTGCCGGCCGACCGCGTGACCTACGAGTGGATCCCCCGGAAGGACAACGGGCACGCCGACCGCCTTGCCAACGAGGCCATGGACGCGGGCGCGCGCGGCGAGCGGTGGTCCGCCCCGTCCCCCACCGCGACCCCGGACACCACCGGGAACCCCGGACCGCGCGACGCCCCGGCGGGCCCCTCCGACGACGCCCCGGCGGACGACCCGGGAGGCGAACCGACGGGCGCCGAGAACACCTCGACCGGCGACCGGCCCCCCGGCCCGGTCGCGGACCCCGCGGCCGACCCCGCGCACCCGGACCGATCCGCCCTCGCGGGCGCGCCCGCCGTCCGGACGGGCGCCCGCGCCGCCGCCGAGAAGGTGGCCACGCGCGGGTGGGGACCACCGGACCTCGGGCCGCCCGCCACCTTCGTCCTGCTCCGGCACGGGGAGACCGCGCTCACCCCGATGAAGCGCTTCTCCGGCAGCGGTGGCGGCGATCCCACCCTTTCCGACGTCGGCAGGGAACAGGCCGAGGCGACGGCCGCGGCACTGGCACGACGCGGCACCATCGAGACGGTCGTCTCCTCGCCGCTCGCCCGGGCCAGGGAGACCGCGGCCGTGGTCGCCGATCGCCTGGGCCTCGCCATGACCGTGGACGACGGCCTTCGGGAGACCGACTTCGGCGCCTGGGAGGGACTCACCTTCGCCGAGGTCGGCGAACGCCACCCCGACGACCTCGCCGCCTGGCTCGCCTCCCCCGAGGTGGCGCCCACCGGTGGCGGCGAGTCCTTCGCCGAGACGGCGATCCGGGTCGCCGCCACGCGGGACCGACTGGTCGAGGCCCACCGGGGCCGCACCGTCCTGCTGGTCTCCCACGTGACCCCGATCAAGACCCTGGTCCGCCTCGCCCTCGGCGCCCCGCCGGAAGCGCTGTACCGCATGGAACTGTCCGCGGCCTCCCTGTCGGCCATCGCCTACTACGCGGACGGCAACACCGGCCTGCGCCTCCTCAACGACACCTCCCACCTGCGCTGAGGGCGCCCGCCCACCAGTCAGCGCACCCGCTCCACCAGGACGTCCAGGGCCCAGCCCTTCCCCGGACGCTCGGGCGCTCGCGCCTCCACGTCGTACCCCAGGTCGCGCAGCGCCTCCACTAGCTCGGCGGGGCCCTCGGGATCGACGCCCGACGTCAACAGGTCACGTGTGAGGCGCCCCTTGGTCGCCTTGTTGAAGTGACTCACCACCTTGCGCGTCGGCCCGTGCAGCACGCGCACGGTCGCCGAGCGGGAGGCGATGTCGCCGCCCGGCCGCCACGCCGCGGCATAGGCCGCCGAACGCAGGTCCAACAGCGGGCCGGCCCCCACCGCATCGGGCAACACCTCGGCCATCGGCGCTCGCCAGTGCCGGGCCAACGCCCCGACGCCGGGCAGATCGACGCCCATCGAGCACCGGTAGGACGGAACACGGTCCGTCAACCGGACCGCGCCCCACAGGCCGGAGAAGACCAACAGCGACCGCGCGGCCCGCGCCTCGGCCGCGGGATCGAGCGTGGCGGGCGACAGGGCCTCGTACAGGACCCCGGTGTACACCTCGCCCGCGGGCCGCGCGCCGGCCGTCCGCAGCGCCGCGTTCACCGCGACCTCGCCGCGCAGTCGTTCACCCAGCCCGAGGACGGTCCGCGCCTTCTCCTCGTCGTTCGCGCACAACTCGACCAGGGCGTCCAGGACCGCCGCGCGAGCGCCGGCGAGACCGGGCAGGGACAGCGCCTCCGGCCTGAGCGGCGCGCCGGCGCCGGGTGGCGCCTTCCCCTCGGACGGTGGCAGCAGGACAAGCACGCGTACTCCTTCGCTCCGAAGCCCCTCGTCAGCCTACGACGTCCGCGCCCCGGCGCCCTCCTCCAGGGGTCCCGCGAGGTCCCGGGCCCCTCCCCTCGGCCCGCCCCCGTCAAGCGTCCGCGCCCCCGCCGAGGGCGGCCGACCGGGCCGCCTCCACGGCGCTCACGAGCGCGTCGGGGTCGTTCGCGTGGAAGCGCACCACCCGCACGGGCCGCCGACGCCCGAGGAACGAGACATGGGTGACCGGCGCGGCGAGTTCCAGGGTGAGCGACGTCATCGCGCCGACGGACACGTCCAACGCCTCGTCCACCGCCCCGCCCCGCGCTCCGCCCGGCCCGACGGAGCGCTCGTGCCTGATGGCCGTGATCGCCCGCAGGGGCACGCGCAGGTCGAGGTGGGCGCCCCGGCGGACGCGCAGCACCCCGCCGGAGGAGTCCAACACGTGCGGCCGCACCACACAAGCCGCGTGGAACGCGGTGACCAGCCCGACCGAGTACAGGTCGACCACCAGCATCACATGGTGTGCGGTCGGCCAGGGGCGCAGCAGCAGCGCCATCATCACCGTCTCGACGACGCACACGAAGCCGAGCCCGAGCATCATCGGCCCCTCGCCCCGCTGATAGCCGAAGTGCCGGGTGCCGTCTCCGGTGTTGGGGGTCCGCCGCAGGGCCCACCACAGGAGGCTCGTCAACAGCAGGAACTCGTGACGGACCAGCCGTCTCGCCGCCCTCACCCCAGGCCTCCGATCCCGAGCCCGATCGCCTGGCGCACGGCCTCCGCCTGTGCCGGGGCCAGGTCGTCGAGGACCGCGCGCAGGAACCCGTTCTCGCCACCCGCCCCGTCGGGCGACGCCATCTCCGGCCGCCCGGGGCGGGCGGCCTCGGCGGGCCCGGTGCTCTCCCGCACCGGGCCCGCCGGCAGGAGGTCCGCCAGCGCCCGCGCCGCCCGCGCGACCCTCGGATCGTCGGGCTCGGCGTCGGCGAGTCCGTCCAGCAGGGCGTAGCAACGCCGGGCCCGTTCCACCGCGTCCGGCGTGCTCAGCGAATCGCGCAGCATGTCCATCAGCAGGTCCCGATCCTCCGGTGCGAGGGTCGTATCCAGTACGGACAGCACCTCGCGGTCGTACACGGCTGTGCCGGAGTCCGAAGCGGGCGCGAGAGCCGCGAACACCTCCCGCAGCTCCGCGGACACCGGCCCTTCCTCGGGGAGGTCCTCGGTGAGCAGCAGGGTGCGCAACCTCGCCCGGCGGTCCTGGATCGCCGCTTCCTGGTCGGCCAGGTCGGCGTCCAACTCCCGGAGGACCTCCAGCAGGTCCTTCCCCGCCTCGTCGGACAGGACGTCCCGAATCTCGGCCAGACTCAGTCCCAGTTCGGCCAGGCGCCTGACTCTGGCGAGGACGACCATGTGCCGCAGGGTGTAGGTCCGGTAGCCGTTGCTCAGCCTCTCCGGCTCGGGGAGGAGCCGGAGATGGTGGTAGTGGCGTACGGTCCGTGTGGTGACGCCGACGACCTCGGCGAGTTCTCCGATGCGCATGACCTCACTACACACGTTGACGTCGCGGCAAGGTCAAGCGATCGGCCCGCTCGCGAGGGACCCGGGGCACGGCGTTGCCCGCCGCCGCTCGGCGGGGTGGTGCGGGAGGTAGGGGAGGGGCGGCGGGTCCGGGGAGTCGGATGGTGGCCGGCACGGGGGTAGCATGTTCGGCACGGCAGACGAGCCGGGCGGACGGCCGCGTGGGACCCCTGGCGGGTCTCCCGAGGAACGTCCGGGCTCCACAGGGCAGGGTGGTGGCCAACAGCCACCCGGGGTGACCCGCGGGACAGTGCCACAGAAAGCAGACCGCCGGGGATTTCGGTCTCCGGTAAGGGTGAAACGGTGGTGTAAGAGACCACCAGTGCCCAGGGTGACCTGGGCAGCTAGGTAAACCCCACCTGGAGCAAGGTCAAGAAGGGGGCACCTCGGTGCCTCCGCGCGGACGATCGAGGGCGGCCCGCCCGAGTCCGCGGGTAGACCGCTGGAGGCCGGTGGCAACACCGGTCCTAGATGGATGGCCGTCGCCGGCGGGACCGCGAGGACCCGCCGGAACAGAACCCGGCGTATAGCTCGGCTCGTCTGTCGGTAAGCGTGGAGGTGCCCCCTGACATGGTGTTCTGCCTGGTCAGGGGGCACCTCCACGCCTACGGGGCCGAGCGATCGTTGCTCACTCTTTGTGACCGTTCCCGGGTGTTTCTCGGTGCTGTGTGGCGATCCTGTGGCGGCGGAGAAGGTGCCGGCGAAGCGCATCGGCCTGCTCGGACCGTGGCTTCGGCGAGCTGCTCGATGCACTGCTGAACGCGGGGCGGCATCTTGGCTCATCAAGGCGGAGGCCTTCTCGCCGGAGGCTACGTCGTGGATGCCCGCATGGAGGGGCAAGGAGTAGGTGATGCAGGACGGCACCGTGGTGGAGTTCCGCTTCAACGTTTAGTGCCTGCCATAGCATCGATGTGGCGATCTGGCAAACGTGCAGGTCAGGCGGGGTCGGTCCCATTCGGGGTCGGCCCCGTCGCTGTATCCGGTGCTGGATCCGTGCTGGATTTCCTGACGTCTCGTCACCTGTCGTCATCCCTGGTCACCCGCACCGCTGCTGGATCGGTGCTGGATTGGGCTAACGGGGCATTGCGGGATAGGGGCGTATCCGGCTGCGGAATCCGTCGGCTGGGGCGTTGAGGGATGGGCGGGACTGGGGGGTGAGGTTTGTGTCGTTCGTCCGGAACTCCGGTCAGTGGTGGCGGTACGTCGCAGCCGGCGAACGGAGCCGGTCGGCATCGCGGGACGGACGTTGCCCGCAGGATTGAGTCCCAGGCGGGGGCGCAAAGCATGGCTAATCGTGCCCACGGCGCTGCCCCGAACTTCGATCTCTGCGAAGCGGACATGCACCTTCGAGATTCGCTTCGCGCTGGTCCCCGTCACCCTGTCTTTCTGCCTGGTCGGGGCTGTCGCGCCAGCAGAGGTTGCGTCCCACGTCGTGGTGTAGGGGATCAAGCGTTGAGCGTTCGGTTACGAGGCCGCTGATGATCTCCGCAGAGGCGGCAGCCCACGAGGCGCCCTGCTGAGACGAGTTGAACCCCTCGACCGACGGAGCCGTCGTCCTTGGCCTGCGGATTCCGGCACCTTGATCGGCTACACCACCCGGCGGGACGCCACCCCAGCAGAGCCTCGGGTAGTCACCGTTGCCGCACGGATCCGACGTGGGCGCCACGGCGCCATCGCCTCGCAGCGCGTCGAGATGCACCGGTAGGTCATGGGAGCTGGGGATTATTGGGACGTGCCGCCGTCCTCTTCACGGCTGTGGGCCGTGCACGGCGGATGGCTGCGGCACCGATGACGCGTTGGGCGAGGGCCCGCCACTCCGGTTCGTTTCACCCCATGCTCATCGCTCGTCCAGACCAGGACGCCATTGGGCCCTCCGACATCTTCTTCGGGGAGAACGCCCTGCTGCGCGTACCACTTCAGGCGCTGCTGCCATTGGCGGCGTATTCAGGATTGTCGAGCATGCCGAGGTGCTCCCAGAAGATGGCCGGCCCGGACAGAGGCGTGATGGTGAAGTCCGGTAGCACCGTGCGGCCGTCGCTTCCCTTGAACGGCTGCTCGTACGCCCAAGCACCAGGAGCGAGTTGTTCGAGGATGCCAGCCACGATGACTTCGTTCTTGCTGCGCACCATCACACCGTTGACCCTACGTGGACGAGCCGCGCGTCGACACGCCCGCAGTCGGCGCCACTGGGTGTCGTCACCGTGCGCGGGTCCGGGGTGGTGATGAGGTCGGTGAATCGACGGGCGGTATCGGATCGGGTGGCCCGGGTCAGTTCGATGAGGTCGTCGAGCGGGGTCGTTGTCAAAGACGTCGCCCGCACCGCCGCTGAGGTCGGCTACGAGGTCCTCTGTCGACGGCACCACCGCCGCCGCATGACCAGCGCCTCGGCGCACGCGGCGGCGCTGTCACCGGACGTGCTGCCAGTCGGGACAGAGTGAACCGAACTTGCCTACGCAGGTACCTGGTGGGGTGCGGTTCCGCCAGCTCTGGCAGAGGCGGAACCGCACCCCGGATCGGTCTCGTGGATCGCCGGCACCCCGCAACCGGGTGCGAGAACTTCAGCGCCGCCCCGGCTACTCCCCGCTCGCAGTCTTGGTCGCCCCTCCGTGCCGGGTCACCCGCGGGCGGCATCGGACGCGCGTCGCACCGTAGGTGAAGGCCGGGTCAGTGGCCTTGCTCGCCCAGATGTAAGCCTCGCCGGGCTGGAGCTGGGCGAGCTGGTCCGGTCGCAGCGATGCGAAAGCGGTGTTTGCCTTCTGGAGGTGCTTCAGCCAGGCAGGGGAGGTGAACTTGTGCAGGATCACGTGGTCGGAGAGCTCGATGAGGGAGACCGGGACAGAGGGAGGGTCCTGACTGGCGACCAGGATGCTCATGCCCTTGTGCCGCATCTCGCGCACTGTCTCCACCAGGCCGGCCACGAGGTCCGGACTGTCGATGTACTTGTGGGCCTCGTCGAAGACAACCAGTTTGTTGAAGTGTTCGCTGTCGCGCCGGGCCTCAGCGAAGAGCTGCATCAGGACTACGAAGAGGCCCAAAGCCTCGTCCTTCTCGATGAACTCGTCCCGGAGGTCGACAATGATCAACCGGCCGGGACGGATGAGAGAGGTCAGGTGCGCACTGTCGTCGATGTAGTCGGCAGCAAGATCGAGGCGCTGCTGGGCGAGCTGCTTCACATGGTCGGGCATTCCTGAATCGGCGACGCCCTGTCGGATCGAATCGAGGTTCAGAGAGTTCCGGTGGGTGCGCATGATGCGGGTGAGCTGGCGGATGTAGATGGACTGGTTGCCCACTGCCCCCATGAGGAACCGCCAGTGGGCAGCCTGGAGTTCACGGGAGGCGAAGCAGAGAGGCTGCACATCGATTCCGGGGAACTCTCGCCGTCGGTCCTCCACCTGGTCGGCCGGAGCCAGTAGCAGAATGTCGTCGAGAGCACTCGGTTGTGCTCCGTAACGCGCCTGCAGGATCTTCAGCTGCCTCTCGTCGTCATTGGCAGCGATCATTGAGGTGAATTCGGGGGCGTAGTCCATGGTCTGGCTGTAATGGAAGATCACTGTGGCCAGCGGATGCGGAAGAAGGCTGACCGGCGGGGCCGACAACGACGCCGCCTCGATGAGGGTGCCCAGAGTGTAGCTCTTGCCGCCCCCCTGCACGCCGAAGAGGCTGATGGTGTGGGTCTCGTTGAAGTCGATAGCGACTGCGCGGCCGACTGCCTCACCGAGGACTCCGTACTGCGGTGAGGGGCGGGTGACGCCCAGGAAGACATCGGGCTGTGCGGCTCCGGCGCTGGTGGGGGCCGCGACCTCCGTAACCTGCCTCGGACCGTCAACGGTTGGTGCATCGTGGAAGCCACCGGGCGGATCGAGCACGATTGCCGTGTGCGCAGGTCTGGCGACAGTAGAGGCCAGCGCATCGGCCGCCCGTGCGGGCTCTGCCTCAGGCAGGGAGGCCTGATCGGCCGCCGGTGCGGGCTGCTCCTGGTCCTGCGGGGCTTGCGCTTCGGCCGAGTGCGGTGGGTCCTCGACAGGGCCGGACCCGGCGCCGGCATCCTCCACCGGCCCTCCGGGAGTCTGCCCGTCAGAGTCGTATCCCTCTGCATCCCGGGGTTCTTCCGCACGGAAGGCCGCGTCGGCGAGGCGGGGCACGGACAAGTCCAGCAGTGCGAGCGTGGGCGCGGTCGCAGAACCTTCTGGCGCCGGCTCCTCCTCCTGAGCAGAGTCCTGTGCTGCCTGCAGGCCGGGCCGGACCGTGGGGATCGCCTGGATCAGTTCGTTGATGAGGTCGCTGCCGATCCGGTGGAACTCCACTCCAGCGTCGGTCTCCTGGTCCGTTCCCGTCCGGGCGAGGTCGAAGATCAGGCCGCTGCGGGTGAACCGCAGCCGGTAGCCGTCGTCGAGGGTGTCGAGCAACTTGTGCGCGACCTTGCGGGCGCTCTGGTCCATGACACCGTGCCGGGTCGAGCGCTCCAGGTAGAAGCGGAGCATCGTGCCGAGTGCGAGGTTCTTGACCGGGCGGTCGACGCGGTCCGGACTGCGCTGCTCGGGGTCGAAAGACTCGGCGAGCACAGTCTGGCTGCGCTCCAGCTGCTGGCCGATCTTGGTCTTGAGTCGCTGGTAGGCGGTGATGTCGTCGAGCGCGGTGTAGCACTTCACTTCGACGAGGCGGCAAGTGACGGTACGGGTCCGGGCGTCGAGGTGGAAGAGCGCGAGGTCGCTGCGCTGGAAGGAGAGGGAGCCCCCGAGTTCGCGGGTCTGGCGGCGGACTTCGGCGTACAGCTCGGGGTGGGCGTCGAGCGGTACGACGATCTGGTTGCGCAGGACGTCCTGGTAGTCCAGGTAGAGGCGGGCCAGTGACAGGCCGAGGACTTCGGTGCGCTGGTTGGGTGCGGTCGAGGCGAGTTTGAAAGCGAGGTTCCCCGACAGCAGCCGCAACTGGTCGAAGAAGGTGTCGAGGTGGCGCTCCTCGACGTCGAGGCCGTGCTGCCGGGCGGTGGGGCCGAGCAGGGTACGCAGTTCTTCGACCGAGTTGGAGCTCACCATGATCTGGTGCCCGAGTCCGCTGCCGACCGAGGGCGCGTAGTCGATGACGTATTCGGGGCGGCCGTGCTGTCCCGCGTGGTCGAAGTACTCCAGACCGAGGGTCCGGTCGATGGTGACGACCCAGTCGCCGGTCTCGTGGGCCTGGTAGAGCAGGGCCCGGTCGTCGGTGTCCAGGGCGAGGACGGTGCAGGGCACGCTCCTCAGGGCTTGCCCGGCGGTGGCCACACAGGCGGCCGCGGTGGTGAGCAGTTCGGGCAGGCGGCTCATCAGGGTCGCCAGGTCCTCGGCATCCTCCAGGGCGAGGGCGCTGCCGTGGCGCGGGGAGGTGCGCCAGACGATCTGCTGCTCGTTGTCCTCGTAGGTGACCGTGGTGCTCTGTACCAGGCCGTGGACAGGGGCGTGAGAGATGTCCCGGTGCGTGGTGGCGGCGTGCTGCTCACCGCCGAAGGCGTCGATGAGGACCGTGAGATGGGCATCGAAGTCGTCGGCCTGGCTGGTGAACTCCGCGACAGAGCGCACGGAGTGGACGAGCTTCGCTGTACGTCCTGGACCTGCGGTGTGCAGGAAGGCCTCCGCTTCGGCGGAGGTGATCGCGCTCTGGGCGCTCTGCAGCTCCGCCAGTGCTTCTCCGGTCTCCGGGGCCTGCGGATCGGTCACGCAGAGACGAATGTCGTAGGCGAGATCCCGGGTGGTGTCGCGGCGCTGCAGTTCGAGGAGGGCGTCGGCGACGATCTCCGCGCGGCCGGCGTTGACGACGTTCATGACGAGCGTGCGAACGTACGGATGGAGCCGTACGTACCGCTCTATGCGGTCGGCGAGCGCCGTTCCGCAAAGGGCGCCGGAGACAGGACGCGTGCCTGCGGGCGGCAGCTGCAGTGCAGTGGCGAGCCTGCCGAGCAGGCCGCGGGGGTCTGCCGTCTCGCTGGGGAGATAGGCGCCCCAGTACGGGGTGATGTTGTCGGCGGCAGCCATCAGGCGGCCGTCCTGTCGGGGAACGGCGAAAGGGAAGCCCAGGGGGGCCAGATTCCCCATGAGGGAGTCCTTGACCGCGAGGACAGCGGGTTTGTCACCGGAAGTCAGACGCTGTGTCCAGTCCAGACCGAGCGCCGACCATGTGGCCAGCCACAGCGCCCGCAGCGGGTGGGTCGGGGAGACCAGCAACACGGTGTCCTTGCGCCCCAAACCGTCCGCGAGGGTCGCTGCCACGCAGTCGACCTGCTGGATCCTTGCCAGAGCGGCCAAGGCACGGCCCTGTCCGGTCTCGCCGGCCCGCTCGGCGTGCAGAGATTGGGCATCGACCAGCTCTGCGTACGCCTCCGCATATGCGACGAGTTCGTCTCGGACCCGCTCGAAGTCGACGGCCTCGCTTACCAGCAGTCCGGCCGCCTCGGCCGGACCATCCTGCGCCGCACGGTGGTCCTGACCGCTTACCGCAGCGAAGTAGGTGCGCCGGGCGGAGAGGAAGTCGTGGTACGCCTCGGCCGCCCGTCCCGTCAGCGCGTCCTTCAGGTCCTCGTCCAGGCCGACGGGCATCTCCGAAGTGCCGTCGGATCTCAGGAGGATCCGCCGCAACGAGGTGTCGTCCGGCCGGGCGAGCAGGTCCTGCTGCGCCTGGACGAGCAGCCGCGAGAGCCGGATCTCGCCGCTGCCGACGGTCTGGATCCGCACGTTCAGGATCTTCTGCGGGCTGCGTGCCGTGATCGGTCGCCATCGGACATCGAGGGCGGTGACCCGCGCGGGATCCTCGGCGCCGGCCAGGGCGTCGAGCTGCAGGGACCTCAGCGCCTGGGTGACTCCGGCGAAGCGCCCGGCGCTGCGCGCCGGAGGCTCCTCGATCTCCCCTCCGGGTACGACGTAGAAATGTTCACTTTCCCCGCCGGGTAGATCGTGCGCGCCAGGGAGGACGTCGAGGGGTTCGCCGCTTTCGTCCAGCGGGACGACTCTGACGTAGTGCCACCCCTCTTCCCAGTCGATCTTGTTGAGGCGGAGGAGTGAGGCCTTGTATTCGGCCTTCGGGCGTGCACCCTTGCCGATGTGCGTGATCCGGCCGATCGGGCCGCCGCTCTCCGAGACGATCTCCACACGGAATCTCACCAGCCCTTCCACCTTGCGAGGGTCGGGCTGTACCGCGAACCGCACGATGAGGTCGCGTACGCCGTTCTCCCCGGCGAGCAGGTAGGGCTGGCCGACGATGGCGGTGAGGGCGGGGTGCGCGGCTGCCTCGGCGCTGTCGCCGACGGTGGGCAGGTCGAGTTCGCGCACCTCGATGGAGACGGCAGCGCGCTTTCGCTCGTCGATGCGCCAGTTACCGAAGGACAGGTGCCAGTTCTCCCGGTCGACCACGATGCGGCGGGTCCACGCCGCCGGATCCTCCAGTCCGCAGCGGACGGCGAAGTCAGCCAGGCGGGAGGCGAAGTCGCTGTCGCTCAGGCCTAGATCGAGGACCCGCTGCCGCTCAGAGCGCGGTGAGGCAGTCAGCTTCGCCACCAAGCGGTGGTTCTTCCCGACCCGCTCAGCGATCAGTCCGGGGTCGGTGAACAGGTCGAAGTCCGGTACGAGCCCGAAGTGGTACACCGCTGCCCCAGCTACCTGCTCACGGTAGTCATTGGTTTGGAGCGTGAGGAGGAAGTGGGCGATGGAGCGGTTGCCGGCCCGGGGCCCGGTCATGTCGCGGAGAGCGGCGAGCAGTGCGTCGATCCCCGGGCGCAGCCGCTCGGGTACCTGGTCGAGGAGATGGTCGGCGAGATGAGCGTAGGCGTCTCCGAGCGGTACTTCTTCGAAAGTTGCGATACCGAAGGAGTCCTCGGCGCTCACCCTGGTGCCGGGGGGGACAAAGACCAGGAGCGGTCCGGGCAGTATGCCCTCGCCGTCTGCCCGGTTGCGGAGCTCGACCAGTCTTGTGCTGGTGACGCCGACGTCATGGAAAGGCCGGTCCGGGCACAGGTCGGCCTCGGGGAGAAGCAGGCAGACGGTGGCTTCGGGGCCGGCGGCTCCGCGCAGGCGGCGCACCAGTGCCGCGGCCAGCTCGGCCTCCACCTCGGTGATCCGCATGCAGTGCCCGTTGCCCCGCGCGGTGAGGAGCGCGGAGAGCCGGGGCGCGAGGACGCTTTCGAGGGCGTCGCGCAGGTCCTTGGAGGTGGTCTCGGTCAGTCCGGTGGTGCCGCTGCTCATCAGGGAGTGGCTCCTGTCCGTGCCGCGGTGCCGATGGTGTACCGGGGGGTGATGGTCTGCGTTAGGTAGGCGTCGGACATGTCCTGGTAGTAGCCGATCTCCCGCAGCCGGTTGAGGAACGCCGTGGCGTTGGCGCGCAGGGCTGCCTGGTCGTCGAGGTGGGCCCCGGCGAAGCCGTCGCCCTCGGGGAGCCGGTCGATGTGGAGCCCGTAGCGGTCACGCAGCAGGGCGAGGAACTCGTCGACCCGCATCGGAGCGGTTGCGAGGTTTCCGGACCCGCCGGCCTCTTCGCGGAGAAGGGACACCTGGAGCAGTACTTCGAGGAGGCGTGCGTCCAGGATGAAGCGTCGGGCCGAGGCATCGCCGCCGTGTCCGCCGCGGGGCTGGGCGATCAGTGCTCCGGGGCGGTGCTTGAGCAGCATGGAGTCCAGGCACTTCACAAACTGGCCCCGGTAGTAGCGGCCCCGGTAGTGCATGAGCATCTCGGTGTACTCGTCGAAGGGGTCGAGGTTGAGCTGGGTGATCTGCCTGACCTCAGGCGGCAGTTCCTTCTCCTCATCCCGCACCCGGGTGGCACGCTGCTGGAAGAAGGAGTCGCGCTTCTTCACGTAAGACTTGCCGAGCAGCCTCAGCGCCTCCTCGAGTGTGGCGTAGTTGCGGCCGCCGGACCGGCCTGGGCCATCGCCCTGGGCGGCGAGGTGCTCGGCGAACTCGTCCAGCTTCTTGATCTGGTAGGTGGCCTGCACGAAGCGGGGGATCCGCCGGTACCAGATTTCCGCACTGTGCTCGGCGATGCTGGCGGCCCGGGTGCCCGGCGCGCCCTCCACATCGAGGAAGAGGCGTACCTGGTACGGGCAGCGGTCGGCTGCCGTCGTGCCGGTGTGGCCCTTTCGGCAGGAGGTCGGGGCTGTGCCGTTCGCGAGGGCTGCAGGTAGCAGCTTCACCATGCGGAGGTGGTAGAGCGCCAAGTGGAAGGCGAAGAGCGTCTTGAGGTGGTCCACCAGGACTGTGCGCGGCATGTGGTCCTGGTGGTAGAGGAGCCGCATGACGTCCTGGCAGAGCAGGTGGGCGGGTTCAGCGCACAGCGGCGGGTGGGGGGTGCGGGGCTTGCTGTTGTCCGGCCGGTCCTGCATCTGTCTGCCGGCGAGTTCGACCATGTGCAGCAGCGCCTGAGTCTCCACGTCGGTGTCCGGGCCCGGGGTGATTGCGCCGGTGGAGCGGTCGACGTCGGAGAAGAAGAACTCACGGAGGCCTTTCAGCGCTCCGTCGTCGACCGCGAGCATCTCGTACAGCTGCTCGTCGGCCCCGTAGGGGCGGGACTTGCGGCTGTTGCGGAACCGGTAGACGAAACCGTGCAGCGGCCTGGGCCCTGCCACCGACTCATCCGCCCTGCCTCGGTTGACCAGGTCCAGGAGGTGGGTAGCGGTCCAGCGCGCGGTGGTGTTCCGGTCGAATCCGTCGAACACCTTGGAGTGCTTCAGGAAGAGGTTGACGAACACCTCCACCTCTAGCGTCTTGTCCCGGCTGATCTTGCTGGGCCTGCCGTCGTGCCACAGCCGCGCAAGGAGCGCGGTGAGGACTCGGTCCATGTCCAGAGGCTTGTAGTCGATCCGGCTGACGCCGGGGTGGTGGAACGTGCCGAGTGATCCGGTTAGCGCCATGCCGCCGCCTCCTGCGCTCCGTCAATGTCGGTGCCCTGCTGCTTGGTGTTCCCCTCGACCGGAGCGTCGGCAGGAAGCCCGGCTGCCAGTTCCTCCATGTGTAGGACCCGGTCCTCGGTGCGGTGGATGCGACGCAGGTCGTGCCCGTGGGTGGTGAGGAGCACTTCCTGGTAGGGGACGGCGGACAGCCGGTTCTTGAAGACAGACAGGGCCAGCTGCTGCCCCTGGATGTCGGCCACGGACGGCCGGTAGCCCTGCTCGAAACGATGCAGTAGGTCGAATAGGTCGAGCCGGATATCGAGCTCCGCTGTGCCGCCTTGACGCCCTGCCGGGTCCTGGTAGCTGAGCCGCAGCGAGGTCCGACCGGCTTCGATGTACGGGGAGGAATGCGCGGTGCCGGGTGAGAGACGGAAACCCTCGGCGGGGAAGCGGCGGAAGCTCCGCACGGTGCCGTCGGGCACTTCGCGGACCTTCAGAGCGAGGGCGTCTCCGACGCGCTCCGGGGCCATCAGGCCCTCTCCCCGGTTGAGGGCGCGCAGGAGCGCGTCGCGTTCCTGGACGAGGTCGCCGTCAGCGGACAGGAGGTCCATGAAGCGCAGGACGGAGGGGTAGGGCAGCATCCGCTGCGCGCGTTCCTCGTCGTGGAGCTCGAAGTAGAGCAGGCGGCGGGCTGCGTCCAGGTAGCGGCGGTGCTCTTCGGCCTGGCTGTGGTGGGTGCCAGCCGACCGGGTGAGCTCGGCGAACAAGCCGGAGAGCAGGACACGGTCCCGGTCGCCCCGCCCGTCCACTGTTACCAACGCCCCGCTGTCCAGGAGGCCGGAGTAGTCCAGTCGGCGGTCGAGCCGAGGCTTGGGGGCGGCGGCGACGTCCGCCTCGCGGAGCAGTGAGAGCAGCCGGTCGCGCTCCTGCGGGGTGCCGTCGTCTGCCGGGGGTGTGCCCAGCTGCGCGGAGAAGTAGAAGCCGTCGAGGATGCGACGAACGTCGCCGTCCGCGTACAGCTGGTGGATCTCGGTGCAGTCGCGGCCCGAGGTGAGGGTGAAGGCGAGTGCCGAGCGCAGGTCGCGCAGGGTGATGTGGAGTTTGCCGCGAAGCTGGGTGAGCTCGTACACCCGGCGCAGCCGCCGTTTAGCCTGGGGGCCGGCCGAGGCGTGCTGGAAGGTCTGGGCGTTGTGCCGGGCATAGCAGACGGCAGCCAGGTCGCAGCTCGCGCAGTCCTCCCAGAAATTCTCGTGGGTCATCCGGTCGACCATGCGTTCCAGGAGCGACTCGCCGTCCTGCGGGACGCCGTCGGCGCCCACCAGCCGGGCGGACACGTCTCGGGTGTTGAGGTTGACGACTGCCATGACCTGTCCGGTGCTGCCTCCGGCCAGGCCCGCATTGACGAGCTTGGAGAGGTGGGGGTACCGGTCGTGGCGGTGGCTGAGGAAGTCGATCAGCCGCCCCTCGTTGACGGCGATCAAACGCGTCTCTCCCCCGTCTCCCTGCCACCCCTCCTCCGAGGCACCCGCATAGGGGGCGAAGAAGTTCTCCAGGACCTCGTCCCCCACGGTGTCGCCCTCATCCTGGCTGCCGTCGTGGTTGGTGCGGAAGCGGTGCCCCTCCAGCGTGAAGTCGCTGCCGTTGGACCGGGGCGGGCCGAAGTCGGCGCCCAGCTCGCGGGCCTGGCGCTCGAAGTGCTCGAGGAAGGCGGTCTTGCCGTCGCCCGCGTTGCCGGTGACCACGACGAGTGCGTGCTCGCCCCGGCGGAGGGCGGGGATGAGCTCACGGTCGAGGGCGGTCTCGATGTATACGGACATGGCGCGCGGGTCGAGACCGCGGGTGCCCCGGTTGGAACGGTGGCTCTGGCTGTACAGGGTCTGCAGGTGGCCGACGAACGGGTTGCTGTTCGGCTCGGAAGGCTCTGCCTCCTCGGGGCTGTCACCGGCGGGCGGCGCCGGCGGTACCTGCGGGCGCGCGGGCGAGGACGGGGCGGATGCGGAGACGTCCCGTGCGGACTGGAGGTCTTCCAGCGCTCGCAGCATTTCCTCGGCGGTGGTGAACCGTTCGGCCCGGTACGGAGAGACCGCCCTGAGGATGGTGTCGGCGAAGCCGGGAGCGAGGTCGCCGAACCCGCTGTAGGCGGTCCGGGGGTCGATGGGCCGGGCGCCTGGCAATGGACGGTTGGCGTCCCACGGGTAGTTCCCGCCGGTGAGCGCTTCGTACAAGGTGACGCCCAGCCCGAACAGGTCTCGATCGGTGTAGCCGCCGGCGTCGGCGGGGACCTGGTCGAGGTCGGGCGGGCTGTAGCGGGGGCTGGTGTAGGTGTGCCCCTCGGAGGAGTCGGAGGTCTTGGCGATCCCGAAGTCGATCAGTTTGACGCCGTCGTCAGTCCACAGCAGGTTGCTCGGCTTGATGTCGCAGTGCCAGACCCCGAGGTCATGGATGTGCCGCAGACCGCGCGCGGTGTCGATCGCCAGTCTGAGTACGTCCGCTGCCCCCATCCGCCCGCCCCGGATCACCTCGGCGACATCCTTCCCGTCGACGAACTCGAAGACCAGGTAGGGGTATTCATCCGGGGACGGCAGCCGGTCCGCGTCCACCATCGCCACCACGTTGGGGTGCGGCGCGCCCTGGAGCCGTGCCAGGACGTCGGCCTCGCGGCGCAGCCGCTCCAGAACGGAATCCCGGTCCCGCAGGACCAGCTTCACCGCCCGGTCGACACTCCTTATCGTGTCGTACACCCGGTAGGCCACCCCGAATGAGCCGGGACGGCCGAGCCTCCGACGCACCAGGTACTTGGTGCCGAGTTGGAAGTCGGCCGGCAGGTCCCGGTAGAACTCCGGGCCGTGCGGGGCCTCCAGGTCTCCCCCGCCGCTGCCGGAAGCGGGCGGCAGGGCCGGTGCGGCGGAGGAGCCGATGCGCTTGGCGGGTGCTCGGACGCCGACGGCGAGGTCGAGGCGGCGCAGTGCCTCGACGGCGGTGGGCCGCGCAGCGGGGTCCATGGCGCACAGAGTCTGGAGCCAGTGCGCGAGCTCGACCTGCACCCCGGCGCTCGTAAGGCCCCCAGCAGGCAGCTGCCCGGCTGCACCGGCCTGCTCGGTGGCGGAGGAGAAGGGCAGCTCCCCGGTGAGCAACTGGTAGCCGATCACCCCGACCGCGTACACGTCCGCGGCCATGCCCATGGCCGAGGGCACGGCGTGGCACTCGGGGGCCAGATACGCCGGGTCGGCGACCTGGTGCGCCTGGACGTCCACGGTGTGGGGGCGGCGCTGGGCCGTCTTGGCGTACTCGAAGCCGGTCAGCATTGCCCGGCCGTCCTGGGCGATCAGGATGTTCGACGGGGTGAGCTCGCGGTGCGCGATCCGGCGGCTGTGGGCGTGTGCAAGACCGCGCAGGACGTCGCGGAGCGTCCGCAGTTTGGCGTCGGCGGTCAGCGGGTCGGCGCTTCCGCTACCGGTCAAGTGCAGTCGCAGAGCGTGTCCAGGCACGTCCTCAAAGACGGTGACGCACACGCCCTGGTCATCGTCGGCGAGGAAGTCCCGTACCCCTACGACGTTCGGGTGCGAAGGCAGTTTGCCGAGCGCCTCGTAGGCAATCCCGACCTGCCTGCGTTCGAACAGTCGCGCGGCCTCAGGGGCGTAGGGGTCGACCTTGCGCACCTGGAGCCGGACGGTCCCCGACCCCTGCACCATCAGGGCATGCTTGGCCCTGTACTCGGCGAGCACATCGATGCCATCGGCGTGCTGTGACTCGCTGAGCTTCTCGATCACCTGCCAGTTACCGAACCGGAGCGGACCGGAGGGCGCGCGGGAGGCACCGCGGACGGCGCTGACGATCGCCTCGTGGTGGGCGGAGACATCAGTGTCGAACCGGCCGGACACCACCGGCACCCGGCTGGCGTCGGCCAGCCGCCCGATCAGGCCGTCCAGGGCGACGGTGGCCTTCGCGTCGCGTTGGAGCGGCGTGGAGTCGGTAAGGACAGCGTCCGGGGCGGTGAGGACCACCAAAGCGTCGGTGTGGAGCCGGGCGAGCGGCCGGTGGACGGTCTCCAGGACCGTCTTGAGCTGCTTGGCATGGCTCTGCAGCTTGGGGACCGGGCTGCGGAACGGGGCGCGGCGGGCCGGGTACCAGCGGCTGCCGTCGGCTTCGATTCGGCCGTAGGTGCCCTTCACGTCGATGACGTAGACCGCGTGTCCGGTCACCACGACGAGATCGACCTCGAAGGCTCTCTCCCGGTTCCGGCTCGGGATCTCGACAGAGTGCAGGACCGTCCAGTCGTCGGGAGCATGATCACGCAGGTGGGCGATCACTCTCCGCTCGGCATCGTTGACGGCCTCCCCAACAGCAACGATCCTGGCACCCATTACCCGGCGGCCTCCTCAATGGCGGCGGTGAGCAGCGCGAGCGCCTTGTCTTCGAGGACATCGGCTCGGTCGCGGCAGTTGTAGGCGTAGCGGACGGTGGCTGCAATGCGGGCGCGATCTTCCGGTGGAGCGAGCGGAACGGGCAGTGCTCTGAGGAACGTGGGGTGGTACTCCTGCTGCTTCCCTCCCACGCTCATGGAGCGCAGTGCCCGGAACACGGCCTCGGACCTGAAGAAGGCGAAGAGATAGGCCCCGGATACCTCGGGATCACCACTCACTACGCGCACGTAGTCCTGGCTATAGGCATGCTGCAACCACGAGCCCGTCACGAAGACCGAGCGACTGTAAACCTCGTTCTCACCAAGCGTGCCCCGTGCCGCAACCAAGATTGTCTCGTCCTGCAGACGGATATCGTCGGGAGCCTGGGCTTCGTTGATCCATCGTCCTTCGGGACGGAGCCAGAACGACTGCCGCTGCCCGATCAGACGAACACCGTGCTCCGGATCGCTATCGATCCTCTTGAACCGAGCCCCCGTACTCAAGGTTCCGCCAGAGCAGACCTCGCCCAAGGTAGAGCCCGGTACCGCGCCCAGCTTCTCGATCAATTGTCGTGCGCGAGGCGCGAAGTTCAGCGCCCGGATCGATGTTGGCCCCACGCTCTCCACCACGAACCCGAGGTCCCGGTCCTGTTGGTGCCAGCCGACCTTGTTCAGCTCGGGCAGTCCGTTGCTGTCGAAGAAGTCCTTCGTCGCGGCCACTAGGTCCTTCTGACACTGCGCCCGCAGCTCCGCGCTCTTCTCGATCAGCTTGTGGATCCGCTCCTCGAGCTTTGTATCGAACCGGGGCACCGGGAGCCCCGCGATGTGGTGCGGCTCAATGTGTTTCACGGCAGACCCGTAGACCGAGCCCCTGACAAGTACCTCGCCGAACTTGCTGAGCAGGAAGGCGAACAGGTAGCCGGACTTGATCTTCTCGGGGTCGGACTCGACCTTGACGATATCCTCCGACCCCCAGATACCTCCCATGTCGGGACGAACATAGGAGCGTCTACCAGCATTGAACCCCGACCGCGAGATCAAGGTCATCCCCGGCTTGAGCCTCAGATAGGACAGCGCGGCCGAGGTGGCGTCCGACTTCCGCAGCCGGGGAAGGCCGGTGAGGTCGGCCGCCATCATGTCCTTCGTGCCGAGGAACGGCACGCTGTGCTCAGGGTCGGTCAGATAGACCCGTCGGAACATAGGACCGTTGAAGATTCCCCCGTTGTGCCCTTGCGTCAGGCTCGCCAGCGGCTCTGTCCTCGGAACCCGCTTGAGCATCTCCTTCATCGCCAGCGCGCCCGAGACATACGGCGATGCGTCCAGTCGGAGCCCATGGGCGGCGAACCAGCCGGACATCACCGGGTTGGCGAGGTCGGCGACCTTCATGCGCCCGCTCCCGCAGCCTCACGCGGGTCGATTCCCGGCACCGGGTACTTGGCCCGAAACTCCCGGTACTTCTCCGCGATCACCGGCAGGTCATTGTCGATGACCTTCCTGCTGCGCCTCAGCGGCCGGACCACTTGCTTCCCTCGGATGTTGAGACGTTCGATCTCGACCGAGGTCTCGACCACGGGCTCGCCGTCGGGTGTGCGCTTGTACAGCTCGTTTCCGCGACGGTCGAAGCCGACTTTCTCGGCGACGGCCATGAAGACCGGATATGGCTTCTCCGTTTTCATCCTCCAGTTGCGTACTTCCTGCTCGGTCTTCCGCTTGAGGAAGAGCAGCGTGGTGAGGATGTTGACGTTGGCGTCGACGATGAAGGTCTCTACAGGAAGTTCAACGCTGGCAAGGACCCAGCAGCGCTCCAGGATGTAGCGGCGGATCGCCTCGTCGGTCGGTCCGGGATTCGACAGGATGCCGTTGGGAAGGACGATACCGATCCGCCCGCCGGGCTTGACCCACTCGATGGCCCGCTGGATGAAGAGCTGCTCAGGAGCCATGCTCTTCGGGGTGGTGGTCGTGCTTGCGGTGGGCTCTCCCGTCACCGGGTCGCGCCCCCACGACCGGGCGATGCCCTGACGGAAGTCGCCGAGCACTGACTCGTCGCTGATCGGGATGTCCGCGCCGAACGGCGGGTTGGACAGCACCACGTCCACGGTCTTGCCGAGCGGAATCCTCTTCTTCGCTTCCTCGACGTCCGCGAGGTGTCCGCGCGGGAAGGCGAGCGAATCCATGTGGAAGATATTGCCCGTGGTCTGCGCGAGCATCATGACGTCCATCGTCGTCGCCCGCACCAGGAAGCGGTCGAAGTCGGCACCGAACAGGTGCTCCTTCGCATACTTCTTGAGAAGCTCAGGGTAGCGTTCCCGCTCCTCCTTGGTGTCGGGGAAGCCGAAGGTGCCTGCCTCCTTCTTCCAGCCGTCACGCAGGTGTTTGAGCGTGGCCTGGAGGAAGCCTCCGGTGCCGCAGGTCGGATCGAGGACGGTCTCGTCCGGCTGCGGGTCGAGCATCTCCACCATGAGGTCGACCGCGACGCGCGGGGTGAAGTACTGCCCCCGGTCTCCGCGCAGGTTGATGCCAACGAGTTCCTGGTAGGCGATGCCCTTTGCATCGATGTCCGAGGCGCTGAGGTCGTAGTGGGCGAGCTCGCTGACGATGAAGGCGAGCGCCTGGTCGGAGAGGGTGATCTCGTCGGTGGGCTTGAAGACCTCCCTGTACTCGCCCTTGACGTCCTCGAAGAGGCTCCGCACTCGCTTAGCGATGGCAGCACGCCCGTCTGCCTCGAACATCTCCTTCAGGCCGACCCGGAACCTTCCGTGCCCCGTGCCCCGGCTGACGCGCTCGTCGTACATCTTGGCGAACAGCAGGTAGAGGAACTGCCAGAAGGCGGCGTCCTTCGGCATGCCCTCGTTGCCGTGGATGTAGTTGTGGCAACGCCGGAAGGCGATCTTGAGCCTTTCCGGCTCGGCCACACGCAGCCGCTGGTGCGAGGCGACGGTACGGCTGCCGTCCGTCCCGTCGGCGATCTCCCAGTCGCTGCGGTCCTCGAAGCTGACCCCGAAGTCGTCGACCACCTTCTTGAGGAAGAAGAAGTCGGCACCGTCGGTCCACATGCCGTGAGCGCATAGCGGACGGCCTTCGTTGCCCATCAGTTCCTGGAGTTCCTCCAGGTCCTTCCGCGCCTGGTCGGGCATGCGCAGCTTGAGGACGTTCTTGGTCTGCTTGGGCTCGGGCTTGCAGATCACCACCCGGCGCAGGTTGGCGGTGGTGTGGGGCATGCCGGACTCGAAGACCGCGATGTCGGCTTTCTTGGTGCGCTTCCGCT
Organism: Streptomyces sp. HSG2; assembly: GCF_016598575.1. NCBI lineage: Bacteria > Bacillati > Actinomycetota > Actinomycetes > Kitasatosporales > Streptomycetaceae > Streptomyces > Streptomyces sp. HSG2. The sequence continues at coordinate 3,895,634 of NZ_CP066801.1, forward strand.
TGGCCCCCTCTTCGCTGACCGTGAGGGCGAAATCACGCTCCATGTCGTCGGGGTCGATCCCGTACTCGTGGACGAGCGCGCGAGCGGTGCGCTGGCGGACCTTCTCCTTGGGCGTCTCCTTGATCGCCTCGCCGCTGATGTAGTCGGCGACCTCGCCCTCCTTCAGGGCCACGACCTGGGACTTTTCCTCGCCTGCTGCCTGGCCCGCGCTCTCTCCGGGCTGCTGCGGCATGTCCAGGTCCAAGGTCAGTTCCTCCATCGACGTGCTGCTTCTTCCTTGTGCTCAACCGCGCCAGCGGCTGTCACCGCTGGGGTCGGATATGTCTGTCCGATGCCGCGAAGGTCCATTCACGGCCGCCACCTGCGATTTTACGGTCACGGGTGCGGCGCTGTGACGATTCCCGCAGACTGACCAGTCCTGCGCTCTGCCGCTGCGCGACCCTACAAGATGGCACCGACAATCCCGGCCCTCCTGTCCGCTGGCTTTCCTGGCGGCGAACAGGAAGGCCGCTGGTCATACGCCTGCCGCTGTCTCATCAGCATCGGGCTCGTTCCCGACCAAGAGATCGGCTTCGGCGCGCGCCCGCTCCGCGATCTCTGCCAGTGATCCGCTCTCCGGCAGGAACCATCGCAGAGTGCCCTGCGTGGACTGGTTGACCCCAGACGCCTCCCGGCGCATGATGCGGGCCAGGCCGCTGGGCGAGTACCACTGGTCGTCATAGCACCACTGCAGCTGATCGGTTGCGCTGTTCCGCCAGATCGCCTGAGACCGCCTCGGGTCCTCGGCGAGCCACTGCGGCATCTCCCGGCGCTCGGGACCGGAGTAGGGCCGGTACTCAAGCACAGCCCCGTCCGGGATCGTCTCCTGCTTGACAAGCGTCTTGACTGCATTGATCTGGCGGCCCGAGGAGGCCGACGCCTGATAGTCCGCCGCAAGCTCCGGGGCTGGGCTGTCCGAGGACATTCCGCGCAGCGCTGTCCGGGCCACCTGGCGGATCTTCTCGGTGTTCCGTACGGCGGCGATGATGTGGCTGTTGGGCCCATACTCCACGTCGACGGCCTGCAGGGACCGGATGAGAGCTTCGCCGACCAGTTCAGGCACCCGGGCCAGCTGCGCGTCCCAGTCGAAGTCCGGATCCGACATCTTCCTGGTGTCAAGCTGCCGGAAGATCACATGCGTGACCAGGAGATCGCCGTAGCCGGCCATCGCGGCTGCCCGCCAGACCAGCCCCTCCCGGATCTCCTGCAGACGGGCACGCACCGACCGCAGCAGCTGCACACAGCGCCATATCCGGAAGGCCGAAGGCTCCTTGCCGAACAGCGCCTCGTAAGTCCCGTCCTCCCAGAGGCCGCCGAGGTCGCGCTTGGCGAGCGCCGCGTTCTCGGCGTTCGGGTGCACTGCGGCCAGAGCCTCCGCCGCCTCGGTGATCGTGCACCCGTGCTCGGGCGCGGGCTCCCGCTCACCCCGCTTGATCACATAGGCGAGGCGAAGGTCGAAGGCGAAGGTGTCCCGAAGCGCGGTCTGAACCGGATCGAGTGACTTGAAGTCGCGTTCCTCGATCGGGTTCTGGGTGTTGGTGTTGGTCGTCACCAGGTCCCCGAACCCGGGCGGGCAGTCCTCCAGAGAGATCAGTCGTACGAGAACGCGCCCCCGCAGGGCTGCCTCAGGGTTCTCGTCGTACGCCTTGTGGATCGCGCTCACCGTCTGGGCCCCGTTGACTACACTGACGCCTTCGACCAGAAAGTCGCCGACCCCTCCTGTGACGGCCTTGCGCGTCGGCTTGATCCGTTCGCAGAGCATGGTGATGCCGTTGCTGAAGTACCAGAAGTGCTCCGGGGCGTCCGTCAGAGTGCCGCGTATCTTCACGTTGACATCGGTCAGGTCGAGGGCGTCCCGGATGTTGCGGGCGAACAGGCCGCGACGGTGCTTTCCGTAGAGCTCAGCGATCTCCGGAGTGGTCATCGTGCCGTAGTACGCCTTGTACGGCGTCGTCTCCTGGCCGAAACCCTCCAGTCTGACCGTGGCGTCCACCTTCGGGGTGGCTGAGTCTCCGAGGGCGGCCCGGCGGAAGTCGCGCAGATCGAGGACCTTGTAGTCGACCATCTCCTCGACCTCGTTGAACTGCTTGATCTTGCGCTCCAGCAGCTCCCGGATCTCCGGACCGAGGGCATCCGACCTCATCAGGGCCAGCACCAGAGTGATCTTCGGGGCCTCTTGGGTGCCGTCGTAGCACTCCTCCAGCACCTGGACGTGCCGCTGGAAGCGCCCGTTGAACTTCGAGAACCGGAGATCGAGGAGCAGGTCGAGCCCTTCGACCATCTTGTGCACCTCGGACTCGCCGAACTTGCCCCTGCCGTTGTCGCTCCACTTCGCCTGGACAAGGGAGATCCTGGTCGGCTGCCGGCGGCGGTCGATGGCTATCGCGTCGAGTCCCCGGTCGTCGCCACCGTCGAAGACGGCCTGGGCGCACTCCTCGTCGGTCAACGGGTGCTCGATGCCGATCGCCATCGCTGCCAGCGCACGGGTGAGGCGGTGCTCCCGGAGCTTCTCCTCCGACTGGCCCCCCAAGTCGGACGTATCGATCAGGCTGCCGAAGCGTTCCTCAAGCACCCGCTGGACGGGGCGGACCAGCGCCACACTCATGCCATGCTCCTCATAAAGATCGTCACTCTGGGTGACCTTAGCGCCCGGGGGCGTAGCGAGGAAGAGGAATGAGACAACTGACCTGGGTTCGACGTAATTCGAGGGTCCTGGAGGCTCTTGCGGGCTGAAGGTGCAGGTCATCGGGGCGCGGACGGCGCAAACGGCTGGAATGGCCTAGAGACACGACTTTCTTGATTCACCTGTGTTGGCCTGCTACTTCGGCCTATCGTCTGGATCCATGTACGTGAGGACGACGAAGCGGGAGAACAAGTCCGGCACGGTCCGGTACCTGCATCTGGCCCACAACGAGTGGGATCCGGTGAAGGGGCGGGCGGTGCCGAAGGTGCTGTTCACCTTCGGCCGCGAGGACGACCTGGACCGCGAGGCGGTCAGGCGTCTGGTCATATCTCTATCGAAGCTGCTGGAGCCGGGCGACGCGCTGGCCGCAACCGCGGCGTCGGACCTGGAGTTCGTCTCCTCGGTGCCGTTCGGCGGCGCCTATGTGCTCGACCAGCTGTGGCGCCGGCTGCGGATCGACCAGATCGTGGGCCGGGTCGGGCAGCCCAAGCGAGGCCGGCGCCGGTACATGACCGCGACCGAGCGGGTGCTGTTCGCCCTGGTCGCCAACCGGGCGCTGGCCCCGTCGTCGAAGCTCGCGGCGGCGGAGTGGATCACGAACGACGTGCACATCGACGGCCTGGCCGAGACCGGCGAACAGCCCTGCTACCGGGCGATGGACTGGCTGCACGAGGTGCAGGACGACTTGGAGAAGCAGGTGTTCGACGAGGTCGCGAACCTGCTGAACCTGGAGGTCGACCTGCTGTTCTTCGATACCACCAGCACCTACTTCGAACTGGAGGAGCCCGACGAGCCCCTCGCCCGCAACGACGCGGGCCGGCGCCTGGACGCCGACGATGTGGACGACGGGCCTTGACCCCGAATCCTGGACACGGGCTATGCGGCTTGAGCCAGCGTAGTTGATGTTGCGGCGAGTGCCGTCTCGTAGGCGATCGGGCTGCGTTGTCCGAGTCGTGAGTGGCGGCGTCGGGTGTTGTAGCGGTTCAGCCATCGGAAGGCGTCGAGCCGGGCTTCGCGCTCGCTGGACCAGCTCTTGCGGCCTTGGAGGGTTTCCCGCTTGAACGTCGCGTTGAAGGACTCGGCCAGCGCGTTGTCCGCCGAGCTGCCGACCGCGCTCATGGACTGGCGGACACCGGCCTTCGCGCAGGCGTGGGCGAAGGCCCGACTGGTGTATTGCGCCCCGTGGTCGCTGTGCATGACGGCCCCCGCGAGGCTGCCGCGGGTCCGTATCGCCGCGTCCAGGGCATCGGTGACGAGCTCGGTCCGCATGTGATCGGCCAGCGCCCATCCGGCCAGGCGGCGCGAGGCGAGGTCGATGACCGTGGCGAGATAGAGGAACTTCCCACCGTCCAGCGGGAGATACGTAATATCGCCGGCATACCTGGTGTTCGGCTCCGTGGCGGTGAAGTCCCGGCCGATCAGGTCGGGCGCCTTCGCGGCGGCCGGGTCCGGGACCGTGGTGCGGTGTCTGCGGCGCAGGCGCGTCCCGGCGATACCGGCAGTGCGCATGAGGCGGGCGACGCGCTTGTGGTTGACGCGCTCACCGTCCTCGCGGAGCTCGGCGGTGATCCTGGGGACACCGTAGGTGCCGTCCGACTCCCGGTGGACGGTTTGGATCCGTGCGGCGAGCTGGGCGTCGGCCGCCCGGCGGGCCGCCCGGTCCGGTGCGGTCCGCGCCAGTAGTAGAAGCTGGAGCGGGCGATGCCCAGACCTGGCACAACCGCTTCACGCCGTATCGGCGCTGGTGTCGCAGACGAACTGGAAGCGGTTCACCAGCGCGTCTCCCCGGCGAAATACTTCGCGGCCTTCCGCAGGAGCTCGCGTTCCTCCTCCAGCTCGCGGATCTTCTTCCGCGCGGCGGCGAGCTCTGCCTGAAGCGAAGACTCCGGCACCGCCGGACCCTCCGGGCGGCGGCCACGGGGACGGGCGGCACCGGCCGCCCGGATCCAGTTCCTCAGCGTCTCCGGGTTGACCCCCAGATCAGCGGCGACCGACTTGATCGTCGCCCCGGGCCGCGACTCGTACAGCGCGACCGCGTCCGCCTTGAACTCAGGCGGGTAGTGCTTCATGACCACGGGACATCCGTTCTCCTGGACCTTCAAGATCCAAGTGTCTCGGGTGTCCAGGATCCGGGGTCAAGGCCCGACAACGAGGCCAGGCAGGCCGGGTTTCGGACCTACGGCAAGTCGAAGGACTCCCGCGACGACCTGCCGCAGATCGTGATCGGCATGGCCGTCACCAGGGACGGCATCCCGGTCCGCTGCTGGTGCTGGCCGGGCAACACCTCCGACCAGACGCTGATCCGGCAGGTCAAGGACGAGATGCGGGACTGGACCCTGTCCAAGATCGTGTGGGTGGCAGACCGCGGTTTCTCCTCCGCCGCCAACCGCCGCTACCTGCGCAAGGGCGACCACGCCTACATCATCGGCGAGAAGCTCCGCTCCGGAAGTCCCGAGGTGCAGGCCGCCCTGTCCCGCCAGGGCCGCTACCAGGACGTCGGCGAGAACATGCGCGTCAAGGAGGTGCGGATATCCGACACCGACCGGTTCGTCATCTGCCACAACCCTGAAGCGGCCGAGCGTGACCGGCACATGCGCGAACAACTCGTCGCCCAGCTGGCCGGCTTGATCGCCGACACCGACAAGCTCAGCGACTTCAAGCGGGGTGAACTACGCGGGAAGATCGCCGACAAGCCCGGCCTGAACCGCTACCTTCGCGCTACCCCGGCCGGCAAGCTCCGCGTCGACCAGGCGAAGATCAAGGCGGAGGAGAACCTCGACGGGAAGTACCTCCTGCGCTGCTCGGACCCCCACCTGAGCGCCGAGGACATCGCGCTGGGCTACAAGCAACTGCTCGAAGTCGAGCGCGGCTGGCGCGACATGAAGCAGATCATCGACCTGCGGCCCGTCTACCACCGCCTCGAAGAACGCATCCGAGCCCACGTCATCCTCTGCTGGCTCGCCCTCCTCCTCATCCGGATCACCGAGACCACCACCGGCAAGACCTGGCCGCACATCCGACGCGAACTCGACCGCCTCCATCTGGGCACCTTCACCGGCCGCACCGGCACGTTCCAGCAGGTCACCACCCTGACCAAGCCTCAGCGCGACCTACTCGCGAAGCTGGACATCCCCGCCCCCAAGCAGGTCGTCTCACTTCAGCCCACACCTCGCTGACCAGCGAGAACACCACCGCCTAGAGACACGCCCTCCAGGCGGACACACGCATGTCCACCCAGGTCAGGCCCCAGATTCGCCTCTCCAGACTGCCGAATTACGTCGAACCCGGGTGTCCCGCCAGGGCCGCTACCAGGACGTCGGCGAGAACATGCGCGTCAAGGAGGTGCGGATATCCGACACCGACCGGTTCGTCATCTGCCACAACCCTGAAGCGGCCGAGCGTGACCGGCACATGCGCGAACAACTCGTCGCCCAGCTGGCCGGCTTGATCGCCGACACCGACAAGCTCAGCGACTTCAAGCGGGGTGAACTACGCGGGAAGATCGCCGACAAGCCCGGCCTGAACCGCTACCTTCGCGCTACCCCGGCCGGCAAGCTCCGCGTCGACCAGGCGAAGATCAAGGCGGAGGAGAACCTCGACGGGAAGTACCTCCTGCGCTGCTCGGACCCCCACCTGAGCGCCGAGGACATCGCGCTGGGCTACAAGCAACTGCTCGAAGTCGAGCGCGGCTGGCGCGACATGAAGCAGATCATCGACCTGCGGCCCGTCTACCACCGTCTCGAAGAACGCATCCGAGCCCACGTCATCCTCTGCTGGCTCGCCCTCCTCCTCATCCGGATCACCGAGACCACCACCGGCAAGACCTGGCCGCACATCCGACGCGAACTCGACCGCCTCCATCTGGGCACCTTCACCGGCCGCACCGGCACGTTCCAGCAGGTCACCACCCTGACCAAGCCTCAGCGCGACCTACTCGCGAAGCTGGACATCCCCGCCCCCAAGCAGGTCGTCTCACTTCAGCCCACACCTCGCTGACCAGCGAGAACACCACCGCCTAGAGACACGCCCTCCAGGCGGACACACGCATGTCCACCCAGGTCAGGCCCCAGATTCGCCTCTCCAGACTGCCGAATTACGTCGAACCCGGGCCAGGGCTTTGGTGCCCTCGATGTCGCCGAGGGCGGTCTTCGCCGCGGCCCAGAGTGCTTCGTGTGTGCTGGTGAAGGAGCCGTTGGCCCTGGCCTGGTCGTGTCGCGTGCGATATCGACATGGCTGGTCGAGAGTGCGCACCGCCGGCACCTGAGGTAGGTGATCCTGCGGTGTCGAACCCCGGGGCGCCTCCGCTCGCCCCGCGGTCCGGCTCGGCGCGCTGCCTGTTCAGGGCGCTCGATGGTCAGCACGAGCGCTGTGCAGGTCGTGGGAGTCCTCATCGCGTAGTTCGGATGCCAGGAGGAAGCCAAGGTGGGTGCGGTTGCGTGCGCCCAGTTGAGCCATCAGCTTCGCGATGTGCTGGCGGCAGGACCGCTCGCTGATACCGAGGCGGCGGGCTATGGCGGCGTCCTTGTCCTCGACCAAGAGCAGGCGTGTGATGGCTCGCTGCATGTCCGATATGACGATCCCCTCGCGGCGGGACTCGTACGCGGATGCGAAGGGTGAGGCGCCTTGCCAGGCCATCTCGAAGACGCCGATGAAAAACGACACCACTCCTTGGTGGCGGACGCACAGCGCTCCCGGTCCCTTCCGTGTGGGGACGAAGGCGATGCGCTGGTCGAAGATGATGAGCCGAGGAAAGAGGGTGTCGAGCGTGCGGATCTCCGCGCCAGACTCTACCAGGCGCGCGGCGTACGCCTCCGTGGCGGGGCTGAAACGTGCACTGTGCTGATAGATCGTGCGCATGCTCACGCCCCGCTCCAGCATCGCGAAGTCGCGTTCCTGCGCCTGACTGAGGATGTTGACGGGACGGGGGCCACCGGGCTGAGCCGTCAACACTTCGCTCCGGCACTCCTTAGCTGCTTCCTCCAGCATGGGGTCGATGTCGTGCGCACCGACCTGGAGGACGTCGTCGGATCGGTAGTCCCTGGTCGCCTCATGGGCTTCGCGCAGCGCCGCAAACTCCTCCATCACGGTGTCGACGCGCGTCTGAGCGTCATGGAGGGCTTGGCGAAGGGGAGTGATGGCACGCGCCTCGGCGGCCTCCAACAGGCGCTGGTCGTAGATATCGGGACAGTCTTGTCTGGGCTCCAGCAGGCCCAGCGCCAGCAGTCGTTCGAAGGCCTGGATCGCCGCTGACTGTGGCAGGTCGAGGTCGCGGACCAACTCCTCGCGGCTGCCTGCGCCCTGCCGCAACGCCTCCGCATAGAGCCGTTGCATGGCCTGGACCATCGATTCTGGTCCGTTTTCTCCGTTTATCTCCTGTTTGCTTTGCATTCATTCATCCTTCCTCTTCCGGCACTGCCTATCCATGATCCATCCAGGTGGTGGCTAACGGGAGGAGGGGCCAGCAGGATCGAAATCGGGTCTCGAACACGAGATTCCGTGAATGGGGGATCTGGACATGATCAAGGTCAAATGCTGGTTTGCTGCACTGTCTTTGGCTCTCACCGCCATTGCTTCGGTACGTGCAGCGATGCCGGAGCCTGGCGATGAGGGAGGCCGGGGCGCCGTCGCCCGCGCCGGTGAGCAGAGCAAGGACACCGGCTGGGGATGAGCCGGCGAGAAACACACGCCGACATGACCGACCGCTCCTTGACGAAAGACGTGGCAATGGACGCTGGGGCCCTTCTGTTGCTGGCCCGGGTGGGGTGTCTGCGCGAACAAGCGCTGAACTCGTGGATCTCCCGCACCGACTTTGATGTCGCGGTGGCGGAAAGTGCCACCGCCGCATACCTGAGGCTGGCCGACCAGCAGATCCCGCTTTCACCCCATCGGCCCGTGGACGAGATGTACGAAGCGTGCCGTGCCGCGTTGGCAGCGGCCCCGGGCCGCAAAGGTGTCATCGGCTTCCTCGACTCCACGCTGCCCCTCGTGGCCAAACTTGCCGAGGAGTTCGGGCTCCCGGGCTGCTCGCCGGCGACGCTACGGGCGTTGACGAACAAGTCCTGGGCACGTGGTCGGCTCGCCGAGTGCGACGTGCCCGGGCCCCGATTCCGCCACCTTGACTCGGCGGTGCGGAGCCCCGCGGAGCGCCGGGCCGCCGTCGAAGGACTGGGCTACCCGCTCATCCTCAAGCCGGATGACTCTTCGGCGGGACGCGGTGTGATCCGTGCCGGGAGCCCACGGGAACTGGACTGCGCATGGGAACACGCCGAGCGGTTCACCAAGACGGGTCACCTGCTCGCCGAGGAGGAGATGATCGGCGACGAGATCAGCGTCGAGACGGTGACGGTCGGCGGGCGCACGGTGGTACTGGCTTGCACCGAGAAGCTGACCACCCGCGGCACCTCCTTCGTGGAGCTCGGTCAGGCAGTGCCGGCCCGCCTGGAAGACGACCTCCAAGCCCAGGTACGGGACATTGCTGCTGCCGCGCTCAAGGCGGTCGGATACGACCAGGGCATCGCCCACACCGAGATGATCCTGACTGCCAACGGCCCCCAGATCGTCGAGGTCAACCCACGACCGGCGGGCGACTGCATCATGGACCTCATCCGCCTCACGCGCGGGATCGACGTCTACGACCTCGCCGCCGACCTCGCTCTTGGCCTGGATGTGGATCTGGACGCCCTCGAGGTTCCGCCCTTCACCGGTGGCGCCGCCATCCGGTTCCTCACCGGGGCCCCAGGCGTGGTACGCCGCATCGACGGCGTCGCTGAGGCGTCCCGGCTCCTCGCCCCTGCCCGCGAGCGGCTGGTGCTGCTGACTCGCCCGGGAGACGTCGTCGAACCTGTCACCACCAACCTGCACCGCCTCGGATACGTCGTCACCGTCGGCAAGGACACAGAGGAAGCAGTGGAACGTGCGGACCGCATCGCCGCCATGGTCGGTGTAGTCACGTCCCCGCCCACGCCGGGCGAGGAGCCGGCCCCCCGCCTGCCGAGCGCCGAATGCTGGACCTGAGAGTGCGGGATGTGGCGTTCTGTCGGTCTTGTCATCGCTCGATGGTGTGACGTTGGGGCATCGTTGCCGGTCAGGCGTTCGGGGTTCGCTTGGGTTGTGGCATGAGCATGCGCAAGCCGTACCCGAGTGATCTCACCGATGAGCAGTGGGAGCTCGTCGAACCCGTGATCACGGCGTGGAAGGCCCGGCATCCGTCGGTCAGCGGGCATCAGGGGAAGTACGCGATGCGGGAGATCGTGAACGCCATCCTCTACCAGAATCGCACGGGGTGTCAGTGGGAGTTCCTGCCCCACGACATGCCCCCGCCCGGAGCGGTGAAGTACTACTTCTACCTCTGGCGCGACGAGGGCACCGACCAGGACATTCACGACCTGCTGCGCTGGCATCTGCGAGAGAAGCGGAACGATTAGCCGACCCGAGCCTGGTGATCCTGGACACGCAGAGCATCCACGCCGCAGTCGGGTCCCGGCCACGACGACCGGCAAGGACGCCGCGAGAAAGGGTGCCGCGAAAAGGGTGCCGGGGAGGAAGAGATGCCTGGCCGTGGACGTACTGGGCCTGGTCGTGGACTGCGTCGTCCTGCCCGCCTCCGCGCACGAGAACACCGCCGGCATCGCCCTGCTGGACGGTGTCGCGGGCAGTGCGACACCGTGGCCAAAGCCTGGTCGACCAGGGCTTCAAGAAGAAGGTCGTCGATCACGGCAAGAACGTGGGCATCGACGTCGAGATCGTCGAGCGCAACCGGCCGGCAAGGGCTTCGTCGTGCAGGCCAAGCGGTGGATCGTGGAGCAGACGAAACGGGATCCTGATGTTCTACCGCCGTCTCGTACGCGACTACGAACACCGGCCCGCCTCCTCCGATCCCGCGTTCTGGGCGATGACCTCCGTGATGAGCCGCCGACTCACCGGAGCCACCCTCGCTTCCTGGGGACCACGTGAGCGAGAAACCCACAGGTCAAAGCCATCCTGGAACACATCGAAACCCGCGAGCGTGAACTAGCCGACCAGGCCGGGCAGTTCCGGGACCGCATCGAGGAGCTCAGAGTGCGGCTCGGCGAGATCGACGCGGAGAGCGAGAACCTGCGCATCACCCGCAAGACCCTTTCCTCGCTCTCCCACTGCCCTCACCCGCCACTGAGCCGGACCGCCCCGACATCCCGGACCACCCCGCCTACCAGCAGATCCTCACCGCCCTGGCCGACGAGGGCCGACCGATGCGCGCCCGCGACCTCTGCCAGGCCCTCGACCTGCCGACCCTCCCGAAGAACACCGAAGGCATCCGCTCCAAACTGAAACGCCTGGTCAGCCGCGGCATCCTCGTCGAACCTGAACCCGGCTTGTTCACCCGCCCCGAGACCTGAAGGCCACCCCGAACCCACGACCAGCGGTCCTTCCCCAACCCTCAATCACGAAACGGACAAGAGCTCACGTTCCGCACTCTGAGCCGGTCCGACTACCTCATACGCAAGGACTCTCATGCAAACCCCTGACTCCTGCTGGCTCGCCACCGGACCGAGCTGGACAGGATCCAGCTTGCCGCTGCCCGCCCGCGCCGAAGTCTGCGTGCTCGGCGCCGGCGTCATGGGCTCCACGGTCGCCTACTGGCTCGCCCGGGCGGGCCTTCGCCCCCTGGTGCTCGAACGCAACACCGGGCCTGCCATGGGATCCTCGGGCCGCAACGCCGGCCGGGTGATCCAGGGCGGAAACGCGCAGCACGCCCTCGCCGTCGACCGCTTCGGCCACGACGAAGCACAGGCCATCTACCGTGCCACGCTCGTGAATCGAGACCTGCTGCGCGAAGTGACCGCTCGCGAAGGACTGGACGAGACGCGGGCCCCCACCGCCAAACTCGACCTCGCGGACAGCGAGGACGAGGCACTCGAACTCAAGCGGACCGCCGAGGCCCTGCTGGCGGATGGCATCGAGGCCGAATGGCTCGACCTGCCCGAAGCTCGCACCGTCTTCGGTACCGACCTTCCCGACACCATCCTGGGCGGGCTCTACCGGCCCGGTCAGGACATGGTGCATTCCGTCGCGTACGTCCGGGGCATCGCGACCGCAGCCCAGCGGCACGGCGCGGACTTCAGCTTCGGCGTGAATGCGGTCTCTGTCGAGCCGATCAGCCAGAACGCTCGCTGGCGGGTGGTCACAGACGCCGGTGACGTGGTCGCCGACCACGTCGTGGTCGCGCTCAACGCGTGGGCGCCAACCGTACTGCCCGCAATCGCCCCGCTCATCACGCCGGTGCGCGGCCAGCTCGTGCAAACCGCCCCCGTGCCCTTCCGAATCCCGCACTGGGGCCTTGACCGCGGCCTGGTGTACGGCGGTCAGAACAAAGACGGTTCCCTCCTGCTCGGCGGCCTGCGCAACACGGTCCCGGGCAGGGACGAGCACATCGCCGTGCCGCCGGGAGCCAACACGCCGGCGTTCTCCACTGAACTTGCCGAGCGCCTGGGTCGTGCCCTTCCCGCCCTGCTTCCGGATGCCACCGGAGTGCCCATCGTCCGAGCGTGGAGCGGCGTCATGGCCTTCACCCCCGACCGCTGCCCGCTGGTGGGCGCGTGGCCCGGATCTGAGGGCCTGTGGTTGATGGCCGCGTTCAACGGCCACGGAATGCCGTACTCCCAGGTCGTACCCGAGCAGATGGCGGAACGGATCCAGGGCGGCCAGGGGTCGGGAATCCCTGCCGCCTTCGACCCCGCCCGATTCTTCTGAGGCAGGAGGCGCACGATGAGTAACCTCACGTCCTCGCGGACCTCACCGCTGGGAGGGCCACCGCACACCTGCGGCGTACCCACGCCTGACAGGTCACTGGTGGTGATCGGTGCGGGCCCGAAGGCCATCGCTCTCGCCGCCAAGTCAAAGGTCCTGCGCGACGTCGGCTTCGAGGTCCCGTCGATCGTGGCAGTCGAGCGCGGCGGAACCGCTGCCAACTGGCGTGCGGGACAGGGCTGGACCGACGGGCGGCAGCATCTGGGCACACTGCCCGAGAAGGACCTCGGGTTCCCCTACGACAGCGCCACATGGGGCAGTCGGCACGATCCCTTGGTCGGCGAGATCACGCAGCGCATGGCCGGTTTCAGCTGGCCCCGCTACTTGATGAGCACGACGGCGTACGCGCGTTGGATCGACCGGGGAAGGCCCCAGCCCACTCACCAGGCCTGGGCCGACTACCTGGACTGGGCGGCGAACGAGGCCGGTCTGCGGGTGGTGACCGGTGAGGTACGCACAGCCGAGATGGAGGGGGGTGGTTGGACCGTCACATATGGCGACCGGAACACCCGCGGCACGGTGCACGGCTGCGGCCTTCTCGTCTCGGGGCCCGGACCCTGTGCCGGAGCCGTCGCCACCGACGACGACCGTGTTCTGGACACCGCGGCTTTCTGGCAAGTGTCCATGAAGGGCCTGCCCGACCGGGTCCGTCGGGTTGCGGTCATCGGGGCCGGCGAGACCGCTGGAACCGTTGTCAGGGAGCTCGCGCTGGCCAACAACCATGACGTCATGGTGATCGTGCCGAACGCCACCCTCTACAGCCGAGGTGAGAGCGCCTTTGAGAATCGATACTTCAGCGATCCCACCGGCTGGGCAACCCTGACTGAATCTGATCGCAGAGAATTCATCCGGCGGACTGACCGCGCGGTCTTCTCCCAGGACATCCAGCGTGCTCTGGCGGCGACCGAGCGGGTCTCCTGGCGGACCGGACGGGTCACCGGCATCCGCGTGGCCGATGGTCGGACGATCGAGGTCGCCTTCGACTACGCGGGGCAGCGGAACGTCATCGAGGCCGACATGGTGGTGGACGCCACTGGTGGCGACCCTCTCTGGTTCACTGATCTGCTGGGCTCTCGCGCCCGCCAGGCACTGGCGGACGCGGTGGGTGGAACCCTCACCCGGGACGCCCTCGAACGCGCCATCACCCACGCGCTGTCGGTGTCCGGCCTTCCCGCGCCTCTCCACCTGCCCAACCTGGCCGCTCTCGCCCAGGGACCAGGGTTCCCCAATCTCAGCGCGCTCGGTCTGCTCGCCGACCGAGTCCTCTCCTCCTACGTCCCTCCGGCGTCCCCCACGGACATCTCGGCGGACGCCTGCGCAGCCACCACCCGCGTCCCCGTACCGACCATGAGCCGCCGAGGAGCAGCATGACCACCAGAACAGCGAAGTCGACGAGAACCTCGCCGACCGACATGGACTTCATCCAGTTGCTCTTCACCGATGTAGGCGGACGCCTGAAGACCCTGGAGGTTCCCAGGTCGCGCTGGAACACCGTTCGTGACTCGGGATGGACCATGGACGGCTCGGTCCTGCTGGGATACGGCGACCCCGACTACAGCGACCTGCGGCTGGTGCCCGACCCGGAGACCTTTGTCGCCCGACCCTGGCATACGCCGTCCGGGCGGAGCGTCGGCCTGGTCTTCTGCGATGTGCTCGACCCCCAGGGACGGCCGTTCGCCGCCGACCCTCGCGCTCAACTACGCCGAGCCGTCGAGAGGTCCGAAGCGAGGGGGCAGCTCCCCGTCTTCGGGGTCGAGGCCGAGTTCTACCTGCTGCGCGCCCACGACTCCCTGCCCGTTGGCGAGCCCTCCGACAGCGGCGGCTACTGGGACCTGGTCGAGCACGAGCAGGCAGACGAGGTGTGCCGCGACATCAGCGATGCCCTGGAACTGATGGGCCTCACCGTCACGGGGCACCACCACGAGGTCTGCGCGGGACAGCGAGAGATCGTCTTCCAACACGGGAACGCACTCGCCACGGCCGACCGTTTGCTACTGCTGAAGCACACGGCGCGAACCATGGCCCGCCGCCGCGGTATGAAGGCCGTCTTCATGCCCAAACCCCTAGCTCACCTATACGGCAATGCGCTCCATGTCCATGTGTCGCTGCGCGGCACGGACGAAGAGGCCCGCCCGCTCTTCCACAGCGTCGATGACACCCAGGGCATGTCCACGCTCTTCCGCCAGTCGCTTGCCGGCGTCCTGGAGCACGCCGACGCGCTCACCGCCTTGGGGAACCCGACGGTCAACTCCTACAAGCGTCTCGTACCGGCGTCCGGAACGCCCGTGCACCGGAGCTGGGCCCGGCACAACAGGTCCACGGCGTTCAAGGTCGTGGGAGACGGTGCCGTACCGGCCTCGATGAGGCTGGAGCTTCGCAGCCCCGATCCATCCACCAACGCCCATCTGCTTTTCACGGCGATTCTCGCCGCGTTCGCGGACGGTCAGGACCGGGACCTGAAGTTGGGCGAGGCATGCGAGGAGAGTGCCGACAGGCTGAGCATTCCGGAGCTCGCGGTGCGCGGCATTACGACGCTGCCCACAGACCTTC
Source organism: Streptomyces sp. HSG2 (assembly GCF_016598575.1). NCBI lineage: Bacteria > Bacillati > Actinomycetota > Actinomycetes > Kitasatosporales > Streptomycetaceae > Streptomyces > Streptomyces sp. HSG2. The sequence goes on from NZ_CP066801.1 coordinate 3,910,692, forward strand.
CCACCGCACTGCGCTGCTTGGAGGAGGACTCCACGGTGCGCTCTGCCGTGGGAGAGCTGGCCAGCCGCGCTTGGGTGTCGGGAAGCCGGGCGGACTGGAACGCGTGGCACCGCTTGGTGACCTCCTGGGAGCTCGAGAGGTACATGGAGTCCGTCTGAACGCCCCGTCGCCGCAACCGAACCACCAAGAAGGCAGGACAACTCATGCACAGCGTCGTCGAGACGACCGACGGAACGGTATCCATCCCGAGTCCCGAACACCGCTGGACCGTACTGATCTTCATCACCGAGCCCGGCATTGGGGAAACACTGCCGGAGCTCGGAGGCTGCACCACAGGACTCTGCTCGGCGCGAGATGAGGCTGCCGCCTTTGCCCGGAGCGACGCCCGGGTACTCGGTGTCAGCGCGCACCCGCCGGGTCACCTGGCCGAGTTCGGCAGGACTCGGAACCTGGGATACGCGCTGATCGGCGACAGTGATCTGTCCCTTGGCCGTGCCCTGGGCGTGCCCGAGGTCCGGGTGGGCGAGCGCCAGCTGTTCGCCCGCGCGGCCGTCGTACTGGACCGCGGCGGTCAGGTGCGGTCCCTCATCCACCCGGTGCCCCACCCCGAGCGACACGCGGCGCTCGTCCTCGACGAACTGGCGAGACTCGAGTCGAACGACCGGACCATGGATGTTTGATGTTCGCGCGGCCCAGGCGAAGCGGGGAGCATGGGCGCGGATCCGAGGGGTGCTTCCGGAACGCGGCGCACCCCGCGCGCTCGCCCTGTCGACGTTCGTGGGACAGACCGGCAGTGGGCTCCTGCTTCCGGTCAGCGCGCTGTTCTTCACACGCTCCGTGGGCCTGACGCCGTCGCAGGTCGGTATCGGCCTCGCCTCCGCTGGGCTGGTCGGACTGGTGGCGGCCGTCCCCATGGGACGGGTCGCCGACCGCTTTGGCGCCCGCGGCACCTACGCCGCCGCACTCCTCGTACAGGCTTTTGCCACGGCATCGTTCGCGCTCATGCATTCTCTGTGGGCATTCTTGGCTGTCAGTACCGTGGCCGCCCTCGCCGAACGAGGTGGCAGCGCGGCCAGGGGAGCCGTCATCGGCGGTATGGGAACCGGAGAAGCCCGGGTACGGCTACGGGCCATGCTGAAGTCGGTGACCAACGCCGGGTTGAGCATCGGCACCGCGCTGGCCGCCTTCGCCCTGGCAGCCGACAGTCGCGGGGCCTACCTGACCGTCATCTTCGTCAACGCGGCCGCTTACGTAGCGGCCGCCCTGCCCCTTGCGAAGGTTCCGTCCCTCCCGAGCAAGGAAGCCGGAGGACGGAGCCGGACTCGGCGAGCGGTCCTGAAAGACCGGCCGTACGCCCTCGTCACCGTGGCGTGCGGCGTGACCAGCATCCACTACGACGTACTGTCGCTCGCTCTGCCCCTGTGGATCGCCGGACACACGACCGCTCCGAAGTGGGGCATCTCGGCGGTCATCGTGGCCAACACGGTCTTGGTCGTCCTCCTCCAGGTGCCTTTCTCTCGCGGCACCGGGGACGTCGCGACAGCCGCTGTCGTGGTGCGTCGCTCAGGATGGGTGCTCGGGGCGGGATGGACGTTGATCGCCTGCGTCACGTTCGTCTCCAGCCCGGCCCTGGCCCTGGCGCTGCTCGTAGCGGGAATGACCCTGCACACGGCGGGCGAACTGTGGCACGCCGCTGGTGCCTACGGCCTCAGCTATGAACTCGCACCGGCCGGCTCGCACGGCGAGTACCAGGGGTTCTTCTCGCTCGGCCGCGGCGTGACCGGTGCCCTGGCTCCCATCGTACTGACCACGTTGTGCCTCGCGCCGGGAGCCGACTGGCGGCCGGTCACCGGCTGGCTGTCGCTGGGCCTCACGGTGACTGCGATCGCCGCCCTCGTCCCGTCACTGGTGCGCCGGGCGCAGCGCACCGGTACTGCGAGCCCCGCCGCCGCTTCCGTCACCACACCGTTTCCCCGGACAGCACAGGACACAGCATGATCGACACTGGAGCGGCATCCGCCGCACCGTCTCCCGTGAAGGACCAACCTGCGGTGCTCGTCCTGGGGGGCGGAACACGGCTGCCCAAAGCGCTGCGTGCCCATGGGATGTACGTCGTCTACGGAGGCACGCGTGACGAATTCGGCCCCGCCCACCGCGACGCGTGCGACGAGGCGCTGCTGCTGCCCGACGACACCCCGGGTACCTGGTTCCGCAGGGCCATGCTTCTCCATCAGGAAGTGCCCTTCCAACGCGTCGTGACCGTACGGGAGCGATTCCTGACCACGGCCGCCCGCATAGGTGATGCGCTGGGCCTCGTCGGAAACCCTCTGCGAACCGTGCTGACCCTCAAGGACAAGGCACTGATGCGGCAGCACCTCGACTCCCGCGCCGAAACCCCCTCGGTGCGATCGCGGATGGTACGCAGCCCTGACGATCTGAACGACTTCATCGCCCAGGTCGGGCTTCCCGTCGTCATGAAACCGCGCGACGGGTCCGGGAGTGAAGGCGTCCTCATCCTGCGTGACCCCGCTGACAAGGTCGCCGCACACCGCAAGGTCACCCGGCGGCCGGAGACGTTTCTCGTCGAGGAGTTCCTCGACGGACCGGAGTTCAGCGTGGAGTCGTTCACCTCCCACGGTGCCCACCGCATCCTGGCGATCACCGAGAAGTTCACCGGGGACAACGCCGTCGAGATCGGCCATGTCGTACCCGCCCGGATCAGCGCGGACCACCACGAGGAACTCACGGCAGCAGTTCGGGCGTTCCTGGACGAGGTGGGCCTGACCGAGGGGCCTGCACACACGGAGATCATCCTCACGTCCCGAGGACCACGGGTCGTGGAGTCGCACAACCGCCCGGGCGGCGACGGCATTGTCGACCTGGTGAGGCACGCACGAGGCATTGACGTCCGCGATCTTCTCGCCGCGCAGATCGCCGGGGTCTCTGACGGTCTGCCGGACGACACCGCAGCGGCCGGAGCTGCCGCGACCTGGTTCCTGACGGCGGCACCGGGCGTCGTCACCCGACTCACGGGATGGGACGAGGCAGCGAGGTGTCCTGGCGTGGTCGAGGTGTCGCCGGACGTCCGGCTCGGCGACACCGTGGCTCCCCTCCGCGGGTCGAGCGACCGGTGCGGTGCGGTGATCGCCATCGGAGCAGACCCGGACGAAGCGCTCGACCGAGCCCATCACGCCCTGAGCCTGGTCCACGTCACCACGGAACCCGCCACCACGGCCGAGGAAGAGCAAGAGGAGCGCCGATGACGCAGAAACTCGTCACCCGTTCCCTCACGGCCCGGTACCTCGCCGCCGACGTCGGCCGCCGCCCACTTGTGTCCGAGAGAGCGGACCCGGCCCACGTACAGAATGTGGGGCTGGCGTTGGAGGAACGCCTCCTGACCCGGCCGGCCTTCCTTGAGGCGGCCGAGGTGACCCGGCTGGAAACCGATCTGAACACGGTCGTCGATCTTCTCTTCTCTCTCCCTGACCGGCTTTTCGGTGGCGACCTCTACGCATTCGGCGCCGCCGTGGGGCTGAGGTCCGACCAGGTGCGGCTGGCCCTCCGGACACCGGTTCCCGAGCCTGCCCGTATCGGTCGCGCCGACCTCTATCGGGACGACACGGGCTTCAGGCTGCTCGAGTTCAACCTCAGCAGCGCCCTCGGCGGTTTGCAGATACCCGAACTGAACCGGTTGCTGCTGGCCGATAACGGTCTGGCTCGGTTCGCCCACGCTGAGGAGCTGACGTTTCCCGACACCGTAGCCGTACTCGCAGAGGTCATCACGACCACCGCCCGTAACGCGGGCCACTTCGCTGCACCCTGCAGGGTCGCTCTGATGGACTGCGTGAGCGGATACCGAGCGACGGAGCCCGAGATCCGGGTGCTCGCCCAGCTCCTCGCCCCGCTCGGAGTGGAAGCGGTCCCCTGTCACATGGGCCAGGTACGCGAGGCCGGCGGCCGGGTCTTCGTCGACGGCCGTCCCATCGATGTCGTGTACCGCTTCTTCACTCTGGGTGAGCTGACGGCCGACGCCGCCTCGAGAGCCGCCGCCGAGGAACTCCTCGATGCCTTGGCCAGATGCGACGTGCCCGTGCTGTCGCCGCTGTGCACGTCGATGCACGGCAACAAGCGAGCCCTCGCCATGCTGTGGGAGGACAAATGCCAGGAGGTACTGGCCCCATCGGAGAAGGACCTCGTACAGCGCCTTCTGCCCTGGACACGCGAACTCTGTCAGGGGACTGCCCGTATCCAGCAGGAAACCGTCGACCTGCTCGACCACTGCCGCCGGCACCGGGAACGCCTTGTGCTGAAGCCTGCGCACGGCCTCGGCGGCACCGGGACGGTTCTCGGGCGCAGCGTCACCGAGGCGGAATGGGTGTCACATCTGGACCGGGCCCTCCAGCGCCCCCACATCGTCCAGGAACTAGTCACCCCACAGCCGGAACTCTTCCTCACCACCGATCCCACCGATCCCAGCGGTGCGGCCGAGCCGGCTCCCTGGGTGCTGAACTGGGGCGCCTTCCTGCTCGGACGGCGGTACGCGGGGGCCTTCTTGCGCGGTCTGCCCGTCGAACGTGCCGACGTCATCTCGTATGCCGAGCGCGCCTACGCGGGCTGTGTATTCCAGGGGCATACGGGCCGGACACTGCCTGAGCAGTGAAATTAGGGGAGGAACAAGGTGAATCAGGCAGAACAACAAGCGGATGCGCGAATACTCTCCGCAGTTGCGCCAGAGGTGCACCGCGTCAGCATCGCGTCTTTGGTACTGACCGAGTCACCACGACGGGATGCCGGCAACGCACAGCACATCCAGATGCTCTGCGAGAATCATGAAGCTCTGCCGCCGATTGTCGTTCACAGGACCACTCTTCGCGTCATCGACGGACAACACCGGGTAGAGGCACACAAGTTGCTGGGACAGCGACATGTGGACGTCCAGTACTTCGACGGGAGTATCGAGGACGCTTTCGTCCTTTCGGTGCGGCTCAATGGCCGGCATGGGCTTCCTCTCTCCTTGGCCGAACGCCGCTCGGCAGCGGCCCGGATCGCGGGAACCCATCCCCAATGGTCGGACCGTGCCATTGCCGCCGTGGTCGGGCTCAGCCCTAAGACCGTGGGCAGGGTACGCAGGCGTTCGTCCGAGGAAATTCCACAGTCGAACACCCGGCTGGGCCAGGACGGTCGAGCGCGTCCCCTCAGAGCGGGCGACGCGCGCATCCGCGCCAGCGCCGTGATCGCGGCCCGTCCGGGGGCGTCGGTCCGGGAAATTGCCCGCGAGGCCGGGGTGTCCGTGGGCACCGCGCACAGCGTCCGTGCGCGGATGGAGGCCGGTCTCCAGTCGATCCCGCCTGAACTCGACACGACTGACGCTGACGCCGCCGACCGCTACCGAGCGCTCTTTCAGGACCCTGCCCTGCGATACACGGAAAACGGACGTCTGGTGCTGCGCTGGCTGGACGCCCACCTCGTTCTTGACGAGGAGTGGCAGCCCGTCGTCGAGGGCGTGCCCCTGCACTGGGCCGACCTTGTGTCCGGCTTGGCGCGCCGATGCGCCAACGAGTGGCTTGCCCTTTCACGGGAACTCGACCGCCGTCTTATTGGTGTTCAGGACACCGGCCAGGAGGAGGAGCGCCGTTGTTACGCTCTGCCGACGTGATTCCCATGGAAGGAGAGCCGTGACAACACCAGTTCTCGAACTTCAGGAACTGACGAAGCTGTGTGGCGATGTCATTGGCGTCCCCGCTCCCGGGCCTGGCGACAACTTCCTCGAGGCGGGCGGTGACTCGCTCATGGCCCTGCGCATTGCCGCGCTTCTCGAAGAGCGCTGGGGCATTGCCATCGAGGCATCCGACGTCCTCTTCGCGGAGAGCTTCGCCGAGCTCTACACAGAAGTCCTGGGCTTTCCGCTGGGCCATGGCTAGGCGCAGCAACGCTGTTCGAAGCGGCCTGGACCGGCCCGGAAACCAACCCGATCGAGAGGAATGAAGAATGAGTTTGGTCGACGTGCACAATGAATGGGACCCGCTGGAGGAGGTGGTCATCGGATCCATCGAGGGCGCACAGGTGCCGAGGCCGGGAGAGGATCTCTTCGCCATCGAGTTCGCCCAGTACGGCTCCATGGACCGCATTCCCTCCGGCCCGGTACCTCGCCAGGTCCTTGAGGAGACGCGGGACGACCTCGATCAGCTATGTGCTGAGATCAGCGATTTGGGCATCAAGGTCAGGCGGCCTCAGGAGACGGACCACTCGGCCACCATCGCCACTCCGGACTGGCAGACCGATGGGTTCTACAACTACTGCCCGCGAGACGTGCTGCTGACGGTCGGTGACACAGTCATCGAGACTCCCATGGTTCTGCGCTCACGTTTCCTGGAGCCGTTCGCCTACAAGGACATGCTCATCGAGTTCTTTTCGAGCGGCTCGAAGTGGATCTCGGCGCCCAAGCCCCGGCTGGGCGATGAGATGTTCGACGTCAACAGGGAACCCGGAAACCGCCTCCTCGACTTCGAGCCGGCCTTCGACGCTGCCAATGTGCTGCGATTCGGCACGGACATCCTCTACCTCGTGTCCGACAGCGGGAACGAGAAGGGCTGGCGCTGGCTCCAGGCGGCGCTCGGTGACGCCTACACCGTCCACCCCTGCCGTGACCTCTACGCCTCCACCCATGTCGACTCCACCATCGTGCCGCTGCGCCCGGGACTTGTGCTGCTCAACCCGGAGCGGGTGAACGACAAGAACATGCCGGAATTCCTGCGCGGATGGGACAAGATCTGGTGCCCTGAACTGGTGGACACCGGCTTTGTGGGAGAGCGGCCGTACTGCTCGACCTGGATCGGCATGAACCTCCTGGTGCTCAAGCCGGGTCTGGTCGTCGCGGACAAGCGGCAGCCCGATCTGATCCGGATGCTGGAGAAGCACGGTGTCGATGTTCTTCCCCTGTCGCTGACTCATGCGCGCACCCTTGGCGGTTCCTTCCACTGCGTATCTCTGGATATCCGCAGGTCCGGAGCCCTGGAGACCTACCGCTGAAACGGAAGCGGCCAGGATGCATGACTGTGCTCGGATGGCTTAGGAGAACATGTGGTCGGCATGGCTGAGAGGGTGCGCCTGCTCCGGATTCTGCGATCGGCCGGTCGGCCGATCGTCGGCGTCCTCGTCGTCGGTTTGCTGCTGGAGAGCTTCGTCCCTGCCGCCAGTGCGATGGCCCTCGCGTTCCTCGTGGACAGCCTCGTGCAGGCGGACGGCACCAGCTTGTTCGAGGCAGCGCTGATACCCCTGGGGGCCTTCGCGGGTGTCCTGGTGGTGGGACACGCAGCGGAAGCCGCGACCGCGCCGCTGGCGTCTATCGCGTCTGCTCGTATCGACGGCTGGCACAGAGCCAGGGTCACTCGGGTCGCCACGACAAGCCGCAGCATTCAGGCGCTGGAGCGGCCGGAGGTACAGACCCTGGTTCGGGAGGCGTTGGCCGACAGGAGCCGCGGGTACGACTCCACACCCTCCGATGGCGCAGTGAGCCTGTTGCGCTGGGCCGCTGGCATGCTCGGCGCCGTTGCCGCGTGCCTCGTCCTGCTCACGTACGCATGGTGGCTGATCCCCCTGGTGCTGATTCCTGCCGTGGTCAACCGTGTCCTGCGCACACGCCTGGACTTCGGGCTGACGGTGCGGTGGAAGGGCGCCACCAAGGGTGAGCTGTTCGCAGACGTGTGGCGCCATGCCTCCGTCTCGGCCGGCGAGGGGAAAGACATCCGCGTCTTCGGACTGTCCGACTGGATGGTCGAGCGGATGCAGGCACATGTTCGCGAGGCCAACGAGCCGTTGTGGTCTTACATCACCAAGATGCTGCTGTCAACGTGGCGGCAGTTTCTGATCGTCTCGATCGGATTGATACCCGCGTATGTACTGGTGGCCCACAGCGCGGCGGACGGCGGGACCACAACGGCCGTGGCGACCGCCGTCTTCGCCGCCAGCTGGTCGCTGTTCCAGGTCCTCGGGCCCAACGCGGAGACGTACCACATCCTGGGTGGCATAAGGGTGCTCAAAGCATTCGATGAACTGTCCGAGGCCATGCGGGAGGACGACCTGCCGAACAGCGCAGCGAGCAGCGCGTCGCCGACCCGACTGCCGGACGGGAGGACACGCCCTCCACGGGTCGTCTTCGACCAGGTCCAATTCGCCTACCCCGGGACAAAAAAGCCCGTTCTGAAGGGCGTCGACCTCCAGATCAGGCCTGGGGAACTGCTGGCCGTCGTCGGTCTCAACGGGGCTGGCAAGTCCACGCTGATCAAGCTGCTCGCCGGGCTGTACACCCCTACGGAAGGACGGATCACTGCGGACGGTCTCGACATGGCGACCTTGGACCCTGATGCGTGGCGGCAGGAGCTCTCCATCGTGTTCCAGGATTTCGTCCGGTACCATCTTTCCGCCGCCGACAATGTGACACTCGGTCAGGCCGGAACGGCTCCGGACCGGGATGCCGTCGAGGCGGCTGCCCGTGAGGCGGGACTTGAGGCGGTTCTGGAGCGACTTCCCTCGGGATGGGATACGCCTCTGGCGCGCTCTCGGACCGGCGGCGTGGACCTCTCCGGCGGTCAGTGGCAGCAGATCGTGCTCACACGAGCGCTCTACTCCATCCGCAAGGGCGCGAAGGTGCTGGTGCTGGACGAGCCGACCGCCCATCTGGACGTTCGTACGGAGTTCGATGTCTTCGACCGCCTGGCGAAGAACAGGGGCGATACCAGCGTCGTGCTGATTTCTCATCGGCTGTCCACCGTGCGTCAAGCTGATCGCATCGTGCTGCTGGAAGACGGACGCATCTCCGAGGCCGGCACGCACGAGGAGCTGATGGCCCTCGGCGGTGCATACGCAAGGATGTTCTCCATCCAGGCGGAGCGGTTCAACCGTGATCTACCTGAAGAGGTCGGCCTTGGAGGGCTGCTGTGAAGGGCTATCTGGATCTGTGGCGGGAGGTCTTCAGCCTCTCGTGGCACAAGCAGCGACGGCTCACCCTGCTGACTCTCGCGTCCCTGGCCTGCTCCGTCGTGGCCGTGGCCGCGAGCGCGCTCGCCCTGCGCGAGGCGGTGGACGCCATCGTTCGCGGTGACACGGACAGGGCGGTGGCCGCCGCGGTCGCGGCAGGCCTCATCTACGCCATGAATCTCGTACTCCAGGACTCGTCCGGGCTGCTGCGATCCACCACGGCCGATCGCGTCGGGCGGCTCGAGCTGCACCCGAAGGTTCACAGGGACATCGCCTCGATCGAGGGCCTCGACCACCTCGAGCGGACCGACTTCCTGGACCGGGTGACCATCGTTCGGGCCTCGACCAGCCAACTGGCGGCGAGCTTCTGGAACGCGGCTCAGGCCCTGTCGAACGTGCTGAAGCTGGTCGTCACGCTGCTGCTGCTCGGGACAGTCAGCCCGTGGCTCCTTGTCCTGCTGCTCTTCGCCATCGCGCCCGTGCTGTGTGACCACCGTGGTCAAGGGGTCGTCAAACGCGTCGAAGTGGAGACCGCGGAGGCATACCGACTGCAGCAGCATTTGGCCGAGCTGGCGGTGAAGGCGGACTCGGGCAAGGAGATCCGCGTCTCCGGCGCGGGCCCTGAGATCGTGATGAGGCAGCAGGAGGCATGGGAGGCTGCGATGGGCCCGCGAGGCCGGGCCCAGCTGATCGCGGCGGCCTGGAAGCTGGCCGGTTGGCTGACCTTCGCAGCGGGCTTCATAGGCGGATTGGGCCTTGTCACCTACCGAACCGCACACGGACACGGCACGGTCGGGGACCTCGTACTCGCCGTGACGGTAGCGGCCAGCCTCCGCCAGACCGTGCAAAGTACGGTCGCCAGCACCACCTCGACAGCTGGAGCCCGGCGTGTGGTCGAGCCGTATCTCTGGTTCCGCGCCTACGTGGCGCAGGAGCAGGCACGGAGCGCCGGGACAGTCCAGCCCCCGGCGCGGCTGTCGGAGGGTATCGCGCTGGAGGATGTGTCGTACTCCTACCCTGGTACGGACATCAAGGCGCTGGACGACCTGAACCTGCACTTGCCGGCTGGTTCGGTGGTGGCAATCGTCGGAGAGTACGGCTCGGGCAAGACCACGCTGGTGAAGATGCTGAGCAAGCTGTACCGGCCCGATTCTGGGCGAATACTGGTCGAGGGGGTCGAACTCTCCGAGGTCAACACGGAGCGCTGGCGTGCACGGTCCAGCGCCACGTTTCAGGACTTCGGACGCTTTCGCACGGTATTCGCTGAAACAGTCGGACTGGGGGATCTGCGGCACATCAGCGATCTGGACGCCATCCGGGACGCGCTGAGAGACGCGGACGCCGAAGAACTGGCTCAGCGTCTTCCGGATGGCTTGGGCACGCAGTTGGGCCGGGAACTGGGAGGGATCGATCTCTCGGAGGGGCAATGGCAGCGCGCGGCGTTGGCCCGTGCGTCCATGCGGTCCGATCCCTTGCTCTTTGTACTGGACGAGCCCACGGCCTCGCTCGACGCACCCAGCGAGCAAGCGATCTTCGAGCGCTACATGGCCAGGGCTCGGTCACTGGCACAGCAGACGGGCGCCATTACGGTCATCGTGTCGCACCGGTTCTCCACCGTCACGGGGGCGGATCTCATCCTGGTGCTGGACAAGGGACGGCTCATCGAGTCGGGCGACCACGACGCCCTGATGCGAATGGGCGGGCGATACGCCGAGCTGTACGGCATCCAGGCCACCGCCTACTCCACTACCTGAGCGAGACGAGCCCGAACTCTCATGAGGAACTCCTCGAGGCGGTCCGTACTGCCGCTCTCTTTTCAGCAGGGGGGCATGGTCCGGAACATGGTTCGCTATCCGGATTGCGCCAAGGAATACGATCTCGTCTGCCTGTTCCGCCTGGAAGGCGCATTCGACCAGGCGTGCCTGATACGGGCATTCGACGATCTGATCCGGCGCCATGCCATGTTGCGTACCGTCATCGGTCTCGGCGAGGAAGGGTACGAGCAACATGTCCATGGCTCCGCGGTCGTGAACATGGCCGTCCGGCACTGGGGCGATCGGAGGGCGCATGACGTCGCGGAGGCACTGGCTGCCGAGCGCTGCGGAGCGGACGAGGTGCTGAACGGGCATCCGTTGTTCCGGCCGGCTCTCCACACCACCGCAGACGGCGTTGTGCTCTCCGTCACCCTGCATCATCTGATCTATGACGGGTGGTCGCTGTCCGTCATCTGGCGTGACCTCTCGGAGTTCTACGCGGCCCGTACGGAGGGCCGCTCGGCTCGAATCGACCCGCTCTCCTTCAGTTACCCGGACTTCGTACGGGAGCAGCGCCGGCTGTGGCCCGAACGAGCCCGTCGTTCCATGGACTTCTGGCGATCGACCCTGGCAGGCGCCCCGCCGGCCGTGCCCTGGGATCCACCGGCGCAGTGGCGGCCGGAGGGCAGCACATGGCAGACCTTCCGGCGGGAGTTCGGCGACGCCTGCCCCGGAGCGCTGTACGCCGTGCGCCAGGTCGCCCGCGAGAACCGCATTTCACCGAGCATGGTGCTGCTGGGAGCCACGGCGGCCGCGGTGGCTCACGCAACGGGGCAGAGGGATCTGCTTCTCGGTACTGACACGGCGGGCAGGGACGGTGGCAAGGACGCCTGGAACGTGGTGGGTCACTGCGTCAACATGCGCGTCACGCGTCTTCGCATCGAGTTGGCCGACACACCCATCACCCTCGCCCGCAAAGCGGGAGAGGCATGGCGAGCTTCGGAGCCGCATCATCACGTCTACGAGGACCGCATTTTGGAAGTCTGCGGCGAACCGGAGCCCCTGAAGGTGAACTTCGCAGGAACGGCGGGCGACGAGTACGAGATGCCGCACCTGGGCCACGCGGTGGTGACGGCCCTCGACACACCTACCCCCTCACACGACAGGAGACCAGTGAAACTCCGCTGGCACATCACTGGAGACGGTCTACGGGGGTCGGTCACATACCGTCCCGCAAAGGTCTCCGAGAGGGCCGTCTCGGACCTGACTTCGGCGCTCACCTCCGTCATCCGTGAGCTGCGCACCGAGGCCGCAGAGGAGGACGTACGTGGCTGAGGTCATGGCGGAGCTGAGCGACCTGGAGCTCGCCCACCATATGGCGGACGTCGCCACTCGCATCTCCCTGCGCCACTTCAACCGCAGCGAGATACCGACCGCGGACAAGGACGACGGCAGCCCCGTCAGCGTCGCGGACCTGGAGGTGGACCGCGCTCTCGTGCACATCCTGCGTCGAGCTCGGCCCGCGGACGGGATTCTGACGGAGGAGAGCGGCGCATGCGCGTCGGGTCGACGGCGCTGGATCCTGGACCCGATCGACGGCACGGCTCCCTTCCTGGCTGGAGAGGACGGATGGGGTACACATATCGCCCTCGAAGCCGACGGATGCCTCCAGCTGGCGGTCCTGACCAGACCCGTTGACGGACGGCGTTGGTGGGCCGTGCGCGGCGGGGGCGCCTATGCCAGCACCGACGCGGACCCGATGTCCACCACACGACGACTGGCTGTTACCGCCGTTGTGGATCTCGCCAGCTCCCGGATAGGCGGCTTCGTTTCTCCGGCGGAGTCGGAGGCGGCAGCTGCGGTCGCCCGCCAGGCGCACTGGGTGGTCGAAGAATCCTCACCCGTGGTTGCGTTGCTCGAGGGGCGTCTCGACGCCGTACTCGACGAGGGAGGCAATGCATGGGACATGGCTCCCGGCGCCCTGCTGGTGGCTGAGGCAGGTGGCCTCTTCACCGACCCTTCGGGCGGTACCCGGCTCGACATGCACTGGGGTCTCTACGGAGGCAGAGCAATCCACGCGGCACTCAGCACTGTGCTGGCCCGCCATCTGCCGGTGAAGGAATCCGCGCGCCCGCTCAGCGGGGCCGACGAGGAAAGCGAGGGTGATCACAGTGCTGCTGCCACCTGAGAGCGTCGATCTCGACGAACTGCGAAAGACTATCGAGTCGCAGTACGAAGTGACGGAGGGTCCGCTCGAGTTCGTGCCGCTCGGCGAGGACAGCTGGGCTTTCCGTATGGGCGGTCTTTGGGTCAGCCTCCGCCGGGACCTGCGAGGGCATGTGCCTGAGGCCTACCGTGTGGCCATGCTGCTCAGGGAGTCGGGACTGCACTACGTCCTGGCTCCGATCGCCGGCGTCGACGGGCGGATCGTCCGCTCGATCAGCGGATATCCGGTCGTCACCTTTCCCCTGATCGATGCCGAGCAGGTCGGTCGATACCGGCCGACGACGGATGAGGTCGAGCAGATCACCTCCATGATCGCGGCAGTGCACTCGGCACGCGTGCCCCATAACCTGCCGGTCGAGGACTACACTCTCTCCTTCGACGCCGACCTCGACGCGGCGATCAATTTCGCCGACGGGTCCGAGCCCGAGGCCGGCGGCTACACGGCGCGCCTCTTCCGACTGCTGCGGGCGCACCGAGCGGACATAGTCGGTCTTCGGTCCGAGGCGCAGCGACTCGGACGGTACTGCGCTACGTCCGGCGACGCCACAGGCATTACGCATGGTGAACCGAGTGCCGCCAATGTTCTCCGCACCAGGAATGGGTTCCTGCTCGCTGATTGGGGTGGCGCGATGGTCGGTCCGCCCGAGCGTGACTGGTTCCACGTCGGCAGAACCCTGGGAATTGACACGACCTCTCGCTGCCGGCCAAAGTTTCTTCGCTTCTACGAAGTCCGCTGGATTCTCAGTGAGATAGCTGAATACTCCTCCAGGTTCATGCATCAATGTGCTGGAGACCTGGAAGACGAGGCAATGTGGGAACGGCTCCGCAGATACCTGCCGAGTGAAATGATCCCGGCTGTGTGACCTCTGTGCCAGGCCCCCATCCGAGGCGGTGAAATCCGCCGGGGTGGGGGTCTCTTTGCGTATGCGGAAGCTCGAATCAAGTGTTCATTCAGGGCTTGTTGGCATGTCGATGCCGGGTAGCATCCCAGATTATGGCTGACATGAACTGGAACACGCACACCATCGCACTTGGAGGCACTCGGTACCCGTATTTCTATGGGCACGAATGCATGGGTCGCATTATCGATTCGATTGCCGGATATGATGCAGACAGATTCATCGTCGTCACGGACGACAACGTGCTCGCATTGCACGGCGAATCATTGTTGCCGAGGCTCGGCGAGCATGCGCCGGTCCAGGTGCTCAGCCTGCCCGCCGGCGATGGGATGAAAGCGCTGCCGAACCTCGCGGCACATCTCGAACAGGCCATTGCGTCCGGAGCGACCCGGCGATCCGTGGTGATTGCCTTCGGCGGCGGGGTGCCGGGCAATCTCGCGGGGGTGGTCGCCGCGCTGCTGTTCCGCGGGGTGCGCCTGGTGCACATCCCGACCACGACCGTGGCGGCGATGGACTCGGTGATTTCGCTCAAGCAGGCCATCAACAGCGGGTCCGGGAAGAACCACATAGGCACGTATCACACGCCCGAGGCGGTGTACCTGGACGTGGCGCTCCTGCGGACGCTCGAGGGCAAGCAACTGCGCTCCGGGCTCTGCGAGGCGACGAAGAACTGTCTGGCCATTCGACCGCAGAGCATCTCCGACTTGCGGCGCGTCCTGGCGGACGGTGACCTCGCGTCACCCTCAACCCTGCTCTGGCTGCTGGAGGAGAGCCTCGAGGCGAAGATCTCCGTAACCGAGCGGGATCGCTACGAGCAGAAGGCCGGGCTGATCCTGGAATACGGCCACACCGTTGGACACGCCGTCGAGATTTGTGATCAGCGGCTTCGTGGCGCCGAAGGCATCTCGCACGGGGAAGCCGTGATGTTCGGGATGCTCGCCGCCGCAAGGATCTCCGCGGCGGTCGGCGGCCTCACCCAGGACGACGTGAGCATGCACGACGAGCTGGCCTACGCGCTCGGCGCGCCCGTCACCGTCCCGGACGGCCTGTCCATTGCCGATGTCGTGAACGCCGTCCGGTTGGACAACAAGCGGGGATACCTGCCTGTTTCGGCTGGGGAGGCGGCGATGGTCGTACTGGACGAGCTGGGCAAGCCGATGGGCTCGCGTGATCTGCCGCTGGTTCCGGTGCCTATGGACCTGGTCGAGGAGACGGTTGCCGGGCTGCGTGTTGACCGGCACGGCCTTTCCCTTCAGCACTGAAACGGTGAGGTGACGTGGTGAGCGAACTGGCCCTCGACGGTGGCCGTCCGGTGTGGACAGAAGGGTGGCCCCGGTGGCCGCAGCTCGGACCCGACACGCTCCGAAGCGTGTCCGAGACGCTGGAGAGCGAGAGATGGGCCGTCAGCGGACCGTGGTCGGGAAGCCGGCCAATCGAGCGGGAGCTTGCGGAGAGGTTCGCCTCGTTCGTCGGAGCCGAGTGGTGTGTTCCCGTCGATCACGGCTCGAGCGCTCTGGTCGCCGGGCTGCACGCGCTGGGTGTTGGCCCGGGTGACGAGGTCATCGTCCCTGGACTCACCTGGGTGGCGAGCGCGTCGGTGGTCGCCCGGGCCGGCGCGGTGCCCGTACTCGTGGACATAGACCCGAACACTCTGTGCATTGAACCCCAGGCTGTCGAGGCCGCGATCACTCCGGCCACGGTCGCCATCACCGCGGTCCACCTGTACTCCGCCATGGCGAACATGGATGCCCTGCGAGTCATTGCCGACAGGCACGGGCTGGCACTCGTCGAGGACGCGGCGCAAGCATACGGAGCCAGTTGGCGGGGTGCCGGCGCAGGGAGTCTGGGTGACTTCGGCGCCTTCAGCGCACAGCAGGGCAAGACGCTGACGTCTGGAGAGGGTGGCTTGCTCGTCACGTCCGATGACGGCCTGCGTGCCAAGGCCGAGATGCTCCGTGGCGACGGCCGCCGCTATGCGACGGGCCCGCAGGTACGGGGCCGGTCGGACCTCGAGGAGCGGTCGGTGGTGCAGGGGTGGAACATGCATCTGACCGAAATTCAGGCTGGCCTGTTGCTGGACGGACTGGAACGGCTCCCGCTGCAGAATCGGCAACGTGCCCTGTTCGCAGAGCAGTTGGACAAGGATCTCGTCGCGGAGGGGGACCTCGAGTCGATCGTCCCGTACGGGGCAAACGACCAGCGCGCGTACTACCACTATGCGATCCGCCTACGGGAGGGCGCGTTCGCGGGACTCGGCGCCACGGCCGTGTGCGAGGCGCTGAGTGCGGAACTCGGATATTGGGTCCACCCGCCGTACCGGCCGCTGGACGGCCATCCCTTGTACGACCCTCGACGATTCCCTGGTGCCGGGGACGGGCCACTGGCCGAACGGCTCAACCCGAGCGCCTACCACCTGCCGGCTGCGCATCGGGAAGCCGCACGGACGGTTCTCTTCCACCACCCGATGCTCCTCGGCGGGGACGCGCACCGCGAGGCGATTGTGGAGGCGTTCGCGAAGGTGCGCCGACTCGCTGGGCAGCTTCGCGCAGCGAAGACCAAGTGATGACAGAAGAGGTAAGTGCTATGGCGAAGATTGTCCTTACCGGCGCAAGCTCAGGCATCGGGGCGGCAGCCGCTGTGGAGCTCACGAAGCGTGGGCAGCAGGTGGTCGCGGTAGGCCGCTCCCCTGAGAAACTGGCGAATGTGCACCGGCAGATGGTGCTTGTGGCGCCCAGCGGTCTGGACGTACCGGAGCCGATCGCTGCCGACCTGACCGTCATGGCCGATGTGCGGCACTTGGCCGCGGTACTGTTGGAGCGCTGCCCGCGCATCGACGTGCTGGTCAACAACGCCGCCGCACAGCCCAGCAGGCGTGTCCTCACCGCGGATGGCTACGAGTTGGGGCTTGCTGTGAACCACCTGGCCCCCTACCTGATGACCCGACTCCTGGTGGACCGCCTTCGGGACTCTGCCGGACGGGTGGTCACCACCTCCTCCTCCACGCATGTCAAGGGCAGCTTCGACTTCGGTGATCTCCAAATGGAGCGCGGCTGGCGCAGCCAGCTCTCCTACGGCCGCTCCAAGCTGGCGAACATTCTCTTCACCAGTGAGCTTCATAGGCGGACGCAACTGCCCGCGTCCTCGTTCCACCCCGGAGCCATCTCCACCGACCTGAACCGGAACTCTCCGTTCGTCCGGTTGGTCAAGCCTTTCGAGAGGTTTGTTTTGGCGCCTCCGGAGAAGGGCGCGGAGACGCTGGTCTGGCTGGCGACCGACGCCGAAGGTGCTGCCCCGCGCGGTCTGTATTACGCGGATCGCGGCCCGGTGGATCCTTCGCCGCTCGCCCGCGACGGCGAGCTGGCCGCCCAGCTCTGGAAGGTGAGCGCGGACCTCGTGGGCCTGGAGCCGTAGGACTCCCAGCATCTGCCGATTCCGGAATTTTCTAGATCAATTGCTTGGATATGGGGGAGGCAATGGGCGGTAATATTTCCGCCGGTCTTTCGGGAGCGGACAGAGAAGTCCCGAGCCTTACGCTGCCGGAGCTGATTCAGGAACAAGTTGGCAGGACACCGAACCGGACGGCGGTCGAAGGCCTTGGCCGCAGGATGTCGTACGCGGAACTGAACGCCGCGGCTGATCGGCTCGCCACGGTCCTTGTCCGGCACGGGGCTGGTCCCGAGCGTTTCGTTGCCGTCGTCCTGCCACGCTCTCCGGAGCTTGTCGTGGCGCTGTACGCCGTCCTCAAGAGCGGCGCCGCTTACATCCCCGTGGATCCCGAGTACCCGCCGGAGCGCATCCAGTACATGCTGGACGACTCGGCGCCGGTGTGCGTCATCACCACCGAGGCGCTGGCGTCGCTGGTGCCCGCGTCCGCTCAGCTGCTCCTGCTCGATTCCGACGCGACCAGTGGGGAATCCGGCCGATTCCCGGAGGCCGAAGCCTGGCCGGTCGGCGGAAGGGAGCCCCTGATGCCCAGCCACCCCGCCTACGTCATCTACACATCGGGCTCGACCGGCCGCCCGAAGGGTGTCGTCGTCGAGCACAGCTCTGTCGTCGATTACGTGAGATGGGCAGCCGCCTCCTATCCGGGTGTGGAAGGGGAAACGGTACTCCATTCGCCCGTTTCGTTCGATCTGACGATCACCGCACTCTTCACGCCCATGACCGTGGGCGGCACCGTCAAGGTTGCCACGCTCGACGAGCTGGCCGGCCGAGGCGAGTCAGCCGACGGCTACTGCGACTTCCTCAAGGTGACCCCCAGCCACCTTGCCTTGCTCGACGCGCTCCCCAAAATGGTGCGAGCGGGGGGCAGCCTGGTGATTGGCGGTGAGCAGCTCACCGCGGACCAACTGGACACATGGCGGCGTGAGAACCCCTCGGTGCACGTGTTCAATGAATACGGTCCCACCGAAGCGACCGTGGGGTGCGCGCTTTTCCGCCTGTCACCCGATGCCGAGGTACCTCCCGGACCCATTCCGATCGGACGCCCGGCCTGGAACACCGCGCTGTACATTCTGGACAGTCGGTTTGAGCCGGTGCCCGCAGGCGAGGAGGGTGAACTCTACATAGCGGGAGCCGGCCTGGCGCGCGGGTACCTGGGCAGACCTGAGCTCACCGCGGAGCGATTCGTGGCACATCCCTTCGGACCGCCGGGAAGCCGTATGTATCGCACCGGCGACCTCGTGCGGCTCCGTGGCGACGGCGAGTTGGAATTCATCGGGAGATTTGACGACCAGACAAAAGTCAATGGATTCCGCATCGAGACAGCAGAGGTGGAAAGCGCGCTGTGCGCCCTGCCTTGGGTCGCTCGCGCCGCGGTCGTCGCGAGAAAGAATCACCTCGGGGACGGATACCTCGCCGCCTTCGTCGTCCCCACGAAGAGTCCGGAGCACAACCCGCCTGACCCCGCAGACATTAAGAGCAGCCTGGCCACACGCCTTCCGCAGTACATGGTTCCCGCGCGGATCGAGACGGTGGACTCCTTCCCCCTCACACCGAATGGAAAGCTGGACCGTGCCGCGTTGCTCGCCCAGTCGGTCGGCGAGCATGTGACCACATCGGTGTCGGACGACGATCCGTTGGGCTCGGCCTGGGCCGAGATCCTTGGCGGCCTCCCTCCGGACGAGGACATGGGCTTTCTCGAAGCGGGTGGTCAAAGCCTGACTGCGGCCCGTCTGATCGCTGTCATCGAGCGGCGTTGGGGTATCCGGCTGCGCCTTGCGACGTTCCTTCGTGAGGACACGTCCCTCGCCACGCTACGTACGTTGGTGCGGACGGACTGCGTTGAGGCACAGCCCCCGGCGGGTCCTGGCATCCACCACCAGCCAGCCCTCTCCGCGCAGCAGCGACGCCTGTGGATTCATCAACAGGTCTTCCCGGACTCGCCTGCGTACAACGTCGTAGGACTGCTGGAGACCGACGGGCCCCTGGACGCCGCCGCCCTGCAGAGGGCGTGGGCATGGCTAGTGGCGCGACACGAGGTGCTTCGGACCACCGTCAACGTCGACGCCGCTGGCGTTGCTGTGTCCCGTGTCCATGAGATGTCCGCACTGCCCCCGGCGGCCACCCGCCTCATCCTCGCCTCACATGCGGGGAGCGACTGGAGGAAGGCCGTACAAACCTTCGCCTCGGACTCCGCCTGGCAGGTCTTCCGCGCTCAGGAATTGCCCCGGGCACTACTCGGCCTGTTGCTGGACACCAGCGGTTCCGGCCGCAGTGCCGTTCTGCTCTCGGCTGACCACATGGCGTCCGACCAGCAGTCCTTGGATCTGCTCTTCGCCGGACTCGCCGCCCGTTACCGCGCCGAGTGCGATGGCGTGAACACCGAAGAGGAGAAGCTGCCTGAGCCGCCGCAGTACAGCGCGGTGATGGCCGCCCAGTCTCCGCAGCCGCTCCAGCGCGCTCGGGAGCTGACGTACTGGCGGGAAACACTCAAAGACGCCGCCCCGGAGCTGAACCTCTCCTTCCAGCATTCCCGTCCTGCTGTGCCCACGTTCCGGGGCGCCTCCGTCGAGCAGGAGCTCGGCGCCAACGTGAGCGCTCTGCTCCAGCAGAAGGCCGCGGAATGGCGGGTCACGCCGGCCGTGGTGTTCCTGACCTGCTATGCGAGAGTCCTCGCCGACTGGGCCGGTGTGGAGGACGTCACGATCGGCGTGCCCGTCTCCGGGAGGGAGTCGGAGGAGGAGCACCACACCGTGGGCTTCTTCATGCGCACTCTTCCTGTGCGCCTGGGCATTCCGGGTGGTGCCGTGGCGAAGGACCTGCTGGATCCGGTGGCGGATGCACTCCTGTCAGCCATCGAACACGGGTCCCTGCCCTTCGACGAACTCGTCGAGGAGCTGGATCTGCCCCGTGATGCCTCACGCAACCCCCTTTTCCAGGTCTGGTTCAACGATCTTACGCAAGCTGCTCCGCCCACCACGTTCGGAGCGCACTCGGCTACGGCGATCGAGCCCCCGACACCCTGGTCGCTCTTCGACGCCGGACTGTACGTCCATCGTGCGGCCAATGGCGGTTACAAGCTGCAACTCGTCCATGCGCTGGACCTCTGGCCGACGAGCGCCGCACAGGAGTTCTTGAAGCAGTGCGCCGGGGAACTCGCTCAACTCGTCGGATCCCCGGCACGACAGACCGTCGTCGAACCGGTCGCTGACGACCCACCGACCGTCGAGCACGGCGCTGTACGCACCTGCACGGACCTGGTGGCGGACGTACTCGATCACGGGCGCCGCCGACCGGAACTCGTCGCTATCCGTACCGCCGACAGATCGATCTCCTACGCCGAGCTGGCCGGCCGTATCAAGCGCGTCGCCGGACTGATCACATCGGCGACCCGTGACACCACCCCGGACCGCCCGGTCGCCGTGCACGCCACTCGGCACCCCGACCTGGCCACCGTCATTCTCGCCTCCTGGTTCGCTGGCCGTCCAGTGCTCCTGCTGGACCCGTCCTATCCGGACCAGTGGACTGACGACGCATCGTCCTCGGCCGGCGCCGTGCTGCACATATGTCTCGACGCGACGGACGTTGTCTCCAGCCGCCAGACCCCCGTACTCGCTATCAGCTCCGACATGCCAGCGGCTCCGGAAATGGATACCGACGAGATGGCGGCGATGCCTGTGGGGACAGTGGGCCATCTCCTGATGACGTCTGGGACCACGGGTACACCGGACGTCGTAGCACTCCCATCCGAGGCACTGCCCGAGGCACTCGGCTGGTACGCGGATCACCTGGACCTCGGCCCCAATGATGTCTTCTGCCTGACCGCGCCTCCCGCGCACGACCCAGTTTTCCGCGATCTGCTACTGCCCCTCATCCTGGGCGCTGCCGTCCACGTTCCGCGGGATGCTGAGCTTCACCCAACCAACCTGCCCGAGCTCTTCGCGCAGACGGGTACGACGGTCTGGCACACCACCGCGACCCGTGCGCGGCTCGTCACAGGAGCGACCTCCGGCCGAGCAGACCTGGGCCGAATGCGGCGCATCGTCTTCCACGGCGAGCCGCTGCGCGAGGCCGATGCCGAGGCGGCCGCACGCCTCTGCCACCGAGCGGAGATCTACAACCTGTACGGTGCCACGGAAACACCGCAGGCCAGCGCCTTGGGCCGGTGGGCCGGAACGCGTCCGACGGGACCCTCCGCCCCATCGGACACCGTTGCTGTGGCCGACATCGTGCCACATCGCTCCCTGTCGATCCGCACCGCGCGCGGAGAGGCCGGCGTCGGCGTCCCGGGCGAACTCGTGGTGCGCGGCCGAGGATTGGCGCTCGAGTACCGGGGCAGCTCTCGACGCAGACCACCACAGGCCGCGCCCGGCACGGCGCTGGACAGGATCTACCCGACCGGCGACCTCGCCTACAGGACTCCCGACGAAGGGATAGTGCTCCTCGGCCGCATCGATCGACAGGTCGGCGTGCACGGTCACCGGGTCGAGCTGCCAGGAATCGAGCGGGTGCTCGCGGCGCAGCCGGGAGTGACGGACTGCCTCGTCACCGTCGACCCGGAGGCGGCCGACAGAATTCTGGCCTGGTATGTATCCACCAGGAACTACACGGAGGAGGGCCTCCGACAGGCACTCCGGGCACGTTTGCCGCAGTGGGCGATTCCCGCACTATTCACTCCAGTGGACCAACTGCCGGTAACAGCCAATGGAAAGGCGGACGTCCGCGCGCTCATGCGATTGCGGACCGCGCTCCCCACACCTCCACCCATCGAACACGAGACCGTCGCTGAGCTGGCCTCACTGATAGCCCTGCGCGCCGGCGAACTGGCCCAGGAGCGCTCCGGGCGCAGCACGAAGGCGCACGCGGACAGCTCGTTCTTCGAACTGGGACTCAACTCACTGGACCTTGTGCAGCTGCACCAGCGACTTGCGTCGGACGGCGTTGACTTCGCGATCGCCGACATCTTCCGCTTTCCCACTGCGCGCATGCTCGCCGACCACATCTCGGGCCGGGGGCGCTCGAAGGAACTGCAGCCGAGGACACAGGACGCCACACGGAAGAGCGATCTCGCCGCCCGGCGCAATGCTCGCGCCCGACTGCCCGTGCGCCAGTCCCCGCCAGCCGGAGCGCGACCGACATCAGCGAAACACATTAGCCAAGTAAGGAACCGTAAGGAATGAGTGACCCAATCGCGGTCATCGGCATGGCGGCGCGCCTACCCGACGCTGCGAACCTCAATGAGTTCTGGTCGAACCTTGTCGCCGGGCGCAACTCCATCCACCGCCTTTCCGAGGAACAACTGCTCACGGCGGGCGCGACCCGAGAAGATATCCAAAAGGCCGGCTATGTGCGGGCACGGCCTCTTCTGGACGACGTCTGGGGTATTGACCGCCGGTACTTCGGTATGTCGGAGAGAGAGTGCGTGGTACGCAACCCCCAGCACCGGCTCCTGCTCGAGCTCTGCTCCAGCGCCCTGCAGAACGCGGGATACGTGCCGGGATACGGCGGGGTGATCGGCCTGTACGCGGGCTGCGCAAGTGACCGCTACGCGGAGGATCACCTGAGGGCCGACCCAGAACTGTTCTCGCTCGTGGGAGAGACCGGAATATCCCTCGCCAACAATCCCGACTACCTGACTTCCTTCGTCTCGTACCGACTCGGGCTGACCGGTCCCAGCATCCCCGTTCGCACGGCGTGCTCCTCCTCCCTGGTGGCCGTACACATGGCTGGCCAGGCGCTGCGAGCAGGCGAATGCGACATCGCGCTGGCGGGCGGTGTGGAGATTGAGATGCCTTACGGCCTGGGATATCGTCACATACGCGGTGGAGTGGAATCCCCCGATGGGGTCTGCAGGCCTCTTGACGCCGGTGCCGGCGGCACCGTCTTCGGCAGTGGCGGCGGCGTGGTCGTCCTGAAACGCCTCGACGAAGCGTTGTCGGACGAGGACACGGTCTGGGGCCTCATCCGGGGGTCCGCAGTGAACAACGACGGATCGGAACGGGCGACATTCACCTCTCCGAGTGTGGAGGGGCAGCGACGGGTCATCGCCGAGGCCCTTGCCGTTGCGGGAGTCGACCCGGTCGACCTGTCGTACGTGGAGCTCCACGGAACAGCAACGCAGGTGGGTGACCCTGTCGAGGTCCAGGGACTGAACGATGCCCTCTGCGCGGTCGCCGACGGCGAACTGCCGACTGAAAGCTGCGTCATCGGCTCGGTAAAGTCCAACATCGGGCACCTCGGCCCCGCGGCTGGCGTAGCCGGCCTGATCAAGACGGTGTTGGCCATGACTCACGAGCTGATTCCGCCGACCGCCAACTTTCGCAGCCCAAACCCGTTGCTGGAGCTGGAGAAGACACCGTTTCGAGTGGCCGACCGATTGCTGACGTGGCCCCGCACCGATGCGGACCCACGCTTGGCGGGCGTCAGTTCCTTCGGCTTTGGGGGAACGAACGCACACGTCGTCCTGGAAGAGGGACCGCTGTCTCGTACACCTCGCAGCAACAGGCCCGGCGCTCAGGTGACCGGAGAGAGCGCCGAACCGGAGCTCCTGGTGTGGTCGGGATATGATGATCGTGATGAGGCTGGCATCCGGCAGCGCCTCGCGGCGGTGCTGGACGGACCGACACATCGTCTTGCCGATATCGCCTTCACCATGCAAGTGGGCCGGGATCCGCTTCCTGTACGTGCGGCACTTCGCTGCCGGAACTCGAAGCACGCGGCGAGTACACTCGCGGACCCCGCTGCCGACCTGACGGCACGCAGCGACGGCACGATACGCCCAGTCGTCTTCGTCTTTCCCGATGCCACCAAGGCGGAGGATGGCGTCACCGAATGGTCCCGTCACATCGCTGACCGCCACAACGGCTTTGCGGCGTACATGGGGCAGTGCATCGACCTTTTCAGCAAGGAACTCGACCTCGATCTGGCCGAGGCCTGGCGCCGGGAACCCGCCCCGAGCCGTAGGCTCGTCAAGCAGCTGGCGGCGCTGCAGTTCTCCGCCGAGTACGCGCTGGGGCAGATGTTCACGGACCTGGGCGTACAGCCCGCCGCGACCATGGGCCATGGTGCCGGAACTTTGGTCGCGGCAACGGTATTCGGGGCGCTAAGCCTCCAGGACGCGGTGCGTATGCGATGCGGCGATATGGGCTTGGGGGCGGACAGCACGGTACGGCCCGCAGCGGAAGCGGTGCCACCGCTGCACGGGATCGACACCGCAAGCAGCGAACCCCTGCTCTGGCTGACCTGCGGATCGACCACAGGGGCAGAGACGCCGTGGCGGGACTTCGGGATCGACGGCACGGATCAGCAAGCAGCGGGCGTTCTGCACCACACGGACGGGTCCGAAGCCTGGGATGGGGTGCTCGACGCGCTCGCACGTGTGTGGGTGAACGGAACGGACGTGGCCTGGGAGGCTCTGCTCCGGCCCAGTGACGTGGGGCGCGTACCACTGCCGCACTACCCGTATGAGCGCCGTGAGTACGTGGCCCCACGACGGGCCGCAAACCCCTGCGGGAATCCGTCATGAGCGCGCCGGCCCGAATGGAGCTGCGGGTCTGCGCTGCAGATCACGAGCGTCGGCAGTGGAGTACGGGTGACCTCCCACGGGTCCGGGTCGACGGCGGAACACAGGCCGCACCTTGGCAAATCGTCGAAGCCGTTCGTGAACAACTCGGCATAGACGTGGCGTTGCTGCGCGTCGCCGGGAGCGACACGGTCGAGGTCGAACTCTTGGAACCCGGGCCAGACAAGTCTGACACCCCCCACGCGTTCACCCCTCATGCCCCCTCGTGGCAACGCCCGGGCTGGTACGCGCGCGCGATGACGTTGGTCGACTGGCAGCTCGGCAGCCTGGGGTTCAACCGAAGCGGCCGACCCATGCAGATGCGGCACTGGGATGTCTCGGCCGTGCTGCGCATCGCCACGGACGCGTATCCCGTGTGGTTCAAGGCGGTACCAGCGGTCTTCGCGCACGAAGGTGCAGTCATGCACTGGGTAAGTCAGGTGGCCCCGCAGCACGTGCCCTCGGTACTGGCTTTCGGGGAAGCATGGCTTCTTACGAAGGAGATGCCTGCGGAGCAGCCGGAGCCGGCCGAGCCTGTGCTCCAGGCCATGGCGCGGATTCAGATGGCCTCGATCGGCCGTACCGATGAACTGCTAGCGCTCGGTTGTCCATACCGCGGACTCGGCACCGTCCCGGATGCCATCGCAGAGCTGTCCACACGCACCGACCTGCTCTCCATGGCGGAAATTCTCAGTCTTTCGTCTCGGCACTCGGATCTGAAAGCGGTGGTCGATTCGGTGGCCGACCTGGGGGTCCCCGACACGCTCGTGCACGGCGACATCCAGTCGGAGAACGCCCGCTGGACGGGAGAGACCTGGCTGATCATCGACTGGACAGACGCGTGCGTGGCACATCCCTTCGTTGAGCTGTCCCGCCCTTTGATGGATGCGAACGCCCGGGCACGTGTCCTCGCAAAGGAATGCTTCGCCGGCGCCTGGTCAGATGTCCTTTCTGAACCGGCCATCAAGGGCGCCCTGAGAGCTGCCCCGGTGATCGGTGCGGCACACCAGCTCGAGACATATCGGCTGATGGTCGACTCGATCGGAGCGCATCCGGAGCTAGTACGGCTGCTCCACCTATGGGTGTCACGCCTAGTCGACGCTCTCAAGTCTGTATACCTGTGATGGGGCTTTAACCATGACATTTGCACAGAGTTTTGCCTGGTGGTCTTTTGCGGAGGCTCCCCAGCAGGTCCCAGACCTGCTGGCACGTGCAGCCCAGGTAGGCATGAAGGGTGTGGACTTCCTACCGCGGGACCTCTGGCCGCAGGCGCGCGATCTGGGGCTGGAACTGGTTGTCATCGACGGGCATGAATCCATCGAAACGGGTTTCAACGATCCTGCCCAGCACGCCAGCCTCAGCGACCAAGTGCGCCGCTCTATCGAGCTGGCCCATGTGGAAGGGGTGCACCATCTCTCTGTCATGTCGGGCGACGTGGTCGCTCTGGATGACGAGCAGGCCGTCGCTGTATGTGCCGAGGCGCTCGCCCCGCTGGCCGAGGAAGCGGAGCAAGCCGGTGTCGGATTGCTCCTCGAGCCCTTGAACACCAAGGTCGATCACCCGAAGCACCAATGCAATTCCACGAACTGGGCCGCAGCCGTCGTCGACCGAGTGGGAACGGGGAGCCTCAAAATTCTATACGACGTCTATCATATGCAGCTCATGGAAGGCGACCTGCTGCGCACCATCGATGCCAACTTCGATCGCATCGGCCATTTCCACACGGCTGGTGTGCCGGGGCGTCAGGAACTCGACTGCCATCAGGAAGTCAACTGGAATGCGATTTCCGAGGCTTTGCGAGCGCGCGGTTATAAGGGATTCGTCGGACATGAGTTCATTCCCCGCGAGGATCCTGTGCACGCGCTCCGGCAGGCTTTCGAAATATTTCACGTCCAACCGGCATCCGAATGACTGTGAGGAGGATCAGCATGCCCGTCGATGAGAACCTGCCGTCCCATTGCCAGACCCTGATCGTGGGGGGAGGGCTCGCCGGGCTCGAGCTGGCGAAGGAACTGTCCCGGCAGGGTGTGAGGGACACTCTGGTGCTGGAGGCCGGACCGGTCGGTGACCCGAGGCACGTGAACTACCTCAACCCGCCAGAGGAGGCGCTGCGGATGTGGCTCGACTCCGCGGCCGATCCATACTTCCGTCAGCCGTGGAGTTCCGCGACTCCACCGCACTACCGGGGTACCTCCGGGGTGCGCCGACGACTCGGCGGACGCTCCCTCTATTGGTACGGCGTGATGCTTCCTTTGGAGGACTGGGCGCTGGCCGAGCCTTGGTGGCCCGCCCAGATCATTTCCGACCTCCGCGATTCCTGGCAGGGAGGGCCGGGACTGTACCAGCGCATCGGCACCTTGCTGAGTGAGTGGCAGCAGACGACCGGCGCACAGCCGGTTAACGGGACCGCGGAGGCTGTGGCCGAGGGAATCAGGACCGGTGAGACACGATGGCTGGCCACGCCTCTCGCCAGGATCACGGATGCCGGTGACCTGGAGGCCGAGCGGTGGCGTGCCTACACGCCGGTCGAACACTGGTGGGACGCGGATTCTGGTGCTCGTCGTGTCCCTCTGCCAGGCGTGCGCCTCTGCACCGACGTAGAGGTGACCAACGTGGTGGTGCGTGACGGCCTGGCACGTGGCGTCGTCGCACGGGTCGGCGAGTCGGGGGAGGAGGTGGAAATCGCTTCCGACCGCGTCGTGTTGTGCGCCGGGACCCTGGAGACAAGCCGGCTGGCGATCCAGGCGCTGTACCGTGCGACCGAGCCGGGTTCTGCCCGCTTGACGGGGCTGGCCGACCATATCGTGCAGGGGGTCTCCCTTCGGCTCGAAGGGGATTCCGCTCAGCGTGTACTCAAAGAAGTCCCGCCCGGATCATACTTTTCGCCCGGCGTTGCGGAAGCCAGATCTAATATGTTTCTGGACGTGCATCGTCTGGCTCACGATGCGGCGGTGTTGGAGATACGGGCGATGGGTGAACAGATGCCCAGTCCTGACAGCTACGTCGAATGCATACCTGCGGGAGCATTCCCGTGGGAGATGTCGGTTTACTCTGTGCCGTCGGCTGTCGACCGGGACCTCATCAACGCTCAGCAGCACCTCCTGAGCGCCGTCTATGAGGAGCTTTGTGAGCTGAGCGGTACAGCGCCAGTCGAGCTTCTTTTCAGTAGCTACGATGAACCGGAGTGCAATAATTCCGTAGTCCTTCCGGAATTTGTGCGATCTCTTGTTCCTGGTCGACCGGTCACATGGGCGAACTCCCTGGGAACCGAAGATCATGAAGGTGGTACGCTGCCTCTTGGCCGGCTTCTGGGCGAGGACCAGCAGTTTCGGGGGATCCGAGGTCTCTTTGCCGCTGGGCCAGTCGTGTTTCCCCGATTGGGCGCGGCCAACCCCTCGCTCACCACCCTCGCCCTCGTACACCGTCTTGCTGTGACACTGGCGCTGCCGAAGGAACGGGGGTGCGCGGAGTGGTAGTGGTTGATCGGAGTGCAGTGCACCAGGAATTCCGCGCCATGATGCTGAGCGGCACGTTTCCCTGCCTCGGCGGCGCATCGGCTATCAGGCGTGGCCAGTATCGCTTTGGGTGGTATCCACGGCTGGGGTCGGCTGAGGCGGTGTCGAGCTGCGCCGAGGATCTAACACGGTTCGTGGTCGATTTTCCCGAGTCGGCCCATCCAGTGGCTGTGCACGTTGCTGTGTTCGACGGTCCAGGTGGGCTCGGTGAAGAGGAATTCGAACTGCTTCTCTGGCGCCAGTTGGCATGTATGCGGCTGGCTGACGAGGCGGGCGGATGTGCCGGTGGTCCGGCGAGTGCAGAATTGAGTGACGAACTGGCGGACCCCGGATTCTTCTTCGGGCACCGGAACTTCTTTGTGGTAGGTATGCACTCCGGGTCATCTCGCAAGGCGCGCACCTTCCCCTGGCCGGCATTGATCTTCAATTCTCTCTCACACATGGGGCCGTTGCAGCAAGTGGGCAGCTATGTCTCGATGCAGGAGAAGATCCGGTTGCGGGACCGTCGCCTGCAGGGCTCAATCAATCCTTCGCTGTCCAGCCCTCGCGTCGCCCAGTTCTCCGGACGAGCGGTCACTTCGGACTGGAAGTGTCCCGTGGATCTGACGGAAGAGAGGCCAGGTCATGACCACGAGCGCCGGTGACCGGTCGGGTATCAAGATCGTGCAGGTGAGTGTCGGTGAAGCCCTGGAGCGCGACTGGAGTGATCCGTCACTGGACATCGACATCGTCAAGGTGCGGCTCACCACACTCGAGCACCAGCGGGAGCTCGAGGCTGCGGGTTTCCTCGTCAAGCCGACCTGGGTGAACTGGATCGCCCCGCTCCTGGATTCGGAGTCGGACTTTTTGGAGCGACTTCACTTCAAGGAGAGGCAAAGCATCCGTCAGGCTAGGTGTGGTGCGGAGGCGAAGGGAATCAAATGGGTCACCCTCCCAGAAGTCACCAGCAGTGATCTTGAGGCATTTCTGGAGCTCTACGACCGGCAGGTGGCGCGCATGGTGCGGGGAGTTAACTACGCGCGCCGTCAGCAGCGCCAGATGCTGCGCAATCTCGACTCTCTCCTCGCGGTCTACGCCTACGCCGACGACGGTCTCGTAGGCGGATGCCTGGGCTGGTTGCGCCCCGATCAGTCGATGGTGCAGCTCAGGTTCTCCGCTTTCGAGGATTCCGCTCGTCAGGGAATGCTGTCCCGTGTGGTCTACATGGCCGTGCTGGACGCGGCGAGGAGCCGGGGCTTCACCTGGGGATCTCTGGGGAATGACCCATCCTTGTTCGGACACACGGCACAACCCGGTCTGTTTCGGTTCAAGGCCCGTCTCGGATTCACGCCGATTCCCACGCAGGCCATCCCGCCGCAGGTCACCGGGGACGAAGCCGAGCTGGTCGTGCGTATGAGCACGCTGGCCGATCCCTCCATCTCGCTGGCCTACGACGGTGACAAGCCGGCCGCCGGCAGCGACGGGCTCCCTAAGGCCATACCTCTTCGTGCTGTGCAGTACTCCAGCAGTGAAGAGTCGCCGCAGAGCTCTTGGCTCTCGAGTTGTCCCATCTCTGTGGAGTGCCGGCGGATTGCCGCTTCCAGCTGATCCCTCCCGGTCTCGCCGCGGCCCCGTTGTGGTTGCGTACGCCCATGGTCTGCGCGGCAAGGACGACTTGCACGAGGGAGCCGAGGCAGTACGGCTTTGCGGTGGATCCCGCGGATGCTTCGGGCTCGTCTGTCGGTGAAGCCGCTTCGGGAGATCGACGTGCCGGTGTCGGCTGACCCGGGAAGGGTACGGGTGCGGGCAGAGGGCGGGCGGCTGCTGGTCGCCTGGGTCGAGGGAGGCATGTATCCGCGGTGGTCGCACGCGGTGGACGTGGCGACCGGCGGAGTCACCTCGTACAAGGAACCCGACCGGCTGCTGCCCCAATGCGAGCGGGACGTTGCCTGCTCCGACAGTCGCGTCATGGCGGCCAGTGCCGACGGGCCGATCGTGGCCATGGGCGGGGGGAGGCTTCGGCACGCCCGGCGGCTGGTTCAGTGATGACGTCCGACCCGACGGCGTGGACGCGAGGACGGGCCTCCTTGGTACCTGGAGCGGCGACGTGTACGGCGTAGGGGACGGCCGATTTTCGTCCGGTGGGAGGGGGGCGGAAAGTACGGGGCGGGCGTCGGTCCGGTCTGGTCGGTGCATGATCTAGGTACGGGCAGGATCCAGGCCCGGGCGGAGTGCGGATACGACGGGGCGAGGCAGTTCGATGTGGCCCGTGACTATCCAGTGGTCACCTGAGCTGCACTGGTTCTCGTGGAGTCCTTGAAGCTTGGGTTACGCTTCCAGGCGTAAGGAGAACCACGAGCAATGCCAGCACCCCGTAAATATCCTGATGAGCTGCGTGAGCGCGCGGTGCGCGAGGTCCGCTCGAGCGGACGTCCCATCGCGCACGTCGCCCGCGACCTTGGCATCCACAAGGAGGCCCTGCGCGGCTGGGTCCGCCAGGCCGAGGCGGACGCCGGTGAACGCGACGACCGGCTGACGACTGCCGAGCGCGAGGAGTTGAAGGAACTCCGAAAGGAGAATGCCGAGTTGAGGCGGGCCAACGAAATCCTGAAGGCCGCCTCGGTGTTTTTTGCCCAGGAGATCGACCGTCCCCGGACGAGGCCGAGCAGGTGATCGACCACCTGCGCGACAAGGGCCTCGGGGTCGATCCCGTCTGCCGGGTGCTGGACCCAATGCCACGTAGCGTAAGTTGATCAAGCTGTCCGGGTGGTCTGCTCTGGCAGGTTGACCAGGCGTACGGTGGGTGGCCCAGCGTGGCGGACACCGCGGTCGTCGGGTCGTTTTGCCGCGAATCGGCTGCGTCGTACGCGTTTGACCTTGCGGAGGTAACTGCGGTGGCGGCGCCGGGGGTTGAGGTGGCGTTTGCGGGTGATCTCCCGCTGGATCTCGGTGACGGCGGCAGCCAGGTCCTCAGGGGGAAACGGCCGCCGGATCGGCGATCCGGCGGCGCACGATCCGCAGCGTGCGGGTGGGGCTGAGCCGGTCGGGGTCGAGCCCGGCCTCCGAGGCCGCCCGGCACATCAGAGCGGCGAGGGTGTACTGCGTCAGCAGCAGCCCGAACACCTCCTGTTCGACCAGCTCGGGGCTCTTGGAGCGCAGCATCCGGCCGACCGGGTCGAGCAGCTCCTTCAAGATCTTGTTGACGGTCTCGTGCTCCCACCGCTCGGCATAGGTGTGTGCCAGCAGAGGTGCGGGATGGGCGGCGGGGTCGGTGAGCGTGGTGAGCAGGCAGAACAGCTCGCGGTCGGTCGTGTCCCCGCGGTCTTCGACCTCGTACTCCACCACCCGTACCAGCCGGGCCCGTTCGGGGTCGGGTTCTGCTCCGGCGCGGGCGGCCTGGAGCAGGCGCGCGCGGGCGGCGGTCGTGACCGACGGCGCGTAGATGAGCGCCAGGTAGGAGCCGTCGCCCAGGTCCTTCACCCTGGGCAGTTCCGGGCCGGCTCCGACCCGCCACAGCAGCTCGGCCCCGGTCTGCGCGGCCCGGCACCACAGATCGAAGCCGAAGAGCCCGGCGTCCGCGGTGGCCAGCATGCCCTCCTCGAGGTAGTCGAGCAGACCGGCGAGCAGGGTGCGCTCGCCGCTGCCCTTGCCGTGGCACGGGGCGATCTCGGCGGCCAGCGGAGCGCGGGGTCCGTCCTCGATCAGAGTGAGCAGACGCAGCTGGGGGAAAGCGGAGCGCTCGCCGGCCGATCCGGGGTAACCGTAGGCGCCCGCGTTGGAGGGGGTGTCGGGCATGTCGAGGGTGGTGCCGTCGAAGGAGACCAGCCGCAGGCTGCCCAGATGGGCGCCGACGGTCAGCAGATCGGCGACCGGCACCGCGGTGCGGCGGAAGACCTCGCGCATCACCTGCGGGCCCAGCCGCTTGCGGGCCTGGGTAATCGCGCTGGCAGTGGGCACGGGATCGCCGCTGCGGCAGGCACCCAGGCGGGCCAGTGGCTCGATCATGCGGGCGGCGACCTCCTCGTAGTCCTCGCCGCGGAACAGCGCCAAGCCCATGACCAGGTAGACCACCACATGCGGGGGCAGCTTGCCGTCGGAGCGGCGAGCCTGCCTGCCGTACTCGGCCACCACCTCGTCGATCACATCACGCGAGACATCGGCGGCCAGGACCCCCACGGAGACCAGATCCTGCAACTTCCGTTCCCGCAACGCGTCCTGATCCATGCCCGGCACGGTAGCCAACCCGACGGGCGGGGTGACGCGAACCCACCCCAACAACAAGATCAACTTACGCTACGTGGCATTGGGTGCTGGACCTGTCACCGTCGACGTACTTCGCGCGCAAGACGCGGCCGAAGTCGGCTCGCCGGCTCCGCGATGAGGAGCTGATTCCGCTAATCACAGGCGTTTGGGAGGACTCCGGCCACACCTACGGCGCCCGCCGCATCACCCGCGCGCTGGTCCGCGCCGGCCACCGCGTCGCCCGCTGCACGGTCGAGCGGCTGATGGGCGAGCTCGGTATCGAGGGCGTCATCCGCGGACAGCGCCGCCGCACCACGGTCCCCGAACCGGCCGCGCCGCGCCCGCCGGACCTGGTCAACCGCCGCTTCACCGCCGAGCGGCCCAACCAGCTCTGGCTGGCAGATCTCACCTACATCCGCACATGGTCGGGGTGGGTCTACGTGGCGTTCGTCCTGGACGCGTACTCACGCCGGATCGTGGGCTGGCAGGCAATGCCACGTAGCGTAAGTTGATCTTGTTGTTGGGGTGGGTTCGCGTCACCCCGCCCGTCGGGTTGGCTACCGTGCCGGGCATGGATCAGGACGCGTTGCGGGAACGGAAGTTGCAGGATCTGGTCTCCGTGGGGGTCCTGGCCGCCGATGTCTCGCGTGATGTGATCGACGAGGTGGTGGCCGAGTACGGCAGGCAGGCTCGCCGCTCCGACGGCAAGCTGCCCCCGCATGTGGTGGTCTACCTGCTCATGGGCTTGGCGCTGTTCCGCGGCGAGGACTACGAGGAGGTCGCCGCCCGCATGATCGAGCCACTGGCCCGCCTGGGTGCCTGCCGCAGCGGCGATCCCGTGCCCACTGCCAGCGCGATTACCCAGGCCCGCAAGCGGCTGGGCCCGCAGGTGATGCGCGAGGTCTTCCGCCGCACCGCGGTGCCGGTCGCCGATCTGCTGACCGTCGGCGCCCATCTGGGCAGCCTGCGGCTGGTCTCCTTCGACGGCACCACCCTCGACATGCCCGACACCCCCTCCAACGCGGGCGCCTACGGTTACCCCGGATCGGCCGGCGAGCGCTCCGCTTTCCCCCAGCTGCGTCTGCTCACTCTGATCGAGGACGGACCCCGCGCTCCGCTGGCCGCCGAGATCGCCCCGTGCCACGGCAAGGGCAGCGGCGAGCGCACCCTGCTCGCCGGTCTGCTCGACTACCTCGAGGAGGGCATGCTGGCCACCGCGGACGCCGGGCTCTTCGGCTTCGATCTGTGGTGCCGGGCCGCGCAGACCGGGGCCGAGCTGCTGTGGCGGGTCGGAGCCGGCCCGGAACTGCCCAGGGTGAAGGACCTGGGCGACGGCTCCTACCTGGCGCTCATCTACGCGCCGTCGGTCACAACCGCCGCCCGCGCGCGCCTGCTCCAGGCCGCCCGCGCCGGAGCAGAACCCGACCCCGAACGGGCCCGGCTGGTACGGGTGGTGGAGTACGAGGTCGAAGACCGCGGGGACACGACCGACCGCGAGCTGTTCTGCCTGCTCACCACGCTCACCGACCCCGCCGCCCATCCCGCACCTCTGCTGGCACACACCTATGCCGAGCGGTGGGAGCACGAGACCGCCAACAAGATCTTGAAGGAGCTGCTCGACCCGGTCGGCCGGATGCTGCGCTCCAAGAGCCCCGAGCTGGTCGAACAGGAGGTGTTCGGGCTGCTGCTGACGCAGTACACCCTCGCCGCTCTGATGTGCCGGGCGGCCTCGGAGGCCGGGCTCGACCCCGACCGGCTCAGCCCCACCCGCACGCTGCGGATCGTGCGCCGCCGGATCGCCGATCCGGCGGCCGTTTCCCCCTGAGGACCTGGCTGCCGCCGTCACCGAGATCCAGCGGGAGATCACCCGCAAACGCCACCTCAACCCCCGGCGCCGCCACCGCAGTTACCCCCGCAAGGTCAAACGCGTACGACGCAGCCGATTCGCGGCAAAACGACCCGACGACCGCGGTGTCCGCCACGCTGGGCCACCCACCGTACGCCTGGTCAACCTGCCAGAGCAGACCACCCGGACAGCTTGATCAACTTACGCTACGTGGCATTGGGCTGGCAGGCCGCCACGCACATGCGCACGGACCTGCCACTGGACGCGCTGGAGATGGCGCTGTGGAGGCAGAAGATCAAGAAGGACGCCGAGCTCATCCACCACAGCGACAGAGGGTCGCAATACGTGTCCATTCGCTATACGGAACGTCTCACGGAGGTCGGGGCTTCCGCGTCGGTGGGGTCCGTCGCGGACAGCTATGACAACGCGATGGCCGAAGCCCTGAACGGCACGTTCAAGGCCGAACTGATCGAGCATCAGGGGCCATGGCGGGACTTCGACCAGGTCGAGCGGGCCGTCTTCCAGTGGGTCGCGTGGTACAACAGTGAACGCCTCCACTCCGCCCTCGACTACGTACCGCCCGACGAGTACGAACAGGCGCACTGGGCGCAACTGCACGAAGTCCCGCAGACCGCTTGATCACACGATCGCGGACTCTACGAAACTCGGGGCAGCTCACTTCCGCGGCTTCGCCGATGCCGGCCGAAAGCTTGCCGACATCCACCTCAACTACGAGTCCGCAGAGCCATACGCCGGGATCGTGGAGACGCCTGCCAGCCCCGGGGAGACGCCCCCGTCCGAGCTGTACCGCGTGTCAACCGGCAAGATGAGGTTCCCCTCACGTAACGGCGAGAGGGATAAGACGACGATCATTTACAACAACCGCGTTACGCTCTCCAACATCCCTGAAGAGGCGTACCGCTACCAGCTCGGTTCTCGTTCCGCCATCGAGTGGATCATCGATCGCTACTACGTCAAGACCGACAAGCCGAGCGGCATCGTCAACGACCCCAATGACTGGTCCGACGATCCGCGATACATCATCGACCTCCTCAAGAGGATTGTGACCGTCAGCCTGGAGACGATGAAGATCGTGGACGGACTTCCGCTGCTGGACATTCTGGAGTAGCTGCTCTGGCGCCGTGGTAGCGGGACAGCTCTACGAGGCTGTGCCGCTACCACGGCGCATCGACTGACAGCAAACATTGCACACCGCACGGTTCGTGCCATCGAA
The DNA here is from genome assembly GCF_016598575.1 of Streptomyces sp. HSG2. Classification (NCBI taxonomy): domain Bacteria; kingdom Bacillati; phylum Actinomycetota; class Actinomycetes; order Kitasatosporales; family Streptomycetaceae; genus Streptomyces; species Streptomyces sp. HSG2. The sequence continues at coordinate 3,946,365 of NZ_CP066801.1, forward strand.
TCCTGATTACTCCGTATAGATCGAGGCACTACCTGCGTATCGGGGCAAGATCGTCACACGGTGTCAGACGGGAAGCCCAACACCCGGCCGCCCGAGGTGAACTGCAAGCACGCCTGCTCGCCCAGTGCTCGGGGTTCCCCGTTCGCGTCCAGCCGGATTCCGCTGTTCTCTGGGAGTGCCCAGAGAGCGGGCGCCCGCAGTTCGGCAGCGAGGCGAAGCGCACCGGCACGGGCTGCGGCTGTGTCCTGGGAATGGGCCAGGATGCTGGCGCCGCCGAGCAGGTTCAGACCCTCGTTGCTGCGTGCCGAATGCTCCTCGGGCGGCGCGGTCAGGATCGTGGCGCCACATACGATCGCGCCCGCGCTGCCGCCGCACAAGAGGCCGCCCCGCGACACGTGCCGAGCGATCAGGTCATCCAGGCCGGTGGCGAGCAGCGTGTCCAGGAGGCGGCCCGTGTCTCCGCCACCGATGTAGATTGCGCCGAACTCCTTTCCCTCGGCGGCGGCTCGTGAGGGATTTTCCGGCATGATGATCTCGGCGAATGCCTCGCCGTACGCCGCTTCGAACCATGCTGCGCAGCCCGGCCAGCGCTGCGGCACCATCGCGTACGGGAGATACAAAACCCGGCTCACACCCGCCGCGTGGGCGGCAGTGACGAAGGCTCGATCGATTGCCTGGTGGCCGTCGCCGCCGCCGTCAATGAAGATGCGCGGAGTGCTGATCATGTCGTGAGCCTCTCACTGTGGCAGCCTGCGGCCAACAGGTTTCGGGCAGCGGGCAGGAGGGGCGAAGCCACGCGAGGAAGCCGGGCCTGACGCAGGGACCGTTAACTCTTGGCGACAGACCTTCTGAATTCGGGCTCGCGGTCCGTACTCTGGCCAAAATGCTCCGATCAGCGAGGAGATCGACGTGGGTGAGAGCTTGATGCTGGGGGACCGGCTCCGGGTGGCACGTAAGACGCGGGGGCTGTCCGCCGCGCAGCTTGCCCAGCGGGTCGCGGTCTCGCCCAGCCGACTCTGTTGCGCATTTTGCTGCGGGGTGCTCGTCGGGTCGGGGATGATCGTTCCGTTGGGTCCTGCCGGGTTGTTGCGGGGCCCGGGGAGGACGGTGCTCGGTGTCGATGCGGCCGCAGGGGTTACCAGAGGTTCCGGAGTTGACGGCGGCGGTGGCCGCGGTGGTGTTCCCGGACGGCTCGCTGGCGATGCGGGTTCGGGAGGAGTTGGCGGGGGTGTTCGCGGACGAGCCGTTCGCGGAGGCGTTCGGTGCGCGCGGGCCGGCGGGATTGTCGCCGGGGATGCTGGCGCTGGTCACGGTGTTGCAGTTCGCGGAGAACCTGACCGACCGGCAGGCCGCGGAGGCGGTGCGTGAGCGCCTGTCGTGGAAGTACGCGCTGGGACTGGAGTTGACCGACACCGGTTTCGACTTCACGGTGCTGGCGAGGTTCCGGGCTCGGCTGGTCGAGCACGGCATGGAGCGCTTGGTCTTCGACCGGCTGCTGGAGCACTGCCGCGGCAAGGGCCTGGTCGGCGCGGGCGGGAAACAGCGCACGGACTCCACGCACGTGATCAGTGCGGTGCGGGACCTGAACCGTCTGGAGCTGGCCGGGGAGAGCGTGCGCGCGGTGCTGGAGGCGCTGGCCGGTGCGGCGCCGTCCTGGCTGGCGGGCCGGTTCGGGGCTGAGCGGGTCGCCGAGTGGGAGCTGCGGTATGCGGCCCGCGTGGATTCCTGGCGGCTGCCGTCGTCGAAGACCAGGCGGGACCGGCTCGCCGAGGTCTACGGGCAGGACGCGCTCGTGCTGCTGCGCGCCGTGCGCGAGCCGGATGCCCCCGCTTGGCTGCGCGAAGTGGAGCCGGTGGAGTTGCTGCGGCGGATCTTCGTGCAGACCTACCACGTCACCTGCAACGCCCGGGGACGGGAGGTGGTCAGGAAGCGGGAGGCCGACAGTGACGGCGTCCCGCCCGGACAACTGCGGCTCGCCTCGCCCTACGACGCGGATGCCCGCTGGTCGGCGAAGGGAGACGAGCTGTTCTGGTGCGGCTACAAGGTCCACCTCACCGAGACCTGCGACAACGACAACGGCACTGACGGTGCGGGCGGCACTGACGGCACCGCTCCCGCCGCGGCCGGCGCCCCGCACCTGATCACGGACGTGGCCACCACCGCCTCGACCGCGCCGGACGTGACTGCCACCGCCGCCATCCAGCACCGCCTGGCCGAACGCCAGGTCAAGCCGGGCGAGCACTACCTCGACTCCGGCTACCCCTCCGCCGACCTCGTCACCGACGCGGCCCGCGACGGCATCACCATGATCACCCCGCTCCTCGGCGACCACTCCCGCCAGGCACGGGAGGCCGAGGGCTTCGACAAGGCCGCGTTCCGGATCGACTGGAACACCCGCCAGGTGACCTGCCCCGAGGGCAGCACCAGCACCGGCTGGTATCCCGTGCAACAGCACGGCCGCGACGCCATCGTGATCGCCTTCGCCGGCGGTGACTGCCGCCCCTGCCCCTCCCGCGAGCGGTGCACCGCTGCCGTCCGCGGCAATCGCATGCTCACCCTGCGGCCCCGCGAGGTCCACGAGCACGTCACCGCCGCCCGCGCCGAGCAGAAGAGCGACACCTGGCAGGCCAAGTACGCCCTGCGTGCAGGTGTCGAGGGCACCATCAACCAGGCCCTCGACGTCACCGGGATGCGCCGGGCCCGCTACCGCGGCCTGCCCAAGGTCACCCTCCAACACGCCTTCTCCGCCACCGCGATCAACATCATCCGGCTCGACGCCCACTGGGCCAGCCGCCAGCCCCACCGCACCAGACGATCCTGGACAAGCCGCCTGTCCCGCCTCGTCTACCAACTCGCCGCGTAGCACCAGCCAAAATGCGCAACAGAGTCCCAGCCTGATACAAAAGCTGGAGTCTGGCGCGCGCAAGGCGACGCCGAGCCTGATCTTGGCGTTGGCGCGGGCGCTGCACTTCGGCCCTGAGGTGCTGACCGGGCAGCCGTACTACGGAGACCCGGAGGCCGAGGGCGGGGTGCACTCCGTCATCCCGGAGCTGCGGCGCATCCTGCTGTGCTTCGACACCCCCGACGAGTTGGAGACGCGTCCACGCGCTCTGCCGGTCCTGGCTTCAGAGGTGGACCAGATCGCGGCTCTGCGGCGTGACGCCCGGTACGTGCCGATGGGATCGTTGCTGCCTCCGGTGATCACCGAGCTGACGCACGTGGCGCTCGGTGCGCGCAACGACGAACAGCAGAAGGCGTTCTGGCACCTGGCCCGCGCCTACCGCGCGGTGAACAGCCTGGCCCACAAGATGGGGCACCACGACCTCGGCAACACGGCTTTGGAGCGGGTTCGGTGGGCGGCCGACCGCAGCGGTGACCCTCTCATGCAAGTCACGGCCGGCTACCTGGTCGCGGGGTCGATGCTGCGGCAGGGCGCGACGGAGTCGGCGCGTCGCAAGCTCAAGGGGCTGCGCGAAGAGTTGGAGCGCTTCCAGCCAGAACGTTCGTACACCGACGACGCCTTGGCGGTCGATGGCGCGCTGGTGCTGAAGCTCGCCGTGGTGGAGTCGCGGGACAACAACCCTTATGTAGCTGAGGAGTTCCTCCAGGAGGCCGAGCAGGTCGCGCGCATGGCGGGCAACCGTGACAGCCTCGCCTACGAGATGAGCTTCGGGCCGACGAACACCAAGATTCACTCGGTGCACACGCTGATCGACACCGGTGATAGCGAGCAGGCCCTGGCCCGGCTCGCCCAATGGGGCCAGAGCGGAGCAGAGTGGGCGCCGCCAGCCACCACAGTGGGTGAGCGATCCAGCCACCACCACATCGATGTAGCCTCCGCACGCCTGGCGGAAGGCGACCGCGGCGGCGCGTTCGCCGATCTGAAGCGAGCACGGAAGATCGCACCGAACCACACCCGATTCCACCCATCCGTACGCGAAACGCTCGGCGCGCTGCTGCGCATGGACGCTCATCCGTCCGCCGAGCTGTCGGCGTTCGGCGCCTGGGCTGGCGTCGCTTAGCGCAACGGGCAAGTCTCTGCAGGGAGTTGACTTGAATTGGGTGCGGACAGTTTGTGCGCGCGCACCCGCTTCCAGCGTGGAATGGTCCTCTCAGAGTGCGGAACGTGAGCTCTTGTCCGTTTCGTGATTGAGGGTTGGGGAAGGACCGCTGGTCGTGGGTTCGGGGTGGCCTTCAGGTCTCGGGGCGGGTGAACAAGCCGGGTTCAGGTTCGACGAGGATGCCGCGGCTGACCAGGCGTTTCAGTTTGGAGCGGATGCCTTCGGTGTTCTTCGGGAGGGTCGGCAGGTCGAGGGCCTGGCAGAGGTCGCGGGCGCGCATCGGTCGGCCCTCGTCGGCCAGGGCGGTGAGGATCTGCTGGTAGGCGGGGTGGTCCGGGATGTCGGGGCGGTCCGGCTCAGTGGCGGGTGTGGGCAGTGGGAGAGCGAGGAGGGTCTTGCGGGTGATGCGCAGGTTCTCGCTCTCCGCGTCGATCTCGCCGAGCCGCACTCTGAGCTCCTCGATGCGGTCCCGGAACTGCCCGGCCTGGTCGGCTAGTTCACGCTCGCGGGTTTCGATGTGTTCCAGGATGGCTTTGACCTGTGGGTTCTCGCTCACGTGGTCCTCCAGGAAGCGAGGGTGGCTCCGGTGAGTCGGCGGCTCATCACGGAGGTCATCGCCCAGAAGACGCGGGATCGGGAGGAGGCGGGCCGGTGTTCGTAGTCGCGTACGAGACGGCGGTAGAACATCAGGATCCCGTTCGTCTGCTCCACGATCCACCGCTTGGCCTGCACGACGAAGCCCTTGCCGGCCGGGTTGCGCTCGACGATCTCGACGTCGATGCCCACGTTCTTGCCGTGATCGACGACCTTCTTCTTGAAGCCCTGGTCGACCAGGGCTTTGGCCACGGTGTCGCACTGCCCGGCGACACCGTCCAGCAGGGCGATGCCGGCGGTGTTCTCGTGCGCGGAGGCGGGCAGGACGACGCAGTCCACGACCAGGCCCAGTACGTCCACGGCCAGGCATCTCTTCCTCCCGGCACCCTTTTCGCGGCGTCCTTGCCGGTCGTCGTGGCCGGGACGCCGACTGCGGCGTGGATGCTCTGCGTGTCCAGGATCACCAGGCTCGGGTCGGCTAATCGTTTCCGCTTCTCTCGCAGATGCCAGCGCAGCAGGTCGTGAATGTCCTGGTCGGTGCCCTCGTCGCGCCAGAGGTAGAAGTAGTACTTCACCGCTCCGGGCGGGGGCATGTCGTGGGGCAGGAACTCCCACTGACACCCCGTGCGATTCTGGTAGAGGATGGCGTTCACGATCTCCCGCATCGCGTACTTCCCCTGATGCCCGCTGACCGACGGATGCCGGGCCTTCCACGCCGTGATCACGGGTTCGACGAGCTCCCACTGCTCATCGGTGAGATCACTCGGGTACGGCTTGCGCATGCTCATGCCACAACCCAAGCGAACCCCGAACGCCTGACCGGCAACGATGCCCCAACGTCACACCATCGAGCGATGACAAGACCGACAGAACGCCACATACCGCACTCTCACATCCAGTTGTGAGGGGGCCTTTCCTATGCAGGACGCGATACCGACCACTCGACTGCCGAGGTGGATGCCCATCGGCAACGAGCCGGAGTTGTGTCCCGCCGGTACGTGGTGGGACGCCATCCGCGCGCCTGAGCACGTGGGCCGCAGGGCTGTAGAACTCATCGAGGAGCAGGGGCTGCCCGTGGGGTCCGCCATCCTCGACGAGGGCGGCCGTGAACCACGTATGTACTTCTTGACGCCGGTCGGCACTGCGGCGCGGTGGGGGGAACCGGGCACCGTCGCGCTGGGACTGTCCTGCCACGTCCTGGTCCCGCCAGCCAAACACACATCCGGGCCCGGACTGTACTGGCACCGCCTCCCCACGAGCCCTCGCGCCCTGGCCGCACCTGACTTGCTTCACCGTGTCCTGATCAAGGCGCGCAGGGAGCGCGAAGGCACCCTCTAGGACTCGCTCCGCGGCCCAGGCTCATCGGCTCTGAAAGTTGTACCGCCGTGCTCCGTCGCCGCGGAGCGGTTAGACGCCGCCTCACCCGACTCCCCGTGGGGCGGTCCCCGCCGGTCCCCGGCGGAGGCAAGTGGTCGCTACAGCACATCCGACACACAGAGAGGATCAGCCATGCCTCAAGCCAGGCGAGAGAAGAAGGATCACCTCATCTACGCGGACGTCGTGGACTCCAAGTCCAAGGCGGGCGTGTGGATGGGGGAGCGTGCCTCCTTCCAGGAGAAGCAGGGCCGCATTATGGAGGCCCTCAAGGAGCGGACCGACTGGGTCGAGCTGAAGGACGCGGTCATGGTCATCGGCACCGACCCGGCCGGCATCACGGTCATCGTGCCGAACCCGACGCTGCCCGGCGTGATCGTCCTCGCTGACGGTGGCTCCCCGGCCACCTCTGCGAAGCTCCAGGCCGCCGCCGAGGAGCAGGTCCGCGAGGTCATGGGCGAACTCGGGATCGCCGAGGAAACGGCGGCCTAAGCACCATGGCCGTCCCCCGGATGCTGTGGGGGAAGTACTTCCAGTACGAGCGGGACGGGGAAGCGGTTCTCCTCGACCCGGTCACGCTGGACAGTGTGTTCATCGACTCCGGCGAGGTCCACGACCTCGCCGGGGTCCCCCCGACCGCGACCCATGAAGCCCTCGCAGGGCTCGGCTTCACCCCGGACGGCCCCGTGGCCGACCGGCGCGAAGCACTCCATGACCGTCTTCGACTCCTCGGCCTCGACGCCACTCCCGGCCGTGTCAGCGGCCTCCGCGTAGTCCTCACCGACCGCTGCAACATGGCCTGCACCTACTGCTTCGTCGATACGAACACCGGCAAGCCGGACATGACGAAGGAAGAGCTCTCGGAGGGGCTGGAGTTCCTGTTCGAGCAGAACGCCGGGCAGGAAGAGGTGTCCATCCAATGGTTCGGCGGCGAGCCGACCATCCGCTTCGACCTCATGCGCTACGGCGACCAACTCGCCGACACCCTCGCCGACCGCTACGACGTGGCGCGGGTGCGGCGTACGGTCGTCACCAACGGCGCCCGTCTGACCGACGAGGCCCTCGACCACTTCGTCGCCTACGAGTACGGGGTCGGCATCTCCATCGACGGCCCCCCGGGCGTCAACTCCGCGAACAGGCTGCTGCTCGGCGGGCAGCCCGCGGACGACCGGATTCGCCGCAACGTCGCGCGGTTCGTCGAGGCTGAAGGGCTGCACGTGGGCTGTAACCTCACCCCGACATCCGCCAACATCGGGCGCCTCGCAGAAACCGTCCGGTGGATCATCGATGACCTTGGGCTGAAGTTCATCTACGTCAACACGCCCATCCCGACCGGGGGCCGGTGGCGGGTCAAGGGCGCGGACCTGGCCCGGGAACTATACGAGGCCCGGCTGGCCGCCCTGGGACGGGGCGGGATGCTGTTCTCGGTCCTCGACCGGGCCTTCCAGGCCCTCGACACGCGGCGGCCGATGCTGTTCGACCACATGCAGGGCGACCGCAGCCTGAACGCCGCCCTGCTGCGTGGCAACCGGGTAAGCCTGTGCGACATCAACTTCACCGAGCCGTCGTTCCTGCACACCCTCGACGAGCTGCGGGCCGATTCCGGCCTCCTGGCCGGCGTGGCGAAGAACGTCGCACCGATCCCCGAGTGCGGGAACTGCCCGGCGCTGGCCATATGCGGTGGGCCGTCCCGCAACGAACAGGCCCTCATCGGCGGTGGCACCCCGGACCCTGAGATGTGCGCCTTCTACAGGAGCACCGTGGACATCGCGGTGTGGGACAACACGGGGGTGCAATGAGCACCCCAGTCCGCACGGCCCTGGTGTCCACCGCCGGACACTGCAAGGTGGCCTGTGGGTTCTGCTTCCGGGCCGACCGTGCGCATGGCTTCCTCGACACCGCCACCTACACCCGCACCCTGTCCCGGCTGAAGGAGACGGGTGTGGAGGGGGTGTGCCTGACCGGAGGGGAGCCGACTCACCATCCCGAACTCAGGCAACTCGTCCGGCTCGCTCTACAGTTCGGCATGGCGGTATCGATGGTGACCTCGGCTCGCACCGTAGCCGAGGTGACCGCCCTCTCCCGGGTGGCGCACCTGCTGACCAACGTCACCGTCTCCGCCGACTCACAGGGCGCGATGCTGATGGGGCGCACCACACGGACAGCGGCCTCGGCGATCGAAACACTGCGCGTGATCAGCACCGACACGAAGATCCTGCACGTCACCTGCTGGGGCCTGAAAGACGGTGAGTGCAGGGAGATGGCCGACCTCGTGGCCGAGGCAGAGGTGGAGGTCCAGTTCAGCCCCGTCGTCCTCGACGAGCGCAGTCTGCGCCGAGACGGCAAATCGGTGCAGGACTATCTGGTGCAGCAGCGTCTCGACGCTGACGTGCTGGGCCGCTACTTCGAACTGTCCGACCGGTACCGGGCCTACTTGGGCGAGCTGCGGGATCTGCAACTGCCGACGACCGGGGGTGAGCGGTGGTCGTGCCGCTCGGCGACCGCTTACGTGTCCGCTGACGGTCACATACGGCGGTGTCCGTACGGGCGGGCTTCGGTCAGCGTCCACGCGCCCCGGGCCGCGATCAGACGGTTCCTGATCGAACCGGCGCAGGACCGCGTGACCCCGGACTGCGCTGCCATCTGCCGTTCCTCCGCCGCGTCCGACGACGCGAGTGCCTCATGCACCGCGCTGGCGTGAGGACGGCCCGACGTACACGACTCCTATGGACCGCGCTATGACGATCACGACACCCGACGACTTCACCCACCGATGGCGACAGCCTCCGAACTTCCCGATAGAGGTCGCCTTCGACTACCTGTTCCTGCCGACCGTTGACATTCTGGACCACGTCCGCAAGGACGAGGAGGTCCGGTTCACCATCCTCGGAGACGACGACTGGCAGGTGCGTATGGACCGCACCGCCGCCTTCCGCACCGCGCCGATCGAGGAGATCGTCACCTGGCCGTTTCGGCTGGTGCACTTCAACCTCAGCCGCTTCTACGACGACGTCCTGGACAGTTTCCAGGACGAGGTCATGGTCCCCTGGCGCACCCACCTGTCCGCTCGCGGCTTCACCTGGCAGCGCTTGGCGCCGATCCTGTTCCTGTCCACCGAGGGCGCGTCCTCGACGTATCACAACGACAACTCACACGGCCTGGTCTGGCAGGTCCATGGCACCAAGACGTTCCACAGCTACCTCGACCCCGACAAGCATCTGTCGGCAGACGCGGCGGTCATCGGCGAGACCACCGGGGAGGAGCCGCCCGAGCACGACGCGGCCGAGCGCCAGTCAGTGGCCATGCACCCCGGCGACCAGCTGTGGAGCCATGCCCTGACGCCACACTGGGTCACCACCGAGTCAGCGCTCGCCATGAGCGTCACCCTCTCCCACGGCGGTCTCTGTCACCAGGGCCGCTACTCCGAGCGGGAGCTGGCGCTGCGGGCCTACTGGGACAAGAACCCCGCAGAGGCATGGACGCATGACCTCCGCAACGTCCGCTACTGAGACCGCGCCCCACGACACGAGGCACCTGGCCCGTGTCGTGGGGCGCAGCCAGCGAGAGGCTACGGCGTGAGCCGGTTCGGGCCGCGGAAGAGGAAGCTGGCCTCGCGGATCGACTCCAGGCCGAGCAACACCATCAGTACTCGTCCGAGACCCATGCCCAGACCGCCGTGCGGCGGGCACCCGTACCGGAACGCGTTCAGGTAGTCCTGCATCGGCTCAGGGCTCATGCCCTTCTCGGCAGCCTGCTTCAGCAGCACGTCATACCGGTGCTCGCGCTGCGCGCCGGTGGTGACCTCCAGCCCCTTCCAGAGGAGGTCGAAGCTCAGGGTCACACTCGGGTTGTCGGCCGGCCGCATGTGATAAAAGGGCCGGATGCTCACGGGGTAGTGCGTGATGAACACGAACTCGTGACCAGTGGCCTGCTGGATGTGAGCACTGATGCTCCGCTCGCCCTCCGGGTCCAGGTCTTCCTTGATCCCTTCCGGGTCCCAACCGCCCTTGCGTAGGATCTCCTGCGCCTCGGCCATGGTGATACGGGGGAAGGGCGTCGTGGGAACGGTGATCTCCACACCGAACTGCTCTCGAATGGCCTCGCCGTGGGCATCGGCGACCTTGGCGATCGCGTGGGCGAGCATCCGCTCCTCGAAGGCCATGACGTCCTCGACGTCGTCGATCCAGGCCAGCTCGACGTCGACACCGGTGAACTCGGTGGCGTGCCGGGAGGTGAACGAGGGCTCGGCGCGGAAGACCGGGCCGATCTCGAAGACCTTGTCGATCCCACCCGAGATGGCCATCTGCTTGTAGAACTGCGGCGACTGCGCCAGGTAGGCACTGCGGCCGAAATAGCCGAGCTCGAAGACTTCGGCGCCGGACTCGGAGGCGGTGCCCATGAGCTTGGGGGTGTGCATCTCCGTGGCACCCTGCGCGTAGGCGTACTCACGCATTCCCTGCTCCAGGGTGGTCTGCACAGCGAACATCATCTGGGCGGCTGGCCGCTTGCGCACATCGAGGAAGCGCCAGTCGAGGCGCTGCTCCAGCCCTGTCTGCTCGTCGATCGGCAGCGGGGTCTCGGCCCGGTTCAAGACCTCGATCGACTCCGGGACCATTTCCAGGCCGCCGAGTTTCACCTGGGCAGCGTCCACGATCCGGCCGGTGATCTTGACGGCGGACTCAGGAGTGAGGGCTTCGAGCTGGGCCTCCAGCGGCCCGTCGTCACGCTTGTGGGTCACCTGTACCAGGCCGGTGCTGTCCCGCACGATGACGAACTGCATCTTGCGCTGTAGGCGGAGGGTGTTTACCCATCCGCGGACGGTAACGGTACGGCCGACGTGTTCTCGCAGGTCGGAGACGTGTACGCGGCTTTGGATCATTGCGGTCCTCCGAAGGACGTCGTCATGATCCCTTGGGAGTGCGGGCGAGAAGGGCAACTCGCGGTGCCACCGCACTTTCGCCGCCACAGAGTGGCAGCCTCGTTCGGGCCCGGTGACGGGGGCCGGCCGGCGGGGCATTGGGCCAACAGGCGGGGGCCGTTCCTCCCCGCGCTCGGGAGGGTCTTCACCAGGGGGCGCGAGACCGCCTTCCCAGCTACCGGCGGCTCTCTCGGCTCGCGTGATCCCTGGCTACTTGTCTCCGTCAACGCGTTGACCGGAAGGATACGGTTACCCCGAGTGCGTACGCAATCAAGGAAGAGTCAGCGAGTGTCTCAATCCATATGACCCGGCGGGGAGGGCACCCTGTCCTCGTAGCCGTCGATGTATTCGTCGCCGTTCAGGTGCGCCGCGATCTTCCCGATACCCCGCTCGCACCGGTACCGCGTCGCCCTGCCCGTCACTCCTTGCAACGCGCCCGCCTCGTCGTCTGGCAGGTCCGCGCCGTAGCGGAGGACAAGGGCCTGGCGTTCGGCGGGGGTGAGCGGGGCGGTCGCCCAGCCTCGCCGGATGTCGGCGAGGTGGGCGAACAGAATGCCCGCGGCCTTCGGGTCGACGGTGCCCTTCGGCATGTCGGCGTCGGGCGCTGTCGGGTTGCGGATGCCGTACGCCGCTTCCTGGTCCCACACCGCCGGGAGGAGGTGCTCGACGAGTCGCCGGTCGTAGGCCGTCACAGGCCACTCCTCTCCGCCTTGTGCCGGGCGGCCTCGTAGGAGACGTGTGCGGTGCGGTGCTTCGCCTCCGTCAGCCAGCGGTCCCGTAGGCGCTGGGACAGCCAGCGGTGCAGAAGGCCGGCTCCCGCGTCGGCGAGGATCTGCCGTACGTAGGCAGCCCGCTCGGCCACGGTGATCACGGCCTCCTGGTAGGCGTCCTCGTATTCCAGCGTCAGCCCGTAGTCTCGGGCGAAGGCGCGGGCGACTGCCTGTACGACGCTCTCGACCTGCGGTTCGGCGAGAACGGACCAGTCGGCCGCCGCGACGGCTTCGGACGCGTCGAAGTCGGCGAGACGCAGACTCATCGGACCACCTCCTTCACCGGCACTTCGCCGTTCTTCGTCACGGCGACCACCAGGCCCGGCGCCCCGGTCGTGCCCTTCGCGTGCTGCCACCACGTCGATTCGCTCTCCATGGCCGGGGGCTGGATGAACGTGCGCGGGCCGTCCGTGTCCACGAACTCGTGGTGCAGATGACCGGCGAGCAGTACATCGGCCTGGTGCAGTGCGCTCGCCTTGTTGAACGCCTGGCCCTTCCACCACTCGAAGTGCTTGCCCGGCCGCCACTGGTGCCCGTGCCCGTGCGCGTGCGCCACCACGGTCCCCGAGCAGTCCACGACGACGGTCAGCTCGTCGGTGTTCGGGACGAAGCACTCGACGTGCTCGAACAACTCAGGGTTGAGCTCCAGTGCGTCGCGTACGGAGATCAGGGCCTCCGTGTCGTGGGAGTCGTCGTATCGGGTCACGCCCTTGCCAGTGATCCGTACGGCCTCGCCGTGGTTGCCCGGCACGGCGGCGATCGTCAGCCGTCGCGCGAGCGGAGCGAAGGTCAGAGCGCCGTGCAGCATCACGCGACGGGTCAGCCGGATCTGCTCGGTGAGCGTCAGCGACGTACGCCAGACGTTCGAGCCGCCCTGCGACTGGAAGCCCTCTACGTGATCGCCGAGCCAGGCCAGGTGAACGTGCCCGATGGGGAAGCGCTCGCGGTAGACCTCCAGTAGGTCAGCAGCCTTGTTGAGGCATTCGATCGTGCGTCGCAGCGTGCCGGCCGGGCCGTCGCCGTCGAGCTTCCCGAACTGCATGTCGCCCAGGGCGATGACGTACGTGTGATCGCCCTGGGGAAGACCGGCAGCGGGCCAGCGCGGCTCGTACGCCTCGACGGCCGCCAGGAGCTCGCCGAGGTCGGGGCGGTCCGGCTCGGTGGTGACCATGGCGCGGGTGAAGGTGAAGCGGGTGGAGACACCGAGCTCGCCGTTCGGCATCGTCCACTCGGAGCTGCGGAAGCCCTTGACCTCCCAGTTGCCCGGGTCGAGGCCGTGGGCGCGTAGGACGGTGGCCGCAGTGCCTTTCGGGTCCATCTCGGCGGGGCCGCGCACGGTGACCTCGGCGGCGTCGCCGGTCACCTCGATCTGCCGGGTGAAGTCCTTGTCGGGGTCGGTCTGACGGGCCGGTATGGACGGGCCCACGGGCTTGGAGAGGAAGGGAGTCGCTCAAGCGCTGTCGCTCGCTTCCTGGCGCAGCCGGCGCCGGTACGTACGGATGGTGGAGGCCGACACGCGGTGTCCGAAGTGGCCGAGAATCCAGACGAGGTCTTCGGCCGCTGTGTCCTGGAGGAGGTGCCGCTCGAACGCCTCGCGCTCGCGGTCGTCGAGCGCCTCCCAGATCGCGAGGGAGTCGAGTACCAGAAGCTCGCGGTTGTCGGCGCGAGCGACGGCATCCTCCCGCGTACCGCTGTCGTCGAGAAGTACAAGACGACCGACTCCAAGCGGTACGAACGCGAACTCAAGAAGAGCCGCAACCAGCTGTTCGTCGCCACTACCCGAGCCCGCGACGCGCTGCGCATCTCCTGGCACGGCAAACCCAGCCCGTTCCTACCTGTGTAGGCGCGGCGCTACTACGCCACGGTCGAGCCGGCCCCTATGGTCCTGCCCACCGGATCCGTCGCCCGCCCGAGCCCCGGAGGCGCATGGCGCACTCCCACTGTGCGGACCGATGGGACGGGCGCGCGGTGCTGTCGGTCCGGTGGTGTCAGGCGGACCGGACGACGATGGAACAGAGGCGCTTGGTGGCTCGGGTCAGGGCCACGTAGAGGTCTCGTTCCCCGCCGGGGCGCGCCGCCGTGATGCCCTCGGGGTCCACGACGACGACCCCGTCGAATTCGAGCCCGCGGGCCTCCGTGGTGGGCACGACGCGGGCATGCCGAGCCACGCCCCGCCGGACCAGCTCGCCGACCCGGGAATCCGTGCAGACCACCCCCAGCAGTTCCCCCGGGTGGGCCGTGCTCTGGGCGACGAGTTCCCGCAGGACGGCGGTGGCGACGCCGTCCGGAGGCGCGGTCACCGTTCGGGGGCTCTCGCCCCTGCGCGGCGATCGGGTGGGCCTCTGCTCCGGGTCGATCCGCGCGAGCAGGCCCCGGACACCGTCCAGGACCTCCTGGGTGGTGCGGTAACTGACGGTCAGCTCGTGTAGTGCGAAACCGGTTCCGACGTGGGGAGTCAGCGCCCCCTTCCAGTCGTGTTCCGTCGCGGACGGGCCCGCCTGGGCGAAGTCTCCCACCACTGTCATGCCCTTCGCCGGGCAGCGACGCACGATCATGCGCCACTGCATGGCGGTGAGTTCCTGGGCCTCGTCGACGACGACATGCCCGTACGTCCGTCGAGGGGGGCCTTCGACCAGGTGCGCCGCCTCGTCCAACAAGGGCGCGTCGGCATCGGTCCAGGGGGCCTCCGGAGCGCGCAGCAGAAGGGAGCGCTCCCGCTCGTTCAGGTGGGGGAGACGCTCGGCGAGGGTGCCGGAGTCCGTGAGCAGGGCCGTCACCAGGTCAGTCGAGGTCAGCCGGGGCCACAGTTCCTCGACGGCTCGGTCGACGCCGGGGTCTTCGAGGAGATCGGCACGGATGGCGTCCACGTCCACTTCATGGGCAGGCCCCTGGGCGGGCGCACCCTCGACACGGTGCTGGGCGACTTGGGTGAACTGGTCGAGGTCCATTCCCGTCATTCGCTCCACGTCGGCCTCGATCTGTTCCAGTGTGTCTTCCAAGTCCTCTCGTACGGCGTCGGTGACGGCGTCGACGAGAAGTTCCTTGAACACCTCCCGGGCGGGGTTGTGTCCCGCCACGGCCGCCAGCGCGGCGTCACGGGCCGCGGCGACTTCCTCGTGGGGCAGGTGGACCGGCTCGCGCCCCACCCTCACGACGAAGTCGCCGGTGCGGGCCTGGCGATCTCGCAGCAGGGCGGCCAATGCCTCGGCCAGGTCGAGGCCTCCCTTGACGCGTGCCGCGTCGAACGGGTCCCCGCCGGCCGTGGGTACCCCGGCCAGCTCCCCGCAGGTGGCGAGGTCGACATCGTTCTCCCCGAGGGAGGGGAGGACCTGCGAGATGTAGTCGAGGAAGCGGGCGTTCGGGCCTACCACCAGGAGTCCCTCCGCGGCGACGCCCGGAAACGCGTACAGGACGTAGGCGGCCCGGTGCAGGGCGACCACCGTCTTGCCCGTGCCCGGCCCGCCCTGGACGACGGTCACTCCGCGATGGGGGGACCGGACGATCTCGTCCTGCTGGGTCTGCAACGTCGCCACCGCACTGTGCATTTTGCCCGTCCGTCGTGCCGACAGGGCCTCGACCAGGGGTCCGTCCCCCACGACGTCCTCGTCGGTCGGGGCGGACCCGTCCAGCAGTTCGTCGCTGACCGAGACGACCGCCCGTTCCCGGAGGCGCAGGTGGCGACGCCTGCGCAGCTCCATGGGGTGGACCGGGGTCGCCTCGTAGAAGGGGCGCGACGCGGGGGCACGCCAGTCGACGAGCAACGGTACGTCGTCCTTGTCCCGTTGCAGGCCGATCCGCCCGATGCGCAGGGTCAGGCCGTCGGTCCGGTCGATCCGTCCGAAGATCAGGCCCTGTTCCGCCCCCTCCAGTCGGCCGATCTCCTTGGTGAGCCGCTCGGCGGCGTTCTCTCGCTCGTGGGTCTCGCCGGGGCTTTCCGCCCGGGCCTTCAGCAAGCTCGCCCGGTCCGTGCGCGCCTGGGACAACCGCGTGGTGAGCAACTCGTACACGTCGGACACGTGCCGCTGCTCCGACGCCATCGCCCGCTCCGCGCGATCATCGTCCGTGTTCGGCAAAGACATGCCCTTCCTTCGGTGGTGGGCGTGGGGTGTCCGGCGGCGCGGCGGAAAAACGTCTCCTCGCGGCTCTCGGCGCGGGGACGGATGGAGCGCCGCCGAGCACGCTCGACCGGGTTCGGTGCGAGCGGCGCGTTATTGTCATCCCGGGCCGTGATTGTGTCAAGAGGCCGACCGCGTATCCAAGTTGATGATCATGCGGTGTGGCGACCCTCGGGGCGAGGCGGGATTCGTCGTGCCGCTGTCGACCACGTCCGGCGCCCGGCGGCCTCGGTCCGCGTCGACGGGCTCGCGGCGGCGCCTTCAGGTCGTCACCTCGCCAGGTGTCCGGTTCACCTGCCTTCGAAGTCTCGTCCGGACCGCGTTGTCCGACGCCCTCCTGGCGACCCTTGGGCGTTCGGCACTCCTTGTGTGGACGTGTCATCAGCGCGGAAGGTCGGCACACTTGGCGGGCGGCATCGCCGGGCCGTCTCCGATGCCACCCCGACACCGGCGTCGCGTACTCAGAGTGCGGAACGTGAGCTCTTGTCCGTTTCGTGATTGAGGGTTGGGGAAGGACCGCTGGTCGTGGGTTCGGGGTGGCCTTCAGGTCTCGGGGCGGGTGAACAAGCCGGGTTCAGGTTCGACGAGGATGCCGCGGCTGACCAGGCGTTTCAGTTTGGAGCGGATGCCTTCGGTGTTCTTCGGGAGGGTCGGCAGGTCGAGGGCCTGGCAGAGGTCGCGGGCGCGCATCGGTCGGCCCTCGTCGGCCAGGGCGGTGAGGATCTGCTGGTAGGCGGGGTGGTCCGGGATGTCGGGGCGGTCCGGCTCAGTGGCGGGTGTGGGCAGTGGGAGAGCGAGGAGGGTCTTGCGGGTGATGCGCAGGTTCTCGCTCTCCGCGTCGATCTCGCCGAGCCGCACTCTGAGCTCCTCGATGCGGTCCCGGAACTGCCCGGCCTGGTCGGCTAGTTCACGCTCGCGGGTTTCGATGTGTTCCAGGATGGCTTTGACCTGTGGGTTCTCGCTCACGTGGTCCTCCAGGAAGCGAGGGTGGCTCCGGTGAGTCGGCGGCTCATCACGGAGGTCATCGCCCAGAAGACGCGGGATCGGGAGGAGGCGGGCCGGTGTTCGTAGTCGCGTACGAGACGGCGGTAGAACATCAGGATCCCGTTCGTCTGCTCCACGATCCACCGCTTGGCCTGCACGACGAAGCCCTTGCCGGCCGGGTTGCGCTCGACGATCTCGACGTCGATGCCCACGTTCTTGCCGTGATCGACGACCTTCTTCTTGAAGCCCTGGTCGACCAGGGCTTTGGCCACGGTGTCGCACTGCCCGGCGACACCGTCCAGCAGGGCGATGCCGGCGGTGTTCTCGTGCGCGGAGGCGGGCAGGACGACGCAGTCCACGACCAGGCCCAGTACGTCCACGGCCAGGCATCTCTTCCTCCCCGGCACCCTTTTCGCGGCGTCCTTGCCGGTCGTCGTGGCCGGGACGCCGACTGCGGCGTGGATGCTCTGCGTGTCCAGGATCACCAGGCTCGGGTCGGCTAATCGTTTCCGCTTCTCTCGCAGATGCCAGCGCAGCAGGTCGTGAATGTCCTGGTCGGTGCCCTCGTCGCGCCAGAGGTAGAAGTAGTACTTCACCGCTCCGGGCGGGGGCATGTCGTGGGGCAGGAACTCCCACTGACACCCCGTGCGATTCTGGTAGAGGATGGCGTTCACGATCTCCCGCATCGCGTACTTCCCCTGATGCCCGCTGACCGACGGATGCCGGGCCTTCCACGCCGTGATCACGGGTTCGACGAGCTCCCACTGCTCATCGGTGAGATCACTCGGGTACGGCTTGCGCATGCTCATGCCACAACCCAAGCGAACCCCGAACGCCTGACCGGCAACGATGCCCCAACGTCACACCATCGAGCGATGACAAGACCGACAGAACGCCACATACCGCACTCTCAGAACCGCGGGGCGGTGATCGAGCAGGTGTGGTCGGGTGGGCAGAACCACGCGCGGGCGATGTCCAGCCGTTTCCGGGTCCCTTGGTCCCCCTCGCTCTCCGGTCCGTAGGAGACGATCGCGTAGACCTCTCCGTCCTCTGCCGTGAAACGCTGGTCGAGGACACGCAGTCCGTTCAGGAGGCCCCCCTCCCGCGAAGCGGAGTCGGTTCGGTAGTCCAGTCGCAGGTCGTCGGCCCCGGATTCGCCCGCGAACACCGCACCGCCGATCTGTTCGAAGCCCGCCGGTTGCGTATCCTCGTCGGACAACAGCAGGTCGAAGGAGTCCTTCGGGGTGGGCTCCGCGACCGTGAAGATCTGGAGTCGACGTTCGCCCCCGGTCTCTTCGTAGGTGACCAAGGGAATACCGAACTGCGACTCCTCGGCGCTGCGGGACCAGTCCCGAGGAACGGCGATGCGGAAGCCGGCCTCGTCCACCACCTCCCGATAGTCGTAGGGGAGGGTCGGGACCGGGGTCTCCGTGGGCTGGGCCGAGGGTGTGCCGACCGGAGCACCGGGTTGGCGTGTGGTGCCACCCGGTGTCGGCTGGGACGGGTCGGCCGACGGCTCCTCGCCGCCGTACGGGATCGGAGGGCGCGCGCTCTCCTCCTCGGAGCCGAGAAGACTGGTCACCACCAGCCCCAGAACCACGCCACCCACCACGAGGCCGGCCACCGGAACCCACGGCCTCCGCCCTCGCGGGCTCTCGCCTGACAAGGAGCCGCGAAGGGTCCGGAGCAGGGCGCTCCCCCCTTGCCTCGCCTTGCCGAGGCGGTCCCCGAGGTGGCTGGGGGAGGACTCTTCGGCCGTCTCGGCGGGGTGTGTCCTGGGACGGGACTCCCAGCGCTGGGAGTCCGCGTTCCACCGCGTGCGGTTCGCGCTCACCCGGGGCCCTCCCCGTGGACAGGAGACGCCTGAGAGACGCTGCCGACTCCCCGTCGGACCGCCCGTCTCCGGACCGTGCCCGTGCTCGCCCGGTGTCGGGACGGGGTGTCGTCCCGCCCCGGCGTGGCACACTCGGAGGCCGGCGGGACGTCGAGGTTCGACCCCGTCACCAGAGGAGAGTCCCGGTTCCCGCGGTGCTGTGGCCGCGATGAGCACACGTCGGTCGATCGCATCTTCGCCCCCTCACCCTCCGATGACGGCCGTCAGCGCACTGGACAGGGCCCCTGCCGACGTGAACAGCTCCACCAGCCTCTGTGATCCGGTGAGCGACTGCCGCAGTGTCCTGAGACGGGACGGGTCCACGTGTCCGGTGCGGGTGAGTTCCCTCTCCGTCTCGGACAACTCCGCCTCCAACGCCTGATGGCCATCGCCGCTCAGGCGTGCCAGGTCGGCGCGCAGGGCCCGCACGGACGAGAGCAGCTCCGCCATCAGTGGGTCGGGTGCGGCCTGCGGGGCCTGGTGGCTCTCGGCGTGAGCGCCTTGGCCGACGGCCACCGCGCTCTGTGTGACATTGCCGATCGACACGGGACGCTCAGGTGTGGTCATGGGTGTCTGTCCCCTTCTGCTGTCGGTCACCACCGCCGATGGTCGACGCCGAGGCGCCGCCCCCGACGGCGACGGAACTGCCGCCGTCCACATTGCCGATGTGCACGGCTCCCTGGCTGATGTTCACGATCTTCTGGACGAACTCGCCCGTCTGGTAGCCGGCATCGGAGAGGGCGAGCCGAACGCCGTTGGCGATACGATCCTGAACGCCCTTGAGGTACCGGGAGGAGTCCATGTCCTGGAACAGGGACAAGGTGTCCGCGCCGGCGAGCTCACGAACGGAGACGGCGGGCCCCTCGGCCAGCGCCACCTCGTAGCCGCCGGTCCACTTCCGCCAGATGTCGAGGAACGCACGCCACAGTACGGCGACCGAGTCGAAGGGCGAGCAGGGGACTCGACCCAGTGCCCACGCCGCCCTGCCCACCCTGCCGTTGTTGCGGAAGCGATGGGCCAGACGGTCCGCCTCCCTGAAGTCCGCCCGCACCGGCGCCAGTACGTGGGGGGCGATCTCCAGCATGAGCATGCGCCCCTGGGTGTGGATACGGACGAACACGGTGACGACCAGCTCCTCCTCCCATCCACCCACGCGGACGCGCAGGAAGTGGCGCCGCCTCTCGGCGCCCTCCTCGACGGCCTGGGCCCTGTGCTCCTCGAAGTCCTCGGGCCCGTAGGGCGCGTCCCGACGGTCTTCGAGACCCTCGGCCGGCAGGAAGACGCACTCGTCGATCTCCAGGGTGCGCAGGCGGTCTCGCACCGGATGGCTCGCCGCCTCGGCAGGCAGACGCAGCGCCTCCAGCATCGGCCTGACCCTCTCCAGAACCGCGCGATTGCTGATCGGTTGTCGCGGCTTGGAGGGATCGGGGCGCAACTCGACGGCCAACACCCAGGTGTCGAGTGCCCGACCGGCCCCACAGAACGGGTTCGACTCGTTGTACATGATGAGCGGGGAGTGCTGTTCGGCGCGGATGAGCGTCCGGCGCTCTCCGGCCTTCTTCCCGCCGGACAGCTCGGCGGGATCCGTCTGAAGCTGGGCGAAGTGGTCGGGCGACAACTCGGCGGCCATGACTCGGGCGAACTGGCTTCGCTGCCACGCCAGGAGCGCCGCGACGCCGGCGAAGAGCGCGAGCAGCACCCAGCTCTGCAGCTCGCCGACGAGCGCCAGGTCGGAGAGCAAGTCCGGATCGAGCGCGGGGGAGTCGGACTCGACACGGAAACCGGTGGAGGGGGAGGGCGACGCCGGAGCGGAGGAAGAGTCCGACTCCGGACGCAGGACGCCGGTGACGCCGAGGGCGATGCCCACCATCGTGAGGCCGAGCAACAGGCGCCCGGACCAGCGCAGCACCGCGGAAACGGCGCCCCTCCAGCCCGCGGGGTCCCGGGCGGAGCCGCGAACGAGCTTCGCGAGCCAGAGGGGGAAGCCGGCGAAGAGAAGCACCGTCGTCCCGGGAGAGGCGAACAGGGAAGCGAGGAACCAGAGCCCCAGGATCCGCCTCGACCAGGATGTCTCCGCCCGTCGCGCCCTCAGCGCGTGGGCGTGTACGCGCGCGGCGTCGATACCGAGGGAAGGGGCGACCACCCGCTGCGCGTTGAGGTCCAGCTCGTCCAGGACGCGGTCGCGGAAGGAGGTGTCGAGGTAGTTCCCCGCGCACAGGAAGCGTGTCGCCTCGCTCGCGGACGGTGGGGTCCGGGGCGCGGGGTCGGCGGAGGGCGCTCCCTTGTGTCCGCCTGGGGGGACCGACGCTTGTTGTGGCAGGTGATCAGTGCGCAAACCATCCCCTGAAGGTGTGACATTTCACCCATTGGGCGGGTCCGAGTAGATGCACAGCGTAGAGGGGGAGCGTGCTCGACGATAGGGGTCGGGTTCATCCAGAACGGAAGAGATCGTCTTTGGATCGAAAATTCACACTATGGACAACCTCTGATCGTACCGGCCTACTTGGCGCCTCCCGCGTCTCGCCCGCACCCCCTGTACGCGGTCCGCGGTTCCTGCGGGAGCGCGGTGCGGCGCGGGTTGCGAGGGTGGTGCCGTTCCGGTTCCGGACGCGACCCTCGCCGGAGTTCGCGGGTCGAGCGATCGTGGGTGTCGCGTGGCTCGGAGGCGGCCCGCCCGACAGATCCGGGTTGTGCGCGGACGTGGGGGCTTGTACGGGCGTGGCGCGTGACCGGGTCCCGGGGCGTCGCGTCGCCCCGGAGTCGGTGTGTGGCGCCGCGGGAGGAGCCGCGGGATGGACGACGATGTTCAGCGACGAGGACGAGACGGGGGCGGGCGTTCTGGCCCAGTTGGGCGGCCAGTTGACGTTGTCTCGGAATCGGCCGGGCCGGGATCGGGGCGGCCGGGATCGGGCGGGGTTCGGTTCGCCGGCCGGGTACTCGGCCTCCACGATCGCGCAGGCGCACCCCCCGACGGAATCGCAGGCGTTGATCGGCACGTTGTCGGGAGAGGTATGAGCGGGTACAGGCATGGGGCGGAGGCCACTGGGCCGGCCTGGTTGACGGACACGGACAGCGCCGGCGACGGCGGCCAGTGCGTGGAGGCGGCGGCCGGGAGGGGCGCCGCGCACGTCCGGGACTCGAAGGACACGGAACGTCCCGCGCTGACCGTGGACTCGGCGGCCTGGGCCTCGTTCGTGCGCTTCGCGGTGGACTGACGGGGGCGGCTCGCTCCGGTGACGGGTGCTCGACGCGGGCCGCCGGTGGAGAGCGGCCCGCGTCGCCCCTCAGCGGGCCAGCGCCGAGGTGGTCAACAGGGCGGTGCAGGCCGTGGCGGCGATGAGTCCCGTGGCGGTCCACCGGGCCAACGCCCCGGCGCCCCGCGCGGGGGCGGGGCGCCGGGCCGGTGTGCCGAGGAGCGCCGCCCAGTAGTGCGCCTCCTCCCTCGCCGCCCGGCGGCGGAGGAACGCCGCCCGCAGCAGCAGGCCGGCACAGGCGAGACCGGAGAGGGCGGGGACCGCCACGAGGGCCGGCCCGACCGCCCCGGCGAGGAGGAGTACGGCGAGGGCCGGGGCCGTGCCCCAGCCGGTCAGGCAGGCCAGGGCCGCCACGCGGCGGGCCGGTGGCCGGTCGGCGCCCGCTCGGACGTCGGCGAGAGCGGGCACGTACCAGACGCAGCCCGAGGCGAACAGCACCGCCAGGGTGAGGACGATCGGGAACACGGCGTCGCTCCTCTCAGTGGCCGGCGGTCTGCTGAGCCCGCTCCAGCGCGGTGATCTCGGGGTGGTGCAGGTCGAACGCCGGGGCCTCGGAGCGGATCCTCGGCAGCCGTTCGAAGTTGTGCCGAGGCGGCGGGCAGGAGGTCGCCCACTCCAGCGAGCGGCCGTAGCCCCACGGATCGTCGGTGTCGACCGGCTTGCCGTACCGGGCCGTCTTCCAGACGTTGTAGAAGAACGGCAGGAAGGACAGGCCCAGGAGGAACGACCCGATGGAGGACAGGGTGTTCAGCGCGGTGAAGCCGTCCGCGGCGAGGTAGTCCGCGTACCGACGGGGCATGCCTTCCACGCCGAGCCAGTGCTGGACCAGGAAGGTCATGTGGAAGCCGATGGTCAGCGTCCAGAAGGTGATCTTGCCGAGTCGCTCGTCGAGGAGCTTGCCGGTGAACTTCGGCCACCAGAAGTGGAAGCCGGCGAACATCGCGTACACCACCGTCCCGAAGAGCGTGTAGTGGAAGTGGGCCACGACGAAGTACGAGTCGGAGGTGTGGAAGTCCAGGGGCGGGGAGGCCAGGATCACGCCGGTCAGGCCGCCGAAGAGGAAGGTGACGAGGAAGCCGGTCGCCCACAGCATCGGCGTCTCGAAGGACAGTGAGCCCTTCCACATGGTGCCGATCCAGTTGAAGAACTTCACGCCCGTCGGCACCGCGATGAGGAAGGTCATGAACGAGAAGAAGGGGAGCAACACCCCGCCCGTGACGTACATGTGGTGCGCCCAGACGGTCACCGAGAGGCCGGCGATGGCGATGGTCGCCCCGATCAGCCCCATGTAGCCGAACATCGGCTTCCGGGAGAAGACCGGGATGACCTCGGAGACTATCCCGAAGAAGGGCAACGCCAGGACGTACACCTCGGGATGCCCGAAGAACCAGAACAGGTGCTGCCAGAGCAGTGCGCCGCCGTTGGCCGCGTCGAAGACGTGCGAGCCGAACCTGCGGTCCATCTCCAGGGCGAAGAGCGCCGCCGCCAGCACCGGGAACACCATCAGGATCAGCACACCGGTGAGCAGCACGTTCCAGGTGAAGATCGGCATCCGGAACATCGTCATGCCGGGCGCGCGCATGCAGATGATCGTGGTGATGAAGTTGACCGCGCCGAGGATCGAACCGAAGCCGGACAGTGCGACACCCATGATCCACAGGTCCGCGCCGAGACCCGGGGAGTGCACCTCGTCCGACAACGGCACGTACAGGAACCAGCCGAAGGAGGCCGCGCCACCCGGGGTCAGGAACCCGCCGGCCGCGATCAGCGAGCCGAACAGGAAGAGCCAGAAGGCCAGCATGTTCAGGCGAGGGAACGCCACGTCGGGGGTGCCGATCTGGAGCGGCATGATCCAGTTGGCGAAGCCGGTGAAGAGCGGCATCGCGAACAGCAGCAGCATGATCGAGCCGTGCATGGTGAACGCCTGGTTGAACTGTTCGTTCGAGACGATCTGCGTTCCCGGCCGGGCCAGTTCCGCCCGCATCACCAAGGCGAGCACGCCCCCGATCGCGAAGAAGACCAGCGACGCCACGAGGTACATCGTGCCGATCTTCTTGTGGTCGGTCGTGGTCAGCCACTCCACCCAGTTCGGTCGCCCGCGATACGCGCCGGTCGTCGCCGGTGCTCGTGTTCCGGTGGCGACC
Organism: Streptomyces sp. HSG2; assembly: GCF_016598575.1. Taxonomy (NCBI): domain Bacteria; kingdom Bacillati; phylum Actinomycetota; class Actinomycetes; order Kitasatosporales; family Streptomycetaceae; genus Streptomyces; species Streptomyces sp. HSG2. The sequence continues at coordinate 3,970,452 of NZ_CP066801.1, forward strand.
CCATGTCGGGTGCCTGTCTCTTCTGCCGTGCCCACCGGACGGAAACCTCCAGAGATCGATTGCTGCCGCCACATGATCAGCGGCGGGGGGAGGGGGTCGAACAGGGTCCAACGGCCCCGCCGGACGGGACCCGCGACCCCCGAACACCGGGACGACCAGCCACGACGTCGGGCACACGGGGACGGACACGTGGACACGGGCCGTGCGCGTGAGCGGTGGACTTCGGGTCGAGATGCCGTCGCGGCGGTGTGAGCCTCGGGGTGGTGTGGCAGGGGACCGGTCGCCGTGCCGGCGACCGCGCGTGCCGAGACCCGCGTCACGCCCGGGCTCGCCCCGCCGTGAGGGGCCGACGGGCGGCCGTGCCGGGCCCGCGCCGCCCGGAGCCTCCCGGGTCCGGCACCTCCGGGTGGGTCAGGTCCGGGACGGGGAAGGGGGATCGCGCCGCACGAGGTGAGCGGGGAGCCCCCCTTCGACCAGGGCGCGGACCGCGGAGTCGACCATGGGAGGAGGGCCGCAGACGAACGCCGTCCGCTCCATCGGGCCGGCGATCGGGGGCGCGGTGCCCGGCGGAGTCAAGGAGACCCGCAGCCACGGACACCGCGCCTCCAACCACTCCAGCCCCTGCGGGTCGTACAGGTCCGCGCGGGACCGTACGTCGGCCAGGACCAGGTGCGCGCCCCGGCCCCGGGGGCGTCGATCCGCCAGATCCCGCAACAGCGCCTTGGCGGTGGCCCAGCCGGTGCCCGACGCCACGATCAGCACGTCCCGGGCCGTCAGGTCGGCGTCGTCCAGCGTCATCGCGCCACGTGCCGGACCCAGCCGGAGCGTGTCCCCCACACCGGTACGCGCCGCCAGCGCCTCGCTGACCCCACCGGGGCCGGTCACCCGCACGTGGAACTCCAGTTCGCCGTCGGGGCGGGGGGCGCCCGCGACGACGTACGGCCGCCACGCCTGGGGCAGCAGTGGCGACTGCAGGCTGGCGTACTGACCCGCCCGGTAGGTGTACGGTTCCCCCGGGCGGACCCGCAGGACGCCTACGGCGGCCCCGTTGCCTGCGCGCGTGATCCGATGGTCGATCACTTCCGCGTTCCAGTAGGCGGGTTCGCCCGTCGCCGCCTCGGCGCCGCTCACCATCGCGGCCACGCAGCAGCGGAGCATCCGCAACCAGGCGTCCTCCAACTCGCGCGTCCACGCGGCTTCCGCACTGCGGCGCAACCCCTCCGCGAGGGCCTCCTCGAACACCGCCAGGTGCGCCGGGCGGATGCCCAGCCGTCGGTGCTCTCGACCGAGTGCCGCACCGTGCTCGGCTATCAGTTCCGGACGGTGCAGGTTCTCGACGAGGTGGCAAAACGCCTTTTCCAGATGGGCCCGTTGGAAGAGCATGGAGTCGGGGAACAGCGCCCGCAGATAGGGGTGGCGCTCGAACATCGCGTCGTAGAGATGGGCGATGAGTCGGTCCAGGGGGAGGACCAGAGGGAGGTCTCGTGTGATGACCCGCTGGTCGTGGACGCTGTCGTGCCGGCCGTCCCGGTAGGGGTCGACCATCTCCGCCCCCGCGCTTCGCGGCCCGGGCCGACCACCCGGCGTCCTGGAGGAGGACGTGGACAGGAGACTCTGGCGAAGTCGCATGGCCTCCTGACGAGCGAGCAGGGTGTGGTAATCGGAGGCGCTCATGCCCGTCGCCTCCTGCCGGTGGTGGCGGCGCGGAGCGATCCCGGGCGCGCCGGAACCGGTGTGGGGGAGTGGTCCCCGAGGGGCGCCGAGGTGGGGGGCGCGGTCAGCGGGGCGTGGGGGGAGACGGTGAGGTGCACGAGGGCCTTCCTGTCCCGGGAGAGGGCTTGACGGCCCGAAGTGTCGCACCCGACCCACGTGCCCCAAAGGCCCCGGTCGACAGGGCCGTTCGGCCCTCCGGACGCGCGCGGAGCGCATGGTGTCGCGGTGCGACGGGGGGATGTGGGACGTGCCCGGCCCGGCGTCCCCGGTGCGCCGGTTCCTCCGACTGGGGGGCGCGGCGTGGTCTGCGGCGGCAGCCTGCCGGTGGATCCCGCCGGGTGCCGGTGACGGGACGCTGGTATCGGACAGGTACAGCCGACAGAAGGTGGGAGAGCCGTCATGGAGGACTTTGGTCTTGAGGACCGCGTCGACGTCCTGGACGAACTGGACGAGCTCGACGACTCGGGCGCCCTGGACGAAGAGGAGTCGGGGCACTTCCGCGCGAGCAACGGGCCGGTCTCCTCCGTTGCCGGTCTCGCGGTCGGGGTCGGGATCCTTGTCGCGGTGACCGCGGGCGCCCACGTCGGCGCCCAGGCGGTGGGGTGACCGGTAGGTATCCCGGGCCGCGGCGGATCACGTCCGCCGCGGTCTTCCGGCGGCCGGTGTGGATTCTCCGTCTCGACTGGGCACGGGTGGCAATGGTTCCTCGGTGTCGTTCGGATGCGCGCGGGTGTGGTGGGGAGCGGTTGCCGCTCCTGTGCCCGGGCGCGCCGGCGATTCTCTCCCTTGACCTCGGCTTGGTCCGGCGTCGGCGTGCCGTGCTTCTCGTCGTACCGCTGGTGGGTCCCCCGTTGGGGGGACATGAGCACGGTCGGTCCGAGGGGCGTCCGGGGGAGGCCGCGGGAGCTGCGGTCGCGGGACTCTGGAGGAACTCGGCCGATGAGCGGCGACGAGTGAGTGGACGAGAGGGAGCGCCATGAACGAGATGGACCTGAGGAGTGACACCCGCCTTTCGGCAGAGCTGCGTGAGGACGATCGCGGCTCCTCGGTGGCGGTGACCGGGCCGATCTCCGCCACTCCCGGCTTCGCGGCCGGAGTCGGCATATTCGCCGCGGTCACTCTCGCCGCGGCCGGCGTGGCGGTGCACGTGGCGGGCTGACCCGGTTCGCCGGGAACGCGCCCCGCGCGTGCGGTCCGAGAGCGTGGGCGTGGACCCCGCCACGCCGACTGAGATCGTGAGACGGAGGAAGAGATGAACAGTACGCGCCATGGGTTTCCCGGTGGTGTCCGCTCCGAGCTGTGTGAGGACGACCCGGGGACGCGCCGATTGCGACCTCCCCCTGTGGCACTGCTCCACGTGACCGCCGTCGTGGGTGGCGTCGGCCTCGCGACCGTGGCGGCGGCGGGCGCGATCGCCGTGCACGCCGTTGCCAACGGGGCCTGACCAGACCGTCGAGGGTCGGGTCCCCCAACCGGAGGGTGTGGCTGCCTGCGCGGCGGCGTCCGTCCGGTGGACGGACTCGGCGAGGGGCTCGGCGGACGCTGGGAAGCGTAGGTCGACCGGATCACGAGAGAAGTGAGAGTGAAGATCATGGACAGGATCGTTCTGAAGGTTTCCGACGACGCTCGCTCCGAGCTGCGTGAGGACGACCGCGGCACGCGTCGCGACGGCCCCAAGCTCGTCGCCTCGTGCCCGAGTGTCGCGCTGGGGATCGGCGTCGTGGTCACGGCAGCCGTCGTCGTGGAAGCCTTCGTGGGCTGAGTCGGGGGAGACCGGCGGAGGCGGCCGACGCGCCAAGACCTCTGTCCCGTGGTGGATCTGGGCGAAAGCGGGGTGCGTGGGCCGTTCGCTGACTTCGGGTCGCCGGGCGATCGTGGTGGCGTGCCCGGCATGGGCGATCGATCGGCGGGGGCGGGGGCGTCGTCGTGAGTTGGGGTCTGGAAGAAGCCCGAGGGGGGAACTGGGTATTGCTGGTCCGGGTGGGCCGGCCACGGACGACGCCCGTGACCGCCGAGAGGGTCGGTGCGTGAACGCGGCGTGGATCGGCGTGCGGGCGGTGGCCGTCGGCTACCGGCTGGTTCCCCCGTCCGGAGGATCGCGTGTGGGCACGTCGGCGCGAGCGCCACCGGGCGGGCGGGGACGCCGCCTCGAACCCCTGGGCGCGGATCGATGGCCGATCCGGCTCCCCGAGCCACGCGAGGGACCGACGGTCTCGCCGTGCGGGCGGCGATCGGGGTGCGGCGGGTCCTCCGATCAGGGGAGGCGATGCCATCCACGCAAGGCGTCCCTCCGGTGGATCGCTCCGGTGAGGGACTCGGCAGAGGCTTGGAGCAGTACGTGATGAGTCCGCGAGAGAGATGAGTGTGAGGGCCATGGACAAGATCGGCCTCAAGAGTGTCGACGGCACCCGTGTCGAACTGCGTGAAGACGACCGCGGCATACGCGGCACCGGTTCGAAGCCCGTCACCGCCACCCCCGCGGGTCTGGCGGTGGGTGTGTGTGTCCTGGTCACGGTGGGGGCTCTCGTGGCCACCGTCGCCGTCAACGGCTGAAGCCGTGCCGGTTCGTGGCGACCGCCCGCGGCTGGGCCGCCGGGCGGTCGTCGGCCGCGGGGGCGCATGGCGTGCGGTGTCGCCGACGCGTGGGCGACATCCGTCGTCCGCCTCAACGGAGAAGCAGGGAGAATGAGTCGTGGACGAGATCGACGTGAAGGTCGAGGACGGTGTCCGAGCCGAACTGCGTGAGGACGATCCCGGCACGGTCGGCGGGGATTCCGGGCCGGTCACCGCGACGTGGGGGACGGCGTTCGCCGCCCTCGGCATCGGTGCCGTGGTCGCCGGGGGAGCCTTCGCGGTGATGGAGGCGATGGGCTGACGGCCCACCCACCGCCGCCCGTCCTGGGTGTCCGAGGGCGCCGGGTGAGCCTACCGGGGGTGGATGGGGATGTCCCCCATGAGGAGGGGGCGACGACGTCCTCTCGCGTCGTCCGGTCGGTGGACGGCCCCCGTGCACGCTTCGGCGGAGTCTGGGGCGACACGGGTGACGACGAGACCACGAGAGAGACGAGAGGGCAGCCATGCCGGAGCACGTTCTCAGGAATTCCGACACTCTGGACAGCGAGTTGGACGAGGAGGCCCGAGGCATGTTCCGTGCCACCGCGCATCCCGTCCTCACCGGCACCTCGGCGGCCGTGGTGACGGTCATCGCGATCAGCGTCGTCGTCGCGGGCGCCGTCGCCGGCTGAGGCGTTCGGCGGTCGGCGTCGCGCACGGGCGCTCCCCACCGCGGAGCGCGACCAGGCTGTACGGTGCGCGCCACGTCCGGGAGCCGATGAGGACTGCGTCGCCGTGGATCGTGACGGGAGTCCCTCCGGTGGAGTCCGGCCGTCCCCCGTTCGCTCGGTGGAGCGGGCGGAAGTCGTCGACCTCATGACGCGATGGGCCGGACGGCGCCCGGACGTCGTGGGTCTGCTGCCGGCGGGTTCCTGTGCGCGCGGTACGGTGCGGGCGGACTCCGACATGGGCGTGGTCCTGCTCACGCGGGACCCCCGACGCTGCCGAGCGCCGGTACACGGGGCCGTCGGGCCCGGGGGTGGAGGTGGGGGTCGCTTCGCCGGCCTGGGCGTGGACGGACCCCGTCGATCGCGGCACGCGAGAGGTCGTGACCGACGGTGTCCGGGTGCCTCACGACCCGGCGGGCATCCTCGCCGCTCTCCTGGAATCCCGCTGAAGCGGGACACGGCCAGGGCCGTCACCCGGGAGCCACGCGGCTCAACCCCTCCCACGCGCGATAGAGATCCCCGGGGTCGCGGTGCGCCGCCAGGACGTGGTCGTACGAGCGGCTGCCGACCACCAGAAACCGCGCTTCCGGACGCCGGCGACATCGAGGTCGACCTGGAGAGCGTCCTGCGCGCCACGGTCGAGGAGTTCGGCGATCCGGCCTTCGACCGGCTTCTCAGAGGGGCCAGTGTCGAAGTCGCGCCCAGTGACGCCGGGTTGGCGGCCGAGTATCGGGAGAGGCTGTCCCGCCCCATGGAGGAGGTGAAGAAGGAGCGGTTGCGCGGCGCGCGGGCGGAGGGTCGGTTGCTCCCCGACGCCGATCTCGACCTGATCCTCGACATGCTCTACGCCCCGATCTTCCGGCGGTGGCTGCACCGCAGCGGCCCGTTGGACGCCGCTTTCGCCGACTCCCTGGTCGACGCCACGCTCCGGGCCTTCGGCCCCCCGCCGTGAGCCGGGCTCTCCCCGGCCGCCACGAGCCCCCTCCTCGCCGCACCCGGACGGGACCTCCCCCGCCCCTTCCGGGTGCGCCTCCGACCCACCCTCCCCGGGTCCCTCGCGGTGTCGCGCGGGACCGAGGAAGGGTGAGGTTCGGCGGAGGTGACGGGCGAAGAACCGCAGGGAACTGTCCAGTTCGTGCGCCGGCACGTCAGCGTGGGCGCCCGCGTTGGCGTGCGGCGTCTTCTCGGCCGAGCACGCGAACGAGGTCGCGAGGGGTGTGCCGAGGCGCCAGGGAACGGTGGTGACAAGGGGGCGAGCCCCCGGGGTCGAGCGATCGCGAAGGGCCCGGGTGTCCCTCCCCGCGCGACCGAGCGCCGCCGGGGGCTCGCCGGTTGGATTCGGGGCGAGGGGGGAACCGCCCCTCGGGGAGGGCCGGGCAGGGGTCCGTGCCGACGGGCTGAGAGCATGGGCCGGTTCGTCTGAGAGGGAGGGCCCATGCCCGAACGCGGGGCGTCCGCGTCGCACACACCGCCGGAGGCCGGAGCCGACCGGGAACCGGCAGCCGACCGAGCCCGCCCGGAGCGCCGTACCTCCGTGCTGGTCACCCTGATCCTGGGCGGGCTCACCGCCACCCCGCCGCTGGCCATGGACCTGTACCTGCCGGCCCTCCCCGAGGTCGCGCGGTCCCTGTCGACGCCTGCCGCGGGTGTCCAGTCGACGCTCACCGCCTGCCTGGCGGGTCTGGCCCTCGGTCAACTCGTCGCGGGGCCACTGAGCGACCGTTGGGGCCGCCGCCGTCCCCTGCTGAGCGGTCTCGCGCTCTACGTCGTCGCCTCCGTCCTGTGCGCGTTCGCCCCGACAGCCGCCGCCCTCGTGGCCTTCCGGTTCGCCCAGGGCATGGCGGGCGCGGCCGGTATCGTGATAGCCCGCGCGGTCGTACGCGACCTGTACGACGGCGTGGACATGGCCCGCTTCTTCTCCACCCTGATGCTCATCTCGGGCGCCGCGCCGATCGTGGCGCCCCTGGCCGGCGCGCAGATCCTCCGCCTGACGGACTGGCGAGGCGTCTTCGTCGTCCTGGCGGCGGTCGGGCTGCTGCTCGGTGTGGTGGTCTGGGCGAGGCTGCCGGAGACCCTTCCCGTCGTGGCCCGGCACGGCGGCGGCGTGGGCCGAACGTGGCGCGCGATGGGAACCCTGCTCGCCGACCGCCCCTTCACCGGATACGTCCTCGCCGGAGGGTTCGCCTTCGCCGCCCTCTTCGCGTACATCGCGGGGTCGCCGTTCCTCTTCCAGCGGACACACGGGGCCTCCCCGCAGACCTTCGGACTGCTCTTCGGCCTGAACGCCGTCGGCCTCGTCCTCGCCGGCCAACTCAACGGCAGGATCCTGGTCGGCCGGGTGCGGCTGGAGCGGGTCCTGTGCCTGGGGCTGGTGATCGTCGTAGCCGCCGCCGCGGCCCTGCTGCTGATGGCCCTGGGCGTCTTCGGCGACGTGGGGCTGTGGCCGGTGGCCACCGCGCTGTTCGTGGTGATGTCCGCCATGGGGATCACCCTCCCCAACGCCTCGGCGCTGGCGTTGTCGCGGGTGGAACACTCGGCCGGCTCCGCCTCCGCGCTTCTGGGTTCCTCCTCTTTCCTCATCGGAGCGGCGGCGTCCCCTCTGGTCGGCCTCGCCGGGGAGGACACCGCGTTGCCGATGGCGGTCGTCCAGATGGTGGCCGCCCTGGTGGCGCTGGCCTGTGTCGTGTTCCTGTGCCGCCCCGGGCCCGTCGCGGCGGGACCGGGCACCCGGCCGGACGAGGCCGGGCCCGCCGAGGCGCGGGCCTGAGCGGACGCCCCGGGGCCAGGATCGGCGCGTTCCGAGGGCGACGGCCCGGAGTGCGGCGGCCGTCCGGGCCTCGGGGTGGGCCGGGCGGCGGAAGGTCCCCCCGGCGGGGGAGGGGACCCTCCGTCGTCCGGCCCGCGAAGTCGGGCGGAACGGGGGATAGGCGGTGATTCGTCCCGTTCGTAGACTGAAGAGCATCACAGCCGATCCGAGACGAGGACGACATGGCTCACGTGTGCCTTCCCGAAGAGCCCCTGCGCGAGGACGCCCCCGGGGCGGAGACCCGCATCCCGGCGGTGGTGCTCGCGGTGCCGTCCAGCATGTCGGCCGCCTTCGTCGTGGCGGTGATGGGCTTCGCCGTCGTCACGGCTTCCTAGCGCCCGTCCGGCCTGGTCGCGCGGCGGCGGCACGGCTTCCCCCGTGGCCGCGGACCCCCGCCCGTCCGGGCCTCGGGGTGGGCTGGGCGGCGGAACGTCCCCCCGGCGGGGGAGGGGACCCTCCGTCCGGCCCGCGAAGTCGGGCGAAACGGAGGATACGCGGCGATTCGCCCGTTCCTGGAGTCGAAAGCGTCCCAGCCGACCTGTCGAGAGGACGACATGGCCTACGTACGCCTTCCCGAAGAGCCCCTGCGCGAGGACGACCCCGGCGCCGAGATCCGTATCCCGGCGGTGGTGCTGGCGGTACCGGCCAGCGCGACGATGGCCTTCGTCGTGGTGGTGCTGGGCTTCGCCCGTGCCACTGCGGCCTAGCGCCCGTCCGGGCTGGTCGCGCGGCGGCGCGCCTTCTCCGGTGGCCCCGGACCCCCGCCCGAGGCGGCCCGTTCCGGCCTCGGGGCGCCGATAGAATCACCGGGTGAACGCCCCCGCCGCCCCCGCCGACTCCCTGCGGGCCGCCTTGGCCCGGTCGCTCGACGGTCTTCCGCCGCGGCGGACCGCGCGCGCCGTGGAGCGTCTCGTCTCCCACTACCGGGGCGCGACCCCCACCGACGCCCCGATCCTGCGTGACACCGCCGACGTCGCCGCCTACGCCGCCTACCGGATGCCCGCGACCTTCGAGGCGGTGCGGGCGGCCCTCCGGGCCCTCGACCGCGCCGCGCCGGACCGGACGCCGGGCAGCCACGTCGACGTGGGCGGCGGCACCGGGGCGGCCGTCTGGGCGGCGCACGCCGTCTGGGGAGGCGGCCGACCGGTGACGGTGTTCGACTGGTCCGCGCCGGCCCTCGCGCTCGGTCGTGAGATCGCCGCCGCCGAACCCGCCCTCCGGGATGTGGCCTGGAGTCGGGCCCGGATCGGGCCCGACCTCGTGTTGCCCGACACCGACCTCGTCACCGTCTCCTACGTCCTCAACGAGCTGACGCCCGACGACCGGACCGCCCTCGTCGACGCGACCGCGCGGGCGGCGCGGGCGGTCGTGATCGTGGAGGCCGGCACGCCCGCCGGGTATGCCCGGACGATCGAGGCCCGAGAGCGGCTGATCGGCGCCGGCTTCCACATCGCCGCGCCCTGCCCGCACAGCGCCGCCTGCCCGATCGCGCCCGGCGTCGACTGGTGTCACTTCTCGGTCCGGGTCGGCCGCTCCTCGCTGCACCGACAGGTCAAGGGCGGGTCGCTGGCCTGGGAGGACGAGAAGTTCAGCTATGTCGCCGCGGTGCGCCCGCCCGCGGCGGCGCCGCCCGCCGAGCAGGGCCCGGCGCGCGTGGTCCGGCGCCCCAGGATCCTGAAGGGGCGGGTCCTCCTCGATCTGTGCGGCCCCGAGGGCGAGCTGCGAGGGGTCACGGTGACCAGGCGGCAGGGCGAGCCGTACCGGGCGGCGAGGGACGTGCACTGGGGCGACACCTGGCCGCCGTGATCGTCCGGTTCGCGCCGGACTTGCGGAATACGCCCCTCCGCCATGCGTTGCTCCGTTCGGTGGGACGATGAGGCATGCTGGAGCGCACGACGGCGAGGCGAGGCGGTAGATGAGCACGGAGTTCGGCGGCCCGGGTGGCCGGCAGGGCAGGCTCTCCCGATGGCTGCGCGGCCGTCGACCCCGACACGCGGCCGAGGACGACGGCCGCGAGGCGCTGCTGCTCGCCGCGGCCGGGGCGGGACTCCCCCTCGTACCCGCCGCGCATCCGGCGGGTTACCTGTGCTCCTGCGATCGTGTGGGATGCCCCACACCCGCCCGACACCCGATCTCGTTCGCCTGGCAGACCCAGTCGACCACCGACCGGGGGCAGATCGAGCGATGGTCCCGGCACCAGCCCCAGGCCAACTTCGTCACCGCCACGGGCATGACGCACGACGTCCTCGACGTGCCCCTCGCGGCGGGCCGCGCGGCACTGCGGCGGCTGCGCGAGTCCGGTGTCGAGGTCGGACCGGTCGCCGAGAGCGACGACGGCCGCGCCCTGTTCTTCACCCTCACCCGGGGCACCCCCGAGGACGAGGACGAATGGTGGCCCTGCGAGCTGGACTGCCGGCCCGAGACCATGGACGAACACCCCGGCCTTCGCTGGCACTGCCGCGGGTCCTACGTCCTCGTGCCTCCCGCCCGGATGCCGGGCGGGAGGCACGTGCGTTGGGTACGCGGCCCGGAGCACCCACTGCCGGACCCGCTGACGCTGCTGGAGGCGCTGACCGACGCCTGCGTCCGGCACGCCCGCGCGGAGGCCGAGGCTCTGGGCGGCGGGGGAGTCGATCCCGCCGGGGCGGCCCGGACGCGGCACTGACGACCGGCACCGCCCCGCGGCCGGGTCACTCGCCCCGCGCGGACGTCAGCCCCTGCACCCGCCCGAGGACCCTCACCTCTTCCCCGGCGGCCCCCGCCGGAGGGATCAAGGCCACCGCGTTCGAGACGAACTCCATGGTCAGCGCCCCCTCGATCGTGCCCTCCGTCAGGGCCAGTACGTCCTGGTTGGGCGTGGGGACGGTGGCGCCCCGCGCGGCGGTCTGCTTCTCGTAGTGTCGGGTGGCGAAGAACACCAGCGCGCCGCCGCCCTTGGTGCGCACCGCCAAGGGGACGTAGTCGCCGCCGTCCAGCGGCTCGTCGATGTACTGCCGGGCCAGACCCGGCCGGCTCTCCCGCTTCTCTCGCAGCTCCCGCCAGGCGCTGGTGTGCGGGCCGTCCGCGAAACCCGCCCCGCCCTCCTGGAGATAGCCTGTGTAGGCCTCGCTCAACTCCCCCGGCGATATGGTCGGTTCGGAGGATTCGGCGGGCACGGCCTCCGCCCATCCGTCCTCGTCCGTCGGGACCTCGGGCAGCGAGTCGGGTTCGACCAGCGCCAGGTAGGCGGCCTCCCAGGCTTCGTCGATCCCGTCCCGGGTGAACACCAGCAGCCAGCGGGCGTCCCCGCCCTTGTCGCCGAGCGCGTCGGCGACGAACCAGCGCGGCCAACCGGCCTTCTTGGGGATCGTGTACCGCACGTCCGTCAGTTCCAGCGGGGTGTGCCTCGGGTTGCCGTCGGGGTGTCGGGCGGCACCGGCCCTCAGCCGCGCCGAGTCGATGTCGGCGAGGGCGCCGGTGGTGACCGGGGCGTCCAGGGAGGGATCGTAGGCCCGGTCCGCCTCGTTGTAGGCCGTGGTGAACCGCTCCAGGGCGGCCGTGGCCTCGGCGCGCGTCGCCGCGGGCAGGACCGCGCGTTCTCCGTGCACCACCACGCATCCGCTCGTCGGCACCGCCAGGACGGCCGCCGCCGTCGACAGTGCCAGGGCCCGGGCCGACCCGCGTCGACGGCGGACGTCGCGATCCCCGCTCATGGCTTGCCCCCTTCCCCGATGTGGCACCCTACCCGGCGACCACGACGAACTCGGGCCCGGTCCGGGGGCGGAGCCGGGGGAGGCCTCCCCGCCCCGTCGTTCCTCCGCCTTTGCTTCAATGCCGGAATGGCCGTATCCGCACCCGCACACGACGTCGTCCGGGTCTTCTTCGCCGGCACCGGCGAGCAAGGCCACCGGCTCGCCATCGTCCGAGACGGTGCCGCGCTCCCCCAACCCGGCGCCCGTCGGCGGCTCGCCGCCGAACTCGGTTATGGGCAGATCGTGTTCGTCGACGACCCGGAGCGCGGGGTGATCGACGTGCACACCCCGGCGGGCCGTCCGGGCTTCGCCGGACAGGCGTACGTCGGCACGGCCTGGCTGCTTGACGTACCCGAACTCGTCACCCCCGCCGGGGTGATGGGCGCGCGGCAGGACGGCGAGTTCAGCTGGGTCGAGGCGCGGGCGGAGTGGGCCCCCGCCCACTCGCTGAGCGCCTGCGCGAGCGTCGAGGAGGTCGACGCGACCGCCGCACGGGCGATCGACGCCGAGACCCTCGCCGGAGCGCCCGACGGTGGTGTCGCCCCACGCGGCTCCGCCTGGGCATGGGAGGACATGGCCGCCGGCCGTGTCCGGGCGCGCGTCTTCCCCGGGGAGGCGGCGCCCCGCGACGCGGGGCGGCCGGGGCCGATCGACGGTCCCGAGGCCAGCGTCGCCGCCCTGTTGCTCACCAGTCGGCTCGACCGGGCCCTCAACGTCGTCCAGAGCGCCGGCTCCCAGATCCTCACCGCGCCGCAGCCCGACGGCTGGGTGGAGATCGGCGGGCGAGTCCGTCTGGAGAACAACCCGCCGGTCCGCGACCTCGGGGGCCGGGCGTGGCCACACTCCTCGGGCGGCTTCCGCCTCCCGGGGTCCACGCCCACCGGGATCAGGGAAGAGTGAGGATCTCCGCGCCGGTGTCGGTCACCACCAGGGTGTGCTCGAACTGCGCGGTGCGCTTCCGGTCCTTCGTCACCACGGTCCAACCGTCATCCCACGTGTCGTACTCGTGGGTGCCGAGCGTCAACATCGGCTCGATGGTGAACGTCATGCCCGGCTCGATCAGGGTGGTCGCGTGGGGGCTGTCGTAGTGCGGGACGATCAGCCCCGAGTGGAAGGCGCTGTTGATCCCGTGACCCGTGAAGTCCCGCACCACACCGTAGGAGAAGCGCTTGGCGTACGACTCGATGACGCGACCGATCACGTTGATCCGGCGTCCCGGTCGCACCGCCTTGACGGCACGGGCGAGGGACTCCCGGGTCCGCTCCACCAGGAGCCGGCTCTCCTCGTCCACCTCGCCCACCAGGTACGTGGCGTTGTTGTCGCCGTGCACGCCGCCGATGTAGGCGGTCACGTCGAGGTTGACGATGTCGCCGTCGCGGAGGACCGTCGAGTCGGGGATGCCGTGGCAGATCACCTCGTTCACCGACGCGCAGAGCGACTTGGGAAAGCCCCGGTAGCCGAGTGTGGAGGGGTATGCCCCGTGGTCGCACATGTAGGTGTGGGCGACCCGGTCCAGTTCGTCCGTGGTCACTCCCGGCGCGATCAGCTTGGCCGCCTCGGCCATCGCCCGCGCCGCGATCCGACCGGCCACCCGCATCGCCTCGATCGTCTCGGGGGTCTGCACCTCCGGACCTGTGTAGGGCGTCGGCGCGGACTTGCCGACGTACTCGGGCCGGCGGATGTTTCCGGGCACGGGACGGGTGGGAGACAGCTCCCCTGGGACGAGCAGCGACTGGCCAGACATGCCAGCGAGTCTAACCAGCGGGTGCGGGGCACTCTGTCCTCTGGCGAAAGGAGCCGGTCATGGGGCTGTTCAAGAAGAAGCGCGCGGTGGGCAAGCCGGGCGAGTGGTACTACTGCCTGGAGCACGGCAAGGTCGAGGAGGGGCCGGAGTGCCCGGCCAAGGACCGTCTCGGCCCCTACCAGTCGTCCGTCGAGGCCGAGCACGCGATGGAGAAGGCCCGAGAGCGCAACGTCCGCTGGGAGAACGACCCTCGGTGGCACGACGTCCCCACCGAGCCGCCCGAGGGTCCCTGAGCCCGGCCGGGGCGCGGGCCGAGCCCACCTGCCGGGCGGGGTGTCGGTCCGCGCACGTAGAGTCGGCGCATGACCTCTAGCGAGAGCGCCGCACAGGACGCGCAGAAGGCCCCCGCCAAGGACCCATGGGACCTGCCCGACGTCTCCGGGTTGGTCGTCGGCGTGCTCGGCGGGACGGGGCCGCAGGGCCGGGGCCTGGCCTATCGGTTCGCCAAGGCCGGCCAGAGGGTGATCGTGGGCTCGCGGTCCGCGGAGCGGGCGCGAGCCGCCGCCGAGGAATTGGGCCACGGGGTGGAGGGCGCCGACAACGCCGACACCGCCCGCCGTGCCGACGTGGTGATCGTCGCGGTCCCCTGGGACGGGCACCGGGAGACCTTGGATTCGCTGCGCGCGGAACTGGCCGGGAAGATCGTCGTCGACTGCGTGAACCCGTTGGGCTTCGACAAGCGGGGCGCGTACGCCCTCCGTCCGGAGGAGGGCAGCGCGGCGGAGCAGGCCGCGGCCCTGCTGCCCGACAGCAGGGTCACCGCCGCCTTCCACCACCTCTCGGCGGTCCTGCTGGCGGACCCCGGGATCGAGGAGATCGACACCGACGTCCTGGTGCTCGGCGAGGCGCGGGCGGACGTCGAGACCGTGCAGGCGCTCGCCGGTCGTATCCCCGGGATGCGCGGGGTCTTCGCCGGGCGGCTGCGCGGCGCCCACCAGGTGGAGGCCCTGGTGGCCAACCTGATCGCGACGAACCGCAGGTACAAGGCGCACGCCGGGCTGCGGGTGACGGACGTCTGAGCCCATGGGGGACACTGGGGGCAGCAGGAGTGCCCGCAATGTCCCCCGAGGAGCCATCCCCATGCCCCGCCTCGCCGTCTTCTCCCTCGCCGTGTGCGCCCTCGCCGTCGTCGCGGCCGTCGTCTCCTTCGTCCAGGGCAGTGTCCCGATGGGCGTCGTGTGGGTGTTGCTGGCCGGTGTGTCGTCCAACATGGGCTGGTACTACCTCAAGCGCTCCCGGAACGCCGGCCGGACCCCGGCGGGCACGACGAACTGAGCGGTCTCCCGCCTTCGAGCCCACCGCCGGGGGAGCCTTCGCCGGCGGCGGGCCCCGGAGCCAGCGGAACGCTCAGGGGGACACCGTGCACAAGGCCCCGGACTCCCAGAACCGGTACAACACGAGGCCGCAGGAGGCGTCCGCCCCGCCGACCCCGAGCCCCCGCAGCACGGCGTCGACCACGCCGAAGAACACGCCGTTGACCTCCGGCACCCACAGCAGGCCGATCACGAGCAGCAGACCGAACGGCGCGAACGGCTCCACCCGCCGCCGGACTCGGTGCGGCAACCAGGGCTCGACCACGCCGTAGCCGTCCAGCCCCGGGACCGGCAGGAAGTTCAGGATCGCGGCGGTCACCTGGAGCAGAGCGAGGAAGGCGAGGGCGAGCCGGAAGGACGGCGGCAGCCCGGCCGAGGCCCCCAGCCAGAAGGGCGCCGCGCACGCCAGGGCGAACAGGACGTTCGTCGCGGGACCGGCGGCCGACACCATGCTGTGACGCGCACGGCTTCGGACGCGCCCCCGGTCGACGACGACGGCGCCCCCCGGCAACCCGATCCCACCCATGATCACGAAGAGCACCGGCAGCGCGACGCTCAGCAGCGGATGGGCGTACCGCGCCGGGTCGAGGGTGAGATAACCCCTGGCCGCGACCGACTCGTCCCCGCCCCGCAACGCGGTCCGGGCGTGCGCGTACTCGTGCAGACACAGCGAGACCACCCACGCCGCCGTGACGAACAGGAACACGGCGACCCCCGGCCGCCCGGCGAACCCCGTCCAGGCCGCCCACCCGGCCATCGACATGACGGCGACGATCGCGACGAAGACCGGACTGACCCGCCGGTCACCGGGGCGGACGGTGGTGGTGGTCATCGAGGCCGGCTCCTGTGCTCGGGCGCGACGGCGACCGCTCGCCGCGTCCCCCGACGGTACCCAAGCCGCGAACGGCGACGAGGCACCGGGACGGGCGGACCCCTCTCCCCGCCCCATCTCCCCCCCCACGAGCGACCTCCCCGCACAGGGAACGCGCCCGCCCGCTCGGCGCTCCGCCCGAAAAACCCAGGCGCGCCGGCCGCCCACCGTCGGGACAATGACCGGATGCGCTACCGCGTTCTCGGCACCACCCAGGCACTCCACCCCGACGGCACCGTCCTGTCGGTCGGCGGCGCGCGGTTGCGCGCCCTGCTCACCGTCCTCGCGCTGGACGCCTCCCGTCCGGTTCCGGTCGGGACGCTGGTGCGGGAGGTGTGGGGAGCAGAGCCGCCGGCCGACGCTCCGGCGGCGCTCCAGGCACTGGTGGGGAGGCTGCGCCGGTTGCTCGGCGCCGACGCGGTCGTCTCCGTCGTCGGCGGCTACCGGCTGGCCGTGCCGCCCGACGACATCGACGTGCACCGCTTCCACCGACTCGCCGACGAGGGTTGCCGGGAACTGGCCCGAGGTGATCCGCGGACGGCCCTTCGCCTGTTGGAGGAGGCGCTGGCCCTCTGGCGGGATCCGGCGCTCGCCGATCTCCCCGACCGGGGTGCCGAGTCGGCGCGGTTGGAGACGCGTCGTCGGGAGGCGCGGCGGGCCCTGCTGGCAGCCGCCCTCGACCTGGGCCACACCGCCCGAGCCCTGCCCGAGTTGGACGCGCTGTGCGCGGAGCATCCGTTGGACGAGAGCCTGCAGGCGTTGCGGTTGCGCGCGTTGCGCGACACCGGGCGCCCCGCCGAGGCGTTGGCCGCCTACGAGGAGGTGCGCCGGGATCTCGCCGAACGACTCGGCTCCGACCCCGGCCCGGAACTCCGTGCCCTGTACTCGGCGCTGCTCGACCCCGACCCCGGCCCGGGTGCCGACCCCGGGTCTCCGGGCCCGCGGGAGCGGCCCCCGGACTCGCGGTCACGGCCGTGGCCTGCCGGGCCCCAGGGCAACCTCCGGGCTCGCCTGAACTCCTTCGTCGGCCGGGACGCCGATCTCCACACCCTCCGTCGCGACCTGGCTTCCGGGCGCATGGTCACCCTGCTCGGGCCCGGTGGCTCGGGCAAGACGCGGTTGGCCCAGGAGGTCGCCGAGATCGCCGGGGAGCCCGCTCGGGACGGGGTGTGGCTCGCGGAGCTGGCGCCGGTCGACGATCCGGAGTCCGTGCCCGAGGCCGTCCTGACGGCCCTCGGCGGCCGTGAGACCGTCCTGTACGGCGCCGGTGCCGAGGAGATGCGGGCCGCCGCCGACCGTCCGGAGACCGCCGTCGACCGGCTCGTCGAACACTGCGGGAGACGCCGCATGCTGATCGTGTTGGACAACTGCGAGCACGTGGTGGGCGCGGCGGCCGACCTCGCCGAGGAGGTGCTCTCCCGTTGCCCGCGGCTGACCGTCCTGGCAACCAGCCGGGAACCGCTCGGCGTGGTGGGGGAGGTGGTCCGGCCCGTGGAGCCGCTGCCCGAACCGGCCGCGTTGCGACTGCTGGCCGACCGCGGCGGAGCGGCCCGCCCCGGGTTCCGTGTCGAGGACGACCTCCGGTCCTGCGCGGAGATCTGCCGGCGTCTGGACGGACTGCCGCTCGCCATCGAACTGGCCGCGGCCCGGTTGCGGATGCTCACCCCCCGCCAGATCGCCGACCGGCTCGACGATCGCTTCCCGCTGCTCGCCTCCGGCAACCGCACCGTCCTGCCCCGCCAACAGACGCTCAGAGCCGTGGTCGACTGGTCCTGGGAACTGCTGGCCGCCGCCGAACGACGGGTGCTCGCCGCCCTCTCCGTCTTCTCCGGCGGATGCGACCTGGAGGCGGCGGAGGCCGTCTGCGGGCCGGACGCCCTGGAGGTGGTCGGCTCGCTGGTCGACAAGTCCCTGGTGGTGGCGGCCCCGTCGAGCGACGGAAAGATGCGCTACCGACTGCTGGAGACGGTCGCGGAATACGCGGGCGAGCGGCTCGCCGAGTCCGGGCGCCGGGCCGCCGCGCGCCGCGCGCACCTCGTCCACTACCGCGAACTGGCGCGCACCACGGACCCGCTGCTGCGGGGTCCCGAGCAACTCCTTGCCGTCGGCCGGCTGGAGCGCGAGTACGAGAACCTCCGCGGGGCACTGCGTCACGCCGTCGCCGAGCGCGACGAACAGGAGGCGCTGTCGCTGGCCCTGTCGCTGTCCTGGTACTGGCAGATGCGGGACCTGAGGGCGGAGGCGCGCGGGTGGTGCGCGGCGGTCATGGCGCTCGGCCCGGACCCGTTCGGCGGGCCCGCTCGGCGCGCGACGCCGGTGTGGGAGGCGTGCACGGCCTCGCCTCCCCCGATGACCGGAGAGGTCCTGATCGAGGCCCGGCGTGGGGTGCATCTGACGCACTTGTCCTGCCTGGACACCGAATTCGACCTGTGGCATCGACCCGAGGCGCGGGACAAGCTCTCGGCGATCGCCGCCACGTACGAGCCGGGGATGCCGCAGACCTGCCGGCACCCGGGACGGCTCTGGTTCTTCGCGTTGCTGCTCGGCGGCGACCTGGACCGGCTTCGCGCCGTCCTCGACGCCTCGGTGCGCACCGCCCGGCACGCCCCGGGTTTCCGCTGGGAGTTGGCGGGCGGTCTCCAGATGCGCGCCAACGTCCTCGTCCAACGAGCGGAGTGGCTGGAGGCGGCTGTCCGCGACGCGGACGAGTCCCTGGAGTTGTATCGGAGACTGGGCGACGCCTGGGGGACCGCCGAGGCGCTCGCCGCCCGCGGCGAGGTGCACGAGCGCCGGGGCCGACACCTGCTCGCCGCCGCCGACTACGGTGCCGCCGCCGTGTACGCCGAACGGCTGGGGGCCCACGCCCAGGAGGCCGTGCTCGGGGCCCGTCTGGGCAGCGCGCTGGTGGATTCGGGGGACGAGACGCAGGCGGAGCGAGGGGAGTCGATCCTGCGGGACGTCATCGAGCGGACGGCCGGGACGGCGCACAACACGGCTCTGCCCGCGGCGCGGCTCTTCCTCGCGGGCAGGCTGGCCTTCACCGGCAGGACCACCGAGGCCCGGGAGCATCTGGCCCTGCTCCGCAAGGAGTTCTCCATCACGCACTTCGCCGTGTTCGACGCGTTCATCCTGGCCTCGGAGGCCCTGGTCGACACGGTGGAAGAGCGCTACGAGGAGGCGCTGGTGAGGATCGCCCGCGCGCTGGAGCGGACCCGGGACCCGATGGCGGGTGTCCTGGCCTCGCAGGTGCGCTCGGCCTACCTGTCCATCGCCGCTCTCGCCCTGGTGGGGGTGGACGGGGGAAGCCGGGCCCGGGACGGGGCCCGGTGCCTCGGGGCCGCGGCGGAACTCGTGTCCGGCGCGAGCTGCGTCACGGCGATGGAGCGCGGGTGTCGCGACCGGGCCGAAAGGCGGGCCCGCGAGGTCCTGGGCGCTCGGGCCTACGAGGCCGCACGAGCCGAGGGCGCCGGCCTCGGCCCCGAGGAAGCCGCCGCCCTGATCGGCTGAGGAGGTCCGGGGCACCGCGACGGCGGCGCACTTGTCGCGGTGCCCCGGACCTTCGGGCGGTCGACGCCGCCGGGGTGGGACGGTCCTGCGGGCCGTCCACGGCCGGGAGGACCGTCAGTCCTTGGTGCGGAAGGCCCGGATGGCGATCGGCGCCATGACCGCCGTCAGCAGTGCCGACCAGCCGAGGACCATCCACAGGTCCTGGGCTACCGGTCCGCCGGTGGTCAGCCCGCGGGCGGCGTCGGCGAGGTTCGAGAGAGGGTTGTACCGGGTGAAGGTCTCCAGCCAGCCCGGCATGGATTCGGTCGGCGCGAAGATCGAAGACCCGAACTGCAGCGGCATCAGCACCAGGAAGCCCATGGCCTGGACCGATTGGGCGTCCTTCATCACCACGCCGAGGGTGAGGAAGACCCACATCAGGGACGAGCCGAAGACGGCGGACAGTGCCACCGAGGCCAGCAGCCCCGGCCAGTTGGCGACGTCGAAGCCCACCAGGAGGCCGACGACCAACAGGACGGCCGTGGCGAACAGCATCCGCAGCAGCTCGACGCCGATCTTGGCGAACAGTACGGAACCGCGTCCGATCGGCAGCGACTTGAAGCGGTCCATGACCCCGGCGTTGAAGTCCTGGTTGAAGCCGGTCCCGACGCCCTGGGCCATCGTCAGCCCCATCATCGCCATCATGCCAGGCATGACGTACTGGACGTACTCGTCCTGGCCACCGCCGAGCGCCTGCCCGATGGAGCCGCCGAAGACGTACACGAAGAGCAGGGTGAAGACGATCGGGAACAGCACGGCGTCGAACATCGACTGGGGGTCCTGCTTGATCCACAGCAGGTTGCGGCGGGCGAGGGCCCCCGTGTGCCGCAGATGGGCTCGGAGGGGGATGCGGGCGTCGGCGGTGGACGGCGGCGCGAGGGCGGTGGAACTCACCGGGTCTCCTTCATGGGCGCCCCGGGCTTCGGGTCGGGGCGGAGCGAGGCTCCCGCGGAGCGGGGCGGGCATGGGTGTGTCGCCTCCGGGGCGACGCGGCTTCCGCGACCACCGGCCGGGGAGGTTGCTTCCGGCCGGACGGCGTGCGGCGGGTGGTGAGTCCGTCGGACGACCGACGGACTCACCGCGCTTGGGCGGGGGGCGGCCTTACACGGCGACCTCCTGGCGTACGACCGCGTCGGCCGCCTCCTCCCGGCCGGCGCGGTGGCCGGTGAGGGAGAGGAAGACCTCGTCTAGGCTCGGCAGTTCGGTGGTGATCGAGGCGACGGTCACGCCGGAGTCCCCGACCGCGGCCACCACGGCCGTCAATTGCTCGTCGCCGAGGATCGGTACGAGGACGGAATCGCGCTCCGCGTCCACCGCGCAACGGGCGATCCCGGTGATGCCCAGCGTGTCGAGCCGGTCGGCCAGCGGACGGACCCGCTCCGGCTCCACCGGTCGGATGCGCAGGGTACGGCCGCCCACTCGGGCCTTGAGGTCCTCGATGCCGCCTCCGGCGACGACCTTGCCGCGGTCGACGACGGTGAGTTCCGAGGCGAGCTGCTCGGCCTCCTCCATGTACTGCGTGGTGAGCAGGACCGTGACGCCGTCCCCGACCATGCGCTGGACCTCCTCCCACACCTCGTTGCGGGTGCGCGGGTCCAGGCCCGTGGTGGGCTCGTCCAGGAACAGGACCTCGGGGTGGCCGACCAGCGACGCGGCCAGGTCCAACCGACGCCGCATCCCGCCGGAGTAGGTGCCGGCCGGGCGCGTCGCGGCCTCCGTGAGGGAGAAGCGCTCCAGCAGCTCGTCGGCGCGTGCTCGGGCGGCCTTGCGGGACAGGTCGAGCAGGCGCCCGATGATGTAGAGGTTCTCGCGGCCGGCGAGCTTCTCGTCGACCGAGGCGTACTGCCCGGTCAGTCCGATAGCCCGGCGCAGTGCCCGTGGTTGGCGGCGCACGTCGCGGCCGGCGACGGTGGCCTCGCCTCCGTCCGGGGCGAGCAGGGTGGCCAGGATGCGGACGAGAGTGGTCTTGCCCGCGCCGTTCGGTCCGAGCACGCCCATCACGGTGCCCTCGCGCACGTCCAGATCGACACCGTCCAGGGCCCTGGTCTCGCCGTAGTGCTTGACCAGCCCCCGCACGGTGATCGCGGCCTCCGCCGGCCCTCCGTGGTTGTCGATTCGCGTCATGTCGGGCAGCATGCCCCATGCCACCGACAATCCTCCGACAGTCGTCCGACAAGAGCCCTTGACCTGCGGCGAGTTCCGGAACCGGAGGTCTGTGGTCCGCCCCGGCGGCTAGGGCCTCCGGAAGGTCTCGGCGCAGCTGTCCTCGACCGTGTCGGCGAAGGCCCGGGCCGCCGAGGAGAGGGCGGCCCGGTCGCGCACGGCCCAGCCGGCCCGCAGCGGGGGGATCTCGGGCAGCGGGATCAGCCGCAGCCCCGGGCGGCCCGGTCCGTGCCAGCCCGGCAGGTCGGGGACGACGGCGTGGCCGAGACCGAGTTCGGCCAACAGGATCGCGGTGTCCCAGTCGGCGACCCGGGTGTCGGAGGCGGCCGGTTCGACGCCGGACGCCGCGAACCACGCCTCCAGGTGCGAGCGGGAGGCGGTGTCCTCGGGGAGTCCGATCAGGCGGGTCCTCGCGAGGTCCGCGACGTCGATCCGCGACCGCGCCGCCCACGGGTCGTCGGCGGCGACCGCGAGGACCCAGGGCAGCGCGACAACCGGTCGTTGCTCGATGCCGCGCACCCGCTCGCCCGACGTGATCCAGGCGATGTCGACCTCGGCGGCCAGCAGGGCGTCGAAGCAGTCTCGGCTGGAGTGCGCGGTGCGGAACTCCAGGCTCACCCCAGGGTGTCGCCGGCGGTAGGCGACGACGGCCTCGGACATGAAGTGTCGGACGGTCGTCGCGCCGGTGGCGACGAGGACCGACCCCCCCTCGCCCCGTGCCATGTCCCGGAGGCGTCGCAACGCCTGGTCGATGTCGCGGAGGCCGCCCGCCGTCGCACGATGGAGCACTCGCCCGGCCGGGGTGGGCACCACGCCGCGTGGCCTGCGCTCCAGAAGCGGGACGCCGCACTCGCGCTCCAGCCGCCTGACGTGCTGGCTCACGGCGGACTGTGTACGCGACAGGTCGCGGGCGACGGCGCTGATGCTGCCGGCACGGCAGACGGCGACGAAGACGCGGAGATCGTCGAGGGTCATGCGGAGTGAAGCTACAGCTTGGGGGACAATGAGAAAACCCTAGGATTGACTGGGTTCTTCGCTCAGGCGACGATCTTCACGGCCCGGGCGGCGATCCGGGCGTGCCCGGCGCCGCTGGACGCCGCCGAGCCCGCGCGGGTGCCGACCCTCGGTCTTCCCCGCCCCCAGACTTCTCCCGACCCCGACGACACACCCGCGCCTCCCGACTCCCCCGCAGGCGCGCGTCACGCCCGGAAGGCGGACTCCGTGCAGACAATCGAGACAGTGGCCATCGCGGCCGCGGCCGTGGCCGCGGGCGGCGTCAACGCGGTGGTCGGGTCGGGCACACTGATCACCTTTCCCACCCTGCTCGCCTTCGGCTATCCGCCCGTCCTGGCCAACGTGTCCAACACCATCGGGCTCGTCCCCGGCTCGCTCGGTGCCGCCTATGGCTACCGAGGGGAACTGCGCGGGCAGCGGGGCCGCCTGATCCGGCTCGGCCTCGCGGCTCTGTGCGGCGGTCTTGTGGGGGCGCTCCTGCTGTTGGCGCTCCCGGCGGACGTCTTCCGCGCCGCCGTGCCCGTCCTCATCCTGCTCGCCTGTGTCCTGGTGCTCCTGCAACCGAGGGTCGGCCGGTGGTTCCGGCGCCGGGGGGAGCGGCGCGACGTGTCCGGATCGGCGCCGCTGTGGGCCGGTGTGTTCGGAACGGGCGTCTACGGCGGCTACTTCGGCGCCGCGCAGGGCGTCCTGTTGATCGCCCTCCTCGGCACCTTCCTCCGCGACGACCTCCAGCGCCTGAACGCCCTCAAGAACGTGCTCGCCGCCATCGTCAACGGCGTCGCCGCCGTCGTCTTCGTGGCGGTCGCGGAGGTCGACTGGGCGGTCGCGGGCGTCATCGCCCTCGGGGCCACCGTCGGAGGGATCCTCGGCGCGCGCCTGGGGCGTCGCCTCCCGCCCGCCGTCCTGCGCGGCCTGGTCGTCGTGGTCGGTGTGATCGCCGCCGCGGCCGTGGCCCTCTGAACTCCCGAGACCCGTCCCCTCCGAGCGCCCCGGACCGAGAGGAAACGACCATGCCCCGACCCGACCGTCCCACCGTCGTAACCGCCCGCGCCGACGCGGCGCGGGAACTTCTCCGCGAGCTGGGGGCGGAGACCCTGCCCCACCCCGGCGGCACCCTCCTGTCCCACCTGGACCGTGTCCACCGGCGCCTCGCCTCCTGGGACGCGCGCCCGGACCTGCGACTGGCGGGGCTGTGCCACGCCGTCTACGGAACCGACGGCTTCGCCGTCCCACTGTTGCCGCTCGCTGAGCGTGCGCGGCTGCGGGCCGCCGTCGGGCCCGAGGCTGAGTCCCTGGTGCGTCTCTACGCCCGGTGCGACCGACGGGTCGCCTACGCCGCGCTGACCGACGCGAGCGCGTCCTTCCGTGACCGGTTCACCGGGCGGACCTTCACGCTCGCACGCGGCCCACGGGAGGACTTCGCCGAGCTCACCGCGGCCAACGAACTCGATGTGGCCGGCGTCGACGAGGGCTTTCGGCGTCGGTGGGGAGGAGAGCTGCTGGAGCTGTTCACCCGGCTCCGCCCGCTGCTCACCCCGGCGGCCTGGCGGGACTGCGAGTTCGTCCTGGCGGCGCCGTAGCCGCCGCCCGTCCGAGCGGGGCCGAGGGGGCGGCCTCGCGCGATGTCCGACGCGGAGCGGGGCCCCGCCGAGGGGGACGGCCGGCGGGGCCCCGGTGGTACCGCGATGGCTCAGTGGACGGAGTGTTCCTCCTGAGGGAACGTTCCGCCGACGACGTCCTCGGCGAACGCCCGGGCCGCGCCGCCGATGACCTGCCGCAGGTCGGCGTACTGCTTGACGAACTTGGGCATCCGACCGCCCGTCAGGCCCAGCATGTCGGTCCAGACCAGCACCTGGGCGTCGGTCTCGGCGCCGGCCCCGATGCCGACGGTCGGGATCTGGAGGGCCCGGGTCACCTCCGCCGCCAACTCCGCCGGAACCAGCTCCAGGACGACCGCGAAGGCGCCGGCGTCCTGCACCGCCTTGGCGTCCCGAAGGAGTTGCTGAGCGGCCTCCTCGCCCCGGCCCTGGACGCGGTAGCCCATCGTGTGCACGGACTGGGGGGTGAGCCCGATGTGCGCCATCACCGGGATGCCGGCCTCGACCAGCAGCTCGATCTGCCGGTGCGAGCGCTCGCCCCCCTCCAGCTTCACCGCGCCCACGCCGGCCTCCTTGACCAGTCGGGTGGCCGAGCGCAGAGCCTGCGTCGGACCCTCCTGGTAGGACCCGAACGGCAGGTCGCCGACGACGAGGGCCCGGCTGGTCCCCCTTACCACCGCGGCCGAGAGCATGCTCATCTGGTCCAGGGTGACCGGCACCGTGGTGTCGTACCCCAGATGGCAGTTGCCGGCGGAGTCGCCGACCAGGAGGACCGGGATGCCCGCCTCGTCGAACACCGAAGCGGTCATCGCGTCGTACGCGGTAAGCATGGGCCACTTCTCGCCGCGCTCCTTGGCCGCGACGATGTCGCGGACCGTGAGGCGGCGGCTGCCCTTGCCCCCGTAGAGCGTCTTCGTCCCCTCGGCGGGTCGGCCCGGCCGGGGAGGGCTCGGGTCGTGGGCAGCGGAAAGCTGCGTCATGGCAACGGCTCCTTCACGTCATCTCGAGGCACCCTGTCGGCGTCCCCGGACTCCGCTCCATAGTGGCACCTCGTGCCATGCACGGCCAGAGGGTGCGGGGTGCCGGGGGAGGCCCTTCGGGGGCGGGCCTCCGTCGGGGGTGCTCGGGGGCTCGCGGTCCCCTCGGGCGCCGCTCCTCCCCTCGCACGCGGAACTCCGGACCGTGCCGCGTTCGTCTCAAGCCCGTAGGGCCGTCGCGGGACGGCGGGAACGGAACCGAACATCCCCTAGGGTTCTTCCCGGGCGCGGGGGCGAAGGTGTGCACGGCGGGTAGTGAGGCGACGGTATGGCGCAGCAGGCATACGTGAGGGACACGGACGACGAGGGCTCGCGGCCCGTGCACCGCGGCGACCGCCTCCGACGCCTGCTCGCCCGGTACGCCGCCGGCTGGCGTGAGCGGCGGACGTGGCGCCGGGGCCTGATCACCGCCGCCCTGGCCCTGGCGTCCGCGGCGGTGATGGCGGGTCACGCGTTCATCCCGAACACCGTCGGGAACCTGGGCAGCCTCGTCGAGACGTTCCTGCCGTGGCTCGGGCTGTCCGTCCCGCTGCTGCTGATCGTCGCGCTGGCGCGCAGGTCCGCCTCGGCTCTGATCGCCGTCATGGTGCCCTCGGTGGTCTGGCTGAGCATGTTCGGCGGTCTGCTCAGCGACAAGACCGGCTCGGGCGGCGACCTCACGGTGGTCACGCACAACGTCAACGCGGACAACCTCGACCCCGGCGGCACCGCCCGCGCGGTGGCCGCTGCCGGCGCGGACGTACTGGCCCTGGAGGAGCTGAAGGAATCGGCGGTGCCGACCTACGAGGAGGCGCTGGCCTCCGGATACCCGTACCACGAGGTGGTCGGCACGGTGGGACTGTGGAGCAAGTACCCGCTGAGCGACGCGCGGTCGGTCGACATCGAGTTGGGGTGGGAGCGCGCGATGCGGGCCACCGTCGACGCTCCCGCCGGACGGGTGGCCGTCTACGTGGCCCACCTTCCGTCGGTTCGCGTGAGGTTGGAGGCGGGGTTCACCGCCGGACAGCGGGACGAGAGCGCCGACGCACTGGGGGCGGCCATCACCGGCGAGCGGCTGGACCGGGTGGTACTGCTCGGTGATCTGAACGGGACCATGAACGACCGCTCCTTGCAGGCCGTGACCTCGCAGATGCGCTCCACGCAGGGGGCGGCCGGCGACGGCTTCGGGTTCAGTTGGCCCGCGAGCTTCCCCATGGCGCGAATCGACCAGATCATGGTCAAGGGCGTGGAGCCCGTAGCCAGCTGGACGCTCCCCGCGACGGGAAGCGACCACCTGCCGGTGGCGGCACGGGTCAGCTTCGACGACGCGGCCTCCTGAGTCGACGCCGCCGGCCCGGTGGGCGCGGGCCGGACGGGTGGGCGGCCCCCCGCCCACCCTCACACGAACGGCGCCGCCCTCAGAGCACCGGCAGGTTCTTGCGCAGCTCGAACGCCGTGACCTCCGACCGGTACTCCTCCCACTCCTGCTTCTTGTTCCGCAGAAAGAAATCGAACACGTGCTCCCCGAGCGTCTCGGCGACGAGGTCGCTGCGGTGCATCAGGGTGAGTGCCTCGCCGAGGTTCTGCGGCAGCGGCTCGATGCCCAGCGCCCGACGCTCGGCGTCGGAGAGCGCCCAGACGTCGTCCTCCGCCCCGGGGGGCAGCTCGTACCCCTCCTCGACGCCCTTCAGCCCCGCGGCCAGCAGGAGCGCGTAGGAGAGGTAGGGGTTGGCGCCCGAGTCCAGGGAGCGGACCTCGATCCTGGCCGAGCCCGTCTTGCCCGGCTTGTACATGGGCACACGGACCAGTGCCGAACGGTTGTTGTGACCCCAGCAGATGTAGGACGGTGCCTCGCCACCCGCCCCGGCTGGGCGCTCGGAGCCGCCCCAGATGCGCTTGTAGGAATTCACCCACTGGTTGGTGACGGCGGAGACCTCGGCGGCGTGCCTGAGCAGGCCGGCGATGAAGGACCGCCCCACCTTGGACAGCTGGTACTCCGCCCCGGACTCGTAGAAGGCGTTGCGGTCGCCCTCGAAGAGCGACAGGTGGGTGTGCATGCCGCTGCCCGGGTGCTCGGAGAACGGCTTGGGCATGAACGTGGCGTGGACACCCTGCTCCAGCGCGACCTGCTTCATGACCAGCCGAAAGGTCATGATGTTGTCGGCCGTGGAGAGAGCGTCCGCGTAGCGCAGGTCGATCTCCTGCTGACCTGGGGCGCCCTCGTGGTGGGAGAATTCCACCGAGATGCCCATCGACTCCAGCATGGTGATCGCCTGCCGGCGGAAGTCCATGCCGATGTTCTGCGGGGTGTGGTCGAAGTAGCCGGAGTTGTCGGCCGGGGTGGGGACCGAGCCGTCGGTGGGCTTGTTCTTCAGCAGGAAGAACTCGATCTCCGGGTGGGTGTAGAAGGTGAAGCCCAGGTCGGAGGTGCGGTTCAGGGCACGCTTGAGGACGTAGCGGGGGTCCGCGAAGGAGGGCGAGCCGTCCGGCATCAGGATGTCGCAGAACATCCGGGCCGTGCCCGGTGCCTCGGCGCGCCACGGGAGGATCTGGAACGTGGAGGGGTCGGGTTTGGCGATCATGTCGGACTCGTGGACCCGGACGAACCCCTCGATCGCGGAACCGTCGAAGCCGATGCCCTCGTCGAACGCCTGCTCCAGCTCGGCCGGGGCCACGGCCACGGACTTGAGGAAGCCCAGCACGTCCGTGAACCACAGGCGCACGAAGCGGATGTCGCGTTCCTCCAAGGTCCGGAGTACGAACTCTTGCTGCTTGTCCATCTTCCGATTCCCCATCCTTGCCGGTCAGGCCGCCCATCTCCGGTGCCGCGGGAGGCGGTCGGGCACCCGAGCATCCCACCACAGTCGCGTTTCGCGCGCGTTGCCGACCGCGATCCGGGCAGGTCCGGACGGGCCCGGCCGCCCGGACGGGCCGGCCCGAGGGCCCGTGTGTCGACCGTCCACGCCTCTTCGCAGCGTAGGGGTCGGATGTTCGATCGGGCCATTCGTACGGTGCCGACCGCCGGGGCGGGGCCGCCCCGCCCCTATCGCGTCGGACTGACGATTACACTGGGCTCGTGCCTCGACTACGACTCGCCCTGAACCAGATCGACACCCGCGTCGGCGACCTACCCGGAAACGCCGAGACGATTCTGCGCCGGACCCGGGAGTGCGCGGGGCGGGGCGCGCACCTGGTGGCGTTCCCCGAGATGGCGCTGACCGGGTACCCGGTCGAGGACCTCGCGCTCCGGTCGTCCTTCGTGACCGCCTCCCGCGAGGCGCTGCGCGCCCTGGCGGCGCGCCTCGCGCGGGAGGGGCTCGGCGAGGTGCCGGTGGTCCTGGGCTATCTGGACCGCGCGGACACCGCGCGCCCCAGGTACGGTCAGCCGGCCGGCGCCCCGCAGAACGCGGCGGCGGTGTTGCACGGCGGCGAGGTGGTGATGACCTTCGCCAAACACCACCTGCCGAACTACGGCGTCTTCGACGAGTTCCGGTACTTCGTACCGGGGGACACCCTGCCCGTGGTCCGCGTGCGCGGCGTCGACGTGGCCCTGGCGATCTGCGAGGACCTGTGGCAGGACGGCGGTCGGGTGCCGGCCGCGCGGGCCGCCGGCGCGGGGCTGCTGCTCTCCGTCAACGCCTCCCCCTACGAGCGGGACAAGGACGACACCCGACTGGAGTTGGTCCGCAAGCGCGCGCAGGAGGCCGGCTGCACGACCGCCTACCTGGCGATGATCGGGGGCCAGGACGAGCTGGTGTTCGACGGTGACTCGATCGTGGTGGACGCGACAGGGGACGTCCTCGCGCGGGCGTCGCAGTTCGCCGAGGAGTGCCTGGTGCTGGACCTGGAGCTCCCCGAGGCCCTGCCCGAGGCCCCCACCGGGGTCGTCGAGGACGGCCTCCGCGTCGAACGAGCGGTGCTCTCCTCGCGCCCGGCCGCCCCCGCCGAGGAGGGGTGGCTCGCGGGGGGCGAGGCGGATCGACTCGACGACGACGCCGAGGTCTACGCGGCGCTGGTGGTCGGCCTGCGGGCGTACGTCGAGAAGAACGGATTCCGGTCGGTGCTCGTCGGCCTCTCCGGCGGTATCGATTCCGCCCTGGTCGCGGCACTGGCGTGCGACGCGCTGGGGGCGGAGAACGTCCACGGCGTGTCGATGCCGTCGAAGTACTCGTCGGACCACTCCAGGGCCGACGCCGCCGAGCTGGCACGGCGCACCGGGCTGCGGTTCCGGACGGTGTCGATCGAGCCGATGTTCGACAGCTACATGGAGGCGCTCGCCCTGACCGGGCTGGCGGAGGAGAACCTCCAGTCCCGGCTGCGGGGGACGACCCTGATGGCCGTCTCCAACCAGGAGGGCCACATCGTGCTGGCCCCGGGCAACAAGTCGGAGCTGGCCGTCGGCTACTCGACGCTGTACGGCGACTCCGTCGGCGCCTTCGGCCCGATCAAGGACGTGTACAAGACGTCGGTGTTCCGGTTGGCCCGATGGCGCAACCGGGTCGCCGGGGAACGGGGGGAGACCCCGCCGATCCCCGAGAACTCGATCGAGAAGCCGCCCAGCGCTGAGCTGCGCCCCGGCCAGGTGGACACCGATTCGCTGCCCGACTACCCGGTGCTCGACGCGATCCTCGACCTCTACGTCGACCGGGACCTCGGGGCCGACGAGATCGTCGCCGCCGGATACGACCGTGACCTGGTCACCCGGACGCTGCGCATGGTCGACACGGCCGAGTACAAGCGCCGCCAGTACCCCCCGGGCACGAAGATCTCGGCGAAGGGGTTCGGCAAGGACCGCCGACTCCCGATCACCAACGCCTGGCGGGAGACCGGCTGAGCGCGAGCGGAGAGGCGGGCCGCGCGAGCGGCGTGGGCGGGCCCGCCTGACCCGCCGGGCCCGCCCCCTCGCCTCGCCGACGCGGCAGGGATCGGGCCGCCGACGGCCGGTGCGGGCACCGAGCGCGTCGGGTCTGTTCGTGTCGACGCCTTTCCGGTCCCCGACGGCGACCACCGACCCCGCCGGGCGCGGATCGACGCGAGGGGGGCCGGAAGGTCGGCGTCGCGAGCCGTCGCGTCGGCCCCGTCGCCACTGGCCCCCGGGCGCGACGGGTGTCGCCCTCCTCCTGGTTCGCGATGTCGTCGTGGGCCCCTCCGCCCCGTGTCCGCCGCACCCGCTTCCCGCCCCCGGTGGTCTCGCCCGCAGCCTGTCGGCCAGGGGGGTGAGGCCGCCTTCCCCTCAGGGGGCCACGCGGCGTCCGCCTCTCGGACGCTCACTCGGGGGATCGGTACCCGCCCGATGAGTGTCTAGCCTCGAAGTCACCGGCGACAACACGAGCGGAGGCGACAGTGGACGTCACCAAAATCGATCTGAGCAATCCCAGGTTCGACGCACTGAACGAGAACGACAAGGGCGAGATCTGGCCGACTCGACGCGTCATCACGGCCACTCCCGGGTACGCTTTCGGGTTTATCGCGGTCACGTGGGCAAGCGCCATCACGTACACCATCACCTGCAACGGATGACCGTGCGGAAACGCGATCGCACCTGTCGGTAAGGGAAATTGGACGGCGTGAGAACGGAGATGGGAACGGAAATGGACAGGATCGAAGAGAAGGTCACGGACCTCACCGAATACCTCGGCGATTTGCGTGAAGAATGCGAGGGGCGGGCGGTCCACGAACCCTTTGTCGCCCTCTTGGGTGTGACGGTCACCGGAGGGATCGCAGCCGTGATGCTGACCGGCGCTTTCTGGGGTGTGGCGGTGGTGGGCAAGAACGCCGGCTGACCGGAGACCGTCGCGGCGCGCGTGTGAAGGACCCGGGTGAATTCACCCCGGGTCCTTCGGTCATGACCCCCTCCTCCGGAGTCGCCGACACGGGTCGGTCCCGGTCGGACGAGTAAGGCGGTCTACGGCGCGTGTCGCGCCGGTCCCCGGCCCGAACGAGCGACCCGCGCGGTACGGACTACGCTCTGGCGCGACGACCTCGATCCGACGGGAGGGCCGGGATGACGGCGCCGGGACGTGGCGGCAGTACGTTCGCGCGACTGCTGCGGCACGGTTTCACCGATCCCGCCGCGGCCGAGCGGTTGCTCGACGGCCCGGAGCCGGCACCGGTCCGCGCCGACCCGGTGCTGCTGGAGGCCCTGGGCCGCACCGCCGACCCGGACCTGGCCCTGGCCTCGCTGGCGCGGCTGCTGGAGGCCCAGACCGCCCCCGCCGACCGCCGGGAACTGCTCGACACCCTGACGACGGCCAAGCCGCTGCGGGACCGACTCCTCGGGGTGCTCGGCTCCTCCGCCGCCCTCGGCGAGCACCTCACCCGCCACGCCGGCGACTGGCGGATCCTCGCCACGTACGAGGCGCGGGACCTGCACCGGGGGGTGCCGGAGTACGAGCGGGAGCTGGGAGAGGCCGGCGACGCGGTCGGCCTCCGTGTGGCCTATCGGCGCTGTCTGCTCTCCGTCGCCGCCCGCGACGTGTGCGGCACCATCGACGTCGTCGAGACCGCCGCGGAACTGGCGCACCTGGCCACGGCCACCCTGCGGGCCGCGCTGCGCCTGGCCGAGGCGGACGCGCCGGAGGACGCCGAGCGCTGCCGGCTCGCGGTGATCGCGATGGGCAAGTGCGGCGGTCGAGAACTGAACTACGTGTCGGACGTGGACGTCGTCTTCGTCGGCGAGGCCGCCGACGGCGTGGACGAGGCCGCCGCCCTGCCCGCCGCCACCCGGCTGGCCTCGCGGCTGATGCGGATCTGCTCGGAGACCACCGTCGAGGGCTCCATCTGGCCGGTCGACGCCAACCTCCGCCCGGAGGGCCGGAACGGCCCGCTGGTCCGAACGCTCAGCAGCCACCTCGCCTACTACCAACGCTGGGCCAAGACCTGGGAGTTCCAGGCGCTGCTCAAGGCCCGGCCGGTCGCCGGCGACGCGGAGCTCGGCGCCGCCTACGTCGCCGCCCTGCGCCCCCTGGTGTGGCAGGCCGCCGAGCGGGACAACTTCGTCTCCGACGTGCAGAGCATGCGCCGCCGTGTCGTGCGGAACATCCCCGCCGCGGAGGTGGAACGGCAGCTGAAGCTGGGCCCCGGGGGCCTGCGCGACGTCGAGTTCGCCGTGCAACTCCTGCAACTCGTCCACGGTCGGGAGGACGCCTCCCTGCGCAGCGGGACCACCTTGACCGCGTTGACCGCCCTCGCCGCCGGCGGCTACGTGGGGCGGGCGGACGCGGCGCGACTGGGTGAGGCGTACCGCTTCCTGCGCGCCATGGAGCACCGCATCCAGCTGTACCGACTCCGTCGCACCCACCTCGTCCCCGAGGAGGAGTCCGACCTGCGTCGGTTGGGCCGGTCGCTGGGGATGCGCACCGACCCGGTGCCCACGCTGTTGCGGGAGTGGCGGCGACACGCCACGGCGGTCCGCCGCCTCCACGAGAAGCTCTTCTACCGGCCGTTGCTGGACGCGGTCGCCCAACTCGCCCCGGGGGAGACTCGGCTGTCGCCCACCGCGGCCAGGGAGCGGCTGGTCGCCCTCGGTTACGAGGACCCGGCCGCGGCGCTGCGTCACCTGGAGGCCCTGGCCTCGGGCGTGAGTCGGAAGGCGGCGATCCAGCGGACCCTGCTTCCGGTGCTGCTGGGCTGGTTCGCCGACTCCGCGGACCCGGACGCCGGACTGCTCAACTTCCGCAACGTCTCCGACGCCCTCGGCAGGACACCGTGGTATCTGCGGTTGCTGCGCGACGAGGGCGCCGCGGCCGAGAACCTGGCCCGGGTGCTGTCCGCCGGCCGGCTCGCTCCCGACCTTCTGATGCGCGCCCCGGAGGCGGTGGCGTTGCTCGGCGACCGGGACGGGGCCGGCCTGGCCCCGCGTGGGCGGAACCAACTGGAACAGGAGGTCCTCGCCGCGGTACGGCGTGCCGACGGGGCGACGCGCGCGGTCACCGCCGCGCGGGGGGTGCGGCGGCGCGAGCTGTTCCGGACGGCGGCGGCCGACGTCGTCGGCTCCCACGGCACCGACTCCCGACCCGCCGAGGCCGACGAGGGGGCGTTGGTCGACCGGGTCGGCGGCGCCATCTCCGACCTGACGGCGGCGACGCTCGCGGGAACGCTGCGCGCCGTGGTGCGGGACGGCTGGGGCGAGGAACTCCCCACCCGGTTCGCCATCATCGGCATGGGGCGATTCGGCGGCCATGAGATGGGCTACGGATCCGACGCCGACGTGCTCTTCGTCCACGAGCCCCGGGACGGCGTGGACGAGCGCGAGGCCGCGGAGGCGGCCAACCGCGTCGTGGCCGAGACGCGCCGGCTCCTCGCCTCGCCGAGCGCCGATCCGCCGCTGCCCATCGACGCCGACCTGCGGCCCGAGGGGCGCTCAGGCCCGCTGGTGCGCACCCTGAAGTCGTACGAGGCGTACTACCGGCGTTGGTCGCTGACCTGGGAATCGCAGGCGCTGCTGCGCGCCGAGCCGGTGGCGGGCGACGAGGACCTGGGGCGCCGATTCGTCGAACTGGTGGATCCGCTGCGCTACCCGGTCGGCGGGCTGCCCGACGACGCGGTACGGGAGATCCGGCGGCTGAAGGCCCGCATGGAGACCGAGCGGCTGCCCCGCGGCGCCGACCCCAAGCTGCACGCCAAACTGGGCCCGGGCGGGCTGTCCGACGTCGAGTGGACGGTGCAGTCGCTGCAACTGCGGCACGGCCACGAGCTGCCCTCCCTGCGCACGACTCGCACCAGGCGGGCGCTCCACGCGGCGCGCGACGCGGGCCTGCTGGACGCGGAGCGCGCCGCCGTCCTGGACGAGGCGTGGGTGCTCGCCACTCGTGTACGCAACGCCGTGATGCTGGTGCGCGGCCGGGCCGGCGACACCTTCCCCTCGGAGCGCCGGGAGCTGGCCGCGGTGGCCCGCTACCTGGGCTACGGACCCGGCCACGCCGGCGACATGCTGGACGACTACCGGCGCACCGCCCGCCGCTCGCGCGCGGTGGTGGAGGAGCTGTTCTACGGGGCCTGAGACGTCGACGACTCCCGCCGGCCGACCTCGGCACCCCCACCGGGCGGCGCCGGGCCCCCTCCCCGCCACCGGCCCGGTCGTGGACCGCGCGGTGGCGCGAGCCGGGTCGTGAGGCGAGGTCGGGGCCCGTACCACAGTCGGGCCACCCCGTACCCGAACCCCAGGCACACCATGCCTCCCACCGCGTCCAGCCAGAAGTGGTTGGCGGTGGCGACGATCACGACCAGGGTGAGCGCCGGGTAGAGCAGACCCAGCACGCGTACCCAGGGGACGCGGGCGAGCGCGAAGAGGGTCAGGCCGCACCACAGCGACCAGCCGATGTGCATCGACGGCATCGCCGCGTACTGGTTCGACATGTTCTTGAGGTCGCCGGATGCCATGGAGCCCCAGGTCTGGTGCGTCATGACGGTGTCGACGAAGAGATCGCCCTTCATCAGCCGCGGCGGCGCCAGCGGATACAGGTAGTAGCCGGCCAGGGCCACGCCCGTGGTCGCGAACAACGCCGTGCGGATCGGCGCGTAGCGGAGGGGATGCCGACGGTACAGCCAGACCAGCACGGCCAGGGTGATCACGAAGTGCAGGGTGGCGTAGTAGTAGTTCATGCCGACGATGAGCCAGGTCACGGAGTTCACCGCGTGGTTGATCGACTCTTCGACGGCGATGCCGAGTCGCCCTTCGGCCTCCCAGAGCCACTCGGCGTTCCGCAGGGCCTGGTCCCGTTGCTCCGGGACCGCGTTGCGCACCAGTGAGTACGTCCAGTAGCTCACCGCGACCAGCAGGATCTCGAACCACAGGCGCGGCGCGCGAGGATGTCGCGACCGGCGCCCCGGGGCATGTCCGTCCGGGTTCGCGGAGGGGGTGGGAACCTCGTCCGCGACGGAGGAGGAAAGTGCCGCTTGGCGGCCTTTCGTCGTGGTCACGGTCGTTTCGCCCATGGGCACAGAGTTTGCCAGAGATGACGGTTCCCACCGATCATCCCTCCGCCCGCCCCGGTACGCACGTTCTGGAACGGTTTCGCACGTGAGGTCGCCCGCCGGAGCGCGGGACCGATGCCCCCGCGCGCGCCGGGCGTCTCCCGGGCAACCGGCAGGGGTGGCGACCCACGATCGGGGGACCCGGGTCGGACTGGGGTGCGGAACGGCCCTCGCCCGATCCATCATCCGAGGGAGGCCGGAACACCCCCACGACGCCGTCAGCGAGCAAGGACGACATGAGCCCTCGACACCCCGCGGTCCCCGAGACGACCCGCCCGCCCACCGGCGCGAGGCGCCGCGACTGGTGGCGCGACGCGGTGATCTACCAGATCTACCCCCGCAGTTTCGCCGACTCCGACGGCGACGGCGTGGGTGACCTGCGGGGCGCCCGAGGCCGGCTGACGCACCTGAGGGACCTCGGCGTGGACGCCGTGTGGCTCAGCCCGTTCTACGCCTCCCCCCAGGCGGACGCCGGGTACGACGTCGCCGACTACCGTGCGGTGGACCCGGTGTTCGGCACCCTGCGGGACGCCGAGGACCTGATCGGCGAGGCCCACCGGCTCGGCCTGCGCGTCATCGTCGACCTCGTCCCCAACCACTCGTCGGACCGGCATCCCTGGTTCCGGCGTGCCCTCGCCGAGGGCCCCGGCTCGCCGTCGCGTGCGCGCTACCACTTCCGGCCGGGCAAGGGGGCCGGTGGTGAACGGCCTCCCAACGACTGGAAGTCGGTCTTCGGGGGTCCCGCCTGGACACGGGTCACCGAGCCCGACGGCACCCCGGGGGAGTGGTATCTCCACCTCTTCGCCCCCGAGCAGCCGGACTTCGACTGGAGCCACCCGGCCGTCGCCGACGAGTTCCGCTCCGTGCTCCGATTCTGGCTCGATCTGGGTGTCGACGGGTTCCGCGTGGACGTCGCGCACGGCCTGGTCAAGGCCGAGGGCCTGCCCGACCTGGGATCCCGGGAGCGGCTGCGCCTGCTGGAGACGGACGCCGTGCCCTACTTCGACCAAGAGGGCGTCCACGAGATCTACCGGTCCTGGCGGCGCGTCGGCGACGAGTACACCGACGCGCCGGGAGGCGAGTGCCGTGCGGAGGAGGGGCGGGGGCCGGGCGGGCGCGTCTTCGTCGCCGAGGCGTGGACCCCCACCGTCGAGGGCACCGCCCGCTATGTCCGCCCCGACGAGTTGCACCAGGCGTTCAACTTCGAGTATCTGACCACCCACTGGGACGCCCGCGCGCTGCGCGACGTCGTCGACCGCACGCTGGCCGCGATGCGGGCCGTCAAGGCGCCGGCCACCTGGGTGCTCTCGAACCACGACGTCACGCGTCACGCCACTCGTTTCGGCAACCCGCCCGGCCTCGGCACCCAGCTCCGTTCGGCGGGCGACCGCGTGACGGGCCTGCGTCGCGCCCGGGCCGCCACCCTGCTGATGCTGGCGCTGCCCGGCTCGGCCTACCTCTACCAGGGGGAGGAACTCGGCCTGCCCGACGTCGTCGACCTCCCCGACGAGGCGCGGCAGGACCCCGCCTTCTTCCGAGGCGCCGGCCAGGACGGCTTCCGCGACGGCTGCCGGGTGCCGATCCCCTGGACCCGCTCGGGGCCGTCCTGCGGCTTCGGCTCGGGAGGTGCCTGGCTCCCCCAGCCCGAGAACTGGGGCGAGCTGAGTGTCGAGGCCCAGACGGGCGTGCCGGGCTCCACACTGGAACTCTATCGCGCGGCCTTGGCGGCCCGTCGCGACCAGCCGGACCTGGGAGGGGGCGACGCGGTCGAGTGGCTGCGCGCCCCCGAGGGCGTCCTCGCGTTCCGGCGGGGTGAGTTCGTGTGCGTCGCCAACACCACCGCCGAGTCGGTCGTGTTGCCGGCACACGGTCGGATCCTCGTGGCCAGCGGCGAGGTCACCGAGACCGACGGGGAGGCCAAGGTCCCGGGGGACACCACGGTCTGGTGGACCACCTCCGCCTGAGGCACGGCAGGGCGACGCCCGCCCACCGGTCTCCCTACGGGACCGGTGGGCGGAAGGACGCCGAGTACCGAGTTCGGTGGACCGGCCGGCGGTCAGCGCGTGGTGTCGCCTCGCCGCCCCCGCCGCCGGGCGGGTCGGGGCCCGCCGGAGCCGCTGGTCGTGCCGCCCTTCGCGGGCCCGGCCTCGGAGCGGGGACCGGAGCCACGCGACCCGGACCGACCACCACTCCCGCGCCGACGCCCGGAACGCCCACCGCCCTCCGCGCCCGGCTTCCGCCCGGATCGCGGTGGCGCCTGTGCCGGCCGGGCGGGCGCCTCGATGGTCACCGCGACCCCGGAGGGCTCGCGCGCCCCGGTGATCTCGGCCAGCTCCGCGTCCCCGGAGCCGACCCTGGTCGTGCGCGGGCGGATTCCGGCGTGTGTCATGAGCCGGGAGACGTCCCGCTTCTCGGTCGGCAGGACCAGCGTCACCACACTGCCGGAGCCGCCGGCGCGAGCCGTCCGCCCGCCTCGGTGCAGGTAGTCCTTGTGGTCGGCGGGAGGATCGACGTTGACGACCAGGTCCAGGTCGTCGACGTGGATGCCCCGGGCCGCCACGTTCGTCGCCACCAACGCGGTGACCTGTCCGTTCTTGAACTGCTCCAAGGTGCGGTTGCGCTGCGGCTGCGAGCGACCTCCGTGCAGGGCCGCGGCTCGCACCCCCACCGACAGGAGCCGCTTGGCCAGCCGGTCGGCGGACCGCTTGGTGTCCAGGAACAGGATGACCCGACCGTCCCGGGCCGCGATCCGCGTGGTCACGGCCTTCTTGTCGGTCTCGTCCTGGACGTGGAACACGTGGTGCTCCATGGTGGCGACCGCTCCGGCGGACGGGTCGACCGAGTGCACCACGGGGTCGGTGAGGAACCGCTGCACCAACCGGTCGATGTTGTGGTCCAGGGTGGCCGAGAAGAGCATGCGCTGGCCGTCCGGCCGCACGCGCTCGATGACCCGGGTGATCTGCGGCAGGAAACCCATGTCCGTCATCTGGTCGGCCTCGTCCAGCACGGTGATCCTGACGTCGTCGAGCAGGCAGTCCCCGCGCTCCACGAGATCGTTGAGCCTGCCGGGGCTCGCCACGACCACCTCGGCGCCACGCCGCAGCGCGTTGGCCTGTCGAGTCAGCGACAGACCGCCCACCACGGTCGTCAGCCGGAGACCCACCGCGTCCGCGTAGGGGGTCAGCGCGTCCGTCACCTGCTGGGCGAGCTCCCGGGTGGGCACCAGGACGAGGGCGAGTGGTGCCTTGGAACGAGCGCGCAGCCCGGCCGTCCGCGCCAGCAAGGCCAGTCCGAACGCCAGGGTCTTGCCGGAGCCGGTGCGGCCCCGACCCAGGAGGTCCCGTCCCGTGAGCGAGTTGGGCAGGGTGGCGGCCTGGATCGGGAACGGGGCCGTCACACCCTGGGCGGTGAGCGTCCGCAGCAGCGCGTCGGGCATGTCGAGAGCGGCGAAATCCTCGACGGCGGGCAGAGCCGGCGTCGTGCTCTGCGGCAGCCGGAACTCCTTCGGGGACGACGTGGTCGGTCGCGGTGACGAGGCGCGCCGGTTCGGCCGCTGGGGCCTACGGGCCATGGGCTTGTCTGCCTTCCTGGAAACAGCACAAACCGGGGCCGCACCACGACGGTGCGGGCCCCGGTGAGCGGGTACGCGTCCGGCGATCAGGCGGGGACGATGTTCTCCGCCTGCAGGCCCTTCTGGCCCTGCGTGACGTCGAAGGAGACGCGCTGACCCTCCAGGAGCTCACGGAACCCCTGGGTCGCGATGTTCGAGTAGTGGGCGAAGACGTCCGGGCCGCCGCCGTCCTGCTCGATGAAGCCGAAACCCTTTTCGGCGTTGAACCACTTCACGGTTCCCTGTGCCATGACATTCTCCTTCTGTAGGCAGAGGCCCCATCCGGAGAAGCCGGAAAACAACTAATGCGCCCGAGGAGAAGCATTTCCGTCAGGCGCACATAGGTTCATGGGTACCACAACTGCAACTCCTGAAGAGTATCACAGACCTGCCCACGGCGACCCGGCCCGGGGGTGGCGCCGGCGCCACCGGACCCCGGCCGACGGGACCGCGTCACCGGCCCCGGTCCGTGCCGTCCACCGCCCACCGGCCCACCAGGCCGGCGAGGGGGCCGCCGCGGGGCCGGTCCCCGAGGGAGCGGCGAAGCAGGTCGTCCGTCTCCGTGTCGTGCTCGGCGCTGACGGCGATCAGGGCGACGAGCCCGTGCACCAGTTGGGTCTCCACCTCCGCCCGGGGGCCGTGCCGGCCGTCCGACCAGATCAGCGCCGTCGACTCGGTCAGCGAGATCCAGGACCGGACCGCCAACTCCAGCCGTGCCGGCGGGTCCGCGACCCCCAGGCGCGCCAGAACACCCTCGTAGACGGCCCGACGCAGGGCGTCCACCACCGTGCCGCCCTCGCCCGGCCGCGCCCCGGCGTCGTCGGACCGAAGGAAGGCGGCGTATCCCGCGCCGTGTTCCTCGACGAAGTCGAAGAAGCAGCCCGTCACGTCCAGCAGGCCTTCGGCCGGCGCGTCCCCCGGCGTCCGGGAGAGACGGGCGGTCGACTCCTCCACCGCCCGCCACAGCGCCGCCTCGCGCAGGTCGGACTTGGCGGGGAAGTAGTGGTAGACCAGCGGCCGCGACACGCCGGCGGCTCGTGCGATCTCGTCGACCGACACCTCTTCGGGCGAACGACGGCGGAACAGTTCGAGGGCGACGCCGACCAACTGGCTTCGGCGTTCCTCGACTCCCATCCTGCGGCGTACCGGAGTGGTCATACGACCACCCTACCGACTGTTTCCAGCCGTTCAATGGCCGGAACTCTCCGATGTGGAGAGCGTGGCGGGCCGCGACGAGCGACTGCCGTCGCCCACGCCGGAACGGGGACGCCGGCCAGGCCTGCCCGAGCACGACGCGGCCCGCACGGCGGGCGACCGCCCGCACGGCCTCGCCGCGGGCCTCGCCACCGAGCGGGAGACCGCACGGGGTCTGGATGGTGGGCGTGAAGGGCCGCTGTT
The DNA here is from genome assembly GCF_016598575.1 of Streptomyces sp. HSG2. Taxonomy (NCBI): domain Bacteria; kingdom Bacillati; phylum Actinomycetota; class Actinomycetes; order Kitasatosporales; family Streptomycetaceae; genus Streptomyces; species Streptomyces sp. HSG2. The sequence goes on from NZ_CP066801.1 coordinate 4,010,291, forward strand.
CGGCGATCGGTCGAATCCATCCCGTCATCGACGTGGTCGGGATGAACGCACCGGACACCAGCGGCAGGAGCGTCGGTGGCTTCTCGGCGGAGGGCGGGAGCGGGTCGAGCGCCGGGGGCCGGCGTCCGCCCCGGGGCGGCGCGGCCCGGTCGTACGCGACGAGGGCGAGGCGGCGTGAGGTGAGGGCCGATCAGCCGCCGTCGCCGCCCAGCGGGGTGATCTTCCGCCCGTCCCGTGAGGTGCCCGACAACCGCACCCGCGCGACGTCGTCGGCCGGCGCGGTCAGGACGTGCCCGTCCGCGGACGCCTCGACCCCGCCGGTGGCCCGCAGCGACGTGGTGTCCGGGTCGCCCGCGGCGAGGAGGTACCGCTCGCCCCCCGGCGCCGTCCAGAGCACCCCGGCGAGCACCCCGGGGTCGCGGGCTCCGCACGCCGGAACGCCCTCGGCCGCGGCCACCACGGCTCCGGACGGACGGTCCGGCGAGTGGAACTGGACCAGCGTCCGCGCGGCCTCCCCTCGCCACGTGGTCGCCCGGGTGCACACCCACGCGCCGGTGCCGCTCTCCTCGGGCAGTGGCTGCTCGGCGAAGGCCCAGGCGTTCACCGACCGCACCCCCAGCCCGCGGGCCGAACCCAGCGAACACGCGAAGGGGGCCCAGGCTCGCCGGGCCGTCGCCCCCACCACCTCGCCGGCCGTGCCGGGCGGTCCCGCCGTCAGGTGCGCGGGCACCACTTCGCCCAGGTCGCTCATCAACCGTCGGTCCTCGCCGTCGGTCAGCTCCAGGACGCGCCAGGACGCGCACGCCCCCTCCGTCGGCGTCGCCCCGGCCGCCGGGGAGGTCACCCCGTCGGTCAGGGAGAGTTCCCGTGCCTCGTCGCCCGGTCGTGCCAGGTCCACCTCGGCCGCCCCCGTCACCCACGGAGCGGTCAGATAGCGCGTGTTCCCGTCCGTGCGACCCAGGACCACGGCGGCGGCCGAGGCGCGGTCCGCGGCGTCGGTGCGCGCCAGGTCCAGTGCGGCGCCCCCCTCCCCTTCCGCGGGCTCGGCGTACCGGACCAGGCGCAGACCGTCGTGGAGGATCACCACGCGCGCGGCGTCCAGGGTGCCCGCGTACAGCAGCCGCGGCGGTCCGGCCGGCCCCCCGGTGGGCGTGCCCGGTGTCGCCGAGACGCGCACCGTCCGGCCCGGCCTGGCCCACACGGCGAGCGCGCGGCGCAACAGCCCCTCGTCGTCCACCAGGTCGCCCCGGGCGGGCCAGACGGCGAAGTCCGTCCGGTCGGCGGTGCGCCAGGCGGTGGGTCGGGCCCTGGTCAGCAGTGACGGGTCGAGGGCCTCCTCGGCGGCGGGGTTGCGGGCGTAGGGCGGCGCCGCGGCCCCCTCCGGACCCCAGTCGGTCGAGGGCCCGCCCACCAGGGCCGCGCACGCGACCAGCGCGCCGACGGCGGCCAAGGTCGCCTGTCCGTGCCGCCGGCGACGGGACAGCGGCGTCGGCCGGGCCCGCAGCGTGCACGCGTCGAACCCCGGTGAGGAGAGGAGAGGTTCCCGCCCGGCCAGGGCGTCCGCCTCGCGGGACGCCGCGGCGGTGTCGGCGACCCCGCTCGCGCGCAACGCCTCGCGCACCTCTCTGCCGGAGAGCCCCTCCAGGCCGCGCAGCGCGAAGGCCGCACGCCCCGCCGGGGACAGCGCGGACAAGTCCTTCTCCAAGGCGTCCTCGTGGGGGCCGAGGGCGCGAGGACCTAGCAGAAGTCCCCGGACCTGGGGGAGGAGTGGCGGCAGCCGGGAGAGCCGGGGCAGGCCGCGAGGGAGCGGTCGGGGATCGGCGCGGAGCGCGGCCCGCACGACCCTGGCCCGCAGCAGCGCGTACGCGGGGTCCCCGGGTCGGGTGGGCGCGGCCGGAGGACGTGTGGGGCGTCGGGGAAGGGACCCCTGCGTCAGGGCGTGCGCGGCGACCGCCCGGCGGCGCCCCATCGCGGGAGGCAGCACCAGGTACGCCAGCCGGACGAGCCGGGGGTAGTGCTCGACGAGGGCGGCCTCGGCCCGCTCGACGGCAATGGCCGGGGCGGCCCGCCGTTTGTGACGCGAACCGGCTTCCTGTGATTGCACGGTCGGGAAAACGAGCGACCCCGGTGATGGTCACCGGCGCTGCCGGTGACGCCCGTCGGGTGGGACGCGCGCGTGGCTGTGCCGGGGCGGTTGAGCGCCGAGCGCGCCCGGGCCGTATGGGGGTACGCCCGGGTTCGTGTCGAGGCCGGGCGAGCACACCGCCCGAGGACCGGAGGAAGACATGAGGCCGACCCGACCGACGCCGATGGTGGTGGCCGTTGTGGCCGCCCTGGCGCTGACCGGCTGTGGGGCCGGGACGGAGGAGGCGGACGCGGTGCCCGAGACCGCCACGGGCAACCTGGAGCAGTTGGCCGCGGAGGTGAGATGCAACCCCAACATGCAGACGGACGCCGACGAGATCCGTCAGGCCATCTGCGAGAAGGGGGAGGAGAAGTACGTCCTCGCCACCTTCGCGACCGACAGGGGCCAGCGTGAGTGGATCAACACGGCCAAGGACTACGGGGGGTACTACCTCGTGGGCCGCAAGTGGGTCGCCGTCGGACACGAGGACACGTTGTCGGAGCTGCGGGGCAGCCTGGGAGGCACGGTGGAGGTCGGCCTCAACCACGCCGAACACTGAAGTCGGCGGCGCTTGGCGTCACCCGGGCGGCGAAGAAGCCCGAAAGACGCGGGAGTCGGCGGTGGAGACCACCGCCGACTCCTCCCCCCTGGCCCGGTTCACCGGGTCACTGGCAGTCCCTCCCGCTGTTGACGCACTCGACCACCCGGTCCATCAGGTCCTCGTCCATGACGTTGATGAAGTCGTTGTGATCGGTGATCGGCTTGTGCAACTGCTCCGGGAAACCGTCCACGGCGAAGGGGCTGCGGACCTGACCGTCCTCGACGACCGGGGCGGGAACGTCGTAGACCAGCCGGATCTGCAACTGCGGGATGGCCTGGAACCCGTTGGCGCAGCTTCCGTCAGCCTGCACGAAGTCCACGTGGTCGCGGTGGTTGGCGCTGTCGATGTTCTGACCGTCCCAGCAGCTCTGGAAGTTCGCGGTGCGCACCAGCTTGCTGCCCTCGGGACAGATCGGGTAGAGGTCCGTCAGCTGTCGGTCCTCGAAGCCGGTGCAGCTGAGCGAGGCGTTGGCGTTGGCGTCGCCGTTGGTGAAGGCCTTGGCGTCGCCGGTGATCACCCGCAGGAACTTCGGCATCGCGACGACGTCGCCCGCCTTGTTGCCGACGAAACGGATCTCGGCCTCGTCGGCCTTCAGGATCCGACCCACGTTGCCTTCCGCGCCGCCGCCGAGGTCGTCGGCGTCGAACTCGTCGGTGCCGTCCTGGAGACGCAGCACCGGCCAGTAGTAGGTGGACTTGTCGGCGGTGTTGCGGCAGGTGGTGTCCGCGGCCTCCAGGTCCTCGTCGCTGGCGAAGGCGGTGTTGCCCTGGTTGCCCACGTAGTCGTGGGTGTGGTGGGCGCCGTTGTCGACGCCGGGCGCCACGACCAGGTTGTCGCTGTTGAACAGGTCGTTCTCGTTGACGCCGCAGAAGGTGGTGAAACTGCCCTGGCTTCCGGTGTCCCCGTCCGCCTTGAGACCGTTGCCGTTGGCCGGCGGCACGTTGGGCTCGACGGTGGTGATGTCCACGAAGTCCGCTGCGAACGGGCCGGCGGCGCCGTTGCCGTTGTCGTCGATGTCCCCGACGTCGCCCGGGTCCGCGCCGTCGCCCTGGTCCTGCCCGTCCCCTTGGTCCTGCGCGTCGCCCTGGTCCTGTCCGTCGCCGCGGTCGCGGTCGCCCCGGCCCCCCCTGTCGTCGCCTCGGCCGCGGCCTCTGGTGAGCTGGACCTCGTCGGCGGGCAGCCCCTCGCAGCCGGCCAGCTCGTCCATGCTCTCGTCGGCGTCGCCTCCGGCGCTGTCGATCCTCTGCTGGATTCGGTCGATGACCGCCTTCCGCCGGTCCTTGAGCGGCTTGAGGATGCTGTTCTGGACGTACTGGCCGTCCTGCTCCTGGGCCTTCCGGGTGGAGGCGAGGCGCTTGTACGCGGTGGTGATCTGCTCGTCCAGGGTGGCCAGCTCGCGGTCGACCTCACCGCGCGCCCGCTCGGGCACACCGGAGATCTGCTGCCCCACGTCGGGGCAGTCGAGGGTGGCGACCTGGGCCGCGACGGTCTTGATCTGGTCCTGGTCGGACTTCTTCTCGTGCGCCGAGGCGTAGAAGTTGGCCCAGACCAACCCGCCCCCGCCGACGGCGAGGGCCGCGGACGCGGCGATGGCCTTCGTGGCCAGCGGCGTACGGCGCTTTCTTGTGTTGCGTCCCATGGAACTCCTCTGCTTCCTTGCGGGGGCATCGAGGCGCCCGTCAGGAGTGAAGCGGCCCCCTCAGATACGCGGGCCGCCCCGGAGGCGTTCAACCGTCCCGGGAGCGAACGAGGATCCCGTGGGAAATTCCCGCCCCGACTACGCCGCGAACACACGGAGTTGTCGCCGACTCGCGGGCCCTCGCCCGGCGGGGTCCCCGTCGGGCGAGGGCGACGGCTCCGTGTCGGTGCCTCTTCCTAGAATGGAAGACATGTTCGAAGGTGGCGCCCCGGGCGGGCGCCACCCGAACCGCGACAGGAGAGGATGCCCGTGCCCGCTGCCGCCGTCGAGCCCGAGCCCCAGCCGTCCCCCGCCCCCGAATCGCGCCCCGGTGCGCCGGTCCACCCGCCCAGCGCACCGGTCCGCAAGAGGCCATTGCCGCCGGGTCGCCCCCGCGCCTGGTACATCGCGCACAACCGACGACTCAAGGCCATGCGCCTCGCCATCGCCCTCCTCGACTCCGGTGTCCACCGACCGATCCAGGCTTCCGACGACACGATCCGCGGCGCGGCGCGGACGATCGGCCTCCACCGGCCGTCGGACACCACGTGCCGCATGGTCCGCGTGTTGATGCGGTTCTCGCGCTGACCGACACTCCGACCCACGTTCGGGGCGCGCCGGCTCAAAGGCCCGGCGCGCCCCACACCGGAAACCAGCGCGCGAGGTCGCCCTCGATCGACAGGTCGTCGGAGAGGGCGGCCCGCACCCGCAACTCCAGGGGGTTGTCGCGCCGCTGTCCGCCGCCCGAGAGCGGGGCGAAGGGGTAGAAGGTGCCCCGCTTGTAGAGGTAGACCAGCGCGATCCGCCGTCCGTCCTCGTGGTGAAAGCCGACCAGGGAGCACAGGAGCTGGGGGCCGAAGCCGTTCGCCTCCAGGGTGCTGTTCACCGCGTGCAGGTCGTTGACCAGGGCGGGCATGGCGTCGGGGGAGCGCTGGGACTCCAGCCACGAATAGCCGTAGTCGTCGCGGCTCAGCTCGACGGGGAGCCCGCCGCGCTCGGCGTCCGCGCCGAGCAGCTCCATGACCTCCCGGTGGGTCTGCTCGAAGGCGGCACCCTCGACCGTCGCGAAGCAGACCGCCCCCCGACCGGTGGGGGTGAACCCGGTCGCCGCCTGGAGGCTGAGGGCCGCCGACGGCACGGCGAAGAGTCGGTCGAGGTCGGGGGCGACCGGCCGGGTGCGGCCCAGCAGGATGTCGAGCAGTCTCATCGGCACTCCTTCGTGCGTGTCCGGCCCGCGGGCCGGGTGTGCGGGCGAGGCCCCCGCGCGGGTCGGGGGCCGGTCCGGTGGGGCGTCGCCGGCGCGGCGTGGCGGGCGGCGAGGACGGGGCGCCGACCGGGGGGGCTGAGTGGGCGAAGTCGGTGGTCCACCCCAGGGGGAATCGAGGGTTCGAAGAGCGTCGCCCGCGCCGCGGACGGTCGTCTCGTGCTCGGCCCCGTGGGCGTCCGCGGACACCCACGGGGCCGGGCGGCACCTCTCAGGCGCCCTCGGGTGCCGCCGCTTCGCCCAGTTCCGTCGAGATCCTGCCCAGCTGCTCCAGCCGGTCCTCCAGGCTCGGGTGAGTGGAGAACAGCCGCGCCAGTCCGGGCCGGGCGCCGAGCGCCGGGGTGAAGTAGAAGGCGTTGAAGGCCTGGGCCGTCCGCAGGTCCTTGCTCGGGATCCGGGCGATGTCGCCGGTGACCTTGGTCAGCGCCGAGGCCAGCGCCGACGGCCGGCCGGTCAGGAGCGCCGCCGCGCGGTCCGCTGCCAGCTCCCGGTATCGGGAGAGGGCTCTGATCAGCAGGAAGCTCAGTGCGTAGACGGCGGCGGAGACGCCCATCACGGCGGCGAAGACGACGACGGTGTTCTGGTCGCGGCGCCCGCCGCCGAACAACTGGGAGTAGAACGCGAAGCGGACGATCAGGCCGGCTATGACCCCGAGGAAGGAGGCCACGGTGATCACGGCGACGTCCCGGTGCGCCACGTGCGACATCTCGTGCGCGAGCACGCCCTCCAACTCGGCGGGATCCAGTCGTCTCAGCAGCCCGCTGGTCACGCACACCACGGCGTGGTCGGCGTTCCGCCCGGTGGCGAAGGCATTGGGCATGTCCATGTCGGAGACGGCCACCGTGGGCTTGGGCATGTCGGCCATGGCGCTCAGCCGGTCGACCAGCGCGTGCAACTCCGGATACTGCTCTCGCTCCACGACCCTGCCCCGCATCGCGTACAGGGCGATCCGGTCGGAGAACCAGAACTGGGCCCACAGCGCCACACCGGCGATCACGACGACCAGCACCCAGGACCGCAGGAGGGCGATCAGCAGCGCGATGAACGCCACGTACAACAGGCCGAGCAGGAACAGCGTGAGCCCCATCCGCATGGTGAGCCCTCGATCGCTCCGGAAGCGGCTACGCATGTCTATCACCCCGCACTGGCATCGGCCTTCGCTTCCCTCCAGTGTGCACCAGTCCGGACGAACCGCCCCGAGTCGCCCCCAGAGGGGCCGGTCTCGGGGCTGCCACCAGCCGTCGGGGGCGCCGGGCGGGATCTCCCGGAACGGATGGGGGCTAGCCGAGATAGCCCAGGACCAGGATGACCGCCACGAGGGAGGCGAAGACCAAGGTCACGGAGAGCCACGGCGAGCGCCGTCCGCCGGAGAGCCGGAAGCGGAAGCGCCGCCGAAGACGCGGGCGCGGACCCGGTCCCGACCGGGCGCGCCGCGACCGGCCGTCCGGTTCGGGGCGGAAGGGGACGGGGCCCGGGGGGTCGTCCTTCCAGCGGGCGGCGAGCATCCGGGCACGCGCCGACGGCTCCTTGTAGGGAGCGCCCTCGGCCCACCTCAGGTCGAACTCCCGCTCGTCGTCTTCCGGCTCGGGCATCTCTCGCCTCCTCCCCCCTCCTCGCGCCGCTCACGGGGGATCCCACCCGCCAGTCGAACGCGTGTGCATCCCAGCATGCCAGAGGCGCGGAGGCCGGGGAATCGCCGCTATCCGGTGGAACGCCCGAGCCCCCCTCCCCGGTTCCGGGGAGGGGGGCTCGGGCGGCCGACGGCGCACCCGCGGCCCGGTCAGCGGAGAGCTGCTCAGGGCCGGGGTCATATCACACGTCGAAGTACAGCTCGAACTCGTGCGGGTGAGGACGGAGCTGGAGCGGGGCGATCTCGTTGCTCCGCTTGAGGTCGATCCACGTCTCGATGAGGTCGGACGTGAAGACGTCGCCCTGGAGGAGGAACTCGTGGTCCGCCTCCAGGCGGTCCAGGACGGCGCCGAGGGAGGTCGGGACCTGGGCCACGTTGGCGTGCTCCTCGGGTGCCAGCTCGTACAGGTCCTTGTCGATCGGCTCGGCCGGCTCGATCTTGTTCTTGATCCCGTCCAGGCCGGCCAGCAGCAGGGCGGAGAAGGCGAGGTAGGGGTTGCCGGAGGAGTCGGGAGCCCGGAACTCGACCCGCTTGGCCTTCGGGTTCGAGCCGGTGATCGGGATGCGCATCGCGGCGGAGCGGTTGCGCTGCGAGTACACCAGGTTGATCGGGGCCTCGAAGCCCGGCACCAGGCGGTGGTAGGAGTTCACCGTCGGGTTGGTGAAGGCCAGCAGGGACGGGGCGTGCTTGAGAACGCCGCCGATGTAGTAGCGGGCGGTGTCCGACAGCCCGGCGTAGCCCTGCTCGTCGTAGAAGAGCGGCTCGCCACCGCTCCACAGCGACTGGTGCACGTGCATGCCGGAGCCGTTGTCCCCGAAGATCGGCTTGGGCATGAAGGTGGCCGTCTTGCCGTTGCGCCAGGCCACGTTCTTGACGATGTACTTGAACAACTGGAGGTCGTCGGCGGCGGCGAGCAGCGTGTTGAACTTGTAGTTGATCTCGGCCTGGCCTGCCGTGCCCACCTCGTGGTGCTGCCGCTCCAGCTTCAGGCCGGAGCGCTCCAGCTCCAGGGAGATCTCGGCGCGCAGGTCGGCGAAGTGGTCGACCGGCGGGACCGGGAAGTAGCCGCCCTTGTAGCGGACCTTGTACCCGCGGTTGCCCTCCAGGGCGCCGGTGTTCCAGGCCCCCGCCTCGGAGTCGATGTGGTAGAAGGACTCGTTCGCGCTGGTGGCGAAGCGTACGCTGTCGAAGACGTAGAACTCCGCCTCCGGCCCGAAGTACGCCGTGTCCGCGATGCCGGTGGAGGCGAGGTAGGCCTCCGCCTTCTTGGCCACGTTCCGCGGGTCGCGCGAGTACTGCTCGCCCGTGATCGGGTCGTGGATGAAGAAGTTGACGTTCAGCGTCTTGTCCCGACGGAACGGGTCGACCCGCGCGGTCGACAGGTCCGCCCGCAGTGCCATGTCGGACTCGTGGATCGCCTGGAAACCGCGGATGGACGAACCGTCGAAGGCCAGCTCCTCGGCGGGGTCGAACGCCTCGGCGGGCACCGTGAAGTGCTGCATCACACCCGGCAGGTCGCAGAATCGTACGTCGACGAACTTGACGTCCTCGTCCGCGATGAACTTCTTGGCCTCGTCGGCGTTCTGGAACATCCAGCTCCTCCTACTCCCGACCGTCCCGCCGGGGTGGTAGATCGTTCGTGCGGCCCAGGGCTGGTGGCACGCTCTGGCCTCGACCCTAGGGACGGGGGATTTCTCCGGCGTGACCCGTTTGTTTCGCAGGCGTTAACCGGAACCCGCCTCCAGAGTAGTGCGGTGACCGGCGATGTTCCCCTCGCGGTGAACCGACCGGGCCGACGCCCGGCGGGTCGTCGCCGTCCCGCCGGGCCCCGCGCCACCCCGGCGTCCGGGGGCGTCCCGAGGCCGCAGTACCGTGTACGGGTGGACAAGAGGCAGGCGATCGGATCGTGGCTCTCCGGGCCCCGGGCGGCCATCGAGGGCGCCGGGGCCGATCTCGGCTACCGCGGCGAGGGAATCGGACTCCCCGAGGACGGATCGGGCTCCATCGCCCGCCCCGGCAGGCGGCTGGCGGCCCTGGCGGTCGACTGGGGCATGTGCCTGCTGATCGCATACGGTCTGCTGACGGACGGCTACGGTCAGGCCACCTCGAACTGGGCGCTGCTGATCTTCCTGGTGCTGAACGTGCTGACCCTGGGCACCGTCGGCTTCACCCCGGGCAAGCGCCTTTTGGGGCTGCGCGTCGTCGAGCTGGGAACCGGCCGGATCAACCCCCTGCGCGCTCTGCTCCGCTCCGTGCTGCTCTGCCTTGCGGTGCCCGCGCTGATCTGGGACCGCGACGGCCGAGGCCTGCACGACCGGCTGGCCGGCACCGTACAGGTCCGCCTCTAGCGTCGGCCCTCGGAGGGCTCGGCTCGTCCGGGCGCCCGGACGACGCCGCCCGCGCCCGCGGTCCCGGTGCCCAGGTCGCGCCGGTACCCCCACGCGTCCGCGGCGGGGAGTCGCGGTCCTCCGTCCCGGCACCCCGCCCCCCGCCCGCGCCGGGACCGCCCGGGCGGGGGGCCTGGCGACGGCGCGCCGCCGCTCCCGGGGTCAGCCCCGCGGCATCCGGGGAGTGCGACCGCCCACACCGCGCGGCATGGGCCCCTTGGGCAGCGGCATGTTGCTCATCAGATCGCCCAGCGCGCGGAGCCGGTCGTTGGTCACGGTCACCTGCGGGCCGCTCAGGACGCGGGGGAGCTTCAGCATCCGGGTCCGCAGCCGCTTCAGCTCGACCTGCCCCTCGCCGGTGCCCACCACCAGGTCGTGGACCGGCACGTCGGCGACGACACGGTTCATCTTGCGCTTCTCGGCCGCGAGCAGCGGCTTGACCCGGTTCGGGTTGCCCTCCGCGATCAGTACGATGCCGGCCTTGCCGACCGCTCGGTGGACCACGTCCTGGTTGCGGTTCATGGCCACGGCCGGGGTCGTCGTCCAGCCCCGACCGATGTTCTCCAGCACGGCCGCGGCCGCGCCGGGCTGACCTTCCATCTGACCGAAGGCCGCCCGCTCCGCGCGGCGTCCGAAGACGATCGCCGTCGCGAGGAAGGCCAGCAGCAGGCCCAGGACGCCCAGATAGATCGGATGCCCGATCAGGAAGCCGATCGCGAGGAAGACACCGAAGGTGACGATGCCGACAGCCGCGAGCACGAGACCGATCCGCTTGTCGGCCCTTCGGGTCATCTTGTAGGTCAGAGCGATCTGCTTGAGTCGCCCGGGGTTCGCGGCCTCCGCCGCGTTGTCCTTCCTCGCCATGCCTCGAAGTCTACGTGGCCGGGCCGGCCACGACGACGCCGGTGGGCCTCAGCGCGGAGTCGAGACGGCCTGCCGGAGCACGCTCTCCGCCTCCACTCGGTCCTTGGCGCGCCTGCGGTCCTCCAGCACGGAGGTCCACGCGTTGCGTCGGGCGGTGCGCTGGCCGCCGCCGAGCAGCAGTGCCTCGACGGCCCGCAGGGCGTGCGAGAAGGAGGGAATCGCGGTGGCACGGATGGGCGGCGGAGCCTGCGTGGGCATGTGGAGTCCCCTCGATGCGGCACTCGGGCGGGAGTACGGGCGTGATTCCAGGGTCACTGAGTGGTGTTACCAGGGCGTGACCGAGCGGTCAAACACCAGTGAAGCGACCGCGCCGGCCGGCGTCGCGCCGGGCCGGCCCGATCGGCCCCCGGACCGCGCGGGACGCTCCGCACCACGCGACCCGCTCACCACCCGGCGGAAGCCTTCGTGCGGGAACGCGCACGGCCGGTCAGACCGCCTGCCCGGCGACGTAGGCGCCCCGCTTCTCCACGGCCATCCGGTACAGCCGTCCCGCGCGGTAGGAGGAACGCACCAGCGGTCCCGACATCACCCCGGAGAAGCCGATCTCCTCGGCCTCCTCCTTCAGTTCCACGAACTCCTGCGGCTTGACCCAGCGCTCGACGGGGTGGTGGCGCACGCTCGGCCGCAGGTACTGGGTGATGGTGATCAGCTCGCAGCCGGCGTCGTGCAGCCGGCGCAGCGCCTCGCCGACCTCCTCGCGGGTCTCGCCCATGCCGAGGATCAGGTTGGACTTGGTGACCAGACCGAAGTCCCGCGCCTCGGTGATCACCTTGAGGGAACGCTCGTAGCGGAAGCCCGGGCGGATCCGCTTGAAGATCCGCGGAACCGTCTCCACGTTGTGCGCGAAGACCTCCGGGCGGGAGCCGAAGACCTCCGCGAGCTGCTCGGGGACGGCGTTGAAGTCCGGCGCGAGCAACTCGACCTTGGTGCGTCCGTCCTCGCGGTCGGCGGTCTGGGCGTGGATCTGCCGCACCGTCTCCGCGTACAGCCACGCGCCGCCGTCGGGGAGGTCGTCCCGGGCGACGCCGGTGATGGTGGCGTAGTTGAGGTCCATGGTGACCACGGACTCCCCGACCCGGCGCGGCTCGTCGCGGTCCAGCGCCTCCGGCCTGCCGGTGTCGATCTGGCAGAAGTCGCAGCGCCGGGTGCACTGGTCCCCGCCGATGAGGAAGGTCGCCTCGCGGTCCTCCCAGCACTCGTAGATGTTGGGGCAGCCGGCTTCCTGGCACACCGTGTGCAGGCCCTCGCTCTTGACGAGGTTCTGCATCTTGGTGTATTCGGGACCCATCTTCGCCCGTGTCTTGATCCACTCGGGCTTGCGCTCGATCGGGGTCTGGCTGTTGCGGACCTCCAGGCGCAGCATCTTGCGTCCGTCGGGTGCGACTGCGGACACGTCGGCTCCCTAGCGTTGATTCTTCGGCGTTCCCCAGGGTACGCCCGTGGATATGTCGCCCGACGAGGGCGGCTGCCTTGCATGGTCGCGGTGGTCTTCACGGGCCGCCGGAGAGGGCCCGGCGGCCTCGGGCCGGCGAACCGGCGTCACGCCGCGTGGCTCTCCCCGGTCGTCCTGGGGGTCGGCTCGGCTGCGGCCAGCACGTCCCCGAGGTGGCGTTCGACCACCGGCAGGACCTCGGCGACGGTGATGTCGCGGCCCAGCTCCGCCGCCAGCGAGGCGACTCCGGCGTCCCGGATGCCGCAGGGGATGATCCGGTCGAACCACCGGTTGTCGGGGTTCACGTTGAGGGCGAAGCCGTGCATGGTCACGCCCTTGGCGACGCGGACGCCGATCGCGGCGATCTTGCGATCCTCCCTGCGTCGTCCGGCGTTGGACGGGGCGTACTCGGGTCCGCTGAGGCGGGGGTCGAAGTCCTCGTCGTCCCGTGCCGCCGGGGCCAGGCGCAGGTCGAGCCCGGCGTGCGCGGCGGGCTCCGGCAGCGATTCTCCCAGCACCCACACGCCGCTGCGGCCCTCGACCCGGGTGGTCTCCAGGCCGAACTCCGCGCAGGTGCGGATCAGGGCCTCCTCCAGTCGACGCACGTGGGCGACGACGTCCACGGGGCGGGGCAGCTTCTGGATGGGGTAGCCGACCAGCTGCCCGGGGCCGTGCCAGGTGATCTTGCCACCCCGGTCCACGTCCACCACCGGCGTGCCGTCCAGCGGTCGCTCGGCGTCCGCCGTGCGGCGCCCGGCGGTGTAGACCGGGGGGTGCTCCACCAGCAGCACGGTGTCGGGGATCTCGTCGGCGAAGCGGGCCGCGTGCACGCGACGCTGCTCGTCCCACGCCCGCCGGTACTCGACGGCGTCGGCGCCGAACCCCATGCGGACGAACGCCAGCTCACTCACGACAGCGGCCTCCTCGGAAGTCCTCGGGCACACGCCGTGCCCCCGCCACTGTAATCCGGCCGGCTCCATGCCGGTCCGGACGCCGTCGTCAGCCGGAACGAGCAATTCTCACACGATCGGATGAATACATCCGGGCGTGTGCGAACCGCTGCTCACTCTCCGCTACATTCACGCCGTCCACCAGGTCGAAAGGGCTGCTCACGGGCAGTCCGCTTCCCTCGAACGCCGGAAGGCAGGAGACCGCACCGCACCATGACGGAACGACCCGCGCAGCGCACGCCCAACCGCCAGCTCGCCGCGCTCATCGCAGAAGCGGGGTTCTCCAACGCAGGTCTCGCCCGTCGCGTCGACCAGCTCGGCCTGGAACACGGCCTGGACCTCAGATACGACAAGACCTCCGTGACCCGGTGGCTGCGCGGCCAGCAACCCCGGGGCACCACGCCCGCGCTGATCGCCGAGGTCTTCACCCGACGCCTGGGTCGCCGCCTGACGGCCCAGGACCTCGGCCTCGACGCCTGCGCCCCCGTCTACGCGGGCCTGGAGTTCGCGGCCGGTCCGGAGGAGGCCGTCGACATCGTGGGCGGGCTCTGGCGCAAGGACTGCGGGACCAACAGCGAGCTGCGCAAGATCGCTTTCACCCCGGCGGGCCTCGTCGTGCCCAGCCGGGACTGGCTGATCGGCCGTTCCGACGACCGGGTGGCCCGGGTCGAGGTCCCGGTGCGCATCCCCGCCCAGGGGCGTCCGGCGGCGCCCCGCGCGACGGCACCGCCCGACCCGGCGGCCCGGCGTCGCCCCTCGGCCGACCGGGCGCCCGGCCAGCGGGTCACCTCCGGTGACCTGTCCGCGCTGCGGTCGATCGGCGAACTGTTCCGGACCCTCGACGACCGCTACGGCGGCGGCCACGCCCGCCAGGCCCTGGTCCGCTATCTCGAACACGAACTGGAACCCATGCTCCGGGGCACGTACGGCGAGCAGACCGGCCGCCGCCTCTTCGGGGCCGCCGCCGACCTCACCCGCCTCGCGGGCTGGACGTCGTACGACATCGGCGCGCACGGACTGGCGCAGCGCTACTTCGTGCAGGCTCTCCGCCTGGCGCAGGCGGCCGGGGACCGGGCGTACGGCGCCTTCGTCCTGGTCACCATGAGCCGCCAGGCCGTCTACCTCGGCCACGGTCGCGAGGCGGTGCAACTGGCGCGCGTCGCCCAGCAGGGCGCCGCCACCTCCGTCCCGCCGGTGGTACAGGCGCTGCTGCACACCGCCGAGGCCCGAGGGCAGGCCATCCTCGGGGAGGTGCGGTCCTGCACCGCCGCCCAGGTCCGCGCCGAACGCGCCATGGAGGCGGTCCGCCCCGGCGACGAGGTGCCGTTCTGGGCCCGGTGCTTCGACGAGGCGCAGCTCGCCGACGAGTTCGGGCACTGCCACCGGGACCTGCAGCAGCACCGCTCCGCGGCGCAACACGCCGAGCGGTCGCTCCAGTTGCGCAACCCCGGGTTCGCCCGCAGCAGACTGTTCTGCCAGGTCGTCCTGGCCACCGCCCGCCTGGGCCTGGGCGAGTTGGAACAGGCCTGCCGACTGGCGGCCGAGGCCGCCGGTCAGGCGCGGGAGATGCGCTCGGTCCGGGCGGTGGAGTACGTCCGGGACTTCGAACGACGTCTGGAGCCCTACCGCGACGCTCCTCCGGTGCGGGGCTACCGGGACCGGGTGGCCGCGTTCGGTCAGTGACGGCCGGGGCGGTGGGCCCTCCCACTCCTTTCTCGTGTCCGGGAACGCGAGGGAGACCGCGCGACGCCCTGCGCGTTGCCGGGGTCTCCCCGGCGGCAGGTCCCCGGCCCGGCGACGCCCGTCCGACTCCCGGGCGGCGATCCCGAACAGGACCGTCATCGCGCCCCGATGCCGGGCCCGTGTGACCTTCACCCCGCGCGACAAGATCTCGGCCAACCTTGATCGCCAGGGGTGTGAAAGGCCCGCGACGGCCACTAGGTTGGGACCGGTCGACCCGACGTCGACACACGACAGGAGGCGCGCCGCGGGTGGGTGCGAGGGCCGGCGTCCGGCGCCCTGACCGCGTTCGGGACGCTCGCACCGATGACCGGCCCTCGGGTGGGGTGGACCGGCCTCGGCGACACCGGTAGGCGGCGCGGAGCGCGCGCCGGGTGGCCCGGAACGGCGAAACGTCGCGGGTCGACTTCCCCGACCCCGCGCGGCGTCGGGTGGGTCGTCGTGGAGTTCGCCGGGGGCTCGATCGTGACAGGGGTCGGCCGGGGCGCGGCATCACCGTGCCCGGCCTTGCCGAGGGACACACATGCCATTGCTCGAAGTGACCGATCTGCACCTGGGATACCGACGCAGGAAGGTCGTCCAGGGACTCGGTCTGCGTCTGGAGGCCGGGGCGTTCGGGTTGCTCGGGCCGAACGGGGCCGGCAAGAGCACGTTGCTCCGCGCGCTCGCCACGGTGAGTCGGCCCGCGGCGGGTGAGATCCGCGTCCTGGGCGAGGAGATCACCTCCGCGAGGAAACTTCGCGCGGCCCGGAGGCGGATCGGCTATCTGCCGCAGAGTTTCGCGTACCCGCCGGAGTTCACCGTCGTCGACTTCGTCCGGCACTGCGCATGGTTGCGCGAGGTCCCCCGGGGGCGGATCGAGGAGGCGGCCGACGAGGCCATCGCGCGGGCCGACCTGGTCGATCGGCGCCGGACCACGCTGCGGAACCTGTCCGGCGGCATGCTCCGCCGGGCGGGCATCGCCCAGGCGATCGTGGACCGACCGGCATTGGTGATCCTCGACGAGCCGACGACGGGCCTCGACCCGCACCAGCGGGTGCGGTTCCGCGCATTGATCCGCGAGCTGGCCGAAGAGAGTTGTGTCCTCCTCAGCACCCACCTGGTGGAGGATGTCGCGCACACCTGCTCCCGGCTCGGTGTCCTGCGGGACGGTGGTTTGCGGTTCACCGGGCCGCCGGAGGAACTCGAAGCCCTCGCAGAGCCGGACGCACCCGGCGACACGCCCCTGGAGCGGGGCTACGCCACCGCGCTCGGCGGCTCGCACGGGGGAGCGCGGCGATGACCGGTTGGTGGATCGAGCTGCGGCGCACCCCCGCTCGGTGGGTGGCGCCGCCGCTGCTCGCCGTGGGCCTGGCGATGGTCTTCCTCGTCGACGGCGACTGGCGCGGCTCCTGGCCCGAGACCTCCGCCGCCGCGACGCGGGCGACCCATGGTGGTCGAGACGACCGCGAGCCACTGGCTGTGGTGCGACAGCGAGCCGGAGGCCTCGACACTGGAACGGCTCAGGGCCGGCGGGGCCCTGGAGGCGTGGCTGGACGCGCGTGCCGGACGGTCTCTTCGTACGGCGCCTTCGGGGACACCTCCGGGCGCGACGAGGCGCGTGCGGTACTGCGGTTGCCCGAGGAGGAGCAGCGGGAGGGGGCCCGTGAATGGGTCCGGGGCGTGGGAGCACCGTGTTGAGTCGCGAGGGGTTCTCCCCCCTGTCGAGCCACCTGCGGGCGCACCGCTCGCCGAGGGCACTGGCCTGGATGGTGGTCTGCGCGCTCGCTCTCGTGATCTGGGGTGGCGAGTCGGTGCTCTTCCCCAACATAAGCGGGGAGGACCCGGTGCGGGCCTCCGGTGCGGCGTTCGTGCCCCTCCTGCTCGGGATCGGGGTCCTGATCTCCGCGGGCGACTCCATGGCCGACTTCTCCCGTGGCGCCGCGCTGCCCCGGCGTCACGTCCTCCCGCTGCACCTGGCGGGCGCGTTCCTGGTGGCCTTGCTGGTAACCTGCGCGGCACTGGTGGGCTCCGGCGCCTTCGACGCCCTGCCTCCGGCGGTGCGAAACCTCCTGGGCTTCACCGGGTTGGCCGCCGTGTCGGCCGCGTCGCTCGGCACCAGGTCGGCGTGGGTGCTTCCGCTCGCCCAGACCGTGCCGGCCTTCCTCCTGGGTTCCCCGGGGCCGGACGGTACGGCCGCGCGTTGGTGGGAGTGGCCGCGTGCCGCCGCGGACAGCGGTGCCTCCTGGGCCTTGGCGGTCGCGCTCGCGCTGGTCGGTGCGGTGCTGGTCATCGTGGGCAAGCCGCGCGCTCTCTAGAACCAGCGCGAACCGCCACGTTCCCTCCCGGTCTTTTGGGCGCGCGTCTCCTCGTGGGACGCGTCCGCCACTAGGCGGCCCGTTCCCGCGCGCGGGGGGAGGCCGTCGTGTGCATGGGACGGCCGGTCCCGAGGTCGGCCAGGATCGCGGCGGCGGCCCGGTGCCCGGACCGCAGGGCGCCCTGGACGGTGCTGGTGTCGCGGTGGTCCCCGCACACGTAGAGGCCGGTCAGCAGGCGCACGGGGCGACGCAGGTCGTGCGGGGCCCGCATCTGCGGGACGGCCTCGGGGTCGTGGTGGACGGCCAGCGTCTCCCAGCGGGTCGTCGAGACGCGGTAGAGGCGGGAGAGGTGGGCGCGCACGGCGGCCTCGACGTCCGGTGGAGGAGTGCCGAGGACGGTGGAGGACACGAGCGTGCGCCCGGCGGGCGCACGGGTGGGGTCGACGTCGCTGACGACGGCGGTGTGGGCCACGGGGCCGCCCCGGTCGGCGTCCAGGAGCAGGGACGGGCCGGTGCCGGGGGGTTCGTCGGCGGTGTGGTGGACCACCGTCACGGGGTGGAAGCCGGGCATCCGCAGGCCGGGCAGCAGTTCCCCGGCGGCGCGCGCATCGGTGGCCACCAGGACCGCGCGGCAGCCGATCACCCCGTGCTCGGCGGTGGTCACCGCGTTGGTGGCGACCGAGGTGACCCGGACGCCGGTGCGGACCGTGCCGGGCGGGAGGGAGTCGGCCAGCAGGCGCGGCACGGCATCCGCGCCTCCCTCGGGCAGGCACAGCCGCCCGTTGGCGTAGGCGTGCAGGGCGAGGTCGGCGCAGCGGCTGGAGGTGACCAGCTCGGGGTCGCAGAGCAGGGCTGCGAGCAGGGGGCGCAGGAACGCCTCGACCGTGCGGGAGGGGAGTCCCCGGTCCGCCAGGGCCCGCGCGGTCGGCAGTTCCGGGCGGGCCAGTAGTCGTTCGACCGGTATCGCGGCCAGCCGTGCCAGGGCGGCTCCGAGACGGGCCTGGTCGACGGCGCCGGCGAGTGTCGTCCCGGCACGGCCGCGGGTCGGGGCGGCGCCGGGTCGGGGAGCGTCGGCGGACGGCTCCGGCCGCTTCCCCTGTCCGGGGCCGAAGCGGCCGGAGACCGATGCGAGCCGGGCCGGAACCACCCCCCGCCGGCCCGCGATCGGGCCGCGCCGACCTCGGGCGCCGAGACGGTCCGCCCTCGCGGCCGGGACCGCGGCCGAACCGGCCGGCGACTCGGGTCCCAGGCGTGGCGGGGGGACGGCCCGGGGCGGTTGGGCCAGGGCCCGGACCGCGTGGAACGCTCCTCGTGCGCTCCGTGCGCCCCTCGTACCCCCGGGCGTCCCGGCGTGGTGGTGGCGGCCGTCGCTGTGGAACAGCACACCGGGGGCGAAGGGCCGCAGGACGAGGCCGGCAGGTCCCGCGCCGTCCGTCACCCCCGAGGTGGAGGTGGCCAGCAACCGCCCGATCCGGTCGAGGCGGAACCCGTCGATCCGCTCGGTGGCCATCCTGCCTCCGACGGCGTCGGTGGCCTCCAGGACGACGGTCGCCACTCCTGCGCTGGTCAGTCGATGCGCCGCGGCCAGTCCGGCGATGCCGGCTCCGATGACGACGACGTCCGCCTGGTACGCGGGCTCAAGCACGTGCCCCTCCTCGAGGTTGCGCAGCCGTTGGAGGTATGCCCCCGACAGCCCTTCGGGATACCCGAGTTCGAGACGAGGTTAGGTCGCGCGGGGACGCCGGTCGGACGCGCGGGACCGGGGCACGGAGGCACGACCGTCGCACGGCCGCCGACACCGGTGGCCGTGCGACGGTCGGTGGGTCAGCCCTCCCGCAACGCCGCCAGGATGGCCTCCTCGATGCCGGGGTAGGAGAAGTGGAAGCCCGCTTCCAGGAGTCGGGTCGGAAGCACCCGGACGCTTCCGACGACCTCCCGGGACACCTCGCCCAGCAAGGCCCGCAGCACCGGCGCGGGCACGGCGAGGACGGTGGGCTTGCCCATCACCCGGCCCACGGCCGCCGTGATCTCACGGTTGGTCAGGGGCTCGGGCGCGGTGATGTTGAAGGGTCCTGAGAGATCGTCGTGGTCCAGCAGGTGTCTCAGGGCCGCCACCTCGTCGTGCAGCGAGACGAACGACCAGTATTGACGTCCGCTGCCGAGCCGCCCGCCGAGACCGGACCGGAAGATCGGGAACAGCCGTCCCCAGGCGCCGCCCGCCTTGGAGACCACCAGGCCGGTCCGGGCGTACGCCGTCCGGATCCCGGCCTCCGCGGCCGGAGCCGCGGCGGCCTCCCAGTCCACGCACAGCGAGGCCAGGAAGCCTTCACCCGCCGGCGCGCCCTCGTCGACGGCCAGGTCGCCGGTGTCGCCGTAGTAGCCGATGGCGCTGCCGTTCAGGAAGACCCTCGGACGAGGTTCCAGGGTCGCCGCCGCCCGGGCGAGCGCGTCGGTGCCGCGCACCCGGCTGTCCCGGAGCACGGCCTTGCGCTCCCGTGTCCAGGGCCGGTCGGCGATGCCGGCGCCCGCGAGGTTCACCACCGCCTCGCACCCGGCGAGCGCGTCGGTGTCCACCTCGCCCCGCTCGGGGTCCCATCGGACCTCGTCGGGGGACTCGGGCGGGCGCCGCACCAGCCGCGCCACCTCGTGCCCGTCGTCGGCGAGGGAGCGGACGAGAGCGCTGCCGATCAGGCCGGACGCGCCGGCCACCGCGATGCGGGAAGCTGCCATGGAGCCATCCTGCCCGGAAGGTCCCCTCGAACTCCCGGCGGCGGCGACCATCCGGGGGAGTGGCGTCCCGCCGTGCCTCCGGTGCCCCGCCTCGGACCCGCTTCATCCGCGCCGACATGCCCCGCCTCGCGCGGCGCGCGGGGTCAGGAACCGACGGGGTCGCCCGTGTCCACCGCCGCTGTCGCCGTGGCGCCCTGCCGTGCCTGGGGCGCGACCTCCGCCGCCGTGAGCACGTACCCGGTGCCGGCGTCGGAGGTGGAGCGCGCGAACACGACTCCGTAGACCCGCCCGTCGGTGGTCAGCAGCGGCCCGCCGGAATTGCCGGGACGGACCGTGGACCGGACGGCGTAGATCTCCCGGGTCACCGTCGCGTCGTGGTAGATGTTCTGGCCGGTGGCGCGGACCCGGTCGGCGACCGTGGCCGCCCGCAGGTCCAGCGAGCCGTCCTCCGGGTATCCGGCGACGACGGCCGGGTCGCCGCGCTCGGCGTCGTCGTCGAAGCTCAGCGTGGGGGCGTCCAGTTCGGGCACGTAGAGCACGGCGACGTCCGTGGCGGGGTCGAAGAGCACGACCCGGGCGTCGTAGGCGGGTCCGACGCCGCCCACCCTGACCGTGGGCTCGTCGATGCCCGCCACCACGTGGGCGTTGGTCATCACGCGTCGGTCCGCGTACACGAAACCACTGCCCTCGCGGCCCTGCCGGCCCGCGACGCCCTCCACCTTCACGGTGCTGAGCCGGGCGGCCTCGGCCGCGGCCGGGGTCACGCTGTCGCCGGACGGCTCGGCGACCCGGGCGGTGGACTCGTTCTCGAACGGGTTGAAGACCTGGGGGAACCCCGCCTGGGTCAGCGCCGAGGTGGCCCTGGAGAACCACACCGGGGTGGTGTCCGGCATCGCCTGGTTCACCGCGCCCAGCAACCGGGAGTCCCGGATGGCCGAGTTGAGCAGCGGTGAGGAGGAGGCCGCGAGGACGCTGGCGGCCACCCAGGCCACGATCAGGACGGCGGCGGTGTTGGCCGCCGCCCCGCCGATTCCGTCGGCCACCCGGAGCGGGCCGGCGCCCAGCTCCCGGCGCAGGCGCAACGCCAGGCGTCCGGCGAGCTCGTGGCCGGTCGCCGCGGGGACGAGGACCGTCAGCACCGCGGTGAGCGTCGCCGTGGTGGTTCCCGGCGTGACGAGGTCCATGAACCACGGCAGCAGCAGCACGCCCACGACCGCGCCGCCCACGAAGCCCGCCAGCGACACACACCCGGCCACCAGCCCGCGCGCGTACCCGGACGCCGCGTAGGCCACGATCACCAGCAACAGCAGGATGTCGAGCAGGTCCACACGCGCCGCCTTCCTCTCCGATGCCCACGGTCCCCTCGGACCCCTGAATACGCACGGGGCGCGCCCGCTGATCAGACGCCGGCGTACGCATGGCGTGAGGACCGGTACCGGGGAGAACGCGGGGGGGCCGGACGTTGGTTCCACCGGGTGGCGCAGCGCACATCGCGGACGGGGCGCGGGCGTCGGACAGTGGTGGCATGCGTGGTGGGCGAGGAACGCGCGCCGTGCGAGCCCCCCGCCTCCCGCGGTGGCGGACCCGCGCGCGATCCCCGGTGCTCCGGCGGCCATCGGGTCTCCGGTTCCCCGGGGTGTTCCGGCGTCCGTCGGCGGGTGTGCTCCGGGGCCGCCTCCGGCTCCGGCCGTCGTGGGGCGGGAAGGCACGCGCAGGGCGACGGACGGGGCCCGTCCGCGCCCTTGGTTGGCTGCCGGGGCTGGTCGCGATCCTCGCGCTGGGGCTCTGCGCGACCGGCGTGGAGCGGGTCGCCACCGGGCAGGCGCGGGCCTCCGGGCATCCCCGCGCGTCGCACACCGCTCCCCGACCGCCGATCGTGTCCCGGTCGGACTGGCTGGGCGGCGCGGCGCGCGAGCAGCCGCCGCCGCGCTACGACGACGAGGTCGTCGCCGTCTTCGTCCACCACACCGACACCCCGAACGACTACGACTGCGCGGACGCGCCCGCCATCATCCGGGGGCTCTACACCGGGCAGACCGGGGCACGCGACTGGGACGACATCGGCTACCACTTCGTCGTCGACCGCTGCGGCACCGTCTACGAGGGGCGCGCCGGCGGCGTCGACCGTCCCGTCACCGGAGCGCACACCCAGGGCTTCAACCACCGCACCACCGGGGTGGCGGCCCTGGGTACCTTCACGGAGGGGGTCGAGGTACCCGATGAGGTGACGGACGCCATCGCGGCGGTCGTCGCCTGGAAACTCGGCCGGTCCGGCACGGACCCTCGTTCGAGGGTCCGGCTGGTGTCCAGCAACGACCTGAGCAGGTACGACGCCGGCACGGTCGTGTCGCTGCCGGCGGTCGTCGGGCACCGGGCCGGTTTCCGGACCACCTGTCCCGGTGCCGCGCTCGACGCCGCGCTGCCGCGGATCAGGGAGCGGGCCGCCGCTTTGCAGGACCGGGGCCGGGGACCGGCGCCCGCGCGGGCGTGGCCCGCCGCGAGCGTCGGAGGGCTCGCGGCGGGCCACGGTCGGGTGGTCAGACCTGCCGCAGGTAGTACAGGGTGCGGAAGCCGCTGCTGGAGCAGCGCAGGGTCTGCTGTGTGTTGGTGTAGGTGAAGCCCGAGGGCACGGTGCAGGCCCACAGCCCGGTCCTGGGCTCCTCCACGTAGTACATGGTGCGGAAGCCGCTGCTGGAGCAGCTGAGCGTCTGCTGCGTGTTGGTGTAGGTGTAGCCGCTCGGCACCGTGCAGGACCAGAATCCGGCGGCCGACGCGTCCTCGGTGGACACCGCCGCCACGCGGTCCGGCACCGCCGGGTCGGGCGCGGGGGCGGCGTTCGCCGCGGGGGCGAGGGCCCCGGTCAGCACGGCGGCTGCCGTGCCCGCGCCGAGGAGCAGAGAGCGGATTGCCTTGCGTGACATGTCGTGAGCACCTCTGTTCGCACATGGGACGTCGAAGGGCCGACGAGCCGCCGGGGCGCGGGTTCTCGCCCGGCTCGACCCGAGATGTTTGTCATGCCTACAACAGTGGCGGGCTCGGCACAAAGCTCCCGTGCGAAAGCCGGCCACGGGTGGGGCCGCCGAACGGCCCGCCATTGCCGGCGTCTCGTCCCCGGTGAGGCGGGTCGTCTCGCCTCCCGCCACGCGGCGACGGATCGCGGCGGTCGGCCGCCGAGGCGATGTGCGTTCCCGGCGAGCGGGCGGGCCCGTCAGCCTCCGCACCGGCGGGTGGGCCCGTCGGACGGTCCCCGCCGGCGGTGGAGTGCGGCCGCCGGCGATCTCCGCGCCGGTCCCGAGCCGACGTGACGCGAAAGCGAGGTCGGCGCCCCCGTCAACCGCCGAACCGCTCCCACAGTCGGGGAAGCCGCGCCGCCAACGCTCCCGGGTCGTCCAGGTCGATCGGTGCGCCGAGGGGACCCGCCGGCGCCGGGGCGATCCCCAGGTCGGCGGCGACGACCCCGGTGAGCTGCTCGTAGGCCTCGTCGGCCGCGTATCCCAGGTCCTCGCCGTCGCCGTCCAGTTCGTCGTCGAAGTCGTCGAGGAGGTCGCCCAGCGAGTCGGGCTCGTGCACCGCCCCCTCGTACACCCGCCTGCCCTGGCCGATCAGCCAGCATCGGAAGGAGTCGAAGGCGTCGTCCTCGGAGGCTCCCAGCAGGACGCGCGCGGCGGCCCACAGGTCCCAGGTCCGGGCCCGGTTGTAGCGGGCCTCGAAGTGACGGGCGAAATCCAGGACCAGGTCCGGGTCCAGCCTCAGCAGCCTGTCAACGAGCAGGTCGGCCTGTTCCTCGGGGTCGCCGTCGGCGGCCTCGCGAGTGGCGTCCACCAGCTCCCAGAACTCCGTCTCGTCCATCACGGGTCCAGCATCGGGCCTGGAAGGTGGCCCCGCACGTGGAATTCGCCGGGCTCGTCCGGCGCCGCCCTTCCGAACCGGCCGAGCCGCGCGGGACCCTCGGCACCGGGGTGCCGGGGCGCCGAATCCACCCGGTGGCGGTAGAGGTCGGCCGACCGGAGCGCGTCCTCGGCGAACCGGGCGCGCAGGGTCGACGGCGCCAGCACCTCCACCTCGGGCCCCAGGCCGGTCAACTGGTCGTGGGCGACCTCCTCCGATTCCACCGGCACCGTCACGACCACTCGGCCCGACGCGTCCGGGGCGCTGGCCTCCGACAGCGCCGCCTCGGCGGCGAGCGGCCCCACCGCGCGCCACAGTCTCCGGGCGCCTTCCGGCGACAGCCTCACCCGCGCCTCCGCGCGCAGCAGCGACCGGGCGAACTCCTCGGCCCGCTCCGCCCAGAAGTCCGGCAGGTCGAAGTCCTCCCGCCGGTCGAACCGCTCCGCGCGGGGCACGACCGACACGAACCGCTCGACCCGGTAGACCCGGAACTCCGGGGCGTCGGGCGCGCGTCGCCCGCCGGCACGCGCCCCGTGCGCGCGCGCCGCTCCGGGCCCGCGTCCCGCCTCCGGGGGCCCGTCCCTCGACACCACCGGTCCGGCGTCCGATGACACCCGCGCGCACAGATACCAGACCCCCGCCTTCAGCACCAGCCCGTACGGCTCCAGTTCCCGTTCGACCTCGCGCTCTCCGCTCGGGTAGCGGACGCCGACCCGTCGGTCGTGCCGGACCGCCTCCGCCACGGTCGACAGCAGTGGCGGCGTGTCGGGCGTCCGGAACCAGCCGGGCGCGTCCAGGTGAAAGCGCTGCGCGGCGGCGCCTGCGGCGTCGGCGAGGGAGGGCGGAAGGGCGGCGGACACCTTCAGACACGCCGACGAGGCCGCGTCCCGCCACCCCATCTCCCGCAGAGCCCGCGGCACTCCGGAGAGGAAGAGGGCCTCCGCCTCCTCGCGGTCCAGCCCCGTCAGTCGGGTTCGGTAGCCGCCGACCAGGCGGTAGCCGCCGCTCCTGCCGCGGTCGGCGTACACCGGAATCCCCGCCTCGGACAGCGCCAGCGCGTCCCGATTCACCGTGCGCTCGGACACTTCCAGCTCCCGCGCCAGGTCGGCGGCGGTCATCGAGGCCCGTGACTGGAGAAGCAGGACCATCCGGATCAGTCGCGCGGCACGCATGGCACCACCCTCTCACCTGCCTGGCGTACGACCGATGGGGCGGCGCCGACACCCCTGCTAGCGTCGCCTCGACCGGCCGTCCCCGGAAGAGGACACACACATGGCGAACCAGCCCCGCGAGCAGTGGGCGACACGGACAGGGTTCCTGCTGGCGGCGATCGGTTCCGCCATCGGCCTCGGCAACATCTGGCGGTTTCCCGCCGTCGCCTACGACAACGGCGGCGGCGCCTTCCTCTTCCCCTACCTCGTCGCCCTGCTCACGGCCGGCATCCCGCTGTTGATCATGGAGTACGCGATCGGCCGACGTCAGCGCTGCTCGCCCCCGGAGGCGTTCCGCCGCCTGGCCCGGCCCGCCGAGGCGATCGGCTGGTGGCAGGTGGCCATCTCCTTCGTCATCGCCACCTACTACGCGGTGATCATCGCCTGGTCCATCCGCTACGTCGGCTTCTCGGTCGACCAGTCCTGGGGCGACGACCCCGAGGGGTTCCTGTTCGGCACCTTCCTGGAGGCGTCCGAGACGCCCGGGTTCGTCTCCGGCTACGTCACCGGCGTCCTCTGGCCGCTCATCGCCGTCTGGGTGGTGGTGCTCGGCATCCTGCTCCTCGGGGTCCGCCGGGGGATCGAGAAGGCCAACCGGCTCTTCATCCCCCTGCTGGTGGTCTTCTTCGTCGTCCTGGTGATCCGCGCGCTGACCCTGGACGGAGCAGCCGAGGGCCTGGAGGCGTTCTTCGAACCCGACTGGTCCCAACTCGGGGACGGCGGTGTCTGGGTCGCGGCCTACGGACAGATCTTCTTCTCGCTGTCGATCGGCTTCGGCATCATGGTCACCTACGCCTCCTATCTGCGCCGTCGCGCCGACCTGACGGGCTCCGCGCTGGTCGCCGGCTTCTCCAACAGCTCGTTCGAGGTCCTCGCCGGCCTCGGCGTCTTCGCGGCCCTGGGCTTCATGGCCCGGAGCGCCGGCGTCCCGGTGGACGAGGTGGCGAGTGCCGGGCTCGGCCTCGCCTTCGTCGTCTTCCCGGCGATCATCTCCGAGATGTGGCTGGGCGGCGCGTTCGGTGTGGTCTTCTTCCTGTCCCTGGTGATCGCCGGACTCTCGTCGCTGATCTCGATCGTGCAGGTGGTCGTGTCCGCCGTGGAGGACCGCACCGGCCTGCGCCGTGTGCCCGCCGTCCTCGGGGTCGGCGGCGCCATCGCGGTGGTCTCCGTCCTGCTCTTCCCCACGAACGAGGGCATCTACCTCCTCGACGTGGCCGACCACTTCATCAACCAGTACGGCATCGCGCTGGCCGCGCTCGTCTCGGTGGTCGCCGTGGCCTGGTTCATGCGCAAGCTGCCCGAACTGCAACGCGACGCCGACGCCACCTCCGCGGTCTCACTCGGCCACTGGTGGCGGATCTGCCTCGGCGTGATCACCCCGGTGACCCTCGGCTGGATGATGGTCGACAGCCTCCGCACCGAGTTCGACCACAACTACGAGGGCTACTCCACCGGCTTCCTGCTCGCCGCGGGCTGGAGCGTGGCGATCGGCGCGCTGGTGGTCGGCGTCCTGCTCACCCTCCTGCCCCGGCATCCGTCCACACCGGGCGGACCCGCGCCGGGCGCGCCACCTTCCCCCAAGGGCGCGCCCCGCCCGGGCGACGCGGGCCATGGAGAGGAGAGCTGATGTCCGCCGCCGCCGTTATCATGATGATCGTCGCGATCCTCATCGTCTGGGGTGGACTGGCCCTCGCCATCGTCCGACTCCGCCGTTACCCCGACCCTGGACCCGGCCCGGAGGACGAGGAGCCGGGCCCGCCGCCCCCGCCGGAGTAGACGGCCGGCACCCTGCCGACGCGGCCGGCCCGGAAGCCCCGGTACGAGGGCCTCCGGCGGGCACGCCGAGGGGCCTCGGCCTCCGGGGCGACGCCTCACCCTAGAGCCCGTACCGCTCGCGCGCCTCCGTCACCGTCGTCGCCTTGACCTCGCCGCGCCGGGCGAGTTGGGCCAGCGCGGCGACGACGACCGACTCGGCGTCGACGCCGAAGTGGCGCCTGGCGCCCCGCCGGGTGTCGGAGAGGCCGAAGCCGTCCGCCCCCAGCGACATCCAGTCCTGCTCCACCCACTGCGCGATCTGGTCCGGCACCTGGCGCATGTAGTCGGAGACCGCGAGCACCGGTCCCTCGACCCCCCGCAGCGCCCGCCGCACGTACGGCACCCGGTCCTCGCCCCGCAGCAGGGCCGCGTCCGCCTCCATGGCGTCCCGGCGCAACTCGGTGAAGGAGGTCGCGGACCACACGTCGGCCGCCACGCCCCATTCCTCGGCCAGCAGGCTCTGGGCGCGCGACACCCAGTGGACCGCCGTGCCGGCGCCGACGAGCTGCACGCGCGGGGCGTCGGCGGGCGGGGTCAGCCCGGCGGACTCCGCCGTGGCGAAGCGGTAGAGGCCCTTGACGATGCCCTCGTCGACGTCCGCTCCGGAGGGCTTGGCCGGCTGGGGCAACGGCTCGTTGTAGACGGTGAGGTAGTAGAAGACGTCCTGGTCCTCGCCGGGCCTCGGCTCGCCGAACATCCGGCGCAGCCCCTCGCGGACGATCACGGCGACCTCGTAGGCGAACGCCGGGTCGTAGCTCAGCGCCGCCGGGTTGGTGGCGGCGATCACCGGGCTGTGTCCGTCGGCGTGTTGCAGGCCCTCTCCGGTCAGGGTGGTGCGTCCGGCGGTGGCTCCGACGAGGAAGCCGCGACCGAGCTGGTCGCCGAGCTGCCACATCTGGTCGGCCGTCCGCTGCCAGCCGAACATCGAGTAGAAGATGTAGAAGGGGATCATCGTCTCGCCGTGCGTCGCGTAGGACGTGGCGGCGGCGATGAAGTCCGCCATCGAACCGGCCTCGGTGATCCCCTCGTTGAGGATCTGGCCGTCGGCGGCCTCCTTGTAGTACATCAGCTGGTCGCGGTCGACCGGCTCGTAGGTCTGACCCTTGGGGGAGTAGATCCCCAGGGAGGGGAAGAGCGACTCCATGCCGAAGGTCCGGGCCTCGTCGGGGACGATCGGGACCCAGCGCCCGCCCGTCTCCCGGTCCCGTACCAGGTCCTTGACCAAGCGCACGAAGGCCATCGTGGTCGCCACGTTCTGGGAGCCGGAGCCGCGATCGAACGCCGTGAAGGCCTTCTCCGCCGGGGACGGCAGCGGCGCGACGGGGTGGACCCGCCGAGCCGGGGCGGGACCGCCCAGCGCGGCGCGTCGCTCCCGCAGGTAGCGGACCTCGGGGGAGTCGGCACCGGGGTGGCCGTAGGGCGCCTGGCCGTCGACGAAGTCGGCGTCGCGGATCGGCAGGTCGAGCAGGTCGCGCATGACCTTGAACTCGTCGGCCGTCAGCTTCTTCATCTGGTGGTTGGCGTTCTTCGAGGCGAATCCCTGCCCCAGGGTGTGGCCCTTGACGGTCTGGGCCAGGATCACCGTCGGCGCGCCCCGGTGCGCCAGCGCGGCCCGGTAGGCGGCGTACACCTTGCGGACCTCGTGGCCGCCCCGTGAGGTGTGGAAGCACTCCAGGATCTTGTCGTCGCTCAGCAACCCGGCCATCTCGACGAGGGCCGGGTCGGCGCCGAAGAAGTCCCGGCGGATGTAGGCGGCGTCGCGCGTCTGGTACGTCTGGATCTGGGCGTCCGGCACCCGGCGCAGGCGGCGGACGAGGGCGCCCGTGGTGTCGAGCCGGAACAGCTCGTCCCAGGCGGTTCCCCAGAGCGTCTTGACGACGTTCCAACCCGCCCCGCGGAACTGGGCCTCCAGCTCTTGGACGATCTTGAAGTTGGCGCGCACTGGTCCGTCGAGGCGCTGCAGGTTGCAGTTGACCACGAAGGTGAGGTTGTCCAGTTCCTCGCGTGCCGCGAGGGCGAGGGCCGCTGTGGACTCGGGCTCGTCCATCTCGCCGTCGCCCAGGAAGGCCCACACACGGGAGCCGGAGGTGTCCTTGATGCCCCGGTGGGCGAGGTAACGGTTGAAGCGTGCCTGGTAGATCGCGGAGAGCGGCCCCAGACCCATCGACACGGTCGGGAACTCCCAGAGCCAGGGCAGGCGCCGAGGGTGAGGGTAGGACGGCAGCCCTCGGCCGCCGGACTCGCGACGGAAGTTGTCGAGGTGGCCCTCGTCCAGCCGCCCGTCGAGGAACGCGCGGGCGTAGACGCCGGGGGAGGCGTGGCCCTGGATGAAGAGCTGGTCGCCCGAGCCGTCGCCCTCCTTGCCGCGGAAGAAGTGGTTGAACCCGGTCTCGTACAGCCAGGCGGCGGAGGCGAAGGTGGCGATGTGGCCGCCGACGCCGTGGGCGGCGGCCCGCGACACCATGGCCGCGGCGTTCCAGCGGTTCCAGGCGGTGATCCGCCGCTCCATCTCCTCGTCGCCGTCGAGCGGTGGCTCGGCGGCGGTGGGGATGGTGTTGACGTAGTCCGTCTCCAGAAGCTTCGGCAGGCCCACGCCCGCGCCCTCGGCGTGCTCCAGCGTGCGGCGCATGAGGAAGGCGGCCCGCTCGGGGCCGCCCGCCCGGGCGACGGCGTCGAGGGAAGCCCGCCACTCGGCGGTCTCCTCCGGGTCCCTGTCCGGGATCTGGTCGAGCGCGCTCGGCTGGATGGCGTGGGGGTCGGTCATGGCGCCGCCTTCCTGGGGCGAAGGGGGGTTCCCTCGTGGTCGAGATCTCGGGATGCCCTCGGTCTTTGGCAGGACAGGGCGAGGGCCTCCGGTCGAAGCCCGTCGGTGACTGTAACCCCTTGATCGATGATCGATCAAAGGAAACCAGGGTGAAATCTCCGTCTCGGCGAAAGTGGGCACTCGGTGCCCCTTCAGCGGCACGCGGTGACCGAACCTGGGTGGTGTTTCCGCTGGTGGCAGAGGGGGTGTCGGGCCCCGGAGCGTCGCCGGGGGAGTCGCGTCCCCTACGGCGGTGCTCCGCGGGTGCCGCCCGCTCGGGGACATGGGGGAGGGGTGGTGCGGCCCGGTGCCCGGGATCAGGGGCGTGGGGCGCACCCCAGGACGTGGGCCTTCACCAACTCGGCGATCCTGGGGTCCCGTCGTGCGAAGGCGGCCGTGAGTTCCTCGTGTTCCTCGGCGTAGGACTGTTGCACGGTTCCCAACCAGCGGATCGACAGCGCGGTGAACACCTCGATCCCCAGCCCCTCCCAGGTGTGCAGCAGGACGGAGTTGCCGGCCGCCCGGACGAGTTCCCGGTGGAAGGCCACCGTGTGTCGGACCTGGGCCGTCCCGTCGGCGGCCCGATCCGCCTCGTACAGGGCCGCCACGTGTGGTTCCAGGGCCGAACGGTCGTCGGCCAGGCTGTCGGCCGCCAACTCCGCGGCGATGGCCTCCAGTCCGGCCCGGACCGGGTAGCTCTCCTCCAAGTCCGCCGCGGTCAGGTTCCGTACCCGGACGCCCTTGTTCGGCACGGACTCGATCAGCCGGAGCGACTCCAGCTCGCGCAGCGCCTCGCGGACCGGGGTCTGACTGACCTCCAGTTCCGTGGCGATCCGCCTCTCCACGATCCGCTCGCCCGGCTGCCAGCGTCCGCTGATGATCCCCTCCAGGATGTGCTCGCGGATCTGCTCGCGCAGCGAGTGGACGACGGGCGCGGTCATGACGGGCTCCTTCGCGGGGGGCCGCGGGAGGCCCCTGGGGCGTTGACCTCTAGACAATACGGCGCACCGACGTCGGGCCGAGGGCGCATCAGGTGCCATCGCGCAGGTGAGACAAGGCTTACACGGCCGAGTACCCGTCATCGTCCGGCGCGTGCCTCCCCACGGACGGCGGCGCCCCCGCACGGAGAGTCCGTGCGGGGGCGCCGAGGGCCGGTGCGGGTCAGAGACCCAGTTCGACCTCGAACTCGCCGGCTTCCAGGATCGCCTTGACGGCGGTCAGGTAGCGGGCCGCGTCGGCGCCGTCCACCAGGCGGTGGTCGTAGGACAGCGTCAGGTACGTCATGTCGCGCACGCCGATGACCGGTCCTTCTTCCGTCTCGACGACGGACGGCCGCTTGACGGTCGCGCCGATGCCGAGGATGGCGACCTGGCCCGGCGGCACGATGATCGTGTCGAAGAGCGCGCCCCGCGACCCGGTGTTGCTGATCGTGAACGTCGCGCCGGACAGCTCGTCCGGGGTGATCCTGTTCGCCCGGACCTTGCCCGCGAGGTCGGCCGTCGCCTTGGCGATGCCCGCCAGGTTCAGGTCGCCGGCGTTCTTGATGACCGGGGTCATCAGGCCCTTCTCGGAGTCCACCGCGATACCGATGTTCTCGGTGTCGAAGTAGGTGATGGTGCCCTCGGCCTCGTTGATCCTGGCGTTCACGGCCGGGTAGGCCTTCAGCGCCTGGGCCGCGGCCTTCACGAAGAACGGCATCGGGGAGAGCTTGACGCCCTCTCGGGAGGCGAAGGAGTCCTTCGCCCGACCGCGCAGTCGCATCAGGCGGGTGACGTCGACCTCGACGACCGACGACAGCTGGGCCTGCTCGCGCAGCGCCTTGACCATGTTGTCGCCGATGACCTTGCGGATCCGGGTCATCTTCACGGTCTGCCCACGCAGCGGCGAGACCTCCAGGGACGGGGTCCGCCCGGCCGACGCGGTGGCCGGGCGCGCGGGCGCGGCCGGCGCCTCGGAGGCCGCGGGGGCCGAGGCGGCCCGCGCGGCGTCGGCCGCCGCGAGGACGTCCTGCTTGCGGATCCGGCCACCGACCCCGCTGCCCTTGACCGACCCGAGGTCGACGCCGTTCTCCGAGGCCAGCTTGCGCACCAGCGGGGTGACGTAGGCGCCCTCGTCGGTCGCCTTGGCGGCGGCCGGAGCGGCCGGAGTGGCCGGAGTGGCCGGAGTGGCCGGAGCGGTGGGTCGGGGGGCGGGCGTGGCCGGCTGGGGCGTGGGCGCGGCGGGCGGCTCGGGCGCGGAGCGAGGCGGCTCCGGTGCGGCGGGGGCCTGGGTGGTCGGGGCCTGCGGCTCCGGGCGCGCGGGCTCCGCCGGTGCGGGCTGCTCCGCGGGGGCGGGCGTGGGCGCGGCCGGTGCGGTGCCCGTCGCTCCGATGACGGCGAGCTTGGCGCCGACCTCGGCGGTCTCGTCCTCGCCGACCACGATCCGCACCAGCGTGCCGGAGACGGGGGCCGGGATCTCGGTGTCGACCTTGTCGGTGGACACCTCCAGCAGCGGCTCGTCGGCCTCGACGCTGTCGCCGACGGACTTCAGCCAGCGCGTCACGGTGCCCTCGGTGACGGACTCGCCGAGCGCGGGCAGGACCACGTCCGTGCCCGACTCGTCGCCCGTCTCGGCGGGGGCCTGCGCGGCGGGGGGCGCGGCCGGCGCCTCGGCGGCGGGGGCGGGAGCGGACTCCTCCGCCGCCGGGGCGGGAGCGCTCTCGGCCGCCGGGGCCTCGGCGGGGGCGCCGGAGCCGTCGTCGATCAGCGCCAGCTCGGCGCCGACCTCGACGGTCTCGTCCTCGGCGACCTTGATGGAGGAGAGCGTGCCGGAGACGGGGGCCGGGATCTCGGTGTCGACCTTGTCGGTGGACACCTCCAGCAGCGGCTCGTCGGCCTCGACGCGCTCGCCTTCGGCCTTCAGCCAGCGGGTGACAGTGCCCTCGGTGACGCTCTCGCCGAGCGCCGGCAGGGTTACGGAAACCGCCATGGTTTCGGTTGCTCCTTACGAATTGCGGAAGTCTGGGTCGTCACGCCCGGTGGACGACGGCGTCAGTCGTGGGCGTGCAGCGGCTTGCCGGCGAGGGCCAGGTGAGCCTCGCCGAGCGCCTCGTTCTGCGTCGGGTGGGCGTGCACGAGCTGGGCGACCTCGGCCGGCAGCGCCTCCCAGTTGTAGATCAGCTGCGCCTCGCCCACCTGCTCGCCCATCCGGTCACCGACCATGTGGACGCCGACCACGGCACCGTCCTTGACCTGCACGAGCTTGATCTCGCCCGCGGTCTTGAGGATCTTGCTCTTGCCGTTGCCGGCGAGGTTGTACTTCAGGGTGACGACCTTGTCCGCGCCGTAGACCTCCTTGGCCTTGGCCTCGGTGATGCCGACGGAGGCCACCTCCGGGTGGCAGTACGTGACCCGCGGCACGCCGTCGTAGTCGACCGGGACCGGCCTCAGACCGGCCAGTCGCTCCGCCACCAGGATGCCCTCGGCGAAGCCCACGTGCGCGAGCTGGAGCGTGGGCACCAGATCGCCGACGGCGGACACGGTGGGGAGGTTGGTGCGCATGTACTCGTCCACGAGGACGTGGCCGCGGTCCATGGCGATGCCGGCCTCCTCGTAGCCCAGGCCCCGCGAGACCGGGCCGCGCCCGACGGCGACCAGGAGGACCTCGGCCTCGAACACCTTGCCGTCGGCGAGGGTGACCCTCACACCGTCCCGCGTGTACTCCGCCTTCTCGAAGAAGGTGCCCAGGTTGAACTTGATGCCGCGCTTGCGGAACGCGCGCTCCAAGAGCTTCGAGCTGTTCTCGTCCTCGACGGGGACGAGGTGCTTCATGCCCTCGACGATCGTGACGTCCGAGCCGAACGACTTCCAGGCCGAGGCGAACTCGACGCCGATCACGCCCCCGCCCAGGACGATCGCGGACTTCGGCACCCGGTCCAGGACCAGGGCGTGGTCCGAGGAGATGATCCGGTCGCCGTCGATCTCCAGGCCGGGCAGCGACTTCGGAACGGATCCGGTCGCCAGGAGAACGTGACGTCCCTCGATGCGGCGACCGTCCACCTCGACCGAGGTCGGGGAGGACAACCGGCCCTCTCCCTCGACGTAGGTCACCTTGCGGGAGGCGATCAGCCCCTGGAGGCCCTTGTACAGGCCGGAGACCACGTCGTCCTTGTAGGAGTGGACGGCGGCCACGTCGATGCCCTCGAAGGTGGCCCGCACGCCGAACTGCTCGCTCTCGCGGGCCTGGTCGGCGACCTCGCCCGCGTGCAGCAGGGCCTTGGTGGGGATGCATCCCCGGTGCAGGCAGGTGCCGCCGACCTTGTCCTTCTCGATCAGGGCGACGTCCAGGCCCAGCTGGGCCCCGCGGAGCGCCGCGGCGTATCCGCCGCTTCCACCGCCGAGGATCACTAGGTCGAAAACGGTGCTGGCGTCGTTCGCCACGTCACGTCCTCCATGCATGTGCGCCGTGCGCCGGTCTTCGACGACCGGCAGGCGGCTGGTGTCCGGCCGCTCGTTCTTCGGCCCTCGGGTGGGGCCCTGTCCTGCCGGGCTCCATCTTCGCACCTGTCGCACCCGTCCGAGACGCCGGGCCGATGTGTGAGACGTCGCACGCCACCGGCACGCGCGACCGGCCGAGCGCCCCGCCCGGCCCGCGCGTGAACCGACCGGGGCGCGTGGGCCGGGAAGGGGGCGTGGGTCGCCGTCCCCCTCGTCCCCTTCCCGGAGCCGGCTCAGACCAGCTCGCCCCGGGCCGCCAGCTCGGCCACGCGCACCAGCGTGCGCACGGCCGTCCCGGTGCCCCCCTTCGGGGTGTGGCCGAAGGGTCCGCCCTCGTTGAAGGCGGGACCGGCGATGTCCAGGTGGGCCCAGGTGATGCCCTCGCCGACGAACTCGCGGAGGAAGAGTCCGGCGACCAGGCCGCCGCCCATCCGCTCGCCCATGTTGGCCAGGTCCGCCGTCGGCGAGTCCATGCCCTTGCGCAGGTGCTCCGGCAGCGGCATCGGCCACGCGGGCTCGCCGACCTCCTCGGCGGCCTCGACGACCGCCGAGCGGAACTCGTCGTCGTTGCCCATCACACCGAAGGTCCGGTTGCCCAGCGCCAGCACCATGGCCCCGGTCAGCGTCGCCACGTCCAGGACGGCGTCCGGCTCCTCCTGGGAGGCCGCCCACAGCGCGTCGGCCAGCACCAGCCGCCCCTCGGCGTCGGTGTTGAGCACCTCGACGGTCTTGCCGCTGTACATCCGCAGCACGTCACCGGGCCGGGTGGCCGAGCCGGACGGCATGTTCTCGGCCAGCGCCAGCCAGGCGGTCACCTTGACGCGCAGGCCCAGGCGCGCCGCGGCGATCACCGCGGCGAACACGGCGGCGGCACCGCTCATGTCGCACTTCATGGTCTCGTTGTGGCCCGCGGGCTTCAGCGAGATGCCGCCGGAGTCGTAGGTGATGCCCTTGCCGACGAAGGCCAGGTGCTTCTTCGCCTTGGGCGGGTCGTACGTCAGCTTGACCAGACGCGGCGGTGACGCCGAGCCCGCGCCGACACCGAGGATGCCGCCGTAGCCGCCCTTGGCCAGTGCCTTCTCGTCGAGGATCTGCACCTTGACGCCGTGCTCCTTGCCGGCGGCCTGGGCCACGGCGGCGAAGGCCTCGGGGTCGAGCTCGTTCGGCGGCGTGTTGACCAGGTCGCGGGCGCGGTTCAGCTCCTCGCCGACGGCGGTGGCACGGGCGACGGCCGCCTTGTGCGCCTTGTCCCGCTTGCCCCCGAGCAGGGCGGCCTCGCCCAGCGGGGACTGGTCGGTCCCGCCGCGGGCGTTCCGGTCCGCCGGAGTCTGCCGCTTGTAGGCGTCGAAGGAGTAGGCGCCCAGGAGCACGCCCTCGCCCACCGCGCCGGCGGCCGAGGCGTCGGCGAGCGGCAGGGCGAAGCCGGCCTTCCCGGTCCCTGCCAGCGACCGGGCGGCGACGCCGGCGGCCCGACGGAGCGCGTCGGCGTCGTAGTCGGTGCCCCGCTCGGGTTCCGCGCCCAGGCCCACCGCCATCACCACGGGCGCCTTGATGCCCGCGGGGGAGGGCAGCTTCGTCACCTCGCCCTCGCCGCCGGAGGCCCCGAGGGTCTGGAGGACAGAGGCCAACCCGCCGTCGAAGGCCGCGTCCACGGCCTCGGCGCCGGGGGCGACGACCAACGCGCCGTCCCCGGGCGAGGAGCCCTTGGCGACGCCGATCACCAGGGCATCGGCCCGGAGGGCGGACGCCGTTGCGGCGGAGAGAGTGAGAGCAGTCACGGTGGTGAATTCTCGCTTCCGTTGAGTCTGAGGTGGCCGAGTGAGGGTGGGTCGGCCGGGCCCGGGGACCGACCCTAGATCCTGCCGTGGACGACAGGACCCGCGCCTCCCGTTATCCCGGTCCCGACCCGGCGGGCGGAACCGGGCACGAGCCTACGCTCGCCCCCTCCCACCTCCGCCATGAGCCCGTTCGGTCGTCGGTCGCCTTCGGGCCACCCGCCTGTCGGCCACCGATGGCGGATTCCCGGCGCGACCCGGGAGCACGTACCCCTTCTCCCGTCTCCCGCTCCGGGGCGCCCCGAAGCGTCCGCCGGCCCGTACCGCGACCCTTATCCCAGAGCGAGGACGACCAGGACGGCGGTGGCCGAGGTCTCCGCCACGCCCCCGAACACGTCCCCGGTCACGCCGCCCAGGCGGCGCAGACAGCGCCGCAGCAGCGACTCGGCACAGCCCAGCGCCACGACCACGGCCAACGCCGCGTGGACCGGCGACACCGGCGACGGCACCGCCCCCGCCACGACCGCCGCGGTCGCGACCACGGCGGCGGTCACGGCCGCCACACCGAGGGTCGGGACCACCCCAGCCACCGCCGCACCCAGCCCCTCGGGGCGGGCCGCGGGCACCCCGGACCGCGCGGCCAGCGTCAGCGCGAGGCGAGCGGCGGCGGCCGATACGACGACGGCGAACGTGCCCAGCGCCCAGGACTCCTCGAAAGCCCGGGCCAAAGCGGCGACCTGGGCCACCAGTACCAGCACCAGGGTGACCACACCGAACGGACCGATGTCCGACTTCTTCATGATCCGCAGGGCGTCCTCGGCGGGCGCGCCGCTTCCCAACCCGTCCGCCGTGTCCGCCAACCCGTCCAGATGCAGCCCCCGGGTCGACAGCGCGGCCACCGCGACCGAGGCCACGGCGGCCAGCGGCGCGCCGGCGCCGAGGAACAGCGCCAGGAGCCCCGTGCCGGCCGCCGCCACGCCGACCGCCAACCCGACCACGGGGGCCCACAGCATCCCCGCGCGGGCGGCGGCCCGGTCCCAGCGGGTCACCGTCACCGGGAACACGGTCAGCGTGCCGAAGGCGAAACGGAGGCCGTCCGCGACGGAGGTCCTGGGCATCGGCGCAGACTACCGGCCGGCCCGCCGGGGTCCGGAGGCGGTCCCGGCCGGGGACGTCGAGTCCCGTGCGGGCGGACGGACCGTCCTCGACCGACCGAGCCGGCGACGTGCCGGCGACGTGCCGGCGACGTGCCGGAGGCGTGCCGGTGGCGAGGAGAGCGGCGGCGGTCGTCACCGAGAGCCACCTGGCGGTCGCCGATCCGGCCTTCGACCGCGCCGCCGAAAGGTGATCTTCCGACCACGCCGCACCCGGCCCGCCGCGCGTTCTCGCGGCAGGTCCAAAAAAGTGCGGTACGTTCCGCTTCCGACCCGCACCGCCGGCCCTCCCGGCGAGTCGATCGATACGTCGCACGGCCTCCTCGTCGGCCGAGGTGAGGAAGGGACGCCGCGGCCCGAATCCGCTCGGCGGACAACCTCGCCGGCGGAGTGGTGCGAAGGGCCGGCCCACGTCCCGTGCGGCGCGTTCGCCCTCCGCGCGAACCGCCCGTACGGAATGGAAAGGGGGATGGGGAACCGGGCCCTCACGGGAGCCGCGCCCCCGAACTCCGATGGGAGACTGGTGGTATCGGAACATCGTGGAGCCCGGAAAGCTCCCGCTGCTCCTCGCCTTGGCCGCCTTCGTCCTCACCTTCCTCGTCACCCGCCTGATCACTCGTCTCATCCGGGCGGGCCGGGGCCCGTTCGGCAATGTCCGTGCCGGCGGACTGCACATCCACCACGTGGTGCCCGGGGTCGTCCTCACCGTGCTCGGAGGCTTCGGCGCCTTCGCGGCGGCGGGCCACGACGCCGGCACCGCGGTCGGCGCCACGGTCTTCGGGATCGGTACCGGCCTGGTCCTCGACGAGTTCGCGCTGATCCTGCACCTGGACGACGTGTACTGGACGGAGGCGGGCCGGCGCAGCGTGGAGGCCGTGGTTCTCACCGCCTCCCTGGGCGGGTTGATCCTGGTCGGCTTCTCCCCGCTCGGCGTCGACAACCTCTCCCCGGACGAGGCACAGGACCGCCTCACCGTCGTCCGCACGGCCGCCGCGAGCTTCTTCTGCGCCCTCGTCTCCCTGGTCAAGGGGAAGACCCGACTGGCGATCTTCGGGGTGATCGTCCCTGTCGTCGCCCTGGTCGGGGCGGTTCGACTGGCCCGCCCCGACTCGCCCTGGGCACGGCGCTTCTACCGCCGGCGTCCGCGAGCCCGGGCCCGGGCCACGCTGCGCGCCTACCGCCACGACCGGCGATGGGCCGGGCCGAGTCGCGTACTCCAGGACTGGATCGGTGGGCGCCCCGACCCCCTGCCGACCCGCGCGGCGGAGCGCCGCTGAGGCGACGCCTCAGCTCCCGGACTCCTCCGGCGCTCCCGAGGCGCGGTCCGAGGCCCCGCCCTCGGGGGTCCGCTCGCGGCGCTCCGGGACCTCCGCCGCCAAGGCCGCGGCGGCCTGGATCAGCGGAAGCGCCAGCAGGCCTCCGGTGCCCTCGCCCACGGTGACTCCGTGGGTCAGCAGCGGGCGCATGGCCAGCCGGTCGAGCGCCTTGGCCTGTCCGGGCTCGCCGCTCTCGTGGGCGGCCGTCCACCAGTCGGGAGCCCGGAAGGCGACGCGCTGGGCCACGAGCGCGCACGCCGCGGACACCACGCCGTCGAGGAGGACCGGCGTGCGCCGCACCGCGGCCTGCAACAGGAACCCGGTCATTGCCGTCAGATCGGCCCCGCCGACGGTGGCCAGCAGCCGCGCCTGGTCCCCGAGCGCCGGTCGGGCCCGGCGCAGCGCGTCCCGGACGGCCGCGCACTTGCGCATCCACGCCAGGTCGTCGATGGCCAGGCCGCCGCGCCCGGTCACGACGGAGGCGTCCGTGCCGCACAGCGCGGCGATCAGTGCCCCGGCGGCCGTGGTGCCGCCCACACTGACATCGCCCAGGACGACCAGGTCGGTGCCGGAGTCGGCCTCCTCGTCGGCGAGCGCCACACCGGCCCGGAAGGCGGCCTCCGCCTCCTGCGCCGTCAACGCGTCCTCCCGGTCGATCCGGCCGGAGCCGCGTCGCACGCGATGGCGCACCACCTCGGCGGGCAGCGTCCCCGGGTCGCAGTCCAGCGCCATGTCCACCACCCGCACCGGGACCCCGAACCGACGCGCCAGCACCGAGACCGGACGCCCGCCCTCCAGGACCTCACGGACCAGCTCCGCCGCGCTTCCCGCGGGGCGCGCCGACACTCCCAGTTCGGCGACCCCGTGGTCGCCCGCGAAGAGCACCACGCGGGGTCGCTCGATCGGTCGCGCCGGCACAGCGTGCTGAGCGGCGGCCAGCCACTCGCCCCACTCGTCCAGTCGGCCCAGCGAGCCGGGCGGAACGACCCGCCGCTCCCGGTGCGCTTCCAGGGCGGCGCGGACACCGCTGTCGGGGCGCTCGATCAGGTCGGTGAAGTGGTCGAGATTCAGCGAGCTCATTCGCCGAACAGTACCGGCCTCCCCCGGGCGCCCCGGAGCCCCGTGGCAGACCCCGGGGAGGCACCGCCGTCGCCCCCGAGAGGGAGAATGCCCGATCCGCCGTTTCGTACCGTTGTGCACTGGAATGCATGGTGTGTGGTCGGGGCGCCCGGGGCGCCGAGCCTCGCGCCGCTCGCCCGTCCGCGCCTCGCCCTCGTACCGCCGGGAGCCCGTGTGGTCCTGCCGCCGTCGCCGTCGCCGGTCGCCTCGTCCGTGCCGCTCCGCCAGGACTGCCCGTGGTGCGGCTCGCGTCGACTCCGCGTCGGCCGACGGCGCCGCGGGCCCGGCGTCCGCGACGGGGCGGGACGGCGCGCCCCGTCGCGATGCCGGGACTGCGGTCACGGATTCGACGATCCGCCGAGCGCGCCGGGCGGCGGGCCCCCCGCGGGCAGCCTGGCCCGCGCGACGGACCACGCCCGGCACCTGCTGGCCGCCCGCGCCGTACTGCGCCACCAACCGGAGCCGGAGAGCTGGCTGGACGTCGGCACGGGCGAGGCCCACTTCCCCGCGGTCGCCCGCCGTCTCTTCCCCTACACCTCCTTCGACGGCCTGGACCCCACCACGCGCGTACTGCGAGCGCGCGCCGCCGAACGCGTCGAGGAAGGACACGTCGGCACACCCGCCGACCCGCACATCGTCGCCCTCCTCGCGGCCCGGTACGACGTGGTGAGTCTCGTCCGTCAGCTACCCGCCGCCCCGGA
The DNA here is from genome assembly GCF_016598575.1 of Streptomyces sp. HSG2. Lineage (NCBI taxonomy): Bacteria > Bacillati > Actinomycetota > Actinomycetes > Kitasatosporales > Streptomycetaceae > Streptomyces > Streptomyces sp. HSG2. The sequence continues at coordinate 4,050,306 of NZ_CP066801.1, forward strand.
TCCGCGCGCCGCGCTGAGCGCCGCGCTCCGTCTGCTCCGCCCCGGCGGGCACTTGCTCGTCGACGTCACCGACCGCTTCGCCCTCCTCCCTCGCGGGGGGACCCGGTTCTCCGCATGCCTCCGCCGGGAGTTGCGGGCGTCGGGCTGTGCCGTCCTCACCCCCACCGGTTCGCCGCGGGTGGTCGCCAGGCGCGGGAGGCACACACCCTGACGCGCCGTGGGTCGGGCGCCCGGAGCCCGGTCGCCTCGCGACCCGCCCCGGCCGACTCCGGGCGCGCTCAGCCCCGCAGGACCAGCGTCTGACCCGCCACCACCAGCAACACCTGCTCGCACTCGGCGGCCAACGCCGCGTTCAACCGGCCCGACTCGTCCCGGTACCGCCGGCCCGACGGGGTGGCCGGGACGACCCCCGAACCCACCTCGTTCGAGACGGCGACCACCGTCCGCCGCGCGGCGCGCACGGCGGCGGTCAGTTCGCTCACCCGCTCGCGCAGTGCCCGCTCGCCGCCCCGCGCCCACACGTCCTCGTCCCACGCCCCGACGGTGTCCATGGCGTCCGTCAGCCACAACGACAGACAGTCCACCAGCAGCGGCGGTCCGGCCTCCCCGAGCAGCGGCACCAGGTCGCAGGTCTCGACCGTCCGCCAGGACCCCGGTCGCCGCTCCCGATGCGCCCGGACCCGCTCCCCCCACTCGGCGTCCCCGGGACGCGAACCGCCCGTCGCCACGTACAGGACACCGGGGAAGGCCGACAGCCGACGCTCCGCCTCCACGGACTTCCCGGACCGCGCCCCGCCCAGGACCAGGGTCCGCCGAGGCAGGTCCGGGACGTCCTCGTACGCGCCCACCGACAGCGTCGTACCGTCGGGCACCGCCCGTGCCCCCGCCGCGGCCAGCCGTCGGCGTGCCTCGGGTCCCGGCGGCACCTCGTGGCCCAGATGGACCGCGACGACGTCGGTGGTCGGCCCGACGGCGCCCGTCGCCCGCAGGCCGGCCAGCGCGTCGGGGCGTCCGACCACGTCGAGGAGAACCATGTCGTAGCGTTCGGCGAGCCCCTCGGACCCGGCGGGGGACCCCCCTGGCGGCAGGTACAACATCCGGTGCCCGTCGGGCCCGGTCACGGCGTAGCCCGTGCCCGGCGCGTCCAGTGGGACGGCCCGCACTCGATGGCCGGTCAACAGCGCCAACTCCCGGCCGTCCGGGACCCGCCCGGGCTGTGGAAGCCCGGGCGGCACCTCCACGGCGGGCCCGTCGTGCGGATGCGAGAGCAACACCTGGACGACGCCGCCCAGCGATACCCCCGCCCGCGCCGCGGCGAGCGCCGCGCCGGGGGTGAGGTCGAGCAACAACCCGCCGTCCACCACGAGCGCCGTCGCGGCGCGGGCGTCCTCGCCCAGCGCGGCGGCGCAGGCCGCGCAGGGACAGTCGGGGCGGGGGAGTCCCGCGGGGGCACCGGTACCGAGCAGAGTCACGTCCACACCCCGATCCTCCCCGGTCGCCCCGCCGCCCGCGCGCCCGCACCGCGACACGGCCCCCGCGCTCGACGCCCTCGGCGGGAGCGCCCTCGTCCGACGGCCGGCACGGGGCGCCGCGCCCGGGCGGCACGGCGGCGGCGCCGACCGCATAGGCTGCCGGCGGAACGGAGCGACACCCGGCGCTCCGCCGTGACACTGTTGAACCCCTGGGAGGCGCACATGACGGCATGGACGTGGCGGTTCGAGACAGCCGAGGGGGCGCGGGTCCGCCCGGCGGTGGAACCGGAGGAGTTCACCACGCAGGGCGACGCCGAGTCGTGGATCGGGGAGTACTGGAAGGCCCTCCGCGACGGCGGCGCCGACCGGGTCCGGCTGTTCGAGGGCACCGAGGAGGTCTACGGGCCCATGAGCCTGCACGCGGACGAGGGTCGGGATCAGGACGGCTAGTCCCTCCGTCGCCGACCGGCGGCGGTCGCTCGACACGCGCCCGTGCCGAGCGGACGGGCCGCGACGGGTGGGGCCGGAGTCACCGACCCGCCCTGTTCGAGGCCGTCGCCACCCCTCGCGACGGCCGCCGGGTCAGCTCTCGCCCATGGTGACCTCCGCGGTCCGCTCGTCGCCGTCGCGGGTGTACGAGACGGTCTCCCGGTCGCCGGGGCGGAGCCCCGCCAGCGCCGCCGACAGCGAGGCGACGGTGGTGACGTCGGTGTCCCCCAGCCCGGTGATCACGTCCCCCGTCTCGATGCCCGCCTGGTCGGCGGCGCCGCCCCGCTCCACCTCCACCACGGCCACGCCCGCCGCCCGGTAGTCGGCGTTGACGACCGTACGGCCGACGATGCCGAGCGCGGCGCGGCCCGAGTCGGTCACCCGCCCGTCCTCGACGATCTGGTCGGCGATGGTGCGCACGGTCGCCGCCGGAATGGCGAAGCCGATCCCCGGCGCTTGGCCGTTGCCGACGCCGGGGTCGGCCGCCGCCAGCGTCGGGATGCCGATCACCCGCGCGTCCAGGTCGACCAGCGCGCCGCCGCTGTTCCCGGGGTTGATAGCGGCGGAGGTCTGGATCATGTTGGCGATGGTGGCGCCGCCGCCCGAGCCGTCGCCGGCCTCGGTCACGGTCCTGCCGGTCGCCGAGACGATGCCCTGGGTCACGCTGGACTCCAGCCCGAGCGGCGAGCCCATCGCGAGCACGATCTGGCCCACCTCCACCTCGGAGGAGTCCCCGAATCGGGCCGCCCGCAGCCCGTCGGGCACCGTCTCCAGGGCGATCACCGCCAAGTCCTGTTGCGGGTAGGAGGACACGAGCGTCGCCGTCAACGTGTCCTCGCTGTTCGCGGTGGTCACCCGGAAGGACTTCGCGTCCCCCACGACATGGGCGTTGGTGACGACATGGCCCCGGTCGTCGTAGACGATGCCGGACCCCAGAGCGTCGCCCGCCTGGATCTGCACGACCGAGGGCAGCACCTCGTCGATCACCCGCTGGTAGACCTCCTGGAGGTCTCCGGCCTGCCTGGGCAGGACCGCCCGCGCGGTGGTGCCGTCCCGCCGGGGTGCCCGCTCGGGCCGCGCCGAGTCCGCCGCCGAACAACCCGCCAGGAGCAGCAGCGAGGAGAGCAGGACGGCCGCGGAACGGACGGGGCGCGCCGGGTGGCGGGGCGAGGCGTTCATGCCCGCAGTCTCGCCGCCGCGGGCCGGTGCGGCGCCCGGTGGGCGCCCGAACGGGCCCGGCGCTCCCGGAGGTCAGCCGCGCAGCCCGCACAGGTGCAGCAGGGCCGCCACGCCGCGATAGGGATCCGTTCGACCCGCGCGTTCCTCCACGGCCAACAGAGTGGCCGGGTCCGGTGCCCGCGGGAGGCCGGTGAGGGAGGAGTCGGTGAAGACGCCCACCCCGTACCAGCGACGCAGCGGGGCGCCGAGACCGGCCAGCGTGGCGGTCAACGCCGCCCTCCGGTCCGCCCACACCTCCGGCTCCCGGCGGGCCGCCTCGCCCGACCGGGTCGGGGGGAGCCGGGGCCGGGGCACGCGCGGGGCGCGGTCCAGCGCCGCGAGGGCGCCGGCCCAGTCGCCGCGCAGCCCGGGGCGCATCGCCGGCGCGTCGCCGTTGCGGACCAGCAGCGACAGCAGCCCCCCGGGGGCGAGCATCCGCGCCAGCCCGGCGAGCAGGGGGTCCGGCTCGTCGGTTCGCATGAGTGCCTCGTGGCACACCACGACGTCGAAGCCGCCGGGCAGGAAGTGCACGCCGGTATCCCGGCCGTCCCCCTCCAGGAAGCGCAGCCGTTCCCTGACCGCCCTGGGCTGTGCGGCCCAGACCGCGCGTGCCGCGACGACCAGTTCCGGGTCGTCCTCCAACGCCGTCACCCGATGGCCGGCCTCCGCCAACCGCAGGGCCCGCGCGCCGGGGCCCGCGCCGACGTCGAGCACCCGCAACCGGCGCCCCGCCGAGAACACCTCCGCCAGTTGCTCGTCGAGCTGACGCGCCGCCACCTCCCCGTGCGCGAACGCCGCCGACACGCCGACATCGATCGGCCCCGTCGGTCCGGCGTCCCGGGGCGACGGGGTCGTGGTCAGGGCCGCGCCCCGCGCTCGACCTGGGGCTTGGGCAGCCGCAGTCGGCGCATCTGGAGCGAGCGGAGCAGGGCGTACATCACCGCGCCCCGCCTGTTCTCGTCCGGGAACCGCTCACCGAGCGCCTTGCGCAGGCGGACGCCGGTGACGACGGCCTCCAACACGATCAGGACGATCACGAACAGCCACAGCAGCAGCGCGACGTTCTGCAAGGACGCCACCCGGACCATGCTCAGGACCAGGATGACGACGGCCATCGGGAGGAAGTACTCCGCGACGTTGAACCGCGAATCGACGAAGTCGCGGGCGAAGCGGCGTACCGGCCCCTTGTCCCGGGCGGGCAGGTAGCGCTCGTCGCCGCCGGCCAGCGCCCGGCGCTGCCGCTCCATCGCGGCACGGCGCTCCTCGCGGGCCCGCTTGGAGGCCTCCTTGCGGGTCCTGGGGGTATTGGCGACGCTGCGGCGCTGAGTGCGGGCCTCGCTGCGTTTCGGCGTGGGGCGACCCTTGGGGGCCTGAGGGTCACGGGGCTGATGGGAGTCGGTCGACGTCGCCTGGGCGGCGGCGGGAGCCTTCTCTTCCTTGGCGCGGCTACGGAACACGAAACCCAAGAGTACGGGGTCGGGGGGCGTATTCCACCGCTCCCCGGGGAACGATCCGGCAACGCCGGTCGTCGGGGAAGGCAGGAGCGGCCATCGCCCGCCGGGGTCGCGAAATCCTCCCTGCGCCGGATGCTCGGATCGGGGCACTCGTCCTTGGGTAGGAGCACATCGGCGGCCGGACAGTGCGGTAATGGACGTAGGGCCCGTACTGTGGGTTCTGTCGCAGTCGCTGGAGCTGAAGTCGGTCAGAAGGGGGCGCGCGAAGCCCATGAGCGGTGTCATGAAGCGTATGGGGATGCTCTTCCGCGCGAAGGCGAACAAGGCCCTGGACCGGGCCGAGGACCCGCGCGAGACCCTCGATTACTCGTATCAGAAACAGCTGGAGCTGCTGCAGAAGGTACGCCGGGGCGTGGCCGACGTGGCCACCAGCCGCAAGCGTCTGGAGCTTCAGCTCAACCAGCTGCAGGGCCAGTCGGGCAAGCTGGAGGACCAGGGCCGCAAGGCGCTCGCGCTGGGCCGCGAGGACCTGGCCAGGGAGGCTCTCTCCCGGCGCGCCGCCCTCCAGCAGCAGGTGACCGATCTGGAGACGCAGCACGCCACGCTGCAGGGCGAGGAGGAGAAACTCACCCTCGCGGCGCAACGCCTTCAGGCCAAGGTCGACGCCTTCCGTACCAGGAAGGAGACGATCAAGGCCACCTACACGGCGGCGCAGGCCCAGACCCGGATCGGCGAGGCGTTCACCGGCATCTCCGAGGAGATGGGCGACGTGGGCCTGGCCGTGCAGCGGGCCGAGGACAAGACCGCCCAGCTCCAGGCCCGCTCCGGCGCGATCGACGAGCTGCTCGCCTCCGGCGCCCTGGACGACCCCTCCGGCACCCACAAGGACGACCTGCAGGTCGAGCTGGACCGCCTCTCCGGTGGTACGGATGTGGAGCTGGAGTTGCAGCGGATGAAGGCCGAGCTGGCCGGCGGATCGAGCGGTGGGCAGCAGGCCATCGAGGGCGGCGACGGGTCAGAGCAGCCCCAGGCCGGGCCCCGGCAGGAGCCGCGGGACGAGACACCCCGCTTCGACAAGCAGTAGCGGGCCGGGTGGCGGCCCGCGCAGCAGCCCACGCCAAGGAGGCGACATGATCGTGCGGATCATGGGGGAGGGGCAGTTGAGGTTGTCCGACAGCCACCTCGTCGAGCTGAACAAGCTCGACGAGGAGCTCCAGGCCGAGATGGAGCACGGGGACGGGCCGGGGTTCCGGAACACCCTGCGACAGCTGCTGGACGAGGTGCGCCGATTGGGCGAACCGGTTCCCGACGATTCCCTGGAGCCGTCCGACCTGATCCTCCCCGCACCGGGGGCCACTCTGGGAGACGTCCGGCAGCTGCTCAGCGACGACGGCCTCATCCCCGGCACCTGAACGGCCGAGTCCGGATCCGCTCGTCCGCCGAGCGTCGGGCCCGTGCCGCCCCGGAGCGACCCCGCCGCGGGCCCTCGTCCGCCGAGAGGGTCCCCGGGACTCGCCTCGACGACTACCGTGAACCCTCGTGACCCTCCTGGAGCGCGCCCGGTGGCGGCCGGCCGGCCATCCCCTCGCCTTGGACGCGACCCTCGCCGCGGCCGTCCTGACCTGCATGGTCGTCGCCTCGTTCGTCGACCCGCACGGCCCCGACGGAGTCGCCTGGGGCGCGCGCGCCCCCGAACCGGCGAGTCTGCTGCTGATGACGCTGGGGGCGGCGGCCCTCGTCCCACGACGCCGGGCCCCCCGCACCGTCCTCGTCCTGACCGGCGCGCTGGCCCTGGTGGAGAGCGTGACCGGCGACCCGCGCGCCCCCGTGGTGATGGCGGCGGTCGTCGCCCTGTACACCGTGGCCGCGCACACCGATCGGCCCACCACCTGGCGGGCGGGACTGCTGACTTCGACGGTCCTCACCTGCGCCGCCATGGCCGCCGGCCCGCTCCCCTGGTACGCGCAGGAGAACCTCGCCGTCCTGGCCTGGACCGGCATCGGCGCCACCGCCGGCGACGCGGTGCGCAGTCGCCGCGCCTTCGTGCGTGCCATCCGGGAGCGCGCGGAGAGGGCCGAGCGCTCCCGCGAGGAGGAGGCCCGACGGAGGGTCGCCGAGGAGCGGCTGCGCATCGCCCGCGACCTGCACGACGCGGTCGCCCACCACATCGCCCTGGTCAGCGTGCAGGCCGGGGTCGCCGCGCACGTGCTGGAACGCCGCCCCGACCAGGCCAAGGAGGCCCTCGGACAAGTGCGCGTCGCCGCCCGATCCGCCCTGGACGAGCTTCGGGCCACGGTCGGTCTGCTGCGCTACTCCGAGGACGGCGCGCCGACGGAACCCGCCCCGGGACTGGACCGACTCGACGAGCTGGCCGGCACCTTCCGCGGCGCCGGGCTGCCGGTCGAGGTGGCCCGAGCGGACCAGGGAACCACGCTCACCGGAGCGGTCGATCTGGCGGGCTACCGCATCGTCCAGGAAGCGCTCACCAATGTGCGCAAGCACGCCGGTCCGCGGGCCAAGGCGGAAGTCAGCGTCGTCCGGGTGGGGCCCTGGATCGAGATCACCGTGCTCGACGACGGCGCCGGACCCGGCGCCGGCGCGGCGTCGGGCGGGGGGCACGGCCTGATCGGCATGCGGGAGAGGGCGGTCGCGGTGCGTGGCTCCCTCACCGCGGGCCCTCGGTTCGGGGGCGGCTTTCGCGTCCATGCCATCCTCCCGGTCGACCACGGGTCGGCGGCGGCCGGCCCTCCGCCGCCGGCCGATCGGCGCGCCGACGACCGGGAGCGCACCCGATGACCATCCGTGTCCTGCTCGCCGAGGAGGAGTGAATCCTTGCACTTGTGGCTCTGAGCTGCGGTCTTGGCTGGTCTGGCCGGTCCGGTAGGCAGTCGTCCCGCTCCGCTCTCGTGCGTAGGGGCTCGTCCTACGACCGGGATTCCGCGCCGAGACCGGAACCGACCCGAAGCCGGACGGACTCTCTGTGATCTGCGACTGCTACGCATGGCGGACACAGGGGCCTTTCTCATTTCTGGCGGTGTGTCAAATATCGTAAGGATCGTCACTTATCTCGGCTTCGATATGGTGAAGCGCGTCCTTTAGGTTCCTCGGTGCGGCAGGCGTACCCTTGCCCTTGTTGGCCACTTTGGCCAACAGGTTGAGGCTGATCACAGAAGACATCTCACTTACGGCGGGGCTGAGTTTCCCTGCCTCTTCTTCTGCCTCTTGCCATGCTCCTACTTCGAGTAGGCAGGCCAGCAAGCGAACGGCTGCAATATTCCGATATCCAACCTGCGTGCCTGCTTCCGGCTCCATGGCACGCTGAAGTATCGGGATTGCTGCGCGCCATTGGCCGCTTTCCTGTAGTGCTCGACCGTGTTGCCTGTCGATTTCTCGTTCAGTCACCCACCATGCCCAGGAAGGTTCGTTGTCGGGCACGCTGTCTTGCAGTAGCGAGCGAGCACGGTCGAAGATTCGTACAGCGTCAGAGCTATTGACACCACCTGCCAGTGCCAGCCCTTGCGCTTCCCTCCCCCTGAACATGGCTTCCACGCGCGGAGTTACGTCAACTGAGTCGATGACTGATCGCGCGATAGCCAATTCTTCACGTGGCCTACCGTTCCACCCGGCGAGAAGTCCGATGTTCTGAAGGGTGATCAGTTCCGTTGACCTGTCGCCAGACAACTTCGCCAGACATAGCGCCTCTTGGCTAAATCTCCGGGACGCGCTGAACTTGCCTTCGTTACACAGTGCCCATCCAGCGATTTCAGCCAACTCGGCTGCCGCCGACTGAATGTCGCGCTCATACTTGGGGTCATAGTCCCCATCCCCAAGGCGACGGTGAACGGTCTTGAAAGAACGAGCGGCTAAATCCGCAATGGGAAGCCCGTGCATCTCGTTGTCAAGGGCTACCAGTCTCTGCGACATCTGCCGAATGGTAAGCGCGTAATCATCTTTCCGCTGGCCGTTCAGAGTGGGCAGCGACAAGGTCGAACCAGCGAGACTCCGAGGCGTCTTGAGTTCATCCACGGTTACGCCCAACGCCTCAGCAATGAGCGGAAGCCACTCGCGGGGCGTGCGTTTCCCCGTCTCGTAGCGGCTGATCTCCTGGCGCCCGATCGGGTCCCCGCTGAGGCTCGCCAACCGGCACACCTCGCGCGCTAGCCGTGCTTGACTCCACCCCCGCGCTTCGCGAAGGCGCTTGATGTTGGCCCCGACGACGCTGGTCATACCTCCATTGTGGCCTACATGGGGCCGACAGTAGGCCGACAGTTGGCCGCTGTGCCGTTGCTCTCCAGGTCGGAAGGGTTGGGAGAGCAGCAAATACCCCCGCGACGGGCGAACGTCCGGGGGCGTGGCCACCAACCGCGTGGAGATTGATGACATGCCAAGAGCTACAGCGCGGCTGTTCCTGCCGCTGCTACGGCTCCTACTTCCCTCTGTAGGGCGCCATCGGGCATCCGAACCGTCCCCGAGCGTCCTGCCTCAGCACACACCCGACCGGCCCACGCTCGTTCTGTGGGGTGAGGACATCGGACTTGTCCGCCCATACGTGATCGCTCACGAGCGGCGCGAGGAAGCGCGTCGGCAGCGCGCCCGCCGCCGTTCCCTGTGGCCGACGGTCCATGGCGTGGACATCGGCCCCCGGCTCATCCACGGAGGGGAGGTGAGAGCGTGACCGCCGAAGTCTCCGAGTACCCCCGCCCGGCGGACGTCGAGCAACTCCAGTCGGCATACGTCCTGCACAGGCAGGAATGCCGGACGTGCGCCCCTGACCGGTCGTGTGACATAGCGCGTCGGCTGGAAGAGGCACGGCGGAAGGCGGGTGCGTCATGACGCGCGCCGTCTACCGGTTCCGTGAGTACACGATCGGCCCTGATCTCCGGCCGGAAGCCGAACCGACCACATCAGCGATGCGGTGCATGACGTGCGGAGAGACCAGCGGCCGTGCCGAGGAGTCCGACGACGGCACGGCGTGGGCGGTCAAGCATCTCAAGGCCAACCCTGACCACTTGGAGTACCGGGAGCACATCACGCGCCCGTACCGATTCGAGCCGGGAGCGTGGCAGTGAAGGACCGGAAGACCCTTGAGCGGGAGATTCTGAACCCGCCTGCCCACCGGATCGGGGGCACGGTCGGAGACGACGTGATGACCGTGCACAAGGTCCGCGACGGCAAGCCCGTATGCGGCGCTGTCGGCACCGTGGACGAGTGGCACCGCCGCGTGACGTGCTCCGCCTGCCTGGCCGGCGAGTAGCCCCCTGATTCCCGCCCTGGCGGATGACCGCTACGGCCTGCCGGGACGGGTGCGCGACGGCGCTGGGACCGTTTCCCCGTACTGCGACGAAGGGTTCAACGTCATGTCCGCAGTGCCCGAGTTCGAGTTCCGTACGTCCAGTGTGTGCAAGTACGACAACAGCGACCCCCACTGTGTGGAGGTGGCGACGAACGTCCCCGGCGGGGTGGCGGACCTCGACTTCGAGACCGGCGGCACGGTCGAGTTCACGGCGGTTGAACGGACCGACTTTCCTGGCCGGTGCCAAGCCGGGTGAGTTCGACCTGTCGGCGTAGGGAGTTCCCATGGCGCGGTGCCCGCAGTGCGGAAGCGGCGCGGAACCCGACCCGGAGCACTCCGGTGTGGTGTGGTGCCTGTCGTGCCGGCATGCGTGGACACCGCCGCGTGAGCGGAGCTGCCCCGGCTACCGGCCCCCGCTGTGCGCTTCCCCCGTGGCGCAAGGCGGGGGCTCTGCCATGCCTGCCGGACATACGCTTTCCCCATGACTTCGCCGCACGTCGGGGACCCCAGCGCAAGATGTGTAAGAGTCCTCCTCGCCGACGACCAGGCGCTGCTGCGCAGCGCCTTCCGGGTACTGGTCGACTCGGAACCCGACATGGAAGTGGTGGGCGAGGCGGCGGACGGGGCCGAGGCGGTCCGTCTCGCGCGGGAGCGGCGCGCGGACGTCGTCCTCATGGACATCCGCATGCCCGGCACGGACGGATTCGCGGCCACCAGGGCGATAGCCGCCGATCCGGCGCTCACGGGTGTCCGGGTGGTCATCCTGACCACGTTCGAGGTCGACGACTACGTGGTCCGCGCGCTGCGGGCCGGCGCCTCCGGCTTCCTGGGCAAGGGGTCCGAGCCGGAGGAACTGCTCAACGCCATCCGGGTCGCCGCCGGCGGCGACGCCCTGTTGTCCCCCGCGGCGACCAAGGGGCTGATCGCCCGGTTCCTCGCCCAGGGGACCTTCGACGACGGCGAGGGCCCGCCGGGGGCCGAGCGTCTCGGCTCCCTCACCGTCCGGGAGCGCGAGGTCCTGGTGCAGGTCGCGGGCGGGCACTCCAACGAGGGGATCGCGGAGAGGCTGCGGGTCAGCCCCCTCACCGTGAAGACCCATGTCAACCGGGCCATGGCCAAGCTCGGTGCCCGCGATCGGGCTCAGCTCGTGGTGATCGCCTACGAGTCCGGGCTGGTCCGTCCGAGGATGGAGTGAGCCGGTCGGGCGCGTACTGCGCACGGAGTACGCGGGCCCCGGGGAAGGGCACCTGCGGCCTAGGAAAGCGCGGTCCCGGATGGCCCAGGGTGTGGGTACGGGTGCCACCCGACGTACCTGCCTCGCCCCGGCCACGGAAGAGAGACCGGATCCATGTCCTGGCTGTCCAGATTCAGCCTCGCGCAACGGGCCCTCATCGGGCTGATGTCGATCATCGCACTGGTCTTCGGCGCCATCGCGATACCCCAGCTCAAACAGCAGTTGCTGCCGACCCTCGAACTGCCCATGGTGTCGGTGATCGCGCCCTACCAGGGCGCCTCGCCCGAGGTGGTGGAGAAGCAGGTCGTCGAACCGCTGGAGAACAACCTGGAGGCCGTCGACGCCGTCACCGGCGTCACCTCCACGGCGAGCGAGGGCAACGCGGTGATCGTCGCGTCCTTCGACTACGGCGATGACAGCGGGCAGATCGTCGCCGACGTCCAGCGGGCCGTCAACCGTGCCCGGGCCGTCCTGCCCGACTCCGTCGACCCCCAGGTCGTGGCGGGCTCAACCGACGACATCCCGACCGTGGTGTTGTCCGCCGCCGCCTCCGACACCGATTCGCGGACGTTGGCCGACCGGCTCGACGCCACGGTCGTCCCGGCCCTGGAGGAGATCGACGGGGTCGCCCGGGTCACGGTGGACGGTGTCCGGGACCTGCAGGTCACCGTCACGCCCGACGAGGCGGCCCTCGCCAAGGCGGGCCTGACGGTCCAGAGCCTTCTCCAGGCCCTGCGCGAGGGCGGTGCCACGGTCCCGGCCGGCTCCTTCGACGAGGACGGCGCCAACCGCACCGTCCAGGTGGGCGGCGGCTTCACCGACCTGGACGGGATCCGGGATCTGACGATCGGGCGCGGCGACAAGAAGCCGGTCCGGCTGTCCGACGTGGCGAGCGTCGAGTCGGAGGAGGTCCGCGCCGACTCCCTCACGCGGACCAACGGCAGCCCGAGCCTCGCCGTCTCCGTCGCCATGGAGCGCGACGGCAGCGCGGTCGCGATCTCCGAGGCGGTGCGGGAACGGCTTCCCGAGATGCGCCGTGACCTCGGCTCCGGGGCGGAGCTCACCGTCGTGAGCGACCAGGGGCCGGCGGTGTCGAAGGCCATCGAGGGGTTGACCACCGAAGGCGGGCTCGGTCTGCTCTTCGCCGTCGTGGTCATCCTGGTCTTCCTGGCCTCCGTCCGCTCGACCCTGGTGACCGCGGTCTCCATCCCGCTGTCGATCGTGCTGGCCCTGATCGTCCTGTGGACCCGTGACCTTTCGTTGAACATGCTCACGCTGGGCGCGCTGACCATCGCCGTCGGCCGGGTCGTGGACGACTCCATCGTCGTGCTGGAGAACGTCAAACGGCACCTGGGCTATGGCGAGGAGCGGCGCGAGGCCATCCTCGGGGCCGTCCGCGAGGTGGCCGGCGCGGTCACCTCCTCCACGCTCACCACCGTCGCCGTGTTCCTCCCGATCGGTCTGGTCGGAGGCATGGTGGGCGAGTTGTTCGGCTCGTTCAGCCTCACCGTCAGCGCCGCGCTGTTGGCATCGCTGCTGGTCTCGCTGACGGTGGTGCCGGTTCTGTCGTACTGGTTCCTGCGGGCGCCCAAGGGCACCCCCGAGGACGCCGACGAGGCGCGCCGGGTGGCGGAGGCGAAGGAGGCCCGCAGCCGCCTGCAGCGGGTCTATGTGCCGGTGCTGCGCTTCGCCACCCGGCGTCGGCTGGTCAGTGTGGCCGTCGCCATCGTCGTCCTCGTCGGCACCTTCGGCATGATGCCGCTGCTGAAGACCAACTTCTTCGACCCGGGCGACCAACGCGTCCTGACCATCAGGCAGGAGCTGGCCCCCGGAACCAGCCTGGCGGCCACCGACGCGCAGGCGCGGCGGGTGGAGGAACTGCTCGCCGACACCGAGGGCGTCGAGGACCACCAGGTCACCATCGGCTCGTCCGGCTGGCGCGCGGCCTTCGGCGGCGCCACCGACAGCAACCAGGCGTCCTACCAGGTCATGGTCGAGGAATCGGCGTCCTACGAGGACGTACGGGACCGCGTCGAGGCGGGGCTCGCCGACCTCGAAGGCGTGGGCACCACCACCATCACGGCGGGCGACGGATTCGCCGCGCAGGATCTCGGCGTCGTCGTCACCGCAGGTGACCCCGAGGTGCTGCGGGAGGCCTCCGAGCGGGTCCGGGAGGCCGTCGCCGGGCTCGACGACGTCACCGACGTGACCAGCGACCTGGCCCAGAGCGTGCCGCGGGTCTCGGTGCGCGCCGACGCCGGTGCCGCCGCGGCCGGGTTCACCCAGGAGAGCCTCGGTGCCGCCGTGGCGCTCGCGGTGCGCGGTGCCCCGGCCGCCACGGCGGTCCTGGACGGCGTCGAACGCGCGGTGGTGGTCCGCTCCGAACGGTCCGCGACGACCGTGGCGGAGCTGGAGGCCCTGCCGCTCGGTCCGGTGAAGCTCGGGGACGTCGCCACGGTGGAGCTGGTGGACGGCCCGGTGTCGGCCACCCGGATCGACGGTCGTCGCGCGGCCACCGTCACGGCACGACCGACGGCGGACAACACCGGCGCGGTCAGCGCCGCCCTCCAGGCCCGGCTGGCCGAGCTGGAGCTTCCGGAGGGGGCCACCGCCACCGTGGCCGGCGTGAGCGAGGACCAGGACGAGGCCTTCGCCAGCCTGGGCCTGGCGATGCTGGCCGCCATCGCGATCGTGTTCCTGCTGCTGGTCGGCACCTTCCGGTCGCTCGCCCAGCCGCTGATCCTGCTGGTGTCCGTGCCGTTCGCGGCGACCGGCGCGATCGGTCTGCTCGTGGCGACGGGCACGCCGATGGGCGTGCCGGCGATGATCGGCATGCTCATGCTGATCGGCATCGTCGTCACCAACGCGATCGTGCTGATCGACCTGATCAACCAGTACCGGGCCCGGGGCCTCGGTGTGGTGGAGGCGGTCGTCGAGGGAGGCCGGCACCGGCTGCGGCCCATCCTGATGACCGCCCTGGCGACGATCTTCGCGCTGACGCCGATGGCCCTGGGCGTCACCGGCGAGGGTGGCTTCATCGCCCAGCCGCTGGCCGTAGTGGTGATCGGCGGTCTGATCACCTCGACGCTGCTGACGCTGCTCCTGGTGCCCACGCTCTACGCGATGCTGGAGCTGCGAAAGGAGCGCCGCCGGGACAAGCGCGAGGCCAAGCGGAAGGGCGGGGTTCCGCCGCAGGCGGCGCCCGAACCCGAGCCGGAGCCGGCACAGGCCTGACGACGGCGACGGGCGTCCGCGACGACCGAACGCGCAGGGCCCGCCCGGGAGACCGGGCGGGCCCTCGTGCGTCGGGCGGGCCCTAGGGGAGCGCCAGCATGCGCTCCAGGGCCAGTTTGGCGAAGGACTCCGTCTCCGGGTCCACCTCGATGCGGTTGACCAGGGCTCCCTCGGCCAGCGACTCCAGCGCCCAGACCAGGTGGGGCAGGTCGATCCGGTTCATGGTCGAGCAGAAGCACACCGTCCTGTCGAGGAAGACGATCTCCTTGTCCTCGGCCGCGAAACGATTCGCCAGCCGCCGGACCAGGTTCAACTCGGTGCCGATGGCCCACTTGGAGCCGGCCGGGGCCGCCTCCAGGGTCCTGATGATGTACTCGGTCGAGCCGACGTGGTCAGCGGCGGCCACGACTTCGTGTCGGCACTCGGGGTGCACCAGGACCTGGACGCCCGGTATCCGTCGGCGCACCTCCTCGACCGAGTCCAGGCCGAAGCGCCCGTGCACCGAGCAGTGGCCCCGCCAGAGGATCATCTTCGCCTCGCGCAACCGCTCGACGCTGAGCCCGCCGCCGGGTCGGTGCGGGTTGTAGACGACGCAGTCGTCCAGCGACATGCCCATGTCGCGGACGGCGGTGTTCCGCCCCAGGTGCTGGTCGGGAAGGAAGAGGACCTTCGACCCCTGCTCGAAGGCCCAGTCCAAGGCGCGGCGCGCGTTGGAGGAGGTGCAGATCGTGCCGCCGTGCTTGCCGGTGAAGGCCTTGATGTCGGCGGAGGAGTTCATGTAGGAGACCGGCACGACCTGCTCGGCCACACCGGCGTCGGTCAGCACGTCCCAGCACTCGGCGACCTGTTCCGCCGTCGCCATGTCGGCCATCGAGCAGCCCGCCGCGAGGTCGGGCAGGACCACCTTCTGGTCGTCGGACGTCAGGATGTCGGCGGACTCGGCCATGAAGTGCACGCCGCAGAAGACGATGTACTCGGCCTCGGGTCGTGCCGCCGCCTCCCGGGCCAGCTTGAAGGAGTCACCCGTGACGTCGGCGAACTGGATGACCTCGTCCCGCTGGTAGTGGTGACCGAGGACGAAGACGCGGTCGCCGAGCTTCTCCTTGGCGACGCGGGCGCGCTCCACCAGGTCCGGGTCGGACGGTGAGGGCAGGTCGCCGGGGCATTCGACGCCGCGCTCGCTTCTCGGGTCGGCCTCGCGGCCGAGCAGCAGCAGGGCGAGGGGCGTCGGCTGTACGTCGAGCTCCCGGGTCTGGGCGGTGGTCACGGCACGCACCCTTTCTACTTTTCGTCTAACTGACAATATCTATGATAGCTGGTTCGTGTCAGTTTGACGACGTCCATAGTGTCGATGTGACGTGAATCCCGACCGGCGGGCTCCGCACGTCGTGCCCCCGCCCGTGCGCCGTGTCCGCGCCCGGCGCGTCCCCGGTCGGCCCACGCTCTCCCCCGGGGCGACCCCGGGTCCCTGCCCGGCGGGCGTCCCGTGTGCGAGCATGAGGAGGGAAGCCGAGGAACGGGCCGGGCCCCGCCCGGAATGAATCGCGGCCCCCGTCGGTTGCAACCGTCGGCAAGCAGTCTCCGTACAACCCGGGAGAGATGTAGATGTCCGTATCGGACGAGACCACCACCGTCACCGACGGCATCATCCTGACCGACGCCGCGGCGGCCAAGGTCAAGGCGCTGCTCGACCAGGAAGGCCGGGACGATCTGGCGCTCCGCGTCGCCGTCCAGCCCGGTGGCTGCTCGGGCCTGCGCTACCAGCTCTTCTTCGACGAGCGTTCCCTCGACGGGGACGTGGAGAAGGACTTCGACGGAGTCAAGGTCGTCACCGACCGGATGAGCGCACCGTACCTGGGCGGGGCCACGATCGACTTCGTCGACACCATCGAGAAGCAGGGCTTCACGATCGACAACCCGAACGCCAGCGGGTCCTGCGCCTGCGGCGACTCCTTCAACTGAGGCGGACGAGGCGGGGCCCCGGGGCCCCGCCTCGCCGCGTCAACCCGCCGCCGAGAGTTCGGGCAGCCGGGCCGCGCTCTCGGCGCGTGCGATCCGCTCCCCGTCGGAGCCCACCACGATCCGGTCGCCCAGAGGCTCCTCCAGGGCGACGGTCAGTTCCTGCTCCGTGGCGATCAGGATGCACACCTGCCCGGCCTTGCGGGTCTCGGTCACCGAGACGACCACCTCGTCCGGCCCCTCCACCGCCGCCGCGGCGTACCGCGCGCACACGCCCCCGGTGAACCGCACCGTCAGCTCGGATCCGGTCGCGGAGTACCCGTGGACCTCCACGTTCCGGGGTGCGGAGGCCGACGCCGGTTCCTCCGTCGGCTCGTCGGCGGGGAGGGGAGCCGCCAGGTGGGCCGGGTCCACCGCCGGATACGTCACGGTCAGGCTGTCCGCCGAGCCCTCCGGCCGGACCTCGAAGAGCCAGGACGGCACCAGGGCCGACCGGCCCTCCACCGAGTGCTCGGCGAGGCCGAAGACCGCCTCGTCGACGGTGATCGTCGTCCGGTCCGGAACCCCCGCGCCGGGATCGCAGGCGGCCGACGTCCGGGGCTCTCGCGGGCCCTCCGTCAGCGGCACCGGAGTGGCGCAGTCCACGACGAACGTCGCCCCCGCCACCCCCGGAGCCGCGTTCATCAGGGCGAGGGTCTCCTCCGCGCCCAGTACCGGGTAGGTGTCCCCAGGGGCAGGTGCCTTGAGTCGGCCGGCGCCCCCGACCGGCTCGCCCGAGGCGTCGACTGACACCCCGGTGGTCCAGCCGTAGGTGGGCAGACCGTCGACCACCGGATCGGCGTTGACCGTGCGTACGGCCCCCGAGACCTGGCCGGCGTCCAGCTCGGCGTCCCGCTGGCCGACCGCGTCCAGCACCGGCGTGGCCGCGCGCATCGCCACGCCCTCGTCGACCGGCTCCACGGCCCCGGGCACCGACTCGGACGGCGGGACCGCACAGGAGGCTCCCTTGGGACAGTCGTCCGTGCCGGGCACCGACTGGTGGAACGTCCAGGCGCCCGGGGCCTCCACGTCGACCCGCAGCACCGGCCCCGCGCCGTCCTTGACCACGCCCGCCGTCCAGGAGTCGCCGCGGCGCACCGGCGTGGAGTCGATGCCGAGCGCATCGGCCAGCCGGGCCACCTCCTCGGCGGTGGTCTCGCCCTCCGCCCGGTACACGGCCGCCGAGCCCGGCCCCTCGGGCAGGGGCCCGTCCGCCCGATAGACCACGCCGTTCGGGTCGGGTTCGCCGGGGGCCACGCCGTTCGGGTCGGTCTCGACCTGAGCCGCTCGGCCCGGGACCGTGTGGCCGTCCAGGGTCAGAGGCGGCGGGTCCCCGGCTCCGCGGGCCGCGGCGTCCGCGTCGCCACCCGCCGGGGCGGACCCGGCCGAGGCGGACCCGGCCAGGTAGGCGCCCCCGCCGCCGATCAGCAGCACTGCCGTGGCGACGGACGCGGCCACCACCGACGGCCGTCGTCGGCGCCGGGGGCCCGCCCCGGCCGATCGCCGTTCGTCCTCCGGGGCGGCGCCGGGTTCCTCCGCCGGGTCGGGCCTTCCCGTCCGGCCCTTCGGCGGGTCCGCCGACCCGGGGCCGGTCGGCGTCTCCGTCGTCGAGGTGTCGGCGGTCCGCCTCCCCGCGCGGGGCGTGGGCGGGGGAACGGGCCCGGCGGCCGGCGCGGCCCCGGCGGTCGCCAAGTCCGCCTCGACCGCCGTCGGGTGCCCCTCGGCCGCTGTGTCGCGCTCGACCGCGGGGGCGGACGGCGCCGGGTTCGCCCGATCCGCCTCGGGCGCCTCCCCCGCGACGTCGTCCCCCGCGCGCCCCTCCTCCCGGTGCGCCGCGTGGGGGACTTCGGCCCTCCCCCCGTCGGTCCCGGTCGGTCGCACGCTCCGAGGCGGGCCCCCGCCCTCCTCCCGGGCGGGGTCGACGGCGTCGGGGTCCCCCGACGCCGCCCGGGGCCGGGATGGGGCCGTCCGCTCCGGCGCGGGGCCGGACGGATCGTCGGGACGGGCCTCGGCGTCGTCGTGGTCGGGTCGCTCGTGCTTCACCGCATCGCTCCTCGGTCCGTCGGCGGGGACGACGGTGGGACGCGGTCGGCGGACCATCGGTTCCCCACGCCGCCGAAGACGACCCGGACGGCCGCTCGCCGGCGCGCGAACGGTAGCCCGAGCGAGGGGACCGCCCACACCGCGAAGTGGTGCTCTTCCTCGCCCCGTCGGCGAGCCCCGCCCCCTTCCCCCGGGGCGGGGGCCGGGGAGGGAAGGAGAGGGCTCGCCGGGCACGTGCCGCGGACTCCGGCCGGTTCGTGATGGTACATCCCGCTTTCTCGTGGTTCGGTTCCCTTCAACCTCACCCCGGCCAACGGGTAGCGTGAACCGTCAACCCGCCTCCCCCCTGGAGAGTCCACGCCGTGCGCATCGCAGTCACCGGCTCCATCGCGACCGACCACCTCATGACCTTCCCCGGCCGTTTCGCCGACCAGCTGGTCGCGGACCAGCTGCACGCGGTCTCACTCTCCTTCCTGGTGGACGGGCTCGACGTCCGCCGTGGCGGTGTCGCGGCCAACATCGCCTTCGGCATGGGCCAGCTCGGCACCCGCCCGGTGCTGGTCGGGGCCGCCGGATCGGACTTCGACGAGTACCGGGCCTGGTTGGAGCGGCACGGGGTGGACACGGACTCCGTCCGGATCTCCGAGACGCTGCACACCGCCCGTTTCGTCTGCACCACGGACGCCGACCACAACCAGATCGGCTCCTTCTACACCGGAGCCATGAGCGAAGCCCGCCTCATCGAGCTCAAGACGGTCGCCGATCGGGTCGGCGGCGTCGACCTCGTCCTCATCGGGGCCGACGACCCGGAGGCCATGCTGAGGCACACCGAGGAGTGCCGCTCCCGATCCATCCCCTTCGCCGCCGACTTCTCGCAGCAGATCGCCCGGATGGACGGGGAGGAGATCCGCATCCTCCTGGACGGCGCCCGGTACCTCTTCTCCAACGAGTACGAGAAGGGCCTGATCGAGTCCAAGACGGGTTGGAGCGACGGAGAGATCCTCGAACGGGTCGGCCACCGCGTCACCACGCTCGGTTCCCGAGGGGTGCGTGTCGAGCGGGCGGGCGAGGCCTCGATCGAGGTCGGGTGCGCGGAGGAGGAGCGCAGGGCCGATCCCACGGGTGTCGGCGACGCCTTCCGCGCCGGCTTCCTCTCCGGTCTCGCCTGGGGCGTCTCGCTGCGGCGGGCCGCCGAGGTGGGATGCATGCTGGCCACGCTCGTCATCGAGACCGTGGGCACCCAGGAGTACCAGCTCCGCCGCGCGCACTTCATGGACCGCTTCGTCAAGGCGTACGGCCACGACGCCGCCGCCGAGGTCCGCGCCCACCTCGCGTAGTCCCGGCGTGGTCCGGTCCGCGCGAGACCGGCGCGCCCGGACCACGCCCTACCGCACCCGACGGACCAGATAGGCCGTCCCCGACGTCGCCGGCTCCTCACCCAGGTACTCCTGGCCACGCATCTCGCACCACGCGGGAATGTCCAACCGGGCCGCCTCGTCGTCGGCCAGAACCCGCACCGTGCCTCCCACCGCCACCCCGTCGACGGCCTTGGCCAGCGCGATGACCGGCAGGGGGCACAGCGTGCCGAGGGCGTCCACGACGACCGTGTCCCGCCCGGAGGCGGCCTCGGCGACGCCGCTCGCCCCGAGCTTGTCGCGCACCTCCGCCACCACCCCGGGCAACACCCGCAGGAACCGCTCCACGTCCGCGCCGGACGTCCCCGGCGGCAGCGACACGCGGACGTTCCCCTCGCTGAGCACCCCCATCGCGCGCAGGACGTGGCTGGGCGTCAGGGTGTCGCTCGTGCAGGACGACCCGGAGGAGACCGAGAAGCCCCTCGCGTCCAGTTCCCGGAGCAACGACTCGCCGTCCACGTAGAGACAGGAGAACGTGACGACTCCGGGCAGGCGCCGCTCCGGGTCCCCGACCACCTCCACGTCCGGCACCGTCTCGGGCACCCGCGCGCGGATCAGGGCGGTCAACTCGCGCAACCGCGCCGCCTCGGCTTCGGCCTCGGCGCGCGTCGCCCGCAGCGCCGCCACCGCCGCGACGACGGCCGGGACGTTCTCGAAGCCGGGGGATCGTCCCCGCTCGCGGGGGTCCGCGGGTTCCCGGGAGGCGAACCGTGTCCCCTTGCGGACCACGAGCAGCCCGACCCCGGGCGGTCCACCCCACTTGTGGGCGGAGGCCGTCAGCAGCGACCAGCGCCCGGGCACCCGACCCCAGCCCAGTGACTGGGCCGCGTCCACCAGCAGCGGCACTCCCACCGCTCCGCACGCCTCGGCGACCTCGGCCACCGGCTGCTCGGTGCCGACTTCGTGGTTGGCCGACTGCAGGCAGGCCAGTGCGGTGTCCGGGCGGCAGGCCTCCGCGTAGGAGTCGGGGGCGACCCGTCCCGTCCGGTCGACCGCCACCCGGGTGGCGGTGCCCCCGTCGGCCTCGTGGAACTCCGCCGCGTGAAGAACCGAGGAGTGTTCGACAGCTGACACGATCAGGTGACGTCCCGTTCGTCGGCGCCCCGCCAGGGCGCCCGCCACACCGGTGTGCACCGCGCGCGTGCCGGACGAGGTGAACGCCAACTCGTCGGCCCGGCATCCCACCGCCTCCGCCGCCGCCTCCCGCGCGGCGTCCAAGAGCATGCGGGCGCGTCGTCCCTCGCGGTAGAGGCGGGCCGGGTCCGCCCATCCCTCGTCCAACGCGGCCTCCAGCGCCTGCCGGGCGACGGGGTGCAGGGGTGCGGCCGAAGCGGCGTCGAGATAGACCATGGGCCCACGCTAGCGTCGCGTCGCCCCACCTCCCCGAGTCGGCCCGGCGGGCGGGGCCCGTCGTCCGCGGCGTCCCGCATGACCTCGGCCGGGCGGCACCGGGCCCCGCCCGGGACCCCGTTCGGCCCACCCCCGCCCGGTGAGGCCGGGGTCCCGCGGACCCGTCGTGGCGCCCGGCCGCCAAACCGGGGAACCACCCGAGTCGGTAGGACCCCCTCCCCGCGAACCCCCGAAGGGCGTCGGCTAGGGTTTGGTCCGCATAAACATCCAAACCCCTGCCCGACGCAGGGCGGCGACCGACCAGCGAGAAGGCCGCAGCCGACCGCGCGGGCGAGACTCTCGGGAAGGCGCTACGTGAGTCCCAACGGCTCCGACCGCTCGCCGCGGCGCCCGATGCGGCGGAAGCTGCTGCAGGCACTGACCGCGGGCCTGGTCCTGGCGACCGCCACCGGTTGCACATACGAGGACTTCCCCCGCCTCGGCATGCCCACCCCGACCACGGAAGAGGCTCCGCTGATCCTCTCCCTGTGGCAGGGCTCCTGGGCCGCCGCGCTCGCCGTCGGCGTGCTGGTGTGGGGCCTGATCCTGTGGAGCGTCCTCCTCCACCGGCGCAGCCGCACCAAGGTGGAGGTTCCTCCGCAGACCCGGTACAACATGCCCATCGAGGCCCTGTACACGGTCGTTCCGCTCGTCATCGTCTCGGTGCTGTTCTACTTCACCGCCCGCGATGAGTCCGAGCTCCTGACGCTGGAAGACAAGCCCGACGTCACCGTCAACGTGGTCGGCTTCCAGTGGAGCTGGTGCTTCAACTACATCGAGAACGTCGAAGGATCGACGGGCGACGACGCCCGGGTCGCCGAGGAACTCGACGCGATCCCGGACCGCTTCAAGGCCGACTTCCCGGCCGACGCCGGCGGCGTCTACGACTGCGGCATCCCCGGCACCCGCAACCCGCAGACCGGCAACCCCGGCCCCACCCTGTGGCTCCCCGAGGGCAAGCGCGTCCGCTTCGTGCTCACTTCGCGGGACGTCATCCACTCCTTCTGGGTGGTGCCGTTCCTGATGAAGCAGGACGTCATCCCGGGCCACACCAACGCCTTCGAGGTGACCCCGAACAAGCAGGGCACCTTCCTCGGCAAGTGCGCCGAGCTGTGCGGCGTCGACCACGCTCGGATGCTGTTCAACGTGAAGGTCGTCTCTCCTGAACGCTATGAGCAGCACCTCCGGGACCTCGCTCAGGCAGACCAGGATGGTTACGTCCCCGCCGGCATCGAGCAGTCGAGCCACGAGAAGAACCGGGAGACGAACCAACTGTGAGCATCTCCAACGAACCCCAGCGCGCGGCGGTCGAGGACTCCTACGAGAACGAACTGCCGGTGCGGCCCAAGCGGCCCGGCAACGTCGTGGTCAAGTGGCTCACCACCACCGACCACAAGACCATCGGCACGTTGTACCTGGTCACGTCGTTCGCGTTCTTCTGCCTCGGCGGCGTGATGGCGCTGGTCATGCGCGCCGAGCTGGCCCGGCCCGGCATGCAGATCGTCTCGAACGAGCAGTTCAACCAGGCGTTCACGATGCACGGCACGATCATGCTGCTGATGTTCGCGACGCCGCTGTTCGCCGGTTTCGCGAACTGGATCATGCCGCTCCAGATCGGCGCGCCGGACGTGGCCTTCCCCCGGCTGAACATGTTCGCCTACTGGCTCTACCTGTTCGGCTCGCTGATCGTGGTGGCCGGCTTCCTCACTCCGCAGGGGGCCGCCGACTTCGGGTGGTTCGCCTACTCGCCGCTCTCGGACGCGGTGCACTCGCCGGGTCTCGGCGGTGACCTGTGGATCATGGGCCTGGCCTTCTCCGGCTTCGGTACGATCCTCGGCTCCGTCAACTTCATCACCACGATCATCTGCATGCGCGCGCCCGGCATGACGATGTTCCGGATGCCGATCTTCGTCTGGAACGTGCTGCTCACCGGTGTGCTGGTCCTGCTGGCCTTCCCGGTGCTGGCGGCGGCGCTCTTCGCCCTGGAGGCGGACCGCAAGTTCGGCGCACACATCTTCGACCCGGCCAACGGCGGGGCACTGCTGTGGCAGCACCTGTTCTGGTTCTTCGGCCACCCCGAGGTGTACATCATCGCCCTGCCGTTCTTCGGCATCGTGAGCGAGATCTTCCCGGTCTTCTCCCGGAAGCCGATGTTCGGCTACATGGGGCTGATCGGGGCGACCATCGCCATCGCCGGTCTCTCGGTGACCGTCTGGGCGCACCACATGTACGTCACGGGCGGGGTGTTGCTCCCCTTCTTCTCGTTCATGACCTTCCTCATCGCGGTGCCGACGGGCGTGAAGTTCTTCAACTGGATCGGCACCATGTGGAAGGGCTCACTGTCCTTCGAGACGCCGATGCTGTGGTCGGTGGGCTTCCTGGTCACCTTCCTCTTCGGTGGCCTGACCGGCGTGATCCTGGCATCGCCCCCGATGGACTTCCACGTCTCGGACTCGTACTTCGTGGTGGCCCACTTCCACTACGTGGTCTTCGGCACGGTCGTCTTCGCGATGTTCGCCGGGTTCCACTTCTGGTGGCCGAAGTTCACCGGCAAGCTCCTCGACGAGAGGCTGGGCAAGGTCACCTTCTGGACCCTGTTCGTCGGCTTCCACGGCACGTTCCTGGTCCAGCACTGGCTCGGCGCCGAGGGCATGCCGCGGCGGTACGCGGACTACCTCGCGGCTGACGGCTTCACCGCGCTGAACACCATCTCGACGATCAGTTCCTTCCTGCTCGGTCTGTCGATACTGCCGTTCTTCTACAACATCTGGAAGACGGCCAAGTACGGCAAGCCCGTCGGCGTCGACGACCCGTGGGGCTACGGCCGTTCCCTGGAGTGGGCGACCTCGTGCCCGCCGCCGCGGCACAACTTCCTCACGCTGCCTCGGATCCGCAGCGAATCCCCGGCGTTCGACCTGCACCATCCCGAGATCGCCGCCCTTGACCAGCTGGAGAACGCCGGCCACGGCGAGAAGGCCCTCACCGGCGACAAGGAGGCCGGGAAGTGAAGATCCAGGGCAAGATGTTCATGTGGCTGAGCGCCTTCCTGCTCGTCATGGCCGTGGTCTACGGCGTGTGGTCGAAGGAACCGGTCGGCACCACGGCGCTCTTCCTGTCCTTCGGGCTCGCGATCATGATCGGCTTCTACCTCGGCTTCACGGCCAAGCGAGTCGACGTGGGCGCGCAGGACAACCGTGACGCGGACGTCGCGGACGACTCCGGCGAGGTCGGGTTCTTCAGCCCGCACAGCTGGCAGCCGCTGGCCCTGGCCATCGGCGGCGCGTTCGCCTTCCTGGGTGTGGCCGTCGGCTGGTGGCTGATGTACTTCTCGGCCCCCCTGCTCCTCATCGGGCTCTGGGGCTGGGTCTTCGAGTACTACCGCGGAGAGAATCGCACCCAGTAGCACACTTCGCCGCGCGAACGAGGCCAGGACACTCCGGACGGGGTGTCCTGGCCTCGTTTTTCCCTCTCTCGCCTCCCCGTCCGGCGGTCACCCGTCCCCGTTTCGGCCCAACCACGCGGTCTCCACCGTCACCCGTTCGGACGGCTCAGGGCGCTCTCCGGAAGGGGCGTTCCTAGCGTGAGGGCATGAGCCACCACCTTCGGCACCAGACGCGAGGACGCACCGTCGTCGGCTGCGCGCTGCTGGCCGTCGCCCTCGGCGCGGGCGCCACCGCCTGCGGTTCGGACGACCCGTCGAGCGCGGCCCCGTACGACGCGTCCGACCACATCTCCTTCAACGGACCCGTCGAGGCGGGGCAGAAGGCCGATCCCGACGAGCCACTGGAGATCCTGTCGGAGGACGCCGACGGGCGGATCACCGACGTGACCGCTGTGGACGCGGCCGGTCGCAGGGTGGCCGGTGAACTCTCGGCGGACGGCCTGCGCTGGCACAGCACGGCCCCGCTGGCCGCCGGTGCCCGGTACACGATCCGGGTGAGCACCGAGAACGGCGACGGTGAACGTGGGCGCAAGGTCCTGGCCTTCGAGACCGGCGAGCCCGACGAGCAGAAGCGCCTGAAGGTGACGTTCGGACCGGGGGCGGGGACCTACGGTGTGGGTCAGCCGCTGACCGCCGAGTTGAGCCGTCCCATCGAGGACCCGGCGCAGCGCCGCGTGGTGGAGAGGTCCCTCAAGGTGGAATCCACGCCCGCCGTGGAGGGCGCCTGGTACTGGGTGGACGACGAGAAGCTCCACTACCGACCGAAGGAGTACTGGCCCGCCCAGGCCACGATACGGGCCACCAGCGCCCTGCACGGTATCAAGATCGGTGACCGGCTCTGGGGCGCTCGGGTGAAGCCACTGGAAATCCGTACAGGCGAGCGAGTGATAGCGGTCACCGACGCGGCGTCACACACGATGACGGTGTACCGGAACGACGAGGCCGTGCGGGAGATACCGGTCACGGCGGGCAAGCCCGGATTCGAGACGCGCAACGGCGTCAAGGTCGTGCTCGGCAAGGAGTCCTTCGTCCGGATGCGCAGCAGCACGGTGGGCATAGCCGAGGGCTCCTCCGAGTCCTACGACCTGCCCGTTCACTTCGCGACCCGGGTCACCTGGAGCGGCGAGTACGTGCACGCCGCCCCCTGGTCGGCCGGGTCCCACGGATACGCCAATGTCAGCCACGGCTGCGTCGGCATGAGCACCGCCAACGCCAAGTGGTTCTTCGACACGGTGCGCGAGGGTGACCTGGTGGAGGTCGTCAACTCCGACGGCGACTCGATGGAGCCCTTCGGCAACGGCTTCGGAGACTGGAACGTGGACTGGGGAGAGTGGCGCTCGGGGAGCGCGCTGACCGGCAACCTGCCGAACCTCGTCGCCTCCGGAGAGTCGGCCCGGCTCCGGCCCGGCTCCGCGTGACACCGGGTCGGGCGGCCCGTGTCGCGGCATGCGGCGGCGGGCTCCGGCGCGACGTACGCCGCCGACGGGGGCCCTCCCCGACCGTCTCAGGCGTTCTGCGGCTTCCTGTCCCGGAGCAACGAGGCCAGCGCGCCGGCCGTCTCCACCGGGTCCACCGGTAGCGTGACGGCCGCCTCGGCCCGGCTCCAGGTGGCCAACCAGGCGTCCTGGGGACGACCCATGAGCAGCAGTACCGGAGGACAGCGGAAGACCTCGTCCTTGATCTGACGGCACAGGCCCATTCCGCCCATGGGCGCGGCCTCGCCGTCCAGGACGCAGACGTCCACCCCGCCCCGGTCCAGCTCCGCCACCACGGCCGCGGGGGTCGCGCACTCCAGGAACTCCACCGGTGGGGTGTCCGGCGCCGGCCGCCGTCCCACCGCGAGCCGGACCTGTTCGCGGGTGTGGGAGTCGTCGCTGTAGACCAGGACCGTGGCGGTCGGCTGCATGCTTCCTCCGGGGCGTCTGCGTCGTGGGGACGGGCCGCTGGGCCGGATACTACTCCCTCGGACACCACGTCAGCACCGGTGTCGACCGGCGAGACACTCCGAACGGCACCCCCCGGGGTGAGGGCGGGATAAGCGACCGACATAATGTCGGTCGTGGCGACAGCAACGACAGTAGATACCGGGCACGCGCACCCGTCGGTCAACCGGCCGAACCTCACCAGCGTCGGAACCATCATCTGGCTGAGTTCCGAGCTGATGTTCTTCGCGGCCCTCTTCGCGATGTACTTCACCCTGCGATCGGTGACCGGCCCGGACTTCTGGTCCGAGCAGGCCGAGGCGTTGAACCTCCCGTTCGCCGCGACGAACACCACCATCCTGGTGCTCTCCTCGCTCACCTGTCAGCTCGGCGTGTTCGCCGCCGAGCGCGGTGACGTGAAGAAGCTCCGGATGTGGTTCGTCGTCACCTTCATCATGGGTGCGATCTTCATCGGCGGTCAGGTGTTCGAGTACACCGAGCTGGTCAAGCACGAGGGCCTCTCGCTCTCGTCCGACCCGTACGGCTCGGTCTTCTATCTGACCACCGGCTTCCACGGCCTGCACGTGACGGGCGGTCTGATCGCCTTCCTGCTGGTCCTCGGGCGCACCTACGCGGCGCGGAGGTTCACCCACGAGCAGGCCACCGCGGCCATCGTCGTGTCCTATTACTGGCACTTCGTCGATGTCGTCTGGATCGGCCTGTTCGCCACGATCTACCTGATCAAGTAGTCGCGGCCCGCTCCCGCACACATCCAGAAGCACCGACGCAGAAGATCCTGACACCGGGGTAATCCGTGAAAAAGCTCTCCGCACGACGACGCCACCCGCTGGCGGCCATCGTCGTCCTACTCCTCGCGCTGGCATGCACCGGGGGGCTCTACGCCGTGTTCGCGCCCGCGGACAAGGCGCGGGCCGACGAGACGCCTCAGTCCCTCACCATCGATGAGGGCAAGAAGCTCTACGCCGTCGGCTGCGCCAGTTGTCACGGCACCGACGGTCAGGGCACGATCGGCAACCCCAGCCTCGTGGGCGTGGGCGCCGCGGCCGTCGACTTCCAGGTCGGCACCGGTCGGATGCCCGCCCAGCAGCCGGGGCCCCAGCTGCCCGCCAAGCCGGTCATCTACTCCCAGGCGGAGATCGACCAGCTCGCCGCGTACATCGCCTCGCTGGGCGCCGGTCCCGCCATCCCGACCGAGGAGCAGTACGGTCCCGAGGGCGCGGACATCGCCGAGGGTGGCAACCTCTTCCGCACCAACTGCGCGCAGTGCCACAACTTCACGGGCAAGGGCGGCGCCCTGACGCACGGGAAGTACGCTCCGGCGCTGGACGGGGTGGACCCGAAGCACATCTACGAGGCCATGCAGACCGGCCCTCAGCAGATGCCGTCCTTCCCCGACACCACGCTGACCGAGCAGAACAAGAAGGACGTCATCGCGTACCTCGACGCGGTCAACAGCAGTGAGACGGTCTCCCCGGGCGGCATGTCCCTGGGCGGCCTCGGGCCGGTCGCGGAGGGCCTCTTCGGCTGGATCTTCGTCCTCGGTTCCTGCGTCGCCGTCGCCGTGTGGGTCGCCGCCCGGACCGCAAAGGCCAAGAAGTCATGAGTAGCCAAGACATTCCCGAAGAGAACCTGCCCGCCGGGCGGTCCGCAGGAGACGACGAGGCCCACTCCGGCCTCGGCGTCGCGGACGACAAGCACCCGTTCGCCGACCCGGGGCTGCCGCCCCACGAGCACCGCGTCCAGGACATCGACGAGCGGGCCGCCAAGCGCTCCGAGCGCACCGTGGCACTCCTGTTCACGATCTCGATGCTGGCCACCGTCGGCTTCATCGCCTCCTTCGTGGCGATCCCGCACGACAAGCCGATCTACGTCTGGCCGCTCGGCCACATCAACGCGCTGAACTTCGCCTTGGGGCTGACCCTGGGCGCGGCCCTGTTCTGCATCGGCGCCGGCGCCGTGCACTGGGGACGCACGTTGATGTCGGACGAGGAGATCGCCGACGAGCGCCACCCGATCGCCGCGTCGCCCGAGGTCCGTGAGAAGGTCTTCGCCGACTTCGCCCAGGGCGCCAAGGAGTCCGGACTCGGTCGGCGCAAGTTGATCCGCAACACCATGTTCGGTGCCCTCACGCTGGTGCCGCTCTCCGGTGTCGTCCTGCTGCGCGACCTCGGTCCGCTGCCCGAGGACAAGCTGCGCCACACGCTCTGGTCCCGGGGCAAGCTGCTCATCAACCAGAACACCCACGAGCCGCTGCGGCCCTCCGACATCGCCGTCGGCTCCCTGACCTTCGCCCAGCCCGAGGGGTTGGACGAGCACGACCACGGCTTCCTCAACGAGATCGCGAAGGCCGCGCTGATGATCGTCCGGCTCCAGCCGGAGGACATCAAGGACCAGCGCGAGCTGGAGTGGTCCCACGAGGGCATCGTGGCCTACTCGAAGATCTGCACCCACGTCGGTTGCCCGGTCTCGCTGTACGAGCAGCAGACGCACCACGTGCTCTGCCCCTGCCACCAGTCCACCTTCGACCTCGCCGACGGTGCCCGCGTGATCTTCGGTCCCGCCGGCCACGCCCTGCCGCAGCTGCGCATCGGCGTGAACGACGAGGGCTACCTCGAGGCGCTCGGCGACTTCGAAGAGCCCGTCGGTCCTTCCTTCTGGGAGCGCGGATGAGCACTACACCGAACGCACCGAGCACCCCGGCGGGGGACGCTGCGAGCCGCCCCCGCGGGAAGGCGCCGGCCGGCGAGCGCGTCGCCGACTGGGCGGACGGCCGACTGGGGATCTTCACCCTGGCCAAGGCCAACATGCGCAAGATCTTCCCGGACCACTGGTCCTTCATGTTGGGCGAGATCTGCCTCTACAGCTTCCTCATCATCATCCTCACGGGTGTGTACCTGACCCTGTTCTTCCACCCCTCGATGAACGAGGTGGAGTACCACGGCAGCTACATCCCCATGCAGGGCCAGCTGATGAGCGAGGCCTACAAGTCGACGCTGGACATCAGCTTCGACATCCGCGGTGGCCTGCTCATCCGGCAGATCCACCACTGGGCGGCGATCGTCTTCATCGCCGGCATGTTCGTGCACATGATGCGCGTCTTCTTCACCGGCGCCTTCCGCAAGCCGCGCGAGATCAACTGGCTGTTCGGCTTCCTGCTGTTCGTGCTGGGCATGTTCACCGGGTTCACCGGCTACTCGCTCCCCGACGACCTGCTCTCCGGCACGGGTGTCCGCTTCACCCAGGGCGCGATCCTGTCGGTGCCGATCGTCGGCACGTACATCTCGATGTTCCTCTTCGGCGGCGAATTCCCCGGAGACGACTTCATCGCGCGGTTCTACTCGATCCACATCCTGCTCCTGCCGGGCATCATGCTGGGCCTCGTGGTGGCCCACCTGATCCTCGTCGTCTACCACAAGCACACGCAGTACGCGGGCCCCGGCAAGAACAACAAGAACGTCGTCGGCATGCCCCTGCTGCCGGTGTACATGGCGAAGGCCGGAGGCTTCTTCTTCCTGGTCTTCGGACTGATCGCGGCCTTCTCGGCGATCGCCACGGTCAACCCCATCTGGAACCTCGGCCCCTACCGGCCGGACCTGGTCTCCACCGGCGCGCAGCCCGACTGGTACATGGGCTTCGCCGAGGGTCTGGTGCGCGCCATGCCCGGCTGGGAGATCAACTTCTGGGGCCACACGTTGGCACTCGGCGTGTTCATCCCGCTGGTGATCTTCGGTCTGTTCCTCGGCGTCATCGCGCTCTACCCGTTCATCGAGTCCTGGGTGACCGGCGACAAGCGCGAGCACCACATCCTGGACCGCCCGCGCAACGCCCCGACCCGGACCGGCTTCGGCGTCGCCTGGGTCACCGCCTACATGATCATGCTGATCGGCGGCGGCAACGACCTGGTGGCCACCCACTTCGATCTGTCGATCAACGCGGTCACCTGGTTCGTCCGGATCGGGTTCTTCGCCGGGCCGGTCATCGCCTTCGTGGTCACCAAGCGGATCTGCCTCGGCCTCCAGCGCCGGGACCGGGACAAGGTGCTGCACGGTCGCGAGACGGGCATCATCAAGCGTCTGCCGCACGGCGAGTTCATCGAGGTCCACGAACCGCTCAGCCAGGAGGCCCTGCACAACCTCACGGCCCACGAGCAGTACCCGCCCGCGCGGATCGAGCCCGAGGTCGACGAGAACGGCGTCCGCCGCAAGGTCAAGAGCTCCGAGAAGCTCCGGGCCAAGCTCAGCAACGCCTATTACGGCAAGGGCAACCAGATCCCCAAGCCCACCGTCGAGGAGTACGAGGAGATCACCAGCGGTCACGGCCACCACTGATTCCCCGCGTCGCCACAGAAGCCGAGGGCCCCGTCCGGTCACAGGACGGGGCCCTCGGCCCTTCGCGGAGTGGATAGGGTGGACCCCGTACGGCGGAACCGGTCACCCCGGCGCCCCCGGCCCCGTCCCACCCCCCGAACCCATCCAGGAGCGGCCCGATGAGCGCTGTGACCCCCGCCGGAGGCGACACCGCGGCGGGCCGTTCCTGGCCCGTCCTGCTCGACGGCCTGCTCGCCGGCAGGGACCTCACGGCGGAGGACACCGCTTGGGCGATGGATCTGATCATGCGCGGTGAGGCCACCGACGCGCAGATCGCCGGGTTCGCCGTGGCGCTGCGGGCCAAGGGCGAGACCGTCGGGGAGATCACCGGACTGGTCCGGGCCATGTACCGGCACGCCCATGTGATCGAGGTCCCGGGGGAGACGGTCGACATCGTCGGCACGGGAGGCGACGGCGCGCGCACCGTCAACATCTCCACCATGGCGGCGATCGTCGTCGCCGGCACCGGGGCGCGGGTCGTCAAGCACGGCAACCGCGCCGCGTCGTCGGCGTCGGGCGCCTCCGACGTCCTGGAGAAGCTCGGTGTCGATCTGGACCTGACGCCGGCCCGCGTCGCGGAGGTCGCCCGGGAGATCGGGATCACCTTCTGTTTCGCGGTGAGGTTCCATCCCGCGCTGCGGCACGTGGCGGCGGCACGGAGCCAGCTCGGCGTCCGCACCGTGTTCAACTTCCTCGGCCCGCTGACCAATCCGGCCCGGGTGCGGGCGCAGGCCGTCGGCGTCGCCGACCCGCGGATGGCCCCGATCATCGCGGGGGTCCTCGCCGAACGCGGCAGCTCCGCCTTGGTCTTCCGGGGCGACGACGGCCTCGACGAGCTGACCACCACGGCCACCTCCCGGATCTGGGAGGTCCGCGACGGCCGGGTGGTCGAGCGGGCCTTCGATCCGCGGTCGGTCGGGCTCGACCTGGTGCCGGTCGACGCCCTGCGCGGCGCCGACGCCTCCTACAACGCGGACGTGGCCCGCCGACTGCTGAACGGCGAACGGGGTCCGGTACGCGACGCGGTCCTGCTGAACTCGGCCGCGGCGCTGGTGGCGTTGGAGAGGGCCGAGGGACCTCTGACAGATCGGCTGCGGGCCGGGATGGCCCGGGCGGCCGAGGCGGTCGACTCGGGGGCGGCCCGACGCGTCCTGGAGCGCTGGGTGGCGTCCGGCGGCGCCTGACCGACCCGCCGCGGGCCGAGCCGCCCTCCCGGTGACCGGATCCGTTCCGCCATCCGGACCCGGGTTGCGACACATCGCCCGTTCGCGTAATTTCCCCTCCAGGTCAAGAGCGACAGTCGAAAGGCCCCGGCCGGCTGTCCGGCAACCCTCCGTCCGTGGCGGGGTGCCCCGGGTGAAGACCGGGTCGCGGGCAGCGAGGTCCGCGACAAGCGCGGACCCCTCGCACGCCGGTGACGGCGTGGGGCCAGGGGTCCTGGTCGTTCGAGGGAGTTCTCATGAGCCGGCGAATGCGCTAGGGCGTGCCGCGGACGTGGCGTCCGCACCGCCCGCGTGGGTCGTGGTGTCCGCCCGCCCGCCCGTGCCGTCCCGTCGCCACGTCACCCCACCGCCGGGCGACGCCCGACGGGCGGGACGCCCGCACCACGCCCGGGGCCGTGACGCTCCGCCATCAGTCTCCCCTCCCGCCACCGTGCTCGACCAGACGTCGTTCGCGCGGGGGCTCGTGCCGCACAGGAGTACCCCCATGCCCGCCACCGCCACTGCCACCGCCGTCGCCCCCGTCTCGACCACCGCCGACCGAGAGCTGTCCTCCCCCCTGCCCGTTCTCGGTCTCGACGTGAGCGTGCCGCTCGTCACCGGCGGGGAAGTCGCCTACGCCGCACTCGACTACGCCGCGAGCGCCCCCGTGCTGCGACGGGTGTGGGACGACGTCGCCGCCTACGCCCCCTACTACGGCAGTGTGCACCGAGGTGCCGGGTACCTGTCCCGGCTGTCCACCGACCTCTTCGAGGAGTCCCGCCGGACCGTCGGGGCCTTCCTCGACTGTCGCGACGACGACCAGGTGGTCTTCACCCGATCCACCACCGACAGCCTCAACCTGCTCGCCGCCGCGCTCCCGGCGGGGTGCCGAGTCTACGTCTTCGAGACCGAGCACCACGCCTCCCTCTTGGCGTGGCGGGGCGCCGACGTCACCTACCTCGACGCCCCCCGCGGCCCTCGGGAGGCCGTCGAGACCCTGAGCGAGGCGCTCGCCCACCGGAACCGCGACCGTCCGGCGCTGGTCTGCGTCACCGGGGCCTCGAACGTGACGGGAGAGTTGTGGCCGGTACGCGAACTCGCCGCCGCGGCACGGGAGCACGGCGCCCGCACCGTGCTCGACGCGGCGCAGCTCGCCCCGCACCACCCGGTCTCACTGCGGGAACTCGACGTGGACTGGGTGGCCCTGTCGGGCCACAAGCTCCACGCTCCGTTCGGGTCCGGTGTCCTGGCGGGCCGAGCCGACTGGCTGCGCGCGGCCGAACCCCACCTCGCCGGCGGCGGCGCCAGCCGGAGCGTCGTGCGGCGACCCGACGGCGCGGTGGACGTCACCTGGCACGACGACGCCGCCCGGCACGAGGCCGGCTCGCCCAACGTCATCGGGGCCTACGCCCTCGCCTCGGCCTGCCGCGCGCTCGGGGAGGCCGGGCTCGAGACGCTGGCCGCTCGCGAGCGAGGCCTGATCGACATCGTGCGGGAGGGCCTGGCCGACGTCCCCGAGGTGCGGTTCCTGTCGCTCTTCGGGGACGACGCTCCGCGCGTCGGGGTGCTGTCCTTCGTCGTCGACGGCTGGGACGGCTCCCACTTCGCAGCCGCCCTCTCCGCCGAGCACGGGATCGGGGTACGGGACGGTCTCTTCTGCGCACACCCGCTGGTGCGGGTCCTGCTCGGCGGTGGCTCCGGCACGCCCGGGGGCTGCGGGAGCGAGGTCGCGCCGGGCGAGGAGCGCCTCGGGGCCGTCCGCGTCAGCTTCGGCGCGGGCACGCCCGTGGAGCACGTGGAACGGTTCGTGACCGCCACGCGCGAATTGGTGCGGAACGGCGCGCGGTGGACCTACCGGAACGAGGGGGGACGCCCCGTGCCGGGACCCGCCGCGCGCCGAGCGGCCCCGGCCGGGGCCCGGGCGCCGCGACAGCCGATCTCGTGACCCAGATCTCCGGCTCAAGCCCCGCCGACGACCCCGGTCCGCCCGGTGCGCGGACTCCGCCCGCGCGCCCGCGGGTGCCGGGACCCGGCGAGGTCAGCCGTCCAGACCGATCGAGAACGCCGCCTCCAGATCGTGCTGGGAGTACGTCCGGAACGCCACGTGGGTGTCCGTGCCCAGGACACCGGGGATCTTGCTGATCCGCCCGGGGATGACGTCGGCCAACTCCTCGTGTTCCCCGACCCGGACCATGGCGATCAGGTCGTGGCCGCCTGTCACGGAGAAGACCTCGCTGACGCTCTCCAGCGAGGCGATCTCCTCCGCGATCTCGGGGATCCGGTCCACGGTTGTCTTGATGAGGACGATCGCGGTGATCACGGTGGGTGCTCCTCGGGTTCGGCGCTCGGGTGCTGTTCACTCTAGACCCGGGTCGGTCCTCTGCTCGCCCCTCGGGGTGCCGGGCCGGGCCTCCGGCGCCTCTCCCGGTCCCGGGTGGGTTCCGGTGCGTCGGCCCCGACCGCCCGCCGCACCCCCGCTCGCCCCCGCGTCGACCGTCGGCGCGGGGGTCGATCGTCCGAAGCGGGCCCAGGCGTAGAGGAATCCCAGGGTGAAGCCCACCACGTGGGCGAGGTAGGCCACTCCCGGCCCCTCGCCCGTGCGTCCGAGCGCCAGCCACTGCAGCGCCGCCCAGAAGGGCAGGACCACCCACGCGGGGAAGCGCAGGGGCAGGAAGAACAGGAACGGCAGGAGACTGGTCACCCGGGCTCTCGGGAAGAGGTACAGGAAGGCGCCGAGGACGGCGGAGATCGCCCCGGACGCCCCGACCAGAGCCTGTCGTGAGTCGTGGTGGGCCACCGCGTAGCCGACCAGCGCGAGGTAGCCGCAGCCGGCGGCGAAGAGCAGGAACTGCCCGCGACCCATCCGCTCCTCGGTCATCGTCCCGAAGACGCGCAGGAACAGCATGTTTCCGAGCAGGTGAACCCAGCTCGCGTGCGCGAAGAGCGCGGTGACCGGCGTGAGCAGCGCACGCGGCGCGTGCGAGAAGAGATCGGCGGGGACCACGCCCCACCGGCGGAACCAGGCGTTCCGGGCGGCCTCCAGTTCGTCCCCCGTCCCCCACAGAGGGTTGAGTCCGGCCGCCGGGCCGACCAGGAAGACCAGGCAGCACGCGGCGATCAGTCCGTACGTCACCACGGCCGCGGCCGGTTCGTCGGAAGGGCGCGGCGAGGCCGCCCCGGCCCGTCGGACCCGGGACGAGCGCCATTCACGGATCATGGGTACAGATCATGACCGACCCCCGTGCCCGGGATCGGGTGCCTCGCCGCCGGACCGGAGGGCGTCGACCGTCCGACAGGGCCTAGGGTGGCGAGCCACGCGCGCCGGGACGTCCGGGGCGTCGCCGACCCGGGAAGAAGGCGGAAAGCCACGATGACAGTTCCCCTGCCGACCGCCACGACGCGCTGGCGCTGCACGTTGTGCGGCAACCTCACGCGGTTCGACGTCACCCGGTCCTCACGGGTCGTGGAGTACGTCCATCTGGACCTCGCCGGCGAGCCGAAGGTCGAGGAGCGCCGGGTGGTGAGTGAGACCATCGAGTCCGTGCGGTGCCGTTGGTGCGACGCCGCGGACCGGGTGGAACTGGTGGACAGGCCGGGTCCCGCGTCCTGAGGGCGCGGAACCCGGAGGTCGACCGGCGTACCGTACCGGGACGGCCGGTGGACGTGACGTGGGTTGGGGTGACGGATGGTGGAGACAGAGGGCGGGGGGCCGGAGGGCGGCGCCGCCGAGGTGCTCGACCGTCCCTTGCCCGACGGCGTGCGGCGTCGCGTCGTCGGGATCGTCGCCGACGGCTTCGGTGGACTGAGCCCTGCCGAACTGCCCACGCAGCTACGCCAGTACGCTCGTTTCACGCCGAATCGTCGGGTCAAGTTCGCGGGCAACGCCATGGCCGCCGCCGTGGAGACCGACCCCGCCTTCCGGCAGCGCATCGCCGACCGGCTCCGGCAGACCCAGGCGGAGCTGTCCGGCGCGCTCGACTCGGGCACCCCTCTCCCGGCGGCCGACCCCCTGGACGTGGCCGCGGCGGCCTACGTGTTGCGGCCTCCCGGCTGGGTGAAGCTGGTGGCCGCGGCCGGCGAGGAGGTACTCCGGGCGGATGCCGAACGGGTCGAGGAGGAGGGTCGGGCCGAGCTGGAGCGGCTCCGCGAGGAACTGACGCGTGCGCGGGAACAGGCCAGGGGCGAGGCGGAGCGGCTGCGTGGGGAGCTGGAGGCGGCGCGGAGGGAGACCGACTCCCTGCACCGCCGCTTGCGCTCCGCGCTCAGCGACGTCAAGCGCGGTGAGGCGGCCTTGCGCAAGGCACGGGCAGAGGCGCAGGCCGTGCGGGACGAGGGGCAGGTACGGGCGTCGGCCGCCGAGAGCGAGGCCCGTCGTCTGAAGACGAGACTCGGTGAGGCGGAGGCCGCGTTGGAGGCCGCGCGCCGGGCCTCCCGCGAGGGACGGAGCGTGGAGGACATGCGGGTCCGGCTGCTGCTCGACACCTTGATGGACGCCAGTCAGGGCCTTCGCCGGGAGTTGGCACTCCCGCCGGTCTCGATGAGACCCGCGGAGACCGTGGACGCGGTCGAGCCGGGCCGGATGACCCCGAAGGACATCGCGGCGCGCGCCCTGTCCGAGGGGGATCCGGCGGTTCTCGACCAACTCCTCGCGCTGCCGCAGGCCCACTTGGTGGTGGACGGCTACAACGTGACCAAGACCGGGTATCCGCAGATGCCGCTCGACAAGCAGCGACTTCGGCTGCTCGGTCAGCTCTCCCAGCTCGCGGCGCAGACCGGGGCCGAGATCACCTGCGTCTTCGACGGGGCCGAACTCCTCGCCCCCGTCCTGCTGGCACCGCCGCGCGGGGTGAGGGTGCTCTTCTCCAAACCCGGCGTCACCGCGGACGAGTTGATCCGCCGGCTGGTCCGGGCCGAGCCGCCGGGACGCCCTGTGGTGGTCGCTTCCACGGATCGGGAGGTGGCCGACGGGGTGGCCCGCGCCGGAGCCAGACCGGTGGCCTCGGCGGTGCTTCTGAGGCGTCTTTCCTGACTGTCGGCGGAGCTGCCGGGCGAGGACGCGGCGTACGCCATCTGTCCCCGATGACGGATCGGCGCGACGACCTTCGGTCAGGGTCCGGACACGGCAGGTGAGTTCAAGGTAAAGAATGGCGTGGGCGGCCGGGTTTTCCGGCGGAAGATTTGAACTCACCGCGAGTGGGTCATTAGGGTCGTTGCTCGAACCCGCGAACGGGTGATCACTCACACGAAGGAGTTCGCCTCCGTGGCGTCCCACCGTCGACCCAAGCAGCCCAGCCGCACACGCGTCACCGTGCTCACCACCGCTGCCGCCGCCGCGGTCGCCCTCGGTTCGGGGTCCGCCAACGCCGCGCCCGCCGAGAAGCCGAACAAGGACGAGGTCAAGGCAGAGGTCGACAAGCTGTACCAGGAGGCCGAGCAGGCCACCGAGAAGTACAACGGCGCCAAGGAGAGGCAGGAGAGGCTCCAGGAGGAGATCTCCACCATCCAGGACAATGTCGCTCGCGGCCAGGAAGAGCTCAACGAA
Source organism: Streptomyces sp. HSG2 (assembly GCF_016598575.1). Lineage (NCBI taxonomy): Bacteria > Bacillati > Actinomycetota > Actinomycetes > Kitasatosporales > Streptomycetaceae > Streptomyces > Streptomyces sp. HSG2. The sequence continues at coordinate 4,088,041 of NZ_CP066801.1, forward strand.
CTCCGCGACGGGCTCGGGTCGATGGCCAGCGCGCAGTACCGGTCGGGCGGAATCGACCCGTCGGTCCAGCTCTTCCTCTCCGCGGACCCGGACGAGTACCTCGACCGGGCCTCCGCGCTGGACCAGTTGAGCAGTCGACAGGTCGATGCGCTGAAGCGGATCCAGGAAAAGCAGCGGGACCTCGCCCAGCAGCGCTCGGAGGCCGCGGAGAAGCTGGAGGACCTCTCGGCCACCCGCACCGAGCTGGGCGACAAGAAGCAGGAGGTCCAGGGCAAGCTGTCCGCGGCCCAGGAACTGCTCAACACCCTGACCGCCGAGGAGCAGGCGGCGCTCGCCGCCGAGGAGGCACGGGCCTCCCGCACCAGCGAGCGCGAGGCACTGTCCGCCGCCTCCGAGTCCTCCTCCTCCGCCTCCGGCGGAGCCTCGGCCTCCGCTCCCGCGTCCTCCTCGGCCTCCCCCTCGGCGTCCGGCTCGGGACGGGCCGGCGCGGCCTTCGCCGCCGCCCAGGGCAAGGTCGGCACCCCGTACGTCTACGGCGCCACCGGCCCTTCCTCCTTCGACTGCTCCGGCCTGACGTCCTGGGCCTACGGACAGGCGGGGGTGGGCATACCCCGCACCTCCGAGTCCCAGTCCTCCTACGGGACGCGTGTCTCCTCCGTCGGCGACCTCCAGATCGGCGACCTGGTCTTCTTCTTCAACGACCTGCACCACGTCGGGCTCTACGCCGGGAACGGGCAGGTGCTCCACGCTCCCCGGCCCGGCACATCCGTGCGCTACGAGTCGATGGACACCATCGGCGGCCCCTTCATGTGGGGCGTCCGGGTCTGACCGACCCCGGCCGCACCGACCGGGGCGCGTGAGAGTGGTACGCGCCCCGTCCGCCGACCGCCACGATCAACTCCGCGCGCCGCCCGAACGGGCGAATCACGGGGCGGTGTGTCGACCCGTCGCCCGCCGCTGACCTGCGTCGGCGCCGCGAGGCCGGTACGCGGGGCGATCCGAGGTCGTTGGAGGGCATGCCGCCCCGGGCTACTCTCTGCCGCGTTTCCCCGTCCGTCAGCGGAAGGAGCACGGCCACCCGTGGGGTCACATCGTCGACAAGCAGCGTCCTGGTCCGGCCGGCGTGCCCGGGTGGCAGTCGGGTGCCTCTCCGCGGTCGCGGCGCTCGGCACACTCCCGCCCGCCCTGGCCTCGCCCCGGGACGACGCCCGAGCCGAGGTGGACCGACTCCACGCCGAGGCCGAACGGGCCACCGAGGCCCACAACGCGGCCCAGGAGCGCGCCGACGCGGCGCGCGCGCGGGTCGACACGGCGCAGGACACCATCGCCCGGCAGCAGTCACGCGTCAACGCGATGCGTGACACCCTCGGCGCCCTGGCCGGTGCCGAGTACCGCGCCGGAGGCGTCGATCCCGCCCTGGCGCTGCTGTTCGCCTCCGACCCCGACGACTACCTGGCCAAGGCGACCGTCCTCGACCGGGTCGGCAGGCATCAGGCCGGCGAACTGGGACGACTCCACCGGGCGCTGCGGGGACTGACGCAGACGCGCGCCGAGGCACGGGCGACGCTGGCCGAGTTGGAACGGGCCCGCGAAGAGGTCGCCGGACACCGGAAGCGGGTGGAGCGGAAGCTCGCCGAGGCCCGCCGGCTGGTGCGGACGCTGTCCGCGGAGGAACGCGCCGAACACGACCGGGCCTCCCGCTCGGGCCGGATTCCCGGCGCGGCCGACGCGGTTCCCGTCTCGGGCAGGGCCGGCGCGGCGGTCGCCGCGGCCCGCTCCGCCCTCGGAAGGCCGTACGTGTGGGGTGCGACCGGCCCCTCCTCCTTCGACTGCTCGGGTCTGACGCAGTGGTCCTACGCACAGGCGGGGGTGGCCCTGCCGCGCACCTCACAGGCGCAGGCCGGGGCCGGGCGGCGCGTGTCGCTCGCCGAGGCACGTCCCGGGGACCTGGTCACCTATCGGGGCGACGCCAGCCACGTCGCCATGTACGTCGGCGGCGGACAGGTCGTCCACGCGCCCTATCCGGGGGCCCCGGTCCGCTACGACCCGGTGGGGATGATGCCCATCCACGCCGTGACCCGGGTCTGACGTCGGACGTCCCTCCCGCGCGGAGCGGGCGGCGTCGGCCCCCCCGCCCCGGTCGGTAGGCTGCGCGAAATGCGCGGTCCACGAATCCGGCGGGGGCTCTCCGCGGTTCTTCTCTGTCCGCTCCTGGCCCTCTCTGTCGTCTCCCGAGGGGGTGGTGGGACCGCCGCACCCGACGCCGATGCCGAGGCCGCGGTGGGCGCTCTGCTCGACCGCAGGGCGGCGGCCCTCCTCCGAGGGGACGGCGACGCCTACGCCGCGACGGGCGTCGGGGCGGGCCTCGCGGAGCCGCGTTCGGTGCCGCTGACCGCGTGGTCCTACCGGGTGCGCGCCGTCCGTCTGCGAGGCGGCACCGGTACCGCCGACGTGGATCTGCGTTACCGGCTCGACGGCCACGACGAGGGCCCCGTCACCGTGCCGCGCACGGTGGGGTTGGTCCGCGGCGCCGACGGGGCCTGGCGCGTCGCCTTCGAGCGCCCGGCCCCGGGCGGTCCCGAGCGACTGTGGGACCAGGGCCCGGTCGTCGCCGTCCGGGGTGCCCGCAGTCTGGTCCTCGGCGTGGACCGGCCGACCGCCGAGCTGCGCCTCGTCGCGGCCCTCGCCGACCGGGCGGTCTCGCGGGTGCCGGACGTCTGGGCCGACGACTGGGCGCGGCGGGTCGTGGTGCTCGTTCCCTCCTCGTCGGCCGACATGGCCGCCCTGCTGGGGGCGCCCGCCTCGGCCTACCGGGGTGTGGCGGCGGTCACCACCGGCCGGAGCGGAGTCGGCGAGGCCGCCCCGGCCGATCGGATCATCGTCAACCCGGAGTCCTACGGGTTGCTGACCCCGGAGGGGCGGCAAGTGGTCATGACCCACGAGGCGACCCATGTCGCCACCCGCGCGCACACCACGCCCGCCACGCCGCTGTGGCTCTCGGAGGGCTACGCGGACTGGGTCGGCTTCCGCGACACGGACCGCGCGCCCCGCGAGGTCGCGCCCGAAGTGGCACAGGAGGTGGCCGGGGGCCGTATCCCCGAGACCCTGCCGTCCGACGCCGACTTCGCTCTCGCCCCGCCTGTCGACGCTGCCACGTGGACAGGCGCCTACGAGGAGAGCTGGACCGCCTGCGACCTGATCGCCTCGCGTTGGGGCGAGGAGCGCCTGGCCGCCTTCTACCGGGGCGTCGGCGCCGAGGACGACGAGGGGGCCGTCGCCGAGGCCATGGTCGCGGTGCTGGGAAGAACCCCGGAGCGCTTCGTCCAGGAGTGGCGGGCCGCGCTGCGGGAGGAGTTCGGCTGAGCGGCGCGCCGATCGTCGGCCCGTCCCGACCGGGTGGGAGGGGTCAGCGAGAGGCGGCCGGGGTCTCCGGCGCGGCCCGCGTGTCGGTCGAGGGTGGGCCGTCGGTCGCGCGGCCGGGGACGGTGTCGCGCCAGAGGATCACCGCGGCGGTGAGGGTCGCCGCCACGAGCAGGCCGTTGCGGACGAACAACACGGCGACGCCCAGAGCGTCCCCCGCCACCACTCGACCGAACCAGATCGGGAACTCCAGCACCGTCGCCAGGCTCGCCGCGAGCACCAGGACGGCGGGGGCGCGCATCCGGTCCGCTCGGTGGCACAGGCAGACCGCCGCCAGGCCGACCAGCCACACCAGATACTGGGGGCTGATCACCCGGCTGGTGGTGACGAACAGCAGCACGCCGACGAAGGCGGCGTCCGCGACGGTGTGCGCCCGGAACCGGACGGCCCAGAGCCGCCAGAGCAGCAACCAGCCGAACGCCAGGCCGGTCAAGGCCAGGGCCGCCTTGCTCACCGTCTCCACGCCGGGGCCGAGGAACTCGACCGAGCCGTAGTTCAACGACACCTGGCCCCGCCAGCCGAACGGCCGGGCGACGTGGAAGACCAGCGCCCCCAGTGACTCGACCTCGGTGCCGCGCTCGCGTTGGAAGGTGAGGAAGGCCAGGGAACCCGGCGCGGCCAGCGCGAAGACCGCCGTCGCGCCCAGACCGGTGATCGCGGCGGCGATCCAGGCGATACGGGAGCGGACCCCCAGGAGCACCAGCGCGGGCCATACCTTGAGCAGCGCACCGAACGCGGCCAGGGCTCCCGCGAGTCGGGGGCGGCGCGCGGCGGCCAGCAGCGCGGCCACGGCCACCGCGGTGACCATCACGTCGTAGCGCGCGTAGACCGTCGGGCCGAGCAGCGGGACGCCGACCACCCACACCCAGAGGCCGGCGGTGCCGCGCTCGGGCCCACGGGCGGCCCGCGCGAGCAGGGCGAACACGGACAGATCGGCGAGACAGGCCAGGGCGAAGAACGCGGTCGGGTAGTCCAGGAACGGCAGGATCCCGGGGGCCAGGATCGCCAGCGCGGCGGCCGGAGGGTACTGCCAGGTGACGTCGTCCGACGGGAACGCGCCGGTACGGAGCACCTCGTACCAGCCCTGGTAGATCACGGAGACGTCGCTGGTGACGTCCGGGCCGGGGAAGACGAACACCTTCAGCGCGAACAGGAGGAGCACCGACCGGCCGACGGCCCAGACCGCCGCGGGCCACAGCGTCGGCCGTGTCGAGCCCGTCTTCACCCGGTGACCCCTGTCCGCTCTCTCCTGTTCGGGCACCATGATGTCCGAACAGCTGTCTGTCCGCCACATCGCTCGGCGCCGGTCGTGTCGCGACGCTCTTGTAGGGTCGGCGGCGAGATGCGCAAGACCCTGATCGTGACCAACGACTTCCCGCCGCGCCCCGGTGGCATCCAGGCGTTCCTCCACAGCATGGCGCTGCGGCTGGACCCGGACCGACTGGTCGTCTACGCCTCGACCTGGAAGCGCGGCCGGGAGGGCGTCGAGGCGACCGCGGCCTTCGACGCCCGACAGCCTTTCCCCGTGGTCCGCGACCCCGCGACGATGCTGCTGCCGACGCCGGTCGTGACCCGAAGGGCCGTCGGGCTGCTCCGCGAGCACGGCTGCTCCTCCGTGTGGTTCGGGGCCGCCGCTCCCCTCGGACTCATGGCGCCGGCCCTGCGCCGCGCGGGCGCCGAGAGGCTGGTGGCCACCACCCACGGGCACGAGGCCGGGTGGGCCGCGCTCCCCGCCGCGCGCGGACTGCTGCGGCGTATCGGGTCGTCCACGGACACGCTGACATACCTGGGCGAGTACACCCGGACGCGGATCGCGGCGGCGCTGACCCCGGAGGCGGCGGCGCGGATGGTCCGGCTACCGCCCGGTGTCGACGAGCGGACCTTCCACCCCGGCAGTGGCGGCGACCGGGTCCGGGCCCGGCTCGGCCTGAGCGAACGGCCGGTGGTGGTGTGCGTGTCGCGGTTGGTGCCCCGCAAGGGGCAGGACACGCTGATTCGGGCGATGCCGCGAATCCTGTCGGCGGAGCCGGAGGCCGTCCTCCTCGTCGTCGGCGGTGGCCCCTACGAGGCGGACCTGCGGCGGCTCGCGCGCGAGACGGGCGTGGCGGGCTCGGTCCGTTTCACCGGCGCCGTCCCCTGGTCCGAACTGCCCGCGCACTACGGCGCGGGCGACGTGTTCGCCATGCCCTGCCGGACCCGCCGTCGCGGGTTGGACGTCGAGGGGCTCGGCATCGTCTACCTGGAGGCGTCGGCGACGGGACTGCCCGTGGTGGCCGGCGACTCCGGCGGCGCGCCGGACGCTGTGCTGCACGGCGAGACCGGTTGGGTGGTGCGGGGAGGCTCCGTGGATGAGACCGCCGACCGGCTGGTGACGCTCCTCGGGGACGAGGGCCTCCGCCGCCGGATGGGTCGGCGGGGCCGCGCCTGGGTCGAGGAGACGTGGCGGCGGGACCTGCTGGCCGACCGGCTGCGCGCGCTCCTGTGACGCCGATCGGTCCCCCGCGCAGGTCGTGGACGGTGGCGGGCGGCGCCCGCGACGCGATCCGCGCGCCGAGAGCGGGGCCCCTTCGGGGCTACGACGAGTAGAGCGCTTCGATCTCCCCCGCGTAGTCCCGCGCGACCACGTTGCGCTTCAGCTTGAGCGACGGCGTCAAATGGCCCGACTCCTCGGTGAACTGGGATTCCAGGACGCGGAACTTGCGAACCGATTCGGCCTTCGACACGGCCGAGTTGCCGTCGTCGATCGCCGCCTGCACGTCGGCCAGGAGATCCGGGTCCTCCCGCAGCGACGCCGCCGTCGCGTCCGCGGGCTTGCCGTGATCGGCACACCATCGGCCGAGGAACTCCTCGTCGAGGGTGACCAGGGCTCCCACGAACGGCCGTCCGTCGCCCACCACCATGCACTCGGCGACCAGCGCGTGCGCCCGGATCCGGTCCTCGATCACCGCGGGGGCGACGTTCTTGCCGCCGGCCGTGACCAGGATCTCCTTCTTTCGTCCGGTGATGCTCAGGTAGCCGTCCTCGTCGAGGGTTCCGAGGTCCCCGGTGTGGAACCAGCCCTCGTTCAGCGCCTCGGCGGTCGCGTCGGGGTTGTTCCAGTATTCCGGGAAGAGGTGCTCGCCGTGCAGGAGTACCTCGCCGTCGTCGGCGATGCGCACCACCGACCCCGGCAGCGGCTGCCCGACGGTCCCGATCTTCTGCCGGTCCCAAGGGTTGAAGGCGGTCGCCGCGCACGACTCCGTCAGGCCGTAGCCCTCCAGCACCGTGAAGCCGATGCCGCGGAAGAAGTGGCCGAGCCGCTCGCCCAGCGGGGCTCCGCCGGAGATGGCGTACTCGCCGCGGCCTCCCAACACCGCGCGCAGCTTGCCGTAGACGAGCTTGTCGAAGATCCGGTGCGTGACGCGCAGCCGGAGGGAGGGGCCGGCCGGGGTGTCCATGGCCTTGCTGTAGGCGATCGCCGTGTCGGTCGCCTTGTCGAAGATGCCGCCCTTTCCGTCGGCCCGCGCCTTGGCCCGCGCCGAGTTGTAGACCTTCTCGAAGACGCGCGGGACGCCGAGGATCAGGGTCGGGCGGAAGGACGCCAACTCGTCGGTGAGGTTCTTGATGTCCGGGACCAGTCCCAGTTTGATCGGTGCCACCATCGGCGCGATCTGCACCATCCGCCCGAAGACGTGCGCGAGTGGCAGGAACAGGAGCACGCTGCACTCGCCGGTGCGAAAGAGCGGGCGGAGCCGCTCGACGATGTTCCCGCACTCGGCGAGGAAATTCCGGTGGGTGAGCACGCAACCCTTGGGGCGACCGGTGGTGCCGGAGGTGTAGACGATGGTCGCAGGATCGTCGGCGCGGGCGATAGAGCCGCGTTCCTCCACCGCCGCGTCCGTGACGTCGCCACCCAGTCGCTCCAGCTCCGCCACGGCGCCGTCGTCGATCTGCCACACGTGCTTCAGCGCCGGCAGCTCCGCGCGGACCGACTCGACCGTGGATTCGTGGCCGGCCGATTCCACGATCAGCGCCGTGGCACCGGAGTCGCCGAGGATCCACCGCACCTGCTCGGGGGAGCTGGTCTCGTAGATCGGCACGGTGACGGCGCCGGCGCTCCAGATCGCGAAGTCGAGCAACGTCCACTCGTACCGCGTCCGCGACATCAGCCCGACCCGGTCGCCCGGCCCCACACCGGAGGCCATCAGTCCCTTGGCGGCGGTCCGTACCTCGGCGAGGAACTCCCGGGCGGTCACGTCCTGCCACGAACCCCCGGACTTGCGCGCGACGACGGCGACGTCGGGGTGCCGCGCGGCGTTTCGGCGGACGATATCGGTCAGGTTGCCGTCCGCGGGGACCTCGTACAGGGCCGGAAGGCTGAACTCGCGCAAGACTGCTGCTCCTCATAGGGCGCCGGCGCCACGACGGTGTGCTGCGACGGTGCGGTTCGAGACTCGGGCGACGTGCTCGGGACCTCGTCTGTTGAAAACCTGAGCACCGGACTGGCCGGACGTTACCCGCCGGTATCGGCTTTCCGACAGGGGGCTGTGTCCAGATGTTCGCCGTGTCACACACGGGGAGTCCCCCTCGCGCACAGTAGTCGACGCCGCAGGGAATCGGCCATCGACATGCTCCCGGGGTCCCGCGTCCGAAAGGATGTCAAGCTTGACGGTCATGACACCCGTACCGGCCGGACATTCCCCCACCCGCGTCCACGTGGTCAGCGACGTGCACGGCAACGCACGCGACCTGGCCCGCGCGGGTGAGGGCGCCGACGCCCTGGTCTGCCTCGGCGACCTCGTCCTCTTCCTCGACTACGCCGACAACGCGCGGGGCATCTTCCCGGACCTGTTCGGCGCCGACAACGCCCGGCGACTCGTCGAACTGCGCACCGCGCGGCGCTTCGCCGAGGCCAGGGACTTCGGCGCCCGGCTCTGGGCGGGGCTGGGGGAGGACCGGGCAGCGGTGATCGAGTCCGCGGTGCGCGGACAGTACGCGCGACTGTTCGCCGCCTTCCCCACTCCCACCTACGCCACCTACGGCAATGTCGATCTCCCTTCGCTCTGGCCGGAGTACGCCGGGCCGGGGGTCACCGTCCTCGACGGCGAGAGGGTGGAGATCGGCGGTCGGGTCTTCGGGTTCGTCGGCGGGGGACTGCGCACCCCGATGCGCACCCCCTACGAGATCGGCGACGAGGAGTACGCCGCGAAGGTCGAGGCGCTGGGCGAGGTGGACGTGTTGTGCAGCCACATTCCCCCGGAGGTGCCCGACCTGGTCTACGACACCGTGGCCCGGCGGTTCGAGCGGGGCAGTCGGGCGCTCCTCGACGCCATCCGGCGCACCAGGCCGCGCTACGCGCTCTTCGGACACGTGCACCAGCCACTGGTCCGCCGGATGCGGATCGGGGCCACCGAGTGCGTGAACGTGGGGCATTTCGCGGCGACCGGGCGCCCCTGGGTGCTGCGGTGGTGAGAGGGGCGGACACCCCGGCGCGCGCGTGGGCGGGTGGGTGCCCGCCGACCGGCGCGCGGTAGCCTTCACGCTGCGCCCAGGCGCGTACGCAGTCCCCTCTACCGGCCCGCATCTGGAGGAGCCAAGGCGATGGCGGAACACACCAGCTCGAGCATCACGATCGAGGCGGCACCCGCCGACGTCATGGCGGTGATCGCCGACTTCGGGCGCTACCCGGAGTGGACGGGCGAGGTCAAGCAGGCCGAGGTCCTGGGGGCCGACGCCCAGGGGCGAGCCGAGCGCGTGCGCCTGGTGATGGACGCCGGTGCGATCAAGGACGACCAGACCCTGGCCTACACCTGGACCGGCGACCGGGAGGTCTCCTGGACGCTGGTCAAGTCCCAGATGCTGCGGTCCCTCGACGGCGCCTATCTGCTCCGGTCGGCGGGGGGCGGGACCGAGGTGACCTACCGACTCACCGTCGACGTCAAGATCCCGATGCTGGGGATGATCAAGCGGAAGGCCGAGAAGGTCATCATCGACCGGGCGCTCGCCGGGCTGAAGCAGCGGGTGGAGGCCACCGCCGCCGCCTGACGCGCGCGCCTCGCCCCGTGCGAGGGCGCGCGGGCGGCGCGGGGCGGCCCGCGCCGTCGAGTCCGGGCAGGAGCGGGCAGGAGCGGACGGAAGCGGTGGGCGCGTCGGCCGCGCCCGGTGCGCGAGTACCGTTCAGCCCCATGCGCACCATCCTGATCACGGGTCCCGGCGGTGGGGGCCGAACGACGCTCGCCGCCGCCACCGCGCTGTCCGCCGCCCGAGCGGGCAGTCGCGTCCTGCTGCTGGGGGTGGACCGGGACGACGCGCTCGGCGCCGCCCTCGGTGCCTCCACCGGCCCTCGCCCCGTCGCCGTCGCGGACCGCCTCACGGTCCTGCGCCCCGACCCGGCACGCGGGTTCCGCGCCGATCTGACCGCGCTCCAGGACCGGGCGAGCGCCGCCCTCGATCTCCTCGGGGCCCGCAGACTCGACCCCGAGGAGTTCGCCCCGCCGCCGGGAGCGGAGGAGCTGGCCCTGCTGCGCGCGGTGCGCGACGCCGTGCACGAATCCCGCCACGACGTCCTCGTCGTGGACCTGCCGCCCGCGCCCCGCGCGCTCGCCCTGTTGGGCCTGCCCGAGGAGTTGCGCCGTTGCCTGGGGCGCCTGGCCCCGCCCGAACGGCAGGCGGCCCGTGCGCTGCGACCCGTCCTTGGGCGATTGGCCGGGGTGCCGCTGCCCGCCGAGGGGCTGTACGAGACCCTCGCGCGGTGGCGGGCGGAGTCGGACGCCGCCGAAGCCGTCCTGGCCGCCCCGGACACCACCGTCCGGTTGGTCGCCGAGCCGGGGCCGGCCGGAGCCGAGGCGGTGCGCACCGCCGCCCTGGGTCTGTCGCTGCGGGGCCTTCGGCTGGAACTGGTCCTGGCCAACCGGGTCCTTCCCGAGGTGGCCGGCTCCGGCGAAGGGCCCTGGGCCGGTCTGGTCGCCCAGCAGCGTCGGACCGAGGAGGACTGGCGGCGGGCGTTCCCGGTGCGTCGGGTACCGCACCTGGGTCGGGACCCGCGTGGCACCGACGACCTCGCGGCGCTCGGGGCGCCGGGCGTGGGGCCGGCCGGCGACCCGATCCGGTGGCCGGTGTCCGATCTTCTCGCCGAGGCGGGCGTGCTCGTGTGGCACCTGCCGTTGCCGGGGGCCGTGCGCGAGGAGGTCGAGCTGGTCCGGAACGGGGACGAACTCGTGGTCACCGCCGGACCCTTCCGTCGGGTCGTGCCGCTCCCCTCGGCGCTGCGCCGCTGCGCGGTCGAGGGTGCCGCCCTGCGCGAGGGTGAACTGAGAGTCCGCTTCGTCCCCGATCCGGGGCAGTGGCCGAGGGTCCGCGCCGGCGAGGCCGACGGCGCCGCCGGACGGGGTCCGTTCGGGTAACGTCGAAGGAACGAACCGTGGTCAGGAGCCCGTCATGAGCGAAGAGCACCCCCCGCCCGGCGCCGTGCCCGACGACGCCCCCGAACCGTCGGAAGCGGGGGGCACGGCACGGGGTGCCCGCGACGCCGACGCCTGGGCGACGGCGTGCGAGGAGGACCTGCGCCAGGAGCGGGCGCGCCACCGCGAGCGTCACGGCCCGCCGCCCGGCTCGGCCGCCGAGGAACTGCGTCGGCTGGTGGACACCGTGGCCGACCGACTCTCCGCCTTCCAGCCCCCGCTGCTCGGGCAGGTCGGGGGCCCGGCCGCCCAGCACCTGGTCCGCCAGGCGGTCCGGCAGGCGAAGGCCGCCGTCGACCCCGTCATCGAACGCAACCCCGACGTCTTCGACCACCTCGCCGCCGCCGGCGGGGAACTGCTGGCCGCCTACCGCTCCGCCGTGCAGGGTCAGGAGAAGCGCTGGACCACGGGCGCGGGGGATCCCGACCAGCCCGAGGACGGCGGCGAGGGGAAGGCGCGGGACACGGACGATCCGGGTGGCCGGGGCGGCGAGGGCGACACCGGCGCCGGTGGCCCCCGGCGGATCGACCTGGACTGACGGACCCCGCGCCGGCCTCCGGTACGGTGGGGCCCTGGGGCGGGTCGGGCAAGTCCCCTTGTTTCCGGCGGGGCGTCGCGCCGCGTGCGGCGGCGTCCTCCCGGTGGATCGAAGGGGCCCGCCTCGGACGATGTGAGGCGGTGTTCCGTCGTTGGCGACCGTGTCCGCCGGACGGTGCGTCGCCGGCGCGTGCGGGACCCCGCGGAACAGCGGGACTCCGACACACGCCCCGGCGGGGCTCGACCGGAACTGAGGGACTCATGGGACTGACCATCGGCGTCGACATCGGCGGCACGAAGATCGCGGCCGGGGTGGTCGACGAGGGCGGCGCCATCCTCTCCACGTGCAAGGTGCCGACGCCCGGTACCCCCGAGGGCATCGTGGACGCCATCGCCGCCGCGGTGGAGGGGGCCCGCTCGGGCCACGCGATCGTCGGTGTCGGCATCGGCGCCGCCGGGTACGTCGACCGTCGGCGGTCCATGGTCTACTTCGCCCCGAACATCGACTGGCACGGCGAGCCGCTCAAGGAGAAGGTCGAGGCCCGGGTCGGCCTCCCCGTCGTCGTGGAGAACGACGCGAACGCCGCCGCGTGGGGCGAGTACCGGTTCGGCGCGGGCAGGGGGCACCACGACGTCATCTGCGTCACCCTCGGCACCGGACTGGGCGGCGGCATCGTCATCGGCGACAGGCTCCGGCGCGGGCACTTCGGAGTGGCGGCCGAGTTCGGCCATGTGCGGATGGTCCCGGACGGGCTGCTGTGCGGCTGCGGTTCCCAGGGATGCTGGGAGCAGTACGCGTCCGGCCGTGCCCTCGCCCGGTACGCCAAGCAGCGGGCCAAGGCCACCCCGGACCGGGCGGAGATCCTGCTCGGCCTGGGCGACGGCACACCCGCCGGCATCGAGGGCAAGCACATCTCCATGGCGGCCCGGCAGGGCTGTCCGGTCGCCGTCGACTCCTACCGGGAGCTGGCGCGCTGGGTGGGCGCGGGCCTCGCCGACCTGGCCTCCCTCTTCGACCCGTCCGCCTTCGTGGTGGGCGGCGGTCTGTCCGACGAGGGAGAGCTCCTGCTGGGCCCGATCCGTAAGTCGTACAAGCGGTGGCTGGTCGGGGGCGGTTGGCGCCCGGTGGCCGATGTCCTGGCCGCACGTCTGGGCAACGACGCCGGCCTCGTCGGCGCCGCCGACCTGGCCAGGGAACCGGACCCGGCGGCCGGCTAGCCGCTTGGGCCCGCCGTCGCGCGTCCCGGGGGGCCCGTTCCCGGCGTCGGGATGTCCGGGCCGGCCCGACCGCGAGGGCGTACCCCCCCGCGCCGTTCCGCGCGAGCCTTCGGCCCGGCGGAGCGAGGCGAACTCGGCCTCGGCCCGACGCGGCGACAACTTCGGTGCCCGGTAGGGAGATTTCGCGAGGGCGACCGATCGAGGCCCGACGCCGAGTGACCGGCGAATCCTCCGATCGGGCCATCGGACTCCACCCGAGCCTTGGAACACAAGGAGGAGAGGATTGTCGGCCACGGCTTCATAGGCTCAAGGCAAACCTTTGGACGAAGGGAAGTGACCGACCATGAACTCCGTGACAGTCGACCACGTTGCCGAGATCATCGGCGATCTCAAGGAAACCGAGGCTCTCCGCGACTTGGAGGAAGCCGAGACCGGGGCAGTGCTGATGCCCGCCAAGTCCCCGCTCACCTGTCTCCCCGGCATCAACCACGGAGTCGCCGCCGCGGCGCGGCTCGCGTTCAGCGGCTGAAGGGCGCCAGGTGGTGGAGCGAGTCCCTGTTCGATGAACAGGGACTCGCTCGTGTGGGAGGTCGGATCGGGGCGGGAAGGCGCCTCGTCCGTTCGGATCCGTCGGGTGGCGGCGCGGGGCGCCCGCACCCGGTGCCGACGTATCGTGGCGCGATGAAGTCGCCGCCGAACGCCGCCGCCGGAACGGACTGTCGGGTGGCGTTGCGGGTGCTGAGCTACAACGTGCGCTCGATGCGCGACGACACCGCCGCGCTGGCCCGGGTGATCGGGGCCTGCGCCCCGGACGTCGTCCTGGTGCAGGAGGCCCCGCGCTTCCTCCGCCGGCGCGCCAAACTCGTCGGGTTGGCCGCCGCGAGCGGACTGGAGGTCCTCTCCGGCGGCGTCATGGGGGTCGCTCTGCTCCGCTCGCCGCGCGTCGAGGTGGAGCGTGTCGAGGACGTGCGACTGCCGCGTACTCCCGGGCTGCACGGACGCGGCTTCTCGACGGCGGTGGTGCGCCTCGGGGCGGCCCGGCTCGGAGTCCTCTCCTGTCACCTGTCGCTCCAACGGGAGGAACGGTACGCCCAGGGCGGTATGTTGCTGGAGCGGTTGGCGGACTCGGGGGCGGAGCACCTCGTCGCGGGCGGTGACCTGAACGAGCCGCCCGACGGGCGGACCTTCCGTCGTCTGGCGGCGGAGCTGCGGGACTGCCGGGTCGTCGCGCCGCGCGGTGGCGAGCACACCTTTCCCGCCCGGGACCCGCGCCGGCGGATCGACGCCGTCCTCGTCTCGGCGGGCGTCACGGTGGACGGGTGCGGGGTGCCGTCGGGGCTCCCGGGCGTGGGCGGCGGCGACCTCGCGGCGGCCACGGACCACCTGCCCGTGCTGGCGGACCTTCGCGTCCCGGCCGGTGGTGCCTAGTGGTCCCCCGCCGGCTTGAGTTTCCGCCAGACCCGACTCAGGGCCTCCAGGTCCTCCTCGTTCAGGAGATCGGTGAAGACCGGCGCCAGACACTCGCGACGGGTGGCGTCGGCCTCCTCGAAGAACCGGCGTCCCTCCGCCGTCAACGAGACCTCCACGGACCGCGCGTCGCGGGGCGACGGGGTGCGCCGCACGAGGCCGCGCCCGTGCAGGGCGTCCACGACCCGTGAGACCTGGCTGCGGCTGAGCATGGTGCTGTTGCCCAGGACCGAGGCGGGGACGGGGTCGGGGCTGGAGGCCAGCCAGAGGAGTACCTCGAACCACGAGACGGGCAGGTCGTGCCGTTTGCTCAGGGCGCGGTCCACTCGGCCGGTCAGGACCACGCCCGCCCAGACCAGCCCGTAGAAGGCGTGGTCGGCCACCGGCATCTCCGCCGGGGTGAGCTTCTTCTTGGCCATGCCGCCAGTCTAGCTCGTTGTGTGTACGTGCACTCATAATATAGTGTGTGCACACACACCTTATGATCTCGGAACGGAGCCACATGTCCACGCAGTCTCCCAAGGTCGTCCTGATCACCGGCACCTCCTCCGGTATCGGCCTGGCCGCCGCCGTGGCCGCCGCGCGGGCCGGTTGGCGGGTCGTCGCGACCATGCGCGACACCGGCCGCTCCGACGCCCTGCGCCGGGCAGCCGGCGAAGCGGGCGTCGAGGTCGACGTCCGCCGCCTCGACGTGACCGACGAGGCGTCGGTCTCCACCGCCGTCGACGGCGTCCTCGCCGAATACGGACGGCTCGACGCGGTCGTCAACAACGCGGGGGCCGGGCACCTCGGCACGCTGGAGGCGGAGAGCGTCGCCGAGGTCCGCACGGTGATGGAGGTGAACTTCTTCGGCGTGCTCCACGTGTCCAAGGCGGCGTTGCCCGCCCTGCGGGCCTCCGGTGGGCGGCTGATCACCGTCACCAGCGTCGGCGGCGCCGTCGGGCAGCCGTTCAACGAGGCCTACTGCGCCGCCAAGTTCGCCGTCGAGGGCTACATGGAGAGTCTGGCGCCCGTGGCGGCGGCACACGGGGTCACCGTGACGCTGGTCGAGCCGGGGGCCGTGGCATCCGAATTCGTCGCCAACGTGGGTATCGACCCGGAGCGGGCGATCGAGGCGGCCGGCGTCTACGGCCCACAGCTCCGCTCCTACGTGGAGCGGACGCTGGGGCAGTTCTTCGAAGGGGCCCAGACTCCCGAGGGCGCGGCGGAATCCGTGATCGATGCCCTGACCGCCGAGGACCCCGCTTTCCGGGTCCAGACGACGGAGTGGGCGAGGGACTTCGTCGGCATGAAGATCGCGGACCTCGACGGTTCCCGGGTGGTCGGCGCGACCAAGGGCTGGGTCGCCTGACGCCGCCCGACGCGGTGGGGACGGCACGCCCCGACCGGGTTCACGTCCGGCGGGCCGCTTGAGCGGGCGGCCCCGGAGCCGCCCGTGCGGTCGGACCCCCGGCCCGGGGCGGGCCTCGGCGATCAGGCCCGGCGCCGGGGTCAGACGACGGCGCCCCGGCCCGGGTCCTCGTCGTCCTCGTCGTCCGTGCGCAGCCGCGTCACCAGGGTGGCGAAGCCCCCGAGGAAGCCGCCGACGCTCAGCGTCGTCAGCCACCAGGTCATGTGCCAGTCGAGCACCACGGCCAGCAAGAGCAGTACGGGACCGCCGATGACGCCCAGCCAGGCGAACTTGGCGGTCACGTCCGCCTCGGGCAGAGGCGGTGGTTCCGGAGGGACGAAGTGGCCCTCGTCGCCCTCGCCGAAGTCGTCGTCGGAGGGCTCGGGCAGAGAGTGGTCCCGAGGGCCGGTGCCGACACCGGGGGCGAAGGCCACGGAGCCGCCGAGTGGTCGGGCCGAGGCGGGCCGTTCCTGCTCGGGTCCCGGACGCTCCTCACCCGGAGCGGCCTCCAGCAGCGCCAGATCCTCCACGGACTTGAACGGCTTCGCGCCCGGGGGGTCCGGCGGCTCCGACCCGAATCCCGCGACGATGGCGGCCCAGGCCGCGTCCTCGTCGAGCGGCGTCCGCTCCCGCGCCCCTTCGCCGGACGGCTCCCCGCCCGGCTCGTCCCCCGTGTCCGGCGGGGCACCCTCCGACGGGCCGCCGGGCGCACCCGAGCCCGCGGACCGCGTCTCGTCCGCGTGGTCCGGCCGCCCCTCGACCGGCCTCCGCCGCTGCTCGTCGCCCTCGCGCTCGGCCTCGTGCTCAGCCACCTGCGGTCGCTCCTTCCCTGCCGGACTCCGGCCCCCGCCGGACGGCGGGCGCGAGCCGGGCGAAGAACTCCGCGCTCTCCTCGAAGATCCGGTCCGCGTCGTGGTCCAACGTCGCCACGTGGTAGCTCTGTTCCAGCAGGATCTCGGTGACGTCGGTCGAGGACACCCGCCCGAGCACCCGGGCGGAGTCGGCCGGCGGGACCACGTGGTCGCGCGGACTGCGCAGCAACAGCAGAGGCTGGGTCACCTGCGGCAGCTCGCCGTCGACCAGACGCAGGAAGGAACCCAGGCTGTGCGCCGCACGCAGCGGCACCCTGTCGTAGCCCAGCTCCGTCGCGGTCGGCTTGGCGATGTCGCTGGCGATGCCCCGGGTCGAGCGGAGGAGGTGGCGCGCCACCGGGAGGACGTGCCGCGCCGCGCCGTGCATCCGGTTGGCCGGATTCACCACCACCACGCCCCGCACCGCGTCTGCGTGGCGGGCGGCCAGCCGGAGAGCGAGGGCACCGCCCATGGACAGCCCGGCGACGAACACCTGGGAGCAGCGCTCCCGCAGGAGACGCAGCTCCCGGTCCACCTCCGCGTACCAGTCCTGCCAGCCGGTGAGCTGCATGTCCTGCCAACGGGTGCCGTGGCCGGGCAACAGGGGAAGGGACACCGTCATCCCGCGATCGGCGAGATACCGGGCCCAGGGACGCAACGACTGGGGCGAACCGGTGAAGCCGTGGCAGAGGAGGACGCCGGCCTCCCCGCCCTCGTGGCGGAAGGGCTCGGCTCCGGGGAGGACCGGCACGGTCGGCTCCTGTTCGTGAGGGAACGTGGCACACGGACATCTCACCGTACGCGACCCCACCGACACCGACCAGGGCCGCGGGCGAGCCGTCGGCGAGCCGGGATAGGGTCGACCGCACAGAGACATGGAGGCAATCGGTTGTTGTACGGCGCGATGAAGGTCACCGTCGGGGGCTCGCTGAAGCTCGCGTTCCGCCCCTGGGTGGAGGGGCTGGAGAACATCCCCGCCGAGGGCCCGGCGATCCTGGCCAGCAACCACCTGTCGTTCTCCGACTCCTTCTTCCTGCCCGCCGTGCTCGACCGCAAGGTGACCTTCATCGCCAAGGCCGAATACTTCAACACCCCCGGGGTGAAGGGTCGCATGACGGCGGCGTTCTTCAAGGGGGTCGGCCAGCTCCCGGTGGACCGGTCCGGCGTGCGCGGTGCCGGCGAGGCGGCCATCAAGAGCGGCATCGGGGTGCTGGAGCGGGGCGAGCTGTTCGGGATCTACCCCGAGGGCACGCGATCCCCGGACGGACGCCTCTACCGGGGCAAGCCGGCCGGGCTGGCGCGGGTGGCGCTCGCCACCGGCGCGCCCGTCATCCCGGTCGCCATGATCGACACGGAGAAGATCCAGCCTCCCGGCAAGATCGTTCCGAAGTTGATGAGGCCGGGCATTCGCATCGGAAAGCCCCTCGACTTCGGTCGCTACCAGGGCATGGAACACGACCGCTTCGTGCTGCGCGCCGTCACCGACGAGGTCATGTACGAGATCATGAAGCTCTCCGGCCAGGAGTACGTCGACATGTACGCCACGGCCATGAAGCGGCAGCTCGCCGAGGCGGCCAAGGCCGAGAAGGAGGCCGGCAAGGCGGCGAAGGCCGCCGAGGCCGGGACGGAGAAGAGGCCTGCCGGGAAGTAGTGCCCCGGTAACGGGGGAGGCGGTCCGAAGCCGGCGAGCGACGGGCCGAGACGACGACGTCGGCCGGGTGGGGTGAGATGGCCGAGCGCGAACGGTCCGCGAGGATGTCCGTCGAGCAGCCTCTCTGGCGCGCCCTGGCGGGCTATCGCGTGCTCACCCTGGTCTACGCCATCGGCCTGTTCGCCGCCGCCCACACCGACTTCGCCCGCCCCGGCCTCGCGGCCGGCTACTTCCTCCTCCTGGCCGTCTGGACCCTGGCGACCCTGCCGCGGGTCGCGCACGCCGCCGCCTGCACCCGACCGTTCCTCGCCTGCGACCTCTCCGCGGCCGTGGGCGGCATCCTCCTCACCCCGATCGCGGACGCGCCCTGGCGGGTGGCCCAGGGCGCCCCGACCCTGCCGTCCGTCTGGACCGCTGGACCGGTGCTCGCCTTCGCGCTCAAGGGTGGCCGGCGGTGGGCAGCCGTCGCCTCCACCGTCGTGGCCGTCGCCAACCTCGTCGAGCGCGGGACCCCCGCTCGCGGCACCGTCCACAACGTGCTCCTGGTCTGGGTGGCCGCGATGGCCATCGGATACGTCGTCGAGGTGGCCCGAGCCTCCGAGCGCACTCTCGCCCGCGCCCTGGAGATCGAGGCGGCGACCCGGGAAAGGGAGCGGCTCGCCCGGGACATCCACGACGGCGTGCTCCAGGTACTGGCCCTGGTGCAGCGCCGTGGGAGCGTGCTGGGCGGGGAGGCGGCGGAGCTGGGCCGCCTCGCGGGGGATCAGGAGGCGGCCCTGCGCGGCCTGGTCTCCTCCGGCGAGCCCACGTCCGCCTCGGGCGCGACCCGGCCGCGGGGCGGAGGCGGGCCGGCCGACGACGACCCGGTCGACCTGCGGACCCTCCTCGCTCCTCGCGCGGGCTCCCGCGTGAGCGTGGCGGAGCCCGGCGCCCCCGTCAGGCTGCCCGCCCCGGTCGCGCGGGAGCTGGCCGCCGCCGTCGGCGCCGCCTTGGACAACGTCCGGCGCCACGCCGGTGCCGACGCCCGGGCGTGGATCCTCGTGGAGGACGAGCCCGACGAGGTCGTGGTGACCATCCGTGACGACGGGCCGGGGATCCCCCCGGGTCGGCTCGACGAGGCCGCCGCGGAGGGGCGGCTCGGGGTGGCCCTCTCCATCCGCGGGCGATTGAGCGAGCTGGGTGGCTCGGCCGTCCTGACCTCGATCCCGGGTCAGGGAACCGAGGTCGAACTCAGGACGCCCAGGGCGCCCGGCACACCCGAGACGAACCCTTGGCGGAGGGGGACGGAAGATGAGTGAGCGCCGCGAAGCGATCAGGGTCATGGTGGTCGACGACCACCCCATGTGGCGTGACGCGGTCGTCCGCGATCTGGCCGCCGCCGGCCACGAGGTGGTGGCCACCGCGGGAGACGGCGATCAGGCGGTACGCCGAGCCCGGGCCACCGCCCCCGAGGTGCTGGTGCTCGACCTGAACCTGCCGGGCAAGGGCGGTGTCGAGGTCTGTCGCGAGGTCGTCCGGGCGGGGACGGGGGCGCGCATCCTGGTCCTGTCCGCCAGCGGAGAGCACGCCGACGTCCTGGAGGCCGTGAAGGCGGGCGCCACGGGATACCTGACCAAGTCGGCATCTCCCGAGGAACTGCGCGAGGGGGTCCGTCGCGTCGCGGCGGGCGACCCTGTCTTCACTCCGGGGTTGGCCGGTCTCGTGCTCGGCGAGTACCGGCGCCTGGCCGGCACCGCCCCCGCCCCGCGTCGGCGACGTGCCGAGGCCGGGGCGCCCCGCCTGACCAAGCGGGAGACGGAGGTGCTGCGACTGGTCGCCAAGGGCCTCGGGTACCGACAGATCGCCGATCGGCTCGTCATCTCTCACCGGACGGTGCAGAACCACGTCCAGAACACCTTGCGCAAGTTGCACCTGCACAATCGGGTGGAGCTGGCCCGTTACGCGATCCGGCGCGGGCTGGACGAGGAGTAGTCGCGACGGGCGGGCCGCGGCGCCCTCCGGCGACCGGTGCACGGTTCTCGCGGGGCGTTCGTCTCATTTGACGGCCGGGGCGCGGGACGCCCCGGCCGACACCGTAACCTGGGGGGCGTGACCGTGAACGCTAAGACCAGCCCGAGTGCCGGCAACACCTGGCGAGACCTGCCCGCGGCGCAGCAGCCCGACTACCCCGACCCCGAGGCTCTGCGCGCAGTGATCGCGGACCTCGAGTCGTATCCGCCGCTCGTCTTCGCGGGCGAGTGCGACCAGCTGCGCGCCCGGATGGCCGCCGTCGCCAAGGGCGAGGCGTTCCTGCTCCAGGGTGGGGACTGCGCGGAGGCCTTCGACGCCGTGTCCGCCGACCAGATCCGCAACAAGCTCAAGACGCTCCTCCAGATGGGAGCCGTGCTCACCTACGCCGCGTCGGTGCCGGTGGTGAAGGTCGGCAGGATCGCGGGGCAGTACTCCAAGCCGCGCTCCAAGCCGACGGAGACCCGCGACGGCGTCACTCTGCCGACCTACCGAGGGGACTCGGTCAACGGCTTCGAGTTCACCGAGTCGGCCAGGGTGCCCGACCCGGAGCGGCTCAAGCGGATGTACCACGCCTCCTCGGCGACGCTGAACCTGGTGCGCGCCTTCACCACCGGCGGCTACGCCGACCTGCGCCAGGTGCACGCCTGGAACCAGGACTTCGTGCGGTCGTCGCCGTCCGGGCAGCGGTACGAGCAGCTCGCCCGGGAGATCGACAACGCGCTGCACTTCATGCACGCCTGCGGGGCCGACCCCGAGGAGTTCCGGACGGTCGAGTTCTACTCCTCCCACGAGGCGCTCCTGTTGGACTACGAGTCGGCGCTGACCCGGGTCGACTCCCGCACCGGGCTGCTCTACGACGTCTCCGGCCACATGGTGTGGATCGGCGAGCGCACCCGGCAGCTGGACCACGCGCACATCGAGTTCGCCTCGAAGATCCGCAATCCGATCGGGATCAAGCTGGGCCCCTCGACCACGGCCGAGGAGGCGCTTCAGTACATCGACCGGCTCGACCCGGAGCGCGAGCCGGGACGGCTCACCTTCGTCGTCCGGATGGGCGCCGACAAGATCCGTGACAAGCTCCCCGAGCTGGTCGAGAAGGTGACCGCCTCGGGCGCGGCCGTGGCCTGGGTCACGGACCCGATGCACGGCAACACCTTCGAGGCCGCGTCCGGACACAAGACCCGCCGCTTCGACGACGTTCTCGACGAGGTCAAGGGCTTCTTCGAGGTCCACAAGGCGCTCGGCACCCATCCGGGTGGCATCCACGTGGAGCTGACCGGGGACGACGTGACCGAGTGCGTCGGCGGCGGCGACGAGATCTTCGTCGACGATCTGCACCAGCGCTACGAGACGGCCTGCGATCCGCGGCTCAACCGAAGCCAGTCGCTCGACCTCGCCTTCCTGGTGGCCGAGATGTACCGGGACCAGTGAGGGGAGGTCCCGTCGGGCGTCGATCGCCGGCGGGACCTCGACGAGGTGGGGCGCGGGTCACAGCGGATCCGCGCCCCACCTCTTTTGCGCCCGAGACCCTATGGGTAAGGTTAGGTTAGCCTCACCGAACGGTCGGGGTGGCGTGACCCTGGACCCCGACGGGAGGCGAGCCGCGTGTACGTCTGCAGTTGCTTCGGTGTCACCGAGCAGCAGGTGAAACGGCACGTGGAGGATGGGGCCCGCACCCCTCGCCAGATCGCCTCGGCCTGCAAGGCGGGCACGGACTGCGGGTCGTGCGTCCGTCGCATCCAGGCCATCCTGGGGCGGGGCGCCTGCCCCTGCCCGGAATCGGTGGAGCGGGAACGACCGATCCTTTCCGGGCTCGACGCCGCCGCCTGACGCGGGGCGGGTCGTTGTCCGCCCGCTCGCGGGTCAGCTGTCCGGCTGCTCGATCAGCTGCGCGATGTAGAGGGCCTCGCCGAGCTTCTCCAGCAGCTCCAGCTGGGTGTCCAGGTAGTCGATGTGGTGCTCCTCGTCCTCCAGGATCGACTCGAAGATGTTGGCGGACGTGATGTCGCCCTTCTCGCGCATCACCCGGATGCCGCGCTTGAGGCGGTCGATCGCCTCGACCTCGATCTGCCGGTCCGCCTCGAACATCTCCCTGACCGTCTGGCCGACCCGGACGTGGAAGAGCCGCTGGTAGTTCGGCAGCCCCTCGAGGAAGAGAATCCTGTCCGTGAGCACCTCGGCGTGCTTCATCTCGTCGAACGACTCGTGCCGGGTGTACTTCGCGAGCTTCGTCCAACCGAAGTTCTCCTGCATCTTGGCGTGCAGGAAGTACTGGTTGATCGCCGTCAGCTCGGCGGTGAGTTGCTCGTTGAGGAACTCGATGACCTCGGGGTCGCCCTGCATCGCGGGGCTCCTTCCACGTGGGGAAACAGGCGGCTCGGCGGCATGATTACATTGCCGACGAAGATCGTCCAGTAAGTCTGGGCTTAGTAAGTAAGGGCATCCTTGGTGGCAGTTGTCGCGGATGGGTGCCTCGATCGGCCCGGTGCCGGGGTACCGCCTCCGGTCTGCGAGGATGGTGACATGGGTCAGCCGGCGGGACGCGGAGCGGGAGAGGGCGGCACCGGGAAGGCGCCCTCGCCCGCGTTGCCCCCCGGGCAGCGGCCGCAACGCGGCTGGCCCGTGACGCACTACGGACCGGTGCCCAAGTTCCGGCCGGAGCGCTGGGAGTTCCGGGTCTTCGGGGCCACCGCCGACGGCGACGACCGGGGCTGGACCCACGACGAGTTCACCGCGCTGCCCCGCGCCACGGTCGTGGCCGACCTGCACTGCGTGACGAAGTTCAGCATGATCGGATCCGAGTGGGGCGGTGTCCTGGCGACCACCGTCCTCGCCGCGGTCCCGCCCGCCCCCGCCGTCACCCACGTCATGGTGTGGGCGGAGTACGGCTACAGCGCGAACCTCCGGCTGTCCGACTTCGCCGCCGAGCGCACCCTCTTCGCCGGCCACAAGGACGGCGAGTCGCTGACCGCCGAGCACGGCTTCCCCCTACGACTGGTGGTGCCGCACCTGTACGCCTGGAAGGGGCCCAAGTGGGTGCGGGGCGTCGAGTACATGACCGCCGACCGCAGGGGCTTCTGGGAGGAACGCGGGTACCACAACGTCGGCGACCCCTGGCGGGAGCAGCGGTACTCCTACCAGGAGGAGCCCGGGGAGGGCCCCGAACTCTGACCGCCGAGGGCCGCGCCCTCGGGGGCACTCACCCGTCGCGCAGCCGCTTCAGCAGGGCCACGTCCGTCGTCTGGCCCTCGGTTCCCCCCGGCGTCTCCACCACGAGCGGTACTCCCTCGGTCGCCGGGTGCGCGAGCAGGGCGCGGAAGGCCGGTGCCCCGATGTGGCCGGAGCCGATGTTGGCGTGCCGGTCCTTTCGGGCCCCGACGACGTCCGCCGAGTCGTTGGCGTGGATCAGCCCGAGCCTGCCCGGGCCGATGGTCTCCTCCATCTCCTCCAGCAGTCGGTGCGCGCCGCCCGGGGCCGACAGGTCGTGGCCGGCCGCGAAGACGTGGCAGGTGTCCAGACAGACGCCGAGACGGGGATGGAAGTCCAGGGCGTCGAAGTAGGGTCCCAGGTCGCCGGCGCGGGAGCAGAGCGAGGCGCCCTGCCCCGCCGTGGGTTCCAGCAGCAGGAGGGGGCCGTCGGCGCCGGTCGCCTCGTCGAGGAGCGGGAGGAGGTGGCGTCGGACCTGGCCCAGCGCCACCTCCCGGTCCCTGCCGCCGGTCGCGCTGCCGGTGTGCACCACCACTCCGCGCGCGCCGATCCGCGCGCCGCGCAGCAGGGAGTGACGCAGCGACTCCACGGACCGGGCGACGGTCGCCTCGGTGTGCGATCCGAGGTTGATCAGGTAGGGCGCGTGGACGTAGACCGGGAGCGACGCGGCCGAGCACGCCTCGCGGAACGCCTCGTCCTGCCGGGGATCCCCGGCAGGGGTGGCCCAGCCTCGGGGGTTGGCGACGAACACCTGGAGGGCCTCGGCCTCGATCTCGCGGGCGTGGCGCAGCCCCACGGAGTGCAGGCCGCCGGAGACGGGAACGTGGGCGCCGATCGGGTTCCGGTCGGGGCCGGGCTGGGGACGACTCACCCGAGCAGGGTGTCACGCGGGCGGGCGGCGGTCGGCGCCGCCCCCGGCCGGCGCCGACGCGACCCGGGCGGACTCAGCGGATCGTCAGGGTGATCGTGGAGCCCTCCGGGGCGCGGTCCCCGCCCCGGACGGACTGCCCCCTGACCGTGTCGCCGAAGAGACCGAACAGTCCGCGGTCCTCCTCCACCCGGAAGCCGACCGCCTCCAACCGTCGCGTGGCCTCGTCCACGTCGTCCCCGACCACGTCCGGCACCGTGATCATCCGGGGCCCTTCGGACAGCGTCAGCGTCACGGTGTCGCCCTCGCCGGCCCGGTTGCCGGCCGCCGGCGACTGTCGCGCGACCCGGCCGGCGGCGTGCTCCGACTCGACCCGGTCGGGCGCGGTCTCCACCACCAGTCCGGCCTCCTCCAGCGCGGCACGGGCCTTCGCCGGATCCTCGCCGGTGACGTCGGGTACCTCGATCGCCCGCCCCTTGCTGACCGTCAACGCCACCGTCGTGCCCGTCCGCACCTCCGTCCCCGCCGCCGGGTCGGTCGAGATCACGAACCCCTGGGGGACGTCCTCGCTGAACTCCCGATCGACCTCGCCGGGCTCCAGCCCCTCCTGGCGCAAAAGCGCGCGTGCCCGGTCCGCCTCGGTCCCCGCGAGCGCGGGCAGCGGGACCGTCGGGGGTCCTTCGGAGACGACCAGGGACACCGGCCGGTCGCCGCGGATCATGTCGCCCACCGCGGGGTTCGTGCCCATGACGGCCCCGCGGGGCACGGTGTCGCTCGGCGCGTAGGCGACCTCCCCGACCTCCAGGCCCTCCCGCGCCAGTCGCTCGCGAGCCTCGGCCTCGGTCTTGGCCAGCACGGGTGGGACCTGGGTGAACTGGGCGGAGACGACGTACCAGAGGCCTGTTCCGGTCACGAGGAGCACCAGGGCGGCGACCAGGACCGCCACCTGCCCGCGCCGCGTGCCCGGCGGGCCCCACCGCCCGCGGCCCCGCCGAGTCGGTGGGCTCGGCGGCGTCTCGATCCGGCGGGTGTGCTGGACGTCTCCGCCCGGTTGGCCGGGTCCGACGCCGGCCACCGGATGGTCGCTCGGACGGACCGGGACGCGGGGCAGGACCGTGGTGCGCGCCTCGGCGCCGGCACTCCCCTCGCCCGACCTCGGCGGTGGGGCGGCGTCCAGATCCCCGTCGCCGAGCCGCGCCCGCGTCTCACGCGCGAGGGCGAGCAGGGCCACCGCGTCGCGGGGGCGGTCGACCGGCGTGCGGGCGGTGGCGGCGGCCACCAGCTCGTCCAGCGCGGGCGCCGTGTCCGGCGCGACAGCGGACGGCGACGGCATCTCTTCGTGCAGGTGGCGGTAGAGGACCTGGGCGGGGGAGTCGCCCGGGTGCGGCCTGGCCCCGGTGAGCATCTCGTAGAGGAGGACACCGCAGGCGTAGACGTCCACGCGCGGGTCCACGGAGCCGTTCTCGATCTGCTCGGGCGCGAGGTAGGAGACGGTACCGAGGACGGAGCCGGTGGTGTGCGTGACGGTGTCGACGGCCCGGACCAGTCCGAAGTCGGCGACCTTGACCCGGCCGTCGTCCCCGATCAGGACGTTCTCCGGCTTCATGTCCCGGTGCACGAACCCCGCCAGGTGCGCGGCCCCCAGGGCCGCCAGCACCGACTCCAGGACGTCCAGGGCCGCCCGAGGGCGCAGGGCCCCGCGCTCGCGCAGGACGTCGCGCAGGGTGCACCCGGAGACGTACTCCATGGCCAGGTAGACGTACCCCCCGGCGGTGCCCTGGTCGAAGACCTGCACGACGTTGGGGTGGTCGAGACGGGCGACGGACTTCGCCTCGCGGATGAACCGCTCCACGAACGCCGCGTCGGACGCCAGCGCGGGGTGCATCACCTTCAGCGCGAGCAGACGGTCCAGGCGGGTGTCCACGGCCCGGTAGACCGTGGCCATCCCGCCGACCGCGATCCGCGCGTCGACGCGGTACCTGCCGTCGAGCACCTGCCCGACCAGGGGGTCCCCAAGGGTCGTGTCCACGCGGGTGAGTGTACGAGCCCGCGACCGTGCCGCGCGGCCGTGCCGACGAACGGTGCCGGTACCGCCGCCGACTCGTGACCCTTGTCGGAGCCGGCAGCCGGTGCCGGGGTGGGGCCGCGTGGGACGTCAGAAGGCGGGCCGCTCCGGATCGAGAGCGGCCCGGCCCGCCGACGGGGACGACGCCTCCGCGAAGTGCCGGCGCGGAATCCGCCCCGCGCGCCGGGCCAGGCGGCCGGCCTCCACCGCGTGCCGCATCGCCTCCGCCATCACGACCGGCTCCTGGGCCCGGGTCACCGCAGAGGCCAGCATCACCCCCGCGCAGCCCAGTTCCATGGCCGAGGCCGCGTCGGACGCGGTGCCCGCGCCCGCGTCCAGGATCACCGGCACGCCGGCCCGTTCCACGATCAACTCGAAGTTGTGCGGATTGCGGATGCCCAGGCCGGAGCCGATCGGGGAGCCCAACGGCATGATCGCCGCGCACCCCACGTCCTCCAGCTTCCGCGCCACCACCGGATCGTCGCCGGTGTACGGGAGCACCGTGAACCCCTCGTCCACGAGCGTCTCCGCCGCGTCCAGCAACTCGACCGGGTCCGGGAGCAGCGTCCGCTCGTCGGCGATCACCTCCAGCTTCACCAGGTCGGTCCCGAGGGCCTCACGGGCCAGGCGCGCGGTGAGCACCGCCTCGCCCGCGGTGTAGCAACCGGCCGTGTTCGGCAGCACCCGGATGCCGAGCCGGCGCAGGACCGACAACACCGAGCCGCGCACGGACGGGTCCACGCGCCGCATGGCCACCGTGGTCAGTTCCGTCCCCGAGGCGATCAGGGAACGCTCCAGCACGTCCAGGCTGGGCGCCCCGCCGGTGCCCATGATCAGTCGGGAGGTGTAGGAGACACCGCCCAGGACGAAGGGGTCCTCGGCCATCGGTCAGCCTCCCTGCACGGCGGTCACGACTTCGACGCGGTCGCCGTCGGCCAGTGGCGTGGACGCCCATCGGCCACGCGGGACGACGGTCTCGTTGAGGGCGGCGGCGACACCCGTCGGCGCCTTGGTGAGGGTGGCGACCAGTTCGTCCAGGGCGGTGCCGGGCGGTACCCGGAGCGCCGCCCCGTTGACGGACAGGGTGAGCGGGCGGGTGGCCTTCGAGGTCGTCAACGCGATGTCTCCGGGGTGGCGGTGTCGAAACGTCTCGGGGTGAAGGGGAGGGCCTCCTGCGGCAGCAGGCCCGTCGTCAGGACGTGGGCCATGACGTCCCCGGTGACCGGGGTGAGGAGAACCCCGTTGCGGTGGTGGCCGGTGGCCGCCAGCAGTCCCTCCACCGCGGTCGGGCCGAGCAGCGGGGCGTTGTCCGGGGAGGCGGGGCGCAGGCCGGCCAGGGTCTCCGTCAGTGGAAGCTCCGTGACGCCCGGGACCAGTTCGTGCGCGTCGCGCAGCAGCTCGTACACGCCGCCGGCGGTCACCGTGGTGTCCCAGCCCATCTCCTCGCTGGTGGCGCCCACCACCAGCTCGCCGTTCTCGCGTGGCACCAGGTACACCGGGTTCCCGCGCACCACGGCTCGGACGGTCCGACTCAACAGGGGCGGCGCGTCGGCCGGCATCGCCAGCCGCAGCACCTGCCCCTTGACGGGGCGCACCGGCGGCAGGGCGTGCCGAGGCACGCCGGCCAGCCGGGCGCTCGCGCTCCCTCCGGCGAGCACGGTCCGCCCCGCCCGCAGTGTCGCCCCGTCGTCCGTCACCACACCGGTGGCACGATCCGCGTCCATGGTCAGCCGAAGGGCCCGTGCCCGGTGGAGCGTCACGCCCGCGTGTTCGCAGGCGGTCACGAGCGCCCGTCCCAGGCGCCTCGGGTCGATCTGGTGGTCGCCGTCGACCCGGAGCCCGCCGCGGACCCCGGGAGCCAGCATCGGCTCCAGGCGGCGGCAGTCCCGGCCGGAGAGCCACTCGGCCGACAGGCCGCAGCGCAGTTGCAGGGCGTGCAGGTCCCGCAACAGGGCGCGGTCGTCGGCGTCGCGAGCCACGGCGAGCGTGCCGCACCGGCGATAGCCGGGGTCCTGCCCGGTCGCGTCGAGGAGTTCGGCGGCGAAGGCGGCGTAGCGGCCGGCCGAGGCGAGGTTCAGTGACAGCAAGGTCTCCTCGCCGTAGTGGAGTTCGGTGACGGCGGCCAGCATTCCGGCCGCGACCCGGGCGGCGCCGCCCCCGGGTTCGGGGTCCACCACGGTGGTGAGGAGTCCGCGCTGTGCCGCCCGCCAAGCGGTGACCAGGCCGATGACTCCTCCCCCCACGACGACCACGTCCGGAATCCGTCCGGGGGTCGCCGTCGCGCGCGGGGACGCTTCCGACCTCGCGCGCGAGGACGACGATGAAGACGACATGGGTGTCCAGCCCCTCCCTTCGCCGGCATGACCCGGATCAGGTGCGTACGGTCGGAGGCCGCCAGCCTCCCTCTCAGCCCGGTGCGTCCGGGCTCCCGCGAGTGCTCTACCGTGGCCACCCTAGCCGTTGGCCCCGCTCGTCGGTAAGGGAGTGCCCCTCATGGCCCGTTCGTCGCACGGACTCCTCCCCGCGGCCGATCGGCCGCACGGGAGCCCGGGACCCCGCACTCCCCTCGCCGGCCGCGCGTCGGCGGGGGCCTCGGGCATCCCGGGCCGTCACTCGGCGGGGTGTTGCCGTCCGGCGCCGGGTCTCCTCTCCGGAGCGATCCGTTGAGCGGGCGTCCGGAGCGGGTGGTCGTGGTCGGAGCGGGCATGGCCGGGGTGCGGACGGCGGTGGCCCTCCGTGAGGGGGGCTTTCGCGGGGACGTCACGCTGATCGGCGCCGAGCCGCATCGACCCTACGATCGTCCGCCGCTGTCCAAGGCCGTCCTGTCGGGCGGTGCGGAGGGGGCGGCCTTCGACGTCGACTTCGAGGCCCTGGCGATCGACCTGCGACTGGGCCGCGAGGCGCTCGGCGTCCGGGTCGACGACCACGTGCTGGAAACCGACGGGGGCCCCGTTCCCTACGACGTCCTCGTGTTGGCGACCGGGGCGAGGGCCGCCCGCCTGCCCGGCACCGACGGCGTCCCGGACGTACACCTGCTGCGGACCCTCGACGACGCCGAGCGCCTTCGGCCGGTCCTCGCCGCCCGCCACGACGTCGTCGTGGTCGGCGCCGGCTGGATCGGCGCCGAGTTCGCCACCGCCGCGCGCGAGGCGGGATGCGAGGTGACCGTCCTGGAGGCGGCGGACCACCCGCTGGCCGAGGTGCTCCCCGCCGAGGTGGCCGCGCCGATGGCCGACTGGTACGCGCGTGCCGGGGCGGTGTTGCGGACCGGGGCCCGGGTCGCCCGCGTCGAGCCCGGGACGGTGGTCCTCGGGGACGGCACCCGGGTGGCCGCCCGGGCGGTGGTGGTCGGGATCGGAGCACGTCCGGCCACCGATTGGCTGACCGGATCCGGGATCGCGTTGGGCGGGCGGGGCGAGGTGACGGCGGACGATCGGCTGCGCGCGAGCGCGCCGGACGTGTACGCGGTCGGCGACTGCGTCTCCTTTCCCTCCGCCCGCTTCGGCGAGCGGTTGTCCGTGCACCACTGGGACAACGCGCTCCAAGGGCCGACGACCGTCGCCGCGGGCATCCTCGCCGACACGCGGGACGCGGCCCCCGCCTACGACCCCGTCCCGTACTTCTGGTCGGAGCAGTTCGGCCGGTACGTCCAGTACGCCGGCCACCACACGCCGGACGACACCCCGCTGTGGCGGGGCGATCCGTCCGACGACGCGTGGACGGTCTGCTGGACGCGCGGGGAGCGTCTGGTCGCGGTCCTCGCCGTGGGGCGCCCCCGGGATCTGGCCCAGGGGCGGCGCCTCATCGCCTCCTCCTCACGCGTGGTCCCGGGTGTCCTCGCCGATCCGGCCACGCAGCTGAAGGCCGCGGCCCGCTGAAGGCCGCTGCCGGGGCCGACTCGGGCGAGCCGCGACACGGGGCCCGGGCGGCGCTCGGGCCGTCGGGCGGTCGCGAGCCGGCTGCCCGTCGGGGCCACCGATGGCGTGACGTCCCGCCGCCTCGGCAGGGTCCGGTTTCCGACTGTCGGCGCCGGATGGCAGTCTGGGGGCGTGACCGAGATTGACACGAAGATCGACGCTCTCGTCCCCGCCTGGCTCACCCTGCCCGACATCGCCGAGATGCTGGGCGTCGAGGTGACCCGCGTCCGGCAGCTGGTCAAGGAGGGCCAGCTCATCGCCGTCCGCCGAGGCGAGAACCGCGCGCTGCACGTACCGGCCGCCTTCATCGACGGCGACCGGGTGGTGAAGGGCCTGTCCGGCACGCTCACACTGCTGCGGGATGACGGCTTCACGGTCGAGGAGATGCTGGAGTGGCTCTTCACTCCCGACCCGACCCTGCCCGGTACCCCCGCCGAGGCGCTGAGCGAGAATCGCGGCACGGAGGTGAAGCGCCGCGCACAGGCGCTGGCCGTCTGATCCGACCGCCGCCGCGGGCCGGGCACCGCCGTCGTGGGGGTGCCCGGCCCGAGAAGCGCGATCGCCGGACGGCGGCGCGAGGCCGGTGTGCCACCTCCGCCCGACACCGACACAGGGGGGACCCCGCATGTCCGACACCTCGGCCACCGTCCATGACCGCCTCGCCGACGCCCGGCTCTACTTGTGCACGGACGCACGCGAGCGCCAGGGGGACCTTCCCCAGTTCCTGGACGCGGTTCTCGCGGCCGGAGTCGACATCGTCCAGCTCCGGGACAAGGGCATGGAGGCGGCCCGGGAGCTGGACCGTCTGCGGGTGTTCGCCGAGGCCTGCTCCCGGCACGGGAAACTGCTCGCGGTCAACGACCGGGCGGACGTCGCCCACGCCGCGGGCGCCGATGTCCTCCATCTGGGCCAAGGCGACCTGCCCGTCCCCGCGGCGCGCGACGTGCTCGGGGCCGACGTCCTGATCGGCCGGTCCACCCACACCGAGTCCGAGGCCGCCGCCGCGGCCGTCCAGGCCGGTGTGGACTATTTCTGCGTGGGGCCCTGCTGGCCGACGCCCACCAAGCCGGGTCGGCACGCCCCCGGCCTCGACCTCGTGCGGTTCGCCGCCGGGTCGGGCACGCTCCGGCCGTGGTTCGCCATCGGGGGCGTGGATTCGGGCACGATCGACGAGGTGATGGCCGCGGGCGCCCGGCGAGTGGTGGTGGTGCGCGCCATCACCGAGGCCGACGACCCCGGCGCGGCGGCCCGGACGCTGGCAGCGCGGCTGCGGGAGGTACCGCTCCGGTGACCGCCCCCCCGGATTCCGGCGGGGCGAGCCGGTCCCCGTCGGCCGCCGCTCGGGTGGGGGGCGCCGCGCGTCCGCGTGGTCGGTCCTCGGGCATGGGACTGTTCTCCGCCTCGGGAAAGGGCGGTTCTCCGCCCTTCTCGTCCACTCCGTGGACAAGAGTCCGACAATACGGACAAAGTGGCTTCTTAGGGTTGGGGTCCCGGCATCCCCTGGCTAATCTGCCCGTATGGCCCTCGGAACCGCATCGACCAGGACCGACCGCGCGCGCGTCGTCGGCGACATGCTCGCTTCCGGCCGGACCACGTACTCCTTCGAGTTCTGGGCGCCCAAGACCGAGAAGGGCGAGCGGAACCTGTGGAACGCCCTGCGCAGGGTCGAGGCGGTGGCGCCCAGCTTCGTCTCGGTGACCTACGGGGCGGGCGGCTCGACCCGATCCGGCACCGTCCGCGCCACCGAGCTGATCGCGTCCGACACCACGCTCACGCCGGTCGCCCATCTCACCGCCGTCGGCCACTCCGTCGCCGAGCTGCGCAACATCATCGGCCAGTACGCCGACGCGGGCATCCGCAACATGCTGGCGGTGCGCGGCGATCCGCCGGGCGACCCCATGGGGGAGTGGGTCCCGCACCCCGAGGGCCTCACCTACGCGGCGGAACTGGTCCGTCTCATCAAGGAGTCGGGCGACTTCTGCGTGGGCGTGGCGGCCTTCCCCGAGATGCACCCGCGTTCACGCGACTGGGAGACCGACGTCGGTCACTTCGTGGACAAGTGTCGGGCCGGCGCCGACTACGCCATCACCCAGATGTTCTTCCAGCCCGAGGCGTACCTGCGGCTGCGTGACAGGGTCGTCGCCGCCGGCTGCGAGACACCGGTCATCCCCGAGGTCATGCCCGTCACGAGTGTGCGGATGCTGGAACGGTTGCCACGGCTCAGCAACGCCTGGTTCCCCGCCGAGCTGCGGGATCGCATCCTGGCGGTGCGGGACGATCCGGCGGCGGTACGCTCCCTGGGAATCGAGTTCGCGACCCGGTTCTGCGCGCGCCTGTTGGACGAGGGCGTTCCGGGGCTGCATTTCATCACGCTGAACAACTCCACGGCGACGCTGGAGATCTACGAGAACCTCGGCCTGCATCACCCCCCGCAGGCCTAGACCGGCCGCGCGCGGTTGCGCCACACTGCGTAGCGGTGACATGGAGAGGGGCGTACATGGGCTGGACGGTCCTCTACATCGCGTTCGGTGTCGTCGCGTTGTGGTTGCTGGGCGAGGTGTTGCTGCAGTACAAAGCGCGGCTGCGGTGGCGGCTCCTCGCCTTCGGCGGGTTCGTCGGCGTCGTGCTCGGCGTGCTGATGCCGTCCGTCGTCGTGATCGGCCTCGGGGCGGCCGCGTTCGCCGTGGGCCAGACCTACGTGACGCTCTCGTTCCGGCAGGGCTTCGTGGCCGGTTGGTCGGTCTCGACGCCGGGCAAGGGTCGTGGTCGCGCCGAGCGGGGCCGTCGGGAGCCGACCCTGGAGGTCTCGGGGATCGAGGTCGCGGGCGAGGCCGCCGGTACCTCCTCCGAGGACGACGACCACATCCACCGGGAAGACCCGCGGGCCGCCCCCGAGGCGCACCGTGTCCACCCCGACCACTCCTCCGCGTACGGCTCGACCGACGAGGACGCCTCGTACGAGCGACACCCCGACCACGACGACACCCCCTACGCCCTTCACGCGGGCCAAGGCGAGCCGGCCTACGCCTACCCCGACCACGACGCCGGGTACGGTCGGACCGACCACGACGCCGAGTATGGCCGGACCGACCACGACGCCGAGTACGGCCGGACCGACCACGGCGGTGCGTCGTACCAGGCCCCGATCGACCACGACGCGCCGTACGGCCTTCCCGGGGCGGGCGAGACGCCCTACGCGTACGTCGACCACGACCCCGACGACGTCTTCACCCCGTCGCGTCCTCCCCTGCCCTCGGGCGAGACCACCAGCATCGGGCCGTGGTACGGAGACATCGACGCGGCCACCGGCGGCGAGGACGGCTACTCCCTCGCCGGCCCCCGCGAGGCGTCCTACGAGCCGCCGTACCACGCCTACGCCCCCCAGGGCCATCACGGCGAACCCGACCACCCCTCCTACCCCCCGTACGCCGACCCCTACGCCGGCTCACCGTCGTCCGACGACGCCTACGCCGCGTACGGCCCCGACGGTCAGGACCACGGCTACCAGGTCGAGACCCCGCCCGGCGGCGTCTGGATGCCTCAGCAGCGCGGCGCCGCCGACCCCTACGGAGGCGAGTCGCAGGACGAGCAGCCCTACCCCTTCCAGAGCGATGGACAGACGCCGTGGGTCGACGAGCGACACAGGTTCTGACACCGGGACGGACGGGGCCCCGCCGTGCTCAACGGGACCCTCGGAAGTCCGGACCCTCCACGATCAGTCCGGCGACCAGGGCGCCGGACATCCCGGCGTGCGGAAGCCCCCCGCCCGGGTGCGACCAGCCGCCCACGGTGAGGAGCCCGGGGACGCGGGTGGTGTTCGCGGGCCGGAGCAGCCGCCCTCCGGCCGCCGCCAACGCGGGCTCCGGAACCGCGCCGCCCGGCGCCCCGGTCGCCTCGGCCACCGATTCCGCGTGTCGTACCTCGTGCCACAGCACGCGCTCGCGCAGGCCCGGTACCCCGCGCGCGGCGGCGTCCAGCAACGCCTCGACCCGGGGGCCCGTGGCGTAGGCCGCGTCGCCGCCACCGGAGGGCACCACGCCCGTGACCGTGACCACCTCGTGTTTGGTGTCCGGGACGAGGGCCGGATCGTCCGGGCGGTACAGCGTCACGGTCGGTCGCGACGCCGGGGCCGGCGCGCTCCCGAACAGCTCCGCCAACTCCGCCTCCCGGTCCACCGCGTGCACCACCGTGCGGTGGGCGGCGTCCGAGGGCCGGGCGCCCCGCAGGGCCAGCAACACCGTCGTCCGGCTCGCCGAGCGATGCCCGGGCGACACGTCCTCGGGGCCGCGGGGCGCCCGGTCGCCGACGATCCGCTCCAGGATGTGCGGGGCCACACCGGCGACCACGAACGCGGCCTCCGTGACACCGCCGTCGGTCAGCTCCACCCCGGCCGCCCGGCCGTCCGCCAGGACGACGCCCGCCACCTCGGCCCCGAACCGGAACTCCACCCCCCGTGCCCGGCATCGTTCGTACACCGCCCGCGCCAACTCACGCAGGCCTCCGCGCACGTACCAGGTGCCGAAGGCGTGCTCCAGATACGGCAGTACGGCGGCGCTCGCGGGGGTTGTCCGCGGGTCGAGTCCCCAACCCAGCGCGTGGCTCTCCAGGAGGGCGACCAGCCGCGGGTCGCGCAGCTCCCAGGTGCCCACCTCGGCGAGCGTCGCGGCGCGTCGGGTGCGCAGCAGCCGCCTACGAGGGACGGCCGGGTAGGGCTCGCGTTCGCCGAGGACCCGCCACCCCGGCCACAACGGCTCCTCCAACAGCGGCCGGCGTGTGCGGTCCCATGCCTCACGGGCCCGGACCAGGAACTCCCCCCACATTCGACCCGCCGGGGCGCCGAGCGCCGAGTCCAGGGCGGCCACCACGCCCGCGCGGGAGGCGTTCGGCAGATCCGCCTCGGTGCCGTCGGCGAAGACGTGACGCGCGGACGGGTCGACCTGAACGAGGTCGACGCAGTCCTCCAAGGGCTCCCGACCGGTCTTGACGAAGAGATCGCGCCACACCGCCGGCAGCGTCAGCAGACCCGGCCCTGTGTCGAAGCGGAAGCCGTCCCGCTCCACCGCGCGCACCGCGCCGCCGTAGGTCTCCGTCCGCTCGTACACCGTCACCCGGTGGCCCGCCGCGGCCAGCCGGGCCGCCGCCGCCATCGCGCCCATCCCGGCGCCGATCACCGCAATCCTTGCCATGGCGGGGACTCTATCCACCGCCCCACCTCCTCTCGCGCCCAGCCGCGGCCCCCGCGTGAGCGAGCGACGGCCCGGCCGCGGAGACGGGCCCCGTGCGGGCTCCGGACCACCGGCACGTGGCGGTCCTCGCCCGAGTCCCGCCACCGGGGCCCGCGCCCCCACTCGGGCGCGCGGATGAGTACGCGTACGGATGGGCGCCGCCCTGCCGGTGTAGGAGGGTGAGGGGGCGGAGCGGGGCACGGGCCGGTGCCGGCGGCACGGGGCGCCGGACGGTCCGGTCACGATCCGCGTTCTCCGTCGATCGCGGTCGGCGGAGCGGGTCAGCGAGTTCCGGCAGGTCCGGGCACGCGACCCGGGGCGTACTGGGGAGTACGAGGGAGCGCCGGTCCGGCGCGGGCTCGCGGGCGACGCGGCCGAGCGGGCCGGGGCTCCCGGCCGCGGTTCGCATCGGCCTGGAGGTCTCCGAGGGCCGGATATGCCGGGACCACGGACCGAGCAGCCCCGCACGCTCGGTACCCGCGCCCGCGACGTTGGCCGTCGGCCGCCTCGGATGTGTGGTGGCCGTCTCCACGACGCCCCAGTCCGCACCGGGCACGACGTCGGTGCCGGGGGCGGCCACACCCCGGTCGCGACGACGAGCGACGCGTACCGGTGCCCCACGCTGCCCCGGCGGCGTTCCGTCCGCGCATGCCGGTGACGATCTCCTCGGCCGAGGAGATCCGCCGCGTCACCGGCCCCGCACC
Organism: Streptomyces sp. HSG2; assembly: GCF_016598575.1. Classification (NCBI taxonomy): domain Bacteria; kingdom Bacillati; phylum Actinomycetota; class Actinomycetes; order Kitasatosporales; family Streptomycetaceae; genus Streptomyces; species Streptomyces sp. HSG2. The sequence continues at coordinate 4,124,010 of NZ_CP066801.1, forward strand.
CACGTGTGCGCGGGTGCGGTCCCTCCTCGACGGGCCCGGCGCCACGCCCGGCGTCACGTTTCGGTGAGCTTGTCGAGGTCGGGAGCGTAGACGGTCATCCAGTGCGGGCGCAGCCGGTAGTAGACGACCTCGCGGTCCCAGTCGAAGGCGTCGTCGCCGTAGAAGTCCTGTAAGTAGGCCCGGAGTTCCTCCCAGTCGGCCGTGGTCTCCGCGTCCTCGGGGTTCAGCTCCTCCACCATGCCGTGGGTGAACACCCCGAGGTTCTCGCCGCGCATGTGCGCGACGCTGGCGGCCGGACGGGCCGCGAGGTGACGCGCCTTGGCGGAGTCGCGCGCCGTGCCGAAGTGCCACCGGCCGTGCAGGAAGTGCCCGTCGGCGCCGCTGATACGCGGTTCGCCCTTCGCGGTCACCGTGGAGAGGGCGAGTGTGCACATGCCGGTGAGGACCCCGGTGAGCTGCGCCGCCGTGATGGTGCGGCCCTCCACGATCGAGCGGAGGTGTGCGGTCGAGCCGGAGAGGGAGGTGCCGAGGAGGGACTGGAGCTTGTCAAGTTCTTCTGGGGTTTCGCGCATAGGCCCACCGTAGGCCGCAAACCCGACGTCCTCTGTCGTCATGGCAGCGGCCAGGTCGCTCGACGCGGGCGCGCTCGGCACCTGCTGTCGGCCGTGACGCGTCACGGCCGGTGACCGGAGACCCTGCCCTGCAGGAGTCGGGACAGGGCCGCGTGCACCTCGTCGATCGAGCGGCCCGGCTGGAAGGACTTCCAGTCCAACGCCGCCACCAGCACCATGCCGACGAGGGCGGCGGCGGTCAACGGGATGTCGATCTCCTCGCTCAGCTCGCCGGCGGCCACGCCGTCGCGCAGCACGCCCTCCACGACCGCCACGGGTTCCTCACGGACCACTGTCAGCGTGGACTGCCACGCCCGGTTGGTCCGCCACAGCTCGGCGACGTACAGCTGGGTGAAGGCCGGGTAGCGGTCGATGAAGAGGAGTCCCGCGCGGATCATCGCGTCCAGTGCGTCGACCCGTCCGCCACCTGTCCGCGCCGTGTTCTCCGCCGCTTCCCGGAGCGAGGCGGTCAGCAGCCCCACCCCGTGGCGCAACAGCTCCTCGAAGAGCACCGACTTGCTGGCGAAGTTGTAGTAGACGGTGCCCTTGGCGACACCGGCCCGCTCGGCGATCTCGTCGACCGTGGTGGCGGAGAAGCCCTGTTCGGCGATGAGGGTCACGGCCGCCTCGTAGAGCTTCTGCCGGGTGACCGCCCGCCGCCCTCGTCCCGGGGCCGGCGTCGGGGTGTCGGCGCCGCTCGCGGCGGAGGCGCTGCTGCTGTTCATCGGTCGATTGTCCCGGACCGCCGCCGCGACGTCCCGCCCGGACCGGGCCGGGTCAAAGCGTCAGTTCCGGGTGCAGGCGCTCCAGGGTCCAGACTTGGCCGCGTCGGGCCGCCGACGTCGTGAGGGCCAGGGCGCCGAGGGTGAACAGCGCCAGCACGCCGCACGCCGCCCACACGGGCTCCAGCCCTCCTCCCGTGATCAGCCGACGCAGGGCGTCCACGACGTGGGTCATCGGCAGGAAGGGATGGAGGGCGTTGAAGAAGTCGGGGCTGGTCTGCACCGGGTAGGTGCCCCCGGCCGACGTGAGCTGGAGCATCAGCAGCGCCAGGACCAGGATGCGGCCCGCGGCTCCGAAGCGCGCGTTCAGCCATTGCACCAACGCTGTGAAACAGGCCGTGACCAGGAACAGGAACCCGACCGTGCCCGCCGTCCTGGCCATCTCCAGACCCACCAACCAGTGCAACACCGCCAGCAGCGCCAGCGTCTGCGCCACCCCGATCGCCACCACGGGCAGCCAGCCGGCCAGCGCGATCCGCCAGGGCGAGGCACCCGCCGCGAGGGCGCGCCGGTTCATGGGCGTGACGAGCATGTACGCGACCATGGCGCCCACCCAGAGCGACAGCGGGATGAAGTACGGGGCGAAGCCCGTACCGTAGTTCGGCGCCGCGTGAAGGTTGTCGGTGACCAGCCGGATCGGGTCGGACATCGCGTCGGTGCGCCGGTCGCGTTCGGGCGCGTCGTAGTCGGGGATGCGACCGGCGCCCTCGCGCAGCCCCCCGGCCAACTCGGTAGAGCCGTCCACCAGCCGGTAGATTCCCCCCGTCAGGTCGTCGGCACCGGACTTCAGCCTTGCCACGCCCTCGTCGAGGTCGGCGGCGCCCGTCGAGGCCGTGGCCAACCCGGCGCGCAGTTCGCCGACCCCGGCGGCCACCCGCTCCGCGCCGCTGTTCAGGGAGTCGATCCGGGCGACGGCGTCGTCCAGGTTCTCGGACAGGCGCGGCGCGAGGAGCGCGAGTTCCTCGGCCTCGGCCCGCAGCGCGGCGAGGCGCTCGTCGAGCTCCGCCAGGGTCCGGTCGTGTCCGGCGGCCAGCGCCTCCAGGTCCGCGGCGGCCCCCGCGACGTTCCCGGAGGCGTCCACGGCCCTCGTCAGCTCCTCGCAGGCGTCGCCGACCTCCTCGGCGGTATCGCAGCGACTCCGCCGAACCTCTTCCAGGGCTTCGCGGGCTGCGCGGGCCTCCTCCGCGGCCCGCGGCACGCCTTCCGCGACGTCCTGAAGGTTCGCGCGGACGGAAGCGGCTGCCTCGGCGACGACTCGCGCCCTCTCGGCGACGGCCCGCTCGTTCTCGGCGAGGAAGGGCGAGGCCCCGGAGATTTCCGCGACCCGCTCGGCGAGTTCCCCGGTTCCTCCGGCGACCTGCCGAGCCCCTTCCTCCAGATCGAGTGCACCGGCGTGCAGTCGTCGCACGCCGTCGGACAGGTCGCCGCTGCCGTCGTGGGCGTCCTCCAGCCCGTCGGCCAGGTCCGCCGCCCCCTTCTCCGCCTTCCCGATGCCGCTGCTCAGGTCGTCCGCTCCCGAGGCGGCCTCCTCGGTGCCGTCGTGGATGTCGGAGAAGGACACGAAGATCCGGTCCAGGAATCCCCGTGACGCCTCGGTGGAGGCCGCGCGGCGCACCTCTCCGAAGACGGTCCGGGAGATCTGCCCGACGACGTAGTTGTTGGCGTCGTTGGTGCGCACCCGCAGCGCCCCCGTCTCCGGGGCGGAGCCTTCGCCGCCGGAGGCGATCCGCTCGCTGAAGTCCGCCGGCAGCGTCAGGGACAGGTAGTACGTTCCTTCCTCGACACCGCGTCGTGCCTCGTCCGCGTCCACCTCGTGCCAGTCGAAGGTGTCGCCGCCGAGGAGCCGCTCGGCGATGTCGTCGCCCGCGGCGACTTCCCTCCCGTCGGCGACCGTGCCCCGGTCCTCGTTGACCAGTGCCGCCGGGATCCGGTCGAGGCGGCCGTAGGGGTCCCAGAAGGACCACAGGTACAGGGCCCCGTAGAGCAGGGGAAGCACCAGCAGGGCGACCAGCGCGGCCCGCGGGAGGCGTCCTCGCCCGAAGCGCCTCAGCTCAAGCGCGGCCAGCCTCGGCGAGCCCATCGCCGGCCTCCTTCCGCCCGGCACCGTGTCGCGCGGCGAGTGCCGTGGGTTCCCCGAACTCCGGCCGGGTGGGTACGGTCACCGCGCGGCCGGGGGCGTGGCCGCACACCACCACGACCGTGGTGCCGGAGTCGGCGATCGCGGTCAACAGGGACCACACCTCGCCCCGCTCGGTCGGGGAGAGCTTGAGATCGGCGTCGTCCACGCCGAGCAGGCGGGGCCTTCCCAGCAGGGCCAGGGCGACGGAGAGGCGCAGCGCCTCCGCGCGCTCCAGGTCGCGGACGGTCGTGCGGGGTCCCTTGGGGAGCCGGTCGAGGTCGAGCCGGGCGGCGGAGAGGGCGTCGTCGACGATACGCGACGATCTCTCCCGCCGCGCCGCGCGGGGTCGCGGCAGGCCGCGGAGCGGGTCGCCGAAACGCCGCTGCGAGAGCGCCCGCTCACGCAGGTGCTCCCCGACGGTGAGAGCCGGGTCGAGGTCGGTCACGCCCGGCACGTGGGCCAGGGCGGCGACCCGACGCACGGCGCCCATGTGTCGGGGGAGCGCCATCCCGCCCACGGAGGCCGTCCCCTCGCCGGCGCGCATCCGTCCCGTGAGGGTGAGCAGGAGGCAGGTCCGGCCGGACCCGGAGGGCCCTTCCAGGGCTATCAGCGATCCCGGTTCGGCGTCCAGGGAGACGCCGTGGAACACCGGTCCGCGCGGTCCGCGCAGCCCCAGTTCCCGGGCCCTGACCTCCAGACCGCGTGGCGGACCGTCCACGATTCCCCACCCCCGGGCGACGTTTCTGTACTGACTGGTCAGTGCAGAAACTAGCCCGATCGCTCAGCCTGGGCAAACGCGCAGGTTGTCCGGTCTCTGTTGACGTGGCGAATGTCGGCCGTAGTCGGCGAGCTGTGCGCCGGTTGTCTCGGTGAGGTTGGCGAAGTTGGCGCACGCCATGCGTAACGGCTGCCTGCCGCCCTTTCCGATCTTGCTCATCAGTCGGTCGATCGATGAGTACAGGGTGGCCTGCACAGGCTAAACCGCAAAGAGTTCTTCGCGAAGAACTCTTTGCGGTTTAGCCTGTGTGGTGTGACCGACGCGATGAAGAGGCCAGAGGGCCCGAACCATGAAGAGGACTCCGTTGTCCTGGATGCCAAGGGGCTGCGTGCCATGGCGCACCCAGTGCGTGTGCGGCTGGTGGGGCTGCTGCGGAAGTACGGCGCATCGACAGCCACCCGTCTCGCGGAGCGGCTGGGCGTCAATTCCGGGACAGTCAGCTATCACCTGCGCCAGCTCGGCGCGGCTGGTTTCGTTGAGGAGGACGCTGAGCGCGGCAACGCGCGAGAGCGCTGGTGGCGCTCGGTACATCAGGTGACGGAGTTCAACGAGCGGGAGCTGGCCGATCGAGAGCCCGAGGCCATCCTGGCCTTCCTGCAATCCGTCGCCACCACCTACACCTTGCGCACTCAGCAGACGCTGAACGAGTTGCAGACGATGCCCAGGGCGTGGCGGAACTCCTTCGACATGAGCGACTGGGCCTTGCGGCTCACGCCCGAAGAGGCTGTCGCCCTGCGGCAGGAGTTGAGGGCCGTCATCTCCCGGTACCGCAGAGACACGCCCGAGGCGGCGGCAAGTGCCCCGGAGGGTGCCGGACGGGTCGGCGTTATCACGCAGATGCTGCCCGAACTGGATGCGCCTGCCGCGTCGTCGCTCCCTTCCAGCCCTCAGGACGAGGAAGGAAGCCCGACGTCATGACCCACGACGCTTCGGAGGCTGGCGGCATACCCGGCAAGAGGTCCTTACGGCCGCTGGGCGGGGTGCTGGCGGCCATGGTTGTGTCGCTGACCGGTACGCGGATCTCCGTTGTGGCACTGCCCTGGTTCGTCCTCGTCACAACCGGCAGTGCCACCCAGACTGGGCTGGTCGCCTTCTGTGAGATGGCGCCCTACGTGGTGGTCAAGGCGTTCACCGGGCCGTTGGTGGACCGGATCGGCCCGCGGGCCGTTTCCTGGACCACCGATCTGGCCAGCGCCACCGCCGCCGCCGCGGTCCCCCTGCTCCACGCCCTGGACCTGCTGTCCTTTCCGCTTCTGCTGGTTCTCGTCGCGCTGATCGGCGCGGCCCGGGGACCCGGAGACCTGGCCAAGGAGGTGATGGTCCCGGAGGCGGCCGAGCGGGGCCGGGTACCGCTGGAGCGGGCCACCGGTCTGGCCGGTGTGATCGAGCGACTCGCCTCCACCGTCGGCCTGGCGCTCGGCGGATCCCTGGTCGCGCTGCTCGGTCCGCTGACCGGACTCGCGGTCAACGCCGGCTGCTTCGTTCTTGGATCAGTGATCATCAAACTCGCGCTGCCTCGCGGCATGGGGCACGCGGTCGAGGCAGCCCCCTCACCGGCCGGGGAAACGGAACCGGGCTACTGGCGACGGTTCGGCGAAGGCTTCACCTTCCTGCGCGGCGAGCCGCTGCTGCTCACCGTCATCGTCATGTGCGGCATCACCAACCTGCTGGACGCGGCGATCACCTCGGTGCTCGTACCCGTCTGGGCCAGGGAGTCCGGCAACGGGCCGACCGCGATCGGCCTGATGGGCAGCGTGATGGGGGCCGCGGCGGTCGGCGGGAGCCTGATCGCCGCGGTGGTCGCGCACCGGCTGCGGCGGCGAGTGGTGGTTCTCGCCGGGTTCCTGCTGGTCGGGGCGCCGAGGTTCCTGATCCTCGCCTTCGATGCCCCGTTGGGGGTGGTACTGGCCGTCTTCGCGGTCAGTGGGTTCGGTGGTGGCTTCGTCAACCCAGTGCTAGGGGCCGTCCTCGTCGAGCGGGTGCCGCGCCGGATGTTGGGCCGGGTCAACGCCCTTGGTGACTCGCTGGCCTGGGGCGGTATCCCCCTCGGTGGGCTGCTCGCCGGGGCGGCGGTGACCGCTGTCGGACTCGTGCCCGTACTGCTCGCTTGCGGCGCCGCGTACTTCCTCACCACGAATCTGGCCGGACTTCGGCCGGAATGGCGCGAGATGGACCGCACACGTGGGCGGGGCGTCGTGAAGCCGCATTCCAAGGAAGGCGCCTCACAAAGCAGTGTGAATGCCGCGACATGACCTTTACGGCAGGGAGGGGGATCATCCGGCCTTCTTCTCCCTCACACAGCTCCTTCTGACCTCGCCCACGCTTCACAAACACCGGCGTGCCGGGCACCACTCGTCTCGGTGACCTTGGCGGAATTGGCGAACTGGGGGGCGGTTCAGACGGACCGAGCCCGCTGGCGGAACCCCGGAAGCGCCATGATCACTGAGACGGCGACACCGCGAACCTCCCAGTGATCATGGCGAACCGCAGCTCAGAAGATGCCTCTCTCGCCACCCTCGCTGAGAAGGAACAGCGCAGGTCGAAAGCCTCGTGTCGGGTGCCCGCACGTGGTCGGCGAAGCGTCCGACGCGCCGAAGGCAATAGGGTGGGGGCGCCTGTGACCCCCCTCGCCGTGCACCGGTCGGGGTGGGCAGACCGATCGCTCCGCCCCGTCAGAGGCGGTGCCGCGCCGAGGAGTCAACCGCCGTGCCGGACCCCATGCGCCCGCCAGCCGACCACCACCACCCCGCTCCGCCGGTCGCCGACCCCTCCCGCCCTCGGGCGGCGGTCCGCACCGCCGTGGTCTGGGAGGTCCTCCAGGAGGCGTTGGACGCGCGGGTCGCAGCCGCCGGACGCCCGGTGCTCGACGTACTGGACGCGGGCGGCGGCAGCGGCAACTTCGCGGTGCCCCTGGCCCGCCTCGGTCACCGCGTCACGGTCGTCGACCCCAGCCCCGACGCCCTGTTCGCGCTGGAGCGTCGCGCCGCGGAGGCGGAGGTCGCCGAGTCGGTCCGGGGGGTGCAGGGCGACGCCCACGGTCTCTTCGAGGTGGTCGACAGGGGAGGCTACGACGCGGTGCTGTGCCACGGCGTGCTGGAGTACGTCGACGACCCCGCCGAGGGCGTGCGCAACGTCGTCGCCGCGCTTCGTGACGAGGGTGTGCTCAGTCTCCTCGGCTCCGGCCTCGGCGGTGCCGTGCTCGCCCGCGCCCTCGCCGGACACTTCACCGAGGCCCGCCACGCCCTCGACGACCCCCATGGACGCTGGGGCGCGGGCGACCCCATGCCGCGCCGTTTCACCGTCGAGCACCTCACCGGCCTGGTGGAGAGCGCCGGTCTGCGGGTCGACGCGGTCCACGGCGTCCGGGTCTTCGCCGACCTCGTGCCGGGAGCCCTGGTCGACACCGAGCCCGGCGCGATGGAAGCCCTGCTGCGGCTGGAAGAGGCGGCGGCCGAACTGCCCGCGTTCCATTCCGTGGCCACCCAACTGCATGTCCTCGCGCGGCGGCCGGGCCCCTGACCCGGCTCGTGGGGAGCCGCTCCGGGGGCGCTCGGGACGAGGCCGGCGACGGAGTCCGCCGCGAACCCGCGCGCGGTCGCCCGGCGCCGTATGATCGAGGAAGACCGCCCGGCATGACGGGCCGGCCGCCGGGGAATGGGAACTACGGCGAGTCGGGATGTCCACGGCGGAGACCGGTTGGCCGATTGGCGCAGAGGGGCGGGTTTCACGGGGGCGATTCCCTGCCTATCCTGAAGGGACCCCCGGGTCGCCCCGGCGACTGCACGATGAGGAGGACGCCGTGCCGCTCTCGGAGCACGAGCAGCGCATGCTCGAGCAGATGGAGCGAGCGCTGTACGCCGAAGATCCCAAGTTCGCGACGGCGCTCGAGGGAAGCGGGCTGCGTACGTACACCCGGCGACGGGTCTACCAGGCGGTCGCGGGCTTCCTCGTGGGTATTGCGCTTCTCATGGCGGGCATGGTCGCCCAGCAGGTGTGGCTCAGTGTCATGGGATTCCTCGTCATGCTGGGCTGCGCCGTCCTCGCGGTGACGGGGTGGCGCAAGGCCCCGAAGCCGGGCGAGCGGGAGGCCGCCGGGGCAGTGCCCCAGTCGGCCGCGGGCCGCCCGGGCAGGGCGAAGCGCTCCGTGATGGATCGCATCGAGGAGCGCTGGCAGCGCCGTCGGGACGAGCAGCAGGGCGGCCACTGACCGCCGCCCGCCGGCGGTCGGCGCTGGTTCGGTGAGGTGTCGCCTCGGAGGGGCCGCCGCAGGGCGACCCCTGCTACGCATGCCTCCACCGTGACCCTGGTGTCCCCGCCCTCGGCGGTGACAAGATCTCGAACACTCGTCCGGACGCCTCGACCGGTGCCGACACCGACGCGCGCCGCGCCCCTCGAAACGAGTGGCCCGCGGGAGGCGCCGGGGCGGCGGACGGCACCGAGGGCCGGTTGCTTCCCGAGGCCCCGCCCCCCGACGCGTGGTGACCGGTCTCAGTCGCGCCGCCCCGGCGCCCGCGGCCGGCGCACCCGCGCGACGGCACGACGCGGCGATCCCCTCAGGCGCTCGCCGACGGCCCACACCGCCCGCACGCTCGACCTTGGAGCCAGGACGGCCCGCCACCGAGCGGCTCGACCCGCCGCGGCCCGGAAACCGGCGATCACCCGACGCGCGTCGGCCGCCGGATCGGCGACCTGGCCCGGCACCGGGGCGTAGAGCGTCCGCTCCACGTCCCGCGCGATCCGGTCGAGCGAGGCCTCGGCGGCCGGGCCAAGAACCCCCAGCCGGGTCATCCGGGCCGCCGCCGCACGCGGTGTCTCTGACTCGCGCGGCGCGATGCCGAGGTCCCAGGCCGTGTCCGTCAGCTCCCGCCAGGCCGCCAAGGCGCCCGATCCGTCGGCCGCCGCGCCCCCTCCGCCCACTTGGAGCCTCACGGCTCGGGTCCGCATCCGCCACAGCATCGGAACCAGCGGGACCGCCAGGATCAGAAGGGCTCCCAGCCCCCGCGTCGCCAGGGTGCCCCAGGGGGGGCCGCCGGCAGCGGAGGGGGGCGCGGCCTCGGGGGAGGAGCTCGCGCAGGAACCGGGCGAGTCCGCAGCGGGCGCACAGCTCTCGTCGTCGGAGAGGTCCTCCGGGGGGGAGATGGAGGACCCTCGGGAAGGAAGCGGCGCGTCCGGCGTGGTGGCACCCGGCGCGTTCGCCACCGTGTAGGGAGGGGCGGAGCCCCGGGTCGGCGTGGGCTCGAAACGGGTCCAGCCGACCCCCTCGAAGTAGAGCTCGGGCCAGGCGTGGGCGTCCCTGAGCCCCACCGAGATCGTGCCGTCGGGTCGCGGGGTGCCCGGGGCGAAGCCCACCGCCACCCTGGCCGGGATCTCCAGGGAGCGCGCCATCGCTGCCATGGTGAAGGAGTAGTGGACGCAGAATCCCCGCTTGTCCCGCAGGAACCGACTGATCGCCTCGGGCCCGTCGCCGAGCGCCACCTCGGTGTCGTAGGCGAAGCGGCCGTCGGCGGCGAAGTACTCCTGGAGCATGACCGCCCGCGCGTACGCCGTGGACGCGCCCGAGGTCACCGCCCGCGCCGTGCGTTCCACCACCGCCGGGACGGAATCCGGCAGGCTCGTGTACTCCCGGGCCACCGCCTCGGGCGGCGGCGGCGCCGCGGCGAGCCGCTCCGCCGTGGGCAGCACTTCCAGGGCGTCGACCTCGTACGTGAGGCCCCGGGTGTTCTGGCCGTGGTCCCCGATCAGCGTCATGCCGGTCGGTTCGTACCGCCAGTCCCCCTCCACGCGTACCCCGATGGGCGGGTAGGGCATCGGCAGCCAGTCCTGCGCGTACCAGTCCGCCGCCGAGACCGTCGCCGAGACCTCCTCGCGAGGGACGTCCGGACCGAGGCCGGCCGGCGCGGGGAACGCTCCTGCCGGCACATCGATGATCCGGCGTTCGGCGGGCGTCCAGGTGGCGCCGTCGAAGACATCCAGGGAGACGATGCGCAGGTAGAGGCCGCTCGGGACCGCCGCGTCGGTCGTCACCGACAGCACCTCGCGGTCCTCGTCGGCGTTCAGACTGTCGCGGAGCGAGACCAGCGGGTTCACGGCGGCGATGGTGCCTCCCCCGCCGTCGGAGGAGGCACGCGCCCCGGCGGGGTCCAGCAGGCCGCCGTCCATCGCGGGCAGGGTGAGCGGTACCAGCAGCGCGGCGCCCAGCACCGCGGCTCCGATCCGCCGCCCGGCGCGCGCCGGTGCTCCGGCCGACCTGCCCGGTGCGGGCGGGGAGCCCCGCGCGGCGCCGAAGAACCGCCCCCACCGCGCCAGCCGGTCCCGCCCGTCGGCCAGGAGCAGCGACAGGTAGCCGGCGGCCGCGATCAGGAACCAGAACCAGCCCCCGGAGCCGTCGGAGAGCCCGGCCGCCACCGAGTACACCGCCAGCAGCGGCAGCCCCGCCGAGGCGGCGGCGCGGAACGTCACCGCGAGGGCGTCCACGCACACCCCGATCAGCAGGACGCCGCCCACCAGCATCAACCGTATGCCGTCGGACTCCAGGGGGGCGGGAACGGCGTACCGGACCATGTCGTCGCCGCCTTGGCGCAGCAGTTCCGCGAAGCGGACGAGGACCGCCGGGCCCGGAAGCACGCCGGCGACGGCCTGCCCCCGCGCGAAGGCGAGAGTGAGCAGCACCAGTCCGACCGCGGCCTGCGCCGCCGGCACAAGGGCGCGGGGCACCGACGCCCGACGCGCCCCCATCCCCACCGCGGCCGTGACCGCCAGGAAGAAGGCGGCCTGCAGTATCCAGACGAACGGATCGACCAGCGGCAACAGCGCGCAGGACGCGGCGAGCGTCGCCGCCCACGCGCGCACGGCGAGCCGTGCCTGTCCGCTCACCACGCTCCGGCCCCGCCACCCGCCGTGACACCGCCGCGGCGCTCCCGGTCCGCCTGCCGCCACGCGGCTTCCAGGGAGGAGCCCCGCGCGACCCTCACCACGGTCCACCCCGCCTCCCGCAGTGTCCGCTCGCGCGCGTCGCGTTCCGCTTCCGGTCGAGTGGGCCCCTCCGTCCCCGCCGTCGCCCACTCCTCGCGTTCGAGGAGGAGGCAGAGCGCCTCGCCCCCGTGCCGTCGCATGGCGGCGACCACCAACGTCTGTTCCTCGTCGAGATCGCCGAGAAACGCCACCAGCAACCCCGCGGATCCGTCCCTGAGCACGTCGTACGCGGGAGAAAGGTCCCTCTCGCGGGACCGTTCCACGACGGCCAGGGCGTCCATGAGAGCCCCGGCGCTCTCCGCCGACTCCTGCCCGATACCGCCGAAGCCCTCGCCGCCCTCCGCTCCGGGCGTCGTCCGGCCGGTGTCCGTGACCAGGCGGACCGAGAAACCCCGCTCCAGCATGTGCGCCACCACCGATGCCGCCCCCGAGACCGCCCATTCGAAGGCGGAGGACGGGCCCGACCCGGAGTGGGCCGCGGCGCGGGTGTCGAGCAGCACGGTGCAGCGGGCGCGCCGGGGCTGCTCCTCGCGGCGGACCATCAACTCGCCGTGACGGGCGGTGGAGCGCCAGTGCACCCTGCGCAGATCGTCTCCGTGGCGGTAGCCGCGTGGGATGACGTCGTCCTCCCCGGTGAGCGCCGGCGCGCCCCGCCGTCCGTCTCCGTACCCCCGTGCCTCCCCGCCGAAGCGGACCGGGGGCAAGGGTTCGACGCGCGGGACCACCAGCAGCTCGTCGGGTGGGGAGAAGGCACGGGTCAGCTCGCACATCCCGAAGGGGTCGGTCAGACGGAGACGGAGGGGCCCGAGCGGGTACCTGCCCCGCAGGTCGGATCGGACCCGGTAGGACACCTCGCGCCGGCCGCCCGCCTCCACCCGGTCGAGGACGAAGCGAGGTCGGGGCCCGAGGACGTACGGCACGCGGTCCTCCAGCATCAGCAGGCCGGTGGGAAGCCGGGAGACGTTCTCGACGTCGAGATGGACGCGGGCCTCGCCGCCGACCGGGACGCGGCGCGGGGTCAGCCGTCGGCCGCTCGCGACGCGGTGGCGGGTGCGGTGGAGGACGGCGGCGCACACCGGCGGGAGCAGGGCCAGCAACAGCCCCACCCGCAACAGGGCGTTCTGTCCCAGGAGGTAGGAGCAGGCGCCGGCGGCCACACCGGCCGCCAGGAAGGAGCGCCCACGGGTGGTCAGACCGGCGAGGACCGACCGGATGCCGTCCAGGCTCGGGCGAGGGGGCCGGGAGCGAGGCGGCCCGACGCCGTTCAGCGGGGCCTCCGGGGTCGGGATTCGGGGCCGTCCTCGCGCGCACGGCGGCCGGTCGTGTGCTCCGCGGTCGCGGGGATCGGAGTGCGCAGGACGATCTCCCGGACGACCTCCTCCGAGGTACGGCGTTCGAGCAGGGCCTGGGCCGTGGGCAGCAGACGATGGGCCAGGACGGCCACCGCGAGGGTCTGGACGTCGTCCGGGGTGACGTACTCCCGGCCGTCCAGGAAGGCCGTGGCCTTCGCCGCGCGCAGCAGGTGCAGCGTGGCGCGCGGCGAGGCGCCGAGTCCGAGGTCGGGGTGCGCGCGGGTGGCGGAGACCAGTTCGACCGTGTAGCGCCGGAGGGACTCGGCCACGTGCACCCCGCGCACGGTGTCGATCAGCTTGACGATGTCCTCCGCGTGGGCGACCGGCCGCAGGTCGTCCAGGGGGCTCGCGCCACCGTGCGTGTCGAGCATGCGCAACTCGGCTTCCGGGGAGGGGTATCCCATCGAGACGCGCGCCATGAAGCGGTCCCGCTGCGCCTCCGGGAGCGGGTAGGTGCCCTCCATCTCGACGGGGTTCTGGGTCGCGACGACGAGGAAGGGGCTGGGCAGTCGGTGGGTCCGCCCGTCGATCGTGACCTGGCGTTCCTCCATCGACTCCAGCAGTGCGGACTGGGTCTTGGGGGAGGCTCGGTTGATCTCGTCGCCGATCACCACCTGGGCGAAGATCGCGCCGGGTTTGAACTCGAACTCCTGGCGACGCCGATCCCAGATGGAGACCCCGGTGATGTCGGAGGGCAACAGGTCGGGTGTGAACTGCACCCGACGCACGGAGCAGTCGACCGACCGGGCCAGGGCCTTGGCCAGCATCGTCTTGCCCACGCCGGGGACGTCCTCGATCAGGAGGTGTCCCTCGGCGAGCAGGACGGTCAGGGCGAGTCGCACGACCTCGGGTTTGCCCTCGATCACCCCCTCCACGGAGCGGCGCACCCGCTCGATCACCGGGGCCGGGTCGGCTCCCGTGCCCGCGTGGTCCCGCGTGGGCACGTCCTCACGGCTCGCCCGATCGTCATAGGTCGTCACCCGGCCCTCCTCGGCCCGTCCCTCGCGCCCCTCCGGGCCGCGAGGGGTCACCCCCGGATCTGCGGACCGCGCCGAACGGCGGGCGGCCCTCCCCGGAACACGTCCCCGGAACACGGACGTCCGCGTCGCCAACGGTCCGCGCGGCGTCCACGGGCATTCTTGCCGCCGTTATCGATTCGTGTCACTCGACTGTGGACAACCGCGCGGGTTCCGTCTGGCTTGCGTCGTATGTCGCCTCTCGGGGGTCGAGCCCACGCGCGTCGCGGTTCAGACGGTCTCCACCTCGCGCAACAGACCCGTCTTCACGTCGAAGACGAAGCCGCGCACGTCGTCGGTGTGGAGAAGGAAGGGCGAGGTGCGCACGCGCCGCACGGACTGTCGGACGTCCTGGTCCACGTCCCGGAAGGACTCCACGGCCCAGGCGGGACGCTGGCCGACCTCCATCTCCAGGTCGTGGCGGAACTCCTCGGTGAGGGACTCCAGGCCGCAGCCGGTGTGGTGGATCAGGACCACCGCCCGGGTCCCCAGGGCTCGCTGGCTGATGGTCAGGGAGCGGATGACGTCGTCGGTGACGACGCCGCCCGCGTTGCGGATCGTGTGACAGTCTCCGAGGTTCAGGCCGAGCGCGGCGTGCAGGTCGAGGCGCGCGTCCATGCACGCGACCACGGCGACCCGGCGCACGGGGCGCGCGTCCATCCCCGGGTCGGTGAACTCCGCGGAGTAGCGCTCGTTGGCCGCGACGAGGCGATCGGTGACGGAACCGTCGTCGGTCGGGGTGGCGTCCCGGTCGGCGGGGGCCGATGCAGAAGTCGTCATGCGGACGACGTTACTGTCCGGCGGCGACCGAACCGGGTGACGGAACGTGAGAAGTACGGACGAAAAGACCTCGGCCTCGGGTGTCCCGGGGTGGTGTGAGGTAGTCCACAAGGGTGGTGGTCGGGTGACCGTTCGGGTGACCTTCGCCGCTCGGTGCGTCGATCCCGCCGGGGCGCGACGCGCAGGCCGGTTGATTGACCGCGGCACGGGGTGGACTAGAGTGACGCGAGGCGGGAGGCACGGGTCTGCCCGCCGGACTGAACGACATCCGGAGGCCGGGGTCCGCGCCCGGGCCTCCCCACGTGCGCGGCGCGCACGTACGGCTCGGCCTCCTCCCGCTCCCGGTCGGCTGACGCTTCGGGCGCCGGCGGACCTCCCCTTCACGAGCGGGCGGGGACCCGGCGGTGCGTCACTCCGCGTCACTCCTGAGAGGCCGTCCCGTTGATCCAGAGTCGACACGTTCCGGTGATGCTCCAGCGGTGCCTTGACTTGTTGGCGCCCGCGCTCACCCGACCCGGAGCCGTGGTCGTCGACTGCACCCTGGGCTTGGGCGGTCACGGCGAAGCCCTGCTCGCCCGCTTCCCCGAGGCCCGACTCGTCGCGCTCGACCGGGACCGGGAGGCCCTGCGTCTCTCTGCGGAGCGGCTCGCCCCGTACGGAGGCCGGGCGACCCTCGTGCACGCCGTGTACGACGAACTGCCCGAGGTTCTCGACCGGCTCGGCGTCCCCCGGGTCCAAGGCGTCCTCTTCGACCTCGGGGTCTCCTCGATGCAGCTCGACGAGGCGGGACGCGGCTTCGCCTACTCCCAGGACGCGCCGCTCGACATGCGCATGGACCAGACCACCGGCATCAGCGCGGCGGAGGTCCTCAACACCTATCCGCCGGGGGACCTGGTCCGCCTCCTGAGGGTGTACGGCGAGGAGAAGCAGGCCAAGCGGATCGTCGCCGCCGTCGTCCGGGAGCGCGAGCGGGAGCCGTTCACCACCAGCGCTCGACTCGTGCAACTGATCCGCGACGCGCTGCCGCAGGCCGCCAAGCGCACCGGCGGCAACCCGGCCAAGCGCACCTTCCAGGCTCTCCGTATCGAGGTCAACGGGGAGCTGGCGGTGTTGGAGCGGGCCGTCCCCGCCGCCGTGAAGAGGCTGGCCGTCGGCGGACGCATCGCCGTGCTGTCGTACCACTCGCTGGAGGACCGCCTGGTGAAGCAGGTGTTCGCCGCGGGCTCCGCCGACACCGCGCCCCCCGGTATCCCGGTGGTGCCCGAGAGGTACGCCCCCCGACTCAAGCTCCTCACCCGCGGTGCCGAACTTCCCACCGAGGAGGAGATCGTCGAGAATCGGCGGGCGGCGCCGGCGCGGCTGCGTGGCGCGGAGCGTGTCAGGGAGGACGTCGAGTGAGCCGGCCCAGGCGGAGGCGCGATCCCGCGGAAGGCCCGGGAGCCCCGGCTCCGCTGCGGGGGAGCGCGGGTGGCTAGGAACACCGGGGGCGGCGGGGCCGCGAGGCTCCGGCCGCCGGGCGGCGCGCGCGCCGCCCGGACACCGTTCATACTGCTCGTCGTCGTGCTGCTCGGCGGCGGTCTGATCGGCCTGCTCCTGCTGAACTCCGCGCTCAGCGCCGGTTCGTTCCGACTGGACGAACTGAAGCGGGAGACCCGGAGTCTCAGCGACGAGGAACAGGCCCTCCAGCGGGACGTGGACGCCCACTCCGCCCCCGAGGCCCTGGAGCGTCGCGCGCGTGAACTGGGCATGGTGCCCGGCACCGACCCGGCCTTCCTGGAACCCGACGGCACCGTGCGGGGGGTGCCTGTCCCCGCTCCGGACGTCGCCCCCCCGCTGGTCTTCGCCCCTGAGGCCCTGACCGGACCGTCGGGGGTCGATCCGGAGGGTGTCGGGCTTCCCGAGGCCCTCGTGGTGGCCCCCGCGTCGGGCACGGGAAGCGGGGAAGAGGACACCGAGAGTCCGAAGCCGCGCGGATCCCCCGGTGCCCGGTCCCCGGACGCCACCGCGTCGCCACCGACCGACGCACCCGCGTCCCCGCCGACCCAGGGAAGGTGACGGAAGTGGTCGACCCCCGTGACGGGAGGCGGCCGGGACGCCGCGTCCCCGCCCCCGCCCGCGCCGGCTCCCGCGGGTCGACGGGCGCCGCCGCCCGGCCGTCGCCCCGGCGCGGAGGCAAGGCACCCGCGGGCAGGACCCGAGCGTTGCGGTTGGGCAGCCCTCGACCGAGGCTGCGCCTGATCGGCATCGCCCTGGCCCTCGTGTTGATCGCGTTCGTGGTCCGCCTCTTCCAGGTCCAGGCGGTCCAGGCGGGCACCTACGCGGCCAGGGCCGAGCAGAACCGGTACGTGGTGCACACCCTCCCCGCCGAACGCGGCGGCATCACCGACCGCAACGGGGTCGCGCTGGCCACCACCGTGGACGCCTACGACATCACGGCCGACCCCACCATGTTCACCGAGGAGCGGGTCGGCGTCGACGACGGACCCGAGCGGGCCGCCGAACTCCTCGCGCCCGTCCTGGACGAGGACCGTGAGGAACTGGCCGCTCTGCTCCGCCCCGAGAACGAGGAACTGCGCTACGTGCGGCTCGCCCGGGGGCGCACCCCGCAGGTGTGGAACCGGGTCAAGGAGCTGAAGGCCTCGCTCGCGGCCGACGTCCGAGCCGGCCGGGCCGAGGCCGACGTGCTGGCCGGGGTCTTCGCGGACCCCGCCAGCAAGCGGGTGTACCCGGGCGGCACCCTCGCCGCCGGTGTCCTCGGATGGGTGAACGCGGAAGGCGTGGGCGGAGGCGGCCTGGAACGCACCCTGGAGGAGACACTCGCAGGCGAGGACGGCAGAATCCGCTACGCCCAGTCCGGTGGCCTGCGGGTCCCCACCGCCGATTCCACCGAGACCCCGGCCGTGCCCGGCCGGGAGGTCGAGCTGACCCTGGACCGCGACATCCAGTGGGCGGCCCAGCACGCGATCGCCGAGCAGGTGGAGAAGTCGAAGGCCGACGGCGGGTACGTCATCGTCCAGGACACCCGCACCGGCGAGATCCTCGCCATGGCCAACTCCCCCGGCTTCGACCCCGGCGACCTCGCGCACGCGGATCCGGACGCGTTGGGCAATCCCGCCCTGCAGGACGCCTTCGAACCCGGCTCCACCGCCAAGGTGCTGTCGATGGCGGCCGTGCTGGAGGAGGAGGCGGCCACGCCGATGACCCACGTGACCGTCCCCAACCGGCTGCACCGGGGCGACCGACTCTTCCAGGACGACGTCGACCACCCCACGTGGTACCTGACGCTCAACGGCGTACTCGCGAAGTCCAGCAACATCGGGACGATCCTGGCCACCGGCGAACTCGGCGAGACGCAACGGGAGGCCAACCGGGTCCTCTACTCCTACCTCCGCGAGTTCGGGCTCGGGAGCCCCACGGGGCTCGACTTCCCGGGCGAGACACAGGGAATCCTCGCGCCGCCCGACGAGTGGTCCACCTCGCAGCAGTACACGATCCCCTTCGGGCAGGGCGTCTCCATCAACGCCATGCAGGCGGCCTCCGTCTACTCCACCATCGCCAACGGGGGCGTCAGGATCGAACCGACGCTGGTGCGCGGCACCAAGGGCCCGGACGGGCGGTTCGAGCCCGCGCCCGAACCGAAGAAGACCCGTGTGATCAGCGAGAAGACGGCGGGGGTGCTCGCCAGGATGCTGGAGTCCGTCGTCGACGACGAGGAGGGTACCGGCACCACGGCCCGCATCCCCGGCTACCGGGTCGCCGGCAAGACCGGCACCGCCAACCGCGTCGATCCCGAGACCGGGACGTACAACGGCTACACCTCCTCCTTCGCGGGGTTCGCTCCCGCGGACAAGCCTCGCGTCACGGTCTACTGCGCCATCCAGAACGCCACACGGGGCAGCTACTTCGGAGGCAAGATCTGCGGGCCCATCCACCAACAGGTCATGGCCTTCGCCCTCAAGACCCTCAAGGTCCCGCCCACCGGGGCGGACCCCGCCGACATCCCCGTGACCTTCACGCCATGAACAGCACCGATCCGCACCGAGCCCCAGGAACCACCCGTGACCACGATCACCCCCGATCCCGGGAACCAGAACGCCCCCCAGGCACCCCCGGACCCCTCGCCTCGCCCGGAGGCGGCCCGGCCCGGTACGCTCACCGCCGTGTCACAGCCTGATCAGCCCACCACCGACCAGCCGGGTCCCGCCGCGACGTACCCGGGCCCCCCGCGACCGGTGCGGGTCCCCGCCACCCCCCTCGCGGTCCTCGCCGAACAGCTGGGCGCGGCCACGCCGGCGGATCCGGCGGAGGTCACCGGCATCACCCACGACTCGCGGGCGGTCCGACCCGGCGACCTCTACGCGGCGCTCCCCGGCGCCCGCGCCCACGGCGCCGACTTCGTGGACCAGGCCGCCGGACTGGGCGCCACCGCCGTCCTGACCGACGAGGCGGGCCGGGCACGGGCCGCCGCCACCGGGCTGCCCGTCCTGACGGTCGACGACCCGCGACGGCACATGGGCGAGCTGGCGGCCACCATCTACGGCCACCCCGGACGCGATCTCCTGCAGATCGGCATCACCGGCACGTCCGGCAAGACCACCACCGCCTACCTCGTCGAGGGCGGACTGCGCACCGCGAGACGCACCGGCCTCATCGGCACTGTGGAGATGCGCATCGGGGACGAGCGGATCAAGTCCGAACGCACGACCCCCGAGGCCACCGACCTCCAGGCCTTCTTCGCCGTGGCCCGCGAGCGAGGCGCCGAGGCGGTCGCCATGGAGGTCTCCAGCCACGCCCTGGTGCTCGGTCGGGTCGACGGTTGCGTGTTCGACGTCGCCGTCTTCACCAACCTCAGCCCGGAGCACATGGAGTTCCACTCCGACATGGAGGACTACTTCGAGGCCAAGGCGCGGCTGTTCACCCCCGAGCGCAGCAGGCTGGGTGTCGTCAACATCGACGACGAATACGGCAGACGCCTGGTCAAGGAGGCCGCCGTACCGGTGGTCACCTACTCGGCCGAGGGACACCCGGACGCCGACTGGCGCGCCGAGGACGTCGAGGTCGGGCCCCTGCACTCGACGTTCACCGCCGTCGGCCCCCGAGGCGAGCGGGTGGCCGCCACCTCCCCGCTGGCCGGACCGTTCAACGTGGCCAACACCCTGGCGGCGATCGTCGCCCTGGCCGCCGCGGGCCTGGAGGCTCAACCGGCCGCCGACGGGGTCGCGGCGGTCCCCGGAGTCCCGGGCCGCCTGGAGCGGGTGGACGCCGGTCAGGGGTATCTCGCCCTGGTCGACTACGCGCACAAGACCGACGCCGTCGAGTCCGTGCTCAAGGCCCTCCGCAAGGTCACCGACGGTCGGCTGCACGTGGTCCTCGGCTGCGGAGGCGACCGTGACGCCTCCAAGCGCGAACCCATGGGTGCCGCCGCCGCCCGGCACGCCGACACCGCCGTACTGACCTCCGACAACCCGCGCTCCGAGGACCCGCTGGCGATCCTCGCCACCATGCTGCGAGGGGCCGCCTCGGTGCCCGCCCACGAACGCGCCGAAGTCCAGGTCTTCGAGGACCGCGCCGCGGCCGTCGCCGCGGCGGTCGCCCGGGCCGAGCCCGGGGACACGGTGCTGGTCGCCGGCAAGGGGCACGAGCAGGGGCAGGACATCGCCGGCGTGATCCGTCCCTTCGACGACCGCCGGGTGCTGCGCGAGGCGATCCGGAGAACACAGACATGACACCTCCCAAGACCCAGGGGACGAAACGGTGATCGCCCTCTCCCTGGCCGAGGTCGCGGACGTCGTCGGCGGGCGGTTGTGCGACATACCGGACCCCTCCGTACGCGTCACCGGACCGGTCGTTCGCGACTCCCGCGAAGCCGTCCCGGGCAGCCTGTTCGTGGCCTTCGTCGGCGAACGCGTCGACGGCCACGACTTCGCCGCGGAGGTCGTCGGTTCCGGAGCGGTGGCCGTCCTCGGCTCCCGCCCCGTCGGCGCGCCCGCGATCGTGGTGGACGACGTCCAGGCCGCTCTGGGGGCGCTGGCCCGGCACGTCGTGCGCAGACTGGGGGCCGAGGTGGTCGCCTTGACCGGCTCCGCGGGCAAGACCAGCACCAAGGACCTCATCGCGCAGGTGCTCCGGCGCGCCGGTCCTACGGTGTTCACCCCCGGGTCTCTCAACAACGAGATCGGTCTGCCGCTCACCGCCCTGACCGCGACGGCCGAGACGCGCTTCCTGGTGTTGGAGATGGGCGCGCGCGGTATCGGGCACATCGCGTACCTGACGCGCCTGACCCCGCCCCGGATCGGGCTGGTCCTCAACGTCGGTTCCGCGCACCTGGGGGAGTTCGGCGGCCGGGAGCAGATCGCCCGGGCCAAGGGGGAGATCGTCGAGTCCCTGCCGGCGGCGGCCGACGGTGGCGTGGCGATCCTGAACGCCGACGACGCTCTGGTGCGGGCCATGGCCTCCCGGACGGCGGCGCGGGTGGTCCTCTTCGGGGAGTCCGACGAAGCGGACGTTCGCGCCGAGAACGTGCGCCTCACCGACGGCGGACGGCCCGCGTTCAGGCTCCACACACCCTCCGGTGCGAGTGATGTGACGATGCGCCTGTACGGTGAGCATCACGTGTCGAACGCGCTCGCCGCCGCCGCCGTCGCCCACGAGTTGGGCATGTCCGCAGACGAGATCGCCGTCGCGCTCTCCGAGGCGGGCTCCCTCTCCCGCTGGCGGATGGAGGTCACCGAGCGCTCCGACGGTGTGACGATCGTCAACGACGCCTACAACGCGAACCCCGAGTCCATGCGAGCCGCCCTCCGCGCGCTCGCGGCCATGGGCGGGGAGCGTCGCACGTGGGCGGTGCTCGGAGCGATGGCCGAGCTGGGTGACGAGGCGCTCGCCGAGCACGACGCGGTCGGACGGCTCGCCGTCCGACTCAACGTCAGCAAGCTCGTCGCGGTGGGGGGCAGGGAAGCCGCCTGGCTGCGACTGGGCGCATATAACGAGGGTTCGTGGGGTGAGGAGTCGGTGCACGTGTCCGACGCACAGGCGGCTGTCGACCTGTTGCGCAGCGAGCTGCGCCCGGGGGACGTGGTACTCGTGAAGGCATCCCGGTCCGTGGGGCTGGAGAGGGTCGCCGCGGCGCTGTTGGAGACCGGCGCCGAGGGTGAGGTCGCCGCCCGATGATGAAGCAGATCCTGTTCGCGGGGGTCATCGGCCTGTTCCTGACGTTGGTCGGCACCCCGTTGCTGATCAAGCTGCTGGCCCGCAAGGGCTACGGTCAGTACATCCGCGACGACGGCCCCCGTGAGCACGCCAGCAAGCGCGGTACGCCGACGATGGGCGGAATCGCCTTCATCCTCGCCACCGTCGCCGCGTACTTCCTGGCCAAGGTGATCACCAGCTCTTTGGACGGCGAGGCGGACGCGACCCCGACCTTCTCGGGGTTGTTGGTCCTCGGCCTGATGGTCGGGATGGGCCTGGTCGGCTTTCTCGACGACTACATCAAGATCGTCAAACGCCGTTCGCTGGGTCTGCGCGCCAAGGCGAAGATGGCGGGACAGTTGATCGTCGGCATCGCCTTCGCGGTGCTCTCGTTGCAGTTCGCCGACAACCGAGGCAACACGCCGGCCTCCACCAAGCTGTCGTTCATCACTGACTTCGGCTGGTCGATCGGGCCGGTGTTGTTCGTGGTCTGGGCGCTGTTCATGATCCTGGCCATGTCCAACGGAGTGAATCTCACCGACGGGCTTGACGGATTGGCCACCGGCGCGTCGGTGCTCGTCTTCGGCGCCTACACCTTCATCGGCGTCTGGCAGTTCCAGGAGTCCTGTGCCAACGCGAGCACCCTGACCAATCCCAACGCCTGCTTCGAGGTACGCGACCCGCTCGACCTGGCGGTGGTCGCCTCGGCGTTGATGGGGTCCTGTCTGGGCTTCCTGTGGTGGAACACCTCGCCTGCCAAGATCTTCATGGGTGACACCGGTTCGTTGGCCCTGGGGGGCGTGCTCGCCGGTCTGGCGATCTGCTCCCGCACCGAGTTGCTGATCGCGATCCTCGGCGGTCTGTTCGTCCTCATCACCATGTCCGTGGTCATCCAGGTCGGTTCCTTCCGGCTCACGGGGAAGCGGGTGTTCCGGATGGCGCCCCTCCAACACCACTTCGAACTCAAGGGGTGGTCCGAGGTACTGGTGGTGGTCCGGTTCTGGATCATCCAGGGCATCTGTGTGATCGTCGGACTGGGACTCTTCTACGCGGGATGGGCAGCGGACAAGTGACCGACTGGCAGGGTTCGCACGTCACCGTCGCCGGACTGGGCGTCTCGGGCGTCCCGGCGGCGAGGATCCTGCGTCGCCTCGGCGCGCGCGTCACCGTCGTCGACGACGGCGACGACGACCGCGCGCGCGCGCGGGCCGACGAACTCCGGGCGCTCGGCGTCACGGTGAGGTTGGGGGACGGGGACACCCTGCCGGAGGGAAGCGACCTGGTCGTCACCGCGCCCGGGTGGAGACCCGACAAGCCGCTCTTCGCGGGGGCGCGCGCGGCCGGCGTCCCGGTCTGGGGGGACGTCGAGCTGGCCTGGCGGTTGCGCGGCCCCGACGCGGCGCCCTGGCTCGCGGTCACCGGGACCAACGGCAAGACGACGACGGTGCGGATGCTCGCCGCCATCCTGGAGGCGGCGGGCCTGCGCACCGCCGCCGTCGGCAACATCGGGACGTCCGTGCTGGAGGCGGTGACCGAGGAGAAGCCGTACGACGTTCTCGCTGTGGAGCTGTCCAGCTACCAACTCCACTGGGCCCCGTCGGTCCGCGCCCACTCGGCGGCCGTCCTCAACCTCGCCCCCGACCACCTCGACTGGCACGGCTCGATGGACGCCTACGCCCGCGACAAGGGCCGGGTCTACGAGGGCAACCGTGTGGCCTGCGTCTACAACGCGGGGGACCCGGCCACCGAGGAACTGGTGCGCGCCGCCGATGTGGAGGAGGGCTGCCGAGCCGTCGGTTTCACCCTGGGAACGCCCGCCCCCTCGCAACTCGGGGTGGTGGAGGGCATCCTCGTCGACCGGGCCTTCGTCGCGGACCCGAGGAGCGCGCGGGAACTCGCCGAGGTGTCCGATGTCGACCCGCCGGCTCCGCACAACATCGCCAACGCCCTCGCGGCGGCGGCGCTGGCCCGGGCCCACGGGGTGCCCGCTTCGGCCGTGCGCGACGGACTGCGCGCCTTCACCCCCGAGGCGCACCGCATCGCGCGCGTCGCCGAGGTGGACGGGGTGGTCTACGTCGACGACTCCAAGGCCACCAACACGCATGCCGCCGAGGCGTCCCTGCGGTCCTACGATTCCGTCGTCTGGATCGCCGGAGGGCTGGCCAAGGGGGCGGTCTTCGGCGACCTCGTCGCCGCCGCCGCGCCCCGACTGCGGGGCGTGGTGCTCATCGGCGCGGACCGCGCGTTGATCGGCGAGGCCCTGGCGCGACACGCGCCCGAGGTACCCGTCGTCGACCTCGACCGGACCGACACTGGGGCGATGCGCCAGGCCGTCGAGGAGGCGAGCCGACTCGCCCGCCCCGGTGACACGGTGCTGCTCGCCCCGGCCTGTGCGTCGATGGACATGTTCACCAACTACAGCCGGCGTGGCGAGGCCTTCGCCGGGGCCGTTCGCGAACTCGGCGCGCGGTAGCCGGCCTCGGGCACCCGGCGACCTCGGGAGAAGACGTGGGACGCGCGAGTGACAGCGGAGGCGCCGATGCCCGCTAGCCGCACAGGCCGGCCGCCCGTGCGACGGACGACCGGACCACCCCCCGCGACACGACGGCCGGGTGGGAACCCGGCGGCGCGGCTGGTGGCTCGGGCCCGCGCGACCTGGGACAGGCCCCTCACCGCGTACTATCTGATCGTCGGCGGCAGTGCCCTGATCACCGTGCTCGGCCTGGTGATGGTCTACTCCGCCTCCCAGATCACCGCGCTCGACCTGTCGCTGCCGGGGTCGTACTTCTTCCGCAAGCAGGCTCTGGCCGCGCTGATCGGGGCGGTGCTCCTGCTGGTCGCGACACGCGTGCCGGTGCGGTTGCACCGGGCGCTGGCCTATCCGATCCTGGCCGGCACCGTGTTCCTGATGGCGCTGGTCCCGGTCCCGGGGATCGGGGTGGCCGTCAACGGCAACCAGAACTGGCTGTCGGTGGGCGGTTCGTTCCAGCTCCAGCCGAGCGAGTTCGGCAAGCTGGCCCTCGTGCTCTGGGCCGCGGATCTGCTGGCCCGCAAGCACGAGAGGAGGTTGCTCGCCCAGTGGAAGCACATGCTCGTGCCCTTGGTGCCGGTCGCCTTCCTGCTGCTCGGCCTCATCATGCTCGGCGGCGACATGGGGACCGCCGTCATCGTCACGGCGATCCTCTTCGGCATGCTCTGGCTGGCCGGGGCGCCGACGCGACTCTTCGTCGGGATCCTGGCGGTCGTCGGACTGCTGGGCTCCCTCCTCATCGCCACCAGCGACAACCGGATGGCCAGGCTCGCCTGCGTGGGGGCCACCGAGCCGGGCCCCGACGACGTCTGCTGGCAGGCGGTGCACGGGATCTACGCCCTCGCCTCCGGCGGGCTGTTCGGGTCCGGACTGGGTGCGGGAGTGGAGAAATGGGGACAACTCCCGGAAGCCCACACGGACTTCATCTTCGCCGTGACCGGTGAGGAACTCGGCCTGGCCGGGACTCTGTCGGTCCTCGCGCTGTTCGCGGCTCTAGGCTATGCGGGTATCCGCGTGGCCGGACGCACGGAGGACCCCTTCGTGAGGTACGCCGCGGGAGGTGTCACCATCTGGATCACGGCCCAGGCCGTGATCAACATCGGTGCCGTCCTCGGGCTCCTGCCGATCGCCGGGATCCCGCTCCCGCTGTTCTCCTACGGAGGGTCGGCCCTGCTGACGACGATGTTCGCCATCGGGCTGCTCGTCGCGTTCGCGCGGGACGAGCCCGCCGCGAGGGCGGCGCTCGCGATGCGGCAACCTCGCTTTGGTAGAAAGCGGGGGGCCCGGGTCACCCGGTCCGACCGGGGACCCCGGAGTTGGAAGACGATGAGACGGCGCGCCTCGGTGGCGCGTTCGTCCGGAGAGCGGTGAATTTCGGTGCATGTCGTACTCGCCGGCGGAGGAACCGCGGGCCACATCGAGCCCGCGCTCGCCCTCGCGGACGCCCTGCGCAGGCAGGACCCGACCGTGGGCATCACGGCTCTGGGCACGGAACGGGGCCTGGAGACACGCCTGGTGCCCGAGCGCGGGTACGAGCTGGCGCTGATCCCGGCCGTTCCGCTGCCCCGCAAGCCGACGCCTGAGCTGATCACGGTTCCGGGGCGGTTGCGAGGCACGATCAAGGCGACGGAGCAGATCCTGGAGCGCACCCGGGCCGACGTCGTGGTCGGTTTCGGCGGCTACGTGGCGCTGCCCGGCTACCTCGCCGCGAAGCGTCTGGGGGTGCCCATCGTCGTCCACGAGGCCAACGCCCGTCCCGGGTTGGCCAACAAGATCGGCTCCCGATACGCCAGCCAGGTGGCCGTCTCCACGCCCGACAGCAAGCTGCGCAACTCCCGTTACATCGGCATCCCGTTGCGCCGGTCGGTCGCCACCCTCGACCGTGCCGCCGCCCGCCAGGAGGGCCGCGCCTCCTTCGGGCTGGACCCCAACCTCCCGACCCTGCTGGTCTCGGGAGGTTCGCAGGGTGCCCGACGCCTCAACGAGGTGGTCCAGCGGGCGGCCCCCCGGCTGCAGCAGGCCGGGGTCCAGATCCTGCACGCGGTGGGGCCGAAGAACGAGCTGCCGCGGCTCCCGCAGATGCCCGGCATGCCTCCCTACGTGCCGGTCGCCTACCTGGACCGGATGGACCTCGCCTACGCCGCGGCGGACATGATGCTCTGCCGGGCCGGTGCCATGACCGTCGCGGAGCTGTCCGCCGTCGGACTCCCGGCCGCCTACGTCCCCCTGCCCATCGGCAACGGGGAACAGCGACTCAACGCCCAGCCCGTGGTCAAGGCGGGCGGTGGGTTGCTGGTGGACGACGCCGACCTCACCCCCGAGTGGCTGCAACAGCACGTCCTCCCGGTGTTGGCCGACCCGCACCGGCTGTACGAGATGTCCCGCGCGGCCTCCGAGTTCGGCCGCAGGGACGCCGACGAGCTGCTCGTCGGCATGGTGCGCGAGGCCGTCGCCGCACGGTAGGGCGGGGCGAACGCGCGACCGAGGCCGGCCGCTGTGCCTCGTGGCGCGGGGGCGACGGCGCGGCGAGGCGTCGTGCCGTCGGGAGCCGGGCGAGACTGGCGAGGCGCGCGAGGACCCTCTCCCGCGCTCCTTCACGAAAGGCAGGGGATGTGGCCGGACCGACAGCCACCGCCGAGCGCGTTGCCCGTACCCCGGGGACGTCCGGCCCGGCCCGACGTCCCCGGCTCCGCGGGTGGTTTCGTAGGATCGTCATCCTGGGGCTTCCGTCCGTGTTCCTTGCCGCGTCGGGTTGGTCGCTGTACGGGTCGGACTGGTTCCGAGTCGAGCGGGTGTCGGTGGAAGGCGCCCGTGTCCTGACCGACGACGCGATCCGCGACGTTGCGGGCGTTCCCCTGGGCGACCCCTTGGTCTCCGTCGACACCGACGCCGCGGCGGAGCGAATCCGCCGCGAACTCCCCAGGATCGACACGGTCGATGTGCGCCGGTCCTGGCCCGGTGAGATCGTCCTCGCCGTGGTCGAACGCACCCCGGTGCTGGTGGTGGCCGAGGGGGACGCCTTCGTCGAGGTCGACGACGACGGAGTCCGGTACGCCACCGTCGCGCGCGCGCCCTCCGGAGTACCGCTCCTGGACATCTCGCCCCGTTCGACCGCCTCCAATCGGTTCGGGGAGGACCGTTTGGCGCGCGAGGCCGTGCTGGTGGCCCAGGAGATCCCGGACGAGGTCGCCCGGGTCGCCCGGACCGTCGAGGTCCGCTCCCTCGACGAGATCACGCTGGAGTTGAGTGACGGGCGCACCGTGTCGTGGGGGAGCGGCGAGCGGGGCGCCGACAAGGCACGCGCTCTCACCGCGCTGATGAAGGCGGCACCGGACGCCCGTCACTTCGACGTGAGCGCACCCAGCGCCCCCGCGTCATCGGGCAGTTGACGCACACCTGCGCGGCCCAGCACCCTGAGTGGGCAGCGCTACGGCTGATCACATAGGGTGAAAAGAAAAACGGGAGGTTCGGCGTGTTCGTTGAACGCGCGCCTCGTGTCGACCTAGTGTCCTGTTCGGAAGACTTCAGGGAACAGACACACTGGTAACCCTAAACTTCACCGTTAGGGTTCGGGTCGGCGCTACGGACCGCCCCATTCGGCATCAGTCGTCGTCGGCGAGGCAGCGCCTCGCGGGTCGGCGACACGTAACTCGAGGCGAGAGGCCTTCGACGTGGCAGCACCGCAGAACTACCTCGCAGTCATCAAAGTCATCGGTGTCGGCGGCGGTGGTGTCAATGCCATCAACCGGATGATCGAGGTCGGTCTCAAGGGCGTCGAGTTCATCGCCATCAACACGGACGCGCAGGCGCTGTTGATGAGCGACGCCGACGTCAAGTTGGACGTCGGTCGTGAACTCACCCGCGGACTCGGCGCCGGCGCCAACCCGGCCGTCGGCCGCAAGGCCGCCGAGGACCACCGTGAGGAGATCGAGGAGGTCCTCAAGGGGGCCGACATGGTCTTCGTGACGGCCGGTGAAGGCGGCGGCACCGGCACCGGCGGGGCACCCGTGGTGGCCAACATCGCCCGCTCGCTGGGCGCCCTCACCATCGGCGTGGTCACCCGTCCGTTCACCTTCGAGGGGCGCCGCCGGGCGAACCAGGCGGAGGACGGCATCGCCGAGTTGCGCGAGGAGGTCGACACCCTCATCGTCATCCCGAACGACCGCCTGCTGTCCATCTCGGACCGTCAGGTCAGCGTGTTGGACGCCTTCAAGTCGGCCGACCAGGTGCTGCTCTCCGGCGTCCAGGGCATCACGGATCTGATCACCACCCCCGGCCTGATCAACCTGGACTTCGCCGACGTCAAGTCCGTCATGTCGGAGGCCGGTTCGGCGCTCATGGGCATCGGCTCGGCCCGGGGCGACGACCGCGCGGTCGCCGCGGCGGAGATGGCCATCTCCTCGCCGCTGCTGGAGGCGTCCATCGACGGTGCCCGAGGGGTGCTCCTCTCCATCTCGGGAGGCTCCGACCTCGGCCTCTTCGAGATCAACGAGGCCGCCCAACTGGTCAGCGAGGCCGCGCACCCCGAGGCCAACATTATCTTCGGCGCCGTGATCGACGACGCCCTCGGCGACGAGGTCCGGGTCACCGTGATCGCCGCGGGGTTCGACGGCGGACAGCCTCCCGCGAAGCGGGACAACGTCCTGGGCAGTACCTCGACCAAGCGCGAGGACCCCGCGCCGTCCCGTCAGGCGGAATCCCGTCCCTCCTTCGGCTCACTCGGAAGCGTGGCCCCCAAGGAGGAACAGCCCGAGCCCGCCGCCCCCGAGCCGGCGGTCGACCTCCCGCCGGTCACGCCCGTACCACCGGTCCCCGCCTCCCGGAACTACGTGGACAGCGCGGCAGAGGAGCTGGACGTGCCGGACTTCCTCAAGTGATAGGTCGGCGCGAGACCCTCGACGGCGCGCACTTCGCCTTCACCGACCGGTGGGGCGGGGTGAGCGCCGTTCCGTACGAGGAGCTGAACCTGGGCGGGGCGGTCGGCGACGACCCGGCGGCGGTGCGGGCCAACCGGGAGTCGGCGGCCCGGTCGCTCGGCCTCGACCCGGCCCGGGTCGTCTGGATGAACCAGGTACACGGCGCGGAGGTCGCCGCCGTCACCGGCCCTTGGAGCGGTACGGCGCCCGGCGTGGACGCGCTGGTCACCACCGAGCGTGGCCTGGCCCTCGCGGTCCTGACCGCCGACTGCGTCCCCCTGTTGCTCGTCGACGTCCGAGCCGGTGTGATCGCCGCCGCCCACGCCGGCCGGCCCGGCCTCGTCGCCGGGGTGGTGCCCGCCGTGGTCCGCGTCATGGTCGAGCACGGTGCCGATCCGGCGCGCGTCGTCGCCCGTTCCGGCCCCGCCGTGTGCGGCGGCTGCTACGAGGTCCCCGAGGCGATGCGGGACGAGGTGGTCGCCGTGGAGCCCGCGGCCTGGGCTCGGACGGGCCGGGGCACCCCCGCGGTGGACGTCGCCGCCGGCGTGCATGCCCAGCTGTCCCGGTCGGGCGTGCGCGACCGGGAGCGCTCCCCGGTGTGCACCCGGGGCTCGGACGATCACTTCTCCTACCGCCGTGACCGGGTCACCGGTCGCCTGGCGGGCTACGTATGGCTGGATTGACGAGGCATGACGCACCGTAGGAACGAGATCACCGACAACCTCGGGCGCGTGGAGGAGCGGATCGCGGCGGCGTGCGCGGCGGCCGGCAGATCGCGCGACGAGGTGACCCTGATCGTCGTGACCAAGACCTATCCCGCGAGCGACGTGCGGATTCTCGCCGAGGCGGGTGTGCGACACGTTGCCGAGAACCGTGACCAGGACGCCGCTCCGAAGGCCGCGGCTTGCGCCGATCTCCCGCTCACCTGGCACTTCGTGGGGCAGTTGCAGACCAACAAGGTCCGGAGCGTGGTCGGTTACGCCGATGTGGTGCAGTCGGTCGACCGCCCACGCCTCGTCGCGGCCCTCTCCCGGGAGGCGGCGCGTGCCGGGCGGGAGGTGACGTGTCTGGCCCAAGTGGCTCTGGACGCCGGGGTGGACGGACGTGGCGGGCGGGCGGGCGTGGCGCCGGACGGCGTGGCGGAGTTGGCCGACCTCGTCGCCGGTTCGCCCGGTCTGCGACTCGGTGGACTGATGACGGTCGCCCCGCTGAGCGGTCCCTACGCGGGGCGCCGACCCGAGGCCTTCGGCCGGCTCCTCGCGTTGTCGAGGGAGCTGTGCCGCTCCCACCCCGCCGCGACCATGGTCTCGGCGGGGATGAGCGCGGACCTCGAGGACGCCGTGGCGGCCGGTGCGACACATGTGCGCGTCGGCACTGCGGTACTCGGAGTCAGACCCGGGCTCCGGTAACGTCGCCAAGAAGTCGGACCACAGTAGAAAATATGGTCATTACCGCCTGATGGCGGATGCAACGACCCCGTGGATCGCGGGCACTTGGCAGTCGTCAGTCGATCCACCACAGAGCGGAGGACTCAGAGCATGGCCGGCGCGATGCGCAAGATGGCGGTCTACCTCGGCCTCGTGGAGGACGATGGGTACGACGGTCGGGGGTTCGACCCCGACGACGACTTCGAACCGGAGCTGGATCCGGAGCCCGAGCGGGACCACCACCGCCGTCACGAAGCGTCTCACCCGTCCCACGACCCGCACGGTCCGCACCCCGCCCAAGCGGAGGACGGGGCGCGTCTCGTGGCGCCGGCCCCTCCGCGCGAGCCGGTGTCCCGGGTCTCTTCCCCGGCTACCGAATCCGGGCGTCCGGCGCGTATCGCGCCCGTGGCGTCGATCACACAAGAACGCGCGAGTCTGGAAAAGAGCGCACCGGTCATCATGCCCAAGGTCGTGTCCGAACGAGAGCCCTACCGGATCACCACGCTGCACCCGCGGACCTACAACGAGGCCCGTACCATCGGGGAACACTTCCGCGAGGGCACTCCGGTGATCATGAACCTCACTGAGATGGACGACACAGATGCCAAGCGACTTGTCGACTTTGCGGCGGGTTTGGTGTTTGGTCTTCACGGGAGCATCGAGCGGGTGACGCAGAAGGTGTTCCTGTTGTCGCCTGCTAACGTCGATGTCACGGCGGAGGACAAGGCCCGCATCGCAGAGGGCGGGTTCTTCAACCAGAGCTGAGACGCAGTCCGGTGAGAGTACGGACCGGGGAAGGATCCCGGGGATGGATCAGGGGAGAGGGAAGCGCAGACCATGAGCGTGTTTCTGGACGTCGTGTACATCGCGCTGATGTGCTTCCTCCTGGTGCTCATCTTCCGCCTCGTCATGGACTACGTCTTCCAGTTCGCCCGTTCGTGGCAACCCGGCAAGGTGATGGTGGTGGTCCTGGAGGCCACCTACACTGTCACCGATCCACCGCTGAAGCTTCTGCGGCGGTTCATCCCGCCGCTGCGTCTCGGGGGCGTGGCGCTCGACCTGTCCTTCTTCGTCCTGATCATCATCGTCTACATCCTGATCTCGATCGTGAGCCGGCTGTGAGCGATGAGAGACCTTCGGGCTTGCCGAATGCCGACGACAACGTTGAGGTGAAGAGATGCCGTTGACCCCCGAGGACGTGCGGAACAAGCAGTTCACGACCGTCCGCCTCCGAGAAGGCTATGACGAGGACGAGGTCGATGCCTTCCTCGACGAGGTCGAAGCCGAGCTGACCCGTCTGCTCCGCGAGAACGAGGACCTGCGGGCCAAGCTGGCCGCCGCCACCCGGGCCGCCGCGCAGAACCAGCAGAACATGCGCAAGCCCCCGGAGCAGCAGGACGGACCGCAGCAGGGCGGCATGCCCCAGCAGGGAGGCATCCCGCAGCAGGGCGGGATGCCGCAGCAAGGCGGCATGCAGCAACAGGGCATGAGGGGTCCCGGCGGACCGGTGCCCGCCGGAATATCGGGCCCGCCGCAGCAGCACGGTGGACCGATGGGTGGTCCGCCCCAGCTGCCGAGCGGTGCTCCGCAACTGCCCGCCGGCCCCGGCGGACAGGGAGGCCCCCAGCAGGGGCACGGACCGATGGGGCAGGGACCGGGACCGATGGGCCAGGGACCGGGGCCGATGGGTCAGGGTCCGATGCAGGGACAGATGGGCCAAGGACCCATGGGCGGACCGATGGGAGGCCCGCAGGGTCCTGGCGGCCCCGGCGGCCTGCCCGGACAGGGCGGCCCCGGCGGGGACAGCGCCGCCCGCGTGTTGTCGTTGGCCCAGCAGACGGCCGACCAGGCGATCGCCGAGGCGCGTTCCGAGGCCAACAAGATCGTCGGCGAGGCGCGGTCCCGGGCCGAGGGGTTGGAGCGGGACGCCCGCGCCAAGGCCGACGCCCTGGAGCGGGACGCGCAGGAGAAGCACCGCGTCGCGATGGGCTCACTGGAGTCCGCCCGCGCCACGTTGGAACGGAAGGTCGAGGACCTGCGGGGCTTCGAGCGCGAGTACCGCACGCGCCTCAAGTCCTACCTGGAGTCGCAGCTGCGTCAACTGGAGACCCAGGCCGACGACTCGCTGGCGCCGCCGCGCACCCCGGCGACGGCGTCCCTCCCGCCGTCCCCCGCTCCCTCGATGGCCCCGGCGGGAGCCGGTTCTCCCTCCTACGGGGGCAACCAGTCGATCAACGGCGGTGCTCCCGGCCCCTCCTCGGGTCCGTCCTACGGTGGTCAGCAGCAGATGTCCCCGGCGATGACCCAACCCATGGCGCCGGTCCGTCCGCAGGGACCCTCACCCATGGGGCAGGCACCCTCGCCGATGCGGGGCTTCCTGATCGACGAGGACGACAACTGATCTCTCATACGGTGTAGGCGTCGCACGCGTTCAGAGCGGGCCCGGGTTTCTTCGACCCGGGCCCGCTCGCGTTCCCCGCCCCGCGGCCGCCTTCCCGCTTGGACCGAGGCCGGCCGGCGCCCCTCGCGAGGGCCGGCCGGCCTCCGGAACTCCTGGCCTCACACCTTGCGAAGCCGGAAGGTGAGAGCGAGCGAGTCGTCGGTGAACGCCTCGCCGAAGCCGTCCTCCGCGTTCCCGGCGGCGAAGTCGGTGGCGAGGACCTCTTCGGCGATCAGCGCCGCGTGCTCGGTGATCGCCGCCGCGGTGGCCGGATCCGCCGCCGTCCAGCGCAGTGCGATCCGGTCGGCGACGTCCAGTCCGCTGTTCTTGCGTGCCTCCTGGATCAGCCGGATGGCGTCCCGGGCGAGGCCGGCGCGCCGCAACTCCTCCGTGACCTCCAGGTCGAGAGCCACGGTGAGTCCGGCGTCGGACGCCACCGACCAGCCCTCCCGCGGCGTCTCGGTGACGATGACCTCCTCGGGGGTCAGCGTGATCTCCTCGCCGTCGACCTCCACCGAGGCGGAACCCTCGCGCAGCGCGAGGGAGAGCGCGGCGGCGTCGGCCCGCGCGATGGCGCCGGCCACCTCCTGGACCCGCTTGCCGA
This sequence comes from Streptomyces sp. HSG2, assembly GCF_016598575.1. Taxonomy (NCBI): domain Bacteria; kingdom Bacillati; phylum Actinomycetota; class Actinomycetes; order Kitasatosporales; family Streptomycetaceae; genus Streptomyces; species Streptomyces sp. HSG2. The sequence continues at coordinate 4,157,525 of NZ_CP066801.1, forward strand.
ACCTCTTGCCCAGGACTCGGAAGTTGGCCTTCGCCGTGGTGTCCACCAGGCTGCCCCCCACCTCGCCCAACGAGGCGAGCGAGGCGACGTTCAGTTCCTCGGCGATCTGGGCGCGCAGCTCCTGGTCGAGGCCGGCGAAGCCCGGCGCCGCGATCAGCGCGCGGGACAGCGGCCTGCGGGTCTTGACCCCGGACTCCGCCCGCGTGGCGCGGCCCAGCTCTACCAGGCGGCGAACCAGCGTCATCCGCCGGGACAGTTCGGGGTCGACCGCGGCCGAATCCACCTCCGGCCAGGAGGCCAGGTGAACCGACTCCGGCGCCCGGGGTGTCACGGGGACGACCAGGTCCTGCCATACCCGTTCGGTGATGAAGGGCGTCAGAGGGGCCATCAGCCGGGTCACCGTCTCCAGGACCTCGTGCAGAGTGCGAAGCGCGGCCTTGTCGCCGCGCCAGAAGCGTCGTCGGGAGCGACGCACGTACCAGTTGGACAGGTCGTCCACGAAGCCCGACAGGAGCTTGCCGGCCCGTTGCGTGTCGTATGCGTCCAGCGCCCGGGTGACCTCCTCGACGAGGGAGTTGGTCTCCGAGAGCAGCCAGCGGTCGAGCACCGGACGTTCCGCGGGCGCCGGGTCGGCATCACCGGGAGCCCACCCCGAGGTGCGGGCGTACAACGCCTGGAAGGCGACGGTGTTCCAGTAGGTGAGGAGCGTCTTGCGGACGACCTCCTGGATGGTTCCGTGACCGACGCGCCGGGCCGCCCAGGGCGAGCCGCCGGCCGCCATGAACCAGCGGACGGCGTCGGCGCCGTGCCGGTCCATCAGCGGGATCGGCCGCAGGATGTTGCCCAGGTGCTTGGACATCTTCCGGCCGTCCTCGGCGAGGATGTGACCGAGGCAGACGACGTTCTCGTAGGGAGACTTGTCGAAGACGAGCGTGCCGACGGCCATCAGGGTGTAGAACCACCCGCGGGTCTGGTCGATGGCCTCGCTGATGAACTGCGCGGGGTAGCGGGCCTCGAAGAGCTCCTTGTTCTTGTAGGGGTACCCCCACTGCGCGAACGGCATGGAGCCGGAGTCGTACCAGGCGTCGATGACCTCGGGCACCCGGACGGCCGTCTCCGCGCATTCGGGGCAGCCGAACGTCACGTCGTCGATGTAGGGACGGTGCGGATCGAGGTCCGACTGGTCGGAGCCGGTCAGCGCGGCCAGCTCGGCGCGGGATCCGACGCACGTCAGATGACCCTCGGCGCACCGCCAGATCGGCAGGGGGGTGCCCCAGTAGCGGTTGCGGGACAGAGCCCAGTCGATGTTGTTGTTCAGCCAGTCGCCGAACCGGCCGTGCTTCACGGTGTCCGGGAACCAGTTGGTCCGGTCGTTCTCCGCGAGCAGGCGGTCCTTGACCGCCGTGGTGCGGATGTACCAGGACGGCTGCGCGTAGTAGAGCAGCGCGGTGTGGCAGCGCCAGCAGTGTGGATAGCTGTGCTCGTAGGCGACGTGGCGGAACAGCAGCCCCCGGGCGTCGAGGTCGGCGGTGAGCCGCTCGTCCGCCTTCTTGAAGAAGACCCCGCCGATCATCGGCAGCTCCTCGTCGAAGGTGCCGTCCGGCCGGACCGGGTTGACCACCGGAAGACCGTAGGCTCGGCAGACCGCGAGGTCGTCCTCGCCGAAGGCGGGGGACTGGTGCACCAGACCGGTGCCGTCGTCGGTCGTGACGTACTCGGCGTTCACGACGAAGTGCGCCGCCGGAGCACCACCCTCGCCGGCGTCCGGGAAGGCGACCCACTCGAAGGGGCGCCGGTAGGCCCAGCGCTCCATCTCGGCGCCGGTGAACGATTGCCCGGTGGCCTCCCACCCTTCGCCCAGGGCCGTCGAGAGCAGGGGCTCGGCGACGAGCAGGCGCTCCGACCCGTCCGTGGCGACCACATAGGTCACCTCGGGGTGCGCGGCCACGGCGGTGTTGGACACCAGGGTCCAGGGCGTCGTCGTCCAGACCAGGAGTGATGCCTCGCCGGCCAGCGGACCGGAGGTCAGCGGGAAACGGACGTAGACCGACGGGTCGACGACCGTCTCGTAGCCCTGCGCCAGCTCGTGATCGGACAGGCCCGTGCCACAGCGCGGACACCAGGGCGCGACCCGGTGGTCCTCGACCAGCAGGCCCTTGTCGAAGATCGTCTTCAGAGACCACCAGACGGAGTCGATGTACTCCGGGTCCATGGTCACGTACGCTGCGTCGAGATCCACCCAGTAGCCCATGCGGGTCGTCAGCTCCGCGAAGGCGTCGGTGTGGCGCAGCACGGAGTCGCGGCACCGCTCGTTGAACTCCGCGACGCCGTACGCCTCGATGTCCTTCTTGCCGGAGAAGCCCAGCTCCTTCTCCACCGCCAGTTCCACGGGCAGCCCGTGGCAGTCCCATCCCGCCTTGCGGGCCACGTGGTAGCCCCGCATGGTGCGGAAGCGGGGGAAGACGTCCTTGAAGACCCGGGCCTCGATGTGGTGGGCGCCGGGCATGCCGTTGGCGGTGGGCGGGCCCTCGTAGAACACCCACTCCGGGCGCCCCTCGGACTGTTCCAGGCTCTTGGCGAAGGTCTTGTGCGTGCTCCAGAAGTCGAGCACCCCGCGTTCGAGGGCGGGCAGATCGACCTGGGCGGGCACCTCGCGGTACCGAGGCTGTGTACTCAACGGACTCCTCCGGCGGATGTGCTGCCTTCCGTCGGAGGGACGAGAGCCGTGCTCCCGCGGTACCACCCTCCTTGACCCTCGGCGCCGGTGTGCGCCGCGAGCCCCCTCGTTGGGTGCGAAGCCGGCTCTACCACCGTGACGCGAACGCCACGGCTTCCTCCGGCGGCTCCGGGGTGATCTTCACGACGCGCTGTGCCTCCGGGCTCCCACCGTCCCCGGATCGCTCTCGGCCGCCACGCCGCTACTCGTCCCCATCCACGCCTTTCGCTGCGCCCAGTGTAAGGCGGGGCGGCGCGGGCCGCCGACAGGTTTTCGACCGGCCCTTTCGCGCCGGCCGACCCACCCGAGCCGTTCGGGCGGAGTCCCCCGAACGGCGTCGTCGGGGCGGCGGCGGGCATCGGTCCTCCTCGTCCCGACGACCCGTGGGAGAGCCGAGGGTGAGGGTCCGGGTTCGGCCATCCGGGGGGTGCCTGGGGGCGATTCGGGCGGTGCGCCCCGTTGCCGTGGGGGTCGAGTCGATTTATCGTCCCAGCACGACGCGCGAGCAAGATCACAATACGTGAAGGGGCCGCGGGATGGTGGCGAAGAAGTCCGCCGCAGGCAGGGCGGCGTCCGACAGGCCCACCCGGGCGCGACCCGACGGCGAGGGCGCCGCCACGCCGACAGGCGAGGAACCGGTCGCCGAGACCACCGGAGCGGACGCCGCCACCGGCGGGGCCGGGCACCCCGCTGCGAGGAAGACGCCGGCGAGGAAGGCCACCGCCGAGAAGACGCCCGCGAAGAAGGCCACCGCCAAGAAGACGGCGACGAAGAAGACGGCGACGAAGAAGACCGGGGCGAGGAAGACGGCCGCGAAGCGCACCGCGACGGGTGTCGGAAGCGGGAACGGGAAGGCGGACGCGCCGCCGCCCGCGGAGCAGACGGGAGTCACGAGGGTGGTTGCGAAGAAGAGCGCCGGAACGGCCACGGCGACCGAGAGGGCGGTGGAGCCCGGTGATCTCGCCGTGCGCCCTGGCGAGGATCCCTGGACCTCCGAGGAGGTCGAGGCGGCCCGTGCCGAGCTGAGGTCCGAGGAGAGCCGACTGCGGACCGAGATCGACTTCTCGGAACGCTCCCTGGCCGGCCTCATGCGGGACTCGGGGGAGGGGGCGGGCCACGACGAGGCGGACACCGGGTCGAAGAACATCACGCGCGAGCACGAGCTGGCACTCGCCGCCAACGCCCGGGAGATGCTCTCGCAGACCGAGCGTGCCCTGGAACGGCTGGAGACCGGCACCTACGGTCGCTGCGAGAACTGCGGCAACCCCATCGGCAAGGCGCGCATGCGTGCCTTCCCCCGCGCGACGCTGTGCGTGGAGTGCAAGCAGAAACAGGAGCGCCGCTACTGAGAGCCCGCACACGGCCCGTCGGAGTGCCGGGTGGAGGGCGTGCCGTACGCTCGACCTCAATCAGGTACCTAGGCCGAGGGACTCACGTGACAGAGGCGGAGCGCATCATCGGTACGCCGGAGAACCCGGACGCGTCCGGGGAGGGGCGCGGGCGGCCCGACACCCCCGGGGTTCCGGCCCCGGCGGCCGACGCGGCCGGGGCCGAGGGCGCGCCCGAAGGCGCCGGAGCCGAGCCCGCCGACCGCGAGGACGCCGCTGCCGGCTCCCGGGGCCCCCGCCGGATCGCGGTGCTCTTCGCCGTCGCCGCCGTCGCCTACGTGCTCGACCTGGTCAGCAAGATGATCGTGGTGGCCAAGTTGGAGCACCACGCCCCGATCGAGGTGTTCGGGGACTGGCTGAGGTTCGACGCGATCCGGAACGCGGGCGCCGCGTTCGGCTACGGCGAGGCCTTCACCGTGATCTTCACTGTGATCGCCGCGGCGGTCATCGTCGTGATCGTCCGACTCGCCCGCAAGCTGTACAGCCTGCCCTGGGCCGTCGCGCTCGGCCTGCTGCTCGGTGGCGCCCTCGGCAACCTCACCGACCGGATCTTCCGCTCGCCCGGGGTCTTCCGCGGCGCGGTGGTCGATTTCATCGCGCCCAAGCATTTCGCGGTGTTCAACCTCGCCGACACGGCGATCGTCTGCGGAGGGATCCTGATCGTGCTGCTGTCCTTCCGCGGCCTCGACCCGGACGGGACCGTGCACAAGGACTGACGCCCGGGACGGCCACCGGTCGCCCGCCCCTCGGGCCCGAGCGCCGGTACGGAGTGGTGGGGCAGGTCCGGCATACTCGACGGAGTGAGCACGCTTCCCGATATTCGTACCCTGCCCGTACCGGACGGCCTGGAGGGAGAGCGCGTCGACGCCGCGCTCTCCCGTATGTTCGGCTTCTCCCGGACCAAGGCCGCCGAGCTCGCCGCGGCGGGAAAGGTGGCGGTCGACGGGGCGGTGGTCGGCAAGTCGGAGCGGGTCCGAGGCGGTGCCTGGCTGGAGGTCGAGATGCCCCGGGCTCCCGAGCCGGTCCGGGTGGTGGCCGAGCCGGTCGAGGGCATGGAGATCGTGCACGACGACGAGGACGTCGTCGTGGTCGACAAGCCGGTCGGTGTCGCCGCCCACCCCTCGCCCGGCTGGTCCGGACCCACCGTGATCGGCGGTCTGGCCGCCGCCGGGTTCCGCGTCTCGACCTCCGGCGCCGCCGAGCGCCAGGGCATCGTGCACCGACTGGACGTGGGGACGTCCGGCCTGATGGCGGTCGCCAAGTCCGAGCGGGCCTACACCTCCCTCAAGCGTCAGTTCAAGGAGCGCACCGTCGACAAGCGCTACCACACCCTGGTCCAGGGGCATCCCGACCCGACCAGCGGCACCATCGACGCGCCCATCGGTCGACACCCGAGCCACGACTACAAGTGGGCGGTGACGGCGGAGGGCAAGCCGTCCGTCACCCACTACGACCTGATCGAGGCCTGCCGTGCGGCGTCTCTGCTGGACGTGAAGCTGGAGACCGGCCGCACCCATCAGATCCGGGTGCACATGGCGGCCCATCGGCACCCCTGCGTCGGCGACCTGACCTACGGCGCCGACCCGACGCTCGCCAAGCGTCTGCGCCTCACCCGCCAGTGGTTGCACGCCGTCCGGCTGGGTTTCGAGCACCCCGGCACCGGCGACCGGGTGGAGTACGCCAGTGCGTACCCGGAGGATCTCCGGCGAGCGCTGGACCGGGTGCGCGAGGAGACCCACGGCTGACCGGCGGCGCCGGGAGGTCCACCGTCGCCCCGAGGGCGCGGCTGTCGCGGCGGCCGTCGGTTCGTGGCAGGCCGGGGACAGGGGGCGCGCGCCCTCGAACCGTCCCTCGCGAGCCTCAGCGGCCCCCGGCCTGACGTTCGGGGGAGGGACGTCCGTTCCGTTCGGCCAGGGGTCGGTCGGTCGCCCGGGGGTCCCGAGGGACCGGTGTGTCCGCGTCCTCGGTCGCTCCCGGCGGCGGGGCCGCCCGCGCGGTGGTGACGCGTGGGAGGGCGTACGGGTGCTCGGCCGTCAGCCAGCGCAGCATCTCCTCGCGCACGTGCACCCGGAGGGTCCAGATGTCGTCCGCGTCCTTGGCGGTCACCAGTGCTCGGACTTCCATGGTGGTGGGCGTGCTGCCGGTGACGCACAGGCTCTGGTTGCGGCCGTCCCAGGCGGCGTTCTCGCGCACGATGTCGCGGAGCCGCTCGCGCATCGCGTCGAGCGGTGCCGAGTGGTCCAGCTGCCAGAAGACGGTTCCCGTCATCTGCGCGCCGCCGCGCGACCAGTTCTCGAACGGCTTCGACGTGAAGTACGACACCGGCATGGTGATGCGGCGCTCGTCCCACGTGCGCACGGTGAGGAAGGTCAGGGTGATCTCCTCGACGGTCCCCCACTCGCCGTCCACGACCACCGTGTCGCCGATGCGCACCAGGTCGCCGAAGGCGATCGTGAGGCCGGCGAAGAGGTTGCCGAGGGTGGACTGGGCGGCGACACCTGCGACGATGCCGAGGATGCCGGCGGAGGCGAGCAGCGACGCCCCCGCCGCGCGCATCTCCGGGAAGGTGAGCAGCATGGCCGCCGCCGCCACCACCCCGACGACGGCGGAGACCACGCGCATGATCAAGGTCACCTGGGTGCGCACCCGCCGGACCCGTGCCGGGTCCCGGGTGGCGTTGGCCTGGGCGTAGCGGTAGTACGACGTCTCCACGATCGCCGCCGCGATCTGGATGACCAGCCACGCCACGGAGCCGATCAGCACCAGCGTCAGCGTCCGGCCCACCCCTGTCCGGTGGTCGGGCAGCACGCCCGCCTCGACGTAGGTGGCCCGCAGCAGCGCCGCGCAGAGCGCCAGCTGGTACGGGACGCGGGCCCGGCGGAGCAGCCCCCACAAGGGGGTCTCCGGGTGGCGTGCGTCTGCCTTGCGCAGGAGCAGGTCGGTGGCCCAGCCGATGATCAGTGTCAGTACGACGGAGCCCCCGACCACGGTCAGCGGGCGGAGTACGGTCTCCATTCCTCGAACCTAACCGGCATCCGCGCTCGCGAACGTGTGACTTCGCGGACATATCCTCTCGGGGCCCGTGTGCCCGGTGTCGGACCACGCCGGCACGATGGCCCGATGGACATCATCCTCTTTCACTCGATCCTCGGCGCGCGACCGGCGGTACGGCGGGCCGCGGACCTGCTGCGTGACGCCGGTCACCGGGTGTGGACCCCGGATCTCTTCGACGGCCGCGTGTTCGACTCGATGGAGACCGCGCGCGCCTACCAGGAAGAGGTGGGTCGGGAGGAACTGCTCGGACGGGCCGTGCGCGCAGCCGCGCCGCATTCGGACCGGGGCGTGGTCTACGCCGGTTTCTCGCTCGGCGCCGCGGTGGCGCAGACCCTCGCCCTCGGTGACCGTCGGGCCCGTGGCCTGCTGCTTCTGCACGGCACGTCGGACATCGCGCCCGACGTCGAGGTCGACGCGCTTCCGGTGCAGCTGCACGTGGCCGGGCCCGATGTCTTCGAGCCGGACGACTGGCTGAGCGCCTGGTATCTGGGGATGGTCCGGGCCGGCGCCGAGGTGGAGGTGTTCCGCTACCCGGGCGCCGGCCACCTGTACACCGACCCCGACCTGCCGGACCACGACGCCGAGGCCGCCGGGGCCACCTGGCGGGTGGCCCTCGGCTTCCTCGATTCCCTGGCCGATCCGGCGACCGGGACGGACGCGCCGTCGGTGCCGGTGTCGGAGCCGACGTCGGGGGAGGCGCGTCAGACCGGCGAGTAGGCGCGCTCGACCTCCTGGGTGCCGCTGCGCGTGCGGTAGGAGCGTGTCCAGGAGGACGAGGCGTCCGGGTCGGTCTTGTCGGACACCACGTAGTAGTCCATCTGCGCGCGCTCGGGGGTCACGTCCAGGACTCCGTACCCGTGTCGATCGGTGTCGACCCAGTGGACGTGCCGGTTGGCGGCGCGGATGATCGGTGAGGCGATCCCGGAGACGAGCCCCTCGCGGACCTTGACCATGTCGTCGAGGTTGTCGGAGGTCACGGAGGCGACGACGAACTCCGTCGCGGCCGAGCCGGAGTGCGGATAGGTTCCCGCCGTGTGCGGCACGTCGTTGGCCCACGCCATGTGGATGTCCCCGGTGAGGAAGACGGTGTTGCGGACGGCGTGTGTCCGGATGTGTTCCAGCAGCTCGCGGCGGTCGTCGGTGTAGCCGTCCCACTGGTCGGTGCTGAGCGCGATGCCCTCCCGGGGCAGACCGAGCAGCTCGGTGAGGGGCTTGAGCAGCTCGGCGGGGAGGGCACCGACGGCGAAGGGCGAGATCATCACCGAGTTGCCGACCAACCGCCAGGTGGTGTCGGACGAGGCCAGCCCCGATTTCAGCCAGTCCAGTTGGGCGCGGCCGGTCAGGGTTCGTTCGGGATCATCCACCTCGGCGTCGCCGACGCCGACCTGTTGGGAGCGGTAGGTCCGCAGGTCCAACAGGGACAGGTCGGCGAGCTTGCCGAAGCGCAGGCGGCGGTAGGTGGTGCCGGCGATGGCCGGCCGGACGGGCATCCACTCGAAGTAGGCCCGCTTGGCCGCGCTCTGGCGATCCGACCAGGTTCCCTCGATGCCCTCGGTGTGGTTCTCCGCGCCGTCGGACCAGGCGTCGTTGGCCAGTTCGTGGTCGTCCCAGATGGCGATGACGGGTGCCGCCGCGTGCAGCGCCCGCAGGTCGGGATCGGTCTTGTAGTGCGCGTGCCGCACGCGGTAGTCGGCGAGGGTGACGATCTCGTGGGCGGGCGCGGTGGACCGCACGGCGCCGCCGCGGGTCCCGTACTCGCCGGTCGGGTACTCGTAGAGGTAGTCGCCGAGGTGGAGCCAGGCGTCGAGGTCGCCTCGGTCGGCCAGGTGGCGGTAGGCGGAGAAGTGGCCCGCCTCCCAGTTGGAGCAGGAGACCACGCCGAACCGCAGGGCCGACACGTCGGCGTCGGTCGCCGGAGCCGTGCGGGTGCGGCCGACGGGGGAGTCGACGCCCCCGGCGGAGAAGCGGAAGTAGTAGTCCGTGGCGGCGCTCAGTCCGCGCACGTCCGCCTTGACGGTGTGGTCGGTCGCGGCCGTCGCCGAGACCGAACCGCGCGCCACGATCCGGGTGAAGGCCCGGTCGGTCGCGACGAACCAGTCGACGTCGGTGTCGGGGCCCGCTCCGGAGCCCGGTATCGCCTCGGGTGTCGGGGTCACCCTGGTCCACAGCAGGACGCCGTCGGACAGCGGGTCGCCGGAGGCCACGCCGTGCAGGAAGGCCGGGCCCGATTCGGCGGCGGCGGCGGACGCGGCACCGGCCAGCGGGGCGGCCAACACGGCGCTTGCGGCGGCGGCCTTGACGACCGTGCGTCGGGTGGGCGCGAGGGAGGGGGAACTGTCGGAGGATCTATATCGATTGATCACGGACGATCATGCTACTGATCAGTAGTGACCGAGAGGGGGCGAAATCGTGAAAGCTTCGCCCCCTCTCGGGTCGCTCCTCGTCCCGGAGTCCCGGACCACGCGGTCGACACCGACGCGCCGGCGACCCGGCGGTGTCACTCGGTGACGCCGGCCTCCTTCAACGCGGCCTCCCAGTCGGCCGCGGTGGCGGGGTTCTGGACGACCTTGTCGTTGATCTTGACGGTGGGCGTCGAGTTGACGTCCTCCGTGTCCTGGAACGACTCGCTCATCCGCATGGCCCAGGCGTCGTAGGTGCCCTTCTCGACGTCCGCCTGGAAGTCCTTGTCGCCCTTCAGGGCCTCCACCGAGTCGGCGACCTCGATCAGGTACGCGTCGTCGGCGAACTGGTCGGTCCCCTCGGAGGGGTGGTGCTCGGCGGAGAACAGGGCTTCCTTGTAGTCGAGGAACGCCTCGGGGCTGACGTTGAGCGCGGCGCCCATGGCGCTCAGCGCGTTCTTGGACCCCTCGCCGCCGGCGTTGTCGTCGATGAAGGTGCCGACGGTGAAGGCCAGCTTGTAACTGCCGTCCTCCATGCCCTTGTTGATGCTCTCGCCCATGGCCTGTTCGAAGGAGGCGCAGGCCGGGCAACGGGGGTCCTCGTAGACGCGCACGACGTTGTCGGAGTCCGAGTCTCCGATGAGGATCGTGGTGCCGTCCTTGCCCGAGGTGTTGGCCGGGGCCACCACCTCGGCCTGCGCCGCCTCTTCCCAGCCCGTCGGCTTGGACGCCTGGGACACGCCGTAGCCGATGCCGCCGGCCAGGGCGAGGGCCGCGACGACGGAACCGGCGACGATCAGGCGACGCTTGGTCCGGTCGCGCTTGGCCTGCCGCTCGCGCTCCTGGCGCAGCCGCTCGCGGGCCGCCGTCTTCGCGGCCTGACTGTTCCGCTTGCTCATGATGGGGTTCTCCCTGGGGACGCGCACACCGAGGTGTGCGGAGGTTCGCTGCGTGGGGTGTCGTGCTCGGCGCCGGTCACCCGAAGGCGACCGCGTGGGCCGGGCACGGTGGGCCGCGCAGCCCCAGGGCGTGGACCAGCAGTCGATCGCGGGCCGCCGCGGCGCGCCGGGTGGGTCGCCCGGAGAGGCGGGGCGCCGGAGTGGGGGCCGCGGAGAGCGAGGTGACGGCGAGCAGCAGCGGGCGGAACGTCGTCGCCGCGACCGCGCCCACCGTCCGGGCCAGCGCTCGCTCTCCTCGGCTCAGCCAGGCGGCGGCGAGCAGCCCGACGGCGACGTGGACGGCCAGCAACAGCCAGGCCGTCCCCGGGTGGGCCTCGGCGAGCAGGGTCGCCAGGTGGTCGGCCTCCGCTTCGGTGACTCGGGTGAGCGGCGCGGCGACGCCCGCGTGCACCGACGCCCCGTCGCCGCAGAGCACGTCGAAGCCGACGGTTCGCAGCGGACCGGCGACCGGCCCGCCCACCGGTCCGTAGCAGAGGTGTTGGCCGGTGGTGAAGACGGTGTCCGCCGCGAGTTCCAGCGGGACCAGGAGCAGGGCGATGCGACGGAAGGAGCGCTCCCGTCCCGCCAGGACGTACGCGGTCGCGAAGACGGCCCCCGCCACCGGGGCCACCGTGGTGACCGGCAGCGGGACCCCGGAAAGCAGCACGTGCGACGCGGCGGCGAGCATCACGACGAGTGCCGTGAAGTACGCCGCGCGGACGGCTCTGAGCGGGATCCCGGATATCTTCATACCGAGGACAGAGTGTGGCACGGAGGTCGGTAAAGGAACCCTAAAGTGTCCTGTGGGGTGGCCGATGTTACAGACCCGGAATCATCCCCCTGCGGAGCAGGTCGACGAAGATCCGGTGGTCCTCCAGGGCGCGCTCCGCGGAGGCGCGCGCGTGGTCGACGAGCAGAGGCGCGAAACCGTCCTCGTCGGCGGCGATCGCCGCGTCGATGGCCCGTCCGGTGGGGAAGGGAACCACCGAGCCGTCGGCCGGGACGGCCGACGCCGCGTGCGTCGTCGCCGTGACACGGCCCAGGTCCGCGGCGACATCGGCGACCTCCGAGGGTTCCACGACCGGGTCCCAGTCCAGGCTCACCGCGTACGGCGACACCTCGCCGACCAGCCGCCCCTCGCCGTCCAGCTCCGTCCAGCCGAGCCAGGGGTCGGCGTACGGCGTCAGGGCACGCCGGGCCACCACCGCGCGGTGTCCCTCGTGCGTGAAGTGGGCGTCGAGGGCGGCCTCGGCCAGGTGGCGCGCCACCGCGGGCGGCCCGATCCTCCTGATCCGCACCACCACGTCGTGCTCCAGGGCGTCGCTGCCACCTTCCACCAGGAGGTGGTGGGTCGACGGCTCGTCCTCGGCGGAATGGCGTCGCCCGACGACGTCCTTGACACGGTAGGCGTCCGGGCGGGAAAGAGAGGTGTCGGGGAGCGTCTCGAGGTATCCGTCGAACGCGGCCAGCACCTTGTACCGGGTGGCCGCGTCCAGTTCCACGGTGTCGTCGCACGAGCGGAAGCGACGCTCGGCGCCGCGGACCTCCGTGAGCGAGTCCAACAGCGTGGAGCGGGTGCGGGAACGGGCCGAGAGCAGCGTGTCCAGCAGGGGGCCGCGGGCGGTCTCCATCGTCGGAGCCGCCGTCTCGTGGCCCTCGGCGCCGGTGGCCAGAGCGTGCACGCGCTCGCGGTAGGCGTGTGCGTAGCCGCGCACCGCGTCGGCGATCCGCGCGTCGCTGAGCGCCCGCGCGTGTCCGAGCAGGGCGAGGGAGGCGACGAAGCGCTTCAGGTCCCAGGTGAACGGCCCCACGTACGCGTCGTCCAGGCCGGTGGCCTGGAAGACGAGCCGGCCGGTCCCGTCGAGACGGGCGCCGAAGTTTCCGGTGTGCAGGTCGCCGTGGATCCATACACGGGAGGTCCGTTCGTCCAGGTAGCGACCGCCTTCCGGGTCGGCGGCCAGATCGTGCGAGGAGAGGCACGCCGAGCCGCGGTGGAAGGCGAGGGGCGACGCGGCCATCGCTCGGAACCTGGCGCTGACCGCCGCCCGCCCGGCGGGGAGCCCGCCGAAGGCGGTGGCGAAGACGGCGAGGATCTCCTCGCCGCGCCGCTCGTCGCGGAACTCGGGGACAGGCATCGCGGGGTGCCTCCTGGAGGTGTGACGGTGGTGATCGAGGGTCCTCGACCGGGCAACGTGCGGCGGCCCGCGGTCGTGCCCGTGACCCTGGCAGTAGGTACGCGTCCGAGCCCGCCGAGTGTCACCGCGGCGGCATAGACTTCGGGACCGTCCCCCCCGGACCGAGCACCGACCGTCGCGCGTACTTTCCCCTGGAGGCCGAGCGTGTCCAAAGCGCCGTTCACGCACCTGCACGTCCACACCCAGTACTCCCTGCTGGACGGCGCCGCGCGGCTGAAGGACATGTTCGACGCGTGCGGCGAGATGGGCATGACCCACATCGCCATGTCCGATCACGGAAACCTGCACGGCGCGTACGACTTCTTCCACTCCGCCCGAAAGGCCGGCATCACCCCGATCATCGGGATCGAGGCGTACGTGGCCCCCGAGTCCCGCCGCACCAAACGCAAGATCCAGTGGGGCCAGCCGCACCAGAAGCGGGACGACGTCTCCGGTTCCGGTGGCTACACCCACAAGACGATGTGGGCGGTCGACCGCACGGGGCTGCACAACCTCTTCCGACTGTCGTCGGACGCCTATGCCGAGGGCTGGCTGCAAAAGTGGCCCCGGATGGACAAGGAGACCATCTCCCGGTGGTCCGAGGGCATCGTGGCCTCCACCGGCTGCCCCTCGGGCGAGGTACAGACGCGGCTGCGCCTGGGTCACTTCGACGAGGCGCTGCGCGCGGCGGCCGACTACCGCGACATCTTCGGCAAGGACCGCTACTTCCTGGAGTTGATGGACCACGGCATCGACATCGAGCGTCGCGTCCGCGACGGTCTGCTGGAGATCGGCCGGAAGCTCGGCATCCCCCCGCTGGTCACCAACGACTCGCACTACACCTACGCGCACGAGGCCACCGCCCACGACGCCCTGTTGTGCATCCAGACCGGCAAGAACCTCTCCGACCCGGACCGCTTCAAGTTCGACGGCACCGGCTACTACCTGAAGTCGACGGAGGAGATGTACGCCATCGACTCCTCCGACGCCTGGCAGGAGGGCTGCGCCAACACCCGGCTGGTCGCCGACATGGTCGACATCACCGGGATGTTCGAGAAGCGCGACCTGATGCCGAGGTTCGACATCCCCGAGGGCTACACCGAGGTCACCTGGTTCCAGGAGGAGGTCCGGCGTGGCATGGAGCGGCGCTTCGCGGGCGGAGTGCCCGACGATCGTCGCAGGCAGGCCGAGTACGAGATGGACGTCATCATCCAGATGGGGTTCCCGGGCTACTTCCTGGTGGTCGCCGACTTCATCATGTGGGCCAAGAAGAACGGCATCGCCGTCGGGCCCGGGCGAGGCTCCGCGGCCGGTTCGATCGTGGCGTACGCACTCGGCATCACCGACCTCGACCCGATCCCGCACGGGCTGATCTTCGAGCGGTTCCTCAACCCGGAGCGCGTCTCGATGCCCGACGTCGACATCGACTTCGACGAGCGCCGGCGCGTCGAGGTCATCCGCTACGTGACCGAGAAGTACGGCGCCGACAAGGTCGCCATGATCGGCACCTACGGCACCATCAAGGCGAAGAACGCGATCAAGGACTCCGCGCGGGTGCTGGGCTACCCGTACGCGATGGGCGACCGCATCACCAAGGCGATGCCCGCCGACGTCCTCGGCAAGGGCATCAACCTCGACGGCATCACCAACCCCGAGCACCCCCGGTACTCGGAGGCGGGCGAGGTCCGGTCGATGTACGAGAACGAACCGGACGTGAAGAAGGTCATCGACACCGCCAAGGGCGTCGAGGGCCTGGTTCGGCAGATGGGCGTGCACGCCGCCGGCGTCATCATGTCCAGCGAGACCATCACCGAGCACGTACCGGTCTGGGTGAGGCACACCGACAACGTCACCATCACCCAGTGGGACTACCCGAGCTGCGAGTCGCTCGGCCTGCTGAAGATGGACTTCCTGGGCCTGCGCAACCTCACGATCATGGACGACGCCGTGAAGATGGTGAAGTCCAACAAGGGGATCGACATCGATCTCCTCGGCCTCCCCCTCGACGACCCCAAGACCTTCGAGCTGCTCCAGCGCGGCGACACCCTGGGCGTCTTCCAGTTCGACGGCGGCCCGATGCGCTCCCTGCTGCGCATGATGAAGCCAGACAACTTCGAGGACATCTCCGCCGTCTCGGCCCTCTACCGGCCGGGTCCCATGGGCATGAACTCGCACATCAACTACGCCCTGCGCAAGAACGGTCAGCAGGAGATCACGCCGATCCACAAGGAGTTGGAGGAGCCGCTCACCGAGGTCCTGGACGTCACCTACGGCCTGATCGTCTATCAGGAACAGGTGCAGAAGGCCGCACAGATCGTCGCCGGGTACTCGCTCGGAGAGGCCGACATCCTCCGGCGCGTCATGGGCAAGAAGAAGCCCGAGGAACTGGAGAAGAACTTCGTCATCTTCCAGGGTGGCGCCCGGAAGAACGGCTACAGCGACGAGGCGATCCAGGCGCTTTGGGACGTGCTGGTCCCCTTCGCCGGATACGCCTTCAACAAGGCGCACTCGGCCGCCTACGGCCTCGTCTCGTACTGGACGGCCTACCTCAAGGCCAACCACCCCGCCGAGTACATGGCCGCGCTCCTCACCTCGGTCAAGGACGACAAGGACAAGTCGGCCGTCTATCTCAACGAGTGTCGTCGCATGGGCATTCGGGTGCTTCCTCCCAACGTCAACGAGTCCATGGCGAACTTCGCCGCCCAGGGCGACGACGTCATCCTCTTCGGCCTGTCCGCCGTGCGCAACGTCGGCACCAACGTCGTGGAGGCGATCATCCGGAGCCGCAAGGCCAAGGGGAAGTACGGCTCTTTCCCCGACTATCTGGACAAGGTGGAGGCGGTCGTCTGCAACAAGCGCACGACCGAGTCACTGATCAAGGCGGGCGCCTTCGACGAGATGGGTCACACCCGCAAGGGCCTCACCGCCCAGTACGAACCCATGATCGACAATGTCGTCGCGGTCAAACGCAAGGAGGCCGAAGGGCAGTTCGACCTCTTCGGCGGCATGGGTGACGACGACGGCGACGGCGAACCGGGCTTCGGCATGGACGTCCGCTTCACCGACGAGGAGTGGGACAAGACCTACCTCCTCGCCCAGGAGCGGGAGATGCTCGGACTCTACGTCTCCGACCATCCGCTGTTCGGGCTGGAGCACGTCCTGTCGGACAAGGCCGACGCCGGCATCTCCCAACTCACCGGAGGGGACTTCGGCGACGGCGCGGTCGTCACCATCGGGGGCATCATCTCGGGCCTTCAGCGCAAGATGACCAAGCAGGGGAACGCCTGGGCCATCGCGACCGTCGAGGACCTGGCCGGGTCCATCGAGTGCATGTTCTTCCCCGCGACCTACCAACTGGTCTCCACGCAACTCGTCGAGGACGCGGTGGTCTTCGTCAAGGGTCGGTTGGACAAGCGGGAGGACGTGCCGCGGCTGGTCGCGATGGAGCTGATGATCCCCGACCTCTCGCACGCCGGGACCAACGCGCCGGTCGTGCTGACCATCCCGGCGACCCGGGTCACTCCGCCCCTGGTGAGCCGCCTCGGCGAGATCCTCGGTCACCATCGGGGCGACAGCGAGGTGCGCATCCGGCTCCAGGGGCCGACGAGGACGACCGTGCTCCGACTCGACCGCCACCGGGTGAAACCCGACCCCGCGCTCTTCGGCGACCTCAAGGTCCTGCTCGGGCCGTCCTGCCTGACCGGCTGACGCCGGCGGGGGCGCGCCCGGTCTCGGGCGCGCCCCCGTCTCGCGCAATGACCGCCCGGTGTGTCTCAGTTGTGGCCGAAGCGCTTCTGGCGCTTCCCTCGCGGAGCGGACTCGCCGGGTATGAGGGCGGCGGCCTGGGCATCCGGCTCGGGGGACTCCCCGGCCGACGGGCGTGCCGAGGGAGAGGTGCGCTCGGCCTGCGGTCGCTTGCGATCGCGGTTCTTGTTCTTGGCCATGGTGATCTGCCTCCCGGAGGGGTCTGGGGACCAGGACCGGGATCAGATTCACACAACCGAACAAAGAACGCATGTCGGACAATTACGGTACGTGAGGGGGGTTCCAGGGGGTGCCGCGAGCCGGTTCGCCACGCCGAAGATCGAGTTCGGGCCGCTAACCCCCTTGCGGTCGGGCAGACTCGAGGGAAGCCCGAAGCAAACCTCCCGGAAAGAGGGTGGACCGCGTGGACCGCTGCATCGTCCTGGTGGACGCCGGGTATCTGCTGGGGGCCGCCGCCAGTCTCCTCGCCGGCGAGCCCTCGCGGTCCCGCATCCTGGTGGACCACGCGGCGCTGATCCAGGGTCTCCGCGAGCGCGCCCGGGCCGAGACCGGGCAGCACTTGCTTCGCATCTATTGGTTCGACGGCGCCCCCGACCGCGTGCCGCAACCGGAGCACCGCCGCCTGAGGGTGATGCCCCGGGTCACCGTGCGCCTGGGTGCGCTCACCCGAAGCGACGGCCGGTGGGCGCAGAAGGGCGTCGACGCCGCCATGCACGCGGAGTTGACGGAGCTGGCCCGCAACCGGGCCTGCTCGGACATCGTGCTGGTCACCGGCGACGGCGACCTCCTGCCAGGCATGATGGCCGCCAAGGAACACGGGGTGGCCGTCCATCTGTGGGCCGTGCAGGCCGCGGATGGCGACTACAACCAGTCCGAGGACCTCGTGGCCGAGGCCGACGAACGGCGGGTCCTGGACCGGGACTGGATCACACGCGCCGTTCGCGCCCGGGAACACGCCGGTACCGGCGCGCCGTCGTCGGTACCGAGACCGGAGATCGCCGCCATCCTCTCCGCTCCGCTCCCCGAGTCCGCGCCCACCGGCGAGCGCGCCGGACAGGCCCGGTCCGACACTTCCGCCGGGGCCGACCGCGACGGCGCCGAGGATCGCGGGCCGACCACTCGGGGCGTCCCCACCCCCAAGGACCTGGCCGCCCTGCGGGGACCGGGCAGCCCGTCGCCGGCCCAGCCGGCGACGGCCACCCTGCGCTGGTCCTCCGACCGGGGCTGGGTGGACCGGCCCGCGTCCGAGCCCGCCGAGGCCGGTGGCATGCCCACGCTGGCCCAACTCACCACCGCCGAGCAGCGCTGGGCGGACCGCGAGGAGGACATCACCACCGTCGGCGGCGACCCCTACGAGGTGGGGCAGGTCTTCGCCCGCCGCTGGGTGGCGCGGCTGGCCGACGAGGGGCAGTTGCGGAGGCTCTCGGCGATGTATCCGCGCGTCCCGCACCGCATCGACGGGGAGCTGCTGCGCTACGCCGCCCGGTTCGGGCTGCTGGCCCACAAGGACGACCAGATCGACGAGCACGACCGGTACGCGATCCGTGCCGGCTTCTGGCGGGAGATGGGTGTTCCGGCGGCCTCGGAGCAGAGTTCCGAGGCCGAGTGACCCGCCCTGACGGCGGACCCGCCGGGCGTCACCCGAGAGCGGCCCTCGGCCGCCGACCCCGTACTCTCGTCCCTTGTGGATACGCGTGCGGCAGGAACGAACCGACCCGGTGACGAGGTCGTGTGCGCCGTTCGCGGGCTGACCAAGACCCATCCCGCGGTGCGAGGACGGCGCGGCAGACCGGCCGTGCCCGCCGTGCGGGCCACGGACGGGGTGACCCTCGACGTCCGGCGTGGTGAGATCTTCGGGCTGCTCGGTCCGAACGGCGCCGGAAAGTCCACCCTGGTGCGCCAGTTGACCGGACTCATGCGACCCGACGGCGGCACGGTCGAGATCCTCGGCCACGACATCGTCCGTCACCCCGAGCGGGCCTCCCGCGTCCTGGCCTATCTCGGTCAGGAGTCCACCGCGCTGGACGAGCTGACCGTGTCCCTCGCCGCGGAGACCACCGCCCGGCTTCGGGGAATGGGCGCCCGCGAGGCACGCGCCGAGCGGGACGCCGTGCTGGGAGAACTGGGCCTGGAACCGATCGCCGGGCGCCCCCTGAACCGGCTCTCCGGCGGGCAGCGCCGGCTCGCCTGCGTGGCGGCGGCCTTGGTCGGAGAACGCTCCCTGCTGGTCCTGGACGAGCCGACGACCGGCATGGACCCGGTGGCGCGACGAGCGGTCTGGGCCGCCGTCGACCGCCGCCGCGCGGAACGCGGGACGACGGTGTTGCTGGTCACCCACAACGTCGTCGAGGCCGAGACGGTGCTCGACCGGGTCGCCGTCCTCGACCGGGGTCGGGTGATCGCCTGCGACAGCCCGACCGGGCTCAAGGAACGGGTGGCCGGAGAGGTACGGGTCGACCTGGTCTGGCGCGAGACCGCCCCGGGACACGTCCCCGAGGTCGCCGCGCTCCGCGACCGCGCCGTCGCGTCGGGGCGCCGCTGGACGCTGCGGCTGGCCCCCGAGGAGGCCCGAGCGGTCGTCGCCACGGTCACCGGCGGCGCCGCCTTCGCCGCGCTGGACGACTTCACCCTGACCACCCCCAGCCTGGAGGACGTCTACCTCGCTCTGGGAGGAGCCGCCCGGCAGGGCCTGGTGAGGGCGTGACCCGCCCCGCCGGTGGGGAACCGGGCACGCGTCGGGCCTCTCCGGGCCGCCGGGGGCGCGCCGTGCCGGTAGCGTGCTCCCGGGGGGCCGACGACGGCGCGCCTCGGCGGCGCCTCGCCGGTGCGTCGGGGCACACCGTCCCCCGTCCCCCGGGCGAGCCGGTCCTCGTGACCGGGTCAGGGCCGGCGATCGCCGCAGCGAAGAGGAGCAGCAGGACGTGAGTGGCGCATCCGCCGAGACCCTCCCGGGCGAGGTCCGTGACGCGGAGTCCCCGGTCCGCGAAGCGGCCGCGTTGGGCCCGCGCGCCCGGATGCTCCCCGCGCTGGCCGCCGTCTACCGGGCACAGTTGTCGCGTGCCCGGGTCGCGCGGATCCCCCTGCTCTTCGTCGCCACGTTCCAGTCGGTCGGGATCATGATCCTGATGCGGGGAGTGGTGGACGGTGGCGAGGAGGCACGCGCCGTGGTCGCGGGGGCCTCGGTGCTCGTCGTGGCCTTCGTGGCGCTCAACCTGCTCGCCCAGTACTTCGGCCAGCTCCGGGCCGGCGGCGGCCTCGACCACTACGCCACGCTGCCGGTGCCGCCCGCCGCCGTGGTCCTGGGCGCCGCCGGCGCCTACGCCTCCTTCACGGTGCCCGGCACCGTGGTGACGGCCGTGTTCGGGTGCGTGCTGTTCGGCCTGCCCCTCACCCACCTGTGGATCCTGGTGGCCGTGATCCCCCCCGCCGGCGCCGCGCTGGCCGGCCTCGGCGCGGCGTTGGGGCTGCTGGCCCCCCGTCCGGAGCTGGCCACGCTCCTGGGTCAGCTCGGCATGTCGGCCGCGCTGCTGCTCGGGGTGCTGCCGGCCGATCGGATGCCCGAGGTGGTGCGTCTCGCCCGCGACCTGCTCCCCTCGACCTACGGGGTGGAGGCCTTGGCCCGCACCTTCGCGCCGCGCCCCGACTGGGCGCTGGTCGTGGGCGACCTCGCCGTGTGCGGGGCGGTCGGTGTGTTGTCGCTCGCCGTGGCCACCTGGGCGTACCGCCGGGCGGCCGTCCGATGACGCGCCCCATGCGAGGGCCTGGCACGATGGCTGGGTGACCGCACCGCTGACGCCGCCGCCGCCGTCCCGCCCGCCCTCCCGGGAACACGCTCCGAGCCCCGAGCCCTTGGAGGAGAGGTCCGGCCCGGCGGAGGGCGAGGCCGGTGCCGGCGTCGCCCGGTACGGAGAACAGGACGGTCCGGGAATGAAGACCGAAGCGCGGGAGGCCGCCCTCACCGTGGTGGCCCTGGCCGTATCCGGGGTGCTGTTCGGCCTGCTGTGGTGGTGGCTGACCCCTCGGGTGCCGCTGATCGGCGAGCGGAACGACGGGAACTGGGTGGTCTACCTCAAGGACTCCGAGGGCGAGCAGTCGATCGCCGTCGACGGCACCTTCGCGCTGCTCGGCGTGGGCTTCGGCGTGTTGGCGGCGGTGATCCTCTTCGTGGTCAGGCGGCGTGGCGGACCGGCGCTCGTCGTGGCCCTCGGTCTGGGAACGCTGCTGGGGTCGCTCGTCGCGTGGCGGGTCGGGGTCTGGCTCGGGCCTCCGCAGGACGTGGTCGCCCACGCTCGGTCGGCGGGCGAGGGCGCGACCTTCCCCGCCCCGCTGAGACTGGGTGCCAAGGGGGCGTTGCTGGCCTGGCCGCTCGCGGCGCTCGCCGTGCATCTGGCCCTCACCGGGATGTTCGGTCCTCGGGATCCGGAGCAGGAGTCGGCCTTCCCCGAGCCGCCGCGGGAGGGGGAGGACTCCGAGGATCGTTCCCCGGGCGGACCGTGACCTCGGGCCGGGTCAGGAACGGCCGATCGGCGCCAGGACCGCGCCGGTGAGCGTGGCCAGGTCGGCCGGGGCCAGTTCCACCTCCAGCCCCCGACGGCCGGCCGACACGCAGATGGTGGGATGCGCGGGGGCGGAGTCGTCCAGCACCGTCCGCAGGCGTCTGCGCTGCCCCAGTGGGGAGATGCCTCCCCTGACGTAGCCGGTGGTGCGTTCCGCGAGGACCGGATCGGCCATCGCGGCGCGTTTGCCGCCGACGGCCGAGGCGAGCGCCTTCATGTCCAGCTTGCCCGCCACCGGGACGACCGCCACGGTGAGCGTGCCGTCGATGTCCGCCACCAGGGTCTTGAACACCCGCTCCGCGGGGACGCCCAGCGCCTCGGCGGCCTCCTCGCCGTAGGACGCCCCGGCGGGGTCGTGGTCGTAGGCGTGCAGCGTGTACGCCACCCCCGCCGCCGTGAGCGCCGAGGTGGCCGGGGTGCCGCCCGGCCGTTGTCGCCTGGTGTTCCTCGCCATTCGGCGGCCTCCTCGCGGGACCCGGGTGCCGCCCGGGTGGTGTCGGTCAGTTCGGGCTGGTGGGCCCGCGGGTCAGGTCCGACGCGGGCAGTGAGGGGAGCGTACGGATGAGGGCGGTCTCGGTGCGCAGGAGTCGCAGTTCCTCCCGCAGCCGGGAGGCGGTGTCCGGGGCCTGGAGGAGCCGTTGTCTGGTCGGCGTGTCGAGCATCATCGCCGCGGCCACGAGGTACGAGACCACCCCCGGCTCGTCCGGGAGTTCGGCACCAGCGGCCAGCGAGCGCTCCCGTGCTCCGGCGAGGCGTTTCTGGTAGGCGCGGAAGGCCCTCAGCACCCCCTCGGCCAGTGCCCCGGCCTCGTCGCCCGGCTCCTCGGGCAACGGCTCCAGCTCGGCGGTGAGGAAGGGGCCGTCGGTGTCCACCGACACCAGGCGCACCCGGGTCGTCCCCGTCGCGAGCACCTCGAAGGTGCCGTCCGGACGCTCCCGTACGGTCGCCGCGTCGGCCACGCAGCCGATCCGGTGGAACGCGCGGAGAGGGTCGGGCCCGAAACCGGCGGTCGGACCGCGGTCCCGCGCCGCGGTGGGGTCGGGTAGCCCCGGGCCGCTCGGCGCCACCTCGTGGCCGTCGCGGATGGCGACGAGGGCGAAACGACGTGGCTCGTCCTCGGGCGTCTTGAGCAGTTCGCGCATCATGGCGCGATAGCGCTCCTCGAAGACGTCGAGGGGGAGCACCAGCCCCGGGAACAGTACGGAGTTCAGCGGGAAGAGCGGCAGCCGGACGGTGGTCACGTCGCAGAAGCCTAGCGGCCGTCGTCGCGAGCGGGGCACGCCGACCGTCCGCCACGTTCGCGTGGTCGCGGCGCGTCGCCCGACGTGTGTCCCGCCCGAGCGCGCGACGCGCCCCTCACCCGCGTCGCAGCAGGCGGGTCGCTCCGGCCGCCACCGTGGTGGCGAGGATCCACCCCAGGAGGATCAGCGTGGCGGCGAGCCACTGCCAGGCGCCGCGGAGCTGCCAGTGGTCGACCTGCCCCAGTTCGATCACCGGGAGCAGCAGGTCCAGGGCGAACAGGGTCGGGTTCCAGGAGGGGTGCTCGTCGCTCTTCAGGGGGGCCAGGTCGGACTGGGCGAAGGCGATCGATCCCGCGGCCCACAACAGCGCCATCCACACCGCCGCCCGGCCGGGCCGGTACCCGTAGGCGACCGTCCAGTCCTGGACGTACCCCCACAGCTTGGCCGCCGCCGGCAGGCTCTCCCGCCGCCGACGCTGCTTGGCGAGCAGCACCTCCCGAGCCTGCTCGTCCTCGCCGCCCGCCCGCAACACCGCGGCCAGCCGTTCGTACGGCTCGGGGTGGTACTCGGCGGTGGCGGCTGCGACCCACCGCAGCCGCACGTCGAGAGGGAACGGGCCGCGCGGCACCAGGGTGTCGTAGGCGAAGCCGCCCATCTGAAGGCGCCCCGGCCCCGGCCAGCTGTCCGCCCGGTCCACCAGGCCGACCACCTTGGCCCCGGACAGCACGACCCGCCCCCGCTCGGGTCGCTCGCCGAGGAAGCGCAGTTCGGGGGTCTGGACCCGGCGCAGGGACAGTTCCTGCCCCTCCGCGAGGAGGAACCTGGCCAGCTCCAGGTCCAGGGCGTCGCCGAACCGGCCGTCGTCGAGCCGGACCCCTCCCCGGCACTCGAAACGTTGGATGCGGGTGCCCTGTGCCGGTGTGGTGCCGTGGAGAAGCGGATCGCCCACGCCGGCGGGTGTCAGGTAGAGGGTCCGGCCGACGGTGAGCTGGGGAGCGTTGAGAGCGAAGCGCGCGTAGGGGTGGTGCAGGCGCGCGCCGCGCAGGCTCAGCGACACCCCCACCGTCGCGCCGCGCAGGCTCGTCTCGCCGTGCGCCTCCAACAGCTCTCCTTGAAGGTCCTGACCGACGGCCAGACCGTCCGCCGCGATGGCCCGCCCGCTGCGGTCCCGATGGGCCACCGACTCGTTGAGCATCAGGTCCGTGCCGATCTGGGCGTCGGTCAGCCGGACCCCGCGATGGAAGCGGCAGCGCGGCAGGTGAAGATCGCCCTCGGTGTGCAGCCGGGCCGCCTCCAGTCGCGGCACGGAGCAGTCGATCAGTCGCACGGTGGCGCACCTGGCCTCGGGGAGCAGCACCTCGCGTTCGAATCGGCACCCGCGCAACTCGACATAGGGCACCACGACGCCCCCGGCGAGATCCATGGTGCCGCTGACCCGGACACCCGCCAGCTTCAACGCGGAGACCCGACCCGCCAGGGCGGGCGGCCCGTCCAGCAGGAGCCAGCACACCACCCGGGCCCGGACCGTTCGCTCCGGTCCCCAGGGATGGCCGCCGTGGGGGTCGTCCACCACCGAGTCTCCGCTGCTCAGGTCATACACCGTGCCATCGCGGAAGCGGTGCCACATGGCGGCCTCGGCCGACGTCAGATCCGCGGGCGGCCCCTCCGGCCGCGTGCGGGGTCTCTCGCTCAACCCCTGTCACCTCCCCGTCGCGTGCTCCCGGAGTCTCGTACACCCGTTCATGCCCCCGGGTGGTCGATCGGACACGTGGCGTGAGTGTCGAGGTGGAGAGGGCGCGCGGCCCCGTGCCCGCCGCGTATCAGCCCTCGATACGCGCGCACGGCGTCCGGCGGACGTCTGCGAGAATTGGTGACGTGATCTCCCGAATCGATCTGCGCGAGGAGGGCCTCCCCGAGGAGCCCGCCCTGCGCGCCCTGCTGCCCCGAGCCGACTTCGACGTCGCGGCCGCCCTGGAGAAGGTGGGCCCGATCTGCGAGGCCGTGGGCCATCATGGCGACACGGCGCTGATCGACTTCGCCGAGCGGTTCGACGGCGTGCGGCTGGACCGCGTCCGGGTCCCGGCGGCAGCCCTGACCCGAGCCCTCGAAGAGCTGGATCCGGCGGTGCGGGAGGCCCTGGAGGAGTCGATCGCGCGCGCCCGGCTGGTGCACCGGGCCCAACGCCGTACCACCCATACCACCCAGGTGGTGCCCGGTGGCACGGTCACCGAGAAGTGGGTCCCGGTGCGGCGGGTCGGCCTGTACGCGCCCGGCGGCAGGTCCGTCTACCCCTCCTCGGTGGTCATGAACGCCGTTCCCGCGCAGGAGGCGGGCGTCACCTCGATCGCGCTCGCCTCCCCGCCACAGCGGGAACACGGAGGCCTCCCTCACCCGACCATCCTGGCCGCCTGCGCTCTGCTGGGCGTCGACGAGGTGTACGCGGCCGGAGGGGCCACGGCCGTGGCGATGTTCGCCCACGGCACCGAGTCCTGCCCCGCCGCGGACATGGTCACCGGGCCCGGCAACATCTGGGTCGCTGCGGCCAAGCGCTACTTCACCGGGAAGATCGGCATCGACGCCGAGGCCGGACCGACCGAGATCGCCGTCCTGGCCGACGACACCGCCGACCCCGTCCACCTCGCCGCCGACCTGATCAGCCAGGCCGAGCACGACCCGTTGGCCGCCGCCGTGCTGGTCACGGATTCCGTCCCCCTGGCGGACGCCGTCGAGCGGGAGCTGGAGAACCAGGTCGCCGCCGCCCGCCACGTGGAGGACCGGATCCGGCCCGCCCTCACCGGGCGCCAGTCCGCCATCGTGCTGGTGCGTGGTGTGGAGGACGGGCTTCGCGTGGTCGACGCCTACGGTGCCGAGCACCTGGAGATCCAGACGGCCGACGCCGCGGCCCTCGCCGACCGGGTGCGGAACGCCGGCGCGATCTTCGTCGGCCCGTGGGCGCCGGTCTCCCTGGGCGACTACGCGGCCGGGTCCAACCACGTCCTGCCCACCGGCGGCTGTGCCTGCCACAGCTCCGGGCTGTCGGTCCAGTCCTTCCTCCGCGGCATCCACGTCGTGGACTACACCCGGGAAGCCCTGGCCGACGTCGCGCACCACGTGGTCACGCTGGCGGAGGCCGAGGACCTGCCGGCGCACGGCGCGGCGATCAAGGCCCGCTTCGAGTGGAAGGTCCCCGAGAGCACGTGACCGACATCGACGACCTCCCCGTGCGGGACGAACTGCGCGGCAAGTCCCCGTACGGCGCTCCCCAACTGGACGTACCCGTTCGGCTGAACACCAACGAGAACCCCTACCCGCTGCCGGACCCCTTGGTGGAGCGGATCGCCGAGCGGGTCCGTGAGGCGGCGCGCCACCTCAACCGCTATCCGGACCGCGACGCCGTGGAGCTGCGCGGGCGGCTCGCGGAGTACCTGACCCGTACCTCGGGTTTCCCCGTCGACCATCGGCGCGTCTGGGCGGCGAACGGTTCCAACGAGGTGCTCCAGCAGGTGTTGCAGACCTTCGGCGGGCCCGGCCGGACGGCCATCGGTTTCGAGCCGTCGTACTCCATGCACGCGCTGATCGCCAGGGGAACCGGCACCCACTGGGTCTCCGGCCCCCGCTCGGAGGACTTCTCCGTCGACGTCGACGCCGCCCGGAAGGCGATCGACGCGCACCGACCGCACGTCGTGTTCGTCACCACCCCCAACAACCCCACCGGCGCCTCCGTGCCCCGCGACACGGTCGTCGCGCTGTACGACGCCGCGCAGGCGGCGGGGCCCGCCATGGTGGTGGTCGACGAGGCGTACGTGGAGTTCAGCCACGGCGACTCGCTTCTGCCGCTGTTGGACGGCCGCCCCCACCTGGTGATCTCCCGCACGATGTCGAAGGCCTTCGGCGCGGCGGGGCTGCGCCTGGGCTACCTCGCCGCCGATCCCGCCGTCGTCGACGCCGTCCAGCTCGTCCGGCTGCCGTACCACCTCTCGGCGATCACCCAGGCGACCGCGCTGGCCGCGTTGGAACACACCGACACGCTGCTCGGCTACGTCGAACGACTCAAGGCCGAGCGGGACCGGCTGGTCGCGCGGTTGCGCGGGATCGGCTACGACGTGGTCGAGTCCGACGCCAACTTCGTGCAGTTCGGGCGTTTCCGTGACGCGCACGCCGCCTGGCGCTCGATCCTCGACCGCGGCGTGTTGGTCCGCGACAACGGCGTGCCGGGATGGCTGCGGGTCACCGCCGGCACCCCGGAGGAGAACGACGCCTTCCTCGACGCGGTCGAGGAAGTGAAGAAGGAGCAGAGCACATGAGTCGCGAGGCGCGTGTCGGACGCATCGAACGCACCACCAAGGAGACCTCGGTCGTCGTCGAGATCGATCTCGACGGCACCGGCCGGACCGACATCGCCACCGGCGTCGGCTTCTACGATCACATGCTGGACCAACTCGGTCGTCACGGCCTGTTCGACCTGACCGTGAAGACCGACGGGGACCTGCACATCGACTCCCACCACACCATCGAGGACACCGCCCTCGCGCTGGGGGCCGCCTTCCGGCAGGCGCTGGGGGACAAGACGGGGATCCACCGCTTCGGCACCTGCTCGGTTCCCCTGGACGAATCGCTCGCCCAGGTCACCGTCGATCTCTCCGGCCGTCCGTACCTGGTGCACACCGAGCCGGAGCGGATGGCGCCGATGATCGGCGAGTACGACACCACGATGACCCGACACATCCTGGAGTCCTTCGTCGCCCAGGCCCGGGTCGCCCTGCACGTGCACGTGCCCTACGGTCGCAACGCCCACCACATCGTGGAGTGCCAGTTCAAGGCGCTGGCCAGGGCGCTTCGCCAAGCCGCCGAACGCGACCCCCGGGCCGCCGGCATCCTGCCCTCGACGAAGGGCGCCCTGTAGCCGTGAACGGTCTGTCGACCCTTCTCATCGTCGTCGGCCTGTTCCTGGTGGGCGGGGTGATCTCCTTCGCCAAACAGGGCCAACCCAAGGGGTTGATCGTGCTGTTGTCGATCGGAGCGGGGATGGCCCTGCTCGCCGGTGTCCTACGGCTGGAGGTATAGGAACGTGAGCGCCAAGAGCGTCGTCGTCTTCGACTACGGCTTCGGCAACGTCCGCTCCGCCGAGCGTGCCCTCGCCAGGGCCGGAGCGGATGTCGAGATCACCCGGGACTTCGACCGCGCCATGAACGCCGACGGCCTGCTGGTCCCCGGCGTGGGCGCCTTCGCCGCGTGCATGAGCGGTCTGCGGGCGGCCCGAGGCGACTGGGTGGTGGACCGCCGGCTCGCCGGCGGGCGTCCCGTGATGGGCATCTGCGTCGGCATGCAGATCCTGTTCGCGCGCGGCATCGAGCACGGGGTGGAGACCGAGGGACTCGACGAGTGGCCCGGCACCGTCGGGCCACTCAAGGCCGAGGTCGTGCCCCACATGGGCTGGAACACCGTCGACGCCCCGGCCGACTCCCGACTGTTCGCGGGCCTGGACCCGGGGGCCCGCTACTACTTCGTGCACTCCTACGCCGTCCACGACTGGTCCCTGGAGACCCACAACCCGCTCATCGCGCCTCCCACGGTCACCTGGTCCACCCACGGCCGGCCGTTCGTCGCGGCGGTGGAGAACGGCGCGCTGTGGGCCACGCAGTTCCACCCCGAGAAGTCCGGCGACGCCGGAGCCCAGCTCCTCACCAACTGGATCGAGACCCTGTAGAGATGACCACGCTCGAACTCCTCCCCGCCGTCGACGTCCGCGACGGGCAGGCCGTCCGTCTGGTGCACGGCGAGTCCGGCACCGAGACCTCCTACGGCTCGCCGCTGGACGCCGCGCTCGCCTGGCAACGCGCGGGCGCCGAGTGGCTGCACCTGGTCGACCTCGACGCGGCCTTCGGCACCGGCACCAACCGCGAGCTGATCGCCGAGGTCACCGGAGCCATGGACATCAAGGTCGAGCTGTCCGGCGGCATCCGCGACGACGACACGCTCGCCGCCGCCCTCGCCACCGGCTGCACCCGCGTCAACCTGGGCACGGCGGCCCTGGAGGCCCCCGAATGGGTGGCGTCGGTCATCGCCCGCCATGGCGATCGGATCGCCGTCGGCCTCGATGTCCGGGGCACCACCCTGCGCGGTCGGGGCTGGACCCGGGACGGCGGGGACCTGTACGAGACCCTCGCCCGCCTCGACCGGGAGGGCTGCCCCCGCTACGTCGTCACCGACATCGCCAAGGACGGCACCCTCCAGGGACCCAACCTCGCGCTGCTGCGGAACGTCTGCGCGGCGACCGATCGACCCGTCGTGGCCTCGGGCGGCGTGGCCGGCCTGGACGACCTGCGCGCCCTGGCCGGGCTGGTGCCCCTCGGCGTCGAGGGTGCCATCGTCGGCAAGGCGCTCTACGCGAAGGCCTTCACCCTGGAGGAGGCCCTGCGGGTGGTGTCGGAGTGATGGTCGGGAAGAGGCGGCCGGTCGGCCGAGGAAGCCGCCAGAGAGGGCCGGTCGGGGCCCGGAGGAGCGCGGAGTCATGACCCTGGCGGTCCGAGTCATCCCCTGCCTGGACGTGGACGGCGGCCGGGTCGTCAAGGGTGTCAACTTCCAGGACCTGCGCGACGCCGGCGACCCCGTCGAGATGGCCAAGGTCTACGACGCCGAGGGCGCGGACGAGCTGACGTTCCTCGACATCACCGCCTCCTCGGGCAACCGCGAGACCACCTACGACGTGGTACGACGCACGGCCGAGCAGGTGTTCATCCCCCTCACGGTGGGGGGAGGCGTCCGTACCGCCGAGGACGTCGACCGACTGCTTCGGGCCGGTGCCGACAAGGTCGGCGTCAACACCGCCGCGATCTCCCGCCCCGAACTGATCAAGGAGATCGCCGAGCGTTTCGGCCGGCAGGTCCTGGTCCTCTCCGTCGACGCCCGACGCGTCGCGCCGGACACCTTCGAGGTGACGACGCACGGCGGCCGACGGGGCACCGGCCTGGACGCGGTCGAGTGGGCCCACCGCGCGGCCGAACTCGGCGCGGGCGAGATCCTGCTGAACTCGATGGACGCCGACGGCACCAGGGACGGCTACGACCTGGACATGATCGCCGCGGTGCGCCGGCACGTCACGGTGCCCGTCATCGCCTCCGGGGGCGCCGGAAGGCTCGCGGACTTCCCGCCCGCCGTCGCGGCGGGTGCCGACGCGGTCCTCGCGGCCTCCGTCTTCCACTTCGGGGACCTGCGCGTCGGCCAGGTCAAGGACACCCTCGGAGCGGCGGGCCACCCCGTGCGGCGGTGACCCGGCCGGCCCGCCGGTGGCCACGCCCACCCGGGCGATCCCGACGCGCAGGCTCGCCGCCCCGCGTCGGCATCGCCCGGTGCCGCCGTCAGGCCGCGTCGAGCTTGGCCAGCGCGTCCGCGTCGCCCTCCAACTCCACGCGCGCCGCGGCGCGCCGCCCGAACGCGAAGAGCAGAAGCTCCGAAGGCTCCCCCGTCGCCGTCACCACCGGCGTCCCGCGCCGGGCCACCACCGTCCGCCCGTCGGGGCGCCGCAGCACCAGGCCCGTCGGCAGTCCCCGCCCCAGCATCCGGGCCACGCGCTCCAGACGGGACCACAGGGCGTCCTGGAAGACGGGGTCCAGCTCTCGCGGCGCCCAGTCCTTCTGGGCACGTCGGACGTCCTCGGCGTGCACGTAGAACTCGACCGTGTTCGCCGCCTCGTCCACCTGCTTCACGGCGAACGGGGAGAAGCGCGGCGGACCGTTGCGGATCAGCTGGATCAGCTCGGAGTAGGGCTTGTCGGTGAACTCCTCGGTCACCTTGTCCAACCGAGCGGCCAACTGCTTGATCAGCATGCCGCCGGCGGCGTCCGGGCGACGCTCGCGCACCACGACGTGGGCGGCGAGATCACGGGTTCTCCAACCCTCGCACAGGGTGGGCGCGTCCGGTCCCGCCGTCTCCAGCAGTTCCGCGAGCAAGAGGCGTTCACGCTTGGCGAATGTCGACATGGGGCCAGCCTACGGGTGGCCCGGCCGCGCACCCAACAAGCCCGGGGCGGCAGCGGGCTCACTCGCGCGCCGCGCACGGCACAATGGGCGGCATGACCCGCACCACCACTCCGGCCGACGGCCTGGACCCGCGCATCGCGGCCCGCCTGAAGCGCGCCCCCGACGGGCTCCTGCCCGCCATCGCCCAGCAGTACGACACCGGCGAGGTGCTCATGCTGGGCTGGATGGACGACGAGGCCCTGCACCGCACGCTCACCAGCGGACGCTGCACGTACTGGTCGCGCAGCAGGGGCGAGTACTGGGTCAAGGGCGACACCTCCGGCCACGTCCAGTGGGTGAAGGCCGTGGCGCTGGACTGCGACGGCGACACCGTCCTCGTCCGCGTCGACCAGGTCGGCCCCGCCTGCCACACCGGCACGCGGACCTGCTTCGACAGTGACGTGCTCCTCGACGGCGACGGCGACGGCGACCGGGGCGGCGCGTCCGCCGCGGGTCAGTAGGGTCTGCGGTCATGGACCTCGAGACGTTCCGCAAGTTGGCCGGCGACCGCCGGGTCATCCCGGTCACCCGCAAGCTCCTCGCCGACGGCGACACCCCGGTGGGGCTGTACCGCAAGCTCGCCGCCGAGCGCCCGGGCACCTTCCTGCTGGAGTCCGCGGAGAACGGCCGTGCCTGGTCCCGCTATTCCTTCGTGGGCGTCCGCTCGTCCGCCGCCCTGACCGAACGGGACGGACGGGCGCACTGGCTCGGCGAACCGCCGACGGGGGTCCCCGTCGAGGGAGACCCCCTGGACGCGCTCCGCGCCACGATCCAGGCCCTGCACACCCCGCGGGACCTCGCCCACGACCTCGGTCTCCCTCCCTTCACCGGCGGCATGGTCGGATACCTGGGCTACGACATCGTGCGACGCCTGGAGCGGATCGGCCCGGGAGACCGCGACGACCTCCGCCTGCCCGAGCTGACCATGCTGCTCACCAGTGATCTCGCGGTCATGGACCACTGGGAGGGCTCCGTCCTGCTCATCGCCAACGCCATCAACCACAACGACCTCGCCACGGGTGTGGACGAGGCCCACGCCGACGCGGTGGCCCGACTGGACGCCATGCAGGCCGACCTGACGCGCCCGGTGGCGCAGCCGCCGGCCGCGTTGCCGCCCTCTCGTCTGCCCTCCTACACCGCCAGGTGGGGCGGCGCCGACTTCCAGGCGGCCGTCGAGGACGTCAAGGAGCGCATCCGCGCCGGCGAGGCCTTCCAGGTGGTGCCCTCCCAGAGGTTCGAGACGCCGTGCACGGCGAGCGCCCTCGACGTCTACCGAGTCCTGCGGGCCACGAACCCCTCGCCCTACATGTACCTGTTCCGCTTCGAGGGCTTCGACGTGGTGGGTTCCTCCCCGGAGGCCCTGGTCAAGGTCGAGGACGGACGGGCGATGCTGCACCCCATCGCCGGCACCAGGCACCGCGGGGCCACCCCGAAGGAGGACCAGGCCCTCGCGGACGACCTCCTCGCCGACCCCAAGGAACGCGCCGAGCACCTGATGCTCGTCGACCTCGGCCGCAACGACCTCGGGCGGGTCTGCGAACCGGGCTCGGTGGAGGTCGTCGACTTCATGTCCATCGAGCGGTACTCGCACGTGATGCACATCGTCTCCACGGTCACCGGGCGCGTCGCCGCCGACCGGACCGCCTTCGACGTGCTCACCGCGTGTTTCCCTGCGGGCACCCTCTCCGGCGCGCCGAAGCCTCGCGCCATGCAGATCATCGACGAGCTCGAACCCTCCCGGCGCGGCCTCTACGGCGGCTGCGTCGGCTATCTCGACTTCGCCGGCGACTCCGACACGGCGATCGCCATCCGGACCGCTCTGCTCAGGGACGGCGTCGCCCACGTCCAGGCCGGCGCCGGCGTCGTCGCCGACTCCGACCCGGTCGCCGAGGACACCGAGTGCCGCAACAAGGCGGCGGCCGTGCTCCGGGCGGTGGACACCGCGAACCGGCTGGGAGGCTGACAGGTGCCCACGGGCCCCGGCCCGCGAGGGCGTGCCCGGGAGCCGGGATCACCCCACACGGGACATTCCGGGGTGCCCCGGGTGACCGCTCGCCGGACGTTCGGGCGATAGTGGAGTACGTGACTGCCGAACCCCCCGCCCCCGCCGACCCCGAACCCCCCGCCCCCGCCGACCCCGGGCACCCCGCCCCCGCCGCGCGCCGGAGCCTCGCCCTCGCCCTCCTCGGGGGCGCGCTCGGCGTGGCCCTCGTACTGCTCTCCAGCCGACAGGAGTGGGCGACGGGCACCGTCTCGGTCGCGGGCGGCGACTTCCCGGCGACCGCGAGCGGCGGCGAGGTCACGGGGGTGCCCGCGGCCCTGGCCGTCGTCGGCCTCGCAGCGCTCGTCGCGCTCTTCGCGGTGCGCCGGGCCGGGCGCCGGGCCGTGGCGGTGGTGCTCGCGCTCAGCGGTGCCGGCGCCCTCGTCTCGGCCCTGCCGCGTGTCTGGGTCGGCGGGGCACTCGACGAGCGCGCCGCCGCCGTGGCCGGCGACACCACGGCCTCCGTCCACTCGGTGGCCACCACGGCGTGGCCGTACACGTCCGTGGCAGGCGGCGCGCTGATCCTGCTGGCCGGTCTGCTCGCACTCCGCCACGGACGGTGGTGGCCGGCGATGTCGGGGCGCCACGAGCGGAGCGGTCCGGACGGACGGCCGCGCGCCGTCCGGACCGCCGGCGTGCCCGAGCGCCCCGAGGACCTCTGGAAGGCCCTGGATCGCGGGGAGGACCCCACCGGTGGCGAGCCCGAGGCGAGCGGCGAACGCGTCGGCCCGTCCGACTGACCCGACGGCCGCCTGCGGACGACGCGTCCCACCGGGCCCGGCACCCCCGCTGCCGACTCCCGTGACGGTGCGGGACAATGACACCGAGCGTCCTGCTCAGACACGTACACAGCAACGAGGAGCAAGCAATGGCGGGCAGCAGCCACGGTCACACCCCGGCCGCCTGGACCGGTGTCATCATCGCCTTCGTCGGTTTCTGCGCGGCGGGCGCGTTCATGGTGATGGACCAGCCGTACGGCTTCTGGGCCGGCATGGCCGTCGTCCTCCTCGGCGGCGTCGTCGGCGGGATCATGCGGATGATGGGTCTCGGTCAGCCCAAGGAGGTCCACCCGGTCCACGCGGCCACCGACGAGCACCGCGCCGCCGGCGCGGCGGGCTGACCCCGGCCGGAGTCGCTTCCCGAACGTCGGGAGTCGGACCATCCATCTCTCGCGCGTCTCCCCCGAGCCGGGCACGATGCCTCCATGGACGTCCTCGACCGGCGGAGACCCGCCCCGACCCCGAAGAGGCCCGGCAGGGCCTCGACGGTCGCTCGGGTGGCCCGCCCGGTCGCGGTGCTCGCGGGCGTCGTCGGGGCCTTCGCCTTCGTCGCCGCCGTGGACCCCAACGAACCGGGCCACTACCCGGGCTGCCCGCTGTTGGAGTTCACCGGGATTCACTGCCCCGGTTGCGGTGGCCTGCGCAGCGCCCACGCCTTCGCCCACGGCGATCTGGCCACGGCGCTCCAGGCCAACGCGCCGGCGGTGTGCGGCTATCTGGCGTTCCTGGCGCTGTGGACCGCCTGGGTGGTGCGGGCCGCCCGCGACCGGCCGGCCCCCGGGGCACCCGGACGGGCGTACGCCTGGGGCCTGAGCGCTCTGCTCCTGGTCTTCACCGTCGTCCGCAACCTGCCGCCCGTCGACTGGTTGCGGCCCTGAACACCCGCCGGTCGGCCCCGGACCCGGCCCCCGCCGCGTGCGAGGTGCCCTGCCGGCTCCGGATACCATCGCAGTGACCATTGGTTTCACCGTCAGGAAGGGGGTCGCTCGCGTGAGTGTCCTCGACGAGATCATCGACGGAGTCCGGGCCGACCTCGTGGAACGGCAGGCGCGCGTCGGCCTCGACGAACTGAAGGAGCGCGCCGCCCGGGCCCCGGCCGCGAGGGACGGCGCGGCGGCCCTGCGCGGGGAGGGTGTCGGGGTCATCTGCGAGGTCAAGCGTTCCAGCCCCTCCAAGGGCGCGCTGGCGGCCATCGCCGACCCGGCCGGGCTCGCCGCCGACTACGAGGCGGGCGGGGCGTCGGTCATCTCCGTCCTCACCGAGGGGCGCCGCTTCGGCGGTTCGCTCGCGGACCTGGAGGCGGTCCGCGCCCGGGTGGACATCCCGGTGCTGCGCAAGGACTTCATCGTCACGTCCTACCAGTTGTGGGAGGCGCGTGCCCACGGCGCCGACCTGGTGCTGCTGATCGTCGCCGCGCTGGAGCAGCCGGCCCTGGAGTCCCTGATCGAGAGAGCCGTCTCCATCGGCCTGACCCCGCTCGTCGAGGTGCACGACGAGGAGGAGGCCGACCGCGCGGTCGACGCCGGTGCGAAGATCATCGGGGTCAACGCGCGCGACCTCAAGACCCTGGAGGTGGACCGGGGCACCTTCGGGCGGGTGGCCCCGGAGATCCCGGCGGGCATCGTGAAGGTGGCCGAGTCCGGTGTCCGAGGTCCGCACGACCTGATCGCCTACGCCAACGAGGGCGCCGACGCCGTCCTGGTGGGCGAGTCCCTGGTCACCGGCCGCGACCCGCGGACGGCGGTCGCCGACCTGGTGGCCGCGGGCGCTCACCCGGCGCTGCGACACGGGCGCGCCTGACCCCCCGCTATTCTTGACACGATGACGTCCGCGACCCCGCCGCCGACCCGCGACCCGTACGCCCGCCTGGCGCGTGGCTGCCGGCCGCGGGGATGCCGCGCACCCGCGCGCAGGGTGCGCGGTCGTCGTGTCCGGTACGTCATCGGCGCCGAGCCGGGGCAGGTCAACGGCCGGCGATGGCACGGCCCGCGAGAGGGCGGGGCGGTCTGACAGCGAGGTGCCCGGCGGGTTCCCGCGCGGTGCTTTCGCGTTCCGCTGTCGGGGAGCGCCGTCGCCGGGACCCCTCGTGGCGCCCTCGGAGCGCCCCTGCGGGCGTCCCGCGTCGAGGCCCCGTGCCGCCGTTCCCCGCGGACTCCCCGCCTTCCCCAGGCGAATCGTGCCCATCACACTCACCGCGAGGTGTCCCCATGCCCAGTGATTTCTTCGTCCCCGACCCGGGAGGCCGGGTTCCCGACGCCGGAGGCTACTTCGGCGCCTTCGGCGGGACCTTCATCCCGGAGGCGCTCGTCGCCGCCGTGGACCAGGTGGCCGTCGAGTACGACAAGGCCAAGGCCGACCCGGAGTTCGCGCGCGAACTCGACGGACTCTTGACGGACTACACCGGCCGGCCCAGCGCGCTCACCGAGGTGCCGCGTTTCGCGGAGCGGGCGGGTGGCGCCCGGATCCTCCTCAAGAGGGAGGACCTCAACCACACCGGCTCCCACAAGATCAACAACGTGCTGGGTCAGGCGTTGCTGACCAAGCGGATGGGCAAGACCCGGGTCATCGCCGAGACCGGGGCCGGTCAACACGGTGTCGCCACGGCCACCGCCTGCGCCTTGTTCGGTCTCGAATGCGTCGTCTACATGGGTGAGATCGACACCCGGCGGCAGGCCCTGAACGTCGCGCGGATGCGGATGTTGGGCGCCGAGGTCGTCGCCGTGAAGTCCGGCAGTCGCACTCTGAAGGACGCCATCAACGAGGCGTTCCGCGATTGGGTCGCCAACGTCGACCGGACGCACTACCTCTTCGGCACGGTCGCCGGTCCGCACCCGTTCCCCGCGATGGTCCGCGACTTCCATCGTGTCATCGGCGTGGAGGCCCGACGCCAGGTGCTGGAGCGCGTGGGGCGTCTGCCGGACGCCGCCGTGGCCTGCGTGGGTGGGGGGTCCAACGCGATCGGCCTCTTCCACGCCTTCATCCCGGACACCTCCGTCCGCCTGGTGGGTTGCGAGCCCGCCGGGCACGGCCTGGAGACCGGGGAGCACGCCGCGACCCTCACCGCGGGCGAGCCCGGCATCCTGCACGGTTCCCGCTCCTATGTCCTCCAGGACGACGAGGGCCAGATCACCGAGCCCTACTCGATCTCGGCCGGCCTCGACTACCCCGGCATCGGCCCGGAGCACGCCTATCTCAAGGACTCGGGGCGGGCCGAGTACCGTGCCGTCACGGACGACGCCGCGATGGAGGCGCTGCGGCTGCTGTCGCGCACGGAGGGGATCATCCCCGCCATCGAGAGCGCGCACGGCCTCGCCGGCGCGTTGGAACTCGGCCGGGAGCTGGGCCCCGACGCGGTGATCGTCGTGAATCTGTCCGGACGGGGCGACAAGGACATGGACACCGCGGCCCGTTACTTCGGGCTGTACGACACCGACGCCGAAGTCCCCGCGGAGGCGGGCGGCGAGGCCGAGATCGAGGGGGACGCCCGGTGAGCGGGAACGCGCGACTGCTGAAGGACACGCTCGCCGCGGCCCGGGCCGAGGGCCGATCCGCCTTGATCGCCTACCTGCCGGCCGGGTTCCCGACGGTGGACGGCGGCATCGCGGCGGTCGAGGCCGTCGCGGCCGGGGGCGCCGACGTCGTCGAGGTGGGACTGCCACACAGCGACCCGGTGCTGGACGGCCCGGTGATCCAGACCGCCGACGACATCGCCCTGCGCGGCGGGGTCCGCGTCGCGGACGTGCTGCGCACGGTCCGCGAGGCACACGCCGCCACCGGCAAGCCGATCCTCGTCATGACCTACTGGAATCCCGTCGACCGCTACGGTGTGGATCGCTTCGCCGACGAGCTGGCCGAGGCGGGTGGCGCCGGCTGCATCCTGCCCGATCTGCCGGTCCAGGAGTCGGCCCGCTGGCGGGAGCGGGCCGAGAAGAACGGGCTCGCCACGGTCTTCGTCGTGGCTCCCAGCACCCGGGACGCCCGCCTGGCGGAGATCACCGAGGCGGGCAGCGGCTTCGTCTACGCCGCCTCGATCATGGGCGTCACCGGCACCCGGGAGAGCGTGGGCGGTCAGGCCGAGGATCTGGTCCGGCGGACGCGGGCGGTGACTGATCTGCCCGTGTGCGTCGGCCTCGGGGTGTCGAGCGCCGGTCAGGCGGCCGAGGTGGCGCGCTTCGCCGACGGGGTGATCGTCGGTTCGGCCTTCGTCAAGCGCCTGCTCGACGCGCCGGATCAGGCGTCCGGGCTGACGGCCGTCCGCGCCCTCGCCGGTGAACTGGCTCGAGGCGTGCGCGGCGGACCGTAGCGGCGAGGCGGAGTGGATCGCTCGTACGGGTGGACCTTGGACCGGGGAGGCGCGGTGTGCCTCCCCGGTTCGTTCTGCGGGGTGTGAGCGAGAAGAATCGTGACGGAAAGCGCAACGCCCGCGAACGACTGGCAGTCGAGCGGGACAAGCGGAAACGCGCCGACAAGCGGCGCCGCGGACTGATCGTGGGGGCGGCGGTGGTCGGGGTCATGGGGTTGGCCGCCGTCATCGGGGTGATCGCCGCAGGGGCCGGTGGCGACGGCGAGTCGTCCGGTCCGGTGGTCGTGCCCTCCGGCGCGCAGGGGGAGGACGGGCTCGCCATCCCGGTCGGGCGGGACAGCGCAGGGTCCACGCTCACCGTCTGGGAGGACTTCCGCTGCCCGGCCTGCAAGGTCTTCGAGCAGAACTACAGCCCGGTGATCCACGAGCTGACCGAGGCGGGGCAACTCAAGGTCGAGTACCACCTGGCCACGCTCATCGACGGCAACATGGGTGGCACCGGCTCGGCGAACGCGGCGAACGCGGCGGCCTGCGCCCAGGACGCCGGGAAGTTCGTCCCGTACCACGACCTGCTGTTCGAGAACCAGCCGCCCGAGACCGACGACGCCTACGCCCAGGACGCCAAGCTGTTCGAGCTGGCCGGGAAGGTCGACGGGCTGGACACCCAGGCATTCCGCGAGTGCGTCGAGGAGGGCACCCACGACGCCTGGGTGGAGCGGTCGAACGCCGCCTTCCAGGACGGGAACTTCAGCGGTACTCCCACGGTGCTGCTCGACGGCACCGACATCTACCAGGACCGCGGCATGACCCCGGACAAGCTCAAGGAGATGGTCGAGGAGGCCAACGGCTGACGGCGGCGGGGCCCGGTTCCAGGTCCCGCCCGTGGCGGACCCGTGGCCGGTCCGGCGGTCTTGGCGACGTCGAGGGCCGCGTCGGCGTCCCGGTCCGGAGACGGCCCCGCACGCCGAGCACGTCCACACACGGCGTTCGGAGATTCGCTTCACCCCGCCCTGAAGGGCGGAGCACTGTGAACGAGCCTGGTAGCGTCGGACCTGCCATGGAACTCGCCTTCATTCCCAGCCCGTCGCGCGGGGTGCTCTACCTGGGCCCCGTCCCGCTGCGCGGCTACGCCTTCTGCATCATCATCGGCGTCTTCGTCGCCGTCTGGCTCGGCAACAAGCGCTGGGTCGCGCGCGGCGGACAGGCCGGCACAGTGGCCGACATCGCGGTCTGGGCCGTGCCCTTCGGCTTGGTCGGCGGCAGGCTCTACCACGTGATCACCGACTACCAGCTGTACTTCGGCGAGGGTCGGGACTGGGTCGACGCGTTCAAGATCTGGGAGGGCGGGCTCGGGATCTGGGGCGCCATCGCCTTCGGCGCGCTGGGCGCCTGGATCGGCTGCCGGCGGCGGGGCATCCCCCTGCCCGCCTACGCCGACGCCGTGGCGCCCGGCATCGCGCTCGCCCAGGCGATCGGCCGCTGGGGCAACTGGTTCAATCAGGAACTGTACGGGAAGGCCACGGATCTCCCCTGGGCCGTGGAGATCACCTCGTCGGCGGACGGCAGGGCGCCCGGCACCTACCACCCGACGTTCCTGTACGAGTCCCTGTGGTGTGTGGGCGTCGCCCTGCTGGTGATCTGGGCCGACCGTCGCTTCACCCTGGGCCGCGGCCGGGCCTTCGCCCTCTACGTGGCGGCGTACTGCGCCGGCCGCTTCTGGGTCGAGTACCTGCGAGTCGACGAGGCGCACCAGGTCCTGGGGCTGCGACTGAACAACTGGACGGCCGTTCTGGTCTTCCTGCTGGCCGTCGCCTACATCGTGGTGTCGGCGAGGACGCGGCCGGGCAGGGAGATCGAGGTCGAGCCGGGCGCGGCCGACCCCGAGCGGACCGGTGGCGAATCCGGGGCGGAATCCGCGGTCCCCGCCGCGGCGCGGCCCGCGGACGACGCGGAGCGCGCCGGCACCCCGCCGGACCGGCCCGTCGCCGCCGACGGCGGTGAGGGCGCGACAGACCCCACCGGCACGCCTCGGCCGGAATCCGCCGAGGCGGACCAGGCCGGGGTGGACCCGCTGAAGAAGGGCTGAGCGCCCTCCCGAGGCCGGTGAGCACAGCCTCACCTCGCCGGCGCCCGCGCCGGCACCGACGTAGCTTGGCTCCTGTGGAGAAGTCGAGGCGCGTCGGACGCGCCTGAGCGAGGGGTACCGGGGGTCGTCGTGTCCGCCATCGAACGCAGAGCCGCGCTCCACGCGGCGCACCGGCGCAACCACACCCACCGCGACGTCACGGGTGGGTGGCTCCGACCGGCCGTGTTCGGAGCCATGGACGGACTCGTCTCCAACTTCGCCCTGATGTCCGGTGTCGCGGGCGGCTCCCTGGACCGTCAGGCCATCGTGTTGAGCGGGCTGGCGGGCCTCGCGGCCGGTGCCTTCTCGATGGCCGCGGGGGAGTACACCTCCGTCGCCAGTCAGAGGGAGCTGGTCGAGGCCGAGCTCGACGTCGAACGCGGCGAACTGCGCCGGCATCCTCAGGACGAGCAGGCCGAGCTGGCCGCCCTCTACGTGGCGCGCGGTGTCGAGCCGGCCCTGGCCCGTCGGGTCGCACGACAGTTGTCACGCGACCCCGAGCAGGCCTTGGAGATCCACGCCCGTGAGGAGCTGGGCGTGGCCCCGGGCGACCTGCCCTCCCCCCGGGTGGCGGCCCTGTCGTCGTTCCTCTCCTTCGCCGTGGGGGCGGTGCTCCCGGTGCTGCCCTACCTGCTCGGTGCCCACGCGTTGTGGCCGGCCGCGCTGCTCGCTCTGGCCGGGCTCTTCGTCTGCGGGGCGTTGGTGTCCCAGGTGACCGCGCGCAGCTGGTGGTACAGCGGCCTTCGACAGCTCGCCCTGGGTGCCGGGGCGGCCGGCGTGACCTACGCTCTGGGTGCCCTGTTCGGCACCGCCCTGGGGTGATCGCTCGGCGCGCGTGTGCACGCCATCGGGGGAGGAGTCGTTACCCGCTGGTTTCGCGTGTGTGACCACGGGGCATGAGCCGTAAGCACTGTGAGCAAAGAGGCTCGCCGCACACCTGCGGAGGGGGCGAGGGAGCCCCCTCCTCCTCCGAGCCGACCATCTCGCCGCACCCCGGGCGTCGTCCGAATGGTGGAACGGGCTATCCGCTTCCCGAGATCGGACCCATCATGTAGCCTGCACGAAATTTTCTCGACCACGCAGAGGGCCAACGTCGTCCCTCGGCACCACACATGCCATTCGACGACGACGGGAGAGCCGATGCGTTCGCCGCGCCAGCCGTCCCAGCACTCCGTGACCGGCCGAAACCGGTCGTTCATGGATGCCCGCCCTGCCGCGCAGGGTCTGTACGACCCCCGTGACGAGCACGACGCCTGCGGGGTCGGCTTCGTCGCCACCCTGACCGGCGAGGCGTCCCACACCCTGGTGGACCAGGCGCTGAACGTACTGCGCAACCTCGAACACCGTGGCGCCACCGGCTCCGAACCCGACTCGGGCGACGGCGCCGGTCTGCTCTCACAGGTCCCCGACGCCTTCCTTCGCGCGGTGGCCGGTTTCGAGCTGCCCGAGGCCGGCGCCTACGCCGTCGGCATCGCCTTCCTGCCGGAGACGGCCACCGACGAAGCCGTCTCGGCCGTCGAGGCCGTCGTGGTCGAGGAGGGACTGGAGGTGCTCGGCTGGCGTGAGGTGCCCGTCGCCCCCCAGCTGCTCGGGGCCACCGCCCGCGCCACGATGCCGGTGTTCCGCCAGCTGTTCGTCGCGGACGGCGAAACCAAGGGCATCGCGTTGGACCGCAAGGCCTTCGTGGTACGCAAACGCGCCGAACGCGAGGTCGGCGTGTACTTCCCGTCGCTGTCCGCCCGGACCATCGTCTACAAGGGCATGCTCACCACGGGCCAGCTGGAACCCTTCTTCCCCGACCTGTCCGACCGGCGCTTCGCCTCCGCGATCGCCCTGGTCCACTCGCGGTTCTCCACCAACACCTTCCCTTCCTGGCCGCTGGCGCACCCGTACCGTTTCGTCGCGCACAACGGAGAGATCAACACCGTGCGGGGCAACCGCAACTGGATGCGCGCACGCGAGACGCAACTCCGGTCCGACCTCTTCGGCGGGGCGGGATCGGGCGACGCCCGGGGCACGGGGCTGGAGCGGGTCTTCCCGGTCTGCACGCCCGACGCGTCGGACTCGGCCTCGTTCGACGAGGTACTCGAACTGTTGCACCTGGGCGGCCGGTCGCTGCCGCACTCCGTGCTGATGATGATCCCGGAGGCGTGGGAGAACCACGACTCCATGGACCCCGCACGACGTGCCTTCTACCAGTACCACTCCACCATGATGGAGCCCTGGGACGGGCCGGCGTGCGTCACCTTCACCGACGGGACCCAGGTCGGCGCGGTCCTCGACCGCAACGGTCTGCGCCCGGGACGCTACTGGGTCACCGACGACGGCCTCGTCGTGCTCGGCTCCGAGGTCGGCGTGCTCGACATCGACCCGGCCCGGGTCGTCCGCAAGGGCCGGCTCCAGCCCGGCCGGATGTTCCTCGTGGACACCGCCGAGCACCGCATCGTCGAGGACGACGAGATCAAGGCCCGGCTCGCCGCCGAGGCGCCCTACGCCGAATGGCTGGAGGCCGGCGAGATCGACCTGGGCGACCTGCCGGAGCGCGAGCACATCGTGCACACCCACGCCTCGGTCACCCGTCGACAGCAGACCTTCGGCTACACCGAGGAGGAGCTGCGCGTCCTCCTCGCGCCGATGGCCCGGACCGGTGCGGAGCCCATCGGGTCCATGGGCACCGACTCGCCGATCGCGGCGCTCTCCGAACGCCCCCGTCTGCTCTTCGACTACTTCACCCAGCTGTTCGCCCAGGTCACCAACCCGCCCCTGGACGCCATCCGGGAAGAGCTGGTCACCTCGCTGCGGTCCTCCCTGGGGCCGCAGGGCAACCTGTTGGAGCCCACCGCCGCCTCCTGCCGCAGCGTGGTGCTGCCCTTCCCGGTGATCGACAACGACGAGCTGGCCAAGCTCATCCACATCAACGCCGACGGCGACCTGCCCGGCTTCGAGTCGGCCACGCTCTCCGGCCTCTACCGGGTGCAGGGCGGCGGCGAGGCACTGGCCGCGCGCCTCGCCGAGGTGTGCGCCGAGGCCGACGCCGCCATAGAGAACGGCGCCCGGCTCATCGTGCTCTCCGACCGGCACTCGGACGCCGAGCACGCGCCGATCCCGTCCCTGCTGCTCACCGCCGCCGTCCATCACCACCTCATCCGCACCAGACAGCGCACCCGGGTGGGCCTGCTCGTGGAGGCCGGCGACGTCCGCGAGGTCCACCACGTCGCCCTGCTCATCGGATACGGCGCGGCGGCGGTCAACCCCTACCTGGCCATGGAGTCCGTCGAGGACCTGGTGCGCGCGGGCACCTTCCTGCCGGGCGCCGCTCCGGAAGAGGCGATCGGGAACCTGATCACCGCGCTCGGCAAGGGCGTGCTCAAGGTGATGTCCAAGATGGGCATCTCCACCGTGGCCTCCTACCGCGGAGCGCAGGTCTTCGAGGCGGTCGGCCTCGACGAGGACTTCGTGGCGACGTACTTCCAGGGCACCGCCACCAAGATCGGTGGAGTCGGCCTCGACGTCGTCGCCCGGGAGGTCGCGGCCCGGCACGCCAAGGCCTACCCGGCCTCCGGCATCGCCCCCGCGCACCGGACGCTGGAGATCGGCGGCGAGTACCAGTGGCGCCGGGAGGGGGAACCGCACCTCTTCGACCCGGAGACGGTGTTCCGCCTCCAGCACGCCACGCGCGCGGGTCGCTACGACGTCTTCAAGAAGTACACCGCGCGGGTGAACGAACAGTCCGAGCGGCTGATGACGCTCCGGGGACTGTTCGGTCTGTCCTCCGACCGCGCGCCGGTGCCCCTCGACGAGGTGGAGCCCGTCTCCGAGATCGTCAAGCGCTTCTCGACGGGAGCCATGTCCTACGGCTCCATCTCGCAGGAGGCACACGAG
The DNA here is from genome assembly GCF_016598575.1 of Streptomyces sp. HSG2. Lineage (NCBI taxonomy): Bacteria > Bacillati > Actinomycetota > Actinomycetes > Kitasatosporales > Streptomycetaceae > Streptomyces > Streptomyces sp. HSG2. The sequence continues at coordinate 4,200,904 of NZ_CP066801.1, forward strand.
ACCCTGGCCATCGCCATGAACCGGTTGGGCGGCAAGTCCAACACGGGCGAGGGCGGCGAGGACCCCGAGCGCCTCCACGACCCGGACCGCAGGTCGTCGATCAAACAGGTCGCCTCCGGCCGCTTCGGTGTCACCAGCGAGTACCTGGTCAACGCGGACGACATCCAGATCAAGATGGCCCAGGGCGCCAAGCCGGGCGAGGGCGGCCAGCTCCCCGGCCACAAGGTGTACCCATGGGTGGCCAGGACGCGACACTCCACGCCGGGCGTGGGGCTGATCTCCCCGCCGCCGCACCACGACATCTACTCCATCGAGGACCTCGCACAGCTGATCCACGACCTCAAGAACGCCAACCCCTCGGCCCGCATCCATGTCAAGCTCGTCTCCGAGGTCGGCGTGGGCACGGTCGCGGCCGGTGTCTCCAAGGCGCACGCGGACGTGGTGCTCGTCTCCGGACACGACGGCGGAACCGGGGCCTCCCCCCTCACCTCTCTGAAGCACGCCGGCGGACCCTGGGAGCTGGGCCTCGCCGAGACCCAGCAGACCCTGCTGCTCAACGGCCTGCGGGATCGGATCGTGGTCCAGACCGACGGGCAGCTCAAGACGGGCCGGGACGTCGTGATCGCCGCCCTCCTCGGCGCGGAGGAGTTCGGGTTCGCCACCGCGCCGCTGGTCGTCTCCGGGTGCGTCATGATGCGCGTCTGCCACCTCGACACCTGCCCCGTCGGCATCGCCACCCAAAACCCCACGCTCCGGGATCGCTACGCCGGCAAGGCCGAGCACGTGGTCAACTTCTTCCGTTACATCGCCGAGGAGGTCCGCGAACTGCTCGCCGAACTGGGCTTCCGCACCCTCGACGAGGCGGTCGGCCGGGCCGAGGTCCTCGACGTCACCCGTGCCGTCGACCACTGGAAGGCGCGTGGGCTGGACCTGGCGCCGCTGCTCCACGTGCCCGAACTGCCCGAGGGAGCGGTGCGCCACCGCGTGGTGGAGCAGGACCACGGTTTGGAGAAGGCTCTGGACAACGAGCTGATCAGGCTCGCCGCGGACGCGCTGTCCGCGGACGACCCCGCCGACGCGCCGCCGGTGCGCGCCCAGGTCGCCATCCGCAACATCAACCGGACGGTCGGGACGATGCTCGGCCACGAGGTGACCCGGAGGTTCGGAGGCGCCGGCCTGCCCGACGACACGGTGGACATCACGTTCACCGGCTCGGCCGGCCAGTCCTTCGGCGCGTTCCTCCCTCGGGGCGTCACCCTGCGGCTGGAGGGCGACGCCAACGACTACGTCGGCAAGGGCCTGTCCGGCGGCAGGATCGTGGTGCGGCCCGACCGGCGCGCCGATCATCTCGCCGAGTACAGCGTCATCGCCGGCAACACGCTCGCCTACGGGGCCACCGGAGGCGAGATGTTCCTGCGGGGCAAGGTCGGCGAGCGCTTCTGCGTGCGGAACTCGGGCGCCACGGTCGTCTCCGAGGGCGTCGGCGACCACGGATGCGAGTACATGACCGGCGGCCACGCGGTCGTCCTCGGCGAGACCGGTCGCAACTTCGCGGCCGGCATGTCGGGAGGGGTCGCCTACGTCCTCGATCTCGACCGCGGCGACGTCAACCCGGGGAACCTGGGAGCCGTGGAGGAGCCCGACGACGCCGACCTGGCTCGGCTGCGGGACATGGTGCGCCGGCATCACGAGGAGACCGGTTCGACCGTGGCCGGGACCCTGCTCGCCGAGTGGGACGGGCCCTCCGGCGCCGCCCGCCGCTTCAGCAAGATCATCCCTGGTACCTACAAGGCAGTGCTCGCCGCCAAGGACGCCGCCGAGCGAGCCGGACTCCCCGAGTCCGCGACCCACGAGAAGATGATGGAGGCGGCGATCAATGGCTGATCCCAAGGGTTTTTTGGAGCACGGTCGCGAGGTCGCCCGATCCCGCCCCGTCGGCGAACGCGTCCGGGACTGGAGCGAGGTCCACGTCCCCGGCTCCCTGTTGCCGATCATCAGCACGCAGGCCGGCCGTTGCATGGACTGCGGTATCCCCTTCTGCCACAACGGCTGTCCCCTCGGGAACCTGATCCCCGAGTGGAACGACTACGCCTACCGGGAGGACTGGGGCGCCGCGTCCGAGCGGCTCCACGCCACCAACAACTTCCCGGAGTTCACGGGCCGCCTCTGCCCGGCCCCCTGTGAGGCCGCCTGCGTCCTCGGCATCAACCAGCCGGCGGTGACCATCAAGAACGTCGAGGTCTCCATCATCGACAAGGCGTGGGAGACCGGCGACGTCGCTCCCCGGCCGCCGGAGCGGCTGTCCGGTAAGACCGTCGCGGTGGTGGGGTCGGGCCCCGCCGGCCTCGCCGCCGCCCAGCAGCTCACCCGGGCCGGGCACACCGTCGCCGTCTACGAGCGCGCCGACCGCGTCGGCGGACTCCTCCGCTACGGTATCCCCGAGTTCAAGATGGAGAAGCGGCACATCAACCGTCGCATCGAGCAGATGCGTGCGGAAGGCACGCGCTTCCGCACCGGTATCGAGATCGGCCGCGATCTGGAGGCCGGCGACCTCAAGAAGCGCTACGACGCCGTCGTCCTGGCGGTCGGCGCCACCACCGCCCGCGACCTTCCGGTCCCGGGCAGGGACCTGAGCGGCATCCACCAGGCCATGGAGTACCTGCCGCTGGCCAACAAGGTGCAGGAGGGTGACCACGTCGCCCCGCCGATCACCGCCGAGGGCAAGCACGTCGTGGTCATCGGCGGTGGGGACACCGGCGCGGACTGCGTGGGCACCGCGCACCGCCAGGGCGCGGCGTCCGTCACCCAGCTGGAGATCATGCCGCGTCCGGGTGAGGAGCGGGACCCGCTGGCCCAGCCGTGGCCGACCTTCCCGATGCTCTACAAGGTCACCTCGGCGCACGAAGAGGGCGGTGAACGGGTCTACTCCGTCTCCACCACCCGCTTCGAGGGCGACGCGGAGGGGCGGGTGCAGTGGCTGCACCTGACCGAGGTGGAGCTCGGCGACGGTGGTCTCACCCCCAAGCCTGGCACCGAACGGCGGATCCCCGCACAGTTGGTCACCCTCGCCATGGGCTTCACCGGGACCGACCGGGACAACGGTCTCGTGGACCAGTTCGGCCTGGAGCTCGACGAACGCGGTAACATCGCCCGTGACGGCGATTTCCGGACCAGTGTCCCGGGTGTCTACGTCGCCGGGGACGCCGGCCGCGGTCAATCGCTCATCGTATGGGCGATCGCCGAGGGCCGTTCGGCGGCCCGGGGCGTGGACCGGTTCCTGGCCGGAGCGAGTGACCTCCCGGCACCGATCCGGCCCACCGATCGCGCACTGGTGGTCTGACGCCGCCCCGAGAACGTCCCGCACAACGGCGTGCGGAACACGACGGCACCCGCCCTCGTCCCCGACCGGACGGGCGGGTGCCGTCACCCTTTCGGCCTATGGTCGCCCGCCTCACGTCGGCACGGCGCCCCGGAGAGCCCCGGGCCCGAGGGCGAGAGGTACCCGCCGACGGCGGCGGGCCCGGGACCGCCGGGCGGCTCGACTACGGGACGCGGAACGTCTCCCCGTACATCCGCCACTCCAGCGGCGTCTCCAGGCTCAGGTTCCCCTCGCGCAGGAAGCGCCGCTGCGCGGTGTCCACACGCGAGGTGTCGCGGTCCGGGCGCGTCGCGGTCATCGCCTCCCGGCGGACGTCGAGGAAGGCCGACAGGTACGCGCGCTCCGTGCCGCCCTCGGCGGGCGTCTTCGCGCGTTGCCTCGCGCGCTCGCGCAGCCCGTAGAAGCCCTCCGGCTCGGTGTCCGGACCGTGGAAGACCATCGCGTCGTAGTAGACGAACTGCCCGAACGCGCGCAGGCCGTCGAGCTTGGCCAGGCGTACCGCCGGGTCGAAGTAGATCCGGTCGCGCATCCGCTCCTGAGCCCGGCGGAACTCCGGCCGCTCCGCCTCCGCCCGCCAGGCCTCGACGAAGCCGGGGTCCAGCCCCTCGTGCGAGTCCGTGCCGTCCACAGCGCGCAACGCCGGCAGGTAGCGCTCCAGGCCGTTGCCGGGATGCCGCTCGCTGTAGTACTCGACCAGCATCAACAGGTCGTGCGTCCCGGTGCAGAATCCGATGATCCCGGCGGTGTAGCCCTGGCCGTCCCCGAGATCCTCGATGCCGCCGTAGAGACCACGCCACTCCAGGGTGGAGTTCTCGGCGCTGGCGATCAACTGCTGGGCGAGTTCCTTCTGGCGCTCCCCCGCCAGGCCCGGGGGCAGCGTGGCGATCAAGGCGTCGTCCTCCGCGCGTTCCCGTTCGGCCCGATCCTTGGCGTCCGCCGGCGCGGACCGGGCCGGGGACAGCGGCGGCGAGGTGTCGTCCGAGTCGGGCGACGCCAGGAAGTACACCGCCGCCGTGGCGACGAGCGGCACCGCCGCGAGCGCCAGTGCGCCCTTGAGCCTCACGCGAGCTCCTTCCGAGACGTGCGGTCGGGGGCCGCCGAAGCGGCGGCGAACAAAATAGCGAACGTCGTGCCGGTCGTGTGCGGCGGGGTCGCGCGGCCCGCGCGGGGTCCGGGCGGCGAGGCGACGACGCGGGTCCGGAGTGGGCCGGGGCCGCCGAGGCACCGGCCGGAAGAGCCGCGCCGGGGGAGGGATGTACCCGAGCGCCGCCGGCGGCCGTAGGGTGGGCCGTCATGAGCACCAGCAACGCCGGCACCGGCTCCGCGGAACCCGCCGTCCACGAGGAACTCGCCCGCCTCCGGGACAGCATCGACAACATCGACGCGGCCGTCGTCCACATGCTCGCCGAGCGCTTCAAGTGCACCCAGCAGGTCGGCCACCTCAAGGCGCGGCACCAACTGCCGCCGGCCGACCCGGATCGCGAGTCCCGGCAGATCGCCCGGCTGCGGGGGCTCGCGGAGAGCGCCAAACTGGATCCGGCGTTCGCGGAGAAGTTCCTGACGTTCATCATCGGCGAGGTCATCCGCCACCACGAGCGGATCGCCGAGGACACCGAGGCGGGCGTTCCGACGGCGGAGGTCCCCCGGTCCGGCCGGGGGGCGTGACCCCGTAGCACGGTCGGGGCGCTTCCCTGGAGGCGCGCCGGGAGCGCACCCCGTGAACGGACCGCTGCCGGCATCGAGCCTCGCACCGCCCCTGTGCCCTTTCCCCGGCATCAGGCAGCATGGCCCGCATGTCCGTACTGACGCGCGACGAAGCGCAGACCCGTGCCCGGCTCCTCGATGTCCACCACTACCGGGTCCAACTGGACCTCACCGGTGGGGACGAGACCTTCGAGTCCCGGACGGCCGTCCGGTTCACCGTCCGCGGTGATCAGGCCGCCGCGGCGACCTTCGCCGAGGTCCGGCCCGCCGAACTGCGCTCCGTCACGCTCGACGGAAAGCCCCTCGATCCGGGTGCCCTGGACGGCGACCGGTTCCCGCTGCGCGACCTCGCCCCCGGCGAACACGAGCTGCTCGTGCACGCGGTGATGTCGTACTCCCGCACCGGTGAGGGCATGCACCGGTTCACCGATCCCGGCGACGGCGAGACCTACGTCTACACCCAGTTGTTCCTCGACGACGTCAAGCGCGTCTTCGCCGCCTTCGACCAGCCCGATCTCAAGGCGGTCTTCGACGTCGAGGTCGTCGCCCCGAGTGGCTGGAGCGTCCTCGCCAACGGCGTGACCGAGCGGGTCGGCGACGGCCGCTGGACGGCGGCGACCACCCCGCCGATCTCCACCTACCTGGTGGCCGTGGCCGCCGGTCCCTGGCACTCCGTCCGCACCGAGCACCGGGGCCTGCCGTTCGGCATCCACTGTCGGCGGTCGCTGGCCCCGCATCTCGACGCCGACGCCGAGGAACTCCTCGGGGTGACCCGCGCGCTCTTCGACCGGTATCACGAGAAGTTCACCGAGCCGTATCCCTTCGACTCCTACGACCAGGCCTTCGTCCCCGAGTTCAACGCCGGGGCCATGGAGAACCCGGGCCTCGTCACCTTCCGCGACGAGTACGTGTTCCGCTCCGCGGTGACCGACGCCGAGCGGCAGGCCCGCGCCGTCACGATCGCCCACGAGATGGCCCACATGTGGTTCGGAGACCTGGTCACGCTCGCCTGGTGGGACGACATCTGGCTGAACGAGTCCTTCGCCGAGTACATGGGATACCAGACCTGCGCGGAGGCGACGCGTTTCGCCGACGCCTGGACGGACTTCGCCGTGACCCGCAAACCCTGGGGCTACGACGCCGACCAGCGGCCCACCACCCACCCGGTCGCCCCCGAGAACGTACCGGACACCGCCTCCGCCCTGCTCAACTTCGACGGGATCTCGTACGCCAAGGGGGCGTCGGCCTTGCGACAACTGGTCTGCTGGCTGGGGGAGAAGGACTTCCTGGCCGGGATCAACACCCATTTCGAGCGGCACGGATTCGCCAACGCCACCCTCGCCGACTTCGTCGACTCCCTGGCCGCCGCGACCGACCGCGACGTCCACGCCTGGGCGAACGCCTGGCTCCGCACGACCGGGGTCGACAAGCTCACCCCGAGGTCGATCACCACCGAGCACGGTGCCCGAGCGCTCGTCGTCGACCGGGAGGGGAGCCGGCCGCACCGTGTCGGCGTCGGTGTCTACGACCGGGACCCCTCCGACGAGGGTCGTCTCGTGCTGCGCGAACGCCTCGATGTGGACGTGCCCCAGGCCGAGCCGCGAGCTGTCGGCAAGCCGCCGGCCATGCTGTTGGTCAACGACGGCGATCTCGGCTACGCGAAGGTCCGTTTCGACCAGGGGTCGCTCGCCACCGCACGTGACCACCTGTCGGGCCTGCCCGACCCGCTCACCCGGGCCGTCGTCTGGAACGCCCTGCGCGACGCGGTCCGCGACGGCGAACTCGCCCCCGCGGCCTTCCTGGACACCGCTCGCGCCCATCTGCCCCACGAGCGGGACCTCGCGCTCGTCCAAGGCGTCCTGGGCTTCGCCGTCGGGCAGATCGCGGGCCGCTTCCTGCCGGCCGAGCGGCGCCCCGCCGCCCTGGCCACCCTGACCGACCTGTGCCGTGACCTGATGCGTCGTACCGAGGACGGAGACCACCCGGATCTCCGGCTGATCGCTGTCCGCCACCGCGTCGACACCGCGGCCCACCCCGACACGATCGCGGCCTGGCTCGCCGACGGTATCGTGCCCGGCGGCCCGGAACTCGACCCGGAGCTGCGGTGGCGCGTGCTGGGCCGGCTCGCCGTCCTCGGCGCCACCGACGAGCGCGCCATCGACGCCGAACTGGAGCGCGACCCCAGCGCCGCGGGGCGGGAGGGGGCGGCGCGCTGCCGCGCCGCGTTGCCCGACCCCGAGGCCAAGGCCCGTGCCTGGGACGCCATGTTCGACGAGGGGGGCGAGCTGTCCAACTACCTGGTCATCGCCTCCGCGCAGGGCTTCTGGCAGCCCGAACAGGCCGACCTGGTCCGCGACTACGTGCCCCGCTTCTTCCCGGCCGCCGTCGCGGTCGCCGCCCGTCGCGGTCCGGCCATCGCCGAGGCGGTGGGTCGCTGGGCCTTCCCGGCCCACGCGGTCGATCCCGACACTCTCCGCCTCGGGCGGGAGTGCCTGGAGGGGGCCGACGTCCTCCCCGCGTTGCGGCGCAAGCTCGCCGACCAACTCGACGACCTCGCCCGCGCCCTGCGGATCCGGGGCGGCGGACGGGACTGAGCGGACGGGCCCGCCTCCCGACCGGTGAGCCGAGTCCGGCCCGGACGGCGGCGAAGGCGAGAGGCGGGCGCGGGCCCGCCGGCCCGCGGGGCGCCCGGCGGCTCGGTCAGGCCGTCGCGGCCGCGGCGTGACGCTCGGCGACGTCCTCCCAGTTCACCAGGTCCCACAGCTTGGTGACGTAGTCGGGACGGACGTTCTTGTACTGAAGGTAGTAGGCGTGCTCCCAGGCGTCGAATACCAGCAACGGGGTGGTCCCCTGGCCGACGTTGCCGTGATGGTCGTAGACCTGCTCGACGATCAGACGCCTGCCGACGGGCTCCCAGGCGAGCACGCCCCAACCGGAGCCCTGGACGGACGCGGTCGCGACGGTGAGTTGCCTCTTGAACCGCTCGAAGCCGCCGAAGTGCTCGTCGATGGCGTCGGCGAGGGCACCGTCCGGGCGGTCGCCGCCGTCCGGGGAGAGGTTCTGCCAGAAGATCGAGTGCAGGACGTGGCCCGAGAGGTTGAAGGCGAAGGTCTTCTCCAGTCCGACCAGGCCGGTGGGGGTGAGCCGGTCTTCGTCGCGGGCCTCGGCGAGTTGCTCCAGGGTGTCGTTGGCGCCCTTGACGTAGGCGGCGTGGTGCCTGGCGTGGTGCAGCTCCAGGATCTGCCCGGTGATGGCCGGCTCCAGTGCGGAGTAGTCGTAGGGCAGGTCGGGAAGCGCGTAGGTGCCCATCGGGCATCCCCTTTCCGGGTGGGTGATCGTCCGGGAACAGCCTGCCGCTATTGCGAAAAGGTTGCAACAGCGAGTGGGATGCATCAACATGGTCCGTGGCGGGGTCGGCCCGTCGGTCTTCGGTCTCCGAGCGCCACCCGTACGTCGGGCGGGCCCCCTTCCGGAGAGTGATCGTCTTCTCACCCGGCGCCCGCCGGTCCCGGCCGACTCCGCCACGGTGCGACGTCCACCGGTACGCCGCCGACGGGCGCCCAGCGGGGACCGGCGGGTCGGCCGTGATCCCCTCCGAGCGGGAGGTCAGGGGGGCCGGACCCCTTCGCCGTGTCGAGCGACCCACCCGTCGGATACCCCTTTCGAGTTCACTTGGGTGGGCTTCCCGGCCGCGGGCGCGCCCTCGCGGGGACGCTTGGAGCCCCGCCCGCGGAGTTCCGGAGGACAGACGTATGAGTTCCCTGCCGCCCCTGGCCTCGGGAGTCCGCGGCCCCCAGGACATGGCGCCGCTGGTGGACACCGTTCTGGACGCCCTGCGCGCGGGCACCGCTCTGCGCCGGGGGCCCTTCCCGGCCGGCGGTCCCGAGGCGGTGGCGGCCCGCCTGCGGAAGGCACTCGGCGACGTTCTGCCCGAGCACGGCGAGCCGGGTGCCTTGCGCGCCCTGGTGGCCGCGCTCGCCGAGGGGGCCGCCGATCCGGCCCACCCGCTGTGCGCGGCGCACCTGCACTGCCCGCCCCTGGCCGTTGCCGTCGCCGCCGACCTCGCGGCGGACGTCCTCAACCCGTCCCTGGACTCCTGGGACCAGGCGCCCGCGGCGGCCGAGGTGGAGTCGGCGGTCGGCCGGGCGCTCGCCGGGGAGGTCGGTGCCGCCGACGCGGTCGCCACCACCGGGGCCACCGAGTCCAACCACCTGGCCCTGCTCTTCGCTCGTGAGATCCACGGGCCCGGGGTCCGGTTGGTGTACGGGGCCAACGCACACGATTCCCTGCCCCGGGCCGGGTGGCTGCTGGGCCTGCCCGACCCCGTCGTCGTGCCCGCGCCGGGCGGCACGATCGACCTCGCCGCCCTCGACCAGGCCCTGACCGACGTGCCCGGCCCCCATCTGGTCGCCGCCACCGCAGGCACCACCGACGCGGGTCTCCTCGATCCGCTGGGGGAGATCGCGGACCGCTGCGCAGTCCACGGCGCGCGGTTCCACGTCGACGCCGCCTACGGGGGCGGCCTGCTGTTCAGCGAGCGGCGGCGAGCCCTGCTCGGGGGGCTGGACCGAGCCGACACCGTCGCCCTCGACCTGCACAAGCTGGGCTGGCAACCGATCCCCGCCGGATTGCTGACCGTCCGCGATCCGGCCGATCTGACCCCGCTGCACCACCACACCGACTACCTCAACGCGGTGGACGACACCGAGGCGGGCCTGCCCGATCTCCTGGGTCGGTCCCCCCGCACCAGCCGACGCCCCGACTGCTTCAAGATCGCAGTCACGCTGCGGACGCTGGGCCGGCGCGGTCTCGGCGACCTCGTGGACCGGGTCTGCGACCACGCTCTGCGCCTCGCCGACCGTGTCCGGGAACACCCGCGTCTCGAACTCCACGCCGCCCCGACCCTCAGCACCGTGCTGTTCCGGCCCTCCGAAGCCCCCGACTCCGCGGTCGCCGAACTGCGCAGGCTGCTGCTGCTCGACGGAAGCGCCGTCCTGGGCCGTGCCCGCCTGGGGGGGCGCCTCTGGCTCAAGGCCACGCTGCTCAACCCCCACCTCCGGCCGGACGACCTCGATGTTCTTCTCGACACCGTGGACGCGCGCGGTCGCGATCTGGCCCATCTCCCCACCCGGACCCCGGTGGGCGCCGACCGAGGTGGCGTGGCGTGACAGGGTGTCGTCCCCGTCGAGCGGGGAAGCCCCGATGAGGCGCTCACCGGTGCGCCGCCCGGCCCCCCTCAGGGACCTCGTCGGCGTCGGCGTCGGCCCCGCCAATCTCTCGCTCGCCGCCTTGGCCCAGCCCCTCGACGGCCTGGACGCCGTCTTCCTCGATCAGAGCGGCTCCTTCCGCTGGCACCCGGGGTTGCTCGTCGAGGGCGCCCGTCTCCAGGTTCCCTTCCTCGCGGATCTGGTCACCCTCGCCGACCCGGCCAGCGGCTGGAGCTTCCTCAACTACCTCAGGGAACACGAGCGGCTCTTCCCGTTCTATCTCGCGGAGCGTTTCCACGTGCGGCGCGCGGAGTACGACGCCTACTGCCGGTGGGTCGCCGAGCGCCTCCCCTCCCTCCGTTTCGGCCATCGGGTCGACACCGTTGGCTTCGACCCCGAGCGTGCCGTGTTCGACGTCCGCTACACCCGGACGGAGCCGGTCGACGGTGTCGAATCCCGGGGGCGGGTGAGCACCCGCGCCGTCGTGGTCGGCGTCGGCACCGAGCCGCACGTGCCCCAGGAGTTGCGGTCGTTGTGGGCCGCTCCGGGCGCGCCGGTGCTGCACGCGGCCGACTACTTGGAGCACCGGGAGACCCTGGTCGAGGCGGGCCACGTCACGGTCGTCGGCATCGGTCAGTCCGGCGCCGAGATCTTCCTGGATCTGCTGCGCCGACGCCCCGTCGGCCGTGAGCGACTGCACTGGCTCGGGCGCACCGAGGCGCTTGCCCCGATGGAGTACTCCCGACTCGGGCTGGAACACTTCACCCCGGACTACACCCGCTACTTCCACGGCCTCGCCGAGCCGGTCCGGGACCGGCTGGTCGCCTCCCAGTGGCAACTGCACCGGGGCATCGACGACGAGACCCTGACCGCCATCCACGACGAGTTGTACCGCCGGGCCCTGGGCGGCGGGTGGCCGGACACCGTGATCACCCCCGGTGTGAGTGTGCACGGTGCCCGCCGCCCGTCCCCCGCCGCGATCGAACTCCGCCTGGACCACGCCCAGCAGAACACGACCGGCACGCTGGCCACCGACGCCGTCGTCCTCGCCACCGGCTATCGGGAGCGCCCCCTGGACGGAGTCCTCGGCGACATCGCCGACCGCCTGGGCCGGGACGCTCGTGGGCGGTTCCGGGTCGACGAGAGGTTCCGCCTCGTCCTCGATCCGACCATCGCCGAATCCGGCTGCCGGGTGTACGTCCAGAACGCGGAGCGGCACACCCACGGCGTGGGCGCTCCGGACCTCGGTCTGGTCGCGTGGCGGTCCGCGTCCATCCTCAACGACCTCATCGGCGAGGAGCGGTATCCGTTGCCGCGGCGGTCCGCCTTCACGCGCTTCGGTCTCGCCGGGGGCGTGATGGCGGGGCCCTAACGGACGACGCGCCGACGGACGTGGGTGGCCTCCTCGCGGTGGTCCCCGACTCTTCACCCGATAGGTGTCAGGTCGTCGGGCGCGGCCGGATTTCTACCAGTGGGTAAGCGCCTAGGCTCGACTCATGCGCCGAGCGAAAATCGTCTGCACCCTGGGTCCCGCGACCGATGCGCCCGCCGACATCCACGCGTTGGTCGAGGCGGGGATGGACGTCGCCTGCTTCCGTCTGGGCGGCGGGGGGCGTGCGGAGCACGAGGCCCGCTACCGGAGCCTGCGTCGGGCCGGCGAGGAGACCGGGCGCGCCGTGGGAGCGCTTGCCGACCTCCGGGGGCCGAGGATCGGACTCGGACGTTTCGCCGGGGGGCCGGTGGTCCTGGAACGCGGGGACGCCTTCACGATCACGGTCGAGGAGGGGGTCGAGGGCGACCGCGAGATCTGCGGGACCGGCTATGCCGGGCTCGCCGACGACGCGGTGGTCGGTGAGCGGATTCTCGTCGACGACGGTGCGGTCTGCCTGGAGGTCACCGGGATCGACGGCCCGAGGGTGCGGACCCGGGTCGTGGAGGGCGGTGTGGTCTCCGACCATCGACGGTTGACCCTGCCGGGTGTCGCCGTCTCGGTTCCGGCGCTCACCAAGGAGGACGAGGACGATCTCCGCTGGGCTCTGCGGGCGGGCTTCGACGCCGTGGCCCTCTCCTTCGTCCGCGGCGGCCGAGACGCTGAACAGGCTCACCGGGTCATGGCGGAGGAGGGGCGGCGCGTCCCTGTCGTGGCCAAGATCGAGAGGCCTGAGGCGGTCCGGAACATCGCGGAGGTCGTCGCCGCGTTCGACGGCGTCCTGCTGGCGCGCGGGGACCTCGGGGTCGAGATGCCGCTTGAGCAGGTCCCGATCGTGCAGAAGCGGGTGATCAAGCTGGCGCGCAGGAACGCCAAGCCGGTGATCGTCGCGACGCAGATGCTGGACTCCATGATCGAGAACTCGCGTCCCACCCGCGCGGAGGCGAGCGACGTCGCCAACGCCGTCATCGACGGCACGGACGCGGTGATGCTGTCGGGGGAGACGAGCGTGGGGGAGCACCCCACCGAGGCGGTGCGGGTGATGGCCAGGATCGTCGAGGCGGTGGAGGAGGACGTTCTCGCCAAGGGGTTGCCGCCGCTCGACGCGAGCGGCAAGCCGCGCACGCACGGTGGCGCGGTCGCCCGCGCGGCGGCCGAGGTCGGCGACTTCCTCGCAGCGAGTGCCCTGGTGGCCTTCACACAGTCGGGGGACACCGCTCGCCGGCTTGCCCGCTACCGTTCGCCGGTCCCCCTGTTGGCCTTCACCCCGGACGCTGCCACCCGCTCCCAGTTGAGCCTCACTTGGGGGGTGGAGGCGTTCCTGGGGCCGCCGGTCGACTCGACCGACGCGATGGTCGCCAGGGTGGACGAGTCGCTGTTGCGGAGCGGTCGGTGCCGGAAGGGAGACCTGGTGGTGATCACGGCCGGCTCACCGCCGGGCGTGTCGGGCACGACCAACATGCTGCGGGTGCGCAGGGTCGGTGAGGACGGGTGAGCGCCCGGCCGGGCCTCGTGGTCTGGGTGGTGCGGGCGGGTGCGGTCCCGGGAGGGCGGGGGCGAGGCGCCGCTCCCGCGTCGTGGGACGCCTTGGCGGCGGATTGCTCGCGGTGGGTGCGGAGGGCCTTGTAAAGCAAGGAAAAGTGCCCCGGGTGGGATTCGAACCCACACTGAATACCTTTTGAGGGTATCGTCTCTGCCGATTGGACTACCGGAGCTCCTGCGAATCCAAGGTCAAGCTTGATCCGCTGCATTCCCACCATACAGCAGCTGGGTAGGCTCTTGTCAGCAGTACCCCTGTATCGAACGAGGAGCCCCCGTGACCGCCCCCGAGTCGCCCCAGCCCGCCGAGGTGCCCGATGACGACACGTCGCACGTGCCCCCGTCGACGACGCGTGTCGTCATCGCCGAGGACGAGGCGCTGATCCGACTCGACCTCAGGGAGATGCTCCAGGAGGAGGGCTACACCGTCGTCGGAGAGGCCGGGGACGGGGAGCGAGCGGTGGAGCTGGCCCGGGAGCAGCGGCCCGATCTCGTGATCCTCGATGTCAAGATGCCGAAGCTCGACGGCATCTCCGCCGCTGAGCGGATCGCGGAGGAGCGGATCGCCCCGGTGCTGATGCTGACCGCCTTCTCCCAGCGCGAGTTGGTGGATCGGGCCAGGGACGCCGGCGCCATGGCCTACCTCGTGAAGCCGTTCGGCAAGAGCGACGTCGTCCCGGCCATCGAGATGGCCGTCTCGCGTTTCACCGAGTTGAAGGAGTTGGAGAGGGAGGTCGCCGACCTCTCCCAGCGTCTGGAGACCCGGAAGCTGGTCGACCGGGCCAAGTCCGTCCTCCAGACCGAGTACGGACTCGGCGAGCCCGCCGCGTTCCGCTGGATCCAGAAGACGTCGATGGACCGGAGGATGTCGATGCGACAGGTGGCCGAGGCGGTCATCGAGGACGCGGAGGAGAAGAAGGCGGCCAAGGACTGACGGGGCGCGCCCGCCCCTTCGCTCTCCGCCTCCTGCTCGTCGCTCGGGACCGAGGCCGCGTCAGTCCTCGCCCAGGTAGGCCTTGCGCACCGATTCGTCGTGCAGCAACTCCCGGCCCGTTCCGGACAGGACGATGGAGCCGACCTCCATGACATGGCCGTGATCGGCTAGCGACAGCGCGGCCTGGGCGTTCTGCTCGACGAGCAGGATGGTGGTGCCCTGGGCCTTCAGCTCGGCGATCGTCGCGATGATCCTCTGCATCATGATCGGGGACAGACCCATGGACGGCTCGTCGAGCATCAGCAGTTTGGGCCGCGACATCAGCGCCCGTCCCATGGCCAGCATCTGCTGCTCGCCTCCGGAAAGGGTGCCGGCCGCCTGTCCTCTGCGTTCCCCCAGGATGGGGAAGAGGTCGTAGGCGCGCCGGATGTCCCGCTCGACGCCGGGCCGGTCGCGGCGGAGAAACGCCCCGAGACGGAGGTTGTCCTCGATCGACATGCGCGGGAAGATGTGCCGCCCTTCCGGGGAGTGCGCCAGCCCGAGGGCCACGATCCGGTGCGCGGGGACCTTCCTCAGGGACACCCCGTCGAACAGGATCCGTCCGCCCAGCGGGCGGAGCAACCCGGACAGGGTGCGCAACGTGGTGGTCTTCCCGGCGCCGTTGGTCCCGATGAGGGTGACCACCTCGCCGGTGTCGACGCTGAACGTGACGCCCTTGACGGCCTCGATCTTGCCGTAGGCGACGCGGAGGTCCTCGACCTCCAGGAGCGCGCTCAACTCGATCTCCTTCCGGGGTTCCCCGTCTCATGGGACGGGGGGTCGTCCGGGGCCGCGCCCCGGCCGCTCCGGGTCGCCGCCTCGGCCGCGTGTGCCTCGGCCGCCTCGACCTCCGCGACCTCGTCCGCCCCGGGCGCGCCCTGGAAGGGCTCGCCGAGGTAGGCGGCGACGACCCGTTCGTCACCCTGCACGGTCGACGGGTCTCCCTCGAGGAGCTTCTCCCCCTGGACGAGCACGGCGACCCGGTCGCACAGGTTGAAGATGAAACGCATGTCGTGCTCGATGACGAGGATGGCGACGCCCTGGTCCCGGATGGCGAGGACCAGTTCCTCCGTGGCGCGGGTCTCCTGCGGATTCATGCCGGCGGTGGGTTCGTCCAGGAGGAGCAGGCCGGGTTCGCTGGCCAGCGCCCGCGCGATCTCAAGTTTGCGTTGCTCGCCGTAGGGGAGGTTCCGGGAGAGGTGGCCGGCCTTGCCCGCCAGACCCACGAAGCGCAGCAACTCCATGGCGCGTTCGCGGGACTCCGCCTCGGCCCGGTGGAACCCCGGCCCGCGCAGCACCGCGGACCAGAAGCCCTCGCGGGTTCGCGTGTGCCGTCCGACCAGGACGTTCTCCAGCACGGTCATGTTGGCGAAGAGCCTGATGTTCTGGAACGTGCGGGCGATGCCGGCCGCCGTGACCTTGAAGGACTTGGGCGGCAGGACGGCGTCCCGGTAGCGGACCTCTCCCTCGGTGGGGGTGTAGAGGCCGGTCAGACAGTTGAAGAAGGTGGTCTTCCCGGCGCCGTTGGGGCCGATCAGGCCGACGATCTGCCCGCCGGAGACGGTGAGGTCCACTCCCCGTACGGCGGTGAGACCGCCGAAACGCATGGTGACGCCGCGCGCGTCGAGGACGGTACGGCCGGTCGTCGGTGTTCCGGCGGCTGCCGGGCCCGTGTCGGTGGTCAAGTCAATCGCCCCTTGTCTTCGCGAGGTCCGCGTGCTGTCCGGCGCCCTCGCCGCGCCCTGGTCCGTCCCGACGGTTGGCGATGAGGCCCTCGGGCCGGAACCGCATCAGCAGCACCAGTGCCAGGCCGAAGGCGAGCAGTTGGTAGTCCCCGAGGAACTGGAGCTTGTTGGGGATCAGGAAGAGCAGGGCGGCACCCAGCAGCGGGCCGCCGATGGTGCCCATTCCGCCCAGGACGACGGCCGCGAGCAGGAAGGCCGAGTTGGGCGGCGCGGTCCCCGCGAAGAGGTACTGCTCCGGGGTGACCACGTAGGTGACGTGCGCCTGGACGGTGCCGGCGAGGCCGGCGAGCGCGGCCCCGACGGCGAAGGCGACGAGCTTGACCCGGAACCCGTTGATGCCCATCGCCTCGGCGGCGGTCTCGTCCTCGCGGACGGCGACCCAGGCCCGGCCGATCCGGGAGTCGCCGCTGCGGCGGAAGACGAGGACGACGACGGCCGTGATCAGCAGCATCAGGAAGAAGTAGTTGGCGAACCGGCCGATGCCGAAACCCGCGATCTCGTGCCGGGCGCCGAGGTCGAACCCGAGGATCTCCAGGTCGGGGATCGAGGAGATCCCGTTGGAGCCGTTGGTGAGATCCGGGCCCGAGGTGCCGTCGAGGTTGTTGGCGGCGATGCGGAAGATCTCGCCGAAGCCGAGGGTGACGATGGCCAGGTAGTCGCCGCGTAGGCGCAGGGTGGGGGCGCCGATGAGGACGCCGAACACGAGCGAGGCGGCGGCGCCGACGAGAACGGCGGCCCAGAAGGGCAGCCGCAGATCGAAGGGCGAGGTGGGGGAGCCGGAGACGAGCGAGGCCGCGTAGGCCCCGACGCCGAGGAAGGCCACGTAGCCCAGGTCGAGGAGGCCGGCGAGACCGACGACGATGTTCAGCCCGAGCGCGACCGTGGCGAAGATCAGGATGTAGACGCCGATCGTGGCGTACTGATCGTCGGTCTGGGTGAAGGGGAAGAGGGCGGCGGCGACGAACGCGCCGCAGATCGTGACGTTCCTGTGTCGCGCGGTGATCTCGGTGGCGTGGGCGATCGACCCGGCTTTGCCCAGGGCGGCGAAACCGAACCCGGCGGTCAGCAGGAAGCCCACGAAGAGTTCGTCGTACTCCGTCCCGATGCCGTAGGTGAACACGGTCAGACAAAGGGCCATGATGCCGACGATGCCGAGGATCTCGACCCAGGAGGGGAGCGGGCCGAGCGGGCGGGGCGCGTCGGCGGCGAAGGCCGCCCTGACGGTGGCCCACCCTTCTCTCACTCGGTGTCCGAACCGCTCCCCGCCGTCCGCCGTCGGATCGACCGGCTCCGGGACGGGACGCCGGAAGGGCAAAGCGAGCGCCCCCAGCAGGCTCGCCAGACTGGCCGCCGCCACGAGCAGACCGCCGGGTTCGAGGTTGACCAGCCCGCCCAGCCGGAAGGTGAGGGCGAGGACGGTGTACCACGCGGTGAGGAACGTACCCAGGGCGGCGAGTCGGAGGGCGGCGCCCCCTCCGCCGGGGGCCGGCCGGCGCCCCCCGTGGGCGGCCAGGCCCAGCAGGGTGGTGAGCAGGCCGCCGACGAGGACCGGGACCTGAAGTCCCCCCGGATGGCCGTAGACGGTGAGGTCGCCGGGGAAGGCGGGGGTCCAGGTCCAGGCCAGGAAGGTGGAGAGGACGGTGAGGGCGCCGCCGCCGACGGCCAGGAGCCGTCCGGTACGCGGGGGGAGTGCGACGAGGCCGGCTGACCGGCCGGCGACCGGCGTTTGGGGACTCTCGGGGGCGGTGGTCGGTGTCGTCATCGGTGTCACGCCCTGTCCGCGACGCGCTCGCCGAGCAGGCCCTGGGGCCGGAACAGCAGCACGAGGATGAGGAGGATGAAGGCCCAGACGTCCGCCCAGGACTGGCTGCCGAACTGGTCCATCCCCGGGATGTCGGCCACGTAGGCGGTGGCCAGGGTCTCGGCCACACCCAGGACCACGCCGCCGATCATGGCCCCGTAGATGTTGCCGATACCGCCGAGTACGGCGGCGGTGAAGGCCTTGAGTCCCAGGATGAACCCCATCTTGAAGTCGATCTGCCCGTACTTCAGTCCGAAGGCCACACCGCCGACCGCCGCGAACACGGCACCGAGGGCGAACGCGATCACGATGATGCGGTCGGTGTCGACCCCCATCAGCTTCGCGGTGTCCCGGTCCTGGGCGGTCGCCTGCATCCCGCGCCCGGTGCGGGTGCGCATCACGAAGAAGGCGAGCACGGCCATGCCGACGGGGGCGACGACCAGGAGAAAGATGTCGCCGGTCTGGACGGTGACGCTTCCGAGGTGGAAGGGACCGCCGTCGATCTGCGGGAACCGCCGGGCCGACTTGGCCTCGGGGTACCAGGCCCAGACGGCCTGCTGGAGGGCGAGGGAGAGACCGATGGCGGTGATGAGGGGCGCCAGTCGGGGGGCACCGCGCAGCGGGCGATAGGCGAATCGCTCCGCTCCCACGGCCACGGCGCAGGAGACCGCCATCGCGCCGATCAGCATCAGGGGCAGGGCGGCGGTCATCGGGGTGCCGTCGGGCAGGAGGTAGAGGTGGACCGTGAGGGCGCCGAAGGCACCGGTCATGAAGATCTCGCCATGGGCGAAGTTGATGAGCTGGACGATGCCGTAGACCATGGTGTAGCCGATGGCGACGAGCCCGTACATGGATCCCAGGAGCAGGCCGTTGACCAGCTGCTGCGGCAGTTCGTGCACCGCATGTCCTCCGAGACGAGTCGATGAGTCGACAGGGGCGGCCGGGCGGCCGGGAGCGAGACCGCGCGGGGCGCCGGTGAGAGCGCCCCGCGCGGCCGTGCGGTGGTGCGGGTGGGCCTGGCCCTCAGTCGTCGAGGGTGCCGGACTTCACGTCCTTCCAATCGCCGTCCTCTACCGCGTAGACGGTGAGTTGCTTGTTCGTGGCGTCGCCGAACTCGTCGAAGGACACCGTGCCGGTCACACCGTCGAAGGAGACGCCCTGCATCGCCTCGGTGATCAGGGGACGGGGGTTGTCGGGGAGCTTCCCCCCGTTGGCGTCGACGACCTTCTTGACCGCCTCGACGATCGCCCAGGCCGAGTCGTAGGAGTAGCCCCCGTAGGCCTCGTAGTCCTCCTTGTAGCCGGCGGCCCGGTAGTCGGCGACGAACTCGCGGGCGGAGGGGAGTTCCTCGACCGGCGCGCCGACGGAGGTGGCCAGGTCGCCGGTGCCGGCGGAGCCGGCCAGCTTGACGAACTCGGCACTGTAGATGCCGTCGCCGCCGATGAGCGGGATGCGCGCGCCCGCGGCCTTGATCTGCTTGCTGAGCGGTCCCGCCTGTGGATATTCGCCACCGTAGTAGACGGCGTCCGCGCCGGAGTTCTTGACCTTGGTGGCGACGGCGGAGAAGTCCTTGGTGTCCGGGTTGATGTGCTCGGTGCCGACGACCTCGCCGCCGAGCCTCTCGAACTCCTCGGTGAAGGTGGCCGCCAGACCGGCGCCGTAGGTCTTCTTGTCGTCGATGACGAAGACCTCGCGCTTCTCGGCGTCGTGGTAGACGTACTGAGCGGCGAAGGGGCCTTGGACGGCGTCGGTGGTGGCGGTCCGGAAGTACGAGGCGTAGGGCCGCTCCTTCTCGGTCCGCCAGTCGACCCCCTGGGTCAGGGCCGGATTGGTGTTGGCCGGCGAGACCTGTACCAGGTCGGCCTCGCTGAAGACCTTCTGCATCGCCTCGGCGATGTTCGAGTTCAACGGCCCCACGACTCCGACGACCTGGTCGTCCGCCACGAGCTTCGAGGCGTTCTGCTGTCCGAGGGAGGGCTGCGCCTGGTCGTCGAGGGCCTGGACCTCGAAGGTGACGTCCTTGACATAGCCCTGCTCGTTGGCGGTCCGGGCGGCGAGGTCGACCGAGTTCTCGATGCCGAGGCCGAGCGCCGACAGGTCGCCGGTCAAGGGGGCGTCGACGCCGATGACCACGGTGGTGTCGCCGGCGTTCCCGGTGTCGGACCCACCGCCACCGCCGTCGTCGGCCCGCGATCCACAGGCGGTGAGGGTGAGTGCCCCGGCCGCCAGCGCGGCGGTGACGGCGATGAACGAACGTTGACGCACGATCAGTCCTTTCCCCTGGCGCGGCCGTCTCCCCGCGGAGGCGACCGAGTCCGAGCACTGGGCGGAGGTGGTGATCCCACGGCGCGGTGACTGGCCGCGACTCTAGGCGCGGGCGGGGAAGGGGGAGGAGGGGCGGGTAAAGGCTGTGACGCTCTTGTTATCGGGGCCTTCCCGGCCCGGGTGTCCCGGGGCCGGTTCGTCACCGCACCGGCCGGTGCGGTGACGAACCGGGTTTCGCGCGGCGGGTGTTCGCGCGAGAGGGCTCGTGCTCAGGAGGTCGCTCCCGACGCGGCGGAACCGCCCGGGGTCGCGTCGCGCAACAGGCAGGTCAGCCGGGCGCTGCACACACGCCGGCCCTCGTCGTCGCTGATCACGATCTCGTAGGTGGCCGTGGAGCGTCCGCGGTGCACGGGGGTGGCCACGCCGGTCACCGTGCCGGACCTGACCCCTCGGTGATGGGTGCAGTTCAGGTCGACGCCGACGGCCACCTTGGAGGCGCCCCCGTGCAGCATCGTGCCGATGGACCCGAGCGTCTCGGCCAGCACCGCCGAGGCTCCGCCGTGCAGCAGGCCGTAGGGCTGGGTGTTTCCCTCCACGGGCATGACCCCGACGACACGCTCGGCGGACGCCTCCCGGACGCGGACGCCCATCCGGGTCCCGAGGTGTCCGGCGGAGAAGAGGGCGGGAAGGTCCACTCCGAGCGCGGAGTACTCGTCGATGACCTCCTGCGGGAACTTCACGTGCTGCTGCTCGCCCATGGAACCGGCTCCGTTCGCGGTTGTCGTGCCTGGTGGGTCGTTCGCCGGCGTGTCTCCACGCCGACTGAGCGAACGCTCAGTCGGCGGCCGATTGTTCCCGACGGGCGATGGACGGCGCCCACCCCGGGTGCCCTCCACGCCGGGCCGACGACCGGGTGATCACGGTGGGTGGCGGACCAGGGGTGGTGGGCCACGCGGCGCGGGTGCCCCGAGGTGCCCCGACCCCGGTGTCGGTGGCTCGTGGCAGGATCGGGGGCGTGGCAAAGACAGCGGCGAAGCAAACCGACAATCCCCCCGGCGGGGCCCGCCCGCGCCTGATGCTCATGGACGGGCACTCGCTGGCCTACCGCGCGTTCTTCGCGCTACCCGCCGAGAATTTCACGACCTCCGCGGGCCGGCCGACCAACGCGGTCTACGGTTTCGCCTCGATGCTGGCCAACACTCTCCGTGACGAGGCCCCCACCCACTTCGCCGTCGCCTTCGACGTCTCGCGGCGCACCTGGCGGTCCGAGGAGTTCGCCGAGTACAAGGCGAACCGCTCCAAGACCCCGGACGAGTTCAAGGGTCAGGTCGAGCTGATCGCGGACCTGCTGGACGCCATGGGCGTCGCCCGCTTCGCCGTCGAGGGCTTCGAGGCCGACGACGTCATCGCCACGCTCGCCACCCAGGCGGAGGGCGAGGGGTTCGAGGTCCTGATCGTCACCGGCGACCGGGACTCCTTCCAACTGGTCAGCGAGCACACCACGGTGCTGTATCCGACCAAGGGCGTCTCCGAACTGACGCGTTTCACCCCGGAGAAGGTGATCGAGAAGTACGGCCTGACACCCACCCAGTACCCGGACTTCGCCGCCCTGCGCGGCGACCCGTCGGACAACCTGCCGGGCATCCCCGGGGTGGGCGAGAAGACGGCCGCGAAGTGGATCAATCAGTTCGGGTCGTTCGCGGAGCTGGTCGAGCGGGCCGACGAGGTCAAGGGCAAGGCGGGGCAGAACCTCAGGGACCACCTGGACGCGGTGCGCCTCAACCGCCGACTCACCGAGCTGGAGCGGCGGGTGGAGCTGCCCAAACACGTCGCCGAACTGGAGCGCGTCGCCTACGACCGCGAGGGGGTGAGGGCCTTCCTGGAGAACCTGGAGATCCGCAATCCCTCGCTCCGAGAGCGCCTGTTCGCCGTCGACCCCGGAGCGCGGGAGGCCGAGGCGGCTCCGGCCGCCTCGCAGGGCGTGTCGATCGACGGTGTGGTGCTCGGAGCGGGCGAGCTGGCCGGATGGCTCGCCGAGCACGGCACCCGCGCCCTCGGCGTCGCCACGGTCGACGCCTGGGCTCAGGGTGTGGGCTCGGTCGAGGAGGTCGCGCTCGCCGACACGGGAGGGGGGGCCGCGTGGTTCGACCCGTCGACCCTCGACGAGGCCGACCGGACGGCGTGGGCGTCCTGGCTGGCCGACGCGGACCGGCCCAAGGTCCTCCACAACGCCAAGCGCGCGATGCGGGCCTTCGCGGAGCACGGTTGGTCCGTCGACGGCGTCTCCATGGACACCGCGCTCGGCGCCTATCTGGCCAAGCCGGGGCGGCGCTCCCTCGACCTGGACGCGTTGTCGCTGGAGTACCTGCATCGCGAGTTGGGCCCGTCGGCCGCCGCGGACGGTCAGCTCGCCCTGGGGGCGGACGACGGCGCGGAGGCTGAGGCGTTGATGGCCCAGGCTCGCGCGATCCTGGATCTCGGGGAGGCGTTCGAGGAGCGACTGCGCGAGGTGGGCGCCGCGGATCTGCTGCGCGAGGTGGAGCTGCCCACGTCGTCGTTGTTGGCCCGGATGGAGCGTCATGGGATCGCGGCCGATCGGGACCATCTTCGGACGATGGAGGGGATGTTCGCCGACGCCGTCCAGCAGGCGGTGCGGGAGGCCCACGAGGCCGCGGGGCGCGAGTTCAACCTCGGATCGCCCAAGCAACTCCAGGAGTTGCTCTTCGGCGAGCTGAATCTCCCCAAGACCAAGAAGACCAAGACCGGTTACACCACGGACGCCGACGCCCTGGCGTGGCTGGCGACCCGCACGGAGAACGAGCTGCCGGTCATCATGCTGCGCCACCGTGAGCAGGCCAAGCTCAGGGTCACGGTGGAGGGTCTGATCAAGACCATCGCTCCGGACGGACGCATCCACACCACGTTCAACCAGACGGTGGCCGCGACCGGTCGTCTGTCCTCCACCGACCCGAACCTGCAGAACATCCCGGTCCGCACCGACGAGGGGCGGGCGATCCGGCGGGGGTTCGTGGTGGGGGAGGGGTACGAGACCCTGATCACGGCGGACTACAGCCAGATCGAGCTGCGCGTGATGGCCCACCTCTCCGAGGACGAGGGGCTCGTCCGGGCCTTCACCTCCGGAGAGGACCTGCACACCACGGCCGCCGCGCAGGTGTTCTCCGTGGCACCGGAGTCGGTGGACGCGGAGATGCGCCGCAAGATCAAGGCGATGTCCTACGGGCTGGCCTACGGCCTGTCGGCCTTCGGGCTGTCGCAGCAACTGGGCATCGAGGCCGCGGAGGCCCGCGGGCTGATGGACGCCTACTTCGAGCGGTTCGGAGGGGTGCGGGACTACCTCCGGCGGGTCGTGGACGAGGCGCGTGCGACGGGCTACACGGCGACGCTCTTCGGGCGGCGCCGCTACCTCCCCGATCTGAACAGCGACAACCGCCAACGCCGTGAGGCGGCGGAGCGCATGGCGCTCAACGCCCCCATCCAGGGCACGGCCGCCGACATCGTCAAGATCGCGATGCTTCAGGTGGACCGTGCTCTCCGGGAGGAGGGGCTCGCCTCCCGGATGCTCCTCCAGGTCCACGACGAGATCGTGCTGGAGACCGCGCCCGGCGAGCGGGCCGCGGTGGAGGAACTGGTCCGCCGCGAGATGGCCGGGGCCGTGCGGCTCCGCGTCCCGCTGGGGGTCTCGGTGGGGTCAGGACCGGACTGGGAGTCCGCCGCGCACTGATGTACCGGCGCGCCGGACCGGTTCGTTCGCCGGGGCCGTCGTGGGGAGCGCTCGTGTCGGCTCCGAGGAGGCCCACCCGCCGGCCGGTGGGGTGCCTCCCGGGCGGGGCGGTGATGTGCCGCCTCGGCGCCGGTGGGCGGGGGATCGGCGGGTTCGTGCCCCGGGCCCGCGGTCATCCGGCGGTGCTCGGGGTGCCGGCCCCGGCGCCCGCCGTCTCCGGCTCGCCGTGACCCCGACCCGGCCGGCCGGCCCTCACGAGCGTGGCGTACAGCAGGATGCCGGGGGCGAGACCGGCACCGGCGCCGAAGCACAGGGCGGGTATCAGGTCCCATGGCTCGGCGACCGAACCCCAGCGCGCCCACCAACTCGTCGCCCGCAGCGCCGCGCCGAGCCCGGCACAGCAGGCGAGGAGTGCGACGGCCGCGCCGCGTTCGCGGGCCGACGGCGAAGGAACCGCGAGCGCGGCCGGTGCCTCGGGCACGCGGCGCATGGCCCTCGTCACGAAGGCCACGAGTCCCCCCGCCGCGAGTGCCGAACCGCCGTACTGGAGGTACCAGTAGGCGGGCAGGCCCGCGAGGTCGTGGCCCAGCGCGGGCAGTGCCCGAGTCCCCCACCGGTCCGGATGGGTGAAGGCGTCCCACACCACATGGGTCAGTGCCCCGAGCGCCGCCGAGCCGTACCAGCGGACGACGCGACGGGCCGAGACACGCCGGCGCTCGCCGCAGCGCAGCAGCGTCGCCGCCCGACCCCGCACGCCCGGCGGCAGGAGACCCACCATCGGCTCCCGCACCCACAGCCACAGGGCGACCAGCAGCCACGCGAGCGCTACATCGACGGTGAGGACGCCGACGAGTCCGTGCGTGAAGGTGCCGAACCCCATGGCCCCCGGCACCACTCCCGCCAGGTAGTACGGCGTGTCGGGAGCGAAGGAACCGGCCACCAGCACGGCGGGCGCCAACCCCGCCCGCCCGGTGCCGTCCGCCCGTAGCACCGGAAGGACGGCCGCGGCGTGACTGAGTGTGAAGGGCATGGACGGACCTCCGGCTGTCGCGGTCGGGGAGGGAACGCGACCCGCGTGGCCGATCGGTGAAGGGCGTAGGCAAGCGGTGCCGACACAGAGGAAGTTGCCGTAAGGTCGCCTGGGCCACCGTACCGGTCGAACAGGCGGACGCCGTATTCGCGGGTTCCGGGGCGCGCTCGCACACGCCGACCGATCTTCGGACCGGCGTCGAGATGAAGAGGGGGACGGTGCCGTCCCCGGGAAGGGGTCACATGGCGGCGCAATTCGGCAGGAGGCTGCGCAAGGGCGCGGTCACCACCACCGTCGCGGCCGTGGCGGTCGCGGCCTTGTCGGCCTCCCAGGCGCCGGGGGCCGTCGTCGGTCTCGACGGCGGAGGCACGCCCGCGGGAGCCGCTCCTCCGGCCGGTACCGATCCCGGATCGAGCGCCACCGGCGACTCCCCCTACTACACCGATCTGCCGCCACTGGAGAGCCCGAACCCCGCACCCACCACGAGCGACCCGGTCGCCCAGGGCGCGACGGAGGCGGCCATCCCCGCCACCGTCCTCGACGCCTACAAGAAGGCCGAGGCGGAGTTGCGGGCTTCGAAACCCGAGTGCCACCTTCCCTGGGAACTCCTCGCCGCCATCGGGAAGGTCGAGTCCGGACACGCGAGCGGCGGCCGGGTCGACGCGGAGGGAACGACTCTCACCCCGATCATCGGACCCCAGTTGGACGGCAACGGCTTCGCGCTCATCAGGGACACCGACGGCGGCGCCTACGACGGGAACAGCGCGTACGACAACGCCGTCGGCCCGATGCAGTTCATCCCGTCCACCTGGGCCTGGGCGGGGCGGGACGGCAACGCCGACGGTGCGAAGGACCCGAACAACGTCTACGACGCCGCCCTGGCCGCCGGGCACTACCTCTGCCGGTTCGGATGGGACCTGTCCGTGCGGGCCGACCTCGACCGCGCGGTCCTCAGCTACAACAACTCGCGCGACTACCTGCGCACCGTGGTGTCGTGGTTGGAGTACTACCGCAAGGGCACCCACGAGATCCCCGACGGCAGCGGCGCCCTGCCCGAGAAGCGCAGCGACGAAGGATCGGTCGCGAAGCCGCCCGGGGACACCGACACCTCCGAGGGGGCCCCGGCCGGGGACACGGTTGCGCTTCCCGCCGAGAAGCCGGCCGACGAGGACTCAGACACCACCGAGGCCGACAGCCTCGACACCGACGAGGGCACCCGTGGCGTCGACACCCCGCCGGCGGTGGACGACGAGGCCGGGGGCGACGTCGACCCGAGCGACGGCGCCGACACCTCCGACGGGGACGGCCCGGTCGGGGACGACGACATCGCGAGCGGCGGCTCGTCGCGACCCGCACCCACCCCACCGGCGCCCCCGGCCGCGGACCGCACCCCGACCGACACGGTGGCGAGGTTGTGGCAGGTCGGGCGATCCCCGCTCACCGCCGTCACAGGCGAGGAGTTCGCGGAGCGGGCCGGTGTGCGCGCGGAGACCGCCGAGGGCGAGGCGGTCGGCAAGGTGAGGGTCCGCTTCGTCGTGGTCGGCGACACCGACGCCGCCTTCGCGGGTGGCGAGCGCGTCGCCACGGTGCTCACCGACGGCTCCGGGCTCGCCCTGGCGCCTCCGCTGGAGGCCGGCGAGCGGACCGGAGCCTTCGTCGTCCGGGCGGGCGTGGTCGGCAGGGACGTCCCGCCGGTCGTGTACCGGGCCGCGGTGTCGGCGCGTGCGGCCGACACCCTCACCCGCGTCGACGAGACGGAGCCCGCCTGCGAACCGGGCGGGGAGTTCGCGGGTCCCCTTGAGGTGCGGGTCACCCACGAGGGGGCCGCCGCCTCCGGCGTGACCGTCACGGCCGTCGTGGTCACCTCGGAGACCGAACCCTCCGAACGGGGGGACGGCCCCTACTTCGAGGACCCCGACGGTGTCGCGGTCCGCACCCTCGAGGGGGAGACCGACGCCGCGGGAGCGCTCGTTCTGCCGACGTTGTACGCGGACGACATCGCCGGCACGTTCACGCTCCGGCTCACCACGCCGGGCGGCGGGACGCTCGACATCCCGCTCACGGTGCTGCCGGACGACCCCGCCGACCCGACCGCCACGCCCGATCCGACCCCCACCGCCGGCCCTTCGGAGCCGTCGCCCCCGAGGCCGTCCGCCGGAGCCTCCGCGCCCGCTTCCCCGGTGACGAGGGGATAGCGCCCCCTGTCCGCGACGGCGGCGGCGCCCTTCCCGAACGGGGGCGTCGCCGCCGTCGCGCGTGACCGGTTCTCATCCCGGCCGTCCCTTGCTACGGTGCGTGAACTGACAGGTCGTCAGGTATGTGGGGTCGCCGCTCGGCGGCCGGCCGGGAGGCCGCATGCGTGTCCTGCTCGCCGTCGCGGTCGGTGTCGCCGCCGCTCTCGCCCTGACGCTGACCCTCGTCGCGGTGGGCACGCCCTCCGGAGAGACCTCCCCCCGCCCCCTGCTGACCACGGTCCCCGACCACCCCTGAGGCCCACCGTCCGGGAGGAGGGCGCCATGCGCCGGAAGGTCGCTCTGGTCCTGCTCGCCCTCGCCGTCTGCTGCGCGGCCCTCTCCCCGCTCCTGCGCTGGTACGCCTTCCCGCGCCTGGCCAGGGTCCCCGCCCATCACTACCAGGCGACCGTCATGGTCGCACGGGACGCGACCCTGCTGGACTACGCGACGATGCGCGCCCGGCGGGTGCCGGAAGTCACCATCGTGCAGACCCTGCGGGGCGACGTGGAGGCCGCCGAACGGATCGGTCGCGACACCGGTCGGGACGTCGTCG
This sequence comes from Streptomyces sp. HSG2, assembly GCF_016598575.1. Lineage (NCBI taxonomy): Bacteria > Bacillati > Actinomycetota > Actinomycetes > Kitasatosporales > Streptomycetaceae > Streptomyces > Streptomyces sp. HSG2. Next base: position 4,228,505 of record NZ_CP066801.1, read on the forward strand.
TCTGGGACGCGCTTTCCCACGTCCAAGGGCCCGACGGGGAGATGGTCTCCCGAATCCCCGAGCGCTACGTCTTCGACCCCCACACCCAGGAACCCGTCCACGCCGAGGAGGAGGCCGTCGACGGGGAGCCGGTGCGCCGGCGTGGTCTGGAGTTCAAGTGGCCGTTCCTCACCGAGAAGCGGGACTACGCCTACTTCGACGCGCAGACCCGTGTGGCGACACCCATCCACTACCGGGGGACGCGGGACTTCCGGGGCGTCGAGGTCTACTACTTCGAGCAGACGATCCCCTGGACCAGGGTGGAGTTCCCCCGGACGCTCCCGGTCGAGGGCCTCACGGCCGAGGCGGTCGAGGCGACCGGCACGACCCGCTGGTACACCACCGTCCGTCGCTTCTGGGTGGAGCCTCTGACCGGCGCCCCCGTGTACGGGGAGGAGACCCATCGCGAGGAGTTGCGCGGGGGCACCCTGCTGGCGGGCCGGGACCGGGTCACCGCCTTCTCCGGGCACGTCAAGATGCGGGAGGACTACGTCCGGCACACCGTCGACGCGGTCGCCGGGCAGCGGCTCCTCGTCCTGCTGCTCAGCTCCCACCTGCCCTGGGGTCTGGCCGTCGGGGCGGGGGCGCTCCTGGTGCTCGCGCTCCGGGCGGAGGCTCGGGGCGTCGACCCCGGCGGCCGGAGGGAGTGGCCCCGCCGCGGACGGCCGGACTCCGCCGTCCCGTGAGCAGCGCCCCCGGGACGGCGCGGGCCGGGTGTCAGTCCCGTTCGCAGACGAAGATCGCGGTGCCCGGGACGAGGCCGCCGCGCAACGGCGACCAGCCGTCCCACTCGGTGGTGTTCCATGCGGGCCACTCCGGCTCGACGAGGTCGAGCAGGCGGAACCCCGACGCCACCACGTCCCGTACCCGGTCGCCGAGGGTCCGGTGGTGCTCGACGTAGACGGCCTCGCCCGCCGCGTCCTGCTCGACGTACGGGGTGCGGTCGAAGTACGAAGCGGTGACGGTCAGGCCCTCCGGACCCGGCTCGTCGGGGAAGGCCCAGCGGATCGGGTGCGTCACGGAGAACACGAACCGACCGCCCGGCCGCAGCACCCGACGCACCTCGCGCAACACCGCCCGGGGGTCGGCGACGAAGGGCAGCGCGCCGTACGCCGAGCAGGCCAGGTCGAAGCCGGAGTCCGGGAAGGGGAGCGCCGCCGCGTCGGCGCACACCAACGGGATCGGGCCGCCGATCCGCCGGGCGTGCCTCAACTGGCGGTGCGAGAGGTCGAGGGCCACCGGACGCGCGCCGCGAGCAGCGAGCCACCGGGAGCACTGGGCGGCACCGGCGCCGACCTCCAGGACGCGTCTGCCACTCAGTTCCTCCGGGGGGCCGAGGAGGCCGGCCTCGGTCTCTTCGAGGCCCTCCGGGCTCCACACGAAGCGGTCGTCACCGAGGAACGTGCCGTGTTCCTCCTGGTAGGCGTCGGCGTTCCGGTCCCACCAGCCGCGGTTGGCGCGGGTGCTCTCCGTACTGTCCACGGCACGGCGGGTGGCCTCCGGCTCGGGTGCGTCGGACTCTTGGATGATGGGCTCCCTCGTCGTACTCTGCCGTTCGGGCCTGGTGGCCTCTCGGGTGGTTCGCGCGCCGGTCGCCGCCAAGCGCGGCGACCCGATCGGGTGTCGGTGATGTGCCGATCCGACCCGCGGTGCGCGTGCTGCGCGCATTGACCCTGCCCGGCCGCCCCCGTATGCTACAAGTTGCGCTGCGGGCCTGCGTGCCTCGGACGGAGCAGGCTGCGCTCGCATCTGTTGTATGTCCCCTCGGTTGTCGAGGCGCCGTCGCCGGTGTGTGGTGGGGCGCTTCTTTGGCTGTCCGGCTTCTGCAGAGCGAAACGGGCTCCCGGCGCAAGCAGTACCTACGACTTCAATGTCCGTACCGGAGCCCTTTCCCACATGACGAGCAGCACCGAGACCACCGCCACCACCCCGCAGGTAGCGGTCAACGACATCGGTAACGAGGAAGCCTTCCTCGCCGCGATCGACGAGACGATCAAGTACTTCAACGACGGCGACATCGTCGACGGCGTCATCGTGAAGGTCGACCGGGACGAGGTCCTGCTCGACATCGGTTACAAGACCGAAGGTGTCATCCCGAGCCGTGAGCTCTCGATCAAGCACGACGTCGACCCCAACGAGGTCGTCGCCGTGGGCGACGAGATCGAGGCCCTCGTCCTCCAGAAGGAGGACAAGGAAGGCCGGCTGATCCTCTCGAAGAAGCGCGCCCAGTACGAGCGCGCCTGGGGCACCATCGAGAAGATCAAGGAAGAGGACGGCATCGTCACCGGTACCGTCATCGAGGTCGTCAAGGGTGGTCTCATCCTCGACATCGGCCTCCGCGGCTTCCTCCCGGCCTCGCTGGTCGAGATGCGCCGTGTCCGCGACCTCCAGCCGTACGTCGGCAAGGAGCTCGAGGCGAAGATCATCGAGCTGGACAAGAACCGCAACAACGTGGTCCTGTCCCGTCGCGCCTGGCTGGAGCAGACCCAGTCCGAGGTGCGCCAGACGTTCCTCACCACCCTGCAGAAGGGTCAGGTGCGTTCCGGCGTCGTCTCCTCGATCGTCAACTTCGGTGCCTTCGTGGACCTGGGTGGCGTCGACGGTCTGGTCCACGTCTCCGAGCTGTCCTGGAAGCACATCGACCACCCCTCGGAGGTCGTCGAGGTCGGCCAGGAGGTCACCGTCGAGGTTCTCGACGTCGACATGGACCGCGAGCGTGTCTCCCTGTCGCTGAAGGCGACCCAGGAAGACCCGTGGCAGCAGTTCGCCCGGACCCACCAGATCGGTCAGGTCGTGCCCGGCAAGGTCACGAAGCTGGTTCCGTTCGGTGCGTTCGTGCGGGTCGACGAGGGGATCGAGGGTCTGGTCCACATCTCCGAGCTGGCCGAGCGCCACGTGGAGATCCCGGAGCAGGTCGTCCAGGTCAACGACGAGATCTTCGTCAAGGTCATCGACATCGACCTGGAGCGTCGCCGGATCAGCCTCTCGCTGAAGCAGGCGAACGAGTCCTTCGGCGCCGACCCGACGGCGGTCGAGTTCGACCCGACCCTGTACGGCATGGCCGCGTCCTACGACGACCAGGGCAACTACATCTACCCCGAGGGCTTCGACCCCGAGACCAACGACTGGCTCGAGGGCTACGAGAAGCAGCGGGAGGAGTGGGAGCACCAGTACGCCGAGGCGCAGACCCGCTTCGAGCAGCACCAGGCCCAGGTCATCAAGTCCCGGGAGGCGGACGCTCAGGCCGAGGCCGAGGGCGGCGAGGCCGCCGCGCCGGCGGCGTCCGGTGGCGGCGGTTCGTACTCCTCCGAGGGCGGCGACAACTCCGGCGCCCTGGCGTCGGACGAGGCGCTGGCGGCACTGCGCGAGAAGCTGGCCGGCGGCCAGAGCTGAGCGCACCCGCCGAGCGGGTACCTCCGCGCCGAGGGCCCGCACCCCACAGGGGGTGCGGGCCCTCGCCCTGTCGGCGAACGCGTCGGGCGCCTTCCGGGAATGCCCGCCATCCCCCGGGCGTTGACCACGACGGACACGAGGAGGAGCGGTCACAGTGCCTGATCCGCAGGGTTTGTACACGTGGGAGCAGAAGGGCCTGGCCGTCGTCGACACGGCGCTCGCCCAGGAATCGGCCGGCCTGGTCATGCTCTACCACTTCGACGGATACATCGACGCCGGAGCGACCGGCGAGCAACTCGTCGACCAGCTGCTGGGGTCACTGCCCCACCAGGTCGTCGCGCGCTTCGACCACGACCGCCTCGTGGACTACCGCGCACGACGCCCGCTGCTGGCATTCAAGCGCGACCACTGGAGCGCCTACGAGGAGCCCGCCATCGAGGTGCGGATGCTCCAGGACGCGACCGGCGCGCCCTTCCTTCTGTTGTCCGGCCCGGAACCGGACGTGGAGTGGGAGCGCTTCGCGGCATCGGTCAAGGAGATCGTCGAGCGGCTCGGCGTCCGCCTGTCGGTGAACTTCCACGGCATCCCGATGGGGGTCCCGCACACCCGCCCCGTGGGGATCACACCCCACGGCAACCGCGTCGACCTGCTGCCCGGTCATCGCAGTCCCTTCGAGGAGGCGCAGGTGCCCGGCAGCGCCGAGGCCCTCGTGGAGTACCGACTGAGCCGGGCGGGTCACGATGTCCTCGGCGTCGCCGCCCACGTGCCTCACTACATCGCGCGCTCACCCTATCCGGACGCGGCCTTGACCGTGTTGGAGGCGGTCACGGGCGCGACCGGGCTGGTACTGCCCGATGTCGCCCACGCGCTCCGCGCGGACGCGCACCGCACCCAGACGGAGATCGACCGGCAGGTCAAGCAGGGGAACGAGGAGTTGACCGCGCTGGTCCAGGGGCTGGAGCACCAGTTCGACGCCGCCGCGGGCTCGGAGACCCGTGGCAACATGCTCGCCGAGTCGCTGGAGATCCCTTCCGCCGACGAGCTGGGCCGTGAGTTCGAGCGCTTCCTCGCCGAGCGGGAGGGCGACGCCTGATGGCCGATCGGCCGGGCTCCCCATCGGCGGCGCCGTGCCTCCGGTCCGCTCCGGACGTCCGCGGAGGCGCGGGCGGGCTGCCGCCATGGTGAGAGTGGGGCTTACCGGTGGCATCGGCGCCGGCAAGAGCGAGGTGGCCAGGTTGCTCGTGGAGCGGGGGGCGACGTTGATCGACGCCGACCGGGTGGCTCGGGAGGTCGTGGAGCCCGGGACGCCGGGACTCGCCGCGGTGGTCGGGGAGTTCGGCGAAGAGGTCCTTCGGGAAGACGGCACCCTGGACCGGGCGCGGCTCGGGTCGATCGTCTTCGCCGACGCGGAGAGACTGGCTTCGTTGAACGCCCTGCTCCACCCTCTCGTCGCCGCCCGCTCGCGCGCCCTGGAGGAGGCCGCCCCCGAAGACGCGGTCGTCGTGCACGACGTGCCCCTGCTCACCGAGAACGGCCTCGCCCCCCGGTACGACGTGGTGATCGTCGTCGACGTGGACCCCGCCACCCAACTCGACCGACTCGTCCGGACACGCGGCATGACGGAGGAGGAGGCGCGGGCGCGGATGGCGGCGCAGGCGAGCCGTGCGGAGCGGCGCAGGATCGCGGACATCGTCATCGACAACGACGTGTCGCTGGAGGCGTTGGGACACCGGGTCGACGAGGTCTGGTCCGAGCTGCTCGGCCGCGCCCATCGGTCGGGTCGCGAGGCCCCTCCGCCGGGTCCGCCCCGGGAATAGAGGTCGTCGAGCCGGCGTTGAGCCGTCCATCGAAGGAAGGACCCGCAGTGTTCGAGACCCGAGGTACCCCAGGACGCAGCCCGGAGACGGATGTCATCGACTACCGTGCCGCCGAGGCGCTCCTCGCCGCCCGTGACCCGCGAGGAGCGGTGCGGCTCCTCGACGGCGTCGTGGCGGCCCACCCCGAGAACACCGCCGTGCGGCTGCTGCGCGCGCGTGCCTTCTTCGCGGCGGCCCAGCTGCGCCCGGCCGAACTGGAGTTCACCGTGGTGCTGGAGCGGGAGCCGGACAACGCCTTCGCGCACTTCGCGCTCGCCCGCACCTATGAGCGTCAGGCGCGGTCGGACGCGGCCCGGCGCCACTTCCGCCTCGCCGCTGCCCTCGATCCCAAGCCCGAATACCTGCGCCACGCGCGCTTCGAAGGCTGATCGGAGCCGGCACCCCGGTGCGTCCCGTGCGGTGTGTGGGGTGCCGGTGCCCGAGGGGCGTCGACCTCACCGCGCCCACCGGCGATCCGTCCCCGCGGAGTCGTCGGGGGCGGCCGACTCTCGCAGCCGGTCGAGTTCCCGTCGGTCGCGCTTGGTGGGGCGACCCGCCCCGCGATCACGGAAACCGGTCGGGGCGACGGCCTCCCGGGGTGGGGGCGGCGGGGATTCGTCGCGGTAGCACTCGACGGCCACCGGCGCTCCCACTCGCTTCCTGATCACCCGTGTGACCACGACGACCCGTCGGCGACCGGCGTGCCACAGTCGTACCTCGTCGCCGACACGCAGGGAAGAGGCGGGCTTGACCCGCTCGCCGTTGACCCGGACATGGCCGCCGCGGCAGGCGCCGGCCCCGAGGGATCGTGTCTTCACCAGCCGCACGGCCCAGATCCACACGTCGACACGGACGCTGTCGCCGGTGCGCGGCCCGCCCGAGCGGGCCGTCCCGCCCGGCAGGGGGGCGTCGGCGTCGTCCGCGTCGTACTCCTCGACCATGCCCCGAGCCTACGCGGTGGACGGTGCCCGAGGCTCAGGCGTGCTGAGTCCCCCCGCCGGTCAGGGAGCGACCGGAGTCGTGCGAGAGCCAGGTCGGGAGGGTGTCCGTCACTCTGCACAGGGCCAGGTAGAGCGGTATCGGCGGGGTGTAAGGAACGGTGTCGTCCGAGCGGTGGAGGAGACGCGGCTCGACACCACCGGCCCGGGACAGCAGCGCGCCCCGCACGTACTCGGCGGGTTCCGGCCAGTCCATCGCGTGGTCGGACTCCTCGGGGACGACCCACCACCAGCGGGTGTCGTCGGCGTAGACACACCCCACCCGGGGAACCAGGGCGAGGACTCGCGGGCCCAGGTTCGCGGGGACGGACACGGCGTCGCAGCCGAGGGGTGCGGACACGTCTCCGGGAAGGGGCAGGCGGCGTCCTCCCGCGGTCACCGGCGCACCCCGCCGGACACGCGCCAAGGAGTCCAGGCCGAGGACACCGCCGGACGACCTCCTCACCGCGAGGGGCCCTCGCCGGAGCGGTCCGGTCGTGCGGGGGCCGAGGGGAGGGACCGCCCGCGGGGCGGCCGTCCTACCGGCTGCGCGGTCCACAGGGACGAGGGCTCGCCGGGTCGCGGACTCTCCCGCTCCCCCTCGGGCTCGCGCTCGGGGGGGCCCGGCTTGGGCCGGGCGCCCCACCCCAGGTCACCGCGGGGGCGGACGACGCTCGGCTCCCGTTCCGCCCGGCACGGCAGGTCCGCCCAGACCAGCAGGCCACTCTCGTGCTCCTCGACGCCCCACGCGGCGCACACCGACTCCACCAACAGCAGCCCGCGACCTCGTTCGTCCTCCGGTCCGCTGCCGCGGACCACGCCGGGCCGGTCCGCGGCGCACCCCTCGTCGTGGACGACGACACGCAACACATCGTCCCCGCGGCGTAGTTCGCACACCACACGCCGACTCGCGGTGTGGACGACGGCGTTGGTGACCAACTCGGAGACGACCAGGACGGCGTCCTGACCGGTGGCCTCGCACAGCGACCAGTCGGCCAGTCGGGCCCGCGTCGTCCGTCGGGCCTCCGCGGGGGAGCCCGGGTGCGCGGCCAGTTCGAAGCGGAACCGGCGCTCTGTTCCTCTGGTGGATACGACTGGCGTGGCGGCGCCCGTGCTGAGGGGGGCCGCGGCGTCCAAGGGCGCGGGCGGAATCACGGTTGCCACTATCTCCCCGCCGTGCACACTTGGCAAGGGTCACTCTGAAAAATGCAGAGTGCACTGCGCGCGTTCGAACAGTCATGGCACACTTCTGCCGACAACCCGCCGAGCGACGGCGCTTCGGATCGCCGAGGGCCCCGTTCCTTCGACGGTCCTCGAAGGACGTGGCTCGGCCGTCCGTGTCCCTGGGGGCTCCGTCGACCCGACCTCCGGCGCGTACGCTCCGGCGCGCGTCGTGCCCGGGGCGCACGGTCGGGAACCAGGATCTGCGAGGAGGAGGAGCGGTGAGCGAACCGCGGTCGGCGCCGACGGTCGGTCAGGTCGTCCTCGGTCGACGCCTGCTCGACCTCCGGGAACGCGCCGGCATGCGACGAGAGGACGCCGCCGGCGTGCTCCATGTCGCGTCCGCCACGATCCGTCGTATGGAGACGGCCGAGGTAGCGCTGAAGATCCCCTACCTACAACTCCTGCTGAAGGCCTACGGCGTCCCAGACGACGAGGCGGAGACCTTCGTCCGCCTCGCGGAGGAGGCCAACCGGCCCGGCTGGTGGCAGCGGTTCCACGACATCCTGCCCGGCTGGTTCTCCATGTACGTCAGCCTGGAGGGCGCGGCCTGCCTGATCCGCTCCTACGAACCCCACTTCGTGCCCGGACTGCTCCAGACTGAGGACTACGCGCGCGCGGTCCTGCGATCCGGGGCCGTGGGGCAGAGCGGGCCCGAGGGCATCGAACGCCATGTGGCGCTGCGGCGAAGGCGGCAGGAGTTGCTGGCACGCCCCGACGCCCCCCGACTCTGGGTGGTCATGGACGAGACCGTCCTGCGTCGCCCCGTCGGGGGGTCGCGGGTGATGCGCGCCCAGATCGAGCGACTGCTGGAGGCGGTCGAACTGCCGCGAGTCACCCTTCAGGTGATCCCGTTCGACAGCGGGCCGCATCCCGGGACCTACGGTCCCTTCGTGTTGTTCCGGTTCGCCGTGCCGGAGTTGCCGGACATGGTCTACAGCGAGTACCTGACCGGCGCCGTCTACCTGGACGCTCGCCCGGAGGTGGCCGCGCACCTCGAGGTCATGGACCGCATGGCCGCGCAGGCCGCCACGGCCCATCGCACGAGGGAGATCCTCCGGGACCTCCGCAAGGAGCTGTGAATGGACGGCACCACGCCACCCCGCCCCGCCGAGCGCGTCTACAACGGCATGCCCGCCCGGGACCTGGGAAGCGAGGGCTGGCACCGTCCCTGGAGCGGGGGCAACGGCGGGAACTGCCTGGAGGCGATGAAACTCTCCGACGGGCGAATCGCCGTACGGCAGTCCACCGACCCAGAGGGACCGGCGCTGATCTACACCACGGACGAGATGACCGCCTTCATCGAAGGGGCGAAGGCCGGAGCAGCGGACTTCCTGCTCTCCTAGGGTGTGCTTCGACAGTCACGCCGTGGCCCACGCCCGGCAGGCGGGGCTCTCGGAGCACGCCCCGAGCGGCCGCGAGGCAGGCGCCCCCGCCCCTGCGCCCACCGTCAGGCCCGCAAGGGACGGTCGCCCGGACGGACCGGCGCCGGGAGCCGCGATTCCGCGCCGTCGGCGAGAAACCGGTCGACGGCGGACGCCACGGAGCGCCCCTCCGCGATGGCCCACACGATCAGCGACTGGCCGCGGGCGGCGTCCCCCGCCGCGAAGACCCCCGGGACGCGGGTGGCGAAGGAGTCGTCCCTGGCTATCGTCCCGTCGGGATCCAGCCCCAGCCCCAGCTGATCCACGAGGCCGTCGGCGGGGTCGGGACCGGAGAACCCCAGCGCGAGAAGGACCAGTTCGGCGGGCAGGGTTCGTTCACCGTCGGGGAGGGGCCGACGGTCTCCGTCCACGTCGACCAGACGGAGCGACCGCACGTGCCCGTCTCCGTCGCCGGACAGGCGGAGCGCGGAGACGGCGAACAGACGCGCGTCCGCCTCCGCGGTCGGGGCGGCCCGCAGGTCGCGAGCCTCCTCGTGGGCCGGGGAGAGTCGGTAGAGCCCCGGATACGTCGGCCAGGGGTCGCGCTCCGCGTCGCGTTCCGTCCCCGGGCGCGGGGAGATGTCCAGCTGTGTCACGGACGCGGCGCCTTCCCGGATCGCGGTGCCCAGGCAGTCGGCGCCGGTGTCCCCGCCACCTATGATCACCACGTGCCGACCGGCCGCGGACAGCGGGGACACCTCCAGATCTCCCTCGCACACCCGGTTGGCGAGCGGGAGATACTCCATCGCCTGATGGACCCCGGCGAGATCCCGACCCGGCACCCCGAGTTCCCGCCACGCGCCGGCCCCCACGGCGACCACCAGGGCGTCGTGCCCGCTCGCCAGCTCCGCCGCCCCGACATCGCGTCCCACCTCGGTCGACGTGCGGAACCGGGTGCCCTCCGCCCGGATCTGGTCGATCCTCCGGTCCAGAAGGCCCTTGCGCATCTTGAACTCCGGAATGCCGTACCGCAGCAGTCCGCCGAGGCGATCGGCCTTCTCGTACACCGTGACCGTGTGCCCCGCCCGCGTCAGTTGTTGCGCCGCCGCGAGCCCCGTCGGCCCCGAGCCGACCACCGCCACGCTCTTCCCGGAGAGGCGCTCCGGCGGGCGGGGCGGCGCGAAACTCTCCTCCCAGGCGCGGTCCGCGACGGCGCACTCCACGTTCCTGATGGCGACCGCCGGCCGATCGATCGCCAGCACACAACCGGCCTCGCACGGCGCCGGGCACAACCGCCCGGTGAACTCGGGGAAGTTGTCGGTGGCGTGCAGTCGATCGGCCGCCGCTCGCCAGTCGTCCCTGTACACCAGGTCGTTCCACTCGGGGACCAGGTTGCCCAGCGGACAGGCCTCGTGGCAGAACGGGACGCCGCAGTCCATGCACCGGCCGGCCTGCCCTCCCACGATCGGCAGCAGCGCTCCGGGCACGGTGACCTCGTCCCAGTCCCGGACGCGTTCGTCAACCGGCCGGCGAGGCCATTCCATTCGGCTCGTCGTCAGGAAGCCCTTGGGATCGGCCATGGCCGTCGTCCTCACGTGCCGCGGCCACCGGGCGCGGGCGCCCGGTGGCGCTCCTCCTCCCACGGTACGCCCGGTCAGCGGGCGGCCGACGGGTCCCGTACCGCGTCGCGGACCAGGTCGGGGCGGTTGGAGATGATGCCGTCCACCCCGTACTCGGCGACCCGGCGCGCGGTGTCGACGTCGTCGATCGTCCAGGTGAAGACCTCAAGGGGCTCGCCGTGCGGCCCCGCCAACGCGTGCGCCGCGGCCACGAAGTCCGGGGTGAGGTCGGTGTGACGTGGGTTGACCTGGTCGGCGAAGGCCGCGTACACGGGGAGCGCGGAGACCGCGGGCGTACCGATGAACCCGGTCCGCACCGAGGGCGCGAGGCCGTGGACGGTCCGCACGCTCTCGGCGCTGAAGCTCTGCACGATCAGTCGTTCCGTCGGGCCGTGGGCCCGCGGCGCGATCCACCCCTCGGCGGTCAGGACACGGAGGATCTGCCCCTCGATCCCCGGGTACGACTCCGGGTGCTTGATCTCGACCAGGAGCGAGACACCGCGCGATTCGGCCCGTCGCGCGAACTCCGCCAGTGTGGGCACGCCCTCGCCCGCGTAGGCGTCGCCGAACCAGCCACCGGCGTCCAGACGGTCGATCTCCGCCGCCGTGAAGTCCTTCACCAGCCAGGGCGCCCGGTCCGGGAAGACCTCCTCCACGTCCGTGGTGCGCTCCAGGTCGCGGTCGTGGACCACGACCAGCTCGCCGTCCCTGGTGCGCTGGACATCGTTCTCGACCCACCCGATCCCCAGCTCGGCCGCTCTGTCGAGGGCGGCGAGAGTGTTCTCGGGGGCGTAGGCGGAGGCACCCCGGTGGGCGACGACCTCCGGACCGGACACGAGGGTGAGGGCCGCGCCCGCCACCTCCCTGTCGGATCCGCCGGGTCGGCCGGTCGTCTCGCGGGCCGACCGGTCGGTGGTGAGGCGACCTGGGGCCGACACCGTCTCGACTTCGGTCACCGGCCCGGCGGGGACAGGGGTGGCCCGGACGGGGGCGACGGGGGCGGGCAGCGCCACGATCCCCAGGAGCCCGACGATCGCCAGGGTCGCTGTGCGGGTGTGCATGCGTACTCCTCGCTCTGGTGGCCACGGAAAGTCCCACGGTGACAGCAGAGCGTCAACGGCCGAGGGTTTCGAGATGACCGTGGGCTGAATGGCGGGTCCCGTCCGGCCGCGGCCGGGGACCGCCGGCCGCGGAAGCCCCGTCCCGAGCCGCCGAGCCGCACGGCCCCGCCCCGCTGTCGGTGCGGAGTCGTACGGTGGGACCCATGCGGCCCGTTTCCGATATCGAACGCACGGTGGCGCCCTTCGAGGTCGTCAGCCCCTACCAGCCCAGCGGCGATCAGCCGACCGCCATCGCCGACCTCGCCCGGCGCATCGGCGAGGGGGAGAAGGACGTCGTCCTCCTCGGCGCGACCGGCACAGGCAAGTCCGCCACCACCGCGTGGATGATCGAGCGGTTGCAGCGCCCCACCCTGGTCATGGCGCCGAACAAGACACTCGCCGCACAGTTGGCCAACGAGTTCCGCGAGCTGTTGCCGAACAACGCCGTCGAGTACTTCGTCTCGTACTACGACTACTACCAGCCCGAGGCGTACGTTCCGCAGTCGGACACCTACATCGAGAAGGACTCCTCCATCAACGAGGAGGTGGAGCGTCTTCGGCACTCCGCGACGAACTCCCTGCTCACCCGCAGGGACGTGGTGGTCGTCGCCTCGGTCTCCTGCATCTACGGTCTCGGCACGCCCCAGGAGTACGTCGACCGGATGGTCCCGCTGCGAGTCGGCGAGGAGATCGACCGGGACGAGCTGCTCCGCCGGTTCGTCGACATCCAGTACACCCGGAACGACGCGGCCTTCGCCCGGGGGACGTTCCGGGTGCGTGGCGACACGATCGAGATCTTCCCCGTGTACGAGGAGCTCGCCGTCCGCATCGAGATGTTCGGCGACGAGATCGAGGCCCTGTCCACGCTGCACCCCGTGACGGGCGAGATCGTCGGCGAGGAGCGCGCGCTGTACGTCTTCCCGGCCTCCCACTACGTCGCGGGGCCGGAGCGGCTGGAACGCGCCGTCACCGCCATCGAGCGGGAGCTGACCGAGCGGTTGGCCGAGCTGGAGAAGGGAGGCAGGCTGCTGGAGGCGCAGCGCCTGCGGATGCGCACCACGTACGACATCGAGATGCTCCGCCAGATCGGCACCTGCTCGGGCGTGGAGAACTACTCCATGCACTTCGACGACCGCTCGCCCGGCTCCCCGCCGAACACGCTGCTCGACTACTTCCCCGACGACTTCCTCCTGGTCATCGACGAGTCGCATGTCACGGTGCCGCAGATCGGCGCCATGTACGAGGGCGACGCCGCCCGCAAGCGCACGCTGGTGGAGCACGGTTTCCGGTTGCCTTCGGCATTGGACAACAGACCCTTGAAGTGGGAGGAGTTCCAACAGCGCGTCGGGCAGACCGTGTACCTCTCGGCCACGCCCGGCCAGTACGAGCTGTCCCGCTCGGACGGCGTCGTCGAGCAGATCATCCGCCCCACCGGGCTCGTCGACCCGGAGGTGGTCGTCAAGCCGACCGAGGGGCAGATCGACGACCTGGTGCACGAGATCCGCTCCCGCACGGAGAAGGACGAGCGGGTCCTGGTCACCACGCTCACGAAGAAGATGGCCGAGGACCTGACCGACTACTTCCTGGAGCTCGGTATCCAGGTGCGCTATCTGCACAGCGACGTGGACACCCTGCGCCGCGTGGAGCTGCTCCGGGAACTGCGCGCCGGGGAGTACGACGTCCTCGTCGGCATCAACCTCCTCCGGGAGGGGCTGGACCTGCCGGAGGTGTCGCTGGTGGCCATCCTCGACGCCGACAAGGAGGGCTTCCTGCGCTCCGGCACCTCCCTGATCCAGACCATCGGGCGGGCCGCCCGCAATGTCTCCGGTCAGGTGCACATGTACGCGGACAAGATCACACCGGCGATGGAGAAGGCGATCGAGGAGACCAATCGGCGGCGTGAGAAGCAGATCGCGTTCAACACCGCGAACGGCGTGGACCCGCAGCCGCTGCGCAAGAAGATCAACGACATCGTGGCCCAGATCGCCCGGGAGGGGGTGGACACCGAGCAGCTCCTCGGCTCCGGGTACCGAGGGCAGGCGAAGGGCGCGAAGGGCGCCAAGGCCCCCGTGCCCGCTCGGGCCGAAGGTGCGGCCGGTGGGCGTCGGACCGCGGCGCCCGCCGATCGTGCCGGTCGTGAGGGTGGCCCCTCCTCCTCCACCGACCGCCCGGCGGCGGAGCTCGCCGAGCAGATCGAGGACATGACGGCGCGCATGCGGGCGGCGGCGGCGGACCTGCAGTTCGAGATCGCGGCGCGGCTGCGGGACGAGGTCTCGGAGATGAAGAAGGAGCTTCGCCAGATGCGGGAGGTCGGCCTGGCCTGAGGGCCCCCTTGCCCGGACCACCCGCCGCCCGTCGCCGGGCGCCGACGGTGGTGCCCGGCCTCCCCGCGGCGGCTGCGTGACCCCGCTGAGCAGCAGCCTTGGCCATACCTTGCGCGACTCTTTACCTTTCCTTGGGGTGCGGGTACTCTCGACGGCACGGAGGGGAGTACTCCCTGGCTTTTCACGGCGCGCCCGTCAGTACGGACTCGGTCCCGGGGCGCCGGCCCCGTGGGCTCGTGCGCGTATCCGGCGTCGGACACGGGGTGGAGGAGACCTCCGGCAGCGACGAGCTGATCCATGCCGTGTGACGCACTGCCGGAGGCGTAGTGGACGTTTCGACGACCCTGTGGGTCTGTACCATCGTGGGCCTCATCGCCCTGATCGCCGTCGACTTCGTCGTCGGCCGCAAGCCGCACGATGTGTCGATCAAGGAAGCCGGCGCTTGGACGGTCGTCTGGATCTTCCTGGCCTGCCTCTTCGGGGCGGGCCTCTACATCTTCGCCGGCGGCGCGCCGGCGGGCGAGTTCTTCGCGGGCTTCATCACCGAGAAGTCCCTCAGCGTGGACAACCTCTTCGTCTTCGTGTTGATCATGGCGAAGTTCGCGGTGCCGTCGCAATACCAGCAACGCGTGCTCCTTGTCGGGGTCCTCATCGCGCTCGTCCTCCGGGCCGGCTTCATCGCCGCAGGTGCGGCGATCATCGCGAGTTTCTCGTGGGTGTTCTATCTCTTCGGGGCATTCCTGATCTGGACCGCCTGGAAGCTCGTCCGGGAGGCCCGGGCCGAGGAGCGGGACGAGGAGTACGAGGAGAGCAAGCTGCTCAAGATCGTGGAGCGGCGATTCGGGGTGGCGGAGCGCTACCACGGCACGAAGCTCTGGGTCCGGGAGAACGGCAAGCGCGTGATGACGCCGATGCTCGTGGTGATGCTCGCCATCGGAAGCACCGACGTCCTGTTCGCCCTGGATTCCATCCCGGCCATCTTCGGTCTGACCCAGGACCCGTACATCGTCTTCACCGCCAACGCCTTCGCGCTCATGGGCCTGCGCCAGCTGTACTTCCTGATCGGCGGGCTGCTGAAGAAGCTGGTCCACCTCTCCTACGGGTTGTCCGTCATCCTGGGCTTCATCGGGGTCAAGCTCGTCCTGCACGCGCTCCACGAGTCGGGCGTCCACGTCCCGGAGATCAGCACGGCGTTCTCGCTCGGCGTGATCTGCTCCGTCCTGGTCATCACCACGGTCTCCAGCCTGCTGGTGTCGCGGAACCGGCGACTGCCGGAGGAGGACGTGGCCGTCGCCCCTCCCCGAGCGGAAGCGGACCGGGACCCCGCCGACGCCTGACCAGGCGGTTCCGCCCGGTCCGCCGGTGCGGTAGTGGACGGCCGGCCAGACCACACGGAGTCGGACGGCCGCCGTACCCGGGCGGCTCCGTGATAGACCGAGGAGGCGAAGAGCGGTCGTGACGGCCGCGCCACCGTGAGCGGACCGGAGGAACCGTGCCTCGAACCCTGGCCAATGCCCCGATCATGATTCTGAACGGCCCCAATCTGAACCTCCTGGGGCGCCGCCAGCCCGAGATCTACGGATCATCGACCCTGGAGGACATCGAGGCGATGTGCGCCGAGGCGGCCTCCGCCCACGGCGGCACGGTTGATCTGCGTCAGTCCAACCACGAGGGCGAACTCGTCGACTGGATCCACGAGGCCCGCCTCGACCACTGTGGCGTCGTGATCAACCCCGCCGCCTATTCCCACACCTCCGTCGCGATCCTGGACGCGCTCAACGCCTGCGACGGACTCCCGGTGGTGGAGGTCCACATCTCCAACGTCCACCGGCGGGAGGAGTTCCGGCACCGCTCCTATGTCTCGCTGCGGGCCGACGGGGTCATCGCGGGCTGCGGCGTGCAGGGTTACGTCTTCGCCGTCCAGCGAATCGCCGCGCTGGCCCGGGCCGGGACGGCCGAGACCTGAGCGTCTCTCGTCGGACGGCACCGGCGGCGGGGTGACTTCGCACCGAGGCGTGTGCGTGCGAGGGGTGGGGGCCGGCCTGCGGATCCGCGCCGACCCGTGAGCGCGCGCCGGCACGCGCCACGGCCGGCGGCCGTGTGGGGCCGCCCGGTCCGTCGCCCTACCAGCCGCGCGACCGCCACTCGGCGAGATGGGGGCGTTCGGCACCGAGCGTGGTGTCCCGGCCGTGCCCCGGATAGACCCAGGTCTCGTCGGGCAGGAGCCCGAAGACCGAGGCCTCCAGCGCGTCCATGAGCGTGGTGAAGTCCTTCGCGTCGGTCGTGCGTCCGGGCCCACCCGGGAAGAGGCAGTCGCCGGTGAAGAGGTGGGGGTGGCCGTGTGGGTCGTCGTAGACGAGGACGAGGGAACCGGGGGTGTGCCCCGGCACCCGTCGTGCGGTCAGCTCCACCCGACCCACCCGCAGGGTGTCCCCGTCCGCCACGGGGACGTCGGTCGGCACGGGGATGCCCTCGGCGTCGTGGCGGCCGGCGTACGTGCGGGCCCCGGTGAGCGCGACGACCTCCGCCAGGGCCTGCCAGTGGTCCGGGTGCCGGTGCGTGGTGACCACGGCCGCGATGCCGTCGTCGCCGATCGCCCCCAGCAACGTGTCCGGTTCCGCCGCGGCGTCGATCAGCATCTGCTCGTCGGTGGCCCGACAACGCAGGAGGTAGGCGTTGTTCTCCATCGGCCCGACCGCGATCTTCGTGATCATCAGATCCTTGAGTTCGTGCACGTCCGCCGGGCCGCCCACGGTCACTTCTCCGCTGTACGTCATGGAGGGGAGGGTAGCCCCCATACTTCGGGGCGCCGCCTCTACAGCGGGGGCAGCGCGGGGAGCGGGCCGGGGCGGACGGTCAGCGCGGATCCGTCCCTCCGCCCGGCCAACCAGCCCAGCAACCCGACGGTCGGTCCCTCGACCCGCACGGGACCTCCGGTCGGCCCGCCCCCGGTCGTCCAGGAGCGTGAGCCGTCCCCGAGGGTCGTTGCCGGCACCCGAGGGTGCCCCGCGAACCGCTCCGCCAGGAACGCGATCTCCCGTTCGACGAACTCCGCGGGCAGGTCCTCCAGCTCGTAGCCGATCCCGAGGTCCACGTGGTGGAGCTCGACCTCGACCCACCGCCGGAAGGGGACGCGGGCGGCGCTGTCGGTGACCCCGTTGCGCAGTTCCACGGTGCGGGACCAGTCGGTCTCGGCGGACCACGTCTTGCGCAGGAGGTCGCCGCTGGTGCGCAGGTCCGCCAGGTGGTCCCGCACGGTGCGCTCGGCGTCCCGTGCGATGTCGGCCTCGCGGGTCGCCGCGTCGGCGTACATCGGGCGACCCTCTATCACGTTGACCAGAGCGTCCGCGTTGCGGGCGAGGTGGGCCAGGACGTGGCCTCGGCTCCAGCCGGGGAGACGTGAGGGCTGTGTCACGGCCGGGTCGTCCAGCGAGGCGACGGCGCTCAGCAGTCGTTCGGTGGCTCGATGCAGGGCTTCCAGGTCATGGGCTTGATCGATCATGCGACGACCCTAGTTCGGTTGGTGGCGGGGCGGGCCCGAACGTGAACGACGGCCAGAAATCGAACACGTATGCTATACGATCGGGTTCGCCGTCCGGCATGCTGGAGGGCCGGGTGGTCGCCCGATTCCCACCGGCAATGTCGGTGGCTCCCTCTACGCTGAGAAGCACGGGGCCCCGGGCCCTGTCGCTTCTCTCAAGAAAGGTGCGGACCGGCGTGGCCGACCGTCTCATCGTCCGTGGCGCGCGCGAGCACAATCTCAAGAACGTCTCGCTCGACCTGCCTCGCGACTCGCTCATCGTCTTCACCGGCCTGTCCGGTTCCGGCAAGTCCTCCCTGGCCTTCGACACCATCTTCGCGGAGGGTCAGCGCCGCTACGTGGAGTCGCTCTCCTCGTACGCCCGCCAGTTCCTCGGGCAGATGGACAAGCCGGACGTCGACTTCATCGAGGGGCTCTCCCCGGCGGTCTCCATCGACCAGAAGTCGACCTCCCGCAACCCCCGATCCACGGTCGGCACCATCACCGAGGTCTACGACTACCTGCGGCTGCTCTTCGCCCGGGTGGGCAAGCCGCACTGCCCCGAGTGCGGGCGGCCCATCACGCGGCAGTCTCCGCAGGCCGTCGTGGACAAGGTCCTGGCCCTGCCCGAGGGCAGTCGTTTTCAGGTGCTCTCGCCGCTGGTGCGGGAGCGCAAGGGCGAGTTCGTCGACCTCTTCGCCGACCTGCAGACCAAGGGGTACTCCCGCGCCCGTGTGGACGGCGCGACCATCCAGCTCTCGGAGCCGCCGACGCTGAAGAAGCAGGAGAAGCACACCATCGAGGTGGTCGTCGACCGTCTCACGGTCAAGGACTCGGCCAAGCGCCGGCTCACCGACTCCGTGGAGACCGCCCTCGGCCTCTCCGGCGGCATGGTCGTCCTCGACTTCGTCGATCTGCCCGAGGACGATCCCGACCGCGAGCGGATGTACTCGGAGCACCTGTACTGCCCCTACGACGACCTGTCCTTCGAGGAACTGGAGCCCCGCTCCTTCTCCTTCAACTCGCCGTTCGGCGCCTGCCCCGACTGCACCGGCATCGGCACGCGCATGGAGGTCGACGCCGAACTCCTCGTGCCCGACCCGGAGAAGTCCCTCGACGAGGGGGCCATTCACCCCTGGTCGCACGGCCACACCAAGGAGTACTTCGGTCGGTTGATCGGCGCTCTCGCCGACGCCCTCGGCTTCCGTACGGACATCCCCTTCGCCGGGTTGCCGCAACGCGCCAAGAAGGCCCTGCTCCACGGGCACCGCACCCAGGTGGAGGTGCGCTACCGCAACCGCTACGGTCGCGAACGCCGCTACACCACCGCGTTCGAGGGTGCCGTCCCCTTCGTCAAGCGGAGGCACAGCGAGGCCGAGAGCGACACGGGCCGGGAGCGGTTCGAGGGGTACATGCGCGAGGTGCCCTGCCCCAGTTGCTCGGGCAGTCGGCTCAAGCCCGTCGTCCTGGCGGTCACGATCATGGAGAAGTCGATCGCCGAGGTCTCCGCCATGTCCATCAGCGACTGCGCGGAGTTCCTGGGAGGGCTGAGGCTCACCGCCCGGGACAAGAAGATCGCGGAGCGGGTGCTGAAGGAGGTCAACGAACGCCTCCGCTTCCTGGTCGACGTGGGCCTGGACTACCTCTCGCTGAACCGGGCGGCCGGCACGCTCTCCGGCGGTGAGGCCCAGCGCATCCGGCTGGCCACCCAGATCGGGTCAGGCCTGGTCGGGGTGCTCTACGTCCTCGACGAGCCCTCCATCGGCCTGCACCAGCGCGACAACCACCGGCTCATCGAGACCCTCGTCCGTCTCCGGGACATGGGCAACACGCTCATCGTGGTGGAGCACGACGAGGACACGATCAAGTCCGCGGACTGGATCGTGGACATCGGACCGGGAGCCGGCGAGCACGGCGGCGCGGTGGTGCACAGTGGACCCTTGAGGGAGCTGCTGGACAACCCCGACTCCCGGACGGGGCTCTACCTGTCCGGCGAGAAGGCCATCCCGCTGCCGGACGAGCGTCGCCCGCCGGACCCGTCGCGGACGCTCGTCGTCCGGGGGGCCCGGGAGAACAACCTGCGCGACATCGACGTGTCCTTCCCTCTGGGCCTGTTCACCGCCGTGACCGGCGTCTCGGGTTCGGGCAAGTCGACACTGGTCAACGACATCCTGTACACCCACTTGGCGCGCGAGCTCAACGGCGCCCGCGGGGTGCCCGGTCGGCACACCCGGGTGGACGGGGACGACCGGGTCGACAAGGTCGTGCACGTGGACCAGTCGCCCATCGGTCGCACCCCGCGATCGAACCCGGCGACCTACACCGGTGTGTTCGACCACGTCCGCCGGCTGTTCGCGGAGACGACCGAGGCGAAGGTCCGCGGCTACCAACCGGGGCGCTTCTCCTTCAATGTCAAGGGCGGACGCTGCGAGAACTGCGCGGGCGACGGCACGATCAAGATCGAGATGAACTTCCTGCCGGACGTCTACGTCCCCTGCGAGGTCTGTCACGGAGCCCGGTACAACCGGGAGACGCTGGAGGTCCACTACAAGGGCAAGTCCATCGCGGACGTGCTGAACATGCCGATCGATGAGGCCACCGACTTCTTCGAGGCGGTCCCCGCGATCTCCCGCCACTTGAGGACGCTGAAGGACGTGGGGCTGGGCTACGTCCGACTGGGGCAGTCCGCCACCACGCTCTCCGGCGGTGAGGCCCAGCGGGTGAAGCTCGCCAGCGAGCTGCAACGGCGTTCCACCGGACGCACGGTCTACGTCCTGGACGAGCCGACCACCGGCCTGCACTTCGAGGACATCGGCAAGCTTCTGGAAGTGCTGTCGGGGCTGGTGGACAAGGGCAACACGGTCATCGTCATCGAGCACAACCTGGACGTGGTCAAGACCGCCGACTGGATCGTCGACATGGGCCCCGAAGGGGGCGCGGGCGGCGGCCTGGTCGTGGCGGAGGGAACCCCCGAGGACGTCGCCGGGGTCTCCACCAGCCATACGGGCAAGTTCCTCCGGGACGTCCTCGGAGCGGACCGGATCAGCGACTCGGGACCGCCGCGTGGTGCGGGCGGGCGGGCGGACGCGGCCGCCGGGGCGAAGGCCGCGGCGAAGAAGGCCGTGGGCAGGACACCCGTCGCCAAGACCCCGACCAAGAAGGCCCCCGCCAAGAAGGCCCCGGCCAAGAAGGCCCCCGCCAAGAGGGCGGTGGCGAAGAAGGCGGGCGCGGACACCGCGGCGAAGGCGGCTCGGACCACGTCCAAGCGGGCGGCGGGGTCGAGCGACGCCTGATCCCGGCCGGTACCCGGATCGCGTCCGGGCGGCTCCGGCGGGGGCACCACCGCCCGAGGACGGACGCCGCCTCGTGCCGATCGGGGGGCGGGGTCCGCCCGGGCGGGCCCAGGCGCGGCCCACCACCGCGACTCACCCGGCCAGCTCGTCCGGGTACGGGGGATCCGCCCCCTCGCGCGAGCAGGTGACCGCGGCGGCGCGGGCCGCGAAACCCAGCAGTTCCCGCCAGTCCGTCGCCCCCAGCGCGGCCATCGCCCGAGGCGCGAGCGCGCCCCGGGCGGCGAGGCCGTGCAGCAGCGCCGCGTTCACGGTGTCACCGGCGCCGATCGTGTCGACCACGGGCACCCGCCGACCGGGCACCGAGTGGATCCCGCCGTCGCGGGTGTGGACGGTCATTCCCTCGGCCCCTCGGGTGACGACCACCGCCGCGGGCCCCGCCCTCAGCCACTCGCGAGGGCTTCCGCCCAGCCACGCGGCGTCCTCGGTGGACAGCTTCAGCAGCGACACCGAAGGCAACCATTCGCGAAACCGGGTCCGGTAGCGGTCGGGGTCGTCGATGAGCGCGGTGCGGACGTTCGGGTCGAGCATCGTGAGGAGCCCCTCGCGTGCGGCCTGTCGCAGCACCTCCTCGTACGTGGAGGCCCCCGGCTCCAACACCAGTGAGCAGGTGCCGAAAGCCACGGCCCGGCAGTCGGGGGGCAACCGGACGGGCCCGGTGAACAGCCGGTCGGCGGTCCCCTCCACATAGAACCCGTACCCCGCCGAACCCTCGTCGGCGACGGAGGCGAGCGCCAGGGACGTGGGCTCGGGGCCGCGCTGCACCGACGAGACGTCCACCCCGGCTCCCCGCAGCCGATCCAGCAGTGCCTCGCCGAAGGGGTCCAGGGACACCCGGGAGCAGAAGGCGGTGGGCGAACCGAGCCGGCCCAGTGCCACGGCGGTGTTGTGGGGACCACCGCCCGGTGTCGGGGTCAGCGGGGCCAACGGGCCGGGGCCGGTGGGAACCAGGTCGATCAGGGCCTCGCCGGCGACGACGATCATGATTGCCCCTTCCGCCGGTCCGGTCCGGCGCGGGAGGGTCCTCGGTCGGGAGCGTGCCCGGGCCCGGCGCGACCGGCCGACGGGCGTCTTCCCCGCGCCCGCTGGCCGGGACCGTACCCCATCGGGCGATCCGGCTCAAACGCGACCCGGCGCCGTCCCTGGCCCCGCCGTACGGCCCGGTCGGGGTGGTCGCTATCGTCGGCGCCGGGGGACCGACGAGGGACCTCCTGTCGCATTCGACCCGTGGAGAGAGCCATGCCCGGCCCCGCCGCCCCGAGCCGTCGCACCGTTCTGAGAGGGGCCGCGGCGGTACCGGTCGCCGGGGCTGTCGTGGCCGCGTGCTCCCCCGGGGAGCGGTCGGACCCGACGCCGCCGGCCGCGCCGGTCGACCTGGGCGGCGAGAAGGACGTCGGCCCGGGGGAGTCGAGGTTGTACCGGGACGAGCGGGTCGTGGTGAGTCGGTCAGCGGAGGGCTCGCTGCGCGCGTACAGCGCGGTGTGCACCCACGGGGGGTGCCCCATGACCAAGCTGGAGGGGGCGGAGCTGACCTGCTTCTGCCACGGCAGCCGCTTCGACGCCACCACCGGAGAGGTGCTGCGGAAACCCGCCACGGTCGCGCTGCCCGAGCTCCCGGTGCGTGTGGAGAGGGGCAGGATCGTGGCCGGTCCCGAGGCCTGAGGTCCCGGCCGGTGCCGGGGACCGCGCGCCCACCCCCGCGGCGACGGTGGTGGTTCAATCCCAGTCCCAGCCGATGCCCAGGATCCCCGACCGCACCCGAGCCTCCACGACGTGCACGGAGTGGTGGCGTTCGCTCAGCGTCAGCTCCTCGCGTCCGCCCCGTGGCGCCGCGGCGGAGTGCTGGCTGAACCGGTGGCAGCGGGTGGGCAGAGCGGCGGGGTCGAATCGGACCTGCAACGCGTACTGCTCGCCCGGCGTGTCGAAGGACCGTACACACTCCCGAGACTCGCCGGCGGTGCCGTCCTCGACGGCGTAGCGGAACAGGTAGGTGTCGCCGGCCCCCAGTCGGGTGTCGAACAGCAACTCCGCGACGAGGACCCCGGTCTCGTGATGCCGACGCACCCGTCCCGTCCGGCAGTTCTCCAAGGCGTGCACGGTCATCCTGCCCGGAGCGCATCCGGGATCGCCGTGGTGGACGGCCACGAAGCGGTCGGCGCCGTCCCGGGGGGCGCTCACGATGAGTTGCGACTCGCGTCCGGCCAGCTCGCGCCGGCGCCCGACCTCGACCCGCTCGTGGTGCGACAGGGTGTGCACCCCGCCGCCCGCGGGCTGGTCGAGGTCGGCGAGTAACCACTCCAGGGCCCCCGAGGCCGCGAGATGGGCGCGATAGGAACGCGCGGGCCGGTGGCCCGAGGGGTGTGCCTCCGCCTCGGAGAGCAGGCGGATCAGGGATTCCTCGGGCAGTCGGAGGATCTCCTCCAAGGCACGCACGGCACGCAGGGACTCCGGGCGCTGCGGCCGGCGGGCCCCCTGCTGCCAGTAGCTGAGACTGGTGACACCCACGCGCACCCCATGGCGACTCAGGTGGTGCTGCACGCGCTGCAACGGCAGTCCGCGCGCGGCTATGGCCGTGCGCAGGGCGACATGGAAGGGGCCGCCCCGCAGAGCGGAGGCGAGTTCCTCGGTGGCGATGTCCGCGTCCTGTGTGGCGTGCGGCATGCGGGGGCCTTTCTGTGAAGGTACGGAACGGTTGGTCAGACCGTCCGACGCTCGCTGCCCCGGGACCTCCCTCGGGCCAGGCGCGGGAAGGGCGCGGCGCGGCGAGGCATCGGCACGTCCGTACGTCGCCGTTCGGGGCCCCGGGGTTCCCCCGCATTGAAGCGCGTCGCCCTGGCCCCGACAACACCCGAGGGGGTCGGGCGGCGCCCCGCCGGCCGAGATCGCACGGCCGACCCGGCCGCCCCGCCGGGAGCGCGGACCGTGGTGGGCGGGGCGTCGTCCACAGGCTCGCCGGGCTGTCGGCCCGCGCCAGTAGGGTGTGGGTCATGGCCGACCCCTCCCGCTATCGCCCCAGTCCGGGACAGATTCCGGACGCCCCCGGGGTGTACCGCTTCCGCGACGAGCACCGCCGGGTGATCTACGTCGGAAAGGCCAAGAGCCTTCGCCAGAGACTCGCCAACTACTTCCAGGATCTGGCCGGCCTGCACGCGCGCACGCGCTCGATGGTGACCACGGCCGCCTCGGTCGAATGGACCGTCGTCTCCACGGAGGTCGAGGCGCTCCAACTGGAGTATTCCTGGATCAAGGAGTACGACCCCCGCTTCAACGTCAAGTACCGCGACGACAAGAGCTACCCCTACCTCGCGGTGACGATGGGCGAGGAGTTCCCGCGCGTCCAGGTGATGCGGGGACACAAGCGCAAGGGCGTGCGGTACTTCGGTCCGTACGCGCACGCGTGGGCCATCCGGGACACCGTCGATCTCCTCCTGCGCGTCTTTCCCGTCCGCACCTGTTCCGCCGGGGTGTTCAGGAACGCCGCCCGCACGGGTCGGCCGTGCCTGCTCGGCTATATCGACAAGTGCTCGGCGCCATGCGTCGAGCGCGTCTCGGCGGAGGAACACCGCGGGCTGGCGGAGGAGTTCTGCGACTTCATGGCCGGCCGGACGGGTGCCCATCTGCGCCGGCTGGAGGAGCGGATGGCCCGTGCCGCCGAGGACATGGAGTACGAGCGGGCCGCGCGGCTCCGTGACGACATCGCCGCCCTGACCAAGGCCATGGAGAAGAGCGCGGTGGTCCTCGCCGACGGGACGGACGCGGACCTCGTCGCCGTCGCCGAGGACGAGCTGGAAGCGGCGGTCCAGATCTTCCACGTGCGCGGGGGGAGAGTGCGCGGCCAGCGGGGCTGGGTCACCGACAAGGTCGAGGACGTGACCACCGGCGGCCTCGTCGAACACGCGCTGCAACAGCTCTACGGAGAGGAGCACGGCGACGCCGTCCCCAGGGAGGTCCTGGTCTCCTCGCTTCCGGAGCCGGCGGAGCCCCTGCGCGAGTGGCTGACCGGGCGTCGAGGTGCGACGGTCTCGCTGCGTGTTCCCCGGCGCGGCGACAAGAAGTCCCTGATGGAGACCGTGCGGCGCAACGCCGTCGAGTCGCTGGCGCTGCACAAGACCCGGCGCGCCTCCGACCTGACCACCCGTTCCAGGGCCCTGGAGGAGATCGCCGAGGCGCTGGGCATGGAGAGCGCGCCGCTGCGGGTGGAGTGCTACGACATCTCCCACCTCCAGGGTGACGACATCGTGGCTTCCATGGTCGTCTTCGAGGACGGACTGGCCCGGCGGAGCGAGTACCGGCGCTTCCAGATCAAGGGGCGCGCCGGAGACCGGGAGCTGTGGCACGGCTCTGGGCAGGACGACGTCCGCTCCATGCACGAGGTGATCACCCGCAGGTTTCGACGCTACCTCGCCGAGAAGGAGCGGACTGGCGAGTGGCCGGAGGGCGGGGAGCCGTCCGGCCACGGGGAGGGCGGGGGCCTCGGTGGCGGGGCCGTGCCCGGTCCGCAGGACGACGACGGCCGTCCCCGGCGGTTCGCCTACCCGCCACAGCTCGTGGTCGTCGACGGAGGCCGCCCACAGGTGGCCGCCGCCCGGCGCGCTCTGGAGGAGCTGGGGATCGACGACATCGCGGTGTGCGGTCTGGCCAAGCGCCTGGAGGAGGTGTGGCTTCCCGACGAGGACGACCCGGTCGTGCTGCCCCGGACCAGCGAGGGGCTGTATCTCCTGCAACGGGTCCGCGACGAGGCGCACCGCTTCGCCATCGCCTACCAGCGCAAGAAGCGCGCCACGCGGCTTCGGTCAAGTCCTCTGGACGATGTTCCCGGCCTGGGAGAGACCCGCAAGCAGGCGTTGATCAAACATTTCGGCTCGCTGAGGAGACTGCGGGGGGCGACCCTGGAGCAGATCCGCGAGGTTCCGGGCATAGGTCGCAAGACGGCGGAGAGCGTGCTCGTGGCGCTGGCACGGCAGCAGGGAAGCGCTCCCGCGGTCAACACCGCGACCGGAGAGATCATGGAAGACGAGGGCGGCGCGCCCGAGACGGCCTCGGGTGACCCGACGGAGTCCGTGCCCGCGGGCTCCGTGGAAGAGCGACGGATGCGTGAGAGATGAACGAGCACGACAGTGACCCCGGCGGCGAGCGGGACGGGGAGCGGCGAGCGGTCGATTCGGGACCGTCCGGTTCGCAGGGGAGCCCCGGCCACGTCGAGGTCGCCCAGGACGGCGGACCACGTGTGAGTCCGGGACAGGACCCCGCCGGGTCGGGTGACGCGGCGACACCGGAGCTGGTGATCATCTCCGGGATGTCCGGCGCGGGTCGCTCGACCGCTGCGAAGTGTCTGGAGGACCTGGGTTGGTTCGTCGTCGACAACCTGCCTCCCGCGCTGATTCCGACGATGGTGGAGCTGGGGGCACGCTCCCAGGGGAACGTGGCCCGGATCGCGGCCGTCGTGGACGTCCGCGGGCGTCGCTTCTTCGACGCGCTGCGGGAGTCCCTCGCCGACCTGGACGCCCGAGGCATCGCCCGGCGTACGGTGTTCCTGGAGTCTTCCGACGAGGCCCTGGTCCGGCGGTTCGAGTCGGTGCGGCGTCCGCACCCGTTGCAGGGCGAAGGCCGGATCGTGGACGGGATCGCCGCCGAGCGGGAGCTGTTGCGCGAGTTGCGTGGCGACGCGGACCTGGTGATCGACACCTCCGGTCTCAACGTCCACGAACTCCGCGCCAAGATGGACGCCCGCTTCGCCGCCGAGGGTGAGCCCGAGCTGCGGGCGACGGTGATGTCCTTCGGTTTCAAGTACGGGCTCCCGGTCGACGCCGACCTGGTCGTGGACATGCGTTTCCTGCCCAATCCCCACTGGGTGCCGGAGCTGCGCCCGTTCACGGGTCTCAGCGAGGAGGTGTCCTCGTACGTCCTCGGGCAGCCGGGTGCCAAGGAATTCCTGGACCGCTACACAGAGCTGCTCCGATTGGTCGCCGCGGGCTATCGCCGTGAGGGCAAACGCTACGTGACCGTCGCGGTGGGGTGCACGGGCGGCAAGCACCGTTCCGTGGCGATGTCGGAGAGGCTCGCCGCGCGACTCGTCGCGGAGGGCGTGGAGACGGTGCTCGTCCACCGGGACATGGGACGGGAATGACCGGGCGTACGCCGAGGCTGGGCGGACTTCGCCGGGTGGTGCCCGAGACGCGGGGAGGCAGGGGAGGGGCCGCTCGCGCGGCGCGGATCTCCGAGGCGCGCGGCGCGCGCGCACGCCGTCGGGGGGCTCAGCCCAAGGTCGTCGCGCTCGGTGGCGGCATGGGACTGTCCGCCTCGCTCGCGGCGCTGCGCCGCATCACCGGAGATCTGACCGCCGTGGTCACGGTGGCCGACGACGGCGGCTCCAGCGGGCGGCTCCGCGACGAGATGGGCGTACTGCCTCCCGGCGACCTTCGCAAGGCACTGGCCGCCCTGTGCGGTGACGACGATTGGGGCCAGACCTGGGCCCGCGTCATCCAGCATCGTTTCCAGTCCCGGGGGGAGATGCACGGCCACGCCGTCGGCAATCTGTTGATCGTGGCCCTGTGGGAGCAGTTGGGGGACCATGTCCGGGCGCTGGACCTGGTCGGACGCCTGCTCGGCGCGCAGGGGCGGGTGTTGCCGATGTCCGCTGTCCCACTGGAACTCCGGGCTCTGGTCAAGGGTCATGATCCGGGGCGTCCCGAGGAGGTCGACACCGTCCGGGGGCAGGCGACGGTCGCCCTCACTCCGGGCGAGGTCCAGTCGGTGCACCTGCTGCCGCCGGAGCCGCCGGCGGTCCCCGAGTCGGTGGCGGCCGTGCTCGACGCCGATTGGGTGGTGCTCGGCCCGGGTTCCTGGTTCTCCTCCGTCATCCCGCACCTGCTCGTCCCGGACCTGCTGGACGCCCTCGCACGGACCAAGGCGCGGCGGGTGCTCTCTTTGAACCTGGCTCCGCAGCCCGGCGAAACCGAGGGCTTCTCACCGCAGCGTCATGTGGAGGTTTTGAGGCGACACGCCCCTAAACTCGCCCTGGACGTGGTGCTGGCCGATGAGGCCGCCGTGCTCGACCGGGAGTCGTTGACCGACGCCGCCAAGGAGTTCGGCGCCGCGGTCGAGTTGGCTCCGGTGGCTCGTACCGACGGGACCCCGCGGCACGACCCGGAGCTGTTGGCCGCCGCGTACGACCGTATTTTTCGGATGCATGGAAGGATCGGCCCATGGCGATGACGGCAGCGGTGAAGGACGAGATCTCCCGGCTTCCCGTCACCCGGACCTGCTGCAGGAAGGCGGAGGTCTCCGCCATGCTGCGGTTCGCGGGGGGCCTCCATCTCGTCAGCGGGCGCATCGTGATCGAGGCGGAGCTCGACACGTCCATGGCGGCGCGCAGGCTCAAGCGGGACGTTCTGGAGATCTTCGGCCATGCGTCCGAGCTGATCGTGATGGCTCCGGGCGGGCTCCGCCGGGGCTCGCGCTATGTCGTGCGCGTGGTCGCCGGAGGTGATCAACTGGCCCGTCAGACGGGTCTGGTCGACGGCCGGGGAAGGCCGATCCGGGGCCTGCCGCCGCAGGTGGTCTCCGGCGCGACCTGTGACGCCGAGGCGGCCTGGCGCGGTGCCTTCCTCGCCCACGGCTCACTCACCGAGCCCGGCAGGTCGTCCTCCCTGGAAGTCACGTGTCCGGGGCCCGAGGCCGCGCTCGCCCTCGTCGGAGCCGCGCGCCGGCTCTCGATCCCTTCCAAGGCGCGCGAGGTGCGGGGCGTGGATCGCGTCGTCGTCCGGGACGGCGACGCCATCGGCGCGCTGCTCACACGCCTCGGCGCCCACGATTCGGTCCTCGCCTGGGAGGAGCGGAGGATGCGTCGCGAGGTACGCGCCACGGCCAACCGTCTCGCCAACTTCGACGACGCCAATCTCCGCCGGTCCGCCCGAGCCGCCGTGGCGGCGGGCGCCCGGGTGCAGCGGGCGTTGGAGATCCTGGGTGAGGAGGTCCCCGAGCACCTCGCCGCCGCCGGCCGCCTGCGCATGGAGCACAAGCAGGCCTCTCTGGAGGAGCTGGGCGCGCTGGCCGACCCGCCGTTGACCAAGGACGCGGTCGCCGGTCGCATCCGGCGACTGTTGGCCATGGCCGACAAGCGGGCGGCCGACCTCGGCATCCCCGGGACGGAGGCCAACCTCTCGGACGAACTGGAGGACAAGCTCGTCGGCTGACCGGGGCGGATCGGACCGAGGGGCGTACCCGGCCGCCCCGGGCCGCTCGATCCGGTCGGCCCGCGGGTGCCGGTCCGGATGCCGGCTCGCTTCCCTCGCGCCACCTCGGCAGGGGGCGCGAACCTCCAATCCGTATCCACCCACGTCGACCCCTCCGCGCGCCGCGCGACCGTGACTCCGGCGCCGCTCGGGTGACCCCCCTCGGGGCCGCGTGTCGAAGTCGCGCTCTTGACTCGATCTTGCGGTGTCATGAGCCTGGCAACCCGTTCGCTGTTGTGGCGGACCTCTGCATGGGGGGTTCATGAGACATAGAGCGAGATCGATCGTCGCCGTCGGCGCGTTGTTGCTCGGCGGAGCGGGCCTGGCACCCGTGGCACGCGCACAACCGCCGTCCCCGTCCCCGGTCGACGAGATCAAGGTCTTTCACGCCGAGGTCGCCCAGAGCCAGGTGCCCCTGTTGCTCGCGGCCGGCCAGGACGGACACGAACTCGGCGAGCAGGTCCCCGAGAAGGGCTCCGCGACCGTCGAGGTGCAGCTCACCGAACGGCAGGCCGGGAAGCTGCGCGCGCAGGGTGTCGAACTCGCCGAACACACCCTGTCCGCCACGGCCGAGCGTCGGGTCGCCGACTCCTCCGACGGCGTCTTCCGTCCCTACGGGGGCGAGGGCGGCCTGAAAGAGGAGATCCTCCGGGTCGCCCGTGACCACCCCGACCTGGCGAAGGCGGTCTCGATCGGCCGCACGTTCGAAGGACAGGACATCCTCGCGGTCAAGGTCACCAAGGACGCCCGACGCACGCGGGACGGCTCCCGGCCCGCGGTGCTGTACGTGTCCAACCAGCACGCCAGGGAATGGATCACGCCGGAGATGACCAGGCGGTTGCTCCACCACTACCTGGACGAGTATCAGCGGGACAAGCGGATCAAGCGCGTCGTCGACTCCACCGAGCTCTGGTTCGTCATCTCGGCCAATCCCGACGGCTACGACCACACCTTCACCTCTGACGAGAATCGCCTGTGGCGCAAGAACCTGCGGGACGTCAACGGCGACGGCGTGATCGGGACCGGTGACGGAGTCGACCTCAACCGGAACTTCGCCTACAAGTGGGGATACGACGACGAGGGTTCCTCCCCCCATCCCACGAGCCAGACCTACCGCGGCTCCGCTCCTCACTCGGAGCCCGAGACCCGGGCGCTGGACGCCCTCCAGAAGCGGATCGGTTTCACCTACGGCATCAACTACCACTCCGCCGCCGAGCTGATCCTCTACGGTGTGGGCTGGCAGGTCGCCACCGACACCCCGGACGACGTCCTCTACCGGGCGCTCGCGGGAACCCCGGAGCGCCCGGCCGTCCCCGGCTACCACCCGCAGGTTTCCTCGGAGCTGTACACGACCAACGGGGAGGCGGACGGGCACGCCGCGAACGTCAACGGCGTGAGCATGTTCACCCCGGAGATGTCCACCTGCCAGACGGCCTCGCAGGTCCACCCGGACGACGCCTGGGAGCCGGCCGACTGCCGCTCGATCTTCACGTTCCCCGACGACGAGAACTTGATCCAGGAGGAGTTCGCCAAGAACGTCCCCTTCGCCCTCTCCGTCGCCGAGTCGGCGGCCCGTCCCGACCGGCCGATCTCTCCCGTGGCAGCGCCCCCGGCCGACCTGACGGCGGCCGAGTTCCCGGTGTCCTACGCGCGCGGCGCCTCCCAGGAGGTCGCGGTCGTGGCGCGCAAGTCGCTGAGGGACAAGGAGCTGCGCTATCGGGTCGACGGCGGACGCGTGCGCACCCGGGCGCTCGGCGCGTGGAAGGGCGGTGAGACCTACGGCGGCGAGGACAACCTGCACTTCGACGAGTACCGGGCCCGGGTACGGGGGGCCCGGCCGGGCGACGAGGTCGAGGTCTGGTTCACGGGCCGTTCCCGGGAAGGCGGACGCGGCGCGCGCGTGTCGAGCGAGCACTTCACGTACACCGTCGAGGAGCGACCCTCCGCCGACGTCCTGGTGGTCGCCGAGGAGGGAACCGAGGCCACCCAGGCCGAGGTCTACGTGCGGGCCCTGCGCGACAGCGGGCGCCGGGCGGTCGTTTGGGACGTCGCCGAGCGGGGCGCTCCCGACGCGCTCGGGGTCCTCTCCCACTTCCCCGTCGTCGTGCACTACACCGGGGCGTCCGTGCCCGGTGTCGACACGCAGCTGCGACTGCGCGCCTACCTCAACGAGGGCGGGAAGTTGATCGAGGCGGGCGAGCGGGCGGGCGGCAGCGTCGACCTCGGCGAGGGGACTCTCTCGAACGACTTCAGCCAGTACTACCTCGGGGCCTACACGCGCACCTCGACCCCGGGAGCCACCGACTTCTCCGGCTCCGGAGCCCTGGCCGGGGTCGACGGTGCTCTCGGCGACGCCCCCGGGAACCCGCTGGACCACGCCGGCAACTATGGCCTGACCTCGGACGAGTTGTCGGTCGACACCCATCCGCGGTTCGCCGGCGCGGGCGCCGGCCGCTTCGACGGAGCCGTCGACCCCTACGGCCCGTACGCGGGCGATCACATGGCCGCGGCAGTCCACACCGACGACGCGTACAAGCGTCTCACCAGGACCGTCGACCTGACGGGGGTCGCCGAGTCCGACGCGCCCACTCTGCGCACCCGCCTTCTGTGGGACACGGAGCCAGGGTACGACCACGTGCTCGTGGAGGCCCATACCGTCGGGGCGGACGACTGGACCACGCTCCCCGAGAAAGGCGGAGCCGGCTCCTCCGCCGTGCCGGCCGAGTGCGAGGCGGGGTTCTATGTGGGGGAGCACCCCTGGCTGCGGCGGTACCTGACGGTGTCGGACGCCGGTTGCGAGGCCACCGGCACCACCGGCGCCTGGCACAGTCTCACCGGCTCGTCCGAGGGCTGGCGGCAGGTGGAGTTCGACCTGGCAGCCTACGCGGGGAAGACCGCCGAGGTCTCGATCGGCTACGTCACCGACCCCGGCACCGGGGGACGCGGAGTGCTGGCCGACGAGACCGCGCTCGTCGTCGACGGCGTGGAGCGGGACGTGGAGGGGTTCGAGGAGTCGTTGGGTGAGTGGAAGCCTGCCGGGCCACCCCCCGGCAGCCCGTCCGTGCGCCGTGACTGGACCCGGTCCGGTGTGCTGTTCCGCACCTACGGGGCCGTGACGACCGACGACACCGTCCTGCTCGGTTTCGGTCTGGAGCATCTCTCCTCGACCGACGACCGGGCCGCGCTGACGCGGGCGGCGCTCGCGTCCCTGCGGGAGTGAGGGCCCGGTCGGCACCGGTCCGAGGCGGCGAAATCGGGCGATCCGTCCCGTCGCCCCGGGCGGTCCGTACCCGTAGCGACAGGTACGGGTCGCCGTGCCGTGTATGGGCCGTCTCGATGTCACTCCGGGGTTTCCGGAGAGGTAGGGTCGTAGACGGTCGGGGACATCCCAAACACAGCTCGCCGGCGCATCGGGCCGGCGTACCAACGAGGAGATCGGTTCGTGACGATCCGCGTAGGAATCAACGGCTTCGGCCGCATCGGTCGCAACTACTTTCGCGCGCTGCTGGAGCAGGGCGCGGACATCGAGATCGTGGCTGTCAACGACCTGGGGGACACCGCGACCACCGCCCACCTGCTGAAGTACGACACCATCCTCGGTCGCCTCCCGTACGAGGTGTCGCACACCCAGGACACCATCACCGTGGGCGACAGGACGATCAAGGTGCTCGCCGAGCGCGACCCCGCGGACATTCCCTGGGGCGAGCTCGGTGTGGACGTGGTGATCGAGTCCACCGGCATCTTCACCAAGAAGGCCGACGCCGAGAAGCACCTCGCGGGCGGGGCGAAGAAGGTCCTCATCTCGGCTCCGGCCAAGGACGAGGACGTCACGGTGGTGATGGGGGTCAACGACGACCAGTACGACCCGTCGGCCCACCACGTCGTCTCCAACGCCTCCTGCACCACCAACTGCGTGGCGCCGATGGCCAAGGTCCTGGACGAGAGCTTCGGCATCGTCAAGGGCCTCATGACGACGGTGCACGCATACACCAACGACCAGCGCATCCTGGACTTCCCGCACAAGGATCTGCGGCGCGCGCGGGCCGCCGCCGAGAACATCATCCCCACCACCACCGGCGCGGCGAAGGCGACCGCCCTGGTCCTCCCGCAGCTCAAGGGCAAGCTGGACGGCATGGCGATGAGGGTGCCCGTGCCCACCGGCTCGGTCACCGACCTCGTACTGGAGCTCGGTCGCGATGTGACCAAGGAAGAGGTCAACGCGGCCTTCCAGAAGGCCGCGGAAGGCGAGCTGAAGGGCATCCTCCACTACACGGAGGACCCGATCGTCTCCTCCGACATCGTCAACTCCCCCGCCTCGTGCACCTTCGACGCCTCCCTGACCATGGTCCAGGAGGGCCGGAACGTGAAGGTCATCGGCTGGTACGACAACGAGTGGGGCTACTCCAACCGCCTCGTCGACCTGACGGTCTTCGTCGGAGAGCGACTCTGATCACCTGACGGCGGACCTCCGGACACGGTGGCAGGGCCCGGGTGGCGCGACGCCGCGCCACCCGGGCCCTGCCCCGCGTCCGACACCATCGGCCCTCGTAGGATCACGAGCGATCAAGAGCTCCGGGAGTCCCTGTATGAAGACGATCGACGAACTCCTCTCCGAAGGCGTCGCGGGCAAGCGTGTCCTCGTCCGCGCCGACCTCAACGTGCCGCTGAACGGCACGGACATCATCGACGACGGGCGCGTCCGCGCCGTGCTGCCCACCGTGAGGGCCCTGGCCGAGGCCGGGGCGCGGGTGATCGTCGCCTCGCACCTGGGCCGACCCAAGGGAGCGCCGGACCCGGCGTTCTCGCTGGCCCCCGTCGCGGCCCGGCTCGGCACGCTGCTCGGCCGCGAGGTCGCCTTCGCCGAGGACACCGCGGGCCCCGCCGCCCGAGCCGTCGTCGCCGACCTGCGCGACGGGCGGGTCGCGGTCGTCGAGAACCTGCGGTTCAACGCCGGCGAGACGGCGGCCGACGACGCCGAGCGGGCCGCCTTCGCCGAACGGCTGTCGGGCCTGGCCGACGTGTACGTCGGTGACGGCTTCGGCGCGGTGCACCGCAAGCACGCCTCGGTCTTCGACCTGCCGCGCCGGCTTCCCCGCTACGCCGGGTATCTGATCGCCGCCGAGGTCGCCGTCCTGCGGAGACTGACCGACGACGTCCGGCGGCCGTACGCGGTCGCCCTCGGCGGCGCCAAGGTCTCGGACAAGCTCGCCGTGATCGACCGGCTGCTCGGCCAGGCCGACCGGCTGTTGATCGGCGGCGGGATGGCCTACACCTTCCTCAAGGCACGGGGCCACGAGATCGGCGCGTCCCTGGTGCAGGAGGACCAGCTTCGGGCCGTAGCCGAGTACATCGAGCGCGCCGAGCGCGACGGCGTGGAACTCCTCCTCCCCGTCGACGTGGTGGTGGCGAGCGAGTTCCCGGACCTGAGGGGCAAGACTCCGAGCGACCCCGTCACGGTCGCCGCCGACGGAATCCCGGTCGACCGGCAGGGGCTGGACATCGGTCCCGAGACCCGCAAACTGTACGCCTCGAAGCTGGCCGACGCGGCGACCGTCTTCTGGAACGGCCCCATGGGCGTCTTCGAGCACCCCGACTTCGCCGAGGGCACCGAGGCCGTCGCCCGCGCCCTGGCCGACTCCCCGGGGTTCACCGTGGTGGGGGGCGGGGACTCCGCCGCGGCGGTGCGTACCCTCGGCTTCGACGACACCGCTTTCGGCCACATCTCGACCGGCGGCGGCGCCTCCCTCGAATACCTCGAGGGCAAGACGCTCCCCGGCCTCGCCGCACTGGAGGACTGACCCGATGAGCAACCGCACGCCGCTGATGGCCGGCAACTGGAAGATGAACCTCAACCACCTGGAGGCCATCGCGCACGTCCAGAAGCTCGCCTTCGCCCTGGCCGACAAGGACCTGGAGGCCGTGGAGGTCGCGGTCCTGCCGCCCTTCACCGACCTTCGCTCCGTGCAGACCCTGGTCGACGGCGACAAGCTGAGGATCAGGTACGGCGCGCAGGACGTCTCCGCGCACCCCCAGGGCGCCTACACCGGCGAGATCTCGGGTCCGATGCTGTCCAAGCTGGGGTGCGCCTACGTCGTGGTGGGTCACTCGGAGCGCCGGCAGTACCACGGCGAGACGGACGACCTCGTGAACGCCAAGGTCAAGGCCGCCTACCAGTACGGTGTGACGCCGATCATGTGCGTGGGCGAGCAGTTGGACGTCCGTGAGGCGGGCGAGGCCGTTCCCCACACCCTGGCGCAGGTCGAGGCGGGCCTGCGGGACCTCGCTCCGGAGCAGGTCGAGACGATCGTGATCGCCTACGAGCCGGTGTGGGCGATCGGCACCGGCAAGGTCTGCGGCGCGGGAGACGCACAGGAGGTGTGCGCGGCGATCCGTGCCAGGGTCGCGGAACTGTACGCGCCGGAGATCGCCGACAAGGTGCGCGTCCAGTACGGCGGCTCCGTCAAGTCCGACAACGTCGCGGAGATCATGGCCCAGCCCGACATCGACGGCGCCCTCGTCGGCGGCGCCTCTCTGGACACCGACGAGTTCGTCAAGATCGTGCGTTTCCGCGATCAGTAGATCCGCGGGGCGCCCACCGGCGAGTATGCGCCGGCGGCGTTCCGTCGTACCCTTGCGGGGGCACGGTGTGCCCGTGCGCGTGCCCGTCGTCCGTCAGAGTCCGAGGAAGTTGGTCCAGCCGTGGTTTTGGGGTTCTCGATCGCCCTGATCGTCTTCAGCCTGCTGCTGATGCTGCTGGTGCTGATGCACAAGGGGAAGGGCGGCGGTCTGTCCGACATGTTCGGTGGCGGCATGCAGTCCTCCGTCGGTGGTTCCTCGGTCGCCGAGCGCAACCTCGACCGCATCACCGTCGTCGTCGCCCTTCTCTGGGTCGCGTGCATCGTGGCGCTCGGCCTGCTGATGAAGGTGAACAACTGAGCCGTCCGCCGGTCGCGGCGTACCTCCCAGGCCCCGTGGTGGGTCCCCGTCCTGAGACGTGGACCCACCACGGGGCCTACGCCGTCCGGGCGGTGGTAACTCCGGGCACTGGACGCGCGTTGGGCCTTACGTAGACTGAGGCGCTCGCAGCGGAGCGGAACGCCGACTCGCTTCGCGGCACCTTCACCCAGGGAGTGACGACCGTGGCAAGTGGCAACGCGATCCGAGGAAGCCGGGTCGGGGCGGGGCCGATGGGCGAGGCCGAGCGCGGCGAATCCGCCCCCCGGCTGCGTGTCTCCTTCTGGTGCTCCAACGGACACGAGACCCAACCGAGTTTCGCCAGTGACGCGCAGGTGCCCGAGACGTGGGACTGCCCGCGGTGCGGCTTCCCGGCCGGGCAGGATCGGGAGGAGCCGCCGGCCCCCCCGCGCACGGAGCCCTACAAGACGCATCTGGCCTATGTGCGCGAGCGCCGCAGTGACGCGGACGGCGAGGCCATTCTCGCCGAGGCGCTCGCCAAGCTCCGGGGCGAGCTCTGAGACCTGCCTCGCCGGTGTGCGGCGCCCGCTGGGCTCCCCGGCGGCGCGCCGGTGCCGGGTCGCGGCGGTCGGCCGGCCTCCACGCGCGGTGAGGCCGGGTTCCCGGGTGTCGCGGCGGTGCGAACGCGGGCGGTCGCGGCGCTAGGTTGGGACCGGCAGCAGGACAGGCACGAGAGAAGGCTGAACCCGGAGATGAACGCACACGCCCGCACCAGGCTCGATCGGACGCCGGAATGGACCGCGCTGGCCGCGCACCGCGAGGAATTCGGCGACACGCACCTGCGTGAGCTGTTCGGAGCCGATCCGCGGCGCGGCACCACGTACCACCTCCGTGTGGGGGACCTGTACGTCGACTACTCCAAGCACCTCGTCACCGACGAGACGCTGCGGCTGCTCAGGGAACTGGCCGACGCCACGGGCGTCTTCGACCTGCGGGACGCGATGTTCCGGGGCGAGAAGATCAACATCACCGAGGACCGGGCGGTCCTGCACACCGCGCTTCGGGCTCCGGCGGACGCGGTGATCGAGGTCGACGGAGAGAACGTGGTGCCCGGGGTGCACGCGGTCCTCGACAAGATGGCCGCCTTCGCCGAGCGGGTCCGTTCCGGTCGGTGGACCGGTCACACCGGCAGGCCCCTCAAGAACATCGTCAACATCGGGATCGGCGGCTCCGATCTCGGCCCCGCCATGGCCTACGAGGTACTCCGGCCCTTCACGGACCGCGATCTGACGGTGCGTTTCGTCTCCAACGTCGACGGTGCCGACCTGCACGAGGCCACCCGGGACCTGGACCCGGCCGAGACGCTCTTCGTCGTCGCCTCGAAGACCTTCACCACCATCGAGACGGTGACCAACGCCACCTCGGCGCGTCGCTGGCTGCTGGACGCGCTGGGCGACGAGAAGGCCGTGGCCGAGCACTTCGTCGCGCTGTCGACCAACGCGGAGAAGGTCGCCGAGTTCGGCATCGACACGGCCAACATGTTCGAGTTCTGGGA
This sequence comes from Streptomyces sp. HSG2, assembly GCF_016598575.1. Taxonomy (NCBI): domain Bacteria; kingdom Bacillati; phylum Actinomycetota; class Actinomycetes; order Kitasatosporales; family Streptomycetaceae; genus Streptomyces; species Streptomyces sp. HSG2. Next base: position 4,265,972 of record NZ_CP066801.1, read on the forward strand.
CTGGGTCGGCGGGCGCTACTCCTACGACTCGGCCATCGGCCTGTCGCTGATGATCGCCATCGGACCTGATCGGTTCCGGGAGATGCTGGACGGCTTCCGCCTAGTCGACGAGCACTTCCGCACCGCCCCGGCGGAGAGCAACGTGCCGCTGCTCATGGGCCTGTTGGGGGTCTGGTACGGCAACTTCCACGGTGCCCAGTCGCATGCCGTGCTGCCCTACTCCCACTACCTGTCGCGCTTCACCGCCTACCTCCAGCAGCTCGACATGGAGTCCAACGGCAAGTACGTCGGTCGGGACGGTCGCGAGGTCGACTGGGAGACCGGGCCCGTCGTGTGGGGTACCCCCGGAACCAACGGCCAGCACGCCTACTACCAGCTGATCCATCAGGGGACCAAGCGTGTTCCGGCGGACTTCATCGGCTTCGCCGAGCCCGTCGCCGAATTGGGCGGCTCCCTCAGGGACCAGCACGACCTGTTGATGGCCAACTTCTTCGCCCAGACCCAGGCGTTGGCCTTCGGCAAGACGCCGGACGAGGTCCGGGCGGAGGGCGTGCCCGAGGAGTTGGTGCCCCACAAGACCTTCAAGGGCGACCACCCCACCACCACGATCCTCGCGCGCGCCCTGACCCCGTCGGTGCTCGGTCAGTTGATCGCCCTGTACGAGCACAAGGTGTTCGTCCAGGGAGCGATCTGGAACATCGACTCCTTCGACCAGTGGGGAGTCGAACTGGGCAAGGTGTTGGCCCGGCGGCTGGAGCCCGCCCTCACGGACGGCGTCGAGGTGCCGGGCACGGACGCCTCCACCCGCGCCCTGGTGTCCGTCTACCGCGGGCTGCGCGGGCGAGCCTGACGGGCTCTTGGGGAGGTGGCGCGCGGTCGCCGCCTCCCCAAGAGCGGGGCGCTCAGGCGACCGAGTCCAGCGTGTCGCCCAGTCGTCGGCGGACCGCCCGGGAGGCGGGCAGGACGGCGAGGATCACGGCGCCCAGGACCGCGCCCCCGCCCAGCGCCAGCGCCAGCGCCGGCGAGGGCCCCCGCGCGATTCCGGAGCCGATGCCGCTGGAGGCACCCTGGCCGTCGATCAGCCAGTGCGAGAGCGGCAGCCCCAGCACCAGGGCCAGGATGACCGCGGCCAGCGCCGTCAGACCGGTGGCGATCACTGCGACGGAGGCGACCTGTCGCGGCGACAGTCCCGCCGCCTTCAGGGCGGGAAGATCGCGCTCGCCCTCGCGCACGGTCCCGCCGATGGTGGTCAGAAGATCGATCAGCCCGATGAGGGCCAGGACGGTCGTCAGGCCGAGGACGACCTCCCGCAGCGGCGACAACCCGTCCGCCGGGTTGTCCACCGTGTGGGCGTCCATCCGCCCCCCGCCCGCGCGCGCGATGCGCTCGGCGACGCGCTCGGGGTCGGCGTCGGGGGCGAGGCGGACCCGGTACAGCGTGGGACGGAGCGCCGGGTCGTTCTGCCGGAGGGTGTCCAGGGAGGTGGAGACCACACGCCCCGCGTTCTCGGGTTCGATGGCGCGTCCCACGATGTGCAGGATCTGCGGTCGATCCCCCACGGTCATCCGCACCCAGTCTCCGACGTCCACCCGCAGCAGGTCGAGCAGTCCCTGCCCGGCCACGGCCTCGTCGGGGCCGCGCGCCGCGCGACCCTCCACCACGGCGTACGGATAGGGGTCGGCGCGCGTGCCGAGTCCGCGCAGGGCGATCGTGGCCGTCTGGCCCGGGACCAGCGCGGCCATCTCCACGCCCGGGTGGGCGGCGACCACGTCCGGATCACCCTCGATCCGCGCACGGGCGTCCGCGTCGCCCATCGCGGGGTCGGCGCGGACGGTGAGGGCGGCTGCCAGTCCGACCTCCTCGGGATGGCGGTGGAAGGCGTCGATGGTGGTCCACGCGCCGAGCGCCACCACGATCAGCAGCAACGGCAGGGACAGTCGGCCGATGGTGGCGGCTGTCCGGCCGCCTCGCCGGAACGCCGCGTGCCAGCCGAGGACGGCGGCGGCCGGTACCCGCAGCCGGGGCACCCCTCGCATCCGCAGGCCCAGGGCGCCACGGGCGAGGCCGGAGAGCCCGTTCCCGCCGGCCACCGCGGGACGGGCCCGCGGCACCGCAGGCACCCGTCCGGCCCGCCAGGCGGCCAGCCCGGTGGTCGCGCCGATGAAGACCACCACGCCCACCGGTACGGCGAACAGGGTGGCGGTGTGACCGACCAGACCCTGCCAGACCCCGACCGCCTCGCCGAGGCGTCCGGGAACCAGCCCGCCCAGCGCCTGGACCAGAGTCGCCCCGAGAACGGCACCGAGCACGGCGTAGGCCAGGTGCTGGAAGAGGAACACCCCGACGACCTGGCCGGGGGTGAAGCCGATCGCCTTGAGCACCGGGATGTCCCGGAGGTGTCCGCGAACGCGCGTGCCGATCGCCCCGTGCACGGCCAGCCCGGCGGCGAGCAGCGCCCCCAGCCCGAACAGCCCGAGCACCTGTCCGAGCAGCCGGTTGTCGACCTGTGCCTCGCCCCGGGCCTCCTGCCAGGTGGTGACGCGTTCGATCGCCCCCGATCCGAGCGCGGTCACGGCCCGCTGCACGGCGTAGCCCGTGTCGTCGGGCTCGGTCAGCCGCAACCCGACCGCCTGTCCGTCGGGTCGGGGCACGTCCGCCGGCAGCGCCCACACCAGCCCGGGACGCTCCCCGGCGCGGTAGCGCGGCTCGGGGCTCTCCGCCACGCCAACCACGGTGAGCGGCGCGCTCGCGTCCGGGAGTTCCAGGGCATCGCCCGGCTGCACGAGGAGCGCGGCTGCCAGGCGGTTCTCCAGGACGACGCCGCCGGGATCGCCCGGGTCCAGCCAGGTCCCGGAGGTGAGGAGCGGACGCCCCACGGCGGGCAGACCGGGCGTGCCGCGCAGTTCCACGGCTGCACGGGTGCCGCGCGTCGTGGTCACCGTGGTGTCGGCGGTCGGATAGGGCCCGGCGACCGACTCCACGCCGTCCAGCTCGCGCAGCGCCCCGGTGTCGGCCTCAGCGCCGGTGTGCAGCCACACGTGAGCCCCTCGCGCCTGACCGAAGACGCGTTGCCACGGGTTGGTGGCGTGCCCGAACAGGGCCGCGGCCAGCAACAGCGAGGCGACGACGCCCGCGGTGGCGAGCACCAGGAACAACGCTTCCCCGCGATGCGCCCGCAGGTCCGCGTGGGCCCAACGGAGGGCGGCTCGCACGTCTCTCACCCCCGCCGGGATCGCGGGTCGGGCACGGGCATGTCAGTCCCTCAGCTCCAGCACCCCGGAGGCCCCGGACCGGCGGGCGGGAGGGTTTCCGGTCAGGTCCGCGTCGTCGGCCACCGCTCCGTCGAAGAAGCTGATCACGCGGTCGGCGGCGCTCGCCAGCCGGGCGTCGTGGGTGACCAGCAGGATGGTCTGTCCGCGCTTGTGGAATCGGGACAACAGGCGCATGACCTCGCGGGTCCCTCGACTGTCGAGACTGCCCGCCGGCTCGTCGGCCAGGAGTAGCGGGGGGTGGTTGACCAGCGCTCTGGCCAGGGCCACCCGCTGTTGCTCGCCTCCGGACAGTTCGCCGGGCATGGCGCGGTCCTTCCCGGACAGCCCCAGCTCGCCGAGCAGCTCGGCCCGCTTCTCGCGGGCCCGTCCGGGGGGCGTTCCGGCGAGGAGGGCGGGCAGCTCCACGTTGTCGGCCACGGAGAGGCTCGACACGAGGTTGAAGAACTGGAACACGATGCCGACGCGGGTGCGACGCTCCACCGCCCAGCGGCCCTCGGACCACTGGTCCGTCGGGGTCCCGTCCAGCCAGAGCCGGCCCGCGTCGGGTCGTTGCAGACCGCCCAGCAGGTGCAGGAGTGTCGACTTGCCCGCCCCCGAGGGCCCGGTGATCGCGACGAACTCGCCACCGCGCACGCGGAGGTCGACACCGCGCACCGCGGGGACCGGAGCCCCCTCGCCGTGGTACGTCTTCACCAGGCCCGAGGCGCGCAGGGCAGGGGTGGGTGCCTCCTCGCTCACCTCAGTTCCTCCAGCTCCTCCTGGCACCGCTCCAGCCAGTCGAGGTCGGCCTGCAGGTGCAGCATCGCGCCCTCGATCAGCAGTTGTGCGATGCGGTTGTTCCGGTCTTCGGCGGCGGCGAGCCGGGACAGCTGCCGCATCGTGTTCAGGTACTGCCGGCGCTGTCTGTTGATGAGGGCGACCTGGTCGGCGAGTCCGGACTGGGGCGCCAAGGCGAGCTTCATGAAGAACTCGTCCCTGACCCGGGGCTCGTCCGCGGTCTCCTCGAACCAGAGGCGCAGGGCCTCCCGACCCGCGTCGGTGAGGTGGTAGACCTTCTTGTTGGGGCGGCCGGACTGCTCCACGTCCTCGCCCTCGATCAGCCCCGTCTTCTCCAGGCGGCCGAGGGTGACGTAGATCTGGCCGACATTCGGCTGAGGGTACGCCGAGCCCAGGATTTGCTCAAGGTCCTGTTTCAGCTCGTAACCGTGGGCCGGGCCACGAGCGAGGAGCGCCAGGAGGTGCGGGCGCACTCGGCTGTCCTCCCGTTCTGGTCGTGTGCCGCAGACCCTAGTATCACGTATACCCAACCGGTATACATGGCCTCTGACCGGGCGACGGCGCCCGGTCCGGCGCGGGCCGCGCGCCGGGATCGCTCGTGTCGGGAGGTGCCCATGCGGTGGATCGGTGCCGCCGGGAGGGGCCTCCTCGTCCTGTTGGTGATCATGACAGGTTACGCCGCGTCGGGAGTGCGCGCCCCGGAGGGGCTCGCGGAGGGTCGTGGCCCGCTGACCCTGGCCACCGCCGGGGACCTCACCGGGTACCTGGGCCCGCTGCTGGAGGGCTGGAACCTGACCCACCCGGACGAGCGGGTCACGCTCGTCGAACTCCCGGACTCCGCCGACGAGACCCGCGCGCAGATGGCCACCGACCTTCGCGACGGCGACCGTCATCGGTTCGACGTCCTCAACATCGACGTCAACTGGACCTCCGAGTTCGCCGCGGCCGGGTGGATACGTCCGTTGCCGCGCGAGCGTTTCGCGCTGGACGCCTTCCTTCCTCCCGTCGTGGACACCGCGACCTACGACGGCCGACTGTTCGCCGTGCCGTACGTCACCAACGCGGGTCTGCTGCTGTATCGGGAGGACGTACTGGAGGCCGAGGGGGTCGAGCCGCCGAGGACCTGGGCGGAACTGGAGCGGCAGGCGAGCACCCTGGCCCCGTCGCACGGTCTCGACGGCTACGCGGGGCAGTTCCTCCCCTACGAGGGGCTCACCGTGAACGTGGTGGAGGCGGTCCACTCGGCCGGTGGCGAAATCCTCGGTGACGAGGGGCGGCGGGTCACGGTCGACTCCGAGGCGTCTCGGGAAGGGCTCGGCCTGTTGGTGCGCGGGGTGCGGGAGGGCTGGATACCCCGGGAGGCGCTCACGTACAAGGAGGAGGAGTCCAGGCAGGCGTTCCAGGACGGGCGCCTGCTCTTCCTGCGCAACTGGCCCTATGCCTACGTGGCCGCCACCGCCCCGGGTTCATCGGTGGCGGGGAAGGTCGGCGCGGTGCCGCTTCCCGGCCCGGACGGCCCGGGGACCAGTGTCCTGGGAGGCTCCAACCTCGCCGTCGGCTCTCACGCGCGCCATCCCGACTCGGCCGCCCGGCTGCTCGCCTACCTGACGGGGGAGAGCGCCCAGCGCGAGGTGTTGACCCGGGGGGCGCTGCCGCCCGTCCGGGCCGATCTGTACGACGACCCGGAGCTGGTCCGCGACTTCCCCTATCTGCCGACGCTGCGGGAGAGCGTGCTGGCCGCCGCGCCGCGTCCCAAGAGCCCGCACTACGACCAGGTCAGCCTGGCCGTGCAGGCGGTCGTGTACGACGCGATGACCGGGCACGAGACGCCCGAGAGCGCCGTGCGACGGCTGGCGCGGGAACTGGCCGCCATCTCCCGCCGCTAGCGCCCGACGCCGCGCCCGCGTCGGGCGAGAGGCGTGCGCTCGGGTGTGGAGACACCTGCTTCATGGTTACGCGTTAGGTAACGCTCGCATCTCATTCATGCGGTCAATATGGACATATGCCAATTAATGGCCGCAGTCTTGCTCATGTTTCGTCTGCCCGCCGTTGACACTCTCCTGATGGCGCTACTTAACATGCATGTAGACGTATCGGAGCGACAGGCGGGCTGACGGGTGAACGGACACCACTGGTGGCGGGACGCGGTGATCTATCAGGTCTACGTCCGCAGCTTCCTCGACAGCACCGGCGACGGCGTCGGGGATCTCGCCGGGGTCCGGGCCGGGCTGCCGTATCTGCGCAGACTCGGCGTCGACGGCGTGTGGTTGAGTCCCTTCTACCCTTCCCCCCAGCACGACCACGGCTACGACGTGGCGGACTACCGTGGCGTCGACCCGCTCTTCGGCGACCTCGACGAATTCGACCGGCTCGTCGAGTCGGCCCACAGGCTGGGCATTCGCGTCCTGCTGGACATCGTGCCCAACCACTGCTCCAGCGAGCACCCGTGGTTCCGTCGAGCGGTCGAGGACGGGCCCGGGAGTCCGGCCCGCGCCCTCTTCCACTTCGCCGACGGCAGCGGGCCCGACGGCGCCGAGCCGCCCAACAACTGGCACGCCATGTTCGGAGGCCCCGCCTGGAGTCGGGTCACCGAGCCCGACGGTCGGCCCGGACAGTGGTACCTGCACCTGTTCACGCCGGAACAACCCGACTGGAACTGGCGCGCCCCCGAGGTCGGCGCCGAGTTCGAGCGCACCCTGCGCTTCTGGCTCGACCGCGGCGTCGACGGGTTCCGCATCGACGTGGCCGCCGGTCTCTTCAAACACCCCGACCTGCCCGACTCGCCCGACCCCGAGGCGGACGCCCGGACCCGTGACTCCGTCAACCCCCTGGCCTGGAACCAGCCCGAGGTCCACGACGTCTGGCGGCACTGGCGGTCTGTCTGCGAGGACTACACCGCCCGGGACGGACGCGAACGCCTCCTCGTCGGCGAGGTGTCCGTACCGACTGCCCGCGAGCACGCGCGCTACGTCCGTTCCGACGAACTCCACCAGGCCTTCTTCTTCGACCTCCTCGGCGCGCCGTGGGACGCCGACGCCTTCCGGAAGGTCATCGCGGAGGCGATGCAGGACATCGCGGGCACCGGGTCGACGGTGACCTGGGTCCTCAACAACCACGACCAGGTGCGCACCGTCACCCGCTACGGCGAACCCGCGCAGGGGGCCGGCGGCCTCGGCGCCGCCCGGGCCCGCGCCGCCGCGCTGCTCATGCTGGCCCTGCCCGGGGCCGCGTACGTCTACCAGGGCGAGGAACTCGGCCTGCCCGAGGTCGTCGACCTCCCCGACGACGTCCTCACCGACCCGATCTTCCACCGGACCGGCAGCCGGGCCCGGATCCGCGACGGCTGCCGCGTCCCGCTGCCCTGGTCCGGACAGGCTTCCCCGTTCGGCTTCACCTCCGGGGCACAGGGCGTCAAACCGTGGCTGCCCCAACCGGCGTACTTCGCCGAGTACGCGACCGACCGGGCCCTCGCCGACACGAGGTCCTTCTGGCATCTGTACCGCGACGGGCTCCAGTTCCGCTCGGAGCTGCCGCAGCTCGGCGAGGGCACCCTGCGGTGGCTGGACACCCCTCCCGGTGTGCTGGCCTTCGTCCGGGGCGAGGGACTGGTCTGCGCCGTCAACTTCGGCACCGCCCCCGCCCCCGCCCCGGTTCCGGGACCGCCCCTGCTGGCCAGCGGCCCCTGTCCGACCGGGGAACTGCCCGGCTCCACCGCCGCCTGGTGGATGGCCGACCTCTGAACCCGCGTCACCCACACCGTGAAGGGACATCGACGATGATGCGACGACGTACCACCTTGCTCACCGGCTGCACGGCGCTCGTGCTCGCCCTGGGCGCGACCGCGTGTGGAGGAGGGACCGTCGAGGCCGGCGGCGACAAGTCGCTGGACGGCAGCACGGTCACCGTGGCCGGTGTGTGGTCCGGCGCGGAGCAGGAGAACTTCCAGAAGGTGCTCGACGCCTTCTCCGAGAAGACCGGGGCGCGCACCGAGTTCGTCGCGACCGGCGACAACGTCTCGACCGTGGTCGGCAGCAAGATCGAGGGCGGCAACGCCCCCGACGTGGTGATGGTGCCGCAGGTCGGCGTGCTGGAGCAGTTCGCCGAGGCGGGCTGGCTCGAACCGCTGTCCGACACGGCCCGGGAGTCGATCGAGGCCAACTACGCCGGGGTGTGGCAGGACTACGGGACCGTCGACGACACCCTCTACGGCCTCTACTTCAAGGCCGCGCACAAGTCCACGGTCTGGTACGACCCGGACGCGCTCGCCCAGGCCGGCGTCCGGCCTCCCACGACCTACGAGGAGATGCTGGACGCCGGACGCGCGGTGTCCGACTCCGGCCTGGCCGCCTTCGCGGTCGCCGGGCAGGACGGTTGGACCCTGACCGACTGGTTCGAGAACGTCTACCTCTCGCAGGCCGGGCCGGAGAAGTACGACGCCCTCGCCGCGCACGACCTGGCGTGGACCGACGCCGGCGTCGTCGACGCGCTCACCACGCTCGGGGAACTGTTCCAGGACGACCGGCTGGTCGCCGGCGGCCAGAAGGGCGCCCTGACCACGGACTTCCCCGGCTCGGTGGAGAAGGTCTTCGGCCCCGCGCCCGACGCCGCCATGGTCTACGAGGGCGACTTCGTGGCCGGCGTCGCCAAGGACCAGTTCGGCCGGACGATCGGGGACGACGCCGACTTCTTCCCGTTCCCCGCGGTCGGCGACGGCCCCGCCCCCGTGGTCAGCGGGGGCGACGCGGCCGTCGTCCTCAAGGACGGCGCGAACTCCGAGGCCGGAATGGCTCTGATCGAGTATCTGGCCGGTCCGGAGGCCGCGGCCGTGTGGGCCGCGGAGGGCGGTTTCCTCTCCCCCAACAAGCGACTCGACCTCGCGGCCTACGCCGACGACGTGACCCGTGCCATCGCCGAGTCGTTGGTGGAGGCCGGTGACACGGTCCGGTTCGACATGTCCGACCAGGCACCGGCCGCCTTCGGCGGGACGAAGGGCGCCGGGGAGTGGAAGATCCTCCAGGACTTCCTCCGCGACCCCTCCGATCCCGAGGCGACCGCCGCCGCGCTGGAGGCCGCCGCGGCCAAGGCCTACCAGGACTGAGGGCCATGACCGCGACCCCGACCAAGGGACCGCCCTCCGCCGACGCCGGCCGCTCCGCGCGCGCCCGACGGCGGAGGCGGGTCACCGCCCTCCTCTTCGTCCTGCCCGCGCTGCTCCTGCTCGGTGCCCTCGTCGTCTACCCGGTGCTCTTCTCCGTCGGTCGGAGCCTCTTCGACGCCTCGGGGACCCGCTTCGTCGGCGGTGAGAACTACGCCGAGATGTTCCGTGACCCCGCCACACTCACGGCCATCCGCAACACCGCGATCTGGGTCGTGGTGGCGCCGGTCCTGCTGACCGGCCTCGGGCTGATCCTCGCCGTGCTGGTGGAGAAGGTCCGCTGGGCGACCGCGTTCAAGCTGCTGCTGTTCATGCCGATGGCGGTGTCCTTCCTGGCCGCCGGGATCATCTTCCGACTCGCCTACGACGAGAACCCGGACAAGGGCGTGCTCAACGCGGCCGTCGTCGGCGTGCACGACGCCGTCACGGGCGGCTCGCCCTACCCGGCCGCGCGGCCCCGGCCGGGCATGGGGCTGGAGGAGGGCGGTGACGGCTCCTACCTGACCGAGGCGTCACCGGGTCGGACCGTGACGCTGGGGTTGGTCGGGGTCAGGCCCGACGACGTGCCCGCCGACGCCGAGGACGCCCTCGCCGCCGCCGAACGGCGAGCGGGCGCCGACGAACTGCGCGGCGTCGTCTACCTGGACTTCACCCCGGGTGGCGGAGGAGAGCCGGGCGTCGTCGATCCCGGGGAGCGGGGACTGCCCGGGATCGAGGTGGAGGCGCGCCGAGACGGGACGACGGTGGCCACCACGACCACCGCGGCGGACGGCTCGTTCGCCTTCGAGGGACTCGACGACGCCACCTACACGGTGGAGTTGCCGGCCCGGAACTTCGCCCCGCCCTACCAGGGCGTGTCGTGGCTCGGCCCCGCACTCGTCACCCCGGCGATCATCGGCGCCTACCTCTGGATCTGGACCGGGTTCGCGATGGTGCTCATCGGCGCCGGACTCGCGGCGCTGCCCCGGGACGCGCTGGAGGCGGCCCGAATGGACGGGGCCAACGAGTGGCAGATCTTCCACCGGATCACGGTGCCCCTGCTGGCACCGGTGCTCACCGTCGTCTTCGTCACCCTCGTCATCAACGTGATGAAGGTGTTCGACCTCGTCTACATCATCGCGCCGGGCCCGGTGCAGCAGGACGCGACGGTCCTCGCCACCCAGATGTGGCTCGTCTCCTTCGGCGGTGGCAACGACCAGGGCCTCGGCAGTGCCCTCGGTGTGCTCCTGCTGCTGCTGGTGGTCCCCGCGATGGTCTTCAACGTCCGCCGCTTCAGGAGGAACCAGCGATGAGCGAGACCGACGAGAAGCGGGCGCGGAGGAGGAACCGATGAACGCCGTCAGGCGCCTGGTGGGCAACGGGGTGGTGCGGGTCTTCCTCGTCCTGGTCGGCCTGGTCTGGATGACCCCGCTGGCCGGTCTGTTCCTGTCGTCCCTGCGAACCGCCGAGGACACCGCCGAGGGCGGCTGGTGGACGGTTCTGGCCAGTCCCGGTCAACTGACCCTCGACAACTACTCCGCGCTCCTGGGGAACACCGGAATCACCCGGGCCTTTTGGAACACCGTCCTGATATCGGTGCCGACCACGGCACTGGTCGTGGTCGTCGCGGCACTGGCCGGCTACGCCTTCGCCTGGCTGGACTTCCCGGGGCGCGACGCCCTCTTCCTCCTCGTCGTCGCCCTGCTGGTGGTGCCGGTCCAGATCGGCTTGCTCCCGGTGGCCAAGCTCTTCGGCCAACTCGGCCTCTTCGGCACGATTCCCGGAGTTGTCCTCTTCCACGTGGCCTACGGGCTGCCGTTCGCGGTGTTCCTGTTGCGGAACTACTTCGCCGAGTTGCCCAAGGAGATGCTGGAGGCGGCCCGGATGGACGGCGGCGGGGAATGGCGGATCTTCACACGCCTGGTACTGCCCGTGGGGCGCCCGGCCATCGCCAGCCTCGCCATCTTCCAGTTCCTGTGGGTGTGGAACGACATGCTCGTGGCGCTGCTCTTCGCGGACAGCGGCTCCCAGCCGCTGACCGTGGCGCTCCAGTCGCAGATCAGGCAGTTCGGCAGCAACATCGACGTCCTCGCGCCGGGTGCCTTCCTCTCGCTCGTCGTCCCGGTGGCCGTGTTCTTCGCCTTCCAGCGACACTTCGTCCAAGGGGTGATGGCGGGGTCGGTCAAGTAGGGCCGCACCGCGGGCGAGGAGCCCCGCCCCGCGACCGGACCGGCGCGGGGCGGGGCTCCTCGCCCGCGGAGGCGTGGCCGGACGCGGTCACTGCCGGGTCGGGCCGGGCGAACGAAGTTCCGAAGGCAGCCGGGACGCCGCAGCGGCGTCGAGCAGCCACAGCGTCTCGGACCGGCCCCGAGCCCCCGCCGCCGGCGCCCGGACCTCATCGGCGCCGGACAGCGCCAGCGCGGCGGCGCCGGCCTTGTCCTCACCGGCCGCGAGCAGCCACACGGCGCGGGCCTCCCGGATCGCCGGCAGGGTCAGCGACACCCTGGTGGGCGGGGGCTTGGGCGAGTCCCGCACGCCGACCACGGCTCGCTCGGTCTCGCGCACGGCGGGAGACTCGGGGAAGAGCGAGGCCACGTGGGTGTCCGGGCCGACGCCCAGGAGCAGGACGTCGAAGGCGGGAACCGTTCGGCCGGGGCCGGCGGCACGCGCCAGTTCCCGGGCGTATTCGGCCGCCGCCGCGTCCACGTCCTGCCCGTGCGGGCCGTCGGACGCCGGCATCACGTGCACCCGTTCCGAGGCGAGCGGCACCGAGTCCGCCAGCGCTTCCCGGGCCTGTGTCACGTTGCGGTCCGGGTCTCCCTCGGGCAGGAAGCGTTCGTCGCCCCACCACAGGTCCAGCCGCGTCCAGTCGATCGCCTCCCGGGCCGGCGCGGAGGCGAGGGCGGCGAGCAGACCGTTGCCGTTGCGCCCACCGGTGAGCACCACGGAGGCGTGACCGCGCGCCGCCTGGGCGTCGACCACGGCGGTGATCAGCCTCGCCGCGGTGGCCCGGGCCATCACCCGCTTGTCCCGGTGGACCACCAGTCGGGGCGCGGGCGCGCTCACTTCGCCGCCGACTTCCGCACCGGCGGCGTCTCCTGCGCCGCGTGCGCCGCGGGCGCCTTCGCCGCTTCCTCGATCGGGGTGGGGACCGCCAGGGGCGCCGACGCCCCTCCCTTGGTCCCGCCGTCGCCGGCCGGGCCGTTCAGGCGCTTCAGGCCTTGGCGCAGGGCCGAGGCGTAGGTGTCGTCGGGGTCCAGCCGCCGCAGTTCCTCGGCGATCAGCTCCGCTGTGTCCCGGCGCTTGAGCGCCACCGCGCGGTCGGGTTGGCCGTGGATGGACAGGGTCGCGAGAGTGCCGTCGCCCCGGTCCAGGGCGATCGGGCCGCAGTCCGTGTCCAACCGGACGGCGGTCAACCCGGGACCGGCGGAGGAGGACCGCTCCACGGGCACTCCCAACCGCTCGGCGAGCCACATCGCCAGCAGCTCGCGACTGGGGTCGACTTCCTCGCCCTCCACCTGGACGCCCCGTACTTCGCAGGCCACCTGGTCCAGGGCCGCCGCCAGCATCGACCGCCACGGCGTGATCCTGGTCCAGGACAGGTCCGTGTCGCCCGGGGTGTAGTTGCGAGCCCGGGTGATCAGCTCCGCGACGGGCCGCTCGCACGCGTAGGTGTCGGTGACCCGACGCTGGGCCAGGGAACCCAGCGGATCGCTGGCCGGGTTCGTGGGCGCGTCGGCCGGCCACCACACCACGACCGGCGCGTCCGGCAACAGCAGCGGCAGCACCACCGACTGGGCGTGGTCGACGACCTCGCCGTGCAACCGCAGCACGACCGTCTCGCCGGTGCCCGCGTCGGTGCCGAGGCGGACCTCGGCGTCCAGCCGGGACCTGGTGCGGTCGCGGGGGGTGCGCGAGACCCGCCTGATCACCACCAGGGTCCGTGAGGGGTGCTCGTGCGAGGCCTCGCCCGCCGCCTTCAGCGCGTCGTAGGCGTTCTCCTCGTCCGTGACGACCACGAGGGTGAGCACCATGCCGATGGCCGGCGTGCCGATGGCCCGGCGGCCTTGCACCAGTGCCTTGTTGACCTTGCCGGCTGTCGTGTCGATGAGGTCGATCTTCATGGCCGGCGCCAGCTCCGTCCGTCTCGCTCGAGCATGTGGTCCGCCTCGGCGGGTCCCCAGGTACCGGCGGGGTACCGGGCCGGGGCGCCGTGTCGTTCCCAGTACTCCTCGATCGGGTCGAGGATGCGCCAGGACAGTTCGACCTCCTCGGTTCGGGGGAACAGGTTGGCGTCGCCGAGGAGGACGTCCAGGATGAGTCGCTCGTAGGCCTCGGGGCTCGACTCGGTGAAGGACTCGCCGTAGGCGAAGTCCATCGAGACGTCCCTGATCTCCATCGACGTGCCGGGAACCTTCGAGCCGAACCTGACCGTGACGCCCTCGTCGGGCTGCACTCGGACGACGATCGCGTTCTGTCCCAGCTCCGCGGTGGCGGTGGAGTCGAAGGGGGAGTGGGGGGCGCGTTGGAAAACGACGGCGATCTCCGTCACGCGGCGGCCCAGCCGCTTGCCGGTGCGCAGGTAGAAGGGGACGCCCGCCCAGCGGCGGTTGTCGATCGCCAGTCTGATCGCGGCGTAGGTGTCGGTCTTCGACTTCGGGTCGATCCCCTCCTCGTCGAGGTAGCCGATGACCTTGGCTCCGCCCTGCCAACCCGCCGCGTACTGGGCACGCACCGTGTCCCGGCCCAGGTCCTTGGGCAGCCGGACGGCCCCGAGCACCTTGGTCTTCTCGGCGGCCAACGCGTCCGCGTCGAAGGAGGCGGGTTCCTCCATGGTGGTGAGGGCGAGGAGCTGGAGCAGGTGGTTCTGGATGACGTCGCGGGCCGCGCCGATGCCGTCGTAGTAGCCCGCCCGGCCACCGATGCCGATGTCCTCGGCCATGGTGATCTGGACGTGGTCGACGTAGGACCGGTTCCAGATGGGCTCGAACATCTGGTTGGCGAAGCGCAGCGCCAGGATGTTCTGGACGGTCTCCTTGCCCAGGTAGTGGTCGATCCGGAAGACCTGGTCCGGGGCGAAGACCTCGTGGACGATCGAGTTGAGCTCCTCGGCGGACCTCAGGTCGTGGCCGAAGGGCTTCTCGATGACCGCCCGTCGCCACGCCCCCTCCGACTGATCCGCGAGGCCGTGCTTCTTCAGCTGCTGGATGACGACCGGGAAGGACTTGGGCGGCACCGAGAGGTAGAAGGCGAAGTTGCCGCCGGTACCCTGGGCCTTGTCCAGTTCCTGGATGGTGTCGCGCAGCCGGACGAAGGCGTCGTCGTCGTCGAAGGTGCCCTGGACGAAGCGCATGCCCTGCAGCAACTGCTGCCAGACCTCCTCCCGGAACGGCGTGCGCGCGTGCTCCTTGACCGCGTCGTGCACGACCTGCGCGAAGTCCTCGTGCTCCCAGTCCCGACGGGCGAAGCCGACGAGGGAGAAGCCGGGCGGCAGCAGGCCGCGGTTGGCCAGGTCGTACACGGCGGGCATAAGCTTCTTGCGGGACAGGTCGCCGGTGACGCCGAAGATGACCAGGCCCGACGGCCCCGCGATGCGCGGGAGCCGTCGGTCCGCGGGGTCACGCAGCGGATTGCTGCTCGACAATTTCTAGCCCTCCGAGGGAGCGAGGCGCCGCAGCTCCGCCTCGGTCGACTTCAACAGGTCGTTCCAGGAGGCCTCGAACTTCTCGACGCCCTCGTCCTCCAGCAGCCTTACCACGTCGTCGTAGGCGATCCCCAGGGCCTCGACGGCGTCGAGGTCGGCGCGGGCCTGCTCGTAGGTGCCCGAGACGGTGTTCCCGGTGACCTCGCCGTGGTCCTCGGTCGCCGCGAGGGTGGCCTCCGGCATGGTGTTCACCGTGTTGGGCGCGACCAGTTCGGTGACGTACATCGTGTCGCTGTACGCCTTGTCCTTCACGCCCGTCGACGCCCACAGCGGACGCTGGCGGTTGGCGCCGGCCTTCTCCAGGGCGGCCCAGCGGTCGGACGAGAAGACCTGCTCGTACGCCTGGTAGGCCAACCGTGCGTTGGCGACGGCCGCCCGACCGCGCACGGCCTTCGCCTCGTCGGTCCCCAGGGCGTCGATCCGCCGGTCGATCTCGGTGTCCACGCGCGAGACGAAGAACGAGGCCACGGAGTGGATCGGGGAGAGGTCGAGACCACGCTCGCGGGCCTGCTCCAGGCCGGTCATGAACGCGTCCATGACCTGTCGGTAGCGGTCCAGGGAGAAGATCAGCGTCACGTTGACGCTGATGCCGTTGGCGATGGTCTCGGCGATCGCCGGAAGTCCGGCCTCGGTGGCAGGGATTTTGATGAAGGTGTTGGGGCGGTCCACCAACCAGGCCAGCTGACGGGCCTCGGCGATGGTGGCCCGGGTGTTGTGCGCGAGTCGGGGGTCCACCTCGATGGAGACGCGGCCGTCGCTGCCGCCGGAGGCGTCGTGGACCGGGCGCAGGATGTCGGCCGCGTCTCGGACGTCCGCCGTGGTGATCATCCGGACGGCCTCCTCCACCGTCACCCCGCGCGCGGCCAGGTCCGCCAGCTGTCGTTCGTATCCGTCGCCCGACGAGATCGCCTTCTGGAAGATCGTCGGGTTGGTGGTCACACCGACGACGTGCTGCTGATCGATCAGCTCGGCGAGGTTGCCGGACGTGATGCGCTTGCGGGACAGGTCGTCCAGCCAGATCGCGACGCCCTCCTCGGAGAGGCGCTTGAGTGCGTCGGTCATGGAATATGCATCTCCTACGTGTCGTATACGAACGTCAGCGCCGTGCGGCGGCGATCGATTCCCGGGCCTGGTCGGCCACGTTCTCGGCGGTGAAGCCGAACTCCCGGAAGAGCGTCTTGCCGTCGGCGGAGGCCCCGAAGTGCTCCAGCGAGACCACGCGGCCGGCGTCTCCCACGTACTTGTGCCAGGTCAGGCCGATGCCGGCCTCGACGGCCACCCGGGCCTTGACGGCGGGCGGCAGGACGCTGTCCCGGTACCCCCGCTCCTGCTCCTCGAACCACTCCACGCACGGCATCGAGACCACGCGGGTCGGCACGCCCTCGGCCTGCAGCCGCTCGCGTGCCTCCACGGCCAGGTGCACCTCGGAACCGGTGGCGATCAGGAGCACCTCGGGCTCGCCGCCCTCGGCCTCGAACAGGACGTAGCCGCCTCGGGCGGCGGCGTCGTCCGGCTCGTAGGTCGGCACCCCCTGGCGGGTCAGAGCCAGCCCGTGCGGGGCGCCCTTGCCGTACTCCTTCGTCCAGCGCTCCAGGATCTCCCGCCAGGCGATGGCCGTCTCGTTGGCGTCGGCGGGTCGCACCACGTTCAGGCCCGGGATGGCCCGCAGCGAGGCCAGGTGCTCCACCGGCTGGTGGGTCGGACCGTCCTCGCCCAGGCCGACGGAGTCGTGCGTCCAGACGTACGTCACCGGCAGGTGCATCAGGGCCGACAGACGCACGGCGTTGCGCATGTAGTCGGAGAAGACGAGGAACGTACCGCCGTAGACGCGGGTGTTCCCGTGGAGGGCGATGCCGTTCATCTCCGCGGCCATCGCGTGCTCGCGGATGCCGAAGTGGATGGTGCGGCCGTAGGGGTCGGCCTCCGGCAGCGGGTTGTCGGCGGGCAGGAACGACGACGTCTTGTCGATCGTGGTGTTGTTCGAGCCCGCGAGGTCGGCTGAGCCGCCCCACAGCTCGGGGACCACGGCGCCCAGCGCCTGCAGCACCTTGCCCGACGCGGCCCGGGTGGCCACACCCTTGCCCGCCTCGAAGACCGGGATCTTCTCCGCCCAACCGGTGGGAAGCTCGCCCGCGGCCACGCGATCGAACTCGGCCGCGCGCTGGGGATCGGCGTCCCGCCACCGGCGGAAGGACTCCTCCCACGCGGCGCGCGCGGCCCGGCCGCGCTCCACCGCCCCGCGGGTGTGCGCGAGGACGTCGTCCGCCACCTCGAAGGATCGCGACGGATCGAAGCCGAGGACGCGCTTGGTGGCCGCGACCTCCTCCTCGCCGAGGGCGGAGCCATGGGCGGCCTCGGTGTTCTGCGCGCTCGGCGCGGGCCAGGCGATGATCGACCGCATGGCGATGAAGGACGGCCGGTCGGTGACCCGCTTGGCCTCCTCGATCGCCGCGTGGATCGCGTGCGGGTCCAGGTCGCCGTCCGCCTTGGGCTCCACCCGCTGGACGTGCCAGCCGTACGCCTCGTAGCGCTTCACGGTGTCCTCCGAGACGGCGGTCTCGGTGTCGCCCTCGATCGAGATGTGGTTGTCGTCCCACAGCAGGATCAGATTGCCCAGCCGCTGGTGGCCCGCGAGCGAGGAGGCCTCCGCGGAGATGCCCTCCTGAAGGCAGCCGTCGCCGGCCACGCAGAAGACGAAGTGGTCGAACGGCGACTCGCCGCGCGGGGCGTCCGGGTCGAAGAGGCCGCGCTCGTAGCGGGAGGCCATGGCCATGCCGACGGCGTTGGCGACGCCCTGGCCGAGCGGCCCGGTCGTCGTCTCCACGCCGGCGGTGTGACCGTACTCGGGGTGCCCCGGGGTCTTCGATCCCCAGGTCCGGAAGGCCTTCAGGTCGTCGAGCTCCAGGCCGAACCCGCCCAGGTACAGCTGGGTGTACAGGGTCAGGGAGGAGTGTCCGGCGGACAGGACGAACCGGTCGCGTCCGACCCAGCCCGGGTCGCTCGGGTCGTGCCGCATCACCTTCTGGAAGAGGGTGTAGGCGGCGGGTGCCAGGCTCATCGCCGTCCCCGGATGGCCGTTGCCCACCTTCTGCACGGCGTCGGCTGCCAGGATCCGGGCGGTGTCGACGGCCCGGCGGTCCAGCTCGGTCCATTCGAGATCTGTTGTGGTCGGCTTGGTGCTCACCCTGGGTCAGGGCTCCTCTCCACATGTCGGTTGCCGGTGAACGTGGCCGCGCACCGGCTGCCGGCTGTCTCGGCATCGGCCGGCCGCTGACGAGCCTACCCTCGCGAGTCGTGGCGGCTTTCCGCCGGAATCCAGAGTGCCGGGACTCGGTCAAGTTCGCCTGCCGACCTGGCGGGACGGCGTTCGACAGATGAATACGGATGCGCTCATCCGAACGCTCAATCGGGCCGATTCGCGCGCGTCGGAGCGGGCCCGACGCGCCCCGTCCACCCGGCCGCCAACACGACCCCACCCCCGCTGAGACCGGGGTGCGGGCAACGTCTAAAGTGGCGTGGTACGCGCGGGCCTTTGCCACCGCTCCATCGGGTGAGGGGCTTGCTGGGATGTCTCTGTCAGGGGTGTGCGTGACGGCCGTTGAATCCCGTCCAGCGGGGGTTGTCGGGACGAACCGGAGCCCGAGTCGCCGGCCGTTCGGGGCCCGTGTCATGGCGTTCGTGGCGCTGACCAAGCCGCGGATCATCGAGCTTCTGCTGATCACCACCGTTCCGGTGATGTTCCTCGCCGAGCGGGGCGTGCCCGACATGACGCTGGTGTTCCTCACCTGTCTGGGCGGCTATCTCTCCGCCGGTGGCGCCAACGCGCTCAACATGTACATCGACCGCGACATCGACGCCCTGATGGACCGCACTTCCCGGCGTCCACTGGTGACCGGGATGGTCAGCCCGCCCGAGGCGCTGGCCTTCGGTATCGCCCTCGCCGTCGTGTCGACGCTCCTCTTCGGTCTCACGGTCAACTGGCTCTCCGCGTGGCTCGCCCTGGGCGCTCTCCTCTTCTACGTGGTCGTCTACACGATGATCCTCAAGAGGCGGACGTCGCAGAACATCGTCTGGGGGGGCATCGCCGGCTGTATGCCGGTCCTGATCGGCTGGTCGTCGGTGACCGGCTCGATGTCGTGGGCTCCGATCGTTCTCTTCCTGGTGATGTTCTTCTGGACGCCGCCCCACTACTGGCCGCTGTCGATGAAGGTCCGGGACGACTACGCGCGGGTGGGCGTGCCGATGCTGCCGGTCGTCGCGTCCAACAAGGTGGTCGCCCGGCAGATCGTCGTCTACAGCTGGGTCATGGTGGCGGTCTCGCTGCTGCTGACCCCGCTCGGGTACACGGGGTGGTTCTACACGGTCGTCGCCTTGGTGGCGGGCGGCATGTGGCTGTGGGAGGCGCACGCGCTGCGCGGCAGGGCCCGCGCCGAGGTGACCGGGGCCGCCCTGAAGGAGATGCGGCTGTTCCACTGGTCGATCACGTATGTCTCGGTCCTGTTCCTGGCGATCGCGATCGATCCCTTCCTCCGCTGAGTCGCCGACCGGGGGCGGGCGTGGCGCGTGCCATGGCACCCGGCGTCGCCGAGTGGCCTACTCGTCGGTAGCATCCAGGTCATGGCAGACACGCAGCAGGCTGACCGCAAGGCCGAGCGCAAGGTGGCGCGACTGGCCCGGCAGATCGACTCCTTCGCCAAGGCCCACGGCGGTGCACAGGGCCAGGTGGCCTACATCGGCCAGATGGGTGCCCGACTCGTCCTCGTCGGCGAGGACGGCGCCTGGGGTGACCTGGTGGCGCCCTCCCGCGACATCGCCCGGAGGGCCGCGGACAAGTCGGGGATCACCGTGCACGACGACTTCGACGGCGAGTTCGCCGCCAAGATGCGCACGGGACCGTACGAGTGGTCGCGCATGGCCGGCCTGCAACTGGGCGGCCGTCAGGGCGACTGACGCCCCGTCGGGGGCTTGGCGAGATCCCGACGGCTCACCGCGCCGAAGTCCTTCGCCGGTTCCTCCCGAGCGCCGGGCGAAGCCGCTGGCCGGTCTGTTCCGCCCCCTCGCGACACCGGACCGGGTGGACCACGACCGGCGAACCCCTCGGCGGCTCTCGGGCGGCTCTCACGCCGCTCTCTCTCCTCGCCGTCCGGGCGCACGGGCCCCGGGCGGGCGGCGCGAGGCACCTGCGGGGCTCCTCGCTCGGGGCGCTCCCGCCGACCGGTGCCCGATGCCGGGGCGCGTCGACACGAAGGGGTCGTCGCGATCGGAGCCGGCCGGCGGGCCCGGTCGGGCGGAGTCGACGCGTGCCTAGCCGCGTCCGGCGATCGACGCCCCGCTCGCCTCGTACGAGTGAGTGTCCGGGTGCTGCGCGGGCGGCCCGGTCAAGGGGAGCGGGGGACGTTCGCGCAGCGAGAGCAGGACGCGCAGCGTCGCGATCCACACCGCGCACGACCCGAGCATGTGCAGGCCGACGAGGATCTCCGGCAGGTCGGTGAGGTACTGGGCGTAGCCGATCGCGCCCTGGGCGAGAAGGATCAGGAACAGGTCCCTGGTCCGCGCGGCCGGCCCCGGCGGCGCCTGGTTCGCCCGGAGCGCGAACCACAGGGCGAACGTCAGGGTGACCACGATCCACGCCAGCACGGCGTGTGCCCGCGTGACGGCCTCCCAGTCCACGGGCATCCGCGCCACGTCGCTGGAGTCGCCGGCGTGCGGGCCCGCGCCCGTGACCACCGTGCCGACCGCGATCAGCAGGGCCGTGGCGGCGACCAGCACCCACACCAGCTGCCGCACGGCGGGTCCGACCGAGGCGCGCGGGGCGCCCTCGCCCTCGCCGGCCCGGTGCCACATCACGGTGGCGACGGCGATGAGCGCGGTGGAGAGCATGAAGTGCGCGGCCACGGTGTAGGGGTTCAGCCCGACGAGCACCACGACTCCGCCGAGCAGGGCGTTGCCCACCACCACCCAGAACTGTGCCCACCCCAGCCGTACCAGTCCGGGCCGGACCGGCTTCGCCGCTCGCGCGGCGACGATCGCCCAGCCGACCGCGGCGCACAGGACGTAGGTCAGCAGCCGGTTGCCGAACTCGATCGCCCCGTGCACACCCATCTCGCGGGTGGAGGCGAGCGAGTCGGCCGTGCACTTGGGCCAGGTGGGGCAGCCCAGACCGGAACCGGTCAGTCGGACGGCGCCGCCGGTGACGACGATGATCACCGCCATCGCGAGTGCGGCGAGGGCCGCGCGACGGACGGTCCGGGGGTCCGGGGTCCACCGCGCGGCGACGAAGGCGAGCGGGTTGCGCGCCGCGAGGCCGGCGTCGTCTCGGGTCAGATGGGGCACGCGCACCATGGTAGGCGGGCGATTGTGCACGGCTTCACGAGGGCCCCCGCCAACGGGCCGCTCCCCGAAGAGCGTGCCTGGGTCAGTCCCAGCGGAAGAAGCGCCCCGCCGCGGTGAGCCCGACGACCGCCCAGCCGACGAGGATCGCCAGGGAGGCCCAGGGGGTCCCGCCGCCGTGCTGGAGCACCTCCCGGAGCCCCTCGGAGAGCGCGGCGAGCGGCGACAGCCCGAGCACCGCCTGGGCCGGCTCCGGGAAGCGGTCCAGCGGGACGACGACACCGCCACCGACGAGCAGCAGCAGGAAGACCAGGTTCGCCGCCGCCAGCGTCGCCTCCGCCTTCAACGTCCCGGCCATCAGCAGGCCGAGACCGGAGAACGCGGCCGTGCCGAGGGCGAGGAGCGCCAGGACCGCGAGAAGGCCCCCACGTGGAGACCATCCCATCGTCAGGGCGACCGAGGACAGCAGCGCGAACTGGAGCACCTCCACGGCCAGTACGGACAGGGTCTTCGCCGCCATCAGGCCCCGGCGCGGCAGCGGTGAGGCGGCCAGCCGCTTCAGCACTCCGTAGCGGCGCTCGAAGCCGGTCGCGATGGCCTGCCCGGTGAAGGCCGTCGACATGACCGCGAGGGCGAGGATGCCCGGGGTCAGGAAGTCCACCGCCTCGCCCGTCCCGGTGTCGACGATGTCCAGCGAGCCGAAGAGGACGAGCAGCACGGTCGGGATGACGACGGTGAGCAGCAGCTGTTCGCCGTTGCGCAGCAGCATCCGGGTCTCCAGCGCGGCCTGGGCGGCGATCATGCGCGTGAGAGGGGCCGCTCCCGGTCGGGGCGTGTGCGACCCGGTGCCCGTGGTCGTGGTCAAGAGCGCAGCTCCTTGCCGGTGAGTTCCAGGAAGACGTCCTCCAGCGTGTGCCGTTCGACCGCGATCCGGTCCGGCAACACGTCGTGCCGGGCACACCACGAGGTGACCGTCGCGAGCAGTCGGGCGTCGACTCCGCCGGCCACGCGGTAGGAGCCCGGCGACGGCTCGGCGGCGGTGCTGTCCGGGGGCAGCGCGCTGAGCAGGGAGTCGAGATCGAGCCCCGGGCGGCCCGTGAAGCGCAGGGTGTTCTCGGCGCCGCCCCGGCACAGCGCCTCAGGGGAACCCTGGGCGACGACCCGGCCGGCGTCGACGATGGCGACGTCGTCGGCGAGTCGCTCGGCCTCGTCCATGTGGTGGGTGGTGAGGATCGCGGAGACGCCGTCCGCGCGGATCTCGCGCACCAGGTCCCAGACCGCGCGTCGGGCCTGTGGGTCCAGGCCGGCGGTGGGTTCGTCGAGGAAGACCAGCTCCGGGCGGCCGACCACCGCCATGGCCAGTGCCAGGCGTTGTCGCTGGCCGCCGGAGAGCCGGCGGTAGGCCGTCCGCCCGCAGGAGCCCAGCCCCAGACGTTCGACGAGTTCGTCCACGTCCAGGGGGTGGGCGTGGAGCCGCGCCACGTGGCGGAGCATCTCGTCCGCCCGGGCCCCGGAGTAGACGCCCCCGCTCTGGAGCATCACGCCGACGCGGGGTCGGAGTCGCTCGCCCTGGCGGACGGGGTCCAGGCCCAGTACCCGGACCGTGCCGGCGTCGGGTCGCAGGTACCCCTCGCAGGTCTCGACGGTGGTCGTCTTCCCGGCGCCGTTGGGGCCCAGCACCGCCGTGACGCCGGGGTGGGCGACGAGGTCGAGGTGGTCCACCGCGGTCTTGGGTCCGTACCGCTTCACCAGGCCCCGGACCTGGACCACGGGCTCGCTTCGCATGGGTCACGAGTCTAGGCAGCCGCCCCGCGTCCCCGTGGAGGGGGTGGGGGGGCCGTCGGCGGCCGGGGCCGCCCAGGGCGCCCTTCTCGTCCGCGTGGCACCAGGGCCGCCGAGCCGGGCGCCACGCGGACGGCGCGGGAGCGGCTCGCCTGATGTCGCCGGGCCGGGTCCGGTGATCGTTGTCGCAGGTCAGGTTAGCTTTACCTAAGTGATACACGGCACCGTGAGGGGGGTCGACCGCGCTTGCCCGGTTCCGAGGAATTACGCAACAATGGCGTTGTGAAAAACGTCGGCGAGGTACCTCACGAGGAGCTCGCGACCGGTGAGCGGCCCACGCGGAACCGCGTCGCCCGGTCCGTCCTGGACCACGGACCGTCGACGGTCGCGGAGCTCGCCGGACGTCTCGGGCTGACCCAGGCGGCCGTCCGGCGCCACTTGGACGCGCTGGTCACCGACGGTGTGGTGGAGGCCCGCGAGCGGCGGGTGTACGGCACGCGGTCGCGTGGTCGCCCGGCGAAGGTGTTCGCCCTGACCGATTGCGGTCGGGACGCCTTCGACCAGTCCTACGACACCCTCGCCGTCGACGCGCTGCGCTGGATCGCGGAGCGTGAGGGCGGCGGTCAGGCGGTCGCCGCCTTCGCGCGGGCCCGCATCGCCGCGCAGGGCGCGGCCTACCGCAGCGCGGTGGAGTCGGCGACGCCGGAACGACGCGCGGAAGCGCTGGCCAAGGCCCTGACGTCGGACGGGTACGCTGCCACCGCGCGCAAGGGTCCGGTGGGCGAGCAGCTCTGCCAGCACCACTGCCCGGTCGCCCACGCGGCCGAGAAGTTCCCGCAGCTGTGCGAAGCCGAGACCGAGTTCTTCGCCGAACTCCTGGGCACCCATGTGCAGCGGCTCGCGACCATCGCCCACGGGGACGGCGTCTGCACCACGTTCATCCCCGAGACGTCCCCCACATCCACCACGACCCACCACACATCCGCCAGCACGGCCGGGAGGAACCCCGCATGACTCTCCCCACGGAGACTGCCCACCCCGAACTCGAGGGCCTGGGCAAGTACGAATACGGCTGGGCCGACTCCGACGAGGCGGGCGCCTCGGCGCGCCGAGGTCTGGGTGAGGACGTCGTCCGGGACATCTCCGGGAAGAAGGACGAGCCGGAGTGGATGACGAAGCTCCGCCTCAAGGGGCTGCGTCTCTTCGAGAAGAAGCCCATGCCGAACTGGGGGTCGGACCTCACGGGGATCGACTTCGACAACATCAAGTACTTCGTCCGTTCCACCGAGCGACAGGCGGAGTCCTGGGAGGACCTGCCCGAGGACATCAAGAACACCTACGACAAGCTGGGCATCCCGGAGGCGGAGAAGCAGCGCCTGGTCGCCGGTGTCGCCGCCCAGTACGAGTCGGAGGTGGTGTACCACCAGATCCGCGAGGATCTGGAGGAGCAGGGCGTCGTCTTCCTGGACACCGACACGGCCCTGAAGGAGCACCCCGAGCTCTTCAGGGAGTACTTCGGCACCGTCATCCCCGCCGGCGACAACAAGTTCGCCGCGTTGAACACCGCCGTGTGGTCCGGTGGCTCCTTCATCTACGTGCCGCCGGGCGTCCACGTGGAGATCCCGCTCCAGGCGTACTTCCGGATCAACACCGAGAACATGGGACAGTTCGAGCGGACTCTGATCATCGTCGACGAGGGTGCCTACGTGCACTACGTCGAGGGCTGCACCGCCCCGATCTACAAGAGCGACTCGCTGCACTCCGCGGTCGTCGAGATCATCGTCAAGAAGAACGCCCGCTGCCGCTACACGACCATCCAGAACTGGTCGAACAACGTCTACAACCTCGTCACCAAGCGCGCCGTCGCCTACGAGGGCGCGACCATGGAGTGGGTCGACGGCAACATCGGTTCCAAGGTGACCATGAAGTACCCGGCCGTCTACCTGATGGGCGAGCACGCCAAGGGCGAGACCCTGTCCATCGCCTTCGCCGGCGAGGGCCAGCACCAGGACGCCGGCGCCAAGATGGTCCACATGGCCCCCAACACCTCGTCCAACATCGTCTCCAAGTCGGTGGCGCGCGGCGGCGGCCGGACCTCCTACCGGGGTCTGATCGAGATCGGCGAGGGCGCCCCGGGCGCAAAGTCCAACGTCCTGTGCGACGCCCTCCTCGTGGACACGATCTCCCGTTCCGACACGTACCCCTACGTGGACGTCCGCGAGGACGACGTCTCGATGGGCCACGAGGCGACCGTTTCGAAGGTCTCCGAGGACCAACTCTTCTACCTGATGAGCCGCGGCCTGAGCGAGGACGAGGCCATGGCGATGATCGTGCGAGGCTTCGTCGAGCCGATCGCGAAGGAACTGCCGATGGAGTACGCCCTGGAGCTCAACCGGCTGATCGAGCTGCAGATGGAAGGCTCGGTCGGCTGACCCGGCCGGCACGGACCTCCCACCCCCCTACGCAACGGAAAGCGAGCACCACGACAGCCATGGCCGAGGCCCAGACTCCCGCCATCTCCGGCTCCGCCGCCGGTGGAGCCCCACCGGTCGGCTCGACGACCGCGGGGGCGATCGCCGTCGCGGCGGAATCCACCGTCGCCACGCGCGCCAGCGCCCCGCCGTCCTACGACGTGGCCGACTTCCCGGTCCCGCACGGCCGTGAGGAGGAGTGGCGGTTCACCCCGCTGGAGCGGTTGCGCGGTCTGCACGACGGCACCGCCGCGGCCGACGGCTCCGGCGTCAAGGTCGTGATCGAGGCGCCCGAGGGGGTCCTCGTCGAGACGGTCGACCGATCCGACGCCCGGGTGGGCAGGGCCGGCACCCCCGTGGACCGCGTCGCCGCGCAGGCCTACACCTCCTTCGACCGGGCCACGGTCGTCACCGTTCCCAAGGAGACCGTCCTGACCGAACCGATCCGCGTCGCCGTGCACGGCGAGGGCGGGACGGCCTACGGTCACCAGGTGGTCGAGCTGGGGGCGTTCGCGGAGGCGGTCGTGGTGATCGACCACACCGGCGACGCGGTGCTTGCCGCCAACGTCGACTACGTCCTCGGTGACGGCGCCCGGCTGACCGTCGTCTCCGTGCAGGACTGGGACGACCGGGCCGTGCACGTCGGGCAGCACAACGCCCTCGTCGGGCGCGACGCGCGGTTCAAGTCGGTCGTCGTCACCTTCGGCGGGGATCTGGTCCGTCTCCATCCCCGGGTCGCCTACGCCGGTCCGGGCGGCGAGGCCGAACTGCTGGGCCTGTACTTCACCGACGCCGGCCAGCACCAGGAGCACCGCCTCCTGGTCGACCACAACGTCCCGCACTGCCGGTCCAACGTCGTCTACAAGGGCGCCCTGCAGGGGGACGACGCCCACGCCGTCTGGATCGGCGACGTGCTCATCGAGGCCGCCGCCGAGGGCACGGACACCTACGAGATGAATCGCAACCTCGTGCTGACCGACGGCGCCCGCGTCGACTCGGTACCCAACCTGGAGATCGAGACCGGCGAGATCGTCGGCGCCGGCCACGCCTCGGCCACCGGCCGTTTCGACGACGAACAGCTCTTCTACCTGATGGCCCGGGGAATCCCGGAGTTCGAGGCCCGCCGGCTGGTCGTCCGCGGCTTCTTCGCCGAGTTGGTCCAGCAGATCGGCCTGCCGGACCTGGAGGAGCGGTTGATCGCCAGGATCGAGCAGGAACTGGAGGCGTCGGTCGCATGACCTTCGTACGCGTCTGCGGAGCGGACGAACTCCCCGAGGACACCCCGAAGCGGGTCGAGGTCGACGGCACGCCCGTCTCCCTCGTGCGTACCGAGGGCGAGGTCTTCGCGATCCACGACATCTGCTCGCACGCGAACGTCTCCCTGTCCGAGGGCGAGGTCGACGACTGCCACATCGAGTGTTGGCTGCACGGTTCGCGGTTCGACCTGCGCTCCGGCAAGCCGGACGCCCTCCCGGCGACCCGACCCGTCCCCGTATACCCCGTAAAGATCGAAGGGGACGACGTGCTCGTCTCCGTCACCCAGGAGTCCTGAGGCACCCATGGCAACGCTTGAAATCCGAGACCTGCACGTCACCGTCGAGGCCGACAACGCCACGAAGGAGATCCTCAAGGGCGTCGACCTCACCGTGAAGCAGGGCGAGACGCACGCCATCATGGGCCCCAACGGCTCGGGCAAGTCCACGCTCGCCTACTCGCTGGCGGGTCACCCCAAGTACACCGTCACCGGCGGCAGCGTCACCCTCGACGGCGAGGACGTCCTGGAGATGTCCGTGGACGAGCGCGCCCGCGCCGGCGTCTTCCTCGCCATGCAGTACCCGGTGGAGGTCCCCGGGGTCTCCGTCTCCAACTTCCTGCGCACCTCCGCCACCGCCGTCCGAGGCGAGGCCCCCAAGCTCCGCACCTGGGTGAAGGAGGTCAAGGAGGCCATGGAGCGCCTGGACATGGACCCCTCCTTCGCCGAGCGCAACGTCAACGAGGGTTTCTCCGGCGGGGAGAAGAAGCGCCACGAGATCCTCCAGCTGGAGCTGATCAAGCCGAGGATCGCGATCCTGGACGAGACGGACTCCGGCCTGGACGTCGACGCCCTGCGCGTCGTCGCCGAGGGAGTCAACCGGGTCCGGGCGACCGGGGAGGTCGGCACCCTCCTGATCACGCACTACACCCGTATCCTGCGCTACATCAAGCCGGACCACGTCCACGTCTTCGCCCGGGGTCGGATCGCGGAGTCGGGCGGGCCCGAACTCGCCGACAAGCTGGAGGCGGAGGGCTACGAGGCCTACACCAAGGGCGGGACCGCGGGCGGGACGACCTCCGGGGAGGACGCCGCGTGACACAGCTGCCGGGCCTCCTCGACACCGAGACGATCCGCAAGGACTTCCCGATCCTGGATCGCCGGGTCCACGACGACAAGAAGCTCGTCTACCTCGACAACGCCGCCACCTCGCAGACCCCGCGCCAGGTCATCGACGCCGTCAGCGAGTACTACGAGCGGTACAACGCCAATGTCCACCGCGGCGTGCACGTGCTCGCGGAGGAGGCCACGGCGCTGTACGAGGGCGCTCGGGACAAGGTCGCGGAGTTCGTCAACGCCCCCAGCCGCGACGAGGTGATCTTCACCAAGAACGCCTCGGAGTCGCTCAACCTGGTGGCGAACATGCTGGGCTGGGCCGACGAGCCCTACCGGGTGGACTCCGACACGGAGATCGTCATCACGGAGATGGAGCACCACTCCAACATCGTGCCGTGGCAGTTGCTGGCCCAGCGGACCGGAGCGAGGCTGCGGTGGTTCGGGCTCACCGACGACGGCCGCCTGGACCTGGCCGACCTGGACCAGGTCATCACCGAGAAGACGAAGATCGTCTCCTTCGTCCTGGTCTCCAACATCCTGGGCACCCAGAACCCGGTCGAGGCGATCGTGCGGCGCGCCCAAGAGGTCGGTGCCCTGGTCTGTGTCGACGCCTCGCAGGCGGCTCCGCACATGCCGTTGGACGTGCAGGCGCTGGGCGCCGACTTCGTGGCCTTCACCGGCCACAAGATGTGCGGCCCGACGGGTATCGGCGTGCTCTGGGGGCGCCAGGAACTGCTGGAGGACCTCCCCCCGTTCCTGGGCGGCGGCGAGATGATCGAGACGGTCTCGATGCACTCCTCGACCTACGCCCCGGCGCCCCACAAGTTCGAGGCCGGTACCCCGCCGGTCGCGCAGGCCGTCGGCCTCGGCGCGGCCGTCGACTACCTGCGCTCCGTGGGTATGGACAAGATCCTCGCCCATGAACACGCCCTCACCGAGTACGCGGTGGAACGCCTGACCGCTATCCCGGACCTGCGCGTCATCGGCCCCGCCACGGCCGAGGAACGCGGGGCCGCGATCTCCTTCACCCTGGGTGACATCCACCCGCACGACGTGGGGCAGGTGCTCGACGAGCAGGGCATCGCCGTGCGGGTCGGGCACCACTGCGCTCGCCCGGTCTGCCTGCGCTACGGAATTCCCGCGACCACCCGGGCGTCGTTCTATCTGTACTCCACACCGGCGGAGATCGACGCCTTGGTCGACGGCCTGGAGCACGTACGGAACTTCTTCGGCTGACGGGACGAGCGATCGTATGAAACTGGATTCCCTGTACCAGGACGTCATCCTGGACCACTACAAGAATCCGCACGGGCGCGGGCTCCGGGAGGGCGACGCGGAGGTGCACCACACCAACCCCACGTGTGGTGACGAGATCACCCTCAGGGTCAGGTACGACGGCACCACGGTGGCCGACGTCTCCTACGAGGGGCAGGGCTGCTCGATCAGTCAGGCCTCCGCCTCCGTGCTCAACGAGCTGCTGGTCGGCAAGGACCTCGCCGCGGCACGGCGGATCCAGGAGACCTTCCTGGAACTGATGCAGTCCAAGGGCCGGGTAGAACCCGACGAGGCGATGGAGGGCGTGCTGGAGGACGCGGTGGCCTTCGCCGGGGTCTCCAAGTACCCCGCGCGGGTGAAGTGCGCCCTGCTCAGCTGGATGGCCTGGAAGGACGCGACGGCCCAGGCGCTCGACGAGGGCGCCGGAGCCGAGAAGGAGACGACATGAGCGAGACCGTCGAGATGAAGCCCGCCTCGGAGGAAGAGGTACGCGAGGCGCTGATGGACGTCGTCGACCCGGAACTGGGTATCGACGTCGTCAACCTGGGTCTGATCTACGGCATCCACGTGGACGACGCGAACATCGCGACCATCGACATGACCCTCACCTCGGCGGCCTGTCCGCTGACGGACGTGATCGAGGACCAGGCCAAGTCCGTCACGGACGGGCTGGTCGGCGAGTTGCGGATCAACTGGGTCTGGATGCCGCCGTGGGGCCCCGACAAGATCACCGATGATGGTCGGGAGCAGTTGCGGGCGTTGGGCTTCAACGTCTGACCCGAGTCGGCACACCGCGAGGCGGCACGCGACGGCAGTCGCGGTGCCGCCTTTCGGCGTCTCCGGGGAAGCGACGTTGTGTACGCTCGTACACATGGGATATCTGCTCCTTGCCGGAGCCATCGCCGCAGAGGTCGCCGCCACCACCGCGATGAAGTACAGCGAGGGTTTCACCCGACTGATCCCCTCCCTGCTGACAGCGCTGGGGTACGTCGTCTCCTTCACCCTGCTCGCGCAGACCCTCCGCACCATCGCGGTGGGCACGGCGTACGCGATCTGGGCCGGGGTGGGCACGGCGGCCATCGCCACGATCGGTGTCCTCTTCCTCGGCGAGGGCATGACCGTCGCCAAGGCCGCCGGCATCGCGCTGATCATCCTCGGCGTGGTGGTCCTGAATCTGGGCGGAGCGCACTGATGGCCCGCCGCCACGATCCGGGGCGCCGCCGACGGATCATCGACGCCGCGATCACGGTGGTCGGCTCCAAGGGCATCGCCGGCCTCAGCCACCGCACCGTCGCCGCCGAGGCGGACGTGCCCCTGGGTTCGACGACCTACCACTTCCGCACCCTCGACGACCTGTTGGTGGCCGCTCTCCGGCAGGCCAACGAGGGGTTCGCGAGGGTCGTCGCCGATCACCCCGAAGTGGGCGACCCGGACCGGGACCTCGCCGACGAGCTGGCCCGGCTCCTCGGCGACTGGCTCGGCGGGGAGCGGCAGGGCGTGGAACTGGAGTACGAGCTGTACCTGGCCGCCCTGCGTCGCCCCGCGCTCCGCCCCGTCGCCGCCGAGTGGTGCGAGGCGGTCGCCGAGCCGATCGCCCGGCGGACCGACCCGACGACCGCGCGGGCGCTCGTGGCGTTCATGGACGGTGTCTGCCTCCAGGTGCTGCTGACCGACACGCCCTACGACCACGCGTACGTCCGCGAGATGCTCGCCCGCCTGATCGGCTGACGACCCCTCCGGGCGCTCCCTGCCCGTGCTGTTCGCTTCCGGTGCCGGGACGTGCCCGACGAGTGGGGACGGCGGGCACGGCCCGGTTCGCCCCCGGCTGCCCCCTCCCGCTAGGTTTCCCTCATGACCGACACCAACGCTTCCCGCACCACCGGCGCCGTGGCCTCCGGCCTCGCCACCGTCGCCGCCGACGGCACCGTCCTGGACACCTGGTTCCCCGCCCCCCGGCTCGTCGAAGAGCCGGGGCCCTCCGGCACCGAGCGGCTCTCCGCCGAGCGGGCGGTCGAGGAACTCGGCGAGGACGCGTCCGCCGCCGTCGGGCCGGACCCCCGTCGGGGTGTCGAGGTGGTCGCGGTCCGCACGGTCGTCTCCTCGCTTGACGCCAAGCCCGTCGACGCCCACGACGTGTACCTGCGTCTGCATCTGCTCTCCCACCGGCTGGTGCGACCGCACGGTCAGAACCTGGACGGGATCTTCGCCCACCTGGCCAACGTCGCGTGGACCTCGCTGGGTCCCGTCGCCGTCGACGACATCGAGAAGGTGCGCCTGCGTGCGCGCGCCGCGGGATCGCACCTTCAGGTCACCTCGGTCGACAAGTTCCCGCGCATGACCGACTACGTCCTCCCCTCGGGTGTCCGGGTCGCCGACGCCGACCGGGTCCGGCTCGGCGCGCACCTCGGCGAGGGCACGACCGTGATGCACGAGGGCTTCGTCAATTTCAACGCCGGCACCCTGGGGACCTCCATGGTGGAGGGGCGAATCTCCGCCGGGGTCGTGGTCGGCGACGGTTCCGACATCGGCGGCGGAGCGTCCACGATGGGAACCCTCTCCGGCGGCGGCAACGTGCGCATCAGTGTGGGGGAGCGGTGTCTGATCGGCGCGGAGGCCGGCGTGGGCATCGCGCTCGGCGACGAGTGCGTCGTCGAGGCCGGGCTCTATGTGACGGCCGGCACCCGGGTCACCCTGCCGGACGGTCAGATCGTCAAGGCCCGTGAGCTGTCCGGAGTGTCGCACATCCTCTACCGCCGCAACTCGGTCAGCGGCACTGTCGAGGCGCGTCCGAACAACGCGGTGTGGGGCGGCCTCAACGACATCCTGCACTCGCACAACTGACCCCGAGGCGCTTCGCCGCCCCGTCGCATACCCCCGGCGCGGCGGAGCGCCGCCGCCCCGCCGCGCGAGCCGGCTCTCAGCGGCCGACGGTCCCCACGTCCACGCGCTGGCCGCGTGAGGAGTCCACCACGACGGGGATGCCGGTGGGGACCTGCCCCTCCAGGCTGTCCAGAAGCGGCTGGAGCGGCGGCAGGTCGCCCGGGGTGCGGACGTGGATGTACATGGTGCGGGACTGCGCGTCCACGCTCGTGACCGTGGACCCGGGGGCACCGTCCTCGGCCAGCCACTGCTCCGCCGCGTCCTTGGCCCGGCCCGTCCAGAGGTCGATGAGCAGTGTGGTCACGGTGTTGCCCGCCAGGGGCACGAACACGACGGCGAACAACAGCGCCATGGCGGCGTACGTCCTCCGGGCCGGCCCGCCCGCCGCCCGGTCGGTCCCGGAGCCGTATCCGAGGGAGGCGAAGACCACCATGCCCCCGAAGACCAGCGCGAACAGGTTGGACACGAAGAGGACCAGCGAGCCCAGCGCCAGCCACCCCGACAGTTGGCCCAGGCACACTCCGGTGACCACGAGCGGTGGTACGAGCGAGATGGCGATGGCGACACCCGGCAACACCGCGGCGACGTCCCGCCGGGCGAGGGCGACGGCACCGGCGAAACCCGTGGCCAGAGCAGCGATCAGGTCCATCAGCCCCGGTGACGTCCGGGAGGAGATCTGACTGTTGTCCAGCAGGGAGTAGTCGCTGGGCAGGGCCATCGAGAAGAAGGCCCCGGCGGCGATCACGAGCAGGCAGGCGAAGAAGACGATCGGCGCCGACCTCGTTCGGCGCCGCTGCACGGACCCCAGCGCGATGCCCATGATCGGCGTGGACAGCGGAGCGATGATCATTGCCCCGATCACCGTGGCGGTGGAGTCGGTGAGCACCCCACCGGAGGCGATGACGGACGACAGCAGCAGCATCGTCCAGAACGCCGAGCGCTTGGACCCGGTGTCCCCGGACGACAGGTCCAGGTCGTCGGTCAACTCGTCCAGGGAGCGGCGCTGGGAGGACGGGAGGACCAGGGCGCGCAGGCGACTCGACATGCGCACCAAACAATCACGAACGGGATCGCGCCGTCGTTCGGGACACGGGGAATCGCCTCGGGGCGCCGGGGATCGGCGGCGGCCTCCAGACACCTCCCGGGGTCACGCCTGCGGGGCCACCAGCCGTTCGTACGCCTCGCGGAGCGCCGCGGCGGTCTTCGCGTCCGCCGACCGCAGGGGTGGGCGCACGCGGCCCGCGGGCAGCCCGAGGTCGCCGAGGAGGGCCTTGGCGGTGACGGCGCCGGGCAGGCCCGAGGCCGTCACGAGCTCGACGAGTTCGGAGAGCCCGAGCTGTCGGCGGGCCGCCTCGGCGGTGTCGCCTCTCGCGTAGGCGTCCAGGATCGCGCGGACGTGTCGGGGCACCACATTGGCAGCGGTGGAGACGTAGCCCGTCCCTCCGGTCGCGAGGGTCGGCAGCACGTGCTCCTCGCTGCCCGCGTAGAAGGCCAGGTCCGTCCGGGCCCGTACGCGTTGGGTGCCGAGGGCGTCGTAGGAGCAGTCCTTGACGGCGACGATCCGCGGGTGTTCGGCCAGTCGGACCATCGTGTCGGGCGTGACCCGGACACCCGTTCGGCCAGGGATGTCGTAGAGCATGACTGGAAGTCCGGAGGCGTCGGCGACGTCCCGGAAGTGCGCCTCCACCGCCTCGCGGGGCGGCAGGCTGTAGTACGGGGCGACGACGAGGATCCCGTCGGCCCCGGACTTCTCGGCGGCCTTGGTCAGTTCCACCGTGCGGACGGTGTCGGCGGTGCCTACTCCGGCCACCAGCGGCACTCCGTCACCGACGGCCGACCGCACGGCGGCGATCAGCGCGGACTTCTCCGCGTCCGTGGTCGTCGGCGACTCACCGGTCGTCCCCGAGAGGACCAGGCCGTCGCAGCCGCCCTCCACCAGTCGGACGGCCAGGCTCGCGGCGCCGTCCCGGTCCAGGGCGCCCGAGGCGGTGAACGGCGTGACCATGGCGCACAGGGCGCGGCCGAAGGGGGCGGGTGGGACGAGCGAAGATCGTTTCGTGTTCACCGGCGCAGTATCCCCCGACGTCTGTACGGGGTCCATCCGCGGGGAGATCGGCCGGGCGACGACGTGACCGTGCCTCGCGGGTCCGACCGGAGCGGACCCGCGAGGCACGGTGGGGGAGCGACCGTCAGGGACGGAACCGCACGACCTGCGGGTCGTGGTCGCTGATCTGGTCGTGGAACTCGGCGTTGATGTGCACGCTGTCGTAGGAGAGGCCGGAACCCCGACGGATCGAGGGGCTGACCAGGATCTGGTCGAGCACCTGGCTGTTGCCCTGGTACACGTACGAGTAGCGGTCGCCGCGCGGCAGCGACTTCACCGCGGACCACAGCGCGCCGTCGGCCTCCAGCAGCCGCGCGGTCTCGGAGAACTCGAAGTCGTTGATGTCACCGAGGACGACCACGTCCGCGTGCTTGTCGACGGCGAGGATCTCCTTGACGAAGGCGTTGACCGACGTCGCCTGCAGGTGGCGCTGCTCCTCCGAGTCGCGCGCCGGCGGCTGGTACTGCGAGCTGAGCGCCTGGTCGCCGCCCTTGGAGGCGAAGTGGTTCCCGACCACGAAGACCGTGCGGCCGCGGAAGACGAACTCGCCCGCCAGCGGCTTTCGGCTGCTCTCCCAGGCGGCGTTCTCCGGGTCCACCCGGCCCGGGGAGGCCGTCAGCGCGGCACCGCCCGGCACCTTCGTCACGCCGGTCGCGGTCGTGGCGTCGCCGCCCGGACGGTCCGTGAAGGAGACGCGGTCCGGGTTGAACAGGAACACGGTGCGTATGTTCCCGCCCGGCTGGCCGCCGTCCGCCTTGTCGGCCGGGTCGATGCCGCGCCAGTCGTACCGGGGGCCGCCGGCCGCCACGATCGCGTCGATCAGCGCGCCGACGGTCTCGTCCGCTGCCACGGTGCCGTCGTCGGTGGAGCCGCTGTTGTCCTGGATCTCCTCCAGGGACACGATGTCGGGCGCGGCGAGGTTCTCGACGATCGCCTCGGCGTGGGCGGCGAAGGTGTCGTCCGAGGGGTCGAGGTTCTCGACGTTGTACGTCGCCACGGCCAGTTCGCCGGAGCGCTGGGCCCGGGTGGTCTCCCGCTCCAGGCCCCCGTCCTCGATCTCCCCCAGGTCGTTGGCGACCAGCGTGTAGCCGCCGTACTGGCTGTAGTCCAGCGGCCCGGAGGTGGTGCCGGCGAGCCGGTCGCCGACGTTGGCGTCGGGGAAGTCGGCGGAGGAGGCGAGGGACTGGATCTGCAGCCGGCCGCCGTTCTGCGAGGAGTAGGAGCCGTAGACGGTGCCGCCGCGACGGTTGTCGTGTTGCCGCGGCTTCACCGTGACCCAGAGTTCGCTGTAGGGGTCGGTGGCGCCCACCACCCGGGCGTCGTCGACCCGGACGACCATGCCCTCCAGGGACTCGTAGTAGTCGAGGGCGTAGGACTCGGGGCGCAGCGTCAGCCCGTTGATCGAGCCGCCCTCGGCTTCGTCTCCCTCGGGGGCGTAGGCGGCGGGCACCGAGCGGCCCCCGACCTTCACGGCTTCGGGGAGTTCGTTCCCGGTCGACACGACGGTGGCCGTCGCCTTGGTGATCTCGGTCAGCGACTGGTTCCCGGACGAGGTCCCGCCCGGGACGTACTCCGTCACGGTGCCGGAGACGGTGACCTCGTCGCCGAGGGAGACCGTCGGGGTGGACCCGGTGTAGACGAAGACACCCTCACTGGTGGCCGGATCGGAGTCCGGTCGCGGGTCCTGTATCCAAAAGCCCCGGGAGGAGCCGTAGACGCGGACGCCGGTGACGATTCCGGCCACGTCGGTGACCTGTTGTCCGGCGTAGGGGGAGAGCCGGGTGGTGCCCTGGATGTCGTGGATGCGCGGGGCGTCGTCGGCGTGCGCGGGAGAGACGGCGACGACGGTGGACGCGCAGCAGACGGCGGCGACGGTGAGCGCGGCGAGGCGCGCGGACGACTTGCTCGGCAACGGTATCCCTCCGGGGACCTGGCGGAGCGCCGGGACAGGGGCGGGCGTGGGAGCCGCGCCTCGATGGGTTGGGGGAGAGGGGGGTTCCCGCGCGCGTCGCGAACGAGCGCGGGGACGCCCCCTGACTTCTACGCGCGTCAATCTCCTGTGCGTCCCCGTCGGTTGTCAAGGTTTCGGCCATGTCCGGGAGACCGCCGGGAGATGAACCGGGCGGCATGGGTCGAAACCCGGCTAGGCTGAGGGGTTGAGTCGTACGGCGTCCGAGGCCGGCGGCGGTCGAGGCGCACCGAGGAGAATCAGCCGATGTCAGACAGCTCCACCCTGCCGCCCGCGCGGCTGCGTCCCGAAGCGGAGCTGGCCGGAGAGGCCCTGTCCGCGCCGCTGCTCGCCCGCGCCGCGCGCCTGGCCCGCTGGGCCGGGCCGGACACCCGGGTGGGGGCGGGCGGGGAACTCGTGGACGAGTTGCTCGCCGCCGCCGCCGAGGAACTGGCGCCGGTGGGCGAGAACGCCGAGTTCTCCGCCGGTGAGGCCTGGGACGTCGCGGTGGCCACCGGACTCGTCGAGATCGTCGACGAGGAAGAGGGGACGGTGGCGGCCGGCGCCGACCTCGCCCTGCTCACCGCGGGCTCGCCGCGGGACGTGCTGGAGGTGTGGCTCACCGCCCTGGACGCCGTGATCGCCGACGCGGGCGCCCCCGATCTCGGGGAGTTGGTGGACGCCGTGGCCGAGGCGGGGGGCGGGGAGGAGATCGACCTGTCCTCGCTCGACTGGGACCCCGACGCGGAGGCCGACTTCCTCGACGCGATCCTCGCCAACCTCTACCTGATCACCGTAGGCGAGGACGCCCCGGAGGGCCTCGCGGTGCCGCTGCCCGCCCTCGCGGCCTCCGTCCTCGTCCCCGACGACATGCCGGAGCCGAGCGACGAGGTCCTGGAGCGGGTGTCGCAGGCCATGGTCCGGCTCGACGAGCAGTTCCGCCTGCTGGAACCGGTCGGGCTGGTGGCCTACCACCCCGTCGACGAGGCGCTGCTCGCCGACGTGACGGACGAGACCCCGGCGCCGGCCGAGGAGGCGGAGGCGCCGGTGGACGATTCCGACGTCACCCGCTATGGCATGGTGCGCCTCACCCCGCTCGGACTGTTCGGGCTGCGTGCCCGGCTGCGGGAGGCGGGCTTCGACGCCCCGGCGGTCGGCGAACTCGCGGACAAGGACGCCGCCGCGCTGCTGGACGGCACCGCGCGGTTCCCCTCCGGCGCCGCTCAGGCCGAGACCGAGCGCTGGCTCGCGGACCGGGAGCCCCGTGGCGCGGCGGGCGAACTGCTCGCGGCGGCTCGCGGGGCGGACCCCGCCGCGCCGCTGCGTCGGCTCCGCTGCCAACAGGCGCTGTCGCTCGTCGGGGCGGAGGCCGAGCCCGCGCTCCGCGAGGTCCTCGACGATCCCGAACTGGGTGGTCTCGCCCGGGTGTGGCTCACCGAGCGTGACGCGGCGGACGTGCCCCCGCCGTCGCAGGACATGGTCTTCTGGCTGACCGTCGACACCCTGGCCGCGCAGCTGGCGGCCGAAGGCGAGTCCGAGGAACTCCGGGCCTTGGTCGAGGGGCTGGCCGGTCGGCACAGCGGCTTCTTCGAGACCGTCTGGCGTGTGGACCACCCTGCCACCGCCGACGTCCTGGAGACCGTGGGCCGCCTCCACCCGGACAAGAGAATCGCCAAGGACGCGCGGAAGGCGGCCTTCCGGGCCCGGTCCCGACGAGGCGAATGACGATTCCGTCGGGGGCGGCGACGGCCGCCCGTCGTCCGCCCCCGACGTCGCCCGCTCTCTACAGGGCCTGGGCCGCCGGCTTCACCATCCCCCGCACGGTGCGCGCCTTGACGAAGTCGCCCATCGCGGTCATCTCCCACTCGCCGGAGTACTGGCGGATCAGCTTCGCCATCATCACGCCCGTCTGCGGTTCGGCACCGGTCAGGTCGAACCGCACCAACTCCTCGCCGGTGACGCCGTCCAGCAGGCGGCAGTAGGCCTTGGCGACCTGGGTGAACTTCTGGCCGGAGAAGGAGTTGACGGTGAAGACCAGACCGGTCACGTCCTGGGGCAGCCGACCGAGGTCGACGGTGATCACCTCGTCGTCGCCGCCGCCCTCGCCGGTCAGGTTGTCGCCGGAGTGCCGGATCGCGCCGCCGACGATCTGGAGCTTGCCGAAGTAGCAGCTGTCGACGTGGTCGCGGCGCGGGCCGTAGGCGATCACGGACGCGTCCAGGTCGATGTCCTTGCCGCGGTGGGCCGGTTCCCAACCGAGGCCCATCATGACGGAGGAGAGCACCGGCCGGCCGCCCTTCACGAGCGAGACCGTCTGGTTCTTCCGCAGGCTCACCCTGCCCTTGTCCAGATTGATCTTCCCGGAGCCCGCCGTGGGCGCCTGTGTGGCCGGCGGTGTCGCGGGCGGGGCGGGAGCGGCCACCGGCGGCGCCGCGGCCGGCGCCGGGGTGGCCGGCTCCTCCACCGAGACGCCGAAGTCCGTGGCGATCCCGGCCAGACCGTCGGCGTATCCCTGACCGACGGCACGCGCCTTCCACGCCCCCTGGCGCCGGTAGATCTCCATGACCACCAGGGCCGTCTCCGTGCCGAGACGCGGGGGAGTGAAGGTGGCCAGGGCGCCGCCGGAGTCGGCGTCGCGCAGGGTGGCCGTGGGTTCGATGCCCTGGAAGGTCTGCCCGGCCGCGTCCGGGCTCGCCGTGACGACGATCTTCTCGATGGCAGCGGGCACGGCGTCGGTGTCGATCGAGATCGAGTCCGGTGTGGCTCCGCCACCGGAACGGTGGCTCACCCCCGGCCCGGTGGGCTGGTTGTAGAACACGAAGTCGTCGTCGGATCGGACCTTGCCGTCCGCGCCGAGCAGCAGGCCCGACACGTCGAGCCGCACCGGGGCGGCGACGTCCACCGTCACGCGGGGGGCGGGGAGGGGGATGTTCGAGCCGGGGGTCATAGCTGTCATGCCAGGTGAACGAGCCGACCCGGTGAGCCGTTCCCGTCCGGTGGCCCCGTGGTGCGGGCAGGAGGCGCGCCCGGCACGACGGGCGGGTCGGACGGCCCCCGACCGCCGCCTCCCATCCGGCCCGCGGACGCTTTGGCGGCTCCACCGCATGGGGTAGCTCCGGTGGTTCGCCGGTGAGGTGCGGGGGCGGGGCCGGCCGACTCGCCTAGGGTCCGGTGGACGGCGGCGCCCGTGACCGGCACGCGCCCTGGGGTGTCGGCGCGGCGGCGGGACCGGGACCGGGACCGGAGGACGGAGGCTTGGGCATGGCGGGCCGCACAGCCCCTGGCGAGGACGCCGCGCCACGGCGCGGTCAGGCCCTGCTGGGAATCTGTCTCTCCGCCGCGCTGGTGTGGGTGTCCTTCGCCGACTTCGCCGTCATCATTCCGACCCTCGCCGGCGAGTTGGCCGTCACCCTGCCGCAACTGCAGGTCGCCAACAACGTCTTCGGACTCACCGCCGGCGTCTTCGTGCTGGCGGGAGGGCGGCTCTGCGACGCCTACGGTCGGCGCCGCATGCTGGAACTCGGGCTCGTCGCGCTCGGCCTGGCCTCGCTCCTGGGGTTCGTTGTTCCGGGGTACGCCGGGTTGGTGGCGAGTCGCGCGCTGATGGGCTGCGCGTCCGCGTTCGTACTCCCCGCCACGCTCTCGCTCATTCCGTCGATCTTCTCGGGGCGGGAGCAATCCCTGGCGTTCGGCGCGTGGATGGGTACCACGTGGACCGGACAGGCGGGCGCGCCCGCCATCGGCGGTCTGCTGGCGGACCTGCTGGGCTGGCGATCGGTGTTCTGGGTGACGGCGCCGCTGGCCGCGGTGGCGTGGTGGCTGGTCCGGCGGGGCGTGCTGCGGGAGTCCCGCGATCCGGGCGTGTCCCGACACGTGGATCTCGTCGGGCTGCTGACCAGCGGACTCGCCTTCTTCTGCCTGATCTACGGCTGTTCCCTGGTCCAGGATCTGGGGTTCACCGACCCGGTGACGCTGGCCCTGCTGGGCGCGGCCTTGGTGTTCGGCGTGGTCTTCGTCCTGTCTCAACGGGTCGTGGCCGAACCGCTGATGGATCTGGTCCTGTTCTCGTATCCGGCCTTCCGCGGCTCGTTGACGGCCAACGGTGTGATGAACGCGGTCTTCACCGGGGTCGCGTTCCTGCTCGCGCTGTACCTCCAGGACGTGCTCGGGTACTCGGTGCTCGGGGCCGGACTGCTGCTGCTGCCCCCCACCGTGACGATCCTTCTGTTCATCCCGGTCGGCGGGTGGATCGAGTCCAGGATCGGTCCGAGAGCCCCGGTGGCGTGGGGACTGGTGCTGCTCGGAGCGGGCATCCTGATCACCGGGTGGCTCGGCCGCGGGGCCGGCCTGGTCGTCGTCCTCGTCGGGCAGTCGGTGGCCGGTACGGGACTGGGCATGCTCTCCGTCCCCATGTCCCGGGCGCTGGTCGCCGGCGCGCCCGCCCGGCTGGCGGGCAGTGCGTCGGGGGTGTTCAAGGAGTCCAGCATGCTCGGCGGCGCCTTCGGCGTGGCGGTCTTCGCGGCCGTCCAACGCTACTTCGAGGACGACGAAGCGGTGGACGTGGCCATGGCCGCGGGGTTGTCGGAAGAGGACGCGCTCACCCTGGCGAACTCGGCCGTCGACTCGGCGTTGGCCGACCGGTTGCTGTCCACGCTGCCGCCTGCCACGCGGGATGTCGTCGTCGCCGCGATGGTCGAGGCCCACGAGGCCGCCACCGGCAAGGCGATCTGGCTCGCGGGCCTGGTGGCGGTGGCCTCGGCGGGCGTGGTGGCGCTGCTCTGGCGTCCCTACCGTCGGCCGTCGGGGCCCTCCCGGTGACGCGCGGCGGTGCCGGTGGGCGGTCCCCCGACGACGCCCCGGGGATCCGGCGCGGTGCGCCGCGCGCGAACTCGGACGGCCCGAGCGCGAACACCGGGTTCGGGGAGGGGCGGGCGCGTGGCCTCCTTCCGCGATTCGCCCAGGGAAGGCGAGACCGATGACACAGACCCTGGTCCAGGCCCTTCCCCTGTGGGCGCTGCGGTTGCTGGTCCTGGCCGTGGTGGTGGCCGCGGCCCTGGCGATGCTCGCCGTGGTCCGCCGGGTGACGCCGCCTCCGACCGGCCGTCCGGCCGAGGGCCTGCGCCCGACCAACCAGGTCGTCGCGGGCCTCCTCGGGGTGGTCGGCATGGTGTACGCGCTGCTCAGCGGGTTCACCATCTTCAACCAATGGGAGGTGTACATCTCCCTGCGAAACGATGTGCGGTTGGAGGTGTCGGCGCTGAACGCCCTGGCCTCCGGCAGCCACGTGCTCGGCGCCGACGACCAGGCGCGGGTGGTCGGCGCTGTGGAGGACTACGCGCGCGCCGTCGTCGCCGAGTGGCCGGCGCTGGCTCGGGGGGACGAGAGCCTGGCGGCCGAGAACAGCTACGACGAGTTGCTCGACACCGTCGAGGGCGTGCGGGGGGAGACCTCCCAGGAGGACGCCTTCCTGGACACGGCCATGGCGCTGCTCGCCCAGGTCGCCGAGCGGCACAGTCTCTACGTCCAACTCGCCGAGCAGGGGCATCTGGAGGACCCGGTGTGGTTCGCCCTGTTGGTCGCCGGGGCGATGACGCTCCTGTTCTGCTGCCTCTTCCTGTCCGACCGTCCCCGGCTGCACCTGGTGATGGTCGTCGGGGTGGCCGTGGTCGTCGCGACGAGCCTGGTGCTCGTCGTCCAACTCGACAATCCCCTCTCCAGCGGGTTGGAGCTGGGCCCCTCCAGCCACGAGCAGCTCATCTCGGACCTGGCCGAGAGCCGGGGGGCGGCGGCCCCCGAGGGGTCCGACCCCGGGGGCCGTGCGGTCGGGTGACCGGGGAACGCGTCGCCCCGGGGCCCGACGGCGTCCGCCCGGTCGTCGTCGTGGGGCCGCGGCCGGGCGGACCCGGGGTCAGTCGATCCGGGTCGAGCTGAGCACCGGGCTGGGCGCGGGGTAGCAGGACGTCGGGACGTCGGCCTCGAAGAACAGGATGGGCACCCGAGCCGTGAAGGTGAGGCCCGGACTGCTGTACGAGGATCCGGCGAGCCGGGTGGTGACCGTGCCACCGGAGTCTCCCGCGACCAGGTCCAGCGTCAGGGTGGGGAGCGTGAACGTGCTCCCCCCGTTGATCGGCCCGGGGACGGTCATGACGATCTGGTCCCCGCTGATCGCCACGCTCGGGGTGCCGGATCCGGTCCCGGACCCGCCCGACAGGCGGTGGCCGGTGACGGTCGCGTCGGAGGGCAGATCGGCCCGGAGCTTTATCTCCTTGATCGACTTGATGGTGTAGCCGTTCAGCGATCCGGGGACGGTGATCGGCGCGGGGGACAGGGCGATGTCGAAGGCCTCGCCGGAGGCGACGCTCTCGGGTGCCTCGGCGGCGACACCGGCGTCGAGGTCGAAGGTCTGTGCCGAGATGACGGGGGGCTTCGCCTGGCAGTCGAGAGCCAGGGGGGTGTCGGCGGCGACGCCGGGCGACGCCGACAGTCCGACGAGCGCCAGGCAGCCGACGGCCGTCACGGAGAGACGCGGCAGCAGGGATGCGGATCTCATTCCATCTCCTCGCGGTGGTGGTACGGGACAGTGCCGAACAGGGAGCGGTCGGGCCGTCCGGGGCCGTCGGGTCGGCGGGGGAGTGCGACGGTCGGCGGAGTCGCCGTCGGACGCCGGGGCGTGACGGGGCATCGGGCGGCCTTCATTTGCATGGGCATGTCAGCACGTTCCGTCGATGAAGTACAGGCTCGTGGACGGGTGGCCCCGGGACGGCGCACACCTGGCGCACCGTAGGTCCCTCGTGTCCGAGGAGTCGCGCGCCGGGGGCGGGGAGGGGGACGCGTGGAACGGTGTGGCCTCGCCCGGGCGTACGCGGGTGCGGGCCGTGGGGGCGCGTAGCCGGAACGTGACCGTTATTGGGCTGTCCGGCTCGGCCCGGTGCGGCTACGTTCCCAGCGATGATGATGAC
The DNA here is from genome assembly GCF_016598575.1 of Streptomyces sp. HSG2. Taxonomy (NCBI): domain Bacteria; kingdom Bacillati; phylum Actinomycetota; class Actinomycetes; order Kitasatosporales; family Streptomycetaceae; genus Streptomyces; species Streptomyces sp. HSG2. Next base: position 4,308,976 of record NZ_CP066801.1, read on the forward strand.
ATGGACACGCCGTTCCCTCGCCCTTCTCGCCCTGCTGCTGGCGGCGGTGCTGGCCGGTATTCCCGCCGCGTCGGCGCACGAGGAGCGCGAGGTCGGCTTCCCCGACGGCACCGGCAGCGTGCCCGAGTACCGGGAAGGCGAGCCCGACCTGGTGGTGTGCAAGACGGACAAGGCCGCCTTCGAACAGCGCGTCGCCAAGTTCCCCGAGGAACTGCGCGCCCGCAACCTCGCGCTCTACGAGAGATGCGCCCGGGAGGGGTTTCGCCACATCCAGCAGGCCGTGGACGCGGTGGACCGCCCCGGGATGTCGATCGCCGTGCTGCCGGGTCGCTACGAGGAGGAGCCCTCGCAGCCGGAGCCCACCGGGGCCTGCGCCCGACTGGACGCTCCCCGCGCCTCGCTCGGCTACCAGGTGCTGACGTTCGATCAACAGAAGCGGTGCCCGCACAACCAGAACCTCGTCGCGATCCTGGGCAAACGCGACCTGCAGATCGAGGGCACCGGAGCGGACCCGCTCGACGTCGTCGTGGACGCGGGATACCGGAAGCTGAACGCCGTGCGGGCCGACTCCTCCGACGGCGTCTACTTCCGCAACTTCACCGCCCAGCGGACCACGTTCAACTCCCTCTACGTTCTGGCGACCGACGGGTTCGTCATCGATCGGGTCCTCACCCGATGGAACGACGAGTACGGCTTTCTGACCTTCGCCAGCGACCACGGCCTCTACCGGGACTGCGAGTCCTACGGCAACGGGGACTCGGGCATCTACCCCGGCAGCGCCTCCGACATCAACGACGGTCGGGGCTACGAGGTGCCGCGCTACTCCATCGAGATCACCGGTTGTCGCAGCCATCACAACCTGCTGGGCTACTCCGGCACCGCCGGAGACTCGGTGTGGGCCCACGACAACGAGTTCGACCACAACATGGCCGGCGCCTCCATGGACAGCGTCTTCCCCGGCCATCCCGGACTCCCCCAGAACCACGCTCGGTTCGAACGCAACCTCATCCACGACAACAACGAGGACTACTACCACCACATCGCCGACGGCACCTGCGCCAAGCCGCCCGCCGAACGAGGCTACGAACAGGGGGTGGTCTGCCCCCAGACGTCGGTCCCACCGGGCACCGGTGTCATGATCGCCGGCGGCAACTGGAACCTCTTCGAGGACAACTGGGTGTACGGGAACGACCGTACCGGCTTCCACCTCAACGCGGTCCCCGCCTTCATCCGCGGCGACGAGACCTGGTCCAAGCAGACCGACACATCCCACCACAACCGCTTCCACGGCAACCGGCTCGGGATCACCGAGGACGGCGCCGCCCGCCCCAACGGCACCGACTTCTGGTGGGACGGCCAGGGCCGAGGCAACTGCTGGCAGGAGACCGAAGGCGGCAGCGACCCCCACACCCTGCCCCGGTGCGGGGACCGGCCCGGCTCGCTCTCCGGTGGATCCCACCGTCTTCTCGGCGAGCCGGTGAAGACCGCTCAGCTCCTGGTCTGCTCCGACTACAGCGCCGGGGCACGGCGACTGCCCGCCGGCTGCGACTGGTACGGGGCACGCGGCTTCGAACGGGTGGAGGTGCAGATCGCCTTGGGGGCCGCCGCCGTGCTCGGCCTCGTGGGCGGGGTGTTGTGGTGGCGGAGGCTTCGCGAGCACCGTTGGGCCACCCTGGCCGCGGCGGCGGGCGCTCTCGGGCTCGCCCTCGACGTCGCGGGGGAGACGATCCCCCTGTCGACGACACTCGTCCCGCCCCTCGCCCTGTTGTTGATCGGAGCCTGGTGGACCGTGACGGGACTCGCCCTGCGGCGGCGGAGCCCGGGCTTCGGCTGGACGACCACCGCGCTCGGACTGCTGACCCTCCTCGACGCCTTCGACCAGGCCGTCGTGATGCTCCCCTGGACTCCGGTGAGCCCGGCCTGGATGCGCGGTCTGCTCGGCCTGGTCTGGGTGGTCTGGGCGGTCGCCGCGGCGGCTCGACGACCGGCCGCCGTCACCGAGGCCCCCACCCCGGCGCGGAGCGCGACGTGACGGTCCGGCGGGCGGCGCTCGCCCGCCGGACGATGGCGTGCGCGGCGACGATCGGGACCCTCGCCGCGCTCTGCGTGTCCTGCGTCGACCGCCCCGAGACTCACCACCCCGAGGGCACCGGCCACCAGGTGGCCACCGGCCGGGTCGGGACCCTGTTGCCCGCGGAGGACGGCGACGGCGGCGGGACGTTGCGCCAGGTGCCGGAGGACCAGGCCCCGGGCGTGGAGCTGACGGTGCGCCCCGACGCCGTGGACGGGTGGACCGTGACCCTGGACGTCACCCGGTTCCGTTTCACGCCCGACAGTGTCGGAGGCGCGGCCGTCCTGGGGGCCGGCCACGCCCATCTGCTGGTCGACGGGGAGAAGGTGGCCCGCCTGTACGGGCGGTGGCACCACCTGCCCGAACGGGACGTCCCGCCCGGCGCCCGGACCCTCACCGCACGACTCGTGGCCGACGACCACACCGCGTGGGCGGTGCGAGGTCGGCCCGTGGAGGACAGCACCCCCCTGCCCGGGGCGGCCGAGGGCGACACCCGCCCGAGGGACCCCACGCCCTCGGGCGAGCCGGCGGCCGAGCGAACGTTGGAGATCACCGTCACGGACGGCCGGGTCACGCCGGCGCCCGGGCGCGTGGACCTGCGCAGGGGCCGGACGCTCACGCTGCGCGTCACCAGCGACACCGACGACGAACTCCACGTCCACGGGATGGACCGGTCCGTTCCGTTGACCGCGGGACGTGCCGCAAGCCTCCGGGTGACGCCGGAGCGGACCGGACTGTTCGAGGTGGAGACCCACCGCTCCCGGCTGGTGTTGACCCAGCTCGCGGTCCGATGACCCTCGCGGCACGGCTGGCACACGGAGTCGGCTCCCGGCACGACCTGCCCGTGTCCGCGTTCCACGCCTACGCCGGCGCGTTCGCCGCGCTCCTCTTCTCCTTCCTGGCGTTGGGACTCCTCTGGCCCGAGTCCCGGTACCGCGGCGATCACCCGGGCCGCCCACTCCCGGCCGCGCTGGGGAGGGCGGCCGACTCCGCGGTGCTCCGCCGCTTGCTGCGGGCGGCGGGGCTCCTCGCCGCCGCCGCCGTCCTGCTCCACCTGTGGTTCGGAGCCGGCGACCCCGACCGCAACCCGGCTCCCGGTGCCGTCTACGTGCTGCTCTGGTGCGGACTGATCCCGGCCTCCCTGCTCCTGGGCCCGGTCTGGAGCCTCCTCAACCCGCTGCGCACGCTGCACGCCCTGGCCTGCCGAATCCTGCGCCGGCCGGGTGAGGGAGCCCGTCCCGACCTGGCCCGTAGGCTGGGCCACTGGCCCGCCGCGGCCGGCCTGCTGGTCTTCACCTGGCTCGAACTCGCCTCGCCGGACCCGACCTCCCCCCTCGTGCTGTCCACCTTCCTGTTGGGATACGCGGCCGTGCAGCTGACCGGAGCGGCCGTCTGCGGGCGTGGCTGGTTCGAGCGGTGCGACGCGTTCGAGGTGTACTCGGCGCTCCTCGGCAGGCTGTCCCCGCTCGGCCGCGCGCCGAACGGACGGCTCGTCCTGCGCGGCCCGCTCCACCGGCTCGCCGGCACGCCGCCGGTCCCCGGACTGGTCGCCGCGGTCTGCGTCCTGTTGGGAGGAACCATGTACGACGGTGTCTCGGGGACGCCGTCCTGGACGGCCGCCCTCCAGACCTCCCCGCTGGGCCGCACCGGCACGGCCACTGTCGGCCTGCTGGCCACGACGGCGGGCGTCGCCCTGCTCTACCTCGCCGCGGCCGGGGCCGTCGGATTGATCGCCGGCCCCGTGGCGCGGCCGGTCGCGGCGTTCGCGCACTCGCTGGTGCCCATCGTCGCCGGGTACCTCGTCGCCCACTACTTCACCCTGCTGACCACCGAGGGCCCCCGCACCGTGGCCTTGGCCTTCGGCGGCGACGGCGGGTCGGCCGCCCCCGACCCGCCGTTGTCGCCCGGAGGGGTCGCGACGCTTCAGGTCACCGCCGTCGTCCTGGGGCACGTGCTCGGGGTCGTGGCCGCGCACGACCGGGCCGTGCGGTCGCTCCCGCCGTCGCGCGCGGTCGCCGGCGGTGTCCCCCTGCTGATGGCCATGGTCTGCTACACGCTCGGCGGCATCCGGCTCCTCGTCGCCTGAGCCCCGGCCCGTCCTCGTCAGTCGGCGAGAGCCGCTTCCATCATCGCCTTGGCCACCGGGGCGGCCAAGCCGTTCCCGCTGACCTCCGAGCGCGCGGCGTCCGACTGCTCGACCAGGACCGCCACGGCCACGCGCTCGCCCGTGTCGTCGGACTCCGCGTAGGAGGTGAACCACGCGTAGGGCGTCTCGCTGTTGTTCTCGCCGTGCTGGGCCGTGCCGGTCTTGCCGCCGACCGTCGCGCCGGCGATCCGCGCGTTGCCGCCGGTGCCCTCCTCGACCACGGTGCGCATGGCCGAGGCCAGTTGGTCGGCGGTGTCGGCGCTCATGATCCGCCGGCTGTCGGCCGACGCGTCCAGGTCCTCCAGGACGTCGCCGCCGCCGTCGGTGACCTGCGACACCACGTGCGGCGAGACCAGTTCGCCCCCGTTGGCGATGGCCGCCGACACCATGGCCATCTGCAGCGGCGTCGCCGTGACGTCGAACTGCCCGATGCCGGAGAGCGCGGTCTGCGGGCGGTCCATGTCCTGGGGGTAGACGCTCGGGTAGGCGCGGATCGGGATGTCCTGCTCCTCGTCGTCGAAGCCGAACTTCTCGGCGGTCTCGCGGACGGCGTCCTGGCCCAGATCCACGGCCATCTTGGCGAACACGTTGTTGCAGGAGTACTGGAGGGCGGTCCGGATGGTGGCGTTCTCGCAGGGCGCCGCCGGGTTCTCGTTGCTCAGCACGCGCTCGGTGTCGGGCAGGGTGTACGGATCCGGGCTGTCCGTGGGGTCGTCCACCGAGGAGTACAGCCCGTTCTCCAGCGCCGAGGCGGCGACCACGAGTTTGAACGTGGACCCGGGCGGCAGCGGCCGGCGCAGGGCGCGGTTGGCGAGTGGCTCGGCCTCGTCGTCGGTGAGCGCCTGCCACGCCGCGGGCGCGGTATCGGCGCCGGTCAGGGTGCCGGGGTCGTACGACGGGGTGGAGACCACGGCGAGGATCCTTCCGGTCTCGGGGTCGATCGCCACGGCGGCGCCCTTCTTGTCGCCCAGGGCGTCGAACCCCGCCCGCTGCACGGCCGGGTCGATCGTGGTGACCACGTTGCCCGGCTCGGCCCGCTGGCCGGTGATCGTGTCCAGCACGGTTCGCAACCGCGGATCGGTGCCGTTGAGGATGTCCTGGTAGATGCCCTCCAGCTGGGTCGGCGCGTAGGACTGCGAGGCGTAGCCGGTCACCGCCGCGTACAGCTCGCCGTCCTGGTAGGTCCGCTGGTAGGCGAGGTCTCCGCCGTCCGTCCGGGCCGAACCGGTGATCGACTCGCCGGCCACGATGATGTTTCCGAGCGGCTCCGCGTACGTCCTGATCGCGTTGCGTCGGTTCTCCGTGTCGTCCGCGAGCGCCTGGGCCTCGTAGAACTGCACCCAGGTCGCCCTGATCAGCAGGGCGAACACCATGAGCAGGGCGAAGACCGAGACGTGCCTGATCGTCTTGTTCATCTTCCGGAAGGGACGAGCGGGGCGGGCGAAACGTTCCCTCATCACCGGTGACATCCTCATTTCTCATGTTCCGCTCACGAAACGACGGGCTCGTCCGACCCGCTGTCGTCCGCGCCCCGCACACGTGATGGACGGGCCCGCGCGCGTACCGCAGAGTGGTGCCATGGAGACCTTCCGGAACCTCGTGCGTGCCGAATTCGCCCCGGCGAACACCTACCTGAACACCGCCGGAGCCGGGCTGCCGCCGGCGCGCGCGGTTTCGGCGGTGACACGGACGGCGGCGTCCGCCGCAACCGGCCGCTTCCCCGACTTGCTCCCGGACGTCGAGGCCGGTCGGGCCGCCTTCGCCCGGATCGTCGGGGTCCACGCCGACCGGGTCGCGGTGGGGTCGTCCGTCGCCGTCTACAGCGGCCTCGTCGCCACCTCCCTGGCGCCCGGGAGCGAGGTCCTCACGGCGGAGGGCGACTTCAGCTCCCTGGTCAACCCCTTCCACGTGCGCGGCGACCTCACGGTCCGGTCGGTGCCCCTGGAGCGGCTCGCCGAGTCGGTCGGTCCGCGGACGGGTCTCGTCGCCGTCAGCTCCGTGCAGTCCCTCGACGGACGGCTCGTCGATCTGCCGGGCCTGCGCGACGCGGCGCGCGCCCACGGCGCGCGGCTGCTCGTCGACGTCTCGCAGTCCGCGGGGTGGCTGCCGATCCCGGCGGACGACGTGGACTACCTGGTGGCTGTCGCCTACAAGTGGCTGTTCTGCCCACGAGGCGTCGCCTTCCTCGTCACCCCGGCGGACCTCGGCGGACTGGTGCCGGTCTTCGCCGGCTGGGCCTCCGGGGAGGACATAGGGGCCGGCTCCTACGACCGGGTCGATCCGCTCGCCCGGTCCGCTCGCCGCTTCGACGGCAGTCCGGCGCTGCTCCCCCACACCGGGGCCCGGCCCGCGCTGGAACTGGTGGAGGAACTCGGGGTGGACACCGTGCGGGCCCACGACATCGGCCTGGCCGACCGCTTCCGGTCGGGGCTGGCCTCGCTGGGACACGAGCCGGTGCCCGCCCCCGGCTCGGCGATCGTCTCCGTGCCCGGACTGGGGCACCGGCGAGGCGAGCTGAGCCGCGCGGGAGTGGAGGTCGCCGACCGAAAGGGACACCTCCGCGCGGCGTTCCACGTGTACAACACGGCGGCCGACGTCGACCGGCTCCTGGACGTCCTCTTCGGATGACCCGTGCCCGGCGCCGCGCGCCGCGGCGACGGAACACGCCGGCGGGCCGGCGCTCCCCGTCCCACGGAGGAACGCCGACCCGCCGGTCGTCGTGACCGGCCCGCTAGCGCACCGGGGTGAAGTCCCGCGCGCCGATGAACTCGGGTCGGCGGACGGGAGCGGCGAAGGGCTCGACCGCGGTGTTCTCCACGCTGTTGAACACGATGAAGACGTTGCTGCGGGGGAACGGCGTGATGTTGTCGCCGGACCCGTGCATGCAGTTGCAGTCGAACCAGGTCGCCGAGCCCGGCTTGCCGGTGAAGAGCCGGATGCCGTGCTCGCTCGCCATCTCGGTCAGCGCCTCGTCGGAGGGCGTGCCCGCGTCCTGCATCCGCAACGACTTCTTGTAGTTGTCCTCGGGTGTCGCGCCGGCGCACCCGAGGAACGTCTTGTGCGAGCCCGGCATGATCATGAGCCCGCCGTTGGTGTCGTGGTTCTCCGTCAGGGCGATGGAGACCGAGACGGTGCGCATCCGGGGGAGCCCGTCCTCGGCGTGCCAGGTCTCGAAGTCCGAGTGCCAGTAGAAACCACTGGCCCCGAAGCCGGGCTTGACGTTGATCCTGGACTGATGCACGTAGACGTCCGAGCCGAGGATCTGCCGTGCTCGCCCCACCACCCTCTCGTCGCGCACCAGTTTCGCGAACACCTCGCTGATCCGGTGCACCTCGAAGACGGAACGGATCTCCTTGGAGCGCGGCTCCACGATCGAGCGCTCGTCGGCCCGGGTCGTGGGGTCGGTGACGAGCCGGTTCAGCTCGTCGTGGTAGACGGCGACCTCGTCATCGGTGATCAACTGATCGATGGCGAGGAAGCCGTCGCGCTCGAAGGACCGAAGGTCGCCGGGCGCGATCGGCCCGGGCGCGTCGGGCGCGCCCCAGACGACCGGGTCCTGCCGGGGCGTGGTCACCTCTGAGGTGCCACGGCTGGGGTAGAGATCGGTGACGGTCGCGGTCACGGTCCTCACACCTCCTCGGTGAGCAGAGGGTAGACGCCGTTCTCGTCGTGGTCCTCCCGTCCGGTGACGGGCGGGTTGAACACGCAGATGCAGCGGAAGTCCTGTTTCACACGGAGGGTGTGCCTCTCGTGTCCGTCCAGGAGGTACATGGTGCCGGGGGTGATGGTGTACGACCGGCCGGTCTCCCGGTCGGTCAACTCGGCTTCGCCCTCCACGCAGACGACGGCCTCGACGTGGTTCGCGTACCACATCGACGTCTCGGTCCCCGCGTACAGGACGGTCTCGTGGAGGGAGAAGCCGACCTTCTCCTTGGCGAGGACGATCCGCTTGCTCTCCCACGTGCCGGACGCTGACTTCACGTGCCGGTCGGTGCCTTCGATGTCCTTGAACGAACGGACGATCACGGTGTTGCGATGCCTCCTCGGTGAGTGGTGCGTTGCGGAACCGGCGGGCGGGGGCCCGCCGGGATCAGGCGGTCTCGCGCACGGCGCGGGCGAGGACCTTGAGGCCCTCGTCCAGCTCGTCGGGGGTGATGGTCAGGGCCGGGAGCAGCTTGACGACCTCGCTCTCCGGACCCGAGGTCTCGATCAGGAGCCCCAGCTCGAACGCGCGCTTGGCGATCTTCCCGGCGCGCTCCTTGTCGTGGAACTCCAAGCCGCGGACGAGACCGCGACCCCGGTACTCCTTGACGTCGGCGAGATTCTCCTCGGTGATGGCGATCAGGTGCTGCTCGACCTGCTCGCCGCGTGCGCGGGTCTGCTTCTCCATCGCCGACCCGTCGGCCCAGTAGGTCTCCAGCGTGGCGGTGGCGGTCACGAAGGCCGGGTTGTTGCCGCGGAAGGTGCCGTTGTGCTCGCCCGGCTCCCAGACGTCCAGTTCGGGCTTGAACAGCGTCAGCGACATCGGCAGTCCGTAGCCGCTGATCGACTTGGACACGGTGACGATGTCCGGCGTGATGCCGGCCTCCTCGAAGGAGAAGAACGCCCCGGTACGACCGCAGCCCATCTGGATGTCGTCGACGATGAGCAGCATGTCCTGGCGCGCGCACAGGTCGGCCAGGGCCCGCAGCCACTCGACCCGGGCCACGTTGATGCCGCCCTCGCCCTGCACCGTCTCGACGATCACGGCGGCCGGCTTGTTCAGGCCGGAGCCCTGGTCCTCCAGGAGTCGCTCGAACCAGAGGAAGTCCTCGACGGTGCCGTCGAAGTAGTTGTCGAACGGCATCGGCGTGCCGTGGACCAGGGGGATGCCGGCGCCGGCCCGCTTGAAGGCGTTGCCGGTCACCGCGAGCGAGCCCAGCGACATGCCGTGGAAGGCGTTGGTGAAGGAGACGATGGCCTCGCGCCCCTTGACCTTGCGCGCCAGCTTCAGCGCGGACTCCACGGCGTTGGTGCCCGTCGGGCCGGGGAACATGACCTTGTACGGAAGGTCGCGGGGGCGCAGGACGAGGTTCTGGAACGTCTCCAGGAAGCGCCGCTTCGCGGTCGTGGACATGTCCAGACCGTGAGTGACGCCGTCCCGCTCCAGGTAGTCGATCAGCGCCCGTTTCAGCACCGGGTTGTTGTGGCCGTAGTTGAGGGACCCGGCTCCCGCGAAGAAGTCGAGGTACTCGTGGCCGTCCTCGTCGTACATGCGGCTGCCGTGTGCGCGGTCGAAGACTGTGGGCCAGCCACGGCAGTAGCTGCGCACCTCGGACTCCAGGGTCTCGAAGACGCTCAGGTCGGGCTGGGTGATGGTCACGACGAATCGCTCCTCGTTGCGTGAGGTTCGGTGAGTGGGAGGTCGTTGGGGCCGGGAGCCGGGTCGGCGGCGTCACCGGCGTGGTCTCAGGCGACGCGGCGCAGCGGGCCGATGCGGTACAGCACCTCGGGGTCGTGCGGGGCGTCGGGGAAAAGACCGGTGTCGAAGAGCACCTCGCGCTCCAGGGGGGCGTCGTGACGCTCGGCGAAGGCGGTGAAGAGTCGTTCGGACGGGGCGTTGCCGGGAGAGATGGTGGTCTCCACCGTCAGCGGCGCCCGGCCGGCGGCGACGCGGGCGACGAGTCCGTCGAGCAGGGAGGCCGCGAGCCCACGCCCACGGTACGCCTCGTCCACCGCGACCTGCCACACGAGCAAGGTGTCCGGCCGCTCCGGGCGGAGGTAGCCGGTCATGAATCCCACCGGCGCGCCCCGCTCGTCACGGGCCACCGCCGACGTGGCGGCGAAGTCCCGGCACCACAGCAGGTAGCTGTAGGACGAGTTGAGGTCGAGGGTCTTGGAATCCCTGGCTATCCGCCACAGCGCGGCGCCGTCCGCCACCTTCGGACGATCGATTTGTAGGTCTGCTTGCGCGGCAGTCATGCAAATTGAATTTACCCAGAGAGAATGGAAATTGCATCGCCGGAAGGGGTTACGGATGAGCGAAGGATGTGGTATCGCGCGAGCGCGACCCGGAGCCGGGAGCCTCGCTGTTTTGGGTGGGTTCATGCGGGATTTTCGGGGCGAATCGGTCGGGACGTGGAACGGGTCACAATCGCGTAACCTAGTTGAAGCGTGTCCGAAATGAGTCTTTCGTGATCTTTGAATTTTGAGTGTTTAGCCTCCGGGAAAGCGGGCAGAAGAATACGGGAAGCTACGTTCGGGCGATTTTCCTAAATGTGTTTGATCGTGTAACGGTGATTGCCGTGAATTCGGGTCGCGGAAACGCGGTGGGAGGCGTCGTGCGTCGGACGGCGCGAGCCGACCGGAGGCGGACGGCCCCCTTCCGCGGAGGCCGCCGTTCCCCTCGGGTCCGGGCTCCCCGCCCGCCCGCACCAGTGGGGTGGGCCGGTGGCGGCCCGGGGCTAGGGTGCGGGCATGAGCGATGACGTGGTGCTGCACGTGAAGGGGAGGGTGCTCGTCGGACCGGAGGACGTGCGCGACGATCTCTGGGTGGTCGGCGGTCGCGTCTCCTTCGAGCGCCCCCGTGCCGGCGACGACGTGCGCACGGTCGAGGGATGGGCGCTGCCCGGGCTCGTCGACGCCCACTGCCATGTGGGACTCGACCGACACGGCGCGGTCCCGGCGGACGTCGCCGAGAAGCAGGCGCTCGCCGACCGTGACGCCGGCACGCTGCTGATCCGCGACGCCGGCTCTCCCTCGGACACGCGGTGGATCGACGACCGCGCGGACCTCCCCGAGATCATCAGAGCCGGCCGGCACATCGCCCGGACCCGCCGGTACATCCGCGGATACGCGTGGGAGATCGAGCCCGAGGACCTCACCGGACAGGTGGCCCGCGAGGCCCGTCGCGGCGACGGCTGGGTCAAGCTCGTCGGCGACTGGATCGATCGCGATCTCGGCGACCTCTCCGCCTGCTGGCCCCGCGCGGCCCTCGACGCCGCCATCGCCGAGGCGCACCGTCTGGGAGCCCGCGTCACCGCCCACTGCTTCGCCGAGGACTCCCTCCGGGACCTTGTCGAGGCGGGTATCGACTGCGTCGAGCACGCCACCGGGCTGACCTCCGAGACCATCCCGCTCTTCGTCGAACACGACGTGGCCATCGTGCCCACGCTGGTCAACATCGCCACCTTCCCCACGCTCGCCGCCGGCGGCGAGGCCAGGTTCCCGCGTTGGTCGGCCCATATGCGCAGGCTGCACGCCCGACGCCACGACACCGTCCGTGACGCCTATGACGCCGGGGTCCGCGTCTACGTCGGGACCGACGCGGGCGGCTCGCTCCCCCACGGGCTCGTCGCGGACGAGGTGGCGGAGTTGGTCGCGGCCGGTCTGCCACCCGTCGAGGCGCTGTCGGCGACGACCTGGGCGGCTCGGGAATGGCTGGGGCGCCCCGGACTCACCGAAGGGGCCGCCGCGGACCTGGTGGTGTACGACACCGATCCGCGCGCCGACCTCCGCGTCCTGGCCGCCCCCCGCCGGGTGGTGCTGAACGGCCGAATCGTCGGATAGAGCCGCGGGCGGGGACCTGAGGGGCGGTATCGGGGCCCGGACCTTCGCGAGCCCGTCGCGACCCCCGGCCCGAGCGCGCGATCTCGCGGAGCGCGCCACGGGGCCGCCGAGGGGCCCGGGGCGCGTTGTCCCCGCCCGGCGCGGTTCGGCCGGGGTCCGCTCGGGTTCAGGCCGTTTCGAAGTCCGTCAGGACCGTGCGCAGCGCGAGCGCCAGGGCGTCGGTGACGTCGCCGCCCCGCACCGCCACGCGCAGCCATTCCGGGCCCAGCCCGGGGAAGGTGTCCCCGCGACGCACCGCGAATCCGCGGGCGCGCAGCCGGCGACGGACGTCCGCGCCCCGGTCCAGCCGGAGCAGGACGAACGGTGCCTCGGCGGGCGCCACCACCCGCAGGCCCTCCGGCGCGAACTCCTCCAGCGCGGCGACGAGCCGGGCGCGGTCGACGGCGGTCCGTCGGGCGGCGCGCTCCGCCTCCGCCAGGGCCTCCGGTCTCACGCACGCCTCCGCCGCGACCAGAGCGGGGGTGGACACCGGCCACAGCGGTTGCGCGCCCGCCAGCTCCGCCACGATCTCGGGCGCGGCCAGCAGATAGCCGACGCGAAGTCCGGCCAACCCCCACGTCTTGGTCAGGCTCCGCAGGACCACGAGTCCGGGGACGTCGGTCCGGCCCGCGAGGGATTCTCGCTCGCCGGGCACCGCGTCCATGAACGCCTCGTCCACGACGACGGTCCGCCCGGGCCGGGCCAGGGACGCCACCACGTCGGCCGGATGCAGCACCGAGGTCGGGTTCGTCGGGTTGCCCAGCACCACCAGGTCCGCGTCGGGCGGCACGGAGGCGGGGTCCAGCCGGAACCCGTGCTCCGCACGGAGGAGCACCCGCTCCACGCCGTGCCCGGCGGCCCGCAGTGCCACCTCCGGCTCGGTGAACTGGGGGTGCACCACGACCGGCCGGCGAAACCTCGGCACCCGGGCCAGCAGGACGAAGGCCTCCGCCGCCCCCGAGGTCAACAGGACCCGCTCCGGGGGAAGCCCGTGTCGCGCGGCCACCGCCGCGCGGGCGGCCCGGTCGTCCGGATAGGCGGCGAGCGCGCCGAGCGAGGCGGCGACGCGTTCCCGGAGCCACCCCGGAGGTGTGCCCGCGCGGACGTTCACCGCCAGGTCGACCAGGCTCGCCCCGTCGTCCCGGACCTCGGCGTCCCCGTGGTGAGCGAGGTCCGGGGCCTGATCCCGCCCCTCAGTGCGCATGAGAAGGCACGCCGTGCCCGTGCCCGTGATGGTGTCCGTCGTCGTCCGGGTGGAAGTGGGGGCGCTGCGGCATCCCCACCTTGTCCTCGAAGCCCGGCAGGGCGATCCGGTAGACGCAGCTGTCGCAGTTCATCCGCAGGTCGCCGGCGACGGCCTCCTCGTACCGCTCCCACACCAGGTCGAGGAGTTCGGGTTCCGGGCCGATGACGTCCGCCGAGCGGACCTCGATCCCGGTCCGCTCGGCGGCCCACTCGCCGGTCTGCCGCCTCACCCGCTCCGGGAGGATCCCGGTGAACAGGAAGTAGGGCAGTACCACGATCCGACGGGCGCCGAGCCGGGCGCACCTCTCCAGCCCCCCGGGCACGTCCGGCTCCGCCAGCGAGACGAACGCCGTCTCCACTCCCGCGTATCCGCGTCCCTCCCACAGCAGTCGGGCGGCCTTGTGCACCTCGGCGTTGGCGTCCGGATCGGTGGAACCGCGCCCCACCAGCAGCACGGTGGTCTCGGCACGGTCCCAGGAGGGGTCGGCCGCCTCCGCGATCCGCCGCTCCAGGACGCGCAGCAGCGCGGGGTGCGGACCGAGGGGGCGCCCGTAGGCGTAAGAGATCCCCGGGTGGCGGTCGCGCTCACGCGAGAGCGCCGCGGGGATGTCGCCCTTGGCGTGCCCGGCGGACACCAGCATCAACGGCACGGCGGCGAAGCGGCGGACCCCGCGCTCGACCAGCTCGGCCACGGCGTCGCCGAGCGGCGGCGGGGACAGCTCGATGAAGCCGCCGGCGACGGGCAGTTCGGGATGGCGGCGTCCCAACTCCTCGACGAAGCGCCGGAACGCGTCGGCGCCGGCCTCGTCCCGGGTGCCGTGGCCGGCGATGAGCAGGGCGGGCGAAGCGGTCACGGATTCTCCTCGGACGACGTGACGGACAGGGGGTGGTAGAGCAGGGCGTTGAGAGCGGCGGCGGCCACCGCCGACCCGCCCTTCTCGGACACGTTGCTGACGGCGGGCAGCCCGCTCTCGCGGAGCGCCGCCTTCGATTCGGCCGCTCCGACGAAGCCGACGGGCAGTCCGACGACCAGGGCGGGCGCGGCGTCCAGCCGCAGTAGCTCCTCGAGGGCCGTCGGGGCGCAGCCGATCACCCACAGGGCGCCGGGGCCGACCTCCTCGTGGGCGAGTCGGACGGCGTGGGCCGAGCGGGTCAGGCCGGGTGCGGCACGGGCCCGACCGAGGCGGCACACCGTCTCCCGGCGGGTGATGCCGGCGGCGACCATCTCCACGTCCACCACGACCGGAGCGCCGGCGTGCAGCGCCGCGTGCGCCTTCACCAGCGTGCGCTCGTCCAGGACGAGGTCGTCGGCGTAGGCCGGATCGGCCGTCGCGTGGATGACGCGCTCGACCACGGCCCGGGTCAGCGGAGCCAGGCCGGAGGTGTCCAACCGGGCGCGCAGCCTGCGGAAGGACTCCACCTCGATCGGATGCACCACCCGGTTCATCGCGTCACCTCCGGCCGCTGCCAGCGGTAGCCGCGCGGCGTCACCATCCGGCCCGCGATCTCGCGGGTGGCGGAGTTGCCGACGGTCACCACCGTCAGCATGTCCACCACGGTCGGGTCGACCTCGGCCAGCGTCGTCAGCAGGCTGCTCTCGTCCGCGCGCGAGGCGTTGCGCACGACACCGACGGGCGTGGTCGGCGCCCGGTGCGCGGCGAGGACGGCCAGGGCCCTGGTCAGATGCCGGTCCCGGCCTCGGCTGCGCGGATTGTAGAAGGTCACCACGAGGTCGGACTCGGCCGCCGCCCGTACCCGGCGCTCGATGACCTCCCACGGCGTGTGCAGGTCGGACAGGCTCACGGAGACGTGATCGTGTCCGAGCGGGGCCCCCAGGACGGCGCTCGCCGCCAGTGCGGCCGTCACGCCGGGCACCCCCACCACGTCGATGTCGTCGCCGGCCTCGGCCAGCGCGGGCGACGCCATGGCGTACACCCCCGCGTCGCCGCTGCCGATCAGCGCGACGGCGTGACCGCGCCGGGCCTCGGAGACGGCGGCCCGCGCCCGCTCCTCCTCGGCTCCCAGGCCCGACGCGAGGACCCGGGTGCCGGGACGCAGCAGGTCCCGGATCTGGTCCACGTACTGGTCGAGACCGACCAGCACCGACGCCCCGCGCAGTTCCGCGACCGCCCGAGGGGTCAGCAGGTCCCGGGCGCCCGGGCCGAGTCCCACCACCGCCAGCCGACCGCGTACCGGCCGGCGTGCCACGGCACAGGTCGCCCGGGCGGGAGATCCGTCGGCCCGCACCGACCGGCGCTTGGGCACCAGCAACTCGCCGCCGTCGACCAGCGCGGCGGCCTCCGCGACGGAGGGGGTGCCCACGGCGGCCAGCGGAGCCCGGGACGGGTTGGGCACCGCTACGCGCGCGAGGGTCTCGGCGGGGTGGGCGACCAGGGGAACCCCCATTCGCTCGGCCGCGGCGACGATCCCCGCCTCGTCGGCCTTGGCATCCACCGTCGCCAGCGCCGCGACGGACGCCGCCGCGAGACCCGCCTCCCGCAGGGCGGCCTCGACGAGCGCGGTGACCTCGTCCTCCGAAACCCCACGGGAGGCGCCGACGCCGACGACGAGGGACGGCGGACGGAGGACGACCTCCCGCGCGGTCGGCCGCACCAGGCGATCCGTCGACCTGATGGTGTACTCGCCCGCCTCGGCCACCGGCAGGGGCGGCAAGGGCCACGGCGTGTCCACCGCCAGCGCGACGGGCTCGCCGTCCAACAAGGCCCGGGACACCGCGGCGAGGTCTCCCTCGACGGGCAGCCCGAGCGTGTCCAGTCCCGGCAGGCCCGCCGCGTCGGTGGCCGTGGTGATCACGGGTTCGGCACCGAGCACCGCCCCCACCTCGCCCGCCAACGCGTTGGCGCCGCCGCCGTGTCCGCCGAGCAGCGACACCGCGAACCTCCCCGCCTCGTCCACACAGACCACGCCGGGATCGGAGCGCTTGTCCGAGAGCAGCGGCGCCACCATCCGCACCACGGCACCGGTGGCCAGGAAGCACACCAGCCCCTCGCACTCCGCGAACGCGGTCCGCACCGCGCCGGCGACGTCGCCCTTGTACACGCGGGTCCGGTCCGGCCAGGCGGCGGCCAACCGGTCCCGCGCCGCGGTGCCCGCGGCGGTGGCGGAAATCAGGCCGATCACGCGGCGACTCCTTCTCTGGGGGAGCGGGGCCGGGAGCCCCACAACACGAACACGGGGTTGGCGGCCGCGAGTCGGGTCACCTCGCCGGGGAGCGGCGCCAACCGGGAGGACTGCAACAGCACCCCGTCGCACTCCCAACCGGCGTCGGACAGCGCCGCCCGCGCGGCGGGCACCCGGTCGAGAGCGGCCAGCCCCACGACGACCGCCCGGCGGGCCCGCCGGGCGCACTCGGCGACGACGGCCGGCAGATCCCGCCCGCCGCCCCCGACGAACACCGCGTCCGGGTCGTCCAGATCGGCCAGCGCCCGAGGAGCCGATCCGCGGACCACCCGCACGTCGACGCCGTGCGCGGCGGCGTTGGCACGCACGCGTTCGACGCCGTCCTCGGCGCGCTCCACGGCGACGGCGGCGGCACCGAGCCGCGCGCACTCCACGGCGACCGAACCCGAGCCCGCGCCGACGTCCCACACCAGGTCGCCCGGCCGGGGGCCGAGTCGGGCCAGCGCCAACGCCCGCACCTCGAACTTGGTGATCATCGAGTCGCGGTGGGCGAACGCGGACTCCTCCAGCGCCCATCCCGCCGGTCCAGGGCCGACCCCCGCGACACTCCTCGCCCGGCCGGACGACCGCGCCTCGTCCAGGCACAACACCACGCTCACCTCGGGCCCCCAGTCGCGGGCGGCGGCGCGCTCGGGCGTGGTCCGCTCCACCCGCTCACCGGCCGTGCCGAGCGCGGTCGCCACGATCAGCGTCCGGGCATGCCCGCGCAGCGCGGCGCCCAACTCCGCGGGGCCGGCGCCCGGTCCGGTGAGCACCGCCACCTTGGGGTGGGCCCGGCACAGGTTCACCGCCGTTCGGGGGTCGCGGCCGTGGGCGCTGGCGACGATCGCGTCGTCCCACGACAGCCCGAGCCGGGCGAAGGCGGCGGCGACGGACGACACTCCGGGGCTCACGTCGAGCGCCGTCGGGCCGAAACGTTCCGCCAGCGCTCGCGCGATGCCGAAGAACCCGGGGTCCCCGGAAGCCAGGACCACCACAGGGCGCCCCCGGGTCACGTACCGTCCGATGGTCTCCAGTGCCGGGGCCAACGGTCCGAGGACCAGGGTGCGCGCCCCCGCGGGCGGCCGTGCGGCGGCCAGGTGCCGCCGGGCGCCCACGACCAGGGCGGCGTCGCCGAGCGACTCCGACGCGGGGGGCGCGCCGTCGGCCCCCACGCCGACGACGCGGATCATCCGCTCGCCCCCCGTTCCCTCAGCTCCCGGCGGGCCCGCGGGTCGGCCCTGCGGTGTCCGTGGAAGTGACCCGGGTGGTACAGGTGGGACCGGGTGCCGTGGGCGGCCAGCGCCGGTCCGACCAGGAAGAGCGTGTGCTTCCACAGACGATGCTCCTTGACCGTCTCCTCCAGTGTGGCGACCGTGCACGTGACGACCAGTTCGTCGGGCCAGGTCGCCCGGTGCGCGACGACCACCGGCGTGTCGGTCGGGTAGCCGCCCTCCAGGAGTTCCCGCACCAGTTGACCGCTGCGAGCGGCGGAGAGGAAGACCGCCATCGTCGTCCCGTGCCGAGCGAACGCGCGGACCTCCTCGCCGGCGGGCATCGGCGTCTTGCCCCCGCCGAGCCGCGTCAGCACGACCGACTGGGCCACCTCGGGAATCGTCAACTCCCTTCCGGCCAGGGCGGCGACCGCGGAGAAGGCGGAGACACCGGGGACGATCTCGATGGGGACGCCGATCTCCGCGCACCGGTCCGCCTGCTCCTGGGTGCCGCCCCACAGCGCCGGATCGCCGGAGTGCACACGCGCGACCCGCAGCCCGCGCTCGCGCGCCCGGCGGTAGACGGCCACGACGTCCTCCAGGGACATCACGGCGGAGTCCAGGATCTCGGCGTCCTCGCGGGCGTGCTCCAGGACGTCCTCGTGGACCAGGCTCGCCGCCCAGATGACGATGTCGGCCTCGGCGATGGCCCGGGCCGCGCGGAAGGTCAGCAGGTCGGCGGCACCGGGGCCGGCGCCGACGAAGGTCACCTTGCCACCGGGGGTGTGGGCCATGCGTCGGGGTCCTCTCTCGGGGGTGGGATGTCGCGGGGAGGTCGGGGAGGGGTCCGCCGACGGCATCGACGCGTCCGGGGCGGGGGAGGGGCGTGCCCCCTCCCGGGAAGGGTCGACCGCCCCCGGACGCTCGCGGGGCTCCGAAGGGGTCACAGCTTGCCGCCCCTTCCGCCGCCCCGGGGGGCGGGGGCGATGAGCGTCGACAGGTACGGCAGCTCCGTGTCGCCGATCTCGGCCGCCGGGTGGATCGACTCCTCGGGGAGACCGAGAGCGGAACCCCAGACGGCTCCCTCCACACGTCCGGTCGCCCGCAGCGCCTCGGCCACCTCGGCCGCCTGCCTGCCGAACTTGTAGGCGACGACCGTGCCCGGCCCTTCCAGCGCCCGCCTGAGCACCTCGGTACCGGCGGTCACGGGCACCAGGGTCAACGGTTCGGTGCCCTCGGTCAGCACCGCGCCGGAGCGCGCCGCCAGATCCTGCATGGCGGTCACCCCGGGGACCGTCTCGACGCGGGTGCCGGGCAACGAGCGGACGACGGTCTGCGCCAGGTAGGTGAACGTCGAGTACACGTTGGGGTCGCCGATGGTGGCGAAGGCGACGGTGCCCCGCGACCGCAGCAGGTCCGCCACCCGCGTGCCCGCCGCGTCCCAGGCGGCCTCCCGGCGGGCCCGGTCGGTGCGCTCGTTCAGCGCGAACACCACCCGTAGGACCTTCTCCTCGGGGACGTAGTGCCGCACGGTCGCCTCGGCACGTCCTCGTTCGCCGGAGTCCATCACGGGCACCACGACGACTCGGGCCGCGCGCAGCGCCTCGACCCCCTTCACCGTCACCAGCTCCGGGTCCCCGGGTCCCACACCGACCCCGACCAGCACGTTGCTCACGACGCTCGGCACCTCTCCACGAACCGACGGGCGACACCGGGATCGGCGGCCCAATGGGTGTGCAGATAGCTCGCGTGCACACCGCGCTGTACGAAGCCCTCCACGCGCCGATCCGGCCCCCCGATCCCCCACGCGGGAGCGGGCCCCGCGCCGGGTTCCACGACGGTCCTGTGGAACTCGTGCGCGCGCGCTCGGGTCCCGGCGCGCGCCAGGCAGCTGTCGCCGACGGCGACGGCGTCCCGGTAGCCGAGGGCGAGCCGTTCCGACATCCGGGCCCGGGCGTCGAGAACCCCGCACATCGGCCGGCCGTCCAACTCGCGACAGAGGTACAGCAGCCCCGCGCACTCGGCGGCGACGGCCCCGCCGTTCCGGGCGAACTCCCGGACCGCCCCCCGCAGCGGCTCGTTCGCCGACAGGTCGCCGGCGTACACCTCGGGAAACCCCCCGCCGATCACCAGGCCGGACGTGCCCGCCGGCAACGCCTCGTCGCGCAGCGGGTCGAAGGCGACGACCTCGGCCCCGGCGGCGGCGAGGAGTTCGGTGTGCTCGGCGTAGGAGAAGGTGAAGGCGGGACCCCGCGCGACGGCGACCCGAACCCGCGACCCGGATCCCCCCGGCGTCGCGGTGCCGGCGCCTGCCTCCGAGGCCGCGTCCCACGCCGTCCCGGGCAGGGGGCCCGCGCCCCGCGCCAACGCCAGCAGCGCCTCCAGGTCGCATCCGGACGACACGGCGTGCGCCATCGCCGCCACGGCGTCGACGGCCTCGGGGCGTCGCTCCGCGACGGGAACCAGCCCGAGGTGCCGCGAGGGTGTCGCCACCCGGGCGGTCCGCCGCAGGACGCCCAGGACGGGTACGCCCACGGACTCCACGGCCTCCCGCGTCAGCGCCTCGTGCCGGTCCGACCCCACCTTGTTCAGGATCACCCCGCCGATCCGCGCCTTCGGGTCCCAGGACACGAAGCCGTGCACCAGCGCCGCCGCCGACCGGGCCTGCGCCGAGGCGTCCACCACCAACACCACCGGTGCCCGCAGCAGCGCGGCGACCTGGGCGGTGGAGCCCAGCTCCCCGTGCCCCGCCGCACCGTCGAACAGGCCCATGACCCCCTCGACCACGGCCACGTCGCAGCCACCGGCGCCGTGCAGGAACAACGGGGCGACCAGGTCCGGCCCGCACAGGAACGGGTCGAGGTTGCGCCCCGTCCGCCCGGTGGCCAGCGCGTGGTAGCCCGGGTCGATGTAGTCCGGGCCGACCTTGTGCGGGGACACCGACAGGCCCCGCCCGGCGAGGGCGGCCATCAGGCCGGTGGCGACGGTGGTCTTGCCGCAGCCCGACGAGGGCGCGGCGACGACCAGCCGCGGAGGCGAGGACGTCACCACTCGATACCCCGCTGGCCCTTCTGCCCCGCGTCCATCGGGTGCCGGACCTTGGACATGTCGGTGACCAGGTCCGCGAAGTCGACGAGTCGGTCGGGCGCGTTCCGTCCGGTGATCACCACATGCTGGGTGCCGGGCCGGTTCCGCAGGACGGAGATCACCTCGTCGGTGTCGACCCACCCCCAGTGCATGGGGTACGCGAACTCGTCGAGCACGTACAGCCGGTACGTCTCGGCGGCGAGATCCCGCTTGACCTGCTCCCAGCCCTCCCGGGCCTTCTCCTCGTTGTCGGTCTGCGCGTCCCGCTGGACCCAGGACCAGCCTTCGCCCATCTTGTGCCAGGCGACGCCGCCCCCCTCGCCGCTGTCGCCGAGGACCCGAAGGGCCCGCTCCTCGCCCACCCGCCACTTGGCGGACTTGACGAACTGGAAGACCCCGATCGGCCAACCCTGATTCCAGGCGCGCAGCGCCAGCCCGAAGGCGGCGGTCGACTTCCCCTTGCCCATCCCGGTGTGCACCACCACCAGCGGACGGTTGCGCCGTTGGCGCGTGGTCAGACCGTCGTCCGGGACCGAGCCCGGCTGTCCCTGGGGCACTAGGCCACCCTCCTCGACTCGTCGCCGCGTACGTCGCGGACCAGACCGGCGATCGACTCCGCCCTCAGTTCCTCCAGCGTCACGGCCGGGCCGCCCAGGTGGTCGGCGAGCGTTCCCGCCAGCCCCAGGCGCACCGGGCCCGCCTCGCAGTCGACGACGACCGAGGCGACACCCTCCGCCGCGAACCGGCGCGCGGCGAGCGCCGCCGCGCCCGTCGGCCCGGCACCGGCCCGGCCCGAAGCCCCGTCGGCGGCCCCCCGCGTAGCCGGCCCCCCGTGGGTGGCCCGCCCGTCCGTCACGACCACCAACAACGCCCGCCGCGACGGGTCGCGCAACCGCTCCACGCGCAGCACGTCGTGGGCCCTGAGCAGGCCCGCCGCCAAGGGCGTCCGCCCTCCCGTGGGCAGGGTTGCCAGCCGCGCCGCGGCGGCGTCCACCGAGGACGTCGGCGGCAACGCGACCTCCGCCGTCGAGCCGCGGAACGTCACCAGCCCCACCTTGTCGCGTCGCTGGTACGCGTCGAGCAGGAGGGACAGCACGGCCCCCTTGACCGCGCCCATGCGCTGCCGGGCGGCCATCGACCCGGAGGCGTCCACCACGAACAGCACGAGGTTGGACTCGTGCCCTTCGAGGACCGCCTGGCGGAGATCGTCGCGGCGCACCAGCAGCCCCGGGCCCTTCCGGCCCCGCGCCCGCTGGTGGGGCGCCGCCGCCCGCACCGTCGCCGCCAGGTGCAGCCGGGTCAGGGCTCCCCGGGGACGGCGCGCCCCGGTCGTCCGGCCGCGTTCGGTGCGGGCCCTCGACCGTCGACCCGAGGACCCCGCGCCGACACCGGGCACCCTCAGCACCCGTGCCCGGAACGGTTCCGAGGCCTGCGCGGCGGGCCGTTCACCCGCCCCCGCGGGCCTGGCCTCGCCGGTGCCGCCCGGCTCGGCCGAGGGCGCCGCCTCCCCGGTGTCCGAATCCGCGGCGTCGGCACCCGAGCCGTCGCCCCCGCCCGGAGCGGGTGGACGGCCGCCGCCCCCGCCGGGCCCGTCCGGATCGGGCTCGTCGTCGCCGTCTCCCTCGTCGCCCTCCGTCTCGCGGCGCTCGCCCCCGTCCCCGTCCCCGAACTCGCGCAGTGTCTCGTCGAGGCGGTCCTCGTCCAACCCCGGGGCGTCGAAGGGGTTGCGCCGCCGACGGTGGGGCAGCGCCAACAGCGCCGCCCGCCGCACGTCCTCGGCGAGCACCCGGTCGCGTCCCGCCCACGCCGCCAGGGCGGTGGCGGTGCGCGCCATCACGATGTCCGCGCGCATGCCGTCCACTTCGAACGCCGCGCAGGTCGCGGCGATCTGCCGCAGCGCGCCGTCGCCGAGGCCCACCCGGGGCAGGAGCTCCCTGGCCGCGCCGATCCGGCCCCGCACCGCCTCCTCCTCCGAGGCCCACCGGGCGGCGAACCCGTCCGGGTCGGCGTCGTAGGCGAGTCGCCGCCGCACCACCTCCACTCGCTCGTCCGGCTCACGGGAGGCCGTCACCTCGACGGTCAGCCCGAAGCGGTCCAGGAGCTGGGGCCGAAGCTCCCCCTCCTCCGGGTTCATGGTCCCCACGAGCAGGAACCGGGCGGCGTGTCGGACCGACACACCTTCGCGCTCCACGTACGAGGCGCCCATCGCGGCGGCGTCCAGGAGCAGGTCGACCAGGTGGTCGTGGAGCAGGTTGACCTCGTCGACGTACAGGATGCCGCGGTGCGCGTCGGCCAACAGCCCCGGCTCGAAGGCCTTGACGCCCTCGGCCAGCGCCCGCTCGATGTCCAGGGCGCCGACCAGGCGGTCCTCGGAGGCGCCCACCGGGAGCTCGACCATGCGGGCGGCCCGATCGGCGACCGGGCCCGCCTCGTGCGGACCGTCCGGGCACCGCGGCTCCGGCGCCTCGGGGTCGCAGGAGAAGCGACAGCCGGGCACCACCGACACCCCCGGCAGCAGCGCCGACAGCGCGCGCACCGCCGTCGACTTGGCGGTGCCCTTCTCTCCGCGCACCAACACCCCGCCGACCGCCGGGGACACGGCGTTCAACACCAGCGCCAGACGCAGGTCGTCCTGCCCCACGAGGGCCGTGAACGGATAGGGAACGGTCACTGGTCGTCGCCCTCCAGATCGCCTTCGAGCTCCAGATAGGTGGCGCGGAGCCGATCCAGCGTCTCCGCGTCCGGCTCGGCCCACAGACCCCGGTCCGCGGCCTCCAACAGCCGCTCCGTGATCCCGCGTAGAGCCCAGGGGTTGGACGCCTTCATGAAGTCCCGGTTCTCCGGGGCGAAGACGTACTCGGCGCTGAGCCTCTCGTACATCCAGTCGTCGACGACGCCGGCCGTCGCGTCGTAGCCGAAGAGGTAGTCCACCGTCGCCGCCATCTCGAAGGCACCCTTGTAGCCGTGCCGGCGCATGGCGCCCATCCACCGGGGGTTGACCACCCGCGCGCGGAAGACCCGGTGGGTCTCCTCCCCGAGCGTGCGGGTCCGCACCTGGTCAGGGGTGGCCGAGTCGCCGACGTAGGCCTCCGGCGAGGCGCCCGTGAGGTGCCGGACCATGGCGACCATGCCGCCGTGGTACTGGAAGTAGTCGTCGGCGTCGGCGATGTCGTGCTCGCGGGTGTCGACGTTCTTCGCGGCCACCGCGATCCGCCGGAAGGCCGTCTCCATGTCCCCCCGCGCCGCGCGCCCGTCGAGCCCCCGACCGTAGGCGTAGCCCCCCCACACCGCGTACACCTCGGCCAGGTCGGCGTCGCTGCGCCAGTTCCGGGCGTCGATCAACGGCAGCAGCCCCGCCCCGTAGGCGCCCGGCTTGGAGCCGAAGACCCGGGCCGTGGCGCGCCGGCGGTCGCCGTGGGCGGCGGTGTCCTCCTCCACGTGCGCCCGGACGAAGTTCGTCTCTACGGGCTCATCCAACTCGGCCACGGCCCGGACCGCGTCGTCGATCAACGCCACCACGTGAGGGAAGGCGTCCCGGAAGAAGCCGGAGATCCGGACCGTCACGTCGACCCGCGGCCGGCCCAGCTCCTCCGGGGCGACGATCTCGAAACCCGTCACCCGTCGGGAGGCGTCGTCCCACACGGGACGGCATCCCAGCAGCGCCAGGATCTCGGCGATGTCGTCGCCCTGGGTGCGCATCGCGGAGGTGCCCCAGACCGTCAGGCCCACGGAGCGCGGGTAGGAGCCGTTGTCCCGGAGATACCGTTCCACCAGCGAGTCCGCCAACGCCTGGCCCACCTCCCAGCTCAGCCGGGAGGGGATCGCCTTGGGATCCACCGAGTAGAAGTTGCGTCCGGTCGGCAGCACGTTGACCAGACCGCGCGTCGGCGACCCCGAGGGCCCGGCGGGGACGTAGCCGCCCTCCAGGGCCCGCAGGATATTCCCGATCTCGTCCGTGGTGCGCTCCAGCCTCGGCACCACCTCCCGGCACGCGAACTCCAACACCGCGACGGCGGCGGGAAGCTCGACGCCCAGCACCTCACGGACGAGGGCGGGCACCGTCGCGGCGTCCCACCCGCGTTCCTCCATCCCCTCCGCCATCCGCCGGCACAGCGTCTCCAGCAGATCGACGACGTCCGAGGCGGTCCGCGACGGCCCGGCCACCAGATCGCCGAGGCCGGCCGCCGGACGCGCGGGCGCGCCCGGCTCGGCCAGCAGCTCCTTCTCCACCAGACCGAAGTGCGCCGCCAGCGCCGCCCGCAGACCGGGCAGGGCGTCTGCGCGCCCGCCCCACACCTGCGATGCGCGCAGGACCGCCAGCACCAGGTTGACCCGGGGCGCGCCGACCGGGCCGCCGCCCAGCACATGGAGGCCGTCGCGGATCTGCACGTCCTTGATCTCGCAGAGGTAGCCGTCGATGTGCATCACGAACTCGTCGAAGGCATCGTCGTCGGGCTGCTCGTCGACGTGGAGATCGTGGTGGAGTTCGGCGGCCTTGACCAGGGTCCAGATCTGCGCGCGGACCGCCGGTGCCTTGGCCGGGTCCAGGTCTCCGACGAGGGCGTACTCGTCGAGGAGCTGCTCCAGCTTGGCCAGGTCCCCGTAGGTGTCGGCGCGGGCCATCGGCGGTACCAGGTGGTCGACGACCGTGGCGTGACCGCGGCGCTTGGCCTGGGTGCCCTCCCCGGGATCGTTGACGATGAACGGGTAGACCAGAGGCAGGTCTCCCAGGACGGCGTCCGGGGCGCACCCGGCGCTCAGCCCCAACCCCTTGCCCGGCAGCCACTCCATCGTGCCGTGCTTGCCCATGTGCACGACGGCGTCGACGCCGAAGCCGTCTTCCAGCCAACGGTATGCGGCCATGTAGTGATGGGAGGGCGGCATGTCGGGGTCGTGGTAGATGGCGATGGGGTTCTCGCCGAAGCCACGCGGCGGCTGGATCATCACCACGACGTTCCCGAACCGCAGGGCGGCGAGCACGATGTCGTCGCCGTCCACGTAGAGGGAGCCGGGAGGTTCGCCCCAGGCCCGCACCATGGACTCCCGCAGGTCGGGGTCGAGCCGGTCGAACCAGGCCGTGTAGTCGGCGAGCGGCACCCGGGCGGGCGCGGCGGCCAACTGCGCCTCCGTCAGCCACTCCAGGTCGTGGCCACCGGCCTCGATCAGTCGGTGGATCAGCTCGTCACCGCCGGCCGGGTAGTCGGAGAGCGTGTAGCCGGCCTCGCGCAGCGCGTCCAGGACCCGGACCGCGGATGCCGGCGTGTCCAGCCCCACGGCGTTGCCGACCCGGGAGTGCTTGGTCGGATACGCCGTGAAGACCAGCGCGAGCCTCTTGTCGACGTTCGGCTTGTGCCGCAGGGCGGCGTGCCGCACGGCGATCCCGGCGACACGGGAGGCGCGTTCGGGGTCGGCGACGTAGACCGGGACGTCGTCCGGTCCCGGCTCCTTGAAGGAGAAGGGAACCGTGACCAGCCGTCCGTCGAACTCCGGGATCGCGACCTGCATCGCCGCGTCCATCGGGGACAGCGCGGCGTCGGACTCCCGCCAGGCGGCGCGGGACGAGGTCAGGCACAGTCCCTGGAGCACCGGGACGTCCAGGTCGGCCAACGCCCCGACGTCCCACGCCTCCTCGTCGTCCGGCGTGTCCCGCGCGGCGGCGCCGCTCACCACCGGGTCCCGGCCGCCCGCCGAGGCCGACGCGGCGTGGGCACCGCCCGCCGCGAGCACCGTCGCGACCAACGCGTCGGCCCGCCCCAGGATCTCGTACAGCCCCGGCTCCGCCCCCCGCAGCGAACCGCAGAAGACGGGAAGGGCGTTGGCCCCGCGTGCCTCGATCGCGTCGCACAAGGTGTCGACGAACGCGGTGTTGCCGCTCAGTTCGTGCGCGCGGTAGAAGAGCACCCCGACCGTCGGGCGCCCCGGGCGCGAGGCGCGGGAGCCGTGCACGCCGTACTCCGGCATCGAGCGGGGCGCCGCGAAGCCCTCGCCGGTCAGCAGTACGGTGTCGGACAGGAACCGGGCGAGCTGGGCCAGGTTGCCCGGGCCGCCCTCGACCAGGTACCGCAGGGCCTCCGCGACGACACCGGCCGGCACCGACGACTCGGCCATCAGCTCGGCGTCCGGCACCGACTCGCCGCCGAGCAGCACCGTGGGGACGCCCGCCGCCCGCAGGGCGGCCAGACCGTCCTCCCAGGCGCGTCGCCCGCCCAGCAGCCGGACCACGGCGACGTCGGCCCCGGCCACCAGCCGCGGCAGCTCCTCGCGGACGTCCACGCGGGTCGGGTTGGCGATCCGGTACCCGGCGCCGGAGGCGCGAGCGGCCAACAGGTCGGTGTCGGCGGTGGACAACAACAACACAGTGCTCATGCGGGTGCTCCCGGTGGAATGAAGGGCAGTCCTTCGGGCGCGCCGGACTCGACGAGTCGCCACAGCGCGTCCGTGTCCGCGTGCTGTTCGATCAGATCGCCGAGTCGGTCGAGCTGCCGCTCGCGCAGTACGGCGAAGGAGGTGTCCGGCGACGGCACGAAGCGGCGGCCCGTCGCGGCGGCCACCTCTCGCAGGAAGGCCCGGCGGAAGCCGTCGGACTCCAGGGCGCCGTGCCAGTGGGTTCCCCAGGTCCACCCGACCCGGCAGCCGTCCAGCGGCCGTCCCCGCTCGTCGGCGAGGAAGCCCTCGCCGCCGGTGACCTCGGCGACGCCATGGTGGATCTCGTAGCCCTCGACGGCCTCCCCGAGGGCCCTGCCGGCCGGGCGCGCCAGGGTCTTCTCGGCCGCGAACCGCACGCGCACGGGCAGCACGCCGAGTCCGTCGACGACACCCCTGCGGCTCTCGACCTCGTCCTCGACGCGTTCGGCGAGGATTTGGTACCCGCCACAGATCCCCAGCACCGGTCGGCCGTCGGCCACCCTGCGGAGCAGGGCCTCGGCCAGACCGCGCTCCCGGAGCCAGTCGAGCGCCCCGACGGTTCCCCGCGTTCCCGGCAGAACCACCAGGTCGGCGTCGGCCAGCTCCTCGGGCCGGTCCACGAACCGGACCAGGACACCGGGTTCGGCGGCGAGGGCGTCGACGTCCGTGAAATTGGACATCAACGGGACGGCGCAGACGGCGACCCGCAGCACGTCCTCCCCGAGCGGGGCGGCGACCGCCGACTCGCGGACCGCGCCGCGCGGCGAGACTCGCAGTCCGTCCTCCTCGTCGATGCCCAGCCCGCGGCGGTGGGGCAGCACCCCGTAGGTCGGTCGCCCGGTCAGACCGAGGAGCATGTCCGTGCCCGGACGCAGCAGGGAGGCGTCACCTCGGAACTTGTTGATCACGAAACCGGCCACGAGCGCCTGGTCCTGCGGCGACAGCAGGGCGAGCGTGCCGTGGAAGGCCGCGAACACCCCGCCCCGGTCGATGTCGCCCACGACCACCACCGGGAGCCCGGCCCCCCGGGCGACCGCCATGTTCACGATGTCGGTACGGCGCAGGTTGATCTCCGCCGGGCTCCCGGCGCCTTCGCAGATCACCGCGTCGTGGGTGCTTCGCAACTCGGTCAGGCAGCCCAGGACCGTGTCGAGCAGTCTCCGCCGGCTCCCGCCGTGATAGTCGCGCGCGCTCATCTCGCCGATCGGTCTGCCCAGCAGCACGACCTGGCTTCGACTCTCCCCGCCGGGCTTGAGGAGCACCGGGTTCATCAGCGCCGTGGGTTCCACCCGGCAGGCCTGCGCCTGCATCGCCTGGGCGCGCCCGATCTCGGCGCCCTCGCGGGTCACGAAGGAGTTGAGCGACATGTTCTGCGCCTTGAACGGCGCGACCTTGACGCCCTGACGCGCCAGCCAGCGGCAGATGCCCGCCGTGACGACGCTCTTGCCGGCGTCGGACGTGGTGCCGGCGACCAGCAGTCCGCCGCCGCTCCCGCGTGCCCTCACGACCTCGCCCCTCTCGCGCCCGCGCGGACGGCCATCCGTCGGGCGACCACGCACACGGCCAAGGCCGTCAATCCCACGCGCCGGGACAGGCGCACCGCCCGGTCGATGTCCGCGATCCGGACCGCGCGCCCCGCCGACCCGTTGAGCACGGGCCGGTGCTCCACTCGTCCGGCGTAGGACAGCGTGCCTCCCAGCCGCAGCCCGAGGGCTCCGGCGAAGGCCGCCTCCACGGGGCCCGCGTTGGGGCTGGGGTGGAGCGCCGCGTCCGCGTGCCAGGCCCGGGCCGCGCCTTCGGGGTCGTCGCCGGCCACGACGGCCAGGGCGGCCGTGAGTCGCGCCCCCGGGTAGCCCGCCAGGTCGTCCAGACGGGCGGCGGCCCAACCGAAGCGCCGGTATCGAGGCGACCGGTGGCCGACCATGGCGTCGAGGGTGTTGACGGCCCGGAAACCGAGCAGCCCGGGTACGCCGAGCGTCGCCCCCCACACCAGGGCGCCGACCACCGCGTCGGAGGTGTTCTCGGCGACGGACTCGACGACCGCACGGGCGATTCCCTCGGCGTCCAGGGCCCGGGGGTCCCGTCCGCACAGGCGCGGAAGGAGTTCCCGGGCCTGTGCGAGGTCTCCCTCGTCCAGAGCCCGGCCAACCGCCCGTGCTTCCCGCCCCAGCGAGGTCCCGCCGACGACGGACCAGGTGGCGGCGGCGGTCAGGGCGACGGACAGGGGGGTGGAAGTACGTCCGGCTCGCGCGAGTGCCGTGCCGAGCGCCGCGACCCCACCGACGCACACGGCGACGTGCGCGACCCCGGCCCCGCGGTGGTCGCGCCAGAGCGCGCGCTCCACACGCCCGGCGGCCCGGCCGAACAGGGCGACCGGGTGGCCGCGGCGTGGGTCGCCGAAGAGGCGGTCGCAGAGCAGGCCGGTGGCGGCGCCGTACGCGAAGACGCGTTCGGCTCCCACGGGTTCAGCCGATGGGAGGGAGGTGGGGGGTGGTGCTGGGGGGGCCGGATGGGCAGCCGCGCATGGCGTTGTGTCCTCACTCAGGGTGTCCACGCCCTGGATCGACGAGACCGGCGGCGAGAGTTCCTGGCTCCCGGGGACACACCCCGGTCACAGTGGCGGGACCGCGCCGGATTCGCACCGGCTTCCTCTCCTGCCGCCGTACTGGCCCGGGAAGTCCACCACGGGCCGCGAACGGTCGTCAACCCGCCGTTGACCTGCGGCGGGGGAGTGTGCGAAGCCCCACATCCGGGGCGCGCGAACGCCGAAGGGGTGCGGGACGTGGTGGTGTGTCCCGCACCCGGTCGCTCCGTGTCCGGTCGAACGACCGGCCGGTGGTCAGGCGACGATCAGGTAGATCCCGTAGGCCACCGCGCCCGCGCACGCGGCGAAGCAGGCGTAGGCGCCGGCGAGGGACAGGGCCGTGCCTGCCCCCTGGGTGGTGGCGCGTTCGCGCCGCGCCAGGCCGGCGATGCCGAGGGTGAAGAGGCCCACCAGGGCCACCGTGGCCACCAGGCTGACTCCGAAGACGGAGCCGAGGGCCGCCCAGTCGATCTTCATGCTGCTCTCCTGCGCTAGCGGACGGCGGTGGCCGAGGCGCTCTCGACCTCGGGTGAGGCGGTCGGGCTCGGGATGGTGACCCCGTGGTCGCCGGCGACGGTGGGCGGCGGGACGACGGCGGCCATGGCGTTGGTCACCACGTCCGGCTCGACGGCGGTGTGCTCGTTGACATTCGTGTGGTCGACCACCTCGCGGCGGGAGATCCGCCAGATCGCGGCGCTGGAGACGACCAGGAAGCCCGCGACGAGGGCGGTGCCCCAGGATCCGAACCCGGTGATCCACTCGGCGAGCGCGGCGACCAGCGCCGCCGCCGGCAGCGTCAGCCCCCACGCCACGAACATGCGGGTCGCGGTGGACCATCGCACGACGCCGCCCTTGCGGCCCAGGCCCGCGCCCATCACGGCGCCGGAGACCGAGTGGGTGGTGGAGAGGGAGAAACCGAGGTGGGAGGAGGCCAGGATGACCGTCGCCGCGCTGGTCTGCGCGGTGAATCCCTGCTGCGGTTGGAGGTCGGTGAGGCCCCTGCCCATCGTCCGGATGATGCGCCAGCCGCCCAGGTAGGTACCGAGGGCGATGGCGATGCCGGCGGAGAGGATGACCCACAGGGGCGGGTCGGAGTCGGGGGCCAGGGTGCCGCCAGCGACCAGGGCCAGCGTGATGATGCCCATCGTCTTCTGCGCGTCGTTCGTCCCGTGCGCCAGGGAGACCAGCCCGGCGGAGGCGATCTGGCCGGCGCGGTAGCCCTTCTCGGAGGCGCGGGTCTCGGCGGATCGGCGGCCCAGGCGGTAGATGAGCCGCGTGCCGATCAGAGCGGCGACACCGGCGACGAGCGGCGCGGCCAGGGCCGGGATGAGGACCTTGGTGACGAGCACGTCGCCGTGGACGGCTCCGACACCGGCCGAGGCGACCGTGGCACCGATCAGGCCGCCCATCAGGGCGTGGGAGGAACTGGAGGGGAGCCCGACCAACCAGGTGAGCAGGTTCCACAGGATCGCGCCGACCAGGGCGGCGAAGATGACCTCGGGTCGGATGCCGGCCTCGTCGACGAGGCCCTTGGAGATGGTGTTGGCGACCTCGACCGAGAGGAAGGCGCCGACGAGGTTCAACACGGCGGACATGGCGACGGCGACCTTGGGCCTGAGGGCGCCCGTGGAAATGGTCGTGGCCATCGCGTTGGCGGTGTCGTGGAAACCGTTCGTGAAATCGAACGCGAGTGCGGTTATCACCACTATCGCGAGGATCAGCGAGAAGCTTTCCATTTACCCAGGCAATCGTTCGAGGTCGTTGGCCGGATGAACGTAGGTAACCTGGGTGAACGGAAGGTGAACTGATGGGGGTTTCGCGGTGTCCTGCGGCGGGGTTCCGGCCACCGCTCGCGTCGCGCCCGGGGCGGCACCCCCTCCCGGCCCCTCCGACCCCCCGGAATTCCGGGGTCGCCGCCGTCGGCCACCCCCGATCCCCGGCCATTCGGGGAACCCCGGGAGACGCTCGTCACCCCTCGCGCGCCGCCCCGCTTCGGCGTACGGTCGCGTCGGCGGGGCGCGCGGGTCGCCCCCGAGGAGGCGCGGTGGGCGGGCGAACGAGCATACGGCGCGCGCGGGTGGATGAGGCCCGCGCCCGGGAGGCGGTCGTGGCGACCGCCCGGCGCACCGTCGCCGACGGTCTCGTCGTCGGCACCTCGGGCAACGTCTCGGCGAGAGTGGGGGACACGATCCTCGTCACCCCGTCCGGGGTGCCCTACGACACCCTCGACGCCGAGGACGTCACCGGCGTGGACCTCGACGGCCGCCAGGTGCTCGGCACCCTCGCCCCGACCAGCGAGCTGCCGACGCACCTCGCCGTGTACCGGGGGACCGACGCGCGGGCCGTGGTGCACACCCACGCCGTGCACGCCACGGCGGTCTCCACCCTCGTCGCCGAGTTGCCGCCCGTCCACTACATGGCGGCGACGCTCGGCGGGCCCGTCCGGGTCGCCCCGTACGCCACCTACGGTACGGAGGAACTGGCCGACCACGTGCTCCGCGCGCTGGCCGACCGCTCCGCGTGCCTCATGCGCAACCACGGGACGCTGACCCACGGCGCCGACCTGGAACAGGCGTTTCACCGCACCGCGCAACTGGAGTGGATGTGCCGGGTGTGGTTGGCGGCTTCCTCGGTGCCCGGGTCGGCCCCGTCCCTGCTGACCCCGGGCCAGTTGTCGCAGGCCGCCGAACGACTGCGCGGCTACGGCCCGGACGCCTGAGCCCGCCTTGTAACCCGGCGGACCGAGGAGCCGCTCACCGGGAAAGTCCGGCCGGCCGGCGTGGTCCCGCTCCGGGGACCCGCGGCGGGACGTCACCCGCCCGCGTCGTGCGCTGGCGGTTCGCCGCCGCCGTCGGGAGACTGGGCCGCGTGCGCACTGCCCCCGTGACGGCCGCGGCCGTCGGCGCGGTCCTGGCGGCCGGCGCGGCGGGTCTCGCCGCGGGCCGGCTCGCCGGCGACGCCGCGCTCAAGGTCTCGCCCGACCGCCCGATGCCCACCGAGCCCCGGCTCACCGTGCACGGCACCGCCGCCGGCCGGATCACCCTGACCAGGGATCCCGCCGCCCTGCGCCCCGGGCGGTACGGCCTGGTGGGCGACGCGGGCCGCGCGGTCGTCGGCGACGTCCTGCCGGGCGCCGCCCGCCCGGACACCGTGGTCCGGCGTCTCGAACACCTCGTCCACGGGACTCTCGCGGCGGGCGACCGCGTCTGGCTCACCCCCGCGCTCCACGTCGGCACCCCCCGCACGGCCCTCGACCTGGACCATCGGGACATCGAGATCGCGGGCGACCTCGGTCCGCTGCCCGCCTGGTTCGTCCCCGGCACCCGAGGGACCTGGGTGATCGCCGCGCACGGGCTGCCGGCCGGCCGCGAGCACGCCATGAACCTCATGCACCCCCTGCACCGGATGCGCCTGCCGGTCCTGGCCCTCGCCCACCGAGGGGACCCGGGCGCCCCCCGCCCGCCCCAGGGACTCCACCGCTTCGGCGAGTCGGAGTGGCGCGATCTGGACGCGGCCGTCCGTCACGCTCTGGCCCACGGGGCGCGCCGGGTCGTCCTCCTCGGGTGGTCCACCGGGGCCACCATGGCGCTGCGGGTCTCGGCCCGCTCGGAGGCCCGCGACGCCGTCGCCGGTCTCGTCCTGGACTCCCCGGTGCTGGACTGGGGGGCCACCGTGCGGGCGCTGGCGACGGCCCGGGGGGCGCCGCGGGCCCTGATGCCCCTGGCCGTCCGCTCGGTGCAGGGTCGCGCGGGCCTGCCGGCGGCCGGTTCCCCGGAGCGCTCCCGAAGCGACCACCCGGCCGTGCCGGTCCTCGTCTTCCACGGACCCGGGGACCGGGTCGCGCCTTGGGAGTCCTCGCGACGGCTGGCCGACGCCAACCCCACGCGGGTCTCGCTCCACACCGTCCGGGACGCCCCGCACGCGGCCATGTGGAACGCCGACCCGCGGGGCTACGAGGAGACCCTGCGTCGCTTCCTGACGCCGCTGATGTGAGCGGGGCGGGCGTCGCGTCGCGCCCCCTCGCTCCCGGGCGGGCCCGCCCCGCCCCGGGGTCGCCCGGCTCCCGCGCTCCGCCCGCGCGGTCACCCCGGGCCGGTATCCCGTTTGGGATTTCGGTCCGTCAACCGCGAGACTGCCCCCGTGACGTCCCGTATCCCGCGCGACTCCAGGCTCCGAATCGTCCGTCCCCGACCCCTGGCCGCCGCTCCGCGAGCGGTGAACCAGCGCCGTTCCCGCCGCCCGGCGCCTCGACCACCCGAGGGCACTCCGGCCCGCTCCGAGCTGGCCGGCACGGCTCGCGCGGGCCTTGCCGACGCGGTCCGTGTCGCCCGCTGGGCCGAGGCCACGCTCGGCCCCGGCCAGGGTGTCGGGGACCCCGAGGGCCCCGCCCGCCTCTCCGCTCCCACCGCCGAGCGGGCCGCGCGCGAGCTGGGCCTGACCCCGGGCAGGGTCCGTGCCTGCTGGGACACCGCCCGCCTGGCCGGGCTGGTCGAGGTGCACGGCGACCGAGCCCGTCCCGGTTGGCGGTTGCGCGCCTGGGACCGGGACGACAGCGCGGTCCTCCGCGGCTGGGTCGCGCTCTTCGACGCCTGGTCGCTGGCCCACCCCGAGCCGGCCGGCCACGAACCCGCCGCCGTCGCCGAGGTGGTGACGGCCATGCCGCAGGTCCTGTCCTTCCTTCAGCTCTCCGCCGGGCCGGTGCCCGTGGCGCAGTTGCTGGACCTGCTGCGCCAGCGGGTCGGCGAACTGCGGACCGAGCGCTGTGAGGTACCGCCCGGGCCCCGTCCCGAGCCCGTCCTGCGGTCCGCTCTCGCGTCCCTCCTGGACTGGGCCTTGAACGCCCTCGGCGCGGTCGGTGCGCTCACCTGCGAGGAGGGGCAGGCGACCCTGACGCCTCTGGGGAGTTGGGCGGTCTGGGTCAAGCTGGAGCAGATCTGCGTCGCCGCCCAGAGCCCGGCGGGCAACATCGAGCGGTCCGCGCCGGAGATGCTCCGCGGCTGCGCCCAACTCCGCCCCCACGCGGCCCGCGCGGAGTACCGGGCCTGGCTCGCGGTCCGCGCCGTCGGCAACGCGGTCGCCGAACTCCTCGCCGCCGCCCGCGGCGAGGACGCCCTCCTGCGTGGCCTGGCCTTCGAGGCGTTGCGCGTGGTCGGTGCCCCGGCCGAGCCGGACGTGCGGGCCGTGCTGGACGAGCCCACCCTGCGCCCCTACGCCCTGCTGTGGCTCGCCGAACACGATGGGGTCGACCCCGAGGACGCCCACGAGGCCCTCACGCGGGCCGAGGCGACCTGGCTCTGGGTGGACACCGCCGCGGCCGTCGCCGATCACGGGGAGGCCCCGCTGCTCGTCACGCACCTGGAGTCGGCGGTACAACCCACCGTGCCGGCACTGCTGGAAGAGGTCCGGGCCGTGGGACACCCGCGCACCGTGCAGGTCCTGGTGGCCCTGGCCGCCGCCCATCCCGATCCGGCGCTCGCCAAGGCGGCCCGCCGCGCTGCCTTCCAGGTCCACGTCGGAGGCGGTTGAGGGGTCCGGGGAGCGGCGGGGCGGCAGGCACGCATCCCGTCGCGCCCCGCGTGCCGCCCGCCCGGGACTCGCCGACCCCGCGCCGGCCGCCCTCGGCCCCCGCCCCGGCGGCTCGGGCCGCCCGGTCGCCACGATCACGGCCGGAAATGGGTTTGCGGTACCCCGCTAGACTGGCCCCCATGGCCAAGCTCCTCGTGCATTAGCCCCGGGCTCGACCCCGTCGCCCGTCCCGCCCTTCCCAACCGCCCTGGAGTCTGTCCGTGATCTCCGCTTCCGGCATCGAGCTGCGCGCCGGTGCCCGTGTGCTCATCGAAAGCGCCACCTTCCGCGTCGCCAAGGGCGACCGGATCGGGCTGGTCGGCCGCAACGGCGCCGGCAAGACCACGCTCACCAAGTGCCTCGCCGGCGAGGGTGTCCCCGCCGGCGGCACGATCACCCGCTCCGGCGAGGTCGGCTACCTTCCGCAGGATCCCCGCACCGGCGACCTCGACGTCCTGGCCCGCGACCGTGTCCTGTCGGCCAGGGGCCTGGACACCTTGATCCGGAAGATGCGGGAGAACGAGCAGCGCATCGCGAACGGCACCGGAGCGACCCGGGAGAAGGCACTCCGGCAGTACGAGCGCCAGGAGACGGAGTTCCTGACCAAGGGCGGTTACGCGGCCGAGGCGGAGGCGGCCACCATCGCCGCCGCGCTCAACCTGCCGGACCGGGCCCTCGACCAGCCCCTCCACACGCTGTCCGGAGGGCAGCGGCGCCGCATCGAGCTGGCCCGCATCCTCTTCTCCGACGCGGACACGCTGCTGCTGGACGAACCGACCAACCACCTCGACGCCGACTCGATCGTCTGGCTGCGGGACTATCTCAAGTCCTACCGAGGCGGCTTCGTCGTGATCTCCCACGATGTCGACCTCGTCGAGACCGTCGTCAACAAGGTGTTCTACCTGGACGCCAACCGGGCGCGGATCGACATCTACAACATGGGGTGGCGGCTCTACCAGCAGCAGCGCGAGGCGGACGAGAAGCGCCGCCGACGCGAGCGGGCGAACGCGGAGAAGAAGGCCGCGGCCCTCAACGCCCAAGCCGACAAGATGCGCGCCAAGGCCACCAAGACGGTCGCCGCGCAGAACATGGCGCGGCGCGCCGAGAAGCTGCTCTCCGGGCTGGAGGAGGTCCGGCAGCAGGACAAGGTCGCCAAGCTACGCTTCCCCGAGCCGGCGCCCTGCGGCAAGACCCCGCTGACGGCCGAGGGGCTGTCCAAGTGGTACGGCTCGCTGGAGATCTTCACCGACGTCGACCTGGCGATCGACAAGGGTTCGCGCGTGGTCATCCTCGGCCTCAACGGCGCGGGCAAGACCACGTTGCTCCGCCTGCTCGCCGGCGTGGAGCAGCCCGACACCGGGGCCGTCGTCCCGGGGCACGGCCTCAAGCTCGGGTACTACGCCCAGGAGCACGAGACGCTGGACCCGGAGCGCACCGTCCTGGAGAACATGCGCTCCTCCGCTCCCGACATGGACCTGGTCGAGGTGCGCAAGGTGCTGGGGTCCTTCCTGTTCTCCGGCGACGACGTGGACAAGCCCGCGGGAGTCCTCTCCGGCGGGGAGAAGACCCGGCTGGCCCTGGCCACCCTGGTGGTCTCGTCGGCGAACGTCCTGCTGCTCGACGAGCCGACCAACAACCTCGACCCGGCGAGTCGGGAGGAGATTCTCGGTGCGCTGCGGACCTATCGCGGCGCGGTCGTCCTCGTCACCCACGACGAGGGCGCGGTCGACGCCCTCCAGCCGGAGCGGATCATCCTGCTCCCGGACGGGGTGGAGGACCTGTGGGGCGCCGACTACGCGGACCTCGTCGCCCTCGCCTGATCGAAAGGGTGATCCATCGGGGATGGATCATTCGGCCGATCGGTGATCCACCATCTGAGTGAGATCGCCTGGTACTCAGGTGTGTCATGCATCGAGATGCCGGCGGTGCCGCCGATCGCCGGAAAATCGATCATGACACCTCTCTGAACTGGGAATTCGTCCGCATTCAGAGATGGTGGAGCCCTCGCGAAGCGACGAGATCGGCGCCCGGGCGGGCGCCGACGCCCGGGCGGCGTCCCGTTCTCGTCTCACTGGCCTTGCCGAATGGGTGGCCATCGGACGCCCGAGGGGTGATCATGAGGAGAACCAGAGCGCACTTCCCATGAGGAGGCACGGGTGGCCGAGACTCTGAAGAAGGGCAGCCGGGTGACCGGCGCCGCGCGCGAGAGGCTCGCGGCAGACCTGAAGAAGAAGTACGACGCGGGTGCGAGCATTCGGGCGCTGGCCGAGGAGACCGGCCGCTCGTACGGCTTCGTGCACCGCATGCTCAGTGAGTCGGGCGTCACGCTGCGTGGGCGTGGCGGGGCGACCCGGGGCAAGAAGGCCTCCACGGCCTGACCCCGGGGCGTCCCCTCGACTCTCCGGTGACCACCCGGTCGGCGTGACGGCCGACCGGGTGGTTACTGTGCAGTCACTTGAGTTCGTCGCGGTCATGTACGCGACGAGCAGGAGACCGCACGCATCGGAGGCGTCCCATGGCATCGCCCGCACGGCAAACCGGTCAGGAAAGCCCGGCCCTCGACAGGGACGGTGTGCGACTCGCCGTCGACGGCGCGCTCGCCACGGTGACCCTGACCAACCCGGCCAAGCGCAACGCGCAGAGCCCCGCTCTGTGGCGGGCGCTCGCCGAAGCCGGCCGCGTCCTGCCCGGCTCCGTCCGGGTCGTCGTCCTGCGCGCGGAGGGACAGTCCTTCTCCGCCGGGCTCGACCGACAGGCCTTCACTCCGCAGGGATTCGACGGGGAGCCCTCCTTCCTCGAACTGGCGCGCGCCAGCGAGGCCGAGGTCGACGAGGTCATCGCCGGATACCAGGAGGCCTTCACCTGGTGGCGGCGCGGGGACCTGGTCACCGTCGCGGCGGTCCAGGGACACGCGATCGGGGCCGGGTTCCAACTCGCCCTCGCCTGCGATCTGCGCGTCGTCGCCGAAGACGCCCAGTTCGCCATGCGGGAGACGGGCCTCGGCCTGGTCCCGGACCTGACGGGCACCCATCCGCTGGTCCGGCTCGTCGGCTACGCGCGGGCGTTGGAGATCTGCCTGACCGGACGGTACGTCCGTGCCGAGGAGGCCGTGAGCACCGGCCTCGCCAACATGGCCGTTCCCGCCGGGGAACTGGACGGCGCGGTCCGCGACCTCACGTCCGCCCTCCTGGCCGCCCCCCGCGACGCCGTGATCGAGACCAAGGCGCTCCTGCAGGGAGCTTCGGAACGCGATCACGAGGCACAACGCGCCGCCGAGCGTGCCGCCCAGGCGCGACGTCTGCGCGATCTGGCCGGGGTCGGCGATTGACATCCTCGCCGCCCTGAAGGACGGCGATTCCCGCCTACCGCGCTGTTGAAGGCCGCGGTGTCGGGTGGGTTCCCGCTTCGCCGCGCGGTGCGGGAACCCCGTGCCCGTCCCACCCGCGCCCGACCGGCCGGCACCGGCGGTCCGGCGGCCTTGGCGACGTTCGACCGCCGCGTCGACGTGACCTGCCGCCTTCGGCGACGCGAGAGTGCCCATCGGTGCGTACCGTGGAGGGGACGACGATCGAAGGGGACCCACGGCGATGAGCGAGGCCACGGAACGCGCCCGGTCGGGCCAGGAGACGACCGGCGGAGCCGGACAGAGCACGGCGAGGACGACCGGCCAACCCGCCGGCACCAGAGGACGGACCACCATCGCCGACGGCGTGGTGGAGAAGATCACCGGCATGGCGGCCCGTGACGTGGTCGGTGTGCACGCCATGGGCAGTGGGCTCTCCCGCACGTTCGGAGCGATGCGCGACCGGGTCCCCGGTGGTGCCAGGTCGGTCACGCGTGGGGTGAAGGCCGAGGTCGGGGAGAAGCAGACCGCCCTCGACCTGGAGATCGTCGTCGAGTACGGCGTGTCGATCGCCGATGTCGCGCGCGATGTGCGGGAGAACGTGGTCGTGGCGGTCGAGCGGATGACCGGCCTGGAGGTCGTCGAGGTCAACATCGCGGTCAGTGACGTGAAGTTGCCCGACGAGGAGTACGAGGAGCCGTCGGAGCCCCGGATCAGGTGATCGACGGGTGCGGGGTCGTCCGGTCGGCT
Source organism: Streptomyces sp. HSG2 (assembly GCF_016598575.1). Classification (NCBI taxonomy): domain Bacteria; kingdom Bacillati; phylum Actinomycetota; class Actinomycetes; order Kitasatosporales; family Streptomycetaceae; genus Streptomyces; species Streptomyces sp. HSG2. The sequence goes on from NZ_CP066801.1 coordinate 4,348,153, forward strand.
GGAGCGAGGAGGGTGCGTCATGAGTATGGCCGTGGTCGGCATGTTCGCCGGGATGGCCCTGGCCTTCGCGGGCTACTTCGGTGGGTTCGGCGCCTTCCTGCTGGTGGCGGCCCTGGGCGCGGTCGGATTCGTCGTGGGCCGGTTCCTGGAGGGGGACCTGGACCTCGGCGAGTTCCTCCGCAGCCGCGGCAGCCGCCGCCGGTGACCCGGGTGGGCGGTGCGATCGAGGGGCCCCGCGCTTCCCCGGCAAGGGTGCCCGCCCGCGATCGCGGCGCGACCCACGTCGCCGACCGGGTGGTCGCCAAGGTGGCGGCGCGGGCCGCCGGCGAGGCGGTGGGGCCACTGCCCCCCGGCGCCGTTCGACCTCGCGCCACCGTCACCGTGCGCGACGACGTCGCCCGCGTCCGGGTCCATCTGGATCTCGACTATCCCGGAGACCTGGGGGCGCGCTGCGGGCGGGTGCGCGACCGGGTCGCCCGCCGGGTGACCGCCCTGACCGGATTGGCCGTCAGGTCGGTCGACGTCGAGGTGGAACGGCTGGTCCCGAGGGCGCGACCCGAAGCCGCGGCCGGCGGTGCCCGATGACCGAACCCTCCGACGGGCACCAGGGCACCCGACCGCTCCCCCCGACGGAGGACCCCCCGGCCGCGGAACGCCCGCCCCGCGACGCGGGCGTTCCGCCGGATACGGGCCGCACCGGCCGGTTCTGGTCGGCTCGCCGGGTTCCCGCAGGGTGCGTCGCCCTGGCCCTGCTGATCGTCTCCGGCGCCCTCCTGTACGACATCGCGGCGGTGCGCGCCGGTCGGCAGGCCCTCGCCTGGCGCGAGGAGTCGGCCCGGCGACTTGCCGAGCACCCTCTCGACGACGGTCGGGTGCTTCTCGGCGCCGCCGCGGTGACGCTGATCGGCGGTTGGCTGATCCTGCTGGCCCTCACTCCCGGGCTGAGATCCCTGCTCACCCTGCGATCGCCCGATCCCGGCATCCGGGCCGCGCTGCGCCGCGACGCCGCGGCCACCGTGCTGCGCGCCCGTGCCCTGGACGTCCCCGGGGTCCGATCGGCGCGGGTCAGGATGCGGCGCCGGCGGGCCGTCGTCCGGGTCGTGGCACACTTCCGCGAGCCCGCGGAGGTGCGGGCGGACCTCGACCGGGTGTTGGGAGAGTCGGTCGCCGGACTGGGGTTGGTCCGGCGGCCCGCCGTGGCGGTCCGGGTGGACCGGGCGGCAAGGAAGGGGTGACGGATGCTCGCGATCGTCGACCGGGTGCTGCTGGCACTGGTGGGGCTGGCACTGTTCCTGGGCGCCGGCGCCGTCCTGGCCGTCGGCCTCGGCGTGCCGGCTCCGTCCTGGTGGATCCACGACGGCCCCCACGACGTGCTGCTGGACGACGCCGAACGGACCCGGTGGCGGGAGGCCGACTGGTGGTGGCCGACGGTGATCGCCGGCCTCCTGGTGGTGTTGTCGCTGGCTCTGTGGTGGGCGGTGGCGGTGGTGCGCCGTCACCGACTGGCGGCCGTTCCGCTGGACACCGGCGACGGCGGTGAGGCCTCGGTACGCGGGCGGGCCCTGGAGTCGGTGCTCGCCGAGGAGACGTCCCGACTGGACGGCGTGGACCGTGCCGATGTGCTGCTGACCGGCAGCGCCGAGGAGCCCGGAGCCACGATCCGGCTTCGGGTCGACCCGCGGGTCGACCCGGCCGACGCGCTGGACGCACTGGCCCGCCGGGTCCTGGAGCCGGCCCGGCAGTCGACCGGTCTCGCGACCCTGCGTGCTCGGGTGCGTGTCGGGAGCTCCGGGATCGCGGCCGACCGGGTGGAGTGACGTCCGGTGGGAGGAAGCCCGTCGAGCCTGCCGTCGTTCGCGGCCGACCGGGGGAAGGCCGGGCCCTTCACCCCGCCGGCGCGGTAGCCGGCTCCGACCCGGTGCCCCGGGCCGCGGCGGCGCCCCGTTCGCGTGCCTCGCGGCGGACCAGGACGAACCACCCCACGGGGACCGCCGCGGCGAACAGCCACCATTGGACGGCGTAGGCGTAGTTGAGGGCCGCGTCCTCGTCACCCGGGGGGCCGATCGGCTCCGGCGTGTCCCCGGACGGCTCGGGGGTGGTCATGGCCAGGTAGCCACCGAGCACCGGGACTCCGAGGCGGTCCGCCTCGCGCGCGCTGTCGATCAGCATGATCTGTCGCTCGGGCAGCCCCACACGGTCCTTGATGCCGCTGGAGGCGGTCGTCTCGTCGGGCATCATCCGGCCGGTGACGGTGATCGTGCCGTCGGGCGGCGCCGGGATGTCGGGGAAGGCGGTCGGATCGCCCTCGTCGGCCGGGATCCACCCGCGGTTGACCAGCAGCACGCGCGCGTCGTCCAGGAGGAACGGGGTGAGCACGTGGTACCCGATCCGGTCGTCGGAGTCGGTCCGGAGCCTGACCACCACCTCGTTCGCCGTGTCGAAACGACCGGTGGCGGTCACCGCGCGGTAGCGCTCGTCGCCGGTGACGGTGTGACCGGGCGAGGTCAACCGCTCCACGGGCACCGGCTCGGTCGCCAGGGCGGCGGCGACCAGGTCGTTCCGGGCGGTGCGGTGCTGGTAGCGGTCCCACTGCCAAAACCCCAGCCTGATCATCGTGGGGATGAGCAGAAGGGCGACCGACGTGAGGATCACCCACTGCCGGGACAACAGGAAGCGGTACACCCCACGACGGTACAACTCGCCCGGGACCCGTCCGCACCGGGGTGTGGGTCAGACGTGGTCGACGATCCCCGCCTTCCCCTCGGCGCGGGCGCAGTGTGCCCCGCAGTACCACCGTCCGTCGGCCTCCACGCCCTGGCCGATGATCTGGACCCGGCAGTGCTCGCAGAGCGGGGCCATCCGATGGATCGCGCAGGAGAAGCAGTCGAAGACGTGCACCTCGCCCTGGGCGTGGATCTCGAAGGTCATTCCGTAGTCGTTGCCACAGACTTCACAGGTCGCCATGGGGCACAGGGTGAGCCGCCGCGGGCGCCGCCGGCGAGCCGGTGCCGGGCGCGTCGGGCCGCGATCACCCGTCCGTACGGTCGGCGGGGCCGTCCGCCGGTTCCACGTCGGCGAGCAACTGTCCGAAGGCGGCCTCGTCGACGACGGGGGTCCCGTACTGGCGTGCCTTGACCACCTTGGAGGTGCCGGAGTCCGGATCGTTGGCGACCAACAGGCTGGTGAGCCGGGACAGACTGGTGGACACGTGCAGGCCCGCCTCGACCGCTCGGTCCTCCAACAACTCGCGGTCGACGGAGGTGTCCCCCGAGAAGGCGACCCGCATGCCCTGCCGGAGACGTCCGCCCGTGTAGCGGCCGGGGTTCGGCCAGGGACACGCGGGCCTCCGGCGGGAGGGGCGGCGGACGCCCGACCAGCGGTCGCCCGCGCTCGCCTGCCTCCCGACCCGCGCGGGGCGGTCCGACCACTCGGTCAACGGCAGACAGTCGTGCAGCGGCAACCGCACCCCGCCCGCCGCCGCCGCCCGCAGACTGGGGCGGAACGCCTCCGCCAGCACCCTCGCGTCGTCGAGCGCGTGGTGGGCCCGACGCTGGACGACGCCGAAGTGCGCGGCCAGCGACTCCAGCTTGTGGTTGGGCAGGGGCAGCGCCAGGGCCTTCGCCAGCGCGATCGTGCACAGGCGTCGCCGCACCGGCGCTCGCGCCCCCGCCCGGGCGTACTCACGGGCGATCATCTGCCAGTCGAAGACGGCGTTGTGGGCGACGAGCACCCGGTCGTCCAACCGGGCCGAGAACTCCTCGACGATCTCCCGGAAGCGCGGAGCCCCGGCGAGCGTCTCGCTGGTCAGGCCGTGTATCCACACCGGACCGGGGTCGCGTTCCGGGTCGATCAGCGTGTACCAGTGGTCCTCCACCTCGCCACGCGCGTCGAGTCGGTAGACGGCCGCGGACACGATCCGGTCGTCGCGGGCCAGGCCGGTGGTCTCCACGTCGACGACCGCGTACCTCCGTGGGTACGCGGTCGGCCACACCGTCGGGGAGGACACTGCGGTCCCTCGGTCTTCGAGCATGGTCACCGAGGATACGGGGCACGGCCGACGGCAGCCGCCCGCGGACCGTCGGACCGTCACCTCCCCTCCCCGGCGGCGGGGTTCGGTCAGACGACGGTCGGGTCACCAGTGGATGGGCACCGGCAGCGCCGTCAGCAGTCCGGATATCGCCACCGCCGCGCCCAGCGCGACCACTTCGGCGCGCGCGGGCGCGCAGGCGGCCAGCGGGTCGGCGGCCCGGGTCAACCGGAGTCGCGCCCGCAGTGCCAGGAGCGCGACCGCCGCGACCAGCAGCATCTTGGCCAGGAGTACGCGGCCGTACGCGGTGGTCGCCAACTGCTCCAGCACCGTCTCCGGCGGCATCCGTCGCAGGGTGCTGCACACCCCCGTGGCGGTGACCGCCGCGAGCAGGGCGGCGGCGGCCCCCGCGAACCGGCCCAACAGGGCCGCCCCCGAAGCACTCTCCCGCGTTCCCCGCACGGTCCGCAGCGTGTGCCAGAGACCCCCCACCCAGAGGGACGAGCAGAGAAGGTGCACGAAGGTGAGGGCCGAGCCGAGCAGGGGAGTCTGCTCCGTGGTGGGGTGGGCGCGCAGCGCCTCGGCGACCACCACGATCAGCAGCGGCCACACCTGGGCGGCGGGTCTGGCGGACACCGCGCACAGGCCGGCGACGAGGAAGGCGTTGACCTCCAACAGCGCCAGGACGCCGTCGCGGGTGCCGTAAAGGCCACCGACGTCGACGTCGGTCCACGTGTGGGGCACCAGGTTGCCGGTGGCCACGACCGACGCGAGCGCGAGGGCCGCCAGGAACCCCGCCACCGCCGCGTGCGGAGACCGGCTGGGGGGAGGCTCCGGGGGTGGGCCGGGCAGGGTCCGGGCCAGGCGGTCGACGAACACCTCGCCCAACGGAACGCACAGCGCGGCGAAGAGCACCGCGCGGAGCAGGGCGATGCCGGCGGTGCCGGGGGCCGCGGCCTCCCCGGTGCCGCTCAGCGCGGGGGAGGGGCCGAGCAGCGGTATCAGCGCTCCCAGCGCCACCAGGACCAGCGTCGCCGCGGCGCGGCCGGTGCCGGAGCGCCGCGCGTGACGGCCGGCGGTGGTCGCACGGGGCGCGGGTGGTATCGGGGTCACCCCGAGATCTTCACCAATCCTCCCGGAACGCGGCAACTCCGTTCACGTTTCGGTCGCGTCGGTGCTATCGCGGCGCGGATCGGCGGGGGCGCCGCGTGGCGGGCACGGGCCCGACGGGGAGTGCGCTCCGTCGGGCCCGTGCGCGAGGGTGTCGTGTCGTCCTAGCGGGCCGTCGCCGGCACGGCGGTCCGGATCCGGCGGACGGGCGTCACCGCACCGCCTTCAGGGCGTTGACGATGCCCGCCCCGTAGAACCCGTTCCCGCGCTTGCCGGTCTCGCAGACCGCCTCGGGCGTGCCGTCGCCGTTCTGGTCGTACACGGTGGGGCAGTCCCGCGCGTCCGCCTGCTTCTTCAGCAGCTTCTGCACGGTGGCGGGCGACGCCGAGGGGTGGGTCGACTTGATGAGCGCGGCGACACCCGAGGCGTGCGGCGCCGCCATCGAGGTGCCCTGCAGGAAGCCGTACTCGCCGTTGGGCATGGTGGACAGGATCCGACCGTTGCGCGAGGGGGTGTCCGGGATCTGGTAGAGACGGTCACCGCCCGGGGCGGCGACGTCCACCACGTCCTTGCCGTAGGTGGAGTAGTACGACTTGACGGAGTCCACCCCGGTGGCGCTGACCGTCACGACGCCGGGCAGCTGGGTGGGCAGGTCGAAGCACTCGCCGGGATCGATGGTCCGGGTCACCGGGGTCGAGTCGTCCGGGCTGGAATCGTCGACGATGGCGTCGGAGGCCAGGTCGTGGTTGGAGTTGCCGGCCGACGCGATGTGCAGGGTGCCCTCGCGCTGGGCGTACCGCTGCGCCCGGTCCACGGCGTCGACGATGGCCTTCTGGTCGGGGTCGTCCACGCAGTTGTAGAGCCAGGGGTCGATGTAGTAGCTGTTGTTCGTGATCTCCACGCCGTTCTCCGCCGCGAACACGAAGGCGCAGACCACGTTCTCCGGGTAGAACAGTCCGTTGTCCGGATCGCTCACCTTGATGCTGGACACCTTGACGCCCGGGGCCACACCGGCGACGCCCACGCCGTTCCGGGCGGCGGCTATCTCCCCGGCCACGTGCGTGCCGTGGTAGTCGTCGGCGGTGTAAGGACGCCATGCGCCCTCGCTGGTGTCGGCGACGCCGCCGACACAGTTCGCGGACTGCGAGGCGGAGAAGTTCGGGGCGAGGTCGGGGTGAGTGTCGTCGACACCGGTGTCGATGACGGCGACCGTCACCCGGTCGCTGCCCGGGTTGATCTTCGCGGCCTCGTCCGCGCCGATGGCGCGCAGGTCCCACTGGTCGGCCTCCAGCGGCTCGCTGCCCTCGGTCGCCGCGGAGGCCGCGGCCGTCCGCTGCGCCTGCTCCTCGGTGAGCATCTCGACCGCGCCCTGGTCGGTGCTCCCGGCGGGGGCCAGCGGGGCGGTGCGGGTCGCGCCCGCCGATTCCACGCCGCGCACCGCGCGCATCCGCTCCCCGAAGTCCGGTTGCGCCGAGTGGGCGACTATCACGCCTATTCGGTCGTGAGCCACCACGATCGTGCCGCCGGCCGCCGCTATCGCCTTCTTCACGGAGGCGAGGGTGCGACGGTCCTTCTTGGTGTTGACCACATACGCCAACTCCGGCGCCTCGGCGGACTCGACCGCGGGCTGCTCGCGCGGCGCGGCCGAGGCGGCCGGCATGAGGCCGACCGCCCCGGCCGACAGGGTGAGCGACAGCGCGAGCGGAACGGCGAGAGCGAGGCGGCGCCTGGACGGCAGATGAGCCATGGGGTCTCCACATCATCCGGAGGAGGGACTGCCCGCGCGCGAGTGGCGTACGGGCAGGTACATGACGGGTGGTGCACAGTGAAGCTATCCCGCCGGGCCGCGGACCAGCAATGCGTCCGCCGGGGGGACTTGGCAGGGAGCCCGAGGTGGGGCACCGTCCAGGGGTTCGCCGACCCGCCCGTTCGGAACACGCCCGCGGTGTCCCGCCACGGAAGCGGATGCGGCGACCGCCCATGTGAGAGAAACCGAGGCAGTAGCCGTCCGTCGTACGAGGAGACCCCGTGGCCACCGACGCACCACCGCCCTCACGACCCCCCGCCCCCGCGGGCGAACGCACCGTCCCCGACGCCGCCGAGTACAGCGAGACGCGACAGAGCGCCGAATTCGGTGAACTGCGCCGTTCCTTCCGCCGGTTCGCCTTCCCCGTGACGGTCGCCTTCGTCGCCTGGTACCTGCTGTACGTGCTGTTGTCCAACTACGCCGCCGACTTCATGGGCACCCCGCTGTTCGGGAACGTCAACATCGCCCTGGTGCTCGGCCTCGCCCAGTTCGCCACCACCTTCCTGATCGCCTGGTGGTACGCGCGGTACGCGGCCGCCGAGCTCGATCCCCGTGCCGAGGCCATCAAGTCCCGTATGGAGGAACGCCGGTGACCGGGGAGCGCGCCCTGTTCCTGACCGCCGGCGTCGCCGGCGAGCACCGACCGCTGATCGTCGCCCTGTTCGCGGTGTTCGTCGTGGCCACCCTCGGCATCACCGTCTGGGCCGGACGGCAGACCAAGGACGCCGCCGACTTCTACGCCGGTGGGCGACAGTTCAGCGCCTTCCAGAACGGCCTGGCCGTCTCCGGCGACTACATGTCCGCCGCGTCCTTCCTCGGCATCGCCGGAGCCATCGCCCTGTTCGGGTACGACGGGTTCCTGTACTCGATCGGCTTCCTGGTCGCCTGGCTGGTCGCGCTTCTGCTGGTGGCGGAACCGCTGCGCAACTCCGGCCGGTACACCATGGGCGACGTGCTCGCCTACCGGATGCGCCGTCGCCCGGTGCGCACCGCGGCCGGCATCTCCACCATCGTCGTCTCGGTCTTCTACCTGTTGGCCCAGATGGCGGGTGCCGGCGTCCTGGTCTCGCTGCTGCTCGGCATCACCTCCGACGCCGGACGCGTGCTGATCGTCGCCCTGGTCGGCGTTCTGATGATCGTCTACGTGTCGGTCGGCGGGATGAAGGGCACCACCTGGGTGCAGATGGTCAAGGCCGTCCTGCTGATCGGCGGCACGCTCCTGATCACCTTCCTTGTGCTCCTCCGGTTCGGCTTCGACGTCTCCCACCTGCTCGGCGCCGCCGCGCGGAACAGCGGCCAGGGAGCCGCCTTCCTCGAACCGGGGCTTCAGTACGGTCACAGCGACGTCTCCCGACTGGACTTCGTCTCCCTGGGCATCGCCCTGGTCCTCGGCACCGCCGGACTGCCGCACATTCTGATCCGCTTCTACACCGTCCCCGACGCCAAGGCCGCCCGTACCTCCGTCAACTGGGCCATCGGTATCATCGGCGCCTTCTACCTGATGACGATCGCCCTCGGGTTCGGCGCCGCGGCGCTGATCCCAAGGGACGAGATCATCGCCTCCAACCCCTCGGGCAACACGGCGGCTCCCCTGTTGGCCCTGCACCTGGGCGGCGCCGACTCCGCCGCCGGCGCGATCCTCCTCGCCACGATCTCGGCGGTGGCCTTCGCCACCATCCTCGCCGTCGTGGCGGGCCTCACCCTGGCCTCGTCGTCGTCCTTCGCGCACGACATCTACGCCAACGTCATCCGCGGGGGCCGGGCGACCGGTGCGGAGGAGGTGCGGGTGGCCCGCCGGGCGACCGCGCTCATCGGTGTCGTCTCCATCGCCCTGGGCGCGCTCGCCCGCGACCTGAACGTGGCCGGGCTGGTCGCCCTCGCCTTCGCGGTCGCCGCCTCCGCCAACCTGCCGACCATCCTCTACAGCCTTTTCTGGAAGCGGTTCACCACGCGGGGCGCCCTGTGGTCGATCTACGGCGGCCTGGCCGTGTCGGTGGGCCTGGTGTTGTTCTCGCCCGTGGTCTCCGGAGACCCGAAGGCGATGTTCCCCGGTGTGGACTTCGCCTGGTTCCCGCTGCGCAACCCCGGCCTGATCTCCATCCCGTTCGGCTTCCTGGCGGGATGGCTCGGCACGGTCCTGTCCCGTGAGCGCCCCGACGAGGGCAAGTACGCGGAGTTGGAGGTCCGCTCGCTCACGGGCACCGGCGCGCACTGAGGTGCGGGGCGGTCCGTTCCCGGTCGTGGGGCGGACCGTCCCGAGCGCGCAGCGCCCCCCGCGCGACGGCGACGTCGCGTAGGCTCGGAAGAAGGGGCGTCACGCCCCCGCCCGATCCGCGTCGAGGGAGGGGCTCGGTGCTCGTAGACACACACGGCCGGGTGGCCACGGACCTGAGGGTCTCGCTGACCGACCGCTGCAATCTGCGATGCTCCTACTGCATGCCGGAGGAGGGTCTGCGGTGGCTCGCCCGGCCGGATCTCCTCACCGACGACGAGGTCGTCCGGCTGATCGGCGTCGCCGTCGCACGGCTGGGCGTCCGGGAGGTGCGCTTCACCGGCGGGGAACCCCTGCTGCGGCCCGGCCTGGTCGACATCGTCGGCCGGGTCACCGCTTCGCGGCCGCGCCCTCGCACCTCCCTGACCACCAATGGCATCGGACTGCGGCGCACGGCCGAAGCGCTGCGCGGGGCGGGGCTCGACCGGGTCAACGTCTCGCTGGACACTCTGCGCCCCGGCGTCTTCCGAGCGCTCACCCGCCGTGACCGGCACGCCGACGTCCTCGCGGGGCTCTCCGCCGCCGCCGAGGCCGGGCTCACCCCGGTCAAGGTCAACGCCGTCCTCATGCCGGGTCTCAACGACGACGAGGCGCCCGATCTGCTCGCCTGGGCGATCGATCGGGGCTACGAACTCCGCTTCATCGAGCAGATGCCCTTGGACGCCCAGCACGGCTGGAAGCGGGAGACGATGGTCACCGCCGACACCATCCTGGCCTCGCTGCGTGGCAGGTTCCGGCTGACACCGGAGAGCGAGGAGGCCAGGGGTTCCGCGCCGGCCGAGCGGTGGATCGTCGACGACGGTCCCCATCGCGTCGGTGTCATCGCCACCGTGACCCGCCCGTTCTGCGCGGCCTGCGACCGCACCCGACTCACCGCCGACGGTCAGATCCGCAACTGCCTCTTCGCCCGCGAGGAGACCGACTTGCGCGCCGCCCTCCGCTCGGACGCCCCGGACGAGGAGATCGCCCGGCTCTGGCGGGTCGCCATGTGGGGAAAGAAGGCCGGAGCGGGCGTGGACGACGTGGACTTCGTCCCGCCGGAGCGGCCGATGTCCGAGATCGGGGGATGAGAGCCGCCGGTCGTCAGGCGTCCGGCGTCTCGGAGTCCCGCAGGCCCTCCCAGGGCACGACCTCCTTCAGGAATCCGCGTACGCCGAGGAAGGCCGACAGGTGCTCGCGGTGCTCGTCGCAGGCCAACCAGGTCTTGCGGCGCTCTGGGGTGTGGAGCTTCGGGTTGTTCCAGACCAGCGCCCAAGTCGCGGGGGCACGACAGCCCTTGGCGGAGCAGATGGGGATGTCCGGGTCGAGGGGGGTCACCCGTCGAGCCTAGCGCCCCGCCGGCAGCCGCACTCGCCTCGCCGTCGGGCGGGCCCGACGGCTCTCCGGCACACGGAACCCCGGTCTCGCGCGAAACCCTCGGGCGTCGGCATGCCTCTCGGGCCTCGCCAAGGGCGGCGAACAGGGCGACGCCGAGCAGCCACGGGGGGAGCTGCCCGGCGTCGGTCTGTCGCTCCGACGGGGGATGCGGAGCGCCTACGCAGTATGCCACGCCCGTCCGGGGCCTCGGCACCGGAACGGCGTGATTGATCTGAGGTTCTCCTGAGCTTCCCGGCCGGGCGCTCGTCCGATCAGACCCGACCGGGCCCTTCCCTCCGCCCGTCCCGGCCCTCGCCCGCCGTGCCGGCGCGCGCTCCCGGATCGGCTCCTCCCCCCGACGTCTTCGGCCGGTTCCCGTCGTCGTGCTCAGGGGACGCGGTGCCGCCCGGCGGGGACACGGTGTCGCCCCGGTCCGCTCCGACCGGGGGCAGCGTGGCCCGCCCCGGGCCCGAGACGAAGGTGTCGGGCAGCGACGGGGCGTTCTCCCGACCGGCATTGGCGATCACCACCGCCACGTACGGCAGCACCACGCCGAGGATCAGTGCCGCGATGGCTATGTGCCGCTGCACGCCCCAGAGGGACACCGCCAGGATCACCGACACCGTGCGGACCGACATCGAGACGACGTAACGTCGCTGCCGGCCGCGGACGTCGTCCCGGAGGCCCGCCCGGGCTCCGGTGATCCGGAAGACCTGCGCGTCGCCGCCGTGTCTCCGCATCGCGCCACCATCCGTACTCGTCTCCCCGTGGAACCGGCCCGCGACCGCTCGGGGGCACGGTCGGGGACGCCGTCCACGGTACGCCGGACCTCCGGGGTCCACGAGAGCGGCCCCGGAGCGGCGCCCGTCGTGCCGACTCGGCGGCCGGCACGCGCGCACGGCGTGAACCGATCACCCGGGCGGCCTCGCGCGGCGTGCGTCCTCGGCCCGGCGCGTCGAGACTGGCGGGGCCGTGTGGCCCCGCGCCGAGGAGGAAACAGCCATGGGCTGGTTGTGGGCGATCGTCGTCGGATTCGTGCTCGGTCTGATCGCCAAGGCCGTCATCCCGGGGAAGCAGCACAGCCCGCTCTGGCTGACCACGGTCTTCGGCATGCTCGGTGCCATCGTCGGGAACGCGATCGCGCGGGCCGCCGGGGTCGGGGAGACCTCGGGCGTCGACTGGTGGCGGCACCTCTTCCAGCTGGTGGCGGCCGTCGTGATCGTCGCCGTCGGCGACCGCGCCTACGTGAGGGTCCGCGGCCGACCTCGGCACTGAGCCCACCGCCACCGCGCGTCGCCGGCACGCACTACCCCGCTCGACCTCCGGTGACCTCCACGGCGGCCAGGTTCTTCTTACCCCGGCGCAGCACCAGCCAACGTCCGTGCAGGAGGTCGGTCCCGGCCGGAACCGCGTCCTCGGAGGCGACCTTCACGTTGTTGACGTAGGCGCCGCCCTCGCGCACCGCGCGTCGGGCCGCCGACTTGCTCGGGACCAGACCGACCTCGGCGAACAGGTCGACCACCGGTGCCGCCTCGGCCACCCGGGCGACGGGCAGCTCGGAGAGCGCCGCGGCCAGTGTCCTCTCGTCGAGTCCGGCCAGCTCGCCCTGTCCGAACAGCGCCTTGGAGGCGGCGATCACCGCCGCGGTCTGCTCGGGGCCGTGCACCAGGGTGGTCAGTTCCTCGGCCAGGGCCCGCTGTGCCTCGCGAGCCTGGGGGCGCTCCGCGGTCCGCCGTTCCAGCTCCCACAGCTCCTCACGGGGTCGGAAGGAGAGGATGCGCAGGTAGCGGTCGACGTCCCGGTCGTCCACGTTCAGCCAGAACTGGTAGAAGGCGTAGGGCGTCGTCATCTCCGGGTCCAGCCAGACGGCGCCGCCCTCGGTCTTGCCGAACTTGGTGCCGTCGGCCTTGGTCATCAGGGGCGTGGCGTAGGCGTGGACGTCCGCACCCGGCTCCAGCCGGTGGATGAGGTCCAGCCCCGCCGTGAGGTTCCCCCACTGGTCGCTGCCGCCCTGCTGCATCGTGCAGCCGTACCTCCGGTAGAGCTGGAGGAAGTCCATGGCCTGGAGGAGCTGGTAGCTGAACTCGGTGTAGCTGATGCCCTCGGAGGACTCCAGCCGTCGCGCCACGGAGTCCTTGGTCAGCATCTTGTTGACGCGGAAGTGCTTGCCGATGTCCCGCAGGAACTCGATCGCTCCGAGCTCCCGCGTCCAGTCGAGGTTGTCGACCATCACGGCCGCGTTCTCTCCCTCGAAGGAGAGGAAGGGCTCGATCTGGCCGCGCAACCGGGCCACCCAGCCCGTGACCGTCTCCGGGTCGTTCAGCGTGCGTTCGGCGGTGGGGCGGGGGTCGCCGATCAGGCCCGTCGCGCCGCCCACCAGGGCCAGTGGTCGGTGTCCGGCCCGCTGAAGCCGCCGCACGGTCAGCACCTGGACGAGGTGACCCACGTGCAGCGAGGGGGCCGTCGGGTCGAAGCCGCAATAGAACGTGACGGGACCGTCCGCCAGCGCCTTGCGCAAGGCGTCCTCGTCGGTGGACTGGGCGAACAACCCGCGCCACTTCAGTTCGTCGACGATGTCCGTCACGGTTCTCGTGTCTCCTCGTGGGTCTTCGGTGGTCCTGCGCGGCCTCGGCTCGGGCCTCGGCGCTCGCGCGGCCCGGACCGGGCGAGCGAATCTCCCACCCGCCTGCTCGGGCGGTCGGGTGACGGGCCGCCTACGAGGTTATACGCAGGCGCCGACGCGCCCCGCGCTCCCGAGTGGGGCTTCCCGGCGTCCCGGCCCGCGGGCAACCCGCCCGTCGCCGGTTGGTCCCGGCCGGGCCCCGTCGGCTTCTGTAGGGTCCCGACAGTCAGGGCCGCGAGCCACTGTCGGTGCCCGATTCCCGGAGCCGTGAGCGGGCCCGATAGGTTTTCGGGCATGCCGCCGCTCGTCAAGGCCCGGGCGGCCGTGCCAGACCCCCAAGCGAAAGGGTGATCCGTTGAGCCGCTCGGTTCTCGTCACCGGAGGTAATCGGGGCATCGGCCTCGCCATCGCCCGCGCGTTCGCCGAGGCCGGCGACAAGGTGGCGGTCACCTACCGCTCGGGCGAACCGCCCGCCGGGTTCCTGGGCGTCAGATGCGACATCACCGACGCCGAGCAGGTGGAGCAGGCCTACAAGGAGATCGAGGACGCGCACGGGCCGGTCGAGGTCCTCGTCGCGAACGCGGGGGTCACCAGGGACCAGCTGCTGATGCGCATGTCCGAGGAGGACTTCACCTCCGTCCTCGACACCAACCTCACGGGTACGTTCCGTGTGGTCAAGCGCGCCAATCGCGGCATGCTGCGGGCCAGGAGGGGGCGGGTGGTGCTCATCTCGTCCGTCGTCGGGCTGCTGGGCAGCGCGGGACAGGCCAACTACGCGGCGTCCAAGGCCGGACTGGTCGGGTTCGCCCGCTCGCTCGCCCGCGAACTGGGGTCGCGGAACATCACGTTCAACGTCGTCGCGCCGGGCTTCGTCCACACCGACATGACCGACGCGCTCAGCGACGATCAGCGCGCCGGGATCCTGGCGCAGGTCCCCCTCGGTCGGTACGCGGAGCCCGAGGAGGTGGCCAAGGTGGTGCGCTTCCTCACCTCGGACGACGCCTCGTACATCACTGGAGCCGTCATCCCCGTTGACGGCGGACTGGGAATGGGTCACTGATCGCCATGAGCGGAATTCTCGAGGGCAAGCGCGTCCTGATCACCGGTGTGCTGATGGAGTCCTCCATCGCCTTCCACACCGCCCGGCTGGCACAGGAGCAGGGCGCCGAGATCATCCTCACCGCCTTCCCGCGCCCCACGCTCACCGAGCGGATCGCCAGGAAGCTGCCCAAGCCCACCAAGGTCGTCGAGCTGGACGTCACCGACGAGGAGCACCTCGGCCGGCTGGCCGACATCGTCGGCGAGGAGCTGGGCGGGCTCGACGGCGTCGTGCACTCCATCGGCTTCGCGCCGCAGGACGCGCTCGGCGGGAACTTCCTGAACACCCCGTTCGAGTCCGTGTCGACCGCCATGCACGTCTCCGCCTTCTCCCTGAAGTCGCTGACGATGGCCTGCCTCCCCTTGATGCAGAGCGGTGGCTCGGTCGTCGGGCTGACCTTCGACGCCCAGTTCGCCTGGCCCCAGTACGACTGGATGGGGCCGGCGAAGGCCGCGCTGGAGGCGACCAGCCGCTACATGGCGCGCGACCTGGGGAAGCAGAACATCCGCTGCAACCTCGTGTCCGCCGGACCGCTCGGATCCATGGCGGCGAAGTCCATCCCGGGCTTCGACGACCTGGCGGCCGTGTGGGACACCCGCTCCCCCCTGGAGTGGGACCTGAAGGACCCGGAACCGACCGGTCGCGGGGTCGTGGCGCTGCTCAGCGACTGGTTCCCGAAGACGACCGGCGAGATCGTCCATGTCGACGGGGGACTGCACGCCATCGGCGCCTGAGCACCGACCGCACGGGCCGTCCGCGAGGACCGGCCGCTCCGACGGGCCGGGGCGCGACACCCTCCGGGGTGCGCGCCCCGGCCCGTCACGCGTCGATCGGCCCCTCGCTCCCCGGCGGCCCGACACGGCAGCCGTACGGATGGCCCGCCGCCTCCGCCCGCGCCGTCCGGGCGTCCCCGGACCTGATGGCCCGGACCAGGCTCGCGTGGTCGCCGAGCGGGCCCCGGGACGGCCGGTCGGCCAGGTCGTCGAGTAGCCAGGTCCGCAGGACCTCGCCGAGGTCGGCGTAGAGGGCGGACATCACCTCGTTGTGGGCGGCGGCCACGACCGCCTGGTGGAAGGCGGTGTCGGCCGCCGCGAACACCTCGGGGCCCGCCGTGTCCCATGCCCGCTCCCGGTCCACCAGCAGGGCGTCGAGCCGGCGCAGGTCGTCGTCGGTGCGGCGCTCCGCCGCCAGCCCGGCCGCCGCCGATTCGAGGGTGGAGCGCAGCTCGGCGACGTGCCCGGGATCGGTGTCGGCGAAGCGTCGACCCATCACCCCGGCCAGTTCACTGGTGGCCGCCACGAAGGTGCCGGACCCCTGGCGGATATCCAGCAGGCCGGTGTGGGCCAAGGCGCGCACCGCCTCTCGAACCGTGTTGCGTGCCACCCCGAGTCGTTCCACCAGCTCGGGTTCGGTGGGGATGCGCGAGCCCACCGGCCACTCGCCGGAGACGATCTGGCGGCGCAGGGACTCGATCACCTGATCGGACAGAGCCGATCGACGTGGATGGCTCAGCGGCACGACGCACCCCCGTATCCCGATCCCGGCCCGGCGGCCCGGGAATCGACTGGACAACCAATCATCCCATGATTCTAGGATGCCGGTCATGGCATGCGAGGAGATCGGGACCGAGCCCCGGACATCCGACCGTTCGGGATGGCGACCTGGGGTCCTCGGGCCGAGAGCGCGGGCGTGGCGGACCCCTCTGACTCTCGCGGCGGTCGTCCTGGCCGCGTTCAACCTCCGCCCCGCCGTCACCAGCCTCGGCGCCGCGCTGGACGAGGTCCGGTCGGGGCTCGGGATGAGCGGCCTCGTGGCCGGCGGTCTCACCGCCGCCCCCGCGCTGTGCTTCGCCGTGATGGGCCCTGTCGCGCCCCGACTCGCGCGCCGATTCGGCCCCGGCGCCGTGATGAGCGCCGCCATGGCGGCCGTCACGGCGGGATTGCTGATCCGCCCTCACACCGGCGCCACCGTCGGCTTCCTCCTGGCGGGCGTGCCGGTCCTCGCGGGCATCGCGGTCGGCAACGTCCTGCTGCCCGCCGTCGTCAAGCGTTGGTTCCCCACCCGGGTCGGCCCCGTGACCGGGCTGTACTCGATGGCCCTGGCGTTGGGCAGCGCGGTGGCCGCCGGGGGGACGGTGCCGCTGATCGCGGTGCTCGGAGGCGACTGGCGGCTCGGTCTCGCGGCCTGGGCCGTACCCGCCGCCGTGGCGCTCCCGGTCTGGCTGGCCCTGGCCGGCGGTCGCGGAGCCGCCCCCTGGGAGCCCCCCTTCCCGACCGTGGGGCCGGCCCCGGCGCCGCGTCTCGCCCGGAGTCCGACAGCCTGGGCCCTGGCGGTCTTCTTCGGCCTTCAGGCCACGGCGGCCTACGTGGCCATGGGGTGGACCGCGCAGATCTTCCGGGACGCGGGTGTGTCGCCGGGCCGCGCGGGCCTGCTGCTGGCCCTCACCATGGCCACGGGTGTGCCCCTGGCGTTCGTCGTCCCCCGGTTGGCCGCCCGGTCCCGGCGGCAGGGTCACCTGGTGCTCCTGCTCGGATGCTGCGGGGCGGCGGCCTACGCCGGACTCGTCGTCGCGCCGACGGCGGGAGCCTGGCTGTGGGCCACGCTGCTCGGCGTCTCCACCTGCGCTTTCCCGCTCGCCCTCACCATGATCGGCATGCGTGCCCGGACGGGCGAGGGGGTCGTGCGACTATCCGCCTTCGTACAGAGCGTCGGCTACCTCCTCTCTCTGCCCGGCCCCCTGATCGTGGGCGCGCTCCACGAGCACGACGGCGGGTGGACCCGGTCGATCTGCCTGATGGGCGCCCTGCTGGTGCCGCAGGCGGTGGCAGGCGTCCTGGCGGGTCGCCCCAGGGCGATCGAGGACGAGGCGGGCCGCTGACCGGCGTCCGCGCCGGGGGTGCGAGACTGGCGGCATGCCGGTACTCGACCCCGATCCCCAGCACGGCCAGAAGAAGATGCTGCTCGTCTTCGGCTCCTTCCTCGCCATCTTCGTGATCATCGGCGTCGTGGCCACCGTCTTCTCGCCGTGATCGGTGTCGGGGCGGCTCACCGGGTCCCGTCCCCTAGGGCCAGTCTCGGGGACGGGTGGGGGGAGCTCCGGATGAGACGCGGAGGCCGGCTCCCCTAGCGTGGATCGGGCCCGCCGGGATTCCGGCGGAGCGGCCACTCCGGAGAGCGAGGAACAGCGTGTCCGCTCCCCCCAGAACCTGCCCGCCGCGCCGTGTGTCCAGGCCGCCCTGGTGGGCCGTGATCCCGCCCGCGCTGGTCTTCGCCACCCTTCTCGCCCTCGTGCCGAACCAGCCGCCGTCGCACGCCGGCATCGGGCGGCTCCCGCTGGTCCCGCCGGTCCTGGAGCGACTCTGGTGGCTGGTCGCCGGTTGAGCCGGGTGCCGGCCCCCGCCCACCCCCGAGACCCGACCGGTCGAGCCGAAACGCGCCCGGGGGCGTTCGTCGGCCAACTCCCTGCGCCCCGTGGCCTGTTTCATGCGAAGCTTGAAGACATGAGCGCCGCAGAACTCCGTACCCTCGTCCTCCTCCGGCACGCCAAGGCCGACTGGCCGGAGGTGGCCGACCACGAACGCCCGCTGGCCGAGCGGGGGCGTCTGGACGCCGCCGAGGCCGGACGTCGGTTGGCCGACACCGGCATCACCTTCGACCAGGCCCTGTGCTCCACGGCGACCCGCACCCGGGAGACCTGGAAGCTCGCGGTCCAGGAGTTCCCGCACCGGCCGAGGACCGTGTACGAGGACCGGGTCTACGGGGCCTCTCCCGGCGAGCTGATCGCCCTTCTCAACGAGACCCCCGACGAGGTCCGGCACGCCCTGCTGATCGGCCACAATCCGGCGACGCACGCGGTCGCCGACATCCTCTCCCGCTCGTCCGAGCAGGAGGCCCGGGAGCGGATGGAACGCCGAGGCTTCCCGACCGCCGCCTTCGCGGTGTTGTCCTTCGCCGGGCCGTGGGCGTCCTTGGAGCCCGGCGTGGCGACGCTGCGTGACTACTGGGCGCCCGCCGAGTGAGAGGTCCGCCTGGCGCGGCCGAGGGGGTGCGGGCGCCGGTGGACCCCTTGCGGCTCGCGAGAAGTCATCGGCCGTACGGGCGAGTCTCGCAGACGGTGGCACCCGGCCCCGGCTCCCCGCCGCGAGGCGCCGGGTCCCAGGTGCGCTCCTCCGGCTCAGACCCCGGGAGGCCGTCCTCGACGGTGTCGGCGGCCTCGACCTCTTCCCGGGTGACTCCCAGCAGATAGAGCACCGTGTCGAGGAAGGGCACGTTCACCGCGGTGTGCGCCGCCTGGCGCACCACCGGCTTGGCGTTGAAGGCGACCCCGAGTCCGGCCGCGTTCAACATGTCCAGGTCGTTGGCCCCATCCCCGATCGCGACGGTCTGCGCCAGGGGAACGCCGGCCTGGGCGGCGAACCTGCGCAGCAGCCTGGCCTTGCCCGCCCTGTCGACGATCTCTCCGGTCACCCGACCTGTCAGTCGTCCGTCCGCGATCTCCAACGTGTTGGCCTGGGCGAAGTCCAACCCCAGCCGCTCTCGGAGATCGTCCGTGACCTGGGTGAACCCACCGGAGACGACCCCCACCTGGTAGCCGAGTCGCTTCAGCGTGCGGATCAGGGTCCGCGCCCCCGGCGTCAGCCGCACCTCGCCGCGGACCTTCTCCACCACCGAGGCGTCCAGCCCCTCCAACAGCGCCACCCGCGCGTGCAGCGACTGCTCGAAGTCCAGTTCGCCGCGCATCGCCGCCTCCGTGACCGCGGCCACCTCGGCCTCGCAGCCCGCGTGCCGGGCGAAGAGCTCGATCACCTCGTCCTGGATCAACGTGGAGTCCACATCCATCACCACCAGACGCTGTGCCCTGCGATGCAGCCCGGCGGCCACGACGGCGATGTCCACGCCCAGCGCACCCGCGTCCGTCACGAGCGTGGTGCGCAACGGCTCGGTCTCCACCCCCGACACGGCGAACTCGACCGCCGTGACCGGGTACTTGGCCAGGCGGAAGATGCGGTCGATGTTGCCGCCGGCCCGGGTGATCCGGGCGGCGATCGCCGCCGCGGCCTCGGAGGTGAGGGGGTGTCCGAGCACCGTGACCAGGGAGCGGCCGAGGCCGCGGGGGCGGTTGTCCCCGAGTCCGGAGATGATCTCGGCCTGCATTCTCATCGACTCGGCCCAGCCGTGCACCGTGGCCCGCAGATCGCCCTCCGCCCCCGGCGCGGGTTCGGTCACCAGGGCGCACAGGACTATCCGACCCCGCGTGACGACCTGCTCGATGTCGACGACGTCGACGGCGTAGGACGCGAGGGTGTCGAACAACCCCGCCGTGATGCCCGGCCGGTCCTTGCCGAAGATCTTGACGAGAAGGGTGGGAACGTCGGGGTTCTGCGAAGCGCTCATGGTGCTTCCACGGTATCGGGCCGGCGGTCGACCGCGCTCGCGAGGGGCGCCTCGCGCCGGCGAACACCCGGTGACGACCGGGTGGCCGGGTGGAGTGGCCCGGTGTTCGCGAGCGTGGCCCCGCGCCCCGGTTTTCGCTCCGGGCTCTGATCCTGAAATAGTTCCACCCGATGTTCGACATCCCTAGACTCCCTGCGAGCGGGGGCGACTCGGGGGACAACTCAGTGGGGCATGGAGTGCCGGAACTCGTACTGGAATCGAATGGACGCACGTGGACGCTGGACCCGTCCAGGTCCTACACCCTGGGGCGTGACCCCAGGGGGGACATCGTGGTCGAGGACGCCCGGGTCTCCTGGCGTCACGCCACGATCAGCCACGACGGCCACTGCTGGGCGATCGACGACCACGGCAGCACCAACGGCACGTACGTACGAGGGCACCGGGTCCGGCATCTGGAACTGGGCCCCGGGTCGGTCGTCAACCTGGGGAACGCCAACGACGGCCCTCGGCTGAGCCTGACCGAGTCCGGGGCGCCCGCGACCGCCCTGGAGATGCCGACGTTCCACGTCGACCAGACGCCAGGACCGGACTCCGCGTGGGCGGCACCCGCCCGAGACGCCTCCGCCGGTGCCCCGGCGTGGGCGGAGCCGGTCCACGACGTGCCGGCGGGGTGGCCCGCCGGGTCCGATCCGGCCGTCCGTCCACCGGCGCCCGGGCGCCACGCCGGCGCCCCGGGCGATCCCGGGGCCGACGTTCCGCGGCAGGGGGGAGCCGGCGCCTCTCCGGCGTCCGGGGACCGCAACGCCACCACCTTCCACCGCCTCTCGCTCGACCGTGTCATGCGCATCGGTCGGGCCCTGGACAACGACCTGGTCGTCTCCGACCTGCAGGTCTCCCGCAGCCACGCCGAGTTCCGGGCCAGGCCCGACGGCCGCCTGGAGATCCGCGACCTGGGTTCGCACAACGGCACCTACGTCAACGGCCAGCCCATCCCGAAGGAGGGCGGCAGACTCCTCGACCCGTCCGACGTCGTGGGTGTCGGGCACTCCACCTTCCGGATCGTCGGGGACCGGCTGGAGGAGTTCGTCGACACCGGCGAGGTGACCTTCTCGGCCCGTCACCTCACCGTCACCGTGGACGGAGGCAGGAGAATCCTCCAGGACGTCTCCTTCGGCGTCCCCGAGAAGTCGCTGGTCGCGGTCATCGGTCCGTCCGGCTCCGGCAAGTCCACGCTGCTGCGGGCGCTGACCGGATACCGGCCCGCCGACCGCGGCGAGGTCCTCTACGACGAGCGCGACCTCTATCGGCAGTTCGCCGAGTTGCGCCGACGTATCGGCCTGGTACCGCAGGACGACATCCTGCACACCGAGCTGACCGTCACGAGGGCGCTCGGGTACGCCGCCAAGCTGCGGTTCCCCGCGGACACCACGGCGGCCGAACGCGAGGCCAGGATCGACGAGGTGCTGCGCGAACTGCGGCTCGACGAGCATCGGGGCAAGAAGGTCAGCTCGCTCTCCGGTGGCCAGCGCAAACGCGTCTCGGTCGCCCTCGAACTGCTGACCAAACCGTCCCTGATCTTCCTCGACGAACCCACCTCGGGCCTCGACCCCGGCATGGACCGCGACGTCATGCAACTGCTGCGCGGTCTCGCGGACGACGGGCGCACGGTGCTCGTCGTCACGCACTCGGTGGCCGAGCTGGCCCTCTGCGACAAGCTCCTGGTGATGGCGCCCGGCGGTTCCGTGGCCTATTTCGGTCCGCCCGGGGAGGCTCTCGACTTCTTCGGATACGAGACCTGGGCCGACGTCTTCTCGGCCTTCGAGAGCTACCGCGACTACGACTGGGCCGGCCGCTGGAAGGGCTCGCAGCACTACCGGGTGCACGCGGCCGACCTCGACGCCGGTGCGGCGCGGCCCGCGAGCCCGCCGAGGCAGCGGGCGCCACGGCCACCCGAACCACAGGGCTGGACCTCCCAGTGGGTCACGCTGATGCGCCGCTACGTGTCGGTGATCGCCTCCGACAGGGGGTTCCTCGCGCTGACGGTGTTGTCGCCGGTGGTGCTCGGCGCGGTGAGCCTGCTCATCGACCAGGGGCAGGGGCTGCTGCCCAACCCGGTCGACCCGGGTTCCGGCGAGATCCTGCCGAACAGCACGGCGACCACCGTGCTCCTGATCCTCGCGGTCGGGGCGTGCCTCGCCGGCGCGGCCAA
Source organism: Streptomyces sp. HSG2 (assembly GCF_016598575.1). Classification (NCBI taxonomy): domain Bacteria; kingdom Bacillati; phylum Actinomycetota; class Actinomycetes; order Kitasatosporales; family Streptomycetaceae; genus Streptomyces; species Streptomyces sp. HSG2. Next base: position 4,370,050 of record NZ_CP066801.1, read on the forward strand.
CTCCATCCGCGAGCTGATCAAGGAACGGGTGATCTACGAGCGGGAACGCGCGACCGGGCTGTCGCGTTCGGCCTACCTGATGTCCAAGGTCGCCGTGCTCGGTGCGATCACCCTGCTGCAGGGGTCGCTGGTCGCGGTGATCGGCCTCTCCTCCCGGGAGCTCCCCCCCGAAGGGCTGATCCTCGGCGGCTTCACGCTGCTCGAACTGGCCCTGCCGGTCATGGCACTGGGATTCACCTCGATGATGTTCGGACTGGTCGTCTCCTCGCTGGTGAGAACCGCGGAGAAGACCATGCCCCTGTTGGTGATGTTCGCGATCGTCCAGGTGGTCTTCACGGGCTGCCTCTTCGCCCTGCACGGCGCCGTCGGGGTGAACCAGCTCTCCTACCTCATGCCCTCGCGTTGGGCCGTGGCCGCCGCCGGGGCCACCCTGGACCTCAACCGGGTCAGCCCCCCGTCCCCGGGCGCCGACCCCGATCCGCTGTGGCAACACACGCTCGCGACGTGGGGCCTGGACATGGCCGCCGTCCTCGCGCTCGGCCTGCTCTGCGGATTCCTGGTCGCCCGGTTCCTGCGCCGCCACGAACCCGAGGTCATGCGCGGCTAGAGGCGACGGGTGACGCCACCGAGGGGCGGCCCTCCGTGACACGGAGGGCCGCCCCTCGGTGGCGTCGTCACGCGGACCGCCGCGGGGTGGCGGCCCGACCGGCCTCAGTAGGCGCTGTTGACGTTGTCGATCGACCCGTACCGGTCGGCGGCGTAGTTGGCGGCGGCGGTGAGGTTGGCGACCGGGTCGTAGATGTCCCAGGAGGTCCCCTCCACGTGGTAGGCCTTGAAGGTGGGCGGGATCACCTGGAGCAGACCCTGGGACGGTATGCCGTTCTGCGCGTTGATGTCCCAGTTGTTGATCGCCCTGGGGTTTCCGGAGGACTCCCGGATGATGTTCTTGTGCAGGCCCTCGTAGGTGCCGGGGATGCCCTTGGCCTTCATGACGGAGAGGGCTTCCTTGATCCAGCCGTCCAGGTTGTCCGGGTAGCTCGTTCCCGAGTGCCCCTCCGCCGAGCGCTCCGCGGACCGGCTCGCGCTCTCCTTCTCCGCACGCTCCTGCGCGGCCTTCTCCTGGGCCGCCTTCTCCTGCGCGGCCTTCTCGGCCGCGGCCTTCTCCCTGGCCTCGTCCGCCGTCTTGCGCTCCGCCTCCGCGGCGGCCTTCTTCTCGGCGGCGGCGTCCTGCCGCGCCCGGATGTCCGCGATCTTCACCGCGTCGGCGGCGTCCGCGCTCGTGACGTCGGTCCGGACGTCCTTCACGGCGCCGGCGTCGTAGGAGATCTTCGCCGGGTGCGCGGGCGCTGCGGCGGTGGTCTCGGCACCCGCGGGGATCGCCGAGAGCGCCACGGCGGCGGCACCGAGTGTGCCGACACCGGCGATCGCGATCCTCCGGTGGCGCCCGGACCGGCGGTCGCGGCGGCGGGTGTCGCGTGGAAACGTGAGCAGCGTGATCAGCTTGGGCATGCGAGAGGGACCTCTTCGGGTTGCGTGGAGGTCGCTCATGTCCGGCGCCCGGCCGGGGGTGCCTCGGCACGGCTCCCGCGAGCAGGTGGCCCGCGGTGCTGAGCGACGCCGCAATTCTTAGCGCTCGCAAAACCCATGGGCAACGATGTGACCTACGATCCGCGGTCGTGGACGCCGCATCCGGCATTCGGGGTGAAACACCACATCCGGCCGGGTCGAGGCGGGAGAGTCCTTCTCCTACCTTCGGTCGTACGTGACCTGGGCCCTATGCGTGACGTCACACGTCGCCCTGGGCGCTCTCACCCAAGGTCGCCAGAGCAACGCTTTGCGTGAAGCCCTCCCGATCCGCCCCGCCCCCCGCGCCGGTACTGTGAGGCGATGTCCCATGGTCCCCGGTCCGGCCTCGCCGCGGTCAGCTCCGCCCTCCTGGCCATGAGCAGGCGCATGGAGGTGCGGGAGGTGCTCAGGACCATCGTCGCGTCCGCCCGGGAGCTGCTCGACGCCCGCTACGCCGCCCTCGGCGTGCCGGACGACCACGGGGGCTTCGCCCAGTTCGTCGTCGACGGCATGGACGAGGAGGAGTGGAGGGCCATCGGCCCCCTCCCCCGCCGGCACGGCGTTCTCGCCGCGATGCTGGAGGGAGCGGAGGCGGAGCGGCTGTCCGATGTCCGTGCCGATCCGCGCTTCCGCGGCTGGCCGGAGGCCCACCCCGACCTCTCCGACTTCCTGGGCCTGCCCATCCGCGACGGCGACGAGGTGCTCGGCGCCATCTTCCTGGCCAACAAGAACGGTCCGCGACGGCCCGAAGGCGGCGGTTTCACCGAGGAGGACGAGGAACTGCTCGGCATCCTCGCCCAGCACGCCGCGATCGCCCTGACCAACGCGCGGTTGTACGAGCGGAGCCGCGAGCTGACCATCGCGGAGGAGCGCGCCCGGTTGGCCCACGAGTTGCACGACGCCGTCAGCCAGAAGCTCTTCTCCCTACGGCTCACCGCCCAGGCCGCGGCACGGCTGATCGACCGCGACCCCGCACGGGCGAAGGGGGAACTCCGCCAGGTCGCCCACCTCGCTGCCGACGCCGCCGACGAACTGCGCGCCGCGGTGGTCGAACTGCGCCCGGCGGCGCTGGACGAGGACGGTCTCGTCGCCACCTTGCGGACGCACGTCCAGGTCCTCGACCGAGCGCACCCGGCGGCGGTCGCCTTCCGTGACAGAGGAGTGCGGGCGCTGCCCGCCGCCCAGGAGGAAGCCGTGCTGCGGGTCGCCCAAGAGGCACTGCACAACGCCCTGCGCCACTCCGGCGCCGAGCGCGTCGACGTCTGTCTGGACCGCCGGGGGAGCGGGGCCGTCCTGCGGGTGACCGACGACGGCCGGGGCTTCGACCCGAGAGGCGTCCACCGGGCCGGGCGGCATCTGGGCCTGGTGTCGATGCGCGACCGGGCGAGCGGTGTGGGTGGCCGCCTGTCCGTGGAATCGGTGCCGGGCGGAGGCACCACGATCGAGATGGAGGTACCGGGTGGCTGAACCGATCAAGGTCCTCCTCGTCGACGACCACCAAGTCGTGCGCCGGGGACTGCGGACCTTCCTGGAGATCCAGGACGACATCGAGGTGGTGGGGGAGGCGGCGGACGGCGCGCAGGGAGTGGCGCGCGCCGAGGAGTTGCGCCCCGACGTGGTCCTGCTGGACGTGCGGATGCCCGGCATGGACGGCGTCGAGGCGCTCCGTCGCCTCGGTGATCTGGACAACCCTCCGCGAGTCCTGGTCGTGACCAGCTTCACCGAGCGGCGCACCGTGGTGCCGACGCTCCGCGCCGGCGCCGCCGGGTACGTCTACAAGGACGTGGACCCCGACGCGTTGGCCTGCGCCATCCGGTCGGTGCACGCGGGCCACGTCCTGTTGCAGGCCGAGGTCGCGGGGGCGCTGCTGGTCGGCGACCAGGCCGGTCCCGGTGCCGGCCGGGCCGGCGCGCTCACCGAGCGCGAGAGCCAGGTGCTCGGCCTGATCGCCGACGGCCGCTCCAACCGTGAGATCGCGCGGACCCTCGTTCTCTCCGAGAAGACGGTGAAGACCCACGTCTCCAACATCCTGATGAAACTCGACCTGTCGGACCGCACCCAGGCCGCTCTGTGGGCGGTCAGGAACGGCGCCGCGGGCTGAGCCGGTCGCGGCGGGCGTGCGCCGGGGCGTGGGAGCGGAGTCGGTCCCGGCCCGGGGATTCATACCGTCGTGGGAATGTCACCCACACGGCGTAACTCCCGGGTTCCGAGACCGTTCTCCCGGTGTCCCGCGACGATCGTCGTGGGGATCGCGAGGAGGAACGCGCCCATGAGGAACCTGAAGCACGCCGTGGCCACCACGATGACGGCCGGCGGACTGGTCGTCGCCGCCGCCGGGCTGGCCTCGGCCACCGACGGCTCCCACGCCGACGGCGAGGCCTTCGGCTCCCCCGGCGTCGGCTCCGGCAACACCGTCCAGGTGCCGGTCCACGTCCCCGTCGACGTGGTGGGCGACACGGTCGACGTCGTCGGCCTCCTGAACCCGGCCTTCGGCAACCTCGGACACAACGGCTGACCGAGGCCTGCGGACCGGTCCGCCGCCCCGCCGCCCGCCGCGTGGGGCGCCGGGGCGGCCTCGCCGAGGTCGCCCGAGGGGTCGGTCCGCTCAGCGAGCCCCGCGCTCCCACTCCTCCCACGCGGAGTTGTAGGCGGCCACGCGCGCCCGCCGCGCCGTCCGCTCCACCGGGCGCAGCGCGGCCACACGTGCCGCCATCGACGAGGCGCTCACCGCCCCGCCGTGCCCGCCCTCGTGTGCCAGCGCGATCAGCGTGCCCACCCTGCGGGCCAGCACCAGCACCCGCGCGGCCCGAGCCGGATATCCGGGCGCGAGCACCTCCTCCCCGTCCTCGGCACGCGCCCGGTAGGCTTCCAGAGCCGCCCGTGACGCCGGACCCGACGCCGCCACGTCGAGGCGGGTGAGCACCTCGGTGGCCTCGCGGAGCGCCTCGGCCAGCTCCCGCTCCGCTTCCCCGAGCGAGGGCACGTCCGCCGGGACCGCCTCCCACACCGGCAGGCAGTGCCACAGAACCTCCACGTGGCGGTCGGTCGAGGGTCCTACCGCGTGGACCTCCGGGACCAAGCCGAGAGCGGTTCCCGCGCAGACCACCGCCTCCTCCGCCTCCATCGCCCGCGCGTTGAACTCCGGCGGCCCGCTGAGGCCGAGCGGGTGCCCCGGCGCCGGCAACGCCAGCCGCAGCCCCTTCGCCCCCAGTGCCCGCAGCCTGCCGAGCGCGAGAGTGAGGCCGACCGGCACGGACTCGCCGGGTACGCCCACCACCCGGTGGGACGCGTCGCCGCCGACGATGGCCCCCACGGCGTCGTCGGGTGCGACATATCCGGCGATCAGTGCGTTTCCCCACGAGGTGAGGCGTCCTGCGCGTGGTTCCGAGAGCATCCCCTCACCATAGGGACCGGACCGAGGGGACGGTGCCGCCGGCGGGTGGCGTAGATTTCTTGAGGGGGCTGCGCCCACCGGCGCGGCGGCCCGCGACCACAGGCGAACGCGACAGCCGCAACCGGCCACACTGCAAGGGGAGACAACGCGCTCATGAGCGATGTTCTGGAGCTTCAGGACGTATCCGTGGTCCGCGAGGGCCGGGCTCTGGTGGACCGGATCTCCTGGTCGGTGAAGGAGGGCGAACGCTGGGTCGTCCTCGGCCCCAACGGCGCCGGCAAGACCACTCTCCTCAACGTCGCCTCCAGCTACGTCTTCCCGACCACCGGCACCGTCACCGTCCTGGGGGAGACCCTCGGCCGGCGTGGCAGCGACGTCTTCGACCTGCGACCGCGGATCGGAATGGCCGGGATCGCCATGGCCGAGAAGCTCCCCGCACACCAGACCGTGCTCCAGACCGTGTTGACGGCCGCCTACGGCATGACCGCCGGGTGGCAGGAGGAGTACGAGGAAGTCGACAGGGCACGGGCCGCCGCCTTCCTCGACCGACTCGGGATGTCCGACTACCACGACCGGGAGTTCGGCACCCTGTCCGAGGGCGAGCGCAAGCGCACCCTCATCGCCCGGGCCCTGATGAGCGATCCGGAACTGCTCCTGCTCGACGAGCCGGCGGCCGGCCTGGACCTCGGAGGGCGGGAGGACCTGGTCCGTCGTCTCGGCCGGCTCGCCCGCGATCCGATCGCGCCCTCCATGGTCATGGTGACCCACCACGTCGAGGAGATCGCCCCGGGGTTCACCCACGTCCTGCTGATCCGTCAGGGCAAGGTACTCGCCGCGGGCCCCCTGGAACTGGAGCTGACCTCGCGCAACCTGTCGCTCTGTTTCGGCTTCCCCCTCGTCGTCGAGCGGATGGACGACCGGTGGACGGCACGCGGGCTCCCCTTGGCCTGACACCGCGGCCACGCACCCTGTCCCCGAGTGGCCCGCGCCCCTACCATGGCCGTGTGAACGACATCGACGCATGGGTGTGGTGGTTGGTCGCCGCGGCGGCACTCGGTATCCCGCTCGTGATGACCGCGATGCCGGAGTTCGGGATGTTCGCCGTGGGAGCGGTGGCCGCTGCGGGCGCGTCCGGTCTGGGCGCCGGACTCGTCGTGCAGGTCGTCGTCTTCGCGGCCGTGTCGGTCGCGCTGATCGCCGTCGTCCGGCCGATCGCCGCCCGCCATCGTGAGCGGCGACCCGGTTCGGCCTCGGGGATCGACGCTCTCAAGGGCAGACGGGCGGTCGTCCTGGAGCGGGTCGACGCCGCCGACGGTCGCGTCAAGCTGGCGGGGGAGGTCTGGTCGGCCCGGGCCCTGGACGCCGACCGTAGCTACGAGGCGGGCCAGGAGGTCGACGTCGTCGACATCGACGGGGCCACCGCGATCGTGATGTGACGGTTCCTCGGCATCCGAGAGATCGCCTACGGTTAGGATCAGCCGCGAGCGCCGCGGGCGCGCGTCAGCCGAGAAGGGGTACGGGGATTCGTCGATGGAACCGGTCATCATCGTCCTGATCATTCTGGTGGTGTTGGTCTTCATCGCCCTGATCAAGACCATCCAGGTCATCCCGCAGGCCAGCGCGGCCATCGTCGAGCGGTTCGGCCGCTACACGCGGACGCTGAACGCCGGACTGAACATCGTCGTCCCGTTCATCGACACCATCCGCAACCGCATCGACCTGAGAGAGCAGGTCGTTCCCTTCCCTCCGCAGCCGGTGATCACCCAGGACAACCTGGTCGTCAACATCGACACGGTGATCTACTACCAGGTCACCGACGCCCGAGCGGCCACGTACGAGGTCGCGAGCTACATCCAGGCGATCGAGCAGCTGACGGTCACCACGCTGCGCAACATCATCGGCGGGATGGACCTAGAACGGACGCTGACCTCGCGCGAGGAGATCAACGCCGCGCTGCGCGGGGTGCTGGACGAGGCGACCGGCAAGTGGGGCATCCGCGTCAACCGCGTGGAGCTCAAGGCCATCGAACCCCCCACCTCCATCCAGGACTCGATGGAGAAGCAGATGCGGGCCGATCGCGACAAGCGTGCCGCCATCCTCCAGGCCGAGGGGGTCCGGCAGTCCGAGATCCTGCGCGCGGAGGGCGAGAAGCAGTCGCAGATCCTGCGTGCCGAGGGCGAGGCCAAGGCCGCCGCGCTGCGGGCGGAGGGCGAGGCCCAGGCGATCCGTACGGTCTTCGAGTCGATCCACGCCGGGGACCCGGACCAGAAGCTGCTCTCCTACCAGTACCTGCAGATGCTGCCGAAGATCGCCGAGGGAGACGCCAACAAGCTCTGGATCGTCCCCAGCGAGATCGGCGACGCGCTCAAGGGGCTGTCCGGAGCGATCGGCAACTTCGGCCCCATGGGAGGCGGCGGCAACGGCTCCGTGCCGACGCAGGAACGGCGCGAGAAGCCCGCGATCGACTGATCCCACCGGGGCCCCGACCCACCCGCCCGAGAGGTGCCCCCTCCGCGCCGACCGCGCCGTCTCCATGAGAGCGCGCTACCGACACGGGCGCGCGCCCGCCCCGATCGCTTCCGCGAGCGGTGGCGGGCGCTTGGCGGGCGCCCGGTGCTCAGCCCGCGGCGGGCACCTCGTACTCGGCCACGAGCTGCGCACGGGCCACGGTGTGGAACCGCAGACGGAAGCCCACCATCGCGGGCGTCGCCTCGGCGTCCGGTCCCAGCTTCTCCCGGTCCACGGCGTACACGGTGAACACGTAGCGGTGCGGGCCGTCCCCCGGCGGCGGGGCGGCCCCGCCGAAGTTCTTCTCGCCGTAGTCGTTGCGTGCCCGCACGGCCTCCTCGGGCAGCCCCGTGAAGGGCTCGCCGCCCGCTCCCGCCGGCAGCTCCGTCACGGACGCGGGGATGTCGAACACCACCCAGTGCCAGAAGCCGCTGCCCGTCGGGGCGTCGGGATCGAAGCAGGTCACCGCGAAGCTCTCGGTGCCGGTGGGGAAGTCCCGCCACCGCAACCGCGGCGAACGGTTCCCGCCCGAGTACACCTGGGCCTCCCCGAGCCGTTCCCCGTCACGCACGTCCTCGCTGGTCACCGTGAACGACGGCACCGGCGGATGGAAGTCGTGCGGGAGCGGACGCCGCGTGAGGTCGGACACCTCGGTACCTCCTGGTCGATCGGGATCTCTCCTCGGGCGAGCCTAGTCCTCGACGCGTCCTGCGGAGTGGACCCCCGCGCCCTCTCGTAGGAGGCCGCGGCGGGCGGGCGCGCCGCGGCCGACGGGTCGGCGGCGACGTCGCCGCCCACGCTAGAACCAGTTGCGCTTGCTGCCGACTTCGGACATCCAGTGGTGGAGGTAGGCGGCCCAGTCGGTCGACTCGTAGGTGTCCAGACCGACGGTGAACGAGCGGAAAGTGTCGCTCCCCTCGGTGAACAGTCCCGACTTCTTGTCCATCTCCAGGACGACGTCCATCTCCCCGCCGTCGGCGACGAAGCTCAGCTCGACCTGGTTCAGGCCGCGGTACTGCTGAGGCGGGTGGAACTCGATCTCCTGGTAGAAGGGCAGACGCTGACGCGTGCCGCGGATGTGGCCGCGTTCCATGTCGGCGCTCTTGAACCGGAAGCCCAACCGGACGAAGGCGTCGAGAATCGCCTTCTGCGCCGGCAGCGGATGCACCTGGATCGGGTCGAGGTCGCCGGAGTCGATCGCCCGGGCGATGGCGAGTTCGGTGACGACTCCGATGTGCATGCCCCGCAACGGCTGCCCGTCGATCATCGTGATCGGGGTCTCCCAGGGGATCTCCAGACCGAAGGGCACCGTGTGGACCGCCTCCGCCCGCAGCTCGAAGGCCCCGCCCAGGCGGGTCTTCTCGAACTCGATGTCCTGCGTGTACTCGTGGTCGCCGCTCTCCACCTCGACCTTGGCCTGCAGTCCGACGGACAGCCCCTCGACGCGCTGGTCGACGGTGCCGCCCTGGATCCGTACCTCTCCTTGGACGACGCCACCGGGAACGACGTTGACCTCGCTCAGCACCGTCTCCACCGAGGCCCCTCCGGCCCCCAGGCTCGCGAGCAGCTTCTTGAACGCCATTGGTCTTCCTCCAGGCTCACGTGTGGACAACTCGACCCTTCGACGCCTACTACGCCCCGCGGGCCGCACCCGGTTCCGGGCGGCCCGCGCTAGGCTCGGACGCCGTGATCGCGATCCCCGACCGTACGCTCCCGGGGGAACGGCGCCGAGGCCGGGCCACCCGCGACGACGCGGGAGCGCGGAGGCGAAGCCCCGGATGTCGCACGTCCAAGAGGCCCCCCGACCATCCGACGGCGGTTGGGCCGATCCGCCCCGGGCCGATTCCCGGACGGGGTGTGACGCGGCGCTGGGTCGAAGCATCGAACGCGTCCCCGGTTCCGGAACGGTGAGGAGTACGTGGTGAACATCGACGATCTCTCGCACTCCGCGGAGGCGGTGGCCCCGGAGCTGCTCGGGGCCGTCCTGACCTGCGTGGGCAAGGACGGCCCCGTCAGCGTCGTCATCACGGAGACCGAGGCGTACTCCGGATTCACCGACCCGGCGTCGCACGCCTATCGCGGAAGGACCCCCCGCAACGCGGTCATGTTCGGCCCCGCCGGCCATCTCTACGTCTACCGCTCCCATGGGCTCCACTGGTGTGCCAACGTCGTCACGGCGACCGACGGGGTCGCGGCGGGTGTGCTCCTCCGGGCGGGCAGAGTCGTCGCCGGGGAGGCGCGGGCACGGCGCAGACGAGGGGGACAAGTCGAGTCCTCGCGGTTGGCCAGAGGCCCGGGGAACCTCTGCCGCGCCCTCGGCATCACCGGCGATCACAACGGCACCGACCTGCTGGGCGGAGGGGCGGTCACCCTCTCCCCGGGCTGGCCGCCGGCACCGGGGTCGGTCCGTGCCGGGCCCCGGGTCGGCGTGAGCAGGGCGGCGGACTGGCTCCACCGCTTCTACCTCGCCGGAGATCCGACGG